>NZ_CP186860.1:0-3080408 GCF_049545105.1 Faecalibacterium hominis (ex Afrizal et al. 2022) | reverse complement strand
GTTTCGGAGGATACTATTTGAACAAAAAGAAGAAGTCAAACAAATCCGGCTACCCGGATGAAGCAATCAAGACCCTTGCACGTTGCTTTTATCCCTCCATGGTTGAGTTTTTCAACAGCGAGGAAGGCCAGCGTGAATATGAGGAATGGCTGAAAGAGCAGGAAGCTCTACAAGCATTGCCTGTTGCCGCATAAAAACAGCAGGACGCTCCCGGTAAAGGGAACGCCCTGCCTTACATAGATGTATCTCGCCGAGGTGTGTCCAGTTGGGCGCACCTCTTATTTTTTTGCCCTTAATCTTCTAACCCATGGCTTCCAGCTACGTTTTTCAAATACTCCTCCGGGTCACCGTTCAGAATCAAATCCGCATAGCCCAGTGGGTCGTTGTAGATGAGGTAGTCCAGTTCAGTCTGCTGGGCCATGGTGACATCCAGCGCATCCTCGACCCCGGTGCAGTCGATGGAGATTTTACGCCCATCTTGGAGCAGCAGCTCCACACACCCGGTATCCATATTGAACGAACAGGCTCTTGCATCGTATTTCATCATTGTGTCCTCCAAACTCTTGTTGTGTGGTTACGGTCTATGACAAGGTATCGGAGTTTTGTATCTTCCACGGGAGCCTTCGTTATCGTACCCGAAGAAAACGAAAAATCCGAACCCTTCTCCAATCGGAAACAGGTTCGGATTTTTCTTGTTTGGTGGGCGCGGGTGGATTCGAACCACCGAAGCTGAAAAGCAGCAGATTTACAGTCTGTCCCCATTGGCCACTCGGGAACACGCCCATATTCTATTTGCAGTCATCGCTGACTGCCTGTATATTTTATCATCTGAAGTGGCATTTGTCAACTACTTTTTCCACGGATTTTCCCTTTTTCTGTCGTTCTCTATTTTCCTGCGTTTTACCGCAATAAAAGCACTTTCTATAACAGCAAAAGACCCCAAAACGTTTTCCGTTTTGAGGTCTTTTTGGAGCTGGTGACAGGAGTTGAACCTGCAACCCACTGATTACAAATCAGTTGCGCTGCCATTGCGCCACACCAGCATCGGTTACCTAGATAGTATACCACCAGCGGGCGGGTTTGGCAAGGCTTGATTTCTGATTCTACGGTTATTCCACGGTCACGCTCTTGGCGAGATTACGGGGCTTATCCACATCACAGCCGCGCAGAACAGCCATATAGTAGGCAAACAGCTGCAGCGGAACGATGAGCTGCAGGGGCATCAGCAGGTCATCGTAGTCATCCAGACGCACCACATAGTCGGCCACGCCATCGGGCACCACGGCATCCCGGGTGGTGAAGAGCAGGACCTTCGCGCCGCGGCTCTTGGTCTCCTTGGCGTTGGAGATGGTCTTTTCGTAGACCTGCTTCTGGGTGGCAAGAGCGATCACCGGCACGCAGTCTGTTACCAGACTGATGGTGCCATGCTTGAGCTCGCCCGCCGCATAGGCATCCGAGTGGACATAGCTGATCTCCTTCAGCTTCAGGCTGCCCTCCAGCGAGAGCGAATAGTCGAACCCGCGGCCGATGAAGAAGCAGCTCTGGGTATTGACGAAACGGCTGGCCAGATACTTGATCTGCTCACAATCGGCCAGACGGGGCTTGATGACCTCTCCGGCCCGGAGCAGCTCTGCCGTCAGGCGGCGAATCTCGGCATCGGTCTGCATTCCCCGGGCGTAAGCCAGCCGCAGGGCGAACAGGTAGAGCACGCACATCTGCACCATGTAGGCCTTGGTGGAGGCCACGGCGATCTCAGGGCCGGCATAGGTGTACATGACATAATCCGCCGCGCGGGCAATGCTGCTACCCACCACGTTCACAATGGCCAGCACCGGCACACCCCGGCTCTTGGCCAGCTTGAGGGCAGCCAGCGTATCGCTGGTCTCGCCCGACTGGCTGATGATGATGACCAGATCCTCCGGCCGCAGGATGGGGTTCCGGTAGCGGAACTCGCTGGCGATCTCCACCTGTGCAGGCACCCGGGCCAGCGCCTCGATGGCAGCCTTGCCCACCATGCCCGCGTGCATGGCCGTGCCGCAGCCCACCAGATGCACCGTGCCGATGCGGCGCAGCCGCTCATCCGTCAGCTCAGGAACGCGCAGGTCGGGCAGACCGTTTTCCACGCGAGGGCTCACTGTGGCCGTGATGGCCGCAGGCTGTTCGTTGATCTCCTTCAGCATGAAGTGCGGGTAGCCGCCCTTTTCAGCGGCTTCCTGATCCCAGTTGGCGGTCAGAACTTCTCGCTCCACCGGCTCCGCGAACTCATTGTAGAAGCGGATGCCGTCGGCGTTCACCACCGCCATGTCCCCCTCTTCCAGCACGCTGTACCGGCGGGTATATTTCAGCAGCGCCGGGATATCCGACGCGATAAAGTTTTCCTCTTCGCCCCAGCCCACGATGAGCGGGCTCTCTCGCTTGACCGCGAACAGGGTATCCGGGAAATCCCGGAACAGGACAGCCAGCGCATAGCTGCCCCGCACCATGGCCAGAGCGGCGCGCAGAGCCTTGAGGGGCTCTCCCTCATAACAGCTGTCGATGAGCTTGACCAGGACCTCGGTGTCGGTCTCGCTCTCAAAGGTATAGCCCTTGGCCATGAGCCGCTCCTTCAGCACACCATAGTTCTCAATGATGCCGTTGTGGACGATGCTCACCCGGGGCGTGGAATGCGGGTGGCTGTTCACATCGCTGGGCTCTCCGTGGGTCGCCCACCGGGTGTGGCCGATGCCGCAGCCGCTCCGGGCCAGGGCCTCCACCGCCAGCCGCTTGCGCAGCTCCGCCAGACGGCCCTTGCTCTTGACCACCCGGATGCCGCCCTCCAAAGCCAGCGCCACACCGGCGGAATCATAGCCGCGGTACTCCAGCTTTTCCAGACCATCCAGCAAAACATCCTGTGCATTCCGTTTTCCAACATAACCAACAATGCCACACATACAAAACACCTCCATGCCGACAGCCCGGCGCAAAAAACGCGCGCAGCACAGCTGTCAGCCTCCTGTAACAGTTTATGTTCTTGTATGGCTTTCTTTGAGGGGATCTGTTACGGTATCACTGCCGATTTTTGCCCCTCTCTGCGGCTGGTATAGCCCATGGTCAGCCGGAGAAACATCCGCCGAAATTTTCGATGATTCCTCTCCTCGTCACCCTCACGGCTGTCACCCGTGTGGCCCGGCGCTTTGTGTCAACTGGTGGTAGACATTCCTTCTTTCAAGTTTTCTTTCATACAACCCCTCCGTCATTGCTTCGCAATGCCACCTCACCTTGTAGGGGAGGTCTTGGCAGTCCTCGCAAAGTTTCCGTTTTCGCCAGGGGCTCCCCTACTAGGGGAGCTGTCGAGCGTATGCGAGACTGAGAGGTTTATTCATTACTTTCCCAGCATCTTATGCAGTTTCGGCCGCCACACCAGCTGATACACCTGCAGCAGGTTGTGGAGCGCCCGGTCATACAGCAGAAAGGCCACGTTGCCCATGGCAAGGGTGGCCAGCGAGACCACCAGCGCGGTGGTCTTCAGCTCCTGCGAAATGCTGCCCGCAGGCACCAGCAGCAGCACCAGCCCGTACATGGCCAGCACGGCACCGTTGCAGAGCAGCAGCTTGCACAGCACCCGCACCAGCGGCAGACGGATGCGCTCAAACCGGGGCTTGACCAGCGGGTAATACCCCAGCAGGAATACAAAGACCAGCGCCACCTCCTTATCCGGCACAAAGAGCAGGCTGAGCAGGCTCACCGCGCCGTAGGCTGTCAGGGCCATGGTCCTGCCGCACTCCACGCAGACCGTGGCGATGAGCAGGCTGGCCACCGCCGGAGCAATGAACATCAGCACCGGCACCACGGCCCCCAGCAGCATCAGGGCTACGCTCAGGGCAGCCGCCATGCCGCAGTAGGCCATAGCCCAGCTCTTGCGGGCCTTCACGGCAGCTCCCAGCGCACGGGCTGGTTCTCCGGGTCCAGCGGCTCCACCGCATGGCGCAGGCCCAGGATCATAATATTGTCGATCAGGCTCTTGTTCAGCTTGACATCCAGCATCCCGTAGGCGCGCACCAGATCGTTTGCCGCAGCCAGCGACTGCCGCCGGGCATTTTCCAGTGCAGCACCGGGGTCCTCGACACCGTTGACCAGATACACATTGTACCGCCCGGCCCGCTTGTCACCGGCCACACGGCCCGCCTTATCCAGCAGGTAGAACACCCGCCCGATGCAGCTGCCGATATAGCGCATACTCTTGCGCTGGCTGTTCTCATCGGTGGCAAGCGTGGAGTAGAGCGCGCCGTAGATGTTGCTCATAGGCTCGGCAACCTCGGTGTAGTTCTTGGCGTTCAGGTTCCTCTGAACGATCGCCTGCTCCTGCTCCTGTTCAAACAGCCGCTCCAGCGCGGGGTTCTCCTGCACGGCCTTTTCGTAGGCGCGGCGGAGCAGGATGCGGTCGATGGTGCGCTTCACCCGCTGTTTTAAGGGCAGCTCGTCACAGCGGCGGTCCTGCAGCTTATGCCAGCCCAGCAGCACCTCCACCTGCGCAGCCAGCCGGATGCCCTGGGTCTGGCACATCATCGGCCTCCAGCAGAGCGTCCAGGGCAGGCGCACCTTTTTGCAGGTCGCCTCCCGCCCGGCCAGGCTGTCTGACAGCAGTGCGAACAGAACCCCGTTGTGCTGCAGCAGACTGCACGAGTAGAGCCCGTAGGTCGTGTTCAGCTGATACTGCACGCCCCGCAGATACCATTGGTAGATATTATAATCCCGGATGGTAAGCTCCGGAAGATAAGGCCGCATCGGACCGTCCATGTCTTTTTGTTCTCCTGTTTACTTTTTCTTGAACTCGGCGGTACGCTTCCCGTCAAAGCCCTGCTTGGGCATCGGCTTTGCCTTGTGCTCAAACTTGGGGGCCTCGTAGTACATATACAGCTGGCAGGGGATCATACCGTTGTACATCTTGCGGCGCTTGTTGGCGCGCTTGCCGTAGTGGCTCTCAAACTCCATATCGGCAGTGATGGCGTACAGGCCCGCGCAGGGATGCTCGGCCATCTGCTGGCCCAGGGTGCGGGCCAGCTTGGCGGCACCTTCGATGGTGCTCATCCGCTCGCCGTACGGGGGATTGGTCAGAACGATGGCTTCGGGCTTTGCCGCAAAGTCAGCGACATCGGCCACCTCGAAATGGCAGCGCTTTTCCACACCGGCCAGCTTTGCGTTGGCATTGGCCAGTGCCACGGCGGCGGGGTCGATATCGTAGCCAAAGGCTTCAAAGCCCACATCCAGCTTGGACTCTGCCAGCGCTTTCTGGCGCTGCTCGGCCCAGAGGGAAGCGGGTACAAAGCTGTAACGCTCGGCGGCAAAGCGGCGCTTGAGGCCGGGGGCAATGTTCATGGCCTTCTGGGCGGCTTCGATCAGCAGGGTGCCGCTGCCGCAGAAGGGATCCTCCACCAGACTGTCGCGGCGGACACGGCCCAGGTCGGCAATGGTCGCGGCCAGCGTCTCACGGATGGGGGCCTCCATGGCGTTGCGGCGGTAGCCGCGCTTGTGCAGGCCCTCGCCGGTGGTATCCAGCATGATCTCGCAGACATTCTTGCGCAGCATGAAGCGGATCTTGTACTCCGCGCCGGTCTCGGGCAGAACAGAGGTATGATGCTTGTTCATCAGGCGCTTGACCACAGCCTTTTTGATGATGCTCTGGCAGGCAGGCACGCTGGTGAGCTGGCTGTTCAGGGAAGAGCCGGTCACAGGGAAAGCGGCATCGGCGGGCAGCAGCTCTTCCCAGGGGATGCTGTACACGCCGTCAAACAGCTCATCGAAGGTGGAAGCGGGGTAGGTGTTGAGGAGCAGCATCACGCGCTCCACCGTGCGCAGGTTCAGGTTGGCGGCAGCGATCATCTCCGGCCCGCCCGCAAAGGTCAGGCGGCCATCCCCTACCCGGATGTTCTCGGCCCCGATGCGGGTCAGCTCAAATTTCGCAGTTGCTTCGCAGCCAAAGAAGCAGGGTGCGATCAGTTCAAATTTTGCAGGCATTCTGGTTCCTTTCTTGTCCGTGGGCGTTGCCGCACCACCAAAAACAGGCCCGCCCCGCTGGGGCAGGCCCGGTTCGTTCTATGGCTCAGCGGCCGCGGCGGGAGCGCGGTGCATAACCGCCGCCGCGGCGGTTGTTGGTCTCGTGGTCGAGGTCGGCCATCTTTTCCTCGCTCTGGCTCTTGAAGCGGCTCATCATATCCTCAAAGCTCAGGTTATCGCTCTTGGCCGGGGCCTTGGGCTGCCACACACGGGGTGCAGCGTCCCGGGCAGGGCCGCGCCCGCCCTCACGAGGGGGCCGTCCGCCGCCGCGGGAATTGCCGAAATGGCCACCCTCGCGGGGGCCGTTCTGGCGCGGGCCGCCGGGCCGGGGCCCACGGTCACTGCGCGGCTGACGGGGTGCCGGCGGCAGCAGCCGCTTGATGGACAGCGCGATCTTGCCGTCCGGTGCAATGTTGATGACCTGCACCTTCACAGCATCGCCGTCGTGCAGCACCGTGTTGATATCCTGCACATATTCATTGGACACCTCGGAAATGTGGACCATGCCCGATTTGCCCTCAGGCAGCGCAACAAATGCACCAAAGGACTTTACGCCGGTCACACGACCTTCCAGTACGTTCCCTACCTCAATTGCCAAAACTCAATACTCCTTGCTCTCTTTTTGTGGGGGCACCGGGTCTGTCCGCAGAGCTGCCCGGCGGGGTGTGCCCTCAGTTGCCGGTCACATCCACAAAGATGCGCTCGTTGGGGGCTGCGTAGTTGTAAGAATCCCGGGCGACCCACTCGGTCACATCGTCGGCATCGCCGCTGAGGATGCGCTTCATCTCCTCGTTCTGGGTCTTTTGCTGTTCGATCTGCTCGTTCAGCGTCTGCAATTCCGCACGCCGGGAACTGATGGACACCTGATTGGAGATGTAGGCCGCCAGCATACTCAACAGCAGCAGAATGAAGAAAAGACGAAGGATCGTCCGCACAAACGGGCTGCGTCTGCGCTTTTTCCGGGTGGTATTTGCCATTTTTCAGCGCCTCCTGTGCTCAGCAGGCCCGAAACGCCTGTACTCTTACTTTGATACGTTAGAATTATACAACAACCGCCGTGTGCTTGGCAAGTTCTTTTTCGGTTTTTTTGCGCTTCTTTTTTGCGCGCGGCGCGCTCTGACCTGCTCCGCCCGGTTTTTGCGGGCTGCTGCCAGCGGCTGCAATGCCCGCCGGGCCAGCCGGAGCGGCCCCGCCGCCAGCCAGAACAGCCCCTGTTCCAGTGCCTGCAGAGCAGGCCGCAGAAGCCGTTCGGCCCCAAAAGCGCAGAGAAAGGCGCTGCCCGGCATATACCACCGCAGCACGCCCCCGGCGCTCAGGGCGGCGGCATAGCTCTGCAGCCCCAGCAGGACAGCCCCCACAAGGGCCATATCCGGCAGGAACGCCGCCCGCCCCCTGACCGGAAACACCGCGCGCACGCTGCCCAGCACAAGGCCCAGCAGGGCGCAGGCAGCCGCCTCCTGCCCAATGAGCGCGGGCGCAAGAGCCGGTGCCATCAGCGGAGCAGCCGGGACAGAAAGCCGCCCCGGGTGCGCGCGGCGGTATACTCCACCGTGTCGATGCGGCCCGTCAGCTTCACTTCCCCGCTGTCGAGGTCGAGGCTGGTCACGTTGAGCTGCGCCCCGGCCAGCTGCAGCACGCCCCGGGCTGTTTCAATGGCGGCGCTCTCCGCGTTGCACTGCAGCACCCGCCTGACCCCTGTTACCGTCAGCTTTTCCCGGTTCTCCAGGATGAGGTCGCTGTTCCCCGCCTGTTCTGCCATGCACCTCTCCCCCTTCTGGTGAAGGTTATGCAAACAGCTTGCGGGATAGAACCTCTCCGTCAGCCCTTCGGGCTGCCACCTCTCCTGATAGGCGAGGCAAGAATGCAGCAGCATAAACCTGGCTCCCCTATTAGGGGAGCTGGTGCAAAGCGCCTGAGAGGTTATTCCGAAATGATCTCGTACATTTCCCGGGCCACATCCTTGGTGCGGGGCTCCACGTCAGAGAGCACCTTTACCTTGATGGGCCGGTTGCCGAAGGTGACCTCGATGATGTCTCCTTCCTTGACCGCCTGGCTGGCCTTGGCGATCTTGCCATTGATGAGGATGCGGCCCGCATCGGCCACCTCGTTTGCCACGGTGCGGCGCTTGATGAGCCGCGAAACTTTCAGGTATTTATCCAGTCTCATGTTATGATCCTCCAGAAAAGCAGAACCTCTCTGTCATTGCGCTTTGCCCGCCGCCGCGCCTCCGGACAGGAGAGCCGACGCAATGTGCCTGAGAGGTTTTACAAAAAAACCGCCGGAACCACTGCGGCCCCGGCGGCAAAAATCAAACTTACAGGGTATCCTTCAGAGCCTTGCCCGGCTTAAAGACAATGCTCTTGGAAGCAGCGATGGTGATGGGCTCACGGGTGCGGGGGTTGATGCCCTGGCGCTCTGCGCGCTCACGGATCTCAAAAGTGCCAAAGCCGGAGATGGTGATCTTCTCACCCTCAGCCATTGCCTTGCTCAGTGCGTCGAAAGCGGCATTGACAGCCAACTCGGCGCTCTTCTTGCTCATCTCGGTGTTTGCTGCAACCTGTGCGATCAGATCGGTCTTGGTCATAATGGGGTACCTCCACAAAATTTTACTCAGCTTTTTCTATCAGACAGTGGCAGGGCGTTCCTGCCCGTCCGAATCTTCGGTCTTTTGCAGCAGCTCCTGACGGAACCGCCCGGATGCAAAGGTCAGGGCCTCTTCCGCGTCCACACCGGCCAGCCGCATGGCATTGGCCGCTGCAAACAGCAGCGCCCCGGCCCGCTCGGCGGCATTTTCCGGCACCGCTTCCTCCCAGCCGCGCTCGGCAGCCTTCAGGGCAGCGGCGGCATCCTCTGCCGTCTGCGCAAACGCGCCCTTGCGGGCGGCACGCTTCTGCATCTTCTGGGCATACATCAGGGCGGGCAGGGTGGCTGGAACTGTGTTCAGCTCATCCGCCAGCGTGGTGCGGCCCTTTTCCTTATTTTTGAGCGCATCCCAGCTGTTTATACCAGCATTTTCAGCCGCCGAAGAGGCAAAGATGTTCGGGTGCCGGAACACCAGCTTCTCGCACACCTCCCGGCAGACCTGCTCGAAATCGAACCGGCCCCGCTCTTCCTCAATGACGGTATGGAACGCCACCTGCATCAGCACGTCGCCCAGCTCCTCGCGCATCATGGCTGCGTCGTCGGCATCAATGGCTTCCAGCGCCTCGCAGGTCTCCTCCAGAAAGTTTTTTCGGATGGAAGCGTGGGTCTGCACCTTATCCCAGGGGCAGCCGTTTTCTCTGTCGCGCAGAATGCGGATGATCTGCAGCAGATCCTCCGCCGTGTAGCGTTCCCGTTCGGGCCAGTCCTGCATGGGTGCACTCCCCTTTCCTCTGCTCAAAAACCTGAGCTCGATTGTACCGCAGAATCTGCGATTTTTCAAGGGGACAAGCGCATTTTCCGGCTTTTCATTTCAATTGTTTCCAGAATTTTCACACTTTACCCTGTTTCTGTGCAGAAAGGGCGGCATCCCCCTACGGGGACACCGCCCTTTCAAGGCTTTTGCGTTACAGCTGTGCGCCGCACTTGTTGCAGAACAGCGCATCCTCAGAGACCGGCGCGCCGCACTGGGGGCAGGTCTTTTTGTCCGTGTCAGGCTTTTTGTCCTTTTCCACGGTCGGCTCAACGGTGATGCCGCTGTCCTCGGCGGGCTCCTCGTCCAGATCGTGAGTGATGACCTCGGCAGCGGGGCCAAGGCTCTCCTTGAGGGCGTTCAGATTTGCCTCGATGCTGCTGATCATCTCGATATACTTATCCACAAGGGGCTGGTTCTCCTCGTTGCCCTTGGCCAGGCTGTAGACCAGTGCACCCAGCTGACGCTGTGCCCGGGCAATCTTGGTCTGTTCCGAGACGATCTTTGCCTGCGTTCTGCCGCGCTCTGCCAGATCCATGGCGGCATTGCGGCCCTTTTCCGCATATTCCAGACCCATTTCCTTGATCTTATTGAAATCCATAATGACACCTCTCTTACGGGCATTGGCCCTGTGTGTGCTGTCAGATGATGGTTTCATTATAGCGCACTCAGGCACTGATTGCAACGAATCCACCGCAACTTTTACAGTTTCGTGCGGATTTGGAAACAGTTTTTTCGCATTTAAACAAGAGAATGGAACATTTTCCTCGCAGAGCGCGATTTTATTTTACGGCACTGCCGTAGAACTCCCGCAGCATGCTGTCGGCGGGCAGAAGCTCCAGATCCAGCGGGACCACGTGCTCAAAGCGGCGGGCAGTCTCGTCCCAGAGCTCGGCGTTGTGGCCCTCCAGCGTGAACTGGCGGCGCACGATGCCCAGCAGCCTGGAGATCAGGCCCAGCTCATAGGTAAAGGAGGTGTCCAGCAGAAAGTCTGCCGTGGTCTTGAAGCCCTTGATATACCGGGTCTCGCCGTCCAGCACCCGGTCCCACATGGCAAGGGTCTTTTCGGGGCTGCGGCCCCGGGCGGCAGCGTCCCGCAGGGTGCGGCGGCACAGGCGGATGTCCTGGGTGTTGATGACCCGGCGGCCGTCGATGGCATATTCCTCCCGCAGGCCGGCGTAAATGCGGTAGACATCCTCCGCAGGCACAAGGCCGGTGAGCTCCGGGTTCAGGGCATGGATACCCTCCACGATGCAGACACCGCCCTGCAGGTCCACGGCCTCGGTCTCGTCGGAGCGCCGCTCGTTGGCAAAATCATAGATGGGCAGGGTGGTCCGGCCCGTCTCGCTCAGCTCATGCAGGCACTGCCGGACAAGGGGCAGGTCCATGGTATCGGGGTTTTCGTAATCCAGGGTGCCATCGGGCAGGCGGGGGTAGAACTCCGCCCCACGGAAAAAATTATCCAGGCTGACCACATGGGCGTATGTTCCCTGCCGGATCAGCTCCTCGGCCAGCTTGTGGGCGCTGGTGGTCTTGCCGCTGGCCGACGGGCCGGTGAGCATGACGATCTTGGTGCCGGAAAGGCGCACCTTTTCGGCGGCGTACTTCACGCGGTCGCGGTAGCTCTGCTCGCTCAGGGCGGCAAGTTCCTGCGGACTGCGGGCGGCAACGTTGTACAGCCCGACTTCAACCAGACGTTTCGGGACCCAAATCGTGATCATAAAAATCAGCCACTCCTTTTTTGCGCTCCAGTACCTCCGCAAAGCGCTGGATATACTCTGTCGGATACTTGAAATTGAAGATGCGCTGCATCCGTCGGCCTCCGTCGGCCACCAGCTTGGTGCTGCCGCCTGCTCCGGCCGAAAGGATGGTCTGGACTTCCTCCATGATATAGATATTATAGTACCCCTCGTGGCCCGGCTTGCACCAACCCACATTTTCCAGATTCTGCAGGGTGTTCTTCTGGCGGTAGAGGTAATAGGGGCGATATCCTGCATCGGCCAGCAGCTGGCATTTTTCCAGCATGGCCGCTACGTCTGCGTAGTCGTTCTCCTTCTGGTCCTCGATGACGATGCGGGAGGCCCGCTTGAGGGTCAGGGTGTGAACGGTGATGTTCTCAGGGTCCAGCGCGATGGCCTGCCGCAAGCTGTGCTCAAAGCCCGCGACCGTATCGCCGGGCAGGCCCGCGATGAGGTCCATGTTGATGTCCTCATGGCCCGCCCTCCGGGCATCGGCATAGCAGTCCAGGATATCCTGCGCCGAGTGCCTGCGGCCAATGCCCGCCAGCACCTCGTCCGAGAAGGTCTGGGGGTTGATGGAAATGCGGGTGGCACCGTACTCTTTGATGACAGCCAGCTTTTCGGCATCGGTGCAGTCGGGGCGGCCCGCCTCCACCGTGTACTCCACCACCTTGGAAAGGTCGAAGTTCTCCCGCACCGTACCCATGAGCTGGCGGAGCTGGTCAGCGGACAGGCTGGTGGGGGTGCCGCCGCCGATATAGATGCTGCACAGCTTCAGTCCTGCCTTGTCGGCCTGCTCCCGGATGGCCTCCACCTCTCTGCACAGGCAGTCCACATAGGGCTGCACCAGCTTGCGGTCCCGGTCAAGGTTGCAGCTGACAAAGCTGCAGTAGCTGCACCGGGAGGGGCAGAACGGGATGCCGAGATACAGGCTGTACGTTTTGGGGGCGCTGCCCAGCTTCAGGATGGGCTCCTGCAGGTCGGCGATGGCCTTGGCCATGTCGTACTTCTGCCGGGAGCAGTCAAAACGCTCCAGAAAGAACCGGTTGATGTCGGCTTCGGTCCAGCCCGCGGCACGCTTGTCGTGGATGAGCCGCACCGGGCGCACGCCGGTCATCTTGCCCCAGGGCGGGCGGATGCCGGTCCAGCTCCGCAGCAGGTCGTAGGTCAGGCTGGCAAGGGTGAACTCCACCGTCTCGCCGCCTGCTTCCACGGGGCGGGGCAATGGAGCCGCCGCATCCCTGCTCTGGCCCTGCTCCCGCACCATGGCGTACAGACTATCCTCTTTTTTCTCGGCCCAGACACAGTCCTCGCCCTCTTCCGGCGGGGTGAGGGTAAGCGGAGCCATAGGGTAAAACAGGCGCACCAGATGCTCCACCTCGTAGCCGGAGGGCAGGCCGGTAATATAAATCTTCATGTTTTTCTCTCTTTATCCTTAAAAATCCGCATTCCCGCCGCGCAGGGCGCTGCGGATATAGTAATTGTTCGCCAGTTCCTCGCCAAGGGTGGAAAAATCCCCGTGGCCGGGCAGCAGCTGGGTCTCTTTGGGGATAGGCAGGCCCGCCAGCTTGCGCAGGCTGGCATCCATTTTCTGCATACTGCCGCCCTCCAGATCGGTGCGGCCAATGCTGCCCTGGAACACGGTATCGCCCACAAAGAGGTAGTCCCCGCACAGCAGCACCACACCGCCCTCGGTATGGCCGGGGGTGTGCCAGACGGTAAAGGTCAGCTCATCCACGGTGAGCCTTTCCCCCTCCTGATAGCCGCTGTCCGCGCTTTTCAGGGGAAAGAGCTGGCTGCCCCTGCAGTCGGCGGGCTCACAGTAGATCCTGGCCTTCCACTCCCGGCTCAGCACCCCTGCACTGCCCACATGGTCATAGTGGCCGTGGGTGCAGAGGATGGTGGTGAGCGTCGCGTTGTTCTCTTTGAAAATTTTATCGTACTCCTGCGCTTCGGCGGCAGGGTCAATGACCACTGCATGGCCCGCATCGGAGATCAGGACAAAGCTGTTGGTATAAAGCGGCGCAGCGCCGAGAAGATGAAATGCTTTCATATCCTATATCCTTCTAACTGTTCAGATGTTCCGGCTTTGCCGGGGGCGGGCCATTACGAGTGGTGCGCCCACTCGTCCGTGTCGATGACAATGGTGCAGGGCCCCTCGTTCACCAGAGACACCTGCATATCCGCGCCGAACTCGCCGTGCTGCACATCCCTGAGGCCCTGCCGGTTCATCTCGGCAAGGAACAGCTCGTAGGCATCCACCGCAAGCGGGGCCCGGGCCGCTTTGATAAAGCTGGGGCGGTAGCCCTTTTTCGTGTCGCCGTAGAGCGTGAACTGGCTGACCACCAGTGCCGAATAGCCCAGGTCCTTTGCACTGAGGTTCAGCTTGTCGTTTTCGTCCTTGAAGATGCGCAGGCCCGCACACTTATCCGCCAGCTTGGGCACGATGTCCAGCGTATCGGTATCCCGGACACCCAGCAGGATGACCAGGCCGGGGCCGATGGAGCGGGGCTCCCCGCCGTTGACCCGGACAGAAGCGGAGGACACTGCCTGAATGACTGCACGCATGGTTTAACTCCTTGTCACTTTGAGCACATCCTTGACCTTGGACAGACGCGCCACCACACGGTTCAGGTGCTCGGTATTGTTGATGCCGATGGTCAGGCTGACCACGGCGCAGTTGTTTTCCACCTGACGGGCGTTCATGGTGTAGATGGGCACCCGGATATCGGCCAGAGCGCTCAGCACATCCCGCAGCAGCTCGTTGCGGTCCAGCGCCACGATCTCAAGGCCGGCCTTGTAGCTGTCCTTGACGCTGTCGGCCCAGTAAGCCTTGACCCAGCGGGGGGCGTTGGTGGGGTCCTTCATGCTGGAGATGGCATTGACACAGCTCTGCTTGTGGATGGACACGCCAAAACCGCGGGTGATAAAGCCCACGATGGGGTCGCCGGGCAGCGGGCTGCAGCACTTGGCGAACTTGATGGGGGTGTTGTCGAAGCCCTCCACCACCACACCGTCGGTGGCGTGGACCTTGCTCAGATCCACCTTGGCCAGCTGCTCGTTCTTGCCCTCCTCGCTCTTCCGCTTCTGCCACTCTTCCTTCAGCTTTGGCAGGCAGTTGGCAATGGTGATGCCGCCGTAGCCGATGGCGGCATACAGCTCCTCGGCGTTGTTCTGGCGCAGGCGGCGGCAGCAGCTGCCGATGAATTCATCCAGCTCGTCGTCGGGGATGAAGATCATCTCCCGGCGCAGCTCCCGGGCCAGCGTGTCGCGGCCCTCCTGGATATTCTCCTCCCGGCGCATCTTCTTGAACCAGTTGCGGATCTTGCTCTTGGCCTCGCTGGTACGCACGATCTTCAGCCAGTCGCGGCTGGGGCCCTTGTCCGCCGGGCCAAGGATGACTTCAATGATCTCGCCGGTGGAAACAATGTGGTCAATGGGCACCATCCGGTTGTTGACCTTGCAGCCCACCATCCGGTTGCCGACGGCGGAGTGGATGGCATAGGCAAAGTCGATGCAGGTGGCACCCGTGGGCAGGTTGATGACATCGCCCTTGGGGGTAAAGGCAAAGACCTCCTCGGGCAGCAGGTCGCTCTTCAGGTCATGGAGCAGGTTGCCGGAGGCCTCGCTGACGCGCTGGTTCTCCAGCAGTTGGCTGACCCAGGCCAGGCGCTCGTCCAGCTTATCGTGGCCATCCAGCCCTTCCTTGTACTTCCAGTGGGCGGCAACGCCGTACTCTGCCTGTTCATCCATCTTGCGGGTGCGGATCTGCACCTCAAAGGGGATGCCCTCGTGGCCGATGACGGTGGTGTGCAGGCTCTGGTAGCCGTTGGGCTTGGGGGTGGAGATATAATCCTTGAAGCGGTTGGGCAGCGGGTGGTACATATCGTGGATGAGGCCCAGGGTGCTGTAGCACTCGGCCAGCGTATCCAGAATGACACGGACGGCATAGATATCGTAGATCTCATCGAAGGACTTGTTCTGCATGATGGTCTTGCGGTAGATGCCGTAGATGCTCTTGACCCGGCGCTTGATGGTGGCACCCTCGATGCCGCTCTCCTTCAGCCGCAGCTCGATGACACCGGACACTCTGGCAAGGAACTCCTCCCCTGCACGCTCGCTCAGCATCTTGCTGATCTCCTCGTAACCCACAGGGTCAAGGTAGTGCAGACTGCGGTCCTCCAGCTCCTCCTTGACGTTCAGGATGCCCAGACGGTTGGCGATGGGGGCATAGACCTCCATCGTCTCACGGGCCTTGTCGCGGCGCTTCTGCTCAGGCCAGGCATCGCCGGTGCGCATATTGTGGAGCCGGTCGCAGAGCTTGATGATCATCACGCGGACATCCCGGCTCATGGCCAGCAGCATCTTGCGCAGGTTCTCGGCCTGCAGCTCCTCGATGTTGGAGAACTGGATCTTGGTCAGCTTGGTCACGCCGTCCACCAGAAGGGCCACTTCCTCGCCAAAGGCGGCGGTCAGGTCCTCCAGCGTGGTGGGGGTATCCTCCACCACGTCATGGAGCAGGGCGGCGGCAATGCTCTCCGAATCCATGCCCAGATCCAGCACCAGGCGGGCCACGGCCAGCGGGTGGCAGATGTAGGGCTCGCCGCTGCGGCGGCAGACCCCGTTGTGCGCCTTGTTGGCAAGGTCATAGGCTTTGGTGATCATCTCCATGTTGTAGGCCTTGCCGCTGGCCTTGATGGCCTCGCAGAGCTTCTCCCAGGTAACGATCTCAGGCCGCACCTCGCTGGGCAGAGCACCCTCGGGCGCGTCGGCCGGCAGGGCCGTGGCGTTCACGGTAGACACCTCCGGCACCGGCTGATGCAGATGCGTTTTTGCGGAGTAAAGATCCTCCGCTGGTTTCTTTCCCTCTGGCATATTTTTACTCCTCCAGACATTTCAGGATGGGGGCATCGGCCAGGTTCTTCTTGCCTGCCGTGGGAACCAGCTCCCAGAACTTTGCCCCGCCGCGCTCCACGGCGGCGATCAGGCCCACCTGTTCCAGGGCCGTCAGGGCCACCAGCGTTTTGCCGCTGTGCTCCTCCCCCAGCTTTGCAAACAGGGGCTGCATATCCTCGGCGTGCCAGCGCCGGGCCTGCAGTTCCCGGTAAACGGTAATGATATCACTGCGCTCCGGTGCGATCAGGGCGCGCTGCTGGGCAGTCAGCGGGCTGCCGCGGCGCAAAGCCTGCACCAGCGCAGTCTGCTGGGCGGCGGCGTTGCCAAAGCCCGCCGGGTGCAGCTCCAGAATGCGGCCCGAAAGCTGTGCGCCCCGGGCGGCCTCGTAAACCGAGAGGCTCAGGGCCGCGTCCACCACATCGCCGGTGGCATAGGGCAGCTGCTCCGGGTGCATCCCGAACCAGACCGCATAGATGCAGGCATTGCCCTGCCGCAGGCGCAGGCGGCAGTGCCGCCCCTCCGAGACAGGGTAGACTCCCTCCACCACGGCCTTTTCCAGCAGGAACACCGGGGCGGGGTTCTCGGCACCGTAGGGAGCCAGCTGGTCCAGCCGCCGGACAGATTCCACGGTGATGCGGTCAAGATGGATGGACAGGTCGCATTCCAGCGGCGGGGTCACCAGCACCGGGCACTCCCGGGCGGCCCACTCGTTCAGACGGCGGCGCAGCTCCGGCAGGTTCTCCTCCCGTACCGAAAGGCCCGCCGCCATGGCGTGGCCGCCGAAGCGGAGGAGAAGATCCTCGCAGGAGGCAATGCAGGCGTGCAGGTTGAAGCCCTGCACACTACGGCCGCTGCCCTTGCCCTCGCCGTGCTCATCAATGGACACCACGATGACGGGACGGCCGGTCTTTTCCACCAGCCGGGATGCCACGATGCCAATGACACCGGGGTGCCAGTCCCGGCCCCAGATCAGGATGACCCGGTCCTCCAGAATGGCGGGTTCGGCCTCCAGCTGGGCCTGCGCGGCCTTGGCGATCTCGCCCTCGGTCTCCTGCCGGGCGGCGTTGATCTCGTTCAGTTTATGTGCCAGCTCGGCAGCGCGTTCCTCATCCTCACACAGCACCAGCTGCAGGGCGGTCACAGCGCTGTCCATCCGGCCCGCCGCGTTGATGCGGGGGGCAATGGCATAGCTGACATTCTCGGCGGTCACGGGCTTGCCGCCCAGCCCCACCTCATCCAGCAGGGCCAGAAGGCCGGGCCGGTCGGAGTGCTGCAGCAGGTGCAGGCCCGCTTTGACCAGGGTGCGGTTCTCGCCGGTCAGGGGCATCACGTCCGCCACGGTGCCCACGGCGGCAAGATCACCGCAGTAATCCAGCATCTCCTCGGGCGGGCAGCCATCCAGCGCGGCACAGAGCTTGAAGGCCACACCTGCACCGCACAGGCCCTTGAAGGGGCTGGTATCATCGGCGCGGCGGGGGTCCACCACGGCAACGGCTTTGGGCAGGGTATCATGGGGCAGATGGTGATCGGTGACGATCAGGTCCACTCCCAGTGAAGCCGCAAACTCAGCCTCCTCCAGTGCGGAGATGCCGTTGTCCACCGTCACGATGAGCTGGCAGCCCTTATCGTGGATGGACTGGATGGCATTTTTGGAAAGGCCGTAGCCATCCCCTTCACGGCTGGGCAGCATGCACTTGACGTTGGCTCCCATCCCCTTGAGGTGCTGGTAGAGCAGGGCGGTGGCGGTCACGCCGTCCACATCGTAGTCGCCAAAGACAACAATGGTCTCTTCCCGGTCAATGGCATCGAGGATGCGGGCACAGGCCTTGTCCATGTCGGTCAGGAGCATGGGGTCGGTCAGTTCTTCCTCGCCCGACAGCAGGGTCAGGGCCTCGGCGGGGTCGGTGATGCCGCGCGCGGCCAGAATGCCTGCCAGCAGGCCCGCCTCCTTCTGCTGGGCGGCCAGCGTCATCTGATATTTTTCCTCGCTCCACGGCTCCCCATCCATCGTTTCCATGGCGCGGCTTTCCAGCTCCTCAGTGCTCTGCTGGGCAATGGCCGCGGTCAGCTCTTTCAGGGCGGAGCGGTCCAGCGGCTTCAGGTTCCAGGCCCGGTAGGTCGTCATAACAGTCCCTCCCCGGTCAGGCCGTCATTGGCCAGCATTCCCTGCAGCGCGGCGATCTCACTGGAAACATCCATGGCAACGTCAGAAAGCAGGTTATCATACAGGTTGCTGTAAGCCTGATTCAGGGTGTGCAGGATGCCCGCGATGTCCCGGCGGATGGTCTCTGCATTTTCGCCCTGCTGGCCCTGCACATCGTTGTAGGTGTGCAGCAGCTTGAGGGTGGTGGGGATATAGTATTCCGCAAAGCGGCGGGCCTTGGGCAGGCTTTCCGGGTGCGCTTCCAGCCACTCGCAGATGGCGGTGGTGGTCTTTTGCATCGTTTCCAGCTCTTCCCGGCCCTGTGCGTCCTGCATGAGCTGCTGCTCCTGCTCCAGCACCTTGGCAAAGCGGCGGGCGGTCTCAAGGTTGAGGGGCGTTTCGGCGTTTTCCCCCTGCTCAGGCTGTGCGGGGGCGGGCTGAGGCTCCGGGCGCTCCTGCGCGGCGCGGTAATCCTCCGCCGTCAGGTACACAGTCTCCGTTTTCTCATCCAGCCATGCATTCAGCCAGCCCTTGCGGATGCTTTTTTTCAGCCGCTTGAGCGTTTTTTTCTTTTTCTGGTGGGTCAGGTCGGCCAGCATCTCCACCGGCAGGCCCTTGCCGCCGTCCATGCTGTCGGCAAGGTCGGCCAGCTGGCCCATCTGCCTGCCCGCTTCCCTCTGGGAAACGCCGCAGGCCGTCATCCAGCCAAAGCCCGCCGTGGCAAGGCCCAGCACGCTGCTGACGATGCCAAGCACGTTGTAGGCGGTGTTCATAACGTAGTCCGTGCCCGTCATCAGGATGCCGCCGCCCTCAGCAGTCGACACCACAACGTCGCCCAAAGCAGCCGGCGAAATAATGCCCAGCCCGATGAGGCAGCCCAGCGTCCCCAGCCCGAAAAGCACCGCAAAGATGATACCCACGGCCAGCAGAGCCACGCCCGAGCTGTAACGCTCCTTGGCGCATTTCCGCAGCTTTTCCACCGGGGTCAACTCCGGGCGCGATGCAAAGAAATTTCTGGCCCACTGGGGCATCCCGGCGTACCGCTCTGCCGTGCCGCCGTTGGCATGGGCCTGCCGCTGGCTCTGGTAGTAGCTGTCCCGGGCCTGCCGCATGGCCTTGCCCGCCTCCGAGATGCCGTAATTGGCCGCATGAACAGCGGCCTTGCCCACATCAAAGGCGCGGTCGCCGATGTCCATGCCCCGGCCCTCAAAGCCATGGGCAAAGGCATCGGACATGGTGTCACCAAAGGCGCGCAGCTGCTCTTCCAGCTCCTGCTGCACCTGTTTTCCCTCGTTTTCTTGTGTTGTATCGTTTTCACGATGGTTCATCAATATTCCTCACCCTTCTGCCGGTGCATACCGGCCGATGATCGCACGGGCGACCCGCAGGCCGTCCACGGCGGCACTCATAATGCCGCCCGCATATCCGGCCCCCTCGCCGCAGGGGTACAACCCCGCCAGCTGGGCCGATTCCAAGGTCTCCTCCCGTTTCAGCCGCACGGGGCTGCTGGTGCGGGTCTCAAGGCCCGTGAGGATGGCTTCCGGCGCGGTGTAGCCCGCGATCTTGCGCTCGTAGGCGCGCAGGCCCGCCCGCAGAGTATCGGCCAGCTCCCCGGGCAGCAAAGCTCCCAGATCCGCAGCCACAACGCCCCGGTCATAGGTAGGCTCCACCCGGCCGATG
The DNA here is from genome assembly GCF_049545105.1 of Faecalibacterium hominis (ex Afrizal et al. 2022). NCBI lineage: Bacteria > Bacillati > Bacillota > Clostridia > Eubacteriales > Oscillospiraceae > Faecalibacterium > Faecalibacterium hominis (ex Afrizal et al. 2022). Next base: position 3,060,523 of record NZ_CP186860.1, on the reverse strand, counting down.
TTCAGCTGGCCTTTGCCCTCCAGAAAGCTCTGCACGTTCTCAGCCGGGGCCGCATACGCCCCGCCCCGGCGGCCTGCAGCGTAGGCTTTTGCCTCCAGCTCCCGCTGGAAAGCGATGGCCCTGCGCGGGTCGCCCGCAAAATCCTCAGCTCCCACGCTGACCACCACCGCCGCGTTGGCGTTTTTGCCGTCCCGGGCGTGGTAGCTCATGCCGTTGGTGACCACGTGGCCGATCTCGCTGGCCGAAGCCACCACCTGACCGCCGGGGCACATGCAGAAGGTGTACACGCACCGGTCTCCCACATGCTGGGAGAGCTGATACTCCCCGCGCGGCAGGGCCGGATGCCCGGCAGCCTCGTGGTACAGGCTCTTCTCGATCTCGCTCTGCAGGTGCTCTGCCCGGAAACCCACGCTGAAGGGCTTGCACTCCAGCACAAGACCGCTGTCCATCAGCATCCCGAAGGTGTCCCGGGCCGAGTGGCCCACGGCAAACACCAGCGCCTCACAGGGGAAGGTTCCGCCGGTGGTAAAGATGCCGGTCAGCCGGCCGTTCTTCTGCTCAAAACCGGTGAGGGCCGTGTTGAAGTGCACCTCGCCACCCAGAGCTTCGATCTCCCTGCGGATGGAGGTGATAACACCCCGGAGCAGGTCGGTGCCCACATGGGGCTTCTGCTTCCAGGCGATCTCCGCCGGGGCACCGTGCTGCAGAAACACCTCGGTGACAAAGCCGCAGAGCTCATCCCCGATGCGGGTGGTCAGCTTGCCGTCCGAAAAGGTACCTGCGCCGCCCTCGCCAAACTGGATGTTGGCGTTGGGGTCCAGCTCACCAGTGGCAGAGAAGTGCTCCACCGCCTTCACACGCTCGTCCAGCGCCGGGCCGCGCTCCAGCACGATGGGCTTGTAGCCCTGCCGGGCCAGCAGCAGCGCCGCAAACAGGCCCGCCGGGCCCAGCCCGCAGACCACAGGCCGGTGGGGCAGGCGCTGGGTGCCGTTCTGAACGCTGAGATCCGTTTTGCCGCGGATAGCAACGCAGGGCGAGGCCCCTGCATACGCAGATTCCTCACCCTCGTCCTTGAGCGTTACCGCTATGGTATACACCAGCTTTGGCTGCCCGTGGCGGGCATCCACCGACAGCCTGGCTACGCCCAGATGGGCCGCCTTGCTGCGGGGGATGCGCGCCAGATGCAGCGCTTTCTCGAATGCCTGCGGCTCCCCGGCAGAGAGCGGCAGGCGGATATCTCTTACTAGTATCATCTATCAGGTTTCGCTTTCTATTTTCAGCTTCCTCGCCCTCTCCGTCATTGCTAACGCAATGCCACCTCCCCCAAAGTGGGAGGCCTTGGCAGTATTTGCAAACTTCATCTTTATGCCAAAGGCTCTCCCTTCGGGAGAGCTGGCGAGCGAAGCGAGACTGAGAGGGTGAGCCAGCTCAGTTACTTTCTATCTTGCACTGGATAACATAGCTCCCCAGCGCAAAGATCTTACCATCGGAGGGCACATACAGGCGGCAGGCAATGTTCTGCTGCCCTGCGGCCACATAGAAATCATCCGCATCGATCTCAATGACCACCTGCTCGGGCACCAGCGTATCCAGCAGACCTGCCGGGCCGCAGAGGGTCACGTTCATCAGCCGCTCGGTCTGCACGGTCAGGGTATAGGTGGAGGGCAGATTGACCACCTGCACGCAGCTGGCGGGCAGGTTCATGGTCTTGGTCTCGAGCTTGGAGCTGTCGAAACTGACCGTGATGCTGGAAATGTTGTCCAGCAGGCGGATGTTGCCCGGCAGCTCGATGGGCAGCTCATACACCTTGTTCAGCGCAAAGGTGGAAAGATCGATGGTGCCAACAGACAGGGTAGAGAGCTTTTCGATCTGGCTCTCGGGCCCGGCGACATTCAGGGTCTGCTTGCTCAGGGAGTAGACCAGCACCGAGGGATCAAAATTTCGGGGCGCGTTGATAAAGCTGACCGACACGGGCAGGGTGGCCATCTTGTAGACCTCCAGCGTGACCTCCACACTGGACTCCTCCAGATTCGTGTATTCGAACTTGACCTCGCTGCCGCTCTTGGTATAAAAGCGCAGGGCGGTATCCAGCGTGACAGAATCGGTGAGCTCCCCCTTGTGGGTCACCTCGGCGGTGCAGGTCTCCACCTTATCGATCTCAGTGCTGGGGCCGGAGAGGGTCACCGTCTCCTTGGAGAGCTCGGTGCCATAGAGGATATAGCCGTCCGCAATGGTCAGGTAGTTGGTGGTCACGGTGATGGGCACCGTTTTCTCCTCCACCACGTCAAACACCACGTCCACGCTGTTGTCGCCGCCCTCAATGGAAACGGACACGCCATTGAGCAGGGTGTTCACGCCCCGCACCTGCAGGTGCAGGGTCTTTTCGCCGCTGTCCCGCACGCCGGACCAGTCCGGGTAAACCACGAAATCAGAGGAAGTCAGGCTGCCGATGGTGTAGCCATCGCCCGAGAGCTTCAGGCTGACGTACTTTTCCGGCGCGCTGACGATGCTCAGGCCCCGGGAGGTGTACGCGGCGGAATCATAGGTAAAATCCACCGGCACGTTGTTGATGGTGCGGGTGGTGCCGGGCTGGACGACGATGGTGACCACCATCCATGCCACAATGGCACCCACGATGGCCAGCAGCAGCCGGATGCGGCGGTCGTCCAGAATGCTCTTGGTGTGCTGGATGGCAGGCTTTGTGCCGTTGGTACGATTGCTGCTCACTGCTGCTCATCCTCCTCTTTCTGGTTCATCCAGTTCAGCAGGCTCTTGACCTTGCCGCGCCAGCCGTCGGCGGCTGCCTTTTCGCTGGCGGTCTCCTTGGGGATCATCTCATCCACCAGCCGGGTGTACAGGGTCTGGCGGTCAAAGTGGCGGATCAGCACACCGTTCTTTGCCATGGAGATGATGCCGGTCTCCTCACTGACCACAACGGCAATGGCATCCGAATTCTCCGCAATGCCCAGGCAGGCGCGGTGGCGGGTGCCCATATCCTTGCCCAGATCCAGGTTGTTGGACAGGGGCAGCACACAGCCCGCCGCCTTGATGCGGCCATTCTCAATGATGGCGGCACCGTCGTGCAGGGGGGTACCCTCGTAGAAGATGGTGCCCAGCACCTCCAGATTGACGGCACTGTTCACGGGTGTGCCAGTGCGCACGATCTCAGAGAGGTTGGTGTTGCGCTCCAGCACGATCAGGGCACCGGTCTTGGTCTCGGAAAAGCGCTCGGCGGCATCGCAGATGGCAATGATGGCGCTGCGCCAGGCCCCCTTGAAGCTGGGGTCGTTATAGCGTCCCTTGATGTTGAAGAGCTTGCCCGCCCACTGGTCGGTCTGGCCCATCCGCTCCAGTGCGCGGCGGATCTCCGGCTGGAACAGGACCACCAGCGTCAGCAGGCCGACCTGCAGCAGCGAGTTCAGCAGCCAGGTGACGGTGCGCATATTCAGCACGTTGGCCACCAGATAGACCGCCAGCACCAGCAGCGCGCCCTTGGCCAGCTGCCCGGCGCGGGTGCGGTTGATGATGCCCAGCAGCTGGTAGATCAGGAAAGCAATGATGACGATATCCAGCAGATCGGCCAGCTTGAAGGTCTGGAAATTGGCGATGATCGAATTCAGAGTCATCAGAGTGTCTCTCCCGTTACAGCTTCTCGATCAGGGCGACAGCATGGGCGGCAATGCCCAGGCCCTCGCCGGTAAAGCCCAGATGCTCCTCGGTGGTGGCCTTGACGCTCACAGCATCCACCGGCATCCCGAAGGCTGCGGCCAGATTTTCCCGCATGGCGGGGATGTAGGGGGCCAGCTTTGGCTTCTGGCAGAGCAGGGTGGAATCGATGTTCACGATCTTCCAGCCGTGCTCCCGCATGATGCGGGCCACATGCTGCGCCAGCTTCAGGCTGTCGGCACCGGCGTAGGCGGGGTCGGTATCCGGGAAGTGCTTGCCGATGTCGCCCAGCGCGGCGGCACCCAGCACAGCGTCCATCACGGCGTGGGCCAGCACATCGGCATCCGAGTGGCCCAGCAGGCCCTTTTCAAAAGGCACCTCCACACCGCCCAGGATCAGCTTGCGGTCCTCGACCAGACGGTGAACATCATAACCATGACCAATGCGCATATCATTTCCTTCTTTCTGTTCGGCGCGGGGCAGATCCTCCCGCGTTGTGATCTTCAGATTGGCGTAATCCCCCTGGGTCAGCTGCACCGGGCGGCCGGTCAGTTCAAACAGGCTGCAGTCATCGGTGACCAGACGGGCTTTCTCCGCATCCAGCTCGTCCAGCGCGGCCAGATACGCCGCACGGTCGAAGCACTGGGGGGTCTGCACCGCATACAGGGTGCTGCGGTCAGGGGTATCAGTGACCATGCAATGCTCCGGCACAGTTTTGCCGTCGCCCCGCACAGCCCGCTTGACGGTATCCTTTACCGGCACGGCGGGGGCGGCAGCACCGCAGGCAGCGGCTGCTTCCAGCGCCGCCGTGATGACAGCCTGACTGACAAAAGGACGGGCGGCATCATGGACAGCCACCAGCTCTCCGTGGGCGGCCAGCACGCCGTTCTTCGCGCTCTCGGCGCGGGTCGCGCCGCCCTGCACCACCTGCACCGGCTTTGCGCAGGCCGTGGCCTGCTGTTCCAGAAATGCCCGGTTCTTCCCGGCCACCAGAACGATCTCGCTGACCAGCGGACACTCCGCAAAGGCGCGGATGCTCCGTTGCACCACGGTCTCCCCGCCCAGATCAAAGCTGAGCTTGTCAAACCCCATGCGGGTGGAGGACCCTGCCGCCACCAGAACGGCTGATACTTTCTTTTCCAATTTCTGCACCTGCCCTGCTCTTATTCTCCCGGGAAATACCACCCGGGGCACAGATAGAATAAACCATGTTTTATTATACCGTATCGCCCGGCAAACTGCAACCGATTTTATACAGCAAAAATGCCCCTCTGCGGCAGGGCAGAGGGGCAAAAACGCTTCTTTTTTCAGGAGATCACTTCAGGATGGGCTCGATGGCGGCAGCCAGAGCGTCCTTCTGTGCCTGGGCTTCCTCCAGGGTCTTGCCCAGGGTGGTGAAGTAGGTCTTGATCTTGGGCTCGGTGCCGGAGGGACGCACCACAACGGTCGCGCCATTTTCCAGCGTGTAGATCAGGACATTGGCGGCGGGCAGGCCGGTCTCCTCGGGCTTCTTGTAGTCCATGATCTTGACGACCTTGTGGCCGCCGATCTCGGTCAGGGGCTCGTCACGCAGCTTCTGCATGATGGAAGCCATCTTCTCCATGCCGGTCAGGCCGGGGAACTCAAAGCTGTCCACCTTGTTCAGGTAGCGGCCGTACTGCGCATAGATCTCTTCCAGACGCTGCTTGATGGAGGAACCGATGCTGCGGTAGTAAGCGGCCATCTCGCAGATCAGCATGGAGCCGATGACGGCATCCTTATCGCGAACATAGGGGCCGGCCAGGTAGCCATAGCTCTCCTCAAAGCCGAAGATGAAGCGGTCCACTTCACCGGCAGCTTCCAGATTAGCGATCTGATCGCCGATCCACTTGAAGCCGGTCAGAACGTTGCGCATCTCCACGCCGTAGTGCTTTGCCACAGCGTCGGCCAGCGGGGTGGAAACGATGGACTTGACCGCCACGGGGTTTGCGGGCATGGTGCCCTTTTCAATGCGTCCGGCGCAGATGTAATCCAGCAGCAGAACGCCCATTTCGTTGCCGGAGACCAGCTCATAGCTGCCATCCGGGCACTTCATGGCAATGCCCACGCGGTCTGCATCGGGGTCGGTGGCCAGCATCAGGTCAGCACCGGTCTTGGTGGCCAGCTCCAGACCCAGCTTCAGGGCCTCAAAGATCTCAGGGTTGGGGTAGGAGCAGGTGGTAAAGTAGCCGTTGGGGTACTCCTGCTCGGGCACGATGGTGATATCGGTGATGCCCATATCGTTCAGCACATGGGTCACAGGCACCAGACCGGAACCGTTCAGGGGGCTGTACACCAGCTTCAGGCCGGCAGTCCGGCACAGGCCGGGGCGCACCTGACGGGCCTCGATGGCATCATACAGGGCCTTCTTGCAGTCATCGCCCACAAAGCGGATCAGGCCCTGCTCCACGCCAGCGGCAAAGGAGATGTACTTTGCGCCGGTCAGAACATCGGTCTTCTGGATCTCATCATAGACGATGGCTGCGGCATCATCGGTCATCTGGCAGCCATCCGGGCCGTAGGCCTTGTAGCCGTTGTACTTGGCGGGGTTGTGGGAAGCGGTGACCATGATACCGGCATTGCACTCGTAGTAACGGGTGGCAAAGCTCAGGGCAGGCACAGGCATCAGGGCATCATAGATGCGCACCTTGATGCCGTTGGCGGCCAGAACACCGGCGGCGGTCTTGGCAAAGACATCGCTCTTCAGGCGGCTGTCGTAGCTGATGGCGACAGTCTGGCTGCCGCCCTGGGTCTTGACCCAGTTTGCCAGGCCCTGGGTGGCCTGACGGACGACATAGATGTTCATGCGGTTGGTACCGGCACCCAGCACACCGCGCAGACCGGCGGTGCCAAACTTCAGGGCCACGGCAAAGCGGTCCTTGATCTCCTCGTCATTACCCTCAATCTTGCGCAGCTCCGGTTTCAGATCCGCGTCCTCCAGATCCGCAGCCAGCCAGCGCTTATACTCATCCAGATACATATTGCACACCTTACCTTTAATTCGTATTTCGCACAGGGATAGTTTTTCCAAACCTACTTATACTATAAACCCTTTCTTGGTACTGTGTCAATTCCATATTATGTAAGAATTTTTGCTCCGCAAATCATACAAATACTACAAAGATCTCAGCCTTTTCCATCATTTGGGGTTTTCGTGCTGTCCGCAGAGCCTGCAGCGGTGCCCGCGCATTGACAAGCCCCCTGCCCGACACTATAATTGGGACAATAGAATATTTTGCCGAGACCGGGCATTTTCCCGGTCATTTCCCCGTCGGGCCGCAGACGCGGCGTGAGGAGGCCCCCATGTATTCCGTTCTGAAAAGCTATGGTCTGAACGGCCTGAACGGCTTTGCCGTGGCCGTGGAAGCCGATGTCTCCGGCGGCCTGCCCGCCTTTTCGCTGGTGGGCCTGCCGGATTCCGCCGTGCGGGAAAGCGGCGACCGTGTCCGCTCTGCCGTGAAGAATCTGGGCTACAAATGGCCCGACCGCCACATCACGGTCAACCTTGCCCCGGCGGACATCCGCAAGAGCGGCCCGGTGTATGACCTGCCCCTGCTGCTGGCGGTGCTGGCATCCTCCGGCCAGATGGAGGAGCCACCCGCCGACGCGGCTTTTCTGGGGGAGCTGGCACTGGACGGCAGCCTGCGCCCGGTTTCGGGCGTGCTGCCCATGGCGCTGGCGGCGGCAGCAGACGGCATCCGCAGCCTGTATGTGCCCGCCGAAAACGCCGCCGAAGCCGCCGAGGCGGGCGGCGACGCGATGCAGGTCTACCCAGCCCGCACGGCCCGGGAGGTCGTGGATGCACTGCGGGGCCTTGTACCCCTCTCCCCTGCCGCCCCCATCCCCTTTGACCCCGCTTCCGGCTGGAATGCCGCCCCGGATTTTGCGGATGTGATGGGCCAGCCGCTGGCCCGCCGGGCCATGGTGCTGGCAGCAGCCGGTGGGCACAACGTGCTGCTCATCGGCGCGCCCGGCACCGGCAAATCCATGCTGGCCAAGCGCCTGCCCGGCATCCTGCCGCCCCTGACCCGGGAGGAGGCTGTGGAGACCACCAAGATCTATTCCATTGCGGGCCAGCTGCCCAAGGGACGGGGCCTGATCTCTGCCCGGCCCTTCCGCAGCCCGCACCACTCGGCCAGCGCGGCGGCACTGGCGGGCGGCGGCACCACCTTCCGGCCCGGCGAGTGCAGCCTTGCCGACTGCGGCGTGCTGTTTCTGGACGAGCTGCCGGAGTTTTCCCGGGACAGTCTGGAAGTTCTGCGCCAGCCGCTGGAGGACGGCCAGATCACCGTGAGCCGCGCGGCAGGCAGCGCCACCTACCCCAGCCGGTTCCAGCTGGTGGCCGCTATGAACCCCTGCAAGTGCGGCTATTACGGCCACCCCACCCGTCCCTGCACCTGTTCGCCCAGTGCGGTGCGGCAGTACCGCAGCCGGGTGTCCGGCCCTCTGCTGGACCGCATCGACCTCTGTGTGGAGATGGACCCCGTTGCCTTTGACGAGCTCCACACCAGCACCCCCGCCGAGAGCAGCGCAGACCTGCGCAAGCAGGTGCTTGCCGCCCGGGCCGTACAGGCCAAGCGCTATGCCGCCCCCGGATACGAGGGCGTGCGCTGCAATGCCCAGCTCACAGCCGGGCAGGTGCGGCGTGTCTGCCGGATGACCCCCGCCGCCGAGCGGCTCCTCCGCGCCTCCTACGACACACTGGGTCTTTCTGCCCGCGCCCATGACCGCATCCTTCGGGTGGCCCGCACCGTGGCTGACCTGGCAGGCAAACAGCTGCTGGATGAAGAGGCCCTGCTGGAAGCATTGCAGTACCGCGCCCAGGAAAAGGTTGAGGCGTTCTGACCCGCCATTTTACCGCAGCGTCAATGTTTTTCATCCTCACATTTCACAATCTGATCTCTGTTTCAAAGAGTGCACTGTCCGCTTTCTGCGGGCGGTGCATTTTTGTTTGCAAAAAATGCTTGACAAATCCCGGCAGTTCTGTATAATTATCTGTGGTAATTATCTTTGGTCACTATTTGAGGAGAAACCACTATGAACATCGCACTGATCAAACGGATGATGGATGCCTGCTATCAGGCCAAGCGGGTGCGGGATCTGCTGCCTGCCCTGCCGGACGGGGTTCTGCCCTCCTTCATCCAATATCTGGATGCGATCCAGACGCTGGAACAGCAGGGCATACAGGTCAAGGTCTCTGACCTGAGCGATGCGCTCAGCTTGCCCCGCCCCGGCGTGACCCGGACCGTAAAGGACATGGAAGCTCGTGGTCTTTTGACCAAGCATACCTCCCCTGAGGACGGCCGGGTGACCTACCTGACCATCACAGAGGCCGGGCGGGCGCTTTCCCGCAAATACGATGCGGAATATTTCAGCTCTCTTGTTCCGGCGCTGGAGGTCATCCCGGAAGAGGATGCGGAGACCATGATCCGCACCATCGAGATTTTTTATCAGATCATGGTCGAAAGGAGAGATTCCCTTGAAAAATGATAAGACCGATTTCACGCAGGGCAGCATCCTGAAAAAGCTGGCTCTGTTCATGCTGCCCATTCTGGGCGCACTGGTGCTGCAGGCCGCATACGGCGCGGTAGACCTGCTGGTGGTGGGCCGCTTCGGCTCCACCTCGGGCCTGTCTGCCGTTTCCACCGGCAGCCAGGTGCTCAACCTTGTCACCTTTGTGGTCACCCAGCTGGCCATGGGTGTCACAGTGCTGATCGCGCGGTATCTCGGCGAAAAGAAGCACGAATTCATCAGCCCGGTCATCGGCGGCGCGGCGGTGGTGTTCACCCTTCTGGCCGCTGTGCTGTTCGGGGCGCTGGTGTTTCTGGCACGGCCCATTTCCAGCCTGATGCAGGCCCCGGCCGAGGCCCTTGACCTGACCACCAGCTATGTGCGCATCTGCGGTGCAGGCATCTTCTTCATCGTGGCCTACAATATGCTCTCGGCCCTCTTCCGCGGCCTGGGCGACAGCCGATCTCCCCTGATCTTTGTGCTGGTGGCCTGCGTGGTCAACATCATCGGCGACCTGGTCCTGGTGGCCGGGTTCCATCTGGATGCTGTCGGTGCCGCCATTGCCACCGTGGCCGCACAGGCTGTCAGCGTGGTCTGCGCTGTTATCATGCTGCTGAAAAAAGATCTGCCCTTTTCCATCAGAAAGGCGGACTTCAGGCTGAACTTCCAGTGCAAAAAGTTTCTGGCCATCGGCCTGCCGCTGGCGCTGCAGGAGTTTTTGACCCAGCTCTCTTTTCTGGCCCTTTGTGCCTTTGTCAACCGCCTGGGTCTGGAGGCTTCCTCCGGCTACGGCGTGGCCTGCAAGATCGTCAATTTCGCCATGCTGATCCCCAGCGCCCTGATGCAGTCCATGGCTTCCTTCATCTCCCAGAACATCGGCGCAGGCAAGCATCAGCGCGCCCGGCAGACCCTGCGCACCGGCATCGGCATCGGTCTGTTCTTTGGCCTGTTCGTCTTTGCGCTGGTCTTGTGCAAGGGCGACCTGCTCTGCAGCTTCTTCACCACGGATGCACCTGTGATCGCCAACGGCTATGCCTACCTCAAGGGCTTTGCGCTGGAGACCATCCTCACCGCGATCCTGTTCAGTATGATCGGCTATTTCAACGGCAGCGGCAGGACCGTTTTCGTCATGGCGCAGGGCCTGTTCCAGACCCTGCTCGTCCGCCTGCCCATGGCCTACATTATGAGCATCCAGCCCAACGCCAGCCTGACCATGATCGGCCTGGTCGCCCCCACCTCCACAGCGGTGGGTGTGCTGCTGAATGTCTGCTTCTTCCTGTACCTGAACCGGAAGGAGAAAAAGCAGGGCTGAAGACCATCCATTTTCCTGACACCACAAAAGGGACGGCGTGTGCTCCACGCCGTCCCTTTTTACTTGTTCTCTCAATCCACCACCGGGATATCCAGCCCGAACTCAAGGGGGCGGAAGCGGGGGCAGACATTTTCTGTGATGCAGATGACCGAGGCGGCCAGGCGGCTGCCGATCTCACAGGATTCCGCCAGAGTCTTGCCGTAGGTCAGGCCGATGACGGTTCCGGCAAAGAAGGCATCCCCCGCACCGGTGGTGTCGATGACATCCACCTTTTTGGCGGGCACCATGCCGCACTCGCCGTTGGCGCGGGCAAACACAGCACCCTTGCCGCCCATGGTCACCACCATGCAGGGGATGTTGGCGCTGTGCACATTGCCCGCCAGCACCCTGCACATCTCCTCAGGCTCGAGATGGTCGTAATCGTCCGAAAAGAGCAGCCCAGCCTCCTGCTGGTTGCAGACAAAGCAGTCGATCTGCTGCAAGAAGTCCCGGCGCTCCATGGCGATGCTCATGTTGGAGACGACCGCATACACTTTTTTGCCGTACTTTTTGGCGTATTTCAGGGTCTGCTTGACCGTCTCCTTTTCAAGGTCCAGCTCCAGCGCGATGCTGTCGCAGTCGGCAAAGATCTCATCCCCCTGCTCGGCCAGCAAGCCGATGAGCGGTGTGGTATCCGGCCGCTTGGAGATGGCGGCAGTCACATCACCCCTGTTGTCAAAGATGGCCAGCCAGGTGCCCATGCCATCCGGCACCTTTTTGATGAACCGGGTGTTGACCTTGTGGTTCTCCAGCTTGTCAATGACATCCTGCCCCATGCCGCTGTCATCGACAAGGCCCACGAAGGTGGGCCGGAGCTCCACGTTGGCGATATCCTCTGCCACGTTGCGGCTCACGCCGCCGTGGACCTGCTCCATTCTGCCCGCGTTGCGCCCGCCGGGGATATAGGTAGAAAGCGGATATCCCTTGATGTCCACAAACACTGCGCCGATGACTACGATGCCCATAAATTTCTTGATTCCTTTCCGGATTTTACTTTGATATCTCCTATTATATAACAGCTCCTGACAAAAAGCCAATTTTTTCTCTCAAAGCCTACTCTGCCCTTGAAAAACTGTGGTAGAGCTGCCCCGAAGAAAGAGCCGCCGGCATCCACCGATAATCGCTGCTCAGGCTCAAGATCGCATCATACTTCACGCAGTCCGGCCGGGCAGGCGAGGCCAGCAGGTAATCCGCCTGCACAGGGGCCGCAAGCGCAGCACTGCCGCTCAGGGTGACAAAGATCTGCCCGGCGGCGTGGATGCGGGCCACACAGCCGTTCCGGGTGCGGAGCACCTCCACCTCTGCCGGGCCGCAGCGGACACGGCGGGTGGCATAGAGCGCCATCCGGTCAACGGCAATGCGCTGTTCTGCCCCCATCCGCTGGGCGCTCCGGGGCCTGAGCCGCAGGTCGATCAGGCACTCCACCGTGCGGATATTCCGGCGTTCCAGCGTGGTCTCCACGGCGCACCGGGTCACATCGCCGCCGCGGAAGAGGATGACGGCGCTCTCGTTCCGGCTGATGACCACCGCCGGGGCATTCCGGCTGCCCACCAGCTCCACCCGGACGACATCCCTGCTCAGGGCATTGCCGGTGAAAACGGCAAGCCCCGCCGTCAGCAGAAGGGCAGGCAGGGCCACCCGCAGGCGCACCCTGTTATGGAACGCCAGCCAGCAGAGCCCGGCCAGCAGCAGGCAGACCACAGCGGCGTAAGCTGTGTCGAACCAGATCTGTGCCCCGGGCCAGCCGGACACCCAGAGCGCCCAGCAGTCCAGCACCTCCGCCAGAAATTCCGCGCAGCACGAGCACACCCGCTGGGCCGGGGCCAATGCAGGCACCAGCCCCAGCAGGGCCGCCCCCAGACCGGTGAGCAGGATGGGTTCCACCAGCCAAAGCACCGCCGCGCCGGACACCAGCGCGTACAGGCTGGTGCTCATCCCCCGCAGCACCAGCACCGGGAAGGTGGCCATGGAGGCGCAAGCCGAAATACAGACCGTTTCCCACAGACTTCCCGCAAGCCCAAGCGCTTTCCGCTTCCAGAACCGGAGGCGGGGGTGCTTTTTCTTTGCCCGTTGTTTTTCCCAAGCTTCCTGACTGCGGCGCACCACGGCCCCACCGGCCAGGGTGCCCACCACCGCCGCAAAGGAGAGCTGAAAGCCCACGTCACAGACGGCGTAGCTGTTGCCCGCCGTCATCAGGACACCGGCCACGCCCAGCGAGGTCAGGGCATCCGGCGGGCCGTAGACCCAGACCCCCAGCGCACTGAGCCAGACGGCCCCCGCCGCGCGCAAAACAGAGGGCGTAAAGCCCGTCACGCCCACCAGCAGCAATGCCAGCACCGCGCTGAACAGCGCCCTGACCCGGCGGCCGGTATAGCCGTGCAGGCGCTTTTTGCGGCTGGGCAGCAGCCTGCCCAGCACATCGCCGCACAGGATCGAAACGTGCATTCCGCTGACCACCAGCACATGGGAAAGCCCCGCGCCCCGGTAGGCTGTGCGCAGCTCCTTGGAGAGATGAGTGCGGTCGCCTGTAACCATGGCGGCCAGCACGCCCGCCGGGCCGGAGGCCATCCCCTGCCGCAGGGCGGCGCTCAGCCGCTTCTGGAGCCGGGCCGTCCGGGCGCGGAAGGAGGTGCTCTGCCCCAGCAGCGCAAAGCCTTTCTCATACGCAGCGTTCAGGGCAATGCCATCGGCCAGGGCATTCAGGCGGGCAGTGTCATCGGGCGTTTCCAACGCAAAGCGGCCCTTGACCCGGTCGCCGGGGCTGCAGGTGGGCAGGCTGGCGCACTCCACCCGGAAGGAGGCCGCCTCCCGGTCCACCGTTTCCACCCGCAGGACCGCCCGCACCCTGCCGGGGGAATAGGAAGAGGAGGTACTTTCCACCTCCGCCTCCAGCAGGACACTGCGGCCATCGTAGGCGGTCTGGATCGCATCCCATTTTGCCTGCGTGGAGCCGGTCAGCACAAGGCCCAACACTGCCCCCAGGATCAGGCAGATGCCATAGCTCCAGGCCGGGCTTTTGCGCAAACGGCCCGCCAGCGCCCACAGCAGACCGGCAATAAAAAATGCCGCAAACGGCACAAAATGTCCCGTTTGCGGCAAAAAGGCGCACACCAACTCCAGCCCCAGCGTTCCTGCGCAGAAAACACAGAGGGGGCGGCGCATCTTACTTAGTGGAAGAACAGGGGCAGCGGCTCAAGGAAGATGATATCCTTGCGCTCGGCTGCATCGCCCTCGGCCAGAACAGCGGCCTGGCCCACGATGGTGCACTGGGTCTGCTCTGCCAGTGCGTCCAGCGCCTTCAGGGAGCCGCCGGTGGAGATGACATCATCCACCACAAGCACACGCTTGCCGTTCATCTTGTCCAGCTCCTTGCGGTCGATGACCAGCTTCTGCTTGCCTGCAGTGGTGATGGACTGATCCTCCACCACGACAGGGTCGGCCATATAGAGCTTTTCGCCCTTGCGTGCGCAGATGTAGGGCTTGCCGCTCTGGCGGCTCATCTCGTGTGCCAGAGGGATGCCCTTGGCCTCAGCGGTCAGCAGGATATCAAACTCGGGGCACTTTTTCAGCAGCTCGGTGGCAGCAGCCACGGTCAGCTCTGCATCGCCCAGCATGATGAAGGCCGCAATGTCCATGTGGTCGTTCACCTTGCAGATGGTCAGTTCACGGGTCAGGCCCGCAACATTCAGGGTATAGGTCTTTGCCATAACAATTCCCTTCCTTTTGTTCGATCCGTTATTTTTACGCGCGGCTCAGACAGGCAGCTTCTCGCCGCCCAGCACATGGAAATGCAGGTGCTTCACGGTCTGGCCGGCATCCTCGCCGACATTGGAGATCACGCGGTAGCCGTTGTCCAGGCCGACTTCCTTGGCCAGCTTGGCGATCACGGCAAAGATATGGCCCAGCAGGGCACCGTCCTCCTCAGTCAGGGCAGCGGCACTCTGGATGTGCTTTTTGGGCACAACAAGGAAGTGCACCTTGGCCTGCGGGTTGATATCGTAAAACGCCACGACCTGATCGTCCTCATACAGCTTTTTGGAGGGGATCTTGCCCTCGGCGATCATGCAAAACAGACAATCTTCCATGGGAATTGCTCCTTTCGATTTCTTTTCTCGCCCTCTCAGTCGAGCTTTGCTCGACAGCTCTCCCAAAGGGAGAGCCTATGCATCTGACAGGACAACAACTGCAAACTTGCAGAACCATTGCCTAAGGCCGCTCTTGCCTCTCCCTTTGGGAGAGGTGGCAGCGCTTCTGCGCTGCCGGAGAGGGTGAGCCCGCTTCCAATCAGCCCAGCTGCTTCTCAACGATGCCCTTGACAGCGGCCAGAGCCTCGTCGATCTTGGTCTCGTCCTTCAGGCCGGCCATTGCAAAGTCGGGCTTGCCGCCGCCCTTGCCACCTGCGATGGCGCTGATCTCCTTGACCAGCACGCCAGCCTTGAGGCCCTTTTCCTGTGCCAGCTTGTTCACGGTGACAGCCATGGTGACCTTATCCTCAGCCTTGCCCACCAGAACAGCGACCACAGGGTTGACAGCCTTGTCGCGGATGCTGTCGCACATGCCGCGCAGGGTTTCGCCGGTGGTGCCGGTGAAGTAGGCGGAAGCGATCTTCACGCCGCTCACTTCCTCGGCATTGTCGAACAGGCTGCTCACCTTGGAGGCGGCGACCTTGGCCTTGATCTCCTCCAGCTCCTTGCTCATGGCCTTGTTCTCGGCCATGACGGCCTCGGCACGGATGGGCAGAGAGGTGATGTTGTTGGCCTTCAGGGTGTTGGCCACGGTGTGCAGCATTGCCTCCTGCAGATTTGCACGGACGAGCAGGTTGCGGCCGGTGACAGCCTCGATGCGGCGGATACCGGCGGCAACAGAGGATTCGCTGACGATCTTGAAGCCGCCGATCTGGGCGGTGTTCTTGACGTGGGTGCCGCCGCAGAACTCGGTGGACCAGCCCTCGATGTTCACAACGCGGACGACCTTGCCGTACTTCTCGCCGAAGAGGGCCATTGCGCCCAGCTTCTTGGCCTCCTCGATGGGCATCTCCTTGACGGTGACGTTCATCGACTCGTAGATCTTATCGTTGACGATCTTCTGCACCCGGGCCAGCTCCTCAGGCGTGACGGCGCTGAAATGGGTGAAGTCGAAGTGGGTGATCTCCGCATCCTGATAGGAGCCTGCCTGATGGACGTGGTCGCCCAGGACCTCACGCAGGGCAGCCTGCAGCAGATGGGTCGCGGTGTGGTTGCGGCAGACGGACATCCGGTATTCCTTGTCCACCTGAGCGTTCAGGTGGTCGCCCACCTTGACGATGCCGCTCTCCAGCACGCAGGTGTGAACGTAGTAGCCCTTGGGGGTCTTTTTCACGTCCAGCACACGCAGGCTGCACTCGGGGCCGGTCAGCAGGCCGTTGTCCGCCACCTGACCGCCCATCTCAGCGTAGAACGGGGTCTTGTCCAGAACCACCAGCACGCCGTCCTTTGCCTCCTCATCGGTGGCAATGGCATCGGTCAGGGTCTCCTCGTCGCTCAGGGCAACCACAACGCCGGTGTCGTTCAGGGTCTCATAGCCGGTAAAGACAGTGGGCTCAACGGTCAGGCCGCCGAACAGGTCCTCGCTCCAACCGGAGATGTTCTTCTTCAGGCGCTCGGCACGGGCGCGCTCCTTCTGCTTCTTCATCTCAGCATGGAAGCCGTCCTCGTCGATCTCAATGCCCTGCTCGGCAGCGATCTCCTTGGTCAGGTCGAGGGGGAAGCCGAAGGTATCGTTCAGCTTGAACACGTCCAGACCCTTGAGCAGGTGCTGGTGTGCCTTTTCCAGGCCGTCGATCATGTTGTTCAGGATGTTCATGCCGGCATCGATGGTGCGGGCAAAGTTTGCCTCCTCGGTGCCGATGACCTTCTTGATATAGGCATCGTGCTCACGCAGCTCGGGGTAAGCGCTCTCGCTGGACTGGATGACCGTCTCCACCAGTTCCACCAGGAAGGGGCGGGAGATGCCCAGCATCCGGCCATGGCGGGCAGCGCGGCGGAGCAGGCGGCGCAGAACGTAGCCGCGGCCCTCGTTGGAGGGCAGGATGCCGTCAGACACCATGAAGGTGCAGCTGCGGATGTGGTCAGTGATGACACGGATGGAGATGTCATCCTTGGCGTTCTCACCGTAGGTCTTACCGGCAATGTGCTCCACATGGTGCAGCACGCTCTGAACGGTATCCACCTCAAACAGGTTGCCCACGCCCTGCATCACGCAGGCCAGACGCTCCAGGCCCATGCCGGTATCGATGTTGGGACGTGCCAGACGCTCGTAGTGGCCCTTGCCGTCGGCATCAAACTGGCTGAACACCAGGTTCCAGATCTCCATATAGCGGTCGCAGTCACAGCCCACGCCGCAGGTCGGCTTGCCGCAGCCGTACTCGGGGCCGCGGTCAAAGTAGATCTCAGAGCAGGGGCCGCAGGGGCCGGAGCCGTGCTCCCAGAAGTTGTCCTCCTTGCCCAGACGCACCATGTGGTCCGGAGCAATGCCCACCTTCTTGGTCCAGATATCGTAAGCCTCGTCGTCCTCTTCGTAGACGGAGATGTGCAGCTTATCCTTGGGGATGGCCATCCACTCGTCGCTGGTCAGGAACTCCCATGCCCAGGGAATGACCTCTTCCTTGAAGTAATCCTGGAAGGAGAAGTTGCCCAGCATCTCAAAGAAGGTGCCGTGGCGGGCGGTGATGCCCACACGCTCGATATCCGGAGTACGGATGCACTTCTGGCAGGTGGTCACACGGTGGCGGGGAGGCTCTTCCTGCGCCAGGAACCACTTTTTCATGGGGGCCATACCGCTGTTGATCAGCAGCAGGCTGGGGTCGTTCTTCGGCACCAGCGGGAAGCTGTCCAGACGCAGGTGGCCCTTGCTCTCAAAGAAGCTCAGGTACTTTTCACGCAGTTCATTCAAACCGGTCCATTGCATAGGTTTTCTCTCCTCAATTGTCCTTGGCGTTTGCACGTCAGTTTTTATGATGTTATGGCAGAGGGGCGGGCAGGCGCAAAAACAAAAACAGCCTCATCCCAAAAGGGACGAGGCTGTGTAAAACTGCTCCGTGGTACCACCCAAATTGCAAAGGATAAAACTGCTTGTCCCCTGCCGCTTTCGGCGCGGTAACGCTGCGCTGCGTCCGACTTGTTTCGCCGGAAGCTCCGGGGCGGCACGAAACGAGACCTGCCGGAGCGCCTTGCAGCTGGGAGCGCTCTCTCTGGGCGGCGGTGTGCATTTCTGACCCCATCATTGCCATCTGTCATAATTCACGTTTTGCCGCAAAGGCGCATATCCGCCCCTTGCGTACACTTAAATTATAGCATGGGCTCTGCGTTTGTCAACGGGTTTTCCACAAATTTTACGGCACCCAGATGCGGTCTACATGGGTCATCTCGCCGTTTTGGATGGTCACGGTCGTGTTTCCCGCATTCCACCCATAAACATCTTCTTCGCTGCTCATTGCATCGCAAACCGCCCGGTCTCCCTTGACCATCACTGGGTCGGCTCCAAAGTCTGCTGCGCCGTCCGATAGTTCGATATCGTCTGCCATAACAAGCTGCTTCACCACACCAACTTCATAATAAGCGGGAAAATCATCCCATGTCAGAGTCCGGTAATGGTCCTCCTCTTTGCATAAGTCGATGCCGCCTTCTTCTATTCCGCCGTTGATGGTCACATAGTTGTTTTCCCGCTCGATGCTCTCCACGGTCAGGGCTGTAGTTTCCTCTGTCCCGTTTAGATGTGTTACAATGGTATCGCCTTCGCTCAATGCTTCTATCTCTGGGGCTGTGTACCGGTCATAGTCGTATACGACCGCGTCGTTGATGGTATTCTTGCGTTCACCGACCCATACTTTATCGCTTTCAAAGCTGATGTGATAGGTGCCATCCGAAAGGGGGTCGCTCAGTAAAACGCCTTGCATGGGCTGTACTTCCGTTTTTTGCGCCTCCTGCGCCTCCGAAGAGGTCGTGCTTGGCGTGGAAGCCGCTGTGCTTCCCGCCGTGGAACTGGAGGCCCCACAGCCCGCCATGGTGATCCCAAGCGCCAAAAGCACCGTAAATGTTCCTATTTTATGGTTCCATCTCATACGAAAACCTTCTTTCTCTTGCTTGACGGAACGTTTCCGTTCCGCTACAATAAAAACGATTCAAAGACACATTCTATTTCAAGATAGAGAGGAAAATTTCCGTGAAAATCTTAAAAGTAAAATGTCTGGCCCCCACCCGGCTGGACAACTATCTGATGCAGCAGTTCCCGGCACTGAACCCGGGCCGCCTGAACAAGGCTCTGCGGGAGAACAAGATCAAGCTGAACGGCAAAAAGCAGCCCCTTTCCACCCGCGTGATGGCGGGCGACGAGATCAAGCTGTTCATCCTGGACGAGGTGCTGGATGCCGACAAGCGGGTGGAAGGCCCGGCGTGGAAGAACGCCCGCGGCCCGGCACAGGTCATCTACGACTGCCCGCAAATCCTGGTGGTGAACAAGCCTGCAGGCCTTGCCGTGGATGGCCCCGAGGACGACACCCTGCTCAACCGTGCTCTGCTCTACCTCAACCAGCAGGGCGAGTACAAGGAGAACGATCTGTACACTCCAGCCCTCTGCCACCGGCTGGACACCGGCACCAGCGGCTTGGTCATCATTGCCAAGACCCCCGAGGCCGAGCAGCTGTTCCTTGAGGTCATCAAGAACCGCGAGGTCAAAAAGACCTACCTCTGCGTCACCTTTGGCCGCCCCACCCCGCCGGACGGCACCCTGGGCGGCTACCTGCTCAAGGATGCAGACCGGGGCATCGTGAAGATCGTGCCCGACAAGCAGCCCGGTGCCAAGGACGTGGAGACCCAATATGAGACCGTTGCCGTCTCCGGCCGTCTGGCCCTGCTCAAGGTCCGGCTCATCACCGGCCGCACCCACCAGATCCGTGCCCACATGGCAAGCATCGGCTGCCCCATCCTGGGCGACAGCAAATACGGCAACAACACCGCCAACCGGGAGCTTAAGCTGAAATATCAGGCTCTCTGCGCCTGGGAGCTGGTCCTCCCCCGCTTCACCTCCCCCGACTTCGTCGACCTTTCCGGCAAGACCTTCCGCGCACCGAAGCCCTGGTATTACCAGCAGGTACTGGATGGAACGTTGAAGTAAACTTTGCTTTATCAATGTTGATTGCGAGGATGTTTTATGGCTCTTCCAAAGTACAATGAGTTTTATCGGCTTGTGTTGACCGTTTTACAGGATGGTCAGTCGCATTCCATGAAGGAGGTTCGAGATTCTATCGCTCAGACGCTCCAGCTGACCGAAGAGGATCTTTCCGAAACGCTTTCCAATGGTTCTTCAGTCTATGCCGGGCGGGTCGGCTGGGCCAAGACCTATCTCAAGAAAGCTGAAATGATTGACTCCCCTCAGCGGGGTTATATTGCCATTACACCGGCCGGCCGGTCGCTCCTTGCCAGCACAGAACCAATTACCAATGCAGTTCTTGCTCAGAAGTGCCCCGCGTTTCTCGATTTCTACCGGCCGCAGAATACAGACAGCACCGCTTCTGCACAACCGCAGGCCAGTGTCCCGGATGACGCGCCCGAAACACCGCAGGAGACCTTCGAGCGGGTGTATACTCTTATCAACAATCAACTGGCGGACGATCTGCTGACGGATATTCTGAATCAAAGCGCTGCTTTCTTTGAGCATCTTGTGGTTGATTTGATGAAGGCTATGGACTACGGCGATGGATTTGTTACCAAATACAGTGGTGACGATGGCATCGACGGCATCGTCCACGAGGATAAGCTGGGGTTCAACCTCATTTACATTCAGGCCAAGCGCTGGAAACCCGACACCACGATTGGAAAACCGGAACTCCAAAAGTTTGCAGGTGCCATGATGGGACCGCCCAGGGTCGATAAAGGACTTTTTATCACCACTGCCAAGTTTTCGCCCAAAGCGAAGGAGTATGCCAATGCACAGCACATCATTCTGGTAGACGGTGAAAAATTGACCAACCTGATGATTGAGCACGGCGTGGGTGTTTCCACTCAAAAGACTTACCTCATTAAGCGCATCGACAGCGATTATTTCTCGGAAAACGACTGACCAAAAAGCGGCACCTCTCCGTGCAAACGGAAAGATGCCGCTTTTCTTATGCTAGTTCATCAGATCCTCACCATATCCCGGGTGATCTCGGCCAGAGAGTGCGCGCCGCACATCTGCATGGTATCAGCCAGCTCGGCGGCGATCTTGTCGATGTAGCACTTCACGCCTTCCTCGCCGCCGCCGTAGACTGCGGTGACAAAGGGACGGCAGATGAGCACAGCGTCAGCACCCAGAGCCAACGCCTTGAACACATCCACGCCGGAGCGGATGCCGCCATCCACCAGAATCTTCACGCCGCTGCCCTTGAGGGCCTCTGCGATCTCCGGCAGGACCTCGGCGGTGGCGGGGCACTGATCCAGCACACGGCCGCCGTGGTTGGAGACCACGATAGCAGCAGCACCGGCCTCCTTGGCCTTGAGTGCGCCCTTGACGGTCATCACACCCTTGACGATGAAGGGGCGCTCGGCCAGCTTGACGATCTCGGCCAGCTCGGCGACACTCTTGCTGCCGGCGGGCGGGGTCATATTCTTCAGGAAGGGCAGACCGGCGGCATCCACGTCCATGGCAACGGCAAAGCAGCCGCTGGCCTTGGCCTGCTCCATCTTGGCCTTGACAGTGTCAATGTTCCAGGGCTTGATGGTGGGCACGCCGCAGCCGCCTGCAGTGCCAATGGCCTTGGTGGCCATAGTCATCACGTCGGGGTTGGTGCCGTCACCCGTAAAGGCGGCAATGCCGTTTTCGGCACAGGCGCGCACCAGCACGTCATTGTAGGTCATATCGGTGTAGGTGTCAGAATAGTGGAGGTTCACCGCACCCACAGGGCCTGCAAAGAAGGGATACTTGAAGGTTTTGCCAAACAGCTCCACACCGGTGTCGGGGGTGCCGTTCTCGCACAGGGTGTCCATGTTCACCCGGATCTCCGCCCACTTATTATAATTGCGGATGGCCGTATCGCCCACGCCCTTGGCACCGGGGCCGGGGATCTGGTTTTTACAGGCCACGCCGTTGCACACGGGGCAGGCCTTGCAGTACTGCCCGATGCACTGGCGGGCATTGTTCAAAACATCAGCGTAATTCATATTGCATCCTCCTGTTCAGGTTCTCTTTTTCGAGCGGAACCTGCAAATTCCAACCGTTCTCTGCCCACATCATAGTCCGTTTTTATGGGTTCGTCAAGGGGATTATCATGTTCTGCTTTTTTAAACGAAAAAATGTATGGCGCAGAAACGTTGATTTTTAGATTTTTCAAATTTTTTCAAAAAAATCCTTGACAAAAGTCATCCTTTCAGGTATTATAGTGGAGCGCTGAGGGCCACGGCCCGAAACGCTGAAAACTGAAGATGTGGAAAGATGGCTGAGTTGGTCTAAGGCGCACGACTGGAAATCGTGTAACGTGTCAAAAGCGTTCTGGGGTTCGAATCCCCATCTTTCCGCCAGAAACCCCGGAACGAATGTTCCGGGGTTTTTCTGTTGTTCAAACCTCTCAGTCCCGCCTAGGAGAGGTGGCATCCCGAAGGAATGACGGAGAGGTTTTATCTATAGGGATCTGTAAGAGAGAAAGGGAAAGTCAATGTCTATTACGATTGCAATGCCGCGCATGGTGCCGAACCAGCTGCTGGCAGAGGCCCACGCAAAATATCCCGAAAGCCTTGCCCGGGCCGGGGCAGAAATGCGCTGGATCGAGCTGGACGACCCCGAAAAGGCCGTGCAGGATGCGCTGGCCTGTGACGGCCTGCTGCTGCCGGGCGGCGGCGATATCGACCCCAAATTCTATGGGCAGGAGCGCATCCCCGCCTGCGGCGAGCCCAACGTCCTGCGGGATACCGCCGAGCCGCTGCTGCTGCGCGCCTTCCTTGCCGCCGACAAGCCGGTGCTGGCCATCTGCCGGGGCATCCAGCTGATGAATGTTGCGCTGGGCGGCGATCTGTATCAGGACATCAAACCTTTTGAGCACGTCCCCCACAACGACCATTGGGGCAAGATCCACACCGTCACCGTGCGGCGGGATACCCTGCTCTCCCGCATTCTGGGGCAGGATACCGTACTGGTCAACAGCCAGCACCATCAGGCGGTGGACAAGGTCGCCCCCGGCCTTGTGCTGTCGGCCCTGAGCGAGGACGGCATCGTGGAGGGCATTGAGAAGCCGGACGCAAAGTTCTGCCTGGGCGTGCAGTGGCACCCTGAGTGGCTCAGCGCTGCCGACCCCGCCATGCAGGGGATCTTTGATGCCTTTGTGGCGGCCTGCCGGTAACGCCCTATGAAGATTGCGATTTTAGGCACCAGCGGCAGCGGAAAATCCACCCTTGCCCAAACACTGGGGGCCACCTATCATGCTCCGGTGCTGCATCTGGACACGGTGCATTTCCTGCCCGGATGGGTAGAGCGCCCGCTGGATGAGGAAAACGCCATTGTCCGCCGCTTTCTGGACACGCACGAAAGCTGGATCATCGATGGCAACTATACAAAGACCTGTTATGACCGGCGGCTGGAAGAAGCAGACCAGATCATCGTGCTCTGCTTTGACCGTTTCACCTGCCTGAGCCGGGTACTGAAACGCTGGTGGAAAAACCGGGGAAAAGTGCGCTCTTCCTCCGCACCGGGCTGCGAGGAAAAAATAGATGCGGAGTTCCTATGGTGGGTCCTGCATCAGGGCCGGACCCCTGCCAAACTGGCCGGATACCGGCGCATTGGTCAGCAATATCCGGAAAAGTTTGTTTTTCTCAAAAATCAAAGCCAACTTGAACGATTTTTAAGCTCTGGATCGTATTCCTTATAAAGAGAACAGGAGGTTCTGCCATGAAATCTTCCAAAAAGCGTTCCCGCGCCGTGGTCACGGTGGTGGCCTGCATTCTGGCGGTGTGTCTGGTGGCTGCGCTGGTCCTTTTCAGTCTGGTCAACAGCAAAGTCCGTGCCCTGCAAAAAGGTGCGACCTTTGAGCTCAGCTATAACATCACCGCACAGGACAGTGCCAGTACCCCGGCCCTGTACAATATTCTGAAACAGGTGGGTGCAACTTCCGGCGATGTGGCCGGGCTGTATTCGCCGGGGCAGCTGCAATTGTACCTGTACCCCTCCGGCGGGCTTGCCCGCGCCGAGACCGGCGGCACCGACTTTTTCACCGACCTCTATATTGATGCCAACGACACCTACTTCGATGCCGGGCGGCTCTACCGCACCCTGCGGGATTCCATCACGGACAGCGTGCCGCTGGTGGGTGCGTTCCTGCCGGAGTGGTCTCTGCCCGACTACATCACGCAGGCCCAGCTGGCAAAGATCCTCGGCGTGCCCAACACGCAGGTGGCCATGCAGGAGATGTCCGGCTACACCCTGACCCTCAGCCGCCAGTGCATCGTCCACCCCGATTATGCCAAGAAGGACTACACCTACTACCAGTTTCCCTCTGAAGGGGAGGACGCGGCTGTCCTTGTGGTGGGCCTGCCGCTGAAGTCCCTGCTCTTCGATGACACCATCCCCGTGGATGTCCATGTGGAGATCCCCGCCCACGGTGTCAACGCAGCCCTGAGCGGCACACTGAAAGCCGGTGTCAACAGCCTTTCGGCTCCCGTCAGTGTCATTTCCGACAGCGACATCGATTCCATTGTCCAGCTCCGGGAACGTCTGGAGCAGTTTGCCGATCTCATCAACACAGCGTTAAAGCGTGTGCAGTAACATAAAAAGCAGAGCCGTGCAGCGTTTGAACTGCACGGCTCTTATCTGTTTCAGCGCTTATGCTCAATGTGTTCCTGGATCCATTTGCCGCCATCGCCGCTGCCCACCGCACTGTTATAGACAATGCCGGTCAGCTCACTGGTCAGGTCGGACTTCATCTTTTTGTACTCCTGCTCGGCCTGATCCGCAACGCTCTGGTCACGGCCATTGTCCCGCAGGTACTGGCGCAGCTCTTTCAGGATAGCGTTGAACTCCTTGTCACACTCGCCCTGAACACCGGTCAGCTTGGCGGTTTTGGACACCACGATGGAGACCTTCATCCCCAGATTGCGCTCCTCCACCGGGTGGGAGATATACTCATCGTAGGCTTCGTAGATCACGCCGTAGAGCTTGGACTCCGTCTGCTTCTTCAGGTTCTGCAGCTGGCGGATGTAGCTGTCGATCCTGGCATCCACCTCATTCTCCGAAGCAGCGGAGCTGCTGGAGGCATGGCTGCTGCCGGGGGCCTGACTGCTGGCCGCATGGCTGCCGGAAGCCGCAGAGGACGCAGGCACCGAGTGTGCGGCACTGGAGCTGGACACTGCGGAGCTCACGCTGTCCGCCTTGCTTGCGCTGGCGGCAGAGGAGGCCTCACTGGACGAAGCTGTCTCCGAAGAGGAAATGCCAAGCTCCTCTTCCAGCTGTTCCAGGAAGGACGAAACCGGGGATTCTTCCTTCACCTCACTGCTGACGGCGCTCTCGCTGGAGGCGGCGGCGCTGGAGGGCCCCTCAGCTTCCCCGCCGGACAGAGCGGAGGACGGCACAGAGCTGGCCTGTGCCTCGGACACAGGGGTGCTTTTCCGCATCCCTGTCAGGATCAAAGCAGCTGCCACGGCCACCACAAGAACGATGGCCGCAGCCAGCTGGTAAAGCTTCTTTTTCTGCATCTGGTACAAAATCCTCCCACTTCAGATTTCGTTCCCGGCCTTCTGCCGCGCAGGAACAGATCTATCATATCATCCCCGGGGGAGAATTTCAATGGATAAATCGTGAAAAATGTCGCCTAACTGCCTTTTTATGACCGGATTTCGTCCCATTTCACAGCCTGTCGGAGACTCGGTCAGGCCCAGCTGCGGGGACAGAAAAAAGGCATCCCCGCACTTCACAGACGAGGATGCCTTTTTCAAAACGGTTTTCTGCCCCAAAGCGCCCGCTCCGGCGTGGAGCCGGTCCGGGTCTCCGGCGCAGAGGCTTACATTGCAAACTGGACGGCGCAGAAGGCTGCATAGATGCAGAGCAGCAGCACGCCCTGCCAGCGGGAGAGCCTGCCCTTGAGCAGAGCGGGCACGGTCAGGAGGAGCATGACCACGAACATCACGGGCAGATCCATGACCAGAGAGGAATTGATGCCCATGATGGTGGAGTTCTGCGGGATGCTGAAGGGCGACACCGTGATGGACATGCCGCTGACCAGCACCAGATTGAACACGTTGGCACCGATGACATTGCCCAGCGAGAGGGAGCCGTGGCCCTTTGCCAGCGAGGTAATCGCCGTGACCAGCTCAGGCAGAGAGGTGCCCAGCGCCACAAAGGTCAGGGCGATGACGGATTCCGGCACACCCAGCGCCTGCGCGATCAGGGTGCCGTTGTCCACCAGCAGGTTTGCGCCCACAGCGATCAGGGCTGCGCCGAGGATGAGCAGGCCGACCTCCTTGGCAAAGGACATTTCCTTTTCCGGCTCGTCCTCATCGTCTTCCGGGGCGGGGGCGTTTTTCATAGCCAGCACATTGCAGACCATGTAGGCCACGAACATTGCCAGCAGCACAATGCCGATGGGGCGGCTGAAGTAACCGGTGGTGTAGGCCACGCCCGCATACAGGGCCGCTGCCACAAAGAAGAACAGCACCGGCACCCGCAGGCTCTTGGGGTCCACCTTGCCCGGGCGGACCGCAATGGTGATGGCCGCGATCAGGGCCGCGTTGCAGATGACCGAACCAATGGCGTTGCCATAGGCGATCTCGCCGTGGCCGGTCATGGCCGAGGTGGTGGAGACCATGACCTCAGGCAGGGTGGTGCCAATGGACACCACCGTGGCACCGATGAGCAGCTCCGGCACCTTGAAGCGGCGGGCGATGCCGGTTGCACCGTCCACGAACCAGTCGCCGCCTTTGATGAGGCAGAGCAGGCCCACGATAAACAATAATACAGGGATCAGCATATAAAATCTCTCCTTTTTAATCCATAGAGTATTATACCTGTTTCCCCTGCAAAACGCAAGCAAAATCGTGCATTTTTATCCAGCCTTCTCCACCTTTTTGGCGTTGGGGTAGATGCGCTCCATCCGGGCATCGTCAAAATGCTCATCCAGCAGCACATCCACCGCATTGGCCGGAGCCGCGCCGCTGGTGCGGGCATCATAGCGGGCCAGCGCCAACGCACTGGTCACAAGGTTCACGGCCATGAACACGGCCAGCAGAGCGGTCATCCAGGGGCGGATCCTGCGCTTGACTGCCTTCATCCCCTTTGCCACCAGCGGGTAGCCATAGCGGATCCAAGTCACGGCCGCAATGCCCCAGAAGAAGCAGTACAGCAGGTTGATGCGCCCGCCCAGATTGAACTTGAAGCCGCTGTAATCCCAGAACACGGTGCCAAACAGCAGCTCTGTCACGGCGCTGCACACATACTCATACGCACCGCCCAGGATCACACCGAACCAGAAGATGCGGCTCTCGCTCTTCTGTTCACCGCCCCGCAGCAGGATGGCGGCCAATACAAGCGCCAGCCCCCACACCACGCTGAACGGGCCCCAGACCAGGCTGGAACGGCTCATCCAGACCCCGGCGGTGATGCGGCAGAAGATGGTCTCCACCACATCTCCGAGGAAAGCCCCGATGACAAAGAGCCAGAGCAGGTCGGCAAGGGAGAGCTGCTTTTCGGCACTGGTGGTGGGCTCCGGACGGGCCGCAGCAGGGTACGCCCGCTGGATCCGCTTTTCCACGCTGGCGGTAATTTTCTGCCGCAGCCTCTCCGAGCCCCTGCCCAGCTCCCGATTCAGCTGCTCGAGCCGTGGGTGGCGGTTCGCATACCGGCTGACCACCACCATGGCAGAGATCTGGTCAAGGACGGCCAGCGCCATGCCGCCCCATACCACAGCGTGGAACAGCAGCGGCGGCAGGTGGGCGCAGAGCCGGAACAGCAGGTCGTTGCCCCAGCGGACTGCCGCCATGCCCAGCAGACCCCACAGCAGGGAGTATTGCAGGCAGACATAGCCGTCCAGATTGAACTTTTTATCGGAGTAGTCCCACCAGCGGCGGTGGTGGATCCGTTCCAGCAGCTTGGCGGTCAGCCACTCCACCACCGTGGCATAGATCATGCTGCCGAAAAACAACGCCGCCAGGCTGGTGCGCTGGTCGTTCAGGCCGATGGTGATGAGCACCCCTGCCGTGCCGTACACAAAGCAGAAGGGGCCGGAGGCCACGCCGCGGTTGGTGAACCGGCGGCCCTTTGCGGTTGCAACAACGGTCTCGCCTACCCAGCCTAAAAAGGAATATACCAGATAAATTACACAAAGAGTATAGAGATTCAGGCTCATAGTGCTCCTTTCCCGGAACAAAAAGGGGCCGGGAAGCGGTGTTCCCGACCCTCTTTGTTCAGTTTACGAATTACAGCTGGCTCTTATACAGTGCCTCGATCTCCTCCACGCTGGTATCGCGGGGGTTGCCGGGGCGGCAGGCATCTGCAAAAGCAGACTCAGCCAGGAAGTGAATGTCCTCTTCCTTCAGGATGCCCTGCAGATTTGCAGGGATGCCCACATCCGCGCTCAGCTGCTTGACAGCGGCGATGGTGGCATCGGCGGCCTCAGCATCGTTCATCTCGTCAATGCCCTTCACGCCCATGGCCTTGCCGACCGCACGGTAGCGCTCCCCGGCAACGGTCTTGTTGTACTCCAGACCCACCGGCAGCAGGATGGCGCAGGCCACGCCGTGGGGGGTATCATACAGAGCGGACAGACCGTGTGCCATGGAGTGGACGATGCCCAGACCTACATTGGAGAAGCCCATGCCGGCGATGTACTGGCCAAGAGCCATGCCCTCGCGGCCCTCCGGGGTGTTCTGCACGGCACCGCGCAGGTTCTCGCTGATGAGCTTGATGGCTTCCAGATGGAACATATCGGAGATGGTGCAGTGGCCCTTGGTGATATAGCCCTCGATGGCGTGGGTCAGAGCGTCCATACCGGTGGCGGCGGTCAGGCCCTTGGGCATGGAGGACATCATATCGGGATCGACCACAGCGATCTCGGGGATATCGTTTGTGTCCACGCAGACGAACTTGCGCTTCTTCTCCACATCGGTGATGACGTAGTTGATGGTGACCTCAGCCGCAGTACCGGCGGTGGTGGGCACGGCAATGGTGAACACAGCGTGCTTCTTGGTGGGAGCCACGCCTTCCAGAGAGCGCACATCCGCGAACTCGGGGTTGTTGATGATGATGCCGATGGCCTTTGCGGTATCCATGGAGGAGCCGCCGCCGATGGTCACGATGCAGTCTGCCTCAGCAGCCTTGAAGGCTGCCACGCCGTCCTGCACGTTGGCGATGGTGGGGTTGGGCTTGATCTCGCTGTAAACAGCGTAGGCGAAGTTTGCAGCATCCAGCAGATCGGTGACCTTCTTGGTCACGCCGAACTTGATCAGATCGGGGTCAGAGCAGACAAAAGCCTTCTTGTAGCCGCGGGCGGTCAGCTCGGGAACGATGTTCTCAATGGCACCGTGGCCATGGTAGGAAATGGTGTTCAGAACAATGCGATCAGCCATAATTATTTTCCTCCAAATCATTCTGCCCGCCTGCCAGCGGGCTCTCTCTGTTGTTAAGGATACCACATTGTTAAACAATATTCAATGTACTTTTCTTTTGATTTCTATGAACTTTTTACACTTTCCAGCAAAAGAAAACGCTGTACCACTCCTTCAGTCTCGCATTCGCTCGACAGCTCCCTCCAGGAGGGAGCCTTAACGCGGCGGCCAACGCAAAAGCCTCCCTCTGAGAGGGAGGTGGCATCGCATCAGCGATGCCGGAAGGAGTGATACAGCGTTTTTATCGTTTCATTTACCACAGCCGGATGACCTTGATGACTCCCTCGGCCTTATCACGGGCCAGCTCAAGGTGATGCTGCAGCGCATCGGCGGCGGTGTTCCAGTTGTCGCTCAGGGCGGCATTCAGAATTTCCAGATGCTCCTCACAGGTCTGATCCTGATTGATCATGCTCACCTTGCCGGTCATAATGCGGAAACGGGTGTTCAGGCCGGTGATGCGGTCATAGCCAGAGCGCAGGTATTTGTTGGGCAGGCTGCTCATCAGCAGCTCATGGAAATCATCGTCGGATTTGCAGAAGTCGTCGATCCGCTCGGGGTGGTGCATCAGCTCAGTGTAGGCCTCCAGCTGCTCCCGGGGGATCAGGTTGCCGTAGGTGCGCAGGGCGTAAGGCTCCACCAGCAGGCGCATCTCGAACATGCTGTGCACGTCCTCTTCGGTAATGCCGGAGACCATCAGCCCCTTTTTGGGCAGGATGGTGATCAGCCCCTCCTGCTCCAGGCGGCCCAGCGCGTCACGCATGGGGGTGCGGCTGATGTTGCCCATCTCAGCGCAGAGCTTTTGCTCGTTCAGAAATTCGTTGGGGCGGTACTCGCAGTTCAGAATCTTCGTTTTCAGGTACTGGTAAGCCTGCAGCTTCAGGCTGAGCTTTGACTGGGAATCCATCTCTTTCATTGTTCTATCTCCTAGTTCGCAAGCAGGACCATTCAGGCAGCAATCAGTCACCCGCCGGACAGCTTGTATCCCTTAAATAATCCAAGTAATCATTAATATTATTATCACATATCTGGACAATGTTTACAAGACTTTTTTGAAAACTTTGGGAGCTTTTCCGTTTTGAACAGATATCATGCATTATTTTGCTATAAATTGAACAGTTTTTTTGTGCTTGTCGCCAGTGTTTCGTTCTTGTTTTGCATCAAAGGATAAATTGTGGTACACTTGACCCAGAAAGGAAGGCTGATACCATGGCAGGTCGCGGGGGGTACAACACCAAAACCCGGCAATTGATCCTGGATTATCTCATCAACAACCGCCAGCACGCGGTCAGTGCATCCAACATTCTGGAACATCTGGAGGCAGAGGGGGCCAGCCCCAATCCCACCACGGTGTACCGGTATCTGGACAAGCTGGCAGGCGAGCAGCGCATTATGAAATATGTGGCCGATAAGGGCGAAAAGGCCGTGTTCCAGTATGTGGACGAGGGCCGCCACTGCCGCGAGCACCTGCACCTGAAGTGCGTGCAGTGCGGGCGCATCTATCACCTGGACTGCCACTTTATGGATGAGGTGCGTGCCCATCTGATGGTGGAGCACGGCTTCACCCTGCAGTGCGAGGGCAGCGTTTTGTACGGATTGTGCCGCAGCTGCGCACAAAACAGCCCCCATCCGGGGCAGACCGCACAAAAATGCGAACACTGTGTTGACACGGACAAAGAGCCGTGATACAATGCAGGCAGGAAAAGCGTTGATCGGGAAAAGTAAGTGCTCAAGGTTCTTTTGCAGCGAGTGCGGGCTGGTGGAAGCCGCACAGAGAATGAGCCCCGAACGAACCCCCGTGAGCTTCCCCCTGAACCTGCTTCGGGCAGTTAGTAGGGGCCGACGGCAGCCGCTCGTTATCGCGGCAGTGCTTTCAACGGGGAGAGTACACAAAAGTGACTGGTGTGTTCGCGCACCGGTAATTTAGGTGGCACCACGGATACGGCAGCATTCGTCCTAGCAATGGGATGAAGGCTGCCGTATTTTTTTATTTGCAAAAACCTCTCAGTCACCGGGAAACTTGCCGCTCCTATCAGGAGAGGTGGCAATGTGAAGCATTGACGGAGAGGTTTAGAGAGAGAGGGGTAAGAAATATGTGTTGTGTTATGGGTTACACGGGGCACGACCTGAGTGCCGCCAAATTCAAGGAGTATCTGCTGCGCACCGTGATGCGCGGGCCGGACGACCAGCGTGTGGTGGAAGGGCCTTTTGGTCTGATGGGCTTTGGCCGCCTTGCCATCATGGGCCTGACCCCGGAAGGGATGCAGCCCTTCTACCGTGGTGCCGACTGCGTGGTCTGCAACGGTGAGCTCTACGGCTTCCGTTTTGAGAAGGAGATCCTGAAGCGCCGGGGCTACAAGTTTGCCTCCGACTGCGACTGCGAGATCCTGCTGCCGCTGTATTACGAGTACGGTCTGGATATGTTCCGCCACATGGACTCCGAGTTTGCGCTTATTCTGTATGATTCCCGTAAGGACCGGCTGATCGCAGCCCGCGACCCCATCGGCATCCGTCCGCTGTTCTACGGCTATTCCAAGTCCAGCCACCAGATCGCCTTTGCCTCCGAGATGCAGAACCTGATCGGCTGGTGCGACGACATCCGCCCCTTCCCCATCGGAAGCTACTACTGCGATGGCCGCTTTGTCCGCTACGAGGACATTGCCGATGTGCCCGCCCCCATGGAGGATGACATGGAGACTACCCTGCGGAACATCCGCGAAAAGCTGATCGCAGGCGTGGAAAAGCGTCTGGATGCCGATGCCCCTGTGGGCTTCCTGCTCTCGGGCGGTCTGGATTCCTCGCTGGTCTGCTCCATTGCAGCCAAGAAGCTGGGCAAGCCCATCCGCACCTTTGCCATCGGCATGGACACCGATGCCATCGACCTGAAGTATGCCCGCCAGACCGCCGATTATCTGGGCAGCGAACACCATGAGATCATCATCAACCGGGACATGGTCATCCAGAGTCTGGAGGAGGTCATCCGACTGCTGGGCACCTGGGATATCACCACCATCCGCGCCAGCATGGGCATGTACCTGCTCTGCAAGGCCATCCACGAGCAAACTGATGTGCGCGTGCTGCTGACCGGCGAGATCTCCGATGAGCTGTTCGGCTACAAGTACACCGACTACGCCCCCACCGCCGATGCCTTCCAGCAGGAGAGCCAGAAGCGCATCCGGGAGCTGTACATGTACGATGTCCTCCGGGCCGACCGCTGCATCTCCGCCAACAGCATCGAGGCCCGCGTGCCCTTTGGTGATCTGGACTTTGTGCGCTACGTCATGGCCATTGACCCCGAAAAGAAGCTGAACAGCTACGGCAAGGGCAAGTACCTGCTGCGCAAGGCCTTTGAGGGCGACTGGCTGCCCCCGGAGATCCTCTGGCGCGAAAAAGCCGCCTTCTCCGATGCCGTGGGCCACAGCATGGTGGACGACATCAAGGAGTATGCCGAGGGCCTGTACACCGATGAGGAGTTCCAGCTCCGCCGGGCAAACTACTCGGCCCACTGTATGCCCTTTACCAAGGAGAGCCTATTCTACCGCGAGATCTTCGAGAAATACTACCACGACCAGAGCCGCACCATCGTGGGCTTCTGGATGCCGAACAAGGCATGGCCCGGCTGCAACGTCAACGACCCCTCTGCCCGTGTGCTGGCAAACTACGGCGCTTCCGGCGTGTGATCCTTTTTCCAGACAGCAAAAGGCGGTGTGTCCGCTCCGGGCACACCGCCTTTTTGTTTACTCCAGATTCAGTTTATTTTTCATCAGCCACCGGGTCAGGAAGAAGTATGCCGCCGCAATGGCTGCAGTCACGGCAAAGCAGAACAGATAGCCAACGTCTGTTCCAAGTGCCGCCGTCAGCCAGCGCATCGGGGTCACTCCATAGCTCACACCGGTCACGTTCACATCCACGACCCGGTACGCGACATCCACGATCATACTCACATCATTCGTGCCCAGCAGCTTATCGAGCTGGGTCTCCACGAAGTTCAGGCCGATAAACGCGAGGATCCCGGCCACCATCACATGCTTGGGGAATTGATGGGCGATCATACAGGCAGCGTAAACGCAGAGGATGAGGCTTGCCAGCCGGGCCAGATTGATGAGGATGGTCCATGCCATTGCCACCCAGAACTCCGTGCCCATCTCCTCGTACAGCATCTGCCACAGCTGCTTCCAGCTGTTCCAGTCCACCATGCCGAAGGTCTCCGAGTCAATCACACCGATGCTGACCATCACCGTGATGCAGACGATGCCCACAAGGCCGCTGCACAGCACCCAGACCATGCTGGTGAGGAGCTTGGAGAGGATGAGCTGGTTCTCATTGACCGGCAGCGTGTGCATCAGGTAGCCTTCCCGGCCCAGCAGGTTCTGATAAAAGCGCTGGATGGTGTTCACGAAGCAGAGCACCGCGATGGCAAGGATGACCGAGACATACACGATCATCAGAATCACTTCGAGATTCTGGAAGCTTGTGCTGTGAGCCAGCGCGTGTTCCTGCCGGAAGGTCACGCCCAGCACCACGCTCAACAGCGCCAGCGCCAGATACAGCCCGAAATACCGGCGTTTCGTGGCCTTGAACTCATATTTCAGCAATTGTTTCAGCATTTGAATACCTCCCGGAAATATGCATCGACGCTCTTGCCCTCGGTCTCGCGGATATCATCCACAGCGCGGTGAGCAAAGATTCGGCCGTCCTTCAGGAACACGGCCTCGTCCAGCACCGGCTCAATGTCCTCGATGAGGTGGGTAGAAATGACAACGGTCGCGTCCTTGCTGTAGTTGGAAATGATGGTGTTCAGGATGTAGTCCCGGGCCGCAGGGTCCACGCCGCCGATGGGCTCATCCAGCAGGTAGAGACGGGCGTTGCGGCTCATGGCCAGCACCAGCTGAACCTTCTCCTTGTTGCCCTTGGAAAGGGTCTTGAGCCGGGCATTGGGGGCGATGTTCAGCCGGGCCAGCATCTCATTGGCCTTGTCGGCGTCAAAGCCGATGTAAGCCTTGGCCTGACTGGGCGTGCCGTAAAAATCCCGGAACATCTCCACCAGCTCCTCCACCCGCATCCAGTCGGGCAGCCAGTCGGCATCCGGCAGGTAGGAGACCAGCTCCTTGGTCTCCGGGCCGGGGGCCATGCCCGCGATCCGGATGCGGCCTTCCGTGGGCTGCAGCAGACCATTGGCCAGCTTGAGCAGGGTGGTCTTGCCGCTGCCGTTGGGGCCCAGCAGCCCTACGATGCGGCCAAAATCCAGCTCCAGATCGATACCGTCCAGCGCGGTCTTTTCCTTTCCGTATACTTTTGTCAATTTTTCACAGGTCAGCACCTTACTCATGGGGTTCTACCTCCTCTGTATCCCAGTGCTCCAACAGGGCTGCCGCCTTTTCCGGCGTGTAGCCGATGCTGCGCATCTTCTCCAGAAAATCTGCCGCGATGTCATGGGCGGCGGCAGCCCGCAGTTGTTCGATCAAATTCGTATCCTCCGTGACGTAGCGTCCGCTGGTGCGCTCGGTGCGCACAAGGCCCTCACTTTCCAGCTGGGCCAGAGCCCTCTGCATCGTGTTGGGGTTGACCCCGGCAGCTGCGGCCAGATCCCGCACCGAATCCAGATGGCCCCCCGGCGGGTAGGTGCCCGCCAGAATTCTGGCTTTGAGCCGTTCCACCAGCTGGGCATAGATCGGGCGGCTGGCATCAAACTGTTCACTCATTCTGCTTTGCCCTCCTTATGTGTTGCTGTATTAAGCAGCTAATACAATAATACACATTTTTGCATTTCTGTCAAGAGGAAACCCAAAAATTTTTTCGGACAGCAAAAAGGGACCCCGCAGCCAACCGGCTGTGGGGTCCCTCTGATTTATGGATTACTGCTGCTCCTGCGCGGCGCGCTTGGCTTCCAGCGCCAGAATGGCATCGCGGCGGCTCAGGTTGATGCGGCCCTGCTGGTCGATGTCCGTGACCTTGACCACGATGGCATCGCCCACGGCGACCACATCCTCCACGCGCTCCACACGCTTGGTGTCCAGCTTGGAGATGTGCACCAGACCTTCCTTGCCCGGTGCGATCTCCACAAAGGCACCAAAGTTCATCAGGCGGGTCACCTTGCCCTTGTAGATGGCACCGATCTCGGGGTCCTCCACAATGGTCTTGATGGTGAAGATGGCGCGCTTTGCGTCCTCCTGATCCACGGCGGAGACGAACACATGGCCGTCCTCCTGCACATCGATCTTGCAGTTGCAGGTGGCGCAGATGTCCTGGATGACCTTGCCGCCCTTACCGATCACGTCCTTGATCTTGTCGGTGGGGATCATCATGCTGAACATCTTGGGAGCCCAGCGGCTCAGCTCCTCACGGGGCTGTGCGATCACGGGCTTGATGATCTCGTCCAGGATGTACAGGCGGCCCTTGCGGCACTTCTCAAAGGCCTCGGCAATGATATCGTAAGTCAGGCCATCGATCTTGATGTCCATCTGGATTGCAGTGATGCCCTTGCGGGTGCCGCCCACCTTGAAGTCCATATCGCCGTGGAAATCCTCCACGCCCTGAATGTCCAGCATGGTCATCCAGCGGTCGCCCTCGGTGATCAGGCCGCAGGAGATACCGGCAACAGGTGCCTTGATGGGCACACCGGCATCCATCAGAGCCAGGGTGGAACCGCAGATGGAAGCCTGAGAGGTGGAGCCGTTGGAGCTCAGGACCTCAGAGACACAGCGGATGGTGTAGGGGAACTCCTCCAGAGAGGGCAGCACGGGAACCAGAGCGCGCTCTGCCAGTGCGCCGTGGCCGATCTCGCGGCGGCCGGGGCTGCGGGGTGCGCGGGCTTCGCCGACAGAATACGGCGGGAAGTTATAGTGATGGATGTAACGCTTGGTCTGCTCATCGGTCAGGTCGTCCATCAGCTGGTTGTCCTTGGTGCCGCCCAGGGTGCAGGTGGTCAGCACCTGGGTCTGGCCGCGGGTGAACATACCGGAGCCGTGGACCCGGGGCAGGATGCCCACTTCGGCAGCCAGCGGGCGGATCTCGTTGATGCCGCGGCCATCCACGCGCTTGCCCTCATCCAGCAGCCAGCGGCGGACAACGTACTTCTGCATCTTGTAGCTGACGAGGTCGAGATCTGCGTCAGACAGGTCGGGGTACTCCTCAGCGATCTTGTCCATGATGGGCAGCAGGGCAGCATCCCGCACATTCTTGTCGTCCGTATCCATGGCGGCCTTGAAGTCGTCCAGATACTTGTTCTGGATGGCGTGGAACACGTCCATATCCAGACCCACCACCTGGAAATCGATCTTCGGCTTGCCGCGCTCTGCAACGATGCCGTTGATGAAGGTGATGATCTTCTTGATCTCAGCGTGGGCGGCCTTGATGGCATTGAGCATGGTGTCCTCGTCCACCTCGTTGGCACCGGCCTCGATCATCACGATCTTGTCCATGGTGGCGGCAACGGTCAGGGCCAGGTCGCTCACCTTGCGCTGCTCCTGGGTGGGGTTCAGGACGATCTCACCGTCCACCAGGCCCACCTGAACACCGCCGATGGGGCCGTTCCAGGGGATCTCAGACACAGCGGTGACCAGAGACGCACCGATCATACCGGCGATCTCAGGGCTGCAATCGGGGTCCAGGCTCATCACGGTCATGGTGATGCAGACATCGTTGCGCATCTCCTTGGGGAACAGCGGGCGCATGGGGCGGTCCACCACGCGGCTGGTCAGGATGGCGCGCTCACCGGGGCGGCCTTCACGGCGCATAAAGCTGCCGGGAATGCGGCCTGCGGCGTAGAGCTTTTCCTCATACTCCACGTTCAGGGGGAAGAAATCCACACCTTCGCGGGGCTTGGGGCTCATCACAACGTTGCACAGCACGCAGGTCTCGCCGTAGCGGATCAGGGCGCTTGCGTTGGACAGGCCGCACATCTTGCCCATCTCGACCTTGAACGGACGGCCAGCCAGCGTGGTCTCGTAGACCTTGAAGTTTTCAAAGGTCTCTTTGCGGGAACCAAATTCAATTGCCATTTGGTTTTGCCTCCTTTGTCCTTTTGCGGTTTATCTTCTTATCTTCCAAAAGGCAGCGGCCAGCGCATCATAGCAATAAAGCCAACGCCCGTGCTTTTTTACAGCACAGGCGCTCGATTTACTGCTGCAACGCGCAGCAGCGGCCTGTTGTTCCTCAAAAAAGAGCAAAGGGCAGGCACCACATTGCGGTACCTGCCCTCTGTTTTCTATTACTTACGCAGACCCAGGGTTGCGATCAGAGCACGGTAACGCTCGATGTCCTTCTTCTGGAGGTAGGCCAGCAGATTGCGGCGGCGGCCAACCATCTTCATCAGACCACGGCGGCTGTGGTGATCGTTAGGGTTCTTCTTCAGGTGCTCGTTCAGCTCGTTGATGTGAGCGGTCAGCAGAGCGACCTGAACCTCGGGGGAGCCAGTGTCCTTCTCGGTCAGAGCGACTTTGGCCATAACTTCCTGCTTGTTCATAGTAACAGTACCTCTTTATAAAATTTTATTTGCCGTCGGCACAGAATGCGGGAAAACGGTACTCCCAAATGGGCATACTCCCAGCCCCGTGCCGCGGTAACATGGCTAGTATAACAGAAATCCGTGCAAAAAGCAAGAAAAATTTTACTATGCTTTTGCAAAATAGGCCTTGGCGCGCCGGGCCGCATGGTCGATGCAGGCCTTCAGCTCGTCCAGGGTATCAAACTTTTTGCTGGGACTCAGGTAGGCGTAGAACTCCACCACCGGGTCGGTGCCGTAGAGGTCGCCGGAAAAATCCGGGATAAAGGTCTCGCAGGTCACCTTGGTCTCGTCCGAATTGACAGTGGGCCGGGTCCCCAGGCCGGTGGCCGAGGGATACCAGGTATCACCGATCCGGGTGCGGGTGATATAGATGCCGTAGCGGGGCATCTGGAAGCCCGCCGGATAGATCTGGTTGATGGTGGGCACGCCCAGTGTGCGGCCCAGACCCGCCCCGTGCTGCACCGCAAAGCGGATGGCGTAGGGCATCCCCAGCATGGCGTTAGCGGCAGGCACATCGCCGCCCTCCAGTGCCGTGCGGATGCGGGTGGAGGACACCGGCTTTTCCTCAAACTGTGCCATGGGCACCACCACGACCTCCACCCCCAGCGGGGCGCAGAGCTCCTTCAGCAGCTCGGGGGTCCCGGCAGCCTTGGCACCAAAGGTAAAGTTTTCGCCGCAGAACAACGCCTTGGCGTGGCAGTCCTGCACGATGCCGTACACGAACTGCTCCGGGGTCATGGCGCGGATCTCCTCAAACTCAGGGCAGAGATAGTACTCCACTCCCAGGCTTGCGATCAGGGCATGTTTATCCTCGGTGGAGAGCAGACGGCGGCCCTTCATTTTGCTGTCAGCGGGCAGCTTGAAGGTGAACACCGCCGGGGCAGCGCCGTGGGCCTTTGCCCACTCCACTGCTCCCTCAATGACGGCACGGTGGCCGATGTGGATGCCATCGAAGTAGCCCATGGCAACAGCAGTGCCGCCCTCATGTTCCAGCGCCAGGGGCGACAGAGATGAAACGATTTGCATTGGTCGTCAGTTCCTTTCCACGAACAGCTTTTCCACCTTGAGCACACCGTTCACCACATTGGCAAGACCCAGAAACTGCCCTCCGGCGTTCCGCACACGGTAGCGGCCGTCGGCAGCGGGATAGCGGCTGGTGGGGCACCCGTTGTAGAGGTGCTGCTCCACCCGCTCGTCCGCCACCAGCAGCGGCAGGCTGGCGAACACGCTTTCCACCGGCAGCATCAGGGCCTGCAGGGCCTCCGGCCCCGCGTCCTTTGCCGCCTGGATTTCTTCCAGCGTGTGGGCATCGGCTTCGGAATACACCCCGGCAGCCACGCGGCGCAGGGCGCTCATGGTGCCCTTCTGGCCCATGGCTTCGGCGATCTCCTCCAGCAGCACCCGGATATAGGTGCCTTTGGAGCACTTTACGGTCAGGGCATACTCGTTTTCCGCAGGGCTGCCCTCGTACCGGATGTCCAGGATCTCGATCGGCCGGGCCTTGCGCTCCACAGTCTTGCCCTCACGGGCCAGCTTATAGAGCGGCTGACCATTGATCTTGACTGCCGAGTACATGGGCGGGGTCTGCATCCGGGGGCCGAGGAACTGCGGCAGAACGGCCAGCAGCTCCTGCTCCCCTGCCGTTACCGGGGCGGTCTCCAGCACAGTGCCGGTCACATCCCCGGTATCGGTGCGCTGGCCCAGCCTGAGGACAGCGCGGTAGGCCTTGGTGTGATCGAGCTGCAGATCAACTGCCTTGCTGGCCCCGCCGCAGAACACCGGCAGAACACCGGTCGCCATGGGGTCCAGCGTACCGCTGTGGCCCAGTTTCCGGGTGCCCAGAATGCCCCGCAGCTTGGCAATGACATCAAAGCTGGTCCAATCGGTGGGCTTATCAACAATGAGGATCCCCTGCATCATGCTTCCTCCTGCGGTGCATCAAGAACAGCTTCCACCTCAGAGAGGATTGCGCTCTTGGCGTTGTCAAGGTTGCCCAGCAGCTCACAGCCCGCCGCACGGGTGTGGCCGCCGCCGCCCAGACGGCGGGCAATGGCACAGGCATCCACGCCCTTGGCGGTGCGCACGCTGATGCGATAGCTGCCGCCGGGCTGCTGGCGCAGGGTCAGGCCGACCTTCACGCCCTCAATGCTGATGGGCAGGCTGGTCAGCTCTTCCAGATCCGCAGGGTCTACCCTGCTCTGCTCGATCTCATCCCGGGTCAGGTAGATGAGGGCGCAGCGGCCATCCAGATGATATTCCAGATGGTTGCGGGCGATCCGCTCGGCTTCCATCCGCTCCCGGGACTTGGTGTCAAACAGCAGGGTGTTCAGCTCCTCCACATGGGCACCGGCCTCCATCAGCTTGGCCGCAGTGATGTGGGTGCTGGCCTTGGTGGAAGAGAACTTGAAGCAGCCGGTATCCGTGGACAGGCCGGTATACAGGCAATCGGCAATGTGGGGGGTGATCTCCACATGCATGGCACAGATCACCTCGTACAGCAGCTCTGCCGCAGCGGCGGCGCTGCCGTCCAGCAGCGTGAACTCGGCGTAGCCGCTGTTGCCTGCATGGTGGTCGATACACAGGTCCACATGGCGCGTGTACTGGGGAACGCCGTTGCCCTCGCCAAACAGCTGGACGCTGGCAACATCCACAGCCACCACGATCTGCGGCTCAAATTCGCCCTTGAACAGGCGGGGGTTGGTAAATGCGTACCGGCCGGGGATGGGGTCGGCGCAGAGCACGGCTGCGTGTTTTTCCAGTGCAAGCAGCGCATAGTAGAGCGCGCTGCCGCAGCCGACCGTATCACCATCCGGGTTTTTGTGGCACAGAATCAAGATGTTATCCGCAGCAAGCAGCTTTTCTGCCATCTGCTGTACATTCAGCTGTTCTGTCATCCCATGTTCCATCCTTTCCGCAAGGCTGATTATTCCTCGGTCTCTTCCGGCTGGCTGGTTTCCTCAGCGTCACCGTTCACGTTCAGCGTGCGGAGCAGCTCGTTGATGTGGGCTGCGTAGGCGGCACCGTCGTCCTCCACAAAGATGAAGCGCGGAGCCTTCCGGATGTGCATCTTCTTGCTGACCTCGGTGCGCACATGGCCTGCGGCACGGTTCAGTGCCTCGATGGCGGGCTTGGGGCCGTCCTCGCGGCCCATCACGCTCACATAGACCTTTGCAACATCCAGGTCAGGTGTCACATCCAGACGGGTGACGGTCAGCAGACCGCCCTCCAGGCGGGGGTCCTTCAGCCGTCCGATGATGGCAATGACCTCACGCTTCATATCCTGGGCAAGACGACCCATATTTTTCTGAGACATAAATTTCTCCTATAATAACCTCTCCGTCATTGCTTCGCAATGCCACCTCTCCTGATAGGAGAGGCAAGCACACGCCCTGCCCAGCTCCCCTGCCAGGGGAGCTGGCGAGCGGATGCGAGCCTGAGAGGTTTTTTCAATTAGTCCCGATATTCTTCCATCTTGAAGGCCTCGTAAACGTCGCCTTCCTTGACATCGGCAAACTTTGCCAGCGTAACGCCGCACTCGTAGCCCTCGGCCACTTCCTTGGCATCATCCTTGAAGCGCTTCAGAGATGCGATCTCGTCCTCCGTGATGACGATGCCGTCACGGACAACGCGCACCTTGCTGTCGCGGGTGATCTTGCCGCTGGTCACGCGGCAGCCTGCAACGGTGCCCACGTTGCTGATCTTGTAGACCTGACGGACCTGCAGCTCACCCAGAGCGACCTCGCGGAACTTGGGAGCCAGCATGCCCTTCATAGCATCGGTAACATCGTTGATGGCATCGTAGATGACGCGGTACATCCGCATCTCGACCTTGGTGGCAGCGGCTTCTTCCTTGGCCACGTTGTCGGGGCGGACATTGAAGCCGATGATGATGGCGTTGGAGGCATCGGCCAGGTCAACGTCGGACTTGCTGATGGCACCGACACCGGCGTGGATGACGCGGACGCGCACCTCATCATTGGAGATCTTCTCCAGGCTCTGCTTGACGGCCTCGGCGGAGCCCTGCACATCAGCCTTGACGACAATGGCCAGCTCCTTCATATCGTTCTGTGCCATCTGGCTGAACAGGTTATCCAGAGTGACCTTCTGGAAGGAGGAGAACTGCTTCTCCTTGGCAGCGGCAATGCGCTGCTCTGCCAGCTCACGGGCCAGACGCTCGTCGGCAACGGCCTCGAACAGGTCGCCTGCCTCGGGCACAGCGGTCAGGCCGGTGATCTCCACGGGGGTGGAGGGGCCTGCATCGTTCAGCAGCATGCCCTTGTCGCTGCGCATGGTACGCACACGGCCCACAGCAGTACCGGCAATGATGACATCACCGGCATGCAGGGTGCCGTTCTGCACCAGAATGGTGGCGATGGGGCCCTGGCCCTTGTCCAGACGAGCCTCAACAACAGCACCCTTGGCGCGGCGGTTGGGGTTGGCCTTGAGCTCCATGACCTCGGCCTCCAGCGCGATCCGCTCCAGCAGGTCGTTGATGCCCATGCCGGTCAGTGCAGAAACGGGGATGCAGGCAACGTCGCCGCCCCAGTCCTCGGTGATGATGCCGTACTTGGTCAGGCCTTCCATCACGCGCTCGGGGTTTGCAGTGGGCTTATCCATCTTGTTCATGGCCACGATGATCTTGACATTGGCAGCCTTGGCATGGTTGATGGACTCCACGGTCTGGGGCATGATGCCGTCATCGGCGGCAACGACCAGAACAGCGATATCGGTCATGTTGGCACCGCGGGCACGCATGGAGGTGAATGCCTCGTGGCCCGGCGTATCCAGGAAGGTGATCAGGCTGTCGTTGATCTTGACCTGATATGCACCAATGGCCTGGGTGATGCCGCCAGCCTCGCCTGCGGTGACATTGGTCTTGCGGATGGCATCCAGGATACTGGTCTTGCCGTGGTCAACGTGGCCCATGACACAGACAACGGGGGGACGCTCCACCAGATCCTCGGCGGAATCCTCCTCCTGGGTGAACAGGCGCTCCTCGATGGTCACATGCACCTCGTGCTCGACCTTTGCGTGGAACTCCTCAGCCAGCAGAGATGCGGTATCGAAATCGATCACATCGTTGATGGCGTGCATCTCGCCCATCTGCATGAACTTGGCAATGACCTTGCCGGCCTGCTGCTTCAGGCGGGCAGCCAGCTCACCGACGGTGATCTCATCGGGGATCATCACCTTCAGCTGTGCGTTGCGGGCCTTTTCCAGCTGGATGCGCTGCAGGCGCTCGAACTCGGTCTCGCGCTTGCCCTTCTGGAACTGCTGGCGCTGGCGCTGGCCGCGCTGGGTGAACTTCTGCTTGTTGCCCTGCGGGGTGGGCTTGCGGCGGTTCTCGGTGTTCTTGGTGGAAGCCAGATCGTCGTAGCGGGCATCAAAGCGGTCCACGTTCACATCCACGGTGCGGGTATCGACCGTCACCTGGCTGTCCTCGCGGCGGACAGAAACGGACTGAGCCGGGGCAGCAGAGGCCTTGGCACCGGTCTCGCGGGCCAGCTCGCTCAGAGAGACAGTCTTCTCCTCGCGCTTCTTGTGCTGCTCGTTCTTCTTCTCGCCGTGCTTATTGTTGTTATTGTTTGCCTTGGGCTGCTCTGCCTTTGCGGCAGGGGCAGCGGGCTTTGCCTCGGGCTTCTTCTCAGCAGCCTTGGGCTCTGCCTTTTTCTCCGCAGGCTTCTCGGCCTTTTTCTCCGCCTTCTTTTCAGGCTGGGCAGGCTGCTTTGCGCTGTTCAGGTACTCGTCCAGGCTGGCAACGCTGTTGTCCTTGCTGAATTTCTCCAGCAGGTAGTTCAGCTCGTTTTCCTCCAGGGTGGAACTGTTCTTCTTGCCGGTGCTGCCCATGGCAGCCAGCTCATCCAGGACCTTTTTTGCAGAAACATTCAGATCCTTTGCAAAATCGCTCACTTTATATTTTACGGTCATTCGCTCATATCCTCCTCATTTTTGATTGCCCCGCAGTCCGAAAGACGGTCAAAGCAGAGCTTTGCGAGGTTGCGGTCAGTCACCGCGTAAACAGCCACAGGCTTGCGGCTGATATCGGCCAGGCGGTCCTGGGTCAGCGGCATGGTGATCACGTCCACCAGGTCGCCCACAGCGTAGTTCAGGCGCTGCACGGTCTTGGCGCTGGCATCGGACGCGACCATTACCAGCCATGCCTTGCTCTTGACGCAGGCATCTTCCACGGCATCAAAGCCCATGGTCAGCGCGCCTGCCTTGCGGCAGAGGCTCAGCGCCTGAAACAGCGCTTCTTCCGGGGCCATTTTGGGCTTTTCGGGGGTATTGTTATGCTTCGCCATTCGGCTGGGCCTCCTTTTCCACATCGGCCAGCTGTGCGGCCAGCGCATCGTAAACCTCGGCGGGAACCGGCTGCTCAAAGCAGCGCTCCAGCGCCTTTTTCTTTTTGGCCTTTGCCAGACAGGCCGGGTCCGGGCAGAGGTAAGCGCCGCGGCCCGGCTTCTTGCCCACGGGGTCGATGCTGATCTCGCCGCTGGGGGCGCGCACCACCCGCACCAGTTCCTTTTTGGGGCGGCTGGTCATGCAGCCAATGCACTGGCGGGCAGGGATCTTTTTTTGTGCCATCCGGTTTCCCTCCTTCAGGTGCGGTCACAGCCGCTCTTACTCTGCGTCCTCGGTCTTGGGCTCGGCAGCCTTGGGCTCCTCGTCCTCGCCGTAGTAGCCGCTCTCGGGACGGATGTCGATGTTGTAGCCGGTCAGGCGGGCGCACAGGCGGGCGTTCTGGCCCTTGTTGCCAATGGCCAGGCTCAGCTGCTGGTCGGGCACAGTGACGCGGCAGGAGCGGGTCTCGCCGGGCAGCAGCTCGACCTTGAGCACCTTAGCGGGGCTCAGGGCAGCGGAGATGAACTCGGAGACATCCTCGCTCCACTTGACGATATCGATCTTCTCACCGCCCAGCTTCTCGACCACAGCGGCCA
Source organism: Faecalibacterium hominis (ex Afrizal et al. 2022) (assembly GCF_049545105.1). Taxonomy (NCBI): domain Bacteria; kingdom Bacillati; phylum Bacillota; class Clostridia; order Eubacteriales; family Oscillospiraceae; genus Faecalibacterium; species Faecalibacterium hominis (ex Afrizal et al. 2022). Next base: position 3,015,943 of record NZ_CP186860.1, on the reverse strand, counting down.
CACGGTCGCCGTGGGGGCCGATGCAGGCAGAAACGGGGTTGACGTTGGCATCCTTGCTCCAGACAGCCATCTTGGTGCGGGCACCGGCCTCGCGGCTGATGGCCTTGACCTCAACGGTGCCGTCATAGATCTCGGGCACTTCCAGCTCGAACAGGCGCTTGACCAGGCCCGGGTGGGTGCGGCTGATCATCACGCGGGCACCGCGCTCGCCGCTGACCACATCCACAACGTAGACCTGCAGGGTCTGGCCCTCGGTGTAGGTCTCGCCGGGCACCTGCTCGTTGCGGGGCAGGATGGCCTCGCCGCCCTTGCCCAGGTCCAGGGCCACGATGCCCTTCTCGTTGTCCACGCGGGTAACGGTGGCCTGGATGATATCATGGGCGCGGGACTGGATCTCGCTCAGCTGCTGGCTGCGCTCGGCTTCCCGGATGCCCTGACGGATGACATGCTTTGCGGTCTGGGCGGCAATGCGGCCGAAGTCCTTGGTCTTGAGGGGGGTGACAACGCGGTCGCCGACCTCATAGCTCTTGCGGATCTTCTGGGCCTCGGTGATGCCGATCTCGGCGTGCTCATCGTACCAGTCCTCATCGGCGACAACGTTCTGCACCAGAGCGACGTTGAACTTGCCGCTGTCGGGGTCGATCTCCACCAGAACGTTGTCGTCCTCGACTTCATAGTTCTTCTTGACAGCGATCACGATGGCAGCCTTGATCTTCTCGATCAGGTACTCTGCGGTGATGCCGCGCTCATGCTCCAACATGGAGAGAGCTTCAAAAAATTCATTGTTCGCTGCAGCCATTTTTCGGGTTCCTCCTAAATATCATTCTTTCTCTTTTAATCAAACAGGTCCTCGTCGTCACACAGGCGCACCGTGCTGACGGCGGAAAGCTCAAACTGCATGGGGCCGGCCGGGCCTTCGAGCGTGATGGTATTGCCTTCGCGGGAAGTCAGGAGGCCGGAAAACTCCTTAACACCGTTCTCGTTGGCCCGGTACAGCCTGACGCTGACCTTCTGGCCCAGAACGGCTTCGTAGTGCTCCGGGCGGGTCAGCTTGCGGCCCAGGCCGGGGCTGCCGACTTCCAGATAATAGCTCTGTTCAATGGGGTCCGCCTCATCCAGGATGGGGTCCAGCGCATGGGAGACATCGGCACAGGTGTCGGTGTCCATGGTGGTGCCGTCCGTTTTGTCGATGAGGACACGGAGATACCAGTCCGGCCCTTCCTTTTCAAAGACCACGTCCCACAGGCGCAGGCCCATGCCCTCCACAGTGGGGCGGACAAGCGCTTCGACTCTCTGGGCGGTATTTCCGCCAGACTGCTTCGCCATAAAAACCTCCAAACAAACAAGAAACGCGGACCTTGCGGCCCACGTTTCAGTAAAAGTTATATCGTACTATTAGAATATAGCATACTTCCGGTAATTATGCAAGGGGTTTCGTGAAATTTTGCCTTATCCTTTGCCGTACCACAGCACTTCAAGAATCAAAACCTTCTCACAATCTTCTTATGCATCATAGGTTTCCACTTCTGTTTTTGTATCTCCACACTTGGTACAGACATAATAATAAGTCACCTTGATAAAATCTCTTCCAATCGGCATATTCCGGAATTCCTCCCGGACAACCTTATCAAGATCATAATTATGCTTGCAGGTATCAGGTATAATCGGTTCCGGGGATACATCACGTGCTTTTTGTTCTGCCGCTTCAATCAAACGGAACATTTCGCTCGACTGCTGCGCCACATACTGATTTACATACGCTTCCACTTGCGTAAAATCATAGCTGGAAGTTCTTGAAGTTTCAACAAGTTCTTCTGCCTTTTCTTTTCCCAGAACCAGCTCCAGCATACTGTCAATCCGTTTCTGGGTCTCTGTTTCAAAATATCGATCGATTCTGGAGGTGTCAAACGCCGCAAAAGCCGTTGCGCCAATTGCTACTACAAAAATCAGGTTCAATAATACAGCAGTCAAACGTTTCATAATTACATCTCCCTTCGGCTTATAATGCAGTTCTGTCAAAGTACACTTCTTACAATAAAAGTATAACATGCCTTTTTTTGATGTCAATATTTTTCTTTCATGTGAAATATCTTTTGTGCATTCATACAATTATCAAGTTTCTAGTCGTTCTAAATAAGCAAAAATCCTTACAGACTAATCACAGACTGTAAGGATTTAACGAATTATTTATATTGAACGATTACAGCACCCAGACACCGTCACGGAAGAGTTCCACGATTCGTCCGTCACGGCACTTGCCGGTGATATGGCTGTCCTCTGCACCGATCATCACATCCTCATGGATGGTAGACTGGTTCATGCCGCGTTCTTCCAGCTGCTCCTTGGTCAGGCCGGTGCCGCCCTCGGTGGTGCCGGGGTAGCTGGCACCAAAGGCGATGTGGCAGGCAGCGTTCTCATCGAACAGGGTGCTGTAGAACAGCGCGCCGCTGCGGTTGATGGGGCTGGATGCGGGCACCAGTGCCACCTCACCGATATGGCGGGCACCCTCATCGGTATCCAGCAGCCGGCCCAGCAGGTCAGCGCCCTCCTCGGCTCCATGCTCAACGACCTTGCCATCCTTGAAGGTAACATGGAATCCCTTGATGAGCTGGCCATTGAACACATAGGGCTTGGTGCCGTAGACGATGCCGTCCACCTTGTCCTTGTGGGGAGCGGTGAATACTTCCTCGGTGGGGATGTTGGGCAGGAAGAACACGCCCTTCTCGTTCTTGCTGCCGGCGCTCTCCCAGCTGGCCTTCTCGGCTAGGCCCACGGTCAGGTCAGTGCCGTTGGCGCTCTCAAAGTGGACGCTCTCCAGATCAAGAGCATTCATCTTCTCGCCCAGACTGGTCAGACGGTCCAGATGTGCCTTCCACTCGTTGACGGGGTCACCGCCGGTCACGCGGCAGACATCAAAGATGAGCTGCCACAGCTTCTCGATGGCAGCATCCGTGTCCAGCTCGGGGAACATCTTCTTTGCCCAGGGGGCGCTGGGCATGGCGGCAATGGACCACTGCACCCTGTCGTTCATGGTGTACTCCCGCCAGGGAGCCATAAATTTCCGGTTGGCGGCGTTCACACGGCTGATCTTGGCACCATCCAGACCGGCGTAGACCTCAGGGTCATCCGCAATGAGGTGGAGCACGCAGACACTGCCCTCGCTCTCTGCGTAGTCAAGGTAGCGGCGCAGCTGGTAGGGCTTGCTGTCGGTCAGGGCTTCCTCGCTGCCCAGCTCCATCCGGGTGCGGGATACGGCATTGTCGCTCCAGTCCACCTGAACATCACGGGCTCCGGCCTCGAAGCCGCTGCGCACGCACAGGCGGGCCAGCGGGGCAGCCTCCAACGGGCAGCGGATGATCATGGTCTGGCCCGGCTGAGGGTTCACGCCCACCCGGACGATAAAGTCAGCGTATTTTTTGAGCAGTTCATCAAAGTTTTTCACAAAAGGTTCCTTTCTGCCGCAAGAAACGGCATGGTTGTTTTGCCCTAAGTATACCCTCTTTTTTCAATTCTGTCCATCGGATAAAAGAAAACAGACGCTTCCGTCGTTGAAAAACGGGGAAACGTCTGCTATACTAACCTTGGGAGTGCTGTCCACATACGGTAAGCGGTCTAACCTTTCCGGCCCAAGCGTCGGGGAGGCGAATATTTTTTGTCGTGCCCCTGACGCTCTGCTGCGAAAGGGGTGATGCTCTATGACGCTATTGGAAACTTTAGCCCTGCTGACGTTGCTTGCAACCGTCGGCTTTGGCGTGTTCGATATCGCATGGAAAATCTTTACACACAAAAAATGACCGCCCCATGAGCTACCAACTCGGCGGTCATTTTTTAACTGATTTGCCAGAAAGGTACTGACCGTTTGCCGGGCAGCACTCTCTTTATCTATAATATACCACAGCCCCGCCGAAATTGCAACGGCGGGGCTGTTTTTATTTGGATCAGAACTCGATCTTGCTCTCGATATAGCTCTTGAGCTCAGAGATGGGCATACGCACCTGCTCCATGGTATCACGGTCACGGACGGTGACGCAGTTGTCAGCTGCGATACCCTTGGCCTCGTCACCCACGGTGTCGAAGTCCACGGTGATGCAGTAGGGAGTGCCGATCTCATCCTCACGGCGGTAACGCTTGCCGATGGAACCGGTATCATCGTAGTCCACCATGAAGTACTTGCTCAGCTCATTGCGGATCTCCATGGCCTTGTCGCCCAGCTTCTTGCTCAGGGGCAGCACGGCGCACTTGTAGGGAGCCAGAGCCGGATGCAGGTGCAGGACGGTGCGGACATCTTCCTTGCCCTTGGCATCGACCAGATGCTCCTCATCGTAAGCCTCACACAGGAAGGCCAGCGCCACACGGTCGCAGCCCAGAGAGGGCTCGATCACGTAGGGGATGTAGTGCTCGTTGGTCTCGCTGTCGAAGTACTCCAGGCTCTTGCCGGAGGCCTCCTGATGGCGGGTCAGGTCGTAGTTGGTGCGGTCTGCAATGCCCCACAGCTCGCCCCAGTCGGTGAACGGGAAGGCATACTCGATATCAGTGGTAGCGCGGCTGTAGAAGGCCAGCTCTGCGGGCTCGTGGTCACGCAGGCGCAGGTGCTCCTTCTTGATACCCAGGCTCAGCAGCCAGTTCTCGCAGTAATCCTTCCAGTAAGCGAACCAGTCCAGATCGGTGCCGGGCTTGCAGAAGAACTCGCACTCCATCTGCTCGAACTCACGGGTGCGGAAGGTGAAGTTGCCCGGGGTGATCTCGTTGCGGAAAGCCTTGCCCACCTGGCAGACACCGAAGGGCAGCTTGCGGCGGGTGGTGCGCTGGATGTTGGCAAAGTTGACGAAAATGCCCTGTGCGGTCTCGGGACGCAGGTAGCAGGTAGAAGAGCTGTCCTCGGTGACACCGATGGCAGTCTTGAACATCAGGTTGAACTTGCGGATGGGGGTAAAGTCATGCTTGCCGCAGACAGGGCAGACGATGTCCTCGTGGTCGGCGATGAACTGATCCATCTCATCAAAGCTCATGGCATCCACATTGACCTCAGGATGCTCCTCACCGATCAGCTTATCGGCACGGTGGCGGGCCTTGCAGGCGCGGCAGTCCAGCAGGGGGTCAGAGAAGCTGGAAACGTGGCCGGTGGTCACCCAGGTCTGGGGGTTCATAATGATGGCGGCATCCAGGCCCACATTGTAGGGGCTCTCCTGGACAAACTTCTTCAGCCATGCTTTCTTGACGTTGTTCTTGAACTCAACGCCCAGGGGACCGTAGTCCCAGCTGTTGGCAAGACCGCCATAGATCTCAGAACCGGGGAACACGTAACCACGGTTCTTGCAGAGATTGACGATCATATCAAGGGTCTTTTCGCTCTGTTCCATTGTAATAACATCCTTTCCGTCCGCGGCTGGCTTGCCGTGTCGTGTGTGTTGTTTCGGGCAGCTTTCCCCACTGCCGCGTATCTCTACTTTATCATGTTTTCTTATATTTGTAAAGCAAAAGGCCGCTGCATTTCTGCAACGGCCCTTTCTTTCTGAGAAACAGGCGGGTTGACGTTTCCCGCATCTCCTAACACCGGGCGACGGTTGCCTGTTCCGTCCTCTGTTTCTCTTTGCAAGTTTTACTTATGATACTTCATACCGGCATTGATGGTACAGGCCCGGTAGATCTGTTCGGTCAGCACCAGGCGGGCCAGCTGATGGGGCATGGTGATGCGGCCCATACTGAATCTGAGGGCTGCGGCTTTTTTCACCTCATCGGACAGGCCGTGGGAGGAGCCGATGACGAACGCCACATCCCCTGCCCCGCTGTTTGCGCGGTCGGCCAGGAACTGCGCCAGCTCATCGGAGGAGATCTGCCTGCCCTCAATGCACATGGCAACGATGGCAGCACCCTTGCGCACATTGGAGAGGATGGCTTTTCCTTCCTTCTCCAGTGCTTTTTTCACCACAGCATCGGAGGCATTTTTCTCCTCGATCTTTTCCTCCGGCAGCTCGATGATCCGGAATGCCGCAAAGGCAGCCAGACGCTTCTGGTACTCTGCCACGCCCTCGGCAAAATATTTTGCGTTCATTTTACCAATACAGATCAGGTCAATATTCTGCATTACAGCTTCCTCTTTTCAGGATAAACGATTTAAAATTGTCTCCGCTACTGCTTGAACTCCCTCAGTCACGGCTTACGCCGTGCCAGCTCCCTCGGAGAGGGAGCCTCTGGCGAAACCGGATACTTTGCAATTCAAGCAAAAGCTTTCCCGCCATGCCAAAGGCCCCATCCTAGAGGGGGCTGTCGAGCGAATGCGAGACTGGGGGAGTTTTTTACAGCATTGTCAGCTGCTCGCCCTCGTCCTCGGCGCGGATGAGCGCACCGGTGGCGGGCAGGCTGCGGACACGGTAGCGGTGGGGGTTGGCAAGCTCCAGCGTTTCCGCCGGGACGACAGATGCAATGGTCTGGTTCTTTTTCAGGGTCACAACAGCAACACCCTGGCTGTCGCGGGTGGTCTTGGCAGCGATCTGCGCCGTGTTGACCAGCAGCATCCGGCCAGCGCTGGTGCGGATGGCCAGCTCCGTGTCCTCGGGCAGGAAGAGCAGCTTTGCCAGCGGCTCCTTGTCGGAGTAGGCCTTGAGCAGCTTGCGGCGGTTCTGCTTGGTGGCGTAAGAGGCCAGCGGGATCTTTGCGCACTTGCCGCCCGCAAAGAAGAAGAGAACATAGCCGCTGTAATCGCCCGTGATGACCATGGCGAGGATATTTTCACCCTCATCCATTCCCAGACGGCCCGGCAGGTAGATGCCCATCTGGGCCACCTTGCCATCCTCCAGCTCGTTCAGGCGCACCTTGTACACCTGCTGTTTGTCGGTAAAGAAGAGGGCCTCCACATTGTTCCGCGTCTCCACCTGATGGATGATCTCATCGCCCTCTTTCAGCTTGTGGGCACCGGCGGTGCGCAGGCTCTGGGGCGGGATCTTTTTCAGGTAGCCCTCACGGGTGAAGAACACGGTAACAGGATAATCCGGGATGGATTCCTCTTCGGCACCGCTCTCCTCCTCGGGCAGATCATACAGGATCTCGCTGCGGCGGGGCTGGGCGTACTTTTTGGCCACATCGTTCAGCTCATTGATGATGATGCGGCGGATGCGGGCAGGCTTTGCCAGAATATCGTTCAGGTCGGCAATGTCCTTTTCCAGCTGTTCGATCTCACCCGTCCGCTTGAGGATATACTCCCGGTTCAGGTGACGCAGCTTGATCTCAGCCACATAGTCGGCCTGCACCTCGTCGATGCCAAAGCCGATCATCAGGTTGGGCACCACCTCGGTCTCCTCCTCGGTGGTGCGGATGATATGGATGGCCTTATCGATATCCAGCAGGATGGCGGCAAGGCCCTTGAGCAGGTGGAGCCGATTTTCCTTGCCGTGGAGATCGTAGTAGGTGCGGCGGCGGACACACTCCATGCGGAAAGCGGTCCACTCCTGCAGGATCTCCCGCACGCCCATGACCCGGGGCTGACCGGACACCAGCACGTTGAAGTTGCAGCTAAAGCTGTCCTCCAGCGGGGTGGTCTTGTAGAGCTTGGCCATCAGCTTTTCCGGGTCCACGCCGCGCTTGAGATCAAGGGTCAGCTTGAGGCCGTTCAGGTCGGTCTCATCCCGCATATCGCTGATCTCTTTGATCTTGCCCGCCTTGACCAATTCGGCGATCTTGTCCATGATGGCTTCCACAGTGGTGGTAGGCGGGATCTGCGTGATCTCCAGCATATTCTCGCCGGGCACCACATTGTACCGGGCACGCACCTTGATGCTGCCCCGGCCATTCTCATAGACCTCCCGCATCTGGGCCTCATCGTACAGGATCTGGCCGCCGCCCACGAAATCCGGGGCAGGCATGGTGGTGGAGATATCGTGTTTGGGATCCTTCATCAGGGCCACGGTGGTGGCGCACAGCTCTGCCAGATTGAAGGAGCAGATGTTGCAGGCCATGCCGACTGCAATGCCCAGGGTATTGTTGGCCAGAATGGTGGGGAAGGTCACGGGCAGCAGGGTCGGCTCGGTGGTGGTGCCGTCGTAGTTGGGCACAAAGTCCACGGTCTCCTTATCGATATCCCGGAACAGTTCCTCGCAGACTCCCTCGAGCTTGGCCTCGGTATAACGGGCAGCGGCGCAGGACATATCCCGGCTGTACGCCTTGCCAAAGTTGCCCTTGCTGTCCACAAAGGGCACCAGCAGGCTCTCGTTGCCCCGGCCCATGCGCACCATGGTATCGTAGATGGCGGCATCACCGTGGGGGTTCAGGTGCATGGTGCTGCCCACGATGTTGGCCGACTTGGTGCGGGCACCCTTCAGCAGGCCCATCCCGTACATGGTGTACAGCAGCTTGCGGTGGGCGGGCTTGAAGCCATCGATCTCGGGCAGGGCGCGGGAGACGATGACACTCATCGCGTAGGGCATATAGTTGGTCTCCAGCGTGCTGGTGATGGGATCTTCCAGCACACTGCCCGCGTTCAGGATCTCAACGCCGTCGCCCAGCTGCGGGCGGACAGGCTTGGTCGTTTTTTTGGTTGTTCGTTTTGCCATTTTTGCTCCTCTATATCAGCATCTATATCCCGGATTCAACCCCTCAGTCTCGCATACGCTCGACAGCCCCCCTAATAGTGGGGCCCTTGGCATAGAGGGGAACTCGCAGGGCGTTCCGCAACGCCAGAGCCTCCCCTACTAGGGGAGGTGGCAATGCAAAGCATTGACGGAGGGGTTTATCTCGTCAGCTCACATCCAGATCATCCAGATATTCCGCGCCGTGCTGTGCAATATGTTCTTTGCGTCCGGCAAGGTTATCTCCCAGCAGCAGGTCAAACACCCGGGCCGTTTCCTCCACGTCCGTGGGCAGCACCTTGATCAGGCGGCGGCTCTCGGGGTTCATGGTGGTCAGCCACATCATCTCGGGGTCGTTTTCGCCCAGACCTTTGGAGCGCTGGATGGTATACTTTTTGTCGCCGATCTCCTTCAGGAAAGCTGCCTTTTCCAGCTCGGTGTAGGCAAAATAGGTGTGGTCCTTTGTGGTGATCTCATACAGCGGCGATTCCGCGATATAGACATAGCCCTCGTTGATCAGAGTGGGGGTCAGCCGGTAGAGCATGGTCAGCACCAGCGTACGAATCTGGTAGCCGTCCACGTCAGCATCGGTACAGATGACGATTTTGTTGTAGCGCAGGTTATCGATGTTGAAGGTGGCAAGCTCCTTGTTGTGCTTGCCGCCCAGCTCCACGCCGCAGCCCATGACCTTGATAAGGTCCACGATGACATCGGACTTGAAGATGCGGGCATAATCGGCCTTCAGGCAGTTCAGGATCTTGCCGCGGATGGGCATGATGGCCTGATATTCACTGTCGCGGCTCTGCTTGACCGCGCCCATAGCGGAATCGCCCTCCACAATGTAGAGCTCCCGGCGGGAAGCATCCTTGGTGCGGCAGTCCACGAACTTCTGCACCCGGTTGGCCAGATCGATCTGGGTGGAGAGCGTCTTTTTGATGCTCTGGCGGGTCTTTTCGGCGTGCTCGCGGCTCTGCTTGTTCACCAGCACCTGCTGGCAGATCTTCTGGGCCTCCTCCGGCTTTTCAAGGAAGTAGACCTCCAGGTAATGCTTGAGGAAATCAGTCATGGCCTGCGAGACGAACTTGTTCGTGATGGCCTTCTTGGTCTGGTTTTCGTAGCTGGTGCGGGTGGAGAAGCTGGACGAGACGTAGACCAGGCAGTCCTGCACATCCTGGAAGCTGATGGCGCTCTCGCCCTTCTTATAGAGGTTCTTGTCCTTCAGGTATTTGTTGATCTGGTAGACAAAAGCCGTGCGGACGGCGTGCTCGGGGCTGCCGCCGTGTTCCAGCCAGGAGGAGTTGTGATAGTATTCCAGCAGCTGCACCTTATTGGAGAAGCAGAAGGCAGCGCTCATCCGCACCTTATAATCCGGCTGATCCTCACGGTCACGGCCGGAGGCCTCGCTTTCGCAGCTGAACACCGGGGTCAGGGTATCCTCTCCTGCCACCTCCTGCACATAGTCGGCGATGCCGTTCTGGTAGCACCAGCTCTCCTTCCAGGGCTTGCCGGTGGCGGGGTCCTTCTCCTTTTCGTCCGTAAAGTTCAGGGTCAGGCCCGCGTTGACCACGGCCTGACGGCGCAGCACATCCTTATAGTAGCTGCCGGGCACGTCAATGTCCGTAAACACCTCATCGTCGGGCTTCCAGTGGATGATGCTGCCGGTACGGCGGCCCTTGTAGGGCTCCTTCTGCAGGCCGCCCACATTCTCGCCCCTTTTGAAGTCGAGGTGGTAATGAAAGCCGTCGCGGTAGATATCGGCGGTCATCCAGGCAGAAGCGTACTGGGTGGCGCACAGGCCCAGGCCATTCAGGCCCAGGCTGAACTCGTAGTTATCCTCACCCTCACCGTATTTGCCGCCCGCGTACATCTCACAGAACAGCAGCTCCCAGTTGTAGCGGCCCTCGCCGTTGTTCCAGTCCACGGGCATACCGCGGCCAAAATCCTCCACGATCACGCTGCCGTCCTTGCAGCGGGTCACATTGATGGTATCGCCGTGGCCATCACGGGCTTCATCGATGGAGTTGGAGACGATCTCAAAAATAGAGTGGGCGCAGCCTTCCACGCCGTCTGAGCCAAAGATGACGGCCGGGCGCTTGCGCACACGGTCGGCACCCTTCAGCGAAGTAATACTTTCGTTGCCATATTCCTGTTTTCTTGCCATGCTGTCCTCCGGGCCTGTTCTCTTGTAATAAGCAGGTCGTCAAATCAAAACGCCTTTGCTCTTTCCCTTATAATAAGTATAAGCGATGTGTAAAGAGCAAAAGCGTCGGTGTTCTTTTCTTTTATTAAACCATAGGTTGTATTACTTGTCAATTTCTTCGGGCAGATTTCTTGTCCTCCCGATCCGGCAAAAAAGCGCTCAAAAAGTCATTCTTATTTTGCACGTTGAAACGCATAAAACGAAAAAAGTTTCAGTTTTTTTCAAAAAATTTGAATTTACCCCTTTACAAAATCAAAATTTCAGGTATAATAATCATCGTCCGGTGCGCCTCTGTAGCTCAGTCGGTAGAGCAGGGGACTGAAAATCCCCGTGTCATTGGTTCGATTCCGATCGGAGGCACCACCTTTCAGAAGAACAAGAATTACTCCTGTTCCTCTGATATGCGGCCGTAGCTCATCTGGTAGAGCGCCACCTTGCCAAGGTGGAGGTAGCGAGTTCGAGCCTCGTCGGCCGCTCCATAACGGAGTGGTAATAATCACTCCGGATATGGCCCGGTAGCTCAGTTGGTTAGAGCACCAGCCTGTCACGCTGGGGGTCGTCGGTTCGAGCCCGATCCGGGTCGTCTTTCCCTGTGGTGCAAGGGTAAATGCACCAATATGCGGCCGTAGCTCATCTGGTAGAGCGCCACCTTGCCAAGGTGGAGGTAGCGAGTTCGAGCCTCGTCGGCCGCTCCAAATGGAGTGGAAATATTCACTCCAAATATGGTGACGTGGCCAAGTGGTAAGGCAAGGGTCTGCAAAACCCTCATCCACCAGTTCAAATCTGGTCGTCACCTCCAAAAGTTCCCGGAAGCTGCGGCTTCCGGGATTTTTTGTTTTCTTTTGCCGCCGGACGTGCTAGAATAAAGAAAACCACGAGAGGAGTCTCCTGCCATGCCCGCTGAACATCACACCACCCTGACCCCGGACACGCCGGTGCGCTACCTCAAGGGCGTGGGGCCCAAGACCGCCGAGCGGTTCGAGAAGCTGGGCATCGTGACACTGGCCGATCTGCTCTGCCACTATCCCCGGCGGTACATCGATTTTTCCCGTCCCTACTCCATTGCCGAGGCCCCGCCAGACACCGAGTGCGTGGTGAAGGCCGAGGTGTTCGCCAAACCTGCTGGGCGCATCCTGCCGGGCGGGCGGCGGATGGAGCGCATCACCGCCGGGGATGATGTTTCCAGCCTGGAGATCACCTGGTTCAACAATCCCTATGCCACCCAGAAGCTGGAGCTGGGGCAGGAATACTATTTTGAGGGCATCGTGACCGGCGGGATGCTTCGCCGTCAGATGGTCAACCCGCAGGTGCGCACAGCGGCACAGATCACCGCCGCTCCCTTCGAGGCCGTTTACCCCCAGACCGAGGGGCTTTCCAGCACTGTGATCGCAAAATGCATCCGGCAGCTGCTCCCCCATGCGGAACTCCTGCCCGACCCGCTGCCAGAGGAGATGCTGAAAAAATACCGCCTGCTCTCCAAGGCCGATGCCGTGCGGGCCATCCACTGCCCTGCCACGGAAGAGGAGGCTTTTGCAGCCCGGCGGCGGCTCATCTACGAGGAGCTGCTGGTGCTCCAGTTGGGCATTGGACGAATGAAGAACCGGGGCAGCGCCTCCACCGGTGCACCCATGCAGCGGCTCGACCCGGCCCCCTTCTGGGCATCGCTCCCCTTCTCCCCCACCGGTGCCCAGCGCCGGGCCGTAGACGAAATTCTGACCGATCTGTCCGGCAGTACCTCCATGAACCGCCTTTTGCAGGGCGATGTGGGCAGCGGCAAGACGCTGGTTGCCGCCGCCGCCATCTGGGCCTGCATCCGCAGCGGATACCAGGCGGCCCTGCTGGCCCCCACCGAGATCCTTGCCGCCCAGCACGCAGAGAATCTGAACCGGATGCTGGCCCCCTTCGGGATGCGTGTGGCCCTGCTGACCGGCGGCATGAAGGCCGCCGCCCGCCGCACCACGCTGGCTGCTATCCGCAGTGACGAAGCCGACCTTGTGGTGGGCACCCACGCCATCCTGAGTGAGGGCGTGGAGTTTGCCCGGCTGGGTCTGGCTGTGGTGGACGAGCAGCATCGCTTCGGCGTGCGCCAGCGCGGAATGCTGGCCGAAAAGGCCGCGAACCCCCATCTGCTGGTGATGAGCGCCACGCCCATTCCACGCACACTGGGCCTGCTGATCTACGGCGATCTGGACATCTCTATCCTTGATGAGCTGCCCCCGGGCCGCAAGCCCGTCAAGACCCGGTGCATCACCGGAAAAAAGCGGCGGGATCTCTACGGTTTTCTCGACCGGGAGATCGGAGCCGGACGGCAGGTATATATCGTCTGTCCCGCCATCGAGGACACGCCGGACGGCGGGCTGAACGCCGTGAAGAGTTACTACGAGGACATTGCCAAAGCCCTTCTCCCCGACCGCCGGGTCGGCCTGATGCACGGTAAGCTCAAGCCAAAGGAAAAAGCCGCTGTAATGGACGATTTCAAAGCCGGCCGGCTGGACGCACTGGTATCCACCACTGTCATCGAGGTGGGCGTGGATGTCCCCAACGCCACCGTCATGGTCATCGAGAATGCCGAGCGCTACGGCCTGAGCGCCCTGCACCAGCTGCGGGGCCGCGTGGGCCGAGGTGCCGCCGAGAGCTGGTGCTTCCTTGTCAGCGACAACACCGCCGAGAGCGTCCAGAAGCGACTCAAGTTCCTCTGCTCCACCTCAGACGGCTTTGCCGTGGCGCAGTTCGACCTTGAGACCCGCGGCCCCGGCGACTTTTTCGGCAGCCGACAGCACGGCCTGCCCACCCTGCAGATCGCCGACCTGATGAACGACACCCGCACCCTTCACGCCGCTCAGGCCGAGGCCGCCGCTCTGCTGGCCGCAGACCCCCTGCTGGAAGCGCCGGAGCACAGCCTGCTCGCCGCACAGGTCGAGCAGATGTTCACCAGGGCCGGAGCCATGAATTGAAACAATAAAAAGAACCGGTTTCCATGTATTTTAAATGAGAAAGGCTCCTGCGAAAGCAGGAGCCTTTCTCATTATTACCATTCTATCATCGGTTCAGGCTTTGCGCCGCTTTGGCGATCACAGCCAGCAGATCGACCAGATGTTCCACGTCCATCTGGCCGCTGTTGTTGGCAAAGGCATAGAAGCAGCCCTGCACGCAGAACGAAAGCAGAATGCCCCGGTCGGGGTCCGCTGCAAAGGTGGGGTCTTTGGCAGCCAGACGGTCTCGCAGACCCTTTTCAATGCAGTTGGCAAAGATTCCCTGCCTTGCCCCGGAGAAAAGGATGTTCACTGCCTCCTGGTTCTGAACAAAGGCATGGAACAGTTCACGGGTCAGCTGCTCTGTGTGTGCAGCGGTAAGCCCCACATTGGGCACACTGTCCAGAATGACATGGATGAGCTTGTTCTCCAACCGGCTGGACAGCTCATAGATATCCTCATAGTGGGCATAAAAGGTGGATTTGTTCACCTTGGCCAGTGTGCACAGGTCTTTGATCCTGATCTTCTCCAGCGGCTGGCGGGCACGCAGCTCCATGAATGCCTTTTCGATGGCGCGGTCAGTCTTTTCAATGCGGATGTCCAAAATAATCCACCACTTTCATTGTTTCGTTGGATATCCAACGCTTTTCGTTTTTCGGGGATAGACAGTTTGTTCGAGTTTTCTTACAATATCAATAGAGAATCCCTTTCTCTCTCAATGCGGCTTCGATCCTCTGGAATGTTTCTTCATCCGGGCAGCGAAGGGTGTGCAGGTGCACGCCGCCGGTCATCCGGCTGAGCAGGCACTCCGGGGTATTGGCTGCCTGGGTGATAAAGGTGTCCACATCGTATCGGCTGGCGAGGTTCAGGTTGCCCCGCAGCTCGCCGTAAAGCGGGTTTTCCACCGCCACATCGACCACCACGCCTCCCTGATCCACCACCGTGTAAAGCTCGGTACGCATCTCATCGGTGGTCTTATGCACACAGGCCAGGATGCCGGTGTAGCCGCCGGGGGTCGGGTGGAACTGATACCCGCGCGGGGTGGCCTCGATTTCGGCCCCGCCTGCCCGCAGAAGGGCCACGTCCCCCACCACGATCTGGCGGCTGACCCCCAGCTTTGCGGCCAGTGCACTGGCACTGATGGGTGCGCTGGCCCCATGGAGCTGTTGCAAGATCTTTTCCCGGCGCTGTGCTGCGTTCATTGTTGTTCCCCCTGTCAGCATTATTCCCTATTATAATAGTGCATGACAGGTGTCCTGTCAATCCAGACGCAGGACCGTGGCGTAATTGGAGGGCAGCTGGACCTTCATCCGGCCAGATGCAAGGCTGACCATCACATTCTCAGCGCCCACGGTATCGGCCAGCAGGTCCGTTGCAGCGTTGGCCTCCACCGGCAGCTGGAACTCCATCTCCGCCGGGCTGTCACCGTTATTGAATACGGCCACGAGGGCTTTTCCATCCAGTACCCGGGCAAAGGCATAGCACTGGGTGGTCAGCTGGAGCTCCTTCACCTCGCCCCAGCTCAGGGCCGGGTATTCGGCCTTCAGCCTGCCCAATGCGGCGTACACACTGGTGACGGGGTTGGTGGTCAGGTCATCCCGGAATTTGTCCAGCTCCAGGCAGGGGCGCAGGGGCCAGTCACTGCCCCACTCCTTTTTGCCCTCGATGCCAAATTCGGAGCCGTAGTAGATGGACGGAATGCCCCAAAGCGTGTATACTAGAATTGCAATGTGCCGGATGTGCGCCTTGTTCCGCAGTTTATTGGGCAGGCGCTCCACATCGTGGTTGTCGGAGAAGGTATAGAGCCGGGTGTCGTGGCAGAGCCCCTGCAGGCGGCGCATGGTGTGTGCGATCTCAAAATAGTTGTGGTCGTTGTGGCCGCTCCACAGGCCCTTGTGCAGTTCATAGTTGGTAACAGAGTGAAGCATTTCAGGGTTGGCCCAGCGGCTGTAATCGCCGTGGATGACCTCGCCCATCAGCCAGAACTCAGGCTTGACCTCGTTGGCAAGGCGGCGCAGACCCTTCATAAAGTCGAAGTCCAGCACATCCGCTGCATCCAGCCGGATGCCGTCAATGTCGAATGCATCGACCCAGAAGCGGATGGTATCATAATGGTAGTTCTGCACCTCGGGGTTGCGCTGATTCAGCTTGACCAGCAGGTTGAAGCCGCCCCAGTTGCCATAAGAAAAGCCGTCGTTGTACTCGTTGTTGCCCCAGAAGTTCACATCGCAGAACCAGTCCTTATAGCGGGAATTCTCGCGGTTGGCCTGCAGGTCTTTGAAGGCAAAGAAATCCCGGCCCACATGGTTGAACACACCGTCCACAATGACCTTCTGGCCCCGGGCGTGGCAGTTGGCCACGAACTCCCTGAACTCCTCGTTGGTGCCCAGGCGGCGGTCCACCCGGCGGTAATCGATGGTATCATAGCCGTGGGAGCCGCTCTCGAACAGCGGGCCGATATAAATGGCCGTGCAGCCCAGATCTTTGGAGGCGTGCTCGGCCCAGGCGTTCAGCTTTGCGAACGCGCCCGGTGTGGGCTGGCCGTCGTTTTCGTGCGCACAGCCGCACAGGCCCAGCGGATAAATGTGATAAAAAACTGCGGTATCATACCATGCCATAGTTACTCTCTCCCATATCATTTCTTCTGCCGCCCAGCGGCGGCAGGCTCAGTATACCACAAACTCCGCCAATTGTGTGGATGTTTGATAAATTTTCTACATAGTCTCTGTTAAAATCAGCAAGTGTGACGATTTTGATCAAAAATTATTGGTAAATATGACCGGGTGTATCCCGTTGAGAAAAGGAGAAATCTGCATGAATTTTCCCACCATCGACCGCTCGTTCTTTGCGGGCGAATGCTTTGATGCCTACCGTGTGCTGGGCGCGCACCCCTGCCGGGATGACTTTGGGCAGGAGGGCTGGCGGTTTGCCGTGTGGGCCCCGGGTGCTGTGGCTGTGGAGATCTGCGGTGGCTTTGACGGCTGGGGGCCGGGCGTTCCCATGCAGAAGGCCGACACCGGCGTGTGGAGCGGCTTTGTGCCCGGCCTTGCCGAGGGAGAGCTGTACAAATATCGCATCCACGGCAAGGATGGCAGCACCGTGATGCGGGCTGACCCCTACGCCTTTTCCACCGAGCTGCGGCCCGGCACGGCCAGTAGGCTGGCCCGGATGGACTTTGCCTTTGACGATTCCAGCTGGATGGAGCGGCGGGACAAGTGCCGTAACCTGCCCCTGAACATCTATGAGCTCCATGCAGGCAGCTGGAAGCACAAGCCCAATGCCACCCGCGAGGACGGCTCGGATGGCTGGTACAATTACCGGGAGCTGGCCCGGGAGTTGATCCCCTGGCTGCTGGATCACCGCTTCACCCATGTGGAGCTGCTGCCGCTGGCAGAGCATCCCTTTGACGGCAGCTGGGGCTACCAGACCACCGGTTACTTCTCTGTCACCAGCCGCTACGGCGACCCCGCCGACTTTGCGGCCTTTGTCAACGCCTGCCACCGGATGGGCATTGGTGTCATCATGGACTTTGTGCCCGTCCACTTTGCCGCCAACGGCGACGCGCTCGCCAACTTTGACGGCACCCACCTCTACGAGTACGACAGCGATGTGGGCCACAGCGAGTGGGGCACCTGCAACTTCAACTATTACCGCCGGGAGGTGTGCAGCTTCCTGAACAGCGCCGCTGCCCTTTGGATGGATGTCTACCACTGCGACGGCATCCGGATGGATGCCATCTCACGCGCCCTTTACTGGCAGGGCGACCCCAACCGCGGCGTGAACGAGGGCGCTGTTACCTTCCTGCGGAACCTGAACCACGGCCTGAACGAGCGCTGGCCCACCGGCATCTACACCGCCGAGGACTCCACCAACTTCCTCAAGGTCACCGCCCCCACCCGCTACGACGGCATCGGTTTCGATTATAAGTGGGACATGGGCTGGATGCACGACACGCTGGATTATTTTGCCACGCCCTTTGGTGAGCGGCCCGATGCCTACCACAAGCTGACCTTCAGTATGCAGTATTTCTATAATGAGCTGTATCTGCTGGCACTCAGTCACGACGAGGTGGTGCACGGCAAAAAGACCATCATTGACAAGCTGTGGGGCACCTACGAGGAAAAATGTGCCCAGCTGCGCACCCTTTACTTCTACATGTACACCCACCCGGGCAAAAAGCTGAACTTTATGGGCAATGAGCTGGGGCATTTCCGGGAGTGGGATGAGAAAAAGGAGCTGGACTGGGGCCTGATGAAGTATCCCTTCCACGACAGCTTCCAGAAATATTTTGCCGAGCTGGGCCGCCTGTATGCCACCGAGCCCGCCCTCTACGACGGCGAGTACAACCCGAACTGCTTTGAGTGGATCGCCTGCGAGAGCCGGGACGAGGGCGTGTACGCCTGGCTGCGGAAGGGCGCGGGCCAGACCATCCTCTGTGTGATGAACACTCAGAATACCGCCCACAAAAAGTTCCCGCTCTACTTCCAGTATCCCTGCGCCGCCGATGAGCTGCTGAACAGCGAGGCTGCCTGCTGGAACGGTGCGGACCGCAGCCGCACCAGACACCTGCACACCACCGATGGCGGCGTGTACGGCCGGGACTACACCCTGAGCGTGGATCTGCCTGCCATGGGCAGCCGGATGTACCGCATCACGCCGGAGGCTCCCCACCCGGAGGCCGCGCAGGCCTCTGCCCGCAAGGCCGCCGCCCAGAAGCGCAAGGCCACCATCGCGGCAAAGCAGAATTCCAAAAAGTAATATCGCATTCAAAATATCCCGTCTGCTGAAATGCAGGCGGGATATTTTATCTTCCGGGGGGCCTGCCCTCTTGCCTGCGCCGCCCGGAACCATTATACTGTAAGCTGTAATATTGTGGTTCAAAACCGAGGAGCATGTACAATGTCAACGATACTTTCTGAAAAGAAGACCCTTTCGCCCTGGGCAAAGGGCGGCATCGGGCTGGGTGCCGGAGCACTCCTGCTGGTGCTGGTGGGCCTGCTGTTCCCCACCGCAGCGGCGTTCTTCCCGCTGGTGAGCCTGTGGTGCAGCTGTGTGCTGTTCTACGGCGCGCTGTGGGTGCTGCACACTGCCGGTGTGGAGCTGGACTTCTTCCACCGCGCAGCCATCATCGCCTTCTGGGCCGGAGCTGTGCTCTACTTCTATTGGGCGTTGGGCCGGCGGCAGTTCATTTACGCCTGGGATTATGTGAACTACATTCAGAAACAGTTCAATACCGAAGCGGCTTTTGCGCTGGGTCCGGTGGCCGGTTTTAAGTATATCATAAGCACATTTTCTGAAGATTACACCAATTTCATCACCTTGTTCACTGAGTTCCCGTTCTGCCTCACCGCAAAAACGGGTGACAACTACGCTTTTTCGCAGGTTTTCTGTGTGCTCCCCAGCCTTATGCTGATGCTGGCTGGTCTCACGATCAAAATCGGGCAGATTCTGGAGATCAAGAATAAGTTCTGGTATTTTATCATCGGCTTTTCCTGGGTGCTGACCTATCCGTTCCTGCGAATGAGCGCTATGCTGGCACAGCCGGACTGGTTCGGTCTGATCTTCGCTTTTGCCATTCTGCTCCTCACATTGGACTACCGTTTTGAAAAGCTGGAGCCGGGGCGGTTCGTGCTCATCTTCCTGGCAACGGCCGCGATTATCCTGAGCCGCCGCTGGTACTTATATTTTGTGGTGGGCTATTATTTTTCCTATGCGCTTCTGCTCTTTGTAAGCAGTGCAAAGCTCGCAAAACAGGGCCAAAAGGGCCTTGCCCTGCGCCGAGTACGCAACCTCATCCTGTTTGGTGTCTGCGCCATGGCAGCAATGGTGGTCCTGCTCTGGCCCATGGTCAGCAAGATCCTGGCTTTTAACTACTCCGACCGCTATTCGTACTATAATGTCGGCGGCATTGCGGTAGAGCTCTATTATCATGCCATGCGCACCGGCCTGCTGAACCTTATTTTGATCCTGTTTGGTTTGTGGCTCTGCGTCAAGCGGAAAAAGCCCAGCCTGCCTGTGTTGGCGCTGTGTGAGCTGATGCTCAGTATGCTCTTATTTACCCGAGTGCAGAATTCCGGCTCCCATCAGATGCTGCTGTACGTGCCCGCCTATGTCATTCTGTTTCTCTGCGGTGCGGCGGGTCTGGCAGAGAGTATCGAGCATTTCAAAATACCAAAGCTTTGTTTCTGGGTCTTTACACTGTTGTTCGCCGTGTCGGTGCGGTGCTCCCCGCTCACTGTCATGGCCTTGCCAGAGTTCGTTATCCATGCGTTCCACCCGGCAGACCTTGCTGAGTATCAGCGGCTGGACGAGCTGACCTATGACCGCAAGGACAAACCGCAGATCCAGGCCATGGCACAATGGCTGGTTGAACATCTGGGGGAGGGCGAGGTCGCCTATATGATCCCGGATGACATGCTCTACAATCCCGGCCACCTGCGGAACTGTGACCTGCCCAACCATGCACTGGACGGCAAGTTGCCGGACAGCTTCTCGGTGCCGGGCACCCACTATTTCCCCACCGGTTTCTTTGATGCCAGATATGTGGTAACTGCAGACCCGTTCCCCCTCTCACTGGCTCCGGACACGGAACTGGGCCACCGGTTCAACGCCGTTTTTCTTCAGCTGAGAGAGACTACCCACCAGCAAGTTGCGACCTTCGATATGGGCAACGGCACGGTGTTCACGATCTGGGAACGCACCACTCCCGTGACACGTGAGGAAGTGGAGACCTATCTCCATGAATTTGATGCTGAAAACGCCAAATACCCAGAAATGTTTTCCTCTGTTGTGGAAAACTGGCTGGCTGTTCATGGTTTATAAAAGGAGAGTAAAACGATATGTCCAACAACGCAAAAAATCTACCAGAAGTAAAATTAGGCCAGTACAAGGGGCTGGCTGTCACCCGCCATGTGCGGCCGCTTTCCGAAAAGACCATTGACCAGGAGATGGTCCACCAGACCCGGATGCGCTCCGTCTACCACAACTCCACCGCCCCCGCCAAGCGCGGCAGCCGGGTTCTGCTGGATTTTGTCGGCTTCATGGACGGGGAGGAGATCCCCGACAGCCGGATGGAAAAGGTGATGGTGGTTCTGGGGGACGGCAAGCTGATGCCTGCCGCCGAAGATGCCATCTACGGCCACACCGCTGGCGAGACCTTCCGCTTTGATTTCACTTACCCGGAGCAGTTCCGGGTGGAGGAGCTCTCCGGCAAGACCGCGCAGTTTGAGATCAAGCTGCACTCCGTGGCCGAAAAGACCACCCCGGAGCTGAACGAGGAATTTGCCCGGGCACAGGGCTATGCAGACCTTGCCGCCATGCGCGAGGCCGTGCGGGCCAAAAAGCGGAAGATCCACGAAGATGCCGCCGACCGCGCCGCCGGGCAGGAACTGCTGGCAAAGGCCGGTGCCAACCTGACCGTGGACCTGCCCGAAGCCATGCTGGACCGCACCGCCGACAATGAGATGCGGATGCTGGAGCAGCGGCTCTCCCGCAGCAACATCACCCTGGAAAAGCACTGCAAGAACAGCCACACCACCGCTGCCGCCCTGCGGGCAGGCTACCGTGACGCTGCCGAGCGGAACCTGCGCTCCATGCTGGCCTCCCGCTCCATTGCCGAGGCCGAGAACATCACCGTGAGCACGCTGGAGGTCAACAACGAGTACCGCCGCCTGTCCCAGCTGCAGGACACCCCGGAGGCCGACATCCGCCGGGTGCTGAGCCCGGACACCCTTGCCGCCGCACTGGTTGCACAGAAAGTCCAGCGCTTCCTGCTGGACAACGCCGACATCACCACGGTGATGGACCCTGAAAAGGAGTGATCCTATGAGTATCTTTACGCGCTACGCCATGGATGCGCTGATGAAGACCACCCACCCCGAAGTGAACCGCAAGCAGTGCTGGAACCTGCACCCCCACCGCACCCCCTGCACAGCCTGCAAGGATATCTGCCCCTATGGTGATGAGATCTTCACCCGCCCCAACCTCGTCAAGGACTGGGATCCCTGCACCGACTGCGGCCTGTGTGTTTCAGCCTGCCGGTCGGGCTGCATTGCCCCCTCGCCGGAGCAGGTGCAGCGGGATATCTCCCCTGCCGACAGCGATGGTGACACCATCTGGATCGGCTGCGAAAAATCCACCCGGAAAAACACCGTGGTGCGCACCTGCGTCTCGGCCTATTCGTGGGAAGCGCTGGCCTACCTTGCCCTGAACAAGAAGATCGTCCTCGACCTGACCCCCTGCGGCGAGTGCGAGAACGATGTCTGTGCCGAGCATCTGCGTGCCGTTCTGACCCGGCTGGTGGAGTTCTTCGGCCAGCCCCTGTTCGAGGCCCGATTCACGCTGGCATACGAGCTGGACGATGCCCCCTTCCACGTCAAGGAGTACTCCCGCCGTGAGATGATGGAGCAGGTGACCTCCGGCTCCAAAAAGGGCACCAAGCAGCTGCTGCGGATGCTGCCCGGCCTGCGCAGCGAGGACGAGAGCAGCCAGGATTTCCGGCTGCTGCTCCACCAGTACACCAAGCAGCTCAAGGCGGTGTCCGAAACGCCCCTGCGCTATGGCTACCACCTGCCCAACTTCACCCAGAAGTGCTTTGCCTGCGGCCGGTGTGAGAAGAGCTGCCGCAGCGGTGCCATCAAGTTTGAGGACCTGCCCGACGGCCAGACCCGCGCGGTGATCACGCCGTGGAAGTGCAGCGAGTGCGGGGTCTGCGTTGCCGCCTGCTCCAACGGCGGTCTGGACGGCCTGAAGCTGCGCCAGCTGACCAGCCTTGGCCCCGTCAGTGTCTACAAGTGCACCAAGACCCTCTGCAAAGAATGCGGCAAGCCCATTGCGCCCAACTGTGCGGACGGCATCTGTTCTGTCTGCCGCATCAAGCTGCGCACCAAAAAACGGCAGGAGGAGGCTGTGGCCCGCGCCAAGGAGCGTCAGGCCGAGCGCGAGGCCAAAAAGGCCGCAGAAGCGGCTGCAAAAGAGCTGGCTGCCGAGATGCAGCCCTCTCAGCCAGCGCAAAGCGCCGCTGCCCCTGAAGCAGGAGCCGCTCCCGCCCCGACCGAAAGCACCTGCTGATCGCTGGACCTCTCCGGCGCTTCGCATGGACGGAGAGGTTTTTATTGACGCAGCTCCAAAAAAATGCTATAATTCTTCTTAACCACCCAGCTGTGGTCGGGAGGACAAGTTACAAAGGCGTAACGGATGTGTTTCCGTTACGTCTTTTTTGCTTCCCGCTGCCGGGAAACAGCGGGCCTGTCGGCTTTGGGCGGCAACCAGACTTCAACACGAAGAAAAGAGGGAATTTCATTATGAAACAGTCTATTTCTCGTCGTCAGTTCCTCAAGGCAAGCGGCCTGGCAGCCGCAGGTGCCTGCGCCGCCGGTCTGCTGTCCAGCTGCGGCGGTAAGAGCGGCGGCAGCTCCTCCGGTTCTGCTTCCGGTGCGGATACCAGCAAGTACACCGTGCTTTATTCCAGCCAGCCTGCAACCCTGAACTACCTGACCACCGCCACCGACCTGGAAATGGTCGTGGGTGCAAACTGCGTGGACACCCTGGTCGAGTACGACAACAAGGGCGTGATGCGCGAGGGCCTGGCCACCAAGTGGGAGTGGGATGCCGACACCCTGACCTGGACCTTCACCCTGCGCGAGGAGAACTGGGTGGACAACAACGGCGAAGTCGTTGCCCCCGTGACCGCACAGGACTTTGTGGATGCCCTGCAGTATGTGCTGACCCCGGATTACGCTTCCTCCAACGTGGGCCTGGTCACCGCCTACATTGCCGGTGCGAATGATTACTACAACTATCACGTCTACCTGACCAATGCTGAAAACGGCACTGTGGACGATGACGGCACCACCTATGTCACCGATGGCAGCGGCAACGTGACTGTGACCGCAGCAGACGGTACCGCTTCCACCTACGCCCCCGTGGACTTTGATTCCGTGGGCGTGACCGCTGTGGATGACCACACCCTGACCTACACCCTGACCTACGATTTCCCCGGCTTCCTGAGCCTGCTGTGCTACCTGCCCTATGAACCTGCCTACGGCCCCCTGCTGAGCGAGATGGGCGACCAGTATGCCACCAGCGCCGAGACCCTGTACAGCTGCGGTGCCTTCTACCTGTCTGATTACGAGTCTCTGGAAACCTGGATCATGAAGAAGAACCCCGAAAACTATGATGCGGACAATGTCTTTATCGACACCATCAGCCGCATTTACAATGCCGAGGCTGCCGTGAACGGCCCCGAGATGATCAAGCGCGGCGAGATCGACGAAGCCACCATCGGTTCCGACATTCTGGACAGTTGGCTGGCCGACGATACCACCAAGGACATGGTCTCCATGGATCGTCCCAACACCAACTACACCTACTTCTACATGTTCAACTTCATGCCCTTTGCACACGAGTTCTCCAACTGGAGCGTTGAGGGCGTGGATGCAGAATACGAACCCGAGAACTGGGCCAAGGCCATCAACAACACCAACTTCCGCAAGGCCTTCCTGTACGGCATCAACAACGCCGTTACGCTGGCTGTCAGCGCACCTCTGGGCTACGACAGCTACAAGCTGAACACCATCACTCCCCCCAACTTCTGCGCCACCACCGATGGTGTGGACTACACCCAGTGCGGCGGCCTGGCCGACCTGACCGAGTTCTTTGACGAGGCCAAGGCCAAGGAGTACCGCGATGCCGCCATTGAGGAGCTGACCGCACAGGGGGTCACCTTCCCCATCAAGGTACAGCTGCCCTACAACCCCTCCACCACCGACTGGGATAAGCAGTGCCAGGTGCTCAAGCAGCAGCTGGAGGGTGTGCTGAACGACGGCACCGACTTCATCGACATCATCATCACCGCCGGCCCCTCCGACAGCTTCCTGTCTGCTGTGCGCCGCAACGGCAAGTTCGAGTTCCTGCTCTGCAACTGGGGCGCTGACTACTCCGACCCCGAGACCGAGACTGACCCGTTCTATCAGGCTGAGGATTCCCGTGGAATGCGCTATGCTTACCTGCGCACCGGCGTGGAAGACGGCTTCATCACCGGCGAGACCGCAGATGCTGTCATGGCCTACATGAACGCCATCGAGGCTGCAAAGCAGATCACCGATGACATCGATGCCCGCTACAAGGCCTTTGCCGATGCCGAGACTCTGCTCATTACCAACGCACTGGTCATTCCGCGCGGCATGAGCGTTCCCGCCTATCTGGCGACCCGCCTGAACTACTGGGAAGGCCAGTACGCTTCCACCGGCTTCTCCAACAAGCGCCTGAAGGGGATCCACGTCCTCGACCACTACATCTCCATGGACGAGTACGAAGCAAACCGTGACGCTCGCTGATCGTTCCATCTGCTCATAACACAAAATGCACCCCCTCTGCACGGCAGTTTCTGAAGCTGCACCGCAGAGGGGGTGTTCTTTTTGCATGTTCAGTTACACTTCAAAATCCAGGCAGACACGGGTCTTGGTGTAGGGGCGCACCTTGCCATCGGCCACAGCCACGTGGGCGGGGTGGGTGGAGTAGCCCTTGAGGGCAGCTGCATCGGTAAAGGTGGTGTCCAACATCAGGTCTGCGTTGGAAGAGGGCAGGCCGTTGATGTTCACATGCACCTCCACAAGGCCCGGGATCTGCCCTGCCAGGCCCTCCAGCCCGGTTTTGATGTTCGCCTTGATTTCTGCCTTTTCGGCGGCAGAAAGCTCGTCCTTGAGCTGCCAGAGAATGATATGCTTGACCATAAAAAATACCTCCTGCGTTTTCTCCATTGTAGCAGAGAAATGCAGGAGGTGCAATGCTTTTTGAAACGGTTCAGTCGTCTTCCCGGCCTTTTTTCCAAGCGTGGTACATCAGCAGGAACACGGTGTCCGCAGCAATGCCGATAGAGAGCAGGCGGCTGCCGCCAATGGAAGTGTGGGGCAAAAACGGCGAAGCGACAAACACAACGGCATTAAAGAAATAGAACACACCGAACTTTTTCTCCCACATAGCCCGCTCTTCGTCATCGCTGAACTTCATCTGGTGCTTTTTGGAAAAACTGCGAAAGCCCATTACCAGCATGGCAGCGGCAGCAAACAGGTTCAGCAAAAGGGATGTGTCAAATTTCATGCGGGGGCACCTCCGTAAAAAATCCATAAACAAAAACCAGCCGGATCGAGGCGGTTGCAAGCCCTCGTCCGGCTGGAAACTTACTTCTTCGGAGTCATAAGCCTCTTCTCCTTGGGTTCTCTCATTTTCGGAGTATGCGTTTCATAGGGTGACTCTCCTTAGAAACTACCTGAAACTGAAGAGTTCTATGCAAGGGGATGAACTACTCTAGTACATTGGACTGACCCTTCTCTTAACTGTTGGACTGCGGTACCGAGATTCTGAAGATGAATTTCATATTACCACATTCTTTCGAGTTAGATTTGCCAGGGATTCCATTGCTTAGTACATTGGAGTTACTCCTTTTTGGTCATTCAAACAGGTGCATCCGTGTAACTGTCCTCATCATGGGAGATCACCTCGGGCGGATCTATTTGAATTGCCAGGGGATTTATTCTGACAGACTGTACTGTTTTCGCATTTTTGATGCTCAAGACCGGCTCTTTGATTTGTTTTGTTATACGGGGGAAACATCCCGTTTGTGGAGAGCCTCTATTTTGCTTCTCAGCGAATCCCGACAGTCTGTCCGAACTGTGCGGGTTCCATATCAACCATCGGTCTCGCTCCTTTCTACTTAAAGTCAGCGGGGTTAGCTCTCATTTGAGCTTCTGCTGTACTTCTCTGGTTTCTGGCTTTATTATACAGGAAGATGCACAGTTTGTCTATTCGCAGAGTGCACAACAAATCAGACATACTTTTGCATCAAAAGTCCAAATTTCTGGGATACATGAATTCCGTCCTTCCAGTGTACTGCTCCACCTTCCCGGCAAAGGCTCTGCCCCGCAGATCGTACCGGGCCATCGCGGACACTGCTCCGGCATATTAAATAGGTATCATCACAAGGGATGCAGCTATATAAATCTGATATGCCCGCTATACAATCCGTGAATAATAATGTCGATTTCACCTCATCCAAAGGCCAGAAAATGGTACAGATAGCTAAGAATCAGCAAAGAGATTGTGCAAATCGCATAGTTTCTCACCTGTACTTTTTGCAATCTGCACAACTGTTTTCATCCAAAGCAGAAATGGAATATAACAAAAAGTAGAATGTTAGGTGGAGGGCTGTAAAACCGGCAGAAATCGTGCTATGATACCATCACAAATTAAGAAAGGAGAGAGTGCTAATCAATGAATGCGTTGACTGCTGCTTTGAAAGAAGAGCTGAATGTTGACATGGTCACGGTGTTCGGGCTTTCCATTCCGGAGTCCGTAGTCGTGAGCTGGGGCATTATGGCGTTTCTTGTCATCGGCTCCATCCTGCTGACGCGGAATCTGCGGGTGGATCACATCACCAAGCGGCAGGCCATCCTGGAAACAGTCGTTACTACGATCAATGATTTCTTTGTGGGCCTGCTGGGCGAAAGTGGAAAGCGCTATGTCCCCTATCTGATGAGCGTGGCGCTGTACATCGGCTGCTCCAACCTGATCGGTGTGTTCGGCATCAAGCCCCCCACAAAGGACCTGAACGTCACAGCGGCCCTTGCTCTGATGAGCATCTGCCTGATCGAGTATGCCGGCATCCATGCCCGCGGCGGCGTTGGCTTCCTCAAGAGCCTGGCTGCCCCCACCCCCATCATGGCCCCCATGAACGTGCTGGAGGTGGCCATCCGGCCCACCAGCCTGTGCATGCGACTGTTCGGCAACGTGCTGGGCGCTTTTGTCATTATGGAGCTGATCAAGCTGGTGGTGCCTGTGTTCGTGCCTGCCATCTTCAGCCTGTATTTTGACCTGTTCGATGGTCTGATCCAGACCTACGTCTTTGTGTTCCTTACCTCTTTGTTTATGAAGGAGACCATGGGAGACGAAGAGTAAACCCTTTCCATCATCAAATCAAAAGGAGATTAAAATTATGAACGGACTTATCGCTCTGGGCGCTGGCATTGCAGCGCTGACTGGTATTGGCGGCGGCATTGGCATCGGCATTGCAACCGGCAAGGCAACCGAGGCTATTTCCCGCCAGCCCGAGGCTTCCGGCAAGATCCAGACCAACCTGCTGCTGGGTGCTGCTCTGGCCGAAGGTACTGCAATTTTCGGTTTCGTCGTTGCACTGCTGATCATCCTGTTCCTGGGTTGATAACGGAGGCATGACGAATGCTGACACTGAATCTGAATCTTCTGTATACAGTCGTCAACGTTCTGATTCTGTTTTTGCTGCTGCGGAAATTCCTGTACAAGCCTGTTATGGGAATCATCGCACAGCGTCAGAAACAGGTGGATGACGCACTGAACGCCGCCGAGACCTCCAAAAAGGAGGCCGCTGCGGCCATGAGCGCTGCGCAGGACAAGCTGCGCAATGTGGACACCGAGGCTGCTGCCCGCCGCGAGACTTACGAGCAGCAGGCCGAAACTGCAAAGCAGCAGCTGCTGGCCGAGGCCCAGAAACAGGCCGATGCCATTGTAGCCGAGGGCAAGGCCGCTGCTGAGGCAGAGCGCCAGCACAAGCTGCGCGAAGCCGACGCACAGACCACCGCACTGGCCCGCGCCATGTGCGAGAAGCTGCTGAGCCGGAACCTGACCGAGCAGGACGATTCCCGTTTGCTGGACGATCTGCTGGAGAAAGCAGGTGCTGAGCATGGCAACTGAGTTCAGCCGCGAATTCTTCTCTGAGAACCGCATCGTCAAGGCCGATCTGCGCGCCGCACATCAGCTCCGTGAAGAGGATATCGCCCGCATCAAGGCCGAGGTCAAGAAGCTCTATGATGCCACTGAGGTCATCCTGAATGTCTCGGTGGACGAGAGCCTGCTCTCCGGCTATGTGCTGCAGGTGGGCGACCGGATATTCGACAACTCCGGCCGCCACCAGCTGGACCAGATGATGGCTGGCAAGCCCTCTCTGGCCACCCTCAAGACCCGCATCGAGGATTACAAGCCTGCCCAGACCTCTGCCGAGGGCGGCGTGGTCATCTCCTCTGCCGATGGCATCGTGCAGGTGGAGGGCATGGACAAGGCCGTTTACGGTGAGATCGTCACCTTTGAGAACGGTGCCAAGGGCATGGTCGAAAGCGTGGACCCGGGCAAGCTGGGCATTATGCTGTTCGACGGTGCCGAGACCGTGGGCGTGGGCACTCTGGTGACCCGCAGCGGCAAACGCGCCGGCATCCCTGTGGGTGATGGTTTCCTGGGCCGTGTCATCGACCCACTGGGCGAGCCCATTGACGGCAAGGGCCCGGTGAACGCCGAAGGCTACAACCCCATCGAGAAGCAGGCCCCCGGCATTCTGGAGCGCCAGAGCGTGGATACCCCGCTTCACACCGGCATCCTGGCCATCGACTCCATGTTCCCCATCGGCCGCGGCCAGCGTGAGCTGATCATCGGCGATCGCCAGACCGGCAAGACCTCCATTGCCACCGATGCCATCCTGAATCAGAAGGACACCGGCGTGCTCTGCATCTATGTTGCCATCGGCCAGAAGGCTTCCTCCATCGCCCGTGTGGCCGAGGACCTCAAGAAGCACGGTGCCATGAGCTACACCACCATCGTGGCCGCCACGGCCTCCGATTCCGCTCCCCTGCAGTACATCGCACCTTATGCGGGCACTGCACTGGCTGAGTATTTCATGTCCAAGGGCAAGAGCGTCCTGATCGTCTACGACGACCTTTCCAAGCATGCGGTGGCCTACCGTGCCATCTCCCTGCTGCTCCGCCGCTCCCCCGGCCGTGAGGCTTACCCCGGCGACGTGTTCTATCTGCATTCCCGTCTGCTGGAGCGCTCCTGCCGGATGCGCGACGATCTGGGCGGCGGTTCCATCACTGCCCTGCCCATCGTCGAGACCCAGGCGGGCGATGTCTCTGCTTACATCCCCACCAACGTCATCTCCATCACCGATGGTCAGATCTTCCTGGAAAGCGCCCTGTTCAACGCAGGCAACCGCCCCGCCGTCAACGTCGGCCTGTCGGTCTCCCGTGTGGGCGGCGCTGCCCAGACCAAGGCCATGAAGAAGGCCAATTCCAACCTGCGTATCGAGCTGGCCCAGTACAAGGATATGGAGTCCTTTGCCCAGTTCAGCTCTGATCTGGACGCTGAGACCCGCCGCCAGCTGGAACACGGCAAAGCCCTGACCGAGATGCTCAAGCAGCCGCTGTACCAGCCCAAGTCCGATGCCGAGCAGGTGGTCGTGCTGACCCTGGCTTCCCACGGGATGCTGGACGACCTGCCGCTGGCTGACCAGCGCGCAAAGACCAATGCCTTTGTGCGCCAGTTCCACGCCGATGTTTCCGGCACCATGGACGCGATCACGTCCACGGGCAAGATCACCCCGGAACAGGTGGACACCATCCTGACCGCGTGGAAGGCATTCGCGGGAGGGGAGAGCAATGGCATCCAGTAAGCTGCTCAAGGAGCGGATCGAGAGCATTCAGGATACCATGAAGATCACGAATGCCATGTACCTGATCTCCTCCTCCAAGCTCCGCAAGGCCCGGCAGAACTACCAGAATGTTCTGCCCTACTTCACCCGGATGCGGGATACCATCTCCCGCGTGGTGCCTCACCTGCCCGACGAGCCGGAGCACCCCTTCTTCCACGAGCGGGATCTGGAGAACCCCAAGCGGGCCTATATCGTGCTGACCGCCGACAAGGGCATGGCCGGTGCTTACAACCAGAAC
Organism: Faecalibacterium hominis (ex Afrizal et al. 2022); assembly: GCF_049545105.1. Lineage (NCBI taxonomy): Bacteria > Bacillati > Bacillota > Clostridia > Eubacteriales > Oscillospiraceae > Faecalibacterium > Faecalibacterium hominis (ex Afrizal et al. 2022). Next base: position 2,985,465 of record NZ_CP186860.1, on the reverse strand, counting down.
CTGCTCAAGTTCCTGCGGGAGCACGCCGACCAGAATGACCGGTTCTATGTCATCGGTCAGGTAGGCTACCGTGCCCTGTTCCGCAAGGATCCCCGTCTGGTGGAGGATTTCCATTACGGTGCCACGGCTCCCACCCTGCAGCGCGCCCGTGATATCACGGTGGATGCCATCGATGATTTCAAGTCCGGCAAGCTGGACGAGATCTACATCGTCTACACCAAGATCCAGAACGCGCTGACCAGCGAGCCGGTCATGGAACGCCTGCTGCCGCTGGACCGTGCCCACCTCACGCCTGCTCCCAAGGGTCTGGGCGACCCCCGCGGCGAGGTGGAGATGTTCCCGGATGCCTGGACGGTGTTCGAGCAGACGGCCCCCATCTATATGCACGGCATGATCTTTGGTGCCATGACCGAGAGCTTCTGCGCCGAGCAGAGCGCCCGCATGACCGCCATGGATTCCGCCACCAAGAGCGCCAAGGATATGATCCACGATCTGGAGCTGGAGTACAACCGCTCCCGTCAGGGTTCCATCACCCAGGAGATCACCGAGATCATCGGCGGCGCGGCGGCGGTACAGAATCAAGAATAATACCGCCCTCTCCGTCATTGCTGACGCAATGCCACCTCTCCCAAAGGGAGAGGCAATGCCGGCTTCGAGGCAAGGCCCTGCAAATTAGCAGATGGCTGCCTGGCAGATGTGTTGGCTCCCCCTTTGGGGGAGCTGGCGAACGAAGTGAGACTGAGAGGGTTGTAACAAAAAAAACGAGGCAATTGTATGATACAGGGAACTATTATTCGAGTAGCAGGCCCCGTGGTGGATGTCAAATTCACCGGGGGCAAGCTGCCTGCCCTGCAGGAAGCGCTGACTGTGACCGCAGAGGGCACTGAGCGCACCATGGAGGTGGCGCAGCACGTCGATGAAACGACGGTGCGCTGCATCATGCTTTCTGCCAGCGAGGGTCTGGGCAAGGGGATGGAAGTTACCGCCACCGGCCACGGCCTGAATGCCCCTGTGGGCGAGGGCACTCTGGGCCGCATGTTCGACCCGCTGGGCCGCCCCATCGACGGCAAGGGCCCGGTGGACGATCTGCCCCACTGGCCCATCCACCGCAAGGCCCCCAGCTTTGCGGAGCAGAAACCTGCAACTGAAATTCTGGAGACCGGCATCAAGGTCATCGACCTGCTGGCTCCCTACGCCAAGGGCGGCAAGATCGGCCTGTTCGGCGGTGCCGGTGTCGGCAAAACCGTGCTGATCCAGGAGCTGATCCACAACGTGGCCACCGAGCACGGCGGCTACTCCATCTTCACCGGTGTCGGCGAGCGCTCCCGTGAGGGCTGTGACCTCTGGGGCGAGATGAACGCTTCCGGCGTTCTGAACAAGACCGCGCTGGTCTTTGGTCAGATGAATGAGCCTCCCGGAGCCCGTATGCGGGTCGCTGAGACCGGCCTGACCATGGCAGAGTACTTCCGTGAGGAGACCCACAAGGACGTGCTGCTGTTCATCGATAACATCTTCCGTTTCGTGCAGGCAGGCAGCGAGGTCTCCGCCCTGATGGGCCGGATGCCCTCCGCCGTGGGCTATCAGCCTACCCTGGCCAATGAGCTGGGTGCCCTGCAGGAGCGCATCACCTCCACCCGCGACGGCTCCATCACCTCGGTGCAGGCCGTCTACGTCCCCGCCGACGACCTGACCGACCCGGCTCCTGCAACCACCTTTGCCCATCTGGACGCAACCACCGTTCTGAGCCGTAAGATCGTGGAGCAGGGCATCTACCCCGCTGTCGATCCGCTGGCTTCCACCTCTCGCATTCTGGAAGCCGATATCGTGGGCGAGGAGCACTACCGTGTGGCCCGCAAGGTGCAGGCCACCCTGCAGCGCTATCAGGAGCTGCAGGACATCATCGCCATCCTGGGCATGGACGAGCTGAGCGAAGAGGACAAGCTCACCGTCACCCGTGCCCGCAAGCTGCAGAAGTTCCTCAGCCAGCCCTTTGCGGTGGCCGAGAACTTCACCGGCCTGAAGGGTGTGTACGTCCCGCTGGCAGAGACCGTCAAGGGCTTTGCCGCCATTGTGGACGGCCAGTGCGATGACCTGCCCGAGTGGGCATTCTTCAACGTGGGCACCCTTGCGGATGCCCGCAAGAAGTACGCAGACAAACAGGCGGAGGAAAAGGGCGGTGCCAACTGATGGAAAAGTTCATCCTGAACATCACGGCTTCCAGCGGTGAATTCTATCAGGGCTACTGCGAGAGCCTGACCCTGCCCACCGGCGACGGCGTGTACGGCGTGCAGGCCGGGCACAACCCCGTGCTGGTGGCCCTGCACATGGGCATTGCAAAGTTCACCGTGGACGGTGAGACCCGCGAGGTGCTGGTGGGCGACGGCATTGCAGAAGTGACCCCCACCTTTGTCCTGCTGCTGGTGGACAGCGCCGAGCGGCCCGAAGATATTGACCGTAACCGCGCCGAGGCTGCCCGCATCCGGGCCGAGGAGCGCTTGCAGCACAAGCAGAGCATGCACGAGTACTACCAGAGCAAGATCGCACTGGACCGCGCCATGCAGCGCCTGCAGACGGCCGCCAAATACAAGCGTTAAACACTCCCTCAAACAGAACACCGTCAGTCTGACACAACGGGCTGACGGTGTTTTTGTTGTTTTACTGCGCTTCGATCTGCGCTCCCCTGCTGCACCCTCTTGTAAATTGCCGCGGAAAAGCGTATCATAGAATCAAATACAAGCAAAGGAGCATTCTTATGCGTGCATACGAGCGACTGTTGAATTATGTCCGCGTTTACACTACCTCCGACCCCGAGAGCGGCACCCACCCCTCGGCAGAGCGGGAGTTTGACCTGGCCCGCCAGCTGGTGGAAGAGATGAAGGCTCTGGGCATCGAGGATGCCCGGGTAGACGAGCACTGCTATGTCTACGGCAGCATCCCCGCCACCCCCGGCTGTGAGGACAAGCCTGCCCTGGGCCTGATCGCCCACATGGACACCGCCCCCGACGCTTCCGGCGAGGGTGTCACCCCCATCCTGCACGAGAATTATGACGGCCGTGATGTCACCCTGCCCGCCACCGGCATGGTGATGAAGGTCTCCACCTTCCCCTTCCTGGCCAACCTCAAGGGTGAGACTCTGATCACCACCGACGGCACCACCCTGCTGGGCGCAGACGACAAGGCCGGTGTGGCAGAGATCCTGACCGCCGCCGAGATCCTCCTTGCCGAGGGCCGCCCCCACGGCAAGCTCTGCATCGCCTTCACCCCCGACGAGGAGATCGGCGAGGGCGCTTCCCTCTTCGATATCCCGGGCTTTGGTGCGGATTTCGCCTACACCGTTGATGGCGGTGACGTAGGCGGCATCGAGTATGAGAACTTCAACGCAGCTGCCGCCACCGTGACCATCCACGGCTTCTCGGTGCATCCCGGCTCCGCCAAGGATGCCATGATCAACGCCTCCAATGTGGCCATGGAGTTCCACACGGCCCTGCCCATCATGGCCCGTCCCGAGACCACCGAGGGCCGTCAGGGCTTCTACCACCTCTGCCAGATGTACGGCGACGTGACCAACGCAAAGCTGGGCTACATCCTGCGCGACCACGATGCCGATAAGCTGCAGTACAAGAAGGATAACCTCCTCCACATTGCCGATTACCTCAACGGCAAGTACGGCCCCGGCACCGTGGAGGTGGAGATCAAGGACAGCTACCGCAACATGCTGGAAAAGATCAAGCCCCACTTCCATCTGGTGGAGAACGCCCGCAAAGCCATCGAAAAGGCCGGTCTGACCCCCGAGGAAGTGCCTGTGCGCGGCGGCACCGATGGTGCCACCCTGAGCTGGAAGGGCCTGCCCTGCCCCAACCTGGGCACCGGCGGCTTCAACTTCCACGGCGTGTGCGAGTGCACCACCGTAGAGCGCATGGACAAGGCAACCGAAATCCTGCTGAATATCGTGGAGATCTACAGCAAATGATTCCGCTCCCGGAACTTTTCCACGCTGACTGCACATAAGAAATGGACGGCTCCCGAAAACGAGAGCCGTCCATTTTTTCTTATCCTACGTTGATCTGTCCAACGGGCAGGATCTTGCGTTTGTTGTCATCGGGCTTGCTGGTCAGGCTGATGGCAAAGGACACCGGGCCCACACGGCCCATGAACATCACCAGCATGTACAGCAGCTTGGCCCCAGTGTTCAGCTGGCTGGTCACGCCCACCGAGAGGCCCACGGTACCAAAGGCGGAGCAGGATTCAAAGATCGCGTCAATGACCGTTACAGCATCCGAGGTGTTGTAATAGACCACCACGGCAGAGCCCAGCGCTGCCACCATGCCCAGCATGATAATGGTCAGCGCGCGGTAAACGGTCTTGGATTCAATGTGGTGGCCGCCGATGACACAATCGTCCCGGCCCTGCGCCACGCTGCGCATGGTCAGGATCAGAACGGCAAAGGTGGTCACCTTCACACCGCCGCCGGTGGAACCGGGAGCCGCGCCGATGAACTGCAGAACGCTCATCAGCAGCTTAGTGATGGGCCCACAGGCGGCCAGGTCGATGGTGTTCATACCGGCAGTACGGGTTGACACCGACTGGAACAGGGCCGCCATCACCTTGCCCGGCACGGACAGCTCACCCATGCTCTTGGGGTTGTTCCACTCCATCAGACCGATGAGGGCGGCACCACCCACCCACAGGATGCAGGAGAAGAGCAACACCATCCGGGCATGGAGAGACAGGTGCCGCTTCCTGCGCCACTCTCCGATCTCCACCCAGACCATAAAGCCCAGACCGCCCGCCATGATCAGGAACATGATCACAGCCTGTACATAATAATTACTGACATAGGGAGCCAGCGAGGAATACTGCCCGAACCGGCCAAACAGATCGAAGCCCGCATTGCAGAACGCCGAGATGGCCGTGAATGCACTGATCCAGATGCCCTCCGCACCAAACTGCGGCACAAAGGCGATCATCAGAAGCACCATACCAATGATCTCAAAGGTCATCGCCAGCTTGACCACGATCTTCAGCACATCGGTAGCCTGCGAGTATCCGCTGGCCGAAACGCTTTCTCCCAGCAGCCGCAGATCCTTAAAGCCCATCCGGCGTTTGGCCGCCAGCGCAAAAAAGCTGGTCAGGGTCACCAAGCCCAGACCGCCCACCTGGATCAGCAGCAAAACCACCGCCTGCCCAAAGGGCGTGAACTGTGTCCAGGTATCCCGCACGACCAGACCTGTCACACAGGTGGCACTGGTGGCAGTGAACATGGCATCCACCACGCCCAGCCGACCGCTGCGGCTGGAAATGGGCAGTGTCAGCAGCAGCGTCCCCAGCGCGATCAACAGCACAAAGCTGATGCAGATGACCTGCGTTGCACTGCTGCCCAGCAGCCAGCCGCGCCGACGCGGTGCTCTCTTTTTCCGTTTCATCCCCATAAGTTGGCTCCTTTTTGTGCTGGGCCGCCTGTGCTGCACCTGCACTTCATTCTGCACCCATGCCGCGCATGAGCACCTCTCCTATAGGATACACCTTTTTTCTTTCCGATTCAACTTGATTTTGTGGGGAAGTTGCGGTATTATAATATGGTGTTCGTCTTCATAGCTCAGCTGGATAGAGCGTTCGCCTCCTAAGAATTCGGTCAACCTGATACCTTGGGGGCAGAAGTGATTGCTCTAATCAAAAGCAAGACCGGGAATCGAAGTTTTCTCAACAATTTTTGATGCAACAAGTTTAACACCGTTCCGGTTGCAACGCAGTCGGTCACTTCGTTGTGAAAAGCATTCCATACAAAGTGCAGAAAAGTCAAAAATCAACGATAATACATATATGTCTCTATACCTCAGCTGGATAGAGGGTTCGCCTCCTAAGCGAAACGCCCCCGGTTCGAACCCGGGTAGGGACATCCTTTTAAGAAATGCGAAGGTCATTTTTCCATGTGAAAGACGATCTTCGCATTTTTCATTTTGAACCTATCACCAAAATTAGCCAGCTAATGCCATTAGCAGAATTTTCGGTTTCAGCTAATAAAATCAGGCTTCCAGCTAATGAAGCCCCATAAAGCACCTTTTGAACTCCGTTTTCCGGCTCTCTGCTAAAATTGGTAGCCGCTTTCCTGTAAATCCATGTAAATACAAAATAATTTGTGTAAATCTATTTTCCACATTCCTACCCAAAACCGTGTAAAACACTTTTCTCCATACATAGCGCGTTCACTCGCTGTTCTCTCGGAACAGAAAGAGGAACGCGCTTTTTTGTTTTCGGGCTGAACTTCCCGAATCCATCAAAGGAGGGTTTACCAATGAAAAAAGTTCTGACCGTCACGATGGACGGTATCCGCTACCATGCTTCCCGCCCGGCAGATTGCCGGCACTGCTTCTTCTGGAAGAACCGAAAGAAGGGCTGCGTTCTCGGCAAAGAGAACTGCTACTATCTGATCGAGCCGCCCAAAGGCCCCAGCAAGTGCGAAGGGTGCCCCTACAAGCGGGCAAAGCCCTGTGTGTTGGTTCCCTGCTACAAAGACCTGATGGCACCGCTGGAGAAACGAGGTGATGCCAAGTGAGCCACAAGCGAAACGAAGCTCTGCGCCATGTTCAGCACTCTATGCACCATGTGATCGCCGCTGGCGAAGGTTCCGACCGTGCCCCGGACAGCTGCAAGCTGTGCCCGTACTATCGACCCGATTTCAAGTTCCGCACCTGCCTGTATGCCCACTGCCCTTATAAGAAGCAGGTCAATGTATTCCGTTCCACACCTGAAAAATGGGATATTCTCTATGCCCGAAAAAAAGCCGACAAGAACCGCAGACCTTGATTACTTCTATGGGCAGTCCAGCGAGCTGTTCTCCTTCTACCGGATTCCCAAGCTGTTGTTTCAGGATAGCAACTTCCAACCGCTTTCCACAGATGCCAAAACCCTGTACGGTATCCTGCTGGACCGCATGAGCCTTTCAGCCCGGAATGGTTGGTTGGACAAAGCTGGGCGGGTGTTCATCATCTATACTGTGCAGGAGGTGCAGGATTCACTGGGCTGTGCCGATAAAAAGGCCACCAAGCTGCTGCGAGAACTGGAAGAGTACGGCCTGATTGAACGCAAACGGAGGGGGCTGGGCAAGCCCGATCTCATCTATGTAAAGAATTTTTCGTCAGAATCGTCAAAAACGCCCTACTTGAATCGTGATAATGACGATTCTGGAACCGTCCAGAATACGCTTCAAGATCCGGCCAAACTACGATGTAATAAGACTGAGAGAAATAATACAGAGGTAAGCGATACTGATCCTATCTATTCCGATGAAAACGACTGGATGAGCAAACGCGCCCAACTGGAAGAATATTTTTCTCAGTCTTTGGAGGTAGACCTTCTGCTCCGGCTCTGCCCGGACGATGAGGATACCATCTATCAGATCGTAGATTTGCTGGTGGACACCTGTGCCACCAACCGCAAGACGCTGCGCATTGCTGGGGACGATAAGCCCGCCGAGGTGGTACGCAGCCGGTTTATGAAGCTGAACGCCGACCATATTCGCTTTGTGCTGAAGTGCCTTGCAGAGAACAGCAGTCCGATCCGAAACATGAAACAGTATCTGCTTGCTTCTCTGTACAACGCACCCACCACGATGCAGCTTTCCTATCAAAACCAAACTAATCACGACTTAGCGATGCGGAGGTGATAAAAATTTCAAAGAAAGCAACCACAATAGCCATCGTCAACCAGAAAGGCGGCACCGGTAAGACCACCACCTGTGAAAATCTTGGCATCGGGCTGGCGATGGAGGGCAAGAAGGTCCTACTGGTGGACGCTGACCCGCAGGGGTCACTTACCATCAGCATGGGCTGGCAGCAGCCCGATGAACTGCCTACCACCCTTTCCACCCTGATGGCAAAAGCCATGAACGATCAGAGCATTCCGCCCGGTGAAGGCATCCTGCACCATGCAGAGGGCGTTGACCTGATTCCGGCAAACATTGAACTGGCAGGGCTGGAAGTTTCCCTTGTCAACTGCATGAACCGGGAAAAGATGCTGAAACAGGTGCTGGACAGTGCAAAGCACGACTATGATTTCATTCTGCTGGATTGTACCCCTTCCCTTGGGATGCTGACCGTCAATGCACTGGCAGCAGCAGACACCACCCTGATTCCCGTGCAAGCACAGTACCTTTCCGCAAAAGGTCTGGAACAGCTTTTGCAGACCGTGCAGAAGGTCCGGCGGCAGATCAACCCCAAGCTGAAAATCGAGGGCATCCTGCTGACTATGACCGACAGCCGCACCAACTACGGACAGCAGATTGACAACCTGATTCGAGGTGCTTACGGCAGCAAGATCAAGGTGTTCGACCAGACCATTCCCCGGTCTGTCCGTGCTGCGGAGATCAGCGCCGTAGGCAAGAGCATTTTCCAGCACGACCCCAAAGGCAAGGTGGCAGAAGCCTATAAATCTCTGACCGAGGAGGTGATGGCGAATGCCGAAAGGCAGCTTAAACGTGTCGCTGAAAGGGGCAGATGACATTTTCTCCACAGAAGAATCCCGACAGGAGCAGCAACGAGAGCAGGTGCAACAGATCCCCATTGGAGAGCTGTTCCCTTTCAAGAACCACCCCTTTAAGGTCTTGGATGATGAGTCCATGCAGCGCACGGTGGAAAGCGTAGAACAGTACGGCGTGCTTTCTCCGCTGATTGCCCGCCCTCGCCCGGAGGGTGGCTACGAGATCATCTCCGGGCACCGCCGTCAGCACGCTGCACAGCTTGCCGGGCTGGACACCCTGCCGGTTATTGTCCGTCAAATGGATGATGACGCCGCTGTTTTGCTCATGGTGGACAGCAATCTCCAACGTGAGAACATCTTGCCCAGCGAACGGGCTTTCGCTTACAAGATGAAGCTGGAAGCAATCGAGCGAACTGTTGGACGACCCAAAAATGTGGGACAAGTTGTCCCAGATTATTTCGGGAAACGCAGTACAGAGATTGTTGCTGAAGGAACAGGCGAAAGTTATAAGCAAGTCCAGCGTTTTATCCGCCTGACCAACCTCATCCCGGAACTGCTGGATATGGTAGACGAAAAGAAAATTGCTTTTAATCCCGCTGTGGAGTTGTCCTATCTGGACGAAAGCCAACAGCGGGATTTTTTAGAAGCGATGCAAGACACCCAGAATGCTCCATCCCTTTCCCAAGCGCAACGGCTCAAAAAGCTGGCACAGGAAGGGCACTTCTCGTATGATGTTGCCTTTGCTGTCATGGGAGAAGAAAAAAAGGACGAACTGGACAAAGTGGTCATCAAAAACGACACCCTGCGGAAGTATTTCCCGCGCAGCTTCACCCCGAAACAGATGGAGGACACCATCATCAAGCTGCTGGATCAGTGGCAGCGTAAACAGCAGCGGCAGAATGAACGCTGATACACCTTTTGAACGTAAGACCCGACCGGGTCTTTCTTTTTTGCAAAAATTAGGAGAAAAACACTATGAACACTACCATTGATCTCAAGACCGCAAAGACCATCGAAGCCATGAATCAGAAAATCAACCACATGGACACTGCCGTGACCGACTTCTTTAACAAGATGAGCGATGTGTTGGAGCGGCAGCTCGGCGATGATGAAGTTTACGCCGCTGTGATTGCCCCGGAGATCGAACTGACCATCACTCCGCTGGCGAACGTCCGCAGTTACCTGCCTTGCTTCGATGAAGCAGATTCCTGCTACAGCATCAGCGACGATGTGCCGCTGGCTCTCTGTTACGACCCTCGTCAGGTCATCACACTGGCTGGCAAGCGGTATCTGTCCGGTGCCGTTGTCTTTGTACGCTACGACACCGATGGCAATTTTGTTGCACTTACCACCGCCGACCTGTACCTGATCCAGTGCTATCTGGCCGAGAACAGTGTTCCTCTGATGGCTGGCCGCGAGAAAATGGTCTGCATCTGCATTGACTGAGAGGTGCAGTATGGATACTGAAATGACCTGCTATGCGAGTTTCGCAGAAGTCACGGAGGACTTTTACTGTTCCGCCGTTGATGTTTTGAAGATTCTGGTTCTCCGTCTGCACGACTACCATGCTCGTTGCTTCCATTCTCTGCGGGATTCTCTGTACGACTATTTTTCTACCGATGCCGCACCGCATACTCATGCCAATGTTTCCACTAAGCATACCGTCACCGCGTCTTGCGCTCCCCGTCCTCCCTGAGAGGATTCTTCTCACAGTTCAGTCAATGCAGGAGGTTCGCTATGAATTATATTTATTCGTTTATCATTTTTGAAGCTGGTGCCTTTTTTGGCTTCTTTGTGGCAGCTCTGTTGAACGCCGCCCGTGCTGGGCAGGAAATCACTATCAAATTCGAGGTGGAAGATAATGGAGCAGAACGAGAACACTCTGTCGGTGCTGAAAATTGCACCGGGACAGTATCCGCAGCAGGTCGAGATCGATAACGACCTGAAAGCCTTGCAGCAGGCGGTGGGCGGCTCTATCGGCGCAAGCTACCCCTTTGCTGATGACCCGATTGCCATCGTTTATAACGATGACGGCAAGCTTATGGGTCTGCCGCTGAACCGGGCCTTATGGGACGAGGACGGGCTGATGTACGATGTTATTGCCGGAACCTTTCTGGTGGTAGGTCTGGGCGAGGAAGATTTTGTATCGCTCTCCCCGGAGCTGGCGCAGAAGTATGAAGAAGAATTCCATCAACCCGAAGCCTTTCTCCCTCTGGGGCGTCGCCTGATGGTCATTCCGGTTCCGGATGAATCAGTTCAGAGTGATGCAGAAAAGGCTGTGAGTAAGCCCCCGGTGGAACATGACCGTTAAGGCGATTTTCTGCACAGGAGGTGGTAACGATGCAGGAAGAAATCGAGCATAAGACGGTCAACCTTGCCATCTCGACCACAAAACTGTCTGCCCGCACCCTGCTGCGTGGGATGCAGTTTCTGCTGCGGCAGTACGACAAGCACGCTTCGCAGGGCAAGCAGTCCATGAAGCGGCTGGTACGGCAGAACCGTGGCGTGACCAATGTGGAGATCCAGAAAACTGGCATCAAGGATTTTGACCGCTATGCTAAGCGGTATCACATCGACTACTCCATCCAGAAAGACCTGTCCTGCACGCCGCCCCGGTATCTGATCTACTTCAAGGCACAGGACACGGACGCTTTGAGCGCAGCATTCAAGGAATATTCGGCATCGGTGCTGGATAAAACCAAGCGTCCATCCGTGCTGGCAAAGCTGCACGATTTGGCGCAGTCCGTTGCGAGCCTGCCGGACAAGGTGCGGAACAAGCAGGAGGAACGCAGCTTATGAGCAAAAAGAAGCTCTCTAAGCTGCTGGCGCTCTATCTGCCCTATGTGGTAATTGGCTTGCTGGCAACCAATCTGGGCGAGGCGTGGCGGCTGGCCGTGGGCAAGGAACTGGGCGATAAAATCGTATCGCTGATGGATACGCTCCCGGCTGCATTTGCCAATCCACTGCCCAGTCTGCACCCGTTTGACCTGTTCATTGGTCTGTGCTGCGGCACTGGAATGCGGCTGGCGGTCTACCTGAAAGGCAAAAACGCCAAGAAGTACCGCCATGGCATGGAGTACGGCTCTGCCCGGTGGGGCGGACCCAAAGATATCGAGCCGTTTATGGCTCCGAAGTTTGAGGACAATATCATCCTCACCAAAACAGAACGCCTGATGATGTCCAACCGCCCACCGGACCCCAAGAACGCCCGGAACAAAAATGTGCTGGTAGTCGGCGGCTCCGGCAGCGGTAAGACAAGGTTCTTTATCAAGCCGAATCTGCTGCAATGTGATTCCAAGAATTTTCCGGTATCATTCGTGGTTACAGATCCGAAAGGTAGTATCGGCGTGGAATGTGGAGAAGCCCTGTTAAAGCACGGCTACAAGCTAAAATTCTTCAACACCATCAACTTTTCCAAGAGTATGCGCTATAACCCCATGGCGTACATCCACAGTGAAAAGGATGTTCTGAAACTCGTGACCGCACTGATGACCAACACCAAAGGTGAAGGTCAGGGCGGCGACCCTTTCTGGGACAAGGCTGAACGGCTTTTGCTGGTTTCACTGATCGCGTACCTCCACTACGAAGCCCCTGTCGAGGAGCAAAACTTCGCAACGCTGTTGGAAATGCTCAACACCATGCAGGTCTCGGAAGATGATGAAACTTACCAGAATCCGGTAGACCTGTTGTTTGAGGATCTGGGCAAGAAAAAGCCCAATTCCTTCGCTGTGCGCCAGTACAAGCTCTATAAATTAGCTGCCGGCAAGACGGCCCGTTCGATACTGATCTCCTGCGGTGCCCGGATGGCACCTTTCGACATTCAGGAAGTCCGGGATGCCACCATGTACGATGAGCTGGAGCTGGACAAGCTGGGCGACCGGAAAACGGCATTGTTCCTGATTATGAGTGATACCGACAGTACCTTCAACTTCTTGATCTCCATGATCTACACGCAGCTTTTCAATCTGCTCTGCGATAAGGCAGATGACCAATACGGCGGCAAACTGCCCGTCCATGTGCGGTGCTTGATTGACGAATGTGCCAACATCGGTCAAATTCCGCAGCTGGAAAAACTGGTGGCTACCATCCGCAGCCGTGAGATCTCGGCGTGTCTGGTCTTACAGACCCGCAGCCAGTTGAAAGCCATCTACAAGGACAACGCCGACACCATTGTCGGCAATATGGATTCGCAGATCTTTCTCGGCGGCAGCGAGCCTACCACCCTGAAAGATCTTGCCGAAGCACTCGGCAAGGAAACCATCGACAGCTACAACAATTCTGATACCCGTGGCAATAGCCCAAGCTATGGCACCAACTATCAAAAACTCGGCCACGAACTTATGAGCCGGGATGAACTGGCGGTGCTGGATGGCGGCAAGTGCATCCTGCAGCTTCGTGGTGTGCGCCCATTTTTGAGCGACAAGTACGACCTGACCCAGCACCCGAACTACAAGTACACCTCCGATTATGACCCCAAGAACGCACTCGATATCGAGAAGTTCTTGAAACGAAAAGAAAAAATCCACCCGGATGATACCTTCATCATGGTGGATGCCGATTCACTCCCGCCCGCCTGATAAGACGAGCGGTTATTTTTTACCCATTGACCCAACAGGTACACCGGAAAATCGGCCTTCGCCGTGGCTTTCGGCTTTTTGCAAACGGATTTCAGGTGTGTGCAGGGTCACTTTTTCAAAACAAAGGAGATTTTTCTATGGAATTCTTTAACAGCGCAGTGGACGTTCTGAAGACTCTGGTTGTGGCATTGGGTGCCGGTCTGGGCGTGTGGGGTGCCGTCAACCTGATGGAGGGTTACGGCGGCGATAACCCCTCCGCAAAAAGTCAGGGTATGAAGCAACTCATGGCTGGCGGCGGTGTTGCCCTGATTGGCATCACCCTGATCCCCCTGCTGAGCGGTCTGTTCGGCTAATCTTTTCCGGGCGGCGTCTGCCGCCCCGTACATATTTACTTGCAAGTGTTTCCAGCCCCTCCGTGGCAAACGGATTCTTATTACAAGAGGAAACGCATTGCAAATCGAATATTCACCTTTATTCTGAAAGGACGGTGCTATTATGCAGATTCTGACTCACCTTATTTTTCTGCTCAACCTGCTCAAGACCCTTATCAACCATTTTTCTTGATGGGTGGTGGCGCTGAGTGGAAACAGTTCTCAAAGCGATCTCAGATTGGATCAAGTCGCTGCTGACAGCGGCGATCATGTCCAATCTTTCCGGCTTGTTTGATGATGTGAACACCCAAGTGGGCAACATCGCACAACAGGTCGGCACCAAACCATCCAGTTTTGAACCGAGAGTTTTTGCCATGATTGAAGCCCTCTCTCGAAATGTGGTGCTGCCCATTGCAGGCGTGATTCTGACCTTCATCGCCTGTTATGAGTTGATCGAGATGATCACACAGCACAACAACATGGCACAATTTGAGCCTGCGCTACTGATGAAATGGATCTTCAAAACTGCCATTTCGGTTTGGATGATCTCCAACACTTTCGACATCATCATGGCGGTGTTCGACGTGACGCAGCAGGTGGTGGCAAATTCCAGCGGCATCATCAGCGGCAACACAAGGGTCAACGATATCGGCTTGTCGATGCTGCAATCCAGCATGATGCAGATGGACGTAGGACCCCTGTTCGGGCTGTTCTTGCAGTCCTTCTTCATCGGTATCACCATGCGCATCCTGTCCATCGTGATTTTCGTCATCGTCTACGGAAGAATGATTGAGATCTACATGATGGTCAGTCTGGCTCCGGTGCCCATGGCAACATGGGGCAACCATGAGCAATCCCATGTTGGACAGAACTATCTTCGTTCTCTGTTCGCGCTGGGATTTCAAGGTTTCCTGATCCTGATCTGCGTGGCGATCTACGCTGTTCTGCTCCAGAATGTTGCAATATCCGGGGATGCCATCAACTCGATCTGGAGCATCGTGGGGTATACCGTGCTGCTCTGCTTCTCGCTGTTCAAGACCAGCTCTGTCGCCAAAACTCTGCTGGGTGCCCATTGATTCGGAGGTGAAATTTTGGCAGCTTATATTTCCGTGCCGCGCGATTTCAGCAAGGTGAAGTCCAAAGTAGCCTTCAACCTGACCGCCCGGCAGCTCGTCTGTTTTGGTGCAGCGGCAGTCGTAGGCGTGCCGCTGTTCTTTGTTCTGCGGGACACCGCTGGCAATTCCGGTGCTACCCTCGGCATGATGTCGGTGATGCTGCCCATGTTTTTTCTGGCCATGTACCAGAAGAACGGTCAGCCCGCCGAAAAGATCCTGCGGTACTACCTTCAGGCGCGTTTTATTCGTCCGAAGGTGCGTCCGTACCAGACCCGCAATTACTATGCACTGCTTATGAAGGGAGATGACACCCATGATTCCGTTTCTGAAAAAGAATAAAGACGGCAAAAAGCCGCCCAAGCCCACAGTGCCCCGCACGGCACAGGAGAGCATTCCGTTCCAGCGGATGTTTGAGGACGGCACCTGCCGTGTCCGTCCCGGCTACTACACCCGCACCATCCAGTATCAGGATATCAACTATCAGTTGGCGCAGCAGGAGGACAAGACCGCCATCTTTGAGGAATGGTGCTCTTTTCTCAACTTTTTCGACAGCTCTATCCACTTTGAACTGTCTTTCGTGAATACCGCCACCGATTCGGCAGACTTCGAGAAGTCCATCCGCATCCCGTACCAGCAGGATGGCTTTGATGATGTGCGAGCCGAGTACAGCCAGATGTTGCGGCAGCAGCTTTCCAAGGGAAACAACGGCCTGACGAAAACGAAGTTTCTGACCTACGGCATCGAGGGCGACAGCATGGCGCAGGTCAAACCTCGGTTGGAGCACATCCAGAACGACCTGATGAACAACTTTCACAGGTTGGGCGTTCTGGCAAAGCCGTTGGACGGTACGGAGCGTCTGCGGCTGATGCACGGGATGCTGAACATGGATGGAGCCAACAAGTTCCACTTCAACTGGAAAGACCTTGTGCCCAGTGGTCTGTCCGTAAAGGATGCCATTGCCCCCACTGCGCTGGCGTTTAAGAACAGCCGCACCTTTCAGATGGGCGGCATCTTCGGAGCGGTCAGCTTTCTGAATATCACGGCTTCTGACCTGAGCGACCAGTTGCTGAAGGATTTTCTGGACATGGATTCCAGCCAGATCGTTACCATGCACATCCAGTCCGTTGACCAGAACAAGGCCATCAAAACCATCAAGCACACCATCACCGAACTCGACCGCAGCAAGATCGAGGAGCAGAAAAAAGCTGTCCGCGCCGGATACGACATGGACGTGCTGCCGTCTGATTTGGCGACTTACGGCAGGGATGCCAAGGCACTTTTGAAGGAGCTTCAGAGCCAGAATGAGCGGATGTTCCTTGTCACTTTTCTGGTGTTGAACACCGGAAAGACCGAACAGGAACTGGAAACCAACGTGTTTCAGGCGGTCAGCATTGCGCAGAAGCACAACTGCGAATTATGCCGCCTTGATTTTCAGCAGGAGCAGGGGCTGATGAGCAGCCTGCCACTGGCAGACTGTCAGATTGAGATCCAGCGTGGTCTGACCACCAGCAGCACGGCGATTTTTGTGCCGTTTACCACACAGGAACTGTTCGACAACGGCAAAGAAAGCTTGTATTATGGCTTGAATGCTTTGTCCAACAATCTGATTATGGTTGACCGCAAAAAGCTGAAGAACCCCAACGGTCTGATTCTGGGCACCCCCGGCTCCGGCAAGTCGTTCAGCGCAAAGCGTGAAATTTGCAATGCATTCCTCGTGACAGACGATGATATTATCATCTGCGACCCGGAAGCAGAGTACGCTCCGCTGGTGGAGCGTCTGCATGGGCAGGTCATCCACATCAGCCCTGCCAGCACCCAGTATATCAACCCGATGGACATCAACAGCAACTATTCGGAAGAGGATAACCCGCTGGCTTTGAAAGCCGATTTTGTACTGTCCCTGTGCGAACTGGTGGTGGGCGGCAAGGAGGGCTTGCAGCCAGTGGAAAAGACGGTCATTGACCGCTGCGTCCATGTGATCTATCGCAAGTATTTCGAGAATCCCACCCCGGAAAATATGCCGCTGTTGGAAGATCTGTACAACGCCCTGCTGACGCAAGATGAACCGGAAGCCCGCCATGTGGCGGCTGCGCTGGAAATCTACGTCAAGGGCAGTCTGAACATTTTCAACCACCACACCAACGTGGATATCAATAACCGCATCGTCTGTTTTGACATCAAACAGCTTGGCAAACAGCTGAAAAAACTCGGTATGCTCATCGTGCAGGATGCTGTGTGGGGGCGTGTCACCGCCAACCGTAGTGCCGGAAAATCCACCCGGTACTATGCAGACGAGTTCCACCTTTTGCTGAAAGAGGAGCAAACTGCGGCATACAGCGTTGAAATTTGGAAGCGTTTTCGTAAGTGGGGTGGCATCCCGACAGCCCTGACGCAGAACGTCAAAGACCTGTTGGCAAGCCCCGAAGTATCGAACATTTTCGAGAACTCGGACTTCGTTTATATGCTCAATCAAGCGAACGGAGACCGGCAGATTTTGGCGAAGCAGCTGAACATTTCGCCCCATCAGCTTTCCTACGTCACTCACTCCGGTGAGGGCGAAGGGCTGCTGTTCTTCGGCAACGTGATCCTGCCCTTTGTTGACCACTTCCCGAAAGACCTTGAACTCTACCGCATCCTTACGACCCGCCTTTCCGAAGTTGCGGAGGCGCAAAAGCATGAGTGAGAAACAGCCGAAGCTGAAATTCGAGGAGGAAAAGGAGCGCACGGCTACGCGCTCCCCTCCGAAAAAGTCTAAAGTGGAGCAGTCGGTGCCCAAAAAGCAGAAACTGAAACAGGATGCAGACAAAGCTGCGGAGAAATCCCAGCATCTGCGTTTTGGCAAAGCCGAGATAACCCCGGATGAAGCATCCCGCATGACAAAGCAGCAGAAACGTGCTATGTATGCCGCTGCTGCCGCCCGGTCTGCGGCACATCGAGAGATTGATCAGTACGAGGACGACAATGTGGGCACGCAGGCTTTAAGCGAGGGCGAAAAAGCTGCCGAGACTACCCACGATATTTCCAAGAGCCGTTACGCCAGAAAGCTGAAAAAGAAAGCCAAGATGCAGGGCAAGAAGGGTGCCAAAACCGCAAAATCTTCCGTGCAGAAGCCGCCTGCGGCACAAGATGCAGGCGCATCCGGCACCGGCGAGGGCGGCTCCAACTGGCTCTCCCGATGGCGGCAGAAACAGGACATTCGGCAAAGTTACTATGCCGCCGCCCATTCGGGCACAGCGGCGCAGACCGCAGGCGGCAAAGCGGCATCCAACGGTGCATCTGCCACCCGATCCGGCGTGGAGCAGGTCATCGACAAAGGAAGATCGGTGGTCAGCACCGCAGTCAACGGCATTGCCAATTTTGCAAAAAGCAACGCGCACGTTCTTTTGATCGTGGGCGTTTTTCTTTTGCTCTTGCTGCTGGTCATGTCGGCATTTTCGTCCTGTTCCATTCTGTTTTCCGGCACCACGCAGGTATCCGGTCAGACCATTTACACCGCAGAGGACCGGGACATCCGGGGAGCCGAAACCGACTACAAGAAGCTGGAAAAGGAACTGGATAAGAAAATCAAACGCACCCCCGCCGACCACCCCGGCTATGACGAATACCGATACCATCTGGATGCTATTGAACATGATCCTTGGCAGCTCACTTCGTTCCTGACTACTCTTTATGACGACTACACCCGCAGCGAGGTACAGGCAAAACTCAAGGAGACGTTTGCCAAGCAATACAAGCTGACCACATGGGTGGAAGTCCAGACCCGGTACCGCACGGTAGTGATGATCGACATTTTTACTGGCATCCCCTACACCGTGCAAGTCCCCTATGAGTATCGAATTTTTCACACAAAGCTGGTGAATAAAGGGCTGGAGGTCGTTATCCGGGAGGAACTGGACAACGACCAGTGGAAACGCTATGAGATCTTTCAGGATACGTTGGGTGGTCGGCCATATCTGTTCAAAGGTGGACTGCCGCCCGGTGGCTCCGATGGCTCTGGCGCGCCGGGCATTGATTATCAGGTTCCAGCGGAAGCCTTGACGGATGAGGAATTTGCCGCCATCTACAAGGAAGCCCAAAAGTATGTGGGTACGCCCTATGTGTGGGGCGGCTCTACCCCGGAAACTGGCTTTGACTGTTCAGGCTACGTTTGTTGGGTCTACAACCAGAACGGCTACGATGTGGGACGCACCACCGCCAACGGCCTGTGGAACAAGAGCCAGCACATCAGCGAAGCCGAAGCAAAGCCCGGTGACCTTGTTTTCTTCGAGGGAACGTATGATACTCCGGGAAAAAGTCATGTGGGCATCTACCTTGGAAACGGGATGATGGTGTCCGCCGGCGACCCCATCAAGTACGCAAACATTCACTCGTCCTACTGGCAGAAATATCTGTCCGGTTTCGGGCGGCTCTCAAAATGATTGGAGGAAAACATGAGCGAAAAACTCGATAAGCTGCGCGCTTCTCTGGAAAAGGAAAGGGAGCGTCGCATTAAGATCAACACTCGCATTGAAAGCCTTGAACGACGGATTCAGGAAGCAGAAGCTGCCGAGGTGAATGAGATGGTGCGCACCGCCAAGGTTACGCCGGAACAGCTTGCCGCCCTGCTGCGCCAGTCTGCAACTTCCACTCCGACCCCGGCTGCGTTGTCCGCAGTCGGTGCTACGTTCAACAAGGAGGAATCTGATAATGAAGATGATGAATAAGTTCTGTGCTCTGATGTTGTCGGTGGCACTGTGCGCTGGCATGGCGGCTCCTGCTTTTGCCTATGGCGGTGAGCCTACGGAGGAAGTGGAACAGCCTGTCCTGACTTCTACCACCGATGAAGAAGATGTAGTCACCGTGACCGATGAGGAAACCGGTGCTCTGACCCCGGAGGGCAACCTGACACTGGTGGACGATTACCACATCAATTATTCCGATGGCAGTGGTCAGCAGTTCATTACGCTGGTGTCGAAGTCCGGCAACACATTCTATCTGGTCATTGACAGGAATAGTAAAGGGGCGCAGACCGTCCATTTTATGAACCTTGTGGATGAAGCCGACCTGTTGGCTCTGATGGAGGAAGAAGATGCGGACGCTTATACCGCCGAAAAGGAAGCGGCGGCGCAGGCTGAACAGGACAGGCTGAAAGCCGAGGAAGAAGCCAAGAAAGCCGCAGAAGAAGCGGCGGCATCCGGCACGGAACAGCTCAAGGAAAACAAGGTCACAAAGATCGCATCCGGCTTTCTGGGTGTGGTCGTGCTGATTGCACTGGCGGCAGGCGGCGGTTATCTCTATATCAAGATGAAGGGCGTAAAGCCTGCGTCCAAGAAAAATCAGCCGGACCCGGATGCGGATTATCACGATGAGGATGAAGATACGCTCCAGCTGCCGGAGGATGATGGTGACGAGGACGAAGAAGTGGATGTCAACGAGGATTATGAAGCGGAATCGGACGATGAACCTGTCTGATTAACGCAGCGTTGACCGGTGGGGCGGCTGAAAAGCCGTCCCCTTTACATAGCCAAATGGTTGGTGGGTGAACTGTTTTGAGCTATGAAGCTATGGACTCTGTAGGCGATATCTGATAAAATAGAAAGTAAGAACAGCTCAACAACTCGGAATTTTACCATCCAGCATCTCTCAAAAATAATAGGCATATTTTCATATAGTGTTGATTAAATGTCTATAAGTGCTCATATTCTGCGCATTTTGATCTGCATTTATTCATATCTATAAATCATCAAATACGTATTTATATTGGTATCTGGATTTTCGCCCTTCACACCCGTTCTCGTACGATCATGAGTGCATACCCCAGCAGGTTCGTTCCGTGCCACTTTTTCACGTCGAGTCGATCTGGGTCCTTCATCGATAAGCCGATGCCCCAGATGTGGTCCTTGACGGCGCACTCTGCGAGGATGGCGTCGCCGGTGGATTTGAGCTGAGCCTTCAGGTCTTCGTTCTGCTCAAACTTTGCGAGGAGGCCTTCGTAGACGAGGATCTGGCGCATGCCGTTCCATCTGCTTTCATCATAGTTTGAAACCTGGCGGCCCAGTTCCTTGATGCGGCCGACGTCATCGGTTTTCAGGATTTCTGCGGCGACCTTCTCGTCCCGAAAGCAGCGCGCCTTCTGGTACATCATGTACTGCTCCATGGATGAAAACCGGATGCCGTCCTTTTCGAAATCCGACCGATACCAGTTACTCAAATATCCGTATTCCTCATCCGGGTTGTGAAAGCCGATGATCTGCTTTGTATTCATAATCCGTTCCTCCTGTCTATATGCTGCAGATGGTTTTCTGCACTATGATCATAGCACTGTTCTACGACAAAATTTTTCACATCATACGCCTGATTTCGGCTGTCTTTATATAAATCCGTACTTTTTTCCCAGGTTCTCGGCTACCTGGGCGCCGGTTTTGCACTTTCCATCTGCGATATCCTGTCTCGCCTCCGAAAGCTGACTCAGCATCTCCTATTTACGGATGTTCTGGTAGTACCGGACCGGTTTCCCGTGCTCTTCGGCGTACTGGATTTCCGAGCGGGTGCTGTCACCGATGTAGCCGCCGACGTTGATGACGTAGATTTCGTCAGCCATGTCGATTTTCCGTTTGTGCATGTCGTCGAGCATTTCCTTCGTTTTCGAGAGGGTTCCTTCGTCCATGCCGTCCCAGACTTCCTGATCGCCGGCGTGGCCGAAGAGCCCGACGCTGATGACGATATAACCCGCAAGCGTCAGCCGCTTCTGGGCATCCATGAACTGCTCTTTGAAGCGGGTGCTGCCACAGAGCGTGACTACTTTATATTTTCCTACCATCTATCTTTCTCCATACTTCGCTCAGCAGTTCTTCCACTGCCTGTTCAACACGTTCATCTGTATCATCTTTTAATGTCAGAGCCAGCGAGAGCGCGTCAACGCTATGTCCAGTAGCTAAAATCCGAGGATCGTATCTCCACATTTCTACCGCCACCTGAGTCTTCGAATCCTGAAGTCTGTTTGTCATAACGTTTTTCCATTGAGATATTTTATCTGTCGCATAGCACTCGACGGCTGGTGCGCTCAGCATCGAATATTCTGCCAGTGCCGAATATCCGCTTACCAGCATATCCGCCCCAATATACTCCTTCGGAACATAGACCGTTCGCTTTACCGGATTCAACAGAGTCTCTTCCGCTTTCTGAAACAGCACTTCCGGCGGATCTTCGGACAGCAGAATTTTCTGCACACCAGCTTTCTTTATCTGCAACAGCCCCATCTCCTCCAGCTGTCTCGATGCTCTCGATATAGACGTAGCTGTCAGCTTTAAATCCTTCGCTGCCTGGCTCGACGGCAGTTCTTTCGTGCCGCCGTAAATAAAATGCAATAAAAGCAGCTGCGCCGACGGAAGCAGATCTTCTCTTGGCTGCTTCTCCGCATCGCACCGCTCCTGCAAATACACGCTCATAAACGGCAGATAGATTTGTTTTCCATCTACGATAAACGGGATCTTTTCACGAAGCAGATATTCCTTTTGACGATAACTGAGTTCGTTTAGCACCAGCACGACAGGCAGGTTCTCTTTTTTCTGTATACGGGCAATATGCTTTTTCAGCACTTCGATCTGCTCCAACTCTGTCTTTGGATAAAGAAAAATCACTTTCTGTCCATCCATGGATACCTTCTGTAAACGATACCTTACAGCTATATAATTGGGCAGATGGTCAAACTCTGCGCGCTGAACTGTCGCTTTAATTCCCAGAACTTTATAGAGATATTCCATATGTTCTCCTTCTATTTAACTCTATTTTTGTATTATAACTTGTTTTAAGTTAAGTTTCGATATTAAAGTTAAGATAATTCAAAAAAATCATCAGGAAGCGGAAATATCATAAGAATAATTTAACACCATGGCACCTTCTTTTTCCTCTCAGATTTCCGTGCTCTGCCACTTTTATGAGCGTTCTTTTCAGTATTTTGCCACTTTCATGAGGGAATAATCCGTGCTTCATTACACTTTCATGAGCGAATTTATGCTGTAATATGACATTTTCATGAGGGAATTGGTGCTTCGATGCGACGTGAGGAGGTAGTGGGCGGAGGCATGGGCGCGATAAAGGCAACGAGTGCGAATGGGTGGACGCGACGTGAGAAGGTGGAGGGTGCGGACGCGTGGGCGCGGAGTGAGCAGGCGGAGGGCCGAGACATTGGCCCGGGAAAAGTGAGCAGAAATATACGAGTGTCAACGGGAGGGTTTTATGGTACAACTAGAAGTAGTTTTTTGATGGAGGTGCCTATGGAGCCGAAGGTCAGTATCATCGTGCCGGTGTATAACGCGGAGAAGAGTCTCGCGCGCTGTGTGGACAGTATTCTGAATCAGGAGTTTCGGGATTTCGAGCTGATCCTCATGGATGATGGAAGTAAGGATCGGTCCGGGGAGATCTGCGACGGATATGCGCGGGCGGATGCGCGCGTGGTGGTCGTGCATAAGGAGAATACGGGGGTGTCGGATACGCGAAACCAGGCGATCGCGCGGGCGCGGGGTACGTTTCTGCAGTTCGTGGACAGTGATGACTGGCTGACGGCGGATGCGACGAAGCTGATGGTGCGGGCGGCCGAGGAGACGGGCTGCGACATGGTGATCGCGGATTTCTATCGTGTCGTCGGAGAGATGGTGTCGCGGAAGGGGGATATCGACGCGGACCAGGTGATCGGGCGTGAAGCGTTCGTTGGCTTCATGATGGAGAACCCGGCGGACTACTACTATGGGGTGCTGTGGAATAAGCTGTACCGGCGCTCGCTTGTGGAGGCGCACGGGATCCGGATGGATGCGAAGCTCAGCTGGTGCGAGGATTTTCTGTTTAATCTCGAGTATGTGCGCTATGCGACGACGTTCTATGCGCTGCGGACGCCGGTCTACTATTATGTGAAGACGAAGGGTTCGCTGGTGAATCAGAAGATCAGCTTCGCGCGGACGGTGGAGATGAAACTCGCGATGTTCGAGTGCTACAACGACTTCTTCAAGCATGTGCTGGATGAGGATGCGTATGAGCGGAAGCGGCTGCAGGTCTATCATTTTCTAGTGGATGCGGCGAAGGATGGTTTCGTGTTCCCGGCGACGATTCCGGGGACGCAGAAGCTCGGTGAGGAGCGGAGCCAGGCGCTGCAGGAGGTGATTTCGGAGGATGGGATCATCGTGGAGAAGTACCGCGACCGGAAGCTGCTCGAGCGCTATCTCGAGTCGGTGGCGCTGAAGTATGATATGACGCTGGCGGAGCTGTCGCTGCTGCTGTATCGGAAGGACGCGGGAAAGGCGCTCACTCGAGGGGCTGAAGCGCAGATGCCTGCGCGGGAAGATGCCGTGGAGGCGACTGATCGAAAGGATGCCGGAAAGGCGCTGAGCCGGAAGGATCTCGCGGAGCTGATGCATATGAGCCGCGGGGATCTGCGCGCCGCGCTGCAGAAGCTGGTCTCACGCGGGATGCTCGAAGTGGTCGACGTGCCGAGGAAACGACGTGAAGCGGCGGAAATAGCCGAGGCGACCGGTCTTTTCGGAAAGCGTGGCGAGGCACAGGATGCAGACGCGAACGGAATGACGAAGAAAAAACGCGAGCCGCGGATGATTCGTCTCGAGCTGCTGCCGGCGTCGGATGCGGTGCTGCAGGATATCGCGGCCGCGGAGCGTGACTACGAGCAGGCGAAGTTCCGGGGATTTACCGAGGACGAGCTCCGGCAGTATACAGCGCTCGAGCGGCGTGTGCAGGAGAACGAAAAGCAGATACTGCAGAAGTGAGGATGGGCAGACGAACACCATCAGCGATGCCTGGCGATGAGTCAGCGAGGGGCAGAATGCGTTGCGGCGAGGCACAACGCATGCGCGGAGTGATGATGTGGAGGGCCGAAACATGGGCACAAGCGAGTAGGAGGCGGTGACTAGCCGCCGTCCTCTCACACCACCGTGCGTACCGTTCGGTACACGGCGGTTTCAACAGTTGACGTGCATAGACTGATAAGCTGTGGCAAGATCATAAAAGCCCCAGTTTGTAGACCTAAAACAGAATACCGTTCCTTACATAGCAGTCATGCGCTTCGGTGCCTGGCTGCTAATTTTTTTGCGAAAGGAGCAGTATCGAATGAAGCTTGTATTAGCGGAAAAGCCCTCGGTTGCCATGAGTCTCTCGAAAGTGATCGGGGCAGATCAGCGCGGGGACGGTTATATGGAGGGCAATGGCTACCTTGTCAGTTGGTGTGTGGGGCATCTGGTGGAACTTTCCCAGCCGGAAGCCTATGATGAAAAGTATGCAAAGTGGAAGTATGATGATCTTCCGATTTTGCCGGAACATTGGCAGTATCAGGTGTCCGCCAGCACGAAAAAGCAGTTCGGAATCCTGAAAAAGCTCATGCAGCGGAAAGATGTGGAGAGTCTGATCTGTGCAACCGATGCAGGACAGTGCGGTTGGGTGACTTAAGAGAAAGGAAAAAGAGACCTCATCTCGTTGAAAATCAAATCCAAAAATCATTTAAGGAGCAATTCAAATGAAACGAAATCAGTATTTCGACCATAATCACTCTCAAAAAGCGCTTTCCTGCCGCTACAACATGGACACCAACCGGGTGGAAGCCCAATTTAATGATGGCACTATCGTCAATTTCGCATTATTGTAATAACAGATTGCTTCTTCCATGAATGGTAATATTATCATCAAACTTTTGGAAGAACTATAAATGTCCGAGGTGCCTTTGATTTCGACAGAAAAACAGGCTGAATTGTTACAAAGCTCGGACATTTCAAAAGAATTTTTTGAAAAATACTAAAGAAGCGGAGCAGCTAAAATCTGCTCCGCTTCGATATGATTGATCTAAGGATGTTTTGCTATTTGATTAAACTCACTCTGTCAACCGCAATCGCTCCACAACTGGAAGGTTAACGTCAGTTTTGTAGACCCATATAGGCACAATAAGGCAGATTAGCAACACCAGTCCAGACACCAGCACCAGTGGGATAAATGGATAGGAGAAAACAGCATAATAGGCCACTTTACTAAAAATCATATATAGCAAGATGAAGATTGCTGTTCCAATGGTGACTGCAAGGGAAAGGGAAACGCCCCAATAATAGAAACCTTCCATAAATAGCATTCGTTTGATTTGTCGCTTTGTCATTCCAATGCTTTCAAGAACAGCTAATTCATAGCGCCGAGTATTTACATTGACAACCATTGTATTGACAAAGTTCATGACACCAACAAGCAGCAGGATCACGGACAACCCTGTTCCTAAAACCTTTGCTGTAATGAGATATTCCTGCATTTCTTCTCGCCGTTCATATCGGGATATAATATCAATGTTAGCTTGTGATGCGGTGATTTGCTTTAATTCTTGCAGTATACTTTCGTCATGTTGACCATCCGTATCAAAGGCCACGCGGAACACTCTATATTGCGGAAAGAGTTCTTTCAAAGCTGTTTGACTAATATACAAATCAGGAGCCGTCCCTCTCTCATTGCCTCCTCCTGCTCGAAACCCTTCATTCAAATAACCGTTCGCTACAATAAAGGAATGCTGTCCGTTCTGCGTCTGGATTGTTATTTCCTGCCCTGGCTGAATAAGGCCTTCTACTGTTTTGGACAGCAGCACAACCTTTCCTTGTTCAAAGGCAGACGTGTCAATAGGCAAGTTTAAGGTTTTATTGATTTCTTCCAAATATGCACTGTCAATTCCAAAAACCCCGCTAAAAAAGTTTTGCTGATAATTTTCTAATTTTGCCGGATCAGAAAAATCAATGCCGTTTACTCCGTCTAATGACGCAAGAAACTCGTGAAATACAGCATCGTCATATACAACATCTGCTGCTACTTGAGGATAAGGTGCATAGGTCAACCTCAAATTCTCAATGCCGTCAAGCTGACCAATCTCTGAAACCATTTCGCTGGAAATTAAATCTTCTCTTTCGTGGATACTATATGTGAGTGCAAAATCGCTTACTCCCCATTGGCTCACATAATTCTCCGGGCTTAAACCATGTAATAGCCCTGTGACGACAAGGAACAAGGAAAGGCCGAAAAAAAGCGATGCAAAAACAAGGGTTGTACTCTTAGCATTACGAAAGACATTGTTCCATGCCATTCTGGACAACTTCATTTTGCTACAATTTCTGGCGCTGCTCTTTGTGCTGGCTGCTGTATATTGGAGTGCTGCTATTGGTGAAACACTTCCGGCAATTTTGGCGGGCTTCATGCTTGCAATCATAACGGTAATGAACGTAAATATGGCCGCTCCTATGAAAATAAACGGCGAAAAAGATACTTTTGTTCCCACATCAGAATTTGTTGAATACATCATATTCAGGAAGTAAGGAACAATGCCAAAGGAAACAACCGCACCAAGTAACAGACCAATCGGAATACCAATACAAGAGATTCTGATTGCCTGCTTATAGATAATTCTTTTTATCTGCCTTTGGGTCGTTCCAATCGTTTTAAGACGGCCATAGAATTGCACATCTTTTACGACAGAGACATAAAGAATATTATAAATCAGCAGATAGCCGCTAAAGGATATAAAAACTGCTAAAATTATTACAGCTAAAATAATAGTTCCACCATTTGCCTGTTCTAATGGTGCAATTTCAAATGTTTGCCCTTCTGTAAAGTCAATCTCACGCCGCAATCTTTCACAGTTTTTGTCAGCATTATCATTGCCTTGAAAACGGATCATTGCCGTAACACTATTATCCAGTGATACATTTAAGCTATCCTTAAAAGCGGATGAAACATAAACATAACCACGATTATTTGTGCGCATTGGAATGTAGTCCGTATAGTAGCCCGACAGCAAAAAGGTGTCTGAGACATAATTATAGCTATCGCCAATTTGGTACGACAACACAATCTCCATCCCTATTTGCGGATCAGAAATGCCCATCTGTTCAAGCACCCATGTAGGTAGCATAATTTCGTTTTTACTTGATGGGTAATTTCCTACAACACCTGATATAGTAGGAAGACGGTGGTGTTCCCACTCGGTATCATCTATCCAAACTATACCTAATCTCGCATTTTGCAGTTGCTCTGTATCAACACTGCCTAAACGCTGCTGTATACCTACGTCAAGGACAAGGTTTGATTTTGAAATGTCAACCAACTGATTTTCTGTTACATTTGTGATTCCGACATCAGCGGTAGTTCCCATTAACCGAATTTGTTGCATTTGGTAGGTTTCAAAGTAACTAAAACCAATACTGAATGTCGCAGTTATCATAAATGCAGTTAGCACAAGAGCAATGATTGCAAATAAATTACGCTGCCGTTCATGGTGCAAACTGCGCTTTGCCAGTTTCTTTTCAATGTTACTGGTATCATTTTCAAAAGGCCATGTCATAGTCTGCCACCCCTACTTATTCCACAATTTTGCCGTCCTCAATGCGGACAATCCGATCTGCAAGACGGGCAATATCGTTGTTGTGGGTAATCATCACAACGGTTTGCCGGAACTCCGCACTGGTGCGCTTGATAAGCCCCAGCACCTCAGTGCTGGTCTTGCTGTCAAGATTGCCGGTCGGTTCGTCCGCCAGCACGATAGCCGGTTTGGTAATCAAGGCGCGGGCGATAGCCACACGCTGCTGCTGTCCGCCGGATAGATTGTTCGGCATATTTTTCAGTTTATCTTCCAGCCCCAGTAGGTGAACAATTTCGTCCAAAAACTTCTGATCCACCGTGTCCCCGTCCAACTCCACCGGCAGGACAATGTTCTCATACACATTCAGGATGGGAACAAGGTT
Source organism: Faecalibacterium hominis (ex Afrizal et al. 2022) (assembly GCF_049545105.1). NCBI lineage: Bacteria > Bacillati > Bacillota > Clostridia > Eubacteriales > Oscillospiraceae > Faecalibacterium > Faecalibacterium hominis (ex Afrizal et al. 2022). The sequence goes on along the minus strand of NZ_CP186860.1, from coordinate 2,957,188 downwards.
ATAGTTCTGGAAGATAAAGCCGATGTTGCGGCGGCGAAAGATGGTAAGCTGCTCGTCGTTCTTCTTTGCCAGTTCTTCGCCTCGGACAATCACGGTTCCGCTGGTGGGAGTGTCCAACCCGCCCATCATGTGAAGCAGGGTGGACTTGCCGCTACCAGAGGTTCCCACAACAGCCACAAACTCGCCGTCCTCCACGGAGAAATTTACGCCGTCAAGGGCGCGGGTAATGTTCGGTTCTGTACCGTAATACTTTTTCAGGTCAATCGTCTGTAAAACGCTCATATTCAAAACTCCTTTCAAGGCTTCCTACCTGTTGATGAGTGTATTGTAAAACCCAAATGTCCGCGAAATGTTACAGCGGCTAAAAAAATTCATTGAAAATTGAGGTGAAATGTTACAACGCTCGGACATTTCATTTTATCTCTGCACTTCGGGCCAACTTGACCCGAAGCAGAAAGTTTCTCTCAACGCAAGGGAAGCATAATGGAAAATTCCGAACCCTTGCCCGGCTCCGAAACCACTTTGATATAGCCACCCTGCCGCGTTACGATCTCGCGGGCCAGATACAGGCCAATGCCCACACCCTGCTGTTCGTGTACTTCTTCCTCACGATAGAAGCGCTGGAAGATAGCGGCCTGATTGCTTTCGGAAATGCCCTTGCCAGTGTCGGTCACTTTGATTTCCACATACATTTCCCACAGCACCACAGACACAGCGATTTTCCCGCCTGCCGGGGTGTACTTCACCGCATTGTCCAGCAGGTTAAAGAGGGCTTCCGATGTCCACTTGCTGTCATGGGAAACGGTCAAATCCTCCGGGCAGTCCACGGACACGGCGATTTCCTTTTTCTCCGCTGCATACACGATCCCACTCATGGCCTGTGCCACGGTATCAAAGAGGCGGCCCGGTTTCTTGTCCAACTGGATCACGCCTGTTTCCAGACGGGAGGTTTTCACAAGGGCCTGAAAGAGAAAGTCCAGCTTATCCGTCTGGCTGCGGATTCCCCGGATAAAGTCGGTGCGCTCTGCCTCGGCCATAGGCTTTTCCAGCAGGGTGTCCGTCGCCATTTTCAGATTGCTTACCGGCGTTTTCACCTGATGGGAAATATCCGATACAAGGGTCTGTAACTCCTGCCGTTCCTCGTCCACCCGGCGGCGGTTCTCCTGCATGATCTGGTAAAGCCTTGCCAGCCGGTGTCCGATTCTGGCAAGCTGGGTTTCGCTGTCCTCTGGCCGCTGGGGCGCTTCATTTCCGGCAATCATGTGGTCTAAGGTCTGGCACAGGTCAGCGGTAAACTGTGATAACCGTTTTCCAAACGCCTGCGTCAGTACAAAAATCCCTACAAGGGCGCACAACAGCAGCGCCCCGCCCGTCAGCAGCACCGCCGTCTGTTTTGTCACAAGAAAAAGGGCTATGGTGATCCCGGACATGGAGAGGGCAAACCCTATTGCCACCCGGCCAAACAGCCGCTTTACCGAGAGGTTTTGAAACTTCATTTTGCCTCGCCTCCCGTCCATTGATAGCCCATGCCGTAAACGGTCTTGATGTAGGGCGCGCCGCCGTCGGATTCAATCTTGCTGCGAATCCGGCTGATAGAAGTTGTCAGGGTGTGTTCGTCTACAAACCTTTCGTCTATATCCCACAGCTTTTCCAAAAGCTGCCCACGGGTCAGCACTTGCCGGGGATTTTTGCGGAACAGGTTCAGCATTTTGTACTCCATCGGGGATAGGGTCAGGGGCTTGCCATTTAAGGAAGCCGTCTGTTCCGAGAAGTCCAGAAACAGCCGCCCGTCGTCGTAAATGTCCTTGGCCGGTTTGTGGTGTTCCAGCATGGCGAACATGGCTTTGATTTTCCGCTGCAAGGCCCCGATCACAAAGGGCTTTGTGATGTAGTCCACCGCGCCCACCTCATAGCCCCGTATCTGGTCGCTCTCCTGATCGTTGGCGGTCAGGAAAATCACGATGGTATCCGGGTGCTGGGGCTTTATCAGCTTGCACAGTTCAAAACCGTTCCCGTCCGGCAGGTTGATGTCCAGCAGCACTAAATTAAATTCCCGCTGGCGGATGGCTTCGGCTGCGGTTCTGGCATTTAGGGCAGAAGTCACGCCGTAGCCGTCTGCGGTTAGGTTATAGGCCAACATCTTATTCAAAAAACTGTCGTCCTCGACAATTAAAATCTGCTTCATATCCTCACTTCCTTTGCTTTTTGCAGATAGTATAACAGGCAAATGTCCGTGAAATGTTACAAGGACAAATATATTTATCATTTTACAGCTTTTTTATGTGTACTGCAATTTTATAAAAGAAAGGACAGCAGTATCATCAAATTGCTGTCCTTGCGGTTTATTATAGCTGGTAGTGTATAAGCGTGGGTTCATCATATTTGGTGTGGTATCTTTAACTATGGGAAACTCCCCGCTCCCATTTTAAAACTGCTTTATCCGTAACATTTAGCTTTTGTGCAAGTTCCAGTTGTGTCCACCCCCCTTTCCTTTCTTAATTCCGAGATGAACGTACCAAATTTTTGACTATCCATGTCGATTGTCCTTTCTCTTGAACTGTCTCAATCCATATCACGTTTTCCGATTTATTTCCACCTACGATTTGTAGAGTCCTTCATTTACTTCTCTACTTTCTGTTTACTTTAAGAAAATGATCGTAACAGCGTCCATGTTTTCGCTCGCCACTTTTCCAATGGATTATGACAGTTTTAGCGAGAGATTATCCATATTGATTATGTGTAGTGTACCATGAACCAACAAAAATATCGAATGTCACTAATGCTGTAAAGGAGCGTGATGCCATGACCCAACCCAAAACCGACCTAGCCTATCTCCGCAGCGAAAAAGCCAAGGCAGAGCAGAAGCTGCGCTCTTGTCAGCACCGAGAGAAAATTCTTGAACGCCAGATGTCAGAGCTGAACCGAAAAGAGCGCGTGCATCGTCTTTGCACTCGTGCCGGAATGCTGGAAAGTTTTCTGGTCTGTCCGGGAGAATTGACCGATGATCAGGTGATGGAACTGCTGAAAATCTCGTTCCGCCAGCCTGAAGTCGTGCTGGCGCTTGCAAAGATGGTGCATGACGTTCACGAACGCAGCAACGTCCAAAACCCTTTAGAATAAAGACCTGCTAATAAAAGTCAAGCCCTAAAATAAGAAAATTCGCCAACCAACCGCTGCCCATGACAAACAGCATTCAAATGCTAGTCAAAACACAGCGAGGGCGACGGAGGGGATAGCAAAGCAAGCCCAGCCAGCCCCCGCAAAATCAGGATAGCATTTGAATGCTTCGGTTTGTCAAGGGTTCGCTGCGCCAGCTAAGTGGTTCTTTGGATTTAGCTCAGGCTCAAGAGGAAATTACGTCCAAAAACAAATATCCATGCTTACTGTGAGCGTTCGGAGTCCATTACAGCTTTCACTTTAGCGTAGTAGATTCGTAAGAACTTGTTGGCCGAAGCCATCATGTAAACTTTGTAGGGCTTTCCCTCTGAGCGCTTTTTGTTCATGAACTGAAAAACAGGTTCATCCTGTGGCTGTGTTTGCAAAATAACAGTCATAATCAGAAAAAGTGTTCTTCGCAAAACTGCTGAACCAACTTTGCTGATTCCTTTGTCATTCCCAACGACCTTGCCAGAGTCGTTTGGCTGCGGCTCAATTCCCGCAAAAGCAATGAGAGATTTCTTGGAGGAAAAGCGGCGGACATCTCCGATTTCGGCCATCAGCTGAGGGCCGAGAGAAGGGCCGACGCCGTACATTTCCATCACGGTGTCAAATTCAGGAAGCTGCTGAGAGAGGCGAAGCATTTCCTGCCGGAATGCAGCAACTGACTGAGATACGGCTTTCAATTGAGCGACCTGTTGCTGGATAAGGAGTTTTGAGGTGGGCGATTTCGGAAGAGAAGCGGAATTAACGGCACAGGCATAGATCTCGTCCGATTTTGAACGAGTGAAAACGTATCCGTGTTTCTGGCACCACTTCAGATATTTTTTGGCAAAAGCATTCGCAGAAAGACTTGAAACGCACTCGCTGTGCCAGAAGTCTCCAATAAAATCGACCCATTTCTCGCACCCATTGTTCTTCACGGGGCTTGAAAACAATTTATTTGCATCTGGAAAGGTCAGGTCAAGAGATGAAATCAGATTATTCTTCAGCATAGTACGAATCGCTACGGCCTGCTGGTATTGGCGATAACAATTTTTCAAAGCCAGCCGGGTATCATCTTCTGGAAGGTACTGCCGCAGCCGTGTCCACTTGTCGAGCGTATAGTTGGCGATTTTAACAGCGTCTTTTTTGTCCGTCTTGACACGTCTTAAACTGTTGTTGTCGTAGTCGTGAATTAGAACAGGGTTGACTACGGAAACAAATAAGCCCGCATCGTGTAAAACGAAAGCAACCGGTTTGTGGTAATTCCCGGTGGCTTCCAGAACAACGCGGGTCTCTCCGTCCAGAGCTTTGAGCTTCTCCGCCAGATCGTGCAGGTTCTGGGCGGTATGTAAAACTTCAAAAGGTTCGAGTACCACTTCTCCGAAGGGGCGCATAACACAAACCATGCTCTTCCCTTTGGAAACGTCAATGCCTACTGCGTTCATGATCTTTCCTCCATTTTTTGTATTTGCAACCGGAATCCATCTTTACTCGTTGCCGATTCAATCTATTGGGTGACACGAACGCTCCGCTTGGCGGTGGCTCAACCTGCTTAAAACGAATGCTACAACAAGAGAGATGGCGAACTGTCTTTGTTGCGGGCGTAACTGCCCAGGGCGCAATGCGTCAGCCGATTACTCTCTTATTGTAACTTAGGTACGAGTTGGAATGGAATATGGCTGGCTACCATATCCGGTCCCAACCCTATTGTAATAGGGCGCAATTATACACCGTTCCGGTGAAATTGCGGTCTTGCAGACGGCTCGATGAAATCGAAGCTGGCGTTTGTGCGCCAGCCCGATTCCATCCCAAGGAAAACTGCATTTTCCTTGCGCTGCTTTGCAGCTATCCTTTTGCGGCTCCCGCCTGAGAGCGAAGCGCACAGCACTCCGTTCCAAGGCGGCGAGCAAAACCGAATACGATTCCAGACCGTTCATCAAGAGCAATCTTGCTGGGCGGTCTTTTTGTTTGGAGGTGATGCCTATTCCGTGTCCGCATTTCAAAATCACCATCGTCAAGCGCAGCCAAGGACAGTCCGCTGTTGCCGGGGCCGCTTATCAAAGCGGCGAACGGCTGTTCAGCGAGTACGACCAGAAAACAAAATTCTACAACAAGAAGAAAGAGCTTGTCCACGCTGAGATCATGCTGCCGTCCCATGCGCCGCCCGGATATGCAGACCGGGCAACCCTCTGGAACGCCGTGGAAGCCGTGGAGAACCAGTGGAACTCCCAGCTTGCCCGGCGCATCGTGCTGGCGTTCCCGGTGGAGGTGCCGAAAGAGCAGTATTTGTCCATGATAAAAGAGTTTTGTCAGGAGCAGTTTGTTTCCAAGGGCATGATTGCCGATTTTGCCATTCACGACAAGGGAGATGGCAACCCACACGCCCACATTCTGCTGACCATCCGGGCAATGGACGAACACGGCGAGTGGCTCCCGAAAGCCCGAAAGGTATACGACCTTGACGAAAACGGTGAGCGCATTCAGCTTCCTTCCGGCAACTGGAAGTGCCACAAGGAAAACACTGTAGACTGGAACGACCAGAAGTACGCCGAAATCTGGCGGCATAGCTGGGAAACCATCACCAACCGCTATCTGGAAGCAGCTGGCAGACCAGAACGTGTTGACTTGCGCTCCTTTGAACGGCAGGGCATCCAGCAGATACCGACCGTGCATCTCGGCCCCGCCGCACACCAGATGGAAAAGCGTGGAGTGGAAACCTTTCTCGGCAACCTGAACCGAGATATTCAAGCCGCCAACAGCCTGATGCAGTCCATCCGCAGTGCCATCCGTGGACTGCAACGCTGGATCGCAGACCTGAACGAAAAGAAGCAGCTTCTTCTGGACGCTCTGGAAAAAGCCAAGGAACCCACGCTGTCCGACCTTCTGATGGACTATTTCAATCTCCGCAACGAGCAGCGCAGCGATTGGTCTGGCAAGGCAAAACTGAAATGCACTGTCCGGGACTTTGAGGAGATTCGGCAGGCGGTGGACTACCTGAAAGCTCATTCCCTGAACACCATCGAGGATTTGGACACCGCTATCTCAAATTTGAACCAGATCACCGCCCCTCTCCGCAGACAGTTGAAACAGAACGAAAACCGTATGCGGGCAATCGCCCAGATTAGGGACGCTGCCGCCGCCCATGCCAAGCAGAAACCCATCCATGACACTTTTATGAAGAAGAACTTCAAATTGACCAAGGACGCTTATGCCGCCCAGCACAAAGAGGAGCTGGACACCTTTAATAAAGCTGTCCGCACTCTGATGAAACTGAACGGCAGCACAGCGGTAGATTTTTCGGCATTGGATGCCGAATTTTCTGCGCTGCAATCCAGCAGCGCAGAGCTGCACACCCAACTGGAAACCTTGCAGCCGGACATCTCCGCCCTGAAAAATATCCGCAAGTATATCGACATGGTGCTGAATAAGCAGCAGCTTTCCGCACCGGGCGGCAAGACCCCGGAGAAGGAATCAGTGCTGAAACAGCTGGAGCAGCTTCAGCAGAAAAAGTCCAACCACAAAACGATTTCCACCACCCCAAACCGCGAAGAATCGCTCTAAACGATCTTTCTGTCACCGATATGCCGTTGCAATCAGTGGCAGAAATACATAATTCATTTGTTTTTTGCTGGCTTTTGGCTATTCTCGCTGGCTAGTGAGTAGAGGCGTACTTTTAAGGCAGAAATTTTCTCCAACACCCCCCGTTTTAGGCCACTTTTTCTGTTAATAGTAGAAGCGCCTCTTTGAAAGTCGGTCATTTGTGACCTTTTTGTTAATTCTCAAAAAGATGGTTGTCTTTGGGCTGTTTTCGTTGCCTACCTATTGAGAGGATTTTTTCAAAAGCGGAGATTTGGTCTCAAGAATTACAATTCAATTACAAGTTTCTCACCAATGCTACGAAACAGGCGTTCTCGATGCCTACCAAGTGTAGGGCATCTTTTTCAAGACCATTCTCGGACTATTATGACATTTTGTTTACAAGATTGCTTTCAATGCTACGAAATGACCTTTTTCATCGGCTACCAAGTAGAAGGATGGTTTTCGTCCGTCAAAGTCCAGAAATCTTCCATACGTTCCTTGACAAGTGAATAGTTCAATCGTCCGGCACTTCACAAAAGGTACTTCTGTAACTCGCAGCCCGGTTATAACGAAGACGGGGTGGCTGAAATGCCAATGGTGCGGTGCAAGTCCGCCGCCGGACGATTCCCCACTCCTAGGGAAGTCGAGGACCAATATGGGAGACCTTAACTTATTAACGCAGTTGAGCACTTGTTTCGTGCTTTTCTGCGACTGGAGAATTGGAACCCACCAATTCTCGTTACATACTCTTTGTTTCTGATTTCTGCTTCAGCTGGAGGTGATCAACATTTCAGAATATCTTACCACGCAAACTCTGCTGCCGCCGTTTCTCCCATACCCACGCTTCCTTTTGGAACTTGACCTGAGCCAGACTGCAAAAATGACTTATGTGCTGCTGCTCGACCGTGCCACGCTCTCGCAGAAAAATCTCTGGATAGATGAACGTGGTTTCGTGTTTGTCATTTTTACGATTTGCTCTTTGGCTGAGCAGCTAGGGCGCAGCACGGTCAGTGTTTCCAGTGCGCTTAAGGAATTGGACGCTGCGGGATTGATTGAGCGCAGACGAACGCGGTTTTCTTCGCCCAATCACATCTTTGTGAAAATTTCAAATGTTGAATAGTTCTGCGTTTTTCACGATTCAAGAACCGCCAAAATCACGATTCTGTGATACGGATTCTTAATGGCATCCACAAAAGATATTTTTCCTATGCAGTATAGCAGCCTTTAAGACTGTATCAAAGAAAACTTTCACCTAACCAACGTAATAAAACAAAAAGAGAAAAACGAATAGAATCCATCCATTCCTTTCCGTATTTGCACCACATGAATGAGGAGGTCTGCCCTTGAACAAAGAAAAATCTGAGAAGAAGCCCACTACACGCAAACGTGCGCCGAGAAGTCCGAAGTCCGTGCGCCTGATCGTGGAACGCCATTATATCGGCAATGTGCCGATGAATACGCTTTTTCAGCGGCTTGCGGAAGAAGAAATTCGTAAAACTGCCGAATCGTATCTCGCCGCTGGCTAATTGGACGTTTTACTGCGGAAAAGGGCTTGCATCATCACGCAGCATCCGCTACAATGTGATTGATGAGGTCTCTTTTCCATTATGGAGGTACACATGGAAAAGGACAAAAAAGCAACTGCTTTATACTGCCGGCTGTCAAAAGATGACGGTTCAAACAGCGAAAGCCTGAGCATCCGCACTCAAAAGGCGATGCTTATGGAGTATGCCACACGCAACGGTTTCGGGAATTGCCAGTACTATGTCGATGATGGTTACAGCGGTACGAACTCTGACCGCCCTGCCTTTCAGGAACTTCTGGATGATATCCGGGAAGGAAAGGTGGCAACAGTCATTACCAAAGACCAGTCCCGACTTGGACGCAACCACATCGAAACCGGAACGTATATGGAAATCTTCTTTCCTGAGCACGGTGTCCGCTATATTGCAATCAACGATGGTTATGATTCCAACGAGCAATCTCAGATGGATATTGCCCCGTTCCGAAACATCATCAATGAAATGTACGCCAAAGACACTTCCCGAAAAATCAAGAGTGCCCTTCGGACACGCAAGAAAAGCGGAAAGTATATCTCCAGCGGCGCACCGTTTGGCTACCAGAAAGACCCTGCCGACCACAATCACCTTGTGATCGACCCGAACACCGCCCCCGTTGTTGAGTATATCTATTCAATGGCAGAGGAAGGACTGGGGCTTCACCGCATCGCCAAGCGGCTCCACGATGAAAAAGTCTTGAAGCCGTGTTACTACAAGAAAGAGATGTTTGGCCGCTTTATTGATGATGAAAAGATGTATGATTGGGACAGTGCCTATATCAGTCAGGTTCTGCACAGCCCAGTCTACGCCGGACACATCATCTACGAAGCCAAGCCCACCGTGTCCATGAAATCCAAAAAGCGGCGTTATATTCCGTTTGAAGAACGCGCTATCGTTCCGAATACACATGAAGCAATCATCCCACAAGACCGTTGGGAGAACGTGCAGCGAATCCTTTACAGCCGTTCCGGCTGCTTTATGTGCGATAAGACCGACTACGACAATATCTTCAAAGGCATCGTCCGCTGTGCAGACTGCGGCAGAACGATGTTAGTCAAGGTTGAGCACAGGCGCAAACGTAACAGTGTTCTGGATCAGACCTTTTATTGTTGCAGCACTTATCGGAAATATGGTGCGAAAGCCTGTGACTCTCATAATTTGGAAGCCCGTGTTCTGCATGAAGCTGTCTTTGCGGACATTCAGGCACACGCAAAGGCCGCTGTGAGCAATCGGGAAGCCCTTGTGAAGAAGATTGCAAATCAGATGCACCTCCGGGTGTCCTCTGACCGGGCGCAGCACAAACGGGATTTGAAGCAGTGTAAAGCACGAATCGCAGAAATCGAAGACCTGTATGCAAAACTTTATGAGGACGTATCAAAGGGACTTCTCCCGGAGAAACGTTTTCAAATGCTTGCAGATCGCTACGACAAAGAACAGGCTGAACTGACCGAGAAGATTGAGCAGTACGAGCGGGAAGGCCGTTCTGAACACGATCAGCTGGACAAGATTCAGGATTTTATTGATGAAGTCAGCAAGTACGCTGGCATCACCGAACTGAACTATAAGATTCTGCATCAGCTGATTGACAAGATTCTGGTATCCAAAGCGGAAAAGGTCGATGGCGAATACGTCCAGAAAATCCAGATTTTCTACCGCTTTATCGGCCCATTGGATGCCATCGAGTAACAAAGTCAGAAAAGTCACCTCCGAGAACTATCCTACAGATGCAGGGCGTGAGGGCGAACTGATTTTCCGACTGGTTTACCATCAGTGCGGCTGCAAAAAGCCGGTGGAACGGCTTTGGATTTCATCAATGGAGGACAGTGCTATCCGGGAAGGCTTTCAGAAGCTCAGACCGGGAACAGAATATGATGCCTTATATGAGGCGGCTTTATGCCGGGAGCGAGCCGACTGGATGGTCGGCATCAATGCGTCCCGGCTTTTTTCATGCCTGTACAACCAGCCTTTGGCGGTGGGGCGTGTTATGACCCCGGTGCTCGCTATGACCGTGGTGAGGGAAGCCGCCATCGCCGCCTTTGTGCCGGAGAAATTCTACACGGTTGCCCTGACCCTTGCGGACGGCGGCACCGCATCCAGCAAGCGGTTTGCCCAGAAAGCGGATGCCGAACTGCTGCTTTCCAAATGCCGAAAGGAGGGGCGTGTCACGGTGCAGAAGATGGAACGCAAGGAGAAATCCGAAAGCCCGCCGCAGCTCTATGACCTTACTGCATTGCAGCGGGATGCCAACCGTCTGCTGGGATTTACGGCACAGCAGACCTTGGATTATGCCCAAAGCCTTTACGAAAAGCGGCTTATCACCTACCCCCGCACGGACAGCCGGTTTTTGACGGAGGATATGGCGGCTTCCCTTCCGGGACTGGTGACGGACACGGGCAGGGCGTTTGCCGTGGAGGAGCCGATTCCCATCCATGTGCAACAGGTCATCAATGGCAGCAAAGTCACCGACCATCATGCGCTGCTGCCCACGAAAAGCATGGCAAACGCAGACCTTGCCGCACTCCCTGCCGGGGAGTGGAAGATTCTGCGGCTGATTGCTGCACGGCTGCTCTGCGCCGTAGGTGAACCGCACCGCTATGCAGAAACCTCGATTATCACCATCTGCGCCGGAGAGGAATTCTCCGCAAAAGGCAAGTTGGTGCTGTCCGACGGATGGAAAGCCATGGAACGAAAAATGCTGGGGGAACTTCTGGGCAAGCAAAAGGAAGCAGTTGTTCTGCCCGATGCGCAAGAGCAGAGCCAGTGCAGCGTTGCCGGTGCCGAACTGAAAGAGGGTCAGACGTCCCCACCGAAGCATTTCACCGAAGATACTCTCCTGTCAGCTATGCAGGCAGCGGGTGCGGATAGTATGCCGGAGGGTGTGGAGCGTCAGGGTATCGGCACCCCGGCAACGAGAGCCGCCACCATCGAAAAACTGGTGCAGAAGGGCTTTCTGGAGCGCAAGGGCACCAAGAAAACCAAGGTGCTGCTGCCCACGGATAAGGGCAAAGCCCTCATCACCGTGATGCCCGAAGAAATCCAATCCCCGGAAATGACCGCCGATTGGGAAACAAAGCTGCTGCAAATCGAGCGCGGCGAAATGGAGCCGAGTGAATTTATGACTGAGATCAATACGATGATTACCGAACTGGTAAAGAACACGGAAATGAAAAAAGGAGCGAATGCGCTTATGAAAAACAAAATCATTGGTGTCTGCCCCAACTGCGGTGCAAATGTTGTGGAGCGTGAAAAGGGCTGGTTCTGCGAGAACCGGGAGTGCCGTTTTGTCCTGTGGAAGGACAATGCGTTCTTCAAGCGTCTGGGCAAACGCATGGACGCTCATGTGGCAGACAAGCTGCTTCGGGACGGTCGTGTGCGCCTGAAGGACTGCAAGAGCGCCAAGGGCAAGACCTACAATGCTATCGTGCTGCTGGGCACCGAGGCTGATGGCCGCAGCAAGTTTTCGCTGGAATTTGAAGGTGGGTGCTGATGGAGCAGATAAAAGAAGCAGTCTACCTTATCAACGATGAACGCTATCTGCATCTCCGGGAAAACGGTGCAGGGGTCGGCTTTGCCACTTATAACAAGGTAACTGGCGAGCCGCTGGAAAGTGGGCAGATCTCGGAAAAGAACCTGCCGCCCGATGGCAGGAACGCCATTTCTGCCGCCCGGAACTGGTATCTGTTTGAACTTTCGGACGATGACCGCAAGGTCATCCAACAGGAAAGCGTGAAGATCCTCGAAAACATCCCGCAAGCTGGCATCGGCAGGCGGCGCATCTGGGAGCCTGAAACGCTGCCGAAGGATATTCGTCTCATCAACAGCCACTATGACGACATCTACCGCATTCCCGATGGCGGAGTTGTACAGGTGGATTACCCGGATGGGCGCAGCTTTACGGCACGGCTGGAACATCTGGATGATTATCACTTTGACATGGGCGGTCTGGGCAATGTGTTCCACATCTGCCAGTTTGCCGAGGTCATGGAACGAAACCATGCAGACTTCTACCCGGAGATTCAGACACAGGACGAGCAGGCGGCGTGGGAACTGGGCGGCAAAGGCTACCTTGCAATCCAGTCCTGTGAGGATGGATGGGACTACACCCTCTACCACAGCGATTATTCTGTGATGGACGGTGGGCAGCTGGATGCCCCGGAACTGACCATTCAGGAAGCCCGTGAGCAGATTCTGGAAGCGCACCACTTGGAAAAGGGCCGGCGGCTGTTGCAGGACTACGATGCCGTCATGGACAAAGTTGCGGAAGCCGAGGAACTGAGTGCAGATCACCGCCCTTCCACATTGGAAAAGCTGGCAGCACTGGCAAGTGATACGTCTGCGCCAAAATCCTCTGCACGTTCTGCGCCAGAACTGTGAGGTGGACGATGCAGCAAAAATGGAACCAGAATTTTGACGGCGAACCCATGGCGGACATCCCGCAGAAATTTCTGAACGCAGGGTGCGATGTTTATATGGTGATGCAGCTGCGGCATGACGAAAAAATCCTCGACGAAAGATTTGCTTCCATGCGGGAACTGCATCGTTGGGGCAAAACGCCCGACCCGGAGCATTACGAGGTCACCTACTATGCTGATTTGCCCGTCATGTGGCAGGATGTGCCGGACAACGAGGTTCTGGAAGAACTGTTTCAGATGTTCAACCTCTCCCGTCCGCAGGATTTTGAGGGGCACAGCCTGTCGGTCAGCGATGTGATCGCACTCAAACGCAATGGCGAGGTGTCTGTGCATTATGTGGACAGCATCGGCTTCAAAGATTTACAGGGGTTTCTGGACAAGCAGCCGGAACGCCCTTCGGTGCTGATGAATCTCAAAGAAAAGTGCGATGCCCCGGAGTGCAATCCTACCGTCTGCCGGAAAGCGAGGGATGAACATGAACTTTGACCACGAGGAATTGACCCTGATGATGCTCTACAATACCGGCACCCGACTGGGGCTTATCCACGAGTTGCGGCTGATGCAGTGCTACCTGATGCCCGACGAAACCGCCCTGCGGGAACTGTCGGAGGGTGTTATCGAAAAGCTGAAACTGCTGACCGATGCAGAGTTTGCCGAACTGGAATTTCCACTGGACTGATCTTTGCCGCCTGCGGGCGGCATACATAAAGTATTTTGTTCTTCCAAAAGATATGCTATAATCAAATTAGACAAAATTCCTCTCTTCAAGCGATTTCTCCGCAATTTTCCTGTGGCTCTGCTCGTATCAAAAATAAGGGACTGAATTTTAATTGTCAGAACGGAGGAACCATTATGGCAATCTTTGAAAAGACCATCCTAAACAAAAACTTTGACAAGCTGCTTCGGAAGCTGGAAAATGAAATCCCGGACAGCAGTTGGTCGGAAGATTTAGAGGCAGGCAGTGATTTCAAAGAGGGCGATGCCCGGTGCAGTGTCCGTGTATTTGAACGGTACAGCATGATGGGCGGCAACCGCCTGAGTCTGACACTGACCATGTTCCAGAATGCGGACAGTCCGATCCGGCTGTCTGCCATCACCGCATGAGGCAGTCAAGCGGTGTTCTTCAAGGTGAACACCCTCGGAGAAGAATCTTTTCTGGACGATGTAAAGGACCTGCTGGAAGAAATTTGGGAGGAATAAGATGTTTTACGCTGGAATTGATATGCTGTTCAGCATTCTGTTTCCCATCCTGTTCCTTGTGGTTATGGGCATGATCCTATACACCATCATCGGAAATATCAGCACATGGAATAAAAACAACCATTCGCCGCGGCTGACTGTTCCGGCAACGGTTGTGGCAAAGCGAACGGAAGTTTCTCGCCACCATACAGACAATACGATGGCGCATACGTTCACGACCTATTATGTGACCTTTCAGGTAGAGAGCGGCGACCGCATGGAGCTTACCGTAAGTGGTTCGGACTACGGAATGCTTGTGGAGGGCGACATTGGAAAGCTGAGTTTTCAGGGCACCCGCTATCTTGGGTTTGAGCGGAGCTAATTGCAGCACAATATAAGATGCCTAAAAAGCTATCGAAATTTCAGAATATGTTGTTTCGACTTATGCCAAATTCAATGTTCAAACAAATTGGTTTCAAAAAAGCAGATGTAATCAACTTGTGCAACACGATGTCTGAATTGGATTTCAGCGATTCGTTATGTACTGAACTCGACAACTCGGAATTTGGCGAAGGAGTGTGAATGGATGAAAAAGAAAATAATTCTATCAATAGCGTTTCTGATTAGTTTATTACCAATGTTATTTAACCAATATGGCGGATTAAAAGGTGTACAGGAAATTACCGGCTTGATAAATCTACTCAATCCTATTGGAATAGTGTCTGTCATTTTGTTTGTTTTAGGAGTATGGTTTCCCGTCAAGAAACGAGTTGTTAGTAAAAGTTTAGGCGCATTAGGCGTGATTGGGATTGTGGTCTCCGAAATATATAAATTCCTCACCTGGCATACATTGACTGTCACCGGTGAAGTCAGTTTACAGAATAGCATTCGATTAGCATTCCCCGAGTTTTATATAGGATTGACCATTTCTTTGGTAATGGTGATTGCTTATTTTGTGATTGACAAGTAAACTTGGCATAAGGACAACTTCCCGTTTACCACCCAAGAACATCCATGAGAGAGGAGTGACCGTTATGAAGGAAAACAGAAAACTATTAAAAGAAGTGCTCAAGGACATCCGGCACGACATGACCGATGAGGAAGTGCTGAATCTGCTGGCAGACAGTAAGATCTCCGTCAGTCCTGAAAGCGAAAAAGAAAAGTATACGCTGGGGCAGCGTGCAGCGGATTCCATTGCAAAATTTGCCGGAAGCTGGGCGTTTATCTTTTCCTTTACCGGTGTTCTGATCCTTTGGATGGTGGTCAACACGGTGCTGGCTGCCAAGGCATTTGACCCGTATCCGTTTATTCTGCTGAATTTGGTACTGTCCTGTGTGGCGGCGATTCAGGCACCGCTGATCATGATGAGCCAGAACCGTCAGGAGGAAAAAGACCGCCGCAGAGCGGAAAATGACTATAAAGTCAACTTGAAGACCGAGATCATGATCGAGGACCTGTACGATAAAGTAAACGCCATTCTTGCCAAGCAGTCCGCACTGGAAAAGCGGCTGCAAAACGATGGCAAAAATCATACAAAGCAGCAGGAAAACAACTGAATCCTAGCTTTTTTGCGCCAAAATGGGATAAGCCGGAAAGAAAACGGTGTGCGATTTCATCTCCCGGTGTTGATTTTTGTCTCATTGTGGTAATGGGGGAAAGACAGATACAAGATATTGTTGCAAAAGTATTATTTTTTCGTGAATATTAGCACTCTTATATTGACAGTGCTAAAAAACAATGCTATAACAGTGGCGTGCTCAGGAGGAAGGGCAAAAGGAGAGCCGCAAGGCTCCCCGGAAAGCTCTTCCGAGTGGACGCTTCAGATTTTTTGCCCCGACCCGAACGCCGGGATTGGAGGAATGATTTATGCTTATGCCGACTGTTTTCCATGAAAACCTGTTCGATGATTTCTTCGATCCGTTCTGGAATGACGCTGCACTGGAACGTATGATGAACCGTGAGGCTCGTGATACCTTTGGTAAGCGCGGTGCAAACATGATGAAGACCGATGTCAAACAGACGGACAACGGTTACGAAGTAGCTGTTGACCTGCCGGGCTGCAAGAAGGAAGACGTTCAGATGGATCTGAACGACGGCTACCTGACCATTCAGGCAGTGCGCAGCCACAGTAATGACGAAAAGGATAAGAAGGGCCGCTATCTGCGGCACGAATCCTTCTCCGGCACCTGCGCACGCAGTTTCTACGTGGGCGATGTGAAGAAGGAAGACATCCACGCAAAGTTCGAGGATGGCGTCCTGCACGTCGAGCTGCCTGCTCCTCAGCAGACGAAGGCTTTGCCTGAGAACCCGAATCTGATTGCAATCGAGTAAAACGCCGGTCGTGTGCGCCAAGGCACAACGCACATAAGATGCCCCCGGAGAGCCGCAACAAGCCCTCCGGGGGCATTTTTTGTTTCCCGGTATTTTTCCGCAGCGGCAAGCCTTCGTCAAAACTCCGGGTGCCATTCATCCCGGATGCCAATGTCAGCACAGATGATTTTTCCGCACAGCGGCGCAGAAGCTTCTGCCATATGCAAAGGCTTATAACTGTCGAAGGTTACGGTCAAATCTGCATGGGCAGCACCCTCGGCAACCTCCCCGGTATCCGTGTTGATGCCGCTGGGCAGGTCTACAGCCAGCACAAAGGTGTCGCTCTTATGCAGACGGCGTATCAGCCCGCAGGCAGCAAGACCGGAAGGCCGAAGTGCGCCATAAACTACCATAGATTCCATAAGCGAGTGACCTGAAAAGGCCGCTCGCTTTTTTGTTTACCACAGAGCTGAAAGGAGGCCAAAATGCCAAACAAAACGCAAGAATACCTTAACCTCGCCCAGCAAACGGCAAAGGAACTGACCCGATATTGGGAAAACTGGTCGGACTACCTGACCACTGCATCCCGGCTGTACAAGTACAGTTTTGCAGACCAGCTGATGATCTACGCCCAGCGCCCGGATGCCACCGCCTGCGCCGACTTTGACATCTGGAACAACCGGATGAACCGCTATGTCAGACGTGGCTCTAAGGGTATCGCTCTGCTGGACGAATCCAGCGGATTCCCGCGCCTGCACTACGTTTTCGATGTGTCGGACACCGGTGTGCGCCGTAATTCCCGTGACCCGGAGGTGTGGCAGTACAACGATGATCTGAAACAGCCTGTTTCGGAAATGCTCGCCGCTATCTACGGCATCAGCGGAGAGCGTGTTAGCCAGCAGCTTGCCGATGTTGCCGGAAAATTGGTGGCGGATTACTGGGACAACAACGGCGGCGACATCCGTGCCATCGTTGACGGCTCGCTCCTGATGGATTATGATGAAGCCGGGGTGGAGATGCAGTTCAAGTCCGCTGCCGCCATCAGCGTCACCTACACGCTGCTGGAACGCTGCGGATTTGAGCCAGCCGGGTGGTTCGACAAGGACGACTTCCGAGCCATCCACGAGTTTTCCACCCCAGACAGTGTTTACACCCTCGGCGCAGCCGTCAGCGACATGAGCCGGGAGGTCTTACGCCAAATTGAGCGCACCGTAAAAACAACCATTCGCCGCCGCAATGTAGAAAGGAGCCAATATGAATACGAACAGCAGGAACGTGACCTACTCGACCATCGGGGACTACCAGCTCCCGAACCTGACCCTGCATCAGCCGAAGACCCCGCTGGGCAAGTACGGCAGGCTGCGCCGGACGCACCTGATGAACCATCGCCCGGTGCTGTACAACACGATGCTCCTGAACGGGAGCCTGTACCCGCACCTGATGGAGGTGGAGCAGACGGCAGAGAACCGGATGCAGCAGACCATGGCGCAGCTTCTGAAACAGAACCCGACCCCGGACAAGGAGCAGAATCAGATGGCTTGGGTGCAGCACATGAACAGCCTGAAAGCGCAGACCGAGGAACTGGTGCTGACGGAGCTGATCTACAGCTAAGTTTCTTCGATGCCGCCATCCCCACCGAAGCCCAGCAAATTGAACATATCGACCGAGCGGAGAGCGAAAAATCGCCCTCCGCTTTTGTTTTGTCGCAGGCTGAAATTGAGAATGAACTGCGCAAGCATGGTTCCGGTTTTCAGGATGGCAAGCAGCGGATCATCGAACTGTACCAGACACAGCCCGACCGCAAACTCCGCGCTAAAGCATTGGCGAAAGAGTACGGCATCGGCGGACATTCGCAGGATTTTCTGGATGGCAGCAGCGGTTTTGTAAATCATGATGGAAAAGGACTTGAATTTGACCACTACCCGGATCATCAAAAGGTTACGTTAAGCTGGACACAGGTCGAGAAATACATCGACCTGATGATTCAGTCTGACCGCTACCTGACCGATAAGGAAAAAGAGCATCGTGCCGCCGTGCAGGAAGCGGAACGACAGCTCCCAATGCTGGATGGTGATGCCGCTGCCGAATACAATGCTCTGAAAGAGCAGTACCCCAATACCCTGATTGGCTTTGAACTGGGCGGATATTTTCTGTTCTATGACAAAGATGCAATCACTGTAAAGGAAGTTTTTCGCTCTAATTTGCTGTCACAGGAAAATGCGCTGGGAAAAGTCAAAGTGACCGGCTTTTTGCGCAGAGAGTGGGTAGCAAAATCGCAGAAGCTGTGGGCCGAGGGCAACAGCATCTATCTAGCCGGACAGGGCGGAGATGGTACCCACCATCAGACAAAATATCTGCGAGAGGAAGATTATCTGCCGATCGGCATCATCGTCAAGCTAGATGGCCGGGATTTCCGTGTGGATCACGTCAACTTCATGTTCAAATCCGTCAGCTTGCAGGACATGGACTTGACCAACAGCGGACAGCCCATCTTCCGGGTTGAACGGTTGCCCAATATCCGGGAACTGTATGAACAGCAGCAGGATGAAATTATTGACGTTTCTCCTGAAAAGGCTGTTGATTACAAGGTCGGTGACGAAGTTGTTGTTGACCTTCCCACCCGAACCATCGAGGGCAAAATCGGCTATGTTGGCGAAACCGATGTGCGCATCGACACCAGCGCGCATGGGCAGTCGTGGGATAACGAGGTACTCAACAAGCAGCAATTCGAGGACGGTCTGCGGCGGGATGAACCTACACCTGATGAGGAACTGGACAAGTTGCCTATCTCTGTGGAGGTCAATGGCGAGTGGCAGACCTTTCCGGATGCTGCTGCCGCAGACGAAGCCCTGAACGCTGAACCGATACCGGAAGCCGCAGGAAATTTTCACATCACGGATGATAATTTGGGTGTCGGAGGCCCCAAGCAGAAATTCGCCCGCAATATTGAAGCCATCCAGACCTTGCGCACTTTGGAGCAGGAGCATCGCGGTGCCACCGCCGAGGAGCAGCAGGTGCTTTCGCAGTATGTAGGCTGGGGCGGTCTTGCAGATGTCTTTGACCCCAACAAGGAAAACTGGTCTGCCGAGTACACCCAACTGAAAGGGTTGCTCACCGAAGAGGAGTATGCCGCCGCCCGCGCTTCCACTCTGAATGCCCACTATACCTCTCCGGTGGTAATTCGCGCCATCTATGATGCTGTGGAAAAGATGGGCTTCCAGTCTGGAAATATCTTGGAGCCTTCCATGGGTATTGGCAATTTTTTCGGTATGCTGCCCTCTGGCATGGCTGACAGCCGTCTGTATGGTGTGGAACTGGATTCCATCACCGGACGCATCGCCCAAAAACTATATCCACAGGCCGACATTACGGTTGCTGGCTTTGAAACCACCGACCGCCGAGATTTTTACGACCTTGCCGTAGGTAATGTCCCTTTCGGTCAGTACAAAGTCAACGACAAGGCGTACAACAAACTGGGTTTTTCTATCCACAACTACTTTTTCGCCAAGACTATCGACCAGATCCGACCGGGCGGCGTGATTGCTTTCGTGACCAGCCGTTTCACGATGGACAGCAAAGACAGCAGTGCCCGCAAGTACATGGCGGAACGTGCTGATTTGCTGGGAGCCATCCGCTTACCCAACAACGCTTTTAAGGCAAATGCAAGCACCGAGGTTGTTTCGGATATCCTCTTTTTGCAGAAGCGTGACCGCCCTGCAGACATCGAACCTGCATGGGTGCAGCTGGGGCAGACCGAAGATGGCTTCAATATCAATCAGTATTTTGTAGACCACCCGGAGATGGTGCTGGGACAGCTGACACTGGAAAGCACCCAGTACGGTCACGACCTGACCGTTGCACCCATTGAGGGTGCAGTGCTGGCAGACCAGCTTGCAGAAGCGGTACAGCATATTGAGGGCAATTACACTGCGGTGGAGATTGCTGCCCCGGACGTCGCAGATGTGGAAGCACAGCGCAAAACGCTGCCCGCAGATCCTACCGTGAAAAATTTCAGCTATACTGTGGTGGATGGCGAGATCTACTACCGCGAAAACTCCATCATGACGCAGGTGGAATTGTCCGATAACGCCAAGGGGCGCGTCACCGGCATGGTGGAACTGCGGCAGATCATCAATGACCTGATTCAGCAACAGTTGGAGGATTACCCAGATGCCGACATCAAGGCAACACAGGAGCGTTTGAACGCCGCCTACGATGACTTTACCGCAAAGTACGGTCTGCTGAACGACCGTAAAAACGGGCGGCTGTTTGAGCAGGATTCCTCCTATTATCTGCTGTGTTCGCTGGAAAATCTGGACGAGCAAGGGCAGCTTAAATCCAAGGCGGCGATGTTCACCAAGCGCACCATTCGCCCGGAACGCACCGTCACCAGCGTGGATACGCCAAGTGAAGCGTTGGCGGTGTCCATCGGGGAACACGGCAAGGTGGATTTGCCCTATATGGCAGAACTGCTGGGCACACCCGACGAGTACGGGCGCATCACCACTGAATTGTCTGGTGTGATCTTCAAGGACCCTGTCGCCGATGTAGACGACCCGGAAGCCGGCTGGCAAACAGCGGACGAATACCTTTCCGGTAATGTGCGTGATAAACTGCGTATGGCACAACTTGCTGCGGAAAACCACCCGGAGTTCAAGGTTAATGTGGACGCACTGACCAAGGCACAGCCCAAAGATCTGGAGGCATCTGAAATTGATGTGCGTTTGGGTGCCACATGGCTTGACCCCTCTATCGTACAACAGTTTATGATGGAAACTTTTCAGCCGCCCTATCGTATCCGCTACAACAATGCCATCACCGTTCGCTACTCCCCTTACACTTCCGAATGGCGGATCAGCAATAAATCTGCTACTGGCTTTGGTGACATTATGGCCACTGAAACCTACGGTACCCGCCGAGCCAACGCTTACAAGATTTTGGAGGATACCTTGAATTTGCGTGACAGCCGCGTTTATGATACCATCGAGGAGAATGGGAAAGAAAAGCGTGTGCTGAATCAAAACGAAACCACCCTCGCCCAGCAGAAACAGCAGGCCATCAAGGATGCTTTCGCTGGCTGGGTCTGGAAAGACCCTCAGCGGCGTGCCCTATTGGTGAAGAAGTACAACGAGCTTTTTAACAGCACCCGCCCCCGTGAATACGATGGTTCCCACATTCATTTTGTGGGCATGAACCCGGAGATCAATTTGCGAGAGCATCAGCGCAATGCGGTTGCCCATGTGCTGTATGGGTACAACACCCTTTTGGCGCACGAAGTCGGTGCCGGCAAGAGTTTTGAGATGGCGGCTTCCGCTATGGAACTGAAACGTCTGGGCTTGTGCCAGAAAAGTCTTTTTGTCGTGCCAAATCATTTGACGGAACAATGGGCCAGCGAGTTTTTACGCCTGTACCCCAATGCAAAGCTGCTGGTTACCAGCAAAAAAGATTTTGAACCCGGTAATCGCAAAAAATTCTGTGCGAGAATTGCGACCGGTGACTACGATGCGGTTATCATCGGGCATAGTCAGTTTGAAAAAATACCCTTGTCCGCAGAACGACAGGAACGTCTGATTCAGGAACAGATGGATGAAATCGAGGAGGCCATCGAAGAAGCGAAAGCACAGGTTGGTGAGCATTTCACAGTAAAGCAGCTGGAAAAGCTGCGCAAGTCTCTGAAACAGAAACTGGAAAAGCTGCAAGGCGCAGACCGTAAAGATGATGTGGTTACGTTTGAACAATTGGGCGTAGACAGGTTGTTTGTAGATGAAAGTCAGGCGTTTAAGAACCTCTACTTGTACACGAAAATGCGTAATGTCGCAGGTTTGAGTACGAGCGAGGCGCAAAAATCCAGCGATATGTTCGGCAAGTGCCGCTATCTGGATGAAATCACCGGAGGCCGTGGCGTGATTTTTGCAACGGGTACACCCCTGAGCAACAGCATGACCGAGATGTACACCCTCATGCGCTATCTCCAGTACAACACCTTGCAGCAGAAAGGGCTGACCCATTTTGATGCGTGGGCTTCTACTTTTGGTGAAACTACTACTGCCATCGAACTTGCGCCCGAAGGCACCGGATACCGTGCACGCACTCGTTTTGCGAAGTTCTTCAACTTGCCTGAACTGATGGCGATGTTCAAAGAAGCAGCAGATATCAAGACCAGCGACCAGCTTCATCTCCCAGTGCCTGATGCAAAATTTGAGACGGTGGTGGTCAAACCTTCGGAAATCCAACAGGATATGGTGCAGGCGTTGAGCGAACGTGCAGCCGAAGTCCACAGCGGTTCTGTTGACCCCTCTGTGGATAATATGTTGAAAATCACGTCGGATGGCCGCAAAATCGGTCTTGATCAGCGGTTGATGAACTCGGCTCTGCCTGATGACCCCAGCAGTAAGTTGAATGCCTGCGTCAACAACGTCCTGCGCATCTGGAACGACACCAAGGAACAGAAGCTGACCCAGCTGATTTTCTGCGATATGTCTACTCCAAAGGGTGACGGTTCGTTCAACGTCTATGACGATATCCGCTCCAAGCTGCTCACTGCTGGTGTGCCAGAGCAGGAAATCGAGTTCATCCACAACGCAGATACGGAGAACAAGAAAGCAGAACTTTTCTCCAAGGTGCGCAGCGGACAGGTGCGTGTGCTGCTGGGCAGCACTGCAAAAATGGGAGCCGGTACAAATGTCCAGACGCTTCTTGTGGCAGTGCATCATCTGGATGTAGGCTGGCGTCCGTCGGATATGACTCAGCGCAATGGCAGAATCATCCGTCAAGGCAATCAAAACAAACAAGTGTACGTCTATAATTACGTCACTGAATCGACATTTGACGCCTACTTGTACCAGACCTTAGAGAATAAGCAGAAGTTCATTTCGCAGATCATGACGAGCAAGTCGCCTATGCGCTCCTGCGATGATATTGACGAACAGGCTTTATCTTACGCAGAAATCAAGGCTCTGTGTGCAGGCGACCCTCGCATCCGGGAAAAGATGGACTTGGACGTGCAGGTAGCAAAATTGAAGGTGCTGCGCGGAGACTTCCAGAATCAGAAATATCGTCTGGAGGATAAGCTGCTCAAAACTTTTCCGGAGGAGATTCAGAAACAGAAAACCCGCATTGCTGCTTTACAACAGGATTCACAGATTGCAGCAGCACACCCGCAGGACAAAGAAAACTTCTGCGGCATGACCATCAAGGGCATGGTGTACGATGACAAAAAGGCTGCAGGCGAACGGCTGCTGCTGGCTCGGCAGGAGATGCCCAATGCTGATATGATGCTGCTGGGCACCTACCGTGGCTTTGAACTGAACATTCGATTCGACAGCTTCAAAAATGAGCATCAGGCCGTACTCCGGGCAGAGTTGAGTTACCCGGTGTCGCTGGGCGATGATGCGCGCGGCAATATCACTCGTCTGGACAATGCCATCGACAATTTCGCTGACCGTATTGCAGATGCCGAAAATGCTCTGCAAAACCTTGAACAGCAGAAGCAGGCCGCAGAGGTCGAAGTGGCAAAGCCCTTTGCACAGGAGGAAGAACTGGCCGAAAAGTCTGCCCGCCTTGCTGAATTGAACGCCTTGCTGAACATCGACAGTGACCGCAGTTCCTCGCAGGATACTCCCGAAGAAACCGAGGAAACCGAAACACCTGCAACTCGTCCGTCTGTGCTGGCTGCACTGGGGGAAAAGACCAATCAGCCGGAGCCGGTGAAGCCGTTCAAGAGTTATCTGGATAAGGAGGGGCGATAATGTGAAAAAGCGGGAACACCGTCTATTTATTCGTGTGACCGATGAAGAACGAAACCGCATTTTAGATAAGATGTATGGAATGGGCATCCACAGTCTGAGTGCCTATATCCGCAAAATGGCACTGGATGGCTACTGCCTGAACCTCGACCTTCCACAGCTGCGCCGAATGGCTTATCTGCTTCAGAATTGCAGTAACAATCTGAATCAGGTCGCCAAACGCGCTAACGAAAACGGCAAGATCTACTCTGCCGACCTTGCTGATCTGCGCACCCGGCTGGGTGAACTGATTGATATCGGCAAACAGATTCTTTCCAAGCTGGCAGAACTATAAAAATTCCCGCAGTTGGAGGGCTGCGGGTGTACATATAACGCTTGACATCCTTGCAACGCGGTAGTCGATACCTTTATAATATGGGCGAACAGGAAGGATGTGCTTGATATGATGTCTATGCTGAAGAAAATTGTTCTTTTCCCGGTTTCTCTCTTTGTGGCGTTTCTGGCTATGATGGCAAAATGGCTGCTCACGTTGTCCAGTTATGTGGTCGCTCCGCTGATGCTCTACATCTTCGGCTGCGGCATCTACACCGCCTACCGCCAGACTTGGGATCAGTTTCTTATCCTGCTGGTGGCCGAGTTCATCTGCTTCATCCTCTTTTTCGGTGCAACTGCCATCACCGAGGGCATTGGACGTTTCAGTGAGTGGCTTGCCGAACTGTAAGAAATAGTTTTAATCGTTTGCCGCCTTCGGGCGGCATTTTTCTTTTATGGGGGTGATTCAGGATGGCCGCGACACGGCTGATCGCGTTGCACAAAAACAAGGGCAAGTCGGTTGCAGCTTGTCTGAAAAGCCGCACAGACTATGTGCAGAATCCAGATAAGACCGAACAAGGTGAACTGGTAAGCTGCTACGAGTGTAGCCCTCTGACAGTCGATGAAGAATTTATGCTTTCCAAGCGGCAGTATGAACTTTCTACCGGGCGCAGTCAGAAAAGCGACATCATCGCCTACCAGATTCGGCAGTCATTCAAACCCGGCGAGATCACCGCCGAAGAAGCCAACAATGTAGGCTATGAACTGGCGATGCGGTTCACAAAAGGAAAACATGCCTTTATTGTTGCAACGCACACAGACCGTCACCACATCCATAACCATGTGATCTTCAACTCCACAGCGTTGGATGGCACCAGAAAGTTCCGGGATTTTTTCTTTTCGGCGTTGGCAGTGCAGCGGTTGAGCGACTTGATTTGTCTGGAGCATCAGCTCTCTGTTATTGAAATAAAGCCCTACCGGGAACGGCAGAAACGTACCCTCTATCCACCCAAAGAAAGCAATCGTGATAGGCTGTGTGGCATCATCGACAGCATCCTTACAGAAAAGCCCAAGGATTACGAAGATTTTCTGCAAAAACTGGAACAACAGGGTTATGAGGTCAAGCGCGGAAAATACACTTCCGTCAAGGGCGCACGACAAAAACGGTTCATCCGATTCAAAACGCTGGGCGCAGGCTATAGCGAGGACGAACTGAAAGCAGTGATTGCAGGAAAAGCAGAACACCATCCCCACCAGAAGCAGCCGCCCCAAGAGCAACCGTTCCAATTGCTGGTTAACATTCAGGCAAAGCTCTCCGAGGGCAAAAGCGAAGGCTATGCACGATGGGCGAAAAAATATAATCTGAAAGAAATGTCCAAGACGCTGATTTTCTTGCAGGAGCACAAAATTGGCAGCACAGATGAACTGAATGAACGCGCAGCGGCGGCAACAGAAAAATATCACCAGCTGGGAGATTCCATTAAAGCCTCTGAAAATCGGCTGGCAGAAATTGCGGTGCTGAAAGCGCATATCACCAACTACGCCAAAACGCGACCGGTCTATGATGCCTACCGTAAGACCGGATACAGCAAGCGCTTTCTGGAAACGCACCGCACGGAGATCACGTTGCACAAGGCAGCGAAAGCGGCGTTTGATGAAGCCAACTTGAAAAAACTCCCCAAGGTCAAGGAGTTGGATGCGGAATATTCCAAGCTGCTGACAGAAAAGAAAGTACGCTACCCGGACTATCGCAAGGCACGAGAAGAAATGCAGGAGTTGGTAAAGGCACAGAAAAATATTGAATTGTTCTTCGCAGAAGAAAAAGACGCACAGGAAAAGCAGCAGACCCGATAAACGAAAGTCGCCGAGGATTCTAACCCTTTCATGGGGCGGAATCCTCGGCGACTTTTTTAGTTTATGTAGCAGCGATCCTGCGTTACGAGCCAATCTTCACACAGCCGTTGGGCTTCATCTGTTGAGCGGCACACGCAATTGAACAGCTTGCCGTGCAGGGAGCAGTAGGTGTAACGGATTTTGGGCACACCGTTCTCATCCCGAAACTTTGTGTAGCGTTCCTCACCGGGCATCAGATAAAGCTGCTCCATTTCTGCATCGTCCTTTCCGTTTTCATGTGTCAGGCACACAACGCACCTATTCTATCATGAACTTAGGAATTATGCCATTGACGCTTGCACCAAAAAGCGCCCCGGATTTTCGGAGAGAGTGTGCATTGACACATTCAATAACGTTCGGAAAGAACGCGCAGCCTGCACCGGAACGGTGCAGATCAGAAAGGGTTTGGGATTTCCCAACAAGCATTTTGCAACGCAAAATTTTCATTTGTGCGCACGAATGCACTGCTTGCCACAACAATGCGTCCTTTTTGTCCGCAATTTGTAATTTTCAGATTGGAGAAAAAAGCCATGGCAAAGACGAAGGCTGAAGAAAAAGCTCTCAACCTTGATCAGATTTTGTTTAACTGCCGGGATTATCTGCGCGCTGCGCGCAACTCCGGCTCGTTCTTTGAAAAGCGTGATATCCCCCGCAGTACAGCCCCGAAGTTCTCAAAAAGGTCATGGAACAGATAGAGAACTTTGAGGAGAACAATTAAGCATTTTCTCGTTTTAATGTGGGATTAGATTGCTGTAGACCTTAATACAAAAAGATAGATAATGAAAATCTGGTGTCTGCTGGTACCAAAAAGCAGTTTGGCATCCTGAAAGACCTGATGAACCGCTCCGACGTGGATATCATCGTCAATGCCTGTGATGCAAGGTAGTGCGGTTAGGTGACTTAAGAGAGAAAAAAGAGACCTCATCTCGTAAAAAAGTCAATGCGGTCGTCTGCTTCTGTATTGAAATACAGTGGACGACCGCGTTGATCTTTGATGAGCAAGTACTGCCATGCCCCACACAGCGGGCAAAACTGGACGCGCTGCTGTATAATAATCCTTTGGAGTACGCCCAGCTTGTGCTGATTGGTGAGATTGAGCACTATCTCTCACTTGGTTGTGACCACGGTAGAATGGAAGACTAACCTTTAATTAAAATATCCAAAGCAGACAAAACAGCCATCTACTTGCGACTTGCAAATAGAGGGCTGTCTATTATTAACTACGCATTTTAACAATGATTTTTCTTTTCAACAATCATTCCGATAATAAACGAAAGTAGGAAAACGAGTAGCCAAATCAAAACTCCGTAGTGTGCCTTGAGCTGCCATACTTTTCCTATATACATATCCGGCGTGATTTTTGTGGCGTTTATTTTGATAATAAAATCGCCCAACACTTGTCCGATCAAAATTCCTGTCCAGTTTCCAGCTGTTGTGATAAGAGCTGCTCTATACATTTCCAGAAAACAGAAAGCAACAGATGCAACCCATAAACACAAATAATAATGGGCTGCTGTCCATTCAAACAAGTAGACTTCATGAAACACTGTTTGAGAAAGAAGATAGCACACCACATATGCTAAAAATACGATCAGCAAAAATCCGAGACAAGTTTTCTTTTTTGATGCTGTGTTCTTCATACGGCTTTTGAATCCTATTCCAATGTGTACCAACATCTTTGTGTTTCATTATAAAACAGCTTGGCTGCTTACTTCGATACTATTTCGACAGTTGGCATCTTGCCTTCCAATCCGAGTTCGTCATCTTCTGCAACTCTATAATTGGTAACATTTATTGAATAGCGTACTCCTTACCCTTTTGCACTCCGCGCTTCTTCCATTCATCCGTCAGCTCATTTCGGATGCGGATTGCCAAAAGCCGCTGATGAATCCATTCTTCGGAGTAGCCTTTCTTCAAATAGGTATCAAGCGCGCGGTCGATGGCCTGCTCCGGGTCGATGGTTTCCTCGATGCGTTCCTTGCCTACCATTGCCAGCCATGCCTTGAACGGCTCAGCCTTTTTGGAAGGAATCGACTGAATGATACGTAAAAGCTGCTCCGTATTGGCAACATCCGTAAGACGACGTTTGCCATCTGCTGCCTTCATTTTCAACTGACTACAATTTGTAGTCAGTTCACTGCCTTCGTTTTTCAGTCTAACTTTCAGAACGCTCCAATATTTAGCAGCACTTCGACTATCCTTTTGCTCGGTTAAAACCGCAACCACATCCACAATAGAAAAATACCATTCTTCCTTTTCTGCATCCCATGCAGTACGGATTTTCTGATCTTCAAAAAGCTGGATAGAGCTGTTATCGTTCACTTCTGCCATAGAGGGTTCCTCGCTTTCGTTGTCTAAGTCTATTTTACATGATTTCGGGCGGAAACGCCACCCGGTCTAAGCGTTTGGGATTCAAAAATCCGAACAATATTTTGTGCAGATTTACCGTTCCTGCATCTGCTCCTTTCCCGGTGTTGTCCGTAGGATGCCGTCCACATTCTGCTTGATGATGTCATATTCCTACATCGTGTTTGGCTTTGCCACGGTCAACATGGCCTCCCTGGCTTTTGAGAAGATCTTCCAGTCCGTGGGCCGGATGAAAGTGACCATGGTAGCCCTCATCGTGGGCTGTGTGGGCAACATTATCCTGGACCCGCTGCTCATCTTTGGCATCGGGCCGTTCCCTGCCATGGGCATTGCAGGCGCGGCGCTGGCCACCGGTATCGGCCAGGCACTGAGCACTGGTATCTACCTCGTGGTGTATGCTTCCACGGAGCTGCCCGTCCGGCTGCGCCGCGCCTGCCTGAAGCTGGACAAAGAGCTGGACACCCGGCTCTACTCCATCGGCATCCCGGCCATCCTCAACCTGGCGCTTCCCTCTCTGCTGGTCACGTTCCTCAACAGCCTGCTGGCCGCGTTCTCAGGCAGCTATGTGGTGGTGCTGGGCATCTACTACAAACTACAGACATTCCTCTACCTGCCCGCCAACGGCATCGTGCAGGGAATGCGTCCCCTCATCAGCTACAACTACGGTGCCGGGGAGCACAAACGGGTACGCCGGCTCTACCAGATTACCCTCATCCTGAGCGCCGCCATCATGGCAGCGGGCACCCTTGGCTGTCTGGTGGCCTCGGAGCCTCTCATGCGGCTCTTTACCTCTACCCCGGAGACGGTGGAAGCCGGAAAAGTTGCTCTGCGGATCATCTGCCTGGGCTTTGTGGTCTCCGCCATCTCCACCACCTCTTCCGGCGCGCTGGAGGGTCTGGGCAAGGGCACGCAGTCGTTGGTGATCTCCCTGTGCCGCTACATCGTCTTCATCATGCCGCTGGCCTGGGTGCTCTGCCGACAGTTTGGCCCTGTGGGCGTCTGGAACGCGTTCTGGGCCACGGAAGTGCTCTCCGCCATCGTTTCCCTTATCGTCTACAAAAAGAGCGTCTGACACGTTTTCCGTATACGCAAAAAAGGCTCCGGGCCTGCACTCCCCTTTCACAGGGAGGCAAGCCCGGAGCCTTTTCCGTTTCAGCCCAAGGGCTGGTTTTTATTTGGTGTGCTGCTCGGTGCTCTGGTCGTCCGATTCAATCGGCGTATCCAGTTCCTCCACGGGGGCAGCGTTCTTTTTGGCCTTACGGGCCTTACGCTTGTGGATCAGCTTCCGTGCGAGGAATGCTGCCACCAGCAGCGCGGCTACCGTGCCGCCGCAGAGCTCCCAGAGCGGGATGCCCTTGGGCACAAAGGCCATGACGATCTCGGTCCCGGCAGCCGTAAAGGTGATGTAGCTGCCAAAGGTATCGGTAGGCACTTTGATCCATTTGCCATCCTGCTGGACATAGACGCTGCCCTGCTTGCCCTGCGGCAGATAGCGGATGGTGTGGGTCTCCTGCCCGTCGTCCGAGAAGTCCAGCAGCCACTGCTCGGTGGCATTGGCCACGCCGGACGGCGTCTGGGAGGTAACGCTCAGGGCATTGGAGCCGCCAAACAGGCCATCCACATAGAAGATCGGACGGCCGTTGATGCGGACATCAATGCTCTTCAGTGCCGGGGTGTAAGAGGTGTACAGCGCCGTGACCACGGTGTCCAGATGGAGGTCATCCAGCACCGGGGTGTTCCACTCGGCAAGGTAACCGTCTTTCTGGGGCAGTTCGGGGTAATCCGCCTCGGTAAACGATGCACCGTAAGTAAAGGTGCGCTGGTCCACGATGTGGCCGTCGGCCATAAAGGTCAGCGTCAGCTTCTGGAAGCCCTTGGGCGCGCCCTCCAGTGCCCGCATGGTATCGTAATCAATGGGCTCTGCCTGACCGGCACGGCTGATGCGGTCAACGCCGCGCAGGGTATCGGAGACAAACAGGTTCCCCGTGAACGTACCATCCTGGCCGCCGGAAATGGCGCCCCAATACTGACCGTCGGTGTTGCTGCTGCTCGTGGAGAGGGCCACTTCGGAGTCATCCCCGTCATCGTCCGGCTCATGGATCTCCACCATGGCGCGGTTATCCTTGATGATGCAGCTGTTGCCGGTCAGGACACTGTCCGCGCCCTGGCCCACGATGCCGCCAATGTACTTGCTGCCAGTCAGCTCACACTTGGCCCAGTTGGAGATCAGCTTTGCGGAGGAATGGCCTGCAATGCCGCCCACCTTGTTGTTGCCATCCACTTTGCCGTAAGCTTCGCAGCCCGTGATGTAGCCCAGATCCATCTCGCCGCAGATGCCGCCTGCCGCCTTTTTCTTGGAGGTAACGGTGCCCTCGTTGACACAGTTCATCACCACCGCGCTGATGGTGTACTCGGTGCGCAGGAGCGAACGGTTCTCATCCTTATCGTCGTCTTCGGGGTCAAGGGTGTTTTCCACCGCCATGGTACCCGCGATGCCGCCCACATTCATGTCGGCTTCCACGGTGCCGCGGTTGGTGCAGCCCTCGATCTTGCCCTCGTTCTGAGCCGTCAGGTTCTCGGACTCATCTTCAAAGATGTTCTTGCTGCCGGGGTCGCTGATCTCTTCCACAGCATCCAGCAGCAGGTTGGAGACCACATTGATCTGGTCGTTGATGGAGCGGAGGTTGCTGGTGAGGGTGTTGCTGGCCGAGAGCATATCCCGGTTGAGGGTGCTCATCTGGTCGGTCATGTTCGTCACAGCGTCAAACAGTTCATCCTTGGTCGCGGTCATCTCGGAAGAGGGGCGCGGCACATGGATGGGATCCTGCTCCGCCAGCCAGTGGACGATATCCGCCGCCTGGCTGGTCATGCTGGTCAGGCCGCTCATGCCCTCCGCCATGATGCCGAGGCTGGCGGACATGTGGCCCAGCGTTGCGCTGGTGAGGGCGGAATCCGTCTTGAGGATATCCAGAGACTTGTCAAAATCATCCGCAGCCTTGCCCAGATCCTGTGCGGCATCGCTCAGGGAATCCAGACCCGCCTGAATGGAGGCATTGCCGGAACTGATGTTGCCGGTGTTGAAGCCCAGCTTATCCAGAATATCTTCCAGATTGCCCAGCTGGTCGCCCACATTGCCAAGCGCGCCGGACATGCTGGTAAGGGCAGAAGCCATCTGGGGATTGCCCTGCTCCGAAACGAGGTTGGCGGTGTTGCCCAGCAGCGCGCCGATCTGCGTGGCCAGGCCTGCCATATTGCCCACGGCGCGGGTGACCTGCTTGCCGGCGGAAGCCAGCTGGCCGTCATCGGCCAGCAGCGTGGCGCTCCGCAGCAGACCCAGGCCGGTG
Source organism: Faecalibacterium hominis (ex Afrizal et al. 2022) (assembly GCF_049545105.1). Taxonomy (NCBI): domain Bacteria; kingdom Bacillati; phylum Bacillota; class Clostridia; order Eubacteriales; family Oscillospiraceae; genus Faecalibacterium; species Faecalibacterium hominis (ex Afrizal et al. 2022). The sequence continues at coordinate 2,925,347 of NZ_CP186860.1, read as the reverse complement.
GTCAGCAGCTTCATCTGGCCGCTCATGCCGGAGCCCAACGAGAGGATGCTCATGGCGGAATTCGCCACCTGCAGCAGGGAGATGGCTGTTTTGATGTGATCGTCCACCGCGTCACCGGACACGCTGGAATAGCCGCCCAGAATGGTGCTGATGGCGCTGCTCAGGCCGCTGTCATCCTTGCCCGGCAGCGAGGCGATCAGGTCGTCCAGGCCCTTGCTGATCTGCTCCAGACCCTGCTTGCTGGAATCCAGCGCGTCGCTGGCCTTGTGCGCGCCGGAAGAAGCCTTGGCCAGTGCCGTGGAGGCGGTCAGCATCTCGGCCGCCATCTCCGCGGTGACCCACTTGAGCTGGCCCACGGCGGTGGTCATCTTATCCAGTGCGTCGACACCCGTGTCCATCACGGGCTCCAGCCGGGTAAATGTATCGGAGATGAGGTCTCCCGTGCGGTCCACCTCGTCCGCCACTTCGTCAAAGTAATCGCCTCCCTGCTCCTGCAGACGGCGGGCTGCCTGCACGGCAGTGTCCATCTGAGAGTTCAGGGTGTTGAGGTCGGTATTGAGGAGGCTGGTGCTGCCGTCCATGTCATCGGCCGCGCCGTTGACCATGGTGTGCAGCGTGTCCAGCTCGGTGCGCAGACGGTTGATGGTGCTCTGGTCCAGGTCCAGCTCCACATAGGGCTCTGCCTGGCCGGCAATGCCGCCCACGTCCTTGCGGCCCTGTACCAGGCCCTGGTTGACACAGCCGGAGATCAGGCCATCGGTCCGGCCCACGATGCCGCCCACGTTATAGCCTACATGGGCATAGCCCACGTCGCCCGCGTTGGCACTGCTGAGGATCAGGCCGGAGGAGCGGCCTGCAATGCCGCCGGTATCCGAGGAGACATTGGAGATGTTATTGCTCAGGTCATCGCCCATATCCTTCTTGACCAGCTCCAGCAGGGTGGCCGGGAGGCCCTCCATATCGAGGGCGGACTCCTGATACTCGGAGTTGACGGCGCCCACATTGGTGCAGCCGGTGATGACACCGAGGTTGTAGCCCACGATGCCGCCGGTGGCATACGCACCGCTGACCATGGCACGGGAAGTGCTGTGGTCGATGGTTCCGCTCGTCTCATTGCGGCCCACCAGACCGCCCGCCTCCTCCTCGCCGTGGACAGCACCGGAGAACGTGCAGTTGATGATGGTGCCGTAGTTGGTGCCCACCAGACCGCCTGCGGTCTTCTGGGTACCAGCGGGATTGACCACACCCTTGATGGTAAGGTCCTGAATGGAACCGCCCTCTTCCAGGATGCCGAAGAAGCCGGCTGGAGAATAAGCCCCCACGAGGCTGACATCCGAGATGGTGTGGCCGTTGCCCTTGAACGCGCCGCTGAACGACGCAACGGGGGCCCACTCCGTATCCTCCAGCGAGAGGTCTTCCTGCAGGATCACGGTCTTGCCTTTGGACCACTGATCAAAGCCGCATTTGTCGGCAAAGGCCAGCAGGTCCGAAACACTGTTGATGTAAATGGTATCCGTCGGCGCGGTGTCGGCCGCAAATACCGGCAGCGCCGCCGAAGCCGCCAGCACCAGTGCCAGCAGCGCAGCGGTCAGGCGGTGCAGCAGCCGGGTGCTGCCCGCCGCAGACTCATTCGTCCGCATGGGAGTCGTTTTCATCCTGCACCTCCTGTGAGATTTTACCAGAAAGAACGGTAAGATGTACGTTTCCATCCACAACGGCGTTCATGGTACCGGCCACGGAGCCGTTCACCTCGCCCTGCACCATGCCATTGACACGCACCCGGCCGCTGGCCGTGTTGGTGTGCAGCACCACATGATGCATGGAGAACGAAGTTTTATCCACCAGCTTGCCACCCACCAGCAGGATCTGCGGCAGGACGAACAGCACCAGGAAGATGGAGATGATGGTACCGCGGCCCAGGCACTGGCCGATGCCCACGATGCAGGCATCGGACGTCATCTGACCGATAAGGGTACCGGCCACCGTCATGATGGTGCCGGAAGTGAGGATGGTGGGGAACGCAAAGTTCAGCGTCTCGATCATGGCTGTCTTATGGTCCATCTTATCCCGCAGCTCGTTGTAGCGGGTTGCAATAACGATGGCGTAATCGATGTTTGCACCCATCTGGATGGAGCTGACGATCAGGTAGCCCATGAAGTACAGCGGCGTGTGGATAAAAGCGGGGACGGAGAAGTTGACCCAGATCGCGCCCTCGATGACGAGGATCAGTAGGATGGGCATTGCCACCGACTGGAACGTGAACAGCAGGACGATCAGCACGATCAGCACGGAGACCACGCTGACCACGATGTTGTCGATGGCAAACGACTTCTGGAAGTCGTACTCGTTGGTGGCGTCGCCCGCCAGATAGATGTCGCCGTCCGGGTAATACTTCCGGGCGATGGTGCGCATCTGGTCCGTGAACTCATACATTTCATCCCCGCTCTGGAGGCTGGGGTTCAGGTAGACCAGAATACGGTTGTAATCCGCACCCTGCAGCTGGGCCTTTGCGCTCAGCATCTGGGTCTGGGCATCATGCAGGTCGTTGATCTGATCCTGGTCCAGGCTGACAATGCCGGAATCGACCTCGTCACAGACGTAGAGGAACATATCAATGAGCGGCACACTGTAGTTGGAGAAGTTGCCAATGACCTGGCCGTACTCATCATTTTCCAACGCGTAGCCTGTGTAGACCACTTGGGCCAGCTCGTAATCCAGGCCCGCCATCTCAGAGAACTGGCGGGAAGTGAGCCGGTCTTCCAGCATGTAGCCGTCCATGGCCTCAATGTTGGAAAGGCCGCGGGTGTGGTCCACCTCATCGTGGCTTTCCAGTTCTTTGATCATGGCTGCTTCCACCCGGTAATCGTCGTTCTTTGGTACGACGAGAGCCACCAGGTTGGACTTGGTAAAGTTTTCGTCGATCATGTTATCGGCGATCTGCGTCTCATTCAACACTGGCGTCTTGATCGGGCCGTAGCCATAGGCGTAGGGGCACTGTGTCTGGAAATGGTAGGCAAACACCAGCACCACTGCAAAGACGATGGGAACGATCTTGCGGGTTTTGTAAGCATAGCGGCCCACGAACGAGATCTTGGGCACAAAGTTGCGGTGCTTGGTCTTGCTCATGTAAGGGCCAAACAGCATCAGCAGGCCGGGCATGACCACGAAGACCGACAGCATGGAGAACAGGATGGCCTTGATGAGGCAGATGGCCATATCCGGGCCGATCTTGAACTGCATGAACAGCATGGCCACCAGACCGCCGATGGTGGTCAGGGAGCTGGAACTGATCTCCGGGATACTCTTGGCCAGCGACTCGATGACCGCCTCTTTCAAGGGCAGGGTCTCGTGTTCTTCTTTAAAATGGTTGCAGAAGATGATGGCGTAGTCCAGCGAAAGGGCCAGTTGCAGAATGTTCGTGACCGAGTTGGAAACGAACGAGATGGTGCCCAGCAGGAAGTTGGTGCCCATGTTGAGGATCATGCCCACCACGAAAGTGAGCAGCAGCACGGGAACTTCCGCATAGGTCTGGGAGGTGAAGATCAGCACCACCACAATGATGATGGCAACATACACCATGATGACATTGACTTCACGCTCAATCGTCTCCTCCTGCGTATTGCCCAGCGAGGTGGAAACGTAGATATCGTAGTCTTTCAGGTACTCCTTGACGCTTTCCAGCGTTTCCAGGCACTGGTCGTCGTCCTCGGGGTAATCGAATGTGATGGAGTACAGCGCCGATACATTATTATAATGGGCGGTGGTATCATCGTACTCGATCATCTGGATGCCCCTGAGGCCCGCCAGCTCGTCGTTCAGCTGGTCTGCCTCGTCCGGCGTGATGTTTGCCACCATGACATCGGCAGAACCGTAGGTGGTAAACTCTTTTTCCATAATGTCCAGGCCCATGCGGGTCTCGCTGGTCTTGGGCAGATAGGTGGTCAGGTCGCTTTCCACCTTGACCCAGCTGCGGGAGAAGATGGTGAAGATGGTCCCCAGAATGACGATGAGGAACACAAGGTTGCGCCGCTCAACAATTTGCAGCGCGAGCTTGTGCATAAAATCGTTTTTGGGCTGTTCCTGCTCGGTCATCGTGTTCCCTCCTCTCGGCATTGCATTACTGGAGTTTTGCAAGGATTTCCTCAGCCGTCATACCGCTGGCCAGCAGCTTCTTCAGCACATCTTCTGCTTCGCCTTTCTTTGCTTCTTCCATTGCCTTTGCTTCGGCGGCAGCTTTTTTGTTTTCGGCTTTAGTAAGTTCCTTGGTGGCGGCTTTCAATTCTGCTTTCTTGGCTTTCAGCTGCGTCTTCAGATCATCGAGATTTGCAGTCAGCGCAGCAACCTCAGATTCGATTTTTTCCTTTTCGGCGGTCTTTTCTGCAACGACGGCTGCATAATCAACGTTGGCATTTACAATACGGGTCTTATTCTTGCTTCCCTTGGGTCTTGCCATAATAATTTCCTCCCATAAAGTGAAATAATTTGATACTTACAAGTATATTTCCAAATAGTCAGAATTGCAATAGGTAACATGAGCCGTTTTCAACTGCTACTGTGCCACATCAGAAGGTAGGGCTTCATAATGGCAAGATACTTATCGCGTGCAGAACTTTCGTGCATATGCTTCTTGAGAATCCATCTAGTGAATACCGACACCCTCCATGATCTTTTCTATCCAATTTGTGGAAGAATCATTTTTCACACTAAATGACCCCAGATAATGTGACGAACTCTCAACCTCTATTATTACACCATCCGGCATTCTGTATTTTTCTAAACTGAGATTCAAACCTTTAAGTGGGATTGTTCTAGCCAGTTGAGGGATAGAAACTGTATGGAGAATATCAATTTTTGATAAACCTCTATACGTTTCTGTCTTTTCGGCTTCACTTAGCAACCGTTCTGCATACTGATTTGAAATAACCTGTATGCGAAATTGTTCTTTTTCATCCTCGGTCATCTCAAGTGGAACGCCGTGCAATGTATCTACAATATAGGACGAAATTTTAGCGAAGTGCTCGTCAAAATCAGTGGTATTCAAATTTTCTTCCTGATTCACTTCACTCTGCATGTACGGTCACCTCACTTTCCTTTTTTTTAGGCATAAACCAATAAAATATAACACAAAATGCTAAAGCAAACACAACACCAAAAACATTTTGACTCACTCTAAGACTAACCGCTCCTTGTAGTCCATATGTCTTTGCAGCAATGGCTAAAGCACCAAATGTGTTAAATACTGCCTGCCAGCCATATTGTGCTGAAAATCCTACACCGATTCCACCAAGAATTCCTATATATGCATAGATTGACGAAGGAAGCAGAAAATATAATACTGTAAAACATATAACACCTGCAATATTTCCGACAATCCTTTTACGGACTCTGTAGTGCATATCTTCCATAGACGGCAAAATCACGGACATGGCCGCAATACCAGCCCACATTGCACGTGGCATATTACAAAGTTCTGCAATGCAAAGGACAATCGGTACGCATAAAATCTGACATAGCTGCCATTTTGTTCTGGAAGAAGTGATATCAAATTCTTGTATCAGATCTTTCAGATTTCTTTTATAAGTTCTGTTTTTATGATTTCGATAAAATACGAAACAGGTAAGTGCTGCACCTAAAACCATTCCGACTAATCGCATCTGATAGCTTTTTCCCGTAACATCATAACCATATAGCAGCAGATACCCAAGAACCAATGTAGATTGATTAAACATGGATGGATTATGGCATCCGAACAGAATCAACACAGCCAGTGCCGCAATATTTAACAGCATTCCCAATACCGGTGAAAACTGATTTGCTAAATGCGGACATACAGTCATAATTACAAAGAACAAAGCCAAAAGCATCGTAGATTGTCCGGTGTGGATCCCCAGATCCGCATTCCTAAACACCATGAGACATAATAAGACTACTACACCTACAATGCTGTTCTCATTTCCAAATAGGATGCTGAAAATACTAACAAAGAAAAAACAAAATGCCATTGTAGCAGCTATCTTCACCAGATATACCCACATATGATATAGTTTTTCTTTTAGTGTTTCACTCTTTTTCAACAGGTTTTTAGAACCTGCCTGATTTAACTGCAACTCCTGATAAAATGTCATATAAATTCTCCCATCTTCTAATTTATCTTAAAACTAGATAATCTCATCTTTCTGCTTTGGCAGCTCTATAACAAATCTGCATCCACCATATTCACGGTTTTCTGCTTTGATTGTTCCTCCGGCACTATCTACAATCCGTTTTACAAGTGCAAGACCTAGGCCATTTCCTTCTGCTTTATGAGATCCATCTACCTGATAGAACTTGTCAAATATTCTGGATTTTACATCATCCTCTATTCCTGGTCCTTCATCTTCCAGAATGAACTTAACAGAATCCTGTTCTTGTTTCAGAAACATCGTAATTGTCCCCTTTGAAGGGCTGAACTTAATCGCATTATCTAAAAGATTTATCCAGATATGCATAAAAAGTCCTTCATTCGCAGTATATTTAACTTCCTCCAATTCTACCTGAAAACCAATTTCTTTTTCTGTCCATTTTGTTTCCAATGAAAGAACTGCCTGGCGGATCTGTTCATCCAGACGATATTCTGTTTTTTTCATTGGTATATTCTGATTCTCTAACTTGGATAACAGCAAAATATTACCAACCAATCCGGAAAGTCTTTGGGTGTTAAATAAGATTTTTTCTACATATTCCTCTTGATCCGGAGACAGTTCTTCTCCCTGAAGCAGCATTGTATATCCTTCAATGGCATTAATCGGGGTCTTAAACTCATGAGAAACATCAGATACAAAATCCATCTGCAGCACCTCTGTTGCACGAAGTTCTTTTGTCATAACGTTAAAACTTTGATAAGATTCTCCAACTTCTGCTATACGGCTGTTCGTTTCCAAATGCTGTTCAAAATCTCCCCGAGAAACTTCCTTCATTGCTTTACTAAGTCTTGTAATTGGTTCCAGTAACTTTGCATTAATAAAGGAAGTGATCAGCCCTGCAATCAATGTATTGAAAATCAAAAGCCAGCCAAGCACAGGTATGCTGCCCGGCAGATTAAAGAAATGATTCAAAAAAGCAAATAATAACGCAGATATGACTGTTGAAAATACAAGTGCCAGCCAGATTGCACCAGTCAGACAGGATCGGATCCGCAATCCTTTTTCTTTCTTTTGTTCCATTATTTTTTCACCACCTTGTATCCAATTCCACGCATTGTTACGATTTCAAAATCAGGGTTATCTTTCAAACGCTCCCTGATTCTTCCTATATGTACCTCTATCGTATGTGGGTCTGCCTCCGTCTCGTATCCCCATACTTCATCCATCAACTGTTGTTTTGTAAATATTCTGCCTGGCGAAGCTGCAAGCTTATATAAAAGCAGGAATTCTTTTTTAGGCAAAACAAGACTTTCCTTATCAGTTGTAACCGTCATTGCATCATAATCAAACTCTGTTGAGCCGATCACAATTTTGTGTTCATTCAGTATCTGTGCACGGCGAAGCAGTGCTCCGACTCTTAAAACCATTTCATTCACATTTACCGGTTTTACCATATAATCGTCACTTCCCGAAAGAAATCCCTGGCGCATATCATCAAAGGAACCTTTCGCAGTGATCATAAGTACAGGTATCTGATATCCTGCTGAACGGAGTTCCGACACCAGTTCATAACCATCCATAACCGGCATCATAATATCAGAAATGATCAGATCAATATATTCCTTAACCAATACTTCTAATGCCTGTGCTCCATCCGATGCACTTTTGACTTGATATCCATTCTTCTCAAGCACTTTTTGGAATAGCTGGCTTAATTCTTTATCATCTTCTACAATCAATATTTGAAACACGTTTTCCTTCCTCCTTATTAAAACAGATACCTTGCCCATCCAAGCAGATGCTGTACCAAAAATATTTTTCTCTGACGTTTCTTTGTTAATTCGATTGGCTCTACATGATATGGATCACGATAGGTTCCATCTTCCAATACCTGGCGGGACACTCTTTCATAGTCCATCATGCCCTCTTCCAACTGTTTATTAATATCTTTACTGCGAATTACAAGCATCAGTTCCGTATCCAGATATGCACTTCTCATGTCCATATTAAAGGAACCGATTACAGACAGATCATCGTCAATCAGAATACTTTTTCCGTGGTATGAATAACCGCCTTCATATTCCCAGATATTAATTCCTGTACTTAAGATTCTATTTCTGTTTTTCGCATAATCGGCAGCCCCAAATGGATTTCCATTATTCGCAACTGAATTTGTCATGATAGAAAAATCTGAAACGTTCTCTGCAATCTCCTCCCATGTATTATACATCATATCATTACAGATAATATATGGCGTGTGGATCTTCACACGATTTTTTGCATTTTTCATCAATTCTCCCAACTGATACCACACTACTGGTTCTTTGGAACCTGTGTGAATAGGATTTGACACTAATGCAATCTTTTCTGTCTCAAAAGTTTCGTCCGTGTAATCGGTATCGCAGATTCTTTCCTTATTCTCTTCAAAATATTTCTGATAGCCGTTCTGCAGCTCTAAAACTGCGTTCTTTACAGATTTTCTATTTGCCAGTTTTTTATTGTCATGAAAATAATCACTGTCTTCTTGTTCCCATATCGTTTCAAAATACTCTAACAACTGGTTAACTGAATTTTCTTTCTCAGGTTCATCGCAAACCACTAACACGTCTCTGTCATAGTTCTTATGTCCCGGAAAATCACCCAGGAAATAATTGTATGTATTTCTTCCCCCAAGAATATATCTCTTTCCATCTGCAATCAAATATTTATCATGCATTCTACCCATTATTTTCCACGGTTTCAACGGATTGGCCTTATTATACAGTTTAATTTCAACATTCTCATGGGAAGATAATCCATAGAAATACGGATTTCCTTCCATATCAATCCAGCTCTCCATTCCATCTACTAACAGACGAATATGTACACCTCTGTCTGCCGCATCATGCAGTGCTCCTAAGATCAATTTTCCACTTTCATCGGATTGAAATGCAAAAGTAGAAAGAATAATTTCCTTTTTTGCATTCTTGATCAAACGCACTCTTTGTAAAAGCGCTTCTGGATTCTTTTCTATGATTACTGCCCGTTCTGTATTTTCACTGCATTTGTTCCATGACCCATTTTTTGTTTCTTTTTTGGTTGTATTGGACACTTTCGGCTGCTTTTTATATGCAACGCAGATTCCGAGCAATTCATAAAAAGCCACACATAAAAAAATTGCCAGTATAACAAGAAGGATTTTACATATTTTATGCTTTTTCATTGTACATCACCTGATTCCTTTTTATTTCTTATTCTTATTCATTAGCAATACAATACAATAGAAAACTCAACTTAACCTCAACAAGGTTTGTTTTTTCATCCATGCAAAATCTTCTTTGTACAACAGACTGTTAGATATAGCAAAAACGGCCTTTCAAAAACAGTTAACTTCTAAATCAACTGTTTTTTGAAAGGTCGTTTCATCAGATTCTTATAGCAATCCAGCAAATAATCTCATAAATAATTGTCCCAGTCGCAAATATGCACTTCGTCCGGTTTGATATTGGTCTGTCACATCACGACATTCTCCCATCGTTCTTATCAGATCATTTTTTATTTCCACAACTGCCTGACAATCTGCCATAAAACAGCCGTTTTCAAAATGGTGATATAAACTTCGATAATCCAAATTAATTGTTCCACAAGTTGCCATACAGTCATCTGCCACACTCATTTTTGCATGACAGAAACCAGGAGTCCACTCATAAACACGAACACCATGTTTAACTAATCCATGATAAAAAGAACGAGTTACATTATAAATGAGTTTTTTATCAGGGATACCAGGTGTGATAATTCTTACGTCTACCCCTCGCTTAGCAGCCAGACATAACGCATGCGTCATTTCATCTGTTATGATTAGATATGGAGTCATAAACCAACAATATTTTTCAGCTTTATTTATCATACTGATATAAACTTCTTCTCCGACCTGCTCATTATCCATAGGACTGTCTGCATAAGGCTGAACAAAACCTGTTTGCTGTGCTTTATAATCGTAATGAATAATGTATTTACTAAAATCAGTATCATTCGTAGCTTTTTCACTAACAGCATTCCACATTTCTAAAAATGTCACTGTAAGCGACTGAACAGCATCTCCTTCTAAACGAATACCTGTATCTTTCCACTGTCCATACGGGTGTGTGTAATTAAAATATTCGTTTGCTAGATTATATCCACCTGTAAATCCGACTTTTCCATCAATAACTGTTATTTTTCTATGATCACGATTGTTCAAAAACAGATTTAAACCTGGCATAAACGGATTGAATACACGGCAATGAATTCCTATTGTCTCCATTTTTTTCACAAAATCTGTGTTAATAAAGCCTATAGAACCCATATCATCGTAGAATACTCTAACTTCCACACCTGCTTTTACTCGCTCTTCCAGAACATCTTGAATCTTATGCCATGCTTCAGCGTCTTCTATCGCATGATATTCCATAAAGATAAACTTTTGTGCTTTCTCCAAATCCTTAAGCTGTGCCTCTAATCCTTTCACTGCTTCATCAAAATACACAATATCCGTATTCTGATAGATTGGATACTGCGAATTTCTTTGTATGTAACTTGCTATATTTCCTGCTTTCGGAATTGTTTCTTTTATTCTGCTCAAACACTCCTGACTGTCCGGAAGCATGGGTAACAATTTTCTATCAATTTCTGCATACCGCTCACGCATTTTATGTGTGCCACCATTCAAACCAATCAACAAATACAGGCCTACACCCATAATTGGGAAAATTAGAATTAAGATGACCCAAGGCATTTTCATAGAGGATGTCTTATTTGATGCGTACAATCCCAAAACCAAGATCCCACTCAAAATCCTTGTAAATAAATTTATGACTTCTGCATATTCATTCAAGCGTGTTACGATAGTAATAATAAAAATCACTTCCAGAAGAATGCAGATTATGGAAAAACACAGCCGTTTTACCCCATTTTTTGTTTTTGCTTTGCCCTCTAAAGTATCTTGTTTCATATATATTCCGCCTTCCTACTTGCTCAGTTTTCTCCCTAAATTTCGTGGAACATACCAATTTTGTCTTTTATTCTCTGCATTTCATTACACCGGACTGGATAAGTTTGGTGCGGATGTCCTCATACAGTGAAATAATTTGATACTTACAAGTATATTCCAAATAGTCAGAATTGCAATAGGTAACCTGAGCTGTTTTCAACTGCCAATGCAAATCTTATTCGGTATGCCCGAAGATCGTCGCAAATGTATTCCTTCAATGGTAACAATCATGGAGATTAGTGTTTATCTGGAGATTACCAGAAGATAAATAGAAGCAGTATTAAAGCCGTTCACCACGCAGATTTTCCAGCGTGGCGAACGGCTTTTTTGCTGCCCCTATATTTACAGGTAGGAGGAATCGAAGAAGTCTTTTAATGTAATTCCTAAACCCTGACAAATTCTTTCAATCGTCTCTACGCTTAACTGCCCTCCCCGACGGGCGGTGGTTTGAATCGTGGAGTACGATATTCCGCATTTCTTTGCCAATACACACAGATTCATATCACGCGCTTGCATCAAATCCTGAACACGCTTGATCGTATCCACGAAATTCCCTCCCATCTTTTTAGTTCAAAACTTTTCCGACAATCTCGAATCTTTCTGATGTGTGGTGATTACAACCTTCGCCGTGAGAAAAGATACGTCGAAGTGGACGTTCGTTTTACTCCTGATGGCAAGATCCGCCCTCTTGCCATAAACTATGACAAGGCTCACACTTATGGCATTGATCGTGTCTTGGCAGTCAAGCACGGTACATCACGTTTTGGCGTGAAAGGGCATTGCTTCACCTGCCTGATTTGCGGGCAGAAGCGGAATCTTTGGCTTGAAAAGGGCAAGTGGTTCGTGGAAGCCTACTGTGCCACATCAGAAGGTAGGGCTTCATAATGGCAAGATACTTATCGCGTGCAGAACTTTCGTGCATATTTTTACTTTGCGTACAAATGCGAAGTTATCGCAGGAAAAACTTGCTGAAAAACTTGGTGTTTCCCATCGCCACCTCGGCGATCTTGAAAGGGGAAGCTCCAATGGCTCTGTAAAAATCCTGATCGATATTGCAGAATACTTCCATGTCAGTATGGATTATCTTCTTTTGGGCCGAGATCCTTCTAGGGATCAGTTTCAAAATGAACTGCAAGCCGCTATAGATCATCTTGAAAAAATCAAAGGTCTTTTATAATCACTTCAACAAGAAACGCTCCTGCCGGTTTTACACCGACAAGAGCGTTTCTTGTGTTATTCAAAAATATCGGCAAGGGTAAGCAGCTGTACTTCTCCGCGTTCCTGTGCCTGAAGTAGTCCGTCCGTAAATCCGCCTTTCGAGAAAATGTAGTAGTGGTAGTTTGTTCCTTTCCCAAAGACTGCTGCATATTCCCGAATCAGTTCCAGTTCGTCCAAACCGATTTTTTCATTGCGATATTTGCAGGAGCCGATGATATAGTCATTGCCCTCAACCGGCCTACCGACAATATCGATTTGTATCTGCTTCTTTTTTTGAGGGTCGGTTCCCCACCACTGCCCAATCTCACTCAACTCGATAGGAAGATCATTCGCATAATAGAGCAAGTAGTCTTGGCACATCTTCTCAAAAATCAGGCCCATATAGTCTGGAAAATACTGCTTCACCGCATGGGGGTAGGTCTTTGCGATCCGCCCCGAATCAATGGCACTTGCATTGACCGGCACAAAACGGTACCAAAAACGAAAAAAATTGTCTGCCAGAAGATAGATCGTTTTTTTGCCCGGTTTCTCAGTGATCGGCGTTTCCTTTTTGACGATTCCAAGGTCTATCAACGTTTTGAGGTACTTCGCCACCACAGAGTTTTCTTCACCAACTTTCGTGGTGATATCATTCAGGCGAGAAGCCCCCTCTGCAATTGCCTTGATGATTGCATTATAAATTGCTGGCTCACGCAGCTCCTGCTTTAACAGGTTGGCCGGTTCCTCATAGAGGTAGCTGGAACGGTCAAACAAGTTTTCCATCAGTGCTTCATCTACGCTGTCCCGAACATCCAATTTGTTGATATAATGCGGAACGCCGCCTGTGATGCCATAAATCAGGGCGTTATCTTCCTCGGACAGATTCGGATGGAACACCGCTGTTTCCTTGTAATCCAGCGGCATGATCTTGAATTGCGCTGTTCTGCGCCCATACAGAGGGCTTTCTTTGCCCAAAACCTGACTTTCCATAAAACTCATGGACGAGCCACACAGGATCAGGTACATTTGGGACTCTGTCCATTTATGGTCGATGATGTGCTGAAGCATTGCGGAAATAGCGGGTTTAGCCTTTGCAAGATAAGGATACTCATCAATTACAAATACGATCCGCTGCTCCTTGGAGAGAGCTGTCAGTTCGTCCAATGCTGCATCGTAGGTTGTAAATTCCGGAGATGATTCTGCATTGGGTCGTTCAAAACTCATGATTGCCTTGGACAAGGCTTCCAGATTTTCTTTTCCGGTCGTATTCAAGGCAGAGAAGAAAATGGTCGGTTTATCCTTGCAGAATTCATTGATCAGCGCAGTTTTTCCAACACGGCGTCTGCCGTAAATGACAACGCATTCAAACTTTCCATTCTCATATCGTTTGTTTAACTTCCGAAGTTCCTCATCGCGGCAGTAAAATCGGCTCATTTTGTTCCCTCCCCAAAGTGTATTTATCGAATTTATATACTCGTAAGTTAGTTTCTTACGAGTATAATACTTCATTTCTTACATAAAGTCAAGAAATATATTTTTGACGGCTCATCGAGAAACAGGAACGATACTTCCTATTTTCCTCAAAAATTGTGAACTCTGAGTTCCTGTTCATTTCGTTCCGCATCGGTTACAATACAGCCATAGCTTCGGAAAGCGTTCAAAGCAGCCCTCAAGCTATCCCGACCCTTGAAAATTGAACACGCATTCTTCAGTCACGTTCCTGTGATGATGAGCCACGTCCGTAACAAATGCGATGATCTCCCACTGAGGGAATGAGCGGTAGGTTGACGGTAAATGGATGACAGCTTCTCCATAGCTAAGAGCCATCACAGAATAATGATACTTCTGCCTTCGGGCAGCTCGGTGAGAACCACGGAGAGGTGAGAACCCTATGGATTCGGTACGCTGCCGGACGGCTGAAAGATTTCCCACACGAAAACTGAGTTTTCGTTTTCCGGGGATGTCGGGGACAAATACGGAAAGGTATAGAACTATAAATCACAGCATTTTTGCTGTTTGAGATAGTAGGGTGGGCTGTGCGAGCAGCCCACTGTTACATATACGGATAGAGAGGAGAAATCTAAATTGGCAACACGAGGCAAAAAAGAGAAAGAGTATCCGCCTATGCCCGCAAACTGGATGTACAAGCGCGGGGATGTCTACATGATGGATCTGAATCCTTACAGCGGTTCCGAGCAAGGCGGCATCCGACCTGCCATTGTTGTCCAGAACGATGACGGTAATTTTTATTCCAATGTTCTTCTGGTCGTTCCGCTGACAACACAGATCAAAAAGCGAAATATGCCAACGCATTTTATTCTGCACAATCGTTTTTTGAGTGCGCCATCTATGGCGATTTGCGAAAGCCCGCGCCCCGCAGATAAATCTAGAGTGTTAAGCTACATTGGGCACCTGTCCAAATATGAAATGCGGCAAGTGTCAGTGTGTCTGCAATACAGCTTTGGGTTCATTGGATACAAGTCATTCCGAAAATACCTTACGGCTCCTCCGCAGGAGGATGTTCTCGCCGCTGCAAAAGAGCTGCTCTCCCAGCAGTTTCAGAATCTTCGGGTGCTGAACAGTCAGCCCCCTGCTCTCACCAAGCACACAAAAGGCGGTTTACATAGCATTGAGCAGATATCGGAAAGGATGCTCTCCACCCCGACAGAATCTTCTGTTGAGTTCATGGTCGCAGAACTGGATGATGCACTTCAATCGCTTATGTTCCGCTGGAATATCTGTTATGAACGGTATTCCAGTTTTCACTTATCCGATAACGAAAAGAAGAAAATCGGTTTGATTATCCAATCAGGAATTGATTTTCTGCAAAAGAAGAAGGAGGTTCCTTTATGATGAACGCAGTTGTAAAACCTTACCATGAGATGTGCCTGAACAGCAGCGAACTGATCGTGCCGCGCGACACTTATCAGCGTGCTCTTCACCCCGCTCGTGTTGCCCGCATCGCAAAAGAATTTGACGAGCGGGTTGCCAATGAGCCGAAGATCAGCTTCCGGGATGGTCACTACTATGTGATGGACGGACAGAACACCATCGCTGCACGGAAATTTCTGAACGGCGGCGAAGATTTGCAGATTCGCTGCAAGGTTTATTTTGGTATGACAGAACGAGAAGAAGCCCTCCTGTTTGCACAGCAGACAGGCATTTCGGAACGGCTGAGTGCAGGACAGAAGCTCCGTGCCCTGATTTTTGCAGGGGAGCCTGCTGCCGTTGCATTCCAGCAGGCCACCGAATTGGCTGGCGTTCATCTTTCTTTTGAAGAAGGCCGAGGCAAGCAGCGGATCAGCTGCATTGCAACCGCCTATCATGAATTCATCCGGCTGGGTCCGGAACTGTATATCGAATCCCTTGATGTTTTGCTGAATGCGTGGAACGGAGAACCCGATTCCATGAGTTCCGCAAACCTGCTCGGCATTTGCCGCTTTGTAGAACTGTATCACTCCGAATACAACAAAGGCCGTCTGATTGCCAAACTGCGGCAGGTCGATGCATTCACGATTTTTCGCCTTGCACGAACCGCAGGCGTAAGCCTTCCCGGCAAGACGAAGTACCTTCAGCAGGTCTATACTATTTATAATGGTGGCAGCCGCCGGGCTGCATTGCCGCTCAAGTTTTAACTTTAAGTATATTTAACGAGGTATTATCCAATGATTATCCATGAAGAACCTTCGCCCAACTCGGTTTCCTCCCCTGTTTCCACAGCAAAGGACAGCCGCTGCTATACCGTAGAAGACCTGATGGAAATGCTGCTCCTGAGCCGTCCCACTGTCTACCGTCTACTGAAGCAGAACGAATTCCGCTGGTTCAAGGTAAGCGGCGCTTACCGTATTTCCAAAGCCAGCTTTGAAGCATGGCTCAATGATGGCACTGTTGAACGCAATCCTGCTGTTTGACATCCTCAACATTTCACGCGAAATCTGCTATTCTTTAGCCGGGATGAGAAATCCCGGCTAAACTTTTACATAGATAGAGAGGTGTCTTTCATGGATGATATGCGGAATACTTCGGCTCCCTTATACGGAAAAGCTGAACCTGCCACTACCAAAACCACCATGTCGGTTCGTGAGATGCGGCAGCTTCTCGGCCTTGGCAAAACAGATAGCTATTGGCTGCTTCATAAGAATCTCTTTGAAGTCATTCTGATAAACGACAAAAGGCGTATCGTTATTTCCAGCTTTGAGAAATGGTATGCCAATCAGGTCAAATATCATAAGGTCAATGGTTCGCCACCGGGCGAGGAACTTTGCAAACGGTCCTATTCCGTTCCTGACGCCGCCGAGATATTGAAGGTGAAACCCGAAACGATCTATACACTCATCCGACAGGGCAAGTTGAAAACAGAAACGGCAGACTTCTGTATGAGAATTCCCAAAGAGGACTTTGAGCGGTGGTACCGATCACAAAGCCGCTACCGCACAGCAGCCGACCGTGAGCGTGACCGGGAGATTGAAGCGCAAACCATCTCCATCCCGGAAATGGCAAAACTACTCGGTATCCCACGCAAGAATGTTTATGGGATTCTTGATTGCAAAAAATACCGAGATTGTTTCGTCATTGAGCGCGTGGCCGACAGGCCGCGCATTACCAAAAAAAGTTTTAAGGCATGGCTTAAAAGCCAATCTACATACCAACTTCAAAAACCGAAAAAAGAAACGCATGAGGAGCCGCCGCTAAAACTGCAATGTCCCAAGAATGGGAAATACTACAGTTTTCAGGAAATTCAGGCTTTTTACGGAATCAGCCGCCCAACACTTGACTCGTGGGTTCTCAAAGAAGGAATTCCAACGATGAAGTTGGGAAGGGTAAAACGCATCCAAAAAGATGCTTTCGATGAAGTTCTGAAGTCCAAACGTAAAGTAGAGGAGGATGTATAATGGCTAGCATTGTCAAACGCAATAACCGATACTGCGTTGTCTATACCTACAAACACACTAATGGAACGCTAAAGCAGAAATGGGAAACCTTTACCGACCTTGCAGATGCCAAAAACCGTAAGAAAGAGGTCGAATACAAAGAATCCGTCGGTACCTTTGTGGCACCCCAGTGCCGAACTCTAAAAGACCTGCTTAAAGAATACGTCACCCTGTACGGAAGAACCAAATGGGCACTTTCAACCTATCAATCAAACACTGCACTGATTTCAAACTACATAGAACCGCTTATCGGCTCAATGAAGCTGCAAGATCTCACCACCCGCGTAATTGAGGGATATTATCAGCGGCTGCTTAAATACGAAGCCGTTGACCCTATGTGTGGAAAGCGTCAGCATCAATACGTTTCTCCCGGCACAGTTCGTTCGGTTCACAAAATTTTGAGAAGTGCCTTTGAGCAGGCCGTAAAGTGGGAACTTATGGAAAAGAATCCCTGTATTTATGCCACCTTGCCCAAATACACTGCAAAGAAGCGTGATATCTGGACTGCCGAGACCCTGTTCCATGCCTTAGAAGTCTGTGATGATCCACGGCTCCGGCTTTGCATCAACCTCTCCTTCTCTTGTTCCCTGCGCTTAGGGGAATTGCTCGGTCTGACATGGGATTGTGTGGATATCTCCCCCGAAAGCATTGAAGCCGGGCGAGCCTCCATTTACATAAATAAGGAATTGCAGCGTGTAGATATTGCTTCGCTGAACGCCTTGGAAAATAAAAATGTCATCACTCGTTTTCCCTCGCTGAGTTCCCGCTGCACCACGGTCCAGGTTCTGAAAAGCCCTAAAACAGACAGCAGTATCCGAACCATTTTTCTCCCCAAAACAGTTGCTGAAATGCTTGTCCACTATAAAGCCGAGCAGGACATGACAAAGGACGCACTGGGTGCAGAGTATGCAGACTATAATCTCGTGGTTGCCGGCCCGCTGGGAATGCCGACCGAACAATCCACCATTAACGGTGCATTGAAGCAGCTGATTGAGGAAAACGATCTCCCCAAAGTGGTTTTCCACAGCTTCCGACACTCCAGCATTACATACAAGCTCAAGCTGAACGGCGGCGATATCAAAGCCGTGCAGGGCGATTCCGGTCATGCACAGGCTTCGATGGTCACCGAGCAGTACGCACACATTCTGGATGATGATCGGCGTTTGAACGCACAACGATTCGACGATTTCTTCTATCAGCATCATGGTGCAGAGCCTGAAGTCCTCCCTCGCGCAGAGCAATCCACTCCCAAAGCCAGTCCCGTTGATACAGATGCGGCAGCAGCTCTTGCTAAACTGCTGGCTGACCCCTCTATGGCTACACTCATTAAAAATCTTGCAAAGAACCTATAAGCCTCTATACATAAACAGCGGCAGTTTTCCGTATATGGAAAACTGCCGCTATCTGTTTTAGGATGATCCCGTTTCTTTGTGTTTTTTCGCCTTAGCTTCCTCTATGTCCATCTTCAGCTGATGTGTAAGCTGTTTTACATAATCGAGTGAAACTTCATAGCCTTCTGCGATTTTTTCTGCCGGCATCCCATCAAGGATACGGGAGATCACAATGTTCTGAGTGGCTTGTTTTCTCGACTCTGCAATCATTTCCTCAATAGAGGGGCAATGTTTATTATGCATCCAATTCAAGTAATCCAAGCGTTCAGCTTCTATCCGCGATAGAAGCCTGACTGCATAGAAATTGTCATCTACCTCGAAGCGAACTTCCTCTCCGGGTTTGACTTCAAGTTTTTCCAGAACCGCATCTGGGAGTTTTACAGTTCCATCTTCACCGACTACAATATTAAATTTCTTTTCCATCGCACACTCCTAAAATCACGCAAAGTTCCTTGCATCCAGTGCCTTTACTCCCGTAAGAATACCATAAGCCCCTTCCTTTTACAAGACAATGCGCATTTCCATTCGCACTGTTACATAGACCAGAGTTTTCTCGCAGAAAGCTCTGGTCTTTTTCTATTGAAAACATTTGTCCATCACACCAGCTACGGCTGTATGGTCTGGTTCACGAATGCTAAACAAGCAAATATCCGTAGGGAAACGTACACTTCCCAGCTAATGAAAGGTGGGCATTTTACAATGAACCTTCCACTTTTCATTAGCTCTGCTAATTTTCTGCTAATGAAAAGCCTTTTACTCGTTTTATTTCGGGGTTTGTGTTCTTTACTCAGATTGACAGCGCAACAAAAAATCAATTGATAAAACGTTACTTGTTTTACCTACTTTTGCCTAGGATTTATGGCTTCAGCCCCTACTCCTAAGCGAAAGGCCGGCGGTTCGAATCCGCCTGAGGACACTATTTCAAAAAATGCGAAGGTCATTTTTCCATGTGAAAGATGACCTTCGCATTTTTCATTTTGAACCGATCACCAAAATTAGCCAGCGAATGCCATTAGCAGAATTTTCGGTTCCAGCTAATAAAATCAGGCTTCCAGCTAATGAAGCCCCATAAAGCGCCTTTTGAACTCTGTTTTCCGGCTCTCTGCTAAAATTGGCAGCCGCTTTCCTGTAAATCCATGTAAATACAAGATCAGGCCGTACTCCGGGCAGAGTTAAGCTACCCGGTGTCGCTGGGCGATGATGCGCGCGGCAACATCATTCGTCTGGACAATGCCATCGACAATTTTGCTGACCGAATTGCAGACGCTGAAAATGCTCTGCAAAATCTAGAACAGCAGAAACAGGCCGCAGAGATTGAAGTGGCAAAGCCATTCGCGCAGGAAGAAGAACTGGCTGAAAAGTCTGCTCGCCTTGCCGAACTGAATGCTCTACTGAATATCGACCGTGACCGCAGTTCCTCGCAGGATACTCCCGAAGAATCCGAGGAAACCGAAGCACCCGCAACTCGTCCGTCTGTGCTGTCTGCACTGGAAGAAAAAGCCAATCAGCCAGAGCCTGTTAAGCCGTTCAAAAGCTATCTGGATAAGGAGGGCCGATAATTTGAAAAAGCGGGAACACCGTCTCTTTATTCGTGTGACTGATGAAGAACGGAGCTGCATTTTAGATAAGATGTATGGCATGGGCATCCACAGCCTGAGTGCCTATATCCGCAAAATGGCATTGGATGGCTACTGCCTGAATCTCGACCTTCCGCAGCTGCGGCGCATGGCTTATTTGCTCCAGAATTGCAGCAACAACTTGAATCAGGTAGCAAAACGTGTCAACGAAAGCGGCAAGATCTATGCTGCCGACCTTGCCGATCTACGCACCCGGCTGGATGAACTGATTGATATCGGCAAGCAGATTCTTTCCAAGCTGGCAGAGTTATAAAAATTCCCGCAGTTGGAGTGAACTGCCCCCCATTTGTTAGACAGTATGGTATACTGTTTAGGAAATGGGGTGTTTTTGTATGCCAAAGGGACAACGAAAGTACAACGGAACGCAGAAGGTAGAAATCATTAAACGAATCCACAGAGAAAACCTGAGCTTTAAGGGAGCGTCCAGAGAATATGGCATTTCGGACCGTACACTCAGGGACTGGGAGCGCATTTATTGGGAGGAAGGAGAAGAAGCACTTCTGTTAGAGCGTCGAGGACGAGCCTGTGCCGCCAGTGGGACGCAGAAAGGTCGGAAGCCGAAATTAGACAAGCAAGTAGAAGAAGATCTCATTGCAGAGAATCAACGGCTTCGTATGGAGATCGACTATTTAAAAAAATTGAGAGCCTTGGTGCTGGAAGAGGAACGCCAAAACAGAAAGCACAAGTAGTTCAGGAACTAAGGCAGAAATATCCGTTGAAAGCACTGCTGCAGCTTGCCGGGCTTCCTCGCAGCACGTTCTACTACTATCTGCACCAGTCTCAGAATCCTGCCAAATACCAGATGGTAAAGGAACAGATTGTTATAATCTTCAATGAGAACAAGAAGCGATACGGATATCGCAGAATTACACAAGAACTACACAACAACGATATTTGTGTGAATCACAAGACGGTTCAGAAACTCATGAAGCAGCTGGGCTTAGTCTGTCAGGTTCGCGCAAAAAGAAAGTACAACTCCTACAAGGGTGAAGTCGGAGAAGTTGCGCCAAACTTGCTGGAACGGCACTTCAAGACAAACCAGCCGAATCGGAAACGGGTCACAGATGTTACTGAATTCAAAGTGAACGACCAAAAACTCTATCTGTCTCCAATTCTCGATCTGTTCAATGGCGAAGTTGTCAGCTATAACCTGAGCCGCCATCCAAATTTCAAACAGATCACGGAGATGCTGGAGGGCGCTTTTCAGAAGCTGCCAAATAAGGTTGACAATCTGATTCTGCATTCGGATCAGGGCTGGCAGTATCAGATGAAATCCTACCAGAATCTGCTGAAAGCAAAAGGAATTACGCAAAGTATGTCTCGGAAAGCCACTTGTCTGGACAATGCTGTTGCCGAGAACTTCTTCGGACTGCTCAAGACGGAACTGTTCTATCTGGAAAAATTTGATTCCATTGACCAGCTTGAAAAGGCTATTGTCGATTACATCGACTATTACAACAACCGCCGAATTAAATTAAAACTAAACGGCCTGAGTCCTGTGCAATACAGAATTCAGACCGTTGGAGCTGCTTAATTCAATTTTTGTCTAACTTTTGGGGTTCATTTCAGAGGACTGCGGGTGTACATATAACGCTTGACATCCTTGCAACGCAGTAGTCGATACCTTTATAATAAGGGCGAACAGGAAGGAAGTGCTTGATATGATGTCTATGCTGAAGAAAGTTGTTCTTTTCCCGATTTCTCTCTTTGTGGCGTTTTTGGCTCTGACGGCAAAGTGGCTGCTCACTTTGTCCAGTTATGTGGTCGCTCCGCTGATGCTCTACATCTTCGGCTGCGGCATCTACACTGCTTACCGTCAGACTTGGAATCAGTTCTTTATCCTGCTGGTGGCCGAGTTCATCTGCTTCATCCTCTTTTTCGGTGCAACTGCCATCACCGAGGGCATCGGGCGTTTCAGTGAGTGGCTTGCAGAACTGTGAGGGATATTATGGACAAACAGAAGATAGAAGATTGTTATTTTGAACACAACAGCACGATTTTTTCTGAGATGCTGGGTGAGGATGAAGAGTATCTACGACTGAAAAAAGCCAAAAGAGCAGCTGAGGAAGCCTTGCAGAGCGTTATCAGCAAAGAAGCGTGGAATCAATATCTCGCCTTAGATGAGATCGGCAACGAGCTGGAGTGCACCCGATATAAGGCAATGTATCTGGCAGGTGCTACCGATTACGAAAAATTATCCAAATGATCTCGATGCCGCCTCCGGGCGGCATTTTTTCTTTGCAATAGGGGGTGATGATGCTGGCAGCAACACGGTTGATTGCGCTGCACAAAAACAAGGGCATGACCGTTGCGGCCTGCCTGAAAAATCGCACGGACTATATCGAAAACCCGGACAAGACTGAGCAGGGGCAGTTTGTCAGCAGCTATGCTTGCAGCGCCCTGACAGCAGATGAAGAATTTATGCTTACCAAGCGGCAGTATGATCTCGTAAACGGACGCAGGCAGAAAAGCGATGTGATCGCTTATCAGATACGGCAGTCCTTTCGTCCGGGGGAAATCACTGCAGAGGAAGCTAACAAGGTGGGCTACGAACTTGCCATGCGTTTTACCAAGGGCAAGTATGCGTTTGTTGTTGCCACCCATACGGACCGGCAGCACATCCACAACCATGTGATCTTTAACTCCACGGCACTGGATGGCACCAGAAAGTTCCGGGATTTTTTCTTTTCGGCGTTGGCAGTGCAGCGGTTGAGCGACCTGATTTGCTTGGAACACCAGTTGTCCGTCATTGAGAAGAAGCCCTATCGGGAACGGCAGAAGCGTGTTCTCTATCCTCCCAAGGAAAGCAACAGGGACCGCCTGTGCGGAATCATCGACACCATCCTTGCAGAAAAACCGGGAGATTATGAAACGTTTCTGCAAAAGCTGGAACAGCAGGGCTATGAGGTGAAGCGTGGCAAGCACACGGCGGTGAAAGGTAAGGGGCAGAAACGCTTTATCCGTTTACGCACACTGGGCACCGGCTATGGTGAGGACGAGATCAAGGCGGTGCTGGAGGGCAGGGCGAAACACCAGCCGTACCAGAAGCAGCCGCCCAAAGAACAGCCCTTCCAGTTGCTGGTGGACATTCAGGGAAAAATGGCAGAGGGCAAAAGCGTTGGCTACAAAAAGTGGGCAACCAAGTTCAATCTGAAAGAGATGTCCAAAACTCTGCTATTTTTGCAGGAGCAGAAGATTAGCAGTGCCGAGGAACTGTGGGAACGTGCAGCGGCGGCAACGGAATGCTATCATGCTATGGGGGATTCCATCAAGGCGGCAGAAGCAAGGTTGACGGAAATTGCTGTCCTGAAAACCCACATCATCAACTATGCTAAGACCCGTGAGGTGTACGCCGCTTATCGGAAAGCCGGGTACAGCAAGGCGTTTCTGGAAGCCCATCGGGAGGAGATTACTCTGCACAAGGCGGCGAAAGCTGCCTTTGACGAAGCCGGGCTGCAGAAGCTGCCGAAGGTCAAGGAGTTGGATGCGGAGTTTGCAGAGCTACTGACCAAGAAGAAAGCCGCTTACCCGGACTACCGCAAGGCACGGAACGAGATGCAAGAACTGGTTCGGGCACAGAAAAACGTGGAACGATTTTTTGCGGGAGAAAAGGACACCATCGAAAAAACGCAGACTCGATAAACGAATACCGCCGAGGACTCTTCCCATTTTGGGGAGATGTCCTCGGCGGCTTTTTTTAGTTTATATAGCAGCGGTCCTGTTTTATAAGCCAATCTTCACACAGCCGCTGGGCTTCGTCCTTTGTGCAGCAGGTGCAGTTGAAAAGTTTGCCACGGATGGAACAGTAAGTGTAGTGTACCTTCGGGACTCCATTGGCATCTCGAAAATCAACGCAGCGTTCCTCACCGGGCAGCAGATAGATCGTATCCACGTTCAGCAGCTCCTTTTACCTTCGTTCATGTGCCAAGGGGCACAACGTTTGCTATTGTACCATGTACCGTCCCAAAAGACCATTGCTTTTTTGACCAAAGATACGCACAAAAATTTTTCGTCCCAAAAGTATCCAGATGGCGTTGAGTAAACGCTATTGGATTGTGTATAACAAAAATTGCGACAGGTATGCTATTTGTGTGTAACAAACACAATTAGAATGTGAGGTCGCTATGAATACGCTTTTGGGTCAACGAATACGAGAACAGCGCAAGGAAAAAGGCTGGACGATTGAACAGTTTGCAGAACGGGTCGATTTGTCGGCAAATTATGTTGGAGATTTAGAGCGCGGAGTAAAAATCCCCAAACTGGAAACCTTTATCCGAATCGTAGAGGTGTTGGACGTATCTGCTGATGTGCTGATCCGGGATTCCGTTCCATCCGCATCCCATGTGGCAGATGACGAACTGAGCAGAAAGCTGAGCCAGCTCACACCGGGGCAGAAGAAAGCTGCCATTGACATTCTGAATGCATACACCGACAACATTCCCTATATTACAAAATAACACCTATGTCAAAGAACGCCAGCAAACGTGCTGACGCTCTTTCTTTTTGCCCACAAATAGTCTATAATCAACACTATAAGCGTGCATATAACGCTAACAGTGAGTGTTTGAGGTGAACGACATGACAATCCTACCCAATATCGAAGAAGCAATGGAAGATGCCCGGAATGGAAAGCTGAGTCCGTATTGGCAGAACGACCTATACCGTGAATGTCACCGTCAGAAGTTATCGGACGAAGAACAGCAGGCTCTTTCGGAACTGGAGCGCATTTTGTCCGAAACTCCACAACGGAGCAGCGAAGAAGAATTGCATCATGACATGGCGAACATCGGCGGCAGAGTCTGGTACTGCCACTACTGGGAGGAACACTACTCCATGGTGCAGTTGACGGAAGATCGCAACGGCAGATTTAATACTGCCTACGTTCTGGACAGAAACACTTCCCCGGAAATGCGCCGGGAGGCTGCACTGCTGGCGCAGAAGGAGCTTGCGGAATGTATGCAGAAATGGGGCATTACGCTTCTGGATGCGCCTGTTCCTGAACAGATGAAGTACGATTCTCTTGCAGAAGCCGCTTCTCACCTCATGCAAGTTTTGAACGACCCAGAGCACATCACCGGGTAAAAAGCGTCCCGAAGGGATGCGCAGCCTGCATTGGAAAATGCAGATTAAAGGGGCTTGGGGCATTCCCCAACAAGCGTTTTGCAACGCAAAATAAGCAGATGTATATACGTCTGCACTGCTTGCTGGTACAATGTCATCGATGAAACAAAAATAGTTTCATCAAAGACGGTTATATGGTTGTGCCGATTTCCAAAACATAGTAATATTGAAGTACTAACTGGGGCTGAAAGTGGCAAAACTGCTTGCTTGGTTTCCATTCAGGAATTACTAACAGCGTAGACCGTCCGTTCGCTTCGTATACCGTCAGCGTCACAAATTGACACCAATTTATCATTCTTCACGAAGTATGTGCTAAAATCTCTTGACAGCACATCACAAAATATGTTATCTTTTGTAAGCATCCTTGAAAAGGTATGACCTTTTCTGGGGGCCGAACACAAACCGATTTTTCTCTGGAGGAAAGACCCATGAAACAGGAGATCATCCGCAAACTGAGCGCTGCCGTGGCCATGAGCCTCGTTGTTGGCGTCTCTCTGGCCGCCTGCGGCGGCAGCAGCAGCTCCACCGCTGCCGGTGTGACTAAGACCGGCTCTGCCGAAGGCTTTGGCGGTGCTGTCACTGCCACCCTGACCGTGGATGCCAACGGCACCGTTACCGACTGCAAGCTGGAAGGTGCACAGGAGACCGAGAGCATCGGCGGCGCTGCACTGGAAGAGCTGTCCAAGCAGGTCGTAGCCGCCAACGGCCCCGCCATCGACGGTGTTGCCGGTGCCACGGTGACCACCAAGGCCGTCCGGAAGGCCGTTGCCGCCGCACTGGGTGTGGAGCTGGCCGAAGAAGCCCCCGCCGACTCTGCTGCCGCAGCCCCCGCTGAACCCGCCGCCATCGTCCCGGTGGAAGGCGGCATCCAGATTGGTCAGGCCTATGCTGCCGCCCACGGCACCAAGTGCTTCACCGAAGCGGTGGCTGTGGTGAAGGATGACGTCATCCTCGCCGCCTACCTCGACGATTTCCAGTTCACCAGCGCCGATGCAGACGTGACCGCCGTGCCCAACTCCGACTCCGACTTTGCCGCAGGCTACGCCGAGGGCAAGGTTCTGATGTCCAAGCGGGCCAACGCTGATTATTACAGCAAGATGATGGCCGAAAAGGGCGGCTCCACGGTCGCTCTGGATGCAAACTTCGACGCCATCCAGAACTTTGCTGTCGGCAAGACCATCTCCGAGCTGGAGGATGTGGCCGCCAAGGGTGCCGAGGCTGTGGACGCCGTCTCCGGCGCAACGCTGGTGGATACCGCCGGTTATCTCTCTGCCATCGTGGATGCCGCCAAAAACGCCCAGACCACGCAGGCCGTGGAGTTCAACGGCAGCTCCGAGGACCTGAAGCTGAATGTGGTCTATGGGGCCGCACACGGCACCAAGTGCTTCACCTCCGGCGCTGTCGCCACCGCCGGGGACACCATCGTGCTGAGCTACATTGACGAGTTCCAGTTTGCCGGTTCGGACGCCGGGGTCGTCGGTGTGCCCAACTCCGATTCTGACTTCGGCGCAGGCTACGCCGAGGGCAAGGTGCTGATGTCCAAGCGGGTCAACGCCGATTACTACAGCAAGATGATGGCCGAAAAGGCTGGTTCCACCGTTTCGTTGGATGCCAACTACGACGCCATCCAGAACCACGTGAACGGCATGAGTATTGCTGACGCCGAGGCTCTGAGCAAAGATGAAAAGGCTGTGGACGCCGTTTCCGGTGCCACGCTGGTGGATACTGCCGGCTACGTTGGTGTGCTGGTGGATGCCGCAAAGTAAGGCAAGAAAAATAACGTTCCTCTGAACACAGCAGCGCCCGCCGGGAGATCTCCCGGCGGGCGCTGCTTATTTATTATATGTTTTATTGTATCCAGAACGGTTCGCCTAAACCGAGGGCCGCGCTGCGCGCTTCTGACGTTCCTTCTCCCTGTACATCCGGTTGTCGGCTTCGCGGAGGAAGGCGGGCAGGTCTTCGACCAACGACTGCCAAAACGAGCCGATGGCTGCATCCACCTGATGGCGGACCAGTGCCGCCCGCAGAGCTTCCACCTGCTGTTCAAATTTTTCCTGCGTGACCGGGCAGCAGATGACCACGAACTCGTCCCCGCCGATGCGGCAGGCTTCACCGGGGAACACATCGTTCAGCGCGTCAGCTACACGGCAGATCAGGGCGTCGCCCGCCGCATAGCCGAAGCAGTCGTTGCAGCGCTTCAAGCCGTTGAGATCCATATCACACCTCCATTTTTACACACTCGGCATAGGTCAGCGGGAACGAAGCTTTCAGGACAGCGCTTTTCCGCACCGTCCAGCCGTTTTGCCGCAGGAAACGCAGGTATTCCTCGCTCGTCCATCTGCTGTGGAGAGGGAAGCCTGCCAGCTTCATGAAAAATGCCTTGACCTTGCCGGAAAACGAGTTTCCCGCGTGGGTGAAGGTCGGCGCGATGAGCACGCCGTCCTCTTTCAGCACCCGCTTGATTTCTTGTAGGGCTTTTTCCGGCTGCGGCACGATGTGCAGCGCATTGGACACGATCACCACATCAAAGGACTTATCCGCATAGGGAAGGCGGAACATATCCTGCACGGAAAAGTGCAGCTTGGCAGAGTGGTTATCACGCTTGGCCTCTGCAATCATCTCCGCAGAGGCATCCGTCGCCTCGATGTGCGCTGCCGCGTTCACAATGTGCTTTGCAATCAGTCCCGTGCCGGTCGCCAGCTCCAGCACCGTTTTGGCTTTCACCACCGGTCGGATCAGCTTATACATCTCTTCGTATGCCGCCCGATCCTTTCGCATAAAGCGGTCGTAACGACCGGCATTTTTGTCCCAGAAGGTCTTTCGTTCTTTCATAGCCGTTGCCCTTATCTCTTCTTTATTTTTTGCCGCATTGTGCCTCTCGGAAAGGATTCAAAGTGCCACTAAATTTTCCCGTGCAGGCATCTGTCCCGCCGCTCTCTGGCGTATTCCAGCAGTGCATTGCACGCCGGACAAAGCGCCTCGCCCCTTGTCCCATGCACGCCACAACAATACCGGCGCACCATGAGGGTAACGGTTTCGGTCTCCTTTTCCTTGTTCAAGTTCTGAAGTCCTTTCTGTTTTATACACAGTTAGCACAATCTAACCGTCTGGTGGAAGAAAAGGCAGACCACCTGTATGCAGTCTGCCTTTTGCCTGATGCGAAAGCCCGCAGACGCGCGGGGCTTACAGCACCAGCGAGGGCGCGGTGTAGACCCGTGCCTTCAGCTCGCTGTTTAGCATATACAGCCCCTTGCTGTCACCGCCGAACAGCTCCATCTTGGTAATGAGGTCGGCGGCGTTCTTCTCCTCCTCGCCCTGTTCCTTGATGAACCAGTCCAGCGTCTGCATGGTACGGAAGTCCCTGACCTCGTGTGCGGCGGCGTAGATGGCATCGATGCTGGCGGTGACCAGCTTCTCGTGCTCCAGTGCCTTTTTCAGCGGGGTCATGTGATCGACTCGCTCCCACTCCGGCTTTGCGATAGCCTCAAAGGTGACGCCCTCGCCGTTATTCTGCAAATACTGATAAAACAGCATGGCGTGATCCCGTTCCTCCTGCGCCTGTACCCGGTACCAGTTCTCAAAGCCGTCCAGTCCGACGGCGGCGTAGTAGTTGGCAAAGTCCAGATACAGATAGGCGGAGTAGAACTCCTTATTGATCTGCTCGTTGAGCAGCTTAGATACGTTTGCGTTCATAATACTTCTCCTCCATAAGATTGTCTTTTTCCTGCTCCCGGCAGGGGGGGGGGCAGATATACCGTACCCAGAGCGATGCTGGGATGCTCCCTTTTCATCTCCAGGAACACCTGCTCCGCCTTGGGATGCTGCTGCAGCTCCGTTACGGCGGCCAATATCTCCTCTGCGTATTTTGGCATACCGCCAACCCTCTAAATGCAAGAATGAGTCTTATTATTTTGCTTTTATTATACCTATATTTTTTTCTCTGTCAACAACCACAAAGGGCTTGTGCGCCAAAAGCTGCCTCGAAGTACCTTAACAGTTTTAACTGTATCTGTTATATTTCAATATAAACTGTATCAGCAGTAAACACAGTTGCATTGGAGGTTGATTATGCGTCAGATATTGCTTTTCGCGGCACTTGCCGCCGTGCTTGCACTGCTTCTGGTGAGTTGCGGGGGAACCAAGGACAAGCCGTTGCCGACAGAGGAGGACGCTCCCGGCAAGGCGGCGTATCATAAGATCAGCGCCGAGGAAGCCTATGAGATGATGATCTCGCAGGAGATCGTGGTGGTGGATGTCCGCACCCGGGAGGAATACGATGGCGGGCATATTGAAAACGCCGTCCTTGTGCCCAACGAGAGCATCAGGAGCGAAATGCCCGAGACGCTGCCCGATAGGGAGGCGACGCTGCTGATCTACTGCCGCAGCGGCCGCCGCAGCAAGGATGCTGCACAAAAGCTGCTGGCGCTGGGGTATCAGAGCGTCTACGACTTCGACACGATCCTGATTGTCCAAATTCAATTCAAGGTCATGGTCGATGATGGGCAGCTTGAACCGGACGGACTTCAGCCACTGTCCATTAGGCTGGCGTTCCGGGTAGATCTGCACCTCGTCGATCAAAATTTCCACCAGTCTGCGGCGTTCCGCCTCGGTCATGGTGGCATAAAGCTTGTCAAAGCAAATCAGGATCTTATAGATGTTGTCGCCTGTGATTTTGTCGGCTTCAATGGCCTGCTTCTTTGCCCGGGCATCCATCAGTCCATTTTCCACCTCTTCGATTTTATCGTACATCTTATAAAGGCGGTCGATCTCCTCCATAAGCCGGGATTTTGTGGAGTAGTGCTGCCGTAGCTGCTTCTCATAGGCGGCGATCTCCTGCTCAATGGCAGTGGTATCTACCTTCATGTGTAGACCTTGGTCTTTTCTGCTGCCATTTCCAGCACCTCCCATTCGTACCGTCTTGTTCGGAATAGACTTTGCAAGCAAAGTCGTGTGCCAAAGGGCGCTGCTCTCGCCTGTCGGCTCGGTCAAGCGCTTCAAAATGCAACGCATTTTGAGGTCGCCACTGGCGACCCGCGCCCCTTTGGATTCTCCGTTCACATTGTCCTACGGACGATGTGATTTTATTGTTGTAGCGATTCGCTTCATCCCGGTTTCGTCCCGGTTTGCAGAATGCCCTTGCAATCCGAAAGAAGCCGTGCTATAATGCCGCTGTAATTGAATCATAAATCTTCAGGGCAGGGTGTGATTCCCTACCGGTGGTACAGCCCACGAGCCGTAAGGCATGATTCGGTGAAACTCCGAAGCCGACAGTACAGTCTGGATGAAAGAAGATACCAAGCGCAGAGCCCGCACGGTTCTGTGCTTGTGGAGGCTGCTCTGGGATGCGTTTGCATTCTGGAGCTTTCTTTTTTGCACAAGAGTCCCTTGTGTCTTTTCGGCTTGCCCTGAACGTTTTTGTTCAGGGCTTTTTCTTTTGGAGGCGACACGATGAACGACGAAGATTATATGCGTCTGGCTTTGCAGCTTGCAAAAAAGGGTTGCGGATGGACATCTCCCAACCCGATGGTGGGTGCCGTGGTCGTAAAAGAGGGCAGAACCATCGGACAGGGCTGGCACCAGAGATACGGTCAGGCTCATGCGGAGCGCAATGCGCTGGCATCCTGCACCGAAGATCCGCAGGGAGCGACCCTGTATGTGACATTGGAGCCGTGCTGCCATTACGGAAAGCAGCCGCCCTGCGTGGATGCGATTCTGGGCGCGGGCATTCACCGGGTGGTCGTGGGTTCTGCTGACCCGAATCCGCTGGTGGCTGGAAAAGGAATTGCAATCCTGCGCGCACACGGCATAGATGTGACCGAAAATGTTCTGCAAGAGGAATGCGATGCGCTGAACAAGGTATTCTTCCACTATATCACCACAAAACGCCCCTTCGTTTCCATGAAATACGCCATGACGATGGACGGAAAAATCGCCACATACACAGGCGCTTCCAAATGGATCACCGGGGAAATTGCCCGGAATCATGTTCAACGGCAGCGGCACCGATTCCGCGGCATTATGGTGGGAGTCGGAACCATTCTGGCAGATGACCCGCTGCTGACCTGTCGGATAGAGGGTGGCCGTGATCCTGTCCGGATCATCTGCGATACACATTTGCGGACACCGCTGCAATCACAGGTGGTCATGACCGCCAAACAGGTCCCCACCATTCTTGCGACCTGCTGCGGCGACCCAGAGAAGCAGGCGGCATATCAACAGGCCGGGTGCCGGATTCTTTTTCTGGAAGAGCAATGCGGTCATGTGAATCTTCTGCAACTGATGGAACAGCTGGGGCAGGAGCAGATCGACAGCATTCTGCTGGAAGGCGGCGGAACTTTGAACTGGTCTGCACTGGAAAGTGGCATCGTGCAACAGGTACAGGCTTACATTGCCCCGAAGCTGTTCGGAGGAAGGGATGCCAGAACACCCATCGAGGGTGCGGGTATCCCGCTTCCGGATGCTGCATTCCGCCTGAAGAACAGCCGATTGGAACAGCTTGGCGAAGATTTCCTGATCGAAAGTGAGGTGGAGTACCCGTGTTTACCGGAATCGTGGAAGAAGTCGGAACAATAAAATCCATCAATCGGGGACAGCATTCCGCCGTACTGACTGTTCGTGCAAAAACGGTTCTGGAAGGAACCAGGATCGGCGACAGCATCGCCGTCAACGGCATCTGTCTGACCGTCAGGCAGCTCTTCCCGGATAGCTTTGCTGCGGATGTCATGCACGAGACATTGAACCGCTCTGCACTTGCACAGCTCACCGTTGGAAGTGCGGTCAATCTGGAACGTGCCATGCCGGCCAACGGACGTTTTGGCGGACACATTGTAGCAGGCCATGTGGATGGCGTCGGACGTATTGCCAATATCCGAAAAGACGATACGGCCATCTGGTACACCATTCATGCAGATTCCACGATCCTTCGCTATGTCGTTGAAAAAGGCTCTATCACAATAGACGGTATCAGCCTGACCGTGGCCGCGGTGGAACCTACGGGCTTTTCCGTGTCCACGATACCGCACACCATCTGTCAGACGAACCTGCACCAACGACACAAAGGGGATTTTGTCAATTTGGAAACCGATGTTGTCGGAAAATATATCGAGAAGCTGATTCAACCGGAAGCACCGAAACAAAACACACTCACAAAAGAAATGCTGCTGCGCTGCGGCTTTTAAGGAGAGTTTAGGATGAACTTCAATACCATTCCCGAAGCTTTGCAAGACCTGAAACAAGGAAAAATCATTCTGGTAACGGATGACCCCGACCGTGAAAACGAGGGGGACTTCATCTGTGCTGCCGAATTTGCCACCACCGAAAACATCAACTTTATGGCGACCCACGGCAAAGGTCTGATCTGTATGCCGATGTCCGAGGCTTTCGTCCAGAAGCTGCAATTTCCGCAGATGGTGCAGCATAACACCGACAACCATGAAACGGCATTTACGGTGTCCATCGACCACGTTTCTACTTCTACGGGCATTTCTGCCGCAGAGCGTTCCATTACGGCGATGGCTTGTGTGGACGACCACGCAAAAGCAGAAGATTTCCGCAGACCGGGCCATATGTTCCCCCTTCTGGCAAAAAAGAACGGTGTACTGGAGCGCAACGGTCACACGGAAGCAACCGTTGACCTGTGCCGTCTGGCAGGGCTGAAAGAATGCGGCCTGTGCTGCGAGATCATGCGGGAGGATGGCACGATGATGCGCACCGCTGAACTGGAAAAGCTGGCAGAGCGTTTCCAGTTCAAATTCATCACCATCCGTGATTTACAGGAGTACCGCAAGTGTCACGATAAACTGGTCGATCAGGTAACGGCGGTGAACCTGCCCACCAAGTATGGCACCTTCAGAGCTTATGGTTTTGTGAGCCGCCTGAACGGAGAACATCACATTGCACTGGTAAAAGGTGACATTGGCGATGGAAAGAATATTCTGTGCCGCGTCCACTCGGAATGCCTGACAGGAGATACATTTGGCTCTTTGCGTTGTGACTGCGGCCAGCAGCTGGCCGCTGCCATGACGCAGATCGAAAAAGAAGGCCGGGGTATCCTGCTCTATATGCGGCAGGAAGGCCGAGGCATCGGTCTGATCAACAAACTGCGTGCCTATGAACTTCAGGAGCAGGGCATGGATACGCTGGAAGCCAATCTCGCTCTGGGGTTCCATGGAGATGAACGGGAGTATTATCTCGGCGCGCAGATCCTCCGGGAACTTGGCGTAAAAAGCCTGCGCCTGCTTACCAATAACCCGGACAAAGTATATCAGCTCTCCGAGTTTGGGCTGGAGATATCCGAGCGCGTACCCATTCAGATGACGGCGACCCCGTATGACCTGTTTTACCTGAAAACGAAGCAGGCACGGATGGGACATCTTCTGGAATATTAACAATGAAAGAGGTATTTAAAAATGAAAACATTTGAAGGCAAGCTGGTTTCTCAGAACATCAAGGTCGGTATCGTAGCTGCCCGCTTCAACGAATTTATCACGTCCAAACTTCTGAGCGGAGCAATGGATGGTCTGCTCCGTCACGATGTGCAGGAGGCTGATGTTCATGTTGCATGGGTTCCGGGTGCTTTTGAGATCCCACTGGTTGCCTCTAAAATGGCAAAAAGCGGAAAGTATGATGCTGTGATCTGCCTTGGTGCAGTGATTCGCGGTTCTACCAGCCATTACGACTATGTGTGCAATGAGGTTTCCAAAGGCATTGCCACGGTCTCGCTGGAAAGCGGGGTTCCCGTCCTCTTTGGTGTTCTGACCACCGAGAACATCGAGCAGGCCATCGAGAGGGCAGGCACCAAAGCAGGTAATAAAGGCTATGACTGCGCAGTCAGTGCCATCGAGATGGTAAACCTGCTCCGGGAAATGGATGCCGCCGCAGAGTAAAATACACGCAGGAGTTTGCCATGATCGTTATAAAGACCCGACAGCCTGACCCGGAATTGGAGCAGAAGATCCGGATGCTTCTGGAACGAGAGCACATCGAGGCAGAGCAAATATCCATTGATTCATGGGAGAAGTTGGTTCTTCCGGAGCTTACACTGGATGGAATGACCCACGAAGTGTCGTGCAACGGCAGAAAAGTCTCCCTTACACGACTGGAGTTCGATTTGCTGCTGATGCTTGCCTCCCACGAAGGACAAATCTTCTCAAAAGAAGAGCTTTTCCGTGCCGTGTGGGGACAAAACTGTGACGACACCTTAAAGGTCGTGGCAAATACCGTTTCCAATCTGCGAAAGAAGCTGGCCGGCTGCGGTAGCTTTATCCGCACTACCCACGGCGGCTATGCTTTTGTAAGCCAAAAGGAGAACGACCCGACATGACCAGGATCTTATTTATTTGTCTCGGAAATATCTGCCGAAGCCCGATGGCGGAGTATGTGATGAAAGACCTTACGTCCAAGGCAGGACTATCCGAGCAATTTGAAATCGCATCAGTCGCCACCAGTGCATGGGAGATCGGAAATCCGGTCTATCCTCCTGCACGGCAGAAGCTGGCAGAACATGGCATCGACTGCAACGGCAAGACCGCCCGGCAGATGACCCGGCTGGATTATGCACGGTATGATCATCTGATTGGCATGGATGAAAGCAATCTGTGCGACATCCTGCGGCTTGTCGGCGGAGACCCACAGCATAAAGTCTCGCTGCTGATGGCGCATACGGATCATCCCCGTGAAGTGGCAGACCCATGGTTCACGGGAGATTTTGAATCCACATGGCAGGATATACTGGAAGGATGCACGGCATTGCTTGAGGAACTGCGATCATAACAGATTATCATAAAAACGGACGGATGTCTGCCAGTTGACAGACATCCGTCTATTTTTCATTTCAAATCATCTTAAAATACTTCAGTGCCTCCCGGATGGCTTTTTTCTTCTCCGGCGGGCACTTGAGCTGCTTGGGGTTCTCAGCCTTAGGCTTGTTGTAGTTCTGCCGCTCCTTGATGCCGCACTTGCGCTTGACCTGTGCAATATAGAGGTTGCTCACGTTCAGACCGGTGTGCTCCTTGACGTACTCCTGGATTTCTTCATAGGTAGCCTTGTTCTCCGCAGCAGTCACGTCCAACTCATCCATCTTCAGGTCTACCGTGATCTTCTGGTAGACATCTAGTTTGGACAAAGCGCATACCGTCTCGGCGGTGTCATCGACTGGCCCTACGAGCTTGTGAAGGAGGGATGATTGTGGACAGTTCTTTTAATCTGGCCGTCCATGCGCTGGTCTGCCTGAGCCACAGTGAACGCTCCCTCAGCAGCGAAGCGCTGGCGGAGAACATCTGCACCAATCCCACCCGCGTCCGCCGGGTGCAGGCGGTGCTGAAAAAGGCGGGAATAGTGGAGACCCGGGAGGGCTTGGACGGCGGCTATCCGGGAAACGCTGGCGCAGTGAGGGCGTGGCTATGGAGCAGATCTATGATACGCTTCCATGTAGCACACTTCGTGTCTCCTTAGAAATCGAGGGTAACGGTCAAAGCCATCCGTTTGCACCATGGTCAAAATGCAAAAAGCGCAACCGCAGATATTCTCTGCGGCTGCGCTTCGATCCATTTTCAAAGCTTCGGCATCACTCAACGCCATATTGTTGTCTAAATAAATCAGCGACGATGTTTTGCTTTTGAGGCATCGGGCAGCCGGACGAAGCCAGACTCGCCGCCTACTCCGCGCAGAGCTCAGCCACCAGAGCGTCCATCTGCGCTTCGCTGGTTTGGTTCAATGCACCACGCAGAGACACTACCGTTTCGTAAAGGTGGATATCCTTCATCTCCTCCAGTTTGGTGCGCATCAGCCGCGCGGCAGCAGGTGCCCAAGAGCCGTTTTCAATAAGACCAACCCAGCGGTTCCGGAATCCCTTTGTCTGTAAATGTTCCAAAAACTCCTTCATGGGCGGAAACAGTCCTCCGTCATAGGTGGAGCAGGCCAACACCAGTTTCCCACAGTAGAATGCGCTGGTCACGGCATAGGAAAGGTCTGTTGCCGTCAGATCGCACATGGTGACTTGCGCACCTTTTCCCTCCAGCTTGCTCTTGAGGGCCTCCGATGCGTATGCGGTATTTCCATGGATGGACGCGTGGACGATCAGGATGCCCTCCGGTTCTTCCGGTTTCCATTGTGACCAGAGATCATAGAGCCGCAGATACTCTCCCAAGTCTTCTGTGAGCATGGGGCCATGGAGCGGGCAGATCGTTTTGATCTCCAGCGCGGAGATTTTTTTCAGCAGCGCCTGCACCTGTGCGCCATACTTTCCGACGATGTTGTAATAATACCGCCGGGCCTGCGGCGCCCAGGGGGCACGGGCAGTCCGTTCCAGTGAACCGAAGCGGCCGAAGGCATCCGCCGAGAACAGGATCTTTTCCTCCTCTTCATACGCTGCCATCACCTCCGGCCAGTGTACCATCGGCGCCAGCAGAAAGCGCAGCCGGTGCAAGCCCAAGGAAAGCGTATCTCTTTCGCCAACCTCCAGCATACGGTCTTCCGACAATGCACCTGTGCCGAAGAACTGCTTGATCAGGGTAAATGTTTTCGCGTTTCCCACGATCTTCATCTCCGGGTACTTTTGTGCCAGTCGCATGAGGCTGCCGGAATGATCCGGCTCCATGTGTGTGACCACAAGATAGTCGGGGTTGCGCCCCTCCAACACCTGCGCTACATTGGAAAGCCATTCCTCCGCCGCCCGTGCATCCACGCTGTCCATCACGGCGATTTTCTCGTCCAGAATGACATAGGAGTTGTAGCTCACTCCCATAGGCTGGACGGGGTACTGGTTTTCAAAGAGTGCTAATGTGTTATCATCCACCCCTACATAGCGGATGGCATCTGTTACCGTTTGAATGGTCATAATACAAAACAACTCCTTATCATCTGTTCAAGACCTGCATCTCTGGGTTCTTCTCCCCGAATTTCTCGCGCAGCACACTGCAGATATCCTCCCGGGACTTGCCCTGTTTCTCACCGTTTTTAATGAGCTTGTACGCCTGGAACAGCGCCGAGGGGCCGATCTCGCTGCTGAAACAGCCGATGCCCTGATTCCATGCCAGCAGCTCGAACACGTCGTCCAACGCGGCACTCTCCACACCGTGGATATATGCCTTTACCAGCTCCCGCGCCGCCTGCCTCATCCGGCCCGCACCGACAGCGTTGGTCAGGGACAGCAGCAGCCGCGTTTCGTAGGGCAGTACGCGCTTCTCGCTCTGCCATGTGGTCTCCCAAAAATCCACGGCGATCTGCCCCAGCTTTTCATCGATCATGGGATAGTTCAAAAGAGCCAGCGGCTTGAAGGGAGCGGAGCTGTCGCCTTCCTTCTTCTCCACACGGCAGAACCAGACATGGAACTCCGCCTCACTCCGCCGCTCGGTGTGGTGCTCGTAGCCCAAGCCCTCCATGACAGCGTACAGTGGATGCGGCTCAAAGGTCTGGATGATGTGTAATCCTTCGCCCACCTCCAACGCCTCGGCTCTTTTCTTCAGCCCTTCAAAGAAGCTGCCCTGTATATGGCGCACATCCACGGTCTGAAACCCCTGCGCCTTATTCTTCCAGTTTTCGTAGCTCATGCGGTTATTCTCCTTTCTTCACTCGATAAAACCAGATGTGATATTCGCTGCCGCTCACCTTCTCCGTGTGATGCTCAAAGCCCATAAGGGCCAGCACCGGGTACAGGGGGACAGGCTCGAAGGTCTGGATGATATGCAGTCCTTCGCCGTTTTTCAGCGCGGCAGCCTTTGCCTTCAATGCGGGGAAGAAGTCCATCTTTTTGCCCCGCACGTCCATCACTTCAAATGTGCCGATTTTGTCCTTCCAGTTTTCATAACTCATAGTCTTTGCCTCTCTTGCAGAAAGCTCACGCCTCTTCGAAGGAATCCTTACCCACGCCGTCCAGCTTAGGACAGCCCACCAGGGTGATGTGTCCCTTGATGAACCACTCGTGGAAAGCGGCGTAGGCGTAGGCGGTGCAGTCGGCGGCAATCAGGAGCCGTGCGCCGTCAAAATACGGGGCGTTTATCCTGATCGATTTCAATGATCCGTCGTTTCATGTTCGATCCTCCTGTTGCTTTTGTGCGTTCATTGTACTATACTAAGAGCAACAAGTCAGTTGAATTTTCAACGAAAGAGAACTTTTTATGAAAGAATTTTTTCCGGTACTTCATACGGCGGCGCTTTTCTCCGGCATTTCCGACGATGAGCTTGCCGTCATGCTCTCCTACCTTGGGGCGAGGATCGACACCTTCCCCAAAGGCTCGCGCCTGCTCCGCGCCGGGGAGCAGGTGGAGGAGGTGGGTCTCGTGCTGGCGGGCAGCACCCTCATCGTGCAGGAGGATATCTGGGGAAACCGCAACATCCTCTCCAAGACCGGGCCGGGGCAGACCTTCGCGGAGGTATTCGCCTGCGCGCCGGGAGCGGTACTGAACGTGAGCGTAGAGGCGGAGAGCGCGGTGACGGTGATGTTTCTGCATATAAGGCGCGTTTTGAGCGTGTGCCCCTCCGCCTGCTCCCACCACAGCCGGATCATCCGCAACCTGCTGGACGAACTGGCAGAGAAGAACCTGCGGCTCAACGAAAAGCTCACCCACATGGCCCAGCGCACGACGCGTGCAAAGCTGATGTCCTATTTTTCCGCCGAGGCCCAGCGGCGCAGCGTCTATG
The DNA here is from genome assembly GCF_049545105.1 of Faecalibacterium hominis (ex Afrizal et al. 2022). Classification (NCBI taxonomy): domain Bacteria; kingdom Bacillati; phylum Bacillota; class Clostridia; order Eubacteriales; family Oscillospiraceae; genus Faecalibacterium; species Faecalibacterium hominis (ex Afrizal et al. 2022). Next base: position 2,886,299 of record NZ_CP186860.1, on the reverse strand, counting down.
AGTTCGACATTCCGTTTTCAAGGCAGCAGCTTGCGGATTACCTCGGTGTGGAGCGCAGCGGGCTGTCTGTAGAGCTTGGAAAAATGCGGGATGAGGGCCTGCTCGACTTTCACAAAAGCCATTTCCTTCTCAAAACGCCGGAGACTGACCGTCCCTTTCCTTCTGCGCGTTAAGGAGCCCTCTTTGGGCGTATTGGCAAGTGCGGATAACCCCGTCAGCCACGGAGCGTCGGGGTTTTGCAGATGGAAGAAGCAGCTATACTACGCAAAAAAACACAGCCGCAGAGTACTGAACTGCACCCCATTTGTTAGACAGTATGGTATACTGTTTAGGAAATGGGGTGTTTTTGTATGCCAAAGGGACAACGAAAGTACAACGGAGCTCAAAAGGTAGAAATCATCAAACAGCTTCACAATGAAAAATTAAGCTTTTATGAAGCGTCCAGCAAGTATGGAATTCCAAGACGTACGCTTCAAGATTGGGAGCGCATCTATCTGGAAGAAGGCGAAGAGGCACTTCTGGTAGAACGGCGCGGTAGGGCTTGTGCAGCCAGTGGGACACAGAAAGGTCGGAAGCCAAAGCTGGATAAGCAAGTAGAAGAAGATCTGATTGCAGAAAATCAACGGCTTCGGATGGAGATCGATTACTTAAAAAAATTGAACGCCTTGGTACTGGAAGAGGAACGCCAAAACAGAAAGCACAAGTAGTTCAGGAGCTAAGGCAGAAATATCCATTGAAAGCATTGCTGCAACTTGCCGGACTTCCTCGCAGCACATTCTACTACTACCTGCATCGGTCTCAAAATCCTGCGAAGTACCAGATGGTAAAAGAACAGATCATTACAATCTTCAATGAGAACAAGAAGCGATACGGATATCGCAGAATTACACAAGAACTACACAACAACGATATTTGTGTGAATCACAAGACGGTTCAGAAACTCATGAAGCAGCTGGGCTTAGTCTGTCAGGTTCGCGCAAAAAGAAAGTACAACTCCTACAAGGGTGAAGTCGGAGAAGTTGCGCCAAACTTGCTGGAACGGCATTTCAAGACAAACCAGCCAAATCGAAAATGGGTCACAGATGTTACTGAATTCAAAGTGAACGACCAAAAACTCTATCTGTCTCCAATTCTCGATCTGTTCAATGGCGAAGTTGTCAGCTATAACCTGAGCCGCCATCCAAATTTCAAACAGATCACGGATATGCTGGAGGGCGCTTTTCAGAAGCTGCCAAATAAGGTTGACAATCTGATTCTGCATTCGGATCAGGGCTGGCAGTATCAGATGAAATCCTACCAAAATCTGCTGAAGGCAAAGGGCATTACGCAAAGTATGTCCAGGAAAGCAACTTGTCTGGACAATGCTGTTGCCGAGAACTTCTTCGGACTGCTCAAGACGGAACTGTTCTATCTGGAAAAATTTGATTCCATTGACCAGCTTGAAAAGGCTATTGTCGATTACATCAATTATTACAACAACCGCCGAATTAAATTAAAACTAAACGGCCTGAGTCCTGTGCAATACAGAATTCAGACCGTTGGGGCCGCTTAATTCGTTTTTTTGTCTAACTTTTGGGGTTCATATCATACATCTGTGGCTGTGTTTTGTGTTCAGTTGCTTACTGTTGCGTGGACTGGATATGGAGAGACAACATATCTCCCGATCTTACATGGGTTTCTTATCTGCCATCACTCTGGCAGTTTGCCTTGCAGATATGTCGGCATCCCCACTGCGGTCGTATCCGGCCTGACCTTAAACATGGCTTTTTCAATCTACCTCCCTTATCGGTTTTCCGCGATATATTTCTCCGCCATGTGAACTGCCACCGCGCCGTCCGCCACGGCGGTGACCACCTGACGGAGGGGCTTCGTCCGCACGTCGCCCACGGCGTAAACGCCGGGAATACTGGTTTCCGTGGTCTCTCCGGCCACGATATAGCCGCCGCCGTCCAGCTCCAGTTGACCCACCGCCAGCGCCGTGGCGGGCTGTCGGCCCACGCTGACAAATACGCCGTCGCAGTCCACCACGCTTTCCTCACCGGTGACGGTGTCCCGCAGGCGGACGCCGGTCAGCCTGTCCCCGGAAAGCAGCGCGGAAACGACGCTGTTCCAACGGAATTCCACGTTTTCGGCCTGTGCCAGCGGCTCGTGATAGATCTTGGTGGCCCGCAGGGTGTCTCTGCGGTGGACGAGGATCACTTTTTTCGCCACGCGGCTGAGAAGGAGGGCATCTGCCGCGGCGGAATTGCCGCCGCCCACCACGACCACCGTTTTGCCCTTGTAAAACATCCCGTCGCAGGCGGCGCAGTAGGCCACGCCTCGGCCCACCAGTTCCGACTCTCTGGCCACGCCCAGCATTCTGGGGTTCGCACCGGTGGCCAGCACCACGGTTTTCCCCAGGAAAATCCCCTCGCTGGTCTCCACGAGCTTGGGAACCGCCGTCAAATCCATGCGGAGGACTTCTGCGTATTCGCTGCGTGCCCCGAAGCGCTCCGCCTGCTTTTGCATCTTCTCCGCCAGAGAGAAGCCGTCGATCCCGTCCTCAAAGCCGGGATAGTTGTCGATCTGCTCGGTCAGGGCCATCTGCCCACCGGCGGACAGTTTTTCCAGCACGATGGTGTCCAGCCCCGCCCGTGCCGCGTACAGGGCGGCGGTGTAGCCGCCCGGGCCGCCGCCCACCACGAGCATATCATAAACATGATTGTTGTTCATATCTGAACCCTCCGTTATTTCGCCAAGGCTTCCTGAATGAAACGGTCGATCTCTGCCTTTGAGCCGGGCGCGGTGATGGAATCCACGGCCTTTCCGTTCCGGTACAGCACCAGAGTTGGGATGTCCTCGATCCCCTCGGCCCCCGCCAGCCGCGGCTCCTCGTCAATGTTGATCTTGCCGACGGCGAGGCTGTCCGCGTATTCCTCTCCAATCTTCTCATACGCGGGGCCGATCCTCCGGCAATAGCCGCACCAGGGCGCCCAGAAATCCACCAAAACGGGCTTTTCGCCCCGGGTCGCCTGCTCAAACTGCTCCTGATTCATATTGATAGCTGCCATATCTGTCAGCTCCTTTCCTTTGTTTGGGTATTCTCAAGACTCCGGTCTCGCCCCACACCACATTGTGACCGCATCCTGAGATGACGGTAGCCATATAAAAAATACCTCCTATTTTCCTTACTCAGACTCTGACGGATAGGTTCTTCTTTTCTAATGAAACATACGCTCAACCGCGGATCGACGGTCGCGCATTTTACCGTTGCCTTGTTTCCCCCAGAGTCATTACATGTGGTGCACCGCAGCGGAGCGAAGTCCTTCCGGCAGGCCGTCGGGCGCAGCAGGTGAAAGTTCCCAGCGTACCTGCCCCGCCCACTGGGAGGCGACGGCGGAGAAGTGGAGCATGACAATACCGAGATCCAATGCGGCATCCAAATTATCGGTGTAGGCATCCTCCTGCTGCACCAAATAGATGCTGTGATCCTGCACAAGGAAGCCATAGGGCTGACGGTTGAGATAGCTGGGGGAGAGCGAAGCGGCGTAGAAGGACTGCCAGAGCATATCGTCGTAGAAGTCCATCATCTCGTCAAGCCCAGACTTGTTGCTCCAGCTCCCCATGTGAACCAAATCGTGCACGCCCTTTTTGGGCGCGTAGTACTGCTGCTCGGCCCGCACATCGATTTGAGACATACTTAGGATATTCAGCCGCAGCTTTTTTGCGGTCTTTTCCTCGTAACCAAAGGCAACGATTGCCGCCACCTCTAACGTGGTGGTGAGAGACAGTGCCTTTTTGATTTTGTCGCTGTCGGTGAAGGTCATCCAGCAGGTGTCAATGTCCAACTCAGTCAGCTTGAGGACGAGATCTTCCATCATGTAGCCGGCGTTGATGGCCGCATAGGAATGCGGGGCAGACATAAGGAGCAGGTAGTGCGGTGCTCCGATGAGAAATTGATTATAGCCCGCTGAGCTCTCCAGCGCCGGCTGTGCATCCTTGTCCAAGACGATCAACTCCGTTGCAATCTCCGGGACAAGACGGGGGCAGGTCTTTTCATAGTAGGATCGGAGCTGGCCGATAGCCTCGCTCGGAACTTCCTTTTCGCGGAATGCGTGAACGGATCTGCGATTTTGAATCATAGCGCTGTAATTCATAGTAGTATCTCCTATTCTGATGTCTTTGGTTTTCTTATAAATCGTCTATCAGTGCGGTGCTCTTGGCGTAGGCGGTACTGCGTGCCTCAAAGAAATCGGTCTTGACCATGTTGGCGTCGGCGTACTGGCTGACCCATTCCATGCTCTCCGGTTCGCTCTCAAAGCCTGGATACAATGCGGGATAGCCAAGGCTCGTCCAGCGGAGGTTGCCGAGATAGCGGATGTAATCGCTGATCATCTGCCGGTTCAGCCCCGGGATGTCGTCGCCGATTACATAATGCCCCCATGCGATCTCCTGCTCCACGCCCTCACGCATCATCTCGCGCAGCGCTTGTACGCTCTCGGCGGTGAACAACTCCGGCTGCTCCTTTTGCAGCTCCGTGATGATATTGCGGAACAGCCACAAGTGCGTGTTCTCATCGCGGTTTATGTAGCGAATCTCCTGCGCCGAGCCGGGCATCTTCCCGTTTCGGGAGAGATTGTAGAAGAACATAAAGCCGCTGTAAAAATAGATGCCCTCCAAAATATAGTTTGCCATCATCACGCGCAGCAGCGTGGGAGCGTCCTTCCGCTCCTGAAACTCGTTGTAGCAGTCCCCAATGAAGGTGTTGCGGCGCAGCAGATGCTCGTCCGTTTTCCATTGGTAGAGGATGTCATTGCGCTCCACAGGGGAACAGATGGTGTCGAGCATATAGCTGTAGCTCTGTGAATGGACACACTCCTGAAACGCCTGAATGGACAGGCAGAGATTGACCTCGTTGGCGGTAATGTAGGCGCCGATATTAGGCAGGTTCGCTGTCTGAATGGAATCCAAAAAGACAAGAAAACTCAGAATTTTATCGTAGGCGCTGCGCTCGGCTGACAGCAGGCGGGGATAGTCCTTCACATCCTGCGAGAGATTAATCTCCTCAGGGATCCAAAAGTTGTTCATGGCCTGCCGGTACCAGTCGCTGACCCAAGCGTACTTCATATTGTTGAAGTCATTGAGGTTGGTGGTATTGCCGCCGATCATGCGCCGCAGGCGCACATCAGGGTCGCCCTCCGGGTTAAAGAGGGGCTTTTTCTTCAGTTCCGTCATGCTATCCTCCTTATGACGAGCAGCTTTCGCAGGCCTCGACCTCAAGGGCCTTGCTGCGGACATAGTAAATGGTCTTGACGCCGGCCCTCCACGCCTCCAAATACAGTCTGAGCACCTGACGCATGGAATAGTCGTTGGTGATATAGAGATTCATGCTCTGCGCCTGGTCAATATGTCTCTGGCGAAGGCCCGCGGCGCGTACCGACCAGCTTTGGTCGATCAGATGCGCTGCCTTATAGTACCACCATGTGTCCATAGAAAGCTCCGGAGCAACGCGGGGCAGCATGCTGCCCTTTTTTTCCTCTAAAAAGAATTTCTTCATAATTGGATCTATGCCCGCCGACGTGCCGGAGAGGATAGATGTGCTGGAGGTCGGTGCGACCGCCAGCAGATAGGCGTTGCGCATTCCCTGCACCGCCACCGTTTTCGCAAGCGCCCGCCACTTTTCGGAGGTATAACCCCGCTTTTCAAAATACGCGCCCGTCTGCCAGTCGCTGCCCTCAAAGAGCGCGTAACGACCCTTTTCCCGTGCCAGTGCTGTGTCCGCCTTGACGGCGGCGTAGTTGATGAGCTCGAACACTGCGTCGGTGAAGGCAAGGTGCTCATCGCTCTCCCAGTGGATGCCGCGCTTTGCCAGCATGTGGTGGTAGCCGCTGACGCCCAGGCCGATGCTGCGGTACTTCTGATTGGTAAGCCGCGCGTATTCCAACGGGTAGAAGTTGAGGTCGATCACATTATCCAGTGCGCGGATGGCCGTTTCCACCGTGCGTTCCATATAGGCCTCGTCCTCCACCGGCAGATTACCGAGAGACAGACTCGCCAGGTTGCAGACCACAAACTCACCTGGACGTGTGGCCGTCACCACAATTGTGTCGCCGTTCTCCGTGTGCACCTCAGTGCTGATGTGCTCGATGGGTGCCATGTTCTGCGCGATCTCCGTACAGAGATTGGAGCAATAGATCATTCCCGTGTGGCCGTTTGGGTTCATATGATTTACACTGTCGCGATTGAAAGCGAAGGGTGTGCCGGTCTCCACTGCCGAGCGAAGCACCAGCCGCACGATGTCCTTGACGGTGACGCTGCGCTTTTCGATGCGCGGGTCATTGACGCAGTCCAGATACCGCTTCTCCCATTCTGTACCCCAGTAATCCTCCAGTGCGTAGCCCTTGACCGTGAGGATCTCATGCGGACACATGAGATGCCACGGCGCGTCTATGTTCTCCTCCGCCAGTCGCCAGAAGAGATCCGGATAGCACACGGCGGGAAACACATCATGTGCCTTCATGCGGTCGTCGCCGTTGTTGGTGCGCAGTTGAAGGAATTCCGGCAGATCCCGGTGCCATGCGTCTAAGTAAACCGCCACAGCGCCCTGCCGCATCCCCAACTGATCCACCGCCACGGCGGTGTCGTTGACCAGCCGGATCCAGCGGATAACACCGCCCGCCGCCCCTTGAAAGCCGCGGATGGTGCTGCCTGCAGCGCGCACCTTACCGAAGTACATCCCCATTCCACCGCCGAATTTAGAGACCTTTGCGAAGTTGTCCAGCGAGCGGTAGATGCCGTCCAGACTGTCCGGCACAGTGTCCACAAAGCAGCTTGAAAGCTGATGGTAGGGTTTTCGTGCGTTGGACATGGTAGGTGTCGCCATCGTGACCTCCATACGGCTGAGCATATCGTAAAAGCGTTTTACCCACCCCATGCGGTCAGAGCCTTCGTTCATAGCAAGATGCAGCGCGATACCCAAAAACATCTCCTGCGGTGTTTCCAGCGGCACGCGGCTGCGTGACTGGATCACATAGCGTTTGAGCAGCAGGTCAAGGCCGGAGTAGGTGAACAGCTCGTCCCGTTCCGGGCAGAGAAAGTCCTCCGCCATGGCAATCTCCTCGTGGGTATAGTGGGCAAGGATATAGTCACCGTAGAGCCCCTTATCCGTCAGATAGCGAAGCTTGCCATAGAGGTCGCCGACGCCGCGCCCCTCCCATTCCTGTGCGTTGCGACAGCGAAAGGAGTGGTTCAGAAGCCGCGCCGCGATGAACTCCCACTTGGGTGCCTCTGCCGTAGTCAGCTCTACCGCCGCCTTGGTCAGTGCCTCAGCCCGCTCATCCTCCGTCATGCCCAGGCGACAGAAACTCTCAAACTTCATTTGAAGCGCCGCGAGGGAGTAGACTTCCTCGGTAAAATCCATCTGGATGCGGCGCAGCACCTCGTCAAGCGAGTCATCCCCCACCGTCCGCGCGATGGTATGCCGGACACGGCGCAGCGCAGACCGCTTTTCGCGGTAGAGGATGTACGCCTTGGCCACCTCATAGTGCCCGCGCTCCATGAGCGTTCGCTCCACCTCGTCCTGCACACGTTCTACGGTGAGCGGCACTGTGACGGAGAGATTGTTGAGAACGGTGGCGAGGATCTCATCCATCTCTCTGCTCCCGATCTCCTTGCCCTGTCCGTCAAACGCCTTTTTCATGGCGTTGAAAATTTTCTCCTGTTGAAAGGGAACAGACTCCCCGTTTCGTTTTCTGATCTCCATTTCGATCCTCTCATCTTCTCCGGTCACTTCTCATGTCCTTTTGGGCAAAGAGCGGGCAAGCGCAGTATCACGCTTGCCCGCTCTGTTTTTGAAAGCCGGTTTTTCTGCAGCCGACGCGGCGGGGCTGTTTGTTGTCTGTTGTCTTGGTTTTGGCTTTCCTGCCAGTTACTTCATAGATTCCAGAATGGCGTCCGCCAGTGCTTCCAGCTCAGTGCGCTTGTCCGTGCCCATGGACGAGGCGAGGCTGAGCCGCTCGTTGAGCACCGTCATGTTCTTAAGCTCATTGTTGACGAATTTCTGCATGAGGTCACCGGACTTCACCGCCCATGAGCCGTTTTCAATGATGGCAAAGGTGCGGTTTTGCAGATTCAGTGCCTTCATATCCATGAGGAAGTCATGCATGGCAGGGTAGATGCCGAGGTTGTAGGTCACAGAGGCCAGGACAATGTGACTGTACTTAAACGCCTCGGAGATCAGCTGGGAGACATGAGTGGAGGACACATCGTACATCGCCACCTTGCTCATGCCCTTATCGCAGAGCGACGTCGCCAGCGCCTGCGCCGCGTTCTCCGTGTTGCCGTACATAGAGGCGTAGACGATGAGCACGCCCTGGGTCTCAGGGGCATAGCGGCTCCATGTGTCGTACTTTTCAATGAACCAGCCCAGATCCTTGCGCCACACGGGGCCGTGGAGCGGGCAGATGTACTTGATCTGATCCAAAACGCCGCCGGCCTTTTTCAGCAGGAGCTGGATGTGGGGGCCGTACTTGCCCACGATGTTGGTAAGGTAGCGACGGGCGTCGTCCAGCCAGTCCCGCTCGAAGTCCACCTCGTCGGCGAACAGCTTGCCGTCCAGCGCGCCGAAGGTGCCGAAGGCGTCGGCGGAAAAGAGGACGCCGTCGGTGACGTCGAGGGTCACCATGGCCTCCGGCCAGTGAACCATAGGCGCGCCCACAAAGGTGACGGTGTGCTTGCCGAAGGAGAAGGTGTCGCCCTCCTTCACCTCGATGCACTCATGTCCGTCCACATGGAAGCCGAACTGCCGCATGAGCATGAATGCCTTCTCGTTGGAGATCAGTTTCACCTTGGGATGGCGCAGCAGGATCTCCTCGATGCAGGCGGCGTGATCCGGCTCCAGATGGTTGACCAGCAGGTAGTCCAGCTCGCGGCCATCCAGCACATACGCCAGATTTTCCAAAAGCTGGCGGCAGGCAGACCAGTCCACCGTGTCAAAGAGCACCGTCTTTTCATCCAGCAGGCAGTAGGCGTTGTAGCTTACGCCCCGGGGAATGGGAAAGCAGTTTTCAAACAGGGCCAGGCGATGGTCGTTGGCGCCCACCCAGTAGAGGTCGTTCGTTACTTTACGCACGCAATACATCTTATCTTGCCTCCTTCACGGCCTCAAGCCTTTACAAATTGATCCTTCGTCTCCGCGCACTCGGGACACACCCACTCGGCGGGAAGCTGCTCAAAGAGCGTACCGGGCGCGATCTCGCCGTCCTCGTCGCCCAACTCCGGCACATACTCGTAGCCGCAGCCGCTGCAGACGTAGCGGTCGCCGATGGGGGCGGGCTTCGGCGGCGTGGGCCGCTTCATCTTTACCATGGGCGGCGCGGGCAGCTTTTCGCCGCTATCCAGCGCGGCAGTGAGCAGGGGCAGGATCTCCTCCACATCGCCCACGATGCCGTAGTCGCAGTTCTTGAAGATAGGCGCGTTACCGTTCTTATTGATGGCCACGATGGTGGAGGCGTCCTTGATGCCCTTAAGGTGCTGGGATGCGCCGGAGATGCCGCAGGCGATGTACAGATTGCCGGTGAACTTCTGACCGGACATACCCACATAGCGGTTCAGCGGCAGATATTTGAGAGTCTCCGCCACAGGGCGGGAAGAACCGATGGCCGCGCCGGCGGCCTTGGCCAGCGACTCTACCAGTTTCATGTTCTTTTTCTCCCCGATGCCCTTGCCCGCGGAGACCACCCGCTCCGCCTGCGGGATGGGCGTATCCATAGGGATGCCGACGGAGAAGTCGTGACCATCCTTCTTCAGCGCCGCCACAAGGTCGGCCACCTGCTGGGCAGCATCCCCCTCCCGGAAGATGGTCTTTTTGCGAATGCCGGTGATGGGCGCGGGTTTCTTGGCCGCCGAACGGCTCTCGCCGCCGGAGCTCTTGCCCAGCCTGCCCAACAGATGAGAGGCGATGACCACCCGCTGGATCTCGTTAGTGCCCTCGTAGAGGGTGGTGATCTTGGCGTCGCGGTAGGCCCGTTCCACCTCCATGCCCTTGAGGTAGCCGCTGCCGCCGTGGATCTGCAAGGCATCGTTGGTGACCTCCAGCGCGATGTCCGAGGCGTACATCTTCGCCATGGCGGACTCCATGCCGTAAGGCGCGTGCTGCTCCTTCAGCTCCGCCGCGGAGTAGATGAGGAACCGGACGCAGCGCAGCTTGGTTGCCATATCCGCCAGCTTGAAGGCGATGCTCTGCTGGGCCGCGATGGGCTTGCCGAACTGGACGCGCTCCTTGGAATAGCTCAACGCGTGCTCAAACGCGCCCTGGGCGATGCCCAGCGCCTGCGCGGCGATGCCGATGCGTCCGCCGTCCAGCGTGGACATGGCAATCTTGAAGCCCTCGCCCTCCTTGCCCAATAGATTTTCCTTGGGAACCTTCACGTCGTTGAAGATCAGCTCCGCCGTGGAGGAGGAGCGAATACCCATCTTGTCATAGTGGTCGCCGAACTCAAAGCCCTTCCAGCCCTTCTCCACGATGAAAGCGGAGATGCCCCGGGTGCCGATGTCCGGCGTGGTGACGGCGAAAACCACATAGGTGTCCGCCTTAGGGGCGTTGGTAATGAAGATCTTGCCGCCGTTGAGGAGGTAGTAGTCCCCCTTATCCAGCGCCGTGGTCTCCGTGCCGCCGGCGTCGGATCCGGCGTTGGTCTCCGTAAGGCCGAAGGCGCCGATCTTCTCGCCCTTGGCCAGCGGAACCAGATATTTCTTCTTCTGCTCCTCGGTGCCATAGGCGAAAATGGGCCATGAGCCGAGGGAGACGTGGGCGGAGAGGATTACGCCCGTGCCGCCGTCCACACGGGCCAGCTCCTCCACCGCGATGGCGTAGCTCAGAGCATCAAGACCGGCACCGCCGTACTCCTTGGGGTAGGGAATGCCCATCCAGCCCAGCTTACCCAGCTTCTTGACAGCCTCCTCGGGAAACTCATTGTTCTGATCCATTAAAAATGCGAGGGGCTTGATCTCCTCCTCCGCAAAACTCCGGATCTTCGCGCGCAGCTCTTCGTGCGCCGACGTGGTTTGAAACAGCATACGGGTACCTCCTTTTAAAATTTTACAGCTTGCTTGTATCTTGGGGATCGGATCCGCCGGTCAGCAGCCTGCGCAGGCTCACGGCACGGAACGCCTCGTCCTGCTTTTGCTGCAAGGCCGCCAGCTGACAGTGGATGGTGCACCGCCCATGCTTGTCCTGCCAGCGGCATTCATATCCCGGCTCCATGCAGGCGCACAGGATGCCCCGCTCCCCCACGACCCCCATGAGATCGTAGAGGGAGGTCGCGTCCAGATCGCAGGACAGCTCGCAGCCGCCGAGAGCGCCGCGGCTCACCCGCACCAAATTGCCGGCGGAGAGCTTGCGCAGAATCTGGTAGGCAAACTGATTGGGGATCAATTCCGTTTCCGACATCTCGGCCACCGAATGCTTCTCCCCGTCCAGCAGCACCCGCAAAATGCGCAGCGCGTAGTCCGTCTCTTTGGTGATGATCATGCTCCACATCCTCTTTTCGCTTGCTTGTTAATACCATCATATCAATCTTGATAAATTTTGTCAAGATAGTTTCAAAAAAAATATCGCTTTATTACAGACCGCCCCAGCCCGGGTCAGCTTCGCTTTCCATTCAGCGAAAAGCTATGTTCCTTTTCATATTGACAATCTCCTGATCGGGATTGAGCTTGATTTTCATGTTCGCCAGCTCTTTCTTGATTGTGGCTTTATCATACCGCAGGACAAAGTCTTTTTCTGTGACGAGGTTACATTGATAAAAAAAAAAATCCGGTGCTTTTTGAGCACCGGATTTTAAGAAGGTGAATTACGCTTTCCACAGACTGTGGAGGTTGCAGTAGGCGTAGACCGCCTCGACCTCATCGCCCTCGCAGAGAGCGAAGCAGACCTCCGGCTTTTCGCCGGGATGCAGTTCCTTACGCTGATTGCCCTGCTTGGTCTGGAGAGATACCCATTCGATGTAGTGCTCCGGCAGCATGGGGTGCTCCACAGAGCCGACCTTGACATGGACGATGCCGTTTTCCACCGTCCAGATAGGGACGTGCTTCTCCACGGCAGCGTCGGTGGTGCCGGGAACGATCTCGCTCATCGGCTCGCCGCAGCAGACGACAGGGACGCCTGCGTCCTTAACTTTGGCAATGATGTTGCCACAATGCTTGCAAATGTAAAACTTCTGCTCCATGATAATTCTCCTTTTCTTTCTTTAATAGTTTTCTGCGTGAATTTCAAAATAGCTCTGGGGATGGTTGCAGGTGGGGCAAACCTCTGGAGCTTTCTCACCGATCACAATGTGACCGCAGTTGCGGCACTCCCATACCTTGACCTCACTCTTGGCAAAGACCTCTGCCATCTCCACATTGTGCAGCAGGGCACGGTAGCGCTCCTCATGGTGCTTCTCAATGGCGGCTACCAGGCGGAAACGCTGGGCCAGCTCATGAAAGCCTTCCTCATCGGCAGTTTTGGCAAAGCCATCGTACATATCCGTCCACTCGTAGTTCTCACCCTCAGCGGCGGAGAGAAGGTTTTCTGCGGTGTCGCCAATGCCGTTCAGTTCTTTGAACCACAGCTTGGCGTGTTCCTTCTCATTATCAGCGGTTTTGAGGAACAGTGCCGCGATCTGCTCAAAGCCTTCCTTCTTGGCCTTGGATGCAAAATAGGTGTACTTGTTGCGTGCCTCGGACTCACCGGCAAAGGCAGCCATCAGGTTTTTTTCGGTTTGAGTTCCTGCGTATTTCGTTTCTTTCATGGTGGATACTCCTTCCTGCTTTTCTGCTTTTATTGTAGCAAATCTATGATTTTATTCCGTGACGAAGTCACATTCCTTTTTATTTTAGACGATTTAATCTGTTCTTATCCCGCAGCGTGATTGCACCACGCTTCAGCTCCACCAGTCCGTCCTCCGAGAAGCTTTTGAGCATCCGTGCCACTGCCTCCCGTGCCGAGCTGATGTGCTGGGCGATCTGCTCATGGGTCATACGTATCGTGTCGGAGCCGGTACGTTCCGCTTCGGCAAAGAGAAATTCTGCCAGCCGCTGATCCAGCCCCTTGAACATGATCTGCTGCATCGCCCACATCACATCAGAAAACCGTTTCGTTGCCAGTTCATAGAGAAAACAGCGGACATGGAGATTTTTCTCCTTGAGTGCAGCAATGACATTTGCAGGGATAATCAGAACGTCCGTATCCATTCCGGCAGTCATTTGCGTATCAAAGGTGATCTGACTGATCACGCAGGAGGCGGAAAGCACGCATAGTTCGCCCGGATACAGGCGGAACAGCGTTACTTCCCGCCCCTCATCAGAGAGAAGATAGGTGCGGATCTCGCCGGAAAGAATAAACAGCATTCCGAGACATTCATTGTCGCTGCTGTGAACGAACGCACCCTTTTTATAATGACGGACAAAGGCACTTCGGCGTAGTGTGTCCATTTCGCGTTCGGTCAAGGATGACCAGAACGGAAGTTGTGTCAGTGTGCGTTCCATATCAATGGCAGCTATGCTTGCCGCAGCCGTGGTCACCGCAGGAGTGACCAGCCTCGCCGTGCTCATGATCATGGTGGTCACAGTGAACATTGGGATCGTAGCCCAGATTTCCGTTGAGCAATGCGCTCACCGCAGCATCAGCGTCCCCGCTGACACCGCCGTAGAGCTTGATGCCCGCTTCGGCCAGAGCTGCCTGCGCACCGCCGCCGATGCCTCCGCAAATCAAAGTGTCCACGCCGTTCTGCATCAGGAAGCCTGCCAGTGCGCCGTGACCGCTGCCGTTGGTGTCAACGACTTTCGCATGAGTGATTTTGCCGTCCACAGCTTCATAAAGCTTGAACTGCTCGGTGTGACCAAAATGCTGAAAGATTTGACCGTTTTCATAGGTAACTGCAATTTTCATAATGGAATCTCCTTTGCAAGTTTTGCCTAATTTTTCCATGTTGGTTCTCTGCATCCGGCAGCAACGGCCGCAGTGAGCTGCCTCCTGTCCTCCGCAGATGCGGTAGTTTCCCCCGGTGATGTGCAGCGGTTTCCCGTGGACAAGACACGCTGCGATCTTGCTCCGTGCGCTTTCGTAAATCTCCTGCACGGTAGAGCGAGAAATGTCCATTTGAGCGGCACACTGCTCGTGGGTTTGCTGCTCCAAGTCAACCAGCCGAATGACCTCGTATTCGTCCAGCGTCAGCAGGATCGGCTCGGTATTCTCGCACCCGTTGGGACAGAATGTATCGACCTGTGGTACGCCACAAATTTGACGGCACCGTGGCGGTCTTGGCATGGGAGCTTTCCTCCCTTTGTATTCGGTATATTCCGATTGTAGCACTTTGAGCAGAAAAAAGCAATTTTTTTCAAAAGCTGCTACATTTTCCGTCCTCATATGTGTGCCGGCTGATATTCGGAGTCGAATGCTACATGTGAGCCTTGTTCGTAATGCCCACCGATCATGACCGTAGCGGCAGTCACAGCATCCACATGAAAGCGTTCCCGGTAATGCTTGCATTTTCGTAAAAAAACGTTATAATTGAATCAGTTAAATCAAAGGAGGTATCAAATCATGAAATCACATAAATACTGGTCCTTAGGCGCACTTTTCTGTATGTTGGGATGCATTTATTCTGGAATCAAAAAATCTATGACTGCGCATAAATACTTTGCCTATTCTTCATTGCTTTGTATGGGTATGTCCATTTATTCCGGTCACAAACTGGTTTCTCCAAAGAAGAAAAAAATCACTAAACCAAATAATAGTGAGAATAGTTAAACAAAAAATTTCCTTTATTCATCAAAGACAAAGTTGCTGGAGAATTTTTTCTCCAGCAACTTTCTTCATATAGAAAACCACAAGCTATGCTTGTGGAAGAATAGAGCCGTAGCGTTGAAACGGTAGAAAAAGAACCTCCTTTTGCTATAATTAGAAGCGGGTAACGCCAACCGCATAGGGCCTTTGGTTCGGCCTACTTTTTGGAGCTGGGCCTCTCGTGCCAGCAGCTCGAACAGAATATCCCGGCCCTCTTCACCGACCCCGCGTGCGGCCATGTGCTGCGGGCGAAAGGCTTCGTACAGGACGAGAACGGCTGGGTGGAGCTGAACGCCACCGCCGACGGCCTGACGGCAAATGCTATCCCCAAGGGGCAGGAAGTGCTCATCGTGATCGGGGAGTGGCTGGAGAAAGAACGGATTGAGGTGAGATTAAAGGGGTAAGGCGGATCCCCCGTATATCGTTGTATCTTTCCATAAATAGTTTGTCTCCCGCCCAAAGTAGGCGTATAATAGGGGAAAAGAAACGCTAAAGGAGAATCCCCTATGAACGGCACCGCATTGCACAAACCGACTGCCCGGCGGGTGGTGGGCATGGTGGCGGGCATCGTCATCATCGCTCTTGGCATTGCGCTTTTCAAGCAGTCCCACCTCGGCAACGACTCCATCAGCGCCCTGAACATGCGGCTGGCGGAGCTGCTCGGCATCTCGCTGGGCACCCAGAACCTGTGCACGAACATCCTGTTTTTCCTGCTGGAATTCTGGTTCGGGCGCAAGTACATCGGCCTTGGCACCTTCGTCAACGGCATCTGCATCGGGTACATCGTCACGGCGTTCTATGACCCCATTCACGCCCACTTCGGCGACGCGCCGTCGCTGGCGGTGCAGTTGGCGTGGGTCATCGCGGCGGTGCTGGTCACGGCGCTGGGCGCTTCGCTCTACCAGACCGCCGACCTCGGCATCGCGCCCTACGATTACCTTTCCCTCGGTCTGCGGGACTACACACCCTGCCCGTACTTCGGGTGCCGCATCTTCACCGATGCGCTCAGCGCCCTGCTGTGCTGGCTGCTGGGTGGCCTTGTGGGCCTTGGCACCTTGATCTGTGCGTTCTGCCTTGGGCCCTTCATCCAGTTCTTCGATCGGACGTTCTCCCAGAAGGTGCTGCAATACAAACCGAACAATTGAGAAACCCCGCGGCGTCAAATCATACGCTGCGGGGGTCTTTTTTATTGCTGCCGTTAAGCAGAAAATGAAAATGAAGGAGATTTATCTTTCAAAATCGCCTGTGGATTGCTGCAAGCCCCTGCACACAGCTCCAAGCTCCGCACCCTTCTGCGGTGAGATCGTCTGTGCCGACATCGGCATCCGGGACGAATGGCACCCGGCAGGTCTTGCACAGCTTTAAACGCGGAATTTTGCCCTTACAAAAAAGCACTTTCCCTTATATTTGCATTGCAAATAAGGGAAAGTGCTTTTGTCTTGCTCACTATGAGGTTACGATCGCAAAGGATACGGTCAACTCCCAATAGCGAAAAGATAATACGACAGCCTTCACTTTTTCAGCACTACGCACTCATAGGGGCGCAGCGTGTCGGCGGTGTCGGGGTAGTTACCCAGCAGTTTCTCGGCATCGGTCCAGCCTACGGGCAGGGGCTTGGCAATTTCCCGCTCCCGCAGGTTGCAGAGAACCAGCAGCTCCGTCTCGCCGTCGTACCGGCGATAGGCTAACAAATCCGCGTTGTCGGGGTACAAGAACTCGATTTTTCCCGCACTGATGACCGGCATTTTCTTGCGCAGGGCCACCAGCGTTTTGTAAAAGCTGCGGATGGAATCCGGGGCGTCCATTTGGGCAGCGGCGTTGATGGCCTTGTAGTTGTCGGCAATGCCGATCCACGGCGTACCGGTGGTAAACCCGGCGTTCTCGCTCGCGTCCCACTGCATCGGGGTGCGGCTGTCGTCGCGGCTGCGCTGGGCGATAATGTCCAGCGTCTCGGCCTCGGTCTTGTCCTGCTCTCGCAGGATCCTGTAGTAGTTGAGGCTCTCGACGTCGCGGTATTGCTCGATTTTCGTGAAGTGCGGGTTCGTCATGCCCAGCTCCTCACCCTGATAAATGTACGGTGTGCCGCGCATAAAGTGGATGGCCGCCGCCAGCATCTCGGCGCTTTCCTTCCAGTAGGTCGTGTCGCTGCCAAAGCGGCTGACCGCACGGGGCTGGTCGTGGTTGCACCAGAACAGCGCATTCCAGCCGCCGTGGGCCTGCATCCCCTCCTGCCAGGTCTGGAACAGTTTCTTCATGGCGAGGTAATCAGGCTCCCTCAATTCCCACTTTTGCCCGTCCTTGTAGTCGACCTTCAGGTGGTGGAAATTGAAGCACATCGTCAGCTCGTGGTTGCCCTCAGCGGTGTAGCCGATGCAGTTTTCCAGCGTGGTGGAGGACATCTCCCCCACCGTGATCATGCCGTCGATGCCGCCCGCGGCGACCAGCTCCTTCAGGTACTTGTGGACGTTGCGGCCATCGGTGTAGAAGCGGCGGCCGTCGCCCTCAAAATCGTCCTCATAGACCTCCGGCTTGGAAATGACGTTGATGACGTCGAAACGGAAACCCTTGATGCCCTTCGCCTTCCAGAATCGCAGGATGTCGGCCATTTCCTCTCGCACGGCGGGGTTCTCCCAGTTCAGGTCGGCTTGCATCACATCGTACAGGTGCAGATACCACTTGCCGAGCCATGGTACATATTCCCACGCAGGGCCGCCGAATTTCGACACCCAGTTCGTCGGGCAGCAGTCGGGCGTGCCGTCCTTGAAGATGTAATAGTCCTGGTACTTTTTGTCGCCCGCCAGTGCTTTTTTGAACCACTCATGCTCGGTGGAGGTGTGGTTAAACACCATGTCCAGCATCAGGCCGATGCCGCGCCTGTCCGCCTCGCGGATAAGCTCCTCCAGATCCTCCATCGTGCCGTAGCGCGGGTCAACGGCACGGTAGTCGGCCACATCATAGCCGTTGTCGCGCTGGGGCGAGGGGAAGAACGGCGTCAGCCAGAGATAGTCAACGCCCAGGTCGGCGAGGTAGTCCAGTTTCGCGGTGACACCCTTCAAATCGCCGAAGCCGTCACCGTTCGAATCCATGAAGGATTTCGGGTAAATTTGGTAGACAACTTTATCTTTAAAATCATTCATGGTACACACCTCACAAAATCAGGCAACGCCTTTTTTCCTGCCGACGATGACGGTCAGTACAAAGGGGACGACGATGGCAATGGCCATGCACAGCGCAAAGCTGAGCATATAGGCGGGCTGGATTGACAAAATACCAGGGATGCCGCCGACACCGATGGCGTTGGCCGTGGTGGAAGTTGCCACACAGACGACCGCTGCGATGGCAGATCCAATCATGCCGCAGATAAACGGGAAGTGGAATTTCAGATTGACACCGAACATGGCAGGCTCCGTAACGCCCAGATAGCAGGAGATGCAGGAGGGAACGTTGACTTCCTGTGCGGCAGCATTCTTGCGCTGCAGGTAGATCATGCCCAGCACGGCGGAGCCCTGTGCAATGTTGGAAAGGGCGATCATCGGCCACAGCATGGTGCCGCCAAAATCGGCGATCAGCTGCATATCAATGGCATTGGACATGTGATGCAGGCCGGTGATGACCAGCGGGGCATAAACAAAACCGAAAATTGCGCCAAAGACCACGCGGAAGGAGCCGGAAATGCCGGCGTAGACGATGTCAGAAATGAAGGTGCCGATCTTCCAGCCGATGGGGCCAAGGACAGTGTGGGCGATGATGACGGACAGCACCAGCGAGCAGAAGGGCACCACGATCATGGAAATGACCGCCGGGCAGATCTTGCGGAAGAAGCGTTCCAAGTACACCAGCGTGAACGCGGCCAGCATGGCGGGAATGACCTGCGCCTGATAGCCGATCATGTTGATGGTGAAGAAGCCAAAATCCCATTTCGGGATATCTGCCGCCGCAGTAGAAGCCACGGCGTAAGCGTTGAGCAGCTGGCCGGAAACCAGCGTCAGGCCGAGGACGATGCCCAGGCTTTGGGTCGTGCCCATTTTCTTTGTGACAGACCAGCAGATGCAGACCGGCAGCATATGGAAGATGGCTTCGCCAATCAGCCACAGGAAACTGTCTACGCCGGACCAGAACTGGCTGATGTTGCAAAGCGTCTGGGTGCCGTTATTAAAAAAGTAGATGCTGTCAATGCAGTTGCGGAAGCCGAGAATCAAACCGCCGGTGATGATGGCGGGAATCAACGGGGCAAAAATCTCCGCAAGCACGCTCATGACCTTCTGCAATGCGTTCTGGTTCTGCTTGGCCGCGCTCTTGACAGCTTCCTTCGAGACACCGTCGATGCCGGAGACGGCAATAAAGTCATTGTAGAAATCGCTGACCGTATTGCCGATGATGACCTGGAACTGGCCCGCCTGGGTGAAAGTGCCCTTGGCGGATTTCAGTGCCTCGATCTTGGCAACGTCCGCCTTGGCGGGATCATTCAGCACAAAACGCATCCTGGATACACAGTGCGAAACTGCCGCGATGTTCTCTTTGCCGCCAACGTACTCAAGCAGCAGCCTTGCGTCTTCTTGGTATTTTCCCATGACTCATTTCTCCTTTATCTTTTTGATGATTCGTTCAACTTGTTCATACAAGTTTTTGTTTGCGGTTTCAGTATAGTTAACTTGTTCAGACAAGTCAAGCGGATTTACAAAAAATCATGTTCTGTTTGAAAATTTTCAGCATTTCGGACAAGAGAATGCCTTGAAATTCAGGCGCAATCACGGTATACTAAAACAAATGTTTGAACAAGTTGAGGTAAACAGCCATGCCAAAAGCAAAATATGAAGGAATTTACCGCAGTATCAAAAAACGGATCGAAGCGCAGGACTATCCTTACCAGTCCCTGCTTCCCAGTGAAAATACGCTGATTGCAGAATACGACTGCTCCCGCAACACAGTTCGACGCGCATTGGCGGAGCTGATCGCCGACGGCTATGTGCAGTCCATGCAGGGACGTGGCGTGCGGGTCATCTACCAGCCGGTGGGAAAGACGACCTTTACCATCGGTGGAATCGAGACGTTTCAAGAAACCGCCCGCCGCAATCGTCTGCAAGCCGTTACCCGCGTCATTCGGTTTGAGACCATCATCGCAACGGAGCAGTTTGCCGAGGAAAGCGGATTTTCTGAGGGCGATGAATTGTGGGCGGTACAGCGTGTGCGTTATCTGGACGGAAAAGCACTGATTCTGGACATCAACTACTTTTTAAAGGAATTTGTACCCGGACTGACAGCGGAAATCGCATCCCATTCCATCTATGATTTTATTGAAAACGTGCTTGGAATGCAGATCATCACCAGCAAACGGCGCATCACGGTGGAACACGCAACTGCCCGTGATGAAAAGCTGCTGGATATGGACGGCTATGATTGCGTGGCAGTGGTGGTAAACCAGACCTTCAACTCGGACGGGATGCTGTTCGAGTACACCCAGTCCCGCCACCAACCGGACTATTTCTGCTTTCAGGACATTGCCACGCGGAAAAAGTGAGCAGCAGACACCCGGCGCAGGGGGATCCACCTGGGATTTTGCGCTGGGCCGGGGCTCCGGCAAAATGGGTTTTAGGGTGTCCCTGAATCAGAATCTGTTTTATAGATGCAATGCTTGCTAACCATCGCTTACGCTCTGGTTACCCCCTTCGGGGGCTTTGTACTGCTGACAGGGTGCGGCTGCGCTTGGCAATGTACAGGGGATAGGATAGCAATTCCTGACCGTATCTTTTTGTTAATGACTATTTCGTTTATATACACAAACCGAGTCAAAAGCCGTTTTGCAGAACACTTTACCGGGAGAGTTGACAAACCCGCCGTTTTTGCGTATTATAATAGGAACAAGGGGGTCGTGTGCCCCTTTGGCAAAAAGCGAACAGCCTTGACGAGGAGAGTACGCCCCGCCTGCGCCTGACAGAAAGCCCGAAGGATGGAACCGGGCAGGTGAGCACGGGGTGGAAGATGGCCTCTGAGCTGTGGGGGTGAAGCGGCACGCCGCCAAGCCCCCGCCGGGTGCGCCCGTTACCGCGCAGAGGCCGGGTCCATCCCGGCACGCAAGGCCATGCCCGCAAGGGCGCGGCGAAGCAAGGTGGTACCACGGAAGTTCAGCTCCCGTCCTTGTCCGGTGCATTCCGGCAGGACGGGAGCTTTTTTGTGACACAGCCACAACAGAAAGGAAGAATCATCCCCCATGAGCGAACACAACACATTCTACATCACGACCCCCATCTACTACCCCAGCGACAAGCTGCACATCGGCCACAGCTACACCACCGTGGCCTGCGATGCGCTGGCCCGCTTCAAGCGGATGCAGGGCAAGGAAGTCATGTTCCTGACCGGCACCGATGAGCATGGCCAGAAGATCCAGGACAAGGCCGCCGATGCAGGCGTGACCCCCAAGGAGTACGTTGACCGGATCGTTGCTACCGTCAAGGATCTGTGGAAGCTGCTGGATGTCAGCTACGACCGCTTCATCCGCACCACCGATGACTACCATGTGGAGACCTGCCAGAAGATCTTCACCCAGCTGTATGAGCAGGGCGATATCTACAAGGGCGAGTACATCGGCCACTACTGCAAGCCCTGCGAGAGCTTCTGGACCGACAGCCAGCTGGTGGACGGCAAATGCCCCGACTGCGGCCGCGAGGTCTATGATGCCCACGAGGAGGCTTACTTCTTCAAGACCGGCAAGTATGCCGACCGCCTGCTGAAGTATTACGAGGAGAATCCCCAGTTCATCCAGCCCGAGAGCCGGAAGAACGAGATGATCGCCTTTATCAAGCAGGGCCTGCAGGACACCTGTGTTTCCCGCACCTCTGTCAAGTGGGGCATCCCCGTTCCCTTTGACCCCAAGCACACCATGTATGTCTGGGTCGATGCGCTGAGCAACTATATCTCTGCGCTGGGCTACGGCAACGAGTCCTACCACGATTACAACAAGTTCTGGCCTGCTGACCTGCACATGGTGGGCAAGGAGATCCTGCGCTTCCACACCATCCTGTGGCCCGCCATGCTGATGGCTCTGGATCTGCCGCTGCCCAAGCGCGTGTTTGGCCACGGCTGGCTGCTGATGAACGGCGGCAAGATGTCCAAGTCCGTGGGCAACGTTGTGGACCCCGTGGTCCTATGCGACCGCTACGGCGTGGACTCCATCCGCTACTTCCTGCTGCGTGAGATCCCCTTTGGCAACGACGGCATGTTCACCAACGAGGCCCTGATCAACCGCATCAACAGCGACCTGGCCAACGACCTGGGCAACCTGCTCAGCCGCACCGTTGCCATGTGCGAGAAGTACTTCGGCGGCACGGTCCACAAGGCCGCTGGCACCGAGGCCATCGACACGGAGCTGGAGACCATGGTCAATGAGCTGCTGGGCAAGGTCACTGCCGATATGGACAACCTGACCATCCCCCAGGCCCTGATGGAGATCTTTGCCGTGATCCAGCGCGCCAACAAGTATATCGACGAGACCGCTCCCTGGGCTCTGGCCAAGGACGAGGCCAACAAGGCCCGTCTGGAGAGCGTGCTCTACCACCTGTGCGAGGCACTGCGTGTGGCAGGCATCCTGCTGAACGCTTACCTGCCCTCCACCGCTCCCAAGATGATGGATCAGCTGGGCCTGTCCACTGCCGACATCGACCTGAGCAAGGCTGCTTACGGCGTGCAGGAGACCTACACCGTCCACAAGGGCGATGCCCTGTTCCCCCGCATTGACGTGGCCAAGGAGATCGCCCACCTGAAGGAAGAGGACGAAAAGCGCAAGGCCGCTGCCGAAGCTGCCAACAAGGCCAAGGCCGAAGCCGAAAAGGCTGCTGCCGCCCCCGCCGCTGAGGAGAGCACCGTTGATTTTACCCACGAGGAAGAGATCGACTTTGACACCTTCTGCAAGGTGGAGCTGCGCGTGGCCGAGGTGCGCGCCTGCGAGAACCTGAAAGAGAGCAAGAAGCTGCTCCACCTGACCGTGTTTGATGGCGAGCGTGAGCGCTGCATCCTGTCCGGCATTGCCAAGTGGTTCAAGCCGGAGGATCTGATCGGCAAGAAGATCGGCATCGTCTGCAATCTGGCCCCCCGCCCCATGCTGAAGGGCAAGTATGTCAGCGAGGGCATGATCTTTGCTGCCGACACCGCTGACGGCGGCTGCTCCATCGCCTTCTACGGCGACAACACCCCCGTTGGCAGCCGCATCCACTGAGCCATGGAGACACAGCTGAGCCGCGCCGAAAAGCTGGACCGGCTTTTCGGCACACCGGCCTTTGCCGTTATCATTGCCATTTTCTGCAACGCCATGTGGGGTTCGGCTTTCCCTTTCATCAAGCTGGGCTACCGGCTTTTTGCCATCGACACCGCTGACACGGCCTCCATTCTCTGCTTTGCAGGGGTGCGGTTCATGCTGGGCAGTGTGCTGGTACTGGGCGGCAGCCTGCTGCTGGAGGGCAGGCTGCCCGCCATGCCCAAAGGGAAGATCCTGGCCGAATGCTGTGCATTGGGCCTGTGGCAGACCACAGCGCAGTATGCCTTTTTCTACAGCGCTGTTGCCCTGCTCACCGGTGCCTTTGGGGGCATCCTGAACAGCACCCAGAGCTTTCTGGGGGTCATCTTCGCCCATTTCCTTTACGGCAGGGCTGACCGCATGACCCCGGCCAAGGCGCTGGGCTGCGGCATCGGCTTTGCGGGCGTTCTCATCGCCACGTTGGGCAACCACGGCGGCGGCAGCGCCCGGGGTGTAGCCTATATGCTCATTGCCACCGTCCTCTTCACGCTGGCAGGCCCCTGGAACAAATCCGTCACCCGCCGGGCAGACAGCTTTGCCGTCTGCTTTGTGAACCTGTTCGTGGGCGGTGCAGCCCTGTTCCTGCTGGGCGCTGTTCTGGGCGGACGGCTGGAACACTGGTCTGTGCTCAGCGTGCTGGACCTGCTGGCGCTGGCCTTCATCTGCGGCGCGGGCTACATCGTCTGGGCCCTGCTGATGAAGAACAACCCCGTCAGCCGGATCGCCATCTTCGGGTTCGTGAACCCGGTGGTGAACGTCCTGCTCAGTGCCCTCATCAATGGGGAGCCGCTGTTCCGGTGGCAGTATCTGGGGGCGCTGGTGCTGGTCTGCATCGGCATCTGGTTGGTAAACAAGGCCCCCGCCAAAAAGGAGCGTGCCCGGTAATATGGAATACCCCATCTTTGACACCCACGCCCATTACAGCGCCCGCGCCTTTGACGCGGACCGCTTTGCCCTGCTGGACAGCCTGCCCGGCAAAGGGGTGGTGGGCGTGTGCGAGCAGGCCACCCATTCGGGCGATGCACCCAAGGTGCTGGAGCTGGCCCACAAATATCCCTGGGTGTACGCCGCTGTCGGCATCCATCCGGAGAGCCTGCTGGCCCCGGAGGATTGCGGTGAGGAAGGCCCCACCCCTACTGTTTCGGTATACGGCGGCGACTGGGCCGCAGAGATGCGTGCCCTTGCCCCCTATTACGAGGACCCCAAGGTGGTGGCTGTGGGGGAGTGCGGCCTGGATTACCACTGGCCCGTGCCCAAGGATGCCCAGCTGGCGCTGTTTGAGGCCGAGATCCGGCTGGCACTGGAACTGGACAAGCCCATCATCGTGCACGACCGCAGCGCCCACGCCGATGTCTACGCCCTGCTGAAAAAGTACCGGCCCAAGGGCATCGTCCACTGCTATTCCGGCAGCGCTGATGACGCGCTCTGGCTGGCAGAGCAGGGGCTCTACATTGGCTTTGGCGGGGCCTGCACCTTCAAGGGTGCCAAGCGGGCCGCCAAGGCCATTGCCGCCCTGCCGCTGGAACGCATCGTCCTGGAAACCGACTGCCCCTATATGGCCCCGGAACCTGTCCGCGGCACCCGCTGCGACAGTTCCCTCATCCGCTATGTAGGCGAGTATATCGCCAGCGTCAAGGGTGAGGAACCGGAGCAGGTGTTCCGGCAGACGGTGGAGAATGCCTGCCAGGTATATAACCTCTCCGTCTGAAACCGTCAGCAGCCGTGCACAGAGAGCAGGGCCTATCCGTTATCTACAAAAGCATTAAGCTTCTGTATAAATCAAGTAACAAACTACAAATTGTCAATTAAGGAGATATCACTTATGAAAGCTCGTATTCCGCAGCACCGTGAATTCATCATCAACTTCCCCGACACTGTTGACAATGCCAAGGCCAACGAGGGCTGGGCAAAGCTGCAGCAGATCGTGGAGGACTACAAGAAGGACCACAACGGTGCTTCCGTCTACGCACCCAGCTTCATCGAGGACTGCGAGCCTGCCGTCAAGAAACTGCAGGAAGAGTATGGTTTCGAGTACACCGTTGAGTATGTGAAGTAAGTTCTGAGTTTTCAGTATATTGCATTAAAAAGAGCAGAGCGTTCCAGCCAGCTGGCTGGAGCGCTCTGCTCTTTGTTTTATTCCAGGTACTGCGGCAAATTCCATGAGCCGCGCAGTACACGGTGGATCTCTACCACCTTGACGTTCTCATTGACATGGTAAAACACCAGATACTGGTCTGCCACCAGCTTGCGGTAGGTCGGGTCAAGGGCATAGACTTCACACATCCGTGGGGTATCCCCCAGCTTTGTGATCTTTTCCTGCATTTCTTTCAGCACACGGCGGGCCGTTTGGGGGTAGAAGCCGGACAAATACCGGGCAATGTCATTCAAGTCCTGTACAGCAAGGGGCAGGTATTTGATCTTATACGTCATACTGTTCGTGGAGCGTCTCCCATACGCTTTCATGCTCTGTCCACTGCGTGTTGGGGTCTGCCGCCTGCTGTTTTGCCTTGGCAAGCTCCTCGGCAACATACCGCTGGTGCATGAACTCCTCGTACTTGGCGTAGTCCTCAATGTTGATGAGGACGGATTCCCCACGACCATGATTTGTGATAATAACATGATTGTGGTCTTTCAACATCTCTGAAATTTCAGCGTAGTGGTTGCGCAGATCACGGGATGGGCGAACAAATGTCTGCATCATAAGTGACACCTCCTGTCAAAAGCATTGTATCACATTATGACTACATATACAAGGATCATTACAATCGTTTTATTTCAGCTCCATATTGATGGACTTTTCCGTAAAGCCATAGTTCCGGTACATCTCATACGCCTTTTTATTTCTGGCGTTCACCTGCAGTTCAATGGTGTCGCATCCCTTTTCTGCTTTGAGCTGCTTCACCTTATCAAAGAACTGGTGCCCGATGCCCTTCCCGCGATACGCCTCATCCACCGCCATGGTACTGACGAACAAAACATCCTTTGTTACCTGCGCCGGGCCTTCCACATGGCGCTTGAACACTTCCAGAACACCAACAACGATGCCGTCCGTCTCGGCAATATACCAGCTGTCCCCTTTCAGGAGTTCGCCAAACAGTTCCTTTGTGATCAACGGGCTGGCCGGTTTGTAGACATCCGGCCGCCACTCGACATGCATCTGCTGCACCTGATCCATAATAGCAGAAAAGCGGTCATAATCCTGCATTTGCGGGGTACGGATCGTTATTTTCATCTCGTTTTCTCCTTGTTGTATCAAAAATACCCTGTCTGACACGGTTTCAGGTCCAGACAGGGCATTTTGAGTTTCTTTTCAGTTGCCCGCTTCCACCTTGCTCAGCAGGATGCGGTCATTGTCCAGGGCCTTGCCGGCGTTCTCGCGGAATTTTTCCAGCAGGTCGTCCACGGTCATCTTCCTGCGCTCCTCGCCCTTGACATCGAACACGATGCGGCCGCCGTCCATCATCAGGGTGCGGTTGCCCAGTTCGAGGGCCTGATGCATGTTGTGGGTGACCATCAGGCAGGTGATCTTTTTCTCGGCCACGATGCTCTTGGTCAGTTCCAGCACTTTCTCCGCCGTGGCAGGGTCCAGGGCTGCGGTGTGCTCGTCCAGCAGCAGGAGCTTGGGGGTAACGAGGGTGGCCATGAGCAGGGTCAGCGCCTGCCGCTGGCCGCCCGAGAGCAGGCCCACCGGCTGCTTCATCCGGTCCTCAAGGCCCATGTTCAGCAGGGCAAGTTTTTCCCGGAACAGCTCCTTATCCTTGCGGGAGATGCGGGAGAAGATGGCGTGAGGGGCGGTTCCTGCCCGGAGATAGGCCAGCGCAAGGTTTTCCTCAATGGTCATGTTGGGGGCCGTGCCCTTGAGGGGGTCCTGGAACAGGTGGCCGATGACCTTGCTGCGCTCGTACTCGGGCGCAAAAGTAATGTCCTGCCCGCCCAGCACGATGCTGCCCTCGTCGGCAATGAAACCGCCGGTGATGGCGTTGAACATGGTGGATTTGCCCGCGCCGTTGGAGCCCACGATGGTGGCAAAGTCGCCTGCCTCCATGTGCAGGCTCACACCGTTCAGGGCCACTTTTTCGTTGACGGTGCCGGGGTTAAAGGTCTTGTGCAGGTTGTTCAGCTCCAGCATTTCCATCTCAGTGCACCTCCTTCCGGGCATTGTGCTTGCGCTGCTCAAAGGCAAACTTTGCCCGGATGGCGGGCATCGAGATGGCCACAGCCACGATGAGGGCGCTCACCAGTTTCATGGCGGCGGCGGGCACATTGAAGCGCAGGGCCACGGCCACGATAAAGCGATACAGGCAGCTGCCAAACACCACGCCCAGCACCCGGCGCACCATGGTGCGCTTGCCCACCAGCGTTTCGCCGATGATAAGGGAAGCCAGCGCGATGGTCACCATGCCGGTGCCCACGTTGATGTCGCTGCTCTTCTGGTACTGGGCCAGCAGGCCGCCGGAAAGGGCGGTCAGCGCGCCCGAGATGCACAGGCCCACTGTGATGGTGAAGGCCGGGTTGATGCTGGAGGCCCGCACCATGGCGGCGTTGTCGCCGGTGGCGCGGATGGAAAGGCCCAGCCGGGTGCCCAGGAAACCCACCATGGCGGCACAGGCGAGTACAATGACCGCCGCCGCGATGACCAGCTTATACCAGCCGCCCGTAAAGGCCAGTGCGGATTTTGCCAGCGAGAATACCGTATCGGTCTTGACCAGGGACATCGTGGACGAAAAGCCCATGACCGCCAGATTGATGGTATACAGGCCGGTGTTCACGATGATGCCTGCCATGATGCTCTCAACGCCCAGACGTGTCTGCAAAAAGGCGGTGACAAAGCCCGAACACACACCCGCTGCCATGGCCGCGAACAGGGCCAGGATGGGGTGGCCTGTCAGCGCCACCTGGCAGGCCACAGCACAGCCAAGGGTGAAGCAGCCATCGGTAGACAGATCGGCAATGTTCAGGATCGAATAGCTCAGAAACAGCGCCAGCGCCACCAGACCGTAAATGCAGCCCAGCTCCAGCGCCGTCTGGATCACGTTGAGCGAAAAGATACTCGCCAGCATGGTTGATGTACTCCTTTTTAGAAATTCTCCTGCGTGGTCACTACCACAATTTCGGTGCAATAGGGCTTGAAGGCTTCCTTGACGGTGTCGAGGTCAAGGCCCAGTGCCTCACAGCTCTCAGTATTGATGGTGACGATGCCATTGTCGAAGCTCTGGTAGGGCAGGTCTGCGGGGGTCTTGCCGCCGCAGAGCAGCTCTACCACCATATCGGCGGTGGCCTCGCCCAGCTGGACGTAATCCACGCCGTAGCCCACAAAAGCACCGTTCAAAGCAAAGCTGTCCGCACCGGTGAAGTGCTGGATCCCTGCCTCCAGGAAGGTCTCATAGATGGACAGCTCGGCGGTCATCACGGTGTTGTCGGTGGGGGTGAACACTGCCTTGACACCGGCGGCCACAAGGGCCTCGGCAGCCATCTGCACCTCAGCCGTGGTGGTACCGTTCTTTTCAATGTACTTGATGCCCCTGCTGTCGCAGAACGCCTTGGCATCGGCGATGGCCTGGGTGGAGGAATCCTCGCTCAGGTCGTACAGCAGGCCGATGGTGTCGATGTCGGGGTTGATTGCAGTGATGAGGTTCATAATGGCCTCGGTGTTCAGGGCATCGGAGGTGCCGGTGATGCCCTCTTCCCCGTCAAACCCGGCGGAAACAGGGTCGGTGACGGCAGAGTAGACCACAGGGATGTCGGTATCCTCCACAGCGGCCAGCATGGTGGCGGCAGTGGGGGTGGCCACGGCCACAATGACATCCACCCCGTCGGCCACCAGGTCTGCACCGATCTGGTTCAGGTTGGACTGGTCAGCCTGGGCGTTGGCGTAGTAATCGGCATAGTCGAAGGTCACGCCCTTCTCCGCGCCCACCTTATCCAGGCGGCTCTCAACAGAGGCCACGATCTGGTTCAGGGAAGCATGATCCACATAGTTGACGATGCCCACCTTAAAGGTCTGGCCTGCTTCAGAAGCGGCGGCAGCGGAACCGGCAGCGCTGGAAGCGGTGCTGGATGCTGCGGCAGAAGAGCCGGAGGAGCCGCAGCCGGTCAGGCCCAGTGCGGATACGACAGCGGCTGCGGCGGTAGCCTTCAGGAAGCTGCGGCGGGAGATCATGTTCATGGTTTTCATAGCGGTTGCTCCTTTCCCGGAGCGGGCGGCCCAAAAAATAAAACCCGCTCCACCTGCGGAACGGGTAAAATAAAAACGGCCCCGTCCCTGTGTGTTCATCCACAAGGACAGAGTCGAGAAATTCGAATCTGCGGTGCCACCTTGCTTGCTCCGCTCGTCTTCCCACCATGGAAAACTGCAGGAGCCCCTCAACGGAGAGCCAACACTCCCCTGCCCTGTAACGGAGGCTTCCGTCCCAAGCTACTAAAGGCACTGCCCTGTTCGCCCGGCCCTCGGCGGCCCACGAACTCTGCCCCGCTCTCTGCCCGTTTTCACCATTCGGGCTCACTGTAAGTACGCTTGCAGGTTCTCTTCCGCCTCATCGGTTTGTTGATTGCATTATACGCTTTATTTTCATAAAGTCAAGAGGGAATTTTTCATTTTTTCGGCCGCAAAGATGAAATGCTTCTTGGATGTTCCGCAGCAGCCCTCCTGCCCGGATCTCCACGGTGCGGCCCGGGCAGCTCTGCCGGGGCAAAAGAAACCTTCTTCCTGCCATAGGTCATACTTTCTCTCCGCTCCGGGACGCATTTCCACTTTCAGTATCCCCGTTGCTGCGCACAAAGTTCGCAGTTTCTGCCACGGATTCCACACTATTTTTATCCTTTTCCCAAGTTTTGCCCTAAATTCTCTTCAAAGGGCTTGACAGAAAAATGTTTTTTGCGATAAACTAATCCTATGAAATATTTTCGTTGTATCCAACGATGTCAAACATGCAACTCGGAGAGGACACTACCACCATGTCGATGACCCTGAATCCCGTCAACGAAGCCGCTTTTCAGAAAGCTGTACAGTCTCTGGAGACCCTGAACCGGGCCGCCGTGTTCCATCCCACCGGCACCGGCAAAAGCTGTATTGCCTGGAAGGTGGTGGAGGCTCACCCCCAGACCACCTTTTTCTGGCTGGTGGCCGGTGCACAGCGTCTGGCCCTGCGGCAGGCAGAGCTGACACGCTACAACGGCGGCACCCTGCCCGGCAATGTCCGCTTCTGTGATTGCGAAAAGCTGGCCGCCGCCACCCCGGAGCAGTGGGTGCGGCTGGGGGAGCAGAAACCCGGCTGCGTCGTGCTGGACTGCTACCATGAGCTGAGCGCCGTGTGTTGGGCACAGTCGGTGCAGAAGCTGCTGCGGATGTGCCCCCAGGCAAAGGTGCTGGGGCTGGGTGTGCCCAACGGTGCCCCCGTCTGCGCCGCCGCGCAGGAGCTGTTTGCCGACTGCATCGTCTCCCACATGACTGTGGCCGAGGCCATGGCCGCCGGGACCATGCCGGTGCCCTCAGCCTATGCGGCCCTGCTCTGGCCGCAGGAGGAGGAGCTGGCCACCCTGCGCGCCCGGATCAAAAACCTGTGTATGCCCAAGGGCGACACCTCCCTGCGCGTTCAATATGAAGAGCTGAGCTGGTCTCTGCGTCAGGTGGAGAACCTGAGCGTTCTGCTGCCCCGCCTGCTCAGCGATACCAGCGGCCATTATCTGGTCCTGTTTGAATCCGCCGCCTATCAGGAAAAGCTGGGCACGGAGCTGGAACAGCTGCTGCGCACTGTGGACCCTGCTGTCCGCTTTTACGCCGCGGATCACGCCTGCTTTGCGGATTCTGCCGCCGTGGAGACCTTCCTCTCCGATACAGCCCCCGGCCCCAAGGTCCTGCTCTGCGTCAACGCGCCGGGAGTCCAGCAGCCGCTGGAGGGGCTGGCCGGGGTCATTCTGGTGCGCCAGTCCAGCCTGATGTCCACCTTCAAGCAGATGCTCTGCCGCGCGCTGGTGGCTGCAGGCAGCCGCAGCGTGCCGGTGTTTGACCTTGTGGCGCAGTTCGAGGGACTGGGCAACGGCCGTACCCTGCAGCGTGACTGCACCGAGGCCATGACCAGAGCCGGCAGCAAAACGCCGGGCTTCCGGCAGGAGCGCCCCATGCAGCAGACCTACCGCCTGTACGGCAAGCTGCGCCGGGAGATGGAAGCCCGCTGGGAGGTGCTGTGCCAGGCCGCCGCCGCTGCCGCTGCCAAAGAGGGCACCTTGGAGCTGCCCCGGAGCTATACCATCCACAGCGGCGTGCCTGTGGGCAAGTGGCTCGAGCTCCAGCGGCAGGTACAGGCCGGGCAGCGCCCGGGCCGCCTGACGGCTGAGCAGGCCGCCAAGCTGGAAAAGCTGGGCATCCGCTGGAACCACCGGCTGGAAGCCGCCTGGGAAAAAGGCTTTGCCTCCGCGCAGAAATACCGCACCGAGCACGGCGACCTGCTGGTGCCGGTGCGCTACCGCGATAAAAATGATTTTGCACTGGGCGAATGGATCGTCTACAACCGCCAGCGCTATCTGGGCGGCAACCTGACCCAGAACCGCATCGAGCGGCTGGAAGCCATCGGCATGGTGTGGAGCACCTCCAACGACCTGTGGGAGCAGAACTATGCCGCCGCCACCCAGTATTATCTGGAGCACGGTGATCTGGAAGTGCCCATCAAGTACGAAACGTCCTCCGGCTTCGGTCTGGGGGTCTGGCTGGGGGCCCAGCGCGCCGCTCACAAGGCAGGCGAGCTGCCACAGGAGCAGGTGGAGCGGCTGGACGCTCTGGGCATGGACTGGACCAACCGCAACGACCGCAAGTGGATGTCCCTGTACGATGTTGCCGCCGCCTACTACCATGAGCACGGCAACCTGAACGTCCCCTCGGAGTATGTCACGCCGGACGGAGTGCTGCTGGGCAAGTGGGTGGCACGCCAGCGCTATGCCTACCTGAACCCGGACCGCTCCAGCGCCCGGGTCACCCCTGAACGCAAGGCCCTGCTGGACAAGCTGGGCATGGTGTGGGAAAAGTACGACCCCTGGCAGGAGCGCTATGATCTGGCTCTGGCCTACAAGACAGAGCACGGTGATCTGGAGATTCCCTCTGTCTACAAGACCGCCGACGGCGTTTGGCTGGGCAGCTGGGTCAACCGCCAGCGGCAGACCCTGAACTCCGGCAGCAGCGCCCTGAGCAGTGAGCGCCGCAAGCTGCTGCGCACCCTGTTCAAGGGCGAGCGCCGCCCCAGTGATCCCGCCGCTGACCACGGCACCGTGCGCGAGGCCAACTGGGAGCGGAACTTCCGCAGTGCCGCCCGTTATGCCCGCAAATACAAACACCTGCTGGTCCCCGCCAGCTATGTGGACAGCGATGGTGTCCGGCTGGGCGTGTGGATCTCCAACCTGCGTGCAGCCCGCAAGAACCGCCCTGATTCCTATCAGGTCACGCCCGCCCACATCAAAAAGCTGAACAGCATCGGCATGGTGTGGGATGCCCGGGATGCCAAGTGGGGAACTGCCTATCAGCAGGCAAAGGCCTACTACAAGGCCCACGGCAACCTCCACGCCGCCGCCAACTACAAATCCGACGAAACCGGCTTCTGCCTGGGCGACTGGCTCCGCCGGATGCGGGAGTGGGATACCATCCACGACCCCAAGCTCACCCCTGAGCGCCGCGCAATGCTGGATAAGATCGGGATGGAGTGGAGCGAATAAGAGAAAAAAGCCACCGGTTTTTGCCGGTGGCTTTTCTGATACAGATTACAGCTGATCCAGCTCCTGCTGCAGCTGGGCCAGCGCATTGCGGATGGGCAGATGCTGGGGGCAGGCCGCCTCGCACTTGCCGCAGCGGACGCAGTGGCTGGCCTTTTCGGCATCGGGGAAGCGGGCTTCCCACTGGTGCTTGATGGCCTCGGGCTGGCCGAACATCCCCAGCTTGTTCCAGATGCTGAAGTTGTCCGGGATGTCCACCCCCATGGGGCAGGGCATACAGTACCGGCAGCCGGTGCAGCCGATCTTGATGCGGCTGTGCAGGAAGGCGGCGGTCTGCTCCACCGCGGCGGTCTCGGCTGCGGTCAGCGGCTCAAAGCGGGCAAAGGTGGCCAGGTTATCCGTGAGCTGATCCTCGGCACTCATGCCCGAGAGGATGACATGGACGTTCCGATGGCTGCCCACCCAGCGCAGAGCCCAGGAGGCATCCGAGGCCTCGGGCCGCAGGGCCTTGAGGGGTGCTTCGGCCTCCGGGGGCAGGTTGGCCAGTGTGCCGCCCTTGATGGGCTCCATGATGATGAGGGGGATGTTCAGCTCCTCGGTCAACTGATAGCCGCGGTCACCCGAGATCTCCTCGGCACGGTCATCGGTGTCCAGATAATTATACTGCAGCTGGCAGAAATCCCAGGGCTGATCCCGCAGGATGTGCTCAAGGCCCACCGCGTTGTCGTGGCAGGAGAAGCCGAAGCTGCGGATGCGGCCCAGCTTTTTCTGCTCCCACAGCCAGTCCACGATGCCCATTTCCTTGGCCCGGTCGTACCGGGCGGCGTGCAGGGAGTGCAGCAGGTAGAAGTCGATGTATTCCACGCCCAGCCGCCGGAGCTGCTCTTCAAAGATATGCTGGGCCTCCTCCAGGCTCCCGCACTGCCACAGCGGCATCTTGGTGGCCAGATAAAAGCTCTCCCGGGGCCACTTTGCAATGACCCTGCCCACAAAGGGCTCGCTCTGGCCGCCGTGGTAGGGGTAAGCGGTGTCAAAATAGTTCACGCCTGCATCCCGCGCAGCGTTCAGCAGCGCTTCGGCCCGGGGCTCGTCAATGGCTCCCTCCGGTGTGGTGGGAAACCGCATACAGCCGTAGCCCAGCAGGGAGGTGCGGATGCTCTCCCCTGCGCCGTTCTGCTTTTTCCATGCTCTGTATTCCATCTCTTTTGTGCAGCTGGCTGCCGTGTTCCAGCCGCTCCTCCTTTTGTCCCCAGTATACCGGAAAAATCCCGCGCTGACAAGAAAGATGTCCCGCTTCTTGTTCTGCCGCCGGAAATATGGTATACTTATAATCCAAATTTTATCATGTTATCAACTAAATCAGATAGCGCTAAGGAGTATCATGGAACCTTTCAACACCCCTTTGAAGATCAGGGAGATCTCCCTGCCCCACCGGGCAGTGTTCGGCCCCATGGCGGGCTTTACCGATGCCCCGGCCCGGCGGCTGATGGCCCAGCACGGAGCCGGTTTTACCGTCAGTGAGATGGTGTCCAGCCGGGCGCTGGTATACGGCGACCACAAAACCGTCAGCCTGCTCAAGGCCGAGCCCAACGGTGCCCCCTACGGCGTGCAGATCTTTGGCGAAGTGCCCGAGATCATGGGCCAGGCCGCTGCCGCCGTGGAACAGTACGCGTTCGATTTTCTGGACATCAACATGGGCTGTCCTGCCCCCAAGATCGTCTCGGGCGGGGCAGGCAGCAAGCTGATGCTTGACCCCGACCGCTGCGGCCGTATTGTGGAGGAAGTGGTCAAAAACACCTCCCGCCCCGTCACCGTGAAGATGCGCAAGGGCTGGGACGCGGAGCACGTCACGGCCGTGGAATGCGCCCAAGCCTGTGAGCAGGCGGGCGCGGTGCTCATCGCCGTCCACGCCCGCACCCGGGAGCAGATGTACACCCCGGGCATCGACCCGTCCATCATTGCGGCGGTGAAGGATGCCGTCCACGTTCCCGTGCTGGGCAACGGCGATATCCGCACCGCCGAGGATGCTGTGCGGATGGTGGAGGAGACCGGCTGCGACGGCGTGATGATCGCCCGGGCTGCTCTGGGCGACCCCTGGCTCTTTGAGCGGGTGAACGCCGCGCTGGAGGGCCTGCCCGCCCCCAAGGAGCCGAACCTGCAGGCCCGGATGAACGCCCTGCGCCGGCAGGTGGAGGAGATGGTGGAGCAGAAGGGCGAGTTCGTTGCCATGCCCCAGGCCCGGGCCCAGACCATGCACTACATGAAGGGCCTGAAAGGGGCCGCCAGCCTGCGGCGCTACTGCTGTGAGCTGAGCCGCCTCTCTGACCTCGACACCCTCATCGACGCGGTGTTCGAGCAGCAGCGCAGGGCCGCGCAGGACCCCGATGACACCCGCGAGGTGCCGTTCCCGTAAGCGGGAAATTTCCGATACTGAAAAGAGGACTGACGCATGACTGCATTTCATTCTTCGCCCCGGATGCTGGGGCAGAAGCAGGACAAGTTCTGGCTCACCGTGGGGCTCTGCGCCCTGACAGCCGCCCTCATCTTCCTGCCGTTCTATCTGCTGGACGGCGGCTTTTTCCACTATGCAGGCGATTTCAACAGCCAGCAGATCAGCTTTTACCGCTACATGAACGGCTTTCTCAAGGGGGCAGGCTACCCCGCCGGATACGGAGGCGTGAAGAATACCTTTTCCTGGGCAACTGACCTGGGCAGCGGAACCATGAACGCCTATTCGTTCTACCTGTACGGCTCCCCCTTCTTCTGGTTTTCCCTGCTCTTCCCGCAGAACTGGCTCCCCTACCTCATGGTGCCGCTGCTGGTGCTCAAGTTCGCGGTGGCGGGCGGCGGCGCGTATCTGTACCTGCGCCGCTACGTCAAAGACCCGAACTTTGCGGTGCTGGGTGCGGCCCTCTACGCCTTTTCGGGCTGGGGGCTGTACAACATCTTCTTCAACCACTTCATTGATGTGCTGGCCCTCTTCCCCTGGATGCT
Organism: Faecalibacterium hominis (ex Afrizal et al. 2022); assembly: GCF_049545105.1. Taxonomy (NCBI): domain Bacteria; kingdom Bacillati; phylum Bacillota; class Clostridia; order Eubacteriales; family Oscillospiraceae; genus Faecalibacterium; species Faecalibacterium hominis (ex Afrizal et al. 2022). The sequence goes on along the minus strand of NZ_CP186860.1, from coordinate 2,850,516 downwards.
CTGGGCACTGGATGAGACCATTTACGAGCACCGCCACGGATGGTTCGCCTTCTGGGTGGCGGTGAACCTGCTCAACAACTACTTCTTCTTTGTGGGGCAGGTGCTCTTCCTTGTCATCTACTTCGTCTGCAAGCTCTCCGCCGGGGAGTTTCGGCTCACGCGCCGCCTCTTCGGTCAGCTGGCCTTTGAGAGCCTGCTGGGCGTGGCACTGGGCTTTGTGGTGCTCTGGCCCACTGTCCTCAGCGTGCTGCAGAACCCGCGCACCATCGATCTTTCCTCCGGCTGGGGCTTTCTGACCTATTCCAAGCCCCAGCAGTATCTGGCCATCCTGCTGAGCTGGGTGCTGCCCCCGGATTCCCCTTATATGACCTCCATCTGGTCTGAGGGCATCATCAAATGGACCAGCATGACAGCCTATCTGCCCCTGTGCAGTCTGGCCGGGGTGGTCGCCTACTGGCGCTCCCGGCAGGGCGACAGCAAAAAGCGGATCATTGCCGTCTGTATGGTGTTCGCGCTGGTTCCCATCCTGAACAGCGCGTTCTACGCCCTCAATTCCAGCTACTATGCCCGGTGGTTCTATATGCCGGTGCTCATCCTTGCGGCCATGACGGTGAGCGCATGGGAGGACCCCAGCCTCGACCTCGCCCGCCCCGCCCGGAGCATTGCCTTTGTGATGATCGCCACGCTGGCCTTTGCACTGGTGCCCGTGCAGGATGCCACCACCAAGGAGTGGAGCCTGGGCGTGCTGCAGAATCCGGGCCAGTACTGTGCAGTGCTTGCCTTTGGTCTGGGCGGTCTGGCCGTCTACCATTGCATCTGCAGGCGCTGGCAGCAGCGCAGGGTCTTTGCCCGCCGCCTGCTGGCCGGTGTGCTGGCGTTCAGCTGCCTGTTCGGCATCGTCCACATCGGCATTGGCAAGTTCGGCCAGTGGAACACCGACAGTGACCTTGTGGAGCAGTATATCAACGCGCTGGCCCTGAAGGAGGATCTGCCCGAGGGTGACTGGCGCATTGACACCTACAAGACCCACGACAATCTGGGCCTGTGGCTGGACAAGAGCTGCCTGCAGTATTTCGGCAGCACCGCCGCTCCCAGCATCCTCAGCTTCTATCCGGCACTGGGGGTCAAGCGGGATGTGCGCAGTCAGCCCGAGCTCTCCAACTACGCCCTGCGCGGCCTGCTCAGCGTCAGATACCTGCTGACCACGCTCGCGCATCAGGAGCAGTTCCACGCCGAGGCCGATGAGGGCTGGACGTATTACGATACCCTGGACGGCTATGTTCTCTACGAGAACCAGAACTATGTTCCCATGGGCTTCACCTACGATTACTATCTCACCGAGACCCAGTATGAGGATACCGTAACTCCCACCCGCTCCAACCTGCTCATGCGGGCACTGGTTCTCACCGAGGAGGATGCCTTGGCCTACGGGCAGTACCTCACGCCCCTGCCCACGGCAGAGCTCAACGACCTGACCTACACCCGCTACACTCAGGACTGCGCCGACCGCCGGGCCTCTGCCTGCACCGCCTTTGAGATGACCAGCGCAGGCTTCCACGCTGAAGCCACGCTGGACAGGGCCAATCTGATGTTCTTCTCCGTGCCCTACGATGACGGCTTTACGGCCTATGTGGACGGGCAGGAGACCGAGATCCTGCGGGTGGACGAGGGCCTGATGGCCGTCCTCTGCCCCGCCGGAACGGTCACCATCGACTTTGTCTATCAGCCGGACGGCATCCGCCTGAGCCGAACCGTCACCCTTGCCGCCCTGCCCGTGTTCCTGCTCTACGCCGGGCACTTTGCCTGGGACGAAAAGAAAAGACGGAAGCATTAAAAAAGCCGTCGCTCCAAAAAGCGACAGCTCAAAGAAAAGCTCAACTGAAAGAAGGTATCCTATGGGCCCCTGGTATTACGAGGTCGTCAGCTTTGACGGCGATTATGTCAACCTGCGCCGCACCGACATTGAGAGCGACGAGCTGAATCCCGTTGCGCTGGCCCTGCTGCCGCCCGAGATCGAAGTAGGCAGCAAGGTCAAGTGCGAGTATTTTCAGTATGAGGTGATCGGCTGAGCCTCTCCGTCATCCCTGCGGGATGCCACCTCTTCTATTAGGGGAGCTGGTGCGAAGCACCTGAGAGGTTCGCCAGCACCGCTGCCAGCAGCATTCCGATGGGCGCGCTGATCCAGCTGGACATCCAGAAGCCCGCAAAACCGATGCGGGGCACCAGGATCACACAGGCCAGCAGGTTCAGGGCGATCTGCCCCAGGTTGGAGGCCAGATACAGCCCCATCTTCTGGGCACCGCGCAGGCGGGCCTCGAACAGATGCTTCTGTGCCACAAACAGGTAGGTCACCGACTCAAAGGCCAGCATGGTGCAGCCGTAGCTGGCCGCTGCCGGGTCGGTGGTAAAGAACCGGAGCAGCGGCCCCCGCAGACCGATGCAGACCGCCATCACCCCAAACGAATACACCAACAAGATCCGCCGCCCTTCCCGCAGGCCCTCTTTTACACGGCCCGGCTGGAGGGCGGCTGTGTTTTGCGCAATAAAGAACACTGTGGACTGCACAAAGCCGAACACCGGCATCATCAACAGGCTGGACAGCTTGCCTGCGCAGGAGAAACCCGCAATGGCTTCCACACCCAGACCGCCCAGCAGCCCCTGTTTGACCGTGGTGATGATGGTGCCGCTGGCCTGCTGAATGCTGTTGGGGGCTGACAGCCGGAAAATATCCCTGGCATAGCGCCCCTTGAGCATCCGGAGCGAGAAGGCCGCATCCATCTGGGTGCGGCGCAGAAATGCCACCATGTAGACCGCGCCCGCCACTTGCGCCGCCGCTGTGGCAGCCGCTGCACCGGCTACCCCGAAGGGCCCCACCAGAACAAGGTCAAGCACAATGTTCATCACACTGGTCGCCACAATGACCTTGAGCGGCGTTTTGGAATCGCCGCAGCCCATGACACACTCCTTGCTCAGATCGTAGGGCATCAGAAATGGCAGCCCCAGCAGATAGATGCGCCCATAGAGCACAGCGGTATCCAGGATCTCCGCAGGCGTGTTGATCAGCCGCAGCAGGGCCGGCAGGGTCACAAAGCCCACTGCCGTGGTCAACAGGGCGATGACCTCATCCACGAACAGCAGGTTATACAGCAGCTCTGTCATCTCATGCTTTGTGGCAGTGGGCTTGCCCGCCGCCACCAGCAGACCGCCGCCCAGCTCCATGCCGCCGGAGATGAACAGGAAGATCATCAGCACCGTGGAAGCGTTGGACACTGCCGCCAGCGCATCGGCATCCAGCCGCAGGCCGATGATCATGGTATCGGCCACGGCGTAAAACTGTGTTGCCACCATGCTCAGGATAATGGGCAGCGCGTACCGCAGCAGCGCGGGCCGCACCGCCCCGGTCAGCAGAGAATTTTCTTCGTTCACACAAACAACCTCCTTTTCACAAAAAGAAAACCCGCATGGAACCTGTCGCTCAGGCCCCCTGCGGGTTCTTTTTCAGTTGCGCCAGCAGGAGTCGAACCTACGATGGGGGAGTCAAAGTCCCCTGCCTTACCGCTTGGCGATGGCGCACCGGTAAGAACCAGTATAGTAGAATTTCTTTCATTTGTCAAGCAAAAGCGTTTTGCCGTGTCTGTGCAAAGTGTTTTGCCACACTTTTACCATGTCTTTACAGTGTCCTTGTCATCATGCGAACCGCTTGCCCATTTTTCGCTTTATTTTCCCAAAAAGTATTGACACCACCCTCATAGCATGATAAGATATCATCGATTTTGAGAGACAAAGCGTGTCAGAGTCTTTTCAAAGCAAATTACCTGGGACCGCCCATCGGGGCTAAGGCCATACGGACAGCCGGGTCCACTGCCGACCGGCGGCGCAAGCTGCCATTATTGATTGAGTTGAAAGCTCAAATTTTATAAGTTGGTTCCTTTACAGCCATGAAATTGCGCAGAACGTGCGCAGACTTGTGAAACGGTCAATAAGAGTAGTAAAAGTGTAATTGCTATATAGACTCTCGTCATCCCGTCTTTTTGAACCATGCGGAAGTTTTCCCCAGTGTCACCGGGGGCTTTGTCTGCATGTTCAGAATGCTTTTTCAAGCGCAGGTCTGCACCAGTGTGGTGGGCCTGCGCTTTTTTGCTGCGCCGGAACCAGGGACGGAGGAGAAAAGATGAGTGAGAACCGTACACGGTTCCGGCTGGATCAGCGCCGCGCGCCCATTTATGAGGCGCTGGAGCAGTTCCGGCAGATGCGTGTGGTACCTTTTGATGTGCCCGGCCACAAGCGGGGCCGCGGCAACCCGGAGCTGACGGCCTTTCTGGGCCAGCAGTGCGTGGGTGTGGACGTGAACAGCATGAAGCCGCTGGATAATCTCTGCCACCCGGTATCGGTCATCCGGGAGGCCGAGGAGCTGGCCGCCGATGCCTTTGGCGCAGCCCATGCCTTTTTAATGGTGGGCGGCACCACCAGCTCTGTGCAGAGCATGGTGCTGACGGCCTGCAAGCGGGGCGATGAGATCATCCTGCCCCGCAATGTGCACCGCAGTGTGCTGAACGCGCTGGTGCTCTGCGGCGCGGTCCCGGTCTATGTGAATCCCGAGGTGGACAAGCGGCTGGGCATCTCGCTGGGCATGAAGCGGGAGCAGGTGGCCAAGGCCATCAAGGAGCACCCCAACGCCGTGGCCGTTCTGGTGAACAACCCCACCTACTACGGCATCTGTTCCGACCTGCGCGCCATCGTGAAGATGGCCCACGAGGCCGGGATGCTCTGCCTGGCCGACGAGGCCCACGGCACCCACTTCTACTTTGGCAACGGCCTGCCCGTTTCCGCCATGGCTGCGGGGGCCGATATGGCCTCGGTCTCCATGCACAAGAGCGGCGGCAGCCTGACCCAGAGCAGTCTGCTGCTCATCGGGCCCAATGTGCATCAGGGCTATGTGCGGCAGATCATCAACCTGACCCAGACCACCTCCGGCAGCTATCTGCTCATGTCCAGTCTGGACATCTCCCGCCGCAACCTTGCCCTGCGGGGGCGGCAGGTGTTCCATCAGGTGGCGGATATGGCCGAGTACGCCCGGGAGGAGATCAACGCCGTGGGCGGCTACTATGCCTTTGGCAAGGAACTGTGCAACGGCAACTCTGTCTTTGACTTTGACACCACCAAGCTCAGCGTCCACACGCTGGACATCGGCCTTGCCGGCATCGAGGTCTACGACATCCTGCGGGATGAGTACGACATCCAGATCGAGTTCGGCGATATCGGCAACATCCTGGCCTACCTCTCCATCGGCGACCGCCCCCAGGAGATCGAGCGGCTGGTCAGCGCTTTGGCCGAGATCAAGCGCCGCTACCACACCGACGGCACCGGCCTGCTGAGCCAGGAATACATCGACCCCGTGGTGGCTGCCAGCCCGCAGGAGGCCTTCTATGCCCCCAAAAAGAGCCTGCCCCTGCGGGAGACCGAGGGCATGGTCTGCAGCGAGTTCGTCATGTGCTACCCGCCGGGCATCCCCATTCTGGCCCCCGGCGAGCGCATCACCAAAGAGATCCTGAACTATATCGAGTACGCCAAGGCCAAGGGCTGCAGCATGACCGGCCCCGAGGACCCTGATATTTTGCACCTGAACGTTCTGGCATAAGGAGGGAAAACAGATGGAGTTTTGGTTTTCGGAATTTCACACCCCCGATGTGAAGCACAGCATCCGGGTGAACAAGCAGCTCTACTCCAAGCAGAGCGATTACCAGCGCATTGATATTTTTGAAACGCCCGAGTTTGGCCGGGTGCTCACACTGGACGGCAATGTGATGCTGACCGAGCGGGACGAATTCATCTACGACGAGATGATCGTCCATGTACCCATGGCCGTGCACCGGGAGGCAAAAGATATCCTTGTCATCGGCGCAGGCGACGGCGGCGTGGTGCGGGAGCTGACCCGCTACGACCGGGTGGAGCGCATCGACCTGGTGGAGATGGACCCCCAGGTGGTGGAGGCCTGCCGCGCCTACCTGCCCGGTAACGCCTGCCGGATGGACGACCGCCGGGTTCATATCTATTTTGAGAACGCCCTCAAGTTCATCCGCCAGTGCGAGGAGGAATACGACCTCATCATCGTGGACTCCTCTGACCCCTTCGGCCCCAGCGAGGGCCTGTTCACCCGTGAGTTCTACGGCAGCTGCTTCAACGCCCTGAAAAAGGACGGCATCATGGTCAACCAGCAGGGCAGCCCCTTCTACGCCGAAGATGCCAGCGCCATGCAGCGCAGCCACAAGCGCATTGCTTCCACCTTCCCCATCAGCCGGGTGTATCAGGCCCACATCCCCACCTTTGCAGCGGGCTACTGGCTGTTCGGCTTTGCCAGCAAGAAGTACCACCCCATCGATGATCTGGATGCAGACGCCTGGAAGGCCCTGAACATGCGCACCCGGTACTACACCACCAAACTGCATATCGGAGCATTCTACCTGCCGGCTTTTCTGGAGGAGATGCTGCGGGAAGTGGAGGAACACTGATGCTTTACCCCAACGTTGAGACCTTTATCGGCTGCGACAGCAGCTACCGTGCCGCCAGCATCGTGCTGTACGGTGCCCCCTACGATTCCACCACCAGCTACCGCCCGGGGGCCCGGTTCGGCCCGGCTGCCATCCGGCACGAGAGCTACGGTCTGGAGACTTACAGCCCCTACCAGAACGCCGACCTGACCGATTTTGACATCTTCGACAGCGGCGATCTGGAGCTCTGCTTCGGCTCCAGCGAGAGCGCATTGGCCGACATCCAGAGCCGCGCGGCAGAGATCCTGCACGACGGCAAGTTCCCGCTCCTGCTGGGCGGCGAGCATCTGGTCACGCTGGGTGCCGTGCGGGCCATGGTGGAAAAGTACCCCGACCTCCACATCGTCCACTTTGATGCCCACGCCGACCTGCGGGACGACTATCTGGGCGCAAAGCTCAGCCACGCCTGTGTCCTGCGCCGCTGCCATGACCTCATCGGCGACGGGCGCATCCACCAGTTCTGCATCCGCAGCGGTGACCGCACCGAATTCGAGTTCGCAGCTGCCCACACCGAGATGCACAAGTTCGATTTCACGGGCCTTGCCCAGCTCACTGAGCAGCTCTGTGCCAGCAAGGTGCCCGTTTACCTGACCATCGACCTCGACTGCCTGGACCCCTCCTGCTTCCCCGGCACCGGCACCCCGGAGGCCGGCGGCGTGAGCTTTTTGCAGCTGCTGGAGGCCATCCGCACCGTGACCAAGGCCAACATCGTGGGCGCAGACCTCAACGAGCTGGCCCCCACGCTGGACACCACCGGCGTTTCCACCGCCACAGCCTGCAAGGTCCTGCGGGAGCTGCTGATCGCGCTGGACAAGGGCTGGCCGGGCTTTCAGGTATAAGGACAGACCGTAAAAAGACAACTTTACAGATAAAGGAGTAACCGATATGAGCAAAGTTCTGATCATCGGCTGCGGCGGCGTGGCCTCCGTTGCCATCCACAAGTGCTGCCAGGTCCCCGAGGTGTTCACCGAGATCTGCATCGCCAGCCGCACCAAGGCAAAGTGCGACAAGCTGGCCGCCGAGCTGACCCCCAAGACCACCACCAAGATCACCACCGCACAGGTGGATGCCGACCATGTGGATGAGGTCATCGCCCTCATCAAGAGCTACCAGCCCGATCTGGTGATGAACATCGCCCTGCCCTATCAGGATCTGACCATCATGGATGCCTGCCTGGCCTGCGGCGTGAACTACATGGACACCGCCAACTACGAGCCGGAGAACACCGACGACCCGGAGTGGCGTGCCATCTACGAGAAGCGCTGCAAGGAGGCCGGTTTCTCCGCCTACTTTGATTACAGCTGGCAGTGGGCCTACGCCAAGAAGTTTGAGGAGGCCGGCCTGACCGCCCTGCTGGGCAGCGGCTTTGACCCGGGCGTGACCCAGGCTTACTGCGCATACGCCAAGAAGCACGAGTTCGACACCATCGACACCATCGACATTCTGGACTGCAACGGCGGCGACCACGGCTATGCCTTTGCCACCAACTTCAACCCGGAGATCAACCTGCGCGAGGTCTCTGCCCCCGGCAGCTACTGGGAGAACGGCCACTGGGTGGAGATCCCGGCCATGAGCATCAAGCGGGAGTACAACTTTGATCAGGTGGGCCAGAAGGATATGTACCTGCTCCACCACGAGGAGATCGAGTCTCTGGCCAAGAACATCCCCGAGGCAAAGCGCATCCGCTTCTTTATGACCTTCGGCCAGAGCTACCTCGACCACATGCGCTGTCTGGAGGACGTGGGCATGCTGTCCACCACCCCGGTCAACTTCAACGGTCAGGAGATCGTGCCCATCCAGTTCCTCAAGGCCCTGCTGCCCGACCCCGCCAGCCTTGGCCCCCGCACCAAGGGCAAGACCAACATCGGCTGCATCTTCACCGGCAAGAAGGACGGCAAGGAAAAGACCTACTACATCTACAACGTCTGCGACCATCAGGAGTGCTACAAGGAGGTCGGCTCTCAGGCCATCAGCTACACCACCGGTGTGCCTGCCATGTGCGGCGCGCTGATGCTGCTGACCGGCAAGTGGACCACCAAGGGCGTGCACACTGTGGAAGAGTTTGATCCGGACCCGTATCTGGATGCTCTGGACAAGTACGGCCTGCCCCGCTCCGAGAGCCACGCCCCGGCTCTGGTGGACTGATGCGGCTGGCCGACACCCGCCCGCCCTTTGCGGGGCTGGCGAACCTTTCTGAGGCTGCACTGGCTGCCCTGCCCACTCCCTGCTACCTGCTGGATGAAGCCCGGCTGCGCCGCAACGGCGAGATCCTGCTGGGCGTGCAGCAGCGGACAGGCTGCAAGATCCTGCTGGCCCAGAAGGCCTTTTCCAACTACGACCTCTACCCGGTGCTGGCCCCCTATCTGGCAGGCACCGAGGCCAGCGGCCTGTACGAGAGCCGTCTGGGCAGGGAGGAGCTGCCGGAGAAGGAGAACCATGTGTTCTGCGCCGCCTACCGGGCCGACCAGTTCGAGGAGCTGCTGCAATACGCTGACCACATCGTGTTCAACTCGCCCCACCAGCTGGCAAAGTTCGGCCCGGCCGCAAAGGCGGCGGGCAAGAGCGTGGGCCTGCGGGTGAACCCCGAGCACTCCACCCAGGAGGGCCACGAGATCTATGACCCCTGCGCCCCGGGCAGCCGTCTGGGCACCACCCGCGCCCAGTGGGATGCCGCTGCGGCGCAGCATCCTGACCTGCCCGACCTGCTGGACGGCCTGCACTTCCACACCCTGTGCGAGCAGGATTCCGACGCGCTGGCGGCCACCCTGCCCGCGCTGGAAGCGAAATTCGGTGACCTGCTGCCCCGGATGAAGTGGCTCAACTTTGGCGGCGGGCACCACATCACCCGCCCGGATTACGACCTTGCCACGCTGGAAAAGTGCATCACCGGGACGCAGGAAAAGTACGGCGTGCAGGTGTATCTGGAACCGGGCGAGGCCTGGGCGCTGAACGCGGGCTACCTCGTCACCACGGTGCTGGACACCCTGCAGAACGGCGAGACACATCTTGCCATTCTGGACATGTCCGCAGCCTGCCACACGCCGGATGTCATCGAGATGCCCTACCGCCCGCCCCTGCTGGACGCAGGCGAGCCGGGGGAAAAGCCCTGCACCTTCCGGCTGGGCGGCCCCACCTGCCTTGCCGGGGACGTGGTGGGCGATTACAGCTTTGCCGCCCCCCTCACCGAGGGTGACCGGCTCATCTTCGGCGACATGGCCATCTATTCCACCTGCAAGAACAACACCTTCAACGGGATGCCCCTGCCGGATATCTGGGTACTGCATGAAAACGGCACCACCCAGCCGCTGGCCCGCTTCGGCTACCACGATTTCAAATACCGTCTGGGCTCTCCCCGCTGAGCCGCCCGGATACACAAACACCCCTCTGCGCTCCTTTCGGAATGCAGAGGGGTGTTTGCTTATGAAACGGAGAACTCAGATCTCATACCACTTGATCTCGTTGGCATCCAGATGCAGGTCGAAATGGTTACCGCCGGTGGTGTAAACGGTGGTGTCCTGCGGCTCGTAGGTGTTGTTCACCACGCAGTACTTGCCGTTCTTGACGTAGGCGTGCACCTCCACGTTGTAGTTGGAGCTGAACCAGGTGTGCAGCTCCTCCTCGCTGTGGGCGCTCCACAGGATGGCACGGTACAGGGTGCGGCTGTTGGCAAAGCTGTAAGGCACACCGCTGATGTACACCGCGCGGCCCTTACCGAAATCGTGTGCCGCCATCTGCACTTCCCGGTTCCGCTGCACCAGCACCTCGGTACCCTCGAGGGCGTAGATATTCTTCTTGCCCTCGCCAAAGTCGATGGGCTGGTCGGCATCCTGCAGGATGAAGTGGTCGGGATGCTCTTCCCAGTTGTACTTGTCGTAGTTGAGGGTGAAGCCGTTTTCCTCTTCCACGCCCAGCACGCTGGCCAGCTGGAGGATGTGGCCCTGATAGGCATGGCCGGAGGGCTCACCCACGCCGATGAGGCCGCCGCCGTTCCAGACGAACTTCCGGATTGCGGAGGAGATCTCCGGGTCCTCCCACCAGATGCCGCCGGTGTGGGCGGTATCGGCATCGCCCACATTGATGATAACATCCAGCTCATCCAGCAGGGCGGGATCCTTCTTGATGTCCTCAAAGCTGATGAACTTCACGTCAAAGGGCGCGCCGGACAGCATTTCGATGACCCCGGAATAGCTGTAGTTCTGCTTGTAGTAAAGGGCGTGGTGCACCATGTGGCAGCCCCAGGCCCGCATCTTGCCCCAGCAGTTCAGCACGGCCACCCGCTTGACGCAGTAAGGCGTGGTGCCCTTGATGTTCTCATACAGCTCACGGAACTCGCTGCAGACGCTCTCCACATAGTCCACGAACTCCGGGAACTGCAGCGCCAGTTTCAGGTAGCCGCCGTAGCCGATGCGGTCAATGGGCTTGCGCAGGATGGCGCGGCGGGCCGTGACCCAGTTTTCCTTGGCCTCCCGCACCGGGTCGCCGCCCTCGTGGAAGGTGTCCGGGAAGAAGTAGGGCAGGAAACGGCCCTCGGTGTACTTTACGCCCTCGATATCCGAGATCAGGCGCAGGGTGGAGCCGTTGCCCACGCTGCCCACCACGGCATCCAGACCGATGGTCTTGAACTCCGGCATAAAGGGCTCGGTGCCGATCCAGTGGTCGCCCAGGAACATCATGGCCTCGCAGCCGCACTCGTGGGTGATGTCCACCATCTCCTTGGCAAGCTTTGCCACCTCCCGGCGCTGGAATGCCTGAAAATCGCGGAATTCCTTGCTGGGCACCCGGTACTGGTTGTTGTAGTAGCCCTGATCGATGATATACTCCGGGCGGAACTTATAGCCCACCTCCTGCTCGAACTGATTCAGGATATAGGGGCTGACCGAGGCGGAATAGCCGTACCAGTCCACAAACTTCTCCCGCTTCAGCTCGTCGAAGATCAGGGTGAACTGGTGGAAGAAGGTGGTGTAGCGGATCACGTTGACATAGGGGTGCTCCGCAATGAACTTGCGCAGGCGCTCCATGGAATACTTGTGGGTCTTGGGCTGACGGACATCAAAGGTGATCTGATGCTCGAAGTTGGTCCAGCCGTTGGTGGTGGCGTTGTACATGTGCACCGGGTCCCAGATCAGGTAGGCCAGAAAGCTGACCGTATACTCATGGAACGGCACGGCCTGCACCGTCACGCTGCCGTCGGCGTAGCTCCACAGCTCCGGTGGCACGGGCTGACCGGTGGTACGGTCCATGACCTCCCACCAGCGGGTGATGTCGTCGTTGGTGTTCACCTGCATCAACTCCGGGCTGATGCCCTTCATCAGTGGAATGGTCACGGTGTCACCGGGGGCGGTGTAGAAGCCGGTCATGATGTAGCACTGCTGCACCTCGTCCGGGTTCGCCTTGGCCCACGCGTTGTCCTTGCGGGTGGTATAGTAGGTGGAGTAGATTTTTGCGTCGGCATCCTTCAGCTCCTGCGGGAAGTCGGTGCCGTCGCAGTCGCGGATGGCATCCGCGCCCCACTTTTTCAGGATCTGCAGCGTTTCGGGCACCACGTCCAGATCGGTCGGGATCGTTACGCGCCCGGTCATTCTATTTTCTTCCATGGGAATTCTCCTTTACCTCTCTTCTCCTCAATCCTGATAGGGGGCGTTATAGAGCGCCAGCACAGCCAGCAGCAGCGCCACCCCCAAAAGCATGATGCCAAGACCGGCCAGCTGCCCGGTCATTTTCCAGCCTGCTGTCACCAGCGCGATGGACAGCACGAACAGCACCAGCATCAGCACCATACGCAGGGCGGGATGATTTTTCCAGAATGCTTTCATCGTTTGTCACCTTACCCTTTCAGACCGCCCACGGTCATGCCCTGTGTCAGCTGCTTCTGCACGCAGATGTACAGGATCAGGGTGGGCAGCATCACCAGCACCAGACCGGCATACATGGTGCCGTACTGGGCCGCGCTCTGCTGGGCCTGCATCAGATTCAAAAGGCCCACCGGCAGGGTGCGGGGCGCGCTGGTGGAACTCATCAGCGTCATGGAAATGATGTACTCATTCCAGAAGGACAGGAAGTTGAACAGGATGATGGTGATGATAGAGGGCTTTGCCATGGGGAAGATGATGCGGGTCATGGTGGAGAAGTAGCTTGCACCGTCGATGTAGGCAGCCTCCTCAAAATCATGGGGCAGGGTGGCAAAATAGCCCGAAAGCAGATAGATGGTAAAGGGCAGAGCCGTGGCTGCGTACACCACCGCCAGCACCACCAGATTGTTCAGCAGGAAGCTGCTGCCAAAGTGGCTCTTCAGCCAGACATCGCCGTCCCGCAGCATCAGGAAGATGGGCACCACGATGTAGTTGACATTGATGAACAGGCCCGCCATGAACAGGGTGTTCAGCAGTTTGCGGCCCTTGAACCGGAAGCGGGACAGGCAGTAGGCGGCAGGCAGCGCAATGACCAGCAGCAGCACCAGCGCCAATGCGGTCACGATGACAGAGTTGAGCATATACTCGCCCATCTTGGCTCCGTTCCACGCATTGACAAAGTTCTGCCAGTAGAACCCGGCAGGCAGCGCCCACGGGTTGCCGTAGAACTCCGCGTTCTGCTTGATGGAGGCCATGAACACCCATGCCACCGGCACGATGATGATCACCGCCAGCAGGACCAGCACAAAATAGATAAAGAACTTGTAGAGACCTTCCGCCGAGCGGGAAGATCTTTCGGTGGTATTCTGCATCTTCTTCCCTCCTTAGAATTCCAGCGGATCGCGGTCGGTGGCCTTGTTGACACAGGCGGACAGTGCAAACGAGAACAGGAAGATGACCACACCAATGGCCATGCTGTAGCCATACAGGCCCGCATCCTTCTGGCTGTACATATAGCTCAGCGCCACATCCGAAGCGCCGTTGGGCCCGCCGCTGGTCATGGCCTTGACAAAGAGGAAGGCCATGTTGATGGTGGAGATGATGAAGAAGGTCAGGGTGGTGCGGATGTTGGTCCAGATGAGGGGGATGGTGATCTGGAAGAACTGGGTCAGGCGGCCCGCACCGTCCAGATTGGCGCTCTCGTACAGGCTGGCGGGCACCGAGGACATGGAAGCCATATACATGACCATGTAATAGCCCACGGCCTGCCAGACCATGGCGAGGATGATGGAGGGGATGACCAGCTTTTCCCCCTTCCAGAGGATGGGGTCTGTCATATCCCGGAACAGGCCGATGATGCTGTTCAGCATACCGTTTTCCGGCTTATAGATGGCCGAGAAGATGCCGGAGATGACGACCACCGACAGAATGTTCGGGATGTAGAAGATGACCCGGAAGAAATTCTGCCCCTTGATCTTTTCCCGGGTCAGAATGGCTGCAAACACCAGCGCAAAGGCAAAGGTGACGATGGTCACTACCACCACCAGCAGGATCATATTCTGCATGGAGCGGATGAACTGGGCATCCTTGAGCAGGTGCTGGAAATTCTTCAGGCCCACAAAGGTCTCGTTGGGCGAGTAGGCACCGCGCTCGTACAGGCTCATGCGGAACACGTTGAGGGTGGGCAGGATCATAAAGAGAAAAAACAGGATCGTGGCCGGCGCCACGCAGAGAAAGACGAACCGTCTGCGGCTTTTGTCAGATCTCATAGACAAACCGCTCCTTTCTGTCGGAACCCGAAAACCACAAAAAGCGGAGGCGGTCAAAACCGCCCCCGCTGGGCAGGGTTTAATTACTCAACGATATTGGCACGCATCTGGTCGCTGGCGGACTTGATGCCGTCGATCCACTGCTGCTCGGTCATGCTGCCGGACACCAGAGAGTTGACGGGGTCAAAGAACACGGTGCGGACCTCCACGCCGGGAATGGCGCTGAAGGCTGCAAAGTTGCCCATAGCGGCCTTTGCGCCGTTGTCGTAGATGGAGTAGAACATCTTGTTGTCGCCTTCCAGATCATCGGCGATGCCCAGCACAGGCTGGATGGCACCGCTCTCGGCGAACAGCTTGCAGGCCTCGTCGCTGTACAGGTAAGCCACGAACTGCTTGGCGGCATCCAGATGCTCGGCACCGGCCGGGATCCATGCCTGCTCGAACCAGGTGTAGCTGTACTGGTCGCCGCCGGCCTTGACAGCGGGCAGGGCGGTCATGCCCCACTCAAAGCCATCCGCACGGGGAGCCTCGGCCATCTCGCCCACGATCCAGGTGCCATTGGGCATGAACAGAGCCTTGTTGTCCAGCACCAGCTGCTGGTTCTGGGTAAAGTCCTGATCGTTGGCCTGTGCAGGGGTAATGGGGTTGGTGTAGGAAGCCAGCTTGTTGACGATATCAAAGCAGGTCTTTGCCTCCGGGGTATCCCAGATGCCTTCCTCATAGTGGGTGGCCTTGTTGAAGAACTCCGGGCCGCCGGCGGCATACATCAGTGCGTAGAAGAACGCATCAAAGTAGCCGGTGGTGGGGTAGGTGAACAGGTAGGTACCCTCAGCGGCAGCCTTGTCGCCCAGTTCCCACATCTCGTCCCAGGTGGTGGGCACGTCCCAGCCCTTTTCCTTCAGGAAACCGGCGTTGTAGAACAGGCCGCAGGGGCTGTAGAACATGGGAGCCAGATAGGTCTTGCCGTCGCCGTAGGGGTTGGTCAGGGAGGTGTCAGTAAAGCCGCCTGCGATCTTCTCGCTCACCTTCTTGCTCTCGCCGGGCACGGTCATGCTCAGCACGTCGGTGATGTCCGCGATCAGGTTGCCCTTGATGAACTGCTCGGTCAGGGCAGCCTCACGGCCGGTAGCCAGGTGGACCACGTCGGGATAATCGCCGCCCTGCATGGAAGGTCCGATGACATCCTCCAGCTTCTTATCGGTGGTCAGCTCCACCTTGATGCCGGTCTGGGCGGTAAAGGCCTCGGTGACCTTCTTCCACATATCAGCGCCATAGCCGGTCTCGATGGCGGCGACCTTGATGGTCACGTCCTCAGCGGGAGCGGCAGATGCAGCAGCGGAAGAAGCCGTGCTGGAAGCTGTGGAGCTGGAAGAACCGCCGCAGGCAGCCAGACCCAGTGCAGCGGCACCCACACCGGCCACTTTCAGGAAATTGCGACGAGAAATACGTTTCATAATGTGTCCTCCATCATAAAGTTCCATTCATGCACAGCCGGAGCAAACAGGTTTTGCCCGAGGGGCTGTGTTTTTTTCTGATCCCAATATAGAGGTTTTTACAGTTTCCAACAAGGTCTTTGTTGTTTCATTTTTTAGAAATATTGCTCTTTTATCATTTTCTTTAGCAAAAGCACTAAATTTTGCGGCATTGTTTTGGTACATTTTCCCTGTTTGTAACCAATTTGACATATTTTCGTCTTTCTGTGCAGAGGAAAATATTTACCATACCTAAAAACAAGACTTGCTTTTTTTCTTATTTGCTCCTATAATGAGAAAAAACGCACGAAGCAGTGCGGCGTTTTTCGCATTTTATTTTTAGTATCTTGCTTTTATTTTTATACTTTTTGCGTCTGCTTCAAAAGGAGCCTTTTATGAGTACCGAGCGCTTTGATATCCGCCACGCTCCCGCTCCACGGGAATCCTTCCGGCTGCTGTACATCAGCAAGAGCAGATTTGGCGGCGACTGGAACAGCACGGTCCACACCCATTCCTGCACGGAGCTGTTCTACTGCCTCAGCGGCGAGGGGCAGTTTCTGCTCAGCGGGCAGCTGTTCCCGGTCAAGCCGGACGATATGGTCATCGTCAACCCGCAGGTGGAGCACACCGAGCTGAGCCTGAACGCCTCGCCTCTGGAATACATCGTGCTGGGCATTTCGGGCATCGAGATCCTGTTCGGCAAAGCCGATTCCACCTACGCCATCTTCAACTGCCGGGAGAACCGGGAGCGGATGGTAACGCTGCTGCACATGCTGCTGGCTGAGGCAGACCGCAGCCTGGACGGCTGCGAGACCGTCTGCCAAGACTTGCTGGAAGTCCTGCTCATCTGGCTGGTGCGGTGCACCACCCTCTCTTTGCAGGTGGAGGAATCCCCCCGCTCTGACAACCGGGAATGCGTGGAGATCAAGCGGTATCTGGACAACAACTACCGGGAGGATATCTCCCTTGATACCCTTGCCGAGGTTGCCCACATCAACAAGTACTATCTGGCCCATACCTTCCAGAAGGCATACGGCATTTCTCCCATCACCTACCTGAACCACCGCCGCATTGAGGAGAGCAAATATATGCTGGGCAACACCGGCTACAGTCTGGCGCAGATCAGCGAGCTGATGGGATTTTCCTCCCCCAGCTACTTTTCGCAGTGCTTCCGCAAGGCGGAAGGCCTGACCCCCAACGAATACCGCCGTCAGGTGCGGCAGGGACAACGCCCTGCACCTGCCAAACGGCATGAAGGATAAGAAATGAGGAACCCAAAATGAAACCTGTTACCGAATCCATTCTCAACGCCGCCGCAAATGCCTTTGATTTTGGCGGGCCGGTGGTCTGCGATGCCAGTCACTACGGCGAAGGTCACATCAACGATACCTTCGTGGTCTGGCGGGAGGATCGCTCCAAGCGCTTTATCTTACAGCGCATCAACACCGACACCTTTACCGACCCGGTGGGCCTGATGGAGAATATCTGCGGCGTGACCCGGCATCTGCGGGAGAAGATCCTTGCCGCAGGCGGCGACCCGGCACGGGAGACCCTGAACGTGATCCCCACCCTGTCCGGTGCGGCCTTCCATCTGGATGCCGAGGGCGGCGCGTGGCGCGCCTACGACTTTGTAGAGGACACCATCTGCCTGCAGCAGGTGGGCAGCGAGGCCGACTTCCGCACTGTTGCCGAGACCCTGGGCAAATTCCAGAACCAGCTGGCAGATTATCCGGCCTCCACCCTCCACGAAACCATTGCCCGCTTCCACGACACACCCAACCGCTATGCAAACTTTGAAAAAGCCCTTTCCGCCGATGCGCTGGGCCGTGCCAAGGACATTGCACCGGAGGTCGCCTTCATCCATGCGCGGGAAAAGGATTGCCATGCCCTGCTGGATCTGCTGGCAGCCGGTGAGATCCCGCTGCGTGTCACCCACAACGACACCAAGATCAACAACGTCCTGATCGATGCCGCCACCGGAAAAGGCATCTGTGTCATTGACCTTGACACCGTGATGCCGGGCCTGTCGGCCTACGATTTCGGCGACTCCATCCGCACCGGTGCCAACGACTGCGCCGAGGACGAACCCGACCAGAGCAAGGTCCACTTTGACCTGCACTTGTACGAGGTGTTCGCCAAGGGGTATCTCTCCACCGCCGGGGCTTCCATGAGCCCTGCGGAGAAAAAAAGCCTTGCCTGGGGTGCCAAGCTGATGACGCTGGAATGCGGCATCCGCTTTCTGACCGACTATCTGGAGGGCGACCATTATTTCCACACCGCCCGCCCCGACCACAACCTTGACCGCGCCCGCACCCAGTTCACGCTGGTGCGCCAGATGGAAGAGGTGTTCGGGCAGATGCTGGAGATCGTCAGCTGAACCGGCACCTTCTGACCTGCCGAAGCACCAATGACCCGGGGGCTGCACTGAACCGCCTGCAAAACATCTGAAAACGATGCAGGCAAGGCAGTGCAGCCCCCATTTTTTGCGGCTGAGAAAAAGAAAAGCACCATACTTCCTACGAAGTACAGTGCTTTTTTGGTGGAGAATAGCGGGATCGAACCGCTGACCTCTTGCATGCCATGCAAGCGCTCTCCCGAACGGTATCGAAACACACCCCCACACGAAAGTGTGGGGACGGGCTTAATATCGCGTTGATACGTTCTATCCGCCAAAAAAGTCCACAGCTGCATCCTACTTCCAGGAATCATGCTCCGCCTACAAGGCAATTTTACCACCCAATTTTTAAGTGTGTCAATGGGTTTTGCTCAGAGAGAAGGTCATTTACGAGAAAAGTTTTTTCTGACAGCTTACTTAGCGCAATTTTGATTTTACACATCAAAGTTGCGCTTTTTATTTTTCCCAAAAGTATTGACAAGGAGGTTTTCTCAACGATGCCGATGTATTTTTGCTGTTTTTTATCCATGAACCAACCGCATGACCCTTGACTACTTCTACGGACAAGCCGGAGAGCTGTTTTCGTTCTACCGCATTCCAAAGGCTCTTTTTCAGGAGCCACGGTTCCAGAGCCTGTCCACGGATGCCAAAACCCTATATGGTATCCTGCTGGATCGCATGAGCCTATCCGTGAAAAACGGCTGGCTGGACAAGCAGAACCGGGTGTTTATCCTCTTCACGATAGAGGATGTCAAGAGGGTATTGTGTTGCGCAGACAACAAAGCGACCAAGTTGCTCCGGGAACTTGAAAAGTTTGGTCTGATTGAACGAAAACGCCGAGGGCAGGGAAAGCCAAGTTTGGTGTATGTGAAAAACTTTTCGGCAGAATCTTCAAAAGGGAGTGTCAAGAATCGTGATAATGACGATTCTTGTGGCTTCAAAATCGCGTGTCAAGACCCTGCAAAATCACGATGTAATAAGACTAAAGAGAATGATACTGAAATGAGTGAGACTGATCTCTTCTATTCCGAAGAATCGGATGGAATGAGCAAACGCACCCAACTGGAGGAATATTTTTCTCAGTCCTTGGAGGTCGAGCTTCTTCTCCGGCTTTGCCCGGATGACGAGGACATCATCTACCAGATCGTTGATTTGCTGGTGGACACCTGCGCGACCAAGCGAAAGATGCTGCGAGTTGCCGGGGATGACCGCCCTGCCGAGATAGTGCGCAGCCGGTTTATGAAGCTGAACGCCGACCACATCAAATTTGTGTTGAAGTGTCTTGCAGAGAACAGCAGCCCCATCAGGAACATGAAACAATACCTGCTCGCTTCTCTGTACAACGCACCGACCACCATGCAGCTTTACTATCAGAATCAGACCAACCACGATTTTGCGAAACGGGGGTGATAAAAATTTCCAAGAAAGCAACCACGATTGCCATTGTCAACCAGAAAGGTGGTACCGGCAAAACAACAACCTGTGAAAATCTGGGTGTTGGCCTTGCCGCCGAGGGCAAGAAAGTTTTACTGGTGGATGCTGACCCACAGGGTTCGCTCACCATCAGTATGGGCTGGCAACAGCCCGATGAACTGCCCGCCACTCTTTCTACCCTGATGGCAAAAGCCATGAACGACCAGTGCATTCCGCCCGGTGAAGGTGTGCTGCACCATGCAGAGGGTGTAGACCTCATCCCGGCCAACATTGAGCTGGCAGGGCTGGAAGTTGCCCTTGTCAATACCATGAGCCGGGAAAAAATGCTGAAGCAAGTCTTGGACAGTGCAAAGCAGCACTATGACTATATTCTGTTGGACTGCACTCCCTCCCTTGGGATGCTGACCATTAACGCGCTGGCGGCGGCAGACACTGCTCTGATACCCGTACAGGCACAGTACCTTTCCGCGAAAGGTCTGGAACAGCTTTTGCAGACCATCAACAAGGTGCATCGGCAGATCAACCCAAAGCTGAAAATCGAAGGTATCCTGCTGACGATGACAGATAACCGCAC
Organism: Faecalibacterium hominis (ex Afrizal et al. 2022); assembly: GCF_049545105.1. Classification (NCBI taxonomy): domain Bacteria; kingdom Bacillati; phylum Bacillota; class Clostridia; order Eubacteriales; family Oscillospiraceae; genus Faecalibacterium; species Faecalibacterium hominis (ex Afrizal et al. 2022). The sequence continues at coordinate 2,830,475 of NZ_CP186860.1, read as the reverse complement.
CAACTATGGCCGACAAATCGACACGCTGATCCGGCAGGCATACGGAAAGCACATCAAAGTGTTCGGTCAGACGATTCCCCACTCCGTCCGTGCAGCGGAAATCAGCGCGGCGGGTAAGAGCATCTTTGTCCATGACCCGAAAGGCAAAGTGGCAGAAGCCTATAAATCTCTGACGAAGGAGGTGCTGGCCGATGCCGAAAAGCAGCGTAAACGCCAGCCTGAGCAGCTACGATGATATTTTTTCCACCGAAGAATCCCGGCAGGAAGAACAGCGCGAGCAGGTGCGGCAGATTCCGATTGGAGAGCTGTTTCCATTCAAGAACCATCCCTTCAAGGTTCTGGACGATGATTCTATGAGCGATACCGTGGAAAGTGTCAAGCAGTACGGTGTGCTTTCGCCGTTGATTGCCCGCCCCAGACCGAAGGGCGGCTATGAAATTATCTCCGGGCACCGCCGTCAACACGCTGCGGAGCTGGCCGGACTGGAAACCCTGCCGGTCATTGTGCGCCAGATGGACGATGATGCTGCCATAATCCTCATGGTAGATAGCAATTTGCAGCGTGAGCATATTCTGCCCAGCGAGAGAGCGTTTGCGTACAAAATGAAGTTGGATGCCATGAAAAATCAAGGTACAAGGTCAGATTTAACTTCGACACAAGTTGTGTCGAAGTTGCGGAGCAATGAAAAGCTGGGCGCAGAGAATAATCAAAGTCGTGAGACTGTTCGACGTTTCATCCGTCTGACCAACCTTATTCCAGAACTGCTGGACATGGTGGATAACAAAACCGTGTCCTTCAATCCTGCTGTGGAGCTTTCCTATCTTTCTCCTGAACAACAGCAGGAAGTGATCCGGGCAATGGATGATACCCAGAACTTTCCTTCTGTCTCACAAGCAAAGCGTATCAAGAAGCTAGCTCAGGATGGAACTTTTACAACGGAGACGGTCGTTGCCATTATGGGCGAGGAGAAAAAGAGCGAGCTTGATACGGTGACCATCAAAAATGACACCCTGAGAAAATACTTTCCCCGCAACTATACGCCCAAACAGATGGAAGATACCATCATCAAGTTGCTGGAACAGTGGCAGAAAAAGCGTCAGCACAGTGAAGAACGCTGACAGGATATGAATTTGAAAAGACCCGGTTGGGTCTTTTTCTTTAGGAAAAAGGAGAAAATGCCTATGAAGAATGATTCCAATCCCATTATTCGTTCCGAGGAAACCACCATTGATATGCATATCTGTGCCGCATTGTCGGAGAGCGGTGGCAGCGGCGAGATCTACTTTGCCGCCATCGCCCCGGACATGGAGCTGACGGTCATCACGTTGGACGAAGCTCCCGACATCCTGCCCTGCTTTGACGAGGATGATGCGTACCTGAACATCCCCGACAGCTCGCTGCTGCTTAGCTACAACCCGGCTCAGGTTCTGAAACTGGCAGGCAAGCACTATCTGACCGGCCCGGTCATTCTGGTGCGCACCAACATGGATGGCGAGTTCATCTCGCTGACGATTGATCAGGTCTACCTCTTTCAGAAGTACCTGATGCGCCACAGCGTCACCCTGATGGCTGACGGCCAGAAGCTGCCCTGCATCTGCATGGAGTGAGGTGCCTTTTTATGTCAACCAGAGAAAAAAGAGAACAGCGGAAAGCCCAGAAAGCGAGGTTTGTTGCAATGTATCCGGGCTTGTCGCACGATGAGATTATCGAGGAGTGTCTCAAGGAACTGAAGCACCATTTCGAGGTTGGGCCGGAAGTTGCCCTTATCAGTGCCGAAAAAGGTGTTCAGTGTGTGCCGTTTGATGAATCCCTTCAAAAGAAGTTTCCTTACTTTGAGGGGACTTACGAAGTCTTTGACGTTCCGCATACGGATTTTCAGATTCGCTACCAGCCAGAGCAGATTCTCGCCGCAAGCGGAAGAAAAATCCTAACCGGCACGGCATTTCTTTGCCGCAGGGAAAATGAGCGTTGTCTTATGCTTCCGAGCCGATATGAAAAGGTCGATGTGGAAGATTTTATTCGGGAGCATCTGTTTTTCTATGACGATGCTGAGATGCGCCATGTTGGTGTTGCGCTTTCGGAGGTTGCGTAATGGAGTTCGTGAAAGACTTTCTGATCTATGAAGCCGGTGCGCTCTGTGGGTTCTTTATCGCAGCCCTGATGAATGCGGCGCGCGCCGGACAGGAAATCACCATCAAATTTGAGGAGGATAAGCATGGAACAGGAAAAGAACACCCTGACGGTGCTGGAGATCGCACCGGGACAGTACCCGAAGCAGGTCGAGATCGATCCTGACCTGAAAGCCTTGCAGCAGGCGGTGGGCGGCTCCATCGGCGCAAGCTACCCCTTTGCCGATGACCCGGTCGCCATCATCTACAACGATGATGGTAAGCTGATGGGACTGCCGTTGAACCGTGCCCTGCGGGACGAGGACGGGCAGATGTACGATGCCGTTGCCGGAACCTTTCTGGTGGTGGGGCTGGGCGAGGAGGATTTTGCATCCCTGACCCCGGAGATGGCGCAGAAGTACGAGCGGCTTTTCCATCAGCCGGAAGATTTTATCCGGCTGGGGCATCGGATGATGGTTGTTCGTGTGCCCGATGAAGCAGTTTGCCCGGAAGAAAGCAAAACCACCCTGCCGAAGGATGCCGGATTTGACCGCTAAACACGACTTTCTGCACTGGAGGTGATGGAAATGCAGGAAGAAATCGAGCATAAAACGGTCAACTTCGCCATCTCGACTGCAAAGCTATCTGCCCGTACACTTTTGAGAGGGGCGCAGTTCTTTCTGCGCCAGTACGACAAGAGTGCGTCGCAGGGCAAGCAGTCCATGAAGCGGCTCATACGGCAGAACCGGGGTGTGACCAATCTGGAGATCGAAAAGACTGGCATCAAGGATTTTGACCGCTACGCTAAGCGGTATCACATCGACTATGCAATCCAAAAAGACCTGTCCTGCACACCACCTCGGTTTCTGATTTTCTTCAAGGCACAGGATGCAGACGTTCTGAACGCTGCGTTCAAGGAGTATTCTGCAGCAGTATTGAACAAGGCCGAGCGTCCCTCTGTGCTGGCCAAGCTGCACGATCTGGCACAGGTCATTGCCAACCTCCCCGACAAAGTACGGCACAAAGAGGAGGAACGTGGCTTATGAACAAGAAAAAGTTCACCAAGCTGCTGGCCCTGTACCTGCCTTATCTGGTGATTGGGCTGGCTGCGACCAATTTTGGCGAGGCATGGCGGCTGGCCGAGGGTAAGGAGCTGGGCGATAGAATCGTGTCACTCATAGATACGCTCCCGGCTGCATTTGCAAACCCTCTGCCCAGTCTGCACCCACTGGATATTCTGGTGGGCATCTGCTGCGGTGCCGGACTGCGGCTGGCGGTCTATCTAAAAAGCAAAAACGCTAAAAAGTACCGGCACGGTATGGAGTACGGCTCTGCCCGGTGGGGTACTCCGGCAGATATTGCGCCGTTCATGGCTCCGAAGTTTGAGGATAACATCATTCTGACTAAAACAGAACGCCTGATGATGAGCAACCGACCACCTGACCCCAAAAATGCCCGGAATAAAAACGTGCTGGTGGTGGGCGGTTCCGGCAGCGGCAAAACAAGGTATTTTATTAAGCCGAATTTGCTTCAATGCACGTCAAAAAGCCATCCGGTTTCATTCGTGGTAACTGACCCCAAAGGCGGTCTCATTCAAGAATGTGGACTTGCCCTGCTGAAGAACGGATATAAGATCAGGACGATGAACACCATAAATTTTCACAAGTCCATGCGCTACAATCCGTTCGCATATATCCACGAGGAAAAGGATATTTTGAAGCTGGTCACGACCCTTATGACCAACACCAAAGGTGAAGGTCAGGGCGGCGATCCATTCTGGGACAAAGCAGAGCGGCTTTTACTGACATCGCTGATTGCCTATCTGCACTATGAAGCCCCAGCTGAGGAGCAGAATTTTGCTACGCTGCTGGAAATGCTCAACACCATGCAGGTGTCCGAGGACGACGAGGATTATCAGAATCCGGTTGATTTGCTCTTTGAAGATTTGGTAAAAAAGAAGCCGAACAGCTTTGCAGGGCGGCAGTACAAGCTCTATAAATTGGCTGCCGGCAAGACCGCAAAATCCATCCTGATTTCCTGCGGTGCCCGCCTTTCGCCCTTTGACATCCAAGAAATCCGGGATGCGACCATGTACGATGAGCTGGAGCTGGATAAGCTGGGCGACCGAAAAACAGCCTTATTCCTTATCATGTCGGATACGGACAGCACGTTCAATTTCCTTATCAGCATGATCTACTCCCAGCTTTTCAATTTGCTCTGTGACAAGGCAGATGATGTGTACGGCGGAAAGCTGCCTGTCCATGTGCGCTGCCTGATCGACGAGTGTGCCAATATTGGCCAGATTCCGCAGCTGGAAAAACTGGTGGCAACCCTCCGAAGCCGCGAGATTTCGGCCTGCCTTGTGCTGCAAACCAGAAGCCAGTTGAAAGCCATCTACAAGGATAATGCGGATACCATCGTGGGCAACATGGACAGCCAGATATTTCTGGGTGGCAGCGAGCCTACTACCCTTAAAGATCTTGCCGAAGCACTCGGCAAGGAAACCATCGACAGCTACAACAATTCCGATACCCGTGGCAATAGCCCAAGCTATGGCACCAACTATCAAAAACTCGGTCATGAACTTATGAGCCGGGATGAGCTGGCGGTGCTGGATGGCGGCAAGTGCATCTTGCAGCTGCGCGGTGTAAGACCCTTTCTGTCGGATAAATACGATCTGACCCAACATCCGAACTACAAAATGACATCGGATGCTGACCCCAAAAATGCTCTGGATATTGAAAAATATCTGAGCCATAAAGAAAAAATCCGCCCGGACGACCAGTTCGTCCTCGTGGATGTTGATTCACTCCCGCCCGCCTGACAAAGACGAGCGGTTATTTTTTATCCTGACCCAAAAGGCGCACCAGAAAATCAGCCCTTGCCGCAGTTTACGGCAGTTCACAAGTAGGTTTCGGGTGTGCGCAGGGTCACTTTTTGCCAAACAAAGGAGACGAAATATGGAATTTTTCAATAGTGCAGTGGACGTTCTGAAGACTCTGGTGGTTGCTCTGGGTGCCGGTCTGGGCGTGTGGGGTGCTGTGAACCTCATGGAAGGTTACGGCGGTGATAACCCTTCTGCCAAGAGTCAGGGCATGAAGCAGCTCATGGCTGGCGGCGGCGTTGCCCTGATTGGTATCACCCTGATCCCCCTGCTGAGCGGTCTGTTCGGCTGATCTTTTCCGGGCGGCGTTTGCCGCCCCGTACATATTTACTTGCAAGCATTTCCAGCCCCTCCGTGGCAAACGGATTCTTATTATAAAGAGGAAACGCATTGCAAATCGAATATTCACCTTTATTTTGAAAGGATGGTGCTATTATGCAGATTCTGACTCACCTTATTTTTCTGCTCAACCTGCTCAAGACCCTTATCAACCATTTTTCTTGATGGGTGGTGGCGCTGAGTGGAAACCGTTCTCAAAGCAATCTCCGATTGGATCAAGTCACTGCTGACAGCTGCGATCATGTCCAATCTTTCCGGCCTGTTCGATGACGTCAACACCCAAGTGGGCAACATCGCACAGCAGGTCGGCACCAAACCATCCAGTTTTGAACCGCGCGTTTTCGCTATGATCGAGGCACTATCCCGTAATGTGGTGCTGCCCATCGCAGGCGTGATTTTGACCTTCATTGCCTGTTATGAATTGATTGAGATGATCACCCAGCATAACAACATGGCACAATTTGAACCTGCGCTGCTGATGAAATGGATCTTCAAAACTGCCATTTCGGTCTGGATGATCTCCAACACTTTCGACATCATCATGGCGGTGTTCGATGTGACGCAGCAGGTGGTGGCAAATTCCAGCGGCATCATCAGCGGCAACACAAGGGTCAACGACATCGGGCTTTCCATGCTGCAATCCAGCATGATGCAGATGGACGTAGGCCCACTGTTCGGGCTGTTCTTGCAGTCCTTCTTCATCGGTATCACCATGCGCATCCTGTCCATCGTGATTTTCGTCATCGTCTACGGAAGAATGATTGAAATCTACATGATGGTCAGTCTGGCTCCAGTGCCCATGGCAACATGGGGCAACCACGAGCAATCCCATGTTGGACAGAACTATCTTCGTTCTCTGTTTGCGCTGGGATTTCAGGGATTCCTGATCCTGATCTGCGTGGCGATCTATGCCGTTCTGCTTCAGAATGTTGCCATATCCGGGGATGCCATCAACTCGATCTGGAGCATCGTGGGGTACACGGTGCTGCTATGCTTTACGCTGTTCAAGACTGGTTCCGTCGCCCGAAGCATTCTGGGCGCACACTAAGGAGGTGGAATTTTGGCAGCTTATATTTCCGTGCCGCGCGATTTCAGCAAGGTGAAGTCCAAAGTAGCCTTCAACCTGACCGCCCGGCAGCTTATCTGTTTTGGTGCAGCGGCAGTCGTAGGGGTGCCGCTGTTTTTTGTTCTGCGGGACACCGCTGGCAATTCCGGTGCTACCCTCGGCATGATGGCGGTCATGCTGCCCATGTTCTTTCTGGCCATGTATCAGAAGAACGGTCAGCCGGCTGAAAAGATCCTGCGGTACTACTTTCAGGCGCGCTTTGTTCGCCCGAAGGTGCGTCCGTACCAGACCCGCAATTACTATGCACTGCTTGTGAAGGGAGATGACGCCCATGATTCCGTTTCTGAAAAAGAATAAAGACGGCAAAAAGCCGCCCAAGCCCACAGTGCCCCGCACGGCACAGGAAAGCATCCCGTTCCAGCGGATGTTTGAGGACGGTACCTGCCGTGTCCGTCCCGGCTACTACACCCGCACCATCCAGTATCAGGATATCAACTATCAGTTGGCGCAGCAGGAGGACAAGACCGCCATCTTTGAGGAATGGTGCTCTTTTCTCAACTTTTTCGACAGCTCTATCCACTTTGAACTGTCTTTCGTGAATACCGCCACCGATTCGGCAGACTTCGAGAAGTCCATCCGCATCCCGTACCAGCAGGATGGCTTTGATGATGTGCGAGCCGAGTACAGCCAGATGTTGCGGCAGCAGCTTTCCAAGGGCAACAACGGTCTGACCAAGACCAAATTCCTGACCTACGGCATCGAGGGCGACAGCATGGCGCAGGTCAAACCTCGGTTGGAGCACATCCAGAACGACCTGATGAACAACTTTCACAGGTTGGGCGTTCTGGCAAAGCCGCTGGACGGTACGGAGCGTCTGCGGCTGATGCATGGGATGCTGAACATGGATGGCGCCAACAAGTTCCACTTCAACTGGAAAGACCTTGTGCCCAGTGGTCTGTCCGTAAAGGATGCCATTGCCCCCACTGCGCTGGCGTTTAAGAACAGCCGCACCTTTCAGATGGGCGGCATCTTCGGAGCGGTCAGCTTTCTGAATATCACGGCTTCTGACCTGAGCGACCAGTTGCTGAAGGATTTTCTGGACATGGATTCCAGCCAGATCGTTACCATGCACATCCAGTCCGTTGACCAGAACAAGGCCATCAAAACCATCAAGCACACCATCACCGAACTCGACCGCAGCAAGATCGAGGAGCAGAAAAAAGCTGTCCGCGCCGGATACGACATGGACGTGCTGCCGTCTGATTTGGCGACCTACGGCAGGGATGCCAAGGCACTTTTGAAGGAGCTGCAGAGCCAGAATGAGAGAATGTTTTTGGTGACGTTCCTCGTGTTGAACACCGGAAAAACCGAGCAGGAACTGGAAACCAACGTGTTTCAGGCGGTCAGCATTGCGCAGAAGCACAACTGCGAATTATGCCGCCTTGATTTTCAGCAGGAGCAGGGGCTGATGAGCAGCCTGCCACTGGCAGACTGCCAGATTGAAATCCAGCGCGGTCTGACCACCAGCAGCACAGCGATTTTTGTGCCGTTTACCACACAGGAGCTGTTCGACAACGGCAAGGAAAGCCTGTATTATGGCTTGAACGCCCTGTCCAACAACCTGATTATGGTTGACCGCAAAAAGCTGAAGAACCCCAACGGTCTGATTTTGGGCACTCCCGGTTCCGGTAAATCCTTCAGCGCAAAGCGTGAGATCTGTAATGCGTTCCTCGTGACGGACGATGATATCATCATCTGTGACCCGGAATGTGAGTACGCTCCGCTGGTGGAGCGTCTGCATGGGCAGGTCATCCACATCAGCCCTGCCAGTACCCAGTATATCAACCCGATGGACATCAACAGCAACTACTCGGAAGAGGATAACCCGTTGGCTTTGAAAGCCGACTTTGTACTGTCCCTGTGCGAACTGGTGGTGGGCGGCAAGGAGGGCTTGCAGCCAGTGGAAAAGACGGTCATTGACCGCTGTGTCCATGTAATCTACCGCAAGTATTTCGAGAATCCCATCCCAGAAAATATGCCCCTGTTGGAAGATTTGTACAGCGCCCTGCTGACACAGGACGAACCGGAAGCCCGCCATGTGGCGGCTGCGCTGGAAATCTACGTCAAGGGCAGTTTGAACATTTTTAACCACCACACCAACGTGGATATCAATAACCGCATTGTCTGTTTTGACATCAAGCAGCTTGGCAAGCAGTTGAAGAAACTCGGTATGCTTATCGTGCAGGATGCCGTGTGGGGGCGCGTGACCGCCAACCGCAGTGCCGGAAAATCCACCCGGTACTATGCAGACGAATTCCACCTTTTGCTGAAAGAGGAGCAGACTGCCGCTTATTCTGTGGAGATTTGGAAGCGTTTCCGTAAGTGGGGCGGCATCCCGACAGCCTTGACGCAGAACGTCAAAGATCTGCTGGCAAGTCCCGAAGTATCAAATATTTTTGAGAATTCAGACTTCGTTTATATGCTCAATCAGGCGAACGGTGATCGGCAAATCCTCGCAAAGCAGCTCAATATCAGCCCGCATCAGCTTTCCTACGTTACCCACTCCGGCGAAGGTGAAGGGCTGCTGTTTTTCGGTAACGTGATCCTGCCCTTTGTTGACCACTTCCCGAAAGACCTTGAACTCTACCGCATCCTCACGACCAAGCTCAACGAGATCTCGGAGGGCGCACAGAAATGAGTGAACCGAAACTGATCATCAAAGAGGAATCGTCCGCAAAAAAGACCCGTTCTCCCCCGAAGAAAGCGAGGGTGGAACAGTCGGCGCCCAGAAAGAAAAAACTGAAAACCGATGCAGATAAGGCTGCGGAAAGGGCGCAGCACCTGCGGTTTGGCAAAGCGGAGCTGACCCCGGACGAGCTGAGCCGGTTGAGCAAGGCACAGAAGCGGGAGATGTACGCCGCCCATGCCGCCCGGTCTGCGGTGCATCGGGAGGTTGACCAGTACGAGGACGATAATGTGGGCACGCAGGCTTTAAGCGAGGGCGAAAAGACAGCAGGAAATGTCCGGGATATTTCCAAGAGCATCTATGCCCGGAAGCTGAAAAAGAAAGCCAAGATGCAGGGCAAGAAGGGTGCCAAAACCGCAAAATCTTTCCCGCAGAAGCCGACTACGGCACAAGATGCAGGCGCATCCTGCACCGGCAAGGGCGGCTCCAACGGGCTTTCACGCTGGAAACAGCGGCAAGAAATCCGTAAAAGTCACTATGCCGCCGCCCATTCGGGTACAGCGGTACAGACCGCAGGCGGCAAAGCGGTATCCAATGGCACCACTGCTGCGAAGTCTGGTATGGAACAGGTCATCGACAAAGGAAGATCGGTGGTCAGCACCGCAGTCAACGGCATTGCCAATTTTGCAAAGAGCAACGCGCACGTTCTTTTGATCGTGGGCGTTTTTCTTTTGCTCCTGCTGCTGGTCATGTCAGCGTTTTCGTCCTGTTCCATTCTGTTCTCCGGCACCACGCAGGTATCCGGGCAGACCATTTACACCGCAGAGGACCGGGACATCCGGGGAGCCGAAACCGACTACAAGAAGCTGGAAAAGGAACTGGATAAAAAGATCAAGCGCACTCCTACCGACCACCCCGGCTACAACGAGTACCAGTACCACCTCGACCCCATCGAGCACGACCCGTGGCAGCTCACTTCGTATTTGACCACTCTCTACGACGATTACACTCGCAGCGAGGTACAGGGCAAATTGAAGGAGACCTTCAAAAAGCAGTATAAGCTGACCACATGGGTAGAGGTGCAGATACGGTATAAGACCGTGTGGGTCATCAGTCCGGCAGGAATCCCTGTTCCCACGCAGGTGCCTTATGAGTATCGTATTTTTCACACAAAGCTGGTGAACAAAGGGCTGGAAGTCGTCATCCGAGAGGAACTGGACAACGACCAGTGGAAACGGTATGAGATCTTTCAGGACACCTTGGGCGGCAGACCTTATCTTTTTAATGGAGGCTTACCGCCCGGTGGCTCCGATGGCTCCGCCTCACCGGGCATCGACTATCAGGTTCCGGCAGAGGCCCTGACTGACAGCGAGTTTGCGGCCATCTACAAGGAAGCTCAAAAGTATGTGGGCACGCCCTATGTGTGGGGCGGCTCCACCCCGGAAACTGGATTCGATTGCAGCGGCTATGTCTGCTGGGTCTACAATCAAAACGGCTACGATGTGGGGCGCACCACCGCCAACGGCTTGTGGAATAAGAGCCAGCACATCAGCGAGGCTGAAGCAAAGCCCGGTGACCTTGTTTTCTTCGAGGGAACGTATGATACCCCCGGAAAAAGTCACGTTGGAATCTACCTCGGCAACGGGATGATGGTGTCCGCCGGCGACCCCATCAAGTACGCAAACATTCACTCGTCCTACTGGGAGAAGCATCTTGCAGGATTTGGACGACTTTCAAAATGATTGGAGGAATTTTATGAGCGAGAAATCGGATAAGCTGCGGGCAATGCTGGAAAAAGAGAAGGAGCGCCGCATCAAGCTGAACAACCGCATCGAGATCCTGGAGCGGCGCATTCAGGAGGAAGATTCTGCCGAGGTCAACGAGATGGTGCGGACTGCAAAGGTCACGCCGGAACAGCTTGCCGCCCTGCTGCGGCAGTCTGCAACTGCCACCCCGACCCCGGCTGCGCTGTCCGCGGTCGGTGCTACCTTTAATAAGGAGGACGATTCCAATGAAGATGATGAATAAGGTTTGTGCGCTGGTGCTGTCGGTGGCACTGTGCGCTGGCATGGCGGCTCCCGCTTTTGCCTATGGCGGTGAGCCTGTGGAGGAAGTGGAACAGCCCGTCCTGACTTCTACCACCGATGAAGAAGATGTGGTCACCGTGACCGATGAGGAAACCGGTGCTCTGACCCCGGAGGGCAATCTGACGCTGGTGGACGATTACCACACCAGTTATTCGGATGGCTCTGGCCAGCAGTTCATCACGCTGGTGTCGAAGTCTGGCAACACATTCTATCTGGTCATCGACCGCAACGACAAGGGGGAAAACACCGTTCATTTCATGAATCTTGTGGACGAAGCCGACCTTCTTTCCCTGATGGAAGATGAAGATGCCGATGCCTACACCGCTGAAAAAGAAGCAGCGGCGCAGGCAGAACAGGAGCGCAAACAGGCCGAGGAGGATGCGAAAAAGGCTGCGGAAGAAGCGGCGGCATCCGGTTCTGAACAGACTGGTGGCAACAAAGTTACGAAGTATGCTGCTACGTTCTTAGGCGTACTGGCACTGGTCGGTTTGGTTGCTGGCGGTGGCATTTACACCTTTATGAAGCAGAAGCAGAAAAAGCAGGCAGAAAAAGAAGCCCTTGACCCCGATGCAAACTACACTGAGGACAAGGGCGACTTTGAAATCCCTGTGGAGGATGAGCCGGAGGAGACCGGCGAGGAGGATAACGCAGAAGAATAATTCTATTGGCGGCGTTTGCCGCCTTACATATTGCAATCCGAAACAGATTGGAGGGATTCTTATCGCAAAATTGATCGTGGCGGAGAAACCGTCCGTCGCCATGTCCTATGCCAAAGTCCTCGGTGCCACCAGCCGTCAGGACGGCTACCTTGAGGGCAACGGCTATCTGGTTAGCTGGTGTGTGGGTCATCTGGTGGAACTGGCTCCGCCTAATGTCTACGATGCCAAATACGTCAAGTGGAGCATCGCAGATTTGCCCATCCTGCCGGAAAGGTGGCAGTATCTGGTGTCTGCCAGCACCAAAAAGCAGTTTGGCATCCTGCAAAAGCTGATGAATCGCCCGGACGTAGACAGCATCGTGAACAGTTGCGATTCCGGACGTGAGGGAGAACTGATCTTCCGCTTGGTGTACCAGCAAGCGGGATGCAAAAAGCCCTTTACCCGCCTGTGGCTGTCCAGCATGGAGGAAAACGCCATCCGGGAGGGCTTTGCCCACCTCAAACCGTCAACTGAATACGACGCCTTGTACAAGGCGGCTTTATGCCGGGAACGTGCCGACTGGATGGTCGGTATCAATGCGTCCCGGCTTTTTTCGTGCCTGTACGGTCAGCCGCTGGCGGTAGGGCGTGTTATGACCCCGGTGCTTGCCATGACGGTGGTGCGGGAAGCCGCCATTGCCGCCTTTGTGCCGGAGAAATTCTACACGGTTGCCCTGACCCTTGCGGATGGCGGCACCGCATCCAGCAAGCAGTTTGCCCAGAAAGCGGATGCCGAACTGCTGCTTTCCAAATGCCGAAAGGATGGGCGTGTCACGGTGCAGAAGATGGAGCGCAAGGAAAAAGCCGAAAGCCCGCCGCAGCTCTATGACCTTACCGCATTGCAGCGGGATGCAAACCGTCTGTTGGGATTTACGGCGCAGCAGACCTTGGATTATGCCCAAAGTCTTTACGAAAAACGGCTCATCACCTACCCCCGCACGGACAGCCGCTTTTTGACGGAGGATATGGCGGCATCCCTTCCGGGGCTGGTGATGGACACGGGCCGGGTGTTTGCCGTGGAAGAGCCGTTTCCCATCCATGTGCAGCAGGTCATCAACGGCAGCAAAGTCACCGACCACCATGCGCTGTTGCCAACGAAAAGCATGGCAAAAGCAGACCTTGCCGCACTCCCTGCCGGGGAGCAGAATGTCTTGCGGCTGATTGCCGCACGGCTGCTCTGCGCCGTGGGTGAGCCTTACTGCTATGCAGAAACCACCTTGACTACAATCTGCGCAGGCGAAGAATTTACCGCCAAAGGCAAAGTTGTGCTGTCCGAGGGATGGAAAACCATGGAGCGGAAAATGCTGGGAGAACTGCTGAGCAAGCAGAAAGAACCGGCTGTTCTGCCGGATGTGCAGGAGCAGAGCCAGTGCAGCGTTGCTGATGCCGAACTGAAGGAAGGTCAAACGTCCCCGCCGAAATCCTACACGGAAGATACGCTCCTGTCCGCTATGCAGGCAGCGGGTGCAGACAGTATGCCGGAGGGCGTGGAACGTCAGGGCATCGGCACCCCGGCTACCAGAGCTGCCACCATCGAAAAGCTGGTGCAGAAGGGTTTTCTGGAACGCAAGGGCAGCAAAAAGACCAAGGTGCTTCTGCCCACGGATAAGGGAAAAGCCCTCATCACCGTGATGCCCGAAGAAATTCAATCCCCGGAAATGACCGCCGATTGGGAAACAAAACTGCTGCAAATCGAGCGTGGCGAAATGGAGCCGAGCGAATTTATGACCGAGATCAATACGATGATTACCGAACTGGTAAAGAACACGGAAATGAAAAAAGGAGTGAATGCGCTTATGAAAAACAAGATTATTGGTGTCTGCCCGAATTGCGGGAAGCCTGTTGTGGAGCGTGAAAAGGGTTGGTTCTGCGAGAACCGGGAGTGCCGTTTCGTGCTGTGGAAGGACAATGCGTTCTTCAAGCGTCTGGGCAAGCGGCTGGACGCTCATGTGGCGGACAAGCTGCTGCGGGATGGGCGTGTCCGCCTGAAGGACTGCAAGAGCGCCAAGGGCAAGACCTACAACGCCACCGTGCTGCTGTCCTGTGAAGCGGATGGCCGCAGCAAGTTTTCTCTGGAATTTGAAGGTGGGTGCTGATGGAGCAGAAAAAAGAAGCGGTCTACCTTATCAACGATGAACGCTATCTCCACCTCCGGGAAAACGGTGCAGGCGTCGGCTTTGCCACCTACAACAAGGTAACTGGCGAGCCGCTGGAAAGCGGGCAGATCTCGGAAAAGAACCTGCCGCCCGATGGCAGGAACGCCATTTCTGCCGCCCGGAACTGGTATCTGTTTGAACTTTCGGACGATGACCGTAAGGCCATCCAACAGGAAAGCGTAAAGATCCTTGAAAACATCCCGCAGGCGGGCATTGGCAGGCGGCGCATCTGGGAGCCGGAAACGCTGCCGAAGGATATTCGTCTCATCAACAGCCACTATGATGACCTCTATCGCATTCCAGATGGCGGCGTGATTCAGGTGGATTACCCGGATGGGCGCAGTTTTACGGCACGGGTGGAACATCTGGATGATTACCACTTTGACATGGGCGGTCTGGGCAATGTGTTCCACATCTGCCAGTTTGCCGAAGTCATGGAACGAAACCATGCAGACTTCTACCCGGAGATTCAGACACAGGACGAGCAGGCGGCGTGGGAACTGGGCGGCAAAGGCTACCTTGCCATCCAGTCCTGTGAGGATGGATGGAACTACACCATTTACCACAGCGATTATTCTGTGATGGACGGTGGGCAGCTGGATGCCCCGGAACTGACCATTCAGGAAGCCCGTGAGCAGATTCTGGAAGCGCACCACATGGAAAAGGGCCGGCGGCTACTGCAGGACTACGATGCAGTCATGGATAAAGTTGCGGAAGCCGAGGAACTGAGTGCAGACCATCGCCCTTCCACACTGGAAAAGCTGGCAGAACTGGCAAGTGATACGGCTGCGCCAAAATCCTCTGCACGTTCTGCGCCAGAACTGTGAGGTGGACGATGCAGCAAAAATGGAACCAGAATTTTGACGGTGAACCCATGACGGACATCCCGCGGAAGTTTCTGAACGCAGGGTGCGATGTTTATATGGTGATGCAGCTGCGGCATGACGAAAAAATCCTCGATGAAAGATTTGCTTCCATGCGGGAACTGCATCGTCGGGGCAAAACGCCCGACCCGGAGCATTACGAGGTCACCTACTATGCTGATCTTCCCACCATGTGGCAGGATGTGCCGAACAACGAGATTTTGGAAGAACTATTTCAGATGTTCAACCTCTCCCGTCCGCAGGATTTTGAGGGGCACAGCCTGTCGGTCAGCGATGTAATCATGCTGAATCATGATGGGAAGATTTCAGCCCATTATGTGGACAGCATCGGCTTTAAGGAGCTGCCGGGGTTTCTGGATAAAAAGCCGGAACGCACCTCTGTTTTGCAAACGCTCAAAGAGAAGTGCGATGCCCCGGAGTGCAATCCAACTGGATGCCGGAAAGTGAGGGCTGACCATGAACTTTAACCATGAAGAACTCATGCTGATGATGCTTTACAACACCGGAACCCGACTGGGGCTTATCCACGAACTGCGGCTGATGCAGTGCTGCCTGATGCCCGATGAAACTGCCCTGCGGGAACTGTCGGAGGGCGTTATCGAAAAGCTGAAACTCATGACTGATGCTGAGTTTGTCGAGTTGGAATTTCCACTGGACTGATCTTTGCCGCCTGCGGGCGGCGTACATAAAGTATTTTGTTCTTCCAAAAGATATGCTATAATCAAATTAGACAAAATTCCTCTCTTCAAGCGATTTCTCCGCAATTTTCCTGTGGCTCTGCTCGTATCAAAAATAAGGGACTGAATTTTAATTGTCAGAACGGAGGAACCATTATGGCAATCTTTGAAAAGACCATCCGAAACAAAAACTTTGACAAGCTGCTTCGGAAGCTGGAAAATGAAATCCCGGACAGCAGTTGGTCGGCAGATTTAGAGGCAGGCAGTGATTTCAAAGAGGGCGATGCCCGGTGCAGTGTCCGTGTATTTGAACGGTACAGCATGATAGGCGGCAACCGCCTGAGCCTGACGCTGACCCTGTTCCAGAATGGAGACAGTCCGATCCGCCTGTCTGCCATCACCGCAGGCGGCAGTCAGGCGGTGTTCTTCAAGGTGAACACCCTTGGAGAAGAATCTTTTCTGGACGATGTAAAGGACCTGCTGGAAGAAATTTTGGAGGAGTAAAATGTTTTTTGGATGGTTTGACGCTATATTCAGCTTCATTTTCCCAATCCTGTTCCTGCTTTTTATTGGAATGTTTTTCTTTGCTCTAATTTCAAATCTCCGCACATGGAACAAAAACAACCACTCGCCGCGGCTTACCGTTCCGGCAACAGTGGTAGCAAAGCGCACCGATGTTTCGCATTCCAGCAGTGCCAATGCCGGAGATATGTCCGGTGCGCACGGATACGACACTAGCACATTTACATCGTACTATGTGACTTTTCAGGTAGAGAGCGGCGACCGGATGGAATTTGAAGTGGACGGAAGCGATTATGGTCTGCTCGTGCAGGGCGACATCGGAAAGCTGAGTTTTCAGGGCACCCGCTATCTTGGGTTTGAGCGGAGCTAAGTGTTTCTTACATTATATAGTATGGAGTGCTGTATGAACGATTTGTTTATCCAAGGGCTGACCATCGACTGGAACAGAGTTCGCCCATACAATTATGTTCGTCAGATTCCTGCCATCAGTGGAATCGACACTTTTACATTCCATAAGCCCATTACGTTCTTTGTTGGCGAAAATGGAAGTGGAAAATCTACGCTTCTGGAAGCAATCGCTGTTGCTTACGGCTTCAACGCAGAGGGTGGAACGAAGAACTATTCATTTTCCACATACAACTCCCATTCGGAACTATGTGAGGCTATGACGATTTCCAAGGGGTATCGCAGACCAAAGTTCGGGTATTTTCTCCGAGCAGAGAGTTTCTATAATGTAGCCACCAAGGAAATCGACTATTCCGATGACGATCATCCCTCCAAAGGCTATCACCAAAAATCACACGGTGAAAGTTTCCTCGCCATTGCGCAGGACTACATGGGTGCAGATGGAGTCTATATTTTTGACGAGCCGGAAGCCGCTTTATCCCCGCAGCGGCAGCTCACGTTACTGATCAACATTTATCGGTGTGCCCAAGAAGGGGCGCAATTCATTATCGTATCACATTCACCCATTCTCCTCGGAATGCCTGATGCTGAGATTTTTAGCTTCGACAATGGCACGATTCATCCTTGTCAGTATGAAGATACGGACAGCTACGTTATCACCAAAACATTTGTAAATAATCGGCAGCATTTTTTGAACCAGCTTCTGAACGAAGAAACGTAATGCCGGGAAAGGACATTCCATATGAGTGATTCTACGTTGAAAGAGCTTTGGCAGCAGGTCGCTGAAAAGAAAAGCTGCGAAGCAAAACAGAAAGAACTGACCGCCCAGAGAGATACGCTTGCTGATTGCCTGAAAAAGCTGGAAAAATCCAAGCTGGCAGAGCAGGCTGATGTGGACCGTCTGGAGGGACACAGCCTTGCCGCATTTTTCTATCAAGTGATTGGAAAAATGGATGAAAAGCTGGACAAAGAACGGCAGGAAGCCTATGCAGCCCGTGTCAAGTACGATGCTGCTCTCCATGATCTTTCTTCCGTTGATGCCGACTTGAAGCAGATTCAAAATAGACTGGCACGGCTGTCCGATTGCGAAAGTCAGTATCAAGCTGCTCTTTCCGAAAAAATCAAAGGCATCAAAGTCTCTGCCCACCCTGCCGCACAGCAGATTGCGGAAAGCGAAAGCCGCATTGCCGCACTGAAAGTTCAAAAGCGGGAGCTGCTGGAAGCCATCAACGCAGGAAAGACTGCCTTGCATACGGTCAACGAAGTTCTGGAAACCCTCGACAATGCCGAGGGCTGGAGTACATGGGACGTAATGGGCGGCGGTTTGATGGCCGATCTTGCCAAGTATGAGGAACTGGACGATGCACAGGAACAAATCGAACAGCTTCAAGTGGAACTGCGGCGGTTCAAAACTGAGCTTGCCGATGTTGAGATCACCGCAGACCTTCAGGTTACGGTGGACAGCTTTTTGAAATTTGCGGATTTCTTCTTTGACGGCCTCTTTGCAGACTGGGCAGTTCTGGATCACATCAATCAGGCACAGAGCAGGGTGGAAAACACCAAGGATCAAATCAAGCGAGTTCTTGCACTTCTGAAAAAGATGCGCGAAGATGTTGATGTCCAAATCGCTGATGAAAAAGAGAAGCGGGAGCAGCTTGCGGTGGAAACTGTGCTGTAGGTTTGGAGTGTTCGCGTATGTGATATGCTCAACTCAATAAATCGGAATTGAGGGAGTAGGAGAAATCGAGATTGGAGGATAAGTTGGTGAACAAGATTTTCAAAGGTCTTATTCGATTTTTGATAGAAGTGATAGTTATGACTGTTTTGATTGTTGGGATCAACATATTTACGAATGGTATGTATCTTTGGGGATTGCCCCGCATAAATGATATTCAGTCTGTAAATATCACGTATCCGAGTGTCACGGATGATGTTAAAGAAATTTCGAGCAGTGAGGACATTGAGTTAGCCTTAAAGCTAACGGGATTTCTGAAATATGATTTATTTGGGGAAGTGAATAGCGAAGAAGAACCCGCTATTACAATTACTTATTTTCTTAAGGATGGAACAAGCAAAACAATCTCCGCTAATAACACTACTGTCTGGTGGAACAATAAAATTCATGTAATCAAGGACAAGGAAATGTTTGTCAACCTAACAGAGGGAATTTTCTTTCTGGAAGATTTACAAACAAAGTAAATCAATTCCTGTTTGACGGACTATCAAATTATTACACACCCTCTGCGGGCGACCCTCAAAACGGTTGCCCGCTATTTTTATACCCTAAAATCTGAAAAAGGAGGAACGCTATGCCAAGCAAAACCGAAGAATATCTCGCCCTTGCCCAGCGCACGGCGAACGGGTTGACCCGGTATTGGGAAAGCTGGACGGACTACCTGACCACCGCATCCCGGTTGTACAAGTACCCCTTTGCAGACCAGTTGATGATCTACGCTCAGCGGCCCGATGCCACCGCCTGCGCCGAATTTGACATTTGGCGCAACCGGATGAACCGCTATGTCAGGCGTGGCTCTAAGGGCATCGCTCTGCTGGACGAATCCAGCGGATTCCCTCGACTGCACTACGTTTTTGACGTAAGCGACACCGGGGTGCGCCGCAATTCCCGTGACCCGGAGATGTGGCAGTACAATGACGACCTGAAACAGCCGGTTTCGGAAATGTTGAGCAAGACCTACGGCATCAGCGGAGAGCGTGTCAGCCAGCAGCTTGCCGATGTTGCCGGGAAACTGGTGGCGGATTACTGGGACAACAACGGCGAGGACATCCGTGCCATCGTTGACGGCTCGCTGCTGATGGATTATGATGAAGCCGGGGTGGAGATGCAGTTCAAAAGCGCAGCAGCAATGAGTGTCACCTACACGCTGCTGGAACGCTGCGGGTTTGAGCCTGCCGGGTGGTTCGACAAGGACGATTTTCAGGCAATCTACAATTTTTCCACCCCGGATGCCGTCTTTGCCCTCGGCGCAGCAGTCAGTGACATGAGCCGGGAGGTGCTGCGGAACATCGAGCGCACCGTAAAAACAACCATTCGCCGCCGAAACAATGAAAGGAGCCAGCATGAATATGAGCAGCAATCTGAGTTACACGCAGACCGGGGATTATCTTCTCCCGAACCTGACCCTGCATCAGCCGAAGACCCCGCTGGGCAAGTACAGCAGGATGCGCCTGAGCTTTCTGAGGCAGCAGCACCCGGCACTGTACAACACGATGCTCCTGAACGGGAGCCTGTACCCGCACCTGATGGAGGTGGAGCAGACGGCAGAAAGCCGGATGCAGCAGACCATGGCGCAGCTTCTGAAACAGAACCCGGCCCCGGACAAGGAGCAGAATCAGATGGCATGGGTGCAGCACATGAACAGCCTGCGGGCACAGGCAGAGGAACTGGTGCTGACGGAGCTGATCTACAGCTAAGTTTTCTGGATGCCGTCCTTCCCACCGAAGCCCAGCAAATTGAGAAGATTGACCGAGCGGAGAGCGAGAAATCGTCCTCCGCTTTTGTTTTGTCGCAGGCTGAAATTGAGAACGAGCTGCGGCGGCATGGTTCTGGGTTTGCAGGTGGCAAGCAACGCATTATGGCACTGTACCAGACCCAGCCTGACCGAAAACTCCGTGCCAAGGCGTTGGCAAAGGAGTACGGCATTGGTGGGCATTCCCACGATTTTCTGGACGGAAGCCGGGGCTTTGTGAATCACGACTGGAAGGGTCTGGAATTTGACCATTACCCCGACCACCAGAAAATCACCTTGAAATGGGCGCAGGTGGAAAAGTATATCGACCTGATGATCCAATCCGACCGCTACCTGACCGATGAGGAAAAAGAGCAGCGTACTGCCAGACAGGAAGCCGAACGTCAGCTTCCGATGCTGGATGGCACTGTTGCCGCAGAGTACACTGCTCTGAAAGAACAGTATCCTAACACCCTCGTGGGCTTTGAACTGAACGGTAACTATCTGTTCTATGACAAAGATGCCGTTGCTGTGGAGCGGATTCTGCGCACCAATCTTCTGTCACAGGAAAATGTGCTTGGCAAAGTCAAAGTAACTGGTTTTCCGAGTGAGCAGTGGGCAGCAAAATCTAAAAAGCTGTGGGCAGCGGGCAACAACGTCTATCTGGCTGGCTTGAACGAAGATGGCTCCCACCACCAGACAAAATATCTCCGGGAAGCGGATTATCTGCCAATCGGCAGCATCATCAAGCTGGATGACCGAGATTTTCGGGTAGAACACGTTAATTTTACGTTCAAATCCGTCAGCTTGCAGGACATGGAGCTGACGAAAAACAGACTGCCCATTTTCCGCAATGAGCATCTTCCGCACATCAGAGAACTGTACGAAGAACAGCAGGCCGCAGCCATTGATCTGGTTCCCGAAAAAGAGGTCAGCTATAAGGTCGGGGACGAAGTTGTAGTAGACCTTCCCACCAGAACGATTGAAGGAACCATCGGCTATGTTGGCGAAACCGATGTGCGCATCGACACCAGTGCGCACGGTCAGTCATGGGACAATGAGGTCATCAACAAGCAGCAGTTCGAGAATGCACTGCGGCAGGAGGAGCCGGATGTGTCTGAACTGACCGATGAGGAACTAGACGAACTGCCCATCTCTACGGTGATTGACGGCGAAGTGCAGACCTTCCCGGATGCCGCCGCCTTGGATGAAGCCCTGAATGCTGAACCTGCGCCGGAGCCTGCCGGAAACTTCCGTATTACGGACGACCATCTGGGCGAGGGCGGCGCAAAGCAGAAATATGCCCGGAACATTGAAGCCATCCGCACCCTGTTCAAGCTGGAACAGGAGCACCGAGGTGCCACTGCCGAGGAACAGCAGGTGCTTTCCCAGTATGTGGGCTGGGGCGGTCTGGCGGATGCCTTTGACCCCGGCAAAGATAGTTGGGCAAAGGAATATGCAGAGTTGAAGGGGCTGCTCTCCGAGGATGAGTACGCTGCTGCCCGTTCCAGCACCCTGAACGCCCACTATACCAGCCCTACCGTCATCCGTAGTATCTACGATGCCGTGGAGCGCATGGGTTTCCACAGCGGTAACATTCTGGAACCTAGTATGGGCGTGGGCAACTTCTTTGGAATGCTGCCGGACAGCATGGCAGACAGTCGGCTGTACGGCGTGGAACTGGACAGCATCACCGGGCGCATTGCGAAAAAACTGTATCCGCAGGCCGACATTACCGTGGCAGGCTTTGAGACCACCGACCGCCGTGATTTCTACGATCTGGCGGTGGGCAACGTGCCCTTTGGTCAGTACAAGGTCAACGATAAGGCGTACAACAAACTGGGATTCTCCATCCACAATTATTTCTTTGCGAAAACCATCGACCAAGTGCGTCCGGGCGGCATCGTGGCGTTTGTGACTTCTCGCTATACCATGGACAGCAAGGACAGCACCGCCCGCAAGCACATGGCAGAACGAGCCGATTTGCTGGGTGCCATCCGTCTGCCCAACAATGCGTTTAAGGCAAATGCAGGCACCGAAGTGGTTTCGGACATTATCTTTTTGCAAAAGCGTGACCGCCCCATCGACCACGAGCCGGACTGGGTGCAGCTTGGCAAGACCGAAGATGGTTTTGCCATCAACCAGTATTTCGTAGACCACCCGGAGATGGTGCTGGGGCAGCTTACGCTGGAAAGCACCCAGTATGGTCATGACCTGACCGTTGCGCCCATCGAGGGCGCAAACCTTGCCGACCAGCTTGCCGAGGTGGTACAGCATATTGAGGGGCAATACACCGAAGCTGAGGTGGAAACACCAGATATTGCGGATGCCGAAAACGAGAAGCATATTCTCCCGGCTGACCCGGATGTAAAAAACTTCTCCTACACCGTGGTGGACGGTGAGGTGTACTACCGAGAAAATTCGATTATGACGCAGGTGGAGTTGTCCGATAATGCCAAAGCCCGTGTCACCGGCATGGTGGAACTGCGGCAGATCGTCAACCAGCTGATTCAGGAGCAGCTGGACGATTACCCGGATGAGGACATTAAGGCAACCCAAGCAAAGCTGAACACAGCTTATGACGCTTTTACCGCAAAATACGGTCTGCTCAACGACCGCAAAAATGGGCGTTTGTTTGAGGATGATTCTTCCTACTATCTGCTCTGCTCTTTGGAAAATCTCGATGAGAATAAACAGCTCAAAAGCAAGGCGGATATGTTCACCAAGCGAACGATTCGCCCAGAGCACACGGTCACCAGCGTGGACACCCCCAGCGAAGCACTGGCAGTGTCCATTGGAGAACATGGCCGTGTTGATCTGCCCTATATGGCGGAACTTCTCGGCTCTCCCGGCGATTATGAGCGTATTACCACAGAGCTGCAAGGCGTGATTTTCAAAGACCCTTCTGCGGATGCAGATGAGCCGGAAGCAGGCTGGCAGACTGCGGACGAGTATCTTTCCGGCAATGTGCGGAATAAACTGCGCATGGCTCAGCTTGCCGCTGAAAGCCACCCGGAGTTCAAGATCAATGTGGAGGCTTTGACCAAAGCGCAGCCGAAGGACCTTGAAGCATCAGAAATCGACATCCGACTGGGTGCCACATGGCTGAATCCCGCCATTGTGCAGCAGTTTATGATGGAGACTTTTCAGCCGCCCTACCGCATCCGCTATAACAACCTGATCCAAGTCCGCTACTCTCCATTTACGTCCGAATGGCGCATCGGCAACAAATCTGCCGCCGGAATGTATGATATCATGTCCACCGAAACCTACGGCACCCACCGGGCCAACGCCTACAAGATTTTGGAGGACACCTTGAATTTGCGGGACTGCCGCATTTATGATACCATTGAGGAGGATGGTAAAGAGCGGCGTGTCCTGAACCAGAAGGAGACGATGCTTGCCCAGCAGAAGCAGCAGGCCATCAAGGATACCTTTGCAGGCTGGGTTTGGCAAGACCCGCAGCGGCGGAATCTGCTGGTGAAGCAGTATAACGAGTTGTTCAATAGTACCCGGCCCCGCGAGTATGACGGAAGCCATATCCATTTTGTCGGTATGAACCCGGAGATCAATCTGCGGGAACATCAGCGCAATGCAGTTGCTCATGTGCTTTATGGTGGGAACACCCTGCTCGCCCACGAGGTGGGTGCCGGCAAAAGTTTTGAGATGGCAGCTTCGGCAATGGAATCTAAGCGTTTGGGCCTGTGTCAGAAAAGCCTGTTCGTGGTACCCAACCATCTGACCGAGCAGTGGGCCAGCGAGTTCCTGCGGCTATACCCCAATGCAAAGCTGCTCGTTACCAGCAAGAAAGACTTTGAACCCGCCAATCGAAAGCGTTTTTGCGCCCGCATCGCAACCGGCGACTACGATGCCGTCATTATCGGCCACTCGCAGTTTGAGAAAATCCCTCTTTCTGCGGAACGGCAGGCACGGATCATCGAAGATCAGATCGAGGAAATCGAAAAAGCCATTGCAGAGGCCAAGGAACAGTCCGGTGAGCATTTTACCGTGAAACAGATGGAAAAGACACGGAAAACACTGGAGGTGAAACTGAAAAAGCTACAGTCCACCGACCGCAAGGATGATGTGGTCACATTTGAACAATTAGGCGTAGATAGGTTATTTGTGGACGAGAGCCAGAACTACAAGAACCTATATCTTTACACCAAGATGCGCAATGTTGCTGGCCTTTCTACCTCCGAAGCACAGAAGTCCAGCGATATGTTCGGCAAGTGTCGTTATCTGGATGAAGTGACTGGCGGGCGCGGCGTGATTTTCGCAACGGGAACGCCCATCAGCAACTCCATGACGGAAATGTACACACTGATGCGCTATTTGCAGTACAGCACTCTCCAGCAGAAACAACTGCCCCACTTTGATGCATGGGCTTCTACGTTTGGCGAGACCACCACGGCCATTGAGCTTGCGCCGGAAGGAACCGGCTACCGTGCGCGCACACGTTTTGCCAAGTTCTTTAACCTGCCGGAGCTGATGAATATGTTCAAGGAGGCAGCGGACATCAAGACTTCCGACCAGTTGCATCTGCCTGTTCCGGAAGCCAAGTTTGAAACTGTCGTGGTCAAACCCTCGGAAATCCAGCAGGACATGGTGAAATCCCTGAGCGAACGTGCTGCTGAGGTGCATAGCGGTGCGGTTGACCCCTCGGTGGACAATATGCTGAAGATCACCTCGGACGGACGTAAAATCGGCCTTGACCAGCGGCTGATGAATCCGCTCACCCCGGATGACCCGGACAGCAAGCTGAATGCCTGTGTCGACAATGTTCTGCGTATCTGGAACGAAACCAAAGAGGATAATCTGACGCAGCTGATTTTCTGCGATATGTCCACGCCCAAGGGAGACGGCTCGTTCAATGTCTACGATGATATTCGCACAAAGCTGCTTGCCGCCGGGGTGCCGGAATCGGAGGTCGAGTTCATCCACAACGCTGATACTGAAGGTAAGAAAGCGGATTTGTTCTCCAAAGTCCGCAGCGGCAAGGTGCGTGTCCTGCTGGGCAGCACTGCAAAGATGGGCGCAGGCACCAATGTCCAGACCCTGCTGGTGGCCGTGCATCATCTGGATGTAGGCTGGCGACCGTCCGATATGACCCAACGCAACGGCCGAATCATCCGTCAGGGCAACAAAAACAAACAAGTTTACGTCTATAATTACGTCACGGAGGGGACATTCGACGCCTACCTCTGGGTGCGACACGAAGTCGCTTAAATCAACTGTCTGGCTATGACCAGACCTGTTATTCCATTAGCAGTAGTCTACTGTCAACAAAGCAGCTGGTAACGGCTGTGAGGAAGCGTGACAGGACAAGGGTAGCCCCACCCGAAAGGGTTCAAGCCGAAACCGCGAGGTGGAAGCGATAAACTGCAAGCAACAATGTGGTTGGGGAGCCTGACTTGTATGGTATGGTTAATGTAATGTGAATCACTGTTAAACGTCGTTAAAGCTGAACAGGCTAAAGTTGCTGACAAGCCTGAACCAAAACGGTAACGCAGCTGGTTGCTCCTCTATAGAGTGGGAACACATGGATTCAAAAGCTGCTGGCGGAGAAGTGAAACCTAACCCATACTGTTGAATAAGCGGAACGTGGTAAGCCCGTATTTCCCCGAGCAATCGGACGGAAACCGT
The DNA here is from genome assembly GCF_049545105.1 of Faecalibacterium hominis (ex Afrizal et al. 2022). Classification (NCBI taxonomy): domain Bacteria; kingdom Bacillati; phylum Bacillota; class Clostridia; order Eubacteriales; family Oscillospiraceae; genus Faecalibacterium; species Faecalibacterium hominis (ex Afrizal et al. 2022). The sequence continues at coordinate 2,804,851 of NZ_CP186860.1, read as the reverse complement.
AAGGAGACTTTATGAAATGCGGGTAGAAGAAAGATGGAAAAAGCGAATGCCGACCCTGTAATGGGGACGGATAGAGGTTGCAACATCACCTCGTGCGAAAGCAGGCAGACTTCCATCTATGGTCTTTCTTTACGAGAGAATTTACAGAACTTTTCAAAAAGGAGGAATTGCAAATGAACGAGAAATCGTGTGCACCGACTTGCAGAGCGGGAAATTGGGACAGCATCGACTGGAACAAGGCTCGTGCTTATGTTAAAAAGCTGCAAATGCGTATCGTAAAGGCTCAACAAGAAGGTCATTACAGCAAGGTAAAAACGCTGCAATGGCTGTTAACTCACTCGTTTTACGCCAAAGCCTTGGCAGTGAAGCGGGTAACAAGCAATCGTGGTAAAAATACGGCTGGAGTTGACCATGAATTGTGGCTAACTCCTGAGGCAAAATTCAAGGCAATCAGTAAACTGAAACGGAGAGGATACCGTCCTCAGCCCCTGAAACGTGTTTATATTCCGAAGAAAAACGGCAAACTGCGGCCTCTGAGCATTCCGACGATGACAGACCGTGCTATGCAGACCCTATACAAGTTTGCATTGGAACCGCTTGCTGAAACCTACGGTGACCTCAACTCCTACGGATTCCGAATCGGAAGAAGCACACACGATGCAATCGAGCAGTGTTTCACCGACCTGAACAAGGGCAAGTCTCCTCAGTGGATTCTTGAAGGTGACATCAAGGGATGCTTCGACCACATCAGCCATGAATGGCTCATGGAGAATATCCCGATGGATACGCAGGTTTTACAGAAGTGGTTAAAGTGTGGATACGTTGATACAAAGCAACTTTTCCCCACTGAGGAAGGCACACCGCAAGGTGGAGCCATCTCGCCTACTCTGATGAATATGACGCTGGATGGACTGGAACGGCTCTTAAAGGAACGACTGCCGACCCGCAAAAAGGTCAATGGTAAAACTCATTTTAATAAGATGAACTTCGTGCGCTATGCTGACGACTTTATCGTAACCGGAGAAAGCCCGGAATTTCTGCGTGAAGAAGTGCTCCCTATTATCAGAGATTTCATGACGGAACGTGGGTTGCAGTTATCTGAAGAAAAGACGGTCATCACTCACATTGATGATGGATTTGACTTCTTGGGCAAGAACATCCGTAAGTATAACGGAAAACTTCTAATCAAGCCCTCGAAGCAGTCGGTCGGCTCTCTGCTGAAAAAGATGCGTGAAATCGTCAAGAGCAACAAATCGGCAAAGCAGGATTCCCTGATTCGCCAGCTCAACCCGGTTATCCGTGGATGGGTCAATAACCAGCGATTTGTTGTATCCGCTGAAACATTCAGCAAAATCGACTATCAGATTTACAATTGTCTTTGGCAGTGGGCAAAGCGCAGGCATAAGAACAAAGGCAGACGGTGGATAGCAGTGAAATACTGGCATTGCATCGGAACCCGAAACTGGACTTTTGCCGCAGAGGAACGCACCAAGAAGAACGGTGAGCAATCCTACTTTGCTCTTGAATATGCAACGGACACCAAAATCATCCGCTTTAAGAAAATCGTCTCTAACGCAAATCCCTTCGATGAGCGATGGAGCGGTTATTATGAAGAGCGCGATGGTGAGAAAATGTTGAACAGCACTAACGGACGCGAAAAACTCCTGAAAGTATGGAGAAATCAACACCGCTGTTGCCCAGTATGTAATGAGCCTATTACCTCGGAAACGAGTTTCAAGGTTCATAAGGTGTTCCGAAGCGGGAAGTCGCCATGGCTGGAAATGGTGCATCCCGAATGCCATGCCGTATTGCACAAAAACGATTCTTGTTTTGTTGAGCCGGGTTCCCTGATGGGAGCTTTATGAAAGGCTTGAGCCGTATGAGGGGAAACTCTCACGTACGGTTCTTAGGGGAGGGGCTGGCAGTAATGCCATCCTCTTACCCGATCAAACGCTGGAAAACAAGCAGAAGTTTATTTCGCAGATCATGACGAGCAAATCTCCGATGCGCTCCTGTGATGATGTGGATGAGCAGGCTCTTTCGTATGCCGAGGTCAAGGCCCTATGCGCAGGCGACCCGCGCATCCGGGAAAAGATGGATCTGGATGTGCAGGTAGCAAGGCTCAAAGTGCTGCGCTCGGATTACCAGAACCAAAAATATCGTCTGGAAGATAAGCTGCTCAAGCATTACCCGGAGGAAATTCAGAAAGCGAAGAACCGTATTGCGGCTCTGAAAAACGATGCCCAAATCGCAGACGCACACCCGCAGGATAAGGAGAACTTCTGCGGCATGACGATCAAGGGCATGGTGTTCGATGAGAAAAAAGCAGCTGGTGAGCGGCTGATGCTCGCCTGCAAGGAGATGCCGAATGCGGATATGATGCTGCTGGGCACCTATCGCGGCTTTGAGCTGAACATTCGCTTTGACAGTTTCAAGAATGAGCATCAAATCGTTCTCCGCGGCGAGCTGAGTTATCCGGTACCGCTGGGCGATGACCCTCGCGGCAACATCGTCCGTCTGGACAATGCCATCGGCAATTTTGCCGACCGCATTGCCGATGCTGAGGCCGCACTGGATTCTCTGGAACAGCAGAAGCAGGCTGCAGAGGTTGAAATCGCCAAGCCGTTTGCGCAGGAGGAAGAACTGCAAACCAAGTCTGCCCGCCTTGCAGAATTGGATGCGCTGTTGAACATGGAGCATCAGTCCAGCCGGACAGAACCCGAAGCGGAAGAAAAGCCGGATGCCCGCCCCTCTGTGCTGGCAGCTCTGGAAGAAAAGGCTGATAAAGTGGAGCCTGTCCGACCATTCAAATCTTACTTGGATAAGGATGGTGATGCCCGGTGAACGACCGTCGCGACCAGCAGCTCCATTTCCGGGTCAGCAAAGTCGAACTGGAACGCATTCGTCAGAAGATGGAAAGTTGCGGTATTTTGAGCATTGGCTCTTATCTGCGAAAAATGGCTCTGGATGGTTACTGCCTGAATCTTGATTTACCACAGCTGCGTCGGATGGCGTACCTTCTTCAGAATTGCAGCAACAACCTGAATCAGGTGGCGAAACGGGCCAATGAAAGCGGGCAGTTCTATGCCGCCGATTTAGAGGACTTGCGTAGTCGGTTGGATGAGCTGATAGCTATTGGCAAGCAACTTCTCGCCAAACTCACCGAACTCTAAAAAATTTCCCGCAGTAGGAGGCTGCGGGTTTACATAACGGTTGACATCCTTGCAAGGCAAGGGGCGATACCTTTATAATAGGGGCGAAAAAGAAAGGCTGGTGTTTGATATGAGGTTTTTATTCAAGATGATGCTTGCCCCGATCTCTCTGTTCGTGGCTTTTCTGGCTCTGATGGCAAAGTGGCTGCTTACTCTGTCCAGCTATGTTGTCGCGCCGTTGATGCTGTATATCTTTGGCTGCGGCATCTACACCGTCTACCGCCAGACTTGGGATCAATTTCTGATTCTGCTGGTTGCCGAATTTCTCTGCTTTGTCCTTTTTGTCGGCGCAACTGCAATGGTGGAGGGCGTTGAGAAATTCAGCGGTTGGCTCCGGGACCTGATTTGATTTTGAATCTTCTTGCCGCCTTCGGGCGGCTTTTTCATTTAGGAGGTGATCTGCTCTGGCTGCTACTCGTCTGATCGCACTGCATCAGCACAAAGGAAAATCTATTGCCGCCTGCCTGAAAGACCGCACCAACTATGCACAGAATCCTGACAAGACTGAAAAAGGCGAACTTGTCAGCAGCTATCAATGCAGCCCGCTTACTGTGGACGAGGAGTTCATGCTCACAAAAAAGCTGTACGAGCAGGCCACCGGGCGCAGCCAAAAAAGTAACATTATCGCCTATCAGATACGGCAATCTTTCCGGCCTGGTGAAATTACGGCTGAAGAAGCAAACCGCATCGGTTATGAGTTGGCCTCCCGGTTTCTGAAAGGCAAACACGCTTTTATCGTTGCAACGCATACCGATCGGGAACACATCCACAATCACATTATCTATAACTCGACCACTCTGGACGGCACAAGAAAATTCCGGGATTTTTTCTTTTCCGGTCTGGCAGTGCAGCGGTTGAGCGACCTGATTTGTCTGGAGCATCAGCTGTCAGTCATTGAAAAGAAGCCTTACCGGGAACGGCAGAAGCGCATCACTTACCCCCCAAAGGAAAGCAACCGCGACCGGCTGTGCAGTGTAATCGACGAGATTTTGCAGCAGAAGCCCACCGACTACGAAGATTTTCTGCAAAAACTGGAACAGCAGGGCTATGAAATCAAACGCGGCAAATACACTTCCGTTAAAGGCGCACGGCAGAAACGCTTTATCCGGTTCAAGACACTGGGTGCCGGGTACAGCGAGGATGAAATCAAAGCAGTCATTGCCGGAAAAGCCGAACACCGCCCACATCAGAAGCAACCTCCCAAAGAGCAGCCGTTCCAGTTGCTGGTTGACATTCAAGCAAAACTTGCCGAGGGCAAGGGCGGTGGATACGAGCGTTGGGCGAAGAAGCATAACCTGAAAGAGATGTCCAAAACGCTGATTTTTTTGCAGGAGCAGAAAATCGGCAGTGCGGATGAGCTGAAAGAGCGTGCTGATGCTGCACTTTCTCGCTATCACAAACTGGGCGATTCCATCAAGGCCGCCGAGAAGCGTATGGCAGAAATCGCCGTCCTCCGGGCGCACATCGTCAACTATGCCAAGACCCGGCCTGTATACGATGCTTACCGTAAATCCGGGTACTGCTCCAAATTTTTGGAAGCGCACCGGGAAGAAGTCACGCTGCATAAGACGGCGAAAGCCGCTTTCAATGAATCTGGCCTGAAAAAGCTGCCCAAAGTGAAAGACCTGAATGCAGAGTATTCGGCTTTGCTCACCAAGAAAAAAGCACTCTACCCAGAGTACCGAAAGGCGCGGGATGAGATGCAGGACATCGTAAAAGCGCAGAAGAATGTGGAACTGTTCTTTGCGGAGGAAAAGGACAGCAAAGAAAAAGAGCAAATCCGATAAGCCAAGACCGCCGAGAGCCTGACCTTTTATGGTCGGTTCTCGGCGGTCTTTTTTAGTTTATATAGCAGCGATCTTGTGTTACGAGCCAGTCCTCGCACAACCGCTGGGCTTCATCCATGGTTTTGCAAGTGCAATTGAACAGTCTGCCGTGCAGCGAACAGTAAGTATACCGAACTTTCGGTACGCCGTTTTCGTCCTGAAATTTCGTGTAGCGTTCCTCACCGGGCATCAGGTAAAGCTGTTCCATCTCTGCATCCGTCCTCTCTTTTTCGTGTGTCAGGCACACAACGCATTCATTTTACCACGGATGCCATGACTGCGCCATTGACGCTTACACCAAAAAGCATTCGGAATTTTCAGGGAGAGTGTGCATTGACACGCAATAGAAGCGTTCCGCAGGAATGCGCAGCCTGCATCCACCGGATGCAGAACATAAGGGGTTTGGGCACAGCCCAACAAGCATTTTGAATTTGATTTTTAGAAATCGGATTCAAAAATCGTGCCGTGGTACCACGGCGCACTGCTTGCAGAAGCTTTGAAGAAAAAGAGTATCAGACGGGAGTATAGATATAAATGTTGCGTCCCATCTCTCCCGTTTCAACATCGAAGCTTCCCGATGCCACTAGTTTTCCGTTATGAGTTATCTCAACATAAATATCCCAAAGGCCAGCAGCCTCCCAATATGCTTTCGGCGATTGACGAATCTCTACATTAAGGTCATCCGGAACTCCCAAATCTTTTGCAATGATTCGCAGTTGCTGATCTGTAAAGCTATCTCCCTGAGATATTTTATCTGTGGGGTCGTCCCATTCGCAGATGTAGGCGCATCCGGCATCAATTATTCCATCTGCATCGTTCCATGTTCCATCTTGAAACTTTTCATAGAACATTGCATAGTGCTCAATACCATCCTGATTGCTCGGCTCACCAGAATGCCAGTTTGTATAAGATGTGCTGGTTCCATTGACCCATTTCCAGTTTCCTTCAGAGCTTTCATCGCTGAATCCAAAGTAGGCATTCTCATACCCTTTCGCTTTCATTGCGCTGTAGAGAAGGAAATTTTCCGTTGACGATTCAATGACCGCTAGATGACCTCCTTTCCACTCGCAGCGTTTCTCTGCCTGCTGCCATGTGATTGGGCCAGACTCCCATTCCGATTCGGGCAATGTATAGAACTCATAAAGGTGTCCTGTGTAACCTTCGACCTGTGTTTCCTCGGCTGCATCGAATGCTTCCCATTCACAAATGTAGCCGCTCTGTTCATATGTATTGCTGTTTGCCAAGTCGTTCCACTTTACCGGCCACACAGCCACACAACTCTCGTCTGCCACAACATTGCTGGAGTTGTTCGGCTCTCCATCGCCCCAGTTCTGATATTCCCATGGTTCACCTGTCACCCAGCACCACTGACCGGCAGAATTTTTATAGCCGCCGATCCAAAGCTTACTGTTCTGAGTATTCAGACTTTCAATCAGTTTCTGTTCCTCTGGCGAGGTAATGGTCACAAGATGGCCGCCTTTTGCTTCGCAGGCAGCTTTTGCCTGTTCCCACGTGAGGGTATCATAAAAAATACCATAAGAGTGTTGCTTCGGCTCCTGTGAAATATCGACCTCTAACACATTGGCATTTTCGAATCCCGGATAAAAAGGATACCCCTTTAACCCATTGTTTTCTACAACTCTCAGGTACTCTACTTCTTCCTGATTTCTTCCATTTGGGTCGGTTAATCTAAATTCGTAAATTCCCGGTGTTAGATCGATTTGAAATGCCTCTGCTTCTCGAATAGTGTAATCATACGCTACAATTTTCTGCACATTTTCATCGTACTCCCGTGGTAATATATCCGTATCCAACTGAGCAATATGCAAATCATAATTATCACATAATGTTCCATCCCATGCATAGACATAAAGTTTAGCCTGACCATCAATCGATACCACACTATTCTCGTTTTCGTCAAGAAATAAAGAATTTGGAATACCTGCTTTGATGCCCATAGCCCAATCCACCGTTGCAACCTGCCTTGCTGTCAGCATTCCTGTCTGGCACATAGAGTAAGCAGTATAGACAAGCACATTACGGAATTCACTGAAGCTGATATCAGACTTTGAAATCCCATATAGTGATTTGTAAAAAAGCTGTGCCAAATCATAGGTAGAAAGAGGTTCATACTTTGTTTCGTCCACAGACGGCTGCGTCATAAGGTACGCTGCGTGAGAAATTACTGTGCAATTAGAATGCACTCCCCCATGATCAGAAAACTGTGCTTCGGGATCATAATTTTGTGACTTGCGCCAGTTTTCATCCTTGTATTTCGTCGGATAAGGTAGTCCATCCCCCTGAAGTACGCTGGATGGGTCAGCCAGATTCCGCTCAAGCTCACCCACAGTCCCAAAAATCCATGAAATATCTCCGTCAAGCCACTTCAAACTGGTTTCAAGTGGGATATCCCAATGCCTGAGAATATCCGGATATAATCTTTTAGGAGAGTCATTATACCAATCTTCAATTATTTCTCCCATAATATCCGAAATCGCCTCCATCAAGGCACCAGATTCTCCTTCATATGTCATCCGGCTGATGGATTGCTCAACTGCATGTGTGACTTCGTGTCCTAAAGTATCTATTGTCGGCGAGCAGGTTGCTCCAACAGAAATTCGCGTGAAAATCTTGCTTCTCCCATAACCTGCTGAGGCATTATTCGAATCCTTACCTCCTCTATGATCATTTGCAACGATTGCCACTGCCTTATTGTCATCGCCAAAGGCATCATATCCAAGCACGTCACGATAAAAATTGCTGACGGCCAGCAATTTTGCAAGTGCTACGATGGGTGTTCCCATGCCATCCGTCAAAGAGGCAATATCAATCGGCAAAAGTTCCGTTGCAGGCATACCACCCAATGCCTCTGTAGAGATTGAAATTCCGCCTTTCCCGATTTTTTTATAACGCTCACCGTTCTGGGCAGTCAATACGACTTGCCTCCAGCTTCCGCTCGTTGTATATTTTTGATTATTCAGTGAAACCCATTCGTCATCATCATCCCCATCATATATTGCTGTCGTTCCATCATCAAAAATTATTCTAAAATCCACCTCAATATCCCGATTCTCAGCATTATACAAGTACACATTTGTAAAGCGATTGCTGCTGGATTCATTATCTGTCAATTCATTCGAAAAGGTCTTTAGAGCCCTTCCATCTACAGCTGATAAAAACACTGACTCCCACGAATTGTTTTGATGAACCGATATTTTCCATGCCAATTCAGGATTTGTTTTGTCCAGTGAAAATATCACCAAATTGTTTACATAGATATCCGCTTCTCCCGGATATAACCCTGCAACTATTTTTTCAGCGTCATTTTGGGTAATTTTAGCTTCAACGGAAAGATTTTCAATCGGATAAAATCCGGAAGTCAAAAGTGCAGCTTCACTGTCTGCGTCAGCCGATACGGTAACTTTTCTGCCATACACCGGTATTCCCCGGTACACCTGCGGAAAGCTGTAATATGTATCTCCCAATACTGTGCTGCAATCCGCAGTCCCAAGCTCATCCTCTACTGAAACAATTCCAAGAGTATCCGCCACATCATTGATTGCGTCTCTTGCAGTGGAAGGATCTGTGATCTTTCGCTCCGTAAAATGGGACGGCAGAACAATTCCTGTTCCATTCACCGCAGAGACTTCTTGAACAGTTTCAGTAGGCTTAGACGACAAATTGCTGAAAATCAAAAAAGCCAAAATCGTTCCCAGAAACAGTACAAGAATGCCAAGCAGGGCAAAGAGCCATACCAAGTTGTTCTTACGGCGTTTTCTGTGCATATGGTCCGCAGTAGATTTTTTCATAATGATATTCCTTTGCTTGAGTTACCGAAATTTGCGATGCAATAAAAAAACTGGAAGAATGCCATAAGTTAAAGCTCTGCGATACTTCGCAGAAGCCTAGAATTTACAGATAGAATGCAGCGAACAGATCGCCGATTCCATAGAAGAAGTCACCGAGACTGGTAAAGCCCCAGTTGCTGCCACCAGACATTGTGTGGGTATAACCATCGGAGTAAGTATATACACCGTTTTTCTTGGAAACGACAGCACCATGGGACTGCTCAAGCGTTTTGGATTCGCTTTCCCATTTATCGTAGTAGGTGCTACGGAACATACGTCCGAAAGCATAGCAGACCTGAGAAATGATACCGCCGCCCTCAACACAAGACATTTCACTTTCGTTCAGTGCCATATAATTAGCGGGCATCTGAAGTTTGCTGTTTGCCATAAAGCAACACTCCTTTTATTTTGTGCCTTCTTCCAGTTTTTTTATTGCACCCCTTTCTTTCTATAATTTTCCGATCTCAGCCTTTATATCTTGCCAATAGAACCGACGTATTATCGTGCCCTCCGGGAACAGCAAGTGCCGTTTTGACCATCTGTTCCGCCGCCTGTTTCAGATTTCCCGTCACGGCCAAAATTCTGCACATAGTGCTGTCCGGCAGATAGCGGTACAGCCCGTCCGTGCATTGAATGAGCACATCTCCCTTCCGAAGCTGGAACGGCATCCGGTTTCCGCTGATCAATGTCAGCTCCGAAATCCCAAGATAGCTTGTCAGAGCAGCACGCTGCGGATGATGCAGTGCCTCATCCTGTGTTATGCTGCCCTCCAGTGCCATTTGGTCAAGCTGGGCACCAAAATTGTGATCGATGTTCAACTGCTCTAGCGTACCATCTCTATACAGGTAAATATGGCTGTCTCCTATACTGCACCAGAACAGCTTCCCGTTACGGAGAAACACTGTCGTCAGAGTCGTCCCCGCTTCGATTTTCTGGTTGGCCGGGTCCCGGAGATTCTTGACTTCCTCGTTCAGTCGTAGTGCTGCGCGTCCCATCTCCGTAGGAATATCTTCCGCCTGAGCGTGTTCCAGCAGGTATCTCGTTACCCCATGCGCCGCCAAAGCGCTGGCACGTTCGCCCCCGGTAAGCCCGCCCATACCGTCACACACAGCGCAGACTGTGCAGAAATCCCCAAAATCAAAGCATATCGAATCCTGCTGGCTTTTCCGGGTTCCAATCGACGTATAGCTGGCGATCTCCGCCTGACTCGTCTCATAGGCGTCGGCACACATCGTTTTTTCTCCTTCGTCTTTTACGGGTATCAGAAGAGTCTGTGTGATATCATCCATCGCTTCGGGAATGGTATTGGCTTCCTCGCCTGCCTTTTTTCGCTTGAACAGGGACATCACGTTTCAATCACCACCTTGAATGTGTACTCGGGCGACACGACACAAAAAATATCGCCATCTTTCAGTGTATACGATTTTTCTTTTTCCATTGGCTTTCCGTCCGCCAGATAGGTGCCATATTTGGACAGGTCCCTGACGATAAATTCCCGCTTGGGCTCGTTGTAAAACACCTCGCAGTGATTCCGGCTGATCTGGTTATCCGCTGGCATCATCACGTCGCTCGTCGCCAGACGCCCGACCTTCACCGTGCGATTCGGCTCGATTATCCACCGCCGTCTGGAAATGTGACCACCCGATTTCCGCATCGTCAGCTCCAGATATGCCAGCCTGCGTTTTTTCGGATGGAAGAATGCGGCCAGGCCCTTCGGCTCTGGCATATTCTGCTCCTCAACCTGACACATCTTCTCCGAGTCGTCGGAAGTCTCGACATGAATTTCAGCCTGCTTCGATGCCTTTGATTTCGGCATCAGTGCCCCCAGATCGATGTCGTAGTCCTCCGGCCGGACGACCTGTTCCAGTGCATCCAGAAAATCAAGCATCCTGCGATAACGGTCGTGGTAGTCGAACGCCAACGCCTTGTCAATCACGTCCGACAGCTGCCGGGAGACAGCGGGACACAGCTCGTGCAACGGGGGATAGGAGGCTCCTTTCGCACGGCTCAGTGCGTCCAGCATCTTGCGCCCTGACACGATAAAGTAGAAAGTTGCGGCCAGTGCGTAAATGTCCGTCCACGGTCCCTGACACGGTTTCTGCGTATACTGCTCGTAAGGGGCGTAGTTCGGCTTCAGGTAAATTTTTCTTTCTTTACTATCGCTCCCCTGACGGAACGAGCGTGCCGCGCCGAAATCGATGAGTTTTATTTCACCGTCCTGTGTGATAAGGATATTTTCCGGGCTGATATCCCCGTGGATCATGCCGAAACGATGGACTTCTGCCAGTGAACTTCCGAGCAGGAACAGCATCTGGAGTGCCATCTTGAGCGTCTGCTTCGGATTATGATTTTTTCGGAACACCCGCAGATTGCAACCCTCAATCAGCTCCATTGCAAAATATGCCGTCCCGTTTTCTTCAAAAAAATCCCGAATGTCAACGACAGAGATATTTTCTCGAAGCTCCTGAAGGGCGCATGCTTCTTCAATGAACTGCTGCTTTCCCTCTTCATACTCAGGCCGGTTTTCTTCATCTGCAAGGATGAGGGCACCATCTGGTGTCCTCCCCTGAAGCAGACCGGACGGGAAGTACTCTTTGATGCAGCAGCGTAGGCCGCTCTGCATATTCTCAGCAAGATACGTAATTCCGAAACCGCCCTGTCCCAAACTCTTGCCCAACAGGTATTTTTCTTTCAGAATGGTGAACGGTGCCAGATAGTCTTTCGCTGCAGAAGATTCTTCTGCATGATACCCGCAGTTCCGACACTCCCCATGCTCCATCGCTTCCTGAAAGCAAACGGGACAAAGTTTTTCTTCCAGACCCGCCATCTTTTATCTCACCCCGTCCTAATACTTTCCCGGCTCAGATTTTGAACTGGAAGATTTCGTTTCCGAGCGTGATATACATACCATTCGCCAGCGTCACTGTATTGCTGCCCAGAATTTTCTCGTCGCCCACGAACGTGCCGTTTTTGGAGCCAAGGTCCTGAATGGTGCAGACACCATTACGGCAGCTAATCTTCGCATGGGCACGGCTGATGATCGGGTTGGAGACGATGATGTTTGCCTGAGAACCCTTGCCGATCACAACCTCCGTGTTATTGTAAATTGCAAAACTCCGGTTCGTGTTCATCTGGATCAAAGAGGCCACGACTGTCATCGAGTTGTCCGTTGCCGGCACGGTTGTGGCATTGCCGTCATCGACCAGATTCGTCTCGGCATCCCGACTCGGATCGTTGCTGTTCCAGTCGTCCACGAACGCTTCCTCGTCTTCATGCACCGCATAGCTAACGATCACGGAAGCCACGGACATGATTGCGGCCAGTACGAGGAGCACAATCAGAATCATAGTCAGTGCAGGGGCAACACGGCTGGTTATCGAAGTGTCCGTCGGATCGATGGAAAATTTACCCGCAAACACAAAGAAGTACACTGCCAGCAACTCGATGATGCCAATCAGGTTCGCCACCAGTGCGCACCAGCTTATCGTGAACACACTAGCAATAGCCGCTGCGACGACCAGCACGAAGAACAGTACCAACAGTGCCACGCAAATTTTAGAGATATCATCCGAGGCATCACTCATGGTTTCAAGATTTACCAGCCTTGCCTTCTGCAAATCGGGACTGACAAGATAGGAAAATACACTCGTACTGCCTTTTTCAACGAATTCATCGATCTTATCGGAGGTAGTGCCCGCACCGAACTGAAAATTCAGCTTTGCTGCTTCTTTCATCTGTTTAAGCTCAGAAGTCATGGTTGCAGGGATATCCTTAAAGGTCCCCTTTTCCGTTTTCATCTGGTATCTCAGCTGATACCCCGGCACAAAAAGTGCCACAAGCAAAATCACCGTTGCAATCCACGAAAGAACCGCTCCAATTTTTTTACCCTTGGGGGCATCCGCAAAGAATGTTGCAAATTTTCTGTTGTCCTCCATAATAATGTCTCCTTTGTTTTACAATATTTTATCCGCCGGAGTAGAGTGTTCCAGCAAGATATCCTTTATTACCTTTTTCCCCGCAGTCTGTGTAGCCTTTTTCCATAATGGGAAAAGACCTTTTTTCTCTCCGACCGCGCTGATAAGGATGCCTGTGATATTGTCCGTCTCTTTTCGTTTCATGCAGAGCTGTGCTGTTTCTTCCAGAGCCTCATGTAACTTTTTTTCCTTGGAAGAATACCTGCAGCTCTTTTTTATTTCAGCCTCTGTCACCTTGCGGCGAAACCCGTCGCAGCAGATCAGAAACGTCCGGTGCGGCAGAACCTCACCGGAAAGATAATCCGGTTTCACATCTTTGCCCGCTCCCACGCACTGAAGCAGGAGGCTTTGTCTCGAATCTTTCCGGGCTTGTTCCGGTGTCAGTTTTCCTTCGGTAAGTTCACGCTGGACGATGGTATGATCTGTCGTAAGTTGCGTGAGGGTATCCGAAATGATATATGTCCGGCAATCTCCGACATGGCAGATGTAATACCGACCTTTCATAAAAAGAACAGCTTCCACTGTCGTTCCGCTGCGGAATCCGGCCTTTTCGGAGTTGTCTTTCAACCGGATATGAAGCGATTGGATAAGATTGTCCCAGTCATCGAACAGCTCCGTCTCCGGTTCTTCCTGTTCATATAGTTCCTCGACACGCTCATCGAACCAGTCCCGGAAGGCTGTCACGACCGCTGCGCTGCTCCGCTCGCCCATTTTCAGTCCACCTACGCCGTCGCAGATCACTGCGAGGACAGCTTCATCGTCCTGAGTCTGACCTCGTTGCACCAGAAGGAGAGAATCCTGATTCGTTTCCTTCTGTATTCCGATATCGGAATAATATGCGGCACAATATTTCATGTTCCTTTTCCTGCTTTCTCAGCGGTATTCGTGTTCGATTTCAAGAAGAACCATTTTCTTCTTTTTGTGCAGCAGAACGCTCCCGACCACGGCCAATAAAACAGCAACCAGCACCAGACAGATACCACACACCACCATGATTTGTCCAACCGTCATTTTCTCCACCTCTTTTACTGCCAGTTGTTCCGTGCCATGCGGTCCAGCTCATCCATCTGCGGGTCATACACGCCAGATGCCTGCTCTGCACGATAGAGTTCAGCAGCCGTTTCGTAATATCCCAGCGTTTTCGTGTAGGATGCTCCGTTCTGCAAATCAAGTTCGCCCTGAACAAAGGCGAGCCATTTATACACCCGGTAGTCCTTGGGGTAATCTTTTTTCAGTGCCTGAAGCATCTCCATCGCTTTGGAGAAATCATGTAGCTGATATTGCAACATTGCGATATTCAGCCGGACTTCCAGCGTGGTGTTTCCGTTTTTCTCCAGCTGCTGATAGGTTCGCAAGGCATCTTTTTGATAGCCGGGATTCCCGGTCGCTTCCGCCTGACGAATATATGCGGACGCCAGCTGTCCGGCCAGCGCGTTGTAATATCCATCGGGGAGCTGTTCAATGCCCTGATTCAGGAGATTGATTTCCTCCGAAAGCATGGAGTCTCCGATATCCTCACAGATCGATGCTGCCAGACGGTACGCGCGTGCAAGCTGGTCGTTGCCGTCCGCCGAGCCGATTGCCTTACGGGCGGCATCCAGCGCATCCGGCAGGTCTCCCTGTTTTCTCAGAAGCTCGCTTTGAACGACCTGATAGGCACCGCTTTGTTCGGCGTCAGGGACAGCTTTCGCCATCTCTGCAAGGACCTCATCCGCGCCAGAATAATCGCCCAGCTGAATCAGGGCGGTCGCCTCACCCTGATAATAGCTCAGGATATCAGGAGAGTATCCTATCGCTTTCTGGTACATCGTCGCAGCCGATTCATAGCTTTCCAGCTCGTAGTAAGCCTCCGCTGCCACGTTGTACAGGTTTGCCACGCTCTGTCTGCTGTAATATTTCAGCTCACGCGACTGCGTCGTTTCCACTGCATCGATGCACTCCTGATACTTTCCCTGCCGATAGAGAAGGACTGCCTGTTCCACATATGCTTCCAACTGGTCATCGTAAATCGCGATAGCCTGCTGCAGGTCCTGCTCCGCCTCATCAAAGCGCATTTCATCGGCGGCCGTCCGGCCTTTCCGCACGAGGGCATCATAAGCGGCGTACCGTTCCACGCCGATTCGCTGTACGCCAAACAGGATAGCCAAAGTTCCTGATACCGCAAGGACAAGA
Organism: Faecalibacterium hominis (ex Afrizal et al. 2022); assembly: GCF_049545105.1. NCBI lineage: Bacteria > Bacillati > Bacillota > Clostridia > Eubacteriales > Oscillospiraceae > Faecalibacterium > Faecalibacterium hominis (ex Afrizal et al. 2022). The sequence goes on along the minus strand of NZ_CP186860.1, from coordinate 2,789,819 downwards.
GAGACCGCCGCCACAACTCGCTGAGAATGAACCACCTTTTTATAGCGTCCGTCGATTGCGTGGATATCCTGCAGTGCCCGGAGCATTTCCTGTGCGTCGCAGAAGCGTTCTTCCTGCCTTTTCATCATCGCTCTGGCGATGATGAGCAAAAAGCTACGGCTAAATTTGAGTTTATAGCTCGTGATGGGCCGAACATCCTTCAGCGAATGGCCGGGCTGCTGCCCGGTGATTGCATAGTATAGAGTCGCACCGATGCCATAAACGTCCGTTCTCTTGCTGATAGTGCCATAACCACCCGCATTGGTTGCTTGCGCCGCTGTGACAGAATTGCTCACACCTCTGCCGGACGGATCCTTGTTGGATCTGACATTCTGATAGGCGAACGCATCTTTGTATCCTCGCAGCGGCATGGTTTCTTCAAGCGGAACCGTCTCGATCGTATCGGGCGATGCTCCCGGACGGGTATACTGTTCCGGTGCCGCATAGCCCGGCGTTGCGCCAATTGCCAGTACGCCTTTTGAAAAAACAAGCGATGTGTTAAAATCGATGACGCAGATATCGCCGGCGGGTGTTATCATGATATTGCTGGGCTTGATATCACAGTGCAGGATCGGAGGTACCTGCGAGTGCAGATAGGCAATCACCTCACAGAGCTGACAGGCCCACCGGTACGCAAGCTTCTGGCTGACCGGACCGTGTGTTTTGACGTAGTTTTGCATGTTCTCGCCCGGTATCATGTCCATGATGGTATAGACATAGCCGCTCGGGCTTTCGATCACGTCATAGATGCGCGGAAGATACTTGTGCTTCAGCGTCTTGAGGATATTGGCCTCCGCGCGCTCGTCCATCCGTCCCTTGAACTTCTGTTTTACACGCTTGATGACGACATCAACATCCAGACTGTCTTTGTGCGCGCGGTACAGTGTGCCCATCCCGCCCTCGCCAAGAGGTCGGATCGAACTGTAGCCGCTTCCAAGATCCGCCGCCCATTGACTGGTTTCGTTATAATTCATGCACATTCCTCCACACGACTTTTAAGACGGAAATTCGTCTTTCAGACTATCAAACTCCGATTGAATCTGCGACCAGTCAAAATCATCGCTTTCGCCGCTGTCCTGCGACGGGTCATAGGTAGGCGCCGTCACTGTCCCGGACGATTCGGTTCCCTGTCCGCTTCCCGCGCTGCCGAGGCCCTTTCGGAGAGCCTCCTGAGCCATCGAATTTGCGATGCCGGCCGCTTCGCCGGTGAGTCCGCTTTTTTCCACGACCTTGCTTGCTGCGCTGTCCGCTGCTTTCTCGGCCACCTTTTGGGTGACCGTCTTAGCGTTGTCTTTCGCATCAACCTTGACACTTACAGATGCCGATTGCCCCGATTCATCCTTCGGGAAATCATTAATCTGTACCGTCAGCGTGCAGGTTCCATCCGAGTTCGTTTTGATCTTGGTATCGATGGTGTTGAAATCGACGCCATTTGTTTCCGCATTCTGGAGCAGTTTCTCAATGCCGATTTCATCGTCTAGTGCCGCATAGTGTGCTCCCAGCAGGGCATAGGGGTCGGCATTCTGCGGGTCTGCCGCAATCCACGCCTCGCCCACGTCTTTTGCAAAGACCGAATTCAAGTCAGCCCAAAAGTGTTCCGAAAGCATCTGGAAGGGAACGTTTCCACCACCGCTTTCAAAGACCAGCTTTGCATCATCCAGAAATCCTGGAAGAAAGTCCGCCTCGTCATCAAACACTTCCTGCGCCTGTTCAAAGACCTTGTTTGCCTCGTCGGCTTTTCCCTGTGCTGCATAAGCGGCATACAGGCCCGCATAGGCTTCCTTGTTCGTCGGGTCGTGCTGGATGATATCGATATACTGCAAGATTGCGTTATCATAATCCAGCGAGGTCAAGTAGTTCGCTCCAAGATTCAAGACCTTGGCCAGCGAAAAGACCTCTGCCGTCTCCGAATCTGAATCGGTGGATAATGTTGCCATCGAGCTTCTCGGACTGCATCCTGCCAGTACTATTGCAGCCACTGCCACCAGTGCTGCAACGATGATTTTTTTACTCTTCATTGTCTGCTCCTAAAGCCGGACTCCTATCATCTTCGTCCGCCGCTTCTATCAGCTGAAACTTATTTGCACCATCTGCCAGTGCGACAATACTTTTCCCGGACACATAAGTCGGCACATTATAAGGAATACGCACCCCATTGACAAATACCCCGTTCCGGGAATGGTCGGTAATATTAAACCCAAGATCCTTTCCATTATATTGAACCGTACAGTGAATCCGGCTGATCTTTTCGCCTCTTACGATAAGCGACACCTCCGCTGGGTTCCGACCCAGTTCCACCGATCGTCCGGGTATCAGCTCAAAGCTTCTGCCCGCCAAACTTCCGGTCAACCCAGACAGTCTCCCCCGCATACAGGGCGGGGGAGGTTTCGTGTTGGGGTTGTCGTGCACTTCCGTGCGCTTTTGCCTGCTCCGCTCATATGCCTCAGCCAGTCGGTTCGTATCCTGAATTGCTCGATACATTGCGACGAGATATCCAAGAACCGGAACCAAGATCATCCATACAAAGAAGGTTTCGCTGTCCTGCCGGACCTCCACATCGTATTCTGCTGCATTGTCGCGAATGCGGTCCACGATCTCCGCAATCCACACATATTTGTACACGCCGAACGTCAGGACACTGAACAGCATCATTTTTTCGACGCCCACCGTATGTTTTCCATCCTTTTCGCACAGAATGTTGACATCCTTCGCCCACAAGTCCATGAAATAAAAATGGTAGACCGAAAACGTCACGAAAGACAGCAGCACATACAACAGTAAGCTCCGATCCTGCTTTACCTCATCTGTTCCGCGATCCTGATTCGTTCTTTTTCTGCATCTCTCAGGCATACTGCATCACTCAGCTCAGCCTGATGATATTGTTGTTATCGCCCAATGCAAGCTCCGTTCCCCGGGCCAGCAGCACCGGAGAATTCGCAGGGAGGCGGCTTCCGTTTACGTAGGTGCCGTTGCTGGAAAAATCGGTAACACGATATTTCTGAACCTGACTGTTGAACATGACCTCACAGTGGCGGCGGCTGATCTTCTGCGCACCCTGAGAAAACACGATCTTCGCATAGGCAGGGTCTCTGCCCAGAATGACCGGCTGGTTCGGCTCCAGCGGATAGCTCGAGCCCGCATACATACCGGCGATCCCCTCCAGAGCTGCTCCCGCAGCTCTGGAAGCAGCCGGGATATGAGAAGTCGGCTTCTTTCCACCGGTGCCGCCAATCCCCATCAGTTTTTTCGGATCTACAGCAATCGTCATTCCGTTGCCGTCAGTGGACGGTTTGATGTCATCCACCATGACCGGGCGGCCCTTCATTTCTTCATAAACAAAAGCAGTTGCTATCATCTTGTACGGTGCAACATACAGGACAGAAAGAATACCGCCGGTAAGCAGACTCAGAATATTCCAGCCGAGATAGCTGAGGTCAAAGACAAACAGGTCGAATTTATGACCTTCCGTCATTACCTTGCAGCGCTCCATGACCTGTTCTGCATTCAGCTGCGGATGATCTGCCTGCACCAGAGCCATAGGCCAGAACTGATATGAACGGTAGGCCGCAACAACGAGAGCTGCAATCATGCCGATCATCACCAGCAGCATTGCCGCCAGATAACTCCGAGAAGCCGCCGCAACAACAGCCGCCAGCAGCAGCGTAGCAAACTGGATCAGAACCGGGATCCACATGATCGTCAGCATCCGCACTCCTGTAACAAGGGCAAATTGCATAAAGAAATCAAATGCATCAAAGATGCAGGTGACTTTTGGTCGGATTCCATTCTTCCGCAGAGAAAGATAGTACCGGTATCGTGCCACTTCAAACGGCCCGGTAACTGCTCCACCGGCGATAGCACCGACGAGCGTTGCAATCGGAGTAATCAGCACATAGGCAATGATGATTCCCGCCAGACCAAACAGCTTGAACGGTGCCGACACAACCGCCGACACGACCCCAATGCCGCCTGCGATCATCGCACCCAGCAGGACACTTGTGATTGCCGCAATCACCCGATACAGAATCTCCATGCCGACCATTCCGGACAGATTTCCGTTTTCATTCAAAACACGTTTTGCCTTTTCTTTATTTCCAGCCCGATTTATCACAACGATTCCCCCTTATTTCGTTTTACCAGTGGAATTTTTCGCTGCACAAGGGAACAAACATCAGTTTCGTGTCGCCGATGCTGAGCTGGTCCATGGCCTTCAGCTCAATTGGGTTGAGCACAAGCTTATCGTTCACATAGAACAGCTCTTTAGAGCTGCCCGGCTGCGCAAGATACACATTACTGCGCGGATCATACACAACAATCGCATGAGAGCTGCGGGAAACCGTGTTGTCGCCAAGGATGCAGACATCCATCTCCGAAGAACGACCCACAAAATTGCGGCCCTGATGCAGACGATAGTCAGTTCCCTTATTCACACCTTCCGTGCAGACGAGCCAACCAACAACTGGTGCCGACTTTTCTGTAGCACCGTCCAACATATCTGCAGTTACAGGGAGCGTGCGGTCATCGTCATCGGGGATTGCAGTGCTCAGAGGTTCAGTCGCTACGCTGGGACCCGGCTGAGACACCGGGACGTCCAAAGGAACCGTCGTCTGATCCGGCCCAACGTTCACACCTTCCATGCCGCAGAAGGGGCAGCTGCTGAACCGGGAAGCATCGTAGTGGTGGCCGTTGGGGCATTTCATCAAATTCATAATAAAGTCCTCCTCAAGTAAAAAGTTTGTTATATTCTCAGCAGACGAATTTCTGCCGTAGAATCAAAAGTTCCCTTTACACCCGAATCTATACGGTGTACAACAATGCACAGGTGAGTTGTTGGGATTATTTTCTGTCGCAGAGTAGCCCACTCTGCGATAATGGCGAAAAAACGACGGTAATTCGTTTGGCAATTCGGATTGACGGCTTATTTGACGGAAATAAAATCTGCCAGCTGTTCCATCGTTTCCCGCTTCAGCTCCAACGAAGGATGAACATATCGATTCATTGTGATGGTAACAGATGAGTGTCCTAAAATCTCACTCAGAGTTTTGATGTCGATTTTTGCTTCCACACAGCGTGTGGCAAAAGTGTGCCTTAAAACATGAAAATTCCTTTTTTCCAATCCACAGGCATCCAAAATCTTGTGAAATCTTCGCTGAATGCACCGCGGTTCGATAAACTTCGAAGGAGAACCGCTCAAAAAGAATCCGGTGTGACTCAGGGAATAGCGCTCCAGAAAACCGAACAGCAAATTTGAGATTGGGATATTCCGATTAGCGGAGCTGCTTTTGGGAGATGCAATCTCGATATGTGTTTTTTTGCTCCCAGGTACCCGATTCTGGATACGTTGCATCGTCTGACAGATATAGATATTCCTTTCCGAAATCGAGATTTTTTCCCACGTCAACGCACACAGCTCCCCGATACGTATTCCTGTCAGTAGACAAAGAAGAATCCCCAGATTCAGAGCATCGGGATGTTCCTCCAGATATTGCTGCAAAATCATCTGCTCTGGGAGGCTTAAAATGGGCAACGACTTTTGCGTCTGTTTGACCCTGATATCAAGAACCTTCGAATCTACCGATATACCGATTGTTCCTGCATAATTCAGAATGCGACGCAGAACAGAGAGCACATCCGAGATTGTCTTGGGAGAAAGACCGGTTTTATCCTTTTTTCCGTGCAGTTCAAGGTGTTTGCAAAGCTTCCTTACCATTTCTTTTGTGATCTTCTCGATTTTTACTGTCTGGAATGATGGCATGAGATAGCATTCGATTAGCGTCCGATAACGAATGTAGGTAGATTCCTTGAAGTTAATGGAAAAGGCGTCAAGCCACTCCATGGAAACAAGTTCAAATGTACTGTTTCTGGTTCTTTCCTCGCTTCCGGATGGTTTACCTTGGAGCTGGAGCGTGTGCTGTAGATCACATCGCACTTCGCGGTAGGAGGAAGCATACAGATAACCATATTTGGGCTTTCCCAGCGCATTTCGCGACTTTATGTAGCGTGCTTCCCAGCGGCCATCCTTCCTTTTATAAATGTTCAATCCTTTTCTTGACACAAAAACCTTCCTTTCGCTGACGGCTTATTTGACGGAGTATACAATCGGATTGTATCGGATTTGTTGAAATTGTCGAGTAAGTACGACATTATTTTCTTTTTTTCAGAATTTCAGATTGCTTTCTCTTGACCATCCGTGTAATCGGCGGTAGAATTCAATTGAATCATCCTGTCGCAGAGTGGGCTACTCTGCGACAGGAAACATAAACCATGAATGTAAAAATTCATGGTTTTTATTTTTTCCATTTTCTTTTAGTCTATCACAGGTAGTTGATTATATCAATTAAAAATAATAGATTTAATCATTCGGTTTCAGCTATGCTCTCGACTACAATAGAGTTGAGAAGGATGGTGGTGGCCATGTACGAAGAACAGTTTTCTAAGAGGCTTACTGAGCTGCGCACACAGAAGGGTGTGTCTGCAAGAGACATGAGCCTCTCAATCGGGCAGAATCCCGGCTATATTCGTGCAATCGAAAGTGGTACTGCCTTTCCGACGATGGCAAATTTCTTTTACATCTGCGAATATTTCAACATTACTCCACAAGAATTTTTTAATTTCGGCGAGGAAACCTCCAATGGAATGAATGCACTTGTTGACCAGCTAAAACAGTTCGATGCCGAGCAGATCAATGCACTTACGGCTTTTATAAAAACAATCGTAAAAAAGTAAATTATCAAAGAACCTAATACTTGGTAAACCTACCGAAAGATAGGGCAACAAAGCCAAATGAGTCTAAAATCTCATATACGAGGTCATGGCAGCTGGTTGCTTTTTGAATGGGATAATTTTATCCCTCTACCATGTTAGAACCGTCTGTGAAGATTTCAACTCACAGGCGGTTTTTGTTATTTAAAAGCAAAATGATGGGGCATTCTTCAGCTTATGCGGTGGAGAGATAGCTTTACATAGCAGCATCCGGGATTCACCGTATTAAGCGGAAGAATGCCCGGATGCTGCTTTTTATTCAGGAGGTGTCTGTTATGCGGCAATCTGATTCGGTGAGCGAAGAACTTGACACGGAGAACGTTCAGTGTGCGCTTGATTTTGAGAACACAATGAATGAGCTGGAGACACAGTTATACTATCGCCATCTGCCGCCGAAGGAAGTTGCTCTGCGGGTCATGGAAGCGGCCTGTAAATTCTATGATGCCGACTGGTGCGGTCTAATTCAGGTTGATCTGGATTTGGGGCTGTGGAAGCCGCTCTGGTGGCACAATGAATGCCAAGAAGATAAAACCACTATCCTTACAAATGAGTTTGAATCGTCTGAATTTCTCGACCGCTGGGTAAAGGCAGTGCGCAGAGGAACCCCGATGGTCGTTTCTGATGCAGAAGATGTCAAGGACACCTACCCGGACGAATACCGGTTGTATGAGCGCTTAGGTATTAAGTCCGTCCTTGCGATTCCACTGGAACCACGGCAAATCGCCCTGATTGCCGTGCGCAACCCTCAGCGGTACACCCATCAGACCAGTATGCTTAAACTTCTGGCCTATGTGTTACTGGCGGCATACAACGATAAGCGAATGGCTGACAGTCTGAGCATGGCATTCTCGCCAGAAAATATCAAGAGCAGCCATGATGTCTTCATCAGCTTGTTCGGAGAATTGAAAATCCACACTTCCCACGGTGTCCTGCCGGAGTCTGACCTGAAATCTCCTAAAATCAGCCGTCTGCTGACCTTTATGCTGCTTTCCAATAAGAAAGCCCTTTCATCGTTGGAAATCGTACAGGAAATCTGGCCAGAAGAACTGGAGGATAAGGACGAACCCGGAAAAAAGGTCAAACAGCTCGTTTACCGGCTGCGGCAAGCATTCAGCATTATCTCGGATGAGCAGCTGATTCTCTCCACGCCGTCTGGCTACCAATTCAACCCCGACCTCCATATCACGACCGATTTTCAGCGGTTCGATGAGTTGTGCATTGCAGCCGCAAAAGCCACTTCTGCTATAAATAAGGTGAGATTGCTCGAAAAAGCGGCATCATTGTATCAGGGCAAACTTCTTTCTGCTGCCAATGGCGAACATTGGCTGGTTCACTACGCAAACCGATACCACCTCGCATTTATGAGTACAGTTAATGAACTGCTGAAGCAATTGATGGACTTCCACGCATACGATCTGCTTCATCGGGATGCTGCACTGGCCCTGACCATCGCGCCGGAAAACACAAAAGCCTACTATTGGCTTATTCGCTCGTACCAGAAGCAGCACATGGACGAGATGGCAGCGGGCGAGCTTGCGGCTGCAAAGCAGAAACTGCCCGAAGATGAGTATCAGAAACTGCTCATTTCGCTCGAACGATAAAACAACGTAGTTTCGCTATATGACTTTCATGTGACCTTCATGCGACTTCTGCGTGACCCGATTTTTTCAAAAATCGCCCCATGTGACTTTCATAAGACCGTCATGTGACTTCTGTAAGACCCTCGTGTGCTATGATAGCAAGGCAAAGCCTTGTTGTCTGGCTGCGAGGGCTTTATTTTTTGTCCTTTTTTAGCCGGATAAACCGCTTTTGACCTGTAACGAAGAAAAATATATCGAAAGCCTGAGATGCATTAAAGGCTGAGGATACTCATATTGCTTTCCATCTACGGATGGAAAACAGTGTCTGTACCCTTTTCTTTAATGCGTCTCTTTTTTTGCGCCCAAAGAAAAGCCAGTGCCCTGTCCAGCAGTGAGGTGTCCTCATCCTCCGCATCCAGCGGAAAGGACACTTCATGTTTCTTTTTGCCCTCTTTTCGTGGCTGGAACTGGCCGCAAAGTATCCCTAGAATCTCCAAATTTTCAATTTTTTACGAATTATCGAAAATTTGGAGGTCAACAATGGAATTTAATAACGGCAACGAACGTCGAAAACTGAACAAAAAGTGGGAACGGCTGCGTGTGCAGTACCAACAGGCGGGAATGAGTGAAGATGCAATCCAAGCCATGTATGATTTTGATTTGGGCGTTCTCAATAGTGAGCGTTCCTACGTTGCAAACACACTGGCAATCGTTGACGATGGTGATGACAACACGGGAAGGAAATCTTCTGACTTTAAGCAGTATGAAAAGGCAATTACTGTAACCGATACTTACCACGAGACCCGGACTCGGTTTGCATGGGTAGGCGAAATCAAAGACAAGCGTTTGCAAGAAGGGTTAGAAAAACTCTCCGATGAAGAACTTCGGCTTATCACGCTGTATTTCCGCGACGAATATAGTACCGTAGAATTATCTAAAGTTTATGGCATTGCACAGCAAAATATTAGCAAGCGAATCTTGAAAATTACTAAATTTTTGAAGAAGTTTGGATTTTTAGGTGTAGATTGAGGCTTCTCGATGGCTCGTAAGTGAGGGGACAATTTCCCAGACGGCTCTCGCCGCTGGTGATATGTCCACACTCACGGACCTTGAAAGCTGAATAGTTCAATCATCTGGTACTTCAAGATAATGATACTTCTGTTCAACGCAGCCCGGTCAGCGTTAGGCGGGGTGGCTGAGATGCCAATGGAGCGGTACAAGCCCGCCGCCAGATGATTCCCCACTCTCAGGGAGCCGAGGGCGAATATGAGAGAACTTTATTCATATTTTCATCGCACTGCCAAATCGGCAGAGCAGTGATCTGCAATCCCAACACGATTCCCCAACGAATAACACGTTGGTTTGCAATAAAGCAGGAGCGGTCGGATGCCGTTTTCGGTCTCCGACAACTCCTGTTACTTTTACTTATCCATATCTATCCGCAAAACAACTACCCGACATAGGAGGACATCTCTATGGTTGAATTGAATCCTACCGTGCGGGAGCAGGAGATCTACGAGGAAATGGAGCTGACCCCGGAAATGGTCAAATCCATCCGAACCCTCTGCGCGACCTGCCTCCGGCACTTCGTGGAAGCTAAGGCTTTCAAAATTGCGCTCGTGCCCAGCCCTGACAAGAGCATGGACACCTGCACGGTCTGCCAGACCAACCGTGGGCATGACTATGTTGTTATGCACCGGTAAGTCCGGCACTGCACTTTGTCACCGGGGAGGTGATAACACACCCCATTAAAATGAATGCCACCATAAATTGAACGAAGCCCGCTGCCAAGAAAAAGCAGCGGGCTTTGTACATAACAAAACATGGAGGTAAACATTTGCAGCAAAACTGGAAGTTCCGGCGCGGAGACATTTACTACGTCCAATTCGGAAACACAAGTACCGGCTCGGAACAGCACGGCGACCGCCCTGCGGTCATCATTCAGAATGATGTGGGCAATACCTATGCACCGACCCTCATCGTTGTCCCTCTGACAAGCAATACGGAAAAGAAAGTAACTCAGCCGACACACTGCTTGTTGGAAAACGAAGGGCTGTCTATGTCCTCTATGGCTCTGGCAGAACAGATCTTCACCATCGACAAAAGCCGCATTTTGAAATACTTAGGGCATCTCGCCCCGGAAGATATGCAGCGGCTCGATTATGCCTTGAAGAACAGTCTTGCCTTGAACCCACTGGGCAGCATTCGGAAGCTCAAGCCCATCATCCGCTCCACGGCAGCGTATGCGCCGCCGGAAGTAGTGGATGGAAAGCCACCCATCTATCCCTACACACCCATCAAATCGTCCTTTGAGGACGCAGGGAGCGTGGAGGAAATGATGCTGTACACCGAGCTGCAATCCGCTGTTCATGCCATGATACAGCGGCTCGAATACAGCTTTACCTTTAATCCCAGCCTGCTCACCATCCCGAAGCGTAAGCAGCAGGTCAGTGAGATTTTAGCAGAAGCCGAAAAATACATCTGGAGAATCCGGGAGGAAATGCAATGCGACTGAGCAACACCAACAACTTTTCCGCATCTTTCAATGTGGCCACTCCTTATCAGATGGTGGTCATTCACAGCAGCAAGCTAATCTACCCGCGCGAGCTTTATCAGCGGGGCATCCAGCGTAAGCGCGTTGAGCTGATTGCAAGAGACTTCAATGAATATACGGCGAATGAGCCGAAGGTCAGCTTTCGCAATGGCCGGTATTATGTAACGGACGGTCAGCACACCATTGAAGCGCGTATCCTGCGCAACGGTGGCAAAGACCTCCCGATTCTCTGCAAGGTGTATACGGGTCTGACGATGCAGCAGGAAGCCCTGTTCTTCGCAGAGCAAAACGGTCACGCTGCACCGCTGACGGCGGGCATCAAGCTCCGTGCCAAGGTCGTGGGCGAGGATGCTCTTTCCATGGCATTCCTCGCAGCCACCAACCGGGTGGGTCTGGACTTCAACTATGACAGCTTGCAGTTGAGCGACTACCGCATCAGCTGCGTAGGCACTGCACTCAAGCTGTACAACCAGATGGGCGAGAAAATCTACTGCGAGGCTCTGCGGCTGATTGTGGACGCATGGGAGGGCAAACCCGATTCCTTCCGTGCCGCAGTCCTGAAGGGTGTGATGTACTTCGTGGAAGTGTATCACGGTGAGTTCAACGAGGAACGGCTGATCCGTGCCCTGCGCAGCGTCCATCCCATGGAAATCTACCGCACCGGGATGGACAACCCGGCAAAGCTGCCCGGATGGAAGAAATACGTTTTCCCCATCTATGCGGCGTACAACGGCAAATCCCGTAAGGATGCCCTGCCGATGAAGTTCTGACATTTACAGGAATCTCTCCTTAAAGACAATGGGCATCCGCACAACGCAGATGCCCATTGTTACATATTAAGACAACAGCATTTATTCATAATAGGAGTTACAATCTTATGATCGATAAATTTTCACAGGTCGCAGAGAACCTTCCTGCGGCTGACCGTGATGCCGACCGGCAATATCATGTAATCAACGGTTATCCTGTCGTTTTTAGCTTTTCCAAGGAACCCAACCCGGAAGCGTTTGAGCGCATTCGGAACATCCTGCTTGCCACCAGCTATACGAAGAAGGTAGGTTGACATCATGGACGAATGCAGAATCAAACGCTATACTGAGTGCGGTAACGGGCGATATTACAAACCGAGCCATTGCCGGACGTTCTTTGACAACGAAATAAAGCCTATCCCCACTTTTATGATGAAAGTGAGGAATTTACAATGACAAGAAATAACAATCGCGTGTGCTGCTTGTACCGCGTTTCCACCGATAAGCAGGTGGATTTCAACTCCAACCATGAAGCAGACCTGCCCATGCAGCGAAAGGCTTGCCATAAATTCGCTGAATCGAAGGGCTGGGTCATCGTCCATGAAGAACAGGAAGAAGGCGTGTCCGGCCACAAAGTCCGGGCCGCCGCCCGCGACAAGCTCCAGATCATCAAGGACTATGCCCGAAAGGGCAAGTTCGATATCCTGCTGGTATTCATGTTCGACCGTATCGGTCGTATCGCAGATGAAACGCCCTTTGTTGTGGAATGGTTTGTACGGAACGGCATCCGGGTATGGAGTACCCAAGAGGGTGAGCAGCGTTTCGACAACCACACTGACAAACTGCTGAACTACATCCGATTCTGGCAGGCGGACGGAGAAAGCGAAAAGACTTCCGTCCGTACCCGCACCAGTCTGCGCCAGCTTGTAGAAGAAGGTCACTTCAAGGGCGGAAATGCGCCTTATGGCTATGACCTTGTACGGAGTGGGCGTATCAACAAGCGCAAGCATGAACTGTACGAACTGCACATCAACGAACAGGAAGCTGCCGTAGTGCGGATTGTCTTTGACAAGTATGTGTATGAGGGCTACGGCCCGCAGCACATTGCTACCTATCTGAACAATTCTGGCTATCGCGCAAGGTCTGGAAAGTGCTGGCACCCATCCAGTATTCGGGGGATGGTACAAAACCTGACCTACACCGGCGTTCTCCGTTGTGGGGATGCACGGTCAGAATTGATGCCGGATTTGCAGATTGTCCCGCAGGAACAGTTTGAAAACGCACAGCGCATTCGGAATGAACGCTCTGTGCGCTCAACTGCGGAAGCCGAAAATCGCCTTCCTTTGAACATCCATGGGAAGTCGCTGCTTGCCGGCAACGCTTACTGCGGACACTGCGGTGCAAAACTGGAACTGACCAGCAGCCGTAAATGGCGAAAAATGGCAGATGGTTCGTTAGACGATACGCTGCGTATTCGCTATACCTGTTACGGAAAGCTCCGCAAGCAGACCAACTGCACCGGGCAGACGGGATATACCGTCCACATTCTGGATGAGATCATTGATAAAGCTGTCCGCCAGATTTTCTCCAAGATGAGGGGTATCCCCAAAGAGCAGATCGTTACAAAACGCTATGAAAAAGAGAATGCGGAACGCAAGAATCATCTGCAAGACCTTCAGACACAGCGGAACAAGGCAGAAAAAGACCTGTTGGCACTGAAAACCGAGGTTTTAGCTTGCATCAAAGGTGAAAGCGTGTTACCGAGAGAAACCCTTGCCGAAATGATTACAGCGCAGGAAGAGAAACTCACGGAGCTGGAAAACCTTTGCGAAGCGGCCAGTGAAGAACTGGAGAAAACGGCTGAGCTGATGGATAAAGTGTCGCGGCTGTATGATGAACTGATTTCTTATGCTGACCTGTACGACAGTGCAAATTTTGAAGCGAAGAAGATGATCGTCAACCAGCTCATCCGCAGGGTAGACGTATATCGCGGATACCAGATCAACATCTCGTTCAACTTCGACCTTACTCCGTACATCGAGGGGGAGTGATACGTCCGCCTGCAAAACAGTCGGGCATCGAACAAGTATTTTCAAAAACAACGAAACAGCAAGAATTGGGGGTTGCCGTCCATGCGCCTGCAAAATCAGACTTTTGACTGATTTTTTCCGTAGCCTCCAAGAAATCAAAAAGAAAAGCACCATACTTCAAACGAAGTACAGTGCTTTTTTGGTGGAGAATACCGGGATCGAACCGGTGACCTCTTGCATGCCATGCAAGCGCTCTCCCAGCTGAGCTAATCCCCCATAAAATCCAAGAAGCGAACCTCTTGGATGGAGTTTTTTGTTGGGAATTGATTGTCGCAGGACCATCTGACTGGGGGTGTGTTTTGATACCAACCGGGCTCCCAGCTGAGCTAATCCCCCACATATTCGGTTCGTGTCCTGCGACGTGAATTATTATACCAGCTGCACCGCCCTTTGTCAACCTTTTTTGCAAAGTTTTTTCATTAAACTGGACCGTGCAGGCACATCGACCGGGCATAGCCCCCTCCACGCAAAACAGCGCATCCCGCAGGCAGGCTCTGCCCGAAGGATGCGCTGTTGTTTTTTGTTCAGGTTACTGCTTGTGCTTGGAACCAAAGCGGTACTCTTTGCCCTCACGGATGCGCTGGATATTGGCCCGGTGCATCCAGATGACCATGCCGCCCATGATGGCAGCTCCCACCACGCAGACGATGAGGTCGCCAACGGCAAAGCCCTTGAGCAGGCCGTAGATGAGGGTCAGCACCGGATAGGATGCCGCCATTGCAATGCTGCCCAGCGACACCATGCCGGTGGGCACAAGGCAGAGCAGAAAAACAACGGTCAGCACCGGCAGGAGGATGGGCTGGATCGCCAGGATGGCCCCTCCCGCCACCAGCACGCCCTTGCCGCCCTTGAAGCCGAAATAGATGGGCTTGGTGTGGCCCACCACGGCCAGAATGGCAGTCAGATACACGCCCAGATAGGGCGAAACGGCGGCATCTGCGGGCAGGAACCCGAAGAGCCAGCGGCCGATGCAGACAGCGGCAACGCCTTTCAGCACATCGCCTGCGGCGGTGAGCGCCGCTGCCTTTTTGCCAAAGGTGCGCAGCATGTTGGTCATACCGGCCGCACCGCTGCCGTGATTGCGGACATCATCGTGGTACAGGTACTTGCTGACCAGGATGCCGGTGTCCACGCTGCCCAGCAGGTAAGCCTGCGCAGCGGCAGCCAGAACGATGAAGAAGGTCATCATCAACAGCCGCCTCCCCTGTTACACATCTTTTGCGCCGACGCTGCCGGTGCCGCGCTCACGGATCACCAGGCGGATGGGCGTATGTTCCAGACCAAAGTTCTCCCGGATCTGGTTGATCAGATACCGCTGATAGCTGAAATGGAACAGCTGTTTGGAGTTGACGAAGGCCACAAACGTCGGGGGACGGGTGGAAGCCTGGGTCAGGTAGAAGATCTTCAGGCGGCGGCCCTTGTCACTGGGCGGCTGCATCCGGGCGGTAGCGCGGGCCAGCATCTCGTTCAGGACACCGGTGGGCACGCGGGCACCGTTCTGGGCATCCACGTCACGGATCAGCTGCATCAGCTTGTTCACGTTATAGCCGGTCTGGGCCGAAATGAAGATGATGGGCGCATACCCCATGAAGCTGAAGCAATCGGCGTAATCCCGGCGCTGATGCTCCATGGTGTTGGTCTCCTTGCCCTCCACAGCATCCCACTTGTTGACAACGATGATGCAGGCCTTGCCCTGCTCGTGGGCATAACCGGCCACCTTGCTGTCCTGCTCGGTAAAGCCGACGGTGGCATCCACCAGGATCAGGGCCACGCGGCTGCGCTCCACAGCGGCCAGTGCACGCACGACCATATAGCGTTCAAGGCCGTCAGAAATGTTGCTCCGCTTGCGCAGACCGGCGGTATCGGTAAAGATGAACTTGCCGTAGGCGTTGTCCACGGGGGTGTCAATGGCATCACGGGTGGTACCGGCCTCGTTGGCAACGATCATCCGGTTCTCGCCCAGAATGCGGTTGGTCAGGCTGGATTTGCCCACATTGGGGCGGCCGATGATGGCAACGGGGATGCGGTCCTCCTCCACCACGGTCTCGCTGAAATCGAGGTGGGCGCAGACAGCGTCCAGCAGGTCGCCGGTGCCGTGACCGTGCACGGACGAGATGGGCATCACCTCGTCAAAGCCCAGGTTATAGAACTCGTAGAGCTCCATGGGGGCCTCGCCGGTCTTATCGCACTTGTTGACAGCCAGGATGATGGGTTTATGGCTGCGGCGCAGCATGTGGGCCACTTCCTCGTCGGCGGCGGTCAGGCCGTCGCGGACATCCACCACCATGATGATGCAGTCAGCGGTGTCAATGGCGATCTCTGCCTGCTCACGCATGTGGGCCAGAATACCCTCGGTCGCCTTGGGCTCGATGCCGCCGGTGTCCACCAGCATGAACTCGTGGCCGCTCCACTCGCAGTTTGCAAAAATGCGGTCGCGGGTGATGCCCGGGGTATCCTCCACGATGGCCAGACGCTGGCCGCAGAGCTTATTGAACAGGGTGGACTTGCCCACGTTGGGGCGGCCAACCACTGCTACGATGGGTTTGCTCATAGGGGGTTCCTCCTTTCGTTATGCTCTTCTTCTTCTCGAAATATGCAGGCCGGTGCGGAGCAGGGCTTTTGCCTCATCGCCGCCGCCCACCGGCAGCACCTCGACCTTGACCCCCAGCCGTTCGCCCAGCTGGGCAATGGTCATATCATCGAGGAACGTATCTTTTTCTTCCCGCAGCATGACAGCGGGGATGCCCAGGGTGCCGCTTTTCAGCTTTCCCTCACACTGGGCAATGATATCGGTGGCGGTGACAAGCCCCGCCACGCCCACGTTGCCGCCAAAGAAATTATTCTTGACAACGTGAACTTTTACATCGATCATGGGGTACTGGCGGTGGAGCTCGTCCATCATCTCAGTGATGAGGGGGCCTGCCATGGTGCCGGTGACCACATCGATCTGCTTGGTGCCGTAGATGCGGTGGGGCCTGTCCAGCTCTGCCCGGAATTCATCCTCGAACAGGCGCATCATGCCCACGCCGTTTTCCAGCTGGTCAAAGTCCTCATAGAACTCCGCTGGGGGGATGGGCCGCCCCGCCTTGAGATACCACTCATCGCTGGGGTAGATGATGCGCTTGCCGTGGCGGCGCTTGCACTCATCGCCAAACTCCTCCATAATGTCGATGACAGCGGCGCTGGTCTCGGCATCATAGGGGATCTGCTTGAACAGATTCTGGCGGTAATCCGTCACACCGCAGGGCACAGCGGCAATGCTCTGCACCATGGGGGTCAGCTCCAGCAGGTCGCCCAGGGTGCGGCGAAGCTCTTCGCCATCGTTGATGCCCCGACAGAGCACCAGCTGACAGTTGACGGCGATGCCGCCCTCCACCAGACGGGGCAGGTACTTGAGCACCTCGCCGCCCCGCTTGTTGGCCAGCATCCGGACACGGAGCTGGGGGTTGGTGGTGTGCACCGAAATGTTGATGGGCGAGATGTGCATCTTGATGATGCGGTCGATCTCGTGATCCTGCATATTGGTCATGGTGATGTAGTTGCCAAACAGAAAGCTCAGCCGCTCGTCATCATCCTTGAAATACAGGCTCTCGCGCATACCGGGGGGCAGCTGGTCGATGAAGCAGAACATGCAGTGGTTGGAGCAGGAATGCTTCTGGTCGCCCAGATAGGTGGAGAAATCGCATCCAAAGGGGCCGCGCTCCGCGCGCCGGACATCCCACTCCCGGATGCCGTTGGCAACCTTTGCCTTCAGGTGAAAGCTGCTGCTGTCGGTATAAAAATCATAGTCCAGCGTATCGTTCAGCTCATTTTCATCCACGCTCAGCAGCTCATCGCCGGGCTGCAGGCCCAGCGCCTCGGCTTCGCTGCCCGCGTCGATGCGGTCGATCTTGATAGACACTTTCACTTCACCTGCTTTCCGTTAGATCTGCCTTCGTACAACCTCTCAGTCGGGCTTGCGCCCGCCAGCTCCCCCAGTAGGGGAGCCTCTGGCGTATCCAGTAAGCTTCATCCGGCTGCCAAGGCCTCCCCTATTAGGGGAGGTGGCATCCCGCAGGGATGACGGAGAGGTTTCGGACAAAAGAAAGAAGGGGAAGGCATTGCGCCATCCCCTTCTCAACATAACACCAATGTGCCACCAATTTTGCGCAAATTAGGCCTTCTTGATGACTTCCTCGCCCTTGTAGTAACCGCAGTTGCCACATGCCTGGTGGGGGAGCTTCAGAGAGCCGCAGTTGCTGCACTTGACCAGTGCGGGGGCCTCCAGCTTCCAAACATTGCTGCGACGCTTGTCGCGGCGGGCCTTGGAAAGATGTCTCTTAGGTACTGCCATATTTTTGCACCTCCTTGATGGGTTTCTCAGTTCAGCAGTGATTTGAGGATCGCGAGCCTTGCGTCAACAGGAGCGGCTTTGTCTTCCTCCGGCAGGCAGGTACAATCTGCCCTCTTCTTGCCGCACCGGGGGCATAACCCCGGGCAGTCGGCGCTGCAAAGCAGCACCGTGGGGATCTGGAACATAAACTCCTGGGCAAGCCATTCATCCACATCCAGATGTCCTTTTTCGTCCAGCGGAAGCTCGAAATCCGGGTCATCCAGATCCCGCTCCTTTGCTGTCCACTCCGCTTCAACTGTCTCTTCCCGCTCAACCGGGTCCAGACAGCGGGCGCACTCTCCGTGCACCAATGCTTTTGCCCGCAGTGTCATCCGGACCTCGTCGCCGTCCGGCTCAGCGGTAAAGCTGGCGGTCACAGGCTGTTCGATCCTTGCACCGGCAAAGTCCCGTGCAGACAAATCACAGGGAAACTCTGCATGGTAAGGCTGTGTGCCGGTTGCGATAAACTTTCTCAGGTCAAATTGCATAGTACACCTCATAAAAGGCTGCTTTGTTAGTATAGCGCCAAAGCCAACCTTTGTCAACACCAAAACAGGCAGAAAACCGAAAAAATTTTGATTTTCCGGTTTCCTGCCCGTTGGAATGCGCTCAGTTCAGAAAATTACAGGTACTTTTTCACGTCGTGGGGCAGAGCAGCCTCGTCAGCACTGACAGTAACAGTGACCTTGACGGAATCGCCTGCAATGGCGGCCATCTCGTCCAGCACAGCACCCAGACGGTTGATATCGTGATCCAGCACCTTCAGGATGCCGTCGATGTACAGGTCGGTGATATCGTAGTTGCTTGCCATCAGGCCGGCAACAAAGCCGTACAGCATCTCGCCGCCGGCGATCTTATACTCATCCAGATCGATCAGACGTGCAGCGGGGGCGATGTCGTAAGTCAGCTTCATGCCTTTTTCCACGACGACGACGTTGCCCTTGGAGGTCTTGACCGCGTCATTGATCTGGTCGATCATTGCCTTGGTCTTGCCGGAGCCCTTGGTACCAACAATCAGTTTAATCATAGTTCTGTCCTCCTGTATTTTCCACGCCTTGCGGCGGGAGATCATTTTTTGTTTCCTGCTTACTTCAACTTTGCTTCCAGCTCGGCGGTCAGGTTCTCGTAACCCGGCTTGCCCAGCAGAGCGAACATGTTCTTCTTGTAGCTCTCGACACCCGGCTGGTTGAAGGGGTTCACGCTCAGCAGGTAGCCGCTGCATGCACAGGCACGCCAGAAGAAGTAGATGAGGTAGCCTACATTATAAGCAGTCAGGTCGTCCACCTCGATCAGTACCTCAGGCACGCCGCCGTCGGTGTGGGCAAGGATGGTGCCCTCCATGGCCTTGCGGTTGACCACGCTCATATTCTGGTCCGCCAGGAAGTTCAGGCCGTCGAAGTTGCCCTTCAGCTCTTCGATGAACAGATCCTGCGCAGGCTTTTTCACATCCACGATGGTCTCGAACATGATGCGGGAGCCTTCCTGGATGAACTGACCCATGGAGTGCAGGTCGGTGGAGAAGATGCAGCTTGCGGGGAACAGGCCTTTGTTGTCCTTGCCCTCGCTCTCGCCGAACAGCTGCTTATACCACTCGTTCATCAGGGTGAAGTTGGGCTCGTAGCACTCCAGGATCTCAACAGCCTTGCCCTTGCGGTACAGGATGTTGCGGATGGCGGCATACTTGTAAGCGTCGTTGTCCGGGCTCAGCACGGAGAAGCGCTCCATGGCATCGGATGCGCCCTTCATCAGCTCGTCGATGCTGATCCCGGCGGCAGCGATGGGCAGCAGGCCCACAGCGGAGAGAACGGAGTAGCGGCCACCCACATCGTCAGGAACCACGAAGGTGGGCCAGCCCTGCGCGTCAGCCAGCTGCTTCAGGGTGCCTTTGGCACGGTCCGTGGTGGCATAGATGCGCTTGTTGGCTTCCTCAACGCCCATCTCATCCTCCAGCAGCTTGCGCAGAACGCGGAACGCCAGGCTGGTCTCGGTGGTGGTACCGGACTTGGAGATGACATTGATGGAGAACTTTTTGCCCTTGCACAGAGCAATGATATCATTCAGATAGCTGGGGCTGATGCTGTTGCCGCAGAAGTAGATCTTGGGGCCATCCTCCAGCTCGTTGTGGTACAGGCCCTTGACGGCCTCGATCACAGCGCGGGCACCCAGATAGCTGCCGCCGATGCCGGCAACCACCAGCACCTCGGAGTCCTCACGGATCTTCTTGGCAGCTTCCTTGATGCGGGCAAACTCTTCCTTGTCGTAATCGCGGGGCAGGTACATCCAGCCCAGGAAATCATTGCCGGGGCCATTCTTGGCTTCCAGCTGGTTGTGAGCCGCTTCCACCTGAGGATAAATGGCCTTATATTCCTCTTCGTTGATAAAACTGGAGAGGTGCTTTGTATTCAGAACGACGCTCATTCTATCAGAACCTCCAAACGTTTTTACGGGACGTGCTCCCTGAGGGTTTTGTTAGTATAAGTGTACCGTTCCAATCGTGCAAAGTCAAGGCCAAAATCCCCGGATTTCATACAATTTTAATAGTGTTCTTTTGGCTGTCCTGACATCTTTTGTTCAGGCCCGCCAACGCTGCTTTGTTCCTGCTAACCGCTTTTATTCGGTGATGTGTTTCTTTTGCCCGCTATGCTCCCAGCAGGCACTGCCACAACAGCTCCAGCGCGCCGCCAAAGGTCAGCAGCGGGGCATCCGCGGCCGCTTTTACTTCGTATTCATTCAATAAGGTATCATCCTGAAAAATGCTCACCTTTCCCACCGTCCGCCCCTTTTCCACGGGGGCTTCCAGCGCCTCGGGCAGGGTCAGCTCAGCCCGCAGGGCAGAGGCCGTTCCCTTCTCTATCAGGATCGTCTCGGGCAGGGCGGCGTAATCCAGCGGCACGCTGTCCTCGGCGCTGCCCTTTACGGCCAACGCCAGCGGGCGCTCCGGCAGGGTGGGCAGCGGGGCGGCGGCATAGTTGGCAAAACCGTAGTCCAGCAGGGTGGTGGCGGAGTGGAACCGGTCGGCGCTGGAGGGTGACCCCAGCACCACGGCGATCAGGGTCAGGCCGTCCCGGGTGGCGCTGGCGCTGATGCAGACCCCCGCCCCGCTGGTGGTGCCGGTCTTGAGCCCGGTGATGCCGCTGTACCGGCGCAGGAGCTTGTTGGTGTTCACCAGCTGGGTCTGGCCGTTCCGCAGGCTGTCCGTCCAGATGCCGGTATAGTGCAGCAGCTCCGGGCAGGTATTGAGAAGGTACCGGCTCAGAACGGCAACATCCCGCGCCGTGGAGAGATGGCCCTCGGTGTCCAGCCCGCAGGCGTTCCGGAAGGTGGTGTTGGTCATCCCCAGCTCCGCCGCCCGGGCGTTCATCTGTTCCACGAACACCGGCTCGCTGCCGCCCACCAGCTCGGCCACTGCCACAGCGGCATCGTTGGCTGAGGAAACGCAGATGGCCCGCAGCATCTCGTCCAGCGTGAACTGCTCCCCGGGCTCCAGCCAGATCTGACTGCCGCCCATGTGGTAAGCGTGTTCGCTCACCGGCACGGGGGTATCGAGGGTCAGTTTTCCACCGCGGATGGCCTCAAAGGTCAGCAGCAGGGTCATCAGCTTGGTGATGGAAGCAATGGGCATCCGCTCATCCGGTGCTTTCTCGTAGAGCACACGGCCTGTCTCCGGTTCCATGAGGATTGCCGCCCGGCATTCCAGCTGCAGCCCGCTGTTGGCCGGAGCCGCCGTCAGCACCGCCGGGGCATCCGCCTGCACTGCCGGTCCCGTTCCCCCAATGGCCACCCGCAGCCCGGCCCCCTGTGCCGTACCCACAGCCAGCGCAAACAGCCAGAAGCAGAGCACCCCCGCGCAGAGCAGGGCCAAATTTCTCCGTTCCATTCCTCGTACCTCCCCGCGTAAAGTCTCTGGTTGCATTCTATGCAAAAAAAGAGGGGTCAATGCCCTTTTCTACGGGAGGAAAATCTGCTATAATAGGAGAGTTTATAAACACTTTAGCTGGCTCACCCTCTCAGGCCGCTTCGCGTCCAGCTCTCCCAAAGGGAGAGCTTTTGACAAAACCAGTAACTTTGCATGGATTGCCAAAGCCTCGCCCTTCGGGAGAGGTGGCAGCGCGTCAGCGCTGACGGAGAGGGCGAGACCGTTTATCTGAGAGGATTTTTATGCGAGTTTGTTTTTATACCCTTGGCTGCAAGGTCAACCTGAACGAGACCGGCGCGCTGGAGCAGATGTTCCGGGGCGCTGGCTTCACCATCGTGCCGGAGGGCGAAGAAGCGGATGTTTTTGTGGTGAACAGCTGCACCGTGACCAACTTCGGTGACCAGAAGAGCCGCAAGTGGCTGCGCCGCGCCAAGCGCGAAAATCCCGGTGCCGTGACCGTGCTCACCGGCTGCTATCCTCAGGCTTTCCCCGAGGAAGCTGCCCAGTTCATGGAGGCCGACCTCGTCTGCGGCAACGGAGACCGCAAGGCCATCCTGGACAATGTGCTCAAGCTGCTGGACGGCCACGAGCGTATCGTTGCCGTTACGCCCCACCAGCGGGGCGAGCTGTTTGAGGAGCTGCCCGTGGAGCGGTTCGAGACCCACACCCGCGCCTTTATCAAGGTGGAGGACGGCTGCAACCGCCAGTGTGCCTACTGCGTCATCCCCCGCGCCCGCGGCCCGGTGCGCAGCCGCGCCGAGGACAGCATCCTGAAGGAGCTGCGCCAGCTGGCCGCCTCCGGCTACCGCGAGGTCGTGCTCAGCGCCATTTCCCTGCCCAGCTACGGTCTGGACACCGGGACCAATCTGGTGGATCTGGTGGAAAAATGCGCTCAGGTGGAGGGCATCGAGCGGATCCGTCTGGGCAGCCTGGACCCCGACATGCTGACCCCGGAGTTCATCACCCGGCTGGCAGCGGTGGAAAAGCTCTGCCCCCAGTTCCACCTCAGCCTGCAGAGCGGCTGTACCTCCACCCTGCGCCGGATGCGCCGGGTCTACACCGCAGAGCAGTACGCCCAGGTGGTGGACCAGATCCGCGCCGCCTATGGGGAGCGCCCTGTCAGCTTTACCACCGACTGCATCTGCGGCTTCCCCGGTGAGACCCAGGCCGACTTTGAGGAAAGCTGTGCCTTCCTCCGGAAGATCGGCTTCCTGAAGGTCCATGTGTTCCCCTACTCCCGCCGCAGCGGCACCCCGGCTTATGATTTTCCGGCGCAGGTGCATGAGCGGGAGAAGCAGGCCCGCAGCCGCGAGATGAACGCGCTGGCCGAGGAGATCCGCCGGGAAGTACTGGCCGCTCATGTCGGCACCGAGGACGAGGTCCTGCTGGAAACGCCCCTCTCCGAGACGCTGTTCACAGGCTACACCCGGCTGTACATCCCGGTGGTGGTCTCTGCCCCCGGCCACAAGAGCGGCGAGATCGTTCACGTCAGGCTGGGCGAGTACGATGGCGAGCGCGTCCGTGCAGCACTCTGCTAAAAAAGTTCGTTAATTCTTGTGCATCCTGTACTATTTGCTAATTCTTTAACATATTTGAAATTTTCTCTTTTCACGCAGGCCCGTTTATGTTAAAATAAAATTGGATATCCGGGTCAGAGCGCCGGTTGCAGCGGTGCGGCACCAGCTGACCCGGAGCAAAGCAAATTCCGCCTGCCGCAGTCCAGTGTGGGACGGGATGTTTTCTGTTTCTGAACAAGGAGAGATTGGAATGAGTTTTAGAGGAATCAATACCACGGTCATCCAGATCCGCCGTCAGGTGTTTACCGAGGTTGCCCGCATGGCTTACGCCAACGTCAAGGGCGAGCAGGCCAACCACCTGATGCGCAAGATCCCTTACACCATCATCCCCGGTGAGGAAGGCAAGCTGCGCAAGGACATCTTCCTGGAGCGCGCCATCGTCGAGGAGCGCGTCCGTCTGGCCATGGGCCTGCCCACCCGCCGCATGGATGAGCACAACAGTGTGGTCTCCGGCCTGGAGGATGCTTCCATTGCCGATAAGTACTATGATCCCCCGCTGGTAAACGTGATCAAGTTTGCCTGCAACCGCTGCCCCGAGAAGCTGGTCAAGGTCTCTGACCTGTGCCAGGGCTGTCTGGCCCACCCCTGTATGGAAGTCTGCCCCAAGAAGGCCATCACCTGGGAGAGCGGCCGTTCCATCATCGATCAGGAAAAGTGCATCAAGTGCGGCCGCTGTGCCACTGTCTGCCCCTACAACGCCATCGTCAAGACCGAGCGTCCCTGCGCCGCTGCCTGCGGCATGGGTGCGATCCACTCTGACGAGCTGGGCCGTGCCGAGATCGATTACAGCAAGTGCGTTTCCTGCGGTCAGTGTCTGGTGAACTGCCCCTTCGGTGCCATTGCCGACAAGGGCCAGATTTATCAGCTGATCCAGGGCTTCAACCGCGGCGACCGCATCTACGCTCTGGTTGCTCCCGCCTTCGTCAACCAGTTCCCCTCTCTGGCTTCTGCCGGTAAGCTGAAGGCTGCCCTGAAGGCCATCGGCTTCTACGATGTGGTGGAGGTTGCCATTGGTGCTGACCTGTGCACCGTGGACGAGGCCCACGACTTCCTGGAGGAAGTTCCCGGGAAGCTGGACTTCATGGCCACCTCCTGCTGCCCGGCATGGAGCATGATGGCAAAGACCGCCTTCCCCGCTCTGGCCAAGAACATCTCCATGACCATGACCCCCATGGTGTTCACCGCCCGCATGATGAAGCAGAAAGACCCCACCGCCCGCATGTGCTTCATCGGCCCCTGCGCCGCCAAGAAGCTGGAAGCTTCCCGCCGCACCGTCCGCTCTGACGTGGACTTTGTGCTGACCTTTGAGGAGCTGGCCGGCATCATCGAGGGCAAGGATCTGGACATCGATCTGCTGGAAGTGGATGAGAACGAGGCAGCACTCTGCTCCGCCTCTGCTGCAGGCCGCGGCTTCGCACAGTCCGGCGGCGTTGCCAATGCCGTTGCCAACAAGATCAAGGAATGGCACCCCGATATGGAGGTCAAGATCGCCTCTGCACAGGGTCTGGCCGACTGCAAGAAGCTGCTGATGCTGGCCAAGGCCGGCAAGTACAACGGTTACCTGCTGGAGGGCATGGGCTGCCCCGGCGGCTGCATCGGCGGCGCAGGCACCATTGCCGACCCCGCACGCACCGCCATCCAGCTGAACAAGTATATGAAGGAAGCTCCCTTCACTGACCCTGAGCAGAGCCCCTATATGAGCGAGATCCACGTTCTGAAGGACGACCCCAATTTTGAACTGTAATCTCTCCGTCACCTGCGGCTTGCCTCCCCTATTACGGGATCTGGCGCAAAGAGCCTGAGAGGTTTTACAATATCCGCTTCCCGCACAGGGGAGCGGATATTTTTTCTACTTTTTGATTTCATAAGTGAAACTTTTTTGTGAAAAGCTCACGAAGCAGATTGACATATTATCGCTGGCGTGATATTTTAGCGTTGACAAACCCTGTGTTCTGCCCCAACAGGACACCAGAGCAGGCCGCACACGCGCGGCCAGGAAAGGTTGATCTTTATGAAAAATACATTCAAACGCTCCGGCGCAGCGCTGATCTCGCTGGTGCTGCTGTTGGTGCTGGCCGTCAGTGCCGGTGCCGCCAGCAGCCAGAATGTCGGTGTGAAATTCTGGAAAGAACGCTCCGATAAGGAATCCATGGCCAACAGCGGCATCGATTCCAACCGCACCGCCACCCTCACCCGGCAGGCCAACGGCACTTACACCCTGACCCTGCCGGTCATGCAGGTATCCAAGCTGGGTGTCACCGGCTATCTGTCCGGCCTGACCATCGGTGACGTGACCTACGACGGCACCCTGACCGGTGATTTCAACAAGACCACGGCGGTGCTCACCATCAAGAACCTGCCCGCCTCGGTGCTCACCGGCAGCGATGTGAACAAATCGGTCCTTGTGACCTGCAACATTCAGATGGACCTGCAGGTCCTGGGCGAGATCAACACCAGCGCCCGGATGTGTATCTGGAACCAGAAGTAAATGGCAAGCAAAAAGGCAGAGCCCGCGGGCCCTGCCTTTTTGTTTTTCCTCACAGGCCCATCCTGCGCTCCACGAGATCCGTGACCATGGTATCCAGCTGGCTCATGGCGCGTTCCGCGCCCTTGGCCAGCTTGCGTGCGGTGCGCTTGACCTGCCGCTGGTTCTGTGCCATTGCCATGGTGCCCACGGCCCCCAGGGCTGCGCCTGCCGCCATGCCCAGCAGAACACTGCCGGAGGAAGGCTGACGATTTGTGTTTTTCATGTGGCTCTCTCCTTTCCACTGTGTGATTTTTTGCCGCTGTGGCTAGTATTTCCTGTAAAGAATCCGGTATGCGCTTTTTTTGTCCCGCAAAATGTGGTATACTGTATCATACGCTGAGAAACTGGGTCCTGTGCGGCCCGTGGATGGCGCAAAGGAGGATCCTTTTTGTTGAAACCGACTGAACCGAAAAAAATTCTCTGCATTCACGACCTTTCCGGCATGGGCCGGTGCAGCCTGGCGGTCATCCTGCCGGTGCTGTCCGTTATGGGCTGCCAGCCTGTGGCCCTGCCCACTGTGGTGCTCTCCACCCACACGGGCGGTCTGGGCACACCGGCACGGCTGGACGGTGCCGCCTACGGGCTGGCCGCTCTGAAGCACTACCGGGAGCTGGGTGTGGAGTTTGACTGTATCTACACCGGCTACTTAGGCGGCGAGGAGCAGGTGGCGCTGGCTGAAAAGGCGTTCGACCTCTGGCCCGCTGCCCGCAAGGTGGTGGACCCTGTGATGGGGGACAACGGCAAGGCCTACTCCACAGTGACCCCGGCTCTCATCGACCGGATGCGCGGGCTCTGCCGCCGGGCAGACCTGATCCTGCCCAACGCCACCGAGGCCGCCCTGCTGCTGGAGCGGGAGCCCCAGACCGACGCATTCGATGACGCTTCCGCTCAGGCGCTGGCCGACGAGCTGCTGACACTGGCCCCCAGCGCGGTGGTCACCGGCCTCGCACTGGGCAAGTACATCGGCTGCGCAGGCTCCGGCCGCGAGCGCTTCGTCATCAAAAAGCTGCACATCAGCCGCAGCTTCCCGGGCACGGGTGACCTGTACGGTGCCGTGCTCATTGGCTCGCTGATCCAGGGCAACGCCCTGAGCGCCGCTGCCGACAACGCCGCCGAGTTCGTCTCGCTGGCCATTCAGCAGACCCCCGCCGATCAGGACACCCGGTACGGTGTCTGGTTCGAGCCCCTGCTGCCCCGGCTCTGCCCGGTGAGCTGGAATGACTGAGGAGGCCGCCATGAGCGAAAAACCGACCCTGAACATCGTTCTGGTAGAGCCGCGCATCCCCCAGAACACCGGCAACGTGGCCCGCACCTGTGCCTGCACGGCCTGCCGCCTGCATCTGGTGGGGCCCATGGGCTTTGCCATCGATGACAAAAAGCTCAAGCATGCCGGGCTGGACTACTGGCACTACCTCGACATCAATTACTATGATGGGCTGAAGGATTTCTTTGCCCGGAACAAAGGCCCGTTCTACTACTTTACCACCAAAGCACCTCAGCGCTACACCGACATCCAGTACCCGGACGGGGCCTACCTTGTGTTCGGGCGGGAGGATGCCGGCCTGCCTGAGGCATTGCTGGCGGCCAATCAGGAACACTGCATCCGGATGCCCATGCGGGATACCTGCCGCAGCCTGAACCTTTCCAACAGTGTGGCTGTGGGTGTGTACGAGGTCCTGCGCCAGTGGGATTTCCCGGAGCTGCTGGATCATGGCCGCCTGCGAGAATATGAATGGAAATGAGGGACATTATGAGCAAGATCGCGATCCTGACCGATTCCTCCTGCGATATCCCGCAGGAGCTGGCCGAGAAGTACGGCATTGATATTATGAGCTTTCACATCCTGCTGGATGATGTAGACTATATCGAGCGTGAGAGCTGCACCAATGAGGAGTTCTACGAAAAGATGCGCGCCGCCAAGGGCATTCCCTCCACGGCTGCCATCACCCCCATCCAGTTCTGCGAAAAGTACTGCCAGTATGTGGACGAGGGCTACACCGATGTGATCCATGTACCCATCAACCGCAGCGGCTCCTCCACCTACAACAACGCCGTGATGGCCCAGGGGATGCTGCGGGAGGAGCGCCCGGAGCACCACCTGCGGATCCATCTGCTGGACCCGCACACCTACTCCATGCCCTTTGGCTGGTATGTCTGCGAGATGGCGCGCAAGCTGCAGAATGGTGCGGAGATCAGCCACGTCATTCAGGAGTTCGAGACCCAGATGGACAAGATGGAGATCGTCCTCGGACCTTACAGCCTGAAGCAGATGAAGAAGAGCGGCCGCATCTCTGCCGCCGCCGCTGTCATGGGCGAGCTGATGGGCATCCGCCCCATCATCACCCTGATCGACGGAAAGACCAAAGTGGAGGCCAAGGTGCGCGGCGATGACAAGGTCGTGCCCGCCATGGTGGAGCTGGCCAAAAAGCGCAGCGAGGGTGTGGAGGACTTTGATTATATGATCGGCCACACCAACATTCCCCAGAAGGATGATCTGATCAAGGCCTGCCGCAAGGCGTTCGGCAAGGACCCGCTCATCACCTTCCCGCTGGGCGGCGTTGTTTCCGCCAACACCGGCCCCGACACCATTGCTCTGGTCTACGTTGGCCACGCACGCTGAGTTTTTTCTGAGAACTGCCCACTGCGGCAGTTCTTTTTTGTTTGCAGGCCGTTGCATTTTGCGGCAATTTATGCTATACTCCCTTTTGCTGTGCTTTTGCGCGGCAACCTGAAAGAGCAACTTAGGATTTTAGGCTCCCCGGCGTGTCTCGAACCATGCCGGGCCAAACCCATAGGGCTGGCGGTCCCTGTGCGGTCAAAATTCATCCGCCGGAGTATTGTTATGAATCAGAATTTTACTGTCCGCAAACTGGCCCGCTGCGCTGTGGTCGCAGCTCTCTATGTGGTGCTCTGCATGGCGCTGCAGCCGTTCTCCTACGGTGCAGTGCAGGTGCGTGTTGCCGAGGCCCTCTGCCTGCTGCCCGTGTTCGGTGCCGAGTACATCGTGGGCGTGGTGCTGGGCTGCTTCCTGGCAAACCTGCTGGGCTCCACCATCGTGGATGTTATCTTTGGCACCCTGGCCACCCTGCTGGCCTGTGTTGTGACTTACAAACTGCGGAACGTCCGCTTCAAGGGTCTGGCCATCGTGCCTTCCCTGCCGCCCGTGCTCTTCAATGCTGTCATCATCGGCATTGAGATCGCTGTCATGTTCCCAGATCCTTCTTCCTCCGCTCCGCTGTGGCTGGCCTGCATCACCAACGGTATCTCCGTCGGCATCGGTGAGCTCATCAGCTGCACCGTGCTGGGCGTGCTGCTGGTGAAGATCGTGGAGACCAACACCTCCCTGCGCAAAGTGTTCCTGGAAGCCTGATCGAGCAGGCAGACAAGACAGATTTATAAGGCAAAGGCTTTTCCGTTGCTCGGCCTTTTTGCCCATAATATAGAAAGACCTCCTCTGGCCGTTTCCAGAGGAGGTCTTCGTTTTTATCCGATCACTTGTGCTCCTGCAGCCAGCGCAGGGCCATATAGGCATAGGCCGCGCTGCCCTCAAAGAGGACACTGTCATCAAACTTCACCTTGGGGTGATGCTGGCCGTAGGTGTAACCCTCGTTGGCGTTGCCCGCCGTCAGGAACATGCTCACGGTGGGCACCTCATGGCTGACGAACGCGAAATCCTCGCTGCCGCCGCCGGGCTTGCCGCCGGTCATCGGGGTCATATCCATTGCGCCCTTGCCCAGCAGCTCACCCATATAGGTCAGGGCGTTGCCGGCAAGCTCCTTGTCCACCACCATGCAGGGGCAGTAATCACTGAAAGTGATCTCGGCGGTGCAGCGGTAGGCCGTGGCCACCCCCTGCACGATCTCGGTCATCCGCTTGTGCAGCAGCTCCGTCACTGCGCCCTCGGGGTCGGTGGTGCGGATGGTACCCCACATCTCGGCGGAATCCGGGATGACGTTGGAGGCCGCGCCTGCCTGGAAGCGGCCGGTGGTGAACACGCCAAAGCTGTGGGCATCCAGCTCCCGGCTGTTGATCTCCTGCAAGGCAATGTGGATGTGTGCCGCCGCCGTGATGGGGTCGATACACTTTTCCGGCATGGAGCCGTGGCCGCCCTTGCCGTGGACGATGATGTGATACTGCTCACAGCTTGCCATGGTGATGCCGCCGCAGGCAGGCACCAGCACCACACCGGCGGGGATGGGCATTCCGCCCAGCACATGGAACATGACCGCCGCATCCACCCTGGGGTTTTCCAGCAGGCCGTTGGCGATCATATCGGGGGAGCCCTGGAAGATCTCCTCGGCGGGCTGGAACTCCAGCTTGACGGTGCCCTCGATCTCGTCCTCGTGCTCCTTGAGCAGCTGGGCGGCCCCCAGCATCATTGCCGTGTGCATATCGTGGCCGCAGCCGTGCATCTTGCCCGGCACCTCGGAAGCGTAATCCACGCCGGATTCTTCCTGAATGGGCAGGGCATCCATATCGCCCCGCAGCAGGATGGTCTTGCCGGGCTTTTTGCCGCCTGCCAGCGCAATGACACCGGCCTTGCCGCAGTCCTTGGGCTCGTAGCCCATCTCGGTCAGGGCCTTTTTCACCAGTGCCTTGGTCTGGGTCAGATCAAAGCCCACCTCCGGGTGACGGTGCAGGGTGCGCCGCCACTCCACCAGCTGGGGTTCCAGCGCCTGGGCACGGCCCAGCAGTTCTTTTGCAGTCAACATTTCAGTCAGCTCCCGTTCTATTTGATTTTCAGCCTGCATGGACAGCCTGTTCAATGGAATTTTCCACCAGACTGTTCAGACTCATATTGTGGGCCATTGCAAAAATGACCGCCTGCTTGTGCAATTCCGGGGAAATGCGGACATTGAAGCTCCCCTTATAGGCACGTTCCGGTTCGGTGTGGTTTTCCTCGCACAATGCCAGATAATCATCCACTGCACCGTGGAAATCATTTACCAGCTCTGCAGCGGTGCTGCCCTCGTAAGAGATCAGAGCCCGGATCCCCATGACCTTGCCATAAAACAGGCCATCTTCCTCCGAGAACTCCACACTGCCAACATAGCCCTTGTACTCCATCGTGTTATTCACAGAAGTCCCTCCTGTTCCAGAATTTGAATCAATTGCTTGACCTGATATTCCAGCAGTTCTTTTCGGGGATGGGGTTTATGCATCAAGATCGGTGGATACTGTTCCGATACGAACACAATGCGGGAACCGCTGGTACGGCCCTTGTTGGAGCGCTCATACCCAAAATATCGCAGCAGGCTTTCGGCATCATCAAAGGTAAAAGTCTTTGGCTTGGCTTTCAGCCGCTCGATCAGCTTTTCTTTCTGCCCCATATCCTCATCCCACTTCCAGTATAGCACGTTTTTCTCTACTTGCAACTATTTTTAGTTACCAGCTCAATTTTCCCCGCCGTTGCTTCCTTCGGGGTGGTACTGGGCGCAGGTGCACTTTTTCCACTTGAGACCGCTGCCGCAGGGGCAGGGATCATTGCGGCCGATCTTGATGACCCGGACAGGCTGGCCCTTGGGGGCACCCTTGACACCGGGCGCGCCGTTGCCGGGCACAAAGCCCTCGCCGGTGGGCTTGGCCACCTGCTCCCGTTTGGGGGCTGCACCGGCCTGCCGCACCTCGATGGTCAGCAGCATCTTGATGCTGGACTCCCGGATGGAATCCACCATCTGGTCGAACATATCAAAGCCCTCGATGCGGTACTCCACCACGGGATCCTTCTGGCCGTAGCCGCGCAGAGAAATGCCCTGCCGCAGCTGATCCATGTTGTCGATGTGATCCATCCACATCCGGTCCACGCACTTGAGCAGGCAGATGCGCTCCAGCTCACGCATGACCGGTGCGCCGTACCGCACCTCCTTGGCCTGCAGGATCTGCATTCCGCGGTCGTAGAGCAGATCGGCGATGCCCTTCTGGGAGAGGCTGTCGTAATCGGCCACGGTGTAGTGGAAGTCGGCATCGGTGGTCAGCCAGCCCTGATAGTGGCGGCGCAGGGCACCAAAGTCCCACTCGTCCTTCACATCTCCGGCCAGGAACTGCTTGCAGCTGGAATCAATGTTCTCCCGCAGCATATTGTGCATCTCATTGCTGATATCCTCGCCGTCCAGCACTTTGCGGCGCTGGCCGTAGATGATCTCACGCTGCTGGTTCATCACATCGTCGTACTTCAGCACGTTCTTACGGATCTCAAAGTTCCGGCCCTCCAGCTTTTTCTGGGCACTCTCCAGCGTGCTGGTGATCATCCGGTTCTCAATGGGGGTATCCTCGTCCAGCTTGAGGGTATCCATCAGGCTGGAAACGCGGTCACCGCCGAACAGGCGCATCAGGTCATCTTCCAGGCTCAGGTAGAAGCGGGACGCGCCGGGGTCGCCCTGACGGCCTGCACGGCCGCGCAGCTGGTTATCGATGCGGCGGCTCTCGTGCCGCTCCGTACCGATGATGAACAGACCACCGGCCTTGCGCACTTCCTCTGCCTCGGCGCTGATGGCCGGCTTGTACTGGGCATACAGCTCCTCAAACCGTTTCCGCACCGCCAGGATCTTTTCATCGTTGGTGTCGCCGTGGCCGTCGGCCTCAGTCAGCAGAAGCTCCACCGCATTCGGGTCGGCATCCTGCGGCTTTTCGGGGTCGAGCAGGTTCTCACAGAAGTGTTCCCTGCGCATCTGGGCCTTGGCCATGAACTCGGCGTTGCCGCCCAGCATGATATCAGTACCACGGCCTGCCATGTTGGTGGCAATGGTGATGGCACCCTTTTTGCCGGCCTGCGCCACGATCTCAGCCTCGCGCTCGTGGTTCTTGGCGTTCAGGACATTGAAATCGCGGGTGTACTTCTGCAGCATTTTGGCCAGCGTCTCGCTCTTTTCCACGCTGACGGTACCCACCAGAACCGGCTGGCCGTTCTTGTGGCATTCCAGCACCTGCTCGATAACAGCCTTGTACTTGCCGTTGACGGTCTTGTAGACCGCGTCCGGGTAATCCTTGCGGATGTTGGGGCGGTTGGTGGGCACAGTGACGATGTTCAGGCCGTAGATCTCGGTGAACTCGGTGGCCTCCGTCTTGGCGGTACCGGTCATGCCGGACAGCTTCTTGTACATGCGGAAGTAGTTCTGGAAGGTGATGGTCGCCAGCGTCTTGCTCTCGGCGGCGATCTTCACGCCCTCCTTGGCCTCAATGGCCTGATGCAGGCCCTCGTTGTAGCGGCGGCCGATCATCAGGCGGCCGGTGAACTCGTCCACAATGATGACCTCGCCATTCTTCACGACATAGTCGATATCCTTCTGCATCACGCCGTAAGCCTTGATGGCCTGATCGATGTGGTGGGCCAGGGTCATGTTCTCCGCGGCAGCCAGGTTCTCGACCTTGAAGTATTCCTCGGCCTTCTGGATGCCCTTGGCGGTCAGGGTGCAGGTCTTGTGCTTTTCGTCCACGACATAATCGCCGTCGGTCTGCTCATCGGCCTCCACCTTATCTTCCAGCTCGACCACAACACTCTTGTGCAGGGTACGGACGAAGCGGTCCACCTGAGTGTACAGGCTGGAGGAATCCTCGCCCTTGCCGGAGATGATCAGAGGGGTGCGGGCCTCATCGATCAGGATGGAGTCCACCTCATCGACGATGGCAAAGGCGTGGCCGCGCTGCACCATGTTGTCCTTATAGGTCACCATGTTGTCGCGCAGGTAGTCGAAACCGTACTCATTGTTGGTGCCGTAGGTGATATCGGCGTTGTAGGCACGGCGGCGGGCATCGCCATCAATGCCCTGCACGATCAGGCCGACATTCAGACCCAGCCAGCGGTAGAGCTTGCCCATCCACTCGCTGTCGCGCTTGGCCAGGTAATCGTTGACGGTGACGATGTGCACGCCCTCGCCGGTCAGGGCGTTCAGGTAGGCGGGCAGGGTGGCCACCAGGGTCTTGCCTTCACCGGTCTGCATCTCGGCAATGGAGCCGCGGTGCAGGGCAATGCCGCCCATGATCTGCACAGGGAAGTGCTTCATGCCCAGCACACGCCAGGCAGCTTCGCGGCAGACAGCAAAGGCATCGGGCAGGATATCATCCAGCGTCTCGCCGTTTGCCAGCCGCTCTTTCAGGGCCGGGGTCTGCGCCTGCAGCTCGGCATCGGACATCGGCTGATACTTTGTTTCCAGTGCCAGCACCTTTTTGGTAATGGGATTGATCTTTTTCAGCTCCCGGTCAGAGAAGCTGCCAAAGAGTTTTTCAGCAAGGGACATTGTTACACCTCATCTATCAAAAATCGGGGCGGCAGGCCGCCCAACAGCGGAAAAACCACATACTGTTTATATGATACACCAAAGCTGAAAACCCGTCAAACCCGATGGATAGATTTTATCCGTTTTTTGGGTGAACTTTCTGTTAATTTAGAAAAAAAGACCCTCTCCGGCATTGCGCAGCAATGACGGAGAGGGTCGGTCCTATACCAATGTCGCCCCCGGGCGGGGAACGTGCTCCGTCAGCAGAGCGCGCAGCTGTTCCGGCAGGGCGTAGAAATTGCCGTTGGTATATTTCCACGCCCCCACCGCGGCGAGAGCCGCCAGCAGAGCCAGCACCAGCAGCGTCATGCACACCCGGCGCAGGGGATGCCGCTTGGGCTGGGGGCTGGGCAGAACATCCTTCTTTGCAGCCCTGCAGGCAGGCAGGAAACCCGTCCCCTCAGCCTGAGGCTTGTTTGCCGCCGTGCGCCGGATGATATCCAGCAGCCAGAGGGCGGGGTTCTCCCCCGCTGGGACGGTGCGCAGAAAGCAGCCCTTCCTGCAGCTGAGCACCAGCACACAATCATTTTCCCGCTCGGCACAGGCGGCAGAGAGATCCGCCCCCACCACGCGGCGGGCAGCCTGAGCCCGGGCCAGCGCCTGTCGGAGCGGGTCGGTGCAGTCCTTGGGCAGGCGGGCACGGGCACGCTTTTCGATCAGCGGGCCGGTCTTGGGGTTGGCATAGCTCACCGCACCAAAATCAAAGACCTTCTCGGCCCCGGGCAGGTTCTCAAGCCGGGCTTCCAGCAGGGCACCGGCGGCAGCATCCGCGCAGATGAGCAGCTTATCGTGCCGTTCCAGCGCCTCCACCACGGCAGCAGGCAGAGTGGTCTCCCCTGCCCCGTACAGGTCTGCCGAAAACGCCTGCCGCAGGGCCTGCGCGGCCTTTTTCAGCCCGGAAGGGCTCTGCGCCTGCAGGGCCACCAGCGTTTCCGCACCTCGGCTCTTCCACTGGGCCGCAGCCCGCCACTGGGGCGGAAAGTTTTCCACCGTTTTGCCCACCGCTGTGGACTGCGCACCAAACAGCCGCAGCACACACCCGGTCTCCTGTTGCTGTGTCAACCTGCATTCCCCCTGCCTTTTAGTGGCCCAGGAACACCTCGTTCAGCTTGTCCAGCGCTTCGGCGCTGTGCTGTGCGTCCCGAGCAAGGGGCTCTGTGCCTGCGGGAACTTTTCCCTGTGCCAGCCGCAGGGCCAGCTCCAGGGCGGCCTGCGCGGCGCGGGCACGCACCAATGCACGGTCGGGCCGGGAGACGGACAGCTTTTTCACATACACCGTCTCACCCCGGGCCGCGCCCAGATACACCGTGCCCACCGGGCGAAGGGCATCTCCGCCGGTCGGCCCGGCCACACCGGTCACGCTGATGCCGATCTCAGCACCGGCGGCCTGTGCGGCCCCCAGCGCCATCTGGGCAGCCACAGGGGCCGACACCACATTGTACTTTGCAATGACATCCGGTTCCACGCCCACCAGCCTGGCCTTGGCGGCCTCCCAATAGGTCACAAAGCCGTAGCCGAACACTTCACTGGAGCCCGGCACCGAGGTGATGCGCTGTGCGATCAGCCCGCCGGTGCAGCTCTCGGCGGTGGAGATTGTGAGCCCCTTTTCCTTTAAGGTGCGCACCAGTGTCTCCTCCAGCCCGGCCACATCCTCATCATACACCGCATCGCCCAGCAGATCATAGAACTTTTTGGCATATTCCCGGCACATTTTTTCGCCTTCCGCATCGGAAGCAGCCCGGGCAGTGATGCGGATCTCGCACTCACCGGTCTTGCAGTAGATAGCGGCAGTCGGGTTGGCGTTTTCCAGCAGATCACGCACCTGATATTCCAGGCTGCTCTCGCCGCCCAACACCCGCAGGGTGACAGAGTGCAGGGTGCAGTTCTGACGCATCATCAGCAGGGGGCGGACGCTCTCGTTCCACATGGCCTTCATCTCACTGGGCACGCCCGGCATCAGGACAGCACAGCGGCCCTCCTGCTCAAACCATGCACCGGGGGCGGTGCCGTGGTGGTTGATGATCTTATGCCCCTTTACAGGCACCATGGCCTGCTTGCGGTTGTTGGGGGTGGTCACCCGGCCGGAGCGGGCAAAATAACCGGTGATCTTCTCCCATTCGCTCTCGTCAAAGACCAGCGTATCGCCATAGCAGGCGGCAACAGTCTCCTTGGTCAGGTCATCTGCCGTGGGGCCCAGACCGCCGGTGAACACCAGCAGGTCACAGCGGTTCTTTGCCTCGTTGACAAAGTCCGCCAGCCGCCCCTGATTGTCGCCGATGGTGCTCTCCCGCTGGACCGTAATGCCCAGCTCAGCAAGCTCCCGGCTCAGGTACTGGGCGTTGGTGTTGAGGATGTTGCCGAGCAGCAGCTCGGTGCCCACACTGATGATCTCCGCTGTCATGCCGCTCACCCCTCAAACTCGATCTCGTCCGTAATGCGGATGCGGATCCGCTCGGTGTTCTCAGCAGCCTCGGCCTCCAGCTCTGCCAGACCGGGCATGGCGGCTTCGGCCTCCAGGATCTCTGCCAGCTCGGGGCGGATCTTCGGGTGCGGCGGGGTGAAGATGGTGCAGCAGTCCTCATAGGGCAGGATGCTGGTCTCGTAGGTGCCAATGTGGCGGGAGGTCTCGATGATCTCGGTCTTGTCCATGCCGATCAGCGGGCGCAGGATGGGCAGATCCTGGGCGGCATCGGTGCACTGCAGGGCCTTGACGGTCTGGCTTGCCACCTGAGCCAGACTCTCGCCGGTGATGAGGGCCTCGCAGCCCTGTCTGGTGGCAATCCGATTGGCAATGCGCATCATGCTGCGGCGCATCAGCACCGTGAACAGCACATCGGGAGCGTTGTCCCGGATATACTCCTGCGGCTTGGTGTAGGGCACCACAAACAGGTTGGAGCTGCCGGTATAAGGGGTGATCTTCTGGGCCAGAGCTTTAACTTTCAGTTTTGCGCGCTCGGAAGTATACGGAGGGGACGCAAAATGGATGTGATCCAGGGCCAGACCGCGCTTTGCCATCCGGTAAGCAGCCACCGGGCTGTCGATGCCGCCGGAGAGCATATTCAGGGCACGGCCGGAGGTACCCACGGGCAGGCCACCCTCTCCGGGTATTTTCGGGCCATGAATATACGCACCGTAATCGCGAATCTCCACAATGACCTTGAACTGGGGGTTCTTCACATCCACCCGCAGGTAGTTGTGCAGCCCCAGCAGGTAAGCGCCCAGCTCCCGCATCAACTCAGGGCTGGTCATGGGGTAGGTCTTATCCGAACGGCGGGCCTCCACCTTGAAGGTCTTGATGCCGTGCAGGCTGTCGCCCAGATACTCCTCCGCAGTCCGGCAGATGGTATCAAAGTCCTTTTCGCAGACCACGGCACGGCTCAGCGCCGCCAGACCGAACACAGTGCGCACCCGGTCAAAGGCCAGATCCATGTCCACGTCCTCTTCCTCGGGTTCCATATAAAAGGTAGACTGGGTGCAGTACACCTTGAACTTGCCCACGGTCTTGAGCCGGTAGCGCAGGATTTTCATCATGGCCGACTCAAACTGGTTGCGGTTCAGGCCCTTCAGGGACATCTCGCCCTGATAGCCCATAATAATTTCACGCATAGAGTTCTCCTTAATTATAGCTGGCTCACCCTCTCCGTCAGCGCTGACGCGCTGCCACCTCCCCCAAAGTGGGAGGCCTTGGCATTCCACGCAAAGTTTCCGGTTTTGTCAAGAGCTCCCCCTTTGGGGGAGCTGGACGCGGAGCGGCCTGAGAGGGTGAGGATGCTTTCCTTTTTTACTTTTTGATTCTCTGTAAGTGCTTCATTCCGTCCTCGAAGGCGTTGAGGAACGCGTCCACATCCTCGGGGGTGTTGTCCGCACAGAAGGACACGCGGATGGCCGTATCAATGGCCAGCGGGTCCCTGCCCATAGCGGCAAGGGTATGGCTGGGCTGGCCCCGGCCGCAGGCACTGGCCGAGGAGACATAGACCTGCTGCTGCGCCAGATGGGCCAGCATGGTCTCGCTCTTGATGCAGTTCTCGCTGAAGTTCAGCACCTCGGGCACCGCATTGTCCGGGCTGTTGATGACCACCTCCGGGAAGGCTTTCAGCCCCTCCCGCAGGCGCTGGTTCAGGGCGCGCACAGCAGTATCCCGGCTCTTCATGGTCTTGTTCAGGCGGGTGGCCGCGGCAGCAAGGCCCAGCGCATAGGGCAGGTTCTCGGTGCCGGGGCGCTTCTCCCGCTCCTGCTCGCCGCCCAGATAGGGAGCCTGGAACGCCTGATACAGGCTGTCGCTCAGGTAGAGCGCACCAATGCCCTTGGGTGCGTGGATCTTGTGGCCGCTGACAGCCAGCGTGTCGATGTTCGCCAGCTTGATGGGCACCCGCATCCAGGCCTGCACGGCATCCACATGAACGATGGTGCGGCTGTTGCGGCGCTTGACCTCGGCGGCCAGACGCTCCACATCGTTCCGGGTGCCGACCTCATTGTTGACCATCATGCAGGCCACAAGGATGGTGTTTTTGTCCACATGGTCCAGCATCCGGTCGATGTCCAGCGTGCCGTCCGGGCCGGGGTCCACCACGGTCACATCATAGCCCATGGCGGCCAGACGCTCCAGCGGCTTCTGCACACTGGGGTGCTCAAAACCGGACACCACGATGCCCTTGCCGAA
The DNA here is from genome assembly GCF_049545105.1 of Faecalibacterium hominis (ex Afrizal et al. 2022). Classification (NCBI taxonomy): domain Bacteria; kingdom Bacillati; phylum Bacillota; class Clostridia; order Eubacteriales; family Oscillospiraceae; genus Faecalibacterium; species Faecalibacterium hominis (ex Afrizal et al. 2022). The sequence goes on along the minus strand of NZ_CP186860.1, from coordinate 2,750,720 downwards.
CCTGCGGGTCAGGGCCGCGCCCAGCAGGGCCATGTTGTTACTCTCGCTGCCGCAGGAGGTAAAATAGAGCTCCCGGCTCTTGCAGCCCAGGGTGCGGGCCACGGCGGCGCGGGCAGCATTCAGGGCTTCCTCGCTCCGGGCACCGGGGGCATACAGGCTGGACGGGTTGGCCCAGTGCTCCCGCATGGCCTTGTTGATGACATCCGCCACTTCCGGGGCCACGATGGTGGTGGCGGCGTTGTCCAGATAATGCAATTCAGGGTTTTGCAGCATAAATTTTGATTCCTGCTTTCTCAGTTACGCCAGCGGCACCCGCCGCCGACAGGATTTCATACTAAACCATGATGATTATACCACAAAGCATCTGCCGCCGTAAAGTAGCACGGCCCACTTGCACGGCCCCGCCGGGTGCTGTATAATGAGGGTAACGAACACAAAGAAAGCCGGGTGTTTTTATGGCCGATTATCAGGAATACCGCCGCCGCATCCTGCGCAAGCGCTGGCGCAGGACTTTTGCCGTTGCCGGGCTGCTGGTGCTGCTCATCCTGCTCAGCGCCGTAGGCCTGCTGTGGAAGCACCTCCACCGGGAGCAGAGCCCTGCCGCCGTGCAGGGCCCGACCATCTTCCAGCAGGAGCTGCAGAGCAGCGAGTGGAACACCATCAGCTACACGCCCGCGCGGCGGCTGAACGTGCAGACCACCTCTGCCGGATCCACCGCCATGGATTTCCGGCTGGCCGCGCTGGACCGCACCACCGCTGTGGACCGCAGCTATTTTGCCAACGTCTGTTTTCTGGGCGACAGCCTGACGCAGGGGATGCAGATCTATTCCAGCGGCCTGCCGGAGGCCTCTTTCTGCGCCTACCGGGGCGCAGGCCCCAGCGTTGTGGTCAATGGCACCACCTGCAAGCGCTCCGATGGCGGCACCGAGGTCCCCATGGAGGTGCTGACAGCCCGGCAGCCCCCGGTGCTGTATATCCTGCTGGGCACCAACGTGCTCAACCGGGACGGGGATTATTCCAGCTTCCTCACCTACTACCGGCTCATGCTGGATATGATCTCCCAGGCCCTGCCCAACACGCAGATCTACGTGCAGTCCATTACGCCTGTCCGGCCTGAGGTGCGCAGCAGCCATCCCGGCCTGTACAAAGAGCGGCTGTGCGAGATCAACAATGAGCTGGCTGCCATTGCACTGGAAAAGAACTGCGCTTTTCTGAACCTGTGGGAAGCCCTTGCCGACGACAACGGCGACCTGAAAGCCGAATACGCCCAACCCGACGGCATCCACATCAAGCCCGAGGGCTACCCCGCCTGGGTGGAATATCTCGCCACCCACACCGTGGGCCAACAGACGGCTTAAACTAAATATTCGGATAGAAAAACCGCCCTTCCGGCATCAAACTGGAAGGGCGGTTTTGTCATAGAAACAGGAACGGGGAACGGCATCTAAACCGTTCCCCATCGATTGGTATTTGGCAGGCGTGGCGTTCTCCTGCATCTCTCAGAGCCTAAGCCCTTGTCGTTACCATCGGCGTGTGGCTGCCACGAAATTGACCACCTCAAATACCTTTCTTATCCTATGTTTAGGATACCACATTTATCCCTTTTTGTAAAGTATCTCACTCTGACGCAAAAGACGACGGAAGCGTTTCTGGCTGATGCTCCACATCGTGATAATAGAGTTTTTGTATTCTTCCAGATCACTGGAAACTTTCAGCCTCAGAATAATTTCTGCATAACATCTTATAGTTGATTTGTATATAGAAAAGGGAGAGTGGCCTAACACAGGGATTTCATAGAATGGTATTTTGATTTGCCAAACAATAAAACTAAATGTTTTCATTGTTTGACCCGGCCAAGGCAATCAAGTAAGATTTCCGTTATATCTTTTGTTGCTATCGCCGGTTTGTCACTCATAATTTCCCAAACAGGGTTATTGCTACATTCTCCAGAAAAATATTTTCGGGCGCATTCTACTACACCCTTTATATTTTTTGTGTTCAACATAACATCAAAAGCTTCATCGAAAAGAAGCATATCATATTTTGTAGGTTTCTCTTCTTCAAGGTCAACCTCAAAAAGTCGAATTTGCGCTCTCTCTTCTTCCGATTTCTGAGCCCAGCCAGCTTCATATAACACTTTATAATATTCAATATTGTCGAAATAGTAGCTGCAATTTAAACGGCTTGGAAGAAAAGAAAATTCGGTTTCTCTTACAAATTCAAAGATTCCTTCAACACACCATTTTACATATTCACGCCATTCATCACCTTGCAATTTCATCGACGCAATCGTTGTTTCGAGACACTGTTCAGATTGTTCTAATGTGCTGATAACCTCTCTACAACGAATTTCATTTCTCTTGTATCCAGCTTTTAATTTATCCCCAACTTGTAGTGTCTGACTCATGTGGTAAGCTTTCATCTTTTTCTCCACCGCTTCCGATTTGTTGAGCTAAAAAGTCCCATACCCAGCACCTTAACGGTGCGGACATGGGACTTCATATTTTTTCAATCAGAACAGCCCTGTGATTTTGCCTTCGGCATCCACGTCGATATTGACGGCGGCGGGCTTCTTGGGCAGGCCGGGCATGGTCATAATGTTGCCGCAGATGACCACCACGAAACCGGCACCGGCGGCAAGGCGGACTTCCCGCACCTCCATGGTAAAGCCGGTGGGCGCACCCGTCAGCTTGGCGTTATCGCTGAAACTGTACTGGGTCTTGGCGATGCAGACCGGCAGGTCGCCGTAGCCCAGTTCGGTCAGCTCGGCCAGCGTCTTGGAAGCGGCGGCGCTGAAATTCACACCGTCGGCACGGTAGATCTTTTTGGCGATGGCTTCCACCTTCTGCTTCAGGGGCATCTCCAGCGGGTAGACGTACTGGATGGGACGGTCCTCCAGCACCTCCAGCACCTTCTCGGCCAGAGCCTTGCCGCCCTCGCCGCCCTTTGCGAACACCTCGCTCAGGACGCAGGGCACGCCCTGCTCGGCGCAGACCTGCTCAACGTATGCCTGCTCCTCCGGGGTGTCGGTGGGGAAGGCATTGATGGCCACCACCACAGGCAGGCCAAAGCCGTTCTTCAGGTTGTCGATGTGGCGCACAAGGTTGGAGGCACCAGCCTTGACCGCCTCGAGATTCGGCTGGTTCAGGTCAGCCTTGGCAATGCCGCCGTGGCTCTTGAGGGCACGGACAGTGGCCACCAGCACGCAGGCGCTGGGGGCGATGCCGGCATAGCGGCACTTGATATCCAGGAACTTCTCGGCACCCAGATCTGCACCGAAGCCCGCCTCCGTGATGACGTAATCGGCCAGCGAGAGGCTGAGCTTGGTGGCCATGACGCTGTTGCAGCCGTGGGCAATGTTGGCAAAGGGGCCGCCGTGGATGATGGCGGGGTTGTTTTCCAGCGTCTGAACGAGGTTCGGGTCAAGGGCATCCTTGAGCAGTGCAGTCATGGCACCGGCGGCGCCGATGTCGCCAGCCGTGACGGGCTTGCCTTCGTAGGTGTAGGCGCAGACGATCTTCGACAGCCGCTCCTTCAGGTCGGAGATGCTGGTGGCCAGGCAGAAGATCGCCATGACCTCGCTGGCAACGGTGATATCAAAGCCGTCCTCACGGGGGGTACCGTTGACCTTGCCGCCCAGACCATCCACGATAAAGCGGAGCTGGCGGTCGTTCATATCCATGCAGCGCTTCCAGGTGATGCGGCGGGGATCGATGTTCAGGGGGTTGCCCTGCTGGATGCTGTTGTCGATCATGGCAGCCAGCAGGTTGTTTGCGGTGCCGATGGCATGCAGGTCACCGGTAAAGTGGAGGTTGATATCCTCCATGGGCACCACCTGGGCATAACCGCCGCCGGCCGCGCCGCCCTTGACACCGAACACGGGGCCAAGGCTGGGCTCACGCAGGCAGAGCATGGTCTTTTTGCCCAGAGCGTTCATGGCATCGGCCAGGCCCACGCTGGTGGTGGTTTTGCCCTCGCCTGCCGGGGTGGGGCTGATGGCCGTGACCAGGACCATCTTGCCCTGCTTGGATGCCTTGTGGATGAGGCGGTGATTGATCTTGGCCTTGTAGCGGCCATAGGGGATCACATCCTCATCGGCAAGGCCCAGCGAGGCAGCGATCTCGGTGATGGGCTTCATTTTGGCTTCCTGTGCGATCTCGATATCAGACTTCATGCTCAAATCCTCCCTGAAATGCAAAAAGGGCAGCTTTGCGCACCAATAGCGCAAGGCTGCCCAGACGGTCGGCGTAACAAAACCCGGTTCTGTCTGCACTGTGGTGCTCCACAACGTTCCGTCAGCAGGCAAACCCGTTCTTCTGGGTCAAAGATATCACATCTGCCCGTGGTTTGTCAAGCAGAAACTGTCCGCAAAGAAAAATCTGCCTGTACGGCCCCTGCGGCTTGCATCCATCCTGCCAGATGTGTTATACTAAAGTGTATCAAACGATAGGGAGGCTTTCACGATGCCATTTACACCGAAACTGACTTATAAAGGCAAGCCCCTCGTCCGTAAGGACAACGAGCTGTATTACGGCCGTATGACCGACCCCTATGTGCTGCGGATGCAGATCCTGAGCACCAAATCCGTGGGCGGCATGGATGTGGCCGATAAGGTACACATTCAGGTCTTTTCCACCAACGACAGCCTGGCCCCTGAGGCCCGCGTGTTCCGCCAGACCACCAAGAATGGCCTGTACAACGCACTGGACATTGGCAGCATCTGGCTGCAGAAGGCAAACGAGACCCGCTGAACGGCATAAAAAAGGACCGTCTCCCGCTGAGGAGACGGTCCTTTTTGTTGTGCTTTACTCTTCGGTCACTTCAAAGTCCAGGGGCTTGCCGCAGCCGGGGCACTTGGGTGCGCCATCCAGCAGGTCGTCCTCCTCAAACACAGTGGTCTGACCACAGGCGGGGCAGGTCACCTCGTACTGCACGGGGCCTTCCTCCTGCTCCTCGTCCTCATCCTCCAGCGCGACCTCAAAGGTCACGCCGCAGTGGGCGCAGTTTGCTTCGCCCGCGTCCAGGTCGTCCTCGCTGACGTAAACGGTCTCGCCGCAGTTGGGGCAGGCCACCTCATAGAACGGCTCACTGGCGATATCATCGTCATTGTCGTCCTCTTCGGTATCCTCTTCCTCTTCTTCGGGCTCCTCGTCATCCTCATCGTCCTCATAGAGGTCGGCTTCCAGATCCTCCAGCTCCTCGCTCAGGTCGTTGATCTGGTCGTAGGCGCGGGTCACATCTTCATCGATGCCGTCCACAGCCTCTGCCAGTTCGCCCAGCAGCTCGCTCATGGCCTTGATGACCTTGCCCTCTTTGGTGGTCTCGTCGATGCCCAGGCCCTCGATCAGGCCCCGCAGGTATGCAGCCTTTTCCTTCATAAGAATGACCTCCTATTTAAAATAACCTCTCAGGCCGCTCCGCGGCCAGCTCCCCTAATAGGGGAGCCCTTGGCATAGCGGAAAACTTTCCGCCGCACGGTTCAGCCTGTGAAGCAAAAACCGGGCACACGGTTGCCCGCTGCCCGGTCTGTCGGTAAATTAGACGCGCTCCATATACTCGCCGGTGCGGGTATCGATGCGGATGTGGTCGCCCTCGTTGATGAACAGAGGAACGCGGATCTCAGCACCGGTCTCGACAGTAGCGGGCTTCAGGGTGTTGGTGGCGGTGTTGCCCTTGACACCCGGCTCGGTCTGGGTGACTTCCAGCTCGATAAAGTTGGGGATCTCGACGCTGAAGACCTTGCCCTTATAGCTCAGCAGCTTGCACGGCTCGTTCTCCTTGCAGAACTTGAAGTTATCGGGCACATCGGAAGCGTTGACGGGGATATCGTCATAGGTCTCGTTGTCCATGAAGTGGTACAGATCGCCATCCTCATAGCTGTAAGTCACGTCCTTGCGCTCGATGAAAGCCTGAGGGAACTTTGCGGTCGGGTTGTAGCTGGTCTCAACCACAGAGCCGGTGATCACGTTCTTGGTCTTGGTGCGGACAAAGGCAGCGCCCTTGCCGGGCTTCACGTGCTGGAACTCAACGACCTGAAGAACCTGGCCGTCCTGCTCAAAGGTCACGCCGTTGCGAAACTCGCCTGCAGAAATCATAGGAATTCCTCCATTAGTAAAATCTCATTGATGCTTAACGCATATCTCTATTTATTTTACTCAATCCCGCATGGTTTGGCAAGGGGTTTGAGCAAAAAAGACGATAAAATCAGAAAAAAGTTCATCCACAATACATTCTCTGCATCGTCTGTGCATCCTCTGCCTGCGTACCGGCGCTCTCACAGATGATGACAGGTGCAAGCCCACGCTCGGCCAGCAGCTCCATCAGGGGCTGGGGTTCGGGGCCAAACTGAGTCTCGGCAAAGGTCCAGTGCCGCTTTTCACCGCCCTTGGAATACTCGATGCGGGAAAAGTGGACATGGAACTGCCGGGCACGCGCATCCCCCAGCGCCTCCCCGATGCGGTCAAGGATAGCGGCATAATCCGCCTTGGACCGGATGCCGCCCAGCGTCCGGGCGTTGAGGTGGCCGAAGTCGATGCAGGGGGTGATGCGGCTGTCCACCCCGCAGAGAGCCAGCACCTCCTCCAACGTGCCCAGCTGGCCGATCTTTCCCATCGTCTCAGGGCAGAGGGTGATCTCGGCAAAGCCCGCTTCATCCAGCGCGTCCTGCGCCCGTTTCAGGGTGTCCAGCGCTTTTTCCAGGGCAGCTTCCCGGCTCTGCCTGCCGCAGCTGCCGGAGTGGAAGATGACCCGCCTGCCGCCCAGCGCCCTGCAGAGCGCCGCGCTCTGGAGCAGATAGTTCACGCTGTTCAGCCGCTTTTCCTCGTCCAGGCTGGAGGCGCTGATATAGTAAGGCGCGTGGACGCTGAACAAAATCCCCCGGGCGGCGGCATCGTCAGCCATCTGCCGGGCCTTGTCCAGCCCCAGCCGGACTCCATGGCCGCACTGGTATTCAAAGGCATCCAGCCCCATTTTTTCGGTATAGGCCGGAATGTCCAGACTGTTCTTATACCCCATGGCCGTAAAGCTGTCGCTGGTGCCTGCGGTACCGAACCGAATTTTCCACTCACTCACAGGGTCTTACCTCCCCGGTCGTAGTATTCCTGCCAGTGTTTTTTCTCCCACTTGCGCTTGAGCACCACCTGTGCCCCGAGATCCGGCCCGCGGGGGATGACCATCAGACCCGGAATCCCATAGAGCGCCGCCGCCATCCGGTCGGCATAGAGCTGGTCGCCCACCATGGCCATTTCCCTGCGCTTCACCTGCATCCGGCGGCGGGCCACTCCCAGTGCAAAGGGCAGGGGCTTGGCACTGCGGTAAAGATAAGCAAGGCCCAGCTTTTCCGCAAAGGGGCGCACCCTCTTTTCGGCACCGTTGGAAACGATGGTCAGCTTTACGCCCGCCCTGCGCATGGCTTCCAGCCACCCGGCCACTTCTTCCGGCAGCTCCTGACTGCGGTCGGCGGTCAGGGTGTTGTCGATATCCAGCACCAGCGCCCGGATGCCCTTTTGGGCCAGCCACTCCGGCGTGATGTGGGTCACATCCTTGAATACATATTCGGGGGTAATCAGCATGATAAAAACCCTCTCAGTCTCGCAAATGAAAATAGGAGAGCCTGAGTTTCAGGCTCTCCTACATCGGCGTTAGCAACGCGTTTGAAATCTAAAGCAACGTGCGATTTCAAGCAGTTAATTACTTGAACTTGCGCTTGCGGGCTGCTTCGGACTTCTTCTTGCGCTTAACAGACGGCTTCTCGTAAGCCTCGCGCTTACGAACCTCTGCGAGCACACCGCTGCGAGCGGTGCTGCGCTTGAAGCGACGCAGTGCGCTTTCCAGCGACTCGCCCTCTTTAACACGAATTTCCGACATCTTATTCCCTCCCTTGGACCGTGAGGCAGGAATTTCGTTGTTACATGGTAACTAACAGTAGACAGTATAGCGCATTTTCATGCGTTCGTCAACCTTTTTTGAAAGATTTTTTGAAAAAACTCTCCGGCAAAGCGCTTGAGCGATCAGCCCTTCACGGCCAGGTTGACCAGACGGCCCTTGACGTAGATCTCCTTGACGACCTGCTTGCCCTCCAGAGCGGCGGCAACAGCGGGGTCAGCCTTGGCGGCGGCAATGGCGGCGGCAGCATCGATGTCGGCAGCCACCTTCAGGCGGGCCTTCACCTTGCCGTTCACCTGCACGGCGATCTCCACGGTGCTCTCCACGCACTTGGCCTCTTCGTACTGGGGCCAGGGGTAGTAGGCCAGCTGCTCATTGTGGCTGTGGCCCAGCTTCTCCCACAGCTCCTCGGTCATGTGGGGAGCAAACGGGTTCAGCAGCTGAACAACGGTCTCCAGCTCGGCCTTGGTCGCGCCGCCGTTGTCGTACAGGGCGTTGACCAGCGTCATCAGCTGGGCAATGGCAGTGTTCATCTTCAGGCTCTCAATGTCAGCGCCCACCTTCTTGATGGTCTGGTGCATCAGGGTCTCGATGGCGGGGCGATAGCCCTCGCCCTCCACCAGCTTGTCGGACAGCGCCCACACGCGGTCGAGGAAGCGGTTGCAGCCGGCAATGGCAGAGGTCTGCCAGGGTGCGGCCTGCTCAAAGTCACCCATGAACATCTCATACAGACGCATGGTGTCGGCACCGTACTGATCCACCACCTCGTCGGGGTTGATGACGTTGCCCAGGCTCTTGGACATCTTGACGATGGGATGGCGTGCCATCTCGCCGTACTTCTCTTCCAGTGCCTTTTCGGCGGCCTTCTGGCTGCCATACTCCTTCAGCAGCTTCTCCTGCTCGTCAGCGGGCAGGTTGACAAAGCTGTGGGGGTTCAGGCCCAGGATCATGCCGTGGGCGGTGCGCTTCTGGTAAGGCTCGGCAGTGGGCACCACGCCGATATCATACAGGAACTTGTGCCAGAAACGGCTGTACAGCAGATGCAGGGTGGTATGCTCCATACCGCCGTTGTACCAGTCCACGGGAGACCAGTACTCCAGCGCCTCCTTGGAGGCCAGAGCGTCCTTGCAGTGGGGGTCCATGTAGCGCAGGAAATACCAGGAGGAACCGGCCCACTGGGGCATGGTGTCGGTCTCGCGGGTGGCGGGGCCGCCGCAGCAGGGGCAGGTGGTCTTGACCCAGTCGGTGTGGCGGGCCAGCGGGGACTCACCATCGGGGCCCGGCTCAAAGTCGGTGATGTCGGGCAGGGTCAGGGGCAGGCTGCTCTCGGGCAGGGGCTGCCAGCCGCACTTTTCACACTTGACCATGGGAATCGGCTCGCCCCAGTAGCGCTGACGGCTGAACACCCAGTCGCGCAGCTTGTAGTTCACCTTATCGCAGCCCTTGCCATTGGCTTCCAGCCACTCGATCATCTTTTTCTGGGCATCTGCCACAGACAGGCCGTTCAGGAAGCCGGAGTTGACCAGCGTGCCGGTGGCAACATCGGTAAAGGCAGCCTCGTCCAGATTGGACTCGGTATTGCCCTTGACCACCTCGATGATGGGCAGGCCGAACTTCTTGGCGAACTCCCAGTCGCGGGTATCGTGGGCGGGCACAGCCATGATGGCACCGGTGCCGTAGGTGGACAGGACATAGTCGGAGATGAAGATGGGGATCTGCTTGTCGTTGACGGGGTTGATGCCCATCACGCCCTCCAGCTTCACGCCGGTCTTTTCCTTGTTCAGCTCACTGCGCTCGAAATCGCTCTTGCGGGCAGCCTCTGCCTGATAGGCCGTAACGGCATCCGCATTCTTGAGCAGGCCCTTTTCCAGCCACTCCTTGACCATGGCGTGCTCCGGGGAGACGACCATGTAGGTAGCGCCGAACAGGGTATCACAGCGGGTGGTGTAAACCGTCAGGGTATCGCCTGCGGTGGTACCGAAGTTCACCTCTGCACCATGGCTGCGGCCGATCCAGTTCTTCTGCTGGGTGGCAACGCGCTCGATGTAATCCAGACCATCCAGGCCGTCGATCAGCTTGTCGGCGTAAGCGGTGATTTTGAGCATCCACTGGCTCTTGACCTTGTGCACCACCTCGCTGCCGCAGCGCTCGCACACGCCGTTGACAACTTCCTCGTTTGCCAGCACGCACTTGCAGCCGGTACACCAGTTGACGTTCATTTCCTTCTTGTAGGCCAGGCCGTGCTTGTACAGCTGCAGGAAGATCCACTGGGTCCACTTGTAGTACTCGGGGTCGGTGGTGTTGATCTCGCGATCCCAGTCAAAGGAGAAGCCCAGCGCCTTGAGCTGCTCACGGAAGTGATCCACATTCTTTTTGGTGACGATGGCCGGGTGGATGTGGTTCTTCATGGCAAAGTTCTCGGTGGGCAGACCGAAGGCATCCCAGCCCATGGGGTACAGCACGTTGTAGCCGTTCTGGCGGCGCTTGCGGCTGACCACATCCAGGGCAGTATAGCTGCGGGGGTGGCCCACATGCAGGCCCGCACCCGAGGGATACGGGAACTCCACCAGCGCATAGAACTTGGGCTTTTTGTGGTCGATCTCGACATGGAAGGTCTTTTCGTCCTCCCACACCTTCTGCCACTTGGCCTCAACGGCCTTGTAATCATACTTCATAGCTTTCAATCACTCCTCATATTCGGCAGCCGCCCTTGCAGGCAGGGAAGCTTACAGACTGTTTTCCGGGGTCAGATACTCCGAGATATCCATGGGCTCACCATCGGCCCACAGATGTTCCAGATCATAGTAGGTGCGGGTGTTGGGCACAAAGACGTGCACGATGACGCTGGAATAATCCAGCAGCACCCAGTTCTTGGAGTCGAAGCCCTCGGTGGTGTAGGGCTCGATGCCCTTCTGAGAAAGCTCGTACTCCACCTCGTCGGCCAGAGCACCCACCTGGGTGGTGGAGGTGCCGGAAGCAATGACGAAGTAATCGGTCAGAACGGTCAGGCTCTCCACTTTGAGCACACGGACATCCTGGGCCTTTTTCTTGTCCAGGATCTTTGCGATCTCAATGGCAAGGGTCTTGCTGTCGATCTTGTTTTCCATAAAAGTCTCCTCTCTGGTTTGTTACTGTCCTGCGGCCTGGCCGTCGGTGGTGGTCGCACCCGCCACGTCGGTATCGCCGCTCAGGATGGCATCATCGGACTCCTTGTCCAGCTGTCCCACGAACTGGACGTTGGCGCTGGTGGAAGCGGTGCCGTGGGGCCAGTTGTTGGTCACAAGGTTCATTTCCTCGGCGCTCACGGGGCCGGTGTAATTGCGGAAATAGGTGTTCAGCAGCTCTGCAATGGAACCGGCATCCGGCACCACGCAGGAGTATCCGTCAAAGCTGCTGGTCTTGCCCACATTGGGCACGCCCATGAACACAGGGGTCTGGGCCAGCATGATGTTCGCACTGTCGATGCGGGTAAAGGACACCAGCATCTTGGCAATGGTGGTCAGATCCATATCCGTGTGGATATAGTTGTTGAAAATCAGGGGCAGCTGGGCAATGACATCGGTCACGCCCATGCTGCGCACCCGCTTGAACAGGCCGGCATAGAAATAGCGCTGCATGTTCAGGCGGTCGATATCCGAGTTGGCGTAGCCCTGGCCATGGCGGCAGCGGACAAAGAACTCTGCCGATGCGCCGTCCAGGTTGCGGTAGCCCTGCTTCAGGACACTGCCCGCAAAGGACATATCGTGGGGGATATACACCTCGATGCCGCCGAAGTTGTCCACCATTTCCACCAGTGCCTGCATATCAATGGTCACATAGTAGTCGATGGGCAGCTTGTACTGATCATAGATGACCTCCGCCAGCGCGGCAATGTCGCCGCCGTTGGAGAGGGCCACCGAGTTGATCTGATAGTTGGTGGCCGCGTAGGTCTTGCCGTTGGAAAGGGTGATCTTGCGGTTCTGGGTTGCAACAAGGCTGTTGCGGGGGATCTGCAGCATCCGCAGGGCACCGCCCTTGATATCGAACTGGCAGTACAGGATCATATCCGTCATGCCGTCGTTGCTGCCATCCGAGGAGTAGGCGCGGCCCTCCTCATAGTCGATGCCGCAGACAAGGATGTTCACCACATCGCCCTTGTACTCCTCCAGCGTCTGGATCTCCTCCACCAGCGAGGTCGCGTTCTCCTCGGGCTTCAGGTTCTCCTCCACCTTGTTCATCATGTTCACGGCGTAGACCACCACGCCCGAGATCACGGCCAGCACCGCCAGCGTCACGGCCATCGGCAGCCACACGGGGGTCTTTTTCTTCTTTTTGCGGCGGCGGGGCGCATCAGCGGGGGCCGCGTGCCGGGGCGGCCGACTGCCGCCGTTGCCGCCCCGTCCGCCGCCCGCGCTCTGGCGGGGCGGGTCCGGCCGCTGGGGTGCGGGCTGTTCGTTCTGGAAGAAATCCGGCTGCCCGGACAGCGACACCTGATGCAGGGCGGAAGCCTCCGTGGGGCGCTGCTCCGTGGGGCGGTTCAGCGAGCGGTCGGTATTGATATGACGCGGACCTTGACTCATTCGTTCGGTTCCTCCAGCTTTTTTATTCCGACAGAGACTGTCGTCATGTTCCATAGTATAACATTCTTACCCACAATCTGCAATCGGTATTCTTTTCCGGAGCAGGATGTGTGCAGAAAAACAGGCTCACCCGGCCTTTGCAGCCCGGGCATCCACCTCTGCTCTGATCTCGTCATAGGCCGCCTTGGACATGGGGTCCAGGGGCTTCCCCTGCGAGAGCACAAAGTCATTCGTCTGCCTGAGGGCTGCCAGCATGGCCAGATCCAGATCCTTCAGTTCCAGCTTGCGCAGCTTGTTCACCCCGGGCCAGTCCCGCTCGGCGCTGGTCATATCCGCCAGATAGACGATCTTATCCAGCCTGCTCATGCCGGGCTTGCCCGCGGTGTGGCAGGCAATGGCCGAAAGCACAGCCTCATCCTCCACGCCCCACTCAGTGCGGGCCAGGATGGCGGCGCAGATGCCGTGCCACACCGGGGTGGGGCGCTCTTCCCCGCCCTCGGCCAGTTCCGGGTGGGCCCGCATGATGGCGCGCATCTCGTCCTTGCTGATCTCCTTGGCTGAATCGTGCAGCAGGGCGGCCAGCGCGGCCTTGTCCTCATCCACGCCATACCGCTTTGCCAGCTTGACGGCCATTTTTCTCACATTCAGGGTATGCTCGTAACGCTTGTCACTCAACCGGCCGCGCACAAGCTCCTTTGCCTGTTTCAGATTCATGGTTTCCGCTTTCCCCTCTGTCTGCCCGGTAAAGCCCCTCCCGCCGGATGACCCGGCGCACGAGGGCGGGCAGTTCATTTTCACACGCTTCCCCTGCTGCAAGGCGGGCACGCAGGTTGCTGCTGGCCATGGGCAGAGCCTCGACCTGTGCAAACAGGATGCGGGCCCCGGTGGGGTCCATCTGCTTTGCCTTGGCGTGAAGCTCCGGCGCGTCGCCGACATTCCGGCTCGTGACCACCAGACGGGCCAGCCGCAGGATCTCCTGCCAGCGGTGCCAGCTGTCAAAGCTCAGCAGCATATCACTGCCCATGGCCATGTACAGCTCGGCTTCCGGATAGGTGCGGGCCAGCATTTCCAGCGTGAGCACCGTGTAATTGCGCCTGCCCAGCGCGGCCTGCTCCACCTCCCAGCCGCTGACGCACAGCGCCGGGACAGCCCCCTCCGCTTCCAGTGCACGGAAGCACGCGCACATCTCCACCCGGGCGCTGCCGGGGGCGGCGGTGGACTGCTTGAAGGGGGAAAGCCCCGCAGGCATCACCACCACCCTGTCCGGGCGCACCCGGGCAGCGGCGGCGCGCAGATTGTTCAGGTGGCCGTTGTGGGGCGGGTCAAAGGTGCCGCCGTACAGCAGAAGCCTCATTTCAGCAGGTCAGCGTAGGCGCTGTCCTTCTTCTTCTGCAGATAGAGCACGAACTTGGAGCCGATGACCTGCACGCAGTCGGCACCGGTGGCCTCTGCCAGCTTGACAGAAGCCTCACGGGCGTTGTACATGCTGCTTTCCAGCACCTTGAGCTTGATCAGTTCCCGGGCATCCAGGCAGTCCTTCACGCCCTGGATCATGGTCTCGTCGATCTCACCCTTGCCCACGATGAAAACGGGGTCCATGGTGTTTGCCTTGCCGCGCAGAATGGCGCGCTGTTTGCTCGTCAACATAATTATTTCTCCTTTTATTTCAGAAATTCAGGTAATTCTTTTTCCAGCTTTGCCAGCGCCACACCGCGGTGGCTGATGGCATCCTTTTCGTCCGGGGTGAGCTGGGCATAGCTGCGTCCCTCGGTGTTGGGGCGCTTTTCCGCTTTGCCCACACCGCATTCATCGGGGATGAACAGCGGGTCGTAGCCAAAGCCGTGATCGCCCGCCAGGCGCGCAAAGGCCACCTTGCCCGGGCACTCGCCCCGGCAGGTCAGGTGCCGGCCGGTGGGCAGGATGAAGCAGACAGCGGCCACAAATTTTGCGCCGCGCTGTTCTGCCGGAATATCCTGCATATTCTCCAGCAGCTTGTCGTTGTTGGCCTCGTCGTCGCCGTGGCGGCCGCAGTAGCGGGCGCTGTACACGCCGGGGGCACCCTCCAGTGCATCCACACAGAGGCCCGAGTCATCGGCGATGGTGGGCAGGCCGCTGGCTTTGCAGATGGTCTCGGCCTTGATGAGGGCGTTTTCCTCAAAGGTGGTGCCGGTCTCATCGGGTTCAATGGTGATGCCCAGCTCCTTCTGGCTGACCACCTCGTGGCCCTGCGCTTCCAGAATGCGCCGCAGCTCACGGAGCTTACCGGCGTTGCCGGTCGCTGCACAAATTTTCATGTTTTTCTCCTCTCTGCCCCTGTCGAACTCCTGCACTTTGCTCCCCTGCCCAGGGGAGCCGGACGCGCCAAAGCGCAGCCTGACAGGTTTGACTGCAGATCCGTTCGACACTTAATGCTTCCACTGCCGGGGCAGCAGCTCTTCTACATAACCCTCCGGGGTAAAGGGGATCAGGTCATCAATGCCCTCACCCACACCGATGAACCGCACGGGCAGGCCCAGCCGCTGCTTGACCGCCACGACACAGCCGCCCTTGGCGGTGCCGTCCAGCTTGGTCAGGATGATGCCGGTGGCGTTTGCCGCCTTGCAGAACTCCCGGGCCTGGCTGATGGCGTTCTGGCCCGTGATGGCATCCAGCACCAGCAGGGTCTCCAGACTGGCCTCGGGGCTGGCCTTTTTGACACTGCGGCTGATCTTGGAAAGCTCTGCCATCAGGTTTGCCTTGTTGTGCAGGCGGCCTGCGGTATCCGCAATGACCAGATCATAGCCGCGTGCGGTGGCCGACTTGACCGTGTCAAAAATGACAGCGGCGGGGTCTGCGCCCTCGCCCGCCTTGACAAGGGGCACACCCGCCCGGTCGGCCCAGATCTCCAGCTGCTCGCTGGCGGCGGCGCGGAAGGTATCGCCTGCAGCCAGCATCACCTTTTTGCCCTGACGGGTATAGAAATCGGCCAGCTTGGCAATGCTGGTGGTCTTGCCCACCCCGTTCACGCCGATGACCAGAATGACGGCGGGTCTGCCGCCCAGCTGCATCTCAGCTTCGGGGCGCATCTCATCGGCAATGAGGTCGCGCAGTTCATCGCTGGCCTGCTCACCGGTTTTCAGGCCCTTCTCGTTCACCCGGTCCCGCAGCTTGTCCACCAGTTTGATGGCCACTTCACCGCCCACATCGGCCAGAATGAGCTGCTCTTCCAGCTCATCGTAAAGATCATCATCGATCTTGCTGCCGGTGAGGGTATTCATAATGTTGCCCCAGAAGCCCGTGCGGGTCTTTTCGAGGCCGTCTTTCATCTTATCTTTTTCTTTTTTGCCAAATCCAAAGAGGCCCATTGGTTCTCTCCTTTGTTTTGCTGTTTCTATCCGTGATGGCAAAACCCGCCATTTCACGATTTGCGCTCAGTGCTGCCCGGTATGCCAAGGGCTCCCCTACTAGGGGAGCTGGCGAGCGAAGCGAGACTGAGAGGTTTAATCTATTATACCTACGAAACCAGCGTCGCGTCAACCTGTTCCAGATCCAGCTTGAGCAATTTCGACACGCCATCCTCCTGCATGGTCACACCGTACAGGACATTGGCGGCCTCCATGGTGCCGCGGCGGTGGGTGATGACGATGAACTGGGTCTTGTCGCTCACCCGGCGCAGATACTGTGCAAAGCGGCTGACATTGGCATCATCCAGGGCGGCTTCGATCTCGTCCAGGATGCAGAACGGTGCCGGGTTGACGGCCAGGATCGCAAAATAGATGCTGATGGCCACCAGCGCCTGCTCGCCGCCGGAAAGGGCTTCCAGATTCTTGATGACTTTGCCCGGCGGTGCCACCTGAATGCCAATGCCGCAGGAAAGCACATCGCTTTCATCCTCCAGCACAAGGCTGGCTTCGCCGCCGCCAAACAGCTCGGCAAAGATACGGCCGAAATTTTCGTTGATGGCCCGGAAGCTGTCGGTGAAGATCTCCTTCATCTGGCCGGACAGGCTGGCGATCATCCGTGTCAGCTCGTTCCTGCTGCCCTCCACGTCGGCCACCTGAGCGCTCAGGGCATCGTACCGCTCCCTGACCTCCTGATATTCCTCAATGGCACTGACGTTTACATTGCCCAGCGCCCGGATCTGATTGCGCAGATCGGCCACCTGCGCCCGCAGGGCGGGCAGGTTGTCGAACTCCACGCAGAGTTCCTCGGCCTGGCTCACCGTCAGCTGGTATTCATCCCAGAGCTTGGCGGCGGTGGCATCGTATTCACTCTCAGCGGCCGCTTTCCGCTCGGCCAGACGGGCCATCTCCCGGCCCATCTCCTCGCGGCTGTCGGCAGCAGTGCGGGCCCGGGCCAGTGCCTCGGTCTCGGCCTGCTGGCAGGAAAGCCGCTGTTCGGTGGCCTTCCGGATCTCGGCTTCTTTCGCTTCGATCTCCGCCCGGCTGTCGGTCTTGGCCTTGCGGATGGCCTCGATCTCGGCCCGGCAGGCATCACTGCGGGCGGCAAGGGCGGCAAGGCTCTCTTCCAGAGCGGCCCGCCGGCTCTCGGCATCCCGGGTGCGCTGTTCCAGCGCTTCGATCTGCGCCTGCGCCAGCTCGGCATCCTTCTGGCGGCTCACCTGTTCCAGCCGCTTGGCGCTCACCTGCTCGGCCAGCGCCCGCTGCCGGGTCAGGAACGCATCGTCTCCCTCGGCAATGCGGTTCAGCTCGCCCGATTTTGCTTCGATCTCCCCGGCCAGCGCAGCTTCCTGTGCTTCGGCCTGCGCGACCTTTTCCCGGCTGTCAGCCAGCTGGGCGTTCAGGGTGTCGATCTCCTTCTGCCGCGCGGCAAGGGCCGTCTCGGCCTGCTCCATGGCGGCTTCCAGCCGCTTGCGCTCTGCTTCGGCCCGCACACGGTCGTTGGCGGCAGTGATCTGCTCACTGCTGGCAGCGGTCAGCTCTGCGTTCAGGGCATCTGCCTGCTGTTTGCACTGGTCGGTCTTTTCCTGAGCGGCAAGGCACTCCTTCTGCAATTTCGCAGCCTTGACCCGCAGCTCCTCCAGCTCCTGCTTGCGGGTGAACAAACCCGCGCTGCGCTGGACACTGCCGCCGGTAAAGCTGCCGCCCGCATTGACCACCTGACCATCCAGCGTGACGACCTTGCTGCGGAAACCGTTGTCCCGGGCCACACGGGAGGCCTCGTTGATATCGTCCACCACGATGATGCGGCCCAGCAGATTGGACACGATGTCACTGTACCGTGCATCGGCCTGGACCAGACTGCTTGCCAGCCTTGCCGAGCCGGACAGTTTCCCCCGGAACACACTGGGCTGGACTGTATCCAGCGGCAGGAAGGTGGCGCGGCCCGCGTTCTCGCTCCGCAACAGGGCGATGCCTGCCTTGGCAGCGGCTTCGTTCTCCACCACGATGTTCTGCAGGGCACCGCCAAGCGCGGTCTCAATGGCGACCTCCCGGCCCGGCTCCACCCGCAGGATGGAGGACACCGGCCCGATGATGCCCCGCAGCCGCCGGGCGGATGCCGCCCGCATCACGGTCTTGACGGAGTTCTGGTAGCCTTCCATGTTCTTTTCCAGCTCCCGCAGCACGGAAAGCCGCTGGCGGGCGGCATCCAGCTCCCGGTTCAGCTGCTGTTCGGCATGGTCGGCTTCCTCCAGCGCAGCGCGGCGGCTCTTCAGCTTGAGTTCCAGACCGGCCCGGATATTTTTGAGCTGCTGCTCATTCTCGGCCAGCGTGGTGAGGTACCGCACGGTATCCTCCAGATCCTGCTTTGCGTCGTCCCGCTGGACAGCCAGCACCTCGGCAGCTTCTTCCAACGCAGGCAGACGGCTCAGGGCCGTCTCAGCAGCAGCCTTGGCGGCGGCCTGAGCCACCTGTGCTTCGGTGTGCCGGGCTGTCAGGGCCGCCACCTCGCCCCGCAGGGTATCCCGGCGGGCACCGCTCTGGTCGTTTTCCCGGGTCAGGCGCACCAGTTCATCGTTCAGGGCATCCAGCTCTGCGGCCAGCTTCCGGCCCGCCAGCTCCATGCTCTTTGCCACAGCGCGGTGGCGTTCCAGCGCGGCGGCGGCCTCGGTGCTGTCCTGCTGCCCGGCGGCGATCTCTGCCCGCAGGTCTGCGGCGCTTTCCTCGTTGCGGGCAATATCGTTTTCCAGCACGGCGATCCGGCTCTCGCTGCCGCTGATCTGCTCGGTGATGCTGCGGATATCCCCATTCAGGCGCTCGACCGCAATGGTCAGCTGTTGTGCCTGCATCCGGATCTCCTCAGCCTCGCTCTCGGCGGCTTTGGTCTGGCGGTCGAACCGCTCATAATCGGCCTGGGCTGTCTCGTAATCCCGCACCTGACGGCGCACGGCTTCCTTGGCCCGGTGCACGCCGTCCGTCCACAGGGTCACTTCCAGCGTTTTGCGCCGGGCGCTCAGTTCCAGAAACTTCCGGGCCTTTTCGCTCTCTTTTTCCAGCGGGCCCACCCGGGCCTCCAGCTCGCCCAGGATATCCCGCAGGCGTTCCAGATTTTCGGCGGCGGCGGCAAGGCGGCGCTCGGCCTCGTTTTTGCGGTAGCGGTATTTGGCAATACCGCAGGCTTCCTCAAAGATCTCCCGGCGCTCGCTGCTCTTGGCCGCCACGATCTCGGCAATGCGGCCCTGCCCGATGACCGAGTAGCCATCGCGGCCGATGCCAGTATCCAGCAGCAATTCATACACATCCTTCAGGCGGCAGATCTGCCCGTTGATGCTGTACTCGCTCTCGCCGGAGCGGTAATACCTGCGGCCGATGGTCACCTCGTCCGCTTCCACATCCAGCGCGTGGCTGCTGTTGTCCAGCGTCAGGCGCACCTGAGCAAAGCCCATGGCCCCCCGCCGCCGGGTGCCGCCAAAGATGACATCCTCCATCTTTCCGGCGGCGCGCAGCTGGCGTGCGCTGGTCTCGCCCAGCACCCAGCGCACGGCATCGGACAGGTTCGACTTGCCCGAACCGTTGGGGCCCACCACGCCGGTCACGCCCTCGTCAAAGGTGATCTTGACCTTATCGGGAAAGCTCTTGAAGCCCTGGATCTCCAGTTCCTTGAATACCATTTACTTTTCCTTTATCACGCCCAGGAGCTTGAGGGCTTCGCGGGCGGCGTGCTGCTCGGCCATCTTCTTGCTGCGGCCCTCGCCCCGGGCGACCTTATCGGAGTTGAAGCGGACAGCCACCACGAAATGCTTGTCGTGGTCGGGGCCGGATTCCTGCTCCACCACATAGCTCAGCCGCTCCTCGGGGTTCTGCTGGACGATCTCCTGCAGGCGGGTCTTGTAATCGGCCTCAGCATGCTTGCCCTCGGTGATGAAGGGCAGGATGAAGCTCTTTGCCACCTCCATGCCGCCGTCCAGATACAGGGCGGCGATGACGGCCTCAAAGGCATCGGACACCACGCTGGGGCGGGTGCGGCCGCCGCAGCGTTCCTCGCCCCGGCCCAGGCGCAGATACTCGCCCAGATTGATCTCCTGCGCAAACTGGAACAATGCGCCCTCGCTGACCAGGCTGGAACGGATGCGGGTCAGGTCGCCCTCGGGCCGGTCGGCGTAGGCGTGGAACAGATAATCTGCCGAGACGATCTGCAGCACGCTGTCGCCCAGAAATTCCAGCCGCTCGTTGTGCTGCACCGGCGTGCGGCTCTCGTTGGCGTAGCTGGTGTGGGTGAGCGCCGTCTCCAGCAGCTTCGGATTCTTGAACTTGTAACCAATAATTGTTTCCAACTGATGGCTCATATCTCTTAGCTCCCTTGAATCTTTTTGGTATCCTCGCCCTCTCAGGCCGCTTCGCGTCCAGCTCCCCCAAAGGGGGAGCCTGCACAGCGCCCGGACAGCACCAGCTGACCGTCACCCGCCATTGCCTCTCCCTTTGGGAGAGGTGGCATCGCCTCAGCGATGACGGAGAGGGCAAGGCCCGTTTCCCTTAATTAAAGATATCACTTACTAAGTGTAACCCACGCTTACAATATTTGACATGATATTTCACAAAAAG
This sequence comes from Faecalibacterium hominis (ex Afrizal et al. 2022), assembly GCF_049545105.1. NCBI lineage: Bacteria > Bacillati > Bacillota > Clostridia > Eubacteriales > Oscillospiraceae > Faecalibacterium > Faecalibacterium hominis (ex Afrizal et al. 2022). Next base: position 2,730,295 of record NZ_CP186860.1, on the reverse strand, counting down.
CTTTTCTATAACCTGTTCAATGTCACAAAATTCAAAGACACGCTTTATAAACTCTTGATTACTATTACGGTTAACGATATAATTAGCTTGGACGAATCAATGTGTACGATTCTCCATGCCGAACGGTTTCGTGAAGCATCAACCTCATCGTAAATGAGCTTTCATAGTGACTAAGCCACATAGCATAGCTGCTTCCTATGAATAGTTTCACGCACAAAAAAAGGAGATTTCTCATGGAAACTGAACACCTTGGTAATGCGTATTTAGCCGATGTGACAATCAATTTGGATAAAGGGCACATATTCGAAGCGGAGGTTCTATGAAAGACTATGTGCAAGGGGGAACCCTTACAGAAGTTACAGATTTAATACTTTTGTCCCTTTATGAACCAAGGCATGGATATGCAATCATTCAATTTGTTGAGGAAGTAACAAACGGAAGGGTATTATTAGGAGCAGGGACATTATATGGTGCTCTATCCTCGTTAGAACAAAAAGGATGGATTAAATTACAAAGCACTGAAAGTACAAGCAGAAAAAAAGTATATTTAATAACACCTTCTGGAAAGGAGGCTGTCCAAACCGAAATAGATCGACTTCATCAATTAATCGACTTAGCGGAAAGGATTTCAAAGGAGATTTAATATGCGCTACAAAAAGGTACGTTTTTTTGGTTGTCTATTATCCTTACAAGAGAAATGGCTTAATAGAATGTCCCAACAAGGGTATCACTTAATAAATACATCACGGGCTATCTATGAGTTTGAAACATGCACTCCGGGGGAATATCAATATAAGATTGATTATATTGGTCACAGGAGTCGTGAAAGCTCAGACAAGTATGTTGAATTTCTTCAAAGCTTAGGATACGTTGTTTTTTTCAAGAACATTAATCTAAACTACTCTCTTGCCAAAGTACAATTTCGTCCGTGGGCTGAATCAGGTGGAAAGCTATCAACGCCTAAGACGACACTTAACAAAGAATTATTGATTGTCGAAAAAAAGAATGATGGAAAGCCATTTGAATTATATACTACCCTTGAAGATAAACTAGCTTTGTATAAATCAGCACAGTCGGCGTGGATATTCTTTTTTTTCATCTTTATGATTATGGCTGTGCTTATGAAATCTTTCATCTATAGTGCGTTAGCAATCACATGCCTTATCATCGTTATTGTCTATTGGTTTCCAATTTATAAGATTATTAAAGAGCGTCGAACAAGGGAAGATTAGCTTTTGTTCTCTATCGTAATTCACTCAATTTAATACAATCTCTCTGCCTATTCATATAAACCACCACGGCAATTCCAGCCACAGGTTATCCATAGCCTGTTCCTCGGTCTTTTGGGCGCGGCCTTTCGTCAGGTGAAAGTATATCGCCGTGCCGATCAGCGGATGTTCCTCGCCATCGGTGAAGCCATAGCGGTACAGCAGATAGGTCTGCTCCCGTTGGGTCAGCCGTTTCAGGCCATCGTACAGCTCCCGGCGCGATTCCTGTTCCTCTATAATGCTCTGCGGCTGCATGGCATAAGGGTCGGCTATGGCTTCAATGCGCCGCAGTTGTTCCTCTCCCGGCAGAACATCGTCCAGCGAAACGCGCTGGTAGCAGACGCCGTCCTTGTCCTCCGTCACCATCCGCTGCTCAAAAGCGGCAAAGGCATCCCGCACCATGTCCATCATGGCGTTGCGGATGGCAGGAGCCGCATAGGTCAGGAACTTCATGCCGCGCGCTGCATCGAACTTCGGCACAGCTTTCCATAAGCCCAGATTGCCCGCCTGTTTCAAATCGTCCGTGTCAAGGTTCAGGCCGGACTGTGCCAGATTCATGCTGCGGAAAAGGTCATTTGCCACCTTGCCAATAAAGGACTTGTTGTTTTCGATCAGGCTGTCCAGTGCGGTGGCATCCCCTTTCTGTGCCAGCGCACAAAGCCGTTCATTCGTCTGCTTCATGGGCGTTTTCCTGCTCTGCGGCAGACTGCAAGATTCCCAACAGACCGCTTCGCAGCTGTTCCAGTGCTTCCGGCGTGGCTCCTTTCATGCCCGAAACGCTGTCCAACATTGCATCCGTCAACTGCTCTGCCGTGATCGTTGGGTGCTGCACATCCTGCCCTTTGGTCAATTCGGTGAACATCTTCTCTGCCACTTTCTTGCTCATGGCTTCCTGTTCGGCGTAATGGCTCCCGATGCCCTTTTTAATTTCTTTGACCGTTGCCATGAAGTACATCTCAATATCATCAAGGTCGCCTTGGTACACGGGCTTTCTCCGAAGGCTGATGTCCTTTGCGGCTTTGGCTGCCTCCGGGGTCTTGACCCTTGTACGCAGCAGGGTGCTCAATGTCGTGAGCATGGCGTTCTGTGCCGCAATACCGGACGCAAAGGTATCATCAAAATACTGCGCTATGCGGTAAGTAAGCTCTGCGAAACGGGCATTTTCCAGCAGCAGATTGACTACCTCTGTATTGATACGCCCCGTGTAGAGGTTCTTTGCGGCTTCTACGGACAAACCCAGTTCGGCAATGTCATAATTCTTGCGATCGGGGATGTTGGTTTCTCCCAGCAGGAAATCTGTGGACACGTTGAACAACCTTGCGATCTTCAACACCTGCTCATGGGTCAGGGTTCCTTTCGCACCACTGATAAAACGGCTGATAGTGCTTTTGGAGCAGCCGATTTCCTTGGCAAGCTCCGGTTGGCTGATATTGTGCTCTTTCATCAAGTCCGCAAGACGGACGTTGGACGGTGCGGGCAGATATTCCTGTGCCATGTGGTCGGCCCTCCTTTTTGAGCTTTTTCCTCATTATAATACGCTCTGCCGTTTTGTTCAATATACGGTTTCCTCTCTGCCCTTGCTGTTGCAACTCTGCAACCAGTAAGGGCTTTTTTCTTTTTCCGTTGCAGTTCTGCCGCTTTTTCGCCTTTTCTGCAAAATTTTCCGTATATTCAGGCAGGAAGCAAAAAACACCAGAGTTCCCACGCTAGGGACTCTGGTGCAACGCACGAAACAAAGGAGGAATGCCCTTGAGCCTGTATCAAACTGTCAAGTCCGCCATCACCGTTCGGCAGGTGGGAGAGATGTACGGCATGGAGCCAGACCGCCATGGCATGGTGTGCTGTCCATTCCATTCCGACAGCGACCCCAGCATGAAGCTGAACGACACCTATTATTATTGCTTTGGCTGTGGAGCCAACGGAGATGCCATCGACCTCACCGCCAAGCTGTTCGACCTGAACCCCCGGCAAGCCGCCGAGAAGCTGATAAATGACTTCGCGTTTGCGAAGCAATGCAGTCCCCAGTGGGGACTGCAAGTGACAGAGCGGTCTTGCGTCAGCAAGATGGAGGGGCCCCGCCCCGACAAGCTCTGGCTTGACCCGGACAAGCCGCCCGCCAATGCCATCGCTCTGCCGCCGCCCAAGCGTGGCCTGACAGACGAGCAGTGGGCAGACATCGCCTACTGCCTGCGGGTGCTGACCGATTATCTCGACCTGCTGCACGACTGGCGAGAGCGCTACAAGCCCACCACCCCGGAGGAGCCGCTGGACGAGCGGTTCGTGGAAGCTCTCCACATGACCGAGACCGTCGAGCACCTGACGGACTGCGTTGCATTTGGGACACCCCAGCAGAAAGCCGCTGCCGCCGCACAGCTGCTGTCCGGGTCGTACCTGCTGATGCTGGAGGAGCGCACCGACCGCCTTGCTCTGGCAAAGTGCGCCTGATAATTTATTCACCCGAAGTGGTGGGTCTCACCGTGAGACCTACCACTTCACTTTCCTAAAGTAGAACCACCACATGAAGAAAAACATTTCCCGCAATCCCTTATGGCCGGACTGGTACAACGGTAAGAAGATCGATGAAGTCCAGTTTGGCCGTGCCTTTCTGGAACAGTGGCCGCTGAAATGCGTCAACGGTACGCTGTACACGCTGGACGGCCCGGTGGAAGACGAAAGCGAGATCAAGCAGCGCATCTTGGAGAACATCGAGGAATATGTCACCTCTGGCCTGTCCAAAAAGGTCACCAACATTCTGGAGACCATCAAGCTGCTGGCTTTTTCCGACCCGTTCCCCATCGAACAGGACTGCATCCACCTCCAGAACGGCGTGTACCATCTGCCGGACGGCTCTTTTCAGGAGAGCCGCCTGTTCTGCCAGAACCGCCTACCTGTGAGGTATGACCCCAAAGCCGCCAGCCCTGACCGCTGGCTAACTTTCCTGCACGAGCTGCTGGACGATGCTGACATTCCAACCTTGCAGGAGTATCTGGGCTACTGCCTGATCCCCAGCACCAAGGGGCAGAAGATGATGCTCATTGTCGGCAAGGGCGGCGAGGGCAAATCTCGCATCGGGCTGGTACTGAAACGGCTCATGGGAGATGCCGCCAGCAACGGCAGCGTCCAGAAAGTGGAGAACAACCGTTTTGCCCGCGCCGATCTGGAACGCCGCCTGCTGATGATCGATGATGATATGGATATGAACGCCCTGCCCAAGACGAATTATATCAAGACCATCGTGACCGCCGAGGCCAAGCTGGACTTGGAGCGCAAGGGTGTCCAGAGCTACCAGCGGGACATCTACGCCCGGTTCCTCTGCTTCGGCAACGGTGCGTTGACCTCGCTGTACGACCATTCGGATGGCTTCTTCCGCCGCCAACTCATCCTGACCACCAAGGACAAGCCTGCTGACCGCACGGACGACCCTTTCCTTGTGGAGAAGATGTGCGCCGAATTGGAGGGCATCCTGCTCTGGTGTCTGGAAGGGCTGCACCGGCTGGTGCAGAACAACTTCCGCTTCACGGTCAGCGAACGAGCCGCCGCCAACGTGGACACCATCAAACGCAGCAGCAACAATGTCATCGACTTCATGGAATCCGAGGGCTACTTCCGCTTCAAGGCGGACTACTCCATCAGTTCCAAGGAGTTCTACGACATTTATAAGCAGTGGTGCGAGGACAACGCATGCCACAGCGTATCGGCGATCCGTTTCAGCGCCGAACTGCGCCAGAATGACCGCCGCTATAACCTTGAAGCCACCAACAACATCTATCTGCCCGGTGGCCGCAGGGTGCGGGGTTTTGTAGGCATCGAACCGCTTGTCCACCCCTGCCCGTAAAAAGTGCATTTTTCACAGAAGAAGTTCGTACAACCTGTACGGTCTGTACTTGTACGCATCTGTACGGCGAATTAAAGCGTTTTAAAACGTGTTATCGTTTATATTTCGCATTTCCGTACGTCGTACGAACCGTACAGGTTATTTGAAGTCCGTACGCAATTTTTTCAGATGCGTACGGAGCAATCAAGTTCGCATTGTGCGAACTTGATTGTAGCTCTCCCGCAGGAGGCGTTCCCCCTCGGAGAGTCCTCGAAGAGCCCACTACACTTTGCAGCCCATAGGGATGAAAGTGTTATAGTGGGTTATTACACTTCCGAAGAAGTGCATCTTCGTTCCCCGTCACCTTTCGATGAACCTTGAAAGGAGGGATGCCCTTTGGCAAGAAACAATGGCGTTGACCGCACCAGTGTCCGGAATCTCGCCGTTTCGGACAAGGCCGTTGGCAACACCCAGCAGCACAATGAGCGTGAAAAGGACAGCTATCGGAACCCCGACATTATCCCCCAGCGCACTGCATGGAACGTCCACTTCAAAAAGCCAACTGCCAGCTACACCGACCTATTCGCCCAACTGGAAGCCGCCGGAACCATCTCCACGCGCGGCTTGAAGCCGGATGCCACCCATTACTGCGAGCTTGTCTTTGATGTCAACTCGGCCTACTTTGACAACCACGGCGGCTACGAGTTCGCCAAGCAGTTCTATGAGGATGCCTACCAAGCTGCCGTTCAAATCGTGGGCGGTGAGCAGTATATCCTCTCGGCAGTCATGCACGCCGATGAGATCAACCGTGCCATGACCGAAGCATTAGGCCGCGAAGTTTACCACTACCACCTCCATGTGGTCTATGTACCTGTGGTGGAAAAGCAGATCCTGTGGTCGAAACGCTGCAAGGACAAGGCACTGGTCGGCACCGTCAAGGAGACTGTCATGCAGGTCAGCCGGAGCAAGAAGTGGGCATCCAAACCTCTGCTGGACGAATCGGGAAAGCCTGTTTTGCAAAAGAACGGCAAGCCTATCCTGAAGAAGTCGTACAGCGTCTTGCAGGACAACTTCTTCAATTTTATGCGCGCTGCCGGGTACACCGATATAGAGCGCGGCGAACGTGGCAGCACCGAAGAACACCTGACCGTCACCCAGTTCAAAGTTCAACGGGAGCAGGAACGGCTGGACAGCCTGACCGCCCAGATTGACCAGAAAGAGCAGCACCTCATCCAAACCAACAAAACCCTCTCCAAGACCGAAAAGGAACTTGCCGCTGTGCAGAAAAAGGCCACGCTCACAAAAGAAGCCCTCATTCATGCGCGTGATCTGGATTATATCGGCAAGCGCACCTTTCTCGGCAACTACTCGCTGACCGAAGAAGAATTTTCCAAACTGAAAAAACAGGCTGACCACGGCTATATGATGGACGTGGAGAACCGTCGCCTGAAAGAAGAACTTTCCACGGCCAAGAAGGAGGCCGTTCGTTGGAGCAACAAGTACCACGACCTGTGGTACGACGTGAAACCCTATCTGGATGCTATGCGCCGTGCGCCAGAACTGGTGCGCGGTTTTCTGGAAAAGATTCTTGCCCCCAAGCAGGAGTGCACCATGAATGTGCCACAGCGAAACCGCAGGCATGGGCAGGATATGGAACTTTGATTTTCGGAGGATACTGAATGGATAATAGAAGCACTGATATGATGAACAATGCGATTGACCTTTGCTCCTGTTATGAGCCTATTTGTGAACCACCTGTCAATTTACTCGAAGAATGGCAGGATTCGGAGTACGCGGGTCCCGAACCTACTCTTGAGAACACGTCTTACTATGTTAAAGAGCCAGACGGTACGCTCTATTTTTACTGTGGCAACACCAAAATCAAAATGACCGAACATTTCGCAGAAAATGGAAAATCAGTCGGCACACTGCTGGAAGATGTGATTCAGTATTCAGCTAACCAATGCGCCTGATGATAAAAACGAATTGAATCCAGCCCACACTTACGGTATAATGGAAGCAGAAGTATTGTAAGCGTGGGCTGTTTCTTTTAAGAAGGAGGCTCTACTATGAAACAGCCTAACAATACGATGATCTATAACACTGCACTGTACCTTAGACTAAGCCGTGACGATGAATTGCAGGGTGAAAGCGGCAGCATCCAGACCCAGCGCATGATGCTTCGTCAGTATGCAGAGGAACACGGGTTGACCGTTGTTGGCGAATATATCGATGATGGTTGGTCTGGCACCAACTTTGACAGACCGGGCTTTCAACGGATGATCGAACGATATTGAGGAAGGCAAAATCAACTGCGTTGTAACAAAGGATTTATCCCGTTTAGGTCGAAACTATATTCTGACAGGTCAGTACACGGAGATCTACTTTCCGAGTAAAGGTGTCCGCTATATTGCTGTCAACGATAATGTGGACACTCTCAACGGCGAAAGCGAACTCGCTCCGTTCCTGAACATCCTGAATGAGATGCACGCTCGCCAGACCAGCAAAAAAGTCAAGGCCGCTATGCGGACAAGATTTGCGAACGGTGCGCACTATGGTGCATACGCTCCTCTGGGATATATCAAAGACCCCGACAAGTCAGGGCATCTTCTGGTAGACCCGGAAACGAAGTGGATCATTGAGAAAATCTTTGATCTTGCGGTGCATGGACACGGTGCGGCCAGCATCACCCATATTTTAGTAGATGAAAAGGTTCCCACTCCCGGCTGGTTGAATTTTCAGCGGTATGGCACATTTGCTAACATCTATGCAGGAGCGTCGGAAGAGAAGTCCTACGCATGGACGGTAGCGCAGGTCAAAAGTATCCTGAAAGAAGAAACCTATATCGGTCACAGCGTTCACAATAAGCAGAGCAACATCTCTTTCAAGAACAAGAAAAAGGTGCGGAAGCCGCAGGAGGAATGGTATCGTGTGGAGAACACCCACGAAGCTATTATCTCTGCGGATGTGTTCCGACAGGTGCAGGAGCAGATTGCTCATCGCCGTAGAAAACAGAAAGACGGAACAACGCAAATCTTTTCCGGGCTTGTAAAATGTGCGGATTGCGGCTGGTCGATGGCCTATGGTATGAATAAGCAGAACAAAAAGCCCTACGGCTATTACCATTGCAGCAAAAACGGACAGGGCTTTCACCAATGTTCCATGCACTATATTCGATATGATGTGCTGTACACCTATATTCTGGCAAGAGTGCAGTATTGGTCGCAGCAAGCACAGCAGGATGGAGATAAACTCTTGCAGCGTTTACTGAATGCCAGCGACAAAGAACGCAACACCGCCAAGAAAAAACAGACTGCCGAACTCAAAAAGGCCACAAAGCGTAAGGCAGAGGTGGACAACCTGTTCGCCAAAATGTATGAGGACTGGTCTGTTGGACGTATTACGGAGTACAATTTCAATATGCTGTCCGAAAAGTATCAGGCAGAACAGCATGAACTGGACGAAAAGATTCAAGAACTTCAAGCCGAACTTGATGCAGCCGTTCAGACCGCTGTTGACGCTGAAAAGTGGATTGAGTTGATGAAAAAGTACGTCAACCCCACACAATTGACCGCCGAACTTCTAAATGCTCTGATTGAAAAGATTCTCATTCACGAAGCTGTCAAGCATGAAGATGGCACCAGAGAACAGGAAGTTGAAATTTTTTACCGTTTTATCGGCAAAGTCGAGTGACGCATTATAAAAGGGTGTGCAATCGAACGGTTGCACACCTAGTACATAACCAATATCTTTAAGTGAGGGATTCTCCGCTTTCCTTACTCCTTGTTCAGCTCATCCAGCGCACTCTGCATGGTGCCGCACAGGTCGTTCTCCACGCAGATCTTGGCCTGCCGGATGGCGTTCTTGATGCCCTTGGCCTTGGAGGAGCCGTGGGCCTTGATGACAGGCTGCTTTGCGCCCAGGAAGGGTGCGCCGCCGTACTCCTCGCTGTCCATCTGGTGCTTGAGGCTTCCCACGCCGCTCTTGAGCAGCAGGTAGGCGATCTTGCCGCCGAGGTTTGCCAGGAACATCTCCTTGAGCATCCCCAGCAGCATCTTGGCCACGCCCTCGGTCAGCTTGAGGATGACATTGCCGGTAAAGCCGTCGCAGACCACCACATCCACATCACCGTTGGGCACGTCACGGGGCTCGATGTTGCCCACGAACCGGATGCCCGGTGTTGCCTTGAGCAGCTGGTGGGCTTCCCGGAGCATCGGAGTTCCCTTGCTCTCCTCGGCACCGTTGTTTGCCAGCGCCACGGTGGGTGCGGTGCGGCCCTCCACCCGGTTCACGTAGCAGCTGCCCATCACGGCAAAGGCTGCCAGCATCTCGGGGCGGCACTCCACATTCGCGCCGCAGTCCAGCAGCAGATAGGCCTTGTTTTTGGCCGGCACCATGGTGGCCAGGGCCGGGCGCTTTACGCCCTTGAGGGTGCGCACGATGAGGCTTGCGCCCACATGGAGCGCGCCGGTGCTTCCGGCAGAGACAAAGGCATCGCCCTTTCCCTCCTTCAGCAGGTTCAGGCCCACCACGATGGAGGAATCCTTCTTGCTGCGGATGGCCCTTGCGGGCTCATCGCACATCTCAATGGTCTCGGTGCAGTTGACCAGCTCGATGCCGTCCAGCGGGATATTGTGCTCGGCAGCCGTCTTGCGCACCAGCTCCTCGCTGCCCACGCCGATGACCTGCACACCGTACTCCTTCACAGCCTGAGCGGTGCCTTCCAGCACAGCCAGCGGGGCGTTGTCGCCGCCCATCATATCAACGATAATTTTCATAGGGTTTCTCCCTTCTTAAAGAGCAGTTTCGTTCAGCCACTGTTGGAAGCTGGCCACGGCACGCTCGGCCACGGCCATGTAACGCAGGCGCTTGTCACGGGGACGGCTCTCGGCCGGCAGCGGGGGCAGGATGCCCATATTCGCGCCCATGGGCTGGAAATGTTTGTTCTCAGTGGTCAGATACTGGATCAGCGCGCCGCACATGGTATCCACCGGCGGCGGGGGCAGCTGTCTGCCCTCCAGCCGGGCGTAAATGCTCCGGGCTGCCAGCAGACCGCAGGCGGCGCTCTCCATATAGCCCTCAAAGCCGGTGATCTGGCCCGCAAAGAACACGTTGGGGTGCTCCTTCAGGAACAGGCCCGCATCCAGCACGCGGGGCGCATCCAGAAAGGTGTTGCGGTGCATGACACCGTACCGCACAAACTCGGCATTTTCCAGGCCCGGGATCATGCTGAACACCCGCTTCTGCTCGCCCCACTTGAGGTTGGTCTGGAAGCCCACGATATTATAGAGGGTGCGTTCCTTATTCTCGGCGCGGAGCTGGACATTGGCCCAGGGGCGGTGGCCGGTGTTGGGGTCCACCAGACCCACCGGGCGCAGGGGGCCGAAGCGCATGGTATCAGCACCCCGGGCGGCCATGATCTCAATGGGCATACAGCCCTCGTAGACCGTGACGGTATCCGCTTTTTTGCCGTGGGCATCGGGGTCGGGCTGTGCGCCCTGCTCCGCACCGGCATCGAAGGCATGGAGCGGGGCACGCTCTGCCGAAGCCAGCGCGGCGTGGAAAGCCTCATACTCTGCCTTATTGAAGGGGCAGTTCAGGTAATCGGCCTCGCCCCGGTCGTACCGGGAAGCGGCGAACACCTTGTTGTAATCCAGGCTCTCGGCCGTGACGATGGGAGCCACGGCATCATAGAAATGGAGCCGCTCATCGCCGGTCAGGCGGCCGATCTCGTCGGCCAGCGCACCATCGGTCAGGGGGCCAGTGGCCACCAGAATGGGGGCACTTTCATCGATGTGCTCCACCTGCTCCCGCACCACAGTGATGTTGGGGCACTCCTCCACCCGCCGGGTCACGGCGGCGCTGAATGCATCCCGGTCCACGGCCAGCGCGCCGCCCGCGGCCACACGGGCCTCCTCGGCGGCTTCCAGCAGCTGGCTGCCCATCCGGCGCATCTCCTCTTTCAGCAGGCCGGAAGCAGAATCCAGACGCTCGGCCTTCAGGCTGTTGGAGCAGATCAGCTCCGCAAAGCCCGCACTCTTGTGAGCCGGGGAAAAGTGGGTGGGCTTCTGCTCGTAGAGCGTTACCTGAACGCCCTTGCCCGCCAGCCACAGTGCCGCCTCGCAGCCTGCCAGACCGGCACCCAGTACAGTTACTTTGTAACTCATAATTTCATCCTTCAGCATCCTCACCCTCTCAGGCCGCTTTGCGTCCAGCTCCCCCAAAGGGGGAGCCTGTGCAGCATCCCGGTCAGCCGCAGCTGCCCGTTTGCCGCCATTGCCTCTCCCTTTGGGAGAGGTGGCATCGCACAGGCGATGCCGGAGAGGGCGAGACAGTTTATCGGTTTGATCAATCCTTCTTCGGCACCGGCATCTCAAAGCCGCAGCCTTCTTTTGCGCAGTAGAGCTTGGAGCCCTTGCGGAACAAGGTGGAGCCGCACTTTTCGCACTTGGTGGGCACCGGAGTATCCCAGGTCATAAAGTCGCAGTCGGGGTAGCGCTCACAGCCGTAGTAGATGCGGCCCTTGGCGCTCTTGCGCTCCAGCATCCGGCCCTTGCCGCACTTGGGGCAGACACCGCCGGTGTCCTTGACCAGACGCTTGGTGCCCCGGCACTCGGGGAAGCCGGAGCAGGCCAGGAACTTGCCGTACTTGCCCACCTTGATGACCATGGGGCGGCCGCAGAGGTCGCAGACCTCGCTGGAAGGCTCGTCCGGCACCTTGACCTTCTTGCCCTCCATGTTCTTTTCGGCCTGTTCCAGGCTGGCGGCAAAGCCCTGATAGAAATCATCCACGGTCTTGTGCCAATCGGCCTTGCCGCTCTCGATCTTATCCAGGTTCTTCTCCATCTCAGCCGAGAAGTCCACGTCCACGATATGGGGGAATTGCTCCAGCATCAGGCCGTCCACGGCGCGGCCCAGCAGGGTGGGCTTGAGCTTTTTCTGCTCCCGCTCCACATAGCCGCGATCGATGATGGTGGTGATGATGGGCGCATAGGTCGAGGGACGGCCAATGCCATTTTCCTCCAGCGCCTTGATCAGGGTCGCTTCGGTGTAGCGGGCGGGGGGCTGGGTGAATTTCTGCTCACTCTTCAGCTCCTTGAGCTTGAGCAGCTGGCCCTGTTCCAGCGGAGGCAGGCTGGTCTCCTTCTTTTCCTTTTCATCGGTGGCTTCCTCGTACAACACGGTAAAGCCATCAAAGGTCACAGTGTAGCCGCTGGCCTTGAAGCGGTAGTCCCCTGCGTACACGGTCACGCTCACGGTATCCTGCTGGCAGTCTGCCATCTGGCTGGCCATAAAGCGGCTCCAGATCATCCGGTAGAGCTTGGCGGTATCGCCGCTGATGCTCTTGTCCACCTCGTCAGGGGTCAGCCCCGGCACCGAGGGGCGAATGGCCTCATGGGCATCCTGCGCAGCGGTCGCGCTTTTGGTCTTCCAGGTGCGCTTGTAGGGGCAGATATACTGTTCGCCGTAAGCGTCCGCAATATACTCCTTTGCAGCGGCGACCGCCTCATCGGAAATGCGCAGGCTGTCGGTACGCATATAGGTGATCAGACCCATGGTGCCGTGGCCCGCGATGTCCACGCCTTCGTACAGGGTCTGGGCGGCACGCATGGTACGGGTAGCCGTAAAGCCCAGACGGCGGGAGGCCTCCTGCTGCAGGGTACTGGTGATAAAGGCCGGGGTGGGCTGCTTGGCCCGCTTGCCTTTTTTCAGTTCGCCCACGGTATACTCGGCACCCTCCAGACCATTTTCGATGGCACGGGCCTCTGCCTCGTTTTTGGGCAGCAGCTTTTTGCCGGTGCTGTCGGAGGCCAGGCGGGCGGTAAAGCTCTTGTGGCCGGTGCCCAGCGTGGCATCCACGTTCCAGTATTCCTCGGGCTTGAAGTTCTCGATCTCCTTCTCGCGGTCATCGATCAGCCGCACCGCCACGCTCTGGACACGGCCCGCCGACAGGCCCCGGCGCACCTTCCGCCACAGGAAGGGGCTGAGCTTATAGCCCACCAGACGGTCGAGGATGCGGCGGGCCTGCTGGGCGTTGAACAGATCCTCGTCGATGGCACGGGGATTGGCCATGCCCTTCTGCACGCCCTTTTTGGTGATCTCGTCAAAGGTCACGCGGTTGGGCTCGTGGGGGTCCAGCCCCAGGATATTGGCCAGATGCCAGCTGATGGCTTCGCCCTCACGGTCCGGGTCGGTTGCCAGCAGAACGCCGTCGGCCTGCTTGGCTTTTGCCTTGAGCTCCTTGATGAGCTTGGATTTATCCTTGATATTGATGTACTGGGGGGCGTAGTCATGTTCCACGTCGATGCCCAGCTGGGACTTAGGCAGGTCCCGGATGTGGCCCATGCTGGCCGTGACCTCGTAATCCTTGCCCAGATATTTGCCAATGGTCTTCGCCTTTGCCGGCGACTCCACGATTACCAGTTTTGCCATGGTTCTCTTCTCCTACTATCTATATGAAACCCTCTCAGTCTCGCTTCGCTCGCCAGCACCGGGTTGCGGTTCCCAGCATCCGCTTCGTGCCTTGGGCGGCACTCGCGTCTTGCTGGCCGCTGCCCCAACAACTCCTCCCTGTGTCGGCCGCAGGCCGCGGTCGTCGTCGTTGCTCCCAGAGGGAGAGCCAACGCATATCCCAGGCTTAGCAACAGCTATCCGTGAGCCACAATTGCCTCTCCCTTCGGGAGAGGTGGCAACGCGCCAGCGTTGACGGAGAGGGTCATATCTTCAACTTAAATTGCGCAGTTCAGCGCAGAATATACCGCTTGCCGGGCAGGCAGGTCACACGGCCCGCCAGCTCCAGCTTCATCAGGGTGCCCAGCAGCAGGCCGGTGGGCAGGCCGCTTGCCGCGCCCAACTCCTCCACGCCCTTTGCCTTGGGGCCGATACAGGCCAGCACCCTGCGCTCGGTCTCGCTCATGGGGTCAGGCGCAGAGCGCCCTGCCGCCGGAGCCGCCGCGCCCCGCAGGCCCAGCACCCCGAACAGGTCGCCGGGTTTGCAGACGGCTTTGGCCCGGCCCTCCCGCAGCAGGGCGTTAGTGCCTGCTGAGTTGGGCGAGTAGATGCTGCCCGGCACCACGAACACCGGCTTGCCATACCGCTCGGCATGGTTGACTGTGGACATGGTGCCGCTCTTTTCCTGCGCTTCCACCACCACCAGCGCCGAGGACAGCGCCGCAATGAGCCGGTTGCGCTGCAAAAAGCCATTGGGGCCAACGGGGCCGCTCTCGGGCGGGTACTCACTGATCACGCAGCCCTTTTGCTCGATCTTTTTCCGCAGCTCCCGGTTGGAGGCCGGGTAGGTGCGGTCAATGGGCACGCCCAGCACCCCGATGGTGGGGCAGTTTTCCTTCACTGCGGCCCGGTGCCCGGCGCTGTCCAGCCCATCGGCCAGACCGCTGACGATGATGGCCCCGTTTTTGGCCAGCCCGCTGCCCAGATCTGCCGCCGCCTGCAGGCCGTACTCGGTGGGCCTGCGGCTGCCCACCATCCCCACAGCCCCCGGCTCATTGAGCCAGAGGGGATCGCCGGTGCAGTAGAGCACCAGCGGCATATCGGGAATGCGGGAAAACGCCAGCGGGTAATCCGGGTCGTCATAGGGCAGGATGCGGATATTCCGCGCCGCACACCGCCGTGCAAAGGCCCGGTAATGCGCTGGAGTGTTGTCGGGTAGGTTGGCCCGGGCAAAGGCCGGGCTGCCCACCGCTTTGCGGAACGCATCGGAATCCCGGTTCTCCCAGGCCTCCTGCGCCCCGCCAAACACATCCAGCACCCGGCCTGCATGGCTGCTGCCCGCCCCCAGCGTGTTTGCCAGCCAGAGCCAGCAGAGCAGCGGGTCGGGGGCCGGTTCGGGCGGGAAAAGACTGGTCTGGCCGAAGCCGGGCCCGGTCACAGGCTCTCCTCCCGGAAATGCCACAGCAGGATGCTGCCCGCAATGCCGGCGTTCAGGCTTTCCACCCGGTCGGTCATGGGGATGCGCACAGTGCCGCTGCAGGCGGCAATGGTCTCTTCTGTCAGGCCCTGACCCTCGCTACCGATGACTACGCAGACACCGCCCGGGTAGCCGGGCCGGGCCGCGCTCAGGGGCTGGCTCTGGTAGAGTGCCGCCGCAAGGCAGGTGATGTTCTTTGCCCGCAGGGCGGCAATGGCGGCAGGCATTGCCCCCACCTCCATCACCGGCACCCGCACGGCGGCCCCCATGGAGGCCCGCAGGGTCTTGGGGGCAAACACGCTGGCACAGCCGTCGCTCAGCAGCACGCCGTCAAAGCCGAACGCGGCGGCAGAGCGCAGCAGCGTGCCCACGTTGCCGGGGTCCTGCACCCGCTCAAGCGCCAGATACCGCCCGCCGGTCTTTGCCTCGTCCAGCGTGTGCACCGGGGTGCGGAAGATGCCGAACACGCCCTGATGGGTGCCCACATCGGCCAGCTTATCGGCCACATGGTCCTCCACCAGATAGTGCTCCCCGGGCAGCCCGGCCAGCTCCGGGCACTTTTCCAGCGCTGCCTCGGTGCAGAACAGGGTCTCCAGCGCCGCGCCGCGGCAGAGCTCCGGGCAGAGCTTGCGGCCCTCGGCCAGAAATTTTCCCTCACTGCGCCGGAACGCCCCGCTGGAAGCAAGGCGGCAGGCATATTTGATCTTTGCGTTTTCCCGGCTGGTGATCTTTTCCATGCGGTCCTCCAGAAGATACAAAAATATACAAAAAGGACGCCCGCGTATTTTACTACGCGCGGGCGTCTTTCAGGTCTTTATCAGGCGTTCTTCACGGTCTCGACCAGAGCAGCAAAGCTCTGAGGATCGTTGATGGCCATCTCGCTCAGCATCTTGCGGTTCAGCTCGATGCCTGCCTTCTTCAGGCCAGCCATGAAGGTGGAGTAGTTCATGCCCAGGGGACGAACTGCATTGTTGATGCGGCAGATCCACAGGTTGCGGAACTGACGCTTCTTCATGCGGCGGCCAGCCAGAGCGTAGTTGCCGCTCTTCATGACCTGCTGCTTGGCCATCTTAAAGTGCTTGCTCTTGCAGCCATAGAAGCCCTTAGCCAGCTTCAGCATCTTCTTACGACGTTTGTGAGTCATGGTTGCGCCCTTGATACGTGCCATTTTTTATATCTCCTTTAGTTATCTCTTAGAATGTCTTTGCCTGCGGCTCGCACTTAGGCGTAGGGCAGCATGCTCTTGATGGTAGCGGCGTTGGTCTTGTCAACGTAGTTGGGCTGACGGTAGCCACGGGTCAGCTTGGTGGTCTTCTTGGTCAGGATGTGGCTGCGGAATGCGTGGCCGCGCTTGATCTTGCCGTTCTTGGTCAGCTTAAAGCGCTTCTTAGCGCCGGAATGCGTCTTCAGTTTCATCTTAGCCATTTTAGTTTCCTCCTAAAATTAGTCCTTATTGGGTTTCGGGATCAGCAGAATGGACATCGTGCGGCCCTCGAGCACCGGCGGCTTATCCATGCTTGCCTGGGGCAGAGCCTCGGCAAAGCGTTTCAGCACGTCAGCACCCAGAGCACTGTGCGCCATCTCACGGCCGCGGAAGCGGATCGAAGCCTTCACCTTGTGACCAGCGGCTAGGAACTTGGCAGTCTGGTTCAGCTTGGTGTTGAAGTCGTTGGTGTCAATATTGAGCGAAAGGCGGGTCTCCTTGACCTCGACCACTTTCTGGTTCTTCTTGGCTTCCTTCTCCTTCTTCTGCTGTTCAAAACGGTATTTGCCGTAATCCAGCACCTTGCACACAGGCGGGGTAGCCTGCGGTGCGATCTTGACCAGATCGAGCCCGGCTTCTTCTGCAGCGCGCATGGCCACCTGAATGGACACAACGCCCTTCTGCTCGCCATCGGCACCGATCAGGCGAACTTCACGATCACGGATCTGACCGTTGATCTCCAGTTCCTTCGACTTTCCAGCGGTAGCGATAATGAATGCACCTCCAAACAATAATCCATAGTGTTGCAATATTTGGCATAGAAAACGCGGCCGCCCATTTGCAGGACAGCCGCGCGAAATTTCACACAAAAGCGCAGTTCGTTCAAAGAATCGAACCGTGTTTGGGTATAGCCCGGGGATTCCGACCCCACAAGGCGAGCGCGGCACAGGCCGTAGCTGCTTTCTTTACCGGAACAGTTTACCACACCCACAAAGCCCTGTCAAGCACTTTTACGCGATTTCAGGGAAAAATATTCTGAAATGAATCAAATCTCTCAGTCGCGCTAACACGCGCCAGCAATGACGGAGAGGTTGGACAGAGCATCACTTGACCTCGATCAGCTTCCCCAGTTCCAGCGAGTAGATGCCCTTATAGGTCACCGGCTTCGGGGCAAAGCGCTTGCTGATGGCAAGGGCATAGAGGTCAAGCTGGGCGCGATAGGCGGCAAGGAAGTCATCCTCGGATTTTCGGCGGTCCGTTTTGTAATCCAGCAGCTCCAGGTGGTCCGGGAACACCAGCACCAGGTCAGCGATGCCCTGCACCAGCACCTTTGCCTGTGCCACGGCCGCGCTGTCGGCGGGGGCAGTGCCCTGAGCGGCCAGCACCTCGGCGGCAGGCAGGGCCGTGATGAAGTCCAGCTCCCGCAGCACCTCATCTGCGGCACAGATGCGCGCAAAGGCTTCGCTCTCCACAAAGCGGCGGATGCGCCCTGCATCCAGCTTCTCCGCAATTTCGGGCGCGGTGAGCTTTGCTTCCACCTGCCGGTCACGCTCGGCAGGGATCGCCGTTTCCAGCGTGCCTGCCTGTTTTGCCGCTGCAAGGGCCGCAAAATCGGCGTGCTCCAGGAAGGCGTGGAGGGCCGTGCCCATCTCGGCGGCGGTCAGGCCGTCCTTTGCCAGAAAGCCCGGGCGCTCCAGCGTGGTCTGCTCTGCCTTGTGGACGATGCCGGTCACGCTGACCTTGGCGGGCACTCTGGCCAGCTCTGCCGCCGGGTACTGCCAGGCAAAGCCCTGCCGCAGTGCCTCGGTCAGGGCCGGGTCTGCCTGGGCCAGCGGTCTTTCCTCCAGTTCCGGGTCGGGCGGCTCCACGCCCTCGGGCAGCGCCTGCTGCACCGTCAGGGTGATGGTGCTCCCGGTATCCGCAAAGGGCAGTTCCAGATCCTCGGCCAGTCGGCGCAGAGGGCCGCCGTTGGGGTGGACGAGCAGGGCCGCGCGGAGCCAGTCGGCAAAGCTGTTCGCCTGCCGGCAGAGCGTCTGCCCCGCCCCGGCTTCAAGGAAGGCCGCCGCTCTGGCAAAGGGGTTGGAGGTCTTCCCGATGCCCAGCGGTACGGTCAGGATGAGCTTATCCTGCGCGCGGGTCAGCGCCACATAGAGCAGACGCATCTGCTCACTGCGCATCTCGGCGGCGTGGACATTGGAAAGCGCCGTGTAGGCCGCTGTCTTGTACGCACCCTCGCCCTCCTCGGGGCGCAGGCGCAGGCCCGCCCCATACATCCGATGCAGGAGCACCGGCTGACGGGTATCGGCAGCATTGAAGCGACGGGCCGTGTCGGCCACGAACACCACCGGGAACTGCAGGCCCTTGGAGCGGTGGATGGTCATCACGGTCACACAGCCGGGGCGGGAGCCGCCGGGCACGATATCCTGCCCCGTGGAGCCTGCCAGCGCCGCAGCGTCAATGGCCCGCACCAGCGCCGAGATGCCGCCGGAACCGGCCCCGGCACAGAAGGAAGCAAACCGTCGGGCATCCTCCCGGCGGCGGGCACCGTTTTCCATCACGCCCAGTGCGGCAAGGTAGCCGGTGGAAGCAAAGATCTCCTCCAGCAGCTGTTCTGCCGGGGCACTGCGGGCCATCCGGCGCAGCTCGGTCAGCCGGGCATAGAACGCCCGGACTTTTCCGATAAAAGGAGTGTCCTCCCCGCTGTTCACGGTGAGCAGCAGCGCGCCGTAGAGGCTGATGCGCTGGGGGGCGTTTTCCCCCTGCTGCTTCTGGATCTCTTCGGCTCTGGCCCGCAGGCGGACAAGGTCGTCGTCGGTGAAGCCGAACAGCGGGCCCAGCATGGCAGCGGCAAGATAGATATCCTGCGCCGGGTTGTCAATAACCTTCAGCAGGGCGATGAGGGGCCGGATGTGGGGGGCATCCAGCAGGTTTTCGCGGGCATCCGCATACACCGGGATCCCCCGGGCGGTCAACGCTTCCACATAGGCCGGAAAATCAATGCGCGCCGCCAGCAGGATGCAGCAGTCCTCGTACTGCACCGGGCGGGTGGCACTGCCGTCCCGCACCGGCTCGCCGCTCTGCACCAGTTCCTCGATGCGCCGGGCGATCCAGCCCGCGTCCGTTTCGGCGGTGTCATCGGGCAGGAAATGCGCCTCCACGCTGCCCGTGTATTCCCCGGGTGCCCCGCAGACCAGCCGCTGGCCGTCGCCGTAGGCCGTGTCACCGAGTTCCTGGGACATGAGCCGCTCGAACAGGAAGTTGATCCCTTCCACCACCTGCGGAGCCGAGCGGAAGTTGGCATCCAGCGCCAGCATGGCATCGGTGCCGGGGGCTCCCTCTGCCGGGCGGGGCCGCGCCGTGCCGCCGGGCAGGGCGGGCCAGCTGTCCAGTTTTTCCCGGAAGATGCTGGGGTCTGCCTGCCGGAAGCGGTAGATGCTCTGCTTCAGATCTCCCACCAGAAAGAGGTCGTCCCCTGCCGGGGATGCAAGGCACCGGTACAAGGCATCCTGCAGGGCGTTGGTGTCCTGATATTCATCCACCATCACGGCGGCGTAGTTCTGCCGGATGACCCCGCACAGCGCAGTGGGGGTGCCATCCGGGTCACGAAGCAGGCGGAGGGCCTGATGCTCAAAGTCACTGAACTCCAGCAGCTTCCGGTCCCGCTTTTTGGCCGAGAACCGGGCATCGAAATCCCGCACCGCCGCAAACAGCGCCCGCAGGCGGGGCTCTGCGGCCCTACGGTCTGCCTCAGCCTCCTCCTCACTGCAGGGGATCAGCTCAAGGATCTGCGCAAACAGGGCCGCGCCTTCATCGGCGCGGGTGCGGATGACTTTTTTGTGTTCGCCGTTCAGCCGCTTTTTCATTCCTTTCAGGCCGGGCAGCTCCTCCATGCCCAGCACATAGGGGGTCAGCAGATCGTAAAGCGGAGTCCACTCCCCCGCCACAGCCAGCTGTTCCACCCTGCCCAGCAGGGCGGCAGCCTTGTCCAGCCGTTCCTGTGCATCGGTATATTTTTCCAGCACGGCATTCTTTGCCTTTTCCCGGGCAGAGGGCGTTTTCTTTTCCTCGGCATCGGCCAGCTCCTGCTCCCGGTCGCCCGGGCAGTCAGCCAGCGCAGCGCGGAACAGCTCCCCTGCCGCCCGGGCACTGCGGGCGGCTTCGGCCAGCAGCAGATCATGCCAACAGGAGGCGGCAAAGCCATTTTCCTCCTGCCACGGAGCCAGAAATTCGTCCAGCTTTTTGTCGTAATCGGGCAGGGCGCGCAGGAAATCGTAGACATGCAGGATCGTCTCGCCCGCCGCGCGGTCGGTGCGGCCCTTGCCGTAGAGGTCGGCAAAGGCGCAGAAATCCGGGTCGCGGTAGGCATTTTCCAGCGTCTCGCTCAGGGCAGAGGCCCGCAGGAGCTCCACACTGCCGGGGTCTGCGGGGGAAAAGTCCGGCGGGATATCCAGCGCCTGAAAGTGCTTGCGCAGCAGGTCCAGACAGAAGGCATCGATGGTGCAGATGGGTGCGCGCTGCAGCAGCATCCGCTGGCGGCGCAGCGCGCCATTGCCGGGTTCCGCCTGGCTGCGCTTCAGAAGCGCCTGCCCGATGCGTGCCCGCAGCTCTGCCGCCGCCGCATTGGTAAAGGTGACGATGAGCAGACGGTCCGCATCCACAGGATGTTCCGGGTCGGTGATGAGCCGGACAGCCCGCTCCGTCAGAACAGCCGTTTTGCCGCTGCCCGCCGCCGCGCTCACCAGCAGCGCGCCGCCCCGGTCCTCGATGGCGGCCCGCTGGGCGGGGGTCCACTTGGGTTCACTCATGCCTGTTCCTCCTCTCCCTCTTCGGGCTGCCCGGAAGCCTCAAAGGGCTTTGCGGGGGCTTCCAGCGCCCGCTCCCCGATACCGGTCTCGTGGCAGCAGACAAAGCCGTAATCACACCACTGGCAGGGGCTCCGGCCCGTGACCAGCGGCTCGGCAGCGATCTGCCCCTCATAGAGCTGCTGGCCCATCCGGGTCACAAGATCATCCAGATGCAGCTGGATGCGGTTCAGCTTGGCGATGTCTGCCCGCTTGTCCTTCTGGTAGGGGCTGGGCGCGCCTTTGTAATAGGAGAAGGGAAGATATCTGCCGGTCTCGTCGGCATCCATGGCATCGAACAGCTTCTGCTCGTCCCGCACCAGACCGTCCAGCTTGTATTCCACACTGTGAGCCGCCTTTTCGCGGGTGGTGGTCTCAGGGGCCGGGTCGGCCAGCAGGTAGAGCACACCCGCCGGTTCCGCCCCTGTAAAGCGGCCACTTTTATCCCGGGTCAGGCTGAACAGGTAGAGCAGCATCTGGCAGTCCAGACCGCAGTAGACCTCCTTCAGATCCAACTTTTTGGTGCCGGTCTTGTAGTCCACCACCCGCACCCAGCGGGTGCCGTCCTCCTCCACCCACTCGTCGGCACGGTCCACGGTGCCCACCAGCTGGACGGTGCGCCCGTCCGACAGGTGATACACCTGGGCAGGCACGGCATCCTCGCCCCGGCCGATCTTCAGCTCACAGGCCACGGGCTTGAAGCTGGACTGCCGCTGCTCATCCCGCAGGTAGAGCAGCAGGCTTGTCATGCTCTTTTTCAGGCGGGAGAGCAGATAGGCAAAGCGGGCGGTATCCTCAGGCAGATAGCGTTTGGCGTACTCATCCACCAGCAGCGCGGCAAGGCTCGCCATGGCCTCATCGTCCAGCTCCATAAAGGGCTGCAGCGCCGCCATGGGGTTGTCCGGGCCGGGGTGAGGGTCCAGCGCCATCTGCAGCACCCAGTGCATCAGGGTGCCGCTCTGGTCGGCGGAAAGCTCGGCCCGGCGGCGGGGCCTGAGCCCCAGCACATACTGCAAAAAGTAGCCGTAGCGGCAGGTATAATATTTTTCCAGCTGGCTGGGCGAAATGCGCAGCTTCCGCCCCAGCAGCGCTTCCAGCGCAGGCAGGTCATGCACCTGCCGGGGGGCCGTGTCGGCCATCCGGCGCAGCAGGGCAAGGCCCTGCGGCTCGGTCTTACCGGGGGTGTGCAGGGCCTCTGTCAGGCTGGCACGCTCAGTCTCCGTCAGGGGCCAGCCGCCGCCCAGACAGTCCAGCCCATCTGCAGGGGTGGCCGCAAGGTCCGTCAGTTCCAGCTCCGGGGCAGCGGGGGCCAGCGCTTCCACGAGGGATTCCAGCGCAGCGCAGAGGGTCTGCCCCTGCCCCTTGGGCCAGCTGAGCCACAGCCCCTTTGCAGGAGCGGTCAGGGCCTTGTAGAAGCAGACCTGCTCACGCACCACACGGTTCTCAAAGCAGTCGGGCAAGTCGATCTCCTGCGCCATCAGGGCATCGCGGTCGGCGTGGGTCAGCAGACCCATCTCGCCGGGCGCGGCCGGGAATTCCCCCTCGGCCAGCCCCAGCACAAACACATAGTCCGGCGCGTCCAGACGCATCTTGCCTGCGCTGGCCAGCACCACCGCGTCCAGGGTCTGGGGGATGTGCCCCAGGTCGGACGAGCGGAGCAGCAGCCCGAACAGGTCCTCGTATTCGGCCACGGTAACGGTCTGCTCCCCCAGCAGATGGGCCATCTCGTTCAGCAGCCCCATGACCACGTTCCACTCCCGGGCGGCTTCCTCCGCCGCCGGGATGCCCCGGCCCGCGCGGATGGCCTTTACCTGAGCGGCCTGCTGTTCCTCAGCCCCCAGCGTTTTCAGGCAGAAATACACCGCCCGGCTGATGGCCTCGGCGTTGACCCCGCGCACCTTGGCCCGGAATGCATCCACCGCCCCCACAAGCAGGGCACGGGCATATTCTGCCTGCTCCCGGTTGCGGAGGTCCTCTTCGGTCAGC
Organism: Faecalibacterium hominis (ex Afrizal et al. 2022); assembly: GCF_049545105.1. Taxonomy (NCBI): domain Bacteria; kingdom Bacillati; phylum Bacillota; class Clostridia; order Eubacteriales; family Oscillospiraceae; genus Faecalibacterium; species Faecalibacterium hominis (ex Afrizal et al. 2022). Next base: position 2,707,254 of record NZ_CP186860.1, on the reverse strand, counting down.
TCCTGTTCTCCAAAGCCCTTGGGGCTGCGCTCGAACTTCTCCCGCCAGGCCGCCGCCGTGGGGGCCCAGGTGTAGGCATAGTTTTCCAGCGCGCAGACCTGCTCCTCGCTCAGGGCACACAGGCCGGTCTTGGCAAGGGTGGTCAGGTTCTCGGTCAGGTCGGCTCCCCGGGCGATCTCCAGCAGGGCCCGCACCGCCGTGGCCGGGGCGCTGAATTCCGGGGTGGTGGGTTCATCGCAGTACAGAGGGATCTCCGCCATCCGGAATTCATACCGGACTGCGGCACGATACTTGGCGATATCGCGGCAGACCACAGCGATCTTTCCGCACCGCACGCCCTGCCGCATCAGCCGCCGGATGGCACCGGCAGCGGCACGGGCCTCCTCCTCCCGGCTGGGCGCGGCAAAAAGCCGCACCTCGCCCGCCGGGGCATCCGCGGTGCAGCTGCCGGTCTCCAGCAGCTCTGCCACTGCGGCAAGGCCCGGGGCGTTCCGGTGGCGCAGATCCTTGCGCAAAAGCTGCGGAACGGCCACCTCTGCCCCGTTTTTCCGGGCCAGCTGGCGCAGCTGCGCCGCCACCTGCTTGGCCCCGGAGAACAGGCTCAGGTCACCGGGCAGCAGGGGGGCTCCATCATCGCAGAGGGCCACCGTCACGCTGGGCAGCGCCGCCAGCATGGCCCCCAGCAGCCGCTTTTTGGGGGCGTTGAAGGTGTCGAACTCATCAATGAACACCGCCCGGTCCCGCAGAAACTCCGGCAGGCTGTGCCGGGCCAGTGCTTCCTCCAGCCGGGCTCCGGCCAGCTCCAGCCGGTCAGAGGGGTCCATGCCGCTGCGGGCCAGCAGGGTCTCGTAGCCCTGAAAGATGAGGGCCAGCTCACTGAGCTTACCGCTCTCGGCCCCGCAGGCACCGGCCAGCTGTGCCAGCTGCCGGCCGGAAAGGCCCGCGCTCTTCAGCTCATCGATGGTCTGTGCCGCCATCTGGCAAAAGGCCGCACTGCGCCGATGGCGGTGATAATAGTGGACATTGTCCTGCAGCTCCTCCAGCGCCCGGCGCACCAGCACGGCACGGCCTGCGTCAGAGAGGGTCTGCACCGCCGCGCCGCCCTCGGTGGAAAGGATCTTTTCTGCCAGACTGGTAAAAGAAAAGCTCTCCACCATGCCGGACAGGGCATCCCCCAGCTCACGGTAGATGCGGCCCTCGGTGCTGGAAGTGAATTGTTCCGGCACCAGCAGGATGCTTTTTTCCCCTTTTTCGGCCCGGGCGCGGATGCGCTGGTACAGCAGCGTTGTTTTTCCGCTGCCGGAGCCGCCCAGAAGTAGCTGTAACATTGTTTTCTCACTTTCTATAACGAGCTCACCCTCTCAGTCAAAGCCTGCGGCTTTGCCAGCTCTCCCGAAGGGAGAGCCTTTGGCATATCGGGTCAGCCCTGCGCAATGGATAATAATTGAGTTTATTGTACCGCAAAATTGAAGAAAAATCTATTCTGTGGTAAACTGAGGAAAAACAGCAAAACAGGAGGGGCTCTCCCCATGAAGATTCTAGCAGTTGATTACGGTGCCAGCCGCACGGGGCTTGCGGTCTGCGACCCCACCGAGTTCCTGACCACGCCCATCACCCCCCAGATCACCCTGAAGGCCCGGCCCAAGGTGGCCGCCGAGGTCTGCCGCATTGCCCAGGAGCAGAAGGCAGAGCTCATTGTGGTGGGCCTGCCGCTCAACATGGACGGCACCGAGGGCGAGCGCGCCGAGAAGAGCCGCAAGCTGGGCAAGACTTTGCAGATCTGGAGCGGCCTGCCCGTGCGGATGTGGGACGAGCGGCAGTCCACCTGTGAAGCCGCCGATATCCTGGACGAGGTGGGGACTTTTGGTGCCCACCGCAAGGCCATTCTGGATTCCGTCAGCGCCACGGTCATTCTGGAGGATTACCTCGCCTGGCGCAAGGAGCACCCCGGCGAAATTTGAACCGGAACAGCACAAAACCGGCTTTCCTGCTGCCACGGGAAAGCCGGTTTTGTCATTTTCAGTTGTTACTGCGCCTGATATGTCTCAATGCTGACGCTGTTGATGGTGATCGTTTCCGTGGGCTTCTGGTTCTCATCCACGGCGACCTGAGCGATGGTGTCCACCACGTCCATCCCCTCGTACACCTGCCCCAGCACGGTATCGGTGTAGTCCAGGTAGGGTGCGCCGCCAACGGTCTGGTAGGCCGAAACGACCTCAGCGCGGTAACCTGCACTGTTCATCTGGTCGGTGAGTTCCTGGGTGACGGAATCCCCGCCGGGCAGAGTGGACATGATATAAAAGACGCTGGCACACTGGCCGGAGGAGTCCGCCGCCATGCAGAGGGCACCGGAATAATGGTGGAGCTTGTCGGTGGCCTCAGCCGGGTAGCGGCTGCCGTTCCAGATGGTGGTGCCCTTGCCGTCAGCACCCTGACCGGCCTCCACCACAAAGTCCTGCTCCACACGGGTCACGGTCAGGCCGTTATAGTAGCCCGCCTGCACCAGACCCACAAAGTTATCATAGGCCTGCGGGGCCTGCTCCGGGAAGAGCACCGCCCGGAACACGCCCGCCGTGGTATCGAACACCGCCACGGGTTCCCCCGCTGCCGGGTGGGTGAACTGCAGCTCGGCCGATTCCACCGCCGGACGGGTGATGGTCTTTGTTCCGGCTCCGCTGCTGCCGCCGATGTTTTTCACAAGGCTGCAGCCGGACAGTGCAAAACTCACGGCCAGCAGCAGCGCCGCCAGCCGGACACGGGTCTTATTCATAAACAGATCCCTCCGTTCATATTCTGATAGCAGTTCCCCCGCACGCGGGAGATACGCAGAATTCAGTATAGCATATTTCTGCCCGGGAAGCGAGAGGGAAATGCGTGAAAATTTGTCGTGCATTTTCTGTGCGAAAAACATCTTGACGAGCAGGCAAAAAAACGCTACACTATAAGCACAGCAAGGGACGGCGGGAACGCAGCAGATTCCGGGCTGTGTGCGTAATTTTATTTGAGTACCATCCCTTTGATTGGGTTTGGATAGACAGGAGAACGTATCTTATGGCAGAAGAGATCAAGAACCCGAACACCGAAGAGGAATATCAGCCCGATCTGATGACTCTTGAGGATGAGGACGGCAATGAGGTCACATTTGAAGTGATCGATGCACTGGACCATAAGGGCGTGCATTACCTTGCAGTTGTCGAATACGCAGAGGATGAAGAGGATGTCAACGAGGACGCACAGCTGGTCATCCTGAGCGTGGGCGAGGACAGCGAGGGCGAATATCTGGACGTTGTGGAGGATGACGAGACTCTGATGGAAGTCAGCAAGCTGTTTGAGCAGCGCCTGAGCGACCAGTTCGAGATCGAGTAATTCCCCTGCACAGACAGATTCCCAGGCAAGACTTCCTGCCCGGCGCGATTTGTTGCGGTTTATATGATCCTACTAATCATTCAACGGGAGCCCGGAGTTCTCCGGCGGATTGCAGACCTCCCCGCCATGGGTCGACCATGGAGGTTCGATGAGGAAGCGTGAATCCGGCGACAGGGCACCCACCTGTCCGTAAGGGTAGGTTTGATTGCCGCAGACGACCGGGCGGGATCTTTTTATAGCATTGCATCCACCGCTGGCCTGCCACAAGGCCAGTGTGTGGATTTTTTTATAGGATGACCTCTCAGGCGCTGATGCCCCCGCACCCCAGCAGGGAAGGCGGCATTGTGCAGCGATGCCGGAGAGGTTCTTGCGGAAAGGATGTGCATTGCGGTATGAAAAGCGAACATCTGGTGGGGACGAGCATCCCCCGTTTCACCTACGACACCCCCACGGTGCCGGGCAATGATTTTTACGCCCTGTGCGAGGGGGAGCATCCGCTGTGCATGATCTTCCTGCCCGGGTTCGACCACCCTGTCAGCCGCGAATATATCACCCGCTACCTGAAAACGCTGCCCCAGCTCAAGGGGGCACGGCTTGTCTGTGTGGTGCGTTCCTCGGCGCAGGCGGTGGCAAAAGCCACCCACGGCTCAGATTTCCCCTTTCCTGTCATCTGCGACGGCCCCGGCGTACTGTACGGCTACCTGGGCGTAGAGCAGACCCGCGGCCTGCTGAGCTGGAGCTTTGCGGCCCAGAAGATCTACAAGGCCGCCAGAGATGCCGGTTACCACTACGACACCAAAGCCCCCCAGCTGCTGCCGTTGACGCTGGTGGTGGGCCATCTGGGCAAGATCCTGTTCACCCACTCGGGCCGCAGCCAGACCGACCTGCCCGAGGACTGCGCCGCCATCAGCGAGATCGTGCGGGCTGTGGAAAAGGCCACCGCCCCCACCGACGGCCCCGCAGACCCCCACTGCTCGGATGAGACCCTCACCCTGCCCGATCTGGTGGGTTGGGATAACTGAATGATCCACAAAAAACGGCTGCTGCACATTTTTTCCGTGCAGCAGCCGTTTTTTATTCTTCCGGTTCTTCTGCAAACAGCCCCGGGATGCCGCAGACAGCGGCCACGCCCACCACCGTAAACACGATGCGCGACCAGATGGAGCTGCTGCCGCCCAGCAGCCAGCCCACAAAGTCAAACTGGAACAGGCCCACAAGCCCCCAGTTGATGCCGCCAATGATCATCAGGATCAGGCACACTTTATAAAAGGTCTGCACAAAAAGACCTCCTTTCCTTTGGGCAGTTTTCCCCATTGGAAAGGAGGTTATGCATATCACAGCATCCACTTCGGGCTGATGACCCGCGCGCCGCCCCGATCGGGCCGGGCCACATACACCTGCGGCCACTGCGCCTTGACAGCCTCGGCGGCGTTTCGGGCTGCTTCTTCGCTCTCAAAGATGCCAAACACAGCCGCGCCGCTGCCGGTCATCAGGGCAGTGACAGCGCCGTTCTCTTTCAGCGCGGTCTTGATGGCCTCGTTGTCTCTGGCACCGCTGCATTCCTCCAGCGCGTTGCCTGCGGCGGCACACACACCCGCCAGATCCTCGGCGCGGATCGCCTTTTCCTGGGCTTCGCAGTCGGGGTGGGTGCTGCTGCCCACTTTGTCATAAGCGGCAAAGGCTTCCGGGGTGGAAACGCCGTAATCGGGCATGACCACCGTGAACCAGCAGTCCGGGCAGGGCGGCAGAGCTTTCATCACATCGCCCACGCCCTGCACCCGGCAGGTGCCGCCCATCAGGGCAAAGGGCACATCCGCGCCGATCTTTGCCCCCAGCGCGCAGAGCTCACTCATGGAGAGCTTTGCGCCGTAAAGGACGTTCAGGCCCACCAGCACACCGGCGGCATCGGCGCTGCCGCCCGCCATACCGGCACGCACCGGCACATTCTTGTAAATGGTGATCTCTGCACCCGCCAGCAGGCCGGTATAGTGGAAGAAGGCCAGCGCCGCCTTGATGGCCGTGTTGGAATCGTTGGCGGCCACCGGGCTGCCCGGCAGGGTCAGGCTCAGGTTCTGGCTGCGGCGCAGCACCACCCGCTCGTACAGGGTGATGGCCTGCATCGTCATATCCAGGTTATGGTAGCCGTTGGGCAGCAGGCCCACTACATCCAGCGCCAGATTCAGCTTGGCCGGGGCCAGAACGGTCACGCAGTTCAGCTTTGCCATCGTTCTTCCTCCTCACTTCTCTCCGCTGTTGATGCCGTTTTCTTTCAGGAACTCCCGGATGCGCTTCATGGCCTCGGTCAGGTGCTCCACGCTGTAAGCATAGGAAACACGGCAGTAGCCCTCGCCGGATGCGCCAAAGGCATCGCCGGGCACCAGCGCGACATGCTTCTGCTCCAGCAGCTTTGTGCAGAACTCCTGGCTGGTCATACCGGTGCTCTTGATGCAGGGGAAGGCATAGAACGCGCCCCGCGGCTCAAAGCAGGTCAGGCCCATAGAGTTAAAGCCGTGCACCACCAGGCGGCGGCGCATGTTGTACTCGTCCCGCATCTTGTCGATCTCACCGTCACACTCCCGCAGGGCGGTGATGGCCGCATACTGGCTGGTGGTGGGGGCGCTCATAATGGCGCTCTGGTGGATCTTGGTCATGATTTTGATGATGGGAGCCGGGCCGCAGGCATAGCCCAAGCGCCAGCCGGTCATGGCATAACTCTTGGAAAAACCATTCACCACAATGGTCCGCTCGGCCATGCCGGGCAGGGTGGCAATGGAGACATGGGGCCGCAGGCCGTAGTTCAGCTCGGCGTAGATCTCATCCGAAAGCACCATGACGTTGGTATCCCGCAGGACCTCCGCAATGGCTTCCAGGTCCTCCCGCTCCATCACCGCACCGGTGGGGTTGTTGGGGAACGGCATAATGAGGAGCTTGGTCTTGGGGGTGATGGCGGCTTTCAGGGCCTCGGGCCTGAGGCGGAACTCATCCTCCTGGCGGCAGGGCACATGCACCGGCACACCGCCGGACAGGGTGGTGATGGGCTCATAACAGACAAAGCAGGGCTCCGGAATGATCACCTCATCCCCGGGCTGCACGATGGTGCGGATGCACATATCAATGGCTTCGCTGCCGCCCACGGTCACCAGCACCTCCCGCAGGGGGTCGTAGTGCAGGTGCATCCGGCGCTCCAGATATCTGCAGATCTCCGCCCGCAGCTCTTTCAGGCCTGCGTTGGCGGTGTAGCGGGTACGGCCATGCTCCAGGCTCTCGATGCCTGCTTCCCGCACAGCCCACGGTGTTTTGAAATCCGGCTCGCCCACGCCCAGACTGATGCACTCGGGCATATCAGCGGCCAGATCAAAGAATTTGCGGATGCCGGAGGGGCGCATCTCCCGTGCGGCAGGCGCGATCAGTTTATCGTAATCCATCACAGAACCGTGCACTCTCTTTCATCGATCTCTTCGTCCTGATACAGGCGGCCCTCTTTTTTATAGGTACGCAGGACAAAATGGGTGGCAGTGGACAGCACATCGTCCAGCGGGCTCAGGCGCTTTGCCACGAACAGGGCGATCTCCTGGAAGGTCTGGCCCTTGATGACCAGCTGCAGGTCGTAGCCGCCGCTCATCAGCAGCACGCTCTCCACCTCGTCAAAGGCGGCAATGGTAGCTGCGATCTCATCAAAGCCGCGGCTCTTCTTAGGGCTGACGTTCAGCTCGATGACTGCCTCCACCCGGTTCACCCCGGCCTTTTCCCAGTCCACAAGGGTCTTGTAGCCCTTGATGATGCCCTGCGCCCGGGCCAGGTCGATCATAGCCGCCACCTCGGCGGGGGATTTATTCAGCATGGTGGCAATGTCCTCAATGGGCAGCCGCGCATTGTCTTCCAGAATCTTCAAAAGCTGTTCCATGGTCATTTCTCCTTTGTTTTGCGCGGGTGGGCGTACCCACCCCGCTGTTAGTTTTCAGTATAGCACAAGAATCGCCGCTTTGCATCTTGTTTTTTACACCAAAGCGGTATAGAATGTCTTTTCCGTCTGAAAACTGCTCTTTTTTCCAAAAAGAGTGTTCAAAAATCGGCAAATCTGCTATACTGGAATTAAACCCTTCCGTCAAAGCCTGACGGCTTTTCCACCTCCCCTAATAGGGGCGGCCTTGGCAGAATGATACAGTTTGTGCGGAACGGGGAACTTGCAAAACTCCACGCAACGCCAGAGGCCCCACTACTAGGGGGGCTGGCGCGAAGCGCCTGAGGGGTTTTTACCAGAAACAATGGGGGTAAGGAATATGAAAGCGTTTATCACTGTCATCGGACACGATACCGTGGGCGTTGTTGCCAAGGTGGCCGCCCTTTGCTGCGAGCTGAACATCAACATTGAGGATGTGACCCAGAGCGTTCTGCAGGGCATGTTTGCCATGATCATGCTGGTGGACATCTCCAAGTGCAGCGTCAGCCATGAGGAGCTGCACACCCGCACCGATGCTCTGGCCAAGGAGATGGGGATGCAGATCAATCTGACCCGTCAGGAAGTTTTTGACGCGATGCATACCATCTGACAGACAAGACCTCTCAGACGCTTTGCGCCAGCTCCCTTAATAGAGGCGGCATTGCGAAGCAATGACGGAGAGGCTCAGAAAGGATACTCTTATGAGCATGATGAATACCGGCGACATCCTCGAGACCATCGAGATGTTCACGCAGGACAATCTGGACGTGCGCACGGTCACCATGGGCATCAGCCTGCTGGACTGCATTGATCCGGACCCGAAGAAGGCCTGCGAAAAAATCTACAATAAGATCACCACCAAGGCAGCCGATCTGGTGCCCGCCGTGGAGCATATCAGCGCCGAGTACGGCATTCCCATCATCAACAAGCGGATCAGCGTCACCCCCATTGCCATGCTGCTGGGTGCCTGCCCCGATGCAGACCCCGTGGACTTTGCCAAGGCACTGGATGCCGCAGGCAAAAAGGTGGGCGTGAACTTTGTGGGCGGCTACACCGCCCTTGTGCACAAGGGCTTCTCGGCCGGTGACCGCCGCCTGATCGAGTCCATCCCCCGCGCACTGGCCGAGACCGACATCGTGTGCAGCTCGGTGAATATCGGTGCCACCAAGGCAGGCCTGAACATGGATGCCATCAAGCTGATGGGCGAAGCCGTGAAGAAGGCCAGCGAGCTGACCGCCGACCGCCAGTGCATCGGCGCGGCAAAGCTGGTGGTGTTCTGCAACGCACCCGAGGACAATCCCTTCATGGCCGGTGCATTCCACGGCCCCGGCGAGCCCGACTGTGAGATCCACGTCGGCGTTTCCGGCCCCGGCGCTGTGCGCGCCGCGCTGGCAAAGCTGCCCAAGGATGCTCCCATCGACGAGGTGGCGGAGCTGGTCAAGCGCACCGCCTTCAAGATCACCCGCGTGGGCCAGCTGGTGGCCAATCTGGCCTCCAAGGCTCTGGGCGTGCCCGCGGGCATCATCGACCTTTCGCTGGCCCCCACCCCTGCTGTGGGCGACAGCGTGGCCAACATTCTGGAAGAGATGGGCCTTGAGACCTGCGGCTGCTGCGGCACCACGGCCTGCCTGGCCCTGCTGAACGATGCTGTGAAGAAGGGCGGCGTGATGGCCTCCAACCATGTGGGCGGCCTCTCCGGTGCCTTTATCCCCGTCAGCGAGGACGACGGCATGATCCACGCCGCCGAGTGCGGCTGCCTGACCATCGAAAAGCTGGAGGCCATGACGGCTGTCTGCTCGGTGGGCATCGATATGGTCATCATCCCCGGCGATACCACCCCCGCTGTCATCAGCGCCCTGATCGCCGACGAAGCCGCCATCGGCATGGTAAACAGCAAGACCACCGCTGTCCGCGTCATTCCCGCCATCGGCCGCAAGGCAGGCGAGATTCTGGATTTCGGCGGTCTGCTGGGCTATGGCCCCATCATGCCGGTGAATCAGCGTGACCCCTCGGTGTTCATCAACCGCGGCGGCCGCCTGCCGGCTCCCATGCAGTCCCTGAAGAACTAAAAGGAGCAACCCTCTCAGTCAATGCTTCGCATTGCCAGCTCCCCCGAAGGGGGAGCTTTTGGCATTACAGTCAGGCTTCACTGCAAAAATCAAGTATCAGAATAAAATGTGTCAAACAGGTCCATTCTCTGGTTATCATTTCCAGAAAAGGGGCCTGTTTTTTATGCTGCCATTCTTTGCCCGCCCGCTCACCCGCCGTGAGATGGCGCTGGGGTGCGCCGTGCTTTCCCTTGCGCTGCTCCTGAGCACCCTGCCTGCTGCCCTGCGCTGGGGGCAGGCACAGCTGGACACCGGGGCTCTCCTCTGTGCCGACACCCTGCGCTTCCACATCCGGGCCGACAGCGATTCCCCTGCCGACCAGACCGCCAAGCTCGCCGTGCGGGATGCCATTCTGGCCTACACCGATGCCCACTGCACCGCACAGGACAAGCCTGCCGCCCTGCGCTGGGCGGCAGAGAGCCTGCCCGCGCTGGAGCTGACGGCCCGGGCCGTGCTGGCAGGACGGGGGATTTTTTCCACCGTTACGGTACAGCTGGTGGAAATGTACTTCGATACCACCCGCTATTCCACCGGCATCCTGCCCGCCGGGCGGTATCAGGCCCTGCGCATCGACCTGGGCGGCAACGCCCGTCACGGCAAAAACTGGTGGTGCGTGCTCTACCCGGGGCTGTGCCGCTCTGCCTGCGGCACCTACGCCCTGCCGGAGGAAAACGATCTGGTGTGTGGGTCGTATGTGGTGCGGTTCAAATGTGTGGAGTGGTGGCAGCGGGTGACGGCAAGCCGGGAGGATCAGGTGCTGGTCGAAACGGCCTCGCCCTCTCAGGCGCGAAGCAAAGACGGAGAGGGCAAAAAACGCTATGGCACACCTCCCCACTGCGCTGCATACGCTGTCGTGGAAGGAGTGTGACCACAATGGCGATCCCCGCTTATTATTCGTTGATCCAAAAGGGCTCCTACGGCCCGGACGAAGCCCTGGTGCAGACCTGGCTGAACGGCGTGCGTGACCAGTGCAGCTATTACCCCGCACTGACCATAGACGGCCACTTTGGCACCAGGAGCGAAAACGCCGTGAAAGAATTCCAGCTCCGGAACAGTATGAACATGGACGGCAAAGTCGGAGCCAACACCTGGAATGCCCTTTACGCAAAGTACACCGCAAAGCACGGGCTGGCGGTGCCCTATCCCGGCATCGTGATGCGCACCGGTATGTCCGGCGGCACCATCCGGCTCATCCAGCAAAAGCTCAACACGCTGGGGGAGAAGATCGGCACGGACGGAAAGTTCGGCTCCCGAACTGCCGCCGCTGTTCAGCGGTTCCAGCGCCGCAATGGCCTGAACGCTGACGGTGCTGTGGGCAAAGCCACCTGGGAGAAGCTGTTCCCCGCCAGCTAAAAATTTCAATCGGCTCCGGGCAAAAATGCGGTTAAGAGATCTTCACGCCGACAGGCGGGAATCTCCAGCATTTTTGTTCGGAGCCCTCTGCTTTGGGGTTACTAGGGGTGAGCAGCCCCTAGTTCGTGCCTCCCGCGCTTCGAAAGTAGCGGGTGCTTTTCTGGTTCTCTTTTGGCACGCAAAAGAGAACATTCCGTGGTATAATAGAGCCATCCTTTTAGAAAGGGGGCTTCCCCATGCGTTTTCTCCACCTCTCTGACCTGCACCTGGGCAAACGGGTCTGCGAGTTCTCCATGCTGGATGACCAGCGCTATATTTTAGAGCAGATCTTATCCCTGCTCGATTCCCACCCCGTGGATGCCGTGCTGCTGGCCGGTGACCTGTACGACAAACCTGTGCCGCCTGCCGAGGCGGTCCGCCTGCTGGACTGGTTCCTCACCGAGCTTTCCCGCCGGGAGCTGCCGGTGTTCGCCATCTCGGGCAACCACGATTCCGCTGACCGTGTGGCCTTTGGCTCTGCCCTGCTGGCCGAAAGCAGGGTCTACGTCTCGCCGGTGTTTTCCGGGCCGCCGGAACCCATCACCCTCACCGACGCACACGGCCCGGTCGATCTGTACTTACTGCCCTTTTTGAAGCCCGCCATGGTGCGGCACGTCTGGCCGGACGCGCCCATTGAGAGCTACAACGATGCCCTTGCCTGCGTGCTGGATCACTGTTCGCCTGACCCGGCCCGCCGCAGTGTACTGGTGGCACATCAGTTCGTGGCAGGAGCTGCTTCCTGCGAGAGCGAGGAGCCCAGCGTGGGCGGCATCGACTGGGTGGATGCCGCCCTGTTCGACAAGTTCGACTATGTGGCGCTGGGGCATCTGCACAGCCCCCAGAAGGTGGGCCGGGACACCCTGCGCTACTGTGGAACGCCGCTGAAATATTCCTTCTCGGAGGCCAGCCAGCACAAGAGCGTGACCTTTGTGGAGCTGGGCGAAAAGGGCAGCGTGACCATTGCCGCCGAACCGCTGGTGCCCCGGCACGATCTGCGGGAGCTGCGCGGCAGCTACATGGAGCTGACCGACCGCCGCAATTACGAGGGCACCGCCGTGGACGATTACCTGCACATCACTCTGACCGACGAACAGGACATTCCCGAGGCACTGGCCCGCCTGCGGGTCATCTACCCCAACCTGATGCGGCTGGATTACGACAACCGCCGCACCCAGACCCGGCAGGAGCTGGATTCCCCTGCAAAGGCCGAACAGAAAACACCGCTGGAGCACTTTGCAGATTTTTACCAGCTGCAGAACAACCAGCCCCTGACCCATGAGCAGGCGGCTTTCTGCCAGCAGCTCATTGAAAGCATCTGGAAGGAGGAGGACGCATGAGACCGCTCAAGCTGACCCTCTCGGCCTTTGGCCCCTATGCAGGCACTACCACCCTGCCGCTGGAGCAATTGGGCAGAGGCGGGCTCTACCTTGTCACCGGCGACACCGGCGCGGGCAAGACCACCCTGTTCGATGCCATCACCTACGCCCTGTACGATCATTCCAGCGGCGGCGTGCGGGATGGGGCCATGCTCCGCAGCAAATACGCGGACCCCGGCACCCCCACCTTTGTGGAGCTGGAATTTGAGGTGCGGGGGCAGCGGTACACCGTCCGGCGCAACCCGGAGTATCTGCGCCCCAAGGCCCGGGGCGAGGGATTCACCACCGAAAAGGCAGATGCCGCCCTGACCTATGCCGACGGCCGCCCGCCTGTGACCAAAGCCAAGGAGGTAACTGCCGCTGTCATTGATATCATCGGACTGGACTACAACCAGTTTTCCCAGATCGCCATGATCGCGCAGGGACAGTTCACCCGCCTGCTCAATGCCACCACTGAGGAGCGGAGCAAGATCTTCCGGAAGCTGTTCCGCACCCAGCGCTACCAGAAACTGCAGGAGGCGCTGGCCGAGGAAAACTCCGCCCTCACGGCCCGGCGCGCCGCCCTGAACGCAAAGCTGGACGCTGTGCTCGCGGGCATCTCGTATGATGCCGCCGACCCGGAGGCCGAAACACTGGGGACACTTTCGGCGCAGATGCCGCCGGATGCAGTGACCACCCTGCTGGAGAGGCTGACCGCCCGGCAGGAAGCCGCCGCCGCACAGGCCGCAGACGCGCTGGCCGCACTGGACAGGCAATTGAGCACGTTACAGACCACGCTGGGCGCGGCAGAGCAGGCAGAGCGCCAGCGGCAGGAGGTTGCCGGAGAGCTGGCCAAGGCCCGTAGCACCGCCCAGCTGGAATCCACCAAGGCCAGCATCCGGCGCAAAACACTGGAAGCACTGAATGCAGCACTCTCGGCCTCTGAAGCAGAGCTTGCCGCTCTGGCCGATGCCGACACCCGCCGGGTGGAGCTGGAGGCAGAAGCGGCCCGTCTTGCCCAGCGGGAAACCGCACTGAACGAGCTGGCCCGGAGCCTGACAGAGTGCCAGCACCGGAACACAGCCGCACGCGCCGCGCAGGAGGCCTACCGGCAGGCGGCGGGCAGACAGACCGAGGCCCATTCCACCCGTGACACGCTGGAGCGTGCCTTTCTGGATGCGCAGGCGGGCCTGCTGGCTCAGACACTGGAAGAGGGTGCCGCCTGCCCTGTCTGCGGCAGCACACACCACCCGACCAAAGCCCACCTGCCCCGCACCGCCCCCACCGAAGTGCAGGTGAACCAAGCCAAGCAGGCCGCCGCCCAGGCCGACAGCGCTGCACAGGAGGCCAGTGCCGCCGCACGAGAAGCGCTGACGCGGGAGCAGGAGGGCCGCGCCCAACTGCGGAAGGATGCCGAAGCGCTCCTGCCCGAACGGTTCACTTCGCCCGAGGGGCCGGTGCCCCTGACCGTGAGCCTGCTCAGAACTGCGCTGGCCCAGGAGAACGATACTCTGCACACCGCACAGGCTGACCTGAAGCAGCGCCAGACCAAAAACCATACCGACTGCCGCCGCAAAAAAGAACTGGAAGCCCAACGCAAAGTGCAGTCAGAGCAGCGCACCGCTCTGGAAGCGCAGGTGACGGCAGCCCAGCAGGCTTCTGCCGCCGCCCAGGCTGCGGTGCAGACACTGGAAGCCCGGCAGGCTGCGGAGCATACCGCGCAGCCCCAGAAGATCGCGGCGCTCAAGGCAGAGCAGAACGAGCTGCTGGGCCGGCGCAAAGCCCTTGCCGCACAGGAGAAAGACCTGAACGCCCGGCTGCTACCCAACCGGAGGGCGCTGGCCGATCACCGGAAGCTTGCCGACCAGCGGGACGCGCTGGATGCCCGCTGGCAGTGGGTAAACGCGCTGGCCTCCACGGCGGGCGGCACCCTGAGCAGCAAGCAGAAAATCCGGCTGGAGGCCTACATCCAGATGAACTACCTCGACCGCATCCTTGTCCACGCTAACACCCGCCTGATGCAGATGACGGCGGGCCAGTACGAGCTGGAGCGCATCGGTGCCGAGAACCAGCGCAGCCAGTCGGGCCTTGACCTGGGGGTCATCGACCACTACAACGGCACCCGCCGCAGCGTCAAGACCCTGTCCGGCGGCGAGAGCTTCAAGGCCTCGCTGGCACTGGCCCTGGGTCTTTCCGATGAAGTCCAGAGCACCGCAGGCGGCATCCGGCTGGACACCCTCTTCCTCGATGAGGGCTTCGGCTCGCTGGATGAGGAATCGCTGGAGCAGGCCATCCGGGTGCTCTCCGGCCTGACCGAAGGCGACCGACTGGTGGGCATCATCTCCCATGTTGCTGCCCTGAAGGACCGCATCGACCGGCAGGTGATCGTGCACAAGGAGCGGAGCGGGGGCAGCTGGGTGGAGATCGTGACGTAACCCCACCGACAAAGCCTATCGGCTTTGCCACCTCCCCTGGTAGGGGAGGCCTTGGCAGAGCGGTGCAGCCTGCGCACAAAGGGGAACTCACCAAACTCCATGCAACGCCAGAGGCCCCACTACTAGGGGGCTGGCAATGCGAAGCATTGACTGAGGGGTTTCACCCCTTTCCCGCATAAACGACCACACCTCCGCACACATTAAGTGCGGAGGTGTTTCTTATGTCCCACAAGCAAAAGCACGTCGGCCCCACATCCAGCCGGGTGAGCCCGCCGCTGGGGGCGCTGCCCAGCCAGCCGGACAGCCCGGAGGTGCAGCTGCCGCCGCCGGAACCGGATCTGCCGCCGATCCAGGCGGTCCCTATGACAGACGGCACACCGGCAGCCTGTATGCAGAAAAACGCCAAGGAATTTCTGGCAGGAAATACACCCGGGGTAATGGCGCAGTATGCCCCCGGGCTGTTCACGGAGCAGAAGCGAAACAGCCGCCAGCCCGCACCGGATGACCCGGAGGCGGTAAAAGAACTGGTTCGCCTGCGGGAAGAGGAGCCTTATGGTTGACCCCCTCCGTCACGCTCCGCGCGCCAGCTTCCCCGGCGGGGGAGCCCTTGGCAGAACGTGCCGTTCTGTGAAGATCGCTTGCGGCTCCTGCAAGTAAAATCAAAATTTTCAAATTATTTTCCAATTACCTGTTGAAATCTTCGCCGCGTTCTTATATTATGATAACAAACAAAGCAAAGGCAGGTAAGGAAACATGGCAGAAATCAAATACGAAGTGGTCCAGCGCATCGCAGTGCTGTCTCAGCGGCCCCGCGGCTGGGAGCGCCAGCTCAACCTCATCAGCTGGAATGACGGCGAACCCAAGTACGACATCCGTGATTGGTCCCCGGACGGCACCCGCATGGGCAAGGGCATTTCCCTGAGCGGCGAAGAGCTGGCCATCCTCAAGGGCATTCTGGAAGATCTGGAGCTGTAAGATGGACTACCGCGAGGAGTTTTTGCAGATCTGGCACCAGCATGTCTCCCGCCCGGGCAGCGAAAAACTGCTGGACTGGCTGGACAACAAGACGGATTTCTTCTCGGCTCCGGCCTCCACCCGGTTCCACGGGGCCTGTGACGGCGGCCTGTGCATGCACAGCCTGAACGTCTACCATGCCCTCCACGACGGCTTTTTCACCGAGGGTGAGAGCGAGGAGAGCTATGCCATCTGTGCTCTGCTGCACGATCTGTGCAAGGCCAACTACTACAAAAAGGGCACCCGCAATGTGAAGAATGATGCCACCGGCCAGTGGGAAAAGGTGCCCAGCTACAGCGTGGAGGATCTGTTCCCCTATGGCCACGGCGAAAAGAGCGTGTTCCTGATCGAGCGGTTTATGAAGCTGAAGGTCGAGGAAGCGGTGGCCATCCGCTGGCACATGGGCGGCTTTGACGATGCGGCCAAGGGCGGCTGCTTCGCCATCTCGGAAGCTTACGACAAATACCCGCTTGCCGTCAAGCTCCACATTGCCGACCTGAAGGCCACCTACCTCATGGAGCACCGCACCAGCGCCGTGCGGTAACATCCCCAAGACGCAAAAAAGACGATGCACAGCGTTTGTGCATCGTCTTTTTGTTATACAGTCATTAAGCTTTCCAGCTGATGTACCAGATCCACCGCCTGATGGTCGAGCGCCGTGGTGGGCTTCCAGTCCGGCTGCGCAAAGGGGCGGCGTTCCTCCTCCGGTTCCGGCGGTGCGGCCTGCGGGGCAGGCTCCTGCTCCGGTACAGCATCCGGCTGGGGCTGCTCTGCCTTGGGGGCATCCGCCGCCGGGTGGAACACGATCACCGGTAAGCCGGGCTGTTCCAGTACCCTGGGCTGCGGGGGCACGGGCGGCAGCAGGCTGTTTGCCCGCGCCTGCTCACACAGAGCTTCCAGCTCGGCGTTCTCCTGCCGCAGTGCCACCATCTCCCGCTCACAGGCGTAAAGCCGGGTCTGGTAACGGCGGATCTCCGCATTGGCAGCGGCAAGACGGCGGTTCAACAGCTCCGCCTGAGCGGGCTGGCTCGGGAGCCGTCTCCCGGTTTCCGGTTCGACCTGCGCCATCATTTCCTCCACTTCCTGCACCCTGCGCAGAGCGCGGCGGTATTCACGGGCAGCGGCGGCACAATAACGCTCCACACAGCGCAGCACGCTGGTTCTGCGGCAGCTCAGCCATTCGGTGCGCAGCCAGATGTCGTTTGGTACCATCTCTGCTCCTCCCGCTCACGCGCGCAAGAGACCACGCCCCCTCCCGGGCGGTTCACACTGTAACTTACAAACTTACTTGCGCTTATTCAGGATCGCCAGCAGCTCATCGTAGTAACGGTTGTCGCTGCTTTCTTCCTCCACCGGCTTTGCAGCGCTGTTTGCGGCGGCAGCAGGCTGCTGCTTTGCGGCACCCGCGCCGGACACATCAGAGCTGAACACTGCGCTGGGGGTGGAAGCACCGGCACCGGCGGCGTTGTTCAGGCTGCTGCGCAGGCCATCGGCGGCCTTGTTGTCAAAGCCGGTGGCCACAACGGTAACGCGCATCTCATCGGACAGGTTCTCATCGAACGCAGTACCCCAGATGATGTTTGCATCGGGGTGAGCGCTCTGGGTGATGAGGCCGGCAGCAGTCTCGACATCCTCCAGGCCGATATCGGGGCTGGAGGTGATGTTGATGATCACGCCGTGTGCACCGGCAATGCTGGTTTCCAGCAGCGGAGAGGAGATCGCAGCCTTGGCAGCGTTCTCTGCCTTACCTGCGCCCTTGGCGCTGCCCACGCCCATGTGGGCGTAACCGGCATCCTTCATAATGGAGCGCACATCGGCGAAGTCCAGGTTGATGAAGGCGGGCACATTGATCAGGGCAGAGATGGACTCCACGCCCTGACGCAGCACATTATCGGCAGCCTGGAAGGCGTTCATCAGGGTGATCTTCTCCTGGCTGATCATCTTCAGGCGCTCATTCGGGATAACGATCAGGCTGTCAACGTGCATGAGCAGGTTTGCAATGCCCTGCTCTGCCAGGCCCATCTTGCGCTTGCCCTCAAAGGAGAAGGGCTTGGTGACGATGCCCACGGTCAGGATGCCCAGATCGTGTGCCACCTCAGCCACAACAGGAGCCGCACCCGTGCCGGTGCCGCCGCCCATACCGGCGGTGATAAAGACCATCTGGGAGCCCTTCAGGGCATTTGCGATCTCGTCCTTGCTTTCCTCTGCAGCACGCTGGCCGATCTCGGGATCAGCGCCCGCGCCGCGGCCCTTGGTGAGCTTGGAGCCCAGCTGCACCTTGGTGGCAGCATGGTTCTTGGCCAGCGCCTGCTGGTCGGTGTTCATTGCAATAAATTCTACGCCCTGCAGACCGTCGCTGACCATGCGGTTGACTGCGTTGCCGCCGCCGCCGCCCACGCCAATGACCTTGATCGTCGTAACATTTTCATCCATTTCTTCGTCGAGCATGAGTGCCATAACTTTTGTCCTCCATCGGATATGTTATCGTAAACCTGCGCTTTTCGCACAAGAAGAGTTCGATACTATACTTATATAACTGTATCGTATCATCTTTTTGCCCCGATTGCAAGACAAATTTGTTTTTTTGCAGAGGTTTTTTTCACCGTCCCGTTTCCCGGGGCCGATTCCCTCCGAATTTGCGCCCCTAAACCGGCCAAAATCTCTGTAAATCCGGCATATCCCCGGTCGATATGCGCCGGGTGGGTGATGACCGTGGTTCCCCGGGCCGCAAGCCCCGCCAGCACCAGTGCCGCCCCGCCCCGCAGGTCGGGGGCCTCCACCTCTGTACCGCGCAAAAGGCCGCCCGGCGCAATGGTCAGCACCCTGCCTGCCGCTTCGGCCTGTGCGCCCAGGCGGCAAAAACCCTCGGCACAGCCGAACCGGCGCTCAAAGATTACGTCCTCGATGCTGCTTTCGCTGTCGGCACAGAGCATTGCCGCCGCCAGCAGCGGGGCAGCATCGGTGGCAAGGGCCGGATAGGCCCCGGTGAACACCCGGCCTGCCCCGTGCAGCCGCCCAAAGCGGGAAATTCGCACCGTATCCCCTGCCGGTTCCACCCGGCACCCCATTTGTCCCAGAATTTCCAGCACCGGTGCATAGAGTACAGGGGCACAGCCGGTCAGTTCCACCCGGCCGCCCGCCGCCGCACAGCCGCAGGCCAGCGTGGAAGCAAAAATACGGTCGGGCAGGGGCGAAAAACAGCACCCGGAAAGCCCCCGCCGCCCTTCGATGCGGATCGTGGAGCTGCCTGCCCCCTCGATGCAGCCGCCGCACCGGTTCAGAAAAGCGGCCAGGTCGGCGATCTCCGGTTCCCGGGCCGCCCCCCGCAGAATGGTCCTGCCCTTGGCACATGCAGCGGCCAGCAGAAGCGTCTCGGTGGCTCCCACGCTGGGGAAGCGCAGGGTGATCTCGGCCCCGTGCAGGCCGGAGGGAGCCGTCAGCACCAGCCGCCCTTCCCCTGCTTCCAGCTCCACCGCCCCCATTTTTGCCAGCCCCGCCAGATGCAGGTCGATGGGCCGGGCCCCGATGCGGCACCCGCCGGGCAGGCTGGTCTCGGCGCGGCCCAGCCTTGCCAGCAGCGGCGCGCAGAACAGGATGGAGGCCCGCATTTGTCCCGCTGTTTGCCCCGGCATAGTGCTGTTGGCAGGCGGACCGGAGAGCACTGCGTCACTGCCCTCCCACCGGGCGGCACAGCCCACGCCCCGCAAAAGCGCCATGCAGTGTTCCACATCCGCAAGGCGGGGCACAGCCTGGAGCCGCACCTCTCCCGTGCAGAGCATCGATGCCGCAAAAAGCGGCAGAACGCTGTTTTTCGCTGCCGGAATTTTTACGCTTCCGTTCAGCGGGCGGCCCCCTGTCACCACGATCCGTTCCTCCATGTCCGTGCCCCCATTCCGCAAAAGATACCCCACCGTATGCAAAACAGGGCCGGAGTGTGAGGCGGACAAGTTTGTTTTGTAATTTATAGCATCCTCGCCCTCTCAGGCGCTTCGCGCCAGCTCTCCCAAAGGGAGAGCCTTTGGCAATTCAACTTTATGTTTTCTATTCCGTCAGGTCTCACCTCTTGATACGGATAGGACAATACCCATCTCTCCCAACAACATCATCAGGCTCGTTCCTCCGGAGGAGAAAAAGGGCAGGCTGATGCCGGTGTTGGGGATGGTATTGGTGACCACGGCCACATTGAGGACAGCCTGCAGGGCCACCTGCACGGTAAAGCCCACCACCAGCAGCGCCCCAAAACGGTCGGGAGCATGGGCGGCAATGGTAATGCCCCGCCAGAGCAGCAGCACGAACAGCAGCACCACGGCGCAGGCCCCCACAAAGCCCAGTTCCTCGCAGACGATGGAGAAGATGAAGTCGTTCTGGGGTTCGGGCACAAACAGATGCTTCTGGCGGCTGTTCCCCAGCCCCAGCCCGGTGGCTCCGCCGGAGCCGATGGCGTACAGGCTCTGGATGGTCTGGTGGCCGTCCCCCAGCGGGTCGGCAAAGGGGTCCTTCCAGGAGCGCAGGCGGTCGGCGGCGTAGGGCACAAGGTCCGGCATAACGACCACCGCCGCCCCGATGGCGGCCGCCCCGCCCAGGCCCGCCAGCACGAACCACCGCAGACCTGTGCCGCCCACGAACATCAGCACAGCTCCGATGCCCAGGATCAGCAAGGTGCCTGAAAGATGGGGCTCCAGCAGCATCAGCGCTGCCACCACCCCCAGCACCAGCGCAAAGGGCAGCACCCCCACCGCAAAGCTGCGCATCCTGTCATGGTTCAGCGAGATGATGTGCGAAAACACCAGCACCACCGCAAATTTTGCGATCTCGCTTGGCTGCAGGGTGCCCACCCCCGGCAGCACCAGCCACCGTTTGCAGCCGTTGTATTCCGGCATAAAAAGCACCACCGCAAGCAGCACCAGCGAGATCCCCAGCAGCGGCCAGGCCAATTTGTGGAAGATGTGATAGTCCACCCGGCTGGCCAGCCACAGCCCCGCAATGCCCATGGCGGCGTAGAGCAGCTGGGGGCGCAGGTAGGCAAAGGCATCGCCCCGCCGGTAAAGGGCCACCGCCCCCGATGCACTGCCCAGCATCACCAGCCCGAACCCCACCAGCGTGAGTACCAGCACCAGAAACGGCAGGTCCATGGCCGGCAGCGGCCGCAGCGGTGCCTTGTGCCGCCCGCCTGCCAAGGCAGTCAGTTTCATGTCGTCACCCCCAGTTTTACTATTGTACGCCATGCTGCTGTTGGCTATACGGATATTATCGTGACGTTGTGCATATCTTGTACACTAGCTCACCCTCTCAGGCGCTTTGCGCCAGCTCCCCCAAAGGGGGAGCTTTTGACAAAATCATAAACTTTGTATCGAATGCCAAGGCCTCTCCCTTCGGGAGAGGTGGCATCGCGTCAGCGATGACGGAGAGGGTGAGCCCGTTAAAGGGGGTGACATCATGCCCAGATTTCTCCGCACCCTGCCCGAGCGGGGATTCCGCCGCCGGGCACGGGCCGTGGCGGTGCTGTTCTGTGCCGTCTGCCTGGGGCTGGCCGTGCGGCTCTTTTTCCTGCAGGTGCGCACCGACGGCTTCTATGCCGACCGTGCACAGGGCCAGCAGCTGCGGGATACCGTGGTCCCAGCGGACCGGGGGCGCATTTACAGCGCCGACGGCCTTTTGCTGGCCGCCAACAGCAGCTGCTGGACCCTGCGGGCCTCGCCCCGAGAGATGCCGGAAGAGAAAATCACCCTTGCCGCCCACGGCCTTGCGGAGATCTTAGCACTGGACGAAGCGGCCCTGCTGGAAAAATTCAGCGACCGCCGCTCCAACGACTGCCTCCTCCGCTACCGGGTGGACCGTGCCGCAGCCGATGCCGTGCGGGACTTTTGCGAGGAAAACAGCATCACCGGCATCCGCATCAATCAGGACAGCAAGCGCTGGTATCCGCAGGGCGCGTTTCTGGCTTCGGTGCTGGGGTTCACCAATGTGGACAACGCAGGGGTGGCCGGGCTGGAACTGAAATATGATGATCTGCTCACCGGGGAAAACGGCGTGGTGCTCACAGCTGTCAACGCCTGGGGCTACACACTGGAGCAGAGCTACGAGACCGAGCGTTTTCCCACCGAGGGGGACGGCCTGCGGCTCACCATCGACAGCTGTATCCAGCACTACCTTGAAAATGCGCTGTCCTACGCTGTGCAGGAGCACCATGTGGCGGCGCGGGCCGTGGGGATCGTCATGGATGTGAACACCGGGGCCGTGCTGGCCATGTCCACCACGCCCTCCTATGACCCAAACGAGCCCCGCGTCATTGCCGACACCGCCGCCCGGAACACCGTGGAAGCCCTGACCGGTGATGCGCGCAAGGCCGCTTTACAGCTGGCCCAGCAGACCCAGTGGCGGAACAAGGCCGTCAGCGACCTGTACGAGCCGGGCAGCGTGTTCAAGCTCATCACCTGCGCGGCGGCGCTGGATGCCGGAGCCATCACAAAGCATTCCAGCTTTTACTGCGGGGAATCCATCTCGGTGGCAGGCACCCGCTTCCACTGTGCCAACCACAAGCGCCACGGAGCCCAGAGCGTGACCCAGGCGCTGGAAAATTCCTGCAACCAGAGCTTCATCCAGATCGGGGCCCGGCTGGGCAGAGAGGCCTTCTGCGATTATTTTGCCGCCTTCGGCCTGCGGGAGCCCACCGGCATCGACCTGCCCGCCGAGCCGAAAAAGAGCCTGTACTATACCGCCGACCGGATGGGCCCGGTGGAGCTGGCCTCCTGTGCCTTTGGGCAGAGCAGCAAGATCTCCTATCTGGAAATGGCGGCGGCAGTCTGCGCCGTGGTCAACGGGGGAAAGCTGATGCAGCCTTACGTCGTCTCGGAGATCCTGGCCCCGGACGGCAGTACCATTGAGCAGCTCTCCCCTGTCTGCAAACGGCAGGTGCTCAAGGCAGAGACCAGCCAGACCATGCGGGAGATGATGGAAGCCGTGGTGCTCCACGGCGGCGGGCGGAACGCCCAGATCCCGGGCTACCGGGTAGGCGGAAAAAGCGGCACCAGCCAGAAGCTGGACAGCGCCGACGAAAAAGCCCGCATTGCCAGCTTTGTGGCGGTGGCTCCCATCGACGATCCGCAGTTTCTCTGCCTGGTCTGCCTGGACGAACCCCACAGCTGGACGACCGCAGGCGGCAGCCTGTCGGCCCCGGTCTGTGCCGAAGTGCTGGAGCAGACGCTGGTGTACAGGGGCGTGCCCCGCACCACGGAAGCCCCGGCTGCCTCCACAGCAGAGACCGCCGCCGACCTCCCCGCTGACGGCGACAGTTTTGACGGGGCCTGAAAACGGGCAGCAAAAAAGACCGCCGAAGCGGTCTTGAAGTGCTTGTTTTCAGTTCTGGTGCGGCTGCTCGCGGAACTTGATCTCGCCGGTCTCGCTGTTCATGGATTCCACAATGGCAAGGCTCTCCAGCTGGATGCCCTTGCTGCGGATGAGCTCGCCGCCCTGCTGGAAGCCCTTTTCCACGGCAATGCCAATGCCCTCGACCGTGGCTCCGGCCTCCTTGGCCAGATCCAGCAGGCCCATCAGGGCACAGCCGTTTGCCAGGAAGTCATCGATGATCAGGACATGATCCTCTGCGGTGAGGAACTTTTTGGAGACGATGACATTATAGATCTTCTTGTGGGTGAAGGACTGGATCTTGGTCTCATAGTTGTCGTAATCCAGGTTGATGCTCATGGACTTTTTGGCAAACACCACAGGCACATTGAACTCGCTGGCAACCACGGCGGCAATGCCGATGCCGCTGGCCTCAATGGTCAGCACCTTGTTGACGGGCTTGCCTGCAAACAGGCGCTTCCACTCCTTTGCCATCTCGCGGAACAGGGGGATGTCCATCTGGTGGTTGATGAAGCTGTCCACCTTCAGCACATTGCCCTCGCGCACGATCCCGTCTTTCTGAATGCGTTCTTCCAGCAGTTTCATATCCGTCTCTTCCTCCAAGCTTTGGTACAGCATTTTGATTTTACCTAGTATACCGGATTTGCCCCCCTGTTTTCAAGGTCTTTTGGCATTTTCTCTCTTGTTTTTCAGCAAAATCTGAGTATACTGGAAGCAACGGCTCCGGGTGGATTTCCGGGGCGCTCCGGGCACAGGGAAAGGTGCCCGTTTTCTGCATCCTGCCGTCTGTTCGGGCGGGATGCACTGTGAGGAGAAGGAGTATCACGCGTATGAAGACCGGATTGATCCTGGAAGGCGGTGCCATGCGGGGCATGTTCACCGCCGGTGTTCTGGATGTTCTGATGGAGCAGGGCATCACGGTAGACGGTATGGTAGGTGTTTCGGCGGGAGCAGTGTTCGGCTGCAACTACAAATCCCACCAGATCGGGCGGACCATCCGCTACAACACCACCTATTGCAAGGACAAACGCTATGCCAGCTTCCGCAATCTGCTGCGCACCGGCAACCTGTACAGTGAGAATTTCTGCTACCACGAGGTGCCCGAAAAGCTCGACCCGTTCGATGACAAGGCTTTCCGGGAATCCCCCATGGATTACTTTGTGGTCTGCACCGATGTCCGCACCGGCGACCCCATCTATCATAAGTGCCGCACCGGTGATGCGGAGGATGTGCTCTGGATGGAAGCCTCGGCTTCCATGCCGCTGGCCGCAAAGATCGTCAGGATCGGCCATTACGGCCTGCTGGACGGCGGCGTTGCCGATTCCATCCCCATCCGCTTCTTTGAGTCCATTGGCTACAAGCGGAACCTCATCGTCCTGACCCAGCCCAAGGGGTTTGTGAAAAAGAAGAACCCCATGCTGCCCGCCATCCGGGCACGGTATCTGCGCTATCCTGCCTTTGTGGAGGCTGTGGCCGACCGCCACGAGCGCTACAACGAAACCCTGAGCTACATCTCCATGCTGGAGCAGTCCGGCAAGGATTACGTTATCCGCCCGCCCATCCCGCTGGAGATCGGTGCCATGGAGCGTGACCCCGACCAGCTGCGCCGCGTCTACGAGACCGGCCGGGCCGTGGCACAGATCCAGGTGGATAAGATCCGGGCCTTCCTTGAAACTGCAAAGGCAGAAGCCGAGGAATGATCACTGTGCTATACTGGGGCAAATCAAAACAGGAGGCACTGATCTATGAACACTCTGGATGCCATTCTCACCCGGCGCAGCTGCCGGGAATTCACCGACAAGCCCATCAAAAGCGAAACCCTGCACCAGCTGCTGGAAGCGGCCATGAGCGGCCCCAGCTGCGTCAATGCACGGGACTGGGCCTTCGTGGTGGTGACCGACCCGGAAAAGCTGGCGCTGATGGCCGATGCCAACGGCCGCCCTGCTGAGCCGCTGCGGAAAGCCGCCGCCGGTATCCTCGTCTGCGGCGACCTTGACCGTGCGTTCCGCTTTGCAAAGGACTACTGGGTCATTGACGGAGCCATTGCCGCCCAGAACATCTGCCTTGCTGCACAGGAGCTGGGGCTTGGCGCAGTCTGGCTGGGCACCTGGCCTCAGATGGACCGGGTGGTGGCCCAGCAAAAGCTCTTCGGTCTGCCGGATACCATTGTGCCCCACTCCATCATCGCCCTTGGCTACCCGGAAGCAGACCTAACTGCCCCGCGTAAGAGCCGCTATGAGGATGACCGGGTACATTTTAACCAGTGGTAAATTTTCCAGACGCAAAAGGCCGCCTCCGTTTTTGAACGGAAGCGGCCTTTTCGTCAGGGAGCAATCAGTTGAGATAGTCACCCACGGGAGCGGAATTGTACTGCTTGATGACCTTTACAATGATGGAGCCATGCCCAGACCGTTGTGTGAAACGGCCCGGACATGGGGTTTTATGGTTTTAATACAGTTACGCCCAGTTCTTCCGCCCGTAACGGGTGGTCAGCTGGCAGATCTCTTTTTGGAGTTTTCGGGTCAGCTGGGACTTTTTCAGCCGCCAGCGCCAGTTCTGGCCCACGGTGGAGGGCTGATTGATGCGGGCGGAGTTGTCCAGCCCCAGCCAGTCCTGCATGGGAATGATGCAGGTCGCCGCTGCGCTGCGCAGGATCAGTGCGATCATGCTTTTATAGAGCTGCTCCTCCGGGGTGGCGTAGTCGAACAGATAATCCCGCACCATGGCGCGCTCCGCACCGGTGATGGTCTGGTACCACGATACCAGCGTTTCGTTGTCGTGGGTACCGGTATAGGCTACGCTGTTCACCGGGTAGTTGTGGGGCAGGTAGTCGCTGGCGCTGCCGGTATCCCGGGAGTCAAAGGCAAATTCCAGCACCTTCATGCCCGGGAAGCCGCTGTCCCGCACCAGCTGACGCACGGTGTCGCTCATGTAGCCAAGATCCTCCGCAATGATCTCCCGTTTGCCCAGTGCCTGCTCCACAGCATGAAACAGCTCGATGCCGGGGCCTTTTTCCCAGTGGCCCGGCGCGGCAGTCTCGCTGCCGTAGGGGATGGAAAAATACTCATCGAAGCCGCGGAAGTGGTCGATGCGCACCACATCATACAGCTCAAAGCAGTACCACAGGCGGGTGATCCACCACTGATAGCCGGTTGCGCGGTGGGCTTCCCAGCGGTAGAGCGGATTGCCCCAGAGCTGGCCGGTGGGCGAAAAGCCATCCGGGGGAACACCCGCCACCGCCGTGGGAATGTTGTCCTTGTCCAGTTGGAACAGACCCGGGTTTGCCCATGCGTCCGCCGAATCCAGCGCCACATAGATGGGGATATCCCCAATGATCCGGATGCCCTTGCTGTTGGCGTAGGCCTTCAGCCTGCGCCACTGCTGATCGAACTTGAACTGGAGATATTTGTGGTACTCCACCTCAAAATACAGCTCCCGGCGGTAGTAGTCCATAGCGGGCTGCCAGCGCAGACGGATATCCTCGGCCCACTCGATCCACGGCTTGCCCTCAAAACGGCCCTTCACCGCCATGAACAGAGCAAAATCATCCAGCCACCACTTGTTTTTCTCGCAGAAGGCTGCAAACGCTTCGTTGTGGCCGATGTCGCTGCGGGAGTAGGCCAGCCGCAGCAGGCGGCCCCGCTCGGCATACAGGAGGCTGTAATCAATGTCATCTGCCTTGCGGCCAAAGTTTGCCTTTTTGCACTCGGCGGCAGTCAGCACCCCTTCCTCCACCAGTGCGTCCAGGCTGATGAAATACGGATTGCCCGCAAAGGCGGAAAAGCTCTGATAGGGGCTGTCGCCGTAGCTTGTCACACCCAGCGGCAGGATCTGCCAGTAGGTCTGCCCGGCTTCCTTGAGCCAGTCCACAAAGTCGTATGCTTCCTGCGAAAAGCAGCCGATGCCGTAAGGGGACGGCAGACTGCTGATGGGCAGCAAAATGCCTGCACTTCTCTGCATCTTCATTTCCTTCTTCCTTTATAACTCGATCAGAACACCCGCGTGGTCGGATACCTGCGGCTCCCGCAAGCCGTTGAACACCACCCGGCTGCTCTTTACAGGTACCGTTTTGGAGCACCAGATCTGGTCGATGCGCTTTTTTGCCGCCGCATCCGGGGCATCCCGCCAGCCATCAATGGCCTGCACGACGGTGTAGCCCTCGTCCCGCTGCTGTGCCAGACGGTAGGTGTCCTGCCAGCCGCTGCGGAGCACAAGGTCGTAGCCCTCGCCCCGCACGTCGGCCTCGCTGTTGAAGTCCCCCAGCAGAAAGGCGGTCTTTTTTGCGCCTGCCGCCCGGGACAGCGTTTCCCACTGGGCGGCAAAAGGTTCCACTTCGTCCTTCCACCAGCCCAGATGCACTGTGTAATACCAGACATCTCCTGCGCAGATGCCCAGGGTGCGGCGGGTCTTCCAGCAGCTGTAATCATCGGACTTGCTCAGCAGCAGGTTTTCAGCGGCGGTGATGGGTGCACGGCTGAACACCGCCATGCCCTCATCGTACTTGTCGTAGCCGATTTTTGCCGGGAGCCAGCTCCAATGGTACTGCACGCCCCGTTCTTCCAGCATCCTGGCTACGGCTGCGGCGTGGTTGTCCGCTTTCAGCAGCACTGTATTGCCGGAGCAGGGATAATATCCCGCCGGAGCCTCTCCCAGCAGCGGAGCGGCGGAGGTCTGGTTCACCTCCTGCAGGGCGAACACCTCCGGCTGCTCCCTGGCGATAAAGTCCACAAAGATCTCCCGCTTTGCCTCATAGTCCGGCTCGATGAGGCTGTGGGTATTCAAAGTCAGCAGTTTCATAGTTTTTTACAGAATATCATTGATGTCAGATTTCAGAACGTCTGCCTTGGGGCCATACACAGCCTGAATGCCGTCGCCCTTCACCAGCAGGCTCAGAGCGCCCTCGGCCTTCCATGCGGCAAGGTCGGCCACCTTGGCGGGGTCCTTCACGGTAACACGCAGACGGGTCATGCAGGCATCCACCAGCACGATGTTCTCCCGGCCGCCCAGCAGGGCGATGATGCGCTCGGCCTGGCCGTTATCGGATTTTTTATCTGCTTTCTTCTCGGCCTTGGTGTCGGCTGCAGCATCGTCTGCGTTGTCATCGGTGTAGTTGCCCAGACGGCCCGGCGTTGCCAGCTTGAGCTTGCCGATCATAAAGTAGGCCACGAAATAGCCGATGACAAAGAACGCCGCCACGCAGAGCATAAAGTTGATGATGTCGCCGCCCAGACCGGCCTGCAGGGACATGGGGATACGGGTGATGAATTCCAGATTGCCGAAAGAGTGCAGGCGCAGATGGATGATGCCTGCCATGGCAAAGGCACAGCCCTGCAGCAGTGCGTACACGATGTACAGCGGCATGGCGCAGAACATGAACATAAATTCCAGCGGCTCGGTCACACCGGTCAGGAACACAGCCAGCGCGGTGGAGATGAACATGGACTTATACTTTGCGCGCTTGTCGGCATCCACACGGCGGAACATGGCCAGCGCGATGCCCAGCAGCAGACCGGTTGCGCCGATCATCTGGCCCACCTTGAAGCGGGCGGGGGTAACGGTGGTCAGCAGGTTGTTGTAAGCGGCCATGTCACCGGCTTTCTTGAAGTTGATGAGGTCGTTGGCCCATGCCAGCCACAGCGGGTCCTGGCCAAACACCTGGCTGCCCGCATTGACACCGGTTGCAATGGTGTAGGTGCCGCCGAAGGAAGTGTAGTTCATGGGGATGGTCAGCATGTGGTGCAGGCCAAAGGGCAGCAGCAGACGCTCCAGCGTGCCATAGATGAACGGAGCCAGAACGGGAGAAGTCTCGGAAGAGTTTGCGATCCAGATGCCGAAGTTGTTGATGCCGGTCTGGACCACAGGCCAGAACAGTGCCAGCACCATGGAAATGACCACAGAATAGGCAATGACCACCATAGGCACAAAGCGC
The DNA here is from genome assembly GCF_049545105.1 of Faecalibacterium hominis (ex Afrizal et al. 2022). NCBI lineage: Bacteria > Bacillati > Bacillota > Clostridia > Eubacteriales > Oscillospiraceae > Faecalibacterium > Faecalibacterium hominis (ex Afrizal et al. 2022). The sequence continues at coordinate 2,678,350 of NZ_CP186860.1, read as the reverse complement.
TTGCCGTTGAAGAAGGCCAGTGCATCCGGCAGCTTGCGGAAGTTATAGTATTTATTGTAAGCCACGCCGCCCACAAAACCGGCAATGATGCCCACGAACACGCCCATGTTCAGGGCCGGGGCACCCAGCACAGAGGTGAAGTAGCCGTTGACGGCGATCTCCCGCCCGAACAGGGTGTGGGTCACGGCGTTGGGGTCTTCCAGCATGGCGCTGGTGACACCGAAGATGTTGCCGGTGATGACATTGATGAGGGCAAATGCCAGCACAGCCGCAAAGGCACCGCCAGCACGCTCCTTTGCCCAGCTGCCGCCGATGGCCACGGCAAACAGGATGTGCAGATTGTTGATGACCGCCCAGCCAATGTTCTCCATGGTGGTGCCAATGGTCATAACTGCCGCAATGTCACCGCCGCCCATCTGCACCAGCTTGCCCAGACTGATCATCAGGCCGGCAGCGGGCATGACGGCGATGACGGTCATCAGCACCTTGCCCAGCTTCTGTAAGAAGTCAAAGTTGATAAGCCCCTTTTTCCCCGGAGCTGCTTGTGTTGTTGCCATAATGTTCCTCCTTGTTTCCTTTTGCGCCGTTTTACGCAATCGTTGCGCTTCTGTTGCGTAACTTTACGCAACAAGAATAATCCAACTCTGCAATTTTTACAAGAGTTTTCTAGGTCAAAAATATACTTTCTGCTTTTTGCACAACAGCCCGCAAGTTTCTTTGTTGAAAACATCGAAGGTGCGCAAAGGGTGCGGTTGCATGATCTGCGCAAACTCGTGCGCAAATCATTGACATTGCGTGCAAACAGCTTTACAATAGACCTATTACATCAGGGAGGAACAGACCATGGCAGTTACCATCAAGGATGTGGCAGCAGCGGCGGGGGTATCGCCCTCCACGGTGTCCCGCACCTGCAAGGACAGCCCTTCCATCAGCCGGGAAACCAAGGAGCGGGTGCGCCGCATTATGGCACAGCTGGGCTATGAGCCGAACTTTGAGGCCGAACCGGTGGAGGCGTTCTCCAAGACCATCGGCATCATTCTGCCCTCCTCCCAGAGGGATGTCTACGAGAACGCCTTCCATCTGGAGATCATCCGCGGCATCGGGCAGTTCTGCAACCAGCGGAGGTATGTGAACACGGTCATCACCGGGCAGGACGATACCGAAGTTCTGGATGCCATCCAGAGCATGGTGGCCAACGCGCAGGCGGATGGCTTTATCCTGCTCTATTCCAAAAAGGACTGCCCGGTGGCAGCCTACCTGCGCAGCGAAGGGCTGCTCCATGTCATCGTGGGCAAGGCGGCGCAGTCCGCCAATCAGACCATCTATATCGACAATGACAACGCCCTTGCCGGTGAGGAAGCCACCGATTACCTCTATGAAATGGGCCACCGCCGCATTGCCTATTTCGGTGTCAGCAACGCCATGCTGTTTTCGGCAGAGCGCAGGCGCGGCTACCAGATGTCCCTGTTGAAGCACGGCATCACCCCCCGGGAGGAGGACTGTGTGGAGGTCAACACCCTGAACGACGCTTACGAGGAGCCGCTGAAGTCTCTTCTCACCGCACCGGACCATCCCACGGCCATGCTGGTCAGCGATGACATTCTGGCCGTGGTGCTGGAACAGTTCTGCGGCAAACTGGGGCTGCGCGTCCCGAAGGACCTTTCCATCGTTTCCTTCAATAATTCGCTGTTCTCCCGCATCACCAGCCCCCAGCTGACCACCGTGGACGTGAACCCCTATCAGCTGGGCATGGAGGCCGCCAGCCAGACCATCAACCACATCGAGAACCCGAATCTGCTGGCAACAAAGATCCTTGTGCCGCACAAGCTCATCCCCCGGGAGAGCTGCTGCCCGCCGCCGGAAGTCTGATCAAAACAATGAGGCCGTTCCCTCTCTTTCTCAGAGAAGCGGAACGGCCTCATTTTGCTTATTTTTTCCGGTACTCCCGCGGGGTCATGCCAAAATGCGCCTTAAATGCCCGGTTAAAATAGGAGAGGTTTTCAAACCCGCACCGGGAAGCGATCGTCAGCACCGTCTCGTCCGTAGCGTGCAGCGCTTCGGCGGCGGCATTCAGCCGGTATTCGTTCAGAAAGGCAACAAAGCTCTGCCCTGTCATCTGCCGGAACCAACGCATGAAGTGGCTGGAACTGAAGGAGCAGACCCCGGCGGCATCGGTGACCCGAAGCCCCTCGGCATAATGGGCAGAGATCCATTGCAGAACGGCTTTCAGCCGCTGGTTATCGGCAGTTTCCACGGGGAGCTGCTGTTTTCCCTGCGCAATGAGCAGGGAGAGGAAGCGCAGCAGTGCTCCTTTGACCAGCAGCTCATAGCCGGGAAGCTTGGCGCGGTTGGCTTCCTCCACCTCCCGCAGGCAGGCGGCGGCTTGCAGATAACACAGGTCGTTGGGTGTCAGCCGCACAGGCAGCAGCAGCCGCCCGCTTTGCAGCGGAAGCAGGTATTTTTCGGCGCAAAGGTCCTCCGCACCGCCCAGAAGCTCCAGCTCAAAGATGATATTCTCATATTCCATCCGCTGCTCCTCTGCCTGCCGCAGGGCGTGGAGAGTGCCGGGCGTAAAAATAAAGATATCCCCCTGGTAGGCCGGGCAGGACACCGCACCCACCTGCACCAGCCCCGCGCCCCGCTTGACAAAGACCAGCTCCATGCTCTCCTGCCAGTGGAGTGCCACCTGCGGAAAATCTCCCGGAATGGTGCAGGGATACAGATTGAAGGGGAACCGCACGGCACCGTGCTGCTTGGTTTCCTGCAATGAAGCCTGATTTTGCATCTTCTCACCTCCAGATGATAGGATTGTACCACAATTTGCACCTTTAAGGCAAGATTTCGATTGTTTTATCTGGTATATCTTGCATTATAGATGTCAAACCTGTTTTCCGTAGCAAAGGAGGAGCCATTATGAGCTTTACCGAAACATTACAGAGTATCACCGGCAAGCTGCTGGCGGACTGCACCGATCAGGAGCTGTATCTGGCACTGCTGGAGCTGGTGCGGCAGAAGAGTGCCGACCGCGTGCAGCCCGTCACCGGACGCAAGCTGTATTATATCAGCGCCGAATTCCTCATCGGCAAGCTGCTGTCCAACAACCTCATCAATCTGGGGCTGTATGAAGAAGCCCGGGATGCACTGGCCGCTGCCGGAAAGCGCCTTTCGGACATTGAAGAGGTGGAGCCGGAGCCTTCTCTCGGCAACGGTGGTCTGGGCCGTCTGGCTGCCTGCTTCCTGGATTCGCTGGCAACGCTGAACCTGCCCGGCGACGGCGTGGGCCTGCGGTATCACTTTGGCCTGTTCCACCAGTCCTTTGAGGATGGTGTGCAGAACGAAAAGCCCGACCCCTGGCTCACCGCCCACAGCTGGGCTGAAAAGACCGATGTGACCTACCCGGTGGAGCTGGCGGGCAAGGAATACACTGCCCGGCTGTACAAGCTGGCTGTCACCGGTTACGAGGGGCGCACCAACACCCTGAATCTGTTCGATCTGGATACCATCGACGAGAGCATCGTCCATGACGGCATTGCCTTTGACAAGACCGCCATCGACAAGAACCTGACCCTGTTCCTCTACCCGGACGACTCCGATGAGGCAGGCCGCCGTCTGCGGGTGTATCAGCAGTACCTCATGGTTTCTGCCGGTGCCCAGCTCATTCTGGCAGAGTGCGCCGCCCGGGGCTGCAATTACCACGATCTGGCCGACTACGCCGCCATCCAGATCAACGACACCCATCCCAGCATGGTCATCCCGGAGCTGATCCGGCTGCTGGGGCAGCGGGGCATTGAGTTTGAGGAAGCTGTGAAGATCGTTACCAAGACCTGCGCCTACACCAACCACACCATTCTGGCTGAGGCACTGGAAAAGTGGCCCCGCGCCTATCTGGATGCCGTTGTACCCCAGCTGATGCCCATCATTGAAAAGCTGGACGCACTGGCCCGCACCCGCACCGAGGACGAGAGCCTTGCCATCATCGACAAGGACGACCGGGTGCACATGGCCCACATGGACATCCACTTCACCCATTCCACCAACGGCGTGGCAGCGCTGCACACCGAGATCCTGAAAAATTCCGAGCTGCACGGCTTCTATGAGCTGTACCCGGAAAAGTTCAACAACAAGACCAACGGCATCACCTTCCGCCGCTGGCTGCTGGAATGTGACCCGCGCCTGACCGCCACGCTGGAAAAGCACATCGGTTCCGGCTTCCGCAAGGACGCTGCCGAGCTGGAGAAGCTGCTGGCCTTCGCCGACGACGAAGCCGTGCTGGGCGAGCTGACCGCCGTAAAAAAGACCAACAAGGCAGCGCTGGCAGACTGGCTGCTGCGCACTCAGAAGGTGGCAGTGAATCCCGATGCCATGTTCGATATCCAGTCCAAGCGGCTGCACGAGTATAAGCGTCAGCAGCTGAATCTGCTGTACCTCATCCATCAGTATTACGAGATCAAGGCAGGGCACCTGCCTGCCATGCCGCTGGTGAGCATCTTTGGTGCCAAGGCTGCTCCTGCCTATACCATTGCCAAGGACATCATCCATGCCCTGCTGACCCTCTCCAAGGTCATCGCCGCAGACCCGGAGGTGTCCAAGTGGCTGCAGGTGGTATTTGTGGAAAATTACAACGTCACCGCTGCCGAAAAGCTCATTCCTGCCTGTGACCTGTCTGAGCAGATCAGCCTTGCCTCCAAGGAGGCCTCTGGCACCGGCAATATGAAGTTCATGCTGAACGGTGCGCTGACGCTGGGCACTATGGACGGTGCCAATGTGGAGATCAGCCAGCAGGTGGGCGAAGAGAACATTTATATCTTCGGCCAGACCTCCGATCAGGTCATCCACCGCTACGCCGTGGGCGATTACGACCCGGCCCAGTGGGTGGAGGGCGATGCCAACATCCGCCGCGCCATCAGCTTCCTCACCGGCCCGGAGATGCTGGCTGCCGGCCATGCCGAAAACCTGACCCGCCTGCACGACGAGCTGATCCACAAGGACTGGTTCCAGACCCTGCCGGACTTCAACGCCTATGTCGTCCGCAAAGGGCAGGCCCTCAGCGATTACGCCTGCGACCCCATGGGCTGGCGGCGCAAGTGTCTGGTGAACATTGCCAAAGCCGGGATGTTCTCCTCCGACCGCACCATTGCCGAGTACGACCGCGACATCTGGCATCTGGGGAAGTAATCGTTTTTACTTTGCGTCATCCCAGCATCCAGCAGTTTCTTGTAGAAGATGCACTGCTTTCTGTGGGAAGAACTATCATTTCGGTACGCCGGAGCATCTGCGGACGCTCCGGCGTACCATTTTTACAGGGAAGGCTTCTGCTCCAGCAGGTCTGTCATGCTGCGCAGGCTGATGCCAAGGGTGGAAAGGTTATGCAGCATGGCGCTGGTGGCCGGGGGCAGGATGCCCAGAGCACCCAGGAGAATGAGGGCCGAGTTGAAGCTGAGCACAAAGCGGTAATTGCTGCCCACCCGCTTTTGCAGGGCGTTGGCAATGGCTTTTAAGGTCACCAGCTCTTCCAGACTATCCGCGCGGATGGTCACATCGGCAATCTCCCGGGCGATGGCGGCACCGGAATGGATGGCGATGCCGATATCTGCCGCCGACAAAGCGGGCGAATCGTTGATGCCGTCGCCGATCATCACAACTGTATGTCCCTCGGCTTTGGCATCGCGGACAAAGGCGGCCTTATCCTCCGGCAGCACCTCCGCAAAGCAGCGGTCTACCCCCACCTGCGCCGCAATGGCGCGGGCAGTGCGGTCACTGTCGCCAGTCATCATGACGGTCTGAGTGATGCCCAGCTTTTGGAGCTGGCGCAGCACCTGTGCCGCCTCCGGGCGCAGGGGGTCTGCGATGCAGATGACCCCCACCAGCACCCCGGATGCGGCCAGATACAGGTGGGAATACTGCGGGTCCAGCCCATCAAACTTTGCCTGTTCCCCTGCCGGGATGGTGCAGCCCTCGTCCTCGAAAATAAAGTGAGCGCTGCCGATGACCACCCGCTTGCCCCCTACCCGGCTGGCAATGCCATGGGCCACGATATATTCCACCTCGGAGTGCATCTCTTCGTGAGAAATTCCCTGCTCCTTGGCAGCACGGACGACGGCGTTTGCCATGGAATGGGGGAAATGCTCTTCCAGACAGGCGGCAAGCTGCAATACCTCCTGCTCCCCGCAGCCGGAGAAAGGCACCACCTGCACCACCTGTGGGGTGGCACGGGTGAGGGTGCCGGTCTTATCGAACACGATGGTGTCCGCCTTTGCCAGCGCTTCCAGATACTTGCCGCCCTTTACGGTGATGTGATATTCCCCGCACTCCCGCATGGCAGAGAGCACCGCCAGCGGCATGGAAAGCTTCAGTGCACAGGAGAAGTCCACCATCAAGATGGAGATGGCCCGGGTGACGTTGCGGGTAAAGGCATAGGTAGCCACCGTACCGGCAAGACACCACGGCACCAGACGGTCGGCCAGCTGCAAAGCCCGGTTTTCGGTGCCGGACTTGAGCTTTTCCGATTCCTCGATCATGGCCACGATCTTATCGTAGCGGTTGGCACCGCCCTCTGCCTTGGCCACAAGGACGCATTCGCCCTCTTCCACCACTGTTCCGGCGTAAACGGTGGCACCGGTGGTCTTGCGCACCGGCATGGATTCGCCGGTCAGGGCAGCCTGATTGACCATGGCTTCGCCTTCCAGCACCGTGCCGTCCAGCGGGATCATATTGCCGGAGCGCACCACTACCTCGTCCCCGGCGTGGACACGGGTCAGCGGCACCAGTACCTCGCCCTGCGGGGTGCGCACCCAGACCTTATCCACGTTCAGCGCCATGCTGCGGGCAAGGTCATCCAAGCTCTTTTTCCGCGTCCACTCCTCCAGCAGGCTGCCCACCGTCAGCAGGAACATCACCGACCCTGCGGTGCTGTAATCCCCCCGCAGGAGGGAGGCGGTGATGCTGAGCGCATCCAGCACCTCAACTTCCAGCTTGCGGTGCAGCAGGCAGCGGATGCCCTTCCAGACAAAGGCAATGGAGCGCCACACCGTATATGCCGCCGCGATGGGCGCGGGCAGGAACACCTTGCGGAACACCCGGCCCGCCACAAGGTTGACCATCTTCTCCTGATATTCCTGATTGATTTTCCGGCTATCGTGGGAAGTGACCAGCACCTCTAACTCTTCGTTGTCAAAGCGGTAGGCCGCCAGCAGGGCGACGGCATCCTTCCGGCCACCCCGGTAGGTCAGCACCACATCTCCGGTGCGCTCGTAGACGGTGGCTTTTTGAATGTTGTCCTGCCCGTTCAGGTAGGCTTCCAGCACATCTGCCCGGTGCAGGGTCATCCGCACGGCGCAGACGTGCACCCGCATCCGTCCCCTGCCTTCATGTAAGATCGTACATTTCATTGCTTTTCTTACCCCTCTGCGTAAAAAAGAGCCGCCCATGGGCGGCTCCGCTGCGTTGTATCACTGTGCAGTCTGCTCTGCGGGCTGTTCAGCCGTATCCTCGATGACCTCCTGTGCAGCCTCGGCGGCGCGGCTCTCGTTGATGGCCTTTGCATCGGCAAGGATGTCACCGGCCTCTTCCTGCACCTTGTTCACAGTCTGCATGGTGCAGTCCTTCATCCGCAGCACCGCAGCGGTGGTCTGGGTGTAGACCTTTTTGGCATCCTTGCTGGACAGCACCTTGAAGCCGGCAGAGCCGAACACTACACCACCCAAAAACAGTGCGAGCTTTTTTGTATCAAACATATTTACCCCTCGTTTCTGTGTTTCCTATCTGAGCGCCCATCCCCTTGAGCGGGGGCAGGCTCTTTATCTCTGTATTGTAGCACGCTTTCGGACTTTTTCAATGGTTTTTGATGATGTTAGGACGTATTAACATTGTTAGCGGCTGCTTGATATGGAGGATCATTTTGGTCATGCTCACCTGCAGAGATCAGCAGGCCGCAGCCTATAAAGGCAGCAGAAAGATTAACCGCCCCGCAACACACCCGATTCATTTTGCCGCCGATTCACCCGGCAAAGTCATCGCTGCGCTGCATAGGCGGTATTTTTCTTTTACGGGAAACGCACCTTGAAAATATCATGAGCCGACCGAATGTGATACCGACTTTCCGTCAACGCCGCTGCACAAACAGGGGCAGGAACTTCGTTCGAAGCAAACGGTGACCCCAATACACCAGCAGATGCCGCTACACCACAGGACGATATTACTTAACATTTAGAAAATAATGTCCAGATATTTTTGGGCCTCATTACGAATAATCTGCAAGTCATCCTCGTATCTCATAACTTTGCAAATGTAAAAGGCCTCACGATATCGCTCTGCACTCTCTTCTTTTTTGCCAAGGAAGAAATCACACTCAGCTTCGATTTCCAGGCAAGAGTGAAGTACTTGATAATGTCCATATTTAATGCAAGCTTCTTTTCCATTTCTTGCAACTCTTGCGCTTTCTTCATATCTTTCCAACAAGTCCAGAGATCTGGCAAAATTGTAGAGAACCAAAGGAAGCATCCTGTTTGATGTGACCATTTCTTGGAGATGGCGTCTCATATACTGAAGCAACCGATAAAAAATATCGGCTGCTTTTTCATTATCACCAGCCAAGGAATAAGCATTTCCAATTTGATTGACTAGCTTCATTTCATCCAACGTGTAAAGATAGTCTTCAATTTTACTCAGTCGAAAATTTGGTATAGTCATTTGAATAGCTTGCATAAGCATTTGGATTCGCTCGTCACTTGAATACCTTTTATCCAGCCCACCAAGAAGAACCTTTGATCGGAGAATAAATTGCTGTGTAATTTGATCATCTGGCTTTACAATTTTTTCAAGCTGACTGATTTTATCAAAGCCTTCATTAACGTGTTTCAGCGCATTGCATGCCACGATTTCCTTTTCCAATGCCTCAATTTCCAGCTCCTCTGGTGTTACAAGTGCATAATACCGATCATCTGGCAAGCCAAGGCGTTGTAGAATAGCATTGATCCTTGTACGACTGGGGGTCTGCCTTCCATTTTCAAATCTGGAGAGAGTAACAGGCTCGCAAATGCCTGCACAGACTTGCTCCTGCGTCAAATTCAACTCCTGCCGTCGCTGGCGGATATAATCACCAAGCCTATAGTTCTGCATTCTTCAGTACCTCAGATAATCAATATTATAATTATTATAGTACGCCTTATGTCATCACGCAAGCACTTCTCTCGTTGACTTGTCGTCTTATGAAATTATTTATTACACCAGACGATATGGTCAACCGGTTTTTACTGTGATAAGATGTAGACACCGCAAAACTCACGGCTTAACATAAAAGAAGTAAACCGTTGAGTAGAGCCGAATACAACAGAAAGGAGACTTCAAATGAAACAATATCTTGAAAAACGTGGAATCTACATTACCTGGTCTCAGCTGGTTATGCGAATCATTTTTGACTTGGTGGGCTTTTTGCTTGCCTTGTTGCCTGCTGGCCTAACTCTGTATCTTACAGATGTCTGGATTACCTCAGGCACTCATATGCCAACCTCGTGGATTTTGGGAATTATTGTTTGTGTTTTTTTAATTCATTTTTACCAGTTTTATTTCGTCAACTATAATTCTCAGATGAATGCAGATCGCATGGCGGGTAATTACCGCCAACATCTGGCGCAAAAGATTTTGAGTAGCAGTATCCCTGCCTATGAAAGCCAGAACAAAGCCCGTATTCAAAATATGGCTAACGATGTCAGTGCGATATATACTGTAAGTAGCTATTTGGTCACAGTACCTGCAAACTTAGTTAAAGTAATGATCATCATTGGACTTCTGCTTTTCTATGCCAACCCATCTGTTGCACTGACGGCAATCATTTTGATTCCGCTCTACATGGTTCCCAGTTTTCTTAACAAAAGCGAACTGGAAAGACTGGTAGCCAAGGAGAGGGAAGCTGGAGATTTATGGTTTCAGGAATTTGATGTGATTCTCAACGGCAAGGTTAGCATTACTCTAAACAAGGTCGAAAATTATATGCAGAACCGCTATAATGAGGCTCTGAAGTCATATCTTGATGCTCGCAATCGTCAACACTTTCTTTTGCTGATCGTGCAAGAATTCCCTCTTTTTGTCACCACATTGGCACCTCTGCTTATTTTAATCATTGGTGGAAACCAAGTGGTGTTGCAAAACATGACCATCGGTCAGCTGTTATTCTCTATTCAGATTATTGCCTACCTGTTCAATCCTCTGTCAGAAATTTCTCAACTTCATGCCCAGATTATCAGCCAGAAGCCATCCTTCGATCGTGTGGCAGACTTTCTTGCCATGCCAGATCAGCAAAAGAATACAGAAACTGTAGCCCCTCCAAAAATCGAGGCTCATAATATCGACCTGATGCGATCGGAGAGTGAGTCGCTTTTCCATGTGAACGACTTTACTGTCCATGGGAAAGGTTTGGTGCTAATCCATGGAGAGAATGGCTGCGGCAAGTCATCTCTGTTCAATATAATCTCTGGTGTGTTTGCCCCGGACGCAAAGCATCTCCGTTTCAACGAAAACGGAAGATTTAACTGCGACAAATCAAAACCAAGTTATCTTTTCTATCCTAACTTCATTTTTCCAGGTACAGTCCGAGAAAACATTGTTTGTGGACGAAAGATTTCCAATACACAGTATCAAGAACTTGAAACTGTTCTTCAGCTGCCTCCCGCTGACAAGCAGGTGACTATCAAGCCTGAGAATCTTTCTCTGGGCGAAAAGCAAAAGATTTATCTAGCACGTACCCTTTTGGGTAACTCTTCTTGCATCTTGCTGGATGAACCCGGAAGCAACCTTGACGAAAAAACTGAACATAGCCTGATCAATTACTTGTTAAAGCTCAAGGAAAAAAAGTTAATTCTCGTTATCAGTCACAATGCCTACTATGATGCCGTAGCAGATAAAACTTACGAGATCCGTAAAGGAATGATGCATCCGGTACAATCACATTAAGCTGTCTACGGATCGTCAAAGGAGTGTGCGTTTGAATAAAAAGAAAAAGTCCACAAACACTTCCCCCTATCCCGATGAAGTCATCGACCGTCTGGCACGGGCATTCTACCCGGCCATCCTTGCCTGCTGGAACAGCGAGGAAGGGCAGCGGTCACTTGTCGGGGCAGAGGCCCCTCCATCTTGCTAACGCAAGACCGTTCGGTCGCTTAAAAGCCCCACTGGGGCTTTCATTGCTCCGCTGCGCTGCGCAAACGCGAGCTTGCCTATGGCAGGCGGAACAGGCTCATCTCTCCGGCAAAGAAAAACAGAGCGTTCCCGATGGGGAACGCCCTGTTGTACATATCGCTATCGTCTGTGGCTTTTGGCAGGGTGCGTCCGGGTGGGCGCGCCCTGTTTTTTTACTATGCTTCATCATTTTCCACGCGCAGCATCCGGTATCCTACACCAACATGGGTCTGGATCAGATGCGGCGCATCCGGGTTTCGTTCCAATTTTTTGCGCAGGGATGCCATGTAAACTCGCAAGGAAGCAATGTCATTTTCCTGCGTACTGCCCCATACTTTCTGCGTGAGGGAGGTATGCGTCAGCACTTTGCCCACATTATGCGCCAGCACACACAGCAGTTTGTACTCGATGGGGGTCAAATGCAATTCATTCTCGCTCAACCAGACGCAGCCTGCCGAGAAATCGATCTTTAAAGGACCATTGACAAAAACCGGGCTGTTTATGCCGTCAGAAGCCAGCAGATTCAATCGGCGCTGCGTTACACGCAGTCTTGCCAGCAGCTCATCCACGGAAAACGGCTTTGTCAGATAATCGTCTGCGCCGTTGTCCAATGCTTCGATCTTATCAGAATCTTCGCTCCGGGCACTCAGGACGATGATGGGCAGGTTCGACCATGTGCGGACACTGCGGATGACCTCGATGCCGTCTATATCGGGCAGTCCAAGATCCAGCAGCATGATGTCCGGATTGTGGCTGGTAGTCATCATGATTGCCGTTTCCCCATTGGAAGCAGTCAGATATTTATAGCCGTGAGTCTTCAGGGTCGTTGTGATCAGACACCGTACAGGAACATCATCCTCTACGACCAGAATGGTCGGCTTATTCATGGATATTCACCTCGCTTTGCGGCAATGTAAAGGAAAAGACACTGCCATTGGGAATGTTGTCACGCAGGGTCAATGTTCCGCCGTGAGCCGTCAGGATCGCTCGGCAGAGGGGCAAGCCCAGTCCAAGGCTGCGGTGGCTGTCTGCGATACGGCTCTGCCCGGTATAAAACATCTCGAACACCTGTGCTTTTGCGCGATCCGGAATGCCGGGACCGTTATCTGCAACTTCCACTACGACCTGATGGTCTTTCCGGTAAGCTGAAATCTGAATGACCGAGCCCACGGGGGTGTATTTGATGGCGTTATCCACCAGATTGACAACGACCTGCATGATCAGCCGTGCATCCACATTGACCAGGAGGATCTCGTCCCCATACTGTGTTGTGATGGTGTGTTCGCAGCTTTTCCGGTTGACATGATGCAGTGCTTCTTCGATCATCTCATCCATCAGCTGCGGTGAGATCTGCAGATTCATCCGACCATCCTCAATGCGGGTGATGGAAAGCAGATTTTCCACCAGACCGATCAGCCATTGTGCATCGTCAAAAATATCGGTACAGATCTTGTTCCGGGTCTCTGTATCCAGCGTTTCTCCGTTGGAAAGCAGATTGCTGGCATTGCCGGAAATGGAGGTCAGCGGGGTGCGCAGATCATGGGAGATCGTGCGCAGCAGGTTTGCCCGCAGCTCTTCATTCCTTGCCTGCAATGCAGCTTGCTCTTTTTCCAGTGCATTTCTGCGGTTTTCGATGGCCAGCGCGCCTTCACCCAGAATGGAAAGCAGCACACTGTTTTCAAAGGCATCCAGCGGTTTTTCGGACAGGTCGATTCCAACCACTCCAAACACGCCGCCTCCGGTCCGAAGTGCAAGATAAAGCCCCTTTGCGTCCGGGCAGCTATCCGTGCCTGCACCGGAACGCTTTTTGTTTGCAAATGTCCAATTTGCTGCATCCCGTTCTTCCGGTGCAGAAAAGATGTTTTGCACCGTTTTCCCGTCAACCCCAAAAACCTGTTCTGAACCAAGATCTCCGTTTTGTTCCGGGTAGACGATCAGGCTCCGGTTCAGCAGCTTCATCAACTGGGACGCTGTCTGAGAGAGGATTTCTTCCTCGCTTTTTGCTCTCTGTAAAAGCTGATTTGTATCAAACAGTATTTTTGTACGGAACGCTGCCTGCGCAGACATTTTTGCATGATCCTTCAACCGTGTTGTCAGGGTGCAGGTAATGATTGCAGAGGTCAGCATCAGGGCAAATGTAACCTGATAACCGGGATCATACGCATGGAATGTCAGGCGCGGTTCCGTCAAGAAAAAATTGTATAGCGCAACACTGGCAATGGAGCCCAGCACACCGCAGGTGTAACCGTTGGTACACAATGCGGTGAACAGCACCCCCAGCATATAAAACGTAATAATGTTATAGCGCGCAAAGTCCAATTGTAAAAAAAGAAAGCCGATGAGCGTGATGCAGCTCAAAATGCCTGCGGTGATCAGTAAATCGCGGACAGAAGGCAGAAACGGACGGATGAACAGCTTTCTTCCTGAGCCGTAGCCGTTCTCTGCAGAAGCATCCGGGATGATATAAATATCCAGATTAGGCGCAGTCATCGTCAATTTTTCAGTCAGTGACGGCCCACTCCAGAAATGGCGGCGATGTACGCTGGAGCGCCCCAGCACGATTTTTGTAATGCCGGAGATGCGGGCAAACTCTGCGATCTGCTGCGGAATGTCATCCCCGTAGATCGTAGAAATGTCGGCACCTGCCTGCTCTGCCATACGAATGTGCTGCTGCAAACGCCGACAGTCTTCTTTTCCCATCTGATCCGAGTCAGGCGTCCGGACATACAGAGCTGTAAAGGTCCCTCCAAACGCCTTTGCCATCGTTGCTGCCGTCCGCACGATCTTTGCATTGGAGGGAGAGGACGACAGACACGCCAGAATATGTTCAGTGGGTGGGTCGTTCTGATTCATAAAGATCACCTGCCTTGCCCACAGTATAGCACAATTTGATGGTCACGACCACCAGCCACGTCTTTTTCCTTCTTGTCGAAGGATCTCCTTCCGCATGTGATCCAGCGCATCTGCTGCCCAAAAACCACTCAACATGACTCCAAGAACCATCAATAACAAAGCGACATCCATATGATCTGTCCTATCTTTTTAGAGCCGGAAACACTTCTGGATCGATGCGTATTTTCCCAAAACCAGCATACTTTCATCCCGGCACAGCTGCGTATCCGGCGTGATGTTCATATCGAGCTTTCCGTCTTTTTTCAGCGCAAGAATATTGATGTTATACTTTTTTCGGATATTGATCTCACCGATTGTACGATCCATCCATTCCGGCGGAATGGTCACTTCCATGATGGCGTGGTCGTCCTGCAGCTCGATATAATCGAGAATGTGTTCGGAACTGTATCGGATCGCTGCCCACTTTGCCAGCTGCTTTTCCGGATAGACCACTTCATCCGCACCGTTGCGCAGCAGAAACTTGGCTTGTACATCCCGCTCTGCACGCGAGACCACAAGCTTTGCGCCCAGTTCCTTGAGCAGTGATGTTGTTTCCAGTGAACTTTGAAAATTGCCGCCGATGGTTACGATACACACATCAAAATTGCCAACACCAAGGGAGCGCAGAAAGTATTCGCTGGTGCTGTCACCGATCTGTGCATTTGTCACATAGGAAAGCACGGCGTTCACACGGTCTTCGTTGCTGTCGATCGCCATGACCTGATGACCCAGCTCATTCAGTTCCTGCGCAATATGACGGCCAAAACGGCCAAGCCCAATCAAAAGAATCGATTTCATACCTGTCTCCTTTATCCGATTGCGATCTTCTCCTGCGGCAGACGAGAGTGGGCAGGGCTGCTGCCAAATGCCGCATAGATCAACGTCAATCCGCCAACACGTCCCAAAAACATCAGTGCGATCAGCACCCCCTGCGAAAGGATGCCCAATTGCGGCGTGATGCCCAATGTCAGACCTACCGTTGCCACAGCCGAAGCAGTTTCATACAGACAGACCGACATCGGCAGCTGCTCGGCCGCAGCAATGACAAAGGCTCCGAGGAAGAACAGCGTCAAATACATTCCTGCGATCGTAGCAGCATTCTTGACCGCGGAGCCATCTATGCGCCGCCCGAAAAATTCGGCATCTTCTCTGCGGCGGAAGGTCGCCCACATATTGGCCAGCAGAACGGCAAATGTTGTGGTTTTCATGCCGCCTGCCGTAGAACCGGGCGAACCGCCCAACAGCATCAGAACCACCATCAATGCCTGTGAAGTGCTGCCCATCGCAGCAAGATCAGCGGTGTTAAAACCGGCAGTACGGGGTGTAACGGATTGGAACATCGACAATAAAATGCGCTGTCGGGCAGAGCCTGCCGTGAACTCGAAGCAATAAAAGTACAGCGCCGGCACTACCAGAAGAAATGCCGTTGTGACAAGGATCACCTTGCTCTGCATCCGATAACGGTGAAAATCAAGGCGATATGTACAAATGTCCTCCCATGTCAGAAAGCCAAGGCCGCCAAAGACGATCAGCGCTGCGATCACTGTGGTAAGCAATGGATTTCCTGCATACCGTGTCAGCGAAACAAATTTTGCCCCCTCTGTTCCCAGCAGGTCAAAGCCGGCATTGCAGAACGCCGAAATGGAATGAAACAGCGCGTACCAGATCCCGCGCAAACCATAATCGGCGCAGAACGTCGGCAGCAGCAGTGCAGCACCGACCAATTCAAACAGGGCGGTGATCCGCAGAATAAAGCCTGTCAGCCGCACGATGCCGCCCATCTGCGGGGCAGCCGTAGCTTCCTGCATCGTGCTGCGCTGCTTGAGGGAGATTTTTCGCCCGGAAAGCAGCGCAAAGGCAGCCCCCACCGTAATGACACCCAATCCTCCGATCTGGATCAGAAGAAGGATCACGCTCTGCCCAAAAGCCGACCAGTAGCTGCCGGTATCCTGAACCACAAGGCCGGTCACGCAAAGGGCAGAAGTTGAGGTAAACAGCGCCTCATGGAACGGTGTAACGCACCGCTGTTGCGTAGCAATCGGGAGCATCAGAAGCAACGCGCCCACCAGATCAACTGCCGCAAAACCTGCAATAATGACCTGAAAAGAAGAAAAACGGTGCTGCCTGTAACGAGGATATTGAATCATAAAAGCTCCTTTACCTATCCGTGTGCATAAAGATTAGCATGGAATAAATAAAAGAGCCGTAAAGAAAATTGTAGAAGTATAAAGATTCCATTAAAATCGATCAGCCAGCACTAAAAAATGCCGGACATCACCAGCGCAAAAAAAGCGGTAATGTCCAGCATTCATTTAGCTTTCTAGCCCATGGCTCCCGGCCGCATTCTTCAAATATTCCTCCGGGTCACCATTCAGAATCAAGTCCGCATACGCCAGCTTAAGCCACCTTGGTCTTTCGCAGATACCCCCATGCTGCCAATCCAATGAGCAGAACGATCTTGATCGGTGCCGATGCCAGCAGTACATCTGCCTGAAAGAAGGCATGCCCGCCTGCATAGAGAAAATCAAAGCTGATCATTTTATACAGCAATGCATTGGAAAGCCCAATGCCCCCTGCCGGAATCAGGGTGGACAGCCATTCTCCGAAAGAGCCCGGCACGACCATATAAACAATCAGCGGTGCCACCACACTGATCAGCGCCACAGACAAAGCGGTCAGGTTGTTCTTGGCCCATACGGATGCCATCAGCACAAAGGCCACCTCCGCAAAGAAGATCAGGAAGTTTGCCACCAGCATGACCCACTCCATCTGGCCAACGGTATACGGCAGCAGGCTGGTCACAGAAAACAGCCATTGCACGGAAGTTTGGGTACTTTCCCAGCCAAATAGAGCATTCGTGACCAGGATCCACACCACGCCGCAGAGCAGATACGCCGCCCCTGTGATACTGAACGCCGCCGCTAGTTTTGCCGCTGCTAGCCGCAGACCGCCGTTTTTTGTGCACAGTTGGATGTCCTGCGCCCCGGTCTGTGCATCCGATGCAAACACCGGGGCCGCAATCACCGCGCACAGCAGGGTGAGCAGCAAGCTCAACAGGGTCTGGTAATCCATTGCGTCTGAACTGACCCCAAATGAATAGGTGAACGGTTTTTGTACAGCATCGAACTTTTTCTGTGCAATGGCCTGCGCCTGCTCATAGCCGGGCTTTCCGCTTTGTTCCAGCCAGATCACCGATTTCAGCCGTTTGGGGAGCTGGCTGTAAAAGTTCTGCATATCCTCTGCAGTCAGCCCCATCACGCCCGGTGCCATGCCGGTTTTCGGGTCGGCAAAGGCTTCCTTTGCGTTGTTCACAAGAGGCTGATACCGGGCAAGTTCTTTATAAAACACTTCGGTTGGGATGTCGTTGATCGAACTTGCATCATACTGCCGGTACACCCGCTGATAGGCTTCCAGTGCTTCCTGCATGACATCCGGCGTGATGGTACCGGATACCTGCTGCTCCTGCCGTTTCCGGATTGCTTTCAGACCCGTGTAACGCGCTTCGTTTCCGCTGGCATCCAGTTCCGTCCAGCCGATAAAGGTCACCGGCAGATATGCCATGACCACAGCCAGCACCAGCGCAATGGCCAGCAGAATAGCTGTCATACGGGTTTTGCACACACGTTTCAATTCCAAACGATACAGGTTCATTTTGCTTCCTCCATTTCCTCCGGGAACAGCCACAGATACAGATCTTCCAGCCGGGGCTGTGCCGGGACGCTGTCCGGCAGCTGCGGTGCATCCGCCAGATACCGCAATGTTACCGTTCCGTCCGGCTCGTTGCGCAGGTTCACTACCCGCAGCCGGTATTCCCACCGGGCAAGCTGTTCCATCGGGATGTTCCCCTGCCAGACCTTGGCTTCGATCTGCTTTACCAGCCCTTCGGTGGTGTCCTGTGCAATGATTTTGCCAGCCTTCATCACGGCATTTTCAGCTGCAATGTATTCCACATCCGAAACGATATGCGTTGAAATGAGAACGATCCGTTCCTGTGCAAACTCCGACAGCAGATTGCGGAAGCGCACCCGTTCTCCGGGGTCCAGCCCTGCCGTAGGTTCATCTAAAATCAGAATTTCCGGGTCGTTGAGCAGTGCCTGTGCGATGCCTACCCGGCGCTTCATACCGCCGGAAAGCTTTATGATCTTTTTGCGGCGCACCTCAGTCAGGCTTACCCGCTCCAGCAGTGCGTCGATCTGCCGGGCAGCCTCTGTGCGCGGCAGACCCTTGAGTGCCGCCATATATTCCAGATAGTCCTGCACCGTGAATTCCGGGTAAAACCCGAATTCCTGCGGCAGATACCCCAGCTTTTCCCGGTAGGCCGCACCAAGCGTCCCGATCTCCACCCCATCGCACAAAATCCGGCCACTGCTGGGCCGCAGAATGCCCGCCAGCATCCGCATTAAGGTTGTTTTGCCTGCACCATTCGCCCCCAGCAGTCCCCACACACCCGGCGTGAGCGTGATGGACACATCATCCACCGCCGTTTTATCCCGGTATCGCTTTGTAATATTCTGAATTTTCAGTTCCATGACTTGTTCCTTTCAAGCTTCTGCAATATATTCTGACCGGGCGGCAAGCCGGATGCACTGCAACACCATACAGAGCACCAGCACGCCCGCCGCCAGTGGCAGACCTTTCGGCAGTTCCGATAATTGCACGAACCGCAACAAACACAGCTGCCCTGCAAACAGCGGTACAGCCCCGGTCATCATCCATTCCGGGCGCACCCAGCGCAGCAGCAGAAGCAGCTCATTGTTTGCAGTCAGAAATGGCACGGTCAGCACCGCCAGCAGTTGCCCGATGCTCCATGGCACGGCTGCCCGCACATTGAGTACCAGCACTCCCAGCAGGATCGTTTCCCCCGCCAGCAGCAGCAAAAACCGCATCACCAGTGGACGACCGATTCCTGCATATGTGGCTTGTTCCAGTTCAAGCATCTTATATTGACTTGCCCGGTATAAAAACGGCAGACCGAGCAGGGCTGTCAACATGGCAAGTGTGCTCAGACCAAACAGTGCATTGCGTAATGTCCATGCCTTCTCCCACAGGGCAAGTTCCCGGCCCACACTGTACAACGCCAGTGCCGCCATTGCTTCCAGTGCCCACACCTTCCAGCCCAGTAATTTGAACTGGCAGTGCAGCAAATCGCGCCAACCACTCCGTTGTTTTACGACATGTTCCGCCCGGCAACGGCGCAGCAGCGTTTTCGGTGCGGCTGTGTCAAGCTCTGTCGCCAGTGCTCTGGACAGTTCTTTTTCAAAGGCTCGATTCATCTCCAGTCCTCCTTTTCCAATTGCATTTTCAAGGTTTTCAATGCGGCACGCAGGCGGGACTGCACCGTGCGCAGGGGCAGACCTGTGATCTGCGCGATCTCCCGCAATTTAAGCTGTTGTGCGAACCGCAGCAATACCAGTTCCCGCTGTTCCGGCTCCAGCTGGGCCGTCAGCGCTCGCAGGTTTGCTTTCTCCTCTGCCGCAGCAAAGCCGCTTTCCTGATAGGCGGGTTCGCCCGGCAAGCTTTCCAGCGATATCTCCGACCGCTCCATAGTACGGTTCAGATCGATGCAAATGTTTTTTGCGATTTTGTACAGAAAGGGACGGAATGCCCCCTGAAATCCACCACAGGAATCCAGCCAGCGCACCGCTTTCAAAAAGGTTTCCTGTGCTGCATCCTGCGCCTGCTGCTCGTCCGCTGTATGCCAACGGCAATAGTTCAGAATTTGTGGATAGTACGCTGTAATCAGAGTGTCCAGCGCACCCGTATCTCCGCTCTGCGCTTTCCGCAGCAATAATTCTGTCTGGATACGGTTCACCCCCTTCCTGTCTATTAAAACGTCCCATATCATCAAAATGATTTCCGTTTTTTCAAAAATTTCAAATAATTGCCTTTATTATGTTCTTATAGCTTTATTATAATAAAGAGCCTTGTGTTTTTCCTTGTCAAGAGGGCTGGCACGAGCGCAACGGCGGCAACCTGACCTACCGCATGAAGGAGGAGGAAGTGGCCCAGTGCCGCCCCTTCTTTGACCCGCAGCCCCGGGAGTGGGTGAACATGGGGGTGCAGGCAGACAATCTGGCTGGCGAGTATTTCATCACCACCGGTTCGGGCAAATTCTTCCGCAACGTGGAGCCGGACCCTGTCCACAGCATCGGCATTGTGGAAATCAACGATAAAGGCGACAGCTGGCGCATCGTCTTGGGCTTGGAGGGCGGCGCAAAGCCTACCAGCGAGTTCCCCAGCCACTTTATGAATCACAGCGTCCGCAAGGCTGCCACCAATGGCGCAAACCGCGTCATCTACCACTGCCACGCCACCAACGTCATTGCCCTGACCTACATCCTGCCCCTGACCGACCGGGATTTCACCCGTGCCCTGTGGCAGAGCGCCACCGAGTGCCCGGTGGTGTTCCCGGAGGGTGTGGGTGTCTGCCCCTGGATGGTGCCCGGCGGGGCAGATATCGCCATGGCCACCAGTGAGCTGATGAAGCACTATCAGGCAGCCGTCTGGGCACAGCACGGTCTGTTTGCCTCCGGTCCGGACTTTGACATCACCTTTGGTCTTGCCCACACCATCGAAAAGAGTGCTGAGATCTACGTCAAGGTGCTCTCCATGGGCGGCGGCATCATCCGGCAGACCATCACCGACGATGACCTGCGCGCCATTGCCCACGACTTTGGCGTGACCCTGAACGAGAAGTTCCTTAACTGAGCCCTTCTCCCCCATTTTTCTTCATCCTAGCAGAACAGGCATCCTGTCCGATACCGCCAAATGGTATCGCAGGATGCCTGTTCTGCTTTATGTTTCCCGGAACTCCATGGGTGTTTTTCCGGTGACCTGCTGAAAGACTGCGCTGAAATAATTGCGGGTGGCAAAGCCAAGCTGCTCGGAAATTTCCCGGACGCTGAGCGTTGTGCTTTTCAGCAGAACCTTCGCGCGTTCGACCTTTGCAAACTTCACATAGTTCGTGACGCTCAGACCCGTTTCTTCCTTGAATTTATGGGTGAGGTAGTATTCCGTGTAGCCCACCAGGGCGGCAAGATCTTCCGCCACGATCTTTTTGTCCAGATTCATCTCGATATAATCCACACACTTCTGGATCTGTCTACTGAGGTTCGGGTTTGTCCGGTGTTTGTGGACACGCCGAATGAAATCATCGTACATCATCATTGCAAGCGGGTTCAGTTCATCCAACGATTTTGCGGATTCTGCCGCCTGAATGTAGCTGTCCCCAAGCGAGTACGCCTCCTCCGGAGAAAGGCCGCCCTCAATGGCGGCACGGCACACCAGCGAGGTGAACACGATGATGGAGGTCTTGCTCTGGCGCAGAACATCACTGCTCTGCACCGGCACACCTGCGCTCATGCTCATGCTGTTGGAAAGCGCCTGCTTGTAATTCAGGTCTCCGGTGCGGACCATTTGCAGCATTCCCTGCTCCGCCATCCAGATCTTATGGCGGTCATGGGGAATCGCATCGCTTTTCAGCCGTTCGTCCTGTGCTGCACTGCTGTTCACACTGCTCAGTTCCAGCCGCTGCCCGGTCAGGCAGTAGTGCATCATCAGCAGATAGCGGTTCATAATGGTGTTTTGCAGGGTAGGAACTTTTTCAAGGGCTTTGTAAAGCTGGATCGTCCATGCCACACTGATCTCCAGCTTGCTGTAATATTTCAGCCCTTCCTCGATCCCGCGCATTGTCACATCCTGATAGAACACCGGCCCGATGACACAGACACGCTTCAGTTTTCCCTCTTCCTTTTCAAAGGCTGCGCCCCACAAAAGACCCAATGCCGTCCCCAAGGTAACAGGTACGTCGTCCCGATCCCCATGCTCCAGCATCCGCTGTTTGCAGCCGAACAGTTCAAATGCACTGGCAAGAAATGCCTCGTCCGGGCAGTTGCTCCGCAAGAGCTTCCCCTGTGCATCATAGCACCATGTATATACATTTCCGCCGCACTTGACAAGCTCGGAAAACAGCATCATATTCTGGAGAACATCCATGCGTAATCCCTCCGGCTCATTGATGGAAACAGTATATCATACTTCTGCCGTTTTTTCTACCGATGCCCGGAGCCAGTGCAGCAGGATGCCTGCGGAGATGACCGCAGCGCCCACGTCTGCCATCAGGTGCGCCGCCGCAATGCCCTGCACCCCGCAAAGCGCATTCATCAGGTACAGCAGCGGGATCAGCAGCAGCCCCTGCCGCAAAAGAGAGAGCACCACCGCACCACTTGCCCTGCCTACGGATTGCAGCAGGCTGGTTGCCAGATAGGCCAGACCGATCACCGGACTGCCCAGCACCAGATAGACCACCAACTGCGTCCCCAGACGGAACGCCCCTTCTTCCTTGATGAACATCCCGATCAAGGCATTGCGTCCGGCAAAGCTGGCCGCCCCGGCAAGAACACCAAAAACAACGGTCAGGAGGATCAGATCTTTCAAAAGCTGCTTCAGGCGCTTTATGTCACCTGCGCCGTAGCTGTACGCCAGAAGCGGCTGGCACCCCATGCAGATCGCCATGGCGATCATACTGATGATCATGGTCGTCTTGCCCGCTGCCGCCATGGCTGCGACCGCCGCCGTGCCGTGGGTCACCAGCAGCCGGTTGCTGAAGGAGGAGGCAAACCCTGCCAGCAGGCTGCTGATCCCGTTGGGCAGACCAATGGCCAGCATCTCACCCAGCATCTGCGGCTTTTTCAGGGCAGGACGGAAATCAACGGTCAGCACCGTGCCGTGTTTGACGATGTAGCGCAGATAACAGCCCGTTGCCACAAGATTGCCCAGCACACTGGCAGCAGCCGCACCGCTGACGCCGAAGTTCAGCACCAGAATGAACAGCGGGTCAAAAATGCAGTTGACCAGCGTGCCCAGAAGATTGCCGATCAGGCCTTCTTTTACTGCGCCCTCTGCACGCACCAGCATCGCCATGCTGTTGGACAGGATAAAAAGCGGCGCACCCAGTGCAAGGACCTGAAGATACCGCTCTGCATAGGGAAAAAATTCTGCATTTGAGCCCAGCACCCCCAGAAGCGGCACTCTGCTCACCAGCAGACCGATGCTGACCAGAACGCCCAGAAAAAAGCTGCTCCAGAAGCAGAGCGAGGAGCAGGTCTTGCCCTGCTCGATCTCGCCTGCGCCAAAGCAGCGTGCAATGATGGCGCTGCTGCCTGCGCCAAGCATGGTCGCCACTGCCGCAAGGATCGAAAACACCGGTCCCACAACGGAGACCGCCGCCACCTGTGCGGTATCGCCCAGACAGCCCACAAAAAACATATCCGCCATGTTGTACAGCACCATGACAAGGATAATGATAATGGAGGGCACCGCCATGGAAATGATGGATTTCCAGACAGAGCCGGTACGGAAAAGTGCTTCGTTTTTCATGGTCTCCTCCCAAAAATCAACCGCACGCAGGCAGAACGAAAGCCCCTGTCAAAGAGGCTTTCCGAGCTGCTTCGGTCACAGGTTGTCCAGCGCATCCAGCAGTGCTTTCAGCGCCGTTTCCGGCAGCCCAAGCATAGGGCCGATCTTGCCAAATGTCATGCCGTAGGCAGCTTTTGCCTGCTGGTTGTCGGCAAAACCGGGCAGGTACTGCTCCACGATGGCTTTTGCGGCCTCGTTTTCCATCAGTGCTGCAATCGTGCTCTGGCTGTTCAGCTTGCCGCCGGTCAAAATTTCCGGGTGCTTCCAGCTGCTGATGCTCTGGTGTCCGGCAGACAGTGCGCCGTCCACCGGGATGGCTGCACCAGTGATGTACCGTGCCAGACCGCTGGCAAGGAAAAGTGCCAATGCAGCGCACTCCTCCGGGTCGCCCATCCGCTTTGCCGGGCAGTCGGCTGCAAAGAAGTCCATGGCCGCAGCCGGTGCATCCCCGAAAATGCTGGTTCTGGTGTAGCCGGGACAGATGGCGTTGACGGTAATGCCGTATTCTGCGTAATCCAGCGCCGCTGCGCGGGTCATGCCGACCACGCCGAACTTGGTGGCACTGTACAGCGCCTGTCCACGCTGGGGCACAAGACCCGCCACCGATGCCACATTGATGAGGAATCCGCCTTCGCTGTGGCTCTTGAGGATTGCCTCTGCGCCGTACTTCATCCCGGCAAAGACACCCTCGCTGTTCAGGGAGAAGATCTTCTCGTAATCCTCTACCTCATACTCATGCAGCGGTGTGCCGCCCATGCCGATGCCTGCGTTGCTGACAACGCCATCCAGCTTGCCGTAGTGCGTCACCGTCTTATCCACCAGTTCTTTGATGGCAGAAGCCTTGCTGCAATCGGTCTGGATAAAGATGGCATCGCCGCCCTTGGCGCAGATGCCGTCTGCCACAGCCCGCCCCTGCTCTGCACTGCGGGCTGCACAGACCACCTTCATGCCGTTTTCGCCAAAGCACTCGGCAATGGCCCGGCCGATGCCACGGCTTGCGCCGGTGACGATGGCCACTTTGCCTTTGACACTGTTAAAATCCATCCTATATACTCTCCTTTTTCTCAGATCATATGATTCAGCGTATTCACGGACAAGATTTTCAACTTGTAGTTGCTTATCCATCTCCATGGTGCTATAATAGCACTGCGCCGCAGGGGCCGCAATCAGCAGTTTCCGGCGTATCCGGTGTTTAAGCAACGAATCACGTTCAAAGCGTTGGTTAAGCACCATTTATGAAATCAATTGATGGAGGAATTCTATGGATATCCGGGTCAAAAAAACGAAGCGTGCCATTCAGAAAGCGTTTGTTGCCCTGCTGCGGGAGAAGCCGATCGAAAAGATCACGGTCAAAGAAATTGCCGAACGGGCCGAGATCAACAAAACGACCTTTTATTCCCACTATGAAACGCTGGATGCCCTCACCGCCGAAATGGAGCGGCAAACGGTCCAGCTCGTCTGCGACAATATGGGCGGCGCACAGCAGCTGCTGGATACGCCGGAGGCTTTTGTGCGGGAGATGTTTGCTTCTCTCCAGCAGGCGACCGATTATCTCGGTGTGGTTCCTGCATCCGCGATGAACCGCTTTACACAGCATTTGCGGGATGCCGTTCTGGAACAGATCAAAAGCGATAACATCGAGCCTTCTCAATATGAAAATGTCGGTGCGATCCTGATTTTTGTAATGAACGGTCTTTCCGGGCTTCTGAACACCGACGCAAAACTGGCACAGAAACAAATTGATGTAATCGCCGCCGTGGTTGCGGATGGTGTCCATGGTCTGCATCTTTCCCGCTGAGCCAAAACAGGCTGCAAGAAGCATCTTCCGCAGCCTGTTTTTTGCTATTGCAGCTTATCTTTCTGTGTAACTACCCAGCACCCCAAGGCTGGGCTTTGCTGTCCGCTCCATCGTTTCGCGGTTCACTGCGATCAGTCCAAACTGCATGGCATAGCCCTTCTGCCACTCAAAGTTGTCCATCAGGCTCCAATGGAAGTATCCCTTCACCGGGATGCCGTC
This sequence comes from Faecalibacterium hominis (ex Afrizal et al. 2022), assembly GCF_049545105.1. Classification (NCBI taxonomy): domain Bacteria; kingdom Bacillati; phylum Bacillota; class Clostridia; order Eubacteriales; family Oscillospiraceae; genus Faecalibacterium; species Faecalibacterium hominis (ex Afrizal et al. 2022). The sequence continues at coordinate 2,652,852 of NZ_CP186860.1, read as the reverse complement.
GGCGATGCAGTGCTGCACGCCATCCAGCGCCTGCCGGATAAACGCCACACGGCGGGTATCATCGGCGGTGGCAATGCCGTTTTCGGTCACGATCAGGTCACCCTTGAATTCCTCTGCCACCTTGCGAATGACGTGTTCCAGTGCCTGCGGATAGACCTCGTAGTCCATCTGGGTCAGTTCTGCGCCCTCCGGTGCCGGCAGCTGCCCCTGCGGGCCATAAAGGGTGCGGGTATAGTTCTGCACACCCAGAAAATCATCGTCTTTGATATAAGGCAGATAATGGGTGAACTCCTCCCGCCATGCGGCCTCGGCAAAGGCTTCGCCGCCGGGCTGTGCCTGCAAGTCATGCAGCGAGAGGGTCAGGCCCACCTTGACCTGCGGGCAGAGGGCTTTGATGGCATCCCGTGCGGCTGCATGGGCACGCATCACCAGCAGATCGCCTTCCGGGGTGCGCTCGCTGACAAAGATCTGCGGCTGGGGTGTGCCGAACGCCTGTGTATTCTCCATGGCGGCATACTTCATGTTTTCCATCATCTTCTGGAAGTTCATGCCCACCTGCACCGTGCCCTCGGCAGACTTTCCGGTCGATGCGGCATTTTGGGCAGCCCGTTCTGCCATCAGACGGAACCGCTTGGAGATCGCGGCAAGCTGCAAGCCCATATTGGCCTCGTTGATGGTGCAGACATAGCGCAGCTCGCTGCCCAGCTGTTCCATCACATAGGTCACATAACGTTTAAAATCCTCTACGGTGCTTTCGGCTTCCCAGCCGCCCTTGCAGATGAGCCATTTCGGGCTGGTGAAGTGCAGCAGGGTGACGATGGGTTCTACGCCATGCGCTTTGCAGCAGGCGATCACCTTGCGGTAATGCTCGATAGCTTCCGGATCGAACTTTCCTTCCTCCGGCTCTACCCGTGCCCACTCGATAGAAAAGCGGTAGGCGTTCAGCCCGGCATCGGCCAAGAGCTTGATATCTTCTTCGTACCGTTGATAATGGTCACAGGCAATGCCGCTGGGCTCCGTAAAGCTGGAATGGGGCAGCTGCTCCTGTGCCCAGTAGTCACTATTCGTATTGTTGCCCTCTACCTGATGGGCTGCTGTTGCAGCACCGATGAAAAAGCCTTTTTCAAATTTCTGCATGATGGTTCTCCCTTCCTGCGTGTTGCTTGTTGAGACTATTGTAGCAGACCTGTTTTTTTTCTATGGGACAATAAATCGTGAAGACGGATGCAAATTCACGTACCACAAATTATTGCACGAATTTTTGTCCTTAACTATCGTTTTTCATCCGGCAGTGGCTGTTGCATTCTGTTATTCTGGTGTCAGAGAAAGCGGAACTCAGTTCACACAAAAAGGAGGAAAATCATTATGTTCCAAAAGAAACCCAGTGCCAGTGAAGTAGACGGCGTCCAGTACCGCCGTGCAAAGCTCTGGCAGATCATCTGTTACGCCTGCAACGCTTTTGTAGGCATGAGCATCTATTCCCTGATCGGTATGGCCAGTTATTCTGCCAGCATCGGCTACGGCATCACCACTGCAGCCGTGGGCATCATCCTGATGCTGGCTCGCATTCTGGACGGTTTTACCGACCCGATGCTGGCGTTCGTCTACGACCGCGTCAACACCCGTTTCGGCAAGCTGCGCATTCTGCTGATCAGCGGCTACCTGATCGAGGCTGTCGGCCTGCTGTGTATGTTCAACCTGTGCTCCAGCAAGGGCTTCGGCTTGCCGGTGTTCGTTTTGACCTACATTATTTACATCATCGGCTATACCGTCACCAACATGACCGCCCAGACCCTGCCGGCTATTATGACCAACGATCCCCGCCAGCGTCCCACCATCGGTGTCTGGACCACTGCACTGAACTACGCCGTGCCCATGGGCATGAGCATGCTGATCTACACCGTCATCCTGCCCAAGTGCGGCGGCACCTTTAATCAGGGCTTCCTCAGCACGGTCTGCACCATCGTGCTGATCATTGCCGGTATCGGCACCCTGATCGTCTGCGCCGGTATCTCCGCCTACGATAAGCCCGAAAACTTCGAGGGCACCAGCAAAAAACACGAGCCGCTGAAAACTGCGGATATTCTTGAGGTGCTCAAGCACAACAAGCCCCTGCAGTGCTACATCGCCTCCAACGCTTCCGATAAGCTGGCACAGCAGGTAGGCAGCCAGGCCATCATCAACACGATGCTGAACGGCATCCTCATCGGCAACATGGGTCTTGCTACCACCCTTGGCGTGATCAGCATGGTGCCTTCCATCTTCTTTGCGGCCTTCGGTGCAAAGTATGTGGGCAAAAATGGCAGCAAGAAGGGCATCGTGACCTGGACCTGCGTCAGCATGGCCATCGCCTCTGTGCTGTTCCTGTTCTTCATCTTTACCGACACTCGTCAGATCGGTGTGATCGGCAGCTGGAACATGATCGTTTACGTCCTGCTGACTCTGCTGCAGAATGGTTCCATGATGTGCATTACCACCTCCAACACTTCTTACATGGCCGATACCATTGACTACGAGCTGGACCGCAGCGGCCGCTATATCCCGGCTGTCGTTTCTGGTACTTACAGTCTGGTGGACAAGCTCATCACCTCGGTGGCTGCTGTCATCGCCACCGGTGCGGTCGCCCTTCTGGGTTACACCACCACCATGCCCCAGCCCACGGATTCCTACACCAGCGGCATCTTCTGGATGACCCTTGCCATCAAGTTCGGTCTGCCCATGCTGGGCTGGGTCATCACCCTGATCGCCATGCTGGGCTGCCCGCTGACCAAGGAAGAAATGGTCAACGTCCAGAAGCGCATCGCGGATAAGAAAGAAGCCCTTCGTCATGAAGTAATTGCAGAAAAGATGCAGTAACACCCTGCAAAGACCGAAAGGGCTCATACGCTCTTTCGGTTTTTGCTGATTCTATCCATCTTTTATAAATATAAAGGAGTTTTTACCATGAGCAAGACCATCCTGTTGAATCAGAGCGACTGGCATTTTACCAAGGAGAACCCCGGCATCCCCACCGCTGTTATGGGTGAGGCCATTGCCCTGCCCCACACCTGGAACGCAGTGGACGGTCAGGACGGCGGCAACGATTACTACCGCGGCACCTGCTGGTATACGCTGGCCCTGGCAAAGCCCACCATCCCGGCAGGCGGCAAGGCTGTTTTGCAGCTGGACGGCGCAGCTATGACCGCTGCCGTCTACCTGAACGGTGAAAAGCTGGCTGAGCACAAGGGCGGCTACTCCACCTTCCGGGTAGACCTGACCGACCACCTCAAAGAGGAAAATCTGCTGGCAATTTCCGTGGACAACAGCGACAACGACACCGTGTATCCCCAGAAAGCCGATTTTACCTTCTACGGCGGCATTTACCGGGATGTGACCCTGCATATCGTCCCGGCAGAACACTTTGCCCTGCCCGCTAATGGCGCACCGGCACTGAAGGTGACCCCCATCGTCACCGACCTCGCTGCCAGGACCTCTGAGATCACCGTGGAAGCCGCCGTGGTGGACGCACAGAACGTGACCTTTGCACTGGAGGGTCAGACCCTCACCGCCCCGGTGGAAAAGGGCACCGCAAAGGTTGTTTTCACGCTGAACAACGCCCATCTGTGGGATAGCGTGGACGACCCCTTCCTCTACACCGTATCTGCCAAGCTGGACAATGGCGAGGAGACCTCCGCCCGGTTCGGCTGCCGCAAGTTTGAGATCGACCCCCAGAAGGGCTTTATCCTGAATGGCAGGGAATATCCGCTGCGCGGTGTTTCCCGCCACCAGGACCGAAAAGGTGCGGGCATTGCCCTGACCAACGAAATGATGGAGGAGGATATCTCCATCATTCTGGAAATGGGTGCCAACACCATCCGGCTGGCACACTATCAGCACGCACAGTATTTCTACGACCTGTGTGATGAAAAGGGTCTTGTCATCTGGGCAGAGATCCCCTACATCACCATGCACATGCCCAACGGCCGTGCCAACACCCTGACCCAGATGGAAGAGCTGATCGTCCAGAACTACAACCACCCCTGCATTGCCGTGTGGGGCTTGTCCAACGAGATCACCGCTGCTTCTGCTGTCAACGAGGATCTGCTGGAAAACCACCGTCTGCTGAACGAGCTGGCGCACAAGCTGGACCCCACCCGCAAGACCACCATGGCAAACGTGTTTATGCTGGAGACCACCAGTCCCATTCTGGAAATTCCCGATGTGAACAGCTACAACCTCTACTTCGGCTGGTATCTGGGCGAATTGGAGCAGAACGACGAGTTCTTTGACAAGTACCACGCCGATTACCCTGACCGCTGCATCGGCTTTTCGGAGTACGGCGCAGATGCCAACCCCCAGTACCAGAGCAGCCACCCGGAAAAAGGCGACTACACCGAGAGCTACCAGTGCATTTACCATGAACATATCGCAAAGATGATCGCCGCTCGTCCGTGGCTGTGGGCGACCCATGCGTGGAATACGTTTGATTTTGCCGCCGATGGCCGTGATGAGGGCGGCAAGCACGGCGAGAACCAGAAGGGACTTGTCACCTTTGACCGCAAGCTCAAAAAAGACCCCTTCTATCTCTACAAGGCCTATTGGAGCAAAGAGCCGTTCGTGCACCTGTGCGGCAGCCGCTATGTAGACCGCGCCGAGGATGTGACTGAGATCAAGGTCTACTCCAATCTGCCGGAGGTCTCGCTGTACAAGGACGGTCAGCTGGTGGAGACCCGTAAGGGCGACAAGGTGTTCACCTTCCAGCTGCCCATCACCGGCAAACACAGCATTGAGGCACGCTCCGGTGAGCACAGCAGCGTGATCCTGGTGAACAAGGTGGACGCCCCCAACCCGGATTACGCCATGGACAACCGCAAGAACGTGGCCAACTGGTTTGACGGCGAGCTGGACGAAAGCTGCTGGTCGGTCAAGGACAACATGGCTGCCGCCACGGCAGACCCGAAAGTTGGTCCCATTCTGAAGCAGATTTCCGATAAAGCCGCCGCTGCCCGCGGAGATGTTGCCGCCGCCGTGAAGGACAACCCGGCTCTGGTGGCGATGATGGAGCGTGCCATGCGGCGGATGACCATTGAATCCATGCTGATGCAGGCCGGCGCTTCGGAAGAGGACATCAAGCAGCTGAACCGTGTATTGCAGGGCATTTCCAAGGAGTGATTCGATGAAACAAACCTATTGTAACCCCCTTGATCTGGGCTACCGTTACCAGCACATGAAGGAAGGCCCCCGTACAGCAGGTTTCCGGGAGGGTGCAGACCCCACGCTGGTATCCTTCAAGGGCAAATACTACCTCTTTGTTTCCATGTCGGCAGGCTTCTGGTATTCGGACGACCTGCTGCACTGGGACTTCCATGCAGACCCAGATCTGCTGATCTACGATTATGCCCCCGATGTGCGGCAGGTGGACGATTTCCTGTACTTCTGCGCCAGCCGCAAGGGGCGCAACTGTCCCATTCTGCGCACCGCCGACCCCCTGACCGAGCCGTTTACCGAGGTTTCTGCGCCCTTTGCTTTCTGGGACCCGGATCTGTTCTGCGATGATGATGGCCGGGTGTACTTTTACTGGGGCTGCTCCAATACTACGCCCATCTACGGCGTGGAGATGGACCCGGACACCATGACCCCCATCGGTGAAAAGCAGGAGCTGATCTTCGGCAATGAAACCGTACTGGGCTACGAACGCCCCGGCAACAACGGCATTGTGGACCGGGAAGCCAGCGTGCTGTACCAGTCCATGAAGCAGTTCTATGACCCCAAGACCGGCAAGCTGGATCTGCCGCCGCAGATGGCAAACATCCCCGGCCTGAGTGCCGAAAGCCTGACTGCCATGTTCAACGCTGTGGGCAAACCCTACATTGAGGGTGCCTTTATGACAAAGCATGACGGCCTCTATTACCTGCAATACGCCTGCCCCGGCACCCAGTACAACACTTACGCCGATGGTGTATACACCTCCACTTCTCCGCTGGGTCCCTTTGTGCGGCAGGCATCCAACCCGTTTTCCGCAAAGCCCGGCGGATTCATCACCGGCGCAGGCCACGGCAGCACCATTGCCGACCGCTATGGCAACTGGTGGCACGCCTCTACCATGCGCATTTCCGTCAACTATGACTTTGAGCGCCGGGTGGGGCTGTTCCCTGCCGGGTTCGACAAAGACGGGGTTCTCTACTGCAACCAGAACTTTGCCGATTACCCGCACCGCATCCCGGCTGGCAAATTCGATGCCGCCAGCCAGCAGCCGGAATGGATGCTGCTGAGCTACAAAAAGCCGGTCATGGCTTCCAGCACTGCCGAGGGCAGCAGCCCGGCACTGGCCGTCAACGAGGACTGCCGCAGCTGGTGGAGCGCCGCCGGTACAGAGCCGGGCGAATGGCTCTGCGTGGACCTTGGCAAAGAGAGTGATATCCGCGCCATTCAGGTAAATATGGCAGATGAAAAGCTTGTGGTGGACTTCCCAGCCGACAGCTACGGCGATACCCGCAAGACCCGCCACATCGAGACCCGGCCGCAGATCTCCCATTACACGGTAGAGACCAGTGTGAACGGAGCAGACTGGACGATTTGCGAAACGGTTGCCCGGGAGTGCTCCAACGGCTACTACGAATATGCCGACGGCATCCGTGCCCGGTATGTCCGGGTGACCGGCGGCGAACTGCCCTATGGGCAGGCACTGCGCATCAGCGGCCTGCGGGTGTTCGGCAACAGCGAGGGCGCAAAGCCCCCACAGGCTGAAGCCGCCGGGATTCGTGTGGATGCACTGGACGCAAAGATCAGCTGGCAGCACATCGAAAACGCGCAGGGCTGCAATGTCCGCTATGGCGTTGCACCAGACAAGCTCTATCTGAGCTGGTTGGTCTACGATGCAGACGAAGTGACCCTTTCCACCCTGACCGCCGGGCAGGAATACTACATCTGCGTGGACAGTTTTAACGAAAACGGCATCACGCCGGGCAAGACATTCAAACTGGAGGGGTAAATCATGCCCATCAAAGCCGTGCAGCAATTTATGCTGGGCACTGTACTGAACAACGAACAGCAGGCCAAAGAGACCCTTGCCGCCATGAAGGCCGCCGGGTACGATGGCATTGAACTGTGTAGATTTATGATCCATCCCATTGGCTTTGCGGTAAAGCTGCTGACCAAAGCCGCTGGAATGCCGGTGGGCAAGGGCGGCAATCTGGACTGGCACAAGCTGGTGCAGGAAGCCGGCCTAAAGGTGGTCAGCCTGCACACCGACCTTGGCAGTCTGGAACGGGATGCCCATGCAGTGGCCGAGGAAGCAAAAAGTTTTGGCACGGAGTATGTGGTCATCACCGGGATGTACCGCTTTGATTATGGCGATGAAACCACGATGCACGAACTGGCCAAACGTCTGAACAAGGCGGGCGAGACCCTGCAAAAAGAGGGCATCCACCTGCTCTACCACAACCACAACTGCGAGCTGCGCCACGTGAATGCGGAAAAGCGCGCATACGATATTCTTTTAGAGGAAACCGATCCGGCCTTCGTCAACTTTGAGTTTGACAGCTACTGGTTCACCGAGGGCGGTGCAAACGCCTTGGCGTGGATGCAGCGGCTTGGCTCGCGCATGAAGCTGTGGCACATCAACGACCGGGGCACCCGCATCACCGGCAGCGCCATTACCCCCATTCTGAAAACCGACAGTATGGAGCTGGGCACCGGCAACATGGATCTGGACAGCCTGATGACGCAGGCTCTTGCCACGGGTGTAGATGCCATCATTCTGGAAAGCCACCGCAACTGGGTGGACAATTCCCCTGTCAAGAGCTTCCAGCTCAGTGCAAAATATCTTGCACAAAAATTCTGATCTGCCATTTTCTCATCATTTTCTTCTTCATTATCCCCATAAAAGCAACGCCCCGCACCGGTTACTCCTTCCGGTGCGGGGCGCTGTGTTTTGCGGGGAATATTTCTGCGTTACAGGGTATGGGTTCCCGGCTGCAAGGTCAGGTTTCTGCCATCCGGGAGGGTAACTTCTGCGGTCAGATTACAGGGCACGGTGATGGTGTAGGTCACAGCATCGCCTGCATACTGCCAGCCGCTTTCAATGCGCCCCACCGGGGAATCGTACACCGCTTTTGCCCAACCCAGTGCAGGGTTCGGGGTGGGAGCGATAGTCAGGGTCTGGCCTGCCAGATGGATGCCGCACACACCGCCGAACAGCCAGCCGCAGATCGCACCGTAGGAGTAATGGTTCAGGGATTCACTGGGGTGTCCGGCTTCGTCGATGCCGGTCCATGTTTCCCAGACGGTCGTTGCACCCTTCTTGACCTCGTACAGCCAGCTGGGGGCGGTATCCTGCAGCAGCAGCTTGTAAGCGGTGTCCACATGGCCATACTTTGCCAGCACCTCACAGAGGAAGGGCGTGGAAAGGAAACCGGTGTTCAGATGGCAGCCGTTTTCCAGCACCATCTGGTTCAGCGTATCCGCAGCGGCTTGGCTCTCAGCTTCATCCAACAGACCGAATGCCATGGCACGGACATATTCACACTGCCGGTCGGACGTGATTTTTCCGTTTTCCGTAAACGCGGCGCGGTAGGCAAGGCGGGCTTTTTCCGCTGTGTCACGGTACTGCGCTGCATCCTCTGCCTTGCCCAGCGCCTGTGCAATTTCTGCCAGAAGCCGCCCGGAATAAGCCAGATACGCCGTACCCACGCTTTTGCGCGGGTTCATCATCGCCTGCATGGGGGTAATGCCCGGCTCACACCATTCGCCGTAGTCCAGACCGTTCAGAACAGTGTATTTGGCGTACTCGCCGGTCTGTTGCTCCTCGGTGGTCTGCTGGGCACGACCCAGCAGGAACGCATACCACTTCTGCATCATCTCGTAGTTGTCTGCCAGGATCTTGCGGTCGCCGGTACGCTGATAAAGAGCGTAGGGCACCAGAATGGCGGCATCGCCCCAGCCCGCCGACATACAGAGCATGGGGGTCATATAACCGGGGCGGCTGGTGGGCGGAGCAATGTTTGCCATGCGTCCATCCGGGTACTGGTTCAGGCGGCATTCGGCCAGCCATTTTTCCACCACCGGGTAGCAATCCATCAGGGTCAGACCGGTTTCAATGAACACCCCCATGTCGCCCGTCCAGCCGGCACGCTCACGGGTAGGACAGTCGGTGGGGATATCGCAGAAGTTGCCCTTCTGGCTCCACACACTGTTTTGCACCAGCTGACTCACATCCGCATTGCCGCACCCAAAACTGCCGGTCACCGGCATCTGCGAATAGACGGCACGGGCGGTAAACTCTGCGCCGGTCAGGTCGATGTCCGTTTCCACCTTTGCGTACCGGAAGCCCATGATGGTAAAGCTGGGCTTGTAGTGGTTTTCGCCCTCTTTGCAGATCAGTTCCAGCATCTGCTCCGTGCCGCCCTCTTTGTGGCGGTTCCGATCCTGAAAGTTCTCCTGGGTGAAGTTGCCGTTCTCGTCCAGCGTTTCGCCGCAGAGCAGACGGATCTTCTGACCTTCGTGGGCAGTCAGCTTCATTTCTACATAGCCTGCCATATTCTGCCCGAAATCCAAAACCGTTTCTCCATTGGGTGTGCGGAACAACCTGCCCGTGAAGGTTTCCTGTTCCCGGATGGGCACGGTGTTCATGCCAATGAGGGGGAGCGTGTTGGGCGCAGTCCTCACGCCGTGCCAACCGGTCAGTTCTCCTTCCAGCCGGGCATCGTACACTTCGCCCTGCTGCAGATCGTTCTGGCGGATAGGGCCGCACTGGGTTGCTTCCATGGCATCATCCGAAACGCAGACCGCCTTGCCATCCACTTCCAGCTGGAACAGGACAGCCAGTTCCTTGCCGAACAGGTCGCGGTCACCATCCACGCCGGAAGTGCTGCGGTACCAGCCATCGCCCAGCGCGATCAGCAGTTCATTCTCGCCGGGATGAACAAGCACTGTCACATCGTAGGTCTGTGCCCCAAGGTGCTTGTCTGCGGTAAAGCTGCCGGGAGCAAGCACCATATCGCCGACCCGCTTGCCGTTCAGCCATGCCGTATACAGACCCTTGGCGGTAATATACAGCCGCTTGCTTTCTCCTGCCGGGGCGGTGAACGTTTTGCGCAGATAGCTTGCCGGGCAGTGGGGCTGATACGGCTGCGCCGTGCCTTTGCCGGAGGCTTCCAGCGCAGCCTGCTTCTGCTCCCAGTTGGGCTTTGCAAAGGCGTTGATTGCATCGGTGCAGTCGATATCCGGTTCTTCCGTTTCCGGGCAGACCCACACGCCCTGCCAGTCGGCAAAAGGCAGACCCGTTTCAAAGACCGCTTCGCTCCACGCACCGGGCTGGTCATTTTCATCCCACAGCCGGATGCGCCACTGTCCCTGCGTCTTGGGCGGCACAGGGGTGGGCGTTTCGGTGTGCATCACACTGCTCAAGATCTTTCCGCTTGCCCACAGCGTTTCAGCTCCGGCGGTCACTTCGATTTCGTAGGCGGTCTGGCGCACGCCTTCGGCGCACTGCCACGATAAAAACAGCGTCCCGGCATCTATGCCGAGAGGCTGGGTCAGATGATTCGTTTTCAGGTTTGTTGCTTGCATCATCCACATCTCCTTTTTCCGTTTGATCTCTGCTCTTATTATAGAGGGAATCCCACGGAATAAGGGTGCAAAAATTTGTGTTGCCGGTCAAAAAGTCGTGCTATTTATGATAATCCAAAAAATTCATCTTGCTTCACGACTTTTCATCCGTACTGTCTGCGGTTTTCCTGTTATACTTTGGATATCATAGCGCAAACCGGCCACCAGCCTGTATGATTTGCTACAGGTTGGTGTCCGGTTCTGTTATTTTTCGATTTCTTCCAATGCAGGCATGGCAGGGATCGCACCGTGGCGGCTGGTGGTAATGCTTGCCGCCTTGTTGGCAAAGGCCAGAATGCTTTCCAGCTTGTCCACCGTCAGGGTGTCCAACTCCTCCTTGCAAAGCTTGGAAAGTGCCGCACCAAAGAAGGTATCGCCTGCGCCGTTGGTGTCGCCTACCTTGCAGGGGATGCCAGCCACATGGCCAGTTTTCTTCCCAAAGCGGTAGAATACGCCGTTTGCACCCAAGGTGACGAAAATCAGCCGGATGCCGTTCTGTGCCAGCTGTGCCGTGCCGCTTTCGCAGTCAGTGGTGCCGGTGAGCAGGGGCAGCTCTTCATCGGACACTTTCAAGATATCCACCAGCGGCAGGGGTGCTTTCATCTGGGCAATGGCGTCCTCTTTGTTCTTCCAGAGGTTGGCACGGTAATTCGGGTCATAAGTAATGACAGCACCCAGCTTTTTGGCACGGGCAGCGGCATCCAGCGTGGCGGTGCGGGAGGGGTCAGCGGTCAGGCTGACAGAGCCAAAGTGGACGATTTTGGCAGCTTTCAGAGCACCCTCCGAAATGTCCTCTTTGCTCAGCATCACGTCAGCGTTGGCGCTGCGGTAGAAGCTGAAATCCCGCTCGCCGGTGGCATCCACTGACACGACTGCCATGGTGGTGGGGTGGTCTGCATCCACCGCCATGCCGGAAACGTCCACCTTGTTCTCTGCCAGAACCTCTTTCAGGTAGCGGCCAAAGGCATCCGCACCCACCTTGCCGATAAAGGCGGTCTGTGCGCCCAGGCGGGCAGCAGCCACAGCCAGATTTGCCGGGGCACCGCCGGGGTTTGCGGCAAATTGAGGGATGCCGCGTTCATCCTTGCCGGTCTGGGTCAGGTCGATCAAAACTTCACCAATCGTTACAATATCCATGGCAGCTCCTTTCAGCGGCGCACCAGCAGTGCCTGATACGGCTTCAGCTCCGCATCCGCCAGCCAGACGGAAGTGCCCTCCGGGGTGTGATACTCGCCGCCCAGAGCGTCCAGACTGGCCCCTGCCGGGTACTCGGTAAAGTTGAACAGTCCCACCAGCGTTTCCTCGCCGCGCTTGCGTACCAGCGCCAGCACGCCGGGGTTGTGGCTGTCCCATGTAGTCACCCACGCATCCGGGGCAAAGCAGGGGTCTGCCCGCATTTGGCGCAGCTGCTCCATGCCCTGCCACAGCTGGTTTTGCAGCGTGCCCTTTTGGGTGCGCCGCTTTGCATCCTCCCAGTTGAATTTGCTGCGGTGCAGGTTGCGGCTGTCCTCCACACGGTCGGGGTCGTTTTTGTAGTCCCAGCCGTTGCGCTGGGCGATCTCATCCCCGCAGTTCAGCATGGGGAAGCCCTGCAAGAATGCCACAGCAGTGTGCAGCAGCAGGTCACGCTTCACCGCATAGTCCAGTGCGGTTTTATCGTCCTTTTCCAGTGCCTGCTCCACGCCGCACAGGCTGGCAGTGGTGCCGCAGCTGCGGGCATCGCCGGTAGCAGGGTCGTAGTTGTACAGTTCGCCCTTTGCCCAGCTGCCGGGGAAATTGCCCTCGTAGAAGTGGTAGAGATATTCCTTATGTTTCTGCGGGTCGATGCCGAGCCGGTTTTCCACCGCCTCGTCCAGACCCCAGCCAATATCATCGTGGCAGCGCAGATAGTTCACGAACCAGCAGTTGTCCGGCAGGGCATGGAGGGCATCCAGCTGCGCCTTCAGCAGCCGGGTGTCCCGGCTGGCAAGGGCACCCCACAGGTTGACCATGGTGGACACGTTGTAGAGCATGTGGCATTCCGGCTTTTCTGGCGTGCCGAAGTATGCCGCCAGCTCCTTGGGTGCCATGACCACCTCGCCCTTGAGGATGACTGCGGGGCAGACTACCTCCAATACCATGCGGAGCATCCGCACAATGGTGTGCACCTGCGGCAGGTTGCGGCAGGTAGTGCCCAGCTGCTTCCAGATATAAGGCACCGCATCAATGCGGAACACTTCTACACCCAGATTTGCCAGATGCAGGATGCTCTTGGTCATGTCTACGAACACTGCCGGGTTTGCGTAGTTCAGGTCCCACTGGTAGTCGTGGAAGGTGGTCAGCACCCACTTGTGCATCTCCTCGCACCAGGTAAAGTTGCCGGGGGCAGTGTTGGGGAACACCTGCGGCACGGTCTGCTCGTACTGGTCGGGGATGGTGCGGTCATCATAGAGGTGGTAATAGGCCTGAAACCACGGGTCGCCTGCCTTTGCCGCCATGGCCCAGCGGTGGGTGCTGGCGGTGTGGTTCATGACAAAATCCAGACACAGGCTGATGCCGGCCTTGCGCAGTTCACGGGTCAGGTTTTCCAGGTCTTTGTTGGTGCCAAGGGCAGGGTCTACGGTGTCAAAATCCTCCACCGCATAGCCGCCGTCGTTGTGGGGGTGGGGCATCTGCAGCAGGGGCATCAGGTGCAGATAGGTCAGCTTCTGTTCTTTCAGGTAGGGCAGCTTTTTTGCCAGTTCTTTCAGGTTCCCGGCAAAGAGGTCGGTGTACATGGTCATGCCGAACATATTGCCCCGCTTATACCAATCCGGGTCGGCAGAGCGGGCCTTGTCCAGTGCTTTCAGCTCAGCACTGCGGGCGTTGTAGGCTTCTGCCATCTCCTGTTCCAGAACTTCCAGCCCTTCCCGGTTGTGGTACAGTTCCATGAACAGCCATTCCAGCTCGTCCTTATGGCGGGCAAAGCGGGTGGAAAATGCAGTTTGATCCTTCATATCCTTTTATCCTTTTCGTGTAAGATGAAGCTGCACGCTGGGGTAATCGCCAAACAGCTGCGGCAGGACAAGTCCCGCATACAGCAGTGTGCTGCCGCTGAACCGCATCCCCTTGTGAATGCCGTCCTCTACGTCGTGGGCATACCGGGAGCCGAAATAGTCGATGCCATCCAGCTCATACACAGCGTCTTCTTCCAGCCCACGGAAGCACAGGTAGATGGGCAAGGGATTTGCCTGCGGATGAGTCACCACCAGATTCAGCAGTGCCTCGCTGCCGTCCTCTGCGGCAAACTGCCATGCCGTGAAATATGTGTTTTCTGCCGGGTCGGTCAGCCGGTAATAATCGCCGGTGCGGATCAGGTCGTTCAGCCGCTTGAACCGCTTGATCTGGTTTTTCACTGCGGTGCACTCGGTGCGCTTCAATTTGCCCAGATCCAGCTCGTAGCCAAAGGTGCCGCTCATCGCCACCACAGCACGGGTGTCGATGGGCGTAGTCCGGCCGGTCTGGTGGTTGGGGCAGGCGGAAACATGGGCACCCATGGTGCAGACCGGATAGCCAAAGGAGGTGCCGTGCTGGATCGTCAGCCGCTCAATGGCATCGGTATCATCACTGCACCAGATCTGGGGGTAGTAGCACAGCATTCCGGCATCAAAGCGTCCGCCGCCGCCTGCGCAGCCCTCGAACAGCACCTCCGGGAAGCCCTGCGTCAGCCGCTCTGCCAGCGCATAAACGCCCAGCATATAGCGGTGCATGATCTCGCCCTGCTGCTCGGCAGGGAAAGCACGGCTGTACACATCGCTCATGCTGCGGTTCATATCCCACTTGATATACTCGATGTGATGCTCCCGCAGCAGCCTGCCGATCGCCTCTGCCAGATAGTCCACCACCTCCGAGCGGGAGAGGTCCAGCACCAGCTGGTTGCGTCCCATGGCGGGCTTACGTCCGGGCAGGGTCAGTGCCCAGTCCGGGTGGGCGCGGTACAGCCGGGAGTTCTCGTTGACCATTTCCGGTTCGATCCACAGACCGAATTTCATGCCCAGCGCATTGATTTGCCCGATCAGCGGGTCCAGTCCGCCGGGCAGCTTTTCGCAGTTCACGATCCAGTCGCCCAGACCCTGATTGTCGTCATTCCGGGTGCCGAACCAGCCATCGTCCAGCACCATCATCTCCACGCCGAGAGAAGCCGCTTTTTCAGCGATCTTTACGATCTTTTCGGTGTTGAAATCAAAATAGGTGGCCTCCCAGTTGTTGATCAGCACCGGGCGGCGTTTGTCCTTCCATGGGCCGCGGCAGATGTTGCGCCGCAAAAAGCGGTGGTACTGCTGGGAAAGCGGGGTCAGACCCTCTGCCGCAAAGGAAAGGATCACCTCCGGAGTGTCAAAGGTCTCGCCCGGCTTCAGGTTCCACGCAAAGCGTTCCTCCTGAATGCCGCTCACTACCCGGACAAGCCCGGTCTGAGAGCGCTCCACGTCCATCTGGTAGCTGCCGGAATAGACCATCATCACCCCGTAGCAGGCACCGCTGGTCTCCGTTGCATCCTGCTGGCAGAGGATCAGGAAGGGATTGTTGTGGTGGCTGGAGCTGCCCCGCACCGAAGAAATGGTCTGGATATTGGTGCCCACGGCTTCCCGCTCCAGCTGCCGCTCCATGGCGTGTCTGCCGTGGAAATGCAGCAGATCCCATCTGCCAAAGGGCAGATCCAGACAGGCAGATGCCGCCTTATCCAGCCGCAGCGTGGCATCGCCGTGGTTTGTCAGCCGCGCCGCGCGGGTGATGACATCCTGCTGTGCAAACACGCCGTACAGCAGTTCCAGCGTCAGACCGGTGGTCTCGTCCTGCATTCGGACGATCAGGGTCTCGGCATCGTTTTCCTCTGCATGGGCACAGGGCAGACCGGTCAGCTGATATTTGCCCGCCTCCACCGTGTGGCTCACATAGGTAAAGTCTGCGCCAAAGGCACCACGGCTGTCAGCCACCGTCAGGCAGGACAGACGGAAATCGCCCACATTGCAGCCGGTATACTCCTGCGGGAGCAGATCCGGGGAAACGCCCCGGTGGGTGCGGTAAGCGTAGTAATCCGGCGAAAATCCCCGGTCTGTGCGGGGATACAGCTGCATCAGATCGCCTGCACCGATTTTTTTACCATAATACAGGTGCAGCAGATGTCCCAGCGCATCCACCTTCATGTGGTAGCTGGTATGGGCGGTCTCCAATACAAAAATGCGGGAGTCAGAATCAAATCGAATGCTCATTGGTTCAACACCTCAAAGAATTATTTTCAACAAAAATGCCGACAGGCAGGCGGTCGTATGGGAACGGCTACCCGCCTGTCGGCTATGATGAAGGAGAAATGTGAATTGCTTATTTACCGCCGGTCATGGCAATGCCCTGAATAAACTGCTTTTGGAAGATCAGGTACAGGATCACCATGGGGATCATGGCCAGCAGGCTGCCTGCCATCAGCACCGGGAAGTTGGTGGTGTACTGACCGTTCAGGGTAGAAAGGCCGGCAGACAGGGTCATCATGTTCAGATCGGTGTTACAGATCAGCGGCCACATCAGGTCGGCATAAGCGAACACCGCCGTAAAGATGGCCAGTGCCGCCATGCTGGGGCCGGTCAGCGGCAGCATGACCTTGACAAAGGTCTGCCACTTGTTGCAGCCGTCCAGATACGCCGCCTCTGCGATCTCGTTGGGGATGCCCAGATACGCCTGCCGCAAAAAGAAGGTGCCGAAGGCGCTGACCAGACCGGGGAACACCAGCGCGAAGATGGAGTTGGTGGCCCCCATCTTTGCCAGCATCTGGTACTGCGGAATAATGAAGATCTGGCTCGGCAGCATCATCTGGATCAGCACCAGACCGAACAGCAGCTTTTTGCAGGGAAATTCCAGCTTGGCAAAGGCATAGCCTGCCATGGAGCTGAACACCACCGCAAAGATCACACGGAACAGGATCAGCAGACCCGTATTGATGTAGAGGTTGGTAAAGGGCAGGCTCTGCAATGCCTTGACAAAGCTGTCCAGATTCCAATGGGAGGGCAGGATCTGCGGCGGGATCGCCATAGACTCGGCCTGCGTCTTGAAGCTGGTGAGCACCATCCATACAAAGGGGAAGATCATGCTGATGCTGCCGAGGATCAAGACCAGATAGGTAAAGAACGTTACGACATTCTTTCTGGTTTTCAGACTGGCATTCATAGTTTACACCTCGTAATTGACCCACTTCTTCTGACCGATGAACTGCACCAGGGTGACCAGACCGATCAGCAGCACGGTCCACACCACAATGGCCGATGCGTAGCCCTTATTGCCGGCAACAAAGCTCTCGCGGTAGAACAGGTACATCAGGCTCTGTGCACTGGTCAGCGCAGGGTTCGTCTGCTCCACCATCATGTAGATCAGATCGTAGACCTTCAGGGAAGCCATCAGCCGCATAATGAGCACCACAAACAGGGTGGGCGACACCATGGGCAGCGTAATGCTGAAGAACTGGCGGATCTTGGATGCACCGTCCAGCTCGGCGGCTTCGTACAGGGACTGGGAAATGTTCTGGATGCCGGACAGCAGCAGCACGGCATCGTAGCCGATGGAGCTCCAGATGGAAACGATAGCACAGGTGACCAGAACGATCTTGGGGTCGGTCAGCCAGCGGATGTTCGTGCCAAGGACCTGATTCAGAATGCCATACTCCGCATTGAAGATCCACTTCCAGACCATTGCAACCGCAGCAGGAGCCACCACCATGGGCAGGAAGAAGATGGCGCGGAAGGCGGTCTTGCCCTTGATCTTCGCGTTCAGCAGCACTGCCACGATCAGTGCCAGAAAAACGCCCACCGGCACAGTGAGGATGCAGAAGTAGATGGAGTTCCAGTTTGCCTTCCAGAATTCCGCATTGCGGAACATTTCAAGGTAGTTTTCCAGACCGCAGAACTGATAGGCTCCAAAGGCTTTCGTCTTGGAAAAACTCATGTAGATGGTCTGGAAGAACGGGATAATATTCAGGATCATCAGACCGAGGATGGTGGGAGCTACCATGACCAGCCCCCAGAAACGCCCATCCCGGCCCAGCTTTGATGTGCTTTTCATTTGGTTCCTCCCAAGCTGCATTTTCAGCCCGCACTGGCCTGATCCACGATGTCCTGCATCTTCTGCAGGCCGGTTTCGATATCCTCGGTACCTGCGTAGATCTTCAGCAGCTCATCATTGACCTTGCTCTTCCACTCCGGGCGAGAGGCGTTGTTGACGCTCTGAATGCTGTACTCAAACATCTCAATGAAGCACTGGATGTTGATGGGATACTCTGCAAAGCAGCCTGCCCAGGTATCCTCCAGACCCTGATAGGCAGGGATGGCCGCACCGCTTTCGCCCTGAATGCGCTGACCCTCCTCGCTGCCGAAGAACTTCAGGATATCCTTCACGGTATCCAGATTCTTGTTGCTGGCAGCAGTCGCGTAGCACAGACCGTTGGAGATGGTGGCACGGCCGTCTCCGCTTTCCGGGTCGGGGCACTTGGGCAGAACAGCCACATCCCACTTGCCCACCATTTCGGGGTAGTTCTGCAGCTCGGCAAGGATGTTCCAGTCGCCTTCCAGGAACATTGCGCCCTTCTCGGAGAAGAATGCAGTGCCGGGAGCAGTCTCGGCAAAGTAGGTCTGGTCCGGGCACCAGTCGTTCTGCTGGAGACCGATGTAGAACTTCATTGCCTTTTCGGTGGCAGGCTGGGTAAAGCCCGCCTTAGTCTTGTCCTCGTTCAGGATGTAGCCGCCAGCCTGATACACAAAGTTCCAGTAGCCAAGCTGGTCGTCGGCGTATGCCATATAGCCGTACTTGCCGGTGGCAGCGTAGATCTTCTCGGATGCGCTGACCAGATCGTCCCAAGTCCAGTTCTCGTCCGGGTAAGCAACACCGGCATCATCGAACATCTCCTTGTTATACACCAGACCGACCGTGTCCTTGTCCTTGGGGACTGCATACAGGGTACCGTTGGAGCCCATGGCGTTGGACAGCGAGATCTCCGAGAACTTGTCCTTTTCCACAATATCGGAGCAATCTGCCAGCATTCCATTGTCAGCGTACTTCAGAATTTCATTGGTGTGCATCCAGAAAATATCCGGCATCTGGTTGCTGGTGGCTGCAGCCTCCAGCTTGGTCCAGTATTCGTTCCAGCTGGTGACCTGCACCTCAATGCTGACCTCCGGGTGCTGCTGGGTGTAGGCCGCACACATAGCCTCCATACCATCCTTCTGTGCAACGTCCCAGATCTGGAAGGTCAGTGCCTTCTTGCCGCCGGAAGAACCGCTGCCGCTGTTGCCGCCGCAGGCTGCCAGCATGGATGCGGCGCTCATTGCTGCCATTGCCTTTACGAATTGTCTGCGAGAGATCTTCATTTTTGTTCTCCTCCAAAGTCATTGTTCCGTAGGGTGATCTTCGTACTGTGTCGCACCGGCCGGGTCGATTTTTCTTGCTTTTGTCAGCTCTTACAAAAGCAGCGAGAAAATTTTGTGCATCATCACATTGCACAATTTCTTTTCTCTTGTTGTGTCATTATTATACTATCTGCCAGCAGTTTCGTAAATGCAAAAATGCGACTTGTTATATCTCAATTTGAAGGAATACTGCGAATTATGTTGAAGTCATAACGCATTTTGGTATATAATAAGAAAAAGCGGACAGGAGGCATCTTGTATGCAAGAATGTACAAAAAGAAACGTATCAACGGAAACAAAATGCAGGTTCCATGTGTTTCAGGATGAGCGATTCGTCGATCTCAACTTATACCAATATGGCTGGGAGCAGACAGAGCCTCTGCACTCCTATGGTCCCTATGCCCGTAACCACTATCTGTTCCACTATGTCATCTCCGGCAAAGGGTTGCTGTTTGCAAACGAGCAGGAATACGCCATCGAGGGCGGGCATGGTTTTCTGATTGCTCCAGGTGAGGTCACCACCTACCGTGCCGATGAACAGGATCCGTGGGAATACACATGGATCGAGTTTGACGGTCTGCGTGCCCACGAAGCCCTGAACCTTGCAGGCATCAGCGGACAGAACCCTGTGTACTCGCCTGCAAGCGCCAAAGCCGGGCAGCTGCTGCAGGAGCAGATGCTCTTCCTGGTAAATCACAGTCAGGACAGCCCCATGCGTCAGATCGGCTACGGCTTTCTGTTTCTGGATCAGCTTGTGCAGTCCTCTGCCTCCCATCAGGCACAAAGTCCACGCCGCCTGCGGGACTTCTATATGAAGGAGGCGCTGTCCTTCATAGAGCAGCATTACAGCGAAGATATCTCCATCGAGGATATCTCCTCCTTCTGCGGACTGAACCGCAGCTATTTCAGCAAGGTGTTCCGGGATACCATGGGCGAAAGCCCGCAGGGGTTCCTGCTGCACTACCGCATGGCACGGGCGGCACAGCTGCTGACCGAAAGCCGCCTGCCCATCAGCACCATCAGCGCCATGGTCAGCTATCCCAATCAGCTTCACTTTTCCCGTGCGTTCAAAAATGTATATGGCATCAGCCCACGGGACTATCGTGCAAAGCATCTTGCACTATAAAAATCGGTCTCATTGTCCGCTATACGCCTTTCGTTTTTTCCGACATATAAAAATGCCCCATTTGTCAGACTGAATCCTGTCGGACAAATGGGGTGCTGTTCATTCTCCCATCCCGGAGCAGAACCTCCACGCAGCCGGTATCCATGTTGAATTTGCAAACTCTTGCATCGTACTTCATGTTTGTGTCCTTTCTGCCTTACGGCACTCTTACAGTGGTCTGTCGTGCTTTCTTATGATAAGGTCTGGGACGTTTTTCGATGGAAGCAAGGGATTCATTCTGTTTTCCAAAGAACATAAAAAATCCGAACCCTTCTCCTATTGGAAAAAAGTTCGGATTTTGTTGTTGTGGTGCACCTCCAGGGACTCGAACCCTGGGCCCACTGATTAAGAGAAACCAACGTGCAACAATCGTCAATTTTCAAAATTACGCAGATTCGTTATTTTTATCGCTTTATCGTAAATTTGTGTTTTGCATCTGCTGCATCCTTTGCACCTGTTGTCCCCTCTCGCATCCGTTATCCAGCCGTTCCGGTGTGCAAAAAGTGTGCAAAAGTGTGCAGAGCCAAAATCAGCCCCTTAAAGCAGGCATCGGATTTTTATGCAAAGCCGGGAAATCGGTCGGGTTCAAGCCCGACACGGCAGCTACAATCTTGCCTGTTCAGACTAAGCATCAAATGTACATCAACAATTTGATTCTTGGCAGGGATATGGACAATCGAACTGACACCGCCTTATATAAAAGGAGTTTCACCATGAACAAACTGCTTTCCTGCCGCTACAACATGGACACCAACCGGGTAGAAGCCCAGTTCGCTGATAGCTCTGCCGTTGCCATCGACTGCATCGCCATCGAGGACGAGTACGGCAATACCCCGGCACAGCGGGCAGAGCTGGACTGGCTGCTGTACAACAAGCCGCTGGAGTATGCACAGCTTGTGCTGGGTGAAGAGATTGAGCATTATCTTTCCCTCGGCTGCGACCACGGCAGACCGGAAGATTAAGCCCCTATAAAGAACACGATGCTCACCGACCTATGGTTTGCCATAAGCTGGTGGGCATCGCTTCTTATCCATAAGCAACTCGCTCTTTTCGGCTAACGCTTTTTTATTCGTAAATGTTTCCCTTGCAGAATCTAGCCAGATTCACTATAATAAGAAAGAACTTTATAAATCTTCTTTCAAATGTAAAACCCGCTCTTGGAGGTGAATCATCCTATGACCGGCAGCGGAGCAAATAACCGCGATGTTAAAAAAATCAACCGCATCCGAACGATTCGCAGCATTTTTTCCTGCGACCGAATCTCGCAGCCGGAGCTTGCGGCAAAAGTCAACAACAGCTGGCCGACCGTATTGCAGAATGTCAAAGAACTGATGGCGATGGGACTGGTGCAGGAGGTCGGCACCTTTGAATCCACCGGCGGGCGCAAGGCGAGAGCATTCGCTCCTGTACGGGATGCCAGACTTGCGGTCGGACTGGAGATTACCCAGAATCATGTCGGAGCAGTTCTGGTCGATCTGTCCGGTAACCTTCTCCGCTATGAGCGTAAAAAGCGTCTTTATGAGCGGTCGGACACCTATGCGGAAATGCTTGCCGGAATCGTGCAGGGGCTGATCGAAAAAGAGGGCTACCCGGTGGAAAAAATTCTGGGTGTCGGCATTTCGCTGCCCGGTATTCTGGACAAAGAGGGGCAGACATTGGTTTACTCTCATGCCTTGGGTCTGCGGAATGTTCCTACCGAAGAATTCAGCCGTTACATCCCGTTCTCCTGCCGGTTCATCAATGACGCGAACGCTGCCGGACTTGCTGAAGTGCGCGACCTCGAATCTCCCCGCAGCCTTGTCTACCTTTCTCTGAGCAACAGTGTCGGTGGTGCGATTCTGACCGGTGGAGTGCTCTATGGCGGCGACCATCTTCGTGCCGGAGAGTTCGGGCACAACACGCTCGTTCCCGATGGCCGCCCCTGCTACTGCGGAAAAAAGGGCTGTCTGGATGCCTATTGCTCTGCAAAAGTCCTCTCCCGACTGAATGACGGAAATCTTGCACTATTCTTTGATGGGTTGCGCTCTGGCGATGCAGCTTTGCAAACGGCATGGAATGAATACCTTTCTTACCTTGCTGTAGCAGTCAATAATCTGCGCATGACCTTCGACTGTGATGTAATTGTTGGCGGCTACGTTGGCGGATTTCTGGCAGAGTTTGGCGAACCGCTCCGGGAAATGCTGGTCGAGCGTAATACGTTTGAGCCGGACAGTTCCTACCTGAAGTTCAGCCGCTATAAGCTGGAAGCCTCTGCGCTGGGAGCCGCTCTGCTCCATATCGAAGCCTTCATTCAGAACCTATAAACCTTCCCATCGAGGACGGCACCTGCCGTCCTCGATTTTTTGCACAATTCCGCCGCTTTTTCCTTGTGCAGTTCTCCGAATCCGCGAAAAAGGGCTTGACTTTGGTTGTGCGGTGTGCTAATTTGTAGTCACATTCATAAACACTTTATAAAAGTTAATAAGCAAACAAAAACGGAGGTCATCTTATGAAAGGCACAATGAAAGTTGCAGTCATGAACGGCATCGGCAAGATGGGCTACACCACCCGCCCGATCCCCACACCCAAAGAGGACGAAGTTCTGGTCAAGCTGGAATACGTTGGCATCTGCGGCAGCGATATGCACTACTATGAAACGGGTGCGATCGGCAATTATGTGGTCAAGCCACCGTTCGTGCTGGGCCACGAGCCGGGCGGCACAGTCGTGGAAGTTGGCAGTGCTGTCAAGCATCTGAAAGTCGGCGACCGCGTTGCGCTGGAGCCGGGCAAGACCTGCGGTCACTGCAAGTTCTGCCGTGAGGGCAAATACAACCTCTGCCCGGATGTCGTGTTCTTCGCTACTCCGCCGGTAGACGGTGTTTTTCAGGAGTATGTGGCCCATGAAGCAAACCTCTGCTTCAAGCTGCCGGACAACGTAAGCACCATGGAAGGTGCGCTGATCGAGCCTCTGGCTGTTGGTTTCCACGCAGCCAATCAGGGCGGTGCTCATGCCGGTCAGACTGCGGTGGTCATGGGTGCAGGCTGCATTGGTCTGGTCTCCATGATGGCGCTGAAAGCCGAGGGTGTTTCCCGTGTTTACGTTGTGGATATCATGCAGAAGCGTCTGGATAAGGCTCTTGAACTGGGTGCAGACGGTGTGATCAACAGCCGCGAAAAGGATGCCGTCCAAACGATTCTCGACCTGACCGATGGTCTGGGCTGCGACCTCGTTATCGAGACTGCTGGTACAGAAATCACTACCCGCCAGGCCATTGAGATGGCGCAGAAGGGTGCAAACATCGTTCTGGTCGGTTACTCCAAATCCGGCGAGATGACCCTGCCTATGAGCCTTGCACTGGACAAGGAACTGACCTTCAAGACCGTGTTCCGTTATCGCCACATTTACCCCATGGCGATCGATGCCGTTGCTTCCGGCAAAATCAACCTGAAGGGCATTGTGACCAACATCTTTGACTTTGACGACATCCAGAATGCCATGGACAAGAGCATTTCGGACAAGGCCAACATCGTCAAAGCAGTGGTGAAGATTGCGGAGGCAACGAAGGTATGAGTTTTCCGCAGGTTCTGACCGGTGTGGCGCACATTGGCATCCCGACAAATGATCTCGACAAGACCATTGCATTTTACAAGAAGCTGGGGTTTGTTTCTGCGCTGGAAACGGTAAACAAAGCCGCCGGGGAGCGCGTTGCGTTTCTTCAGCTTGGCGATCTGATGATCGAAACCTATGAAAACCATCGTGCGGCGGAAAAGGCCGGAGCAATCGACCATGTAGCTCTGGCAACGACCGATATCGAAGCCGCCTTTGCTGCAGCAAAAGAGGCAGGGATGCACCTGCTGCATTCCAGCATCCAGTCACTGCCGTTCTGGGAAAACGGTGTGCGCTTTTTCATGGTCGAAGGCCCGAATAAAGAGAGAATAGAGTTCTGCCAGAAATTATAAGCATCGCGTCAAGAGGAGAAAGGAGCGCGCCGTATGAGTTACACAGCAGAGCCGAAACAGCAGGATACGAACATCAAAGTCCCTCTGATCAGTAAAATCGCTTACGGCATGGGCGATGTGGGCTGCAACTTCAGCTGGATGTTCGTTGGCAACTTCTTGATGATTTTTTACACCGATGTCTGCGGCATCAGCATGGCGGCAGTGTCCCTCCTGATGCTGGTCTCCCGCTTCTGGGATGCCATCAATGACCCCGTGATCGGTTCGCTGAGCGACCGCACCCGTTCCCGCTGGGGACGCTACCGTCCATGGCTGCTGTTCGGCGCACCGGCAACTGCTGTGGTGCTCGTGCTGACGTTCTGGGCGCACCCCACATGGTCAGACAGTGCCAAGAGCCTGTATATGTACATTACTTACTGTGTACTGGTTCTGGGCTATACTTGCGTGAACATCCCTTATGGTACGCTCTGCGGCACCCTGACCCAGAACATCGAGGAGCGTGCGAAAATCAACACCTCCCGCTCCGTCTGTGCCATGATCGCCATCAATATCATCAACATCATCACCCTGCCTTTGATCTCTGCTTTTGGCGGTGATAATGCAGCACGGGGATATCTTCTGGTGACCGTCCTTTACGGCGGTATCTTCACCCTCTGTCACTGGTTCTGTTTTGCCAAAACCAAAGAGGTCGTCCAGCCCCCGGAGCGGAAAAAAGTCTCACTGAAAAAGCAGTTGGATGCAGCGCTTCAGAACAAGCCCTACCTGATTGCACTGGCGGGTCAGTTCCTGTTCGGTGTGACGCTGTATGGCCGCAATGCCGACCTGCTCTATTACTTCAAATATGTGGAAGGCAACGAGAATCTGTTTACCATCTACTCGATGATCCTGATCGTTCCCTCCATTCTGGGTGCTGCGGCATTCCCCTTCGTGTTTGAAAAGCTGGGCAACAAAGGGCACACTGCTTCCCTTTTCGCTGCCGGAACCGGCGTTTCCCTGACTGCGCTCTATTTCTTCAGTGCAGTTTCTTCTCCCATTCCGTTCTATACATTCGCTGCACTGTCCCAGTTCTTCTTCTGCGGATTCAATACCGCCATCTACGCCATCGTTCCCGACTGCGTGGAGTATGGCGAGTGGAAAACCGGTGTCCGCAACGATGGTTTCCAGTACGCATTCGTTTCACTGGGGAACAAGTTGGGCATGGCGATTGGCACCTCTGCGCTGGCTGGTGTGCTGAGTGCATTGAGTTTTGCCCCCAATCAGGTGCAGAATGCTGCCGTGCAGAATGCGATGCACTATGCATTCTCGCTGCTTCCCGGTGCGCTGTGGCTGGTAACAGCGATTGTCCTGTTCTTCTACCGAATCAGTAAGCGTTCGTATAACCAGATTATGTCCGAACTGAACGCTAAAAAAGCAGGTTGAGGTGATACCATGTTTGATGTTGTAGCTTTGGGAGAAAGCCTGATCGACTTTACCCCGAACGGAACCAATGCACAGGGCATCGAATTGTTTGCCCGGAATCCCGGCGGTGCACCCGCCAATGTCCTTGCCATGAATGCCCGTCTGGGCGGCAAAACAGCATTCATCGGAAAAGTCGGCAAAGACGGATTCGGCGATTTTCTCCGCCAGACCCTTGTGGAAAGCGGCATTGATGTGTCCGGTCTGGTGATCGACGAAAAGATTCCCACGACCCTTGCCTTCGTTCAGCTTGACAGCAAGGGAGACCGCTCCTTTACCTTTTACCGGAACCCCGGTGCCGATGTGATGCTGACTTCGGCAGAAGTCAACAGGAATCTGATCGACGATGCTGCCATCTTCCATTTCGGCTCTGTCTCTCTGACCGCCGACCCGAGCCGCACCGCCACGTTGGAAGCTGCGCGGTATGCACGGCAGCAGGGCAAGCTGGTCAGCTTTGACCCCAATTACCGTCCGCTTCTGTGGGAGCACCCGGCAGATGCCGTTGTCCAGATGCAGGAAGGTGTCAAGCTGGCGGATCTTCTGAAAGTTTCCGAGGAAGAAATGCAGCTTATCACAAACGAAAGCGACCTTGCCCGCGGCTCACAAGCCCTGCTCGAAATGGGGCCATCTCTTGTGCTGGTATCGCTGGGTGCAAAGGGTGCTTATTACCGGAACGCTGTGGGAGCAGGGCATCTTCCCACCTATGATGTGCCTACCGTGGACACGACGGGTGCAGGCGACGCTTTCATGGGCGCAATTCACTACCAGCTGCGAGGAAAAGATGCTGAGGATTTGCGTACCCTCCCTGCATTTGAGCTTGAAGAAATCGTCCGCTTCGGCAATGCAGCGGGCAGTCTGACCACGACAAAGGGCGGCGCAATCCCTGCAATGCCCTCCATGGTGGAAATTCAGAACTGCATTGCCTCTATCCCACTGCTGTAAAAGAAAGGATACCCTATGACAAAATTACAGATCAGAATGCGGCAGGTCGATCAGGTCAAGGAATTTGTAGATTTGCTGTCCAAATATCCCTATGAGATGGACTTAGTCTCCGGGCGATATACCATTGATGCCAAATCCCTGCTTGGCATTTACAGTCTCGACCTGAGCAATCCGCTTACCCTTGTGATTTATTCCGATTCCTGCGAAGAACTGCTGACACAGCTCCATGCGCTGCTCCCAGATTGCATCGTCTGATTTTCTACGCTTTTCTCCTTCTTCCATTTGCACCGTTCAATTCTGGTTCTCCTTCACCAGAATCGGGCGGTGTTTTGATTTGTATAAGTCCTACTATCACCGCATTCCCTTAATAAATTTTGCAAGCCCATATTGATGTGCCTCATTGCCTTGTCAAGAGGGCTGGCACCGCCCAGCCCTCTCTCTTTTTGCCAAAGTTTTCATTGCTTTTTCTTGCACACTGCCGAAAGTGACGTATTCTCAAAACTTTTTGTTGACACGGCTCGATTTTTGTGGTAATCTATCCCAACAATTGAATATAACATATTTTTACATATTCGTTCAGACCCTGTGGGGCTGAACATTTTGGCTTTCAGCCGTTACATAACCGACTAGCATGACCTTCCAGAAAAAGCGAAGGCAGGGCTGGTCTGTTTTGTGACGGCTTTTTTATTGCCGTTTTGCCTGTTGATCCTTGAAAACCGCATGACCGTCTGCATGGGATACCCGGCGATGACCCTGAGAAGGAGAGCCGGAAAACGCCGCCGGAGGGGGGCAGGAAAGCCATGCAGAGAGAACGGCAATTCACCTCATGTGGTCAAAATGAGCACATGAGGTGAAACGGACGTTTATCTACTCGTTGCGGCAGGAGAAATCAATGTAGACAAATTGTCCACATTGATTTGCCGTAACCCAAAGGACGTTTATCCACCTGTTGCAGCAGAGAAAATCCATGTGGCCAAATTGACCACATGGATAAGCCGCAGCACCGAAGAAAGGATGTGTGCCTATGGGAAACAACTTTACCCCTGCATGGATCAAGAAAGGCTTCTTCAACGAATCCCTGTTTTGTGACGATTTTCTCAGCACCCACCAGCTCCTCTATGTGAATGGCGCATTTTTCACCCCGGACGGCAGGGTCACAGACACCATGAACCTGCGCTGTGAAATTTTCGATATGCTGCGAGACCATATCGGCGCAAATATCGCCAAACGGGTCAGCAATGTCGTGGACGTACTGAAGCTGGCGGCACAGGTGGAGGACTTCCCGCCCATCACCGACCGCATTGCGCTGGCAAACGGCACCCTGTATCTGGACGGCACCTTTCAGGAAGGCAAGCCGGAGATCGTCCGCAACCGGCTCCCGGTCAAATATGACCCGAAAGCCGCCCAGCCCGTCCACTGGCTGCGGTTCCTGTCCGACCTGCTCTACCCGGAGGACATTCCCACGGTGCAGGAGTTCATCGGCTACTGCCTGATCCCCAGCAACAAGGGGCAGCGCATGATGGTTATCAAGGGCAGCGGCGGTGAGGGTAAGTCGCAAATCGGCGTGGTGCTGTCCCGGCTGTTCGGCTGCAACATGAAGGATGGCAGCATCGGCAAAATCTCGGAGAACCGCTTTGCCCGTGCCGATCTAGAGCACACCCTGCTCTGTGTGGACGATGATATGCGGATGGAAGCCCTGCGCCAGACCAACTATGTCAAGTCCATCGTGACCGCACAGGGGCAGATGGACTTGGAGCGCAAGGGCAAGCAGAGCTATCAGGGTTGGATGTACGCCCGCCTGCTGGCGTTCAGCAATGGCGATTTGCAGGCATTGTATGACCGCTCGGACGGTTTCTATCGTCGTCAGCTCATCTTGACCACCAAGGATAAGCCCCTGTCTCGTGTGGATGACCCGGACATTGCCGAGAAGATGGCGGCAGAGGTCGAGGGCATCCTGCTGTGGGCATTTGAGGGCTTGCAGCGGCTGGTGAAGAATGGCTTCCAGTTCACCGAGAGTGACCGTGCCAAGCGGAACCGGGAACTGGTGAAGCGGGACAACAACAATGTGTTTGATTTCCTTGAATCCGAGGGCTACATCCGCCTGAAGGCGGATGCCTGCACCAGCTCGAAAGAGCTGTATGAGGTCTATCGAATGTGGTGTGAGGAGAACAGCCTGAATGCGATCAAGGCACGAGGGTTCAGCGATGCGCTGATCGCCAACCAGCGCAGGTATAATCTGGAATCCACCAACAACATCGTCAATTCGTCCGGGCGGAGAGTCCGAGGCTTTGTGGGCATCGAAGCCCTTGTGCAGCCCGACCTCACCCCCAATGGCTGGCGGGCATGACCCGCTTTTGATCCCCCTATATGGTGCGTTTTCGGTCTTTCGCTGCGTACGTGCGTACAGAGAAAACCGCCTGCTGCGTACGCACGTACGCAGCAAAACGCCCAAGTTCTCCTTTATAGGGGGTGTTGGCAAAGTGTCAGATTGACAGTTTGCCAAAATCAGAGGGTCAAAATGACCCTCTGAAAAACCGGACGAGCTGTCCTTCAGGGCAGCTTGCCCGGAGCAAGAGTGCAGAGAGCGCAGCTCTTTGCCCCAGTGATATGATGCTGTGCGTCATATCCTACTGGGTATTATCTGGCGCAAAATGGCGGCAGATCCAGCAGCTCCGCTGCTGCGTTCTCCCACGCCAAACTGATGAAACGGAGGGATGTCTATCTGAAACTGACACGACACAACGGACGAGCCGGAACCCACGGCACCTATAACCCCAGGCACAATGACCGCAGTTTCAACCTTGCCAACAGTGAGCACATCGACCCGGAACGAGCCAAGGGCAACATCTATTGGGACTGCTTCCACGGTTTCCGTTCGGCTCTCGACCCACAAGACCCAGACGATCTGGGGGCGACCTTCTCAGATGTGGAACGGCAGTTCTACGAGAGCCGGTACACGACCTTTATCGAAGGTCAGAACGAGCGCAACGCCAAGATTCGGCACACAGAGCGCAACCGCTCCATTCCCGACCTGCTGTCCAGCCGCAAGACCTGCCCGGAGGAGACCATCTACCAACTTGGAACGCTGGATGAACACGCTTCGGCAGAGGACTTGCTGAGCGTCGTCACAGAGTTCATCGAGGAGTTCAAGGCCAAGTATGGCGACCACGTTCATGTGCTGGACTGGGCACTGCATCTGGATGAGAGCACACCCCATATCCATGAGCGTCATGTGTTCGACTGCGAGAACAAGTACGGTGAGGTGGCTCCCCAGCAGGAAAAGGCATTGGAAGTGTTGGGCTTCAACCTGCCCGACCCGGACAAGCCCCTCAGCCGCCGCAACAACCGCAAAATCACCTTTGATGCCGCCTGCCGGAAGATGCTGTTCGAGATTGCAAAACGGCATGGTCTGGAATTGGAGGAAGAAGCGGAGTATGGCAACCGCAAATATTTGGAAAAGCAGGATTTCATCCTTGCCAAGCAAAAGAAGCAGCTTGCCGCCCAGCAGAACAAGCTGGACAAGCTGACCCTCAAGGTCAACGACATGGAAGCGTTGATCGATGAAGTTTCGGCTGCGGCCTACGACAAGGCGGTGGAGGTCGTGACCGATGTGGTGCGCACCGAGACCCGGAAGGAAGATATGCGGATGATCGAGGACACGAAGAAGTGGGTGCTGTCCCAGGAACGTAAGGCTCCGCAGACCACGAGAGAATACGCCGCCCACCGTTTGGACACCGTGCTGGACAAGTTCCTCAAGACCATGCAGACCACCACCGCACGTCTGCAGGAGAAGCTCCTGAAGCCGGAAGTCCGTCAGAAAGGCAAGGAGCAGGTTAAGGAGAAAGCACGAGATTCCGTCCTGCAACTGCTGAACCGCTTACAGGCAGAACAGGGGCAAAACAAACCAACGGCGCAACCCCGCAAACAGGAGGGGCACTCGGAAATCTGAACTCATCGGGAACGTTTGGGGCAGAAAGCTGGCACTTTCTGCCCCGGCACCCGGTTACAAGGAAACGGAGGTCTGCCTATGAATATGAATCGGCCTGACATGACCGAAGATGTGAAATCTAAAGATTATACGAATAAGTCCTTGCAAAAGGACTCGAACCCGGTTACAATGAAAGCGTCCAAATCCCCTGCCACAGAATCTTCTGACCAGACCAAAGCAGCCAAGCACGAACCTCTTGTTTACCGGGTGGAGGAAATCGCCCAGCTTTTGGCGATTTCTCCCCGTGCGGCGTACAACCTGTGCAACACCACGAAGGATTTCCGGGTGCTGCGCATCGGCACCAGCATCCGGGTGAACAAGCAGAGCTTCGACAACTGGCTTGCATCGGCCTGAGGGAGGTAATCTATGGCATCTATTCTGAAGCGCGGAGATTCCTACTCCGTCCGTTACAAGTACAAAGACCATTCCGGCAAGCCCTGCGAGGGATGGGAGAGTTTCAAGACCAAAAAGGAGGCGCAGGAGCGAAAGATCACGGTCGAGAAAGAATTGCTGGACGGCACATTCCTTGTCCCCGACACCATGACGGTGGAGGAGATGCTGTACAAATGGATCCCGATCCAGTCCACCAAACACAAATGGTCTCCCAAGACCTACACCCAATCTGTGGCGATGGTGCAGAATCTTATCGTGCCGTATATCGGGAAACGGAAGGTGCAGGAACTGCGAACCTACGACATCGAGAAGTTCTATGCTACCCTTGCCAAGACTCCCTGCGGGCAGTACGTCCACGGCGTAAAGCAGCCCCTGACCGAAAAGCAGAAGAAGCGGTTGCTGTCCAGCACCTCTATTCACGAAGTCCACACCCTGCTGAAAACCGCCTTTTCCTATGCGGTGGAATGGGACTTGATCCACAAGATTCCCCTGCCCCGTGATGCCCCCAAGGTCAACATCGAGGAACGCACCATCTGGGACGAGAAAACCATGCTGGCAGCGTTGCAGACCATCGAGAACCCTGCCCTGCATCTAGCGGTGCACATGAGCATGATCCTTTCGCTCCGTGAGGGCGAAATCCTCGGCCTACAGCCGAGTGATCTGGACTTTGATGCAGCCGATGGGCGTGGCACTATCTCGGTCAATAAGACCATGCAGCGAGCCAACAAGGACGCTCTGGAAAAGCTCGACCCCAAGCAGGTCTACTACACGTTCCCGGACAGGCGTGAGGGTAGCAAATCCTCTCTCATCCTGAAAAAGCCCAAGACCAAGAAGTCAAATCGTATCCTGTATATGACCAAACCCCTGAAAGAGGAACTTCAAGCATGGCTTGAAAAGCTCAAGCAGGACGAGCAGAGCGCCCCGGAGAAGTACAGCAACTGCGGACAGCTGTTCCGGCTCCCGGACGGTCTGCCCATCGCACCGGAGCTGCTGACGAAATGGTACCGTCTGTGGAGAGCGGAGCACCCGGAGTAGCAGAGTTCCCATAAAACAGTATTTGCAAAAGCTCCCGAAATGGGGAAGATTTGGCGTGACTTCGGTCACGCCTTTTCTTTTGCTTCCAGTTCATCCAGAGGGATGTACCCCAGCCCATCGTACTTGATATGGATGTGCTGCACCCGCTTTCCGCTGGACTTATCCGGGGCATCCACATAGATGGCCGATACCAGTTCACGGAGAGCATATGGGGTGAGCTCTTCAATATGAACGTACTTGTGTGCTTTCTGGACGAATTTTTCAATATTTTCGATTTGCTGTTCCTGTACTTCGATTTCCTGTTGGATAGAGAGAGCTTCCTCTTCCAGCTGCTTCTGTTCGGCATCGTAGCTCTGACTCATCATGTCGAAGCGGTCATCGCTAAGCTTTCCATTAACATTGTCCTCGTAAATCTTCATGAACAGCCGTTTGAGGTCTGCGATCCGCTTCTCATTCCGGGCAAGCTGCTTCTTCAGGACAGTCAGCTTTTCGGTGCTTTCCACCCGAAGCTGCTCCTCCATGACCTTGCGGAAGTAGTCCTCATGACAGAGGATGTAGTCCGTCACCCGCTGAACATGGCTTAGCACACGGCCCTCCAAAACCTTTACCCGGATGAAGTGTCCCTTGCACTTGCTCCCGTTCTTCTTGTGCAGAGAGCAATCAAAGAAGTCTTGACTGAAGTCCCTGTGATTGGACGAACCATATTGCATCTTGGAACCGCAGTCAGCGCAGTAGACCATACCGGAGAAAATGCTGCTCTTGCCTGTCCGGGTCATGCGGTGACGCTGGCTACGAATCTCCTGAACCTTTTCAAACACATCATCGTCAATAATGCGCTCATGTGTATCCGGGAAGATAGCCTGATTTTCCACGGGATTCAGATGTCTCTTTTTATCCCAGATAGAGTTAGTATAGGTCTTAAAGTTGACTGTGCAGCCAGTGTACTCCAGGCGTTCCAGAATCGAACTTACTGCTCTTTTATCCCAGCGATAAGGGTCTTCCGGGGCGGGTGAGTTCGTACTCAGGCCATGGCTCAACTTATAGGCGGTGGGAGTCAAAACTTTGTCCACCCACAGTTGGTTTGCAATTTGGGTCGGGCCACGGCCTTCCATGCACATGGAGAAGATGCGCTTCACGATTGCAGCCGCTTCTGGATCAACAAGCCAATGTTTCAGGTTCTCCGGGTCTTTCACATAGCCGTACGGCACATTGACCGTCAGCGGTACTCCACGCTCTCCCTTGGCCTTCTGAACAGCCCGAATCTTGCGGCTGGTATCACGGGCGTAAAACTCGTTGAACCAGTTCTTAATGCCCGCAAAATCGTTGTTTACGCTGTTCGGGTCAATGGTGTCGTAGTTGTCGTTAATGGCAATGTAGCGAACGCCATACTGGGGAAAAGTGAAGTTTGTGTACAGACCTGTCAAGGCAGAATTGCGTCCCAGTCGGGACAAATCTTTCGTGATAACGATTCCTACACGCCCCGCTTCAATCTCGACCAGCATACTCTGAAAGCCGGGGCGGTCGTAGTTCGTGCCGGAATATCCATCGTCCACAAAGAACACCGGGTTCGGAAAGTGATTCTTCTTAGCGTATTCCAGAAGAATAGCCTTCTGGTTCTCAATGGACAGGCTTTCGCCGAGCCGTGCGTCCTCTTGCGACAGTCGGCAGTAAAGTGCGGTGATTTTATTCGTTGCTCCAGACATTGTTGTGTCCTCCTTACTCTGTGGAGCAACTGTCGGTACAGGATTGGTTACCGGGTCAAGTATAGCAGAATTGGACGCAGTTGTCATTCGTCTGCACCCTCATCTTCAAATTTTTGCTGGGCGTTCTTGGCAACAATGCGCTCCAGCTTCTTCAAAAAGGACTCCTTGCCCTCATAGCTGCCGGTCACGGTGTAGGTGGTGTGACCGACTTTCTCCGTGGTGGTCAGTTCTGGAATCCAGAAAGCGGACAGGTTCTTGACATGGAGGTTGCCGTTCTCGTCCACATAAGAGCTGTGTTTCTTCTGCTCTTCGGTCAAGGGCTTTCGCTTGAAATAGATTTCATTTTCGGAGATGTTCACAGTCTCGCTGGTCTGCTCTTTCGGGGCATCATCATACAGCTGTGCGAAAAATGCCAGTGCATCTTCGGGTGGTTCTTCCTCCATGAGCTGCTCGAAAACTCGCTGTTCCTCTGCCGAGAGGTTATTCCATGCGGCTTCCAACTCCTGCTCGTTGGCTGCGTTGACGAAGGCTTCGATCTCTTTTTTCATGGTGCATCCTCCTTTGGCTGCGAAAAGCGGATTTTCAAAAAGTATGGGTTTTCGTGAGAGCAAGAACCGTCCCGTGGCCACAAATTTTCAATTCTTGAAAATTTTTTGTCCATCCGGGACTTCACTTCTGCAATGCGTCCGCATTTCCGAAGTGATCTTGTTGGGGCGTGCCTGCCCCAAACCCTGCTTAGAACGGACGAGGAGGAATTGTGTCAATTTGACGCAATTCCTCCAACTTATAGAGAGAAACAGAGTGTTCCCGACGGGGAACGCCCTATTGTACATATCGCTATTGTCTGTGGTCTTTGGCAGGGTGCGTCCTATTCAGGGACGCACCCTGTTTTTATTTTGAGCCTTCACCGACTTTTTGAGATTCCGCCCTCTGCTTCCCGAATCAGAATCGTCAGCCGCTTCTGAACGCTATCATCTGCTGTGACGGTCAGATGAATTTTGCCCGCTGCTTCTCCTGCACGGACCACCGCCATGCAGCAGCCGCAGCATGGCAGGGGAGCCCAGCAGGCCGATGAGCAACAGCACCACACCGGCAACGGCGCTGATAATGGCCGCCGAGTGGACGGTCTTTTCCACGTCCTTGGGGTGGCGCGCACCGTAAAAACGCGCCACCAGCAGGTTGGAAAGCGCCAGCGGCAGACTGACCAGAAAGATCTGCTTGGCCAGAGGGCCTTCCGTCAGCGTATTCGTTTGAGAACTCATACTCTTTTTCCCTTTATCCTATATATCCCTAAACCGTGCCCGCGCACACCGGGGCACAGCCTCTTTTATAAGGCACTACGCTACTTTTGCAAGATGGAAACGGCAAAATGGCGCAAAAAAAACACGGCACCCGGCGGGGCGTCGTGTTTTTTGCGGAAAATATCTCAGCCCAGGTCCTCACCGTTGGTGGCAATGACCTGCTTGTACCAGTCAAAACTCTTTTTCTTATAGCGGTTCCCGGTGCCGGAGCCGTCGTCGTTGCGGTCCACGTAGATAAAGCCGTACCGCTTGCGTAGTTCGCCGGTGGTAAAGGACACCACGTCGATGCAGCCCCACGGGGTGTAGCCCAGCAGGTCCACGCCGTCCAACTCCACGGCCTTTTTCATCTCCTCGATGTGGGCGCGCAGGTAGTCGATGCGGTAGCTGTCGTCACAGGTGTGGTCGGGCTGGAGTTTGTCGATGGCGCCGAAGCCGTTCTCCACGATAAACAGCGGCTTCTCGTACCGCTCGTACAGGGTGGCCAGTGCGTAGCGCAGGCCCACCGGGTCGATCTGCCAGCCCCAGTCGCTGGCCTTGACGTAGGGGTTCGGCACGGTGTGGGCATTGCCGCCGCTGATGCCGTCGCTCTCCACGGCCACGTCCGAACGCACCGCGTTGCTCATGTAGTAGCTGAAGCCCAGATAGTCCACAGCACCCTCGGCCAGAATGGCCTCGTCGCCCGGCTCCATCACCGGGGCAGTGCCCTCGCGCTCCCATTCCTTCTTAGCGTAGGCGGGGTAGTGACCGCGGCAGTGCACATCCGCAAAGTAGTAGCGCTCGTGCATGGATTCCAGCGCCAGCATCACGTCGTCCGGGTTGCAGGAGTAGGGATAGTACGGCACAAAGGAGCACATGCAACCGATCTGGAAGTCCGGGTTGATGGCATGGCCCTTTTTGACCACGAGGGCCGAGGCCACCAGTTCGTGGTGTACCACCTGATACAGGGCCTTCTTCTTGTTCTCGAACTGGGAGAACCGCACGCCGGAGTTGGTCCAGCCAAAGATGTCGTTGGTGGTGTTGCTCTGGTTGTTGATCTCGTTGAAGGTCATCCAGTACCTGACCTTGTGTTTGTAGCGCTCCATCACAGTGACGGCGTAGTGCACGAAGAAGTCGATGCACTTGCGGTTGTACCAGCCGCCGTACTCCTTGGCAAGGGCGTAGGGCATCTCAAAATGGCTCAGGGTGATCACCGGCTGGATGCCGTACTTGAGCAGTTCGTCAAACAGATCGTCGTAGAACTGCAGACCGGCCTCGTTGGGCTGCTGCTCGTCCCCGCGGGGGAAGATGCGGCTCCACGAGATGGAGGTGCGGAAACACTTGAAGCCCAGTTCGGCAAACAGCTTCACATCTTCCTTGTAGGTGTGGTAGAAGTCGATGCCCTCGTGGTTGGGGTAAAATTCGCCGGGCACAATGCCATCGGTGATGCGGCGGGCCACACCGTTGGCACCGCCGGTCATCACGTCGCTGACGGACGGGCCGCGGCCATCGGCGTTCCAGCCGCCTTCCAGCTGATGGGCAGCAACGGCACCGCCCCACAAAAAGTTTTCAGGAAGCATATTCTTTCTCCTTGGTCAAATGTATATCAGTTTTTCTGGGATTCTTTTTCGTCGCAGCCCACCACCTGCACCAGAACAATGGTGATGATAATGGTGGCCAGCACGCCGATCATCATGCCGGTAAAGGAAGAGGGATTGGCGTCGCTCATGGCGTTGACGGTGGTCAACAGGCCGGGCAGACCAGCGTATACATAGTACTTGGTGTTGAAGAAGCTGATGATCAGCGCACCGATGGCACCGCCGATGCAGCCGCAGACGAAGGGCTTCTTCAGGCGTAGGGTCACGCCGTAGATGGCGGGCTCGGTGATGCCGAAGATGCCGGTCAGGCCAGCGGACAGGGAAACGTTCTTGATGTCGGCCTTTTTGGTCTTGAGGAACACGCCGAAGCAGGCAGCAGCCTGTGCGATGACGGCGCAGGTCTGGAATGCCTGAAAGGAATCGCAGCCGTAGTTGGCAAAGTTGGCAAGGCACATGGGAGTGACGCCCCAGTGCACGCCGAAGATGACGAACACCTGCCAGATGCCGCCCACCAGAATGGCGGCCAGTGCGGGAACGTTGTTGGCAAGGAAGTTGTAGGCAGCAGCAATGGCGTTTGCCAGCACATTGGACACCGGGCCGATGACCAGAATAGTCAGGGGAACCATAACAATGGTGCAGATAAAGGGCACAGCCAGCGCCTTGATGATGTCGGGCAGATGCTCGTCCAGCCAGTGCTCCAGCCAGCTGAGCACCAGCACCAGGAACAGCGGCGGCAGCACGGTGGAGGTGTAGGTGGTCTGGCTCATGGGGAAGGCCAGGAACTTGATGACCTCACCGTCTGCGATGCGGGCAGCGATGGAAGCCCAGTCCGGGTTGACCAGCGCCATGCAGCACCACATGGCAATGAAGGTGTTACACTTGAAGTGCTTGGAAGCAGTGACGGCGATCATGACCGGCAGGAAGGTGAAGGGCGTCCAGCTGATGAAGCTGAGCACGGAATACGTACCGGTGGCCGCAAAAGCGGGGAAGAAGTGGGTAATGATGATCAGTGCGCCTTGCACCAGACCGGCTGCGGCCAGAATGTACACAAAGGGTGCGAACACGGCGGACATGGTGGCGATGATGCGGCTGCCGAGGCCCTGCTTGACTTCCGGCGCGGCAGCGGTGCTGTTGTCCAGATCCAGCAGCTGGGCCAGTGCTTCGTACACGTCCTTGGCATGGGTGCCGATGACCACCTGATACTGGCCGCCGCTTTCCATCACCTTGATGACGGCGGGCATCTCGGAGATCTGTTTGGTCACTTCGTCCGAGGGTGTTTCCCTCAGCACCAGACGCAGGCGGGTGGCACAGTGGGTCGCGCTGAGGATATTGTCCTTGCCGACGGCGGCACAGATGTCGGCGGCAAGCTTTGTGTAATCGCGGATTTTGTTTGCCATGATGTTCTCTCCTTTTCATCAGATCACGGGTTTGCCTTGTGTCCTCATTATACAGAGGAAAAACCGCATTGTCAGCTGATTTGATGCGCCAAAAAACAAAAATGTGCAGAAAAAACAGCTTGTTTTTTCTGCACATGGATACAAACATCTGTACAAATTGACGGAGCGTTTCTGCGGTCACTCCAGCAGGCGGTTGTACACCCGGCGGGCCAGTGCTTCCAGCAGGTAAAGTGCAGGCATCTGACTGGTCAGGTCGTAGCTTTCGGTGGTCACGCGGTGCACGGAACTGTAGTACGGCAGGGTGATGTCGGAAAGCTTTGCCGCAGAACTCTGGTCGGAACAGGTAATGGCGATCAGTCCGGCGTTTTTCTCCTTCAGCTGCCGGGCCAGATGCAGCACCTGCTTCGTTTCGCCGGATACCGAAAGAATGACGGCTGCGATGGTGGTGTTGGGCGTGACGGTGATGGGATAGAACGGGTCGGTCACGCCCAGCGCGAATTTGCCCAGATTGGACAGATACCGTGCACCATACTCGGCTATGCTGCCGGAATTGCCGATGCCCACCAGAAACACCCGCTCTGCCCGTGCGATCATACCGGCGGCTTCGTCCAGCGCTGCATCGTATTCCGGCGTGCCGACTTTCCACAGAAAGTTCTGCAACTCGCCCAGCGTGTCCGGCAGACGGGATCCCTGCGCGGAACCGGCCTGCTCCTTCAGCTTCCATTTGAATTGCGCATAACCGTCACAGCCCACCTTTTTGCAGAAGTGCAGCACTGTGGTGGTGGAAACGTGCGCTTCCGCTGCCAACTCCCGGATGCGCATGAAGGGCACCGTGTTCGGATGCTCGATGATGTACTGGTAGACCAGCAGTTCCAACTCGTTCAGATTTTTGATCTGCTGCGGGGTGAATAGTTCCATGAAAAGGCTCCCTCCTTGTCCCGATATCTGTCCTTATTATAGCAAAAGGAAGAACGGAAAAACAGGGCGAACATTTCCGTTTGCATTTTTAGCGCGGCTGTGCTATACCGTTTTATACTGACAGCATCAGTATGTGCGATCGTAGCTCAGCTGGATAGAGCCTTCATTCTGCTTTCCGAAGAAAACAAAAAATCCGAACCCTTCTCCTATCGAGAAAAGGTTCGGATTTTCATTGTTTGGTGCACCTCCAGGGACTCGAACCCTGGGCCCACTGATTAAGAGAGCAAGCCGCCGGTTCGTCTCAATTTATGGAAGTTTCGAGTCATCGTTATTTTTGAGCAAAGCAGCGTAGTTTTTCACCCGGCAATTTCTGCACCCTTTGTCGGATTTTGCAACGAAAAGCACCTTCTGCACGTTTTGAAACCGTGCAAAATCCGTGCAGAAACCGTGCACTTACTCTCCGACAAATAAAATCACCCTATCCCCCATCGACTTGACGGCATTGGTTTGAGTGACCGCACGCCAAAAATCAAGTCTTGGAGGATACGACTATGACGAAACTGCTCTCCTGCCGCTACAACATGGACACCAACCGGGTGGAAGCCCGGTCCGAGGATGGCACCACTCTTGCCATCGATTGCATCGCCGTGGAGGACGAATACGGCAACACTCCGGTTCAGCGGACGGAACTGGACTGGCTGCTCTACAATAAGCCCTTGGAGTACGCACAGCTTGTACTGGGTGGAGGGTTGGAGCATTATCTCTCGCTCGGCTGCGAACATGGCAGATTAGAAGATTGACCTTTAATTAGAATATTCTAAACAGCCCCCTACTTGCAGTCGTTGCAAATAGGGGGCTGTTGATTATTAGCTACACACTCTAACCACGTTTTTTCTTTTCAACAAGCATTCCGATAATAAACGAAAGTAAGAAAACGAGCAGCCAAATCAAAACTCCATAGTGTGTCTTGAGCTGCCATACTTTTCCTATATACATATCCGGCGTGATTTTTGTGGCGTTTATTTTAATAATGAAATCGCCCAACACTTGTCCAATCAAAATTCCTGCCCAGTTTCCAGCCGTTGTAATAAGAGCCGCTTTATACATTTCCAGAAAACAGAAAGTAACGGATCCTCATCGGCAAGGTGGTAGGTACTCATATGAAATTTTATATGTACCCGTTTTGTTGCTGTAACCTTTCCGATGATTCTTGTTCCATTTTTCAAAAGTTCTGCCTTTTTATAGTCAGAAATAATCGCCAATCCGATAATTATACCTGCTACAATCCATGCTAATATCGCAGCCACCCAAATACCAGACTTACACGCTCCAACCGATATAATTGCCGCCACGAACATTCCGACATATGCCATTGTATGAATAAGATCTTTTGAAAAAAACATTTTATCTCGTGTAATTTTCATAAAACGGCATCCTCCTCAAATCCTACAGTCGGTAATCAGCGGCTCCGTGAAATCAACGTTCCTTAGATACTTAGATTTAATCCTATTTTGTTTCATCCGTCTACAAAATTTCTCAAAATCGTATAGTTGCACATAAATTCCCATAAAGCTTGTAGCACAATCACGATTTTTCTTTTCATTCAATCAAACCACCACGGCAGTTCCAGCCACAGGTTATCCATGGCCTGTTCCTCGGTCTTTTTGGCGCGGCCTTTTGTCAGGTGAAAGTATATCGCCGTGCCGATCAGCGGATGTTCCTCGCCATCGGTAAAGCCATAGCGGTACAGCAGATAGGTCTGTTCCCGCTGGGTCAGCCGTTTCAGACCATCGTACAGTTCCCGGCGCGATTCCTGTTCCTCTATAATGCTCTGCGGCTGCATGGCATAAGGGTCGGCTATGGCTTCGATGCGCCGCAGCTGCTCTTCTCCCGGCAGAACATCATCCAGCGAAACGCGCTGGTAGCAGATACCGTCCTTATCCTCCGTCACCATCCGCTGTTCAAAAGTGGCAAAGGCATCCCGTACCATGTCCATCATGGCGTTGCGAATGGCAGGAGCCGCATAGGTCAGGAACTTCATGCCGCGCGCCGCATCAAATTTCGGCACGGCTTTCCATAAGCCCAGATTCCCCGCCTGTTTCAAATCGTCCGTGTCAAGATTCAGACCGGACTGTGCCAGATTCATACTGCGGAAAAGGTCATTTGCCACCTTGCCGATAAAGGACTTGTTGTTGTCGATCAGGCTGTCCAGTGCGGCGGCATCGCCTTTCTGCGCCAGCGCACAAAGCCGTTCATTCGTCTGCTTCATGGGCGTTTTCCTGCTCTGCGGCAGACTGCAAGATTCCCAGCAGACCGTTCCGCAGCTGTTCCAGTGCTTCCGGCGTAGCTCCCTCCATGCCCGAAACACTGTCCAACATTGCATCCGTCAGCTGCTCTGCCGTGATTGTTGGGTGCTGCACATCCTGCCCCTTGGTCAATTCGGTGAACATCTTCTCTGCCACTTTCTTACTCATAGCTTCCTGTTCGGCGTAATGGCTCCCGATACCCTTTTTGATCTCCTTGACCGCTGCCATGAAATACATCTCAATGTCATCAAGGTCGCCTTGGTACACAGGCTTTCTCCGAAGGCTGATGTCCTTTGCAGCCTTGGCTGCTTCCGGGGTCTTGACCTTTGTGCGCAGAAGGGTACTCAATGTCGTGAGCATAGCGTTCTGTGCTGCGATGCCGGATGCAAAGGTATCATCAAAATACTGCGCTATGCGGTAAGTAAGCTCTGCAAAGCGGGCGTTTTCCAGCAGCAGGTTGACCACCTCTGCATTGATGCGCCCTGTGTAGAGGTTCTTTGCGGCTTCTACGGACAAGCCCAGTTCGGCAATGTCGTAATTTTTGCGGTCAGGGATGTCGGTTTCTCCCAGCAGAAAATCCGTGGACACGTTGAACAGCCTTGCAATTTTCAGCACCTGCTCATGAGTCAGGGTTCCCTTTACACCGCTGATAAAGCGGCTGATGGTGCTCTTGGAGCAGCCGATTTCCTTGGCAAGCTCCGGTTGGCTTATGTTGTGCTCTTTCATCAAGTCCGCAAGACGGACGTTGGATGGTGCGGGCAGATATTCCTGTGCCATGTAGTCGGCCCTCCTTTTTGATCTTTTTCCTCATTATAATACGCTCTGCCGTTTTGTTCAATATACGGTTTCCTCTCCACCCTTGCTGTTGTAGCCCTGCAACCAGTGAGGGCTTTTTTCTTTTTCCGTTGCAGTTCTGCTGCTTTTTTGCCTTTCCTGCAAAATTTCCCGTATATTCAGGCAGGAAGCAAAAAACACCAGAGTTCCCACTTTGGGGTACTCTGGTGCAACACACGAAACAAAGGAGAAATGCCCTTGAGCCTGTATCAAACCGTCAAGTCCGCCATCACCGTTCGGCAGGTGGGAGAGATGTACGGCATGGAGCCCGACCGCCATGGCATGGTGTGCTGTCCGTTCCACTCCGACAACCACCCCAGTATGATGCTGAACGACACCTATTATTATTGCTTCGGCTGTGGAGCCAACGGAGATGCCATCGACCTCACCGCCAAGCTGTTCGACCTGAACCCACGGCAAGCCGCCGAGAAGCTGATAAATGACTTCGCGTTTGCGAAGCAATGCAGTCCCCAGTGGGGACTGCAAGTGACAGAGCGGTCTTGCGTCAGCAAGATGGAGGGGCCTCGCCCCGACAAGCTCTGGCTTGACCCGGACAAGCCGCCCGCCAATGCCATCGCCCTGCCGCCGCCCAAGCGTGGCCTGACGGACGAGCAGTGGGCAGACATCGCCTACTGCCTGCGGGTGCTGACCGATTATCTCGACCTGTTGCACGACTGGCGAGAGCGTTACAAGCCCGCCACCCCGGAGGAACCGCATGACCCACGGTTTGAAGAAGCCCTCCACACGACCGAGACCATCGAGCACCTGACGGACTGCGTTGCATTTGGGACGCCCCAGCAGACGGCCGATGCCGCTGCACGGCTGCTGTCCGGGTCGTACCTGCTGATGCTGGAGGAGCGCACCGACCGCCTTGCTCTGGCAAAGTGCGCCTGACAATTTATTCACCTGAAGTGGTGGGTCTCACGGTGAGACCCACCACTTCACTTTTCTAAAGGAGAACCACCCTATGAAGAAAAACATTTCCCGCAACCCTTTATGGC
Source organism: Faecalibacterium hominis (ex Afrizal et al. 2022) (assembly GCF_049545105.1). Lineage (NCBI taxonomy): Bacteria > Bacillati > Bacillota > Clostridia > Eubacteriales > Oscillospiraceae > Faecalibacterium > Faecalibacterium hominis (ex Afrizal et al. 2022). The sequence goes on along the minus strand of NZ_CP186860.1, from coordinate 2,609,915 downwards.
CGGACTGGTACAACGGCAAGAAGATCGATGAAGTCCAGTTTGGCCGTGCCTTTCTGGAACAGTGGCCGCTGAAATGCGTCAACGGAACGCTGTACACGCTGGACGGCCCGGTAGAGGATGAGAGCGAGATCAAGCAGCGCATCTTGGAGAACATCGAGGAATATGTCACCTCCGGCCTGTCAAAAAAGATCACCAACATTCTGGAGACCATCAAGCTGCTGGCCTTTTCCGACCCGTTTCCCATCGAACAGGACTGCATCCACCTCCAGAACGGCGTGTACCATCTGCCGGATGGCTCTTTTCAGGAGAGCCGCCTGTTCTGCCAGAACCGCCTGCCTGTGAAGTATGACCCCAAAGCCGCCACCCCTGACCGCTGGCTGACCTTTCTGCACGAGCTGCTGGACGATGCCGACATCCCTACCTTACAGGAATATCTGGGCTACTGCCTGATCCCCAGCACCAAGGGACAGAAGATGATGCTCATCGTTGGCAAGGGCGGCGAGGGCAAGTCCCGCATCGGACTGGTGCTGAAACGGCTCATGGGGGATGCCGCCAGCAACGGCAGCGTCCAGAAAGTGGAGAACAACCGCTTTGCCCGTGCCGATCTGGAACGCCGCCTGCTGATGATCGACGATGATATGGATATGAACGCCCTGCCTAAAACGAATTATATTAAGACCATCGTGACTGCCGAAGCCAAGTTGGACTTGGAGCGCAAAGGTGTCCAGAGCTACCAGCGGGACCTTTACGCCCGGTTCCTCTGCTTCGGCAACGGTGCGCTGACCTCGCTGTACGACCATTCGGATGGCTTCTTTCGTCGCCAACTCATCCTGACCACCAAGGACAAGCCTGCTGACCGCACGGATGACCCCTTCCTTGTGGAGAAGATGTGCGCCGAGTTGGAGGGCATCCTGCTGTGGTGTCTGGAAGGACTGCACCGGCTGGTGCAGAGCGATTTCCACTTCACGGTCAGCGAACGAGCCGCCGCCAACGTGGACACCATCAAACGCAGCAGCAACAACGTCATCGACTTCATGGAGTCCGAGGGCTACTTCCGCTTCAAGGCGGACTACTCCATCAGTTCCAAGGAGTTCTACGACATTTATAAGCAGTGGTGCGAGGACAACGCCTGCCACAGCGTATCGGCGATTCGTTTCAGCGCAGAGCTGCGCCAGAATGACCGCCGCTATAACCTTGAAGCCACCAACAACATCTACCTGCCCGGTGGCCGCAGGGTGCGGGGTTTTGTAGGCATCGAGCCGCTTGTCCACCCCTGCCCGTAAAAAGTGCATTTTTTCACGGAAGAAGTTCGTACAACCTGTACGGTCTGTACTTGTACGCACCTGTACGGTAGATTTTAAGAAAATCAAGCGTTTTATCGCTTGTATTTTGCTTGTCTGTACACCGTACGAACCGTACAGGTTATTGAACTCCGTACGCAATTTTTTCAGATGCGTACGGAGCAATCAAGTTCGCATTGTGCGAACTTGATTGTAGCTCTCCCGCAGGAGACGTTCCCCCTCGGAGAGTCCTCGAAGAGCCCACTACACTTTGCAGCCCATAGGGATGAAAGTGTCATAGTGGGTTATTACACTTCCGGGGAAGTGCATCTCCGTCCCCGTCACCTTCCTCTGAACCCCGAAAGGAGGGATGCCCTTTGGCAAGAAACGATGGCGTTGACCGCACCAGTGTCCGAAATCTCGCCGTTTCGGACAAGGCCGTTGGCAACACCCAGCAGCACAATGAGCGTGAAAAGGACAGCTATCGGAACCCCGATATTATCCCCCAGCGCGCTGCATGGAACGTCCACTTCAAAAAGCCAACCGCCAGCTACACCGACCTGTTCGCCCAGTTGGAAGCCGATGGAACCATCTCCACGCGCGGCCTGAAACCGGATGCCACCCACTACTGTGAGCTTGTCTTTGATGTCAACTCAGCCTACTTCGACAACCACGGCGGCTACGAGTTCGCCAAGCAGTTCTATGCGGATGCCTACAAAGCTGCTGTGCAGATTGTGGGTGGTGAGCAGTATATCCTCTCGGCAGTCATGCACGCCGATGAGATCAACCGTGCCATGACCGAAGCATTAGGCCGCGAAGTTTACCACTATCATCTCCATGTGCTCTATGTGCCCGTGGTGGAAAAGCAGATCCTCTGGTCGAAACGCTGCAAGGACAAGGCACTGGTCGGCACCGTCAAGGAGACCGTCATGCAGGTCAGCCGAAGCAAGAAGTGGGCTTCCAAGCCCCTGCTGGACGATGCCGGAAAGCCTGTGCTGCAAAAGAACGGCAAACCAGTCCTGAAGAAGTCGTACAGCATCCTGCAAGACGATTTCTTCAACTATATGCGTACTGCCGGGTACACGGATGTGGAGCGCGGTGAGCGCGGCAGCACCGAAGAACACCTGACCGTCACCCAGTTCAAAGTCCAGCGGGAACAGGAACGGCTGGACACCCTGACCACCCAAGCCGACCAGCAGGCACAATCGCTTGCTAAAACCAGTCAGACCCTCTCCCAAAAGGAGAAAGAACTTGCCTCCATTCAGAAAAAGACCACGCTCACGAAAGAAGCCCTCATTCATGCGCGTGATCTGGATTATATCGGCAAGCGCACCTTCCTCGGCAACTACTCGCTGACCGAAGAAGAATTTTCCAAGCTGAAAAAGCAAGCCGACCACGGCTATATGATGGACATGGAGAACCGCCGCTTGAAAGAAGAACTTTCCACCGCCAAGAAGGAGGCCGTTCGTTGGAGCAACAAGTACCACGACCTGTGGTACGACATGAAACCCTATCTGGATGCTCTCCACCGTGCGCCCGAACTGGTGCGTGGCTTTCTGGAAAAGATTCTTGCCCCCAAGCAGGAGCACACCATGAATGTGCCGCAGCAAAACCGTAAGCGTGGGCAAGATGTAGAACTTTAAGCTGAATTTTTAGATGATATGACAATATAAGGAGCAACGCTTATGGATTTTGACCGTAATTCTATGACCGTCCCTGTGCAATCTTCCGATTATACGAAAAAGTTCTTGCAAAAGGGCTCGAATCCCACTACAATGGAAGTGGTCACTCAAACCAATGCCGTCAAGTCTCCGACTGACAGCCCGGCAACCACGAAACTGGTGTACACGGTGGAAGAGATCGCACGAATGCTGGCCATCAGCCTGCGCTCTGCTTACAATCTGTGCAACAGCACTACCGAATTCCGTGTCCTGCGAGTAGGCGGAAGCATCCGTGTGCCGAAGGACAGCTTCGATGCGTGGCTCTACCGGGCAGCTTGATAAGGAGGCAAACAGTATGGCATATATTACGAAGCGCGGCAACTCTTACAGCGTCCGCTACACCTACGAAGATGAGCACGGCAAGAGCTGCGACAAATGGGAGAGCTTTCCCACAAAAGAGGAGGCAACGAACCGAAAAAAGCAAATCGAGCATGAACTGGCCGCTGGCACTTTCCTGATTCCGTCCTCGGTAACGGTGGCAGAGTTCCTGATGGACTGGCTGCCGAAACAGTGCAGCAAGCACAAGTGGGCACCCAAAACCTACGAATCCAACCTTTCCACCATTCAGAATCTCATTATCCCCTATATCGGTAGCATGGAGATGCAGAAGCTCAAGCCCTACCACATGGAGAACCTCTACACGACCCTGAGCAAAACGCCCTGTGGTTCGTATATCGAGGGCAAGAAGCAGGAACTGACCGAAAAGCAGAAGCAGCGTTTCCTTTCCGGCACAACGATCCATGAGGTGCACCGGCTGCTGGGCACTGCCTTCCAGTATGCCGTAGAGTGGGGCATCCTTGTCAAAAGCCCTGTTCCCGTGGACAGCCCCAAGAAGTCTACGCAGGAGCGCACCATCTGGACGGTAGAGGAAATGAGGGCGGCTCTGGACAGCATGGAGGACCCCATCCTGCATCTGGCAGTCCACCTCACACTGGTGGGCGCACTGCGAGAGGGCGAGATCGTAGGTCTGACCCCGGAAGATCTCGATTTTGACGCAGCAGATGGCATCGGAACCTTCCGTATCAACAAGTCCATGCAGCGGGTGCGGAAAGAAGCCCTAAATCAAGTGGACGATGGCTGCATCATCAAGATATTCCCGGACAAGCTGGAGCGCAGCACCACTTCCCTCATCCTGAAAAGCACCAAAACCGCATCCTCCTGCCGTACCATCTTCATGACCTCTGCACTGAAAGAGGAATTGAAGAAGTGGCTGAATCAGTTGGCGGCAGACGAGATGAAAGACCCGGCACGCTACCATGATAGCGGAATGCTGTTCCGTCTACCCAATGGTCTGGCAGTGGAGCCGGTGCTGATCCGCAAGAAGTTCCTCAAATGGCAGGATGCCCACCCGGAATTCCCCCGCATTGTGTTCCACGGTTTGCGGCATTCCAGTGCCACCTATCAACTGATGATCTCCGGCGGCGATGTGAAAGCCGTTCAGGGCACCACAGGGCACGCCACGGCGGATATGCTGGTGAACACCTACGCTCATATCCAGCAGTCCTCTCGTGTAGAACTGGGCAGGAAATTTGAGGAAGGGTTTTATGCTAAACAGGAAAGCCCCAGCCCGCAGGCTGTACCCGCCGCAGGCGAACCGACCATCTCCATGACCGCTCTGCTGGAACTTCTGAAGGACGCAGACCCCGAAGTAAAGGCGCAGCTCCGTCTGGCTCTGCTGACCTGATGCAAAATTTACCACGCATTTCAAAGCAATTCCAGCCCATGCAGAGGATTCCCACGAAAACGCCGACCGTGCAAAAACCGTGCATTGACCGTGCAAGCCCCGATTTTTCGGGGTTACATAACAAAAAAGAACGTCAAATCTTACGATTTGACGTTCAATATCTGGTGCACCTCCAGGGACTCGAACCCTGGGCCCACTGATTAAGAGTCAGTTGCTCTACCAACTGAGCTAGAGGTGCATATGGTGACCCGTACCGGAATCGAACCGATGTTAAAGGCGTGAGAGGCCTCTGTCTTAACCGCTTGACCAACGGGCCATATAAAAGTCGGCGACTACCTATTTTCACGCGCCGTTTCCAGCGAACTATCTTGGGCACGAGTGAGCTTAACTTCTGTGTTCGGAATGGGAACAGGTGGAACCTCACCGTCATCGTCACCGACCAATATGACTGGTTCAGTATAACATTTCTATTCTACTTTGTCCAGTATTTCTTGAAGGACGTGCCTTCAAAACTGAATAATCACTGCTTACATTTTGTCATTGACTTGAGAATTCAAGCGAATTGTGGTCAAGCCCTCGATCTATTAGTACACACTTGCTGAATGGATCACTCCACTTACACATCGTGCCTATCAACCTCGTAGTCTACAAGGGATCTTACCTGATTGAATCAGTGGGATATCTTATCTTTGGGTCGGCTTCACGCTTAGATGCTTTCAGCGTTTATCCGATCCGTACGTAGTTGCCCAGCTATGCTCCTGGCGGAACAACTGGTGCGCCAGAGGTACGTCCGTCCCGGTCCTCTCGTACTAGGGACAGCTCCCATCAAATATCCTGCGCCCACGACAGATAGGGACCGAACTGTCTCACGACGTTCTGAACCCAGCTCGCGTACCGCTTTAATTGGCGAACAGCCAAACCCTTGGGACCGAATACAGCCCCAGGATGCGATGAGCCGACATCGAGGTGCCAAACCTCCCCGTCGATGTGGACTCTTGGGGGAGATCAGCCTGTTATCCCCAGGGTAACTTTTATCCGTTGAGCGATGGCATTTCCACTCACATACCACCGGATCACTAACTCCAACTTTCGTTACTGCTCGACCCGTCAGTCTCGCAGTTAGGCTCGCTTCTGCGTTTGCACTCTTTTGCTTGATTTCCGTTCAAGCTGAGCGAACCTTTGAACGCCTCCGTTACTCTTTAGGAGGCGACCGCCCCAGTCAAACTGCCCACCTAACAATGTCCCCCGACTCGATTCAGAGCCGCAGGTTAGAATTCCAATATCGCAAGGATGGTATCCCAACGGCCTCTCCGCCAAAGCCAAAGCCTTGGTTTCCCAGAGTCCCATCTATCCTGTGCATGCAACATCGAAACCCAATATTAGGCTACAGTAAAGCTCCATGGGGTCTTTCCGTCTTGTCGCGGGTAACCGGCATCTTCACCGGTACTACAATTTCGCCGGGCGGGCTGTTGAGACAGTGCCCAAATCATTACGCCTTTCATGCGGGTCAGAACTTACCTGACAAGGAATTTCGCTACCTTAGGACCGTTATAGTTACGGCCGCCGTTCACTGGGGCTTCGATTCAATGCTTGCACATCTCCTCTTAACCTTCCAGCACCGGGCAGGCGTCAGCTCGTATACGTCATCTTTCGATTTAGCACAAACCTGTGTTTTTGGTAAACAGTTGCTTGGGCCGATTCTCTGCGGCTCCATCTCTGGAGCACCCCTTCTCCCGAAGTTACGGGGTCAATTTGCCGAGTTCCTTAACAACCCTTCTCCCGTTGGCCTTAGAATCTTCTTCCTACCTACCTGTGTCGGTTTGCGGTACGGGCACCTCAGAAATACACACAGCTTTTCTCGCCATCTTCCATCTCAGACTTCGGTACTAATTTCCCTCGATCTCTACCGGAACCAACACCCGGCTCTGAGACTTCATATGTGTCCCTGTGCTTAACTCTTTTGGTGGTGACGGAATCTCTACCGTCTGTGCATCGGCTACGCCTTTCGGCCTCACCTTAGCTCCCGACTAACCTGGAGCGGACGAACCTTCCTCCAGAAACCTGAGGCTTTCGGCCATGCAGATTCTCACTGCATTCGCGCTACTCATTCCGGCATTCTCACTTCTATACACTCCACAGCCGCTTACGCTACTGTTTCTCCGCGTATACAACGCTCCCCTACCCAATGTATTACTACATTGCCTAAGCTTCGGTGTCAGGTTTAGCCCCGTTAAATTCTCCGCGCAAAGACGCTCGACCAGTGAGCTATTACGCACTCTTTGAATGAGTGGCTGCTTCTGAGCCAACATCCTGGTTGTCTGCGTATCTTCACATCGTTTTCCACTTAACCTGACTTTGGGACCTTAGCTGTAGATCTGGGCTGTTTCCCTTTTGACAATGACATTTATCTGACACTGTCTGACTCCCAAGCATCAATACTCTGGCATTCTGAGTTTGATAAGCTTCGCTAACCTCTCGGCCGCTAGGCTATTCAGTGCTTTACCTCCAGGTATCTAACTTGAGGCTAGTCCTAAAACTATTTCGGGGAGAACCAGCTATCTCCGGGTTCGATTGGAATTTCTCCGCTACCCACAGTTCATCCGCCGCCTTTTCAACGGAGGTCGGTTCGGTCCTCCATGGAATTTTACTTCCACTTCAACCTGACCATGGGTAGGTCACCCGGTTTCGGGCCCATTATATGCAACTTAACGCCCTTTTCAAACTCGCTTTCGCTTCGGCTCCAGACCTTAAGTCCTTAACCTTGCTGCATACAATCGCTCGCCGGACCGTTCTACAAAAAGTACCCTATCACGCTTTGACGCGCTCTAGGTGCTTGTAGGCACAGGGTTTCAGGTTCTATTTCACTCCCCTCCCGGGGTGCTTTTCACCTTTCCTTCACAGTACTATACGCTATCGGTCACTGGGTAGTATTTAGGGTTGGAGGGTGGTCCCCCCGTATTCCGACCAGGTTTCACGTGTCTGGCCGTACTCTGGATCCTGCGCAGCTCTCTCCGTTTTCACCTACGTGGTTCTCACACTCTCTGACCGGCCTTCCCATGCCGTTCGGTTAACAGATTAAGTCTTAAAAGCAGTCCGTACCCCGAAAGTATTTCTACTCTCGGTTTGCCCTCTTCCGCGTTCGCTCGCCACTACTTACGGAATCTCGTTTGATGTCTCTTCCTCGCCCTACTTAGATGTTTCAGTTCAGGCGGTTCCCTCAATACACCTATTTTAAATTTCAGTGTATTGTACCTGAGTATGAACCCAGGTGAGTTTCCTCATTCAGAGATCTCCGGATCAATGCTTATTTGCAGCTCCCCGAAGCTTATCGCAGCTTATCACGTCTTTCATCGGCTCCCAGTGCCAAGGCATTCGCCCTGCGCCCTTGTTCGCTTGACCTTTCAAACGTTCTTTCAGAACATTTGGTATCCTCTTGATTCTCTCTTATTGCCAACGAAGATTATTGTTACCCTTCCTTTTGAAATTGCAATATTTCTTAAAAGAACTTACTATAATCTTTGTTTCGCAGTTATTATTCAGTTTTCAAGGTACGTCTTGGTGATGTCCTTCAAAGCCCGGTCTCCCGAAACTTTGATTTTCATCACATGGTGGGCCAAAATGGACTCGAACCATCGACCTCACGATTATCAGTCGTGTGCTCTAGCCAGCTGAGCTATTGGCCCATGTGGTGGAGATTAAGGGAATCGAACCCTTGACCCCCTGCTTGCAAAGCAGGTGCTCTCCCAGCTGAGCTAAACCCCCACATAAGGTTTTGAGTAACCCCTTTTCAGGGCCCTCAAAATCGAACAATATCTACTCTGCTTGTATCTGTCACCTGTTCCAGATGGCCGACCATCTTCGATGTTCTTCCATCTGCCTGACTCCTTAGAAAGGAGGTGATCCAGCCGCAGGTTCTCCTACGGCTACCTTGTTACGACTTCACCCCAATCACCAGTTTTACCTTCGGCGGCGTCCTCCTTGCGGTTAGACTACCGACTTCGGGTCCCCCCGGCTCTCATGGTGTGACGGGCGGTGTGTACAAGGCCCGGGAACGTATTCACCGTGGCATGCTGATCCACGATTACTAGCAATTCCGACTTCGTGCAGGCGAGTTGCAGCCTGCAGTCCGAACTGGGACGTTGTTTCTGAGTTTTGCTCCACCTCGCGGTCTTGCTTCTCTTTGTTTAACGCCATTGTAGTACGTGTGTAGCCCAAGTCATAAAGGGCATGATGATTTGACGTCATCCCCACCTTCCTCCGTTTTGTCAACGGCAGTCCTGCCAGAGTCCTCTTGCGTAGTAACTGACAGTAAGGGTTGCGCTCGTTGCGGGACTTAACCCAACATCTCACGACACGAGCTGACGACAACCATGCACCACCTGTCTCTGCGTCCCGAAGGAAAATACTGTTTCCAGCATCGTCGCAGGATGTCAAGACTTGGTAAGGTTCTTCGCGTTGCGTCGAATTAAACCACATACTCCACTGCTTGTGCGGGCCCCCGTCAATTCCTTTGAGTTTCAACCTTGCGGTCGTACTCCCCAGGTGGATTACTTATTGTGTTAACTGCGGCACTGAAGGGGTCAATCCTCCAACACCTAGTAATCATCGTTTACGGTGTGGACTACCAGGGTATCTAATCCTGTTTGCTACCCACACTTTCGAGCCTCAGCGTCAGTTGGTGCCCAGTAGGCCGCCTTCGCCACTGGTGTTCCTCCCGATATCTACGCATTCCACCGCTACACCGGGAATTCCGCCTACCTCTGCACTACTCAAGAAAAACAGTTTTGAAAGCAGTTTATGGGTTGAGCCCATAGATTTCACTTCCAACTTGTCTTCCCGCCTGCGCTCCCTTTACACCCAGTAATTCCGGACAACGCTTGTGACCTACGTTTTACCGCGGCTGCTGGCACGTAGTTAGCCGTCACTTCCTTGTTGAGTACCGTCATTATCTTCCTCAACAACAGGAGTTTACAATCCGAAGACCTTCTTCCTCCACGCGGCGTCGCTGCATCAGGGTTTCCCCCATTGTGCAATATTCCCCACTGCTGCCTCCCGTAGGAGTCTGGGCCGTGTCTCAGTCCCAATGTGGCCGTTCAACCTCTCAGTCCGGCTACCGATCGTCGCCTTGGTGGGCCATTACCTCACCAACTAGCTAATCGGACGCGAGGCCATCTCAAAGCGGATTGCTCCTTTTCCCTCTGGTCGATGCCGACCTGTGGGCTTATGCGGTATTAGCAGTCGTTTCCAACTGTTGTCCCCCTCTTTGAGGCAGGTTCCTCACGCGTTACTCACCCGTTCGCCACTCGCTCGAGAAAGCAAGCTCTCTCTCGCTCGTTCGACTTGCATGTGTTAGGCGCGCCGCCAGCGTTCGTCCTGAGCCAGGATCAAACTCTTTATAAATGATATTTATCACTTAAAAAGTGTTAAATCTTCTTCGCTCAGCACGCAATCGCTTGCGTCCTGTGTGAATTACTTTGTTTGGAATTGTTTAACGTGTTTTTCCAACACGAAAATAGGTTCCGTTACAAGTTTTTCGATATTGTTCAATTTTCAAGGTCCTGTGCGCCTCAGCCTTAGCGGCTGATAGCTTGTACATTTTAGCACGTTTGTGTCAGAATGTCAAGCACTTTTTTGAAGATTTTTTGAAGTTCTTAGAAGAACCAATCGACCTTCGTCACTTTTCATCCGTTTTTTCTGAAGCGTTTGTGTCAGACATCCGCCTGACAGTAATGTATTTTAGCACAGACTCAGACAAAAAGCAAGCCCTTTTTTTACATTTTTCAAGAAAAGCCCTATTTTCTTTTGCACGGCTCATTCCAATAGCCGCTCCCGCATTTTCCGCAGGATCTTGCGCTCCCGCCGGGAGATCTGTACCTGCGTAGTATGCAGCACTTTTGCCGTCTCACTCTGGGTACGGTTGGCATAAAACCGCAGACGGATCAGGAGCCGGTCCTCTTCCGGCAGACTTTCCAGCACCTCGGCCAGGCCGATCTTATCCGCAAGTTCTTCCTCCGGGGATTCCACCGGGATATCTATCTGCCGGTCACTGTTCTCCCCTTCCGGGGTCAGGCTCAGGGCGGGCTGTGCAGCCTGGATCGCAAGCGTGATGTTCTCCACGCTCTCCCCCAGCTCTTCTGCCAGTTGAGAAAGGGTCGGCTCGGTGCCGCAGAGCTTCCTGTGATGTTCCCGCGCCGCATTGACCCGCAGCCCCAGTTCTTTTAAGGAGCGGCTGACCTTGACTGTGCCGCCCTCCCGGAAGAGCTTTTTGATCTCGCCCAGAATCACCGGCACTGCATAGGTAGAAAAGCAGACCCCACGCCCCTCATCAAAGCCGTCGGTCGCCTTGACCAGCCCCATGCAGCCAGCGCCGTAGAGATCATCGTATTCAATGCCCCTGCCCCGGAAGCGTCCGGCACAGGCGTGTACCAGCCCGAGGTTCTGTTCAATGAATGCACTGCGCCGGGTCTTGTCCGTTACCATGGTATTCCCTCATTTCCTTTTATGTAGAGGGCTTTTCCTCCAGATGCTTTGTCAGAATGACCCGGGTGCCCCTGCCGGGAGCGGAGCGCACACTGACTTTATCCATAAAGCTCTGCATGACCGCAAAACCGAGACCGGAGCGCTCCTCCGGGTTGCCGGTGGTGAAGAGCGGCTCCATCGCCCTGGGGATATCCGGGATCCCGACCCCTTTGTCTGCGATCACGATCCTGACCACCCGCCCCGGATAAACGGAGACTGTCATGGTGATGGGCCCCACCCGGTCGGGGTAGGCGTGGACGATGCAGTTGGTGACGGCTTCGGATACCGCCGTTTTCAGGTCAGCCAGTTGGGGCACGGTGGGGTCATACCGGGCCAGAAAAGCCGCTGCCGCACCGCGGGCATACGCTTCGTTGACGCTGAGGGAATCAAATTGGATCCTGGTCGTGTTTTCCGCTTTCATCTTCATTCCTCCTGTCCTGCATCCGTGCAGGGGATATTGGCCAGCCGCAGAACGCGGCGCAGCTGCTCCGGGGCGTGCTGGATACGCAGGGTTCCGCCCAGACTGCGGGCGCAGCGCTGGCGGCCCAGAATCAGCCCCACCCCGGACGAATCCATAAACCCAACCCCGCCCAGATCGAGCACCAGCGTTTTGGGGGTGCGGGCCAAAAGGGCATCGTCCAGCTGGATGCGCAGGTTCTGTGCTGCATCGTGGTCGATCTCACCTGCCAGATAGGCATAGAGCAGATCGTCCGCCGCACTGAATGTAACTGTTGCCATTTTCTGTCCTTTCCTTGCGTGAATCGCTCAGGCTTGTCCGGCCTGCCGGAGGCTTCCCCTTTCCGGGAGGGCGGCAGTGCGAAACATAGCCCGAGCGGTTTCCTCCAAACCAAAATAAAAGAGCCTGTACACGTTTTCATCAGTGTACAGGCTCTTTCGGGCATATTTTAGAAAAGGGTGTCGCTTACTTTTCAGCCAGCAGATCGGCAGCTTCCAGTGCGATGGCTTCGCCGCCGCAGATCAGAAGGCCGCGGCGGCTGTTGGCCCGGGCAAGCTCCACGGCTTCGGCCAGACTCCCGCAGAGCTCGGCATCAAAGTGGTAGCGTGCCTTTTCCAGCAGGCGCTCGGTCATGGCGGCATCCGTACCCGCCGGGGGAACGAGGAACACCTTATCAAAGGGATTCTCGCTCATGCCGGGCATGGTGGTACGGTCTTTTTTCTGGGTCTCAGCCGTCAGGCCGCTTTCCAGCGCGGAGAAGAAGGCCTCCGCTCCTTCTTCCTCTGCCAGACCGATGACAGCGCTCAGGTGGCGCACCTTGGCCCTGTTCAGGACACGCAGCAGGGCAATGGCCTGCTGCGGGGTGCGGCAGGCATCCAGCACCACCAGCGGGCGCTGGGAGAGGACCCGGATGCTGCTGCGGTTCTCCACAGCGGCCAGACCTTCCAGAATGGCTTCATCGGGGATGTCATAGCCCTTTTTGCAGAGGGCCAGAGCCAGCTCCACCGCAATGGCGGCACTGCCCGCCGCGTGACGGCCCAGGAAGGCCAGCGGCACGGTATAGCCGCCGTAGTCCACACGGCTGGCGAACTTTTCGGCTTCGAGGAAGGTGATATCATCGGGGTCCGGCACGACCAGCTCACAGTCTGCCTTACCGGCGGCCACGACGAGCTCACTGACCACAGCCTTGGGCTGCTCAGGCGCGGTGACGCAGATGCTGCCCTTGCGCATGACACCGGCCGCCAGCGCGGCGGAGCGCTCCAGTGAGGCACTGATGCCGTCCGGGCCGATGGAGGTGACCGCACAGACCGGCATCTTGGGCAGGGCCTCGGCAAGTCCCGCATCGGGCAGTTCCACCACGGCCAGCGCACAGCCTGCCTCGCCAAAGCAGCGGGCAGCGGCAGCCAGCTCGGCGGCAGCACGGGGCAGGGTCTCCCGGGCGCTCAGGGTCTCGGCGGCCTGTGCAAGCAGCTCCGGTGCCACAGGCTCCCCATTCACCCGGATGCGGGCAGAGAGCGGTTCACAGCCTGCGTGGTAGCTGCCGGTAACGAGATCGGCAGCCCTGAGCACCGCCGCCGTGAGGGCGGCGGCGGTCGTTTTGCCAGCCGTACCGGCTACGCCCAGATAATCCACCCGGCCTGCCTTGGCAGAAAGGGCTTCCTGCAGCTGCCGGGCCGGGGCAAAGCCCTCGGGCAGAGATGCAAAATAGGCATTTGCCTGTTCAATGGTCATTGCGTCAAACCTCGTTTCGATGTTGATAGAGAATGATGCACATCCGGACAAGCCCCAGCAGGATGAGCCCCACCAGCAGGCCGGTCATCACACCGGAAAAATCGATCCAGATATCGGTGACCTGGCCGCTGCGGCCCGGCACAAAGAGCTGGATGGTCTCATCGGTCAGGGCTGTGAGCAGGCCGCCCAGCACAGGCCAGGACACATGCTTGAAGAAATGCCGGGTGTACACCCGCAGGCAGAGCATGAGCAGGAAGCCTTCCAGCAGATACTCGCAGAAATGCGCCAGCTTGCGCACGATGTGCATGGTAAGCCGGTCAGCGGCACCGGGAAGGCCCAGATGCCGCAGGATGCCCTGCAGTATCCCCAGTACCCGGCCGCTGGCCCCCTCGGACACATCCGCGATCTGCAGAGAGTTGGAGAAGATGAACACGATGCAGCCGATGAGGGCAAAGGTAAAGATCACCCGCCACGCGATGAGCCACGGGGAGGTGCGTTGATTCTGTTCCTGCATCCGCTTAGCCAAGAGCCTTGATGCTCTGCTCGATGTTGGCCAGCTTGCTCTGGCTGTTGGTGCGCTTTGCGCGGATCTCCTCCACCAGAGCGGCGGGGGCACGCTCCACGAACTTGGGGTTGGCCAGCTGGTTCTCAAACATGGCCAGTTCCTTCTCGGCCTTGGCCTTTTCCTTGTTCAGGCGGGCCAGCTCCTTCTCGCGGTCGATCAGCTCCATCATGGGGATAAAGCCGCGGGCGGTGTGGGTGGACACCTGCACCATGCCATCGGTGCTGCCCTCGTACTTTTCCGTAAAGGTCACGTCGGTGGCAAAGGCAAACTTTGCCAGATAGACCTCTGCATTCCGGAAGGGAGCAGGATCAGCCGTCTCGATGATCATGCTGGTCTTTTTGGCAGGATGGACATTCATCTCGGTACGCATGGTGCGGACTGCCTTGATGTAGTCCATGACCTTTTCAAAGGCTTCCTCTTCCTCGGCCCAGTTGTGTGCCTCGTCAAAGGTGGGCCAGCTCTGGGTCATAATGGTCTCGGCGGAGCCGGGCAGGGCCTGATACAGCTCCTCCGTGATGAAGGGCATGAAGGGATGCAGCAGCTTGAGGGCCTTGTCCAGCACATACACCAGCACACGGCGGGCGGTATCTGCCTGCTCTGCATCGCCGGAATTCAGGCGGGGCTTTGCGATCTCGATGAACCAGTCGCAGTAGACATCCCAAATGAAGCTGTTGATCTTGGCAGCGGCCAGACCCATCTCGAAATGGTCGAGGTTGTCGGTCATGGCACCGGCCACCTGATTCAGCTTGGTCAGCACCCACTTGTCGCTCATGTCCAGCTTGCTCTCCTCGGGCAGGCCGGGCTGGAAGTCCTCGGGCAGGTTCATCAGGACGAAACGGGTGGCGTTCCACAGCTTATTGGCAAAGTTGCGGGCAGCCTCCACCTTCTTCTCGCTGTAACGCATATCGTTGCCGGGGGTGGAGCCGTCCAGCAGCATGAAGCGCAGTGCATCCGCGCCGTACTGGGCAATGACCTCCAGCGGATCGATGCCGTTGCCCAAGCTCTTGGACATCTTGCGGCCCTGGCTGTCGCGGACGATGCCGTGGATGCAGACGGTGTCGAAGGGTGCCTTGCCGGTGTAGGCCAGGCCGGAGAAGATCATGCGGCTGACCCAGAAGCCGATGATATCATAGCCGGTGACCAAGGTGTTTGTGGGGTAGAAATACTTCAGGTCCGCGCTGTCCTCGTTGGGCCAGCCCAGAGTGCTGAAGGGCCACAGAGCGGAGGAGAACCAGGTATCCAGGGTATCGGGGTCCTGGGTGAAGTGGCTGCCGCCGCACTTGGGGCAGGTGCAGGGCATCTCCTTGGCAACAACGGTCTCGCCGCAGTCATCGCAGTAGAAGGCCGGGATCTGGTGGCCCCACCACAGCTGACGGCTGATGCACCAGTCACGGGTACCCTTCATCCAGTTGAGGTAGTTCTTGGTAAAGCGCTCGGGCACAAACTTGATCTCGCCCTTCTCCACGCTCTCAATGGCAGGCTTTGCCAGCGGCTCCATCTTGACGAACCACTGCTTGGAGACCATGGGCTCGATGGTGGAGTGGCAGCGGTAGCAGGTGCCCACCTCGTGCTTCAGGGGCTCGATCTCCTTCAGGAAGCCGCCCTCCTTCAGGTCTGCCAGAATGGCCTTGCGGGCCTCGAGGGTGGTCATGCCGGCGTACTTGCCGCAGTCCAGCACCTCAGGCTCGTTCACGGTGTTCTTGCCTGCGGCAAACAGTGCATCGGCAGCGGCCTTATCGGCAGCACCGGTCATGTGGCCGTCGTAGGTAAACACCCGGACGATGGGCAGATCATGGCGCAGACCCACTTCAAAGTCGTTGGGATCGTGGGCGGGGGTGATCTTGACGACACCGGTGCCCTTGGTCATATCAGCGTGCTCGTCGCAGACGATGGGGATCTCCTTGTTCAGCAGGGGCAGGACAACATGGCAGCCGTGGAGGTGGGCATAGCGGGGGTCCTCGCCGTTGATGGCAACAGCGGTATCACCCAGCATGGTCTCGGGGCGGGTGGTTGCCAGCTCCAGCATCTCACCGGTCTCCTTGACCGGGTAGAGCAGGTGCCAGAAGCTGCCGTCCTTTTCCTCGTACTCCACCTCAGCATCCGAGATAGAGGTATTGCAGTGGGGGCACCAGTTGACCATCCGGTTGCCGCGGTAGATCAGGCCCTTGTCGTACAGGCGCACGAACACTTCCTTGACGGCATCCGAGCAGCCCTCGTCCATGGTAAAGCGCTCCCGCTGCCAGTCACAGCTGGTGCCCAGCTTTTTCAGCTGGCTGACGATGCGGTTGCCGTACTTGGTCTTCCAGTCCCAGGCGCGCTCCAGGAAACCGTCGCGGCCCACCATCTCCTTGGTCAGGCCCTCGGCACGCATGGCCTCCACGACCTTGGCCTCGGTGGCAATGGATGCGTGGTCGGTGCCGGGCACCCACAGGGCGGCATAGCCCTGCATCCGCTTGGTGCGGATGAGCACATCCTGCATGGTGTTATCCAACGCATGGCCCATGTGGAGCTGGCCGGTCACGTTCGGAGGGGGCATAACGATGGTGTAAGGCTTCTTGTCGGGGTCCGCTTCCGTGTGGAAGTAGCCGCCGTCCTGCCAGAACTGGTAGATACGGTCTTCCACCTGGCTGGGATCGTACTGTTTTGCGAGTTCTTTCATTGTATCCTCCCAAAAATGTGATGAGTGGGACGAAAAAAGCCGCCCCACGGAACGTTCCATGGGACGGCTGTAAACTACATACCGCGGTACCACCCAAATTGCACCGGCTGCAAACACAGCCCGTGCCCCTTGATGCCCCGGTAACGTGGGGCAGCTCCGAGGGCGGCTACTGGCTTCACCGCCCCTGCTCAAAAGCGACAGTGTGCGGCGCTTACCTGCCGGGCTCTCACCTGACCCCGACTCTCTGCAAGGCGGTTTGCCGCGCACACTCTTTCTCGTTGCATTTATACAAAGAATATAACGTTTTTTTGGCGTTTTGTCAATATGCTCCGAGAACTTCCTGCTTCAATCTGCCGATCAGCCGCTCCATCAGGGCCACCCGGTTGAAGGGGGTCATCAGGTAGAGGCCGTCCGCATACGGCAGGGCGGCCTTTGCCATTTCCAGCGAGATGGCAAGCCCCAGCTCCTCGCCCTGGGCACGGTCGAGCCCGGCAAACTTTTCAATGATCCAGTCCTCCACATGGATGCCGTTGATCTCGTTCTCCATGAAGATGGCGTTGCGCTGGCTGACCACTGGCATGATACCGGCCAGGATCTTTGCATCGACCCCCAGCGTCTCCCGGGATTTTTTCAGGTTTTCCACCGCCTGTGCCGAGAGCACCGGCTGGGTCAGAAAGCCGCTCATGCCGTTTTCCAGCTTCTCCTTTGCCCGGCGCAGCTCCACATCAAAGTTGCGGGCGTTCAGATTCAGGGCACCGAACACGGTCATGGGGCCGGGCATCTCCCGGCCTTCCCCTGCCAGCGAGACGATGTACTGGGCCAGCTTGCGGGAGTTGAACTGGTAAACGTTCTTCACCTCGTCCCGCTCTGCCGTGGGGATGGGATCACCGGTGATGGCCAGCACCTCCCGCACGCCCTCGGCATACAGGCCCAGCAGCAGGGCCTTGGTGGCGTTCAGGTTGCGGTCGCGGCAGGTCATGTGGGGCAGGGTGCACAGCCCCAGCTCCCGGTGGACCCGGCAGGCCACCAGAGAGGAATCCATCCGGGCCTGTGCAATGGGGCAGTCGGCAATGGTCAGCAGGTCAGCGCCCGCCGCCTGCAGCTTTTTTGCCCCTTCCAGATAGCCGGTCAGGTCCGCAGTGCGGGGCGAATCCAGCTCAATGGCAATGACCTTTTCCCCTGCGTTCAGCTTGCGCAGGAATGCGTCCTCGTTTTCCACCGTCTGTTCCTTCACGGTGGAAAACTCTTCTGCCGGAGCCGTTTTTTCCACCACGGGCAGGCTGTCCAGCTCCGCCCGCAGGGCGGCAATGTGGGCGGGGGTGGTGCCGCAGCAGCCGCCCAGGATCTGAACCGTGCCCTCGGCGGCCAGACGGCCCAGCTCCCTTGCAAAATATTCCGGCCTGCCCTGATACTTCACCTGCGTCCGGGTGACAATGGGATAACCCGCGTTGGGCATGACCGACAGGGGCAGCGTGCCCCCCAGCTGCTTTGCCAGTGTGCGCATGGCACCGGGTGCCGACACGCAGTTCAGGCCAACAGCATCCACGATGCCGCTTTCCTGCATCCGCCGGGCAAGGTCTTTGCAGTACATGCCCTCCCGGGTGTAGCCGTCGGGCAGGACCGCAAAGGACACCAGCACAAAGGCATCCGGCACTTCCGCCTTGATGGCCCCCACGGCATCCAGAAGGCCCGCATCGGAGCTCAGGGTCTCGAACAGGAAATTCCTGGCCCCCAGCGCCGCGAACTGCTTTGCCACAGCCGTATATACCTGCCCCGCCGGAACCGCCTCGGTATCCGGAGCCGGGCCGAGGTCGGCAAAAACGGCGGCACCCGTCTCTTCTGCGGCCTGCACAGCCAGCTGCCAGCCTGCCTGCGCCAGTTGTTCCCAGCCGGGCGCGTGTGCCGCCGCCAGCCGGGGCAGGCTGAAGGTATTCGTCTTGACGGCATCAGCCCCTGCCGCCAGATACTCCCGGTGGACAGCCAGCACCCCCGCCGGGTCGGTCAGGTTGGCCTGCTCGCACTCCACCCCGGGAGCCGCCTTATAATAAGTACCCATGGCACCATCAAAAAGCAGGGGGCGGGTCTGTAACAGTTCGCGAATGTTCATCATATATACTTCCTCGCATCTCACAAATGAGCTCTATATTCTTCAGTTTAATGAAGTTTCGACTCTTGTCAAGCGTTTTTTTGAGGCATCGCTTGCAGGCAGGGCAGTTTTGTGCTATCCTATGCGTAACTTTTACATGTGAGGAGAGATGTATCATGCGCCATGCAGGCACACAAACGATCGAAACGGAGCGGCTGCTTCTCCGCCCGCTGACCCCGGAGGATGCCCCCATGATGTACGCCAACTGGGCCAATGACCCGGATGTAACCCGCTGGCTGCGGTGGGAGCCCCACAAAAACGCGGACGAGACCCGGGAACTGCTGGCCGCATGGGCGCTTCTCTACCCCAATGGAGATTACTACCAGTGGGCCATCGTGGAAAAAGCCACCGGGCAGGTGTTTGGCTCCATCAGCGTGTTCACATCCAGTTCCGCCGAGCCGGAGCGTGACCCCTGGCCCGGCTTCGACCACACGAACGGCGTGTGGGAAGTGGGCTACTGCATCGGCAAGGCCTGGTGGAACAAAGGCTTTACCACCGAAGCGCTAAAAGCAGTTGTAGAATACTGGTTCAAAAATACAGATAGTAGCTGGCTGGCCTGCTGCCATGCGTTTGAAAATCCTGCCAGCGGCCGGGTCCAGCAGAAAGCCGGCTTTGTCTACGACCACGATTCTGTCTACCACAAATTTGACGGCACACCGGTTGCCTGCAAGTGCTACGCCCTTACCCGGGAACACCATGAAGAACTGAGAGGTTTATTTTGAGCGAACTTTATGACATTTTAGTAGAAACGCCCCCCACAAAGGTCATCTTACTGGCCCTGGATCAGGGGTTATGGGACTGCGAGCGCAGCCTGAACGAGCTGGCCGCACTCTGCGAGGCCAACCACATGGAGGCTGTGGCATCCGTGACCCAGAAGCGGCAGACCCCCGAGACCGGCATCGTGCTGGGCAGCGGCAAGCTGGAGGAGGCCGCCGCTGCCGCCGGGGAGCTGGGTGCCGAGTGTGCCGTGTTTGACGGCGAGCTGACCGGCAGCCAGATCCGCAACATCTCCACGGCGCTGGGCGGCATGGAGGTCATTGACCGCACCATGCTGATCCTGGAAATCTTCCGCAGCCGCGCCGTGACCAACGAGGGCAAGCTGCAGACCGAGCTGGCGCTTCTGCGCTACCGTCTGCCCCGCCTGCAGGGAATGGGCGAGAGCCTGAGCCGCCAGGGCGGCGGTGGCGGCGGCGGCGGTGGTGCCCGCCGTGGTGCCGGTGAGACCAAGCTGGAGCTGGACCGCCGCCACGTCCACGCCCGCATCGACGCACTGGCCGAAAAGCTGGCCGAGATGGAAAAGCGCCGGGGCGAGAGCCGCAAGGCCCGGGCCAAGACCGGGATGCCGGTGGTCAGCCTTGTGGGCTACACCAACGTGGGCAAATCCAGCCTGATGAATGCCCTGTGCGGCCCCAGCGTGGCCGAGGCCGACATGCTGTTTGCCACCCTGGACCCCACCAGCCGGAAGCTGGTTCTGCCCAGCGGCATGGCCGTTCTGCTGGTGGACACGGTCGGCTTTGTCTCCCGTCTGCCCCACAATCTGGTGGAGGCCTTCAAATCCACGCTGGAGGAAGCCGCATGGTCTGATGTCATCGTGCGGGTGGCAGACGCGGGCGACGATCAGCGGGAAGAGCAGCTGGCCGTTACCGATGAGGTGCTGGACGGGCTGGACTGTGCCGACATCCCCCGCCTGACCGTTTACAACAAGTGTGACAAGCCCAATGCCCTGAACTTTGACCCGGACATCCTGTTGACCAGTGCCAAGACCGGCTACGGTCTGGATGCCCTGCTGAAAAAGCTGGACGAGCTGCTCAGTGACCGGGTGCACACCATCCGGGTGCTGCTGCCTTATGATAAGCTGGGCCTGGCCGCCCCCATGCGGGAGCGGGGCAGCGTGCAGTTGGAGGAGTACCGGGAGGACGGGCTTTATCTGGAAGGCATCGTCAAAACCGAGGACCTGCACTGTTTTGAAGGATTCTTGGTTTAATAAAGGGAATCGGCCGTTGGGGAGCTTTCCCACGCAAGTGATACGGGGCATTCCATCCCCCGCCCAACTGCCTGACGGCAGTCGGGTCCCACCCTCCGGACACTTGCTTTGGGAAACTCCCCGCCGTCCTATCGTCTCGAACAAATAAAAAAATCCCCAACAAACACAAAAACCCGCCTGGCAGCGGGTTTTTGTGTATAGAGGGGTGGGAAAGTATATAAAGTTGGGAATCGCAATTCAAATGCAGGCACTTGAGAAACAACGTGTTTTGCGCAGTCTTTGGCGCTTACCGTGCCTCGCGATATGTATTATACGCTTTTTTCTTTTCTTGTCAAACAAAATTTTTGACATTTGCTTTAATTTAGCACTTTACATTTCGATCAAAACTTTATATAATTAACACAGAAAACACAAAAGCGAGTTTTTCCGCAGTTTATGCGATTGCAACAACAGTAAAACTTTACTTTCAAAAATTTTTGTACAATTCAACAAAAACATAAAAGGAGACCTTTCTCATGGACGATTTAGACCGCAAGATCCTCTCCCTTCTCGCAAAAAATGCCCGGATGCCCGTCAAGGAGATTGCCGAGCAGGTAGCACTGACCAGCCCGGCTGTTTCCAGCCGCATCCACAAGCTGGAGACCGACGGCATCATCAGCGGCTACACCGTGGTGCTGAACCGCCCGGCAGACCGTGTCTATGTGGACGCGCTCATCAGCCTGTCCGTCACACCCAGCCACCGGGACGAGCTGGTGGAGCTGATGCAGAACAGCAAGGAGGTGCTGCAGTGCTACCACGTCACCGGTGCCTACACCTTCCTCATCAAGGTCAGCTGCGGCAGCATGCCCCAGCTGGAGCACCTGATCCTGCAGTTCCAGAAGCTGGGCACCACCAGCACCCAGATCATCCTTTCTACTCCGGTCAACCATGGTGATCTGGAAGCGCTGCAGCTGTAAGCCGTTCACAGAACTGTTACAACTGCCGTGCAATCTTCTGGCCGACCGGGCCGTATTCCTGATACAAGGCCGCCGTTCAGCGGCTGCATAAATGCCCCCAAAGGCGGGCAGACTGATCACGATCACCCTGCCTTTGTCAGACGAAAGGAACTACGACCATGAAAAAACGCATTCTTGCCGCTCTGCTGGCTCTTGGCTGTGCCCTGCTGGTGTTCACCGGCTGCGGCAGCAAAAAAGATACCACCCCCAAAGACTACACCCAGATCATCCACGATGCCCGGGAAGCCGAGGACAATGATTATTATATGATCTTCTCCCCGGCAGAGGACGGCAAGTTCACCGCCCAGTACGGCTACAGCGCCAGCTATCCGGCGGATGACCTGAACGATGAGATTCAGAACATGCTGCTCCCCCTGCTGGACCTGCCCGAGGGCAGCTACACCGATCTTGCCGCTTCCCTCTCTTCCATGATGGTGCAGAGCTACGGCGTTGCCATCATCAAGCCTGCTGAGGGCAAGACGCAGGAGGTCGTGGACGCAATGGATGCCTATATCCAGAACCAGCAGCAGACGATGGAGCACTACCTCGAGGATCAGTACCAGATCGCCGCCTCCGCCAAGGTGGCCACTGTCCCCACCGGCGAAGTGGTCATGGTGTGCTGTGAGAACAGCGATGCCGTGATGAACGCCATCAAGACCGCTCTGGCCGCTTAAATTATCTTTCAAAACAACAATGCCCTGTACCGTTTTGCATGGTACAGGGCATTCTTATTTCTACCAGATGGATTATATCGTTTAAATATCACATATCTGAACGGGAATATGCGTTCTTCATATTGCTGCTCAGCTCAAACAGCACCTTATCCAGCGTGTCGGCGGCGCGGGCCTTGACCTCAGCGGCCAGGGCCTCGTTGGCCTCCTGGCGCAGGGCGGCGCGGCGGGCAGGGTCGGTCTCGGCCAGCTGCTTTGCGTCATACTGATTCAGCAGGGCACGGCAGGCGGAGAGCACCCCCAGCTCATAGCGCTCGACATGGAACACCGACTTGCCATAGGAAGCATCCGCCATCGCAGCGATCATCCGGCTGACCCAGTAGAAGCTGTCGGTGGACACCTCACCGGTGGTGCCGGCCAGATAGGCCGGGGTCGTCTCCACATTGGCGTAGAAGGGCACCATGGCGTTCAGGGCATTGGAGGCGTAGGCCACCCACTCCACTGCCTGCAGGTCGGTGGGCAGATCAGACCGCAGCTGGATCAGCGCCACAAAGTCGTTGCGGTTGATGCCGATGGAGCGGTAAACGCCCCGGTTCTCTCTGGCACCGTAGCTTGCATACGGATCGTACGGCGTGCCCTGATAATGGCTGGACAGCACATATTTCACGTCCTCGGGGGTGATCTTCTTCTCAGGCACCATGCACCAGGGCAGGTCGTCGGAAGCCGGGGTATAGTCGGCATCGGGGCCATCCCAGACCCAGGTGGTGGGGTTCAGGGTGCGCAGCATGTACCAGGCGCGGGGCGTGTTGTAAACATGATCGGAATCGGTGTGGCTGCCAAAGGCGGCACGAGGATCGAACACGCCGTCCTGTGCCAAGTCGAGGTGATACTTTACAATGAACTCCCTCAGGTCAGCCGAGCAGAGATGGTTTTCCTGCGCGCCAAAGGCATCGTCCAGATCAAAGGCATCAATGCCCAGCTGGTTCGGCATCACCACATAACTGTCATCGGGCACACGGCGTGCCATCCAGTGATGGCCGCCGATGGTTTCCAGCCACCAGATCTCATTCACGTCCTGGAATGCAATGCCGTTCATCTCGTAAGTACCGTAAGTCTCCAGCAGCTTGCCCAGCCGCTCCACGCCCTCGCGGGCGGTGTGGATGTAGGGCAGCACCAGATAGACGATGTCCTCCTCGCCGATGCCGCCGGGCACCTCGGGCTGCTCCCCCCTGGCAGGCTGGTACACCACCAGCGGGTCAGCGCCCAGCACGCGGGGGTTGGAGGTGATGGTCTCGGTGGCGGTCATGCCGACATTGGCGGCATTGACACCGGCTGCGGCCCAGATCCCCTTGCCCTCCACGGCGTTGGGCATGGCGGTCATCCGCATGGGGTCACCGGGCAGCGGGATCTCCACATGGGACAGCACCGAGCGGTAGACCGCCGGATGCTCCTCGGGCTGGACCACCACGAATTTCTTTGCCGTGAAATGGCCGGAACCGGAATCGTCGTTGCGGGCGATCATGGTGGAGCCGTCATAGGATGCGTTTTTACCAACCAGAAGCGTTGTACATGCCATAATATCTTCTCCTCCGAATCGAAGTATTTGTCTCTCGGTTTGCCTTGACTGATTGTAATCCTTTTTGTTTCAAAAGGCAAGAGGCCTTACCGGAGCCGTTCCCCGTTTTCCTCCGGGGCCGGAGCAGCTGCCGGGGCGCAGTCCCGGCCAAAGTAGAGCGCCACCTCGCCGATCTTCTTTTTGCGCAGCAGGAAGAGAGTCGGGATCAGATAGATCAAGATCGAGAGCATCATGCTGGCATCATAGCCCGAAATGCTCTCGGCCACGTCCTCCGTGCCGTACAGACCGCCCACCAGCATAGAGGCAATGTCCATGGCCCCGTGCAGGAACACCGTGACCCACAGGTTGCCGGTGCGGAAATAGATGGCTGCGAACAGCGTGCCCAGCGATGCCGCAAAGACACACTGCATCAGCACACCGAAGGGAGCGCTGGACAGCAGATTGGTCAGGTGGGCCGCGCCAAACAGCAGGCCCGACAGCAGACAGGCTTTCCAGACCCCCGCCCTGCCGGTGCCAAAGCGCTCCAGCAGGCTCTGGGCAATGACCCCGCGGAAGATGAACTCCTCCGCCACGCCCACCAGTGCCATGCTCAAAAAGAAGCTGAAGATGCTGAACGCAGGCTGCAGCTGGCCATCCTCGGGCATCCCGAACATCAGCTTGGTATACAGACTGTAACCAATGAGCACCAGCGGATACATTCCCACCAGCAGCCCATTGAAAAAGCCGCTGCCCCGGCGGCGGAGCAGGTACATCTTACCGGTGCGGCCCAGAATGACCAACGCCACCACCATGCCCACCGCCTCCTGCACGGCGCTGAGGAAGTAGGAGTCCACCCGTTCCAGGTCCACCCCAAAGAGCACCAGTGCAAACACAATGAGATAGGATGCCAGCAGCAGGCTGCCCAGAAACAGCACCTCGGACAAAACGCAGAAGCCGACGGGATGCTTTGCGCGCAGACGTTTCAGCATAAAAATATCCTCCTGAATCTTAGTGGCTCTATTCTAACATACTTTGCCGGAAAGAGAAAGTTTTTGGCATTTTCTTCTCAGGCGAAAAATCTCAAAAAAAGTGTTGACAAGACCCGGGCCGTATAGTATAATATCCCTTGTCAGCGGCGAGGTTCAAAGCTGACGACAACAGAATGATGGGGATTTGCATAGTGGTAGTGCGGTAGACTCTGACTCTACTTGTGGGAGTTCGATTCTCTCATCCCCAACCAGAAAACCGCAGTCGCCTTCCGGCTGCGGTATTTTCGGGGCATAGCGCAGTTGGTAGCGCGCCTCGTTCGGGACGAGGAGGCCGTGGGTTCAAATCCCGCTGCTCCGATCGAAAAAGAGACATACTTCGGTGTGTCTCTTTTTTCTTTTTACAAAATTTTTTCTTGACACATTTCCCCTTTGGGAATACTCTTATAGTACCAGATATCCCCTGCTCTGCGGTGGGAAAGATCAAGAGGAAACGAGGGATTTGTGAGATGAAAAAACGTGTTGGCATCCTGACCTCCGGCGGCGACTGCCCGGGCCTGAACGCAACCATTCGCGGCGTGGCAAAGGCACTGTATGCCCGGATGGGTGATAATGTGGAGATCGTGGGCATCCTGAACGGCTACCACGGCCTGATCAACGGCGAGTACAGGGAGATGTGCGAGGATGACTTCCGCGGCATCCTGACACTGGGCGGCACCATTCTGGGCACCAAGCGCACCCCCTTCAAACTGATGCGCGTGGTCGAGGATGACAAGATCGATAAAGTCGCGGCCATGAAAAAGACCTACAAGGACGCAAAGCTGGACTGCCTGCTCTGCCTGGGCGGCAACGGCACCCACAAAACCGCCAACCTGCTCTCGCAGGAGGGCCTGAACATCATCGGCCTGCCCAAGACCATCGACAACGATATCTACGGCACCGATGTGACTTTTGGCTTCCACACCGCTGTGGACATTGCCACCGAGGTCATCGACCGCATCCACACCACCGCCGGCAGCCACAGCCGCGTGATGTGCATCGAGATCATGGGCAACAAGGCCGGCTGGCTGACCCTCTACTCCGGCATTGCAGGCGGCGCGGATATCATCCTGCTGCCCGAGCAGCCCTACGACATCGACCGCGTCTGCGAGGCCGTGGAGCGCCGGGCAAAGCGCGGCTCCAACTTCTCCATCATCGCTGTGGCCGAGGGTGCCATGAACGTGGACGAGGCCAAGCTGAAGCGCAAGGAGTGGACCGCCAAGCGCGCCGAGGCCGGTTACACCACCGCCACCAACCGCATTGCCGCCGCCGTCCAGAAAAAGACCGGCATGGAGACCCGGGTCTGCATCCCGGGCCACATGCAGCGCGGCGGCAGCCCCAGCGCCTACGACCGCGTGCTGGCTACCCAGTTCGGCAGCTACGCCGCCAAGCTGGTGGAGATCGAGCAGTACGGCGTTACGGTGGCTCTCGTGAACAACCACGTCATCTCCAACCGTCTGGAGGATATCGCCGGTAAGACCCGCAATATCCCCGAGGGCTGCGAGCTCCTCACCGTTGCCAAACGCATGGGGATCAGTTTGGGCTGAGAAATCTTTCCGGCATGACCGCAATCTTCTTCCCGGTTTATCCGTATTCCAAGTGTAACAAAACCTCGTGAAAGGAAGTGTCTCTCCATGAAAAAAATCCATAAGTTCTTTTCTAAAGATCTGCTCCATATTCTTGGTGCTGTTGGGATTTTTGTTGCTTTTCTGATTTCTATCGCCTATAAGCAAGTTGGAATCGGGGCACTCATAGCTGCGTGGCTTATTGCTATCGCAATTATCGGGGTAGCATGGATTACAGACATCCGCAAAGCAGACCTGCTGAAAAACGGAAAGATTGTTTCCGGAGAAGTTAATGCAGTAAAAAGGGTTCACATAAAATTCCACATGAGTACCTATCACCTTGCTGATGAAGATGTAATTTATCCTTGGGTGATCCGGTACCAATATAAGATTGGAAAAGACACTTATTATGGACAGTCCCATTGGTTTTGGTTCAATCCTCTCGTGAGCAAGGGAACACCTATAAAGGTGACTATTGATCCTCAAAACCCAGAAAGAAGCATTGTTGCTGCATGGGAAAGTTAATAGATTGTTTCTTTCCTCTATGATGACGGAAATGCCAAAGGAGCACAATCTCCTTTGGCACACGACTTTGGTACAAAGTCTAGTATGTTACACCTCGATAGAGGTGTACCGTTCCCAGACGCAAAAAGTCCCATGCCCAGCACTTTGGCGGTGCGGGCATGGGACTTTTTGCTTTTTAGACCTAGCGGAGTGAACAGTAACCAATCCTGACATCCAGTTGCCGTGTCATTTGTTGAATACTGTTTTACGAACAGTCTGCGGATGGACGTTCTCTCTTTTTCAATATACAGAACAAGAACTTACTTATTCTTGTACATTTCCTCGTAGTATTTCTGGTAGTTGCCGCTGGTGATGTGCTCCATCCACTCCTCGTGCTCGAGATACCAGTCGATGGTCAGGACGATGCCCTTCTCGAACGGGGTCTCGGGGTACCAGCCCAGATCGTTCTTGATCTTGGTGGGGTCGATGCCGTAGCGGCGGTCGTGGCCCAGACGGTCGGCAACGTGCTTGATCAGATCCTCGCTGATGCCGTCGTCCTTCAGGCGGTCGTGCAGCTGCGCGATGATGGTCTTGACGATGAAGATGTTGGGGCGCTCGTTGTGGCCGCCCACATTGTAGACCTCGCCGATCTTGCCGCCGTTGCAGACCATATCGATGGCCTTGCAATGATCCTCAACGTACAGCCAGTCACGGATCTGCATACCGTCACCGTAGACAGGCAGCTGCTTGTGGTGCTTGACGTTGTTGATCATCAGGGGGATCAGCTTCTCAGGGAACTGATAGGGGCCGTAGTTGTTGGAGCAGCGGGTGATGTTGATGGGCATACCGTAGGTATCGTGGAATGCCATAACGAACATATCAGCGCTGGCCTTGGAGGAGGAGTAGGGGCTGTGGGGGCACAGCGGGGTGGTCTCCATGAAGTAGCCCTCGGCACCCAGAGCGCCGTAGACCTCATCGGTGGAGACCTGCAGGTACTTCTTGCCTTCCTTCCAGGTCTTGGCATCGGCATCGTACCAGGCTTCCTTGGCACGCTGCAGCAGGTTCACGGTGCCCATGACGTTGCTCTGGACAAAGATCTCGGGGTTCTTGATGGAACGGTCCACATGGCTCTCAGCGGCAAAGTTGATGACATAATCGAAATCGTACTTTGCAAACAGGCTTTCCACCAGCTCCTTGTCGCAGATGTCGCCCTGCACGAACACATGGCGGGGGTCGCCCTCCACATCCTTCAGGTTCTCCAGATTGCCCGCATAGGTCAGCTTATCCAGGTTGACCAGCAGGATCTCGGGGTACTTCTTGAGCATATAGTGGACAAAGTTGGAGCCGATAAAACCGGCGCAGCCGGTGATCAGATATTTTTTCATAGGTTTATTCTACCTCAATTTTCAGGTTTTATCTTCTTGGGGAAGCTTTCCCCTTATTTCATCCCATTCTCGCCGTCCCAGTGGGCGAAGAAGCAGGCCAGGGCCTCTTTCCAGTCCCGCACATCGTTGCCCACGGTGCAGCGGAGCATCCGGTTGTCCAGTGCGCTCCACTTGGGGCGGTCAGCACTTTCGGGATGCTTGGCCTTGTACTCCTCGCTGGTGCAGGGGGCCACAGAGGCATCCACACCAGACAGGCGGATGATCTCGGAAGCAAAATCGTACCAGGAGCAGATGCCCTCACCAGTGCAGTGATACAGGCCGTACTCATGGGTCACGCAGAGCTGCAGCAGCTCATGGGCCAGGTCAACCGCGTTGGTGGGGTTGCCGCACTGGTCGTTGACCACTTCCAGCTTGCCGAATTTCCGGCCGGCGTTGACGATGGTCTTGACGAAGTTCTTGCCGTAGTAGCTGTACAGCCATGCCGTGCGGACGATAAAGTGGCGGTGGCAGAACTGCTCCACATACTTTTCGCCCATGAGCTTGGTGGAGCCGTAGGCGCTGATGGGGCCGGGAATGGTGGCCTCGTCCTGTGCAATGCCGCCGTTCTCACGGCCGGAGAACACATAGTCCGTGGAGACATGCACCAGGCGGGCACCGGTCTTTTCGGCGGCCTGTGCCAGATTGCGGGGGCCCAGAGCGTTTGCCTTGAAGGCTGCGTCGTGGTTCACCTCGCAGCCGTCCACGTTGGTGTAGGCGGCGCAGTTGATGATGACATCCGGGCGCTGGCGGCGGATGAAGTCATCCACCATCTTATAGTTGGAGATGTCCAGCTCCGGCAGGTCCACCGGGATCACGGTGGCATTCATCAGCTTTTCGGGGATGGGGCCGATCTCGCTGCGGCCCTCCCGCAGCTGCTTGATGATCTCGGTGCCAAGCTGGCCCTTGCAGCCGGTGACGATGATTTTCATGGGTGTTTCCCCTCCTGCATCAATATCTCAGTTTTCCATCGGCCACGTTCTTGAGGTGCTGGCCGTAGGGGCTCTTACCATAACGGGAAGCGCTCTCCAGCAGGGTCTCGCGGTCGATCCAGCCATACTTGAAGGCGATCTCTTCGGGGGCGCTGATCTTGATGCCCTGACGCTTCTCGACCATGCGGACGAAGTCGGCGGCATCCACCAGGCTCTCCATCGTGCCGGTATCCAGCCATGCAAAACCGCGGCCCAGCAGCTGGACATCCAGCTCGTCCTTCTTCAGGTACATATCGTTCAGGGTCGTGATCTCCAGCTCACCGCGGGCAGAGGGCTTGACCTGCTTTGCCATCTGGACCACTTCCTTGTTGTAGAAGTACAGGCCGGTGATGGCGTAATTGCTCTTCGGGTGCTCGGGCTTTTCTTCCACGCTCAGCACCTTGCCGTTCTGGTCAAATTCCACGATGCCGAAACGCTCGGGGTCCTGCACATAGTAGCCGAACACAGTGCAGCGGCCCTTGGTCTCTGCATTGGCGGCGGCAGTCTTGAGGATCTTGGAGAAGCCGTTGCCGTAGAAGATGTTGTCGCCCAGGATCATGGCGCAGCAGTCGTCGCCGATGAACTCTTCGCCCAGAATAAAGGCCTGTGCCAGACCATCGGGAGAGGGCTGGACCTTATATTGCAGATGGATGCCATACTGGCTGCCATCGCCCAGCAGCGCCTCAAAGCGCGGCGTATCAGTGGGGGTGGAGATGATCAGGATATCCTGAATGCCCGCCAGCATGAGGGTGGACAGAGGATAGTAGATCATGGGCTTATCGTAGACAGGCAGCAGCTGCTTGCTGGTGACCATCGTCAGCGGATAAAGCCGGGTGCCGGCACCGCCGGCCAGAATAATGCCTTTCATAATTTGTGCACTCCTTTATTTGTATTGAAAAAGTTGTGCAGCTATACGGGGTGAAACGCTCACCTCGTAATATTCAAAGCGGAGCTGCGTCCGCTGTCAACAAAGTTACAGGGTAAAAGTTCCGGCCGCGCGGGGCGGCATCAGATAGTTTTACACCTTATTCTACTCTCAAATCGAAAAAAAAGCAAGAAAAAACGGCCTGTTCCAGAATTTTTTCCGGAACAGGCCGTCAAACAGAACCGTTCAGCCGCCCACGGCGGCAGCACATCGCGATGGTGGAGCGTTTCTTACCACTTGAAGCCCCACTTATGGAAATACTTCAGCAGATTTCCTGTCTGCCAGAGGGCGGGCTTGAGATCCCGGTGGGCAGCGCGGTGCCAGGCGTGGATGGCGGTATACTGGGGCACCAGATACACCTTGCCCCGGGTGCGCATCTTCTGGGTGAGATCCGCATCCTCCACATACATGAAGTAGCTCTCGTCAAAGCCGCCCACCGCCTTGAAGGTGCTGGTGCGCACACCGGAAAAGCTGCCGGTGCAGAACTCGATCTCGATGGGCCTGGTCAGGTCCTCATCCAGCATCAGGTAGTGGTCGTTCTGCCCTTTCCAGAAGCTAAGCCGGGGCAGCTGGCGGTAGAGCATGGGCCGCAGGGCGCACCGGCGCAGGGGCAGCTGCTGGGGCTTGCCGTCCGGGAACACCAGCGAGGGCCGGGCCATCACGGCATCCGGGTGGGCGGCCATCCAGTCGGCCAGGTCACTCAGGGTATCAGCGGTCAGCTGGATATCCGGGTTGAGGATAAAATGGAAATCGCTGTCCAGCTCGGGCAGGATCATATTGTGGCCGGTGCCAAAGCCGCCGTTCTCAGTGCGGCAGTGCACCACCACCTGCTGGCCCGGGCCTGCTGCCAGCAGGCCGTCCGCCACGGCCTGCTCCAGTTTTTTGCCGCTGCCGTCCGGGCTGGCATTGTCCACCAAATACAGGGTCACCGGGTAGCGGCGCGTGCAGTGCAGCACCGTCTGCGCTGCCTTCAGCGCCTCGTCATAGCCGTTGTAAACAACAATACAAGCAGAGAGTTTCATCAATTCACTCCAAAGGCAGGATCTTCAGCGTGAAGTCCTCACGCTGGATATCAAAGTTGGGGTTGGTGCAGGGATCGCCTGCGGCCAGCAGGTCTCCCCAGCGGGCCTGGAAGCGGAGCACCTCGCCCTGGAAGCGCTTCTGCTTTTCGGGGTTGTCCTCGGTGCCGCGGCTCTTGCTCTCGTAGTGGTAGAGCTGGGCAAAGGGGGTAAACACGTTGGTGTAGCCCGCCTCCCGCACACGGACACAGAAATCCACATCGTTGAAGGCCACGGCATAGCTCTCGTCCAGGCCGTTCATCTCATCATAGATCTCCCTGCGGATGAGCAGGCAGGCGGCGGTATCGCCGTAAACATCCTGCACATAGTTCAGCCGCCCCATGTAGCCATCGGATGCCGCCGGGAAATACTTGTGCAGGTGGCCCGCCACGCCGCCGATGCCAAAGCCGATGCCGGCGTGCTGAATGGTGTCATCGGGGTAGAGCAGCTTTGCACCAACACAGCCCACCCGCTTCTGCTGGGCGTACATGACCATTTCCTCCAACCAGTTGGGGGTGATGACCTCGGTATCGTTGTTGAGCAGCAGCAGATATTCGCCGGTGGCATACTGCTCGCCAAAGTTGTTCAGGGCGCTGTAATTGAAGCCCTTGCCCTCCCAGGTCACGACCTTGAGGTTGTCCGGGTGCTCCTTCTGCATCCGCTCGTAGGCGCGGAAGGTCTCGGGCTGCTTGCTGTTGTTCTCGATGAGGATGAGTTCAAAATCCGGGTAGGTGGTGCGGGCATAGATGGAATCCACGCAGAGCTCCAGATCCCGGATGTGGTCGCAGGTGGGGATGAGGATGCTCACCCGGCCCGGGTGCTCAATGGTGTAATCGGTCTTGTAATAGCCCGGAGTGCCGGGGATGAGGGCAACATCGTCCACAGCGATCCCGCAGCGGGCATAGTGGGCCTTGAGGGCCGCAATGCCTGCGTCGATGCAGTAGGTCTTGGCGGAGATATCCGCCGCCGTGCTGCCGGGGCTGGAGCGCCAGTAATACAAAGCATGGGGAATGTGAACGATCTTCTCAGCCTGCTCCGTCAGGCGAAGGAACAGCTCGTAATCCTGGCTGCCGTTGTACTCCATCCGCTCGCCGCCGCCGGCCCGCTCCATCAGGGCGCGGCTGAACACGGTCAGGTGGCAGATGTAGTTGTTGGAGCGGAGGTTGTCCAGCATGAAGTCGGGCTTGAAGTGGTAGAGCACCACATGCTCCGGCTTCCCCTCAAAGGTCGCCTCGTCGGTGTAGACAAAGTCGGCCTTCTGCTCGGCAATGGCCCTGGCCGCGTACCACAGGGCGCAGGGATGCAGCAGGTCATCGTGATCCAGCAGGGCGATATACTCACCGGTGGCCATCTCAAAGCCCTTGTTGGTGTTGCCGGGGATCAGCTCATTCTTTTCCAGCTTCTGATACCGGATGCGTGCATCGGCCTTCGCACGGGCCTGCACATGCTGGCCTACGGCCTCGTCCTTACCGGCATCCACGCAGCAGAGCTCCCAGTTCTTGTAGGTCTGGTTCACCACGGAATCCAGCATCTCGTCCAGGAAGTCCAGCGGGGTGTTGTACAGAGGCACCACGATGCTGATCTTGGGCCCGGCAGGCTGATCGTTCGCCTGCCTGACCAGCAGCTCCACCGGGGCAAAGCGGTCGGCCCGCAGGAGGTTCCCCGGGAAGAGGGCGGCATATTCCCGCCTGGCGCGGGCGTGCTCCCGCACACCCGAAATGCCGTCCCGGCGCAGCTCACCCAGCAGGACGAAAAGCGGGAAGGTGTGCCAGATCTGGCGGCTCTTGCTGACAACATACCGCATGGGCCAGGTCAGCTTCCAGAAGGTAGAGCTGGTCACCTCGTTCAGGGTCTTTTCCAGGTTCTTGGCATGGCTGCGGCTCAGGGAAAGATCGCTGCGGAGCCGCTCAATGAGGGCAGCCTCCTCGTTGCAGGTGCGCTCGGCACGCACCATCCGGTCACGCAGGAGATCCAACTCCTTCTCATAGCCCGCGATCATCTCGGCGGTGGCAGGCTGGACCGTGCAGTACAGAGCCGACTGCTGGGCACGGCCCCGGCTGCGCCAGCGGAAATCCCGGTAGTAGCCCCGGCGGGCCAGTTCCTCGGCCCAGCCCTCAGCCACGTTGCTGCCGGTAAACACCAGCAGCACCTGTCCGGGCAGCTGCGCGGGCATCTCCACCCAGGCGGGGTCCTCCACCACCAGCAGGTCTGCCTGCCGGGCAGCCACTGTAAAGGGGTTGGCATCCACGCCCGCCCGGTGCAGGGCCTTTTCCAGTGCCGGGGTCTCGGCGTTCAGCACCGCAGCTGTTGCCGGGGCCAGCTCCTCCGCAATGCGCTGTGCCAGCAGGCGGCAGCGCTCCATGTCCTGCTTTGTTTCCTTTGCTTTCTCCAACTGCATTCCGACTTCTCCACTTCACTGGGCCATTCCGCCGCCCAGACGCATTTTTACAAACTACAATAGTATACCAGATTTCGTCCCGTTTGAGAAGCGTTTTTCCGCATTTCCTGCGCTTTCCGGTGCAAAATCTATTACAGCCCCAGCAGGCTCCACAGCCAGCCGAACAGGCTGCCGTTCGAGCTGCCGCTGCCCACCGTGCCAAAGGACACGCCGGTATAGTAGTGGCGCAGGATGTCCCGGTAGCCCATGCCCTGCTCCTGCGCATAGCCCACCATGC
This sequence comes from Faecalibacterium hominis (ex Afrizal et al. 2022), assembly GCF_049545105.1. Taxonomy (NCBI): domain Bacteria; kingdom Bacillati; phylum Bacillota; class Clostridia; order Eubacteriales; family Oscillospiraceae; genus Faecalibacterium; species Faecalibacterium hominis (ex Afrizal et al. 2022). The sequence goes on along the minus strand of NZ_CP186860.1, from coordinate 2,575,804 downwards.
CGCACTGGCTCATGCCCACACCGTGGCCGAAGCCATAGTAGTTCATGCAGGGGGTTCCGTTCTCGTCCGCGCTGAAATCAAAGCAGTAGCGGGAGGAAACGAACTGGCCGATGTAGCGGTAGCTCTTTCCGTTCGAGACAAAGGTATTGTACTGGACAAAGCCGCCCAGATCCTTATGGGTGGTGTCGGCGCTCTCGTAGGGCTGGCCGGTCTTGCTGTCGTTATACTCGATGTAGCGGTAATCCTTGCCGATGACCCGGCGCATCAGGTTGTGATACTGCTCCTCGTAGGGGCTTTCCACGCTCTGCAGATAGGGCACATCGGTGCCCCAGGCATCCAGACCGGAGCAGGTGCCGTACACGCCGGTCTGGGTGTTGTACCCCGCGCTGGCCGACCACACTGCATCGATGACGCTGCCGTTGCAGGTCAGCACCTCGTCCTTGACCTCAGAGACTGCCCTGCGGATGGCGCTGCGGGCAGAGGAAGGGATCTGATCCACGGGGGTGTACACCAGCGCGTTGGCCGAAGAGCCGTATTTCTTGTGGTATTCCAGATAGGAATGGATGGCCACCGCCTGCGCTTTCCACGCCTGCTGTGCTGCCGCGTCACTGACATAGCTGCCGATGGAGCCCAGCTCGGTGTAGGTGATGCCCACCAGACAGTCCTCAAGATCCAGGGTCACGTTCCGGCGCAGGCCCTGCCCCTTGACGTTCAGGTAGGGCATGGTGATGGTATCGCCGGAGCCGAAGAGCCAGCTCAGGCAGTTTTCCTCCTCGTCCGGGATCAGAGTAGTGTTGGCACCGCCCATGGTGGTGGCACCGGCGGGCAGGGTGTCCCCTTCCGCTGCAAAGGCGGCAGGCACTGCCATGCAGAGCAGCACCACCGCCAGCATCAGCGCCGCACACCGGCGCGCAAACTTCGACATCCGTTTCAAGTTCCTTGTCCTCCTGCGTTCTGTATTTTATTCAGTTTAGCACAGTGCAGGGCCGCGGGCAAGGACTTGAATCAAGAAAACGCCGCCGGGCAGAGCCAAAAGCTCCACCCGGCGGCGTTTCACTGTTTCTATCTTATGCTTCCTGTCAGCGGCTCTCCCCGCGCTGTGCAAGGCGGGAGAAGCGCTTATCCTTTTCGTCATCCTTCTCGGCATCCTCAGCCGGGGCGGCGGGGGTCAGGCGCACCTCCGTCACGCGGCGCTTGGCGGTGCGGGTAACAACACCATCGTACTCGCCCAGGGTAAAGCGGTCGCCTACCTTGGGCAGATGGCAGGTCTTTTCCTGCACCAGACCGTTGACGGTATTGGAATCGATATCCTCTTCCTCCGGCAGGTCGAGTTCCTCATACAGATCATCGACGCTGGCAGAGCCGGACACCAGCCAGCTGCCGTCCGACTGCTTGCGGAAGTCCTCAGTGACCTCGTCGTGCTCATCCCAGATCTCACCCACCAGCTCCTCCAGGATATCCTCCAGCGTGATGATACCCTCGGTGCCGCCGTATTCGTCCACAACAACGGCCAGGTGGTGGTGCTGCTCCCGGAGGGTGCGCAGCAGCTGGGAGATCTGCGTGGAACCCGTAGTATACAGCGTGGGCACCACCAGATCATCGATCTTGGTCGCCTTTTTCAGGCGGGCGATATAGAAATCCTTTTCATGTACCACACCAATGATGTTATCAATGGTGCCGTGGTAGACAGGCAGACGGGAGTAACCGGACTCCGCAAAGGTCTGGGCCAGCTCCTCCAGCGGGATATCATCCTCCACAGCCACCACATCCACACGGGGGGTCAGGATCTCCTCCACCTCCACGTCATCGAACTCGATGGCGCTGCGGATGAGCTCGCTTTCCCGGTCGGTCAGTTCGCCGTCGTTTTCAGCCTCGCTGACCATGGTCATCAGCTCACCCTCTGTGATGGTATCGGCCTCGCCGCTGTGGACAAAGTGACCCAGCAGCTTCTTCCACTGGGTGAACAGCCAGGTCAGCGGGGTCATCAGGGCCATCAGGAGCACAAGGAAGGGCGAGACTGCCGTGGCCACCTTTTCCGGCATCTCCTTGGCCAGGCTCTTGGGGGTCACTTCGCCAAAGATCAGCACGATGATCGTCAGCACAATGGTGGACACCGTAGCGCCCCGCTCGGCACCCAGCATCTGGGTAAACAGGATGGTGCCAATGGAAGCGGCGGCGATGTTCACGATATTGTTGCCGATGAGGATGGTGGAAAGCAGCTTATCGTATTGCTCCGCCATGGCCAGCACCCGGGCGGCAGAGGAATCGCCGTCCTCGGCGCGGCTTTTCAGGCGGATCTGATTCAGGGAGGAAAATGCGGTCTCGGAAGCGGAGAAAAAGGCGGAGAAACCCACCAGGATCACCAGCGCTACCCAGAGCGTCATACTGCCATCGTCCATAATAAAGGAAAATCACACTCAACTTTCTGTTTTTTATTAAAGAACGGACTCCCTCAGTCTGCTTCGCAGCCAGCTCCCTCAAAGAGGGAGCCTTGCCGCACGGTCAGCCTCCCTCACCGAGGGAGGTGGCATCGCGCAGCGATGACGGAAGGAGTTCTTTCCTAGGGATACAAAAATGTGCTTTCCACCGTGGCTGTTCCGCGATGAAAAGCACATCAATGTTACTTGTTATAATATCATATTCCGCACCCCCATGCAAGCATTACAGCCGGCACAGAGGTAAAAAACTGGCAAAACTGTGGAAAATCATTTCAGCACAAGGGCATTTCCGTCGTAATCCACGGTCAGGGTGCTGCCCTCGGCATAGCGGCCCTGAATGATCGCCTTGGCGATCAGGGTCTCCACCCGGCTCTGGATGAACCGTTTGATGGGGCGGGCACCATAGACGCTGTCGTAGGCAGAATCGATGATGTAGTCCTTGGCGGCGGTGGTCACGTCCAGATTCAGGTGCTTGCCCTCGTCCATGCGGCTGCGCAGGTCTGCCAGCTGCAGATCCACGATCTTGCGCATCTCGTCCTTGGTCAGGCTCTTGTAGTAGACGATCTCGTCCAGACGGTTCAGGAACTCGGGGCGGAACTTGCTCTTGAGCAGCAAGTCGATCTGATGCTTTGCGTCCTCGCTCAGCTCGTTGGAGCCATTGGCCCGGCGCTGCTCCAGATCGTTCAGGATGATGTCGCTGCCCAGATTCGAGGTCAGGATGATGACCGTGTTCTTGAAGTCCACGGTACGGCCCTGACTGTCGGTGATGCGGCCATCGTCCAGCACCTGCAGCAGGATGTTGAACACGTCGGGGTGGGCTTTTTCCACCTCATCGAACAGCACCACGCTGTAGGGTTTGCGGCGGACAGCCTCGGTCAGCTGGCCGCCCTCCTCATAACCAACGTATCCCGGAGGCGCGCCGATCAGGCGGCTGACGCTGAACTTCTCCATATACTCCGTCATATCGATACGCACCATGTTGCGCTCATCGTCAAACAGAGCCTGTGCCAGCGCCTTGGCCAGCTCGGTCTTGCCCACACCGGTGGGGCCGAGGAAGAGGAAGCTGCCGATGGGGCGGTTGGGGTTGGCGATGCCGGCGCGGCTGCGCAGGATGGCCTCGCTCACCTTGGTCACGGCCTCGTCCTGACCGATGACTCTCTTGTGGAGCACATCGTCCAGGTGCAGCAGCTTCTCGCGCTCGCCCTCCACCAGCTTCTCCACCGGGATGCCGGTCCAGCGGGCCACGATCCGGGCGATCTCCTCGTCGGTCACGCGGTCACGCAGGAGGCTGTCCTCCTTCTTCTCGTTGGCCAACTTTTCCTCCGCTTCCAGCTGTTTCTGCAGCTCGGGCAGCTTGCCGTATTTCAGCTCAGCAGCCTTATTCAGGTCATACTCACGCTGGGCTTTCTCAATAGCGGCATTGGTCTGCTCGATCTGCTCACGCAGGGTCTGCACCTTGCCAATGGCGTTCTTCTCGTTTTCCCACTTTGCCTTCATGCTGCGGAACTTATCCTGCAGCTCGGCCAGTTCCTTTTCCAGCTCATGCAGGCGGCTCTGGCTCAGGGCATCGGTCTCCTTTTTCAAGCTGACCTGCTCGATCTGCAGCTGGGTGATGCGGTGGGCCAGATCATCCATCTCGCTGGGCATACTGTCCATCTCAGTCTTGATCATGGCGCAGGCTTCATCCACCAGGTCGATGGCCTTATCCGGCAGGAAGCGGTCGGTGATATAGCGGTCAGAGAGGGTTGCGGCGGCGATCAGCGCATTATCGCTGATCTTCACGCCGTGGAACACCTCATAGCGCTCCTTCAGACCACGCAGGATGGAGATGGTGTCCTCCACTGTGGGCTCATCCACCTGCACCGGCTGGAACCGGCGCTCCAGAGCGGGGTCTTTTTCGATATACTGGCGGTATTCGTCCAGCGTGGTTGCGCCGATGCAGTGCAGCTCGCCCCGGGCCAGCATGGGCTTGAGCAGGTTGCCCGCGTCCATGGCACCGTCGGTCTTGCCCGCACCCACGATGGTGTGCAGCTCATCAATGAAGAGGATGATCTTGCCCTCGCTCTTCTTGACCTCATTCAGGACGCTCTTCAGGCGCTCCTCAAACTCGCCGCGGTACTTTGCACCGGCCACCAGAGCGCCCATGTCCAGGCTGAACACGGTGCGGTCCTTCAGGTTCTCGGGCACATCGCCGCGCACGATCCGCTGGGCCAGGCCCTCGGCGATGGCAGTCTTGCCAACGCCGGGCTCACCGATCAGGCAGGGGTTGTTCTTGGTCTTACGGGACAGGATGCGGATCACATTGCGGATCTCCTGATCACGGCCGATCACGGGGTCCAGCTTCTGCTTCCGGGCCAGATCGACCAGATCCTGACCGTACTTCTGCAGGGCGTTGTAGGTATCCTCGGGGTTGTCGTTGGTCACGCGCTGGTTGCCGCGCACGGCAGTCAGCTGCTGCAGGAACGCATCCTTCTTGATGTTGAAGGCGCGGAACAGCTCCGTGGTGTTCTGGGTCGGCTCATCCAGCAGGCCCAGGAACACATGCTCAACACTGACGTATTCGTCCTTCATGGCCTTGGCTTCCCGGGCGGCGGCGCTCAGGACTTTATCCGCTGCCTGCGAGATATAGACCTTGTCCGGGTCACGGCCGGAGCCAGACACCCGGGGTAGGGCCGACAGCTTTTCGGCCACAGCAGCGGCAAAGCTGCCCGGGTCCACGTTCAGCTTCTGCAGAAGCTGCGGGATCAGGCCCTGCTCCTGCGAAGCCAGGGCGTGCAGCAGATGTTCCGGCTCCAAAGCGTTGTGCTGGTACTCCACAGCCAGCTGCTGGGCAGCCTGCAGGGCTTCCAGTGTTTTCTGCGTATATTGATTGGTATTCATAGAATCGACCTCCATTCGTACCGGAAGTGTTATTTCAGCAGTCTTTCAGATTGATTGCCATTTCATTTTTAGCACTCTATCTGCTCGACTGCTAAAACTATACTCCAAACACCCCACTTTGTCAATAGGGTTTTCGATGGTACGGCAACAATTCACAAATTGTTTGCAAACAAGACAAAAATGCCGCCCCGGCAGACCCGAAGCGGCACAAGTTCTCTTGATATGGGGGCAGGGCACTCAGCTCACCACTGCGCTTTCCGTCAGCGCATCGGTGACGGCATCCATCAGGGCGACCATGGTGCAGTAGTTCTCACCGTAGGTGCCGGTGTAGGAGGAATAGGTATCGATCTGCTCCTGGGTGGGCACGATGTCCAGTGTCTCGGCCACTGCCTGATAGAGCAGGGCCTCCTTGGAGTAGGTGGTGATGCTGTCGCTCATCCCCTCCAGCAGGGCATCGGCGTTCTCATAGCCAGCGGCGGTCTGCACAAAGCTGTCCAGATCGTAGCCGTAGTAGTTGGCCATGGTGTAGTAGTAGTTCAGGCACTGGTTCACCTGATAATCTGTGACCTCCTTGGGCAGCTCCTTGAAGGTGGAGTTCGCCAGCAGGTCGTCCATGATGGCGTTCTGCAGGTTGGTGTTGTAGAGCATCTTCTGGTAGAGCGCTTTCAGCTCCTCCACGGTGTGAACATCATCGCTCTCGCCGTAGTTCTCGGCCACCCACGCATCGGTCAGCTCGGGCAGGACCTTCTCGCTGATGTAGTTCAGGGTAACGGAGAACACGGCTTTTTTGCCGCTCAGGACAACGGTGTTGCCCTCGAAATCGGTAGAATCGCTGTATCCCTCCGGGAAGGTCACGGTGACATCAAAGGTCTCGCCGGGGGTGTGGCCTACGATCTGATCCTCAAAGCCATCGACGAAAGTACCGCTGCCCAGGGTCAGGCTGTAGCCGCTGTAAGTGCCGCCGCTGAACGCAACGCCATCCACGGACCCGGCATAGTCGATGTTGACGGTATCACCGTCCGCTGCGGCACGGTCCGTCACCTGCTTCTCGGTGGCGTGGTCGCTGAGCAGGCTGTCGATTTCGCTCTGGACCTCTTCCTCGGTGGGCTCGATCTCAGAACGCTTGAAGGTAAGGCTTGCAAAGTTCTCGGGCAGGGTGACATAGTCAAGCGCCTTCACGCCCTCCCAGTAGCCATTCTCGTCCAGACCGCTGCTGTAGGAGAAGTTCTCGTAATCGTAATCTTCCGCGCTGCCGTAAACAGCGGCGGCTGTGCTGGAAGCGGCAGAAGAAGAATCAGCGGACTTGGAGCAGCCTGCTGCGCCCAGCACCAGCGCACCGGCGCAGAGCAGGCAGACCGCCTTTGTGATGATCTTTTTCAAAATAAAGTTCCTCCTGTTGGAACACCGGCATCCCGCCGGGTTCAGATTCGGGTCGCATAGTACAGACCTTATTATAAAGGGCAAAAGTGAAAAAGAAAAGAATTTTGCAGAAATTCCACAAATAGAGCGCCGGGTTTGTCCGACTTTTGCGGGGCACCGGCCGAAAAAGCGGCTTTTCCGGTGGAAATGCCCGCCCGGTTCTGTTAAAATAAAGGAGATACGAGAAACCCCGGCCGCTCCCTTCCGCGGGAAGCGCCCGATACAAACGGAGGAACACCCCATGGATTACAACAAAGCCGCCCTTGAAATGCACGAGACCCACCACGGTAAGGTGGGCATTACCAGCAAGGTGGAGGTCAAGACCCGTGATGACCTGTCTACCGCCTACACCCCCGGCGTTGCCGAGCCCTGCCGCAAGATCAAGGAAAACCCCGACGATGTTTATAAGTACACCTTCAAGGGCAACATGGTGGCCGTTGTTTCCAACGGCACCGCCGTGCTGGGCCTGGGTGACATCGGCCCCGAGGCCGGTCTGCCTGTGATGGAGGGCAAAGCCGTGCTGTTCAAGGAGTTCGGCGGCGTGGATGCCTTCCCCATCTGCATCGATGCCCACGATGCCGCCAGCGTGATCGCGGCCTGCAAGGCCATTGCCCCCACCTTTGGCGGCATCAATCTGGAGGATATCAAGAGCCCCGAGTGCTTTGAGATCGAAGAGACGCTGGAGCGGGAGCTGGATATTCCCGTGTTCCACGATGACCAGCACGGCACCGCCATCGTGGTGACCGCTGCCCTCATCAATGCCCTGCGCGTGGTGGGCAAAAAGATGGAGGACGTGCACATCGTCCTGAACGGCCCCGGTGCTGCCGGTACTGCCATCATCAAGATGCTCATGACCGCTGGCGCAAAGGATATCGTGGCCGTGGACCAGTTCGGCACCCTGTACAAGGGCTGCAACAGCGCCGAGGCCCACAAGAACTGGCTGGGCGAGGTGACCAACCCCCGCCAGATCAAGGGCGGCCTGAAGGAAGCCATCGAGGGAGCCGACGTATTCATCGGCGTGTCCCGCCCCGGCATCCTGACCACCGAGCTGTGCAAGACCATGAACAAGGATGCCATCGTCTTTGCCATGGCCAACCCCACCCCGGAGATCATGCCGGACGAAGCCAAGGCAGGCGGCGTGCGCGTGATGGCCACCGGCCGCAGCGACTTCCCCAACCAGGTCAACAATGTGCTCTGCTTCCCCGGCCTGTTCAAGGGTGCTTTGAGCGTCCGCGCCCGCGACATCAACGACCAGATGAAGCTGGCCGCCGCCTACGCCATTGCCGACCTGATCACCGATGCCGACCGCAGCGAGGAGAACATCATCCCCGGCGCATTTGACCCCCGTGTAGCCGAGGCTGTGGCTGCTGCTGTGGCAAAGGCTGCCCGCGAGACCGGCGTTGCCCGCCTGTAAAGGGAGGAACACGAGATGAGGAACATCTCCGCACAAGCCATCACCGATACCGTAGCCCGGCTCTGCATCGAGGCCAACACCCGCCTGCCGCAGGATGTGCAGGCGGCACTGGACAAGGCCCGGCAGGAAGAGCCCTGGCCGCTGGCAAAGAATACCCTGGACCTGCTGTGGTCCAACCTGAGCGCCGCCAGAGAAAAAGACCTGCCCATCTGCCAGGACACCGGCATGGCCTGCGTGTTCGTGGAGCTGGGCACCGATGTCCACATCGACGGCAGCTTTGAGGCCGCCATCCACGAAGGCGTGCGCCGCGGCTACACCGACGGCTACCTGCGCAAGAGCATCGTGGCCGACCCGTTGCGCCGGGGCAACACCGGCGACAACACCCCCGCCGCCATCACCGTTCATCTGGTGGACGGCGACGGCTGCACCATCACCGTGGCCCCCAAGGGCTTTGGCAGCGAGAACATGAGCCGCATCCAGATGCTCAAGCCCGCCGACGGCGTGGAGGGCTTCCGGAAGTTCGTGCTGGAGACCGTCCAGCTGGCCGGTTCCAACCCCTGCCCGCCCATCGTGCTGGGCATCGGCGTGGGCGGCAGCTTTGACAAGGTGGCCTATCTGGCCAAAAAGGCACTGCTCCGCCCGCTGGATGTTCCCAACCCCGATCCCTACTATGCCGGCCTGGAGCGGGAGCTGCTGACCGCCATCAATGAGCTGGGCATCGGCCCGCAGGGCTTTGGCGGCCAGACCACCTGTCTGGGCCTTGCCATTGAACAGATGCCCACCCATGTGGCGGGCCTGCCCGTGGCTGTGAACGTTTCCTGCCATGTCACCCGCCGCGCGTCGGCCCGGCTGTAAGGAGGGGCTTTGCAATGGAATACAGACTGACCACCCCCTGCACCGCCCAGGATCTGGCCCCCCTCAGGGCAGGCGATACCGTGCTGCTCTCCGGCGTGGTGTATACCGCCCGGGATCAGGCCCATAAGCGGATGATCGAAGCACTGGACCGGGGCGAACCGCTCCCCTTCGACCTTGAGGGCAGCGCCATTTACTACGTCGGCCCCACCCCGGAGCGCCCGGGTGAGGTCATCGGCTCTGCCGGCCCCACCACCAGCGGCCGGATGGATGCCATGAGCCCCCGCCTGCTGGATCTGGGCAACAAAATTATGATCGGCAAGGGCAAGCGGGATGCCGCCGTCAAGGAAGCCGTTGTCCGCAACGGCGCGGTCTATCTGGCCGCTCTGGGCGGTGCCGGTGCCCTGATGGCCAAAAGCGTCCAGACGCTGGAGGTCATCGCCTGGCCCGACCTCGGCTGTGAAGCCGTCCGCCGCCTGACCGTGCAGGATATGCCCCTGACTGTCATCCTGGATGCCCACGGCGGAGATCTGTATCTGGAAGGCCCGGAGGCCTACCGGAACCGCTGAGGAACAGCAGCCCCGGCTTCCGCCGAATGCTGTACATACGAAAAGGAGCTGTACCCCCGCGGGAGTACAGCTCCTTTTGCATTGCATTTTTTCTGATCAGCCGCGCTTTGCCAGCAGAGCCTCGATCTTCTTGATGGGATCGATGATGCTGGAAACAGACATATCGTGGTTCAGTGCCACCACAAAGTAGGCAGCATACTTGGAGACATCCACGTCAACATACCAGTCGCGGGTCAGCAGCTCGGGCTGGCGGTAGGTCAGGTTGGTGCCCACAACGTAGTCCAGCTTGCCATCGGCAACTGCCTGATCGAACTTCTTCAGGCCGCTGGTGAACAGCGGGAAGGTCGCGTTGGCAATGATGCGGGCAGCGCCGCGCTCCTTCAGGTTGCCGGCAACCTCCAGCATGCTCTCGCCGGAAGCGATGATATCGTCGGCGATAAAGACAGTCTTGCCCTCAACGGAATCGCCCAGGTACTCGTGTGCCACAATGGGGTTGCGGCCGTTCACCACGCGGGTGTAATCGCGGCGCTTGTAGAACATGCCCAGATTGCAGCCCAGCACGCTGGAGAAGTACATGTTGCGGTTCATGGCACCCTCGTCGGGGCTGACCACGATGAACTTCTCCTTATCAAAGCTGATCTCAGGGTTCTTCTTCAGCAGGCTCTTGAGCACCTGATAGGTGGGCATTGCATTGTCGAAGCTGAGCAGCGGCACAGCGTTCTGAACGCGGGGATCGTGGGCATCAAAGGTGATGATGTTGCGCACGCCCATGGTCTGCAGCTCCTGCAGGGCCACAGCGCAGTCCAGACTCTCGCGAACCACGCGGCGATGCTGGCGGCCGCCGTACAGGCTGGGCATGATAACGGACACACGGTGTGCCTTGCCGGCCACTGCCTGGATCAGGCGCTTGAGGTTGGCAAAGTGATCATCCGGCGAGAGGTGGTTCTCGTAACCGAACAGGTTGTAGGTAACGCTGTAATTGCCCGGATCGATAACGATAAAGATATCGTCGCCGCGCACAGACTCCCTGACCAGGCCCTTTGCGTCACCGCTCTGGAAGCGGGGGCACTCGCAGGGAATGATAAAGCTATCCTTCTCCACGCCTGCGGACTTTGCCCATTCCACCAGATGCCGGTCGATCAGCTCGGTCAGCTCCTCTGCACCGGGGCAGGCCAGCAGACGCAGGTCTGCCACGCTGGGTTCCTGGAAAAATGCCATCGGATTGATCTCGTTGGACATACTTACAACTCCTTCAATGTTCCTGTTGTCTTGACGATGAAATCAGATGCTGAAAGCGCATATCTGTTCTTATTTTATCACAAAAAACAGATTTCGACACACCTAATTTCTGTCTTGGAGCCATTTTCTGCGGCTTGCACAGCTGTTGTTCAAAAACACGTTGGAGACTGTGAGTTTCACACAAAAAACCTTCCTTTTACCTTCCTCTTCCCTTTCCCCCTGCCTGCTGCCCGGTGGTTCCTGCGCACAAACCCACAAATTTTTCATGTTCAAATCGGTTTGTTTTAACAAACTTTTAGGGATTGCTTGCATCCCCCGGGAGAATGTGGTATTCTATAACAAACCGAACCGACGTGCGTTTTCAGCCCCGGGCCGGGAATCAAGAAGGCAGGAGGCCGATACCATGCAGATCCACCAATCCGCAGAAGATTATCTTGAAACGATCCTGATGCTCAACCAGAGAATGGGCCGTGTCCGTTCCATCGACGTGGTCAATGAGCTGGGCTATACCAAGGCAAGCGTGAGCATTGCCATGAAGAAGCTGCGGGAGAACGGCTATATCGCGGTGGACGGTGAGGGCAACCTGACCCTGCTGGAACCGGGCCGCGAGATCGCAGAGCGCATCTACAGCCGCCACCGCCTGCTGACCCATTTCTTTGTGCAGCTGGGCGTGGACGAGGAGGTCGCCGCCGAGGATGCCTGCAAGGCAGAGCATATCCTGAGTGAGCAGACGCTGGAAAAGATCCGCGAATATGCCCTGCTCCACGACGCGCAGGACAGCGTAAAATAACCGGAATCATCAAAAAAATGAGACTGCCAGGCCTTGGCAGTCTCATTTTTTTGTCAGTAGCTGTCCAGCCCAAGGCTGACATCCAGTGCCTGATTCACCCGGCGCTGATCCTCAGGCGTGATCTGCCCGGCCCGCTCGCGCAGGCGGTGCTTATCCAGCGTGCGGATCTGTTCCAGCAGCACCACACTGTCCTTGGCAAGGCCGGTATCTGCCGCCCGGATATTGATATGGGTGGGCAGGCGGGCTTTGTCCAGCCGGGATGTAATGGCCGCTGCGATCACGGTGGGGCTGTGCCGGTTGCCGATCTCGTTCTGGACGATGAGCACCGGCCGGATACCGCCCTGTTCCGAGCCCACCACCGGCGAAAGATCGGCGTAAAAAACTTCTCCTCTGTGTACCTCCATGGAATCTTCCCTCCCTGATCTTGGAGGATGCGCCCGCTATGTGGTGCGTTTTGCGCATCCTCAGTCGCTCTGCCTTTAGTATGAGCCGACTGCCGGGCCGCTATGCACGCGCGGGCTTATTCCATTGTATGCAGACGAGAAGTTCAGGTTTCCGTTTCCAGGATGCAGTACGCCATGGCCATGCCGTCTTCATGGCTCAGGGAGAGATGTGCCCGCAGGCGGTGTGCTTCCACCCACTGGGCGCTCCGGCCGGAAAAGTGATAGGCCGGTGCCCCGCCGGGCAGGCGGACGGCTTCGATCTCGCAGAGGGAGAAGGGCTCCCGCAGACCGGTGCCCGCCGCCTTGAGGAAAGCCTCCTTGGCCGCAAAGTCCGCCGCCGCGCTGGCCACGGTATGGGCGGTGCGGCGGGCCGTGCCCTCTTCCTCTGCCAGAGGCAGGCCCAGTGCCGCCTGCTCCGCCGGGCCGAACACCCGGCGTGCAAAGACCGCGCCATGGGGGCCCAGCAGGCTCTTTTCCATCCGCGCAATGCTGCACAGGTCGCAGCCGATTCCGTAGACCATGAAAAACCTCCTGAACGGAAAATCCGCTCCGTTCTTTTTACTCAAATTTTCAAAATTTTTTATTCAAAGTGTGCAAATTCCAGCTTGGAATCTTGAAGTCAGCGTTCATTTCGTGTACAATGGGCTATAAGTTCCAATGACCTCTCGGAATGGAATGCGAGAGGGATACCGAAGGGGGTGCATTGCGTGGGCGACGCGACTGCTATTTTTTCGATCCACGACAAAAAGGACTACGAGATTCACGAGATCGTACAGCAGGTGTACGATGCATTAAAGGAGAAGGGCTACAATCCGGTCAATCAGCTGGTGGGCTATATCCTGTCCGAAGATCCCACCTATATCACCACATACAAGGGAGCCCGCTCCCTCATCCGCAAGGTTGACCGTGACGATCTGCTGCAGGCCATGCTCCGCAGCTACCTGAACGTCTGAGCCGTGCTTACACAAGTCCGCTGCCTCGCAGGAGGCAGCGGACTTTTTATTTTGGCCAGCAGGCAAAGATCTGGTTCACCACCGTCTCATACTCCCAGCCTTCCCGGGCCTTGCGCAGGGGCTTTTCCAGTGCGTCGGCCCCATCGAAAAGGTGGATGAGGTAGAACCAGTGGGCCTTCATCCGGCTCACGGCACAGCTGGCCATCCCAAAGGCTTCGGTGTAGCCGTGATAAAGTTCATCATGGTAGCCGCGCAGTTCTTCCCGGGAAGCGGCAGAGCCGCCCACAGCCTTGCGCAGAAGGGCAGGGTCTGCAATGAGGCCCCTGCCCACCATGATGCCCGACAGTCCCGGAAATGCCGCTTCCAGTGCCCGCAGGTCATCCACAGTGGTCACATCGCCGTTGTAGCAGACCGGAACAGTGCAGGCGGGCAGGTAAGCAGCAAAGGCTTCCCGGTCGGCCTGTCCACGGTAGAGCTGTTTCATCACCCGGGGGTGGATGGTCAGCTCGCAAAGGGGGTATTTGTTGTAAACGTCCAGGATCTCCCCGAACTCCTCCGCCCGGGCCACGCCCAACCGGGTCTTGACCGACACCGGCCCGCCTGCCTGCGAAAAGACAGCGTCCAGAAAGGCATCCAGCTTCTGCGGGTCCCGGAGCATCCCGGAGCCCTTGCCCTTGGCTGTCACGGTGCCGGAGGGACACCCGAAGTTCAGATTGACCTCGGTATAGCCCATCCGGCGCAGTTCCCCGATCATCCAGGCCGCAAGTTCGCCGTCCTTTGCCAACAGCTGCGGGATGACCTGCACCCCCGGGTTGGCCGCCGGTTCCAGCTCAGCCATCTTCTTTTTGATGAGTACCCGGTTCTCCGGCGGCGAGAGAAACGGCGCATAGTACCGCACCGGGGCCTCCGGTGCACCGAACCAGCGCTGGTGGGCCTGCCGCCAGATGCGGTCTGTCAGCCCCTCCATCGGGGCGGCGTAGTAGTTCATAACAGTTCTCCTTGGAATTGATGGGTTTATTGTAGCACAAAAAAAGCCGCTGCGCAAAAATTTCTGCGCAGCGGCTTGTGTGGTTACAGCTTATTCAGCAAACAGCGGGGTGGACAGGTAACGGTCGCCGGTATCGGGCAGCAGAGCAACGATCTTCTTGCCTGCGTTCTCGGGGCGCTTTGCCAGCTCCAGCGCAGCCCAGACCGCTGCACCGGAAGAGATACCCACCAGAACGCCTTCCTTGTGGCCGATGAGGCGGCCGGTCGCAAAGGCATCCTCATTGGTCACGGTGATGATCTCATCGTAAACCTTGGTATCCAGCACATCCGGCACAAAGCCCGCGCCGATGCCCTGGATCTTGTGCGCACCTGCAACGCCCTTGCTCAGCACGGGAGAGGAGGCAGGCTCCACAGCCACGACCTTGACATTGGGGTTCTTGCTCTTGAGGTACTTGCCCACGCCGGTAACAGTGCCGCCGGTGCCAACGCCAGCCACAAAGAGATCGACCTGACCATCGGTGTCCTCCCAGATCTCAGGGCCGGTGGTCTCGATGTGCGCCTGCGGATTGGCAGGGTTCACGAACTGGCCGGGGATAAAGGCATTGGGGATCTCCTTTGCCAGCTCATCCGCCTTGGCAATGGCACCCTTCATGCCCTTTGCGCCCTCGCTCAGGACCAGCTCTGCGCCGTAAGCCTTCATCAGCTGGCGGCGCTCCACGCTCATGGTCTCGGGCATCACGATGATGATGCGGTAGCCCTTGGCAGCGGCCACAGCGGCCAGACCAATGCCTGTGTTGCCGGAGGTAGGTTCAATGATCACGGAACCGGGCTTCAGCTTGCCGGTGGCCTCGGCATCGTCGATCATCTTCTTGGCAATGCGATCCTTGACAGAGCCGGCGGGGTTGAAGTATTCCAGCTTGGCCAGAACGGTGGCCTTCAGGTCTGCTTCCTTCTCGATATGGGTCAGCTCCAGCAGCGGAGTGTGGCCAATCAGCTGATCTGCGGAAGTGTAAATCTTGCTCATAGTAAAAGTCCTCCCTCTGCGGGCGCAGAGCCCGGGATGTTATTCTGACGCATTCCATATTTCCTGTAAACCAACATGGTTTGTAGGTTTGATGGTATTATAGTCCTCTTTTCCCCCTTTGTCAATGGAAAAAGCGAAAAAAGCGATTGAAAAGTTACAAACCCTGTTGTATAATAGGTTTGTTAATGAGAAGAGGACAACCCCACCATCCATGCCTGCGCATTGCCGCCCCTGACTGGGCCGCTGGCGCAAAGCGTCTGAGGGGTTGATAAGGAGAAAAGCTATGATCGTTTCAACCAAGGGCCGTTACGCACTGCGCGTAATGATCGACCTGGCCGAACACCAGGCGGAGCGGTATGTGCCGCTGAAGGAGGTCGCCGAACGGCAGGAGATCTCGGAAAAATATCTGGAAAACATCCTGAAGGTGCTGGTGCAGAACGGCTTTCTGGAAGGTCTGCGCGGCAAGGGCGGCGGCTACCGGCTGACCCGCACCCCCGACCAGTACACCGTGGCAGAGATCCTGCTGCTGACCGAGGGCAGCCTTGCCCCCGTGAGCTGCCTTGTGCCCGGTGCTCCCGCCTGCGAACGGATGCCCAACTGCCGAACCTATACGATGTGGAAGGGCCTGAACGACATGATCGCCGACTACTTTGGCAAGATCACTCTGGCCGACCTCGCCGCACCCGATCAGGCGGGGAATGATTATATCATCTAAATGACAGAAACAAAGCCAAAAAGGCACGCTGATCTCAAACGGATCAGCGTGCCTTTTTGGCTTTGCTGCATATTGGAGCACGAAGAATCCCAAACAGCTTCCGGTCAAAAAACGCAAAAGCCCACTTAAAAATCCGCATTATTGGACAGCACAACAGCCCTGCCGCTCGATGATGAGCAACAGGGCTGTTAAGCTGTGGTCTCGGTTCTTTTGTGGCAATGCGTCAGGCACTCGCAGTACATCAACAACTGCTTGCAGCAAATCCATTTTATAATGCCGCTTGATGCAGGTTTTATAATCTTTCTTAAACTGCGTGGAAGTGTTCAGTTTTAACACGGTTTAGCCCTCCGCCGCCAGTTGAGCGAAGAAGTCAGCGGTAGAGCCTTCAAAGTGTTCTCCCTCGCCGGTTCTAATCATGCTGTCCACTTCATCAATCGCCGCTTGTGTCTTGGCGTTGGGAATTTCTGCATCTTTGAGAGCCTTTAAGCTCTGCATATACGCCACCAGATAGATCAAATCACTATCCGGCATCTCGTCCAGCAGGGTTCTTGCCAATTCTCTTGTACTCATGTTGCACCTGTCCTTTCGTATGGATATTATGCGCATTCTTCCACGGCGGTTTTCTCCTCTGACACCGCATGTTCTTTTAAAAACTGTTCCGCTGCCTGTTTCAGAACAGCGTTGGGGGTGGTTCCCGCTGCGGCACAGGCCTCCCGGAACTGGGCCGCAAAATCCTTACGGACCTTACAGCCCAAAATCATCATATGGGCCTTGTCCCACTTGGCATTTGCCTTTTTCTTCGCGTCAGACAGCATATTCAACCTCTTTTCCGGCGGGGCTGTTATAAAATGCCTATCCTGCCCCATAAACAATATAGCACATTTCGTTCTTGTTGAACAGTGTAAAGCTGTACAAAATTCACGGTTTAACTCTGTCTGTTCTGTCAGCAGTTTTTGCGCCAATAACGCACAAAAGACGCACAAACCAGCATTTTCAGAGCATTTATACAACAAATAAAGCCACGATGCAATCGCCATTTCCAGCGCTGTATCGTGGCTTTTATCCTGGTCGGAGTGGCGAGACTCGAACTCGCGGCCTCCTGCTCCCAAAGCAGGCGCGCTACCAACTGCGCAACACCCCGTAAAAATGAATACTACCATACTATACCCTTTTTTTGTGCATTCGTCAAGTGCGTAGAATGCAGAAATCTGCCCGGGGCACCGAAAACCACCCTTACTTTGTATTTTTGCCTTGAAGCAGAGCCAAAAATGGTGTATTATAAAGTGTATTGAAAGAAAGTGTAATTCCGGGCTGCGATGCCCTGAAACCAAGGGGGAAACCACTATGGCAGATAAAAACTTTTTGACGGAGATCATCGACGCTGACCTGGCCGAGGGTAAGATCAGCGAAATCCATACCCGCTTCCCGCCGGAGCCCAACGGCTACCTGCACATCGGCAGCGCCAAGGCCATCTACATCAACTGGTCCATCGCAAACCAGTATGGCGGCAAGTTCAACCTGCGCCTGGACGACACCAACCCCGCCCGCGAAGGTGAGGAGTATGTCAACAGCATCATTGAGGATCTGCACTGGCTGGGCGCTGACCCCAACGGCGGCATCTTCTATGGCAGCGATTACTTTGACAAGTGCTACGAGTACGCCGAGAAGCTCATCTTGGAGGGCAAGGCCTACGTGGACGACCTGACCCGTGACGAGATGCGCGAGTACCGTGGTGCCGATGCCGGCAAGCCCAGCCGTCCCTCTCCGTGGCGTGACCGCACCCCGGAGGAGAATCTGGACCTGTTCCGCCGGATGCGTGCCGGTGAGTTCCAGGAGGGTGAAAAGACTCTGCGCGCCAAGATCGACCTAGCCAGCCCCAACATGAATATGCGTGACCCGGCCATCTACCGCATCAAGTATGCCGAACACCACCGCCAGGGCAATAAGTGGTGCATCTATCCCATGTACGACTTTGCGCATCCCATCCAGGATGCCATTGAGGGCATCACCCACAGCATGTGCAGCCTGGAGTTCGAGAATCATCGTCCCCTGTACAACTGGGTCATCGAGAATATCTTTGGCACCGAGTTCCCCAAGCAGCGCGAGTTCGCCCGCCTGAACATGACCAACACCGTGATGAGCAAGCGCTACCTGCGCGAGCTGGTGGAAATGGGCATCGTGGACGGCTGGGATGATCCCCGGATGCCGACCCTGTGCGGCCTGCGCCGCCGCGGCTACACCCCCACCTCCATCTTCACCTTTGTCCGGGAGGCCGGCATCTCCAAGTCCGACAACCTGATCGACATGCGTCAGCTGGAAGCCTGCATCCGCAGTGAGCTGGACCTGACCGCCCAGCGCCGGATCGCCGTACTGGACCCTGTGAAGCTGGTCGTGGACAACTACCCCGCCGACAAGACCGAATTCTTTGAGGTGGCCAACAACCCCAACCGCGAAGCCAACGATGCCTCCACCCGCAAGGTCGCCTTTACCCGCGAGCTGTGGATCGAGAGCGAGGACTTTGCTGAGGTGCCGCCCCCGAAGTTCAAGCGCCTGACCATTGGCGGCGAGGTTCGTCTGATGGGCGCTTACATCGTCAAGTGTGAGAGCGTGGAGAAGAACCCCGACGGCAGCATCGCCGCCATCCACTGCACCGCCGACCTTGAGACCGGCAACGGCAACCCCGCCGATGGCCGCAAGGTCAAGGGCACCATCCACTGGGTCAGCGCTGACCACGCTGTGGATGCTGAAGTCCGCCTGTACGACAAGCTGTTTACCGAGGCCAACATGAACGCCATCCCCGAGGGCAGCGACTACAAGGATTACCTGAACCCCGAGAGCGTTGTGGTGCGCAAGGGCTGCAAGCTGGAAGAGAGCCTGAAGGATGCCAAGCCCGGCGAGAAGTTCCAGTTTGTCCGCACCGGCTTCTTCACCCCGGACAGCAAGAACCCCGGCGTGTACAACCGCGTGGTCACCCTGCGCGACAGCTTCAAGCCTGCAAAGTAAATCCTTTCAAAGGAGTACAAACAGATGAAAAAGCATCTGATCCGGAATGCGATCCTGATGGCTGTTGCCACCCTCATTATGGGTGTGTTCCTCAGCCTGTATATTGCCAATACCGGCACGGTTCCAGCTGCCGACAATGCGGCCGCCTCTACCGCTTCTTCACAGGCCGCACAGTAACCGCATCCCTCCCAACTGCTGCACGGCTCTTCCCGTGCAGCAGTTTTTTTGTTAGGAGCCCCTATGTTTATCGATATCATCCCGTTACAGAAGAACACCGCCCGCCTGACCCGTGTTTACGGCGACGCGCCCTGTGCGGCCCTTCCCGCAAGCGTACCGGGCCCGGAGGGCGGGGTGCTGGCCATCACCGAGCTGGGGGACTACTGCTTCTCCGAGAAGCCCAGAAGCCTGCCCGGGGCCGATACGCTCTGCCGCTATGAAGTCAGCCCGGACGGCACCTGCACCCTTGTGCAGGCCTTTGGCCGCGACCTGACCGGACGGCATGGCCGCTACGACCTCGACTTCGGGAAAGAGCCTGCTGCCCCGGAGGAGCTGCACCCGGTGTGCGGCAATTTCGTGGAGGAGATCATCCTGCCGGACAGCCTGCAGGTCATCGGCAGCTGCGCCTTTTACAACTGCCGCAGGCTGCGGCGGCTCAGTGTGGGAGCCGGAGATCTGACCGTGGGCAGCGACGTGTTCCTGAACTGCTTTGCGTTGGCAGACCTCCTTGTCCGGGCCGCTCCCGAGGAAAAGACCGGCCTGTTCGCCCTTGTGAACAACATCACCGAGGCCGTGCGGGCAATGTTCTGGCTCCCGGGTGAGGCGCGTCCCCGGGCAGGGCTATGGTACCCCGCCTACTGGGAGGACGTAGAAGAAAGCCCCGCCCACATCCTGCTTCACACCTTTTCGGGGCAGGGATATCATTACAGGCAGTGTTTTCTGGATGGAAAAATCCTTTCCGCAGAATATGATGCCATCTTCCCGGACGGCCACGCCGCCGAGGATCAGGGCGTGGCGGCTATGCTCTGCTTCGACCGCCTGCGCTGGCCATGGAACCTGACCGAAAAGGCAAAGGCCCCCTACCGTGAATTTCTGGCCGCTCACACCGGCCTTGTGCTCCAGCGCCTGCTGAAGGCACAGGATACCGACAGCATAAAGGATCTGCTGGCGCTGGATGTGCTGGATGCTGCTGCCTTTGCTGAGGGCGCGGCACTTGCCGCCAAGGCAGACAACGCAGCTGCCGCGGCGCTGCTGGCCGACGCAGAGCACAAAAAGAGGGGTTCCGCCCCGAAGAAGCGGAGGTATGATTTTGATTTCTGAAAAAGAGAAATTCTTTGACCCCCGCAAGCCCTTTGCATCCAAACGGCCTGAGACCCACGAGGAGTGGCAGGCCCGGATGGGCGGCGAGGTGCTGGCTGTGGTGCGCAGCGGGCTGTACCTCGACTTCCGCTTTCTGGATATGGCTCTCAGTGCCCTGACCCCGGTACCGGACGAGCGGTGCGGCGTGCTGGCCACAGACGGCGTGAACCTCTATTATCAGCCCAGCGCCCTACTGCGGCTCTACCAGGAGAACCCAAAATATCTCAATCGGTTGTATCTGCACACGGTATTCCACTGCGTATTCCGGCATCTCTGGCTCAAGGGCAAGCGGGATGCCCGGCTGTGGAATCTGGCCTGCGATATTGCCGTGGAGAATGTGCTGGACAGCCTGAATCGTTCCAGTGTCAAGCGCCCGCTGACCTGGGTGCGCCAGAACGCCTACGCCGCCATTGCCGCAGAGGGCAGGGTGGTGGCCGCTGCCCCGGCTTACCGATGGCTGGCGGGCCAGACCCCCGGCATTCTGCGCCAGCTGGAGCGGGAATTCTACACCGATGACCACCGCCTGTGGCCCAAGGATGCCCCCGAGCAGCCCCAGCAGATGCCCATGCCCCTGCCCCAGAAGACGTGGCAGAAGATCGGTGAGCGGATGCAGACCGAGCTGGACCTGCGGGACAAGGAAGCCGGTGACGGTGCCGATGCCCTGAAGCAGCAGGTCAAGGCCGCCAACCGCAGCCGCCGGAGCTATCAGGATTTCCTGCGCCGGTTCTGCGTGACCCGGGAGGAGGTCCACCTCGATCCGGATGAGTTCGACCTGAACTTCTACACCTACGGCCTGTCGGTCTACGGAAACATGCCCCTGATCGAGCCGCTGGAGACCCGGGAAAGCAAGAAGATCGAGGAGCTGGCGCTGGTCATTGACACCAGCTACTCCACCTCCGGCGAGCTGGTACGGGCCTTTCTGGCCGAAACCTATACCCTGCTGAAAGGGCGGGAGAACTTCTTTCACCGGATGAACCTGCATCTCATTCAGGCAGACAACGCCATCCGGCAGGATCTGCTCATCCGTAACGAAGACGACCTCATCCATGCCATGAACCACTTTGAGCTACGGGGCGGCGGCGGCACCGATTTCCGGCCTGCCTTTGAATATGTGAACCAGCTCTGCGCCGAGAAGAAGTTCTCCCACTTGCGGGGCCTGCTCTATTTTACCGATGGCATGGGCACCTACCCGGCCCGCCGCCCAGCCTACGACACCGCGTTCCTGTTCCTGGGCGAAAAATTCGACGATGCCAACGTTCCCCCCTGGGCCATGAAGGTGGTTCTGGATGAGGATGAATTTTCAGGGCCAACGGCCCGGGCCGCATCGGCACTGGCCGACGCGCTGGCCGAAGAGGACGACCCTTACCGTGAATTGAACAACTCGTGAGGATGTAAACTTATGAATATCAAACGCGCCAAAGAAGAGATCGAACACACTGTCAAAGCCTACCTGGCCAAGGACACATTGGGCGAATATGCCATTCCCTCCATCCGGCAGCGCCCCATCCTGCTGATGGGCCCTCCGGGCATCGGCAAGACCCAGATCATGGAGCAGGCCGCCCGGGAGTGCGGCGTGGCACTGGTGGCCTACACCATCACCCACCACACCCGCCAGAGCGCCGTGGGCCTGCCCTTCATCCGGCAGCGCCATTATGGCGACAAGGATGTCTCTGTGACCGAATACACCATGAGCGAGATCATTTCCAGCGTCTACGCCAAGATGGAAGCCACCGGTCTGAAAGAGGGCATCCTCTTCATCGACGAGATCAACTGCGTTTCCGAGACTCTGGCCCCCACCATGCTGCAATTCCTGCAGTGCAAGACCTTCGGCAACCAGGCTATGCCTGCCGGCTGGGTCATCGTGGCGGCAGGCAACCCGCCGGAGTATAACAAATCCGTCCGCGATTTCGATATCGTCACGCTGGACCGTGTCCGTCGGATGGACATTGAGCCCGACCTGCAGGTATGGAAGGATTACGCCCGCACAGCCCACATCCACAGTGCCATCCTGAGCTACCTCGATCTGCATCCCCAGAATTTCTACCAGATCAACGCCGACGTGGACGGCACACAGTTCGTCACTGCCCGCGGCTGGGAGGATCTGTCCAACCTGCTGGACACCTATGAATCGCTGGGCCTGCAGGCAGATGAAGCGCTCATCCGGCAGTATCTCCAGCACCAGAAGATCGCAGAGGACTTCTCTGCCTATCTTGATCTCTATTATAAGTATCGTGATGACTACGGCGTAGAGGAGATCCTGGCCGGTCAGGTCAAGCCTGCCGTTTATGCCCGCCTGCTCAATGCACCGTTTGATGAACGGCTCTCGCTGGTCAGTCTGATCCTGTCCGGTCTGAACACCCGGTTCACTGCCTCCCGGCAGGCCGATGCCGTCGCCGATGCCTGCTACGCCTTCCTGAGGGAGGCCAAACAGGGCTTTTCCACCCTGCCTGCAGACATCCCGGATGGGGAGCTTACCCTGTTCGCTCAGATGGTCACGGACTATGATGCCGAGACCCAGCGCCAGCGTGCCGCCGGTCTGCTGAGCCATGACGCGCTGAATACCCGCCTGCAGGTGTATGCCGCCCTCCGCAGCTGGGATGCGGAGCTGCGCCGCGCCAATGCGGTGAGCACACAGCCCGCCTTTGACCTCCTGCGCACACAGTTCCAGTCCCTTGCCGAGGCCCGGGATCAGGCACAGGAAGCCGCCAGCGCCGCGCTGGAAGCTGCATTTGACTTTATGGAGAACGCCTTTGCCGAAAGCCAGGAGATGGTGGTGTTCGTCACGGAGCTGACCTTGAACCCTGCTTCCCATGCTTTCATCACCGAAAATGGCTGCGACCGCTATTTCCGGTACAACAAAGACCTGCTGCTCGACCATCGCAAGGCCGCGCTACAGCAGGAGCTTACCGCCGAGGACCGCCGCCACGGAGGGCAGTAAGCACCCATCATCCATGAGAAAAGAAGCGCCTCATCCGGGAGAGGATGAAGCGCTTCTGTACTTTGTTAGGGTCAGGAATAAGCTTGTTTTCCATAGCCCGGCAGACGTACATCATAAAGAGGATTCAGATACGTTCTCTCAAGCGTTCATCTTTGCCATACCTCCAAAATTTTATGCCATACAACCCCGCACCCAGCAGGAGACTGAAAAGGGCATAGGGCAAAATCGGCAGGCGCAGCAAAACAAAAGCTCCAGCGATCCGTGTAAAAAATGCACCTGTTGCATACAGCACTGCAATATAAAGCACCAGCCAGCCGCAGTATTTCAGACGATGCTTGCTTGGCGGAAACCCCGCCTGCTCCATCATTCTCCGGAACAGCCAGCAAAAAGCAGTTATGCAGACCACAAGCTGCATCAAATACCCAAGTGAGAGTTCAAACACCCAGTCCGGAACCACCGGATACAGCAGCAGACCCCCTATCCCCCAGCAAAAGAAGAAATACAGTGGTGCCACAAACCAGAAATAATCTCCAGTCCTCAAAGTTTTAAGGCTTGGCTTAACCTCCTCAGCAAAGGTTTTTGCATCCTCAATCACGTTGAATAGTTCCTGCCCATTCTCATTGGCCTGCACCGCCATATCGATCAGGTCACTGTATATCAGCTCTACGCCGCACTCATCCCAACTGGTACGCCGCAGATATCGAATAACCTCTCTGATTTGCTCCTGGCTTTTGCTGTTGAGCAGTTTTACGCGCAGACGGTTCGCTCTTCGCAAGGTGAAATAGTTATTCATCTTCTATCCTCCCGAAAAATCTTTTCTACCAAACCGCACAGTCGGTTCCATTCCTGTTGAAAATCCAAAAGAGAATCCGTCCCCTTTTCGGTGATCACATAGTACTTTCGGCTTGGGCCCTTGGGAGAAGGTCGCCGCTCCACTGTCACCTTCTCCTGCTGCTCCAGGCGTAAAAGCAGCGGATACAGCGTGCTTTCGCTGATCTCTGCAAAACCGACCTGTTTTAACTGCATCACTATTTCATAGCCATAGGTTGGTTCTTTTTCAATCAGCCGCAACACGCAATATTCCAATACACCCTTTAGCAGCTGTGCATTATTTTCCAATCCGCTTCCTCCTTTCTATCTACTATGCAATGCGTTGTAGCTTATCTATATTGTATTACATAGTAGTCAGTTTGTCAAGCAGTACGCTATGCGCGGTTTGAACAAACTATATCTTCGCATTTCGGTAATACACAACAAAAAAGCCCTGAGACTTTCATCTCAGAGCTTTCACTTAAGTCAGCGACTACCTATTTTCACGCGCCGTTTCCAGCGAACTATCTGCAGAAGCCCGTATCGTAACCGATATACCGCCCAATAAAGTATGCCCCCCTGCTGCATTGTGCATAACCGTGCAGTAGGACCGCTTTTTATTTTGAAATTCGTAATGACCCACGATGTCAGTTCGTTTTTCCAGAATGTCCTGCTCGTAGGCCATCTGCCATGGATCATTGTGGTGAATGATATAGGGCACTCCATTTTTATTTCGTCGGTCGGACACGATGCCGATATGTCTTTCGAAGATTACAATATCGCCACCCTGCCATGCTTCTATTTCTGAGACATCTGTGGTCAGGGCAACTGCTGTGTGTGAAAAAAATATATTCAGGTTTCGCACCCGCCGGAAGTCTATGTTTGCATCCGGCTCGGCTACCATATAATCTTGTGGGTGTACCCGGATATCCGCGTCCACAAGCACTTGTAGATCATATCCGGCATATTTCAACGCATAAGCCACTACATCAGTGCACACTCCGTAATTATCGTCAGGATAGCCGTTCTCATAGTAGCGGCTTTTGTATTTTGGATGTGTACTCACATAGGCCAGTGCACCGTTCAGAATATCTAACTGGTCATCTACACCGTCATCATCCCGATCCTCGCTACTATGAAGCTGCGGTATCTTGCCCTTATAATCGTCCTCCGGCCTGATTGCCGAGGTATGCTGGTAATGTGTCTGCACATAAAATACAATACTGCAAAATACAAAAAGTACTATTATTATCGCATAATACATTGCTGAATCTTTGCGTGTCATGTCCGAACGCATATTCTCACCCCTTTCTGTTCTGAGAATACCAGTTTTTAGTCCAGTCTGCAACCCTCTAACATATATTCTTTCTCGGAAAATGGTAAAAACAAACCCCCAAGGAATCTCTTCCTCAGGGGTTTCATGTAAGTCGGCGGACTACATCTATGCCGATTTATTTATGATGGTTTGGTTCACCGGGTTCTGCATGATGACCAGAGTGGTGAGAAGAGGTGGTAGTCTGAACCGAATCATCCGCAGCCTTATCGTTGGTGCTGCAACTGCACAGCACACCCAGCATCAGAACAACCGAAAGCAGTACAAGTATTGCACGTTTCATAATTTAATCCTTTCTGATTTCCTTTCTTCTGTCTAATGTTGAATAAGCGGATTCGAGGTCACTAGATAACACATCATTATAGAATGGGATTGGTCAACCAGCATCCTCAATATCATCATAACATAATGTACAAAAAAATCAAGAAAAAATAGAAACTTTTGGCAATTTCTTTGCCAGTGAAAGAAAGTACCGCACCAAAACAACAAACCCCTGAAGAATTTCTTCCTCAGGGGTTTTGTTTAAGTCGGCGACTACCTATTTTCACGCGCCGTTTCCAGCGAACTATCTTGGGCACGAGTGAGCTTAACTTCTGTGTTCGGAATGGGAACAGGTGGAACCTCACCGTCATCGTCACCGACCAATATGACTGGTTCAGTATAACATTTCTATTCTACTTTGTCCAGTGTTTCTTGAAGGACGTGCCTTCAAAACTGAATAATCACTGCTCACATTTTGTCATTGACTTGAGAATTCAAGCGAATTGTGGTCAAGCCCTCGATCTATTAGTACACACTTGCTGAATGGATCACTCCACTTACACATCGTGCCTATCAACCTCGTAGTCTACAAGGAATCTTACCTGATTGAATCAGTGGGATATCTTATCTTTGGGTCGGCTTCACGCTTAGATGCTTTCAGCGTTTATCCGATCCGTACGTAGTTGCCCAGCTATGCTCCTGGCGGAACAACTGGTGCGCCAGAGGTACGTCCGTCCCGGTCCTCTCGTACTAGGGACAGCTCCCATCAAATATCCTGCGCCCACGACAGATAGGGACCGAACTGTCTCACGACGTTCTGAACCCAGCTCGCGTACCGCTTTAATTGGCGAACAGCCAAACCCTTGGGACCGAATACAGCCCCAGGATGCGATGAGCCGACATCGAGGTGCCAAACCTCCCCGTCGATGTGGACTCTTGGGGGAGATCAGCCTGTTATCCCCAGGGTAACTTTTATCCGTTGAGCGATGGCATTTCCACTCACATACCACCGGATCACTAACTCCAACTTTCGTTACTGCTCGACCCGTCAGTCTCGCAGTTAGGCTCGCTTCTGCGTTTGCACTCTTTTGCTTGATTTCCGTTCAAGCTGAGCGAACCTTTGAACGCCTCCGTTACTCTTTAGGAGGCGACCGCCCCAGTCAAACTGCCCACCTAACAATGTCCCCCGACTCGATTCAGAGCCGCAGGTTAGAATTCCAATATCGCAAGGATGGTATCCCAACGGCCTCTCCGCCAAAGCCAAAGCCTTGGTTTCCAAGAGTCCCATCTATCCTGTGCATGCAACATCGAAACCCAATATTAGGCTACAGTAAAGCTCCATGGGGTCTTTCCGTCTTGTCGCGGGTAACCGGCAT
The DNA here is from genome assembly GCF_049545105.1 of Faecalibacterium hominis (ex Afrizal et al. 2022). Lineage (NCBI taxonomy): Bacteria > Bacillati > Bacillota > Clostridia > Eubacteriales > Oscillospiraceae > Faecalibacterium > Faecalibacterium hominis (ex Afrizal et al. 2022). The sequence continues at coordinate 2,549,004 of NZ_CP186860.1, read as the reverse complement.
CTTCACCGGTACTACAATTTCGCCGGGCGGGCTGTTGAGACAGTGCCCAAATCATTACGCCTTTCATGCGGGTCAGAACTTACCTGACAAGGAATTTCGCTACCTTAGGACCGTTATAGTTACGGCCGCCGTTCACTGGGGCTTCGATTCAATGCTTGCACATCTCCTCTTAACCTTCCAGCACCGGGCAGGCGTCAGCTCGTATACGTCATCTTTCGATTTAGCACAAACCTGTGTTTTTGGTAAACAGTTGCTTGGGCCGATTCTCTGCGGCTCCATCTCTGGAGCACCCCTTCTCCCGAAGTTACGGGGTCAATTTGCCGAGTTCCTTAACAACCCTTCTCCCGTTGGCCTTAGAATCTTCTTCCTACCTACCTGTGTCGGTTTGCGGTACGGGCACCTCAGAAATACACACAGCTTTTCTCGCCATCTTCCATCTCAGACTTCGGTACTAATTTCCCTCGATCTCTACCGGAACCAACACCCGGCTCTGAGACTTCATATGTGTCCCTGTGCTTAACTCTTTTGGTGGTGACGGAATCTCTACCGTCTGTGCATCGGCTACGCCTTCCGGCCTCACCTTAGCTCCCGACTAACCTGGAGCGGACGAACCTTCCTCCAGAAACCTGAGGCTTTCGGCCATGCAGATTCTCACTGCATTCGCGCTACTCATTCCGGCATTCTCACTTCTATACACTCCACAGCCGCTTGCGCTACTGTTTCTCCGCGTATACAACGCTCCCCTACCCAATACATTACTGTATTGCCTAAGCTTCGGTGTCAGGTTTAGCCCCGTTAAATTCTCCGCGCAAAGACGCTCGACCAGTGAGCTATTACGCACTCTTTGAATGAGTGGCTGCTTCTGAGCCAACATCCTGGTTGTCTGCGTATCTTCACATCGTTTTCCACTTAACCTGACTTTGGGACCTTAGCTGTAGATCTGGGCTGTTTCCCTTTTGACAATGACATTTATCTGACACTGTCTGACTCCCAAGCATCAATACTCTGGCATTCTGAGTTTGATAAGCTTCGCTAACCTCTCGGCCGCTAGGCTATTCAGTGCTTTACCTCCAGGTATCTAACTTGAGGCTAGTCCTAAAACTATTTCGGGGAGAACCAGCTATCTCCGGGTTCGATTGGAATTTCTCCGCTACCCACAGTTCATCCGCCGCCTTTTCAACGGAGGTCGGTTCGGTCCTCCATGGAATTTTACTTCCACTTCAACCTGACCATGGGTAGGTCACCCGGTTTCGGGCCCATTATATGCAACTTAACGCCCTTTTCAAACTCGCTTTCGCTTCGGCTCCAGACCTTAAGTCCTTAACCTTGCTGCATACAATCGCTCGCCGGACCGTTCTACAAAAAGTACCCTATCACGCTTTGACGCGCTCTAGGTGCTTGTAGGCACAGGGTTTCAGGTTCTTTTTCACTCCCCTCCCGGGGTGCTTTTCACCTTTCCTTCACAGTACTATACGCTATCGGTCACTGGGTAGTATTTAGGGTTGGAGGGTGGTCCCCCCGTATTCCGACCAGGTTTCACGTGTCTGGCCGTACTCTGGATCCTGCGCAGCTCTCTCCGTTTTCACCTACGTGGTTCTCACACTCTCTGACCGGCCTTCCCATGCCGTTCGGTTAACAGATTGAGTCTTAAAAGCAGTCCGTACCCCGAAAGTATTTCTACTCTCGGTTTGCCCTCTTCCGCGTTCGCTCGCCACTACTTACGGAATCTCGTTTGATGTCTCTTCCTCGCCCTACTTAGATGTTTCAGTTCAGGCGGTTCCCTCAATACACCTATTTTAAATTTCAGTGCATTGTACCTGAGTATGAACCCAGGTGAGTTTCCTCATTCAGAAATCTCCGGATCAATGCTTATTTGCAGCTCCCCGAAGCTTATCGCAGCTTATCACGTCTTTCATCGGCTCCCAGTGCCAAGGCATTCGCCCTGCGCCCTTGTTCGCTTGACCTTTCAAACGTTCTTTCAGAACATTTGGTATCCTCTTGATTCTCTCTTTTGCCAACGAAGATTATTGTTACCCTTCCTTTTGAAATTGCAATATTTCTTAAAAGAACTTACTATAATCTTTGTTTCGCAGTTATTATTCAGTTTTCAAGGTACGTCTTTGAGTGTCCTTTTCAGGGCCCTCAAAATCGAACAATATCTACTCTGCTTGTATCTGTCACCTGTTCCAGATGACCGACCATCTTTGATGTTCTTCCATCTGCCTGACTCCTTAGAAAGGAGGTGATCCAGCCGCAGGTTCTCCTACGGCTACCTTGTTACGACTTCACCCCAATCACCAGTTTTACCTTCGGCGGCGTCCTCCTTGCGGTTAGACTACCGACTTCGGGTCCCCCCGGCTCTCATGGTGTGACGGGCGGTGTGTACAAGGCCCGGGAACGTATTCACCGTGGCATGCTGATCCACGATTACTAGCAATTCCGACTTCGTGCAGGCGAGTTGCAGCCTGCAGTCCGAACTGGGACGTTGTTTCTGAGTTTTGCTCCACCTCGCGGTCTTGCTTCTCTTTGTTTAACGCCATTGTAGTACGTGTGTAGCCCAAGTCATAAAGGGCATGATGATTTGACGTCATCCCCACCTTCCTCCGTTTTGTCAACGGCAGTCCTGCCAGAGTCCTCTTGCGTAGTAACTGACAGTAAGGGTTGCGCTCGTTGCGGGACTTAACCCAACATCTCACGACACGAGCTGACGACAACCATGCACCACCTGTCTCTGCGTCCCGAAGGAAAATACTGTTTCCAGCATCGTCGCAGGATGTCAAGACTTGGTAAGGTTCTTCGCGTTGCGTCGAATTAAACCACATACTCCACTGCTTGTGCGGGCCCCCGTCAATTCCTTTGAGTTTCAACCTTGCGGTCGTACTCCCCAGGTGGATTACTTATTGTGTTAACTGCGGCACTGAAGGGGTCAATCCTCCAACACCTAGTAATCATCGTTTACGGTGTGGACTACCAGGGTATCTAATCCTGTTTGCTACCCACACTTTCGAGCCTCAGCGTCAGTTGGTGCCCAGTAGGCCGCCTTCGCCACTGGTGTTCCTCCCGATATCTACGCATTCCACCGCTACACCGGGAATTCCGCCTACCTCTGCACTACTCAAGAAAAACAGTTTTGAAAGCAGTTTATGGGTTGAGCCCATAGATTTCACTTCCAACTTGTCTTCCCGCCTGCGCTCCCTTTACACCCAGTAATTCCGGACAACGCTTGTGACCTACGTTTTACCGCGGCTGCTGGCACGTAGTTAGCCGTCACTTCCTTGTTGAGTACCGTCATTATCTTCCTCAACAACAGGAGTTTACAATCCGAAGACCTTCTTCCTCCACGCGGCGTCGCTGCATCAGGGTTTCCCCCATTGTGCAATATTCCCCACTGCTGCCTCCCGTAGGAGTCTGGGCCGTGTCTCAGTCCCAATGTGGCCGTTCAACCTCTCAGTCCGGCTACCGATCGTCGCCTTGGTGGGCCATTACCTCACCAACTAGCTAATCGGACGCGAGGCCATCTCAAAGCGGATTGCTCCTTTTCCCTCTGGTCGATGCCGACCCGTGGGCTTATGCGGTATTAGCAGTCGTTTCCAACTGTTGTCCCCCTCTTTGAGGCAGGTTCCTCACGCGTTACTCACCCGTTCGCCACTCGCTCGAGAAAGCAAGCTCTCTCTCGCTCGTTCGACTTGCATGTGTTAGGCGCGCCGCCAGCGTTCGTCCTGAGCCAGGATCAAACTCTTTATAAATGATATTTATCACTTAAAAAGTGTTAAATCGTTTCGCTCAGCACGCAATCGCTTGCGTCCTGTGTGAATTACTTTGTTTGGAATTGTTTAACGTGTTTTTCCAACACGAAAATAGGTTCCGTTACAAGTTTTTCGATATTGTTCAATTTTCAAGGTCCTGTGCGCCTCAGCCTTGCGGCTGACGACTTGATTATTTTACCACAGAAGTGATTTTTTGTCAAGTACTTTTTTCAGAAGCTTTTCGATCTTTTCGAACTTGTGGCTCGTTTTTCAACGTATCCATATTGGTTCTTTCGCTTTGCTTCTGCCGCTTTCAGAAGTCATTCTTTCCGGCGGCCCTTGGCGCTCAAGTATGATACCATATTCCCAGCCTTCTGTCAACACTTTTTTGCATCTTTTTTGAGTTTTTTCTATATTTCGCAAAATGAGTGCTTCCGGGCAGGTTTTTGCGACATTTTTCTGCCTGCTTTCCTTATTTATATTATAAGCGCAGAAAATCCCCGGCAGTCGATCTGACCGCCGGGGACTGCGTTTTCCTCTTACTGTTCCTGTTTCATCTGATGCAGGGTCAATCCTACTGCCACAGCAAGCATGGGCAGCACAGAGATCAAACCGATGGGCATGGGACCAAGCACATTATAATATGCATCTGCCGGGGTGATCAGTACCTGCGGCAGCGCCGCAATGGCATTGAAAGCACCATGCGCAATGGCAGGCACCCAGATACAGCCTGTTTTCTCGTAGAGGAGATCCAGCAGGGTGTTCAGGGCAAAGCAGACCACACACCACACTACAAGCCCCAGCACCGGTGCGCCCAGATAGTTTGTGCCATACTCGTAACCCACCAACAGCATCAGGGGCCAATGCCAGACACCCCACACAACGCCGCCCAACAGACGGCCATTCATCAGGCCGAACCGCTCCTTCAGGCGGGGCATCATGTAGCCGCGCCAGCCGACTTCCTCGCCCAGTGCGGGGAACATGTTGATGGCGGGGGCAAGGATCACCGCAAACAGCCCGTTTTGCAGCAGATAGCTGAGGGTAGAGACCCCCAGCTCGCTGCGCAGGGTCTCGGCATCCATCTCACCGCCGTAGGCGGCTACCAGCCAGCTGCAGGAAAAGTCCAGCCGGGAGGGGAACACGGCAAAATACAGCGCTGCGCCCAGCAGGGTGAACACAGCCGGGCCAAACCATGCAGCCAGCCAGAACCGCCGTTTGCCCTGCACCTTCCAGCCGATGCCGACAGGCTGGCGCAGAAACACTTTTTGCACCAGCAGCACAGCCAGCAGCGGGCAAAACATAGTGGCGATCAGTGCCAGCTGATACAGCACGGCATTCTTCTGCTGGAGCAGGGCCATACAGCCGCCCACCTGGCACAGCCACGCCAGACCAAAGGCAATCAGGAAATAAAGGGAAAAGCCCTGTTTTTCTTTTGCACTCATACAAATTTCACCGCCGTTCCGTAAGCAATGACCTCTGCCGCACCCTGCATGACACTGGCGGAGGCGTAACGCATCCCAACCACAGCATCGGCTCCCAGTTCCTCCGCATTCTTTGCCATGCGGCCTGTGGCGATCTGCCGGGCCTCGGTGAGCATCTCAGCGTAGTCGGTGACTTCGCCGCCCACAAGGGTGCGGAACCCGGCCATGATGTCGTGGCCAAGGTTGCGGCTCTGCACGGTGCTGCCCCGCACCACACCCAGAGCCTCGATCTTTTTACCGGGGACTTCGTTAATAGTTACAATAAGCATCTTCTTCTCCCTTTCCGATTTCTTTGAGACGATCCACCAGCACCTTCAGCGTGCCGATGATGCAGCCCGCCGGGATGCCAAACAGCACCACCAGCAGCGGCAGCGGCGGCACATCCTGCGGATCGACGCAGAACGCCCACGCCATGATGCCGATGGACAGCAGCATGATCGCAGTAAACAATCCGGCTCCCACCAGTGCACCCCGGACCCGTTCTGCTTTCCGGTCTGTCTGCTCAATGTTCACAAAACTCACTCCCTGTTCTTCCTTTGCGGTCAGGCGCGCCAGCGTCTGTTCCACATCCAGTTCATTGAGGCTGACAGTTTCCTTTTGAAGCAGAGTGCAGAAGTTCACTGCCTCGTCCAGATCGGTGCGGCGGGTGTGCAGGCGCTCCAGCTGTCGGGACATTCCCTCAGCCAGCGTACACTCTCCCTCCAGCATCTGCCGGATCTCGGCCAGCGGCACATCCAGTTTGCGCAGCAGTTTGATGCGCCGCAGACGCTCGACATCCGCTTCCGAGTAACTGCGGTAGCCGTTGCCGGGCTCCCGCCGGGGGCTGATGAGCCCCTCTTCCTCATAAAAGCGGATATTCTTTTTGGTCACGCCCACGGCGGCTTCCACCTCGTTGATCTTCATTGGCTCTGCAGCCTCCTTACAGGTACCATCTTACACCTTCCAGAAAGGGGAAGGTCAATGGTTTTTTGAAAAAAGAACTCCCTTCGTCTCGCATTCGCTCGACACCTCCCTCAGAGAGGGAGGCTTACCGTACGGGCAGGCTCCCTCCTTGAGGGGGCTGTCTGCGGAGCAGACCGGGGGAGTTTCTTCCTTTAGAAATAGCACTTGATCTGGAACCGATCGGCATTGTCCTGCTTTTTCTCCACCACGATGCGCTCATGGTTGAAATCAAAGTGGACCGGGGTACACAGGTCGGTGTTGCGGGTCAGGCGGAGAAGCTCCTGCACCCGCTTTTTCTCCTCGGGCACATAGAACAGATAGCTCACGCCCTCCTTTTTGGCGCGGCCGGTGCGGCCGATCCGGTGGGTGTAATGTTCGTTGTCGCCGGGGACATCGTAGTTGATGACCGCATCCACATCCGAGACATCGATGCCGCGGGCAGCCACATCGGTGGCCACAAGGATAGCCAGCCTGCCGTCCCGGAAGTTCTGCATGATCTGGTTGCGCTCTTTCTGGGAGAGGTCGCCGTGGAGGCAGTCCACAGAGAAGCCCAGACGGGCCAGCTGGTTGGCCAGGGTGGCGGTATTGAACTTGGTATCGCAGAACACCATGACCCGCTTGTAGCCCTCGCCAATGATGATCTGTGCCAGGTCGGACAGCTTGTTGCGGCCGGAGGTCTCCAGCATATACTGGGTGATCTTGGGCTGGCTCTCCTCCCTGGGCTGAACGGTGATCTCCTCGGCGTTGTTCTGATACAGCCAGCCGATGTCCATGACCTCGCGGCTGATGGTGGCGGAGAACATGGACAGGCTTTTGCGGGCCTTCATCAGCTCAATGATATGCCGCACATCCTTATAAAAGCCCATGTTCAGCATCTCATCGGCCTCGTCCAGCACCACCTGGGTCACATGGGCCAGATCGATGCTGTGGTGCTTATAGTGGTCCATCAGGCGGCCCGGGGTGGCCACCACGATCTGGCAGCCCTCTGCCAAACGCCTGGCCTGCTTTTCCATGTTGGCACCGCCGTACACGCAGGCCACCTGCACCTCAGGCATAAAGTAGGTCAGCTCGGTCAGCTCCTCGGCGATCTGCTGGGCAAGCTCCCGGGTGGGGGCCATGATCACAGCCTGCGGGTACTTTTTTTTCGGGTCGATATGTTCCGCCACCGGGATGCCGAAGGCACAGGTCTTGCCGGTGCCTGTGGGGGCCTTGGCGATCACATCCCGGCCTGCCAGCATCACAGGGATGGTCTTTTCCTGAATTTCCGTCATCTCTGCAAACCCCATCCGCTCCACGGCCTTGTGGATGGCTTCACTGCACTGCAACTCACTGTAAAGCATGTTTGATACTCCTTATCCTTCTACCCTTGTTTTGTTCAGTATACCATGAAACGCGGCGCTTGTCAGCACGCAAAAAGAGCCGCGCCCTTTTGGGGCACGGCTCTGCGGTTGGATCTGGGATGTACGCGCTCAGGCAGTCTCTTCCACGCTCTGAGCGGCGGCACGGCCTGCTTCCAGCTTCTGCTTGAAACGGCCGCTGGCCTTGAAGCCAGGGATGGAGGTGGACTCCAGACGGCTGGAGACCTTGGTTTTGGGGTTGGTGTAAGCCTTGGGCTTGCGGGGACGCATCTCAAAACGGCCAAAGCCGGCAATGGTCACCTTCTCGTCTGCACGCAGGCAGTCAGCGATCTGGTCAAACAAAGCGTCCATCGTGGTCTCGACCTGTGCTTCGGTAAAGCCGGTCTTGCGTGCCACGGTTTCGATCATCTGGGAACGAGTCATTGTATCGATATCCTCCTGGAACGTCCAAAAGTAACGTCTTTTGGCAAATTTTGCGTTGTTGAGTATAACAAATGCAGCCCCTCATTACGAGAGATTGCGCACGAAACGCATAATATTGCGCACGAGTTACATTTTGTGCGTTATTTTTTATGATACAGCGTTGCAATATCCACCAGCGGGATATTCTTCAGGTCATGGTCACTGCGCAGGCAATCGACCAGTGCGTTGGCGGTATCCACAGCAGTGATGCAGGGGATGCTCAGCTCCACGGCCTTGCGGCGCAGGCGGACAGAATCACGCTTGGGGTCACGGCCCTTGGCACTGGTGGAGAACACATAGTCCACCAGACCGCTCTGGAGCAGGTCCACGATGTTGGGGGACTCGCCGGACATGTTGCGCACCTCGTTGCAGGGGACCATGTGCTTGTTGAGCCATGCACAGGTGCCGGAGGTGCCGTACAGCTTGTAGCCCATGCTCTTGAGCTTCCAGGCGATATCCACAAACTCGGGCTTGTCGCTGTCCTTCACGGTGAAGATGCAGCAGGAGGCGGGGCCGGGGGTCTTAAAGGTATAGCCCGCACCGATCAGGCCCTTGAGCAGGGCATCATGATAGTTGGGGGCAATGCCCAGCACCTCGCCGGTAGACTTCATCTCAGGGCCGAACTGGGTATCCACGCCGTGCAGCTTTTCAAAGCTGAACACAGGCACCTTAACGGCCACATAGGGGGCGTTGGGGTGCAGGCCGGTGCCGTAGCCCATATCTGCCAGCTTCTCGCCCAGGCAGCAGCGCACAGCCAGATCCACCATGGGCACACCGGTGACCTTGGAGATGTAAGGCACGGTACGGGAGGAACGGGGGTTGACCTCGATGACATAGACCTTGCCGTTGGAGACCGCGTACTGGACATTGACCAGACCGGTGACGTGGAGCTCGCGGGCAAAGCGGCCGGTGTAATCCACTATGGTGTCGATCTCGGCCTGGGTCAGATGCTGTGCCGGGTAGACACAGATCGAGTCGCCGGAGTGGACACCGGTACGCTCCACCTGCTCCATGATGCCGGGGATGAGGAAGTTCTCGCCATCGCAGATGGCATCGACCTCACACTCGGTACCCATGATATACTTATCCAGCAGTACAGGGTGATCCATGTCCACGTGCTCGGTGATAACGCCCATGTACTCGATGACATCGGCCTTGGTGTAGGCCACGATCATGTTCTGACCGCCCAGAACGTAGGAGGGACGCATCAGGACAGGCAGGCCGATCTCATCGGCAGCAGCCAGAGCCTCCTCCAGATTGAACACGGTGCGGCCGGGCGCACGGGGGATCTTGCAGCGCTCCAGCAGTTCGTCAAAGCGCTCACGGTCCTCTGCTTCGTCAATGGCATCTGCCGGGGTGCCCAGGATGGGCAGGCCGATCTCATCCATGTGCTTTGCCAGCTTGATGGCGGTCTGGCCGCCGAACTGGACCACGCAGGCATCGGGCTTTTCGGTGGCGATGATGTTGTCCACACTCTCCGGGTTCAGGGGGTCGAAGTACAGACGGTCGCCGGTGTCAAAGTCGGTGGATACGGTCTCTGGGTTGTTGTTGACGAGGATGGCCTCGCAGCCGTGGTTCTTCAGGGTCCAGACACAGTGGACAGAGCAGTAGTCGAACTCGATGCCCTGACCGATGCGGATGGGGCCGGAGCCAAAGACCAGCACCTTTTTCTTCTTGGGCTGGCCGTTGGCGGCAGCCTCTGCCTCTTTGGCAGCAATGAACTCGGCGGCCTCGTTGTCGCCGTCGTAGGTGGAGTAGAAGTACGGGGTGTTGGCCGAGAACTCAGCAGCACAGGTATCGACCATCTTGAAACCGGCGCGGTAGTTCTCCACAGGCAGAGCATCCACCTGTGCCAGACGCTTGATGGTCTTATCCTGGAAACCATACTTCTTGGCGGTCTGATACTGCTCCAGGCTCAGCACGCCGTTGCACTTTGCCAGACCCTTTTCCAGGTCAGCCAGGTGCTGCATCTTATCCAGGAACCACCAGTCGATCTTGGTGATCTTCCAGATGGTCTCGTGGTCGATGCCGCGCTTGAGGGCCTCGTAGACACAGAACACGCGCTCCGCATCCTGCACATGCAGGTGGGCCACGATCTCGTCATCGGTCAGCTCCTCAAAGGGCTTGTGGGTCAGGGTGTCCATACCCAGCTCGATAGAGGAAACCGCCTTCATCATGGCCGCCTCAAAGCTGTTGCCAATGCTCATCACCTCGCCGGTGGCCATCATCTGGGTGCCCAGAGACTTGTCGGCGTAGACGAACTTATCAAAGGGCCACTTCGGGTACTTGACCACGATGTAGTCCAGCGCAGGCTCAAAGCAGGCGCAGGTCTTGCCGGTGACATCATTGGTGATCTCGTCCAGCGTATAGCCAATGGCGATCTTGGTGGCCACCTTGGCAATGGGGTAACCGGTGGCCTTGGAGGCCAGAGCGGAGGAACGGGACACACGGGGGTTGACCTCGATGACCGCGTAATCGTAGCTGTCGGGCTTCAGGGCAAACTGACAGTTGCAGCCGCCCTCGATGCCCAGCTCGGTGATGATATCCAGTGCGGCGGTGCGCAGCATCTGGTACTCGTGATCGGTCAGGGTCTGGGAGGGAGCCACGACCACGGAATCGCCGGTGTGGATACCGACGGGGTCCAGGTTCTCCATGTTGCAGACGGTGATCACGTTGCCCTTGTGGTCGCGCATAACCTCGTACTCGATCTCTTTCCAACCGGCGATGCACTTTTCCACCAGGATCTGATGGATGGGGGAAAGACGCAGGCCGTTGGTGCCGATCTCGATGAGCTTTTCCTTGTTTTCGCAGATGCCGCCGCCGGTGCCGCCCATGGTAAAGGCAGGACGGACAATGACGGGATAGCCGATGCGGTCCGCACAGGCCAGCGCATCCTGCAGGGTCTCCACGACCTCAGAGGGGATGATGGGCTGATGCAGCTTTTCCATCGTCTCCTTGAACAGCTCACGGTCCTCGGCGCGGTCGATGGTCTCAGGCTTGCAGGCCAGCAGGCGGATGCCGGTGCGGTCCAGATAGCCGGAACGGGCCAGCTCCATGGAGAGGTTCAGGCCCATCTGGCCGCCCAGGTTGGGCAGAACGGAGTCGGGCTTCTCGATCTCCAGGATGCGCTCCACCACCTCAAGGGTCATGGGCTCGATATAGACATGATCGGCCACATCCGGGTCGGTCATAATGGTAGCGGGGTTGGAGTTGAGCAGAACGGTCTCAATGCCCTCTGCTTTCAGGGCGCGGCACGCCTGGGTGCCGGAGTAGTCGAACTCAGCGGCCTGGCCGATGATGATGGGGCCGGAGCCGATGACCAGCACCTTTTTGATTCTGGGGTCCTTGGGCATTTCAGCGCACCTCCTTTTTTGCTGCTTTGACGTTGTTCAGGAAGCGGTCGAACAGGAACTCCGTGTCCTTGGGGCCGCCGTTGGCTTCCGGGTGGAACTGGACCGTGAAGCAGTTCCACTTCTTGTACTTGATGCCCTCGCAGGTGCCGTCGTTGGCGTTCACCTGTGCCACCTCGCCCATCTCGGCGGGCAGCTCCTCGCCCACGACCGCATAGCCGTGGTTCTGGCTGGTGATGAAGGTGCGGCCCGACTCAAAATCAGTGACAGGCTGGTTGGCACCGCGGTGGCCATACTTCAGCTTCATGGTCTTGGCACCGGCGGCCAGAGCGCTGAGCTGGTGGCCCAGGCAGATGCCGAAGGTGGGGATGCCCAGCGCAAAGATCTGCTTCAGGTTCTCAATGACCTCCACCGGCTCGGCGGGGTCGCCGGGGCCGTTGGACAGCATGATGCCGTCCGGGTTCAGGGCAGCCACTTCCTCAGCGGTGGCAAAGGCGGGCATCACCGTTACCTTGCAGCCGCGCTTGACCAGGCAGCGCACAATATTGCGCTTGCAGCCGTAGTGCATCAGCACGATGTGGGTCTCGCCCTTCTCGTGAAAGACCTCGGGCTTCTCGCAGGTCACGCTCTTGACAGCGTCCGTCACGGCATAGGCGCGGATGGTCTCCAGCAGCTTCTCCGTCTCGGCCTTGTTGGCAGGGTCAGCGGGATCAAAGGTGGTCAGGATGGCACCGTTCATCACACCGCTCTCCCGGATGATACGGGTCAGGTGGCGGGTGTCGATGCCCTCGATGCCGATGGTATTGTTTTTCTTCAAAAAGCTGTCCAGCGTCTCCTCACAGCGCCAGTTGGAGGGGGTGGTGCAGGCCTCGCGCACAATGTAGCCCTTGGCCCAGATGCGGTCCGACTCCATATCGTCCTTGTTCATGCCGTAGTTGCCGATGAGGGGATAGGTCTGGGTGATGATCTGGCCGTAGTAGCTGGGGTCGGTCAGGGTCTCTTCAAAGCCCACCATACCGGTGGCAAAGACGACTTCGCCCACGGTAACGCCCTCAGCACCCACTGACTGGCCTGCAAAGACCATGCCGTTTGCCAAAAGAAGATAAGCGTTCATAGGTACTCCTTGTTTCAACACGGTTGTTGTCAAGTTACAGGGTCTGCTTGGCTTCCTGCTTCATCTTACGGCTGCCCAGGTGCACCAGGGGCAGCTTGCCCTCCTTGCAGATGGGGCACTCCTCGGGTGCGTAGTTGGGCAGGTCCAGCTTCAGGGCGCTGGCCAGGATGGGAATGGGAGACGGAGCCTCAGGCTTGGTGCGGTCCACCACGCAGGTGATGCCCAGGCAGATGCCGCCGGCCTCTTCGATCACGCGCTTGGTCTCCAGGGAGGAGATGCCGGTGGTAACAACGTCCTCAGCAATGATGCACTTCTCACCCGGCTGGATGGCAAAGCGCTTCAGGGTCATCACATTGTCCACGCGCTCGGTGAAGATGGCGCGCTTGCCGGTCTGGCGGGCCAGCTCGTAAGCATAGACGATGCCGCCCATGGCAGGTCCCACGATGACATCCACGTCCAGCTCCTTGACTTTGTCTGCCACAGCCTTCATTACCTCGGCGCAGCGGTCAGGGTACTGCTGCAGGTAGGCCATCTGGCAGTATGCGCTGGAATGGCGGCCGGAGGAGAGCAGGAAATGGCCCTCCAGGAATGCGTCACAGCTCTTCAGAATTTCAAGTGCTTCACTCATTGTAGTTCTCCCTCTCTTTTTTATGAAAAATATCTTTTGAACGGTATTGTACCACGCTTTTGCAGCAATTGCAAATTTATGCGAAATTTTTCGCTTTATACGCATAAGCCGTGGTTATTCTGGTATATCAGCTCGATTATTCAGCATTTCGTGCGCAGCCGCGGATCTCCTCCAGCGTTTTCACGCCGTGGGCATCCATCCACTGTGCCATCTCGTCGGCAATGGTCTCCATGGCGCGGGGGTTGGCAAAGTTTGCCGCGCCCACCTGTACCGCCGTGGCACCTGCCATGATGAATTCCAGTGCGTCACGGCCGGTGGCAATGCCGCCCAGACCCACCACCGGGATGTTCACGGCACCCACAGCCTGCCAGACCATGCGCAGGGCAATGGGCCGCACCGCCGGGCCGGACAGACCGGCAAAGATGTTGTTGAACACCGGCTTACGCTTTTCCAGATCGATGGCGCAGGCCTGGAAGGTGTTGGTCAGGCTGATGGCATCCGCACCGGCGGCCTCCACAGCCTTGCACATCTCGGGGATGTTCTCTGCCTGGGGGCTCAGCTTGACCATCAGGGGCTTTTTGCAGGCCGCGCGGACCATCCGCACCACCTCACCGGCAGCCTCAGCCTTCACGCCGTAGGCCATGCCGCCCACCTTGACGTTGGGGCAGGAGATGTTCAGCTCCACGATGTCCACAGCGCTCTCACTCAGCAGAGCCGCGCCCTCAACATACTCTTCCTCACTGTGTCCACCCAGATTGGCAATGGCCACGGTGCCGTATTTCTGCTTGAGCTCCAGCATCTCGTTCAGCTCCACATCAATGAAGTGCTGAACGCCGGGGTTCTGCAGGCCGATGCTGTTGATGAGGCCGGAGGGGGTCTCCCACAGGCGCTCGCCCTTGTTGCCGTACTGACCGTGCAGGGTCAGGCCCTTGCCGGAGATGCCGCCGATCTTGGAAAAATCGGCCAGTTCCTCGTACTCCACACCGTAGCCCACAGTGCCGGAAGCGCCGATGACCGGGCTGTTCATCACAAAGCCCAGCAGGTTTGTTTTCAGGTCAGCCATCAGAAGAACACCTCCGTTGCATCAAAGACCGGGCCATTCTTGCACACGCTCTTGCCCTCGCCGCCCTTGGTCTCGCAGGTGCAGCCAAGGCAGGCACCAATGCCGCAGGCCATCTTCTTTTCCAGGCTCACGAAGCAGGGGGTGCCCTTTTCGGCACAGATCCGGGCGGCGTTTTTCATCATCACGGTGGGGCCGCAGATCAGCACGGCATCGTAATCTGCCGGGTCATACAGCTGGGTTACAAAGCCGTGGAAGCCCACTGCGCCGGTATCGGTGGATACCTTTACCACATTTGCGATGGAGCGGTACTCTTCCATGCAGTAAGGGGTATCCCGGAAGCCGAAGAACACGTCCGGCTTAACACCGGCAGCTGCCAGTTCCCGGGTGACCTGATACATGGGGGCGGTGCCAATGCCGCCGCCTACCACGGCGATCTTATGGTATTGTTCGGTCAGGGCCGGGATATCAAAGCCGTTGCCCATGGGGCCGGTCAGCTGGAAGGTATCGCCGGTCTTCAGCTGGGCAATTTTGTGAGTGCCCTCGCCGATGACCTGATACAGGAACTCAATGGTCTGGGTCTCCGGCTCCCACTTGTGCACGCTGATGGGGCGGGACAGGAAGGGGGCCTCATCGGCACCCCAGGCACGCAGGGTAAAAAACTGCCCGGCGTGGGGGGCATGCTCCCGGTCAGGCCAGAGGGCACGCAGGAGCCGGATGTCCGGCAGGATACTCTCATGGCTCAGAACGGTGGCTTCACAGCAGGCTGCACGCATGAGCAATGGCCTCCTTCATGTTCACACACTCGTTGTAAGCGGCCTCATCAAAGGCCACGCCGGGCTGCTTCTTGTAGGCCAGCAGGATGCCGCGGCTGGAGTTGACCACGCCGCCGTTGCCCTTGGTCAGGTACTGGGCAATATCCTCCGCCTTGCCGCCCTGTGCGCCGTAGCCGGGGATGAGGAAGAAGCTGTCCTGATACTTGGCGCGGATCTCGGTGGCTTCCTCGATGTGGGTGCCGCCGATGACCAGACCGATGGAGGAGTAGCCGTGCTCGCCCATGTAGTCCTTGCCCAGAGCGTTCAGCTTGTCGCCCACCAGATCGTAGACGTGGCGGCCGTCTGCCAGCTTCTCATACTCAAAGTCCTTGGCACCGCCGTTGGAGGTGCGGCAGAGGACGAACATACCCTTGCCCTGCTTTTCGGCATAGGGCAGGTAGGGGCTGATGGAATCCAGACCCATGTAGGGGGCCAGGGTGACGAAATCGGACTCGAAGTCGCCGGTAAAGTGGCCCATGGCGTACATCTCGGCGGTCTTGGCGATATCGCCGCGCTTGATATCGGCGATAACAGGGATACCAGCCTCGCGGACAGCGGCCAGGGTCTCGGCGTAGGCCTTCATGCCCTCCAGACCCAGGGACTCATAGTATGCGATCTGCACCTTGTAGCAGCCTGCCACAGCCTTGGTGGCATCGATGAGCTTCTTGTTGAAGCGGACGATGTTCTCCCCCTTGGTCAGGGCGGTGTCCACAAAGTCAGCGGGCAGGTAGCTGAAATCAGTGTCCAGACCCACACACACCGGGCCGCGGGCTGCAACTGCTTCGTAAAGCTTGTCCATGTTTGTCATTGTCGGGTTCCTCCATACTCTCTTATTACGAATTAAACCTCTCAGTCAGCGCTGACGCGCTGCCAGCTCCCCTAGTAGGGGAGCCCTTGGCAAAGAGGTGAAGTGATACGTTCTGACTTTTACTCCTCAGCCTGATAGGTCAGCTTGCCGCCCTTGATGGTGGCATAGACCCTGCCGTAGAGCTGTGCACCATCAAAGGGGCAGTTATGGCTCTTGGAGTGCAGCTTTTCTTTGTCCACGGTGTAGGGGGTGTCCAGATCCACCAGCACGAAGTCTGCATCGTAGCCGGGCTCCAGCTGGCCCTTGGCAAGGCCCAGGATCTCTGCCGGGCGGGTGCTCATCAGGTGCACCAGCAGTTCCAGCGGCAGGCTCTCTTCCCTGCAGAGCTTGGTGTAGCAGACTCCAAAGGCGGTCTCGCTGCCCACCATACCGGCCATGCCCTTCAGCTTGTCTTCCTCGGAGTGGGGAGCGTGGTCGGTGGCAATGGCATCCACCACACCGGAACGGATGCCATCGATGAGCGCCTGCACATCATCCGCGGTGCGGATGGGCGGGTTGACCCGGTAATCGCAGGTCTCATTGTTGAACCACAGGTGATGCGGGGTCACCTCGCAGGTCACGGGTGCGCCGCGCAGCTTTGCCATCTGGATGGCCTCCAGCGCGCCACGGGTGGAAACATGGCACATGTGCAGCCTGGTCTGGTAGTACTCGCTCAGCCAGCAATTGCGCACGGTCTCCAGATCCTCGGCCAGCCGGTAATCCCAGGGGCTGATCTCCATATCCTCGGCGTGGCTCATCACGGTGATGTCCCGCTGGGTGCAGATGGCAAAGGCCCGGGCCATGGTGGCGTTGTCCTGCACACCGTGGCCATCCTCTGTGATGAACTTCACGCTGGCGGGCAGGGTCTTGAGGTGGTCGATGGTCTTGCCGTCAAAGTTCTCGGTGATGGAAACGGTCTGGTTCACATCGCACAGGCCCACCTCGGCGGCCTTCTGCTCCACCATGGCTACCTGTGCGGCAGAGGAGCAGACGGGCTTTGTGTTGGGCATCAGGTTGACAAAGGTGTAGCCGCCTGCGGCCGCAGCCATGCTTCCGGTGGCAATGTCCTCCTTATATTCAAAGCCCGGGGTGCGCCAGTGGCAGTGCAGGTCCACAAAGGCGGGCAGCACGGTCAGACCGCCTGCATCGAGGACAGTCTCCCCCTCCCCGGCCAGTGCGGAAAGATCCTGACCCACGGCGGCAATCTTTCCGTCTTTCACGAAAAGCTCCACCGGGCGGCCCGCAGCGTTTACAGCGTTGATGAGCAGCATATTCTTTTACCTCCCTGTTCGTATTTCGGATGGGCGGATGCGGGCATGGCAGCCCGCGGACAGGCAAAAAAAAGAACTTTTCCACAAACGGAAAAGTTCAAAAAGCGAAAAAAGGAAACACGGAACCCACCGCAAAAACGGCTGCAAACTGCTTTTTCAGTTCAGCGTTCATTTTTGACAGCATTCGTCCGCTTCTCCTTTTCCTTCGCATTTGTTTTCGTTATATTTTATCATAGAAACGCAAAATGTGTCAATGCTTTCTGTAAGATTCCTGTGTGAAAAGGTTTTGACTGTATCTCCCGGAATTTTGGCTACTCTACCGAAAACCCGCTTCCCGCCCCATAATCCCTGCGCGGAGGGGGATTTTTCTCCGTCAATTCCTACCAAAGCACTGTACATTGAAGTTTGCATGTGTTATTATAGTATCTGTCAAAAAGAGAGAGCCGCACTGAGGCGGCTGAACAAAAAGGGAGGGTTTCCCACATGAGCTTATTGGAGGACGCACGGAACATCCAGCGCAAAGACCCCGCCGCACGCAGTGTGCTGGAGGTCATCCTGCTGTATCCCGGCTTCCATATCCTGGTCTACCACCGCATTGCCCACTGGCTGTATGAGCACGGGCACTTTTTCCTTGCCCGCTGGGTCAGCCAGCACGGCCGCCACAAAACCGGCATCGAGATCCACCCCGGTGCCCGGATCGGCAGGTGCCTGTTCATCGACCACGGCATGGGCATCGTGTTCGGCGAGACCACCGTGATCGGCGACAACTGCACCATCTACCACGGCGTGACGCTGGGCGGCACCGGCAAGGACACCGGAAAGCGCCACCCCACCCTGGGCAACAATGTGCTGATCGGCGCGGGCACCAAGGTGCTGGGCCCGGTGTATATCGGCGATAACGCCCGCATCGGCGCAGGCAGCGTTGTGCTGCGCAACCTGCCCGCCAACTGCACCGCTGTGGGCGTGCCCGCCGAGGTGGTGCGCATCAACAACAAGGCCGTCAACCCCGCCGATGACCTGGACCAGCAGGATCTGCCGGATGTCATGGCCCAGCGCCTCACCGAGCTGGACCGCCGCATCAGCAGGCTGGAAAAGGACGCACAGGGGGATGTGCCCCCCAGCATCCACGAGGTCATCCAGAAACAGCAGCGCTGAACCTTTCTGTCCCACTTTGCGTGCCAGCTTTCCTCATAGGGGAGCCGCTGGCATGGCGGTACTATCCGCAAAAACTGAACAAAGCTTCTGCAAAACAAAAGCAGCTGCGCTCCGCACACACGGAACGCAGCTGCTTTTCTGTTATTTACAAGGAGTTTCAGCCAGTTCTTTGACCTTTTGTGCCGCTGCCGCCACCAGCTGGCCGATGGGCTGGTCGGGCACGCCCACCACGATGTTCTCACAGTGGTTGATGGGCACCAGCACCCGCCGGGCGGGGCTCTGGCAGACTGCCGCTGCCATAGCGGGGGTGATCTCGCCCAGCAGCGCGTCAGCGATCACAATGCCGATGGGCCCCACGATAACATCCGCGATGCGGCAGTTCACGACCACGGCGTTCTCGCCGGTGGCGGCGCGGACCGTCCCCGCCTTGAGCATGGCCGAAGTCGCAAGGCTGTTGGTGCCCACGGCGGTCAGCCGGGCTTCCGGGCAGGCGGCAGAGATGGCCGCCACCAGCTGGCGGCCCAGACCGCCGCCCTGGCCGTCAATGACCAGAACGTTCATCAGAAGTCGATCTCCTCCAGCCGCAGCAGAGCGATGATGTAGATCTTCAGGGCCTCCAGCAGCTTATCGATGGGAGCTGCCTCGTTGGCACCGTGCATCGGGCCGCCGAACTCAGGCAGCACCATGTCCTCGTGCTCGGGGCCAAAGCTCACCGCATAGGGGAAGTGGCGGGCATAGGTGCCGCCGCCCATGGTAAAGGGCGTGGCATTCTCGCCGGTGACCTCGTTGTAGGTCTCGATGCAGGCCTTGATGGCGGGGGTATCGGCTGCGATATAGAAGGGCTCGGCACCCTCGGCCTTCTCCAGAGAAGCACCCGTGCCAATGGCAGCTTTGATCTGCTCCTTCATCTTCTCGGCGTTGGTGCAGGTGGGGTAACGGCTGTCCATGGTCTGGACGATCCGGCCCTCCCGCATGAAGATGCGGCCGCCGATGATGGTCAGGGGGCCGAAGGGGCCGTCGGCGCAGTCGATGCCCAGGCCGGTGCCTGCGGTGGAAGCGTGCAGCTTTTTCAGGGCTTCCAGATAGGCGCGCTCTGCATCGTTGCACAGATCGTTGTCCAGCAGGTAGTTCACCACCAGACCGATGGCGTTGACCGTGCCCTCGGGCATGGCGGCATGGCCGCTCTTGCCCCAGCCCCGGATACGCACCCCATTGCCTTCCGGCTCCAGCGTGATGTTGGGGGCATTTTTCAGCTTGGTGATGTCAGTCTCCACCAGTGCGCTGGCGCGGTCGGGGACTGCATTGTTGGCAACGCCGCCCTCGAACTCCTTGATCTCGCCGTTGCACACCGGGCTGACCAGCTCCGCACCGAAATGGCCCTTCTCGCCGTTGCACACCGGGAACTCTGCATCCGGGGTGAAGCAGAACACCGGGGCCGGGTAGTTCTTGAGGTAGTATTCCACATCGTTCATGTGGGTCTCTTCGTTGTCGCCAACCATTGCGCGGATGGGATACCGCAGGGAAACGCCCTCCTCCTTGAGGAACTTCAGGGCGTACAGGGTAGCCACCATGGGGCCCTTGTCATCGGCCACACCACGGCCGATCATCCAGCCGTCCTGGATCTGCATCTTGAAGGGGTCCTGGCTCCAGCCGTTGCCCACGGGCACCACATCCACATGGCAGATGGTTGCCAGATACTTCTCGGGGTCTGCACCGGCCAGCTCGGCATAGCCGATGTAGTTCTCGCAGTTGCGGGTCGCCAGACCCATGCCTGCAGCCAGCTCCAGCGTCTTGTCCAGCGCCGCGCGGGGGCCCTCACCAAAGGGAGCTTCCTCGGTCGGGGTGCCCTCCACACTGTTGATGGCCACCAGCGCCGCGATGTCCTCCAGAATCTGCTCCTTGTTCGCCGCAATAAAGGCGTCGATCTTCTGATTCAATGCCTGATCCATGATTGCTTCGTCCTTTCTTTGTCGTAACGACACGTTACTGTTTATTGTAACACACTTAAAGCGCTTTTGCCAGCCTTCGGCAGCCCGCTTCTGTACGAAACCTCTCCGTCATCATCGCGATCGCTCGATGCCACCTCTCCTAATAGGCGAGGCAGGACTTGGTTCCCCTATCAGGGAAGCTGTCGCGGCGAAGCCCGAATCTGTCACACTGCAAACAGGCTGCTGGCCGCGCCCAGCACACCGGCGCTGGCCAGACCCATGATGATGCCCGCCAGCAGCACACCGCCCATGCAGGCAATGAGAACATCCTTGAACTTCATGTCCAGAATGGAGGCTGCCAGCGTGCCGGTCCAGGCACCGGTGCCGGGCAGCGGGATCCCCACAAAGAGCAGCAGGGCAACGGTCAGACCCTTGCCGGCCTTTTCCTCCAGTTTGCGGCCGCCCATTTCCCCCTTGGTGATGAAGAACTTGCACACCGGCCCGATGACCGGCTTGTGGTAGCCCCAGATGAGGAACTTGCGGGCAAACAGATAGATAAAGGGCACCGGCAGCATATTGCCGAGCACGCAGACCAGATAGGTGGGCAGGGCGGGCAGGCCCATGCCCAGCCCGATCGGAATGGCACCGCGCAGTTCAATGACCGGCACCATCGAGACAAAAAACACCATCAGATAATTCTTGAGCATCCAGGTTTCTCCTTATTATAAGACCATGATCGTAACGGCTTACAGGTCGATGACCAGCTCCACCGGGCAGTGGTCGGAGCCAAACACCTCGTTGTGGATCTCGGCGGCGGTCACCTTGTCGGCGATGCGGTTTGAAACGATGAAATAATCAATGCGCCAGCCCGCGTTCTTTTCCCGGGCGTGGAAGCGGTAGCTCCACCAGCTGTACTTCACCTCGTCCGGGTGAACCGCGCGGAAGGTGTCGGTAAAGCCCGCTGCCAGCAGCTCGGTCATCTTGGCCCGCTCCTGGTCAGTGAAGCCCGCGCTCATCCGATTGGTCTTCGCATTCTTGATGTCGATCTCAGTGTGGGCCACGTTCAGGTCACCGCAGAGGATGACCGGCTTTTTCGCGTCCAGCTCCAGCAGGTAAGCCCGGAACGCATCCTCCCAGGTCATGCGGTAGTCCAGCCGCTTCAGGCCGTCCTGGCTGTTGGGCGTGTAGCAGTTGACCAGATAGAAGCCGGGATATTCCAGCGTCAGCACCCGGCCCTCGTGGTCGTGCTCCTCCCTGCCGATGCCGGTGGTCACGGCCAGCGGGGCCGTTTTACACCAGCATGCCGTGCCGGAGTAGCCCTTTTTCTCGGCGGAGTAGGTGTACTCGGTGTAGCCCTCGGGGGCAAAATCAGCCTGCCCCGGCTGCATCTTGGTCTCCTGCACCGAGAAGATGTCGGCATCCAGCGCCGCGAAGCTTGCGGCAAAATCGTGGGTCAGGCAGGCCCGCAGGCCATTGACGTTCCAGCTGATCAGTTTCATATCCTGTTCCTTTCTTATGCCTGATATTTTGTTTTCCATGCGCCGCTCTTCATGCGCGCCACAAAGCAGATGACACGGCAGACCCAGTCAATGACCATGGCGATCCAGACACCCACAGCGCCCCAGCCCATCCTGACACAGAGCAGGTAGCTGAATCCCAGCCGCCAGACAGCCATGCTGAGCACAGAGACCACCATGGTAAATTTTACATCGTTGGCCGCGCGCAGGGCGTTGGGCAGAACAAAGGAGGCCGGCCACAGGAACAGGCCGCTGCCTGCGTGGATCTGCACCAGCAGGATGGCCAGCGCCATGGTCTCACCGGAGAGGGCGTAGATGCCCACCAGCGGCTTGAGGAAGAGCAGGATGCCGCCGTTGAAGATTCCCATAGAGAGGTAAGCCCAGAGCAGCAGCTTGCGGGTGTAGAAAACGGTCTGCTCATTGTCCCCTGCGCCAACGCAGCGGCCCACCACCGTGATCATGGCCAGACCAATGGCCTGCCCCGGGATGCAGCCCACGCCGTCCAGATTGTTTGCCACGGCATTGGCGGCGATCTGCACGGTGCCGAAGGTGGAGATCATGCTGACCACCAGAATGCGGCCCGCCTGGAACAGGCTGTTCTCAAAGGCGGACGGGATGCCGATGCCCAGGATGCGCTTTGCCATCCGGCCATCCAGCCGGAACGTTTTGGGCACGGTGAGCATATGGCCCTTCTGGTAGCAGCGGTTCAGGATGAGCACCGCCGCCACAGCACGGGAGAGGACGCTGGGCCAGGCAACGCCGTCCACGCCCATGCCCAGCACAAAGATGCAGACCGCATTGCCCACGATGTTGATGATGTTCATCAGGATGCTGATCTGCATGGAGATTTTGGAGTTGCCCATGCTGCGGAAGAGCGCAGCACCGGCATTGTACATGGCCAGGAACGGGTAGCTGACCGCCGTGATGCGCAGGTAGAGCACACCGGCCTCCAGTACGTCGGCATCGATGCTGCCATAGCACAGCCGGATCATGGGACGGGCCAGCACAAAGCAGAACACCCCCACACCCACGCCCAGCAGAGCGCTGAGCAGGATCAGCTGACCCGAGCTTGCGTTGGCGTGCTTCTGCTCCTTTGCACCCAGATACTGGCTGACCACCACCGCGCCGCCGGTGGCCAGCGCCGCAAACAGCACGATGATGAGGTTGTTGATCATATCCACCAGGCTGACACCCGAGATGGCGGCTTCGCCGCAGCGGGAAACCATCATGGTATCGGCCATGCCCACCGTCACGGCCAGCAGCTGCTCCACCAGCAGCGGCCCCACCAGCCTGAGCAGGTCACGCTGGCTGAACAGCGGGGCCCGCCCGCCAAAGCACGGGGCCTTGTTTTGTGCGATCGTATGTTCCATTCTATTCCTCGCTTCTTCCCACACCTTTTCTGCCCTTCCGGGCCGCAGAGCGTCCTTTTCTCATAGATGTATCCATCATAACACAGCCGCATCCTGTTGTAAAGAATCAGCTTCTGCAATTCCGGACCTCTTCCCCCTGCCCGTGCTTGTTTCATCACTTTGCCAAATGTATCTCTCCCATTTTTGTGCGTTGTGACAAAATTGCATTTTTTTCTCGAACAAGAGAACTTTTTTCAAAAAAGCTCTTGTATTTTTCTGTGAAAAGTGTTATCTTGTATCCAACAGGAGCGTCAGTTGGATACAAAGCGAAACGACGCGCTTTCCTTTCCGGTACTCCTGTTGTTCATCCTTCTATTATTATGCTATTTTCTTCATTTACCTTCTTATCATTTACCCTGTCCTGAAAAGGACAAACAAAAAACGCTTCCCCACCTGCACGGGGGAGCGTTTTTTGTTTGTCTGCCGCCCACCATAGAAAAGCGCCCTGCACCTTTCACGGTACAGGGCGCTTTGCGTTTCAGTTTTACAGCGCTGCAACAGCGGCCTTGAGCTCATCCACGCGGTCGGTGTTCTCCCACTTCACGCCCAGATCCTCGCGGCCCATGTGGCCGTAGGCGGCCAGCTTGCGGTAGATGGGCTTCCGCAGGCCGAGGTCACGGATGATGGCGGCGGGGGTCAGGTCAAAGACCTTCTCCACTGCCTGCTCGATCTTCTCATCGGCCACGGTACCGGTGCCAAAGGTATCCACCATGATGGACACAGGCTTTGCCACGCCGATGGCATAGGCCACCTGCACCTCACACTGCTTGGCCAGACCGGCAGCCACGATGTTCTTGGCAACCCAGCGGGTTGCGTAAGCGGCACTGCGGTCCACCTTGCTGGGGTCCTTGCCGGAGAATGCGCCGCCGCCGTGGCGGGCGTAGCCGCCGTAGGTGTCAACGATGATCTTGCGGCCGGTCAGGCCGCTGTCACCCTGCGGGCCGCCCACAACAAAGCGGCCGGTGGGGTTGATGTAGTACTTGGTGTTCTCATCCAGCAGCTCGGCAGGGATGGTGGCCTTGATGACCTTCTCCATGATATCGGCCCGGAGCTGCTCCATGGTCACGTTCTCACTGTGCTGGCTGGAGATGACGACTGCATCCACCCGGATGGGCTTGTTGTTCTCGTCGTACTCCACGGTCACCTGGCTCTTGCCATCCGGGCGCAGGTAATCCAGTTCGCCGCTCTTGCGCACCTCGGTCAGCTTCTTGGCCAGCTTGTGGGCCAGGCTGATGGGCATGGGCATCAGCTCAGGGGTCTCATCGCAGGCATAGCCGAACATCATGCCCTGGTCACCGGCACCGCCGACCTGGTCGTTGGTGCCCAGTGCAATATCGGGGCTCTGGCCGTCGATGTTGGAGATCACGGCACAGGTGTCAGCGTCAAAGCCGTACTTTGCACGGGTGTAACCGATGTCAGAGATGACCTCGCGGACGATCTTCTGGAAATCGACATAGCAGTTGGTGGTGATCTCGCCCATAATGTGGACCAGACCGGTGGAAGCGCAGGTCTCGCAGGCCACGCGGGCATCGGGATCGTGGGTCAGGATCTCGTCCAGGATGGCATCGGAGATCTGGTCGCAGATCTTGTCCGGATGTCCCTCGGTGACGGACTCAGAAGTAAACAGGTGTCTTGCCATAAATTTTGTCCTCCATGTGTGTGGTGAATCTTGCACAGCTTCATACACGTCCATCAAGTTTGCGCAAACAAAAACGCTCAGAACCGAAGCTCTGAGCGTTTGCACTCTTATCTTTCGGTTTCCCGCAGGATTTGGCACCTTATGCTTTCGCACAGGTTGTCGGGCTTCACAGGGCCTGTCCCCTCAGCCGCTCTTGATAAGTCGGTATTCAGTTGTTTTCCGAGAGATATCTTATCATCTCTTCGTCAGATTGTCAAGAAGAGTATCACTCTTTTTAGACATCTCAACGAAATTGATTAGGATTTCCCCTAGAAGTACCGGGAGTTTCCCGAAGCTCTCTTAGTAACCCTTAGCCTGTTCGCCGTTCAGCAGCTTGACCGCACGGGAAGTGCCCAGACGGTCTGCGCCCAGAGCGAGGAACTTTTCCATATCCTCCACGGTGGAGATGCCGCCGGCAGCCTTGACCTTGCAGCGGCCATGCACACCCTTGACCATCAGCTCCACATCGTGGAAGGTAGCGCCTGCGGTGGAGAAGCCGGTGCTGGTCTTGATGTAGTCAGCGCCCGCCTCGCAGACGATGTCGCACATCTTTTCCTTTTCCTCGTCGGTCAGCAGGCAGGTCTCAATGATGACCTTGAGTACCTTGTCGCCCACAGCCTGCTTCACAGCACGGATGTCCTCACGGACTGCATCGTATTCCTTGTTCTTCAGGCGGCCGATGTTGATGACCATGTCCACCTCGGCAGCGCCGTTCTCAATGGCAGTCTTGGCCTCAAAGGCCTTGCTGGCGGTATCCATGGCACCCAGAGGGAAGCCCACCACGCAGCACACCGGGATGCGGCCCGCCATATACTCGACCGCCTGCTTTACATAGCAGGTGTTGATGCAGACGGATGCGGTGTGGTTGGCAATGGCCTCATCACAGATGGTCTGGATCTGGGGCCAGGTGGCCTCAGGCTTCAGCAGGGTATGATCGACATGGGAGAGGATTTCTTCACGGGTCATATTATTTTCCTCCATCAATTCTTGCTGGCACGGCGGACCTTTGCCATGCCCACAGCGCTCAGGGCAATTGCCGTTACGGACGCAGTGGCACCAATGATGCCCAGAACAAGACCGGAAACCAGGAATGCAAAACCTTTCAGACCACGTTTCATAATACCGTACCTCCATTGTTTTGTTACTTAAAACTCCCTCAGTCACCTTCGGTGACAGCTCCCTCTGAGAGGGAGCCTTGTCGGCAAATGCAAGGCAATGCCTCCCTCCCAGAGGGAGGTGGCTGCACCGTAGGTGCAGACAGAGGGAGTTACTTCTTCTTAAAGATGATCAGCTTGCTGAACACATAGTTCAGCACCACGACCACCACGTTGGAGAACACCTTGACGCACAGACCCCACAGCTCCTGCGCATCGTAGAGGGTAGTGACAAAGATGGCCGTGGGGCCGTCTGCACCGCCGATGATGGCAATGGCAGCAGATCCATCCGCCGCCGAAGCCACACTCGAAGCCTGAACGGCGTGCACCACCGTATCCGGGCCAAACCAGCGGGCCAGCACACCCAGCACACCGCCCATCAGGTTTTCCATCAACGCCGCGCCCTGGGCCGCCAGCAGATTGCCGAGCACCAGCATGATCACCGTATCCACCAGCATTGTGCCCAGACGGCAGGTGACAAATGTGCCGAACTCCCGTGCCATCTCCCGGCCACGGGTCTTGCTGCGGAAGACGAACGCCCGGTTGGTGGCATAGGCAAACAGGATGCAGAGGATGTTGTCCAGCACATTGCCCCAGCTGTTGGCGGCGGTGTAGCCGAACAGCCTGTTGAACAGGGCGTACAGCACAATATTCAGCAGGGTGGTCAGCACGCCGAAGATCAGGTAGGACAGGACCTCATAATGCTTTTTGATCCATTTGAACATAAAAATATCTTTCCTGTCAGCATCCTCACCCTCTCCGTCATTGCGGAAGCAATGACGGAGAGGGCAATCCGCTTAACAAAAACAGCCCCGCCGCCGTTACCCGGCAACGGGGCTGCAGTCGCATTGTGTCTGAAACTCAGCGAACCACGGACTGATTACTCAGCGTCGTCGTTCAGCAGAGCCTTCATGGACAGGCTGATGCGCTTCTTGTCGAAGTCAACATCCAGCAGCTTCACATCGACCATATCGCCGACCTTCAGTGCGTCGGAGACCTTCTCAACGCGATCATTGCTGATCTCGCTGATGTGGACCAGACCGTCAACACCCGGCAGGATGCGGACGAATGCACCGAACTTGGTCAGAGACACGACCGGAGCATGGAAGGTGCTGCCGATGGGGTAGTTGTTCTTCAGCTGCTCCCAGGGGTTGTCCTCAGCCTTCTTGTAGCCCAGAGAGACCTTGTGGTTCTCGGTGTCGATGTCCTTCACATACACTTCGATGGTGTCACCAACGGAGACAACCTCGGAGGGATGCTTGATGCGGTTCCAGCTCAGCTCGCTGATGTGGCACAGGCCGTCCACACCGCCGATATCGACGAATGCACCGTAAGAGGTCAGGCTCTTGACAACGCCGGTGTAGGTCTTGCCCACCTCGACATTTGCCCAGAACTCCTCACGCTTTGCCTTGTTCTGCTCAGCGGTGACCTTGTTGATGCTGCCGACGATCTTGCGGCCGGAGCACTCGGTAACGACCAGCTGGACATGCTGGCCAACCAGAGCAGTGTAGTCCTCGTCACGGCGCATCGTGGCCTGAGAACGGGGAACGAACACCTTAACACCCTTGACGTTGACGACAACGCCGCCCTTGTTGAACTCGGTGACATCGCCCTCGACGACCTCGCCGGATTCAGCAGCCTTGGCGATCTCTTCCATGCCCTTGCGAGATGCGAGCTTCTTGCGGGAGAGCTGGATAACGCCGTCCTGGTCCATAACCTTCTCGACGATGAGGTCCAGCTCATCGCCAACCTTCACCAGGTCTTCGACCTTGGCGGAGGAATCATCGGTCAGCTCGCTCAGCTTGACAAAGCCGGTCTGCTTGGCTCCGATATCCACCTGGATCTCGTTGGCAGAGATGCTGGTCACGATTCCTTTCACAATACTGCCTGCATGAACACGCTTCTCCTCGGATGCGTTCAGCATCTCCTCGAAGCTCATGCTGTCATTGATTTCTGCGCTCATACTGTTAAGTACCTCCTCAATAATAGACGATGGCGTTGAAGCCCCTGCTGTTACGCCCGCCGTTTTTACATCTGCAAACCATTCCGGCCGAAGTTCGCTCGCTGTCTCGACCGTCACGGCTTTCGTATGCTTTGCGGCGACCTGTACCAGCTTTTGGGTATTGGAAGAATGATGACCGCCAATGACAACAATGATGTCGCATTGTTGGCTGAGGTCTTCCGCTTCCTGTTGCCTCGCCCACGTCGCATTACATATTGTATCAAAAATTCGGGCGTTTGTATAGGCTTTTTTGAGAAACTCCGAACTTTCTTGCCATTTTGTTACCTGAAATGTGGTCTGTGCAACCGCAAAAATGGGCTTTTGGGGGTCAGAGGGGCCTTTCCAGGCCTTCAACTCGTCCAGATCACTGAACACAAATACCTCTCCCCGGGTATGGCCCACGATGCCCTGCACTTCAGGGTGGGCAGCATCACCGGCCACCAGAAGCACCGCGCCCTCGGCCTCGGCCCGGGCGGCAATGCTCTGGATCTTCTTCACAAAGGGGCAGGTGGCATCGTGGTAAACAAGGCCGCGCTGCTCCAAAGTATCATAGATGGTGCGGGGCACGCCGTGGCTGCGGATGATGACCTCGTACCCGGTGGGGATATCGTTCACGGTATCGGCCACCAGCGCACCGCGCCTTTCCATATCGGCCACCGCCTGCGGGTTATGGATCAGCGGGCCCAGCGTTGCCACCTTATGGCCCTCGTTCAGCAGATTGTAGGTCAGCTCCACCGCACGGTTCACGCCAAAGCAGAAGCCGGCGGTTTTGGCAAGACGAATTTCCATAGCGTTTCTCCTTCTCCAAACCTCTTACTTCAAATTCTCCCAGGCATCCAGCAGTGCCTGCTTATTGGCCCGGAGCACCTTCATATCCCGGCGGCTCTCCATGGCGAACTGGGCGGCGGGCATCGGCTCGCCGTAGATGACGTTCACCCGGCAGAACAGCCGCATCTTCCCGTCCGGCGTATCGTAGCGGATGCGCACCGGCACTACATCCACCCCAGCCTGCGCCGCAATGACAAACAGGCCGCTCTTGGGCGGCAGGAGCCTGCCCTCTTTTTCGCGGGTGCCCTCCGGGAAGATGAGCAAAGTCTCCCCCGCCCGGCAGGCCTCCACGGTCCGGTCAATGATCTCCAGCTCCTCCTTGGTGCCGCGCACGCAGAGCGCGCCGCAGCAGCGGAAGAACCAGGTGAGCAGGACGTTGATCTCAAACAGCTCCTTTTTGGCAAAAACGAGCATCCGCCTGCCCCAGAACCGGCTGATGACGATGAACACCGGGTCAATGGCTGAAACGTGGTTGGGGGCAATGATGCAGCCTTTGGTCTGCACCTTGCGCAGGTTCTCGCGGCCAACGGTATGGACCCGGAAGCCGATGTGGAACACCAGCCAGGCCAGCGGCAGCAGTATGTAATATAGTACCATTTAATTAACCTTTTCTGCAATAATCTTTTTCATCGCCGCAAGGCTCTGCTCAAAGTTGAGGTCAGAGGTATCCAGCAGCACTGCATCCTCGGCCTGCTTCAGGGGGGCGGCGGCACGGTGGGTGTCCTGATAGTCCCGCTGCTTCACATCAGCCAGCACATCCTCAAAGGCGACCTCCATCCCCTTCTGCTGGTATTCCAGCCAGCGCCGTCTGGCCCGGGCTTCGGGGGCAGCGGTCAGGAAGATCTTGACAGTGGCATCCGGCAGCACCACAGTGCCGATATCCCGGCCATCCATCAGGACGTTCTGGGTCTTGGTCATGCCGCGCTGCAGCTCCAGCAGGAAGGCGCGGACTTCCGGGTTGGCACCCACGGCAGAGGCGGCCATGCCGGCCTCCTCCGTGCGGATGGCGGTGCTCACGTCCTCGCCGTTCAGATAGATATGCTGCTCCCCGTCAATGCAGTCCACCCGCAGGCCGACCTCCGGCAGCAGGGTGTTGACCGCCGCATTGTCCTTCGGGTCCACGCCCTTGCGCAGGGCATACAGGCCGATGGTGCGGAACATGGCACCGGTATCCACATAGATGTAGCCCATCTCTGCGGCCAGCCGCCGCGCCAGGGTGGATTTGCCTGCCCCCGCAGGGCCGTCGATTGCAACTGAAACCATTTGATACGCTCCTTTTATAATATAAGCTTTTCTTTTATCGGTCAGTATAAACTTTACGTAATGCCAAGGGCTCCCCTACTAGGGGAGCTGACATCAAGCGAAGCGCAGATGACTGAGAGGTTTAGTCCAGATTCCTCGCAAAGCTCTGCGCCGTACAGAAAGCGATCTGCAGGTTGTAGCCGCCGGTATAGGCATCCACATCCAGCACCTCACCTGCAAAGTAAAGGCCCAGCGCCTTCTTGCTCTGCATGGTCCTGGGGTCCACCTCCCGCACGGACACGCCGCCGGAAGTGATGACCGCATGGGCCAGGTCGCCCCGGGCATCGATGGGCACGTTCCAGTGCTTCATCAGGCGCACCAGCTCCCGTTTCTGCTCCCGGGTGATCTGGTTGGCCTTTGTGGCGGGGTCAATGCCCCAGCGCGCCACCATGACCGGCTGCATACTGGCAGGCAGCAGCTTGACCAGCGCCCCCTGGGCGGCATGGTTGGCCAACAGGGCAAAATCCCGGGTGATGCGGTCATAGAGTTGCTCCTCGCTCAGGGCGGGCTTCAGGTCGATCTCGGCGTGGTACTTGTGCTTTTTCATATCGCCCAGATGGCTGGACGCGCTCAGGGTCAACGGGCCGCTGATGCCAAAGTGGGTGAACAGCATCTCGCCCTGCTCCTCAAAGATGTCCTTGCCGTCCTCAAAAAGGGTCAGGGTCACATTTTTCAGGGCAAGCCCCATCATCTTTTTGCAGTCCGGGTCATGGCTGACCAGACTGACCAGACTGGGCACCGGCTCCACAAGGGTGTGCCCGGCCTGCCGGGCCAGCCGGTAGCCGTCACCGGTGGAGCCGGTGGTGGGGTAGCTCACACCGCCGGTAGCCACCAGCACGGCATCGGCCCGGTATTCTTTCCCGGAAGTCCCCCGCACACCGACACACCGCAGGGCAGGCCCGGCTTTTTTCTTTTTGGGATGGTGCGGATTTTCCGGCACGGCAGGGGCGGCTTCCGGCTCCGGGGGCAGCTCTTCCAGAAGCAGCTTTTTTGCCCCGTCATAGACGATCTCCGCGTCCTGTGCGTAGCGGAGCAGTGCCTGCCGGATCTCTTCGGCTTTGTCGGACACCGGGAACACCCGGCGGCCGCGCTCCACCTTCAGCTCCACGCCCAGGCTCTCGAACAGCTCCATGGTCCTGGCGGGCGGGAACGCCCCCAGCGAGGAGAACAGAAAGCGCGGATTGGTGCGGACATGGTGCAGAAACTCCTCTGCGGTGCAGTCGTTGGTCACATTGCAGCGCCCCTTGCCCGTGACCAGGATCTTCTGACCGGGCTTGTCGGTATGCTCCAGCACCGTTACCTGATGCCCCTGCCGCACAGCGGCCCCCGCCGCCATCAGCCCGGCCGCACCGGCCCCCACGATCAACACCTTTGCCATTCTGGTTCCTCCCGCAATTCACTGCCTGTCGAAATTTGTTCTAGTTTATCATACCAGAATCGGCCCGCAATTGCAATCTGCATTCCTTTGGAAAGGCACAGAAAAGCGGCAGACGGTCGTGTCTGCCGCTTGGGGTCACTGCATCAGTTTTGCGGGGTCAAGATAACTGTCGTCCTGCTTCACTTCCAGATGGATATGGCTTTCCTCGGCGCATTCACAGCTGACGCTGCCCACTTTGCCCAATGTCTGCCCGGCACTGACCGTCTCGCCCTCCTTCACCGCCGGGCTGGCCACGCCGCAGAGTCGCCAGACACGGCCCGCACTGTCCTTGATCGCCACAGTGGGGCCCCAGCTGCCATCGGAACCGGCCAGCACCACCGTGCCCGCCGTGGGGCTTTGGACGGCAGCATCCTTTGCGCAGGCATAGTCGATGCCGTTGTGGGTACGCCAGTCGCCCAGGGTCTTGTTGTAGACCAGCTCATCGCCGCTGTATCCATTGAGCACCCTGCCAGAGATCGGCTGCGTGGAAGCAGGCGCTGCCGAACTGCTGGCAGGCGAGGATGCACCTTGCAGCGCGGATGGTTCGCGCACCGAGCCAGAGCCAGCCTGCGGCACAGAGGAGGCCGAAGATGCACTCCGCGATGCCGAGGAGGCCGCCTTGGGCACATTGCTTACACTGTTTGCGGCGGGTTCGGTCGGCCATTCCCATGTTGTTTCGTCCTCCTGTGGCGTGGTGGTGGAAAGCCCCTCATCGATGCCGGGGGCCGTGGATGTGCTGTCCGGTGTCTTCAGGCCCGAAAGGTTCTTGTCCAGCTCGTCGCGCACGGTGCGCACCGCCCAGACCCCCGCTGCCGCTGCCGCCACCAGACAGGCCAGCAGTGCCAGTGCAAACCCTTTGTCCCGCAGAAATTTCCTGATCTGTTCCATGTTCGTTACTCCAATCCGTCATGGTTTCGGTTGATTTTCTGATTGCAGTATGCGATTCCGGAACCGGGTTTATACACATTTTATAAAAAGAAAACCCTCTCCGTCAAAGCCTGAGGCCTTGACGGAGAGGGCTGAAATACACAGATCAGCTGCGGCGGCGGTTGTTGCCCATCAGGCGGACAACATACAGGAAGATGTTGATGAAGTCCAGATACAGGGTCAGCGCGCCATAGATGGAAGCCTTTTCGGCCATCTCAGCATCAGCGGAGTAGTAGCTGTACATCTGCTGCAGCTTCTGGGTATCGTAAGCGGTCAGCAGCATGAACACCACCAGACCGATGCCGCAGTAGAGCACCGAGCCGCCAAAGCCGAAGCCGAACAGCATCCCCACAAAACCGGTGATGATCATGGCAACCAGAGCCATCATCAGGCGGGGGCCCCAGCCGGTCAGGTCCTTATGGGTGGTGGTGCCGTAAACAGCCATCAGCCCAAAGTAAAGGGACGTTGCCAGCAGCGCCATGATCAGGGTGCTTGCCGAGAAAACGAGGAAATAGTAGCTCAGCACCATGCCGTTGAGTAGTGCATAACCGAAAAAGGCCGCGCGGGCAGCTCCCACCGACATGGTCTGCACCCGGGAGCTCAGCACGATCACCAGCGCCAGCTCCGCAATGGTCAGCACAAGATAGAGCGAATCGACCAGATAGATGAGCGAGGTCGTCGCAGTGAGATAGGCCATGGCGAAGGTGATGAGCAGGCCGCAGGCCATCCAGCGGTAGGTGCGGGTCATATAGTCCGATGCGCTCATCGTGGGCTCCGCATAGCCGCGGTCATAATTTCTGTAATCCATTGTGGAACTCCTCCAGTCTTTTTGCCGGGGCGGGCATTCCGCCTTGCTCCGGTCTACGTTTTATAGTATACTGCATAGAAATGAACGTTTCGTGAAAAAGGCTGTGATATTGTATGTCTCTTGGACTTTATCTGCATATTCCCTACTGTTTTTCCAAATGCCGGTACTGCGATTTCTATTCTGCCCCCGGCCAGCGCGGTGTACCCACCCAGTATGTGGATGCCCTTCTGCGGGAGCTTGCCCGCTTTGCGCCGGAAGCACCTCTTCACCCGGACACGATCTATTTTGGCGGCGGCACCCCCAGCCTGCTCTCCCCTGCCGATGCCGCCCGGCTCATTGCGGCGGCAGCTCCGGCACCCGGGGCAGAGATCACGCTGGAGGCCAACCCTGAGACCGTGACCGAGCAGGCCCTGTGCGGTTTCCGGGAAGCCGGGGTGAACCGCATCTCTTTCGGGGTACAGTCGGCCCGGGACAGCCAGCTGAAAACGCTGGGCCGCCCCCACACCGCCCGGCAGGCCCGGGCAGCTTTTGCGGCGGCACGGCGGGCAGGCTTTACCAACATCAGCGGCGACATCATGCTGGCCCTCCCCCATTATACGCAGGCCGAATTCGACGAGACACTGGAGCTCATTGCGGAGGGCGGGGCAGCGCACATCTCCGCTTACCTCTTAAAAATCGAACCGGATTCCGCCTTTGGCAGGCACCCACCCGAGGGCCTGCCCTCCCCCGACGAAGCAGCAGACTTTTACCTCTACGCCGTGGAACACCTGGAGCACCACGGATACCGGCAGTATGAGATCTCGAACTTTGCAAAGCCCGGCTATGAGGGCAGGCACAACCTCATCTACTGGGACTGTGGGGATTACCTCGGCCTTGGCCCGGCGGCGCACTCCTGCATGGGCGGCAGACGATTCTATTACCCCGCCGACACCGAGGCCTTCCTGAACGACAAAGCAGCCCCCGTCATGGACGGAGGCTGCGGCGCAGAGGACTATCTCATTTTACAGCTGCGGCTGCGCAAGGGGCTGGATCTTGCCGCCTATAAGGCCCGCTACGGGAAAGAGTTTTCCACCGCCCAGCTCGCCTTTGTGAAGAACTGTGTGAAATCCGGCTATGCCACCTTCGATGGCAGCACCCTTGCCCTCACCCCCGCCGGGCTCATTGTGCAGAACAGCATTCTGGCAGAGCTGCTGTGACTTTTGCTTGACAATTTACGTTAAAACGTATATACTGAAATTACAAAAGGTGCTGCCCTCCAAACGGCTAGCTCCTTACGTTACTCGTATCAAAAAAGATTGACCGATTTGCTTGGGGAAGCATAGATGGCGGTCAGTCTTTTTTGTTTTTATATCTTTTGTCGTCATGGCTGATTTTCCATGTGATGTCAAAAACACCATATGCTACGCTGGAAACAAATGTCAACAGCAGCAGCACTTCTGACAAAGTCATGCGCATTCCTCCTTTCGCCGAAGCGTCGGGATTGTGCGCCCAAAAAAGCCGCCCTCCCGATGCCTGTTTACCAGTAAGTAAAACCTTTGCGGTTCGGTAAGGAGCGTTCAGCCGCCTACGTTTAAGGCAACACCTGATGACAGCTTAAAAGCTGTATTTTTAGGATATCATATTTTCTGACAAAATACAATCGCTTACGTCAGGTCAATGACCCTCCACCCCAGCTCCCGGATGGCTTCCCGGTCATGGGTGGCCAACAGAACAGCCCGTTCGCCGCGGCGCTCTTTCAGGAGCGCTGCGGCTTTTTTCATGGTCTCGGGGTCCATGCCGGTGAAGGGTTCGTCCAGCAGCAGGGTATCGCACCCGGCCCAGAGGGCGCGGAGCAGGGCCGCACGGCGCTTCTGCCCGCCGGAAAGCTTCCGGGCAGGCAGGGCAAGCGCCTGCTTATCATATCCAAATCGTTGAAAATCCGACACGATTTGCGTTTTGTATTGTGTTTTCCCCTCCGGGAGCACCAGTTCCACGTTCTGCACGGCGGTCAGCTGCGGGCAGAGCCGATCCTCCTGAAAGACAGCGCCGACCCGGCCCACGCCCTGCACCGTGCCGGAATCCGGTACTTCCAGCCCCATCAGGATGCGGAGCAGGGTGGTCTTGCCCCAGCCGCTGGGGGCCCAGAGGATGGCAGGCTCCGCAAGGGTCAGATCCAGATCCTCAAAGAGCGTTTTTTCTCCAAAGCGTTTTGTTAATCCGCAAATTTCCAGTTTGTTAATCATTTTTCGTCACATCCTCTCCCAACACACGGGCCACTGCCTTGTCCAGCAGGGCCAGAAACAGCTTCTCAAAGCCTGCGCTCAGCAGGATGATGACGAACGTCCAGGCGAACAGCTCCCCGGTAGAGAGTGTGATCTTTGCCCGGTAGAGGGCATCTCCGATGCTGCCATCGGGCAGGCCGATGACCTCGGCGGCCACACCGCTCTTCCAGCAGATGCCCAGCGCCACGCTGCACCCCTGCCGGAAGGCTGGCAGAATGGCGGGCAGCCAGATGGCTTTGACCCGCCGGGCCAGCGACAGACGGAACACCTGTGCCATTTCCAGCAGCTGCACGTCCGCGCTCTCGATGCCGGTGCGCACGGCACTGTACAGCACGGGCAGGACCATCAGAAAGCTGATGAGGATGGAGAGCGACCGCCCGCTGACCCACACCAGCGCCAGAATGATGAAGCTGGCCACCGGCGTGGCCTTGACCAGCTGGATGACCGGGGCCAGCAGCGTGTCCACCCAGGCCCAGCGCTCGGCGGAAGCCGCCAGCAGAACGCTGACCACCACGCCCAGCGCAAAACCCAGCAGGATATGCCCGGCGCTGAACCCCACCCGCTGCCAGAAATCGGCCTGCGGCAGCAGCTCCATCAGGGTGCCCGCCGCCTGAATGGGTGACACCAGAAAGACCTCCTGCCCGATGGCCATGGCCGCCGCCTGCCAAACGGCCAGCCAGAACACCGCCGCTGCCAGCAGCCCTGTGCGGCGTTTTTTTGTCTGTTTCATTTTACCTGCTCCGTTCTCACTCAAAAAGAGCCGTGCGGCTGCACGGCTCTCCTTTTTACCGGTTTACTGAAAACTGCGCTGGACGCTTTTCCAGAACACCTGGCCGGGCGTGGCCTTGGTGTAGTAGAAGTTTGCATCCGGCAGCTTGCCGCCCACTGCAGCGGGGGAAGCATCATACAGCACCTTGAGGTAGGCGTTGACATCGGCCTTCATCTCGTCCCCCACACGGTAAACGATGTTGCACTGGGGCAGCGCCTTCTGGGCAATGGCCTTTTTGGCCACCACGCCGGTCTCCTCGCAGAGAGCCGCCGTACCGGCAACATCTGTCTGGGCGGCCTTGATGCTCTTCTCGTAATCCCGCAGGAAATTTGCCACGATGTCCGGGTTCTCTTTGGCGTACTCGGTGCGGACAACAGTGACACCCGTGATGAGCTGGGTGTCGCAGACCTTGTTCCACTCCTTGGTCAGATCCAGCACCACCCGCAGGCTGCTGTCCTTCAGCTGGGCGGCGGTCACATAGGGCTGGGGCAGAACGGCAATGGCATCCTTTTTGGAGGCGGCCATCTGGGCGGTCACCTCAGATGCCTCGCTGTAATACTCGATCTTCACATCCTTATCGGGGTCCAGGCCATTCTTGGTGAGCAGATAGCGCAGAACATACTCCGGCGTGGTGCCCTTGCCGGTGGACAGGATGGTGCGGCCCTTCAGGTCGGCAAAGCTGTGGATGCTGTCACCCTTTTCCACCACATACAGCACGCCCAGTGTGTTCACGGCCATCACCTGGATGCCGCCATTGGTCTTCTGGTAAAGGGTCGCGGCCAGATTGGCAGGGATGGCGGCCATATCCAGTTCACCCTTGATGAGCTTGGGCACGATCTCGTCCGCTGCACCGTAGAGCTGCAGGTCGTAGTGCTGGCTGGCCTTGCCGCTGCGCTCCATATCCAGCAGATTGACCAGACCCATGGTGGTGGGGCCCTTCAGACCCGCAATGCGCACGCCGCTTTTTGTTTTGGCGGCAGAAGCCCCGCAGGCCAGCAGGCTGATCATCAGCGCAGCCGACAGCAGCAGGGAGGTCAGTTTTTTCATCATGGTTCAGATTCCTTCCTCTCTTTGTTGTTCCAACCAGAAACAAAATTTGTAAATTTTGCAAAATCATTTGCTTTACGCGCTCAAGTTTACTATAATGGAGCTAAAAATACCGTTGCCCATGCAACGGAATTGCAGAAGGGCGGTGAGGGCCCGGGGAAAACCTCACGGAACTGACATGGAAAACTATCTGCCGCTGTTACAATCCACCTCTCTTTTTGCCGGGATCTCTGCCGGGGAACTGCGCCCCCTGCTCAGTGAGCTTGGGGCCTGCATCCGCAGTTATGGCCGGGGCGAGGCGCTGGTGCAGGCCGGGGCCCCCAGCCGCCGGGTCGGCGTTGTGCTGACCGGAAGCATCGAGGCCTACCGCCCGGCACCGGGCGGGGCACGGATCCCCATCACCCACATGGGGCCGGGGGGCGTGTTTGGCGACGTGCTGGGCGGTTCCAGCCTGGACAGCCCGGTCACGGTGGTGGCATCCGCCCCCTGCGAGGCCCTGCTTTTCCCCTACGAGAAGCTGCTCCAGCCGGACGGCTCCGCTGCCCGCCAGCGCCTGCTGCAGAATCTGGTGCGGACCATCAGCGATAAATATTTCCTGCTCTCCCGCCGGGTGGACCTGCTGGTGATGAAGACCCTGCGGGCCAAGGTCTGCGCCTACCTGCTCAGCGAGGCCGAGCAACAGGGCAGCATGACCTTTACCATCCCCTTCTCCCGCATCCAGTTGGCCGATTACCTCAACTGTGACCGCAGCGCCCTTTCCCGGGAGCTGAGCCTGATGCAGCGGGATGGCCTGCTGGATACCTACCGTTCCAGCTTCAAGCTGCTGGAGCCGGAAGCTCTGCGGCAGATGATTCTATAAAAGGAAAGTGATCTATAACTATGTCTAAACCAATTCTCTGGATCGTGATCCCCTGCTACAACGAAGAGCAGGTGCTGCCCATTACAGCGCCGATGTTCCTGCAAAAGATCACCAGCCTCACCGAAAAAGGCATGATCAGCGACAAGAGCCGGGTGCTGTTCGTCAACGATGGTTCCCGCGACAAGACCTGGGAGCTCATCTGCGGCTTTGCAAAGCAGGATGCGCATTTCATCGGCATTTCCCAGAGCCGGAACCGGGGCCACCAGAACGCCGTGCTGGCGGGCCTGATGGAGGCCCGCGCCAATAACTGCGACATCACCATCTCCATCGACTGCGATGGTCAGGATGACATCAACGCCATGGACGAGATGGTACAGAAATATCTGGACGGTGCCGAGGTGGTCTACGGCGTGCGCAGCCGCCGGGACACCGACACCTTCTTCAAGCGGTTCACTGCCGAGGGCTTCTACCACCTGATGAATGCCCTTGGCGCGGATATCGTGTTCAACCACGCCGACTACCGGCTCATCAGCGCCCGGGTGCTGGACAGCTTTGCCGACTACAAGGAGGTCAATATCTTCCTGCGCGGCATGGTGCCGCTGGTGGGCTACAAGAGTGAGCAGGTGTTCTATGAGCGGCACGAGCGGCTGGCCGGTGAGAGCCACTATCCCCTGCGCAAAATGCTGGCGCTGGCCTTTGATGGCATCACCAGCCTTTCCAACAAGCCCATCCGGCTCATCACTGGGGCAGGCATCGTGGTCAGCCTCATCAGCTTCATCGGCGTGATCTGGGCCATCGTGCAGGCGGCCATGGGCAGCGTGGTGGCCGGCTGGGCCTCCACCATCTGCATCGTCTGCTTTGTGGGCGGCGTGCAGCTGGTCTGCCTGGGTGTCATCGGCGAATACATCGGCAAGATCTATATGGAAACAAAGGCCCGCCCGCGCTACATCATCTCGGAGCGCACCTGGGCCCCCTATGAAAGGAAGTATCACGGATGAGCAAACAGAGCTGGCGGGGCAGCACCCTGCTGAACCCGGAACCGCCGGTGCTGGTCTCCTGCGGCGGGCTGGAGCAGCCCAACCTCATCACCATCGGCTGGACAGGCACCATCTGCACCCAGCCCAGCATGGTATCCATCAGCGTTCGCCCCGAGCGGTACAGCCACCACCTCATCAAGGAGAGCGGACAGTTTGCCATCAACCTGCCCACTGAACAGCTGGTGCGTGCGGTGGACTGGTGCGGCGTGAAGAGCGGCCGCGACAACGACAAGTTTGCCGCCTGCAAGCTCCATGCCGCCCCGGGCAGCGTTCTGACCGACTGCCCCATCCTGGAGGAGAGCCCGGTCAATCTGGAATGCAGGGTCACGCAGGTCATCCCGCTGGGCAGCCACGACCTGTTCCTGGCCGAAGTCGTGGCCTGCGATGTGGATGAGAGCCTGCTGGATGAAAACGGCAAGCTCTGCCTGGACAAGGCAAAGCTGATCGTGTACAGCCACGGCGAGTACCTGAGCCTGGGCAAAAAGCTGGGCACCTTCGGGTACAGCGTGCGGAAAAAGAAACCCGGAAAACGAAAAAAATGATCTGACCTGCAAAAGGCGGGGCATCAGTGCAGTAAGCTGATGCCCCGCCTTTTTCTGTTTTGTTCCCTTCCCCCAACAACAAAAAGCCCCGCCGGCAGAGGGAATTGCCAGCAGGGCTCCGGAAATGTCAATATGAACTCAACTTGGTTCTCCTATCAGGAGAGCTGTCGAGCGGATACGAGACGGAGTGGTTTAATCCTCCGCGCCCTCATCCAGGTTGCCCAGCTTCTTGGCCTGCTCCACCACGGCAGGCACCAGCATCTCGGGCAGGATCTCGTAGCGGGCAAACTCGGTGGTGAACCAGCCGCGGCCCTGGGTGATCTGCCGGATAAAGGTGGTGAAGTTGCTCAGCTCAGCCAACGGGACCTCGGCAATAACGGTCTGCATGCCGTCCTCATCGGGTTCCATGCCCAGCACGCGGCCGCGGCGCTTGGTCACATCGCCCATGATATCGCCGGTGTTGTCGTTGGGGACATGGGCCTTCAGGGTATGGATGGGCTCCAGAATGACGGGGCCTGCCTCGGGCATTGCAGCCTTATAGGCCAGCTTTGCAGCCATGATAAAGGCCATCTCGGAGCTGTCCACGGGGTGGTAGCTGCCATCCAGCAGGGTAGCCTTCAGGCCGACCACAGGATAACCGGCCAGCACGCCCTTTTCGGCGGCAAGGCGGACACCCTTTTCCACAGCCGGGAAGAAGTTCTTGGGCACGCTGCCGCCGAACACCTTTTCCTCAAACACGACCTGCTCGCTGTCGCAGGGCTCGAAATTGATGACGACATCGCCGAACTGGCCGTGGCCGCCGGTCTGCTTCTTATGGCGGCCCTGCTTCTGGCAGGCCTTGCGGATGGACTCACGGTAGGCAATGCGGGGAGCTTCCAGACCGATCTCCACGCCGAACTTATTCTTCAGCTTGGCCTTGACCACATCCAGATGCTGCTCACCCAGGCCACCAATGATCTGCTGGTGGGTCTCGGCGTTATTGATGTAACTCAGGGTCGGATCCTCTTCCATCAGGCGGGCCAGTGCGCTGGAGATCTTGCCCTCATCGCCCTTTTTGGCCACGGTGACTGCCATGAACAGGCTGGGCAGCGGGAAGGCAGCGGCGGGCAGCTTGACCACGCGGGAAGCATCGCACAGGGTATCGCCGGTCTTTGCGCTGACCAGCTTTGCCACAGCGCCGATATCACCAGCACCGATGCCGTCGGTCTCGACCTGCTTCTTGCCGATGACGGTCAGCGGCTTGCCGATCTTCTCTGTCTCGCCGGTGCGGGCGTTGACCAGAGCAACGCCGCCGGTCACCTTGCCGCTGATCACGCGCAGGTAGCTCAGCTTGCCCACGAACGGGTCAGCCACAGTCTTAAAGACATAGGCTGCGGTGGGCTCGGTCTCATCACAATGCAGCTCCACAGGCTCACCGCTGGCATTCTCGGCCAGGATGGCGGCATCGTGCTGCGGGCTGGGCAGGAGCTTGTGCATATTGAACAGCAGCATATCCAATGCCTGCTGGTTGACGGCGCTGCCGCAGAACACGGGGGTGATCAGGCCGTCCTTAACGCCCTTGCGCATTCCCTCAACGATCTCCTCGGTCGTAAAGGGTTCACCGCCGAAGAACTTTTCCATCAGCTCATCGTCGGTCTCAGCAATGGCCTCGCTCATGGCCTCGATCAGGCCCTGGAAGCGGTGGCCGATATCGGGCAGCTCCACCTGGATCTGCTTGCCGCTCTCATACTTGAAAGCTTTCTGGCTGAACAGGTTGATGTAGACAGGGGTGCCGTCGTCCAGCTTGGCGGGCACAACACAGGGGCAGACGGTGGAGCCGAACTTGATCTTCATCTCCTCCAGGATCTTGAAGTAGTTGGCATTTTCCAGGTCGCACTTGGAGATGAACACCATGGTGGCCTTGCCGTTCTTGCGGGCCAGCTGGAAGGCTTTCTCCGCGCCCACGGTCACGCCGCTGCGGCCGGAAACACACACCAGCACGCTCTCGGCAGCGCGGATGCCCTCATACTCACCTGCCTCAAAGTCGAACAGGCCCGGCGCATCGATCAGGTTGTACTTGATGCCTTCGTACTCCACCGGCACCACGGATGCCGACAGACTTGCCTTCCGCTTTGCTTCCTCAGGGTCAAAGTCCGAAATCGTGGTGCCGTCCTCAACACGGCCCATACGCTCTGCTGCGCCCGAAAAATAGACCAGTGCCTCAGTCAGCGTCGTTTTGCCGCTGCCGGCATGGCCTGCAATCAAGATATTACGGATGTTGTTGCTTGCGTATTTCATATCGGTTTTTCCCTCATTTCCGCCGCACGGAGCAGTCTCTCCGTTTTTGTGGCATATTTTACAAAGATAATACCACACACAAAATGATTTTCAAATAGATTGTCCGAAATTTTCTTTCATCTGCCCGCCAAACTTCCCGGGGTTCTTTTGTGCATTTTGACCGGATGCGCGCAAAATCGATTGCAGGACGTGGGTTGGCATGGTACAATAGACCCAATGAAAGATAGAGGGAGGCACTTTGCCATGAAACGCACCGATTACATCAACTGGGATGAATACTTTATGGGCATCGCCCTGCTCACCGCCATGCGCTCCAAGGACCCCAGCAGCCAGGTGGGAGCCTGCATTGTCAGCCCGGAGAACAAGATCCTCTCCC
Source organism: Faecalibacterium hominis (ex Afrizal et al. 2022) (assembly GCF_049545105.1). Classification (NCBI taxonomy): domain Bacteria; kingdom Bacillati; phylum Bacillota; class Clostridia; order Eubacteriales; family Oscillospiraceae; genus Faecalibacterium; species Faecalibacterium hominis (ex Afrizal et al. 2022). The sequence goes on along the minus strand of NZ_CP186860.1, from coordinate 2,506,637 downwards.
TGGGCTACAACGGAATGCCCATTGGATGCGATGACGATGCCATGCCGTGGGAGCGCGAGGGCGACCCGCTGGACACGAAGTATATGTACGTCTGCCATGCGGAGCTCAACGCCATCCTGAACAGCGCCCACAACAACCTGAAGGGTGCCCGGGTCTACGTGACCCTCTTCCCCTGCAACGAGTGCGCCAAGGCCATCATCCAGTCCGGCATCTCCGAGGTGGTGTACTACGGCGACAAGTACCACGATTCCGATTCCAGCGTGGCGGCGCGGTTCATGTTCAAAAAGGCAGGTGTTCGCCTGACCGCCTACACCCCCAGCGGACGGAAGGAACTGCTGGAACTGTAAGGGGAGCGAAACTTCTCCCAAAACTTTCCCTTGAAAATACAGTTTATTCGTTATATAATAGAACCGCCTTATCGAATAAATATACATTTTATGTTGCATAGAGAGGAAAGTATACAATGAGTCTGAAAAATCGCAGTTTTCTGAAGCTTCTGGACTACACCCCTGCCGAGATCGAAGAGCTGCTCGATCTGGCCGCTGACCTGAAGGCCAAGAAAAAGGCCGGCATCCGCCACAATGAGCAGCTGGCAGGCAAGAACATCGCCCTGATCTTTGAAAAGACCTCCACCCGCACCCGCTGCAGCTTTGAGGTCGCCGCTCACGATCTGGGCATGGAGGTCACCTACCTTGACCCGTCGGGCAGCCAGATCGGCAAAAAGGAATCCATTGCCGACACCGCCCGGGTGCTGGGCCGGATGTTTGACGGCATCGAGTACCGCGGCTATGGGCAGGAGATCGTAGAAGACCTGGCCCATTACGCCGGTGTTCCGGTCTGGAACGGCCTGACCAACGAGTTCCACCCCACCCAGATCCTTGCCGACTTCCTGACCATCCGGGAACACTTCGGCAGCCTGAAGGGCATCCATTTCGTCTACTTCGGCGATGCCCGCTACAACATGGGCAACAGCCTGATGGTGGGCTGTGCCAAGATGGGCCTGCACTTCACCGCCTGCGCCCCCAAAAAGTATCAGCCGGATGCCGCCCTGATCGCACAGTGCCAGGCCATTGCCGCCGAGACCGGTGCCACCCTGACCTTTGAGGAGGACCCCGCCAAGGCTGCCCAGGGTGCCGATGTCCTCTACACCGATGTGTGGGTCTCCATGGGTGAGCCCATCGAGGTCTGGGCCGAGCGCATCCACGACCTGGCCCCCTATCAGATCAATCAGGAGCTGATGAATATTGCAGGCTCCAAGGCCGTGTTTATGCACTGCCTGCCCGCCTACCACGACCACAAGACCGCTGTGGGCAAAGAGATGGGCGAGCGCTTTGGCCGCGATGCCATGGAGGTGACCGATGAGGTATTCGAGGGCCCCCAGAGCATCGTCTTTGACGAGGCCGAAAACCGGATGCACACCATCAAAGCCGTGATGGCGGCTACGCTGGGCTATCAGAAGTAACTGCGTCTCTCTCAGCACAATATGCACAGGCCCGGTCGTTCCCGAACGATCGGGCTTTTTGTTTCTGTCTCCCGTTTTGGTCTGCCGGAGGCTCCCCCGCAAAGGGTTCTGGCCGCGCGGGAAAATTTTCCATTCTCCGAAAGCGTTGCAATTACAGTTGAAAATCCGTTGCAAAACCCATATACTAAAAGGGTAATGCTCTGGAAAAGGAGGGAGACTATGGGCGGAGGACATCTTTCCCGGCCGGACTTCGGGATGCCGCAGCCGGACCCGGACCACCCGCTGACCGAATTCTATCTGCTGCTGCAGCACGGGCTGGACAAGGCGGGGGTTTTCCACCTGCCTGCGCTCTATGCCAGCTTCCGGGCACCGGCCCGGCGCATCTATGCCGACGAGGCCGCCGGGTGCCTCACCCTCAGCGAAACGGCGGATGAGGGTGCTGTTCTGCTCTCTGCTCCCCGGAACCTCCAGCTGCTTTACAGCAGCCTGCATGTGGAGCCGGATGGCTCCCCCGCCGCCCTGCTGCTCACCGAGGAGTGTTCCCGCGCTGTCTGCGCGGTGCAGCTGCTGCCTCCCTTTGTCTGGGAGGACCCGCTGCCGCCCCTGCCGGATGTCCCAGCCGCTCTGACCCTGCAATTGACCCTGCAGGATGTGGAGGCCATCGACACCGACCCTGCCGCCCTTGCCCGCCGCCTGTGCCAGACCACCCGGCAGAAGCACTGGCTGGCCCACCCCAAAGCAGATCTGTATCTTGCGGAGAAAATTGCCCTTTTCCAAAGGCTTTATCGTTAATGCAATAATCCGTGCGCTTCACCCGTATATGGGGTGAAACGTCCCTTTGAAACAGTTGTTTCCACCAGCCCCGCCCGGGGCCGTAAAGGAGAGAAAGAGACTTATGGGACAGTTGACCAAAGACGAAGTTTTTGCGCTGGCTGTACAGCGATACAGCGACACCGTGTTCCGCGCCGCGATGCACAATTGCAGTTGCACCGCCGACGCGGAGGACGTGGTGCAGGATGTGTTTGAAAAGCTCCTGCGCTACGAAGGCCGCTTTGAGAGTGAGGAGCACCTCAAAGCCTGGCTGCTGCGGGTCGCCATCAATCGCTGCCGGGATATCACCCGGGCCGCGCGCCAGAAGGACACCGAACTGGACGAAAACATTCCTGCCCCGGAATCCGGAAATGACGGCAGTGTGCTCGATGCGGTGCGCACTCTGCCGGAAAACTACCGCAACGCCGTGTACCTCCATTATTACGAGGGCTACACCGCCGCCGAGGTAGGCCGGATGCTGGGTGCGCCCACCAACACGGTGCTCAGCTGGCTGCGGCGGGCACGCGCCCAGTTACATACGCTGCTGAAGGAGGAGATCGAAGATGAGGTGGTATGAATACAAAATGGAAGTGGACGATCTGCACGCTTCCGATGACCTGAAGGCAAAGCTGCTTGCCTTGCAGGCCAATGCCGCCGAGACCCCCGGTGCCAAGAGCATCGCCATGCCCGCGCCTTCCCCGACCCCCAAAAAACAGAAAAAGCCCCTCCGCTTCCCCGCCCGGCGCTGGGCCCAGCTGGCCGCCTGCGCGGCAGTCTGCGGGGTCTGCCTGTACGGTGCCGTGTATGCCTACGAATGGAAAGGGGTCACCCTGCTGGGCGGCGGCTCTTCCTCCAACTACTCTGCCGCCGCCACCAGGGCAGCCGCCCCGCAGGCAGCTGTTTCCTCCATGGAGGACACCGAAAACGCCACCTATGGTTCTGCGGACAACGGTATCTCCTCCTTCAGCGCAGAGGACGGCTACCGGTCAGCAGACACTGCCACCGGCGGTTCCCTGCTGACCTCCGGCGAAGCGGAGAGCGATGCTTCCACCCGCACCGCCGACAGCGCCAAGATCATCTATACTGCCAACCTCACGCTGGAGACCCGGGATTACGATACCGCCCGTGCGGCACTGGATGCGGCTCTTTCTGACGCGGACGGCTATATGGAATCCAGCAGCGAGTACACCAACACCGACAGCACCCGGAGCGTCAGCCTGACTTTGCGGGTGCCCCAGGACAGCTACAAGAGCTTTCTGGCCGCCGCTGCCCAGTCCGGCAGCGTGACCTACCAGAACCAGCAGGCGGAGGATATCACCACTCGGTATATGGACACCGAGGCCCGGCTGGCCAGCCTGACCGCCCAGCGCACCCGCCTGCAGGAGCTGCAGGCCCAGGCCGACACCCTGGCCGACCTGTTGGAGATCGAGTCCAGCCTGAGCGATGTGCAGTACCAGATCGAGAGCTGGCAGAGCCAGCTGGACTGGTACAGCAATCAGGTCTCCTGCTGCACCGTCTATATCACCCTGAACGAGGTGGAGACCCTGACCCCCACCAGCACCAGCTTCGGCGCAAAGCTGCTGGCCGCCCTGCGCAATGGCTGGACCGGCTTCGTGTCCGGTGCACAGGCCGTGGCGGTGTTCCTTGTGGGCGCATGGCCCGCCATCCTCATTGGCGCGATCTGCGGCGTGATCTACTACCGTGTCCGCCACCCCAGAAAGAAAAAGTAAAAAACTTTTCCAAAACCCTTGACATCCACCCGCCTCTGTGGTATTATACTTGAGCAGTCAGCGAAGAGCTGATGCAGACAAGTAAATATCGCGGGGTGGAGCAGTCTGGTAGCTCGTCGGGCTCATAACCCGAAGGTCGTTGGTTCAAATCCGGCCCCCGCAACCACCAAGCATCTTGAAGTGATTCAAGATGCTTTTCTTTTTGTCCCATTTCCCTTCCCTGCATCCCGCTGTACCCGGACACAAAAAAAGCTCCCGACGTTCTGCGCGTCGGGAGCTTTTGCTGTTATGCGGTCTTCCGGGTCACTTCAGCACCGCACCCAGGTTTGCACTGGTGACCATGCGGGCATAGCGGCTGAGCCAGCCGGACTTGATGTTGGGCTCGGGCGCAACGTACTTTGCCTTGCGCTCGGCCAGCACCTCGTCGCTGACCTCCAGCGTGATCTTTGCGTTGGGGATATCAATACTGATGGTATCGCCCTCCTCGATCAGGCCGATGGGACCGCCGGAAGCAGCCTCAGGGCTGACGTGGCCGATGGCCGCGCCGCGGGATGCGCCGGAGAAGCGGCCGTCGGTGATGAGGGCCACGGTCTTATCCAGCTTCATACCGGCCAGAGCGGAGGTGGGGTTCAGCATCTCGCGCATACCGGGGCCGCCCTTGGGGCCCTCGTAGCGGATGACCACCACATCGCCCGGGACGATCTGGCCTGCGTAGATGGCCGCAATGGCGGTCTCCTCGCTGTTGAACACGCGGGCCGGGCCGGAGTGCTGCTGCATCTCGGGGGCCACAGCGCTGCGCTTGACCACGCAGCCGTCCGGAGCAATATTGCCCCACAGGATCTGCAGGCCGCCGGTCTGGGAGTAGGGGTTCTCGATGGGGCGGATGGCCTTTTCGTTCAGGATGTGGGCACCCTTGATGTTCTCCCCCAGGGTCTTGCCGGTGACGGTAGGCACATCCAGATCCAGCAGGCCCTTCTTGGCCAGCTCTGCCTGCACAGCAGGGATGCCGCCTGCGGCATAGAGGTCGGGCATGTGGGTGGGGCCTGCGGGGGCCAGATGGCAGAGGTTGGGGGTCCTGGCGCTGATCTCATTGAAGAGCTTCAGGTCGATGGGCACACCGGCCTCGTAGGCAATGGCCAGCAGATGCAGGACGGTATTGGTGGAGCAGCCCAGCGCCATATCGCAGGTCAGTGCATTGCGGATGGAGCGCTCGTTGATGATCTGGCGGGCGGTGATGCCCTTGTTGACCATGTCCATAATGGCCATACCGGCGTGCTTGGCCAGCTGCAGGCGCTTGGAGTAGACCGCCGGGATGGTGCCGTTGCCGGGCAGGGCAATGCCGATGGCCTCGCACAGGCAGTTCATGCTGTTGGCGGTGTACATGCCGGAGCAGCTGCCGCAGCTGGGGCAGCAGTTGCAGGTGCAGTCTTCCAGCTGCTCGTCGGTGATCATACCGGCCTTGTAAGCGCCCACGGCCTCGAACATCTTGGAAAGGCTGACTTCCTCGCCGCCGTAGCTGCCGGCCAGCATGGGGCCGCCGGAGCAGACCACCGCAGGCACATCCATGCGGACCGCGGCCATGACCATGCCGGGCACGATCTTATCGCAGTTGGGCACCAGCACCAGGCCGTCCAGCTGATGGGCCATCAGCATGGTCTCCACGCTGTCACAGATCAGCTCGCGGGAGGCCAGGGAGTATTTCATGCCCACATGGCCCATGGCGATGCCATCGCACACGCCGATGGCAGGGATCAGGATGGGGGTGCCGCCCGCCATCTCCACACCGGCCTTGACGGCATCGGCGATCTTATCCAGATTCATGTGGCCGGGCACGATCTCACTGTAAGCGCTGACCACGCCGATCAGCGGGCGCTCCAGCTCTTCGGGGGTGTAACCCAGTGCGTAGAATAAGCTTCGGTTGGGGGCCCGCTCCGAGCCCTTGGTCACGTTGTCACTTCTCATGGTTTGTTCCTCTTTTCCTTATAACAAAAGACCCCCTCCCAAAGGAGGGAGCCTTTCTTAGTTTTAAAAGCAGCTTTTGGCTGAACTCCTTCCGTCATCGCTTGCGCGATGCCACCTCCCTCACGGAGGGAGGCTTCACGCTGCGGTCAGACAAAAGGCTCCCTCTTTGAGGGGGCTGTCGCCGCAGGCGACTGGGGGAGTTAATTACTTCTTCAGCCAGCTCATCATGCTGCGCAGCTCTGCGCCCACCTTCTCGATGGGGTGCTCGGCCTGCATCCGACGCTCAGCCAGGAAGTGGACCTTGCGGCCGCCCTTGGGGCTCATCTCGGTCAGGAACTCGGAAGCAAAGGTGCCGTCCTGGATCTCGGTCAGGACCTTCTTCATCTCCTTGCGGGTCTCCTCGGTGATCAGGCGCTTGCCGGTGCGGTAATCGCCGTACTCAGCGGTGTTGGAGATGGAGTAGCGCATCTTGGAGAAGCCGCCCTCGTTGATCAGGTCAACGATCAGCTTCATCTCATGGCAGGTCTCAAAGTATGCCATCTCGGGCTCATAGCCAGCCTCAACCAGCGTATCGAAGCCTGCGTGGATCAGCTCGCAGACACCGCCGCACAGAACTGCCTGCTCGCCGAACAGGTCGGTCTCGGTCTCCTCCTTGAAGGTGGTCTGCAGGATGCCGGCACGGCCAGCGCCGATGCCGGAAGCGTAAGCCAGAGCGATGTCCTTTGCCTTGCCGGTGTAATCCTGCTCCACACAGATCAGAGAGGGGCAGCCCTCGCCCTCGGTGTACAGGCGGCGGACGATGTGGCCGGGGCCCTTGGGAGCGATCATGATCACGTCCACGTTCTTGGGAGCGGTGATGGTCTTGAAGTGGATGTTGAAGCCGTGTGCAAAGGCCAGAGCCTTGCCCTCGGTCATGTAAGGTGCGACCTGCGTGTTGTAGATGTCGGCGCACAGCTCATCGGGCACCAGCATCATCACAACATCGCCAGCCTTGGCAGCCTCTTCGACCTCCATGACCTTGAAGTTGTCGTGGGTGGCGGCGAACTCGGAGGCCTTTGCCCAGTGGGCAGAGCCCTTGCGCAGACCGACAACAACGTTCACGCCGCTCTCGGCCAGGTTCTCGGAATGGGCGTGGCCCTGGCTGCCGAAGCCGATGACAGCAACGGTCTTGCCGTCCAGCACGCCGAGGTTGCAGTCGGAATCGTAGTATTTCTTGATCGCCATGGTAGTAGTCTCCTTTTACTCTTTCCTGTTTTATTTTTATATTTTGATTTTTATGGAAAACTGAGTGGACCCCCTCAGGCTCGCATCTGCTCGCCAGCTCCCCTACTAGGGGAGCCCTTGGCAGAAAGGGGAACTTGCAGGGCTTTATGCAACGCCAGAGCCGCCCCTACTAGGGGCGGTGGCAATGCGGAGCATTGACGGTGAGGTTTCTCCCCTTACTGCGGGCAATGGGTCCCGGGCAGGGGCAGCTGGGCTGCCCGCACCTCCTGCGGGGGCTTCTGCATGTGCTGGTGCATCCCGCCGCGCTCCAGGGCGGTCACGCCGGTGCGGCACTGCTCAAGGATCTTGTAGTCCGCCAGGATCTTGAGGAACGCGTCCACCTTTTCGGGGCGGCCGGTCAGCTCCAGCACCATGCTGTCGGGCGAAAGATCAATGATCTTTGCCTTGTAGATGCTGGCGATCTCCCGCAGCTCACTGCGGTTGTGGACATCGGCAGCCACCTTGAGCAGCAGCAGCTCCCGTTCCAGCGAGTTCTCGTGGTCCAGCACGAACACCTGCCGGGTCACTTCCAGCCGCTCGGTCTGGAGGATGAGCTGGCTCAGCGCCTTTTCGTCGCTGGTGATGGTCACGGTGATGCGGCTGACCGCCGGGTCGTTGGTGGCGGACACCGTCAGGCTGTCGATGTTGAAGCCGCGGCGGCAGAACAGGTTGGACACCCGGGCCAGAACACCGCTCTGGTTGTCCACCAGCAGACTGATGACTCTGCGTTTGGATTCCATGGGTCAGTCCTCCTTATTCCATGATGATATCATTGATGTCACCGCCGCCGGGGATCATGGGCAGGACCTTTTCGTCCTTGTCGATGATGCACTCGATCCAGGTGGGGCCCTTCTGCTTGAGGGCATCGGCAAATGCGGCCTGGAACTCGGGGAGGTTGGTGCAGCGGTAGCCCTTCAGGCCAAAGCCCTCGGCCAGCTTGACAAAGTCGGTGCGGCGGTGAGGGTCGGTCTGGGAGTAGCGCTTTTCGTAGAAAGTGGTCTGCCACTGGCGCACCATGCCCAGCACAGAGTTGTTGAAGATGACCGTGATGATGGGCAGCTCATAGCTGACAGCGGTGCAGGCCTCGTTGAGGTTCATGTGGAAGGAACCGTCGCCCGTGAACATGACCACCCGCTGCTCCCGGCCCAGTGCCATCTGCGCGCCGATGGCCGCGCCATAGCCAAAGCCCATGGTGCCCAGGCCGCCGCTGGTGATAAAGCCGCGGCTCTTGGTGTGGCGGATATACTGGGCCGCCCACATCTGGTGCTGGCCCACGTCGGTGACATACACTGCCTCAGGGCCGCACTGGCTGCACACCTCGCCGATGACCTGATGGGGCATCAGGCGGGTGGGGTCGGACACGGGGTGGTAATCCTGCGCCTGCCACTCGTGGATCATCTTCATCCAGTCGGGGTGCTTTTTCTCCTCAATGAGGGGGAGCATCCCGCTCAGAACGTAGCAGACATCACCGGCAATGGCAAGATCCACATCCACGTTCTTGCCCAGCTCACTGGGGTCGATATCGATCTGGATGATGGTGGCGTTCTTGGCAAAGGTCTTGGGGTTCAGGGCCACGCGGTCAGAAAAGCGGGTGCCCAGTGCGATCAGCACGTCACAGTCCGCGACCGCCCGGTTGGAGGTGTAGCAGCCGTGCATTCCGACCATGCCGATGTTCATCGGGTCACCGTAGGGCACAACGCCTGCAGCCATCAGAGTATAGGTGGCGGGGATCTCCGCCTTGTGGATCAGGTCACGCAGGGGCTGGCAGGAAGCCGCGCTCCGCACGCCGCCGCCAAAATAGACCAGCGGGCGCTTGGCCGCGTTGATGATATCGGCGGCCCACTTGACCTGCTGTTCATCGTAGGTGGTCACGGTGCGGATCTGCTCCGGCTGCTTGGGAGTGAACTCACAGACAGCAGCGGTGACATCCTTGGGGATATCCACCAGCACCGGGCCCTTGCGGCCGCTCTGCGCAATGCGGAACGCCGCACGCATGGTATCGGCCAGCTCTTCTACCTTGCGCACCGTGAAGTTGTGCTTGGTGATGGGCATCGTGATGCCCTCGATGTACGCCTCCTGAAAGCTGTCCTTGCCCAGACCGGGGGTCGGCACATTGCCGGTAAAGGCGACCATGGGCACGGAGTCCATGTAGGCAGTGGCAATGCCGGTGACCAGATTGGTGGCACCCGGGCCGCTGGTGGCCAGCACCACGCCGGTGCGGCCCGTTGCGCGGGCATAGCCATCGGCCGCATGAGAAGCGCCCTGCTCGTGGGCGGTCAGTACATGGTGGATGCGGTCAGAATTCTTATACAGCTCGTCGTACAGGTTCAGCACAGCACCGCCGGGATAGCCGAAGATGGTGTCCACGCCCTGTTCGCAGAGGACTTCAACAAAAATTTGCGAACCATTTAACTGCATGGTAAGTTGCTCCTGTTCCTTTTCCTCTTACACTCTCAACAAAATTTCCCTCAGACACGTTACTTTTCGCATCTTGCATTCCGATTTGAACGTTGGGTCAATTATACTATAAATCGGGCCTTTGTCAATCGACGATTTGTAAAGTGAATCAGCCGAAAGATGAAGATAATTGAACACACCCTTGCTAAGCGCCTTTTCCAAGAGTATAATCAATTCTACACTGTTATAAAAATAAACAGCCTTCTGACCGGCCTGCCAATGGCTCCCCCTTTGGGGGAGCTGGCGCGGCGCGCCTGAGAGGGCAAGGCCGTTAAAAAGAGAGGATTTTCCTATGCAACTTCGTGAATGGAACGCCCGGCTCCACGGGCTTGTTGTTTTCCGTGCCCTGCTGGGCGACCCCGTTGTGGCAAAGCTGGCGGCGCTGACCGACCGGCTGGAAGCTGCCGACGACAGCATCGCCCCCCTGTGCGATGCTGTAGCCGCCTTTGAAGCTGCCCTGTTTGCCCACACCACCAATCTGGGCGATTATCTTTCCAACGCCGTGCTGGAGACCGAGACCTTCTGTGTGCGGCAGGCCGCCGCGGGCCAGCTCTCCCATGTGATGGAGGCCGCCCTGAACAGTGAGCTGAACTTTTTGCAGAAGCTCTGCGGCCTGACGCTGGACGCGCTGCTGGAAGCTGCCGACCGGCAGAACCGGGAGCTGGCGTTCCTGCCCCGCTGGGAGGCAAGGCAGCTCGACCTGACCGCCGCCTACAACCAGCGGATGCGGGAAGCCGGGAAGAAGGGCTACGGCATGTTTGCCAAGCACCATGTGTTCACGGTGGAGAACGGCCAGCTGGTGCCCGTGAAGTACCCCGACCCCCAGAAGCTCAGTGAGCTGCCGGGTTACGAGAAGGAGCGGGAAAAGGTCATTGCCAACACCCGCGCCCTGCTGGCCGGTTCCCCCGCCAACAATGTTCTGCTCTACGGCGATGCCGGCACCGGCAAATCCAGCACGGTCAAGGCCATTGCCAATGAGTATGCCGCCGACGGCCTGCGTCTGGTGGAGGTCAAGAAGAACCAGCTCTACCAGATCCCCGACCTGATGGATCAGCTGGCGGCCAACCCCCTCAAGTTTATCCTCTTCATCGATGACCTGAGCTTCTCCTCCAACGACGACAATTTTGCCGCCCTGAAAGCCATCCTCGAGGGCAGCGTGGGCGGCCGGGCCCGGAACATTGCGGTGTACGCCACCTCCAACCGCCGCCACCTCATCAAGGAGACCCTGACCGACCGCACCGGCGACGACATCCACGAAGCCGACACCCGGCAGGAGCTGATGAGCCTTTCCGCCCGGTTCGGCCTGACGGTCACCTTCCAGCGGCCCGAGAAAGCCCGCTTTGCCGCCATTCTGGAAGAGCTGGCAAAACAGCACCACATCCAGATGCCCATGGAAGAGCTGCTGGTCAAGGCCGAGGCCTTCGCCATCCGCGCCGGCGGCCGCAGCCCCCGCGTGGCCAAACAGTTCATCGAACAGTGCGAGAGCGGCGTGCAGAAATAATGTTTGCTTTTTTGTTTTTATGGATAAGAAAAAGCGCTGTGCAGTGAAATGACTGCACAGCGCTTTTTGCTATTTTGAAAGAAAACTGCCGCCGCAGGCGGCGGATGAGGTAGTCAGAAAATCAAACGCGCTCGGCCACCAACAGGAAGCCCTCTTTGGTGAGCTCCTGCCGGATCTGCTCGATCTGGGCATGGTCGCGGGTCTCCAGCACCAGCTTGAGGAAGCAGCTGGAGATGGGCATGTTGGGGTCGGAACCGTCGTGCAGGACGGAGACCACATTGCTGCCGCAGCGGGAAACGATGGCGGCCACCCGCTCCAGCTGACCGGGCTTATCCTCCAGCGCAATGGTCAGGTTGGCCTTGCGGCCGCTCATCACCAGACCACGGGTGATGACGCGGTTGAGGATGTTCACATCGATGTTGCCGCCGGAGATCAGGCAGACCACCTTTTTGCCCTCGATGGGCAGCTTGTGGAACAGCGCCGCTGCCACAGGCACCGCACCGGCCCCCTCGGCCACCAGCTTCTGGTTCTCCATCAGGGAGAGGATGGCGGCGGCGGTCTCGTCCTCGCTGACGGTCACGATGTCGTCCACATATTCCTCGCAGAGCTGATAGGTCAGCTCGCCGGGGGTCTTGACCTGAATGCCGTCCGCAAAGGTGGCCACATTTTTCAGGGTCTGATACTTGTGCTCATGCAGGCTGCGGTACATGCTGGGGGCACCCTCGGCCTGCACACCGTAGACCTTGACCTCGGGGCGCAGGCTCTTGATGGCAAAGGCCACGCCGGAGATCAGGCCGCCGCCGCCCACGGGCACGATGACGGCATCCAGATCGGGCAGCTGGTCAAGGATCTCCAGACCAATGGTGCCCTGACCTGCGATGACCTGTTCGTCATCGTAGGGGTGGATGAAGGTCATGCCGGTCTCGGCCTGCAGCTCCACGGCCTTGTCGTGGGCATCATCATAGGTGCCGGGCACCAGACAGACCTCTGCGCCCAGGCTCTTGGTGTTTTCCACCTTCATAATGGGGGCACCGTCCGGCATACAGACGATGCTCCTGATGCCCCGGCGGGTGGCGGCCAGAGCCACGCCCTGTGCGTGGTTTCCGGCAGAGCAGGCGATCACGCCCTTTTCGCTCTCCTCCCTGGAGAGCTGGCTGATCTTATAATAGGCTCCCCGCACCTTGAAGCTGCCGGTCACCTGCAGGTTCTCGGTCTTGAGGTAGAGGCGGCAGTCCTTGGAGAGCTTGGGCGCTTCAATCAGGTCGGTCCTGCGGGCAACGTCCTTGAGCACAAAGGCGGCGTGGTAGATCTTATCCAGAGTCAGCATGACGATACTTCCTATCTTCTATCCTTGATTTTTGCATGTGAATATGCATCCCAGTATAAATTAGCAAAAGTATTTTGTCAAATGAACGTATTTCAACATTGTGTTTGCTGGGGTGACCGCCAATGGCTACGCCCGGGCAGGCGGCAGCCCTGCGGCCCGCTGCACGCTCCACCTGTGCCCATGCCGTGGGAGCGGTTTCCCCTGACCCAAAACGCCCCTCTCCGGCATCTGTGAGACCGGAGAGGGGCGTTCTCGTTTTTAACCTTTCATCGGCACAAATCCGACCAGATCCTTCACGACCTCGCCGCCGATGATGAGCCCGGCCACCGAGGGCACAAAGGCGTTGGAGCCGGGGACCGAGCGCCGGATGGTGCACTTGCGCTGGGTGCCCGGGGGGCAGATGCAGTGGTCCTTGCAGCTGATGGAATCATCCTCAATGGGGGTCATGGCAGGCTCTTTGGAGTAGACGACCTTCAGGTGCTTGATCCGCCGCTTGCGGCACTCGGTGCGCATCACCTTGGCCAGCGGGCAGACGGAGGTCTTGTAGATATCCGTTACCTCAAAGCGGGTGGGGTCCATCTTGTTGCCTGCGCCCATGGCGCAGATGATGGGGGTACCGGCCTCCTTGGCCTTGACCACCAGCGCGATCTTGCCGGTGACGGTGTCGATGGCATCCACCACATAGTCGTACTGGGTGAAATCGAACTGATCCTGCGTTTCCGGGGTGAAGAAGATCTTGTAGGTGGTGACCTTGATGTTGGGGTCGATCTCGTGGACACGCTGTTCGGCCACATCCACCTTGTACTGGCCCACGGTCTTGCGGGTGGCCACGATCTGACGGTTCAGGTTGGTCAGGCAGACCTTGTCATCATCAATGAGGTCCAGCGCACCCACACCGCTGCGTGCCAGCGCTTCCACCGTGTAGCCGCCCACGCCGCCAATGCCAAACACCGCCACACGGGAATTGTGCAGCTTTTCCATTGCTTCCTTGCCCAGCAGCAGCTGGGTGCGGGAATATTGATCCTGCATAGATACTTGCTCCTCCATTTTACACTGTGCCGTTTATTTTACCGGTTCGGCACAGCTGCTTCTGTTTTGCTTTATCACTTTCCTGCAAAGCGCCTGAGCGGTTTATTCCACCGCCACAATCGTGCCGCCCCCCAGCACAACATCCCCCTGATACAGCACCACGGCCTGACCGGGCGTGGGGGCACGCTGGGACTGGTCAAATTCCAGCCGGAACTGCCCCTCTCCTGCCGGGTAGACGGTGGCCGCCTGCTCGGTCTGGTGATAGCGGGTGCGGGCCGTGACCCGCAAGGGCGCGGTCAGCTCCGGGATGGCGATCCAGTTCACCTCGTCGGCATAGACGATGCGGTCAAACAGGTTCTCCTCCGGGCCCACCGTGACGGTGTTGGCCTGCATATCCTTGGCGCAGACATATACCGGCGCACCCATGGCAAGGCCCAGGCCCTTGCGCTGGCCGATGGTATACCGCACCGCGCCGTTGTGGGTGCCCACCTTTTTGCCGTTCTCGTCCAGAAAATCACCTGCCGGGTAGTGCTTGCCGGTGAAGTCCTCCATGAAACGGGCGTAGTCGCCGTCCGGCACAAAGCAGATATCCTGGCTGTCGTGCTTGCGGGCGTTGATGAAATGCTGCTTTTCCGCGATCTCACGCACTTCAGTCTTGTGCATGGCTCCCAGCGGCAGGCGCACATGGGCCAGCTGCTCCTGGGTCAGGTTATAGAGCACATAGCTCTGATCCTTACCCTCGTCCAGCCCCTTTTTCAGCAGCCAGCGGCCGGTGGCCTCGTCCTGCTCCACCCGGGCGTAATGGCCCGTGACCACATACTCCATGCCATGGCTCTCGGCCCAGCGGAGCAGGTGGTCGAACTTCATATACCGGTTGCAGTCGATGCAGGGGTTGGGCGTGCCGCCCATTTCGTACACTCGGATGAACTTTTCGATGATCTTCTCCCGGAAGTCGGCGGTGAAATCCAGCACCTCATAGGGGATATCCATCGCAAAGGCCACCTCGGCGGCATCCTCGATATCCTTTTCGGAGCAGCAGGTGTGGAAACCGGACTGCCCCAGCGTCTCGTTGCGGGTGAGCCGCATGGTGATGCCGGTGCAGTCGTACCCTGCCTGCTGCATCAGCCATGCCGCCACCGAGCTGTCCACACCGCCGCTCATGGCGATGAGTGCCCCGGGGCGCTTCGTGTTCTGTGCTTCTGTCATATCGTCCCTCATTCAATAACACACTAAAACAGTAGTATAATACTACCGCAGCTTCTTTCTCTTGTCAAGACGCAGAAAATTGAGCCGCCGCTGCCAGCAGCGCGTCTTTTTCATTGGGTGTCTGCCCAGTGATGACAGCCTCCAGCAGGGCGTTCAGCACCTGCCGCAGACCCGGGCCGGGTCTGACCCCCGCCGCCATCAGGTCACGGCCATTCACGGCCAGCTGGCTCACCCGGCAGCAGGCATTTTCTGCTGTCAGCTGCTCTGCTTCGGCCCGCAGGGCAGCAAAGGCCCTGGTCTGTTCTGGATGCCGGGCACTGCAAAGGGCGGTCAGGCGCTGGATCGTCTGCAGCTCATAGCGGCCCAAAAGACGTTTGGCCTGTACGGTCAGCGTGGTGTTGGGGGTGCCGGGAGTTTCTCCAAGGACCGTCCGCTGGGGTGGGACCCTGTTGCCGCAGGCAATAGGGCGGGCGATGGAATGGCCCGATTCGTGTCCGAGGAGAAAGCTCCCGGCACCCTCTCCCACCAACGCTGTCACCTCATCTGTGAGCGCGTTGGAGCATTTCAGCTTGCGCAGAGCTTTGCGGGCACCGGCTTCACCCAGCGGGCAGAGAAGGGCCGCCAGCCGGGCGGGCACGTTCTCCGCTGTTGGTTCGATCCGGTCGATGGTACGGCAGAGTTCTGCAAACCGTTCCGGCTGTTCTTCCGGTTCCAGCTCCGGCAGGACAACGGCCAGAACGGCGGGTTCCAGATAGCTTCCGGGCCGGGGTGCCGCCAGCAGCTTGAGCAGTTCTTCCTGGATGCGCTCCGCCGAAACGCAGTCCAGATGCGGCCCCAGTGCCCGGGCAGCAGCACCGGTGGCTGGGTCGATGGCAAAGCCGAACCGGGCCGCGAACCGGTAGAGCCGCAGGATGCGCAGTGCGTCCTCCTCAAAGCGGCGTTCCGGCTCCCCCACCGCCCGCACAAGATGGGCGGCAAGGTCGTCCCGCCCGCCAAAGGGGTCGATGAGCCCTTCCTCGGCGCTGTATGCCATGGCGTTGATGGTGAAATCCCGCCGGGCAAGATCCTCCCGCACATCCGGCACAAAGCAGACGGCATCCGGGTGGCGGCCATCGGAATAGGCCCCCTCGGTGCGGAAGGTCGTTGTCTCATAGAGCCTGCCGCCCTGCTTCACCGTCACGGTGCCGTGCTGCAGGCCGGTGGGGATGCACTTTTCCTCCCCGAACAGCGCCATCACCTGCTCCGGGCGGGCGCTAGTGCAGAGGTCCCAATCGTGGGGGTCCAGCCCCAGCAGGCTGTCCCGGACACAGCCGCCCACAGCGTAGGCCGCATGGCCCGCCCCATGGAGCGCATCCAGCAGCAGGGCTGCACCCGGGTCAAGTTTGATCGTTGTCATGTTGCTTCCTCGTCATATTGCAGGATGATCTGTTTGCCGTCAAAGCCGCACTCCGCCGCCGGGAATACCGCCTGCGCATTGGGCAGGGCGGCTTCCGGTTCAAGGATCATGGGCGAATAATGCATCAGCCAGAACCGGCGCACGCCAGCCTTTTTTGCAATGGCCGCACCCTGCGCAAAAGTGCTGTGCCCCCACTGCTTTGCCTGCGCCTCCTGCTCGTTGTCGGGGTAGGTGGCATCGCAGAGGAAAAGGTCGGCGTTCTGCGCGGCCTGTTCCAGCGCCGGGCAGGGAGCGGTATCACCCGAGAACACGAACCGCAGACCCCGGCGTGCCGGGCCCAGCACATCCGCAGGGGCGACCACCGCCCCGTTTTCCAGCGGGATGCTCTGGCCCCGCTGGAGCAGTTTCCATGCAGGCACCGGAACGTTCAGTGCCCGGGCCTTTGCAGGGTCAAAGCGGCCCGCCCGGGGCAGGTCGAGCCGGTAGCCCCGGCTGGGCACCCGGTGCCGGGTGCGGAAAGGCGTAAGCTGCGCCCCCGCAGGCCAGCCGGAGGAAAGGGTGGTCAGGTCGATGGGATCTGTGTCCAGCTGCACAGCCCTGACCGGATACGGCAGCGGCCCGGCCAGGGTGCGCAAGGCGGGCCAGACCTCCCCCAGCCCCTCCGGGCCGTAAAGGGTCAGCGGGCGCTCCCGGCCCTGACAGCCCAGTGTCTGCAGCAGGCCCGGCAGGCCGAAGATATGGTCACCGTGATAGTGGGTCAGGCAGATGGCATCCAGCTTCATCAGGTTGACCCCGGCGCGGCGGGCCGCCGCCTGCGTGCCCTCGCCGCAGTCAAACAGCAGGGCATGGCCCCCGCATTCGGCCAGCGCGGCGGTCAGGGCACGGTCCGGCAGGGGCATGGTGGCCGCCGTACCCAGCAGTGTAATGGTCAGCATAACAGTTCCTCCGTGATTTGTCGGTAACAGTGTACCACATTTTGCGCCCGCACACAATCGGCACAGCCCGGCATAGGATGGCGCAGAGCTCTGATACAAAGGGAGGTTTGACCATGCAGCGCAAAAAAGTCCCCGCCGGGCACCACCGCTTCGGGCTGGCCCGGCTTGTTCTGGTTCTGGCACTGCTGTTTCTCGTCGTGGCGCTCACCGCCGGGCTGGCGGGCTGCCTGTTCCAGCCCGTACTGGCCGCCCGGGGCACGCTGCTGTTTCTGCCGGGGGCATAATTTTTTTGAAAATCAAAATTTCCCTCTTGACTTCAGGACAGTGACGTGATAAAGCCCCGCCAGACCAGTGAGAGGGCATCCTGCCCGCCCCGAGAGCAGCCACGCCATCCTCTGCAAACAGAAAACCGCCGACGTAGAGATACGTCGGCGGTTTTTTTATGGGCGCGGGTGGATTACGCAAGCCGCGCATCTAAAAAAGCCCCGCAGGGGCTTTTTTCCCCGCCGGACTATTCGGCGGGTCGATGCTGTTCGAATCCACCCGCATGAAAACCCAAACCTTCTGCAAACAGAAGACCGCCAGCGTATCTCTACGTTGGCGGTCTTTTTATGGGCGCGGGTGGATTCGAACCACCGAAGCTGAAAAGCAGCAGATTTACAGTCTGTCCCCATTGGCCACTCGGGAACACGCCCAGATTCTGTTCACGTCCGTTGCCGGACGACTTGTTTATTTTATCAGACTGCGGGCGATTTGTCAACTACTTTTTTCGGATTTTTGCAGCTTTTCTGCGGAAGCTGTCGGCAGGGTCAGTTTTGGGTCAGATGTTTCCGGCGCTCGTAATCCCGCAAGGCGGCAATGGCTTCGCCGGACATGGGGTAGAGGGCAATGAGATTGAATATGGTCATCAGGCCGATGCCCACGTCGCCCAGGTCCCACACCACGGTATAGGCTTCCAGGCCGCCCACCATCAGCATGACAAGGGCCAGCACTTTATAGGCTGTCTGCCAGCCCCAGCGGTCACCAAAGAGGTACGCCACATTGGAGCGGGCATAGAACAGGATGCCGATGAAGGTGGAAAAGCTGAACAGCGCCAGCGTGACGGCAATGAACACCACGCCAAAGCTGCCCAGATGGTACTGCGCTGCCGCCTGCAGCAGGTCCATGCCGGTCAGCCCAGTGGTGACATTTGCGGGAGCCAGCAGCATCATAAAGGCAGTGCAGCTGCAGATGACCACCGTGTCGATCAGGACACCCAGTGCCTGCACAAAGCCCATCTTCACAGGATCATCGCAGGAGGCAGCCGCTGCCGCACAGGGGGCCGAACCGCTGCCTGCCTCATTGGAGAACAGGCCGCGCTTGACACCGTTCATCAGCACCGCGCCAAAGCCGCCCGCGGCCACCTGCCGCAGGCCGAAGGCCTCCGAGAAGATGCGGCCCAGCACAGTGGGCAGCTGGCGGAAATTTACCGCAATGATGATGACCGTCATCACGAAATAGCAGACCGCCATGATCGGCACGATAACATCCAGGCTTTTCACGGTGGCATCCTTGCGCAGGACAATGACCGCCGAGAGCACCACCAGCACCACCGTGGTCACAATGGGTGGGATGGAGAACGCATTGGCAAAGGCAGAGCTGACCGAGTTGCTGATGACCTGGCTGATACCGCACCAGCAGATGAGGCCCGAAATGGCAAACAACACCGCGATGATGGAATGATGCAGCTTTTTGCCCCGCTTGCGCTCGGCCAGCACATGGATGTAGTAGGCCGGGCCGCCGCGCTGACCGCCATAGAGCGGGTCGGGCTGCCGGTACTTCTGGGCCAGTGTGGATTCCACAAAGGAGGTGGAGGCCCCCAGCAGGGCCGTGACCCACATCCAGAACACCGCACCGGCACCACCGGCAGACACTGCCGCCACCACGCCCACCAGATTGCCCATGCCTACCCGGGTGGCCGTGGAGACGATGAGCGTCTGAAAAGAGGAAAGGCTGTCCATGCTCTGGTTCTTTTCACAGACAGCGGCGATCATATCCCGGAACAGCCGCACGGGCAGCAGCCGGGTGCGCAGGGTGAAGAACACGCCCGCCGTGAGCAGCAGCACCGCCATCAGCGAAATGCCGATGCCGCCGCCCACCGGCAGGGTGAACAGATCACCCCAGAGCAGGTTGTATACCGTTTCGATCAAATGGGACATTCTAGGGAGCCTCCTGTTGTGTGATTACTTTATTATAATACAGCACTTCATTATAATACAGCACTTCAGGTTTGTAAATCAGAAAATCCCAGCGCAAGGAAAATAAAAAACCCGAACCCTTCTCTTTCGAGAAAAGGTTCGGATTTTCATTGTTTGGTGCGGATAAGAGGACTTGAACCTCCACCGAGTTGCCCCGATTAGAACCTGAATCTAACGCGTCTGCCAATTCCGCCATATCCGCATATTCTGTTTTGTTCACGGGCCGTTCGGCTCGGAACATTAGTTATTATACCACAGCCACAAGAAAAGTCAAGCACTATTTTCAAAATTGTTCGACAAAAAAATGCTCTAAATTTCGGGCACTCCGTACAGGGGCATTTGGGCCGGAATATGGTACAATAAAAGCTGACCGTCCGGCCTGTATGCCGCCGGGCGAGTAATGACGGAATGAGGGAAACCGAATGTTCAATGTTCTGATCTTCATCATCGGCGCGGGCATCATGTTCTACATGGGCCTGCGCAGTGTGCTGCAGCGCCGCCGCTTACAGCAGAAGGGCCAGCGTGTGGAGGCCCGGGTGGCAGGCACCGTTCAGAGCCGGGACGGCGCGGCTTATCTGCTTGAGTTCGAGACCGAGGGTGGCAGCCACCGCCTGCACTACCCCAAAGCCGCCAAGGGCAAGGGCTTTGCCAGCGGGGAAACGGTCACGCTGTACTACGACCCCGAAGATCCCGAAAAGATGTATGTGGAGGGCGACCGCTCCGTTCTGGGGGCCGAGATCCTCTATTTCTGTCTGGCCGTTGTGCTGCTGGCACTGATGGTCAGCTTTAGCCGCTGAAAGGAGGTCACCGCAATGGTATTGGAACATGTAGGAATGCCCCAGCCCGGGGACTGCCGGGTGGTATTCTCCGCCAGCGCCGAAGAGCTGGAAGCGGCCATTCAGGCCGAGCAGGCCGCAGAGAACCCGCCGCAGACGGAAGAGGACCTGCTGACCGCCGCCGTGAACCGGGCTATCCTGACCGGTTTTTCCACATTATATCAGAAGCTTGTGGAAAAAGAGCATCTGGTGCCCGTGACCGATCCGGATTTTGAGCTGCTGGCCGTCAACCGGGCCGAGGGCTTCCGGGCAGGGGCAGAGTTCTACTGCCTGCCGCCGCTGAAGTTGGAGCGTTACACCGGCTTCACCCAGCCCATCCAGCCCCGGCCCATCCGTCAGGTGAGCATTGAGTTGGAAGTGAACACCCGGCACGGCGATGAAGACCGCGCCGCCGATGCCGCAGGCAAAGCCGCCCTGCGCCAGCAGGTTGCACGGGAGCTCTATGCCCAGCGCTGTGCGCAGGCCAAGGCACTGGCCCGCCGGGAGCTTATCTTCCAGCTGGGCGGCTGTGTCAAGGGCACCCTGCCCAAGGACCTGGTCTCCGGCAACTATTTTGCCGAACAGCGGAACTTCAACCTGCGGCTGCAGGCCAACAACGTCAACTTTGACCAGTATCTCAAGGTGCGGGGCCAGACCGTGGAACAGTTCCGCACTGAGCTCCACGCACAGGCAGAGCAGAAGCTGCGGGGCAGTCTGGGCCTTCTGATGGTGGCCGAGCGGGAACACCTCTGGCCCACCGATGCCGAGGTGGAGGCCGCACTGGCACACTGGAAGGGTGAGCGCACCTTCCCTGCCAACGATTTCCGCAAGGTGCGGCAGGGCATCGCCAGCCAGCGGGCGGCAGAGTTCGTGGAAGCCCACTCCACCCTGCTTCCCCCGCCGGAGGAACCGGTGCTGGAAACCATCGTATAAAAAATGGGAGATGCCGTGTGCCGACATCTCCCATTTTTGTTTTTTCAGGTCTCCACGCCCTCGAACTGGCTGTTATAGAGCTTGGCATAGAAGCCGCCCTGCGCCAGCAGGGTGTCGTGGTCGCCCTGCTCCACGATGTGGCCATCCTTCATCACAAGGATGACATCGGCCTCACGGATGGTGGACAGGCGGTGGGCCACGATAAAGCTGGTGCGGCCCTGCATCATCCGGGCAAAGGCAGCCTGGATGCGCACCTCGGTGCGGGTATCGATGGAGGAGGTCGCCTCGTCCAAGATCAGCATGGGGGGCAGGCAGAGCATCACGCGGGCGATGCAGAGCAGCTGCTTCTGGCCCTGACTGATGTTGCCGCCGTCCTCAGCAATGACGGTATCGTAACCCTTGGGCAGGCGGCGGATGAAGCTGTCGGCGTGGGCCGCTTTGGCGGCGGCAACGATCTCTTCCTCCGTGGCATCGGGCTTGCCGTAGGCAATGTTCTCCCGCACGGTACCGGCACGCAGCCAGGTCTCCTGCAGCACCATGCCGTAGCTGCCGCGCAGGGAGGCGCGGGTCAGGCTGCGGATATCGTTTCCGGCCACCTCAATGGAGCCGCCGTTGACATCGTAGAACCGCATGAGCAGGTTGATGAGGGTGGTCTTGCCGCAGCCGGTGGGGCCGACGATGGCGATGCGCTGGCCGGGCTTCACATCCAGATTCAGGCCCTCGATGAGGGGGCGGTCCGGCAGGTAGCGGAAGGAAACGTCCTTCAGCTCCACATGGCCGTCGGTCTCCAGCACCTTGGCGTTCTCTGCCTCAGGCACCTGGTCCTCGGCATCCAGCAGCTCGAACACACGGGCCGCGCAGGCCAGTGCGTTCTGCAGCTCGGTGACCACGCCGGAGATCTCGTTGAAGGGCTTGGTGTACTGGTTGGCATAGTTCAGGAAGATGCTCAGCTGGCCGATGGTGATGCCGCCCGCCACAGCGTAAACGGCACCCACCAGACCGACACCTGCATAAACGATGTTGTTCACAAAGCGGGTGGCGGGGTTGGTCATGCTGGAGAAGAAGATGGCCTTCAGGCTCACGCTCTGCAGGCGGCCATTCACCTCATCAAAGGCGGCAAGGCTCTCGGCCTCATGGCCAAAGGCCTGCACGACCTTCTGGCCCTCGATCATCTCGTTGACCAGGGCAGTCTGCTCACCGCGCACGGTGCTCTGGCCCTGGAAATACTTGTAGCTGCGCTTGGCAAGGAAGCTTGCCACCACCAGGCTCAGCGGGGTGATGCAGACCACCACCAGCGTGATGGGCACATTTTCACCGAGCATGAACAGCAGGGTACCAAGGATGGTCAGCACGCCGCTGAACAGCTGGGTAAAGCCCATGAGCAGGCCGTCCGCAAAGGTGTCCACATCGGCGACCATGCGGCTGACGATATCGCCGGAGGGATGACTGTCCAGATAAGAGAGCGGCAGGGTCTGGATCTTACGGAGCGCGGCGTTGCGCAGGTCCCGGCTGACCGAGAAGGTGATGCGGTTGTTGCAGACACTCAGCAGCCACTGGGCAAATGCAGCCACCACGGCCACGATCACGATCTCCACCACGATGCGCAGAACACCGTTGAAGTCCACATACCCCTTGCCCAGCATCATATCAATGGCGCTGCCGCAGAGGATGGGAATATACAGCTGGGCAGCCACGCTCACAGCGGCCACGATCAGACTGCACACCACAAAAAAGCCGTAAGGGCGGATCTTTTCCAGCACCCGCCGAAGCGTTGCGTTGCGCTGTTCCGGGGTCAGCTTACTCTTTGCTTTTGCACTCATTTCTGCGCATCCCCTTTCTTGAACTGGCTGGCGTAGATCTCCTCGTAAACCGGGCAGGTCTTCAGCAGGTCGGCGTGCCTGCCCAGCCCCACCATCCTGCCATCATCCAGCACGATGATCTGGTCGGCGTGCTGCAGGCTGGCGGCACGCTGGCTCACGATGAACACGGTCAGGTCACCGGGCAGAGCGGCCAGCGCCTTGCGCAGGGCCGCATCGGTGGCGTAGTCCAGCGCGCTGGCGCTGTCGTCCAGGATCAGGATCTCCGGCTTGCCCACCAGCGCACGGGCAATGGTCAGGCGCTGCTTTTGGCCGCCGGACAGGTTCCGGCCGCCCTGCTCCACAGGCTCGTCCAGCCCAAGGGGCTTTGCCCTGACAAAATCCGCAGCCTGCGCAGTTTCCAGTGCGGCCCACAGATCAGCGTCCGCCGCGTTTTTGTTGCCCCACAGCAGGTTGGAGCGGATGGTGCCGCCAAACAGCTGGGCTTTCTGCATCACGACTGCCACACTGCCGCGCAGAGCCGCGCGGGGGTACTCCTGCGCCGGACGGCCCAGGATCTCCACGGTGCCCTCCGTGGCATCATAGAAGCGGGGGATCAGGTTGATGAGGCTGGATTTGCCGCTGCCCGTGCCGCCGATGACACCAATGGTCTGGCCGCGCTTTGCGGTAAAACTGATATCGGTCAGGCTGGGGGCACCGGCACCGGCGTAGGTCAGGCTGACATGGTCGAACCGGACAGCATCCCCGGCCTTGTCTGCAGGTGCCTCGCCCTTGAGGGCCGCGGGGAACTCCATGCCGGGCTCGGTGTCCAGCACAGCCTGCACACGGCCGGCACAGGCCAGCGCCTTGCTCACCTGCACGATGAGGTTTGCCAGTTTGACCAGCTCCACCAGGATCTGGTTCATGTAGTTCACCAGCGCGATCACATCGCCGGAGGCCATGCCGCCCACATTGATCTCGATGCTGCCCACATAGAGCAGAGCCACGATGGCCAGATTGATGATGACGTAGGTCAGCGGGCTCATCAGGGAGGAGATGTGGCCCACATGGAGCTGCATCCGGGTCAGCAGGTCGTTGGCCGACTCAAAGCGGTCGATCTCGCTCTGCTCCTTATCAAAGGCGCGGACCACGCGCACACCGGTCAGGTTCTCGCGGGTCAGGCCCAGCACACGGTCCAGCCGGGCCTGGGCCGTTTTGTACAGCGGGTTGGTGATGACCATGACCCCGAACACCACCACGCTCAGCAGCGGGATGGCGACCACAAAGATCCAGGCGGCCCGCACATTCACGGTGAACGCCATGATCATGGCACCAACCACCACGAACGGGCTGCGCAGGAACAGGCGCAGGAAGAGGTTCAGACCACTCTGCACCTGATTGATGTCACTGGTCATGCGGGTGATGAGGGTGCTGGTGCCCATGGTATCCATCTCGGTAAAGCCAAGCCTCTGGATGTGCTCAAACAGGGCATGGCGCAGGGAGGTGGAGTAGCCCACCGCCGCCTTGGCCGAGAAATACTGGGCCGTCAGGCTGCAGGCAAGGCCCACAACGGCCAGCAGCAGCAGGATGCCGCACCGCACAAGGATATAGTGGAAATCATGTGCTGCAATGCCCACGTTGACGATGTCTGCCATGACCAGCGGCACAAACAGGTCGAACGTGGCTTCCAGCATCTTGAACAGCGGTGCAAGCACAGCCTCGCGCTTGTAGCCGTTCAGGTGGGTAAGCATTTTATTCAAGGGGTGATTCTCCTTTCCCAGTGATAGCGGGTGTAAACTTCACAGTTCTTTATTATAGTACAGGAAATGCAAAAAAGCCAGTTCAAATCACGCCATTGCGCACCGTGCCCTGCCAGAACAAGGAAAGGGACTGCCGCACAGGGGATATCCCAGTGCAGCAGTCCCTTTTCATAGGAGGTAATGATTCGGAGAACAATGAGCGGCAGACCGAAGGAGATCTAACTGCCGATCAGGCAAAGAAGGAGATGATCAGGGCTACCAGGAAGCCCACGCCGCCCACCAGCGTTTCCATGATGGTCCAGGTCTTGAGGGTGGTCTTTTCGTCCATGCCCACAAGGCTCTTCACCAGCCAGAAGCCGGAATCGTTGAAGTGGGAGCAGACGGTGGAGCCGCCTGCAATGGCAGCGGTGACACAGGCCAGGTACAGCGGGCTCAGCTCACTGATGCCGGGCATGGCGGAGATGATGCCTGCAGCCATGGTCATGGCAACGGTGGAGGAACCAACCGAGATACGCACCAGAGCAGCCACGATGAAGGCCACCAGAACCAGCGGCAGGCTGGCGTTGGCCACGGCGTTGCCGATGACATCGCCCAGACCGGAGTTCTGCAGCATGTAGCGCAGCACGCCGCCGCAGGCAGTGACCAGCAGGATCATGCCGGTGGGCTCAAGGGACTTGGTCATGATCTTTTCCAGCTGGGCGTTGTTATAACCGTGACGGGTGCCCAGCAGATACATGGCGGCGATGGTAGCCAGCAGCAGCGCCATGAAGGGCTCACCGAGGAAGGCCAGAACGGGCTGGATGCCGGCCATTGCAGGCACCACCTTGGCCACGGAGTTTGCAATGATGAGGATCAGCGGGATCATAATGATGCCCACGATGGTACCGAACTTGGGCAGCTTGCTCTCGTCAATATCTGCCTGCTGGGCAACGTGCTCGGGGACTTCGATCATGTACTTTTTGCCGCAGATGGAACCCCAGATGGGGCCTGCAGCGATCATGGCAAAGATACCGCAGAAGATGCCGATGAGGATGACCCAGCCCAGGTCAACGCCCAGCATGGCAGCCACCAGCACGGGACCCGGCGTGGGAGGGATGAAGGCGTGGCCGACAGCCAGACCGGCCAGCAGGGGGATGACGTAGTACAGTACGGAGCGCTTGGTGCGCTTTGCCAGCGAGAAGGCCAGCGGGATGAGGATGATCAGACCGGCATCGAAGAACACCGGCATGGCCACCACCAGGCCGGTGATGCCCAGTGCCCATGCGGCTTTTTCGTCACCGAACTTCCGCACCATAGTCACGGCCAGCGTCTGCGCGCCGCCGGATTCTTCCAGAATGGCACCGAACATGGAGCCAAGGCCCACCAGAAGGGCGATGCCTTTTAAGGTGTTGCCAATGCCTTCGTTCACTGAGCCGATAATGTCAGACAGGGGCATCCCGGCCATCAGGCCGATGCCCACTGCACCGATCAGGATGGAGATCATGGCATGGACCTTGAACTTGATGATAAGGATGAGCAATAGGATCAGGCCTGCAACGGCAGCAAAGACCAGCCGTGCCGCATCGGGAGTTGCAACTGCTGTCATAGAAATTTCCTCCATTTCGATTTTTGGCTGCACTTATCCAAACCGTCCGGAAAACGCGCCGGGCAGTTTTACTTTTTGTTATTTATACAGAGTGGTTTACTCCATGTAAGCGCCCTTCATGGGGCTGACGGCGTGCTGAGAGTAGAGCTTCAGCAGACCCTTGGTGTACTTGGGAGCCTTGGGTTTCCAGTTGGCACGGCGCTGAGCGAGGATGGCCTCCATCTCTTCGGGGGTCTTGGGCTCGCCCTTCACACCCACGATGGCCAGCTTACGGTTGTGGACATCGATTTGGATCAGGTCGTCGGGCTCTACCAGTGCAATGGGGCCGCCCACCGCAGCCTCCGGGCTGACATGGCCGATAACGGGACCGCGGCTTGCGCCGGAGAAGCGGCCGTCGGTGATCAGGGCCACGCTGGAAGCCAGCTTCGGGTCGGCGCAGATGGCTTCGCCGGTGTAGAACATCTCGGGCATACCGCTGCCGCGGGGGCCTTCGTAACGGATGAAGATGGCATCGCCGGGCTTCACCTCGCCGTGCAGCACAGCGGAGATGCACTCCTCCTCGCTGTCGTAGGGCTTGGCGCGCAGGGTGGCTTCAAACATATTCTTGGGGCAGGCGGTGTGCTTGATGACACAGCCTTCCGGGGCCAAGTTGCCCTTCAGGATGGCAATGCTGCCGTCGGTGCCCTTGGCGTTGTCAAAGCTGTGGATGATGTCCTCGCGGCTGACCGGGCGGGCAAAACCAGCAGTCTTTTCTGCCAGAATGGCATCGCAGTGCTGGTAGAAGCCGTTCTTTTTCAGCTCCTCCAGATTCTCGCCCAGAGTCTTGCCGGTGACGGTCATCACGTCCAGATGCAGCATGGACTTGATCTCCTCCATCACGCGGGGCACACCGCCTGCATAGTAGAAGTACTGTGCGGGCCAGTCGCCGGAGGGACGGATGTTCAGCAGGTAGTGTGCACCGCGATGCATCCGGTCGAAGGTGTCAGCATCGATCTCAATGCCGAACTCGTGGGCGATGGCGGGCAGGTGCATGGTGGCGTTGGTGGAGCCGGAAATGGCGGCGTGGACCATGATGGCGTTTTCAAAGCTCTTCTTGGTCACGATGTCCTTGGCGGTGATGCCCTTCTTCACCAGTTCCATCAGCTGCTTGCCGGCATCGTAGGCGGCCTGCTTCAGCTCCGGGGCGGTGGCGGGCATCAGGGCGGTGCCCGGCAGCATCAGGCCCAGGGCCTCGGCCATGATCTGCATGGTGGAGGCGGTGCCCATGAAGGAGCAGGCACCGCAGCTGGGGCAGGCGTTGTGCTTGTAGTAATCCAGCTGGCTGTTGGGGATGACACCGGTCTTTTCCCATGCGTCAAACTTGCCGATCTGCTCCAGCGTCAGCAGCTCGTTGATGGCGCAGGCGGGGTCGCTGACCACATACTCCTTGGGCAGGGTATGGGCTTCCATCACGCCGCCGGTGACCACGATGGCGCTCATATCCTTCAGGCGGCCGATGCTCATCAGCATGGCGGGCACAGACTTGTCGCAGCTGGCGATGAACACGCCGCCGTCGTAGACGCTGGCGTTGGCCTGTGCCTCCACCAGATTCACGATGGCATCCCGGTGGGGCAGCGAGTAGTTGATGCCGTCGTGGCCCTGTGCAATGCCGTCGCACATATCGGTTGCAAAGTAGCGGGCAGCCTTGCCGCCGTTTTCGTTGACCGCCTGCACTGCCTCCTTGACGAACTGATCCAGATGGGCGCTGCCGGGGTGGCTGTCGCCGAAGGTGCTCTCCACCAGGATCTGGGGCTTGGAAAGATCCTCGACCTTCCAGCCCATACCCATCTTCAGCGGGTCATTTTCGGGTGCCAGCGTGCGGACTTCCTGTGAACGCAGTTCCATAATCATTACCTCCAAATATTGCTCTCTCGTCCTTTTTTCCGTAAGACCTTTTGTGATTTTATTGTAAATCCACAGACGATTCTTTGCAAGTTGTCCCAGGTATGTCCTACTTTTTGTGCAAAAACTCTGGGATACATCCAGCACTTCGCCCAATTTCATGGGATACATCATCCAAAAAGCCCATTTTCGCCTCTTTTTGCCCGATTCACTCCAGAAAAGTCGTCAGATGATTTTGACCATAAAAACACCCTGCACAGATCCACCGTGCAGGGTGTTCCTCATTTTACAAATTGTGCCATGCCGACGGTCCCGTCGTCCGGATCCTCGCCGTCGTAGGCCTTTTTGATATAGGTGCGGTTGAAGTTCAGGTGCATCACCATGGCCGACTTCGCCCCGATGGGATCATGGTTTGCGATTGCTTCCACGATCATCCGGTGGGTCATAATCGTCTCGTCAATGAGCTTTTTGTGGGTGACATTGACGAACATCATCACCGCCGTGTCGATGATCGGGATCAGCTGCCCCACCACCAGATTCTTACTGCTCTCGGCAATGCAGGTGTGAAAGGCGATATCGTCCTCGATGTAGCGGTCGCCCTCGTGGATCTTCGTCTCTACCCGGTCACAGAGCCGCCGCAGCCGCTCAATGTCCTCCGGGGTGGCGTTCTGGGCAGCCATCTCCGCAATGCCCGGCTCCAGCAGCAGCCGGACATTCACCAGGTCAAACGCCAGGGCATTCTTGTCCTGCACGCTGCGCAGGTTCAGCGGGTCGGAAAGGCCCTTCACCGTGGTCACCACATAGGTGCCGGAGCCCTGCCGCACCTCAACGATGCCCTTGCTGGACAGCAGCTTCACCGCCTCCCGGATGGTGCTGCGCCCCACCCGGAACTTTTCTGCCAGCGCAAACTCATTGGGCAGCTTTGCCCCCGGCTCGATGGGGGTATCCAGAATGTAGTGGTAGATCTGATCCTCCACCTGCTCGGCCAGCAGTTTGTTTCTCAGATGTGAAAATTCGCTCATGGTATCCTCCCCTTTTGAAAAGCGCCTGGGCTAGGCCATTTCGCCTGCGGCATCGGGCTTCCGGGCCTTTTTGTAGCGGTACATCTCCCGGTCGGCCCGGTTCTTCACAGCCAGCACATCCTCCCCCCAAAAAAGGAGCTGAACCAAAGGACACCGTGGGCAGAAAGTCCACGACTTTTCGCCGCTGTTCCAGCTGGCGTACAAACTCCTGCGCGCACTGGGCCTCCCGGTCTGCGTTTTCCATCAGCACACAAAACTCGTCACCGCCGGTGCGGTAGCAGTAGCCGCTGCGGGCATAGGCTTTTTTGATGCAGCGGCCGATCTCGGCCAGACAGATATCTCCCTGCAGGTGGCCGTAGCGGTCGTTGATCTGCTTGAAGTCGTCCACATCGAACACCACCAGCACCCCGCCGCGGCGGCGCATCTCAGCAGTGCGGTTCAGATAGCTGTTCTGATTCAGCAGCCCGGTAAGGGCATCCAATTGGTTCCACATCTCGCTGCAGTAGATAAAGTACAGCACCGACAACAGGGTAACGCACAGCCATGTAACGTGAAGCTCCGGCAGTGTCACCTGAATGATGGTCTCAATGAGCAGAAAGAACATCAGGGGGTAGATCAGCGCCCGGCTGCGGTTCTGGAATTCCCGCGCCGTGACGAAGGTGGACACCGAAAGATACACGATGGCCGCAAAGTACATGATGATATAAATATAGAAGTACTGCCCGCGGGAATAAACATTGTCGGCGCTGACGGAGAACACCAGCCCGGCGGGGATGGACAGAGCAAGGAACAGCAGGTAGCACGCCTCGCAGCACACCGCCGCCCTGAACCAGCGGTTCATCCTCTTTTTCCGGTCCATGACATACACAAGGCAGAGACACACTCCCGGGGACAGGCCGAACCCCAGATAGTTGGACAGGATGTTCAGCCAGCGGTAGCCCGCCGGGGTGCCATCCACCGCCAGTGTCACCACCTCCAGCACCGAGATCACCGCGATCAGCGCAAAGGCAAAGAAAAATCCCTGCTTCTGCTTTTTGTTCAGGGACTCGCTGAGCTTTGTGAGGATGCACATGAAGCTCAGCACAAAAAGGTCAATGGCCGTTAATACATAAAAATATCCATTCATTGTGGCTTGTTTCACCCTTTGGACTTCTGTGATCTGGTCAGCGCGCCGACCACCTCACAATGGGCGGTCTGGGGGAAGAGATCAACAGGGGTAAAGCCCTCGGCGCGGTAGCCTTTGGCGGTCAGGAGGGCAAGATCACGGGCCATGGTCTCAGGGTTGCAGCTGACATAGACCACCCGTTTGGGGGCCATGCGGGCCACGCTCTCGATGAACTGGGGGGTGGAGCCTTCGCGGGGCGGGTCCATGAAAACGACATCTGCTCTCTGCCCGGCGGCCGCCGCTTCTGTGATCCACTGGGTGGCATCGGCGGCAAAGAAGCGGGCGTTTTTCACGTCGTTGTGCCTTGCGTTGCCGATGGCATCCCGGACAGCGTCCCGGTTCAGCTCCACGCCCACCACCTGCTTTGCCCTGCCGCTGGCGGTCAGACCGATGGTGCCAATGCCGCAGTAGGCATCCAGCACCACCTCTTTGCCGGTCAGGCGGGCGGCTTCCACGGCCAGACCATACAGCACCTCGGTCTGGTCATGGTTGATCTGGTAGAAACTCCGGGGGCTCAGGGCATAGGTCTTGCCGCAGAGGGTATCCAGAATGAAGCCCTTGCCGTAGAGCACCTTTTCCTCTTCGCCCAGCACCACGCTGGTGCGGCGGGGGTTGTAGTTCTGCACCACGGTGGTCACGGGGACATGGCGCTTTTCGGCTTCGGCCAGCAGGGCGCGGACAAAGTTTTTCGCCCCGGGCAGAACCGGCTGGGCTGTCACCACTACCACCATCACCTGCCCGGACACCACACCGCGCCGCAGCAGGCAGTGGCGGAGCAGGCCGGTGCCCTTGTCCTCATTGTAAGGCTGGTAGCGGCAGGTGCTGGCCGCCGCCCGCACCGCCTGCATCACGGTGTCCAGCACTTCGTCCTGCAGCAGGCAGCTTTCCACGGGCAGCACTTTATGCGTACCTGCCGCATAGATGCCGGACACCAGTTTCCCGCCGGGGCCCGCTGCAAAGGTAGAGATCACCTTATTGCGGTAATGGCAGGGGTTTTCCGCGCCCCGGATGGGAGCCACCGGGCCGTATTTCCCCACCAGCTTACGGACAGCGGCTTCTTTCTGTTTCAGCTGCTCGGCATAATCCAGCCCCAGCATCGGACAGCCGCCGCATTTTTTTGCTTTCAATCTGCACTCCATCGTATATCCTTCCGCCTCTTGACAAAACAAGAAAAAATCACTATACTACAAATAGAAAAGGCACTGCGACAAGCGGTTAGCCCTTTTAGGTTTGAGGTTTAACTAGAAAACCGTCACCGGCCAGGGTGGCGGTTTTCGCTTTTCACCTTGATGGTAAATACCAGTCCAAAAATATGGAACGTCAAAGTAATAGGCATCGCTCTCACCTCCTTCCGGAAGTGTGGGCTAACCGCCTGCCGTTATGTGCAGTACCTTTTCGCATTTAATTTTAACACATCTTTCGACCGAATGCAACGAAAAAGCTCCCGTGATGGGAGCTTTTTCGTTTTTCCGTTACCCATAGGGATCGTACAGGTCGTATTCTTCTGCCTCCTGATGCTGCTCCTCCAGCACCCGGATGGCCTGTTCCAGTTGGCTCTGGGAAGCGCCGCTCTCGCTGGCAAGGGTGCGGACCGCTTCGGGCAGGCTGCCGCCGAACAGGGTGTCCATCCGCTGGCGCATGGCCGCAACGCAGTAAGCCCGGCGGGTGACCGTGGGCAGATAGGTGTTCTGGCTCCCCGCCTTGCCGCCCTTGACCCAGCCCTTTTCCTCCAGACGGTACAAAAAGTTGAGCACCGTGGCCGGAGCCCAGCCGGTGGCGGTCAGCTTTTCGCTGATATCCCGCCGGGTGGCCGGGGCGGGGCAGTCCCAGAGCGCCAGCAGCACCTGCTCCTCGGCGGCAGAGAGTGGTTTCAGTCTGTCTGAAAGTCCGTACACCGGTTTCACCTCCGATTTTTTGCTTTTACATTTGTCTTATTTCAACATGATTATACCACACCCGGCACAAACAGGCAAGCAGTAAAAGTAAGGAGTCATGCGGTAAAACCAGCATATTTTTACATTTGTCTTAAAAAGTGTTCTTTGATCAAGGACAGTTGTGTGTTTTGTGCGTTCAAGGCAGGCAGAGCAGTCCCATCTTTGTGCAAAGATGCTCTTGTTTTTGCCCCCCCGGAACCGGTATACTACGGACAAATCAAGCACACACCTGCCGCAGATGAGAGCGGCGGTACGGATAGGAAAGGGAGAGTTCCATATGGCACGAGTATACAACTTCAGCGCAGGCCCCAGCATGTTACCGGAAAAGGTGCTCCGTCAGGCACAGGCAGAGCTGCTGGAATACGGCGATTCGGGCCAGAGCGTGATGGAGATGAGCCACCGCAGCAAGTGGTTCGATGCCATCATCACTGAAACCGAAGCCACCCT
The DNA here is from genome assembly GCF_049545105.1 of Faecalibacterium hominis (ex Afrizal et al. 2022). Taxonomy (NCBI): domain Bacteria; kingdom Bacillati; phylum Bacillota; class Clostridia; order Eubacteriales; family Oscillospiraceae; genus Faecalibacterium; species Faecalibacterium hominis (ex Afrizal et al. 2022). The sequence goes on along the minus strand of NZ_CP186860.1, from coordinate 2,473,984 downwards.
GCGCCGGGTGATGAACATCCCTGACAACTACAAGGTCGGTTTCTTCCAGGGCGGTGCCACCCAGCAGTTTGCCATGGTGCCCCTGAACTTTATGACCACTGGCAAGGCTGATTATCTGGTCACCGGCAATTTTTCGAATCTGGCTGCCAAGGAGGCCGCCAAGTTCGGCGAGGTGAAGATCGTTGCTTCCAGCAAGGACAAGAACTTCACCTACATCCCCGATGTCAACGCCATCGACTACGACAAGGACGCAAGCTACATCCACATCTGCCAGAACAACACCATCTTCGGCACCCAGTACGTTGAGGTACCTCAGGTGGAGGGTGTGCCGCTGGTGGCGGACATGAGCTCGATGATCCTCTCCAAACCTGTGAACGTGAACAAGTATGGCTGCATCTACTTTGGCGTGCAGAAGAACGTAGCCCCCGCCGGCATGGCCATTGCCATCGTCCGGGACGACCTGCTGGGCCACGCCGCCGACACCGTGCCCACCATGATGAACTACACCACCCTGCTGGCCAAGGACAGCATGTACAACACGCCCCCCTGCTGGTGCATCTATATGACCGGTCTGGTGCTCAAGTATCTGGAAAACGACATCGGCGGTCTGGAAAACATGCAGAAGATCAACGAAGCCAAGGCTAAGATCCTGTATGATTATCTGGACGGTCAGGAGTTCTTCCACAACCCTGTGGAGCACCGCTACCGCAGCACGATGAACGTCACCTTTACCAGCCCTGACCCCGACATGGACAAGAAGTTCTGCGCCGAAGCCGCCGAAGCCGGTTTTGTCAACCTGAAGGGCCACCGTCTGGTGGGCGGTATGCGCGCTTCCATTTATAATGCAATGCCCACCGAAGGCGTAGAGAAGCTGGTGGACTTCATGGAGAAATTCCGCAAAGAGAACGCATAACCTCTCAGGCCACCTGACGGTGTCCAGCTCCCCTAATAGGGGAGCCCTTGGCAGGTCGGTTTTGATTCTGCGTAAAACAGAAACAGCCGGGCTCCGCTTTCTTTGGAATGTTTATCTGATATGAAAGGAATTTGTCCTATGTACACGATAAAAACCCTGAACGCCATCAGCCCGGTGGGCCTGGCAAAGCTGAACAAGAACCTGTTTGATGTTTCGGTGGACACCGATGTCCCCGATGGCATTCTGGTGCGCAGCGCCGACCTGCTGAACACCACCTTCAACGACAACCTGCTGGCCATTGCCCGTGCCGGTGCCGGTGTGAACAATATCCCGCTGGATCGCTGCTCGGAGCAGGGCATCGTGGTGTTCAATACCCCCGGTGCCAACGCCAACGCCGTGGCTGAGCTGGTGATCGGAATGCTGATCGCAGGCAGCCGCAATGTGGCCGCCGCTGCCCAGTGGTGCCAGGGCCTGACCGGTGACCCCGCCATGGCCAAGACCGTGGAAAAGGGCAAGAAAAAGTTTGTGGGCAACGAGATCAAAGGCAAGACGCTGGGTGTCATCGGTCTGGGTGCCATCGGTTCCCGGGTGGCCAACTGCGCCATTGAGCTGGGCATGGAGGTCTACGGCTACGATCCCTACATCTCCATTGATGCCGCCTGGAACCTTTCCAGCCAGGTCCACCACTGCGTGAACCTGAACGACATGCTCCCTCTGTGCGACTACATCACCATCCATGTTCCCTACCTGCCCACCACCAAGGATACCATCAACGCCCAGACCCTGGCCCTGTGCAAGGACGGCGTGAAGATCCTGAACTACGCCCGCGGTGAGCTGGTGAACACCGCAGCCCTGCTGGAGGCCATGGAGACGGGCAAGGTCTCCGGCTACATGACCGACTTCCCCACTGAGGCCATTCTGGGCAAGCCCGGCATCGTCTGCACCCCGCATCTGGGTGCTTCCACGCCGGAGGCCGAGGACAACTGTGCCGCAATGGCCGTGCAGGAAATCAGCGATTACCTCAAGAACGGCAACATCACCCACTCGGTGAACATGCCCGAGGTGCACCAGCCCCGTGCAGGCGGCAAGCGCATCTGCATCATCCACAAGAACGAGCCCGGCATGATCAGCCAGATCACCGCCCTGACCACCGAAGCGGGCCTGAACATTGAAAACATGGTGAACAAGAGCAAAAAGAACATGGCTTACACCATGCTGGACGCGACCGGTGCCGTGGACGGCAGGCTGGCTGAGAAGCTGGCCGCTATCCCTGCTGTCATCCGGGTGCGCATCCTGTAACACTGCCAACCCTTAGCTTTCCCCTCGCCCCATCTGTTCATGGGCGGGAGGATTTTTTTGTGGAACACCCCGCCGTCCCTCCGGGGGAAACTGCTGCTGACACAAAAAATCCCCCCTGCCGTTATACAGCAGAGGGGAGAAAGAAGATCAGAGTGTTTACAGCTTCTTGCCAGTCAGGAGCTCATAAGCTTCCTCGTACTTGGCAATGGTCTTGTCGATGACATCCTGAGGCAGATCGTAGTTGCTGTCGGGATTGGCCTTGAGCCAGTTGCGGACGAACTGCTTATCGAAAGAGGGCTGACCGTGGCCGGCCTCATAGCCCTCCAGCGGCCAGAAGCGGCTGGAATCGGGGGTGAGCATCTCATCGCCCAGCACCACGTTGCCGTTCTCATCCAGACCAAACTCAAACTTGGTATCGGCAATGATGATGCCGCGGCTCAGGGCATACGCGGCGCACTTTTTGTACAGGGCAATGGTGTAGTCCCGCAGCTTGGTGGCGTAGTCCTCGCCATGGCCGGGGAACTGCTTTTCCAGCACCTCAATGCTCTTTTCGTAGCTGATGTTCTCATCGTGGTCGCCGATCTCAGCCTTGGTGGAAGGAGTGTAGATGGGCTCGGGCAGCTGCTGGGATTCCTGCAGGCCCTCGGGCAGGCGGATGCCGCAGACGGTGCCGTTCTGCTGGTAGCTGGCCCAGCCGCTGCCGGTGATGTAGCCGCGCACGATGCACTCGATGGGCAGCATGGTCAGCTTGCGGCACTTCATGCTCCGGCCCTCAAAGGCAGGCGTGCGGAAGAACTCGGGCATATCGGCGGTATCCACGCTCAGCATGTGGTTGGGCAGAACATCCTTGGTGTAGTCGAACCAGAATCTGCTCATCTGGGTCAGCACCTTGCCCTTATTGGTCACTTTATTTTTCAGGATCACATCAAATGCAGAGATACGATCGGTGGCAACCATAATGAGGCTGTCGCCATTGTCATAGATCTCGCGGACTTTGCCTTCCTTGATGGGCTTGAATTCAGTCATAGCAAACACTCCATTTTTCCTGATAGCTCTTTCATCAACGTCCTCGCCCGCTCCGGCATTGCAAAGCAATGAAGGGCAGGGTGAGCCGTTTTCCGTTTACCTATTCAGTCTATCACACTTACTGTCCGTTTGGAAGAAACAGATTCCAAGGAAAATCGCTCGTAATTTTCGATTTCTTCGTGAAAAGTGTCAAAAATCAGCAACATTTTTCGTCGAATTGACGGCTAAAGTCGTACTTTCCCGGTTGACAGCCGCTCAGAACATGGTATCATTGAATCATCAGAATTCAACTGCATCAGGAGGTAAGACCTATGGGCAAATTCCCGAAAGACTTTTTGTGGGGCGGTGCCACTGCCGCCAACCAGTGCGAGGGCGCTTACAACGAGGGCGGGCGCGGCCTGTCCAGCGTGGACGTGGTGCCCTTTGGCCCCGACCGCTTCCCCGTGGCGCTGGGCCAGCTGAAGATGCTGGACTGCGATGCCGAGCACTTCTACCCCTCCCACGAAGCCATTGACATGTACCACCACTTCAAGGAGGACATCAAGCTCTTTGCCGAGATGGGCTTCCGCTGCTACCGCCTGTCCATTGCCTGGACCCGCATCCTGCCCAACGGCGATGACGCACAGCCCAACGAAGAGGGCCTGCGCTTCTATGAGGAGCTCTTTGATGAGTGCCACAAGTACGGCATTGAGCCGCTGGTGACCCTGTGCCACTTTGATACCCCCATTGCCCTGATCAAAAAGTACGGCGGCTGGAAAGACCGCCGGATGGTAGATGCCTACGCTCACTACTGTGAGGTGCTGTTCCAGCGCTTCCGGGGTAAGGTCAAGTACTGGCTGACCTTCAACGAGATCAACATGCTGCTCCACATGCCCTTTATGGGAGCCGGTCTGCTCTTTGCGCCCGGCGAGAACGTGCAGCAGGTCAAGTATCAGGCCGCTCACCACGAGCTGGTGGCCAGCGCGAAGGCCGTCAAGCTGGCCCATGCCATCATGCCCGATGCCATGGTTGGCTGTATGCTGGCCGCCGGTCAGTTCTACCCCCGCACCTGCGCCCCTGCCGATGTGCAGGCTGCTGCCGAGGCTGACCGCGACAACTACTTCTTCATTGATGTCCAGTCCCGCGGCGAATACCCTGTCTGGGCCAAAAAGCGGATGGAACGTGCAGGCATCGCCCTGCAGGTGGAGCCGGGCGACGAGCAGCTGCTGAAAGAGGGCACTGTGGACTTCATCTCCTTCAGCTACTATTCCAGCCGCTGCACCACTGTGGACCCCGAACTGATGAACAAGGCCAGCGGCAATGCCATCATGGATGCCGTCAAGAACCCCTACCTCAAGGCCAGCGATTGGGGCTGGGCCATCGACCCGGTGGGCCTGCGCATCACCATGAACAGCCTGTATGACCGCTACCAGAAACCGCTCTTCATCGTGGAGAACGGTCTGGGTGCGGTGGACAAGGTGGAAGCAGATGGTTCCATCCACGACACCTACCGCATCGACTACCTGCGGGCCCACATCGAGCAGATGGAAAAGGCCATCAACGAGGACGGCCTGCCCCTGCTGGGCTACACCACCTGGGGGCCCATCGACCTGGTCAGTGCTTCCACCGGCGAGATGAAGAAGCGGTACGGCTTCATCTATGTAGACAAGGACAACGAAGGCAAGGGCACGCTGGCCCGCAGCCGGAAGGATAGCTTCTACTGGTATAAAAAGGTCATCGCCTCCGACGGCGAAGATCTGGCCTGAGCCAACTGTGAGGAAAGGAATCATAGCACAAGATGACGACACCCCAAATCATTGCGCACCGCGGTGCATCCTATCTGGCCCCTGAGAACACGCTGGTCGCCTTCCGCAAGGCGATGGAGATTGGCGCGGACGGCGTGGAAATGGATGTACAGAAGACCTACGACAACGAGCTGGTCATCCACCACGACTATATGGTGGATATGCACACCGACATCTCCGGCCAGATCTACGACCTGACCATGGGCGAGCTGAAGACCCTGGATTTTGGCAGCTGGAAAGATGCCATCTACGCCAACGAGAGGATCGCCACGCTGCAGGAAGCGCTGGAGCTCTGCGCCGGCATGGAGGGCACCCAGGTGCAGCTGGAACTGAAAAGCCCACTGCAGGACGACCCCGACTTTGTGCCCCGGGTGCTGGATGCGGTCCGCGCCGCCGGGCTCACCGATCGACTCACCCTCATCTCCTTCCACCACTCCCAGCTGCGGCAGGCAAAGCAGCTGATGCCCGAGCTGAAGGTAGGTGCACTGACCTACGGCGCTTTCCTCAGCATGGTGCTTCCCCCGCCGGTGATATGGAAGGATCTGGGCCTTGTGAACAGCATGGATGAGCCCTTCAGCGAGGAAAACTGCATCGACCTGCGGAACAATCTCATCTACCGCACTGTGGCCGACAAGGTGGATATGCTCCGTGCCAACTTCCCCGGCGAGACCGTGGAGCAGGTCATCGGCCATCTGGAGGAGCAGGCGGATGTGGCTGCCTACATCAAAACGCTGGATTTCCCTGTGGACATCGTCAGCTGCGAATACCACACCGCCTACTCCAATCCCGAGCTTGTGAACCAGCTCCACGCCATGGGCATCCAGGCCGCGTTCTGGACCGTGGACACTCAGGACGCTGTCCGTTCCCTGCTGCCCCTTGGCCCTGACTGCATCGTCACCAACCGGCCTGACCGCGTGCGGGAATGGGTGAATGCGGAAATGAGGAAATAAAAAGATCACAAAACGTCCCCGTGCAGGATATCAAAACTGCACGGGGACGCTTTCTATGTCAGCACTGCATTATCTGATGTCTGGCATCGTTATGACGGTGCTCTCCTTGCGAGCACGCTCTGCGCAGAAGACCCCCAGATGCCCATTGATCGAATCTTTGATCGTTGTGCAGGAGATGGAAGGCTCCTCGCCCTGAAGCACATGAACAAAGTCCTCCACCAGCCGCAGGTCGCCGCCGCCATGAGAGCCTGTCATGCCGCTCTTATCTCCACCGATCTTCAGGTCTACCACTTCCTCGTTCCAGCCCTTCTCGCTGGCGGTATCTATGGTGCGCACAGTGAAAACCGAATCGTCAAACACGCCCTTGATCTCACCCTTCGTACCAATGATGTGGATGTTGCGCTCCGGCTTCGCTGTGCCGCCGATCATGTTCAGGGTCGCAGTTGCACCATCCGCAAAATTCATCAGCACCGATTGATGATCCACCACCGTATGTTCACAATCCCACACACAGCGTCCATGGATATTGTCTGTCATCAGCGACTTACGCTTGTCCTCCAGCGTCGGCTCCTCAATATTCTCCAGGCAGTCCCATACATAGAACGCCCACCGATCCGGGTGATCCAGATAATGCTTTTTGGCAGAGTACAGACAAGTCTCCTCACACTGACAATCCACCAGGCAGCGCCTGCCTGCCCCTGCGGGCTTTTTGGCAGGATCAAACTGGAAGTCACTTCCAAAGCTTGCGATCTGTTTGGGCGAAACGCCGCTCTTCAGCCACATAATGAGATCCATGTCATGGCAGCACTTTGCCAGCAGCATCGGAGCCCCGCATTTTTCCTCGTTGCCCCATTTGCCGCGCACAAAGGAGACGGCCAGATGATGGTAGCTGACATGTTCTGTGGCCTGAATGTTGATAATGTCACCGATCTCCCCGCTCAGCAGTCTCTGCTTGATTGCGACATAGAAGGGCGCATACCGCAGAACGTGGCAGATCATCACCTTCCGCCCGGTCTCTTTTACCACCTTATATAAATAGTTCACTTCCTCCTCGCTGATCGCGAAGGGCTTTTCCAGCAGCATATCATATCCTGCGCGCAGAAGCGGAACCGCAGTGGGCACATGCTGGCGGTCCATGGTTCCATTGATCACCGCGTCTGCCAGCTTGGGTCTTGCTGCCAGCTCCTCAGCGTTCCTGAAGCACATTTCCTCCCCGAAGCCATGCATCTCCGCAACCTTTTTCCGCCGGATCGGATCCGGATCTGCCACGCCCACGATCTTCAGCTCGTCCGGGTGTTCCAGCGCATACAGGCTGTACAGGATCGCCCGGTGGCCCGCGCCCACGATGATGGCTGTGATCTGCTTACTCATAGTTTCTCTCTTCCTTTCTTTTGAATGGATCTCCGATTCCAATTTTGTTTCCAGCATATCTTTTTGTGCCGGAATCGTCAAGGTGAAGGAGCATGACATTTTATCCCGCACCATGACAAAAGGAAGAAAAAACGCATCTTTGTGTATATTGTGCAACAATCACGCTCAAAAATGAGAAAATCTTTTGTGCGTTTTGTATCAAAAAATGTTGCAATTCCAAAAAGAACATGATATGCTTCTGAGTAAGGAAAAACCACTGGGCGGCAGCGTACGAGCTGAACGGAGGTTATGGAAGCACGGGGATTTCCCCCGTCCCATTCCATAAATCAAGGAGGAAAAGATTTTATGAAAGAAAGAAAAATCAGCAGACGCGCCGTATGCAGCGCTATGGTCGCATCTCTGGCATTGGGTGTTCTGGAGGGCTGTGGCAGCTCTTCCTCTACTACTTCTTCTGCTGCCGGTTCCGGAGCAGCTGCTTCCAACGAGCGTATCACCGTGCGCATCCTGAAATCCAAGGCCGCAAACGAGGTTGCTGCCGAGCAGATGGATGTCTGGAAGGTCCTGGGCGAAAAATTCAATATGGATTTTGAATTTGATAATCCCCCGCAGGACAACTACAACGAGCGCCTGAACCTTGTGATGATGGATGCTCAGCTGCCGGATATCATTATGGATATGCCCACCACCGAGGTGCTGAAATACGGCGAGTCCGGCGTGATCCTGTCCCTGAACGATTACATCGAGAACAACATGCCCAACCTGAAGAAGGAGATCGACAAGCGGGACGGTGTCGAAAAAGCACTGACTTACAGCGACGGCAATATTTATTATATGCCCATGCTGGATGAGAAGGTCTCCGGCAATATGCCCTACATCGTCCGCACCGACTGGCTGGAAAAGCTGGGCATTGAGAGCCCCGTGACCCTGGAGGACTGGGAGAACTACTGGCATCTGGTCAAGACCACCGACCTGAACGGCAACGGCACCAACGATGAGATTCCCTTCAGCTCCTACGATATGACCGGCCTGCGGAACTTCTGCACCGCATTCGGCTGCCTGGATGACTTCTACACCGACCCGGACGATGGCGGCAAGGTCCACTACGGCCCCATCGACCCCAAGTACAAAAAGGCCGTGACCTGGATGCACGATATGTACGAGAAGGGCTATATTGATCCCGAGATCATCACCATGGACTACGCTTCCTTCGTGCCGAAGCTGGCCCAGAACGCGGTGGCTTCCTTCTACGGCCCGCTGGGCGGTATGCTGGCTGCACAGAACGCCACCATGCCTGCCTCCTTCCCCGGCTTCCATGTTGAGGCCACCGTACCCCCCAAGGGCGATGCACAGATCCACTCCTATATTGATCAGGAGCCGCGTGCCATTGCAGCCGCCACCATCACCGCAAGCTGCAAGAACGTTGACCGCGTGGTCGCTCTGCTGGATTACATGTACAGCGACGAGGGCACCCGGCTGATCAACATGGGTATTGAGGGCACTCACTACACCATGCAGGACGGCAAGCCGATCTTCACCGATTATGTAATGAAGAACCCTGACGGCCTGTCTCCCAAGAATGCGATCGGCACCTTCACCTTTGCACAGAGCTCCGGCCCGTTCATTCTGAGCCAGGATGAGGTCACACAGCTGGATGATGAGTCTGTCAACCGCGCAAAGCAGGACTGCATCATTCCCTTCCTGGAAGAATCCAAGAAGTACGTCATTCCCGGCTCCACCTCCTTCTCCTCTGAGGATGATGCCGTCCGTCGTGCAGTGATGGCAGACGTGGATACTTACGTTGATGAGATGATCATCAAGTTTGTTTCCGGCCGTGAGCCGCTGTCCAACTGGGACACCTACGTTGAAAAGGTCAATGGCATGGGCATTGCAGAGGTCATCGATATCTACCAGAAGACTCTGAATGGCTGATGCCTCAGCAGGCACCTATTTTTTGATCCAGTAAAATAACGGCCGGGGCAGGAACACCCTGTTCCCGGCCTATTTTTTCCTGGGTTCTTCAGAACGAAAACAGGAGAATACCACCATGAAAACTGCCACCGCAGCAAAACCGATCACACTGCCAACAGCGAACCGCCTTGATCATGCCTGCAAAAAGTTCTGGCGCAGCCGCTATCTGCTTTTGATGCTGCTGCCCGCCCTGATCTGGTATATCGTGTTCATGTACGCGCCCATGTACGGCGCGCAGATCGCCTTCCGTGATTTCTCTCCCGTACTGGGCATCACGGGCAGCAAGTGGGTCGGCTTCAAATATTTCATCCAGTTCTTTAAATCCGAGTATTTTGGCCGTCTGATCAAAAACACACTTGGCATCAGCCTGTATTCCATTATTGTGGGCTTTCCCATTCCCATCATTCTGGCTCTGCTGATCAACGAAGTCCGCGGTAAATTCTTCAAGCGCAGCGTACAGACCGTGGTGTACCTGCCCCACTTCATCTCCGCCGTGGTCGTTGTCAGTATTCTGAGCGCCCTGCTTTCTCCTTCCAGCGGCCTGATCAACCAGCTGATCACCGCCTTTGGCGGTACGCCGATCCACTTTATGGCCGAGCCCAAGTACTTCAAGACGATCTATGTTCTTTCTGACATCTGGCAAAGCGCCGGCTACGGTTCCATTGTGTACATGGCGGCACTGACCGGCATTGACCCCTCTCTCTACGAGGCCGCCACCGTTGACGGTGCTTCCAAATGGGACAAGCTGATCCATATCACGCTGCCCGGCCTGCTGCCCACGATCATCATCATGCTGATCCTCCGCATGGGCTCTATTTTCTCGGTCGGCTATGAAAAGATCATGCTGATGTACAACCCTGCAACCTATGAGACTGCCGATGTGATCTCCACTTACGTTTACCGCCGTGCCTTTGAAAGCGGCGATTACAGCTTCTCTGCGGCTGTGGGCCTGTTTAATTCCGTGATCAATTTTACCATTATCGTGCTGTTCAACAAGTTCAGCAAAAAGATCAGTGAGGTGAGCCTGTGGTGATGAAAAAGAATATTGATGCGATGAATCACCCCACGAAAGTGAAGGAAAGCATCGGGGAACGGATCTATACCATTGTTGTGTATCTGCTGCTGATCCTGATCAGCGCAACTATTATTCTGCCGCTTCTGCACATCATCAGCGGCTCGTTCAGTGATCCCATGCAGCTGCTGACAGGCAATGTTTCCTTCTGGCCCAAAGGCTTTACGACCTCCATGTATGAGAAGGTTCTGAAGGATGCCAGCATCTGGACGGGTTATCTGAACACGCTCCTGTATACCGTGCTGGGCACCCTGATCAGCGTGACCCTTACCGCCTGCGCCGCCTACCCCCTGTCCCGCAAGGATCTGTTCGGGCGCAATGTCTTTATCAGCCTTTTCATCTTTACCATGTTCTTCAACGGTGGCATGATCCCCACTTATCTGATCATTCAGAAGCTGGGTATGCTGAATAAGATCTGGGCGCTGGTGCTGCCTTCCGCCATCAGTACCTATAACATGATCATCATGCGCACGTTCTTTGAAAACACCATCCCGAATGAGCTGATCGAGGCCGCAGCCCTGGACGGCTGCAACGATATCACGACCTTCTTCCGCATTGTTCTTCCGCTCTCCGGTGCAGTGTTCGCCGTTATGGCGCTGTTCTACGGCGTTGCGCAGTGGAACAGCTGGTTCCCGGCATTGCTGTACATTCGGGATCGTTCTCTGTACCCTTTGCAGATGATCCTGCGTGAGGTCCTGATCCAGAGCGACATCGGCAACATGGCCGGTTCCACCGGTGATGTCGAGGTCATCGGCGATGGTCTGAAATATGCCACCATGGTGGTTTCCACCCTGCCGATCATGTGCCTGTATCCGTTCCTGCAGAAGTACTTTGTTGCCGGTGTTACCATTGGCGCAGTCAAGGGCTGATGGGAGGATATCACACCATGCAATCACATGACCTTTCCTTGCCTGCGTGGGGCCCCTACACCAAACGATACAGCGGCATTTCCCATGTTCCTGCGGCCAACGACGGCGTTCGGTTTGACCTGTCCGTTTTTCCGGGAATGTATCGCCGCCGGGTCGATGTGCCCAATGTACGGTTTGAAAGCGGCTTTCACCCCTGGGCTGCGGCTCCGGATCTGAGCTGCTACACGCTCCGCCACGAGCTCCTGTGGAAGGATCAGCTGTATGCAGACATCTCTTTTGCCCCCTTGGGGGAGGATGCCCGGCTGATCCGTGCTGAACTCCACAACAATACCGATGCTCCGCAGAATCTGGTGCTCCATTACATGGCTTCGGCCTGGGATCCCGTTCCTTCCTACCGCGGCTTCTCCCTGCCGGGCTGTGAGGTATCCCTGCCGGAAAACGCGGCCTTTGTCTGGGCAAAGGATTATGACACCCTGGATTTTTCCATCCACCGTCCCAACGAATGTCTGACCTGGGATGGTCTGCGCCGGGGCGAAGAAGCCGTTCCCGGCTTTGGTCAGGGATACGGCATTGGCATGGGGTTCGGCTGTTCCGAAGGCAAAGGACCTTTTGGGCAGGTCATGCCCAGCGGAAAAGGGGATACCGTTACCTTTACGCTTTCCCTTACCGCGCCCCTGCATACCCCCTGTCTCTGTGTACGGTATTGGAATCCGGCAGATGAGAGTTCCGAGTACGATGTCAATGGTCAAGTCACGCTGCGGCTGCCGCCCTGTCAGAAGCCTTCCATTGCCATCCTGCCGCTGAATGCTTCCATTCCCGCCGGGAAATTCACTCTGACCCTGACTGCTGCCGGTGTTGGAGGGGCGAAGCTGGACTGCCTCGCTCTGTGCGAGCAGGCGGACGCAGGTAACTTTACCGTTACACTGCGTGGAGATGGCTCCCGGCCTCAGGCTGAACCCGCCGCAGATGAGAACTATCTGACCCTGCAGTATCCCCACATTCAGGAGTGCTACGGGATCCTGTGGGATGATATCACCACCCATATTCGCACGATCGAAAACGATGAACTGGATATCTTTCTGCGTGACACCGTACACGACCATGTAAACGCCACGCTGCGCGGCAACGGAAAAGGGCATTACGTCAATCTCTTTATGGGGCCGATCTCCTTGGAGGCAGGACAGACAAAAGTGATCTATGGAGCGGTCTGTGCTGCTCCGGATGCTTCTGCCGCCGCGCTGCGCTGCCATGAGCTGCTGACGCAGCGCAGTGATTGGGAGCATGTATGGCAGCAGGCTTCTGCCTCCCTTGCAGCACCGCCCGCTTTACCGGCTGCCGAATCGCTTGCCTTGGGCCAACAGTTGATGAATGCAGTTCTCTGCACCAACGTTGTGTATCCGGTGTACACGCGGGGACAGTATATCCGTCACTACACTCCCGGACGCTGGTGGGACTGTGTCTACACATGGGATTCCGGATTCATTGGAATGGGTCTGGCTCAGACCAGCCTGCGCAATGCCTTTGACTGCCTGAACACCTACCTGATGCCCCCGGATTCTGTGGATGCTGCTTTCTTACACCATGGCTCCATGGTGCCAACGCAGTTTTATCTGTACGCTGAGCTGTTGAATCGCACCAGCAGCAGAGAACTTGCCGCCTACTGCTATCCACGCCTAAAGCTGTACTATCGCTTCTTCACCGGGCAGGAAGGCGGCTCCACTACCGCCAACCTGCACAGCGGCCTGCTGCGTCCCTGGGATTATTTCTATAATTCCGGTGGATGGGACGATTATCCCCCACAGCAGGAGGTCCATCGTCGCCGTTTGCAGGCCAGCTGCGCGCCCGTGGTCACAACTGCCCATGCGATACGCTGTGCAAAGATCCTGGCTTACACCGCCCGCCTGCTGGGTGAGACAGCCGACGCAGATGCATTTGATGCCGATGCGCTTTGCTTGGGGCGCTCCCTGCAGACTGCATGGGACGAGGAAAGCGGTTACTTCGGGTACCTCCTGCACGATCCTTCCGGTGATGCTGCGGATATTCTGCGCACCGAGCAGGGCCTGAACTACGATATGGGCCTGGATGGCGCTTCGCCGCTGTTTGCAGGTGCCTGTACAGAACCGCAGAAGGAACTTCTGTGGCAGAAGCTGCAGAGCCCGGAACACCTGTGGTGTGCCTGCGGCCTTTCCACCGTAGATCAGAGTGCGCCGTACTATCGGCGTGACGGCTACTGGAACGGCGCTGTATGGATGCCTTATCAGTGGATGTTCTTCAAATCTGCACTGGATGCGGGCCTTGCCGATTTTGCTTACCGCATTGCCGACACCGCTCTTACCCTGTGGCAGAACGAGTGTGCCGAAAGCTACTGTTGTTTTGAACACTTTATGATCGAAAGCCGCCGTGGTGCCGGCTGGCATCAGTTCAGCGGGCTTTCTTCTCCCATTGTACAGTGGTTTTCCGCTTACTACCGCCCCGGCACCCTCACGACCGGTTTTGATGCCTTTGTCCGGCATACGGATTGGGCACCGGACAACAGCGCCTTAAATGCCACATTGGATTTTACCGCAGCGGGCCGCAGCACTGTTCTGGCCGTTCTGCAGCCGGGTCCCAAAGCTGTTACAGCCTCTGTGCCCTGCACCGTGACCACACGCCACGATGGGCTGCTTGAGCTGACCTTTACATTGGATGCTCCCTGCACCGTGACCATAAGCATCCATCCCTGAATCCACCTGTAAAAAGAAACGAACGATGTCTGTCCGAATGGGCTGACATCGTTCGTTTTTTCTGCGCTGAAATCAGTTGTCTCCTTTGCGAACTGCAGAAGGCGAGAGCTGATACTTCCGCCGGAATGCCTTATAGAATGTATTCGCCGTGGAGAAGCCGCACTGTTCTGCAATATCCGTAATATTCAGATCTGTCGTTCTCAGCAGCTGCATTGCATGATCCAGACGCAATTCTTCCACATACTCTGTATAGCTCTTTCCGGTCTGCTCCTTCAGGAATTGCGAAAGATACTTTTTCGAGATCTTGAACTGCTCTGCCGTCATCGCCGCATTGATCTCCGGATTCTGGAAATTCTGTGCCAGCCAGTCCAGAATATTCTTTTGAAGCGCATCATTGTGGCTATGCTTCAAGAATTGCACATGGCTGCAGATCTCCACACAGCAGTCCTGCAACCGGCTCAGCATCTGGCGGGCAGTCAGTTTAGAGTCATAACTGCACAGATAGGCGATATCCGGACAGCATACCCTTTCCGCCGTGTTCAGCAGAATGCCGCCTGCCGTGTAAAAATCCTGCTTAAAGTTTTCCGGGTCCAGATTATCCACCGGGAACAGTTCACTCAGAAGCGAAACCGCCTCTTCCGTGCATCCGGAAAGCAGATATTCCCGAAGCCGCGCTGCATTGGTTGCATTGACCGTGGTACCGCGCTGCGCACTGCCGTTCCCCAAATAGCAGATCTTCTGTGTCGGATCTGCATAGGCCGCTACGTTGCGGGCCTTCCAGTAAATGTCTGACAGCTGCTCCATTTTCTCAAAAGGATCGCTCAATATCAGCGGAGTTGTCAGATGCAGCGCATCATACAGCTGCTCTGTGCGGAAACACATTTCCCGCAGTTCCTCTGCTTCATCCGTTTCCTGCGTCAGGATCACCAGGATCAGGTCATCTGCCGTTGCCTGTACATAAAATCTCTGCCCGTAAATTTGACGTATCTGCTCTGACACCACCACAGTACGCAGCTCTTCTTTCAGTGAGCACTCGGCGTTTTCCTGAAGAGATGGGATCAGCAGCAGGAAGTTATAGGCTTTCAGCTGCACCGCATCCGTCAGCTGCTGAAGGGATTCCTGACTTACAGACCCTGTACGCAGCAAAATTTCCATTTTGCCATGTTCCAGCTCGCTGCGTGAATGCTCCAGTTCCTGTGCCAGTTTATGCTGACTGTTCACATTTCGGAGAAAGATCTCATTCAGCACTTTCCGTGATGCCAGATCCGATTCGTCCAGCGTATCCAGCATCGGACGCAGGCTGTTCATATCCTCCAGTGTCATGCAGACGCTGATCAATACACAGCCCAGAACGCCCACGATCAGATACAGACAAATTGCACGCTGTACTGCCAACAGACCGGCTTCATAGAGTGACGGCGGCATTCCAATGACCGCCGTTGCATTCAGAGATGCCACATATCGCGTTGCCATCAGATAGCGCTTTCCCTGATAGGTCTCCCAACCCGTATCATCACTCGCCAGGGAAAGTGTCGTTCCGTCATAGTTGTTTCCCGCCAGGATCGTTCCGTCATCGGAAATCAGGCAAAAAAGCCCTTCCTTGCGCCATTGCTGCTGCGAAAGAAACATCGAAACGACATCTTTTTCCTTGATCAGTACCGTCATTGCGCCGCAGAGACGGCCCGCCGTGTTCACATAGGGCTGATATACTGTGACATACGAATTGCCATAGCTGGAATGCATCAGTTTGACAACATGAGCGGGCTTTATCGTCGTTACATCGATCTGATTCTGTGCATCCCATTCCTCCTGAGACACATCCTCATATTCAAGTGCTCCCGGGTAAAAATTGCTATGGCTTTCATACGCGCTCCGGTCATCCAATATGATGCCATTCCGCTCAAATGTAATATAGCTGTATGTGATCACAGAGGAATCGTAGGTCTTATCCTGTAACGATTTGCTGGCTCTCGTCAGTGTCTGATAATCTCCCAGAATACTGTTGTCATAACTGCTGGCAAGCAGAGTATACTCCGTTTCGCTGAACAATTTGTTCGTCGTGCTGCGGATATTGCTCAGGCAGCGTTCAAACTGGGTGGTGCCGATTGCCAGCATTTCCATCGCACTGGAGGACTGCGCCTGGATCGTCTGGCGGATCATCAGGCTATACAGAGGAACCACGACCAGGAAGAACCCAACCGGAATACAAAGATACCTTAGAAGCCTTCGGATCCAGTTTCTAACAAACAGTCTCTTACGCATCTGCAAAACTCCAAGCAATGATGATTTCTATGGAACTGTTGGCTGCGCCTGCAAGGCGTTTATGGAGCCGGTGCATACAGCACAGATCTTCCCTCCGCGATTTCGCAGCATCTTTCTAATTATTTTACCACAGAAGGATGTTTTCCTCAACATTTTTATTGATTTGTAACAAAAATCCACTTTATCACCATGATTTTCAATGCTTGAAAATCTCTGTCAGATGGTCTATCACTTTGCTCCGCAAACCGTGTTGTCGTTCAAAGCCACCACCCGGAGCCTGATTGTCTGAGGGAACTCGAATCCCTGGCCCTCTGATTAAAAGAATCCAAGGCGCATCATTCGTCAAATTTCAAAAGTTCGAAGAAGCGTTATTTTTATCGTATCATCGCAAAACACGCCTTTGCACACACCGCATTGTCTGCATACAGTGTAATGCTTTGCAACCGTTATCCAGATATTCAGGTGTGCAAAAAGTGTGCAAAAATGTGCAGACGGGCAAAACAAAGCCCAATGGACAAATCAATCACCGGTTTTATGGCAGGGTTTAGGACATCCGAACAGACACCGTTTGATATAGAAATGAGGTTCACCATGAACAAACTGCTTTCCTGCCGCTTCAATATGGACAGCAACCGGGTGGAAGCCCGGTTCGAGGATGGCACCACTCTTGCCATCGACTGCATCGCCGTGGAGGACGAGTACGGCAGCACCCCGGCACAGCGGGCAGAGCTGGACTGGCTGCTGTATAATAAGCCCTTGGAGTACGCCCAGCTTGTGCTGGGTGGAGAGATAGAGCGTTATCTGTCGCTTGGCTGCGACCATGGCAGACTGGAAGATTGATTACTTCGAAAGGCCATTGCCATTTGAGTACCAATTGAATATACTATAAACAGGAGAGCGGACGTCACTCCGCTGGTGTGGCTGACACCTAAAATCCGATCTGATGCAAGACGTAAGGGCTTGAGGCTGGCGGGCAGCGATAAAACCCGAAAGCGATGCAGGACATAGGAGCCTGAGGTTGGCGGACAACGATAAAATCAGTCACAAGGGACATCGGACAGCACCACGGTGTTGTAGATGCCCCTTTTATTTCTGCTCAACTCGCTACCGATAGCAGACCTATTCCATTATCTTCCATAAATTCAGTTTTTGTCAAGACTATCACAATTTCAAGATTTTTCAGATGTTTTGTTAATTTTTCTGATTTTAGGTGTATAATCAGTACAAACAAGAAACTGCACTCTCATGCATATTTCTGCAATCACCTTATCTGGAGGTCTAATATGGATTCTGAAAAGATTGCTACAAATCATGTTGAACTTGCCATAAGCAAAACGGGTCACTTGGTTTCTCACATCAATTCCAATGATAAAGAGCCCTCATGGGATGGAGATGTAGAAGTCTATAAAAAGTCCGGCCACGTTCATGCAAAAGCTGACTTGATTTTAAAAGTACCTGTTCAGGTCAAAGGTCATATTAAACCAAATCTAAAGAAAAAGAGCATAAAGTATTCTATCCAATATTCTGATTTAAGAAACTATCTTTATGTTGGAGGAACCATCTTTTTTGTCGTGTATTTCGATAAGGAAGATGAGCATTATACTATATACTATGTTGGACTTCTTCCGTTCGACCTCAAAAAAATGCTCAAGGACTATAAAGGAGATTTCTCTAAATGCAAAAGCATTGAATTAAAAGTTTTTCCGACCAAAAAAGAAGATATCGATGATATCTTCCTTAATTTCGCGCATCACATGAATAGGCAACGCGCCGCTATCAATAGCGCGCTCTTATCCTTCGATTCAGACTTACCCACCAACACTATTTCTCTAGGCTATTCTACTAGTGCAGCAAAACATTACGATTTGCCCCTTGATTATTTTTTTGACCACGAAACTTACATTTATGCTGTTCTCCCTCAAAAAGTCGAACTGCCCATTGCTCATCTTGACCGTATTGAGTTATTTTCGTTTACACGAGATGCTCCTATCAGCATTGATTCTAAAGTTTATTTTGAGAGTTATACTGTCACACGTTCTAAATCATCTACGGTCATTCGTTTTGGTAAGGGAATACAGATGAGTTTCAGTACAGCGCAATCCTTGCCTACAAAATTCAATTTTACTTTATCCGGAACACTATCAGAGCGTATCAAAGATGCAGAGTTTATGGTTGCTGCCCTTTCTGCCCATCACTATGAAATCAATGGTGGAAAAATCGCTTTCAGTGAAGCTGATTGTGCCAATCTTCCTACACTTCAAAAAAAGCTTTCCTTTCTTCTAGATGTGAAAAAGACGCTAGAGGCAGTTCATGCAACAGCCGACCTCGACTGTTCTTCCCTTTCTGTCACAGACAATACTAATCTTAGCATCTTGAGAGCTGCACTAATCGACAAAGAACCAATCAAGATGTGTTCAAGCCAATCGCTTCTTCGAAGCTGCCATATTGCTAATCTAGAACTTCTTTTATGGGTTGTTCCGACTGAAGAAAATAGTGAATACCATAACATCTATGATTTTAACTATGTACCACTGATATATCGCGAGTTTGACAAAAATGATAAAGAATATCCATCCACTCACTTCGTCATGTTAAATAAAGATGCAATGTTGAAGTACTGCAATATCGACTATAACGCGCTACTTGATGCCGTTCAGCACGTTCCTTTTTCCGAAGATTATTCTCATTCGCTCAATGCACTTCTTCTTGAAATGCTTAAAGCATACGATGAAAGTAAAAATAGTCGCATTGAGCTACTATCCACTGCGACTACCCTCGCGCTTTGGATTAAGGATTCTGATCCATATACAGAGCATCCGATTGCTATTCTCAACTATCTTCAGTCCGTCAAACGCTCTCGCATATTGACTTCGACTGAACAAGCCGAAATTCTTTCTCTTATTGAAGTAGCCCAAGACAATGAGTCTATTTACGTTGGTGCATATCTACTATTAGATAATCCTGTTGCGGCTAAAATTCACTTTGATAAGCTACCTGAAGAATCACAGAAGTTCTTTGAATCTTGTCCCATCTATCATTTTATGCCAAATGGACAACCTACCATTTCTGCTCTGACAGAAGGGTAACAAGTGATGCCCACCCGCCCATGGTTTTTCCATGAGTGAGTGGGCATCGTTTTGTTAATCGAGATTTTTCGGCAAGCGGTCATACAGAACCACCGTGTCTTGCGTTTCGATATGTACACGCTCTTTCTTCAGGAGCGTTCGAGAACGTTGGTTTGCACGGTAGTCACGGCCGCTTTCTTCAAAAGCAGAACAACACAGAAAGTCACATACCGCATTGCCGGAGGGAGATTCCCGGATAATGAACACAAAGGCAGTTGGTTCGATCTGGCTGGAAATCAGGTAGTCCGCTTTGATTTTGGTCACGAACGGATAGAACTGGGGCATATAGGAAAACAAATCAAACTCCTGTTCCAGTATTTCTTTCAACCGCACCAGTGCCAGCAGACGCGGTTTCACATACTCCTGATAGAGTGTACCCTTCTTTACCTTGTCGTAGGTGATCTTGCCGGATAGAATCATATCCACTGTTTTGCGCGGGCTATACCGGGGAAGGGCAATATCTTTCAGGTAGTGGAACCCAGCAAGGTGAGGGAAGTCCTCTGGTGAAAATGTCAGCTTGATCTCGTGCAGTTCACCCTTATAGCCGTAGGTGAAAACATAGTGGTACTCAGTCAGTTCTTTCCAGACTTCTGCTGCCCGATACAAAATATCTTGCTGTTCGTCCTGCACATTTTCACCTTCCCTCAAAAAAATAGAAGCCCTGCCGAAAGGCAAGGCTCCTATTAAGCGTTTTCTTTCGATTCATCGAATCTATTCGGCTTGTGGTTATCGCTCAACCCACGGTCTGGCTCCACAATCGGCTGATACCGAACCAGTCCACTGCTTCATCGCCACCGATAGCTGGTCAATGCCGCTATCCTCTAGCTTTATTATACCACAAAAGGACGTAAGTTCAAGTGCTTAAATTTAAAAGCACTCAATCATATTATATGCTAAAGGGGTTTGGCCATTGCAATGTTTGCAAACGTCATACACCACCCTTGCCATCGACTGCATCGCCGTCGAGGATGAGTACGGCAACACTCCGGCACAGCGGGCAGAGCTGGACTGGCTGCTCTACAACAAGCCCTTGGAGTACGCTCAGCTTGTGCTGGGTGGAGGGACGGAGCATTATCTTTCCCTTGGCTGTGACCACGGCAGACCGGAAGATTAAGCCCTTATAAAGAACACGATGCCCACCGACCTATGGTTTTCGCCATAAGCTGGTGGGCATCTGTTGTTCTGGCTTATAATTCACTGATGGTTGCAGTAATGGGCTGCATGAGGATTCGCCTGACCGGGGTATATACTGCCAGCACCACAGCCGCCAGCACGACTGCGACAATCACGGCAAGACAGCCCCACGGCACCTGCCACGCTGCACCGAAATAATGGGTGATGAGCCGGGTATACAGCATCCGGTTCAGCACAAGACCCAGTGCAATGCCCACCACAAGACCAGACACCGCATAGGTGCCAGCTTCGGCAGAGATCATGCGTTTCAGCTGTGCATCATCCATCCCGATGGCACGCAGGATGCCATACTGCTTCATTCGTGCCGACACGCTCATGGAAATGCTGTTGATGATGTTCAGAATGGTGATTCCTGCAATCACGATGAGAAACGCATAGACCACCAGATGGAACGCCCAGTAGGTGCTTTGTATCATCCGATTTCCTTCGATTCGATTGGAAAAAACAACCTGCTTGTTTAACGTGTCGCTCAGCAGGGTGTGTATTTGTGCAATGGCTGCGTCTGCTGTGGTATCTTTTAGTTGAATATCGATCACCGCATAGCGGTTTTGCCCGGTCAGCTGATGGAAGGTTTCTTCGGTGCAGATAACAATCGGGGAATCGGTACTACTGAACGGGCTGTCGTTCAATACACCCACGACTGTGAGCTTTGCATCCTCCAGCTGGATGGTATCACCCACGGTCAGGGAGTTGCTTTTGTCGAATACCGTCAGCACAGGATATGTGCCATCCTCCGGCTCCTGCGGAAGGGTTCCGCCAATCAGGTCTTTTTTCGCCCAGCCAAACTGTATCGTATCGTATGAAATCAGGTCGATGGACCCCTGTTTTCCCTGATATTCCGCCGGGAGGGGGCAATACATCCGCCCGAATGCGTGTTTGACTTCCGGCAGAGCTTCCAGCTGCTCCACCAGCACCGGGTCAAGGACATTTTGCCCGGATGTTTCAGCCACCGATAAGTCCGGTGCATAGGACTGCAACGGATTCAGCGCAAATCCAACCCATCGAAGCAAAACCGAAAAGCTCAAAAACAGGAGAATGCTTAACGCAAAGGAACCTGTCATCAGAAGCAAGTTCTTTTTGGACGAGGTTGCATGACTCACGCCCAAAGAAAGCTCTGCACGACTTCCAAACAACCGAGCATGACACGGAGAATCCGCTGCATTCTCCACCGCATTCCCAGTTGCTGCTGTGATCGGAGAAGCTTTTGCCGCCCGCCGTGCCGGAGAAGATGCCGCGAACCAAACCGTGATAAGTCCCAGCGCGGAACCACAGATAATACCGACCGGGCTGATGCCAAGCACTGGTAAAGAGCTGAACTCCTCGCCGATAAATCCACGCAGAAAGGAACACAATCCCCATGTGGAAACGATTCCCAGCGCACATCCTGCTGGAACAGCAGTTTTACACCAGAAAAGAGCTTCCAGCCGGACAAGCATCCGAACCTGATTTTTTTCTGCCCCAAGACAGCGCAGCATTCCATAATAGCTGGTACGCTGAGCTACATTGCTGTTGATGCTGCCTGTGATCATAAAAATTCCGGCAAGGACGACCATGCCAGCCAACACAGCCGCTACCGCATATAAGCCTACAATATAATCGTTGTTGCTGCTTGCGTTCAACGCCATCAGGTAAGTATTTTCGGAGATTTTTTCTTCTGAAATTCCGTACTTGTTTTCGATGTTCACAATGGACTGCCGCAAATTGGTACGTGGCTTGAACTGGATGAAATACTGTGTTTCAAAGGATTCTTCTCCCTGTGCGGCAATCTGAGAAAATGTACTGCGGTTCATCACCAGCACAACAGCATCATACTGGTTCGCATCGGAGGTATCCTCATTGAAACCTGCGACAGTAAGCGAAATGGTCTGTCCATCCGGGAGCGTCAGCGGAATCGCTGTACCGACCGTGACATCCAGCCAATCCCGGATGTTTGCTGTCACGAGCACTTCGCCATCCGCCGGGGCAGTGCTACACTGCATTCCCGGAAAGATTTGAAGGATCGCATCATCTGCTCCTACCAGTGCGGCACGTTTATCTCCGGCAAAGTAGTTTTCCGTAAGGGAAGCGTTGATGTCGCTATACGCCGAAAATGCAGCAACATCCTCCTGTGCGGCAAGCTCTGCGGCTGTTTCAGGGGAGATGTCCTTTACCATGATATGCCAGTTTCCGTTTTTGTTCAGCTGGTTTGAGGTTTCCATACGAATCGCCATATCTGCCATACTGAACACCGCCGTGACCAGAAACACCGCAAGGACGATGCACAAAATCGTCATGCGGTTCTGCCGTCTGCGTACCTTGGCAGAAATCGGGATCAGGCTCAGATAGCTTTTCATTTCTGTACTTCTCATTCCCGGCACCTCCCAAAATCGGTCAGGCAGCCGTCCGATACCTGCAACACCCGGTCTGCCGTCTGCGCAATGCTGCGGTTGTGGGTGATCATCAGGATGGTCTGCTCGTATTTCCGGGATGTTTCTTTTAGCAGGGCAATGACCTCGCTGCTGTTCTGGGTGTCCAGATTGCCGGTCGGCTCATCCGCCAAAATCAGGGAAGGGCGGGTCATCAGGGCGCGGCCGATGGCTACCCGTTGCTGCTGCCCACCGGAAAGCTGGCTTGGCAGATGCTTTCGACGGTCTTTCAGATTCAGCACGGTCAGCAGCTCTTCCAGATATGCCCTGTCCGGCTTTTGGTAGTCCAGCAGCACCGGGAACAGGATGTTCTGTTCTACGGTCAGTTCCGGGATGAGGTTGAATGCCTGAAAGATAAAACCGATATTGCGGCGGCGGAAGATCGTCAGCTCCCGGTCTTTCATGGCAAAAACATCCTTGCCATCAATCAGCACCTTGCCGGAAGTCGGCGTATCCAGTCCGCCAATCAGATTGAGCAGGGTGCTTTTGCCGGAGCCGGATTCGCCAACGACCGCCACATATTCGCCTTTCGGCACTGAAAAGCTAACATCTTTCAGCGCATGGACAGCAGTTTCTCCGCTGCCGTAGGTCTTGCAGAGATGGTTGACTTCTAATAGTTCCATAGTGTATCCCTCACTTTGCAGGTTCCTTCGATTCAGACGGATTATCTCTGTCTGTGCAGAAAAGGATAACACGTCAACCTTACTGCAAGCCTACACGCAGCCTACAATTTTGTAGGAATCGGAAAATTCAGAGTAAAGGTCGTGCCCTTTCCCAGCTCGCTGTCTACTTCAATGGTGCCGTGATGGGCTTCCACAACGGCTTTTGCCAACGGAAGACCCAGCCCGATGCCCTGTGTATCCTGTGAAAAGCGGCTGCGATAAAACCGTTTGAAGATATGGTACAAATCTTCCGGGTGGATACCGCTGCCGTTGTCGCGCACTTTGATCTGAACCATGGACGGCAGTGCATTCCACTCTACCTGAATCGTATCTCCGCTCTTTGTGTGGTCAAGGGCATTCTTTACAAGATTGTCCACAGCTTCCTGCATCCAGTCACGGTCGCACCAAAGTGTAACCGCCTCTGAGCCGGACAGAACAAGCTTTTTCTGTTCCTGCTCTGCACGATAGCTATACTGCCGCGCGATATCCTGCACCATTTCAGCAACATTTTCGTTTTTCTTCTCCAAGACGACCGAACCGGCATCCAGCCGGGTGATTTTGAGCAGATTCTGCACCAGCGTTTCGATGCGGTCCAACTCCTGTTCGGACAGGTCTGCAAACTCTTTGACCTCCGACGGCGAAACAGCTTCGTCCTGAAGCAGACCGTTGTAGATATTCAACGCCGCCAGCGGTGTTTTGAGCTGGTGCGAAATATCTGCAATGGTATTTTTCAAAAAACGCTTCTCCCGTTGCTCGTTGTCTGCGTGTGCGCTCAGAACTGCCGCCAATGCATTAACGGAGTGAAACAGACGGTAAAGTTCTCCCTCCCGGTCGCAGCCCAGTCGTGCATCCGGGTTGCCATCCAGACAGCTTTGGATTTGCTGGACTGCCTGTTCCAGAAGCGCGCTCTGCCTTTGGAAATAGCGAAAAAGCACACCCCAGAGACAGCCGCCCAGCAGAAGAAAAACTAACAGTAACACGAAAGAAAACACATGCGTCGTATGCCATACGATGCCCTGCGTGAGAGCCAATGCCACCGCCCAGACCGCCAGCACGGCTTGGAACAAATTTCGGATCTCCTGGTTTGCGAATACTTTCATACGGCACCTTTACCCATTCCATTTATAGCCCATGCCGCGGACAGTCAGCAACATCTGCGGTTTGCCGGGGTCGTCCTCGATCTTCATCCGCAGCCGCCGGATGTACACTGTTAAGGCACTGCTGTCAATGTAATCCCCATCGCAGTCCCACAGTGCATCCAGAATTTGTTCCTTGGATAGCACGGCATTCGGATGCTGCATAAAGAAGCAGAGCAGCTTGTACTCTGCGCCGGTCAGTTCCAGCAATGCTCCGTTTTTGTATGTCTGCCCCTGCAACAGCCGAACGGTGATGCTGCCCGATTCCAGTACGGGTTCTCCTGCGCTGGACGCATTTGCACGGCGAAGCAGTGCATTGACCCGCGACAACAGGACACCCAGCTTGAACGGCTTGGTCAGGTAATCATCCCCGCCCAGTTCCAGTCCCATGATGATATTCATTTCCTCATCCGAAGCAGTCAGGAACAGAATCGGCACGTTGGATGTGCGCCGCACCTTCTGGCAGAAATCGAAGCCAGAGCCATCCGGCAGAGAAACATCCAGCACCAGCAGGTCATATTTTCTGTCTGACCACAGCACCTCGGCTTCTGCCAGCGTCCGGGCTGTATCCAGTGCAAAGCCCTGTTTCTTGAATGCAAAAGTCAGCCCACTGATCAGGCTCAGATCATCTTCCAAAAGGAACAGTTTTCTCATGATTCCCTCTCTTTTCCGCGTTTTGTGTGTCCTACAGGTTCAAAAGCATTATAAGTTTTTTCTGCGAACATTACAATGTGCGAAACGGAAATTGTTTCTTGCCGTGTGTTAAATATAAGTCCTACTATCACTGCTTTACTGCAATAAAATTTGCAAAACCATCTTGACGCTCGCCGCAATCCGTGATACCCTTTATCGCAAATCCCACCAATTTTGTAGAAAAGTACAGAGCGGCGAGGATTTATTCCCCATGAAGATTTTTACCGCCCCGCAACACACCCGATTCATTTTGCCGCCGATTCACCCGACAAAATCCATCGCTGCGCTGCATGGGCGGTATTTTTCTTTTTCACAAATAAAATCTTATGTAGTTGTTCAATCTTCCAAAATTTATTTTTGGTTGTTGACTACACAACCGCAAAGTGTTATTCTTGTGCTTGAAAGAAGCAGGTTGTAGTGTCCGCACTGCGTCCGGCTTTCTTCATACTGTACCTTGAATCTTACATAAGCCGTCTGAACGAGATACTGCGCCATGACCTCACACTTTCTGTGGGCGAGCCGGACAACGCCGCTGCAAAACAGGGGCAGGAACTGCGTTCGGTGTGAACGGTGACCATGAGCAGGGGCTTTTCCTTTTCACACGTTTTGCTCTGCAAAATTTTCAACGTGCATTGCGGTTCGACTTCTGAAATTTTCAGTGTTGCACGGAAAGGGCGAAAGCAAGTATCGACCTGTGGCCACAAATTTTCAATGCTTGAAAAATTGCTGTCCACTCAGTCTCATCCTTGTTGGGGCGTGCCTGCCCCAAACCCTGCTCTAGCTTCGCACCGTTGGTGCGAATGCGGCGTGTCGCATTACATAGCCTTCTCCATCCCGGAGCGGGCATTTATCATTTTCACAGGAGGTCGAATATGGCTGAAATGAAAAGTCCGAATGTACACGCAAAGAAGAACCGCAATGACACGCCGCGAAAACGAAAGACACACATCATCAAAGTCAGGGTGACCGCAGAAGAAAAACTGCGGATCGCATACGCCTGCAAAGAACTCCACCTCACCCAATCCGAACTGGTCCGCCGCGTCCTGTACGGCGTGAACGTCAAGCACACCGTTGTGGTGGCGCAGGGCGGCGAGGATGCACTGGCGGCGCTTGCCGCCTTGTCTGCCCTGTGCAGCAAGGTGGGCAGCAACCTCAACCAGCTTGCACGGCACTTCAACTCCGGCGGCAAAGACACCGAGCAGCTCCGGGCGCAAATTCTGGAGGAACTGTCCGCACTCACGAACTTTCGGCTGAAAGCCGAAGAAACGGTTGGTGAACTGTATGGCAACCATCAAGCATTTAAGCTCGAAGAACTCTAACTATGCCGCCGCCGAAAGCTATCTCACCTTTCAGCACAACGAATACACCGGTCTGCCCATTCTGGACGAGAAGGGCAGACCCAAGCTGCGGGATTCGTACCTGCTCGACACCCTTGAATGCGGCGAATCCTCGTTCGCTATGGCCTGCCTGATTGCCAACCGCAAGTACGGCAAGAACGGCGGGCGGGAGGACGTGAAGACCCACCATTATATCATCAGCTTCGACCCGAAGGACGCAGTAGAGAACGGTCTGACCATGGAACGGGCGCAAGCCCTTGGCTTGCAGTTCTGCAAGGACAACTTCCCCGGTCATCCCGCCATCGTCTGCACCCACCCGGACGGTCACAACAGTGCCGGGAACATCCACGTCCACATCGTCATCGGCAGCTTGCGTGTCCGCACTGTGGAACGGCAGCCCTTCATGGACAAGCCGTGCGACTGGGAAGCGGGCAAGAAGCACCGCTGCACTTCTGCCATGCTCCGGCACCTTCGTGTCGCAGTCATGGAGATGTGCGAGCAAGCCGACCTGAACCAGATCAATTTACTGGAAGCCCAAGGCGACCATGTTTCCGAGCGGGAGTATTGGGCGCAGCGGCGCGGACAACGCCGTCTCGACCATGCCAACGCCAAACTTGCCGCCGAAGGGCAGCAGCCCACCCAGACCGTCTACCAGACCGAACTGGACAAGCTGCGAAAGCAGATCTACTCCGTGCTGAACAAGACCACCACCTTCGAGGAATTTTCTGCATTGCTCATGCAGGAACACGGCATCGCCGTGAAGGAGAGCCGAGGCCGGTTGAGCTACTGCCCGCCCGGCCGGACAAAGTTCATCACCGCCAAGAAACTGAGCAAGAAGCTGGAAAAGGAACAGGTGCTGACCGCCCTCTCCCAGAACATCCAGCTTGCCGCCATCATCCAGCCCAGCAGCGAGAAGAAGCCGGATAAGATCAGGAAACTGGTTGACATTCAGGCGAACGTTGCTGCGGGCAAGGGCATCGGCTATGAGCGTTGGGCGAAAAAGTTCAACCTCAAACGCTGGTCGCAGACCTTGTGTCTCCTGCAGGAGAAAAAGCTGCTCAGCGAAGATGCCCTGCACCAGCGCATTGCCGAACTGAAAACCCAGCACGACGATGCACTGGCGGTGGTCAAAGACTTGGATGCCCGCATGGTCTCCCTCAAGGAGCTGCGCGGGCATCTTGTGGTCTATCGGCAGTACAAGCCTCTTGCACAGAGGCTCCAGACTGTGCGGAACCCCGCCAAGTTCAAGGAGCAGCACCGTGCAGAGTTTGCTGTGTACGAGGCCGCTTGCGCCTATTTCAAGGCCAACGGGCTCAGGACGCTGCCAGATCTCAAAAAGCTGGATGTCGAATATCAGACCCTTTCCTCGGAGAAAAACGGGTTCTACACCCGCTACAAGAAAGCGCAGATCGAACTGCGTGAACTCCGCACCGCACAACAGAACGTGGAAGCCTTCTTCCGCAAGGAAGAGCGCGGCCACGCTGTACCGCAGCAGGAGGTCAAATGAACAACACTCTGACGGATCGATGTGTGAATAAACCCAACCTCACCCACGCCCCTCACCGGGCTTCGTCCTTTCGCCTGTACCCCACCCATTGGGACGGAGGGTAGCACCTCTGTCTTTTCGGACGTAAAGAACGCCATCTCGACCCGGCAGGCAGCGGAGCTATACGGCTTCGCCGTAAACCGGAACGGCATGATGTGCTGCCCCTTCCACGGGGATAAACACCCCAGCATGAAGGTGGACAGCCGTTTCCACTGTTTCGCCTGTCAGGCAGATGGCGATGTGATCGATTTTGTCGGCAGACTTTTTCAACTTTCTCCCTACAAGGCTGTGGAAAAGTTGAAGAACGATTTCGGCATGGCACTTGCCGATGGCAAGGTGCGGCTTGCTCCCCGCAGACCGCCCACCGTCCGGCAGCAGCTGCTGGACTATTACCGCTGTCTGCAGCGTTGGCGGGTCCGATACGCACCGCAGTCACCCACAGAAGAACTTCACCCCTGCTTTCTTGAAGCGATAAAGAACCTTGACATCGTTGAATATTATCTGGACTGTTCGGTGCTCCCGGACCCGCAGACCGAAAATGAGCTACGGAAGTATTGGGAGGGATTGCATGAGCGACTGGAAAAAGAGGAACGAAGATTGGCGTGATGAGGACGAACTGGAAGAAGAGGAAGAATGCGAATGCCCTTGGGTAGACAGCAAGGGCAAAGTGCGTGAAACCGCTTACTGCCAATACCTTTTAGAGAAACACCCCATGATGTGCCTGAAACAGAAGCTGTTCGACCAGAACGGCGAGGTGGACGAGGACGCACTGCTCTACGAAGTCCACAGCGACCTCCGTGACTTTGTGCTCGACAACCTTGCCAAGAAGGAGAAGCAGGTTCTGGACGCACTCCGTATCGAAACCTATACCCCTGAATGGAAACCCCAGCTTGACCGCATCCATCTCCAGAACGGAACCTACTTTCTGGACGAGCGGGGCTTTGTGCCGGAAAAGGAACTCTGCCTGAACCGGCTCCCCGTGGAATACCAGCCCGATGCCCCCGCACCGACCAAGTGGCTGGAATTTCTGGACGGTCTGCTGATCCCGGAGGACATTCTGACCTTGCAGGAATATCTCGGCTATCTTCTGATCCCGTCTACCAAGGCGCAGAAGATGCTGGTCATGACCGGCAAGGGCGGCGAGGGAAAATCCCGCATCGGCTTGCTGCTGAAGAAGCTGTTCGGGGAAGCCTCTCACTCCGAATCCATCCTCCGCATCGAAACGAACCGCTTTGCCAGTGCAAATCTGGAGTACAAGCTGGTCATGGTCGATGACGACCTGAACATGGTGGCTTTGCCCGAAACACGGAACATCAAGTCCATCGTCACCGCCGAGGATCGCCTGTGCATCGAGCGGAAGAACAAGCAGGCTGTCCAAGGTCTGCTGTACGTTCGTTTCATCTGCTTCGGCAATGGCAACCTTGTGGCTGCTCACGATGACAGCGACGGCTTCTGGCGCAGACAGATCCTCATCACGGTGAAAGACCGTGACCCTGCCCGGGTGGATAACCCGTTCCTCATCGAAGAGTTGTCCGAGGAGCGTCCCGGCATCCTGCTGTGGATGCTGGAGGGGCTGCACCGTCTGCTGGCGAACCGCTATCAGTTCACCATCAGCGAGCGCTCCATCCAGAACCTCGAAGCAGCCATGGCGGACAGCGATAACCTGACCCAGTTCATGCAGGCCAGTGCGTATGTCCGCTTCAAGCCCGACACCGAGGAACGCTCCACCTATCTCTACCGCGCCTACACCAAGTGGTGCGAGGATAATCTGGAATCACCTGTTCCGCAAAAGAAGTTCAGCCAGTTCCTGCTGAAAAATGCGGGGAAGTATGGCCTTACCTTCTCCAAGCACATCGAGGGAAAGTACCGCGGCTTCCGGGGCGTATGCGTCCACCCCGCCTTTGCTGCGGCATAAAACACACGAAAAGTGAAATTCTCGCGCCCTACGCGCCCCAAATCAGTGGTTTCGACTTGTTATCGCTGTTTTCTTAGGGCGCGTATCTGCCCTTTCCGGGCGGATACAGGGCAGCAACACGCCCTTCGGGGCGGGAGAGAAACCAAGATGCGCCCCAAAAGGGCGCGTCCATCCCAGCCATGCGCCCCATAAAATCAACACAGGAAGGTACTTTTGTGTGGTTTGGGGCGCGTGGGGCGCGTAAATTCAAGTTCTCGCACTTTTTTGGGGCTGCTGCTTCGGGTCAGGAGCGGCAGGCCCTTACATATTTACCAGCCCATAATGGTTGCAGCTCAATCGGAGCTGCGCCGGGTCTGGAGAAGTGCAAAGGAGACATGCCTATGACGAATGTCCGCAAAAATTCCGCTAAACTGACCCGTGAGGACTTGAAAATCGCGCCCGAATCCCCTACAATGAAATTGTCCGAAACCCCTGCCGTAGAACCTTCTGACCAGACCAGCAAAACCGTCCGACACGCCCCGCTCGTTTACCGGGTGGAGGAGATCGCCCAACTGTTGGCGATCTCCAACCGTGCTGCGTACAATCTGTGCAACACCACGAAAGACTTCAAGGTGATCCGCCTCGGTACCAGCATCCGGGTAAGCAAGCAGAGCTTTGACGATTGGTTTGCAGCGGTCTGAGGGAGGGAACATCTATGGCATCTATTCTCAGGCGCGGAGATTCCTACTCCGTTCGTTTCAAATACAAAGACCATGCTGGCCGGATCTGTGAAGGCTGGGAGAGTTTCAAAACCAAGAAGGAAGCGCAAGACCGCAAGATCTCGGTAGAGAAAGAACTCTTGGACGGTACGTTCCTCATACCCGATGCAATGACGGTAGCGGAAATGCTGTACAAGTGGCTCCCCATCCAGTCCAGCAAGCACAAGTGGGCACCCAAAACCTACACCCACACGGTAGCCATGATTCAGAATCTTGTCGTGCCCTATCTCGGCAAGAAGCAGATTCAGAAGGTTCAGACGTATGACCTCGAACAGTTTTACGCCACGCTGAGCCGGACACCGCGCGGACTGTATAAACAGGGTGTTAAGCAAACGCTCACCGACAAACAGAAGCGGCAGTTTCTGACGGGTGCTTCCATCCGGGAAGTCCACGCCATGCTCAAGACTGCTTTTTCCTATGCCGTTGAGTGGGGTCTGCTCCTCAAGTCACCGATTCCGAGAGAAGCCCCGAAATCGACCTCGGAAGAACGTGCCATCTGGGACGAAAAGACCATGCTTGCTGCGTTGCAGACCATGACCGACCCTACGCTCCACCTTGCTGTTCATCTGAGCATGATTCTCTCGCTGCGTGTCGGAGAGATCCTTGGCTTGCAGCCGGGAGACATCGACTTCGATGCAGCGGATGGACGTGGGACCATCACGGTCGGCAGGAGCTTACAGCGCACCGAAAAGGCTGCACTGGAAAAGACCGACCCGAATCAGATCTACCACATCTTCCCCGACCAGCGTGAGGGCAGCAGCTCCGCACTGGTGCTGAAGAAGCCGAAAACCAAGAAATCCAGCCGCACCCTTTATCTGACGAGACCCTTGAAAGAGGAACTGCTGGCTTGGCTGGAAAAGCTCCGTCAGGACGAGCTTGCCATGGATGGCAGATATCGCAACTGTGGCCAGCTCTTCCGCCTGCCCAACGGTATGCCTGTTGCCCCGGAAGCCCTTTCTAAATGGTACCGCACTTGGCGTGCAGAGCACCCGGAGTTTGAGAAGATCGTGTTCCACGGTCTGCGCCACTCCAGTGCCACTTACCAGTTGATTGAATCCGGCGGCAACATCAAGGCCGTGCAGGGCAACACCGGCCACGCCACCACGGGCATCCTGATGGACACCTACGCCCACACGCAGGACAAGCCCCGGTTGGAGCTGGCTGAGAAGCTGGAAGCAGACTTCTATTCACAGGACATCAGCTCCCCCAAATCCGGCTCTGTGCCGGTAAAAGAAAATCTGCCGGACAGCATCCAGATCACCCCGGAAGGGCTGCTGAAAGTTGTCCGACAGATGAACCCCGAGCAGCGGCGTGAGTTCACCCGCCTGCTGTTCGCCTGAAAAAAGTATGGAAAAAACGCTCACG
This sequence comes from Faecalibacterium hominis (ex Afrizal et al. 2022), assembly GCF_049545105.1. NCBI lineage: Bacteria > Bacillati > Bacillota > Clostridia > Eubacteriales > Oscillospiraceae > Faecalibacterium > Faecalibacterium hominis (ex Afrizal et al. 2022). The sequence goes on along the minus strand of NZ_CP186860.1, from coordinate 2,441,611 downwards.
ATGCACAGAATGCAGACAATGCAAGGAAAAACACGGCTTTCCCGCCGGTGTGCAAAAAGTGTGCAAAAGTGTGCAGAGCCCCAGAAAAAGGAAAATCCCACGAGGAATCTTACGATTCTTCGTGGGATTTTGGTGCGCTCGAGGGAACTCGAATCCCTGGCCCTCTGATTAAAAGTCAGATGCTCTACCGGCTGAGCTACGAGCGCATACATTATAAAGCGCAGTATAACACGATACCGCCGAATAATATTACCATACTCCCGGGCAAAAAGCAAGCTTTCTGCACAAAAAACTTTCCCAAAGCCGTCATCGGGCAGATTTTGCCACGAACTGCCCCTTTACAAACCGAGCAAGAACCAGTACAATCAAAGCAGTTCATTACAAAACTGCAACCGACCTGCCGGGCGCACTTCCGCGCCGGGCAAGCCGATCCGATAGGAGGGCTTTTTCCATGAAAATTTCTCGACGGTCCGTACTTCGCTATTCCGGGCTGACGGCGGCGCTGCTGGCGCTCACCGGCTGCTCTGCAAGCCCCGGCAGTGCCATTCTGGGCGGTGACCTGCCCGACTGGATGAAGAGCCTGTTCTGCGGCTCGGCGGCATCCTCTTCCACTTCTTCTGAGGCCGCTGCATCCTCTGTGGTCGCAGCCGGTGAGGCCGCAGCTGGTGAAGCAGCCGCCTCCTCGGCAGCGTCCAGCGAAGCCGCAAGCTCTGCGTTCAGCCTTCTGCCTGCCTACGACGCTGACCCTCTGACCGGCGAAGCCCGCAAGAGCACCGGCCGGATGGTGGGTGTGATGGTCAACAACATCGCCAATTCCGAAAAGCAGAACGCACGCCCCCAGCGCGGCATCGGCTCGGCAGACCTGCTCATCGAGAGCAAGGTGGAGGGCGGCATCACCCGCCTGTGTGCCGTGTTCCGGGATGCAGACACCATCCCGGAGGTCGGGCCGCTGCGCTCCGGCCGCGACCAGTTCCTGCAGCTGCTCATGCCCCATCAGGCCCTCTATTACCACGATGGCGAGAGCATTTTCTGCACCCAGTTCATCAATGTATACGATTACTCCGGCCTGAACATCGGCGGCAAGAGTTACTTCAACACGCCGGTCCACCCCCACGTTGCCCACCGTGACAACCGCGGCCGCAACGTAGCCTATGAACACACCGAGTTCACCTCCGGCAAGGAGATCAGACAGGCAGCCGGTAATGCCGGCATCGGCCTGACCTACGCCAACGAAACGCCTTTCTTCCACTTTGCTGACTACCGCACCGCGGCCTCCAATGACCTTCCCGGTGCTCCTGCGGCCAAAACCATCAGCATCACCCACTCCGAGAGCTACAGGACCCGCCTGAGCTACAACAGCTGGGGCCGCAGCTACAAGCTGGAAATGTACAACCGCTCCAAAAAAGCCTATGAGAACACGGTGGACGAGCTGACCGGCAAGCAGCTGACCTTTGACAACGTGGTGGTCTGCTTTGCCGATATCGCCGCCTATGCGGGCGATTCTCACGATGTCCAGTCGGTCAACTATGTGGCCGGTGGGCAGGCGTACCTCTTCACACGGGGCGGCGTGCAGGTGGGCCGCTGGGAGAAGCCGCATCCCACCCATCCGCTCAAGCTCTACACCGAAACCGGCGAGGAGATGACCCTGAACCGGGGCAAGACCTATCTGGCACTGGTGGACAATGATGAGTGGAGCAATTTCAGCTACTAAATCACCCGCCCTCCGGGGCAGAAGAGGGAAACCGATGAAACGCTTTTGGATGCGCGCTTTGCTCTGTTTTGCGCTCAGCGCCGCACTGCTGACAGGCTGTGCGCTCAGCCCCAGCTCCCAGCCCGCCGAAAGTCCCACTGACCCGCTCACCGGGCAGGAGCTTGTCTGGCCGGGCCAGCGGCCGGTCGCCATCACCATTGACAACGCAGCCGCCAGCACCACTCAGTGGGGGCTTTCCACAGCCTCGCTGGTGCTGGAAGCCCTGACCGCACAGCAGCAGGCCACCAGGCTCTGCCTGGTCTACCCTGCCGTGGGGGCTGTGCCGCAGGTCGGGCCTGTTTCTGCCGGGCAGGACCTTTACTGGCGGCTGCTGGTGGGCCAGCAGGTACTGCCGGTGCAGCGGGGCGGCGGACAGTTTGACCAGAACTACCTTGATTACTACTCTCTGCGCGCGGTAGACGCACTGGAGGTGGGTACCAATGCCTTTTCCTGTGAGACCAATTGGCAGAATGTCCCGCTGTGGCATACCAGCGGTGCAGCACTTTCGGGTGTGCTGGGCAGCCTGAACATCTCCCCGGCCCTGACAGAATCCCGCGTCACAGACACCTCTTCCAGCAGCTCCGACAGCGAGAGCGGAACCCTCCTCTCCGTGCCCAATCTGCTGCCCATGCAGGAAAGCGGCAAGCTGCCCGACGCAGATGCTTCGGACGCAATGAGTGTCCGGGTCCAGTTTGATGCGCAGAACGCCACCGGCTTCACCTACGATGCCGACAGCAAGACCTACCGGATGCTCCACGCAGACGGCACACCGCAGCTGGATGCCAACAACGGCCAGCAGGCAGATTTCGACAACCTGCTCATCCTGTTCAGTGCATCCACCCTGCGTGACGATGGTGTGACGCTGGATTACGACCTGACCATGGGCGGCGGTGTCTGGCTCAACGAGGGCCACCTGTGGAACATCACCTGGACGCAGGGTAGCGAGACCACCTTCTTCCTGTATGATTCCAACGGCCGCCCCCTGACCCTGACGGCAGGCCGCAGCTATCTGGCGCTGGTGTCCAGCCTGACCGGGCAGGAGCTCACCGTGCAGAACTCCACCGGGGAAAGCCTGTTATAAGCAAAAGAGACGGTCCTGCAATCCGATGCAGAACCGTCTCTTTTTACGCTATGCTATTTACAGATCGACCACGCTGCCCACCTCGGCAAGGGTGGCAGGCACCGCACCCAGATGAACTTCATCGGCATCTCGGCGTACCACAAAATGGACGGTCTGGCCTGCGGCAAAGTCAGGCTGATAGATCAGTTCCAGCGTCTGCCAGTCCGCCGGGGTCTCGCAGAAGCAGTGGAGCATCGCCCCCCGCCCTGCGGAAAGATTCAGGGTAAAGGCAGAGGCATCTGCCGCATTCTCACCGTAGAGGGGAGCTGCAAAGCTGCCCACCCGCACCTGTCTGCCATCACACAGGGCAGTCAGGCCGGTGCCCAGGCTGTACAGGGCATTCCTGCTGTCCAGGCCGCGGCTCTGCAGGTAGCTGGCCCCCACAGCCAGCGGCCGGGCCGAGAGGTTCTCCACCGACAGATAGACCAGCGTGCTGTCCAGCTCCGGGGCAGGCGCATAGCCCAGCAGCTCCACTGCCGCCTTGCCGTCCAACAGAGCAGGTTCGCCCTCATAGCAGGGGGCCAGAGCCGCGCCCGAAACACCGGTGAGCAGGGCAGCAGCCAGACTGACTGCGCCGGAACCGGCATATTTCAGGAACGAGCGGCGGGACAGGGATTGTGACATCGGGGATTCCTCCTAACGGGAAAATAAGTTCTCTTTATACAATAGTAAATTCCTGGCTTTCTGTCAAGAGATTTGCCCGGAATTTTACCTGTTCTTCCGCGTTTTTACGTGTTTTGGATATTTTCAGGGCGGCGCGGCAAAGATTCTTACTCAAATGCCTCGTTTTCCTCGGCTTCTGCCTGCCCGCGCAGGGTATCGGCGTAGCCAAAGGGGACGATGTCGATGGCCTCCACCAGACGGTCGCGCATCCAGAGCTGCACGTCGGTCTGGACGGTATAGCCGCAGCCGGGGTCGGCCATCCACTGTTCCGGGTGGCGGGAGGGCAGCGCGCGCTGGCTCAGCATACTCATGATCACACCGCCGTGGGTCACGCAGGCAGCCTCGGTCACATCCATCCGGATCATATACTCAAACAGCTTGAGCAGGGTCTCGGCGCAGCGGGCGTGGAACTGCTCGGTGGGCTCTGCTCCCTCGGGCACAAAGCCGGAGCCGGGGGTGATCCACTTTTTGAAATCCTCCTCCTTGACCAGCTCCTTCACGGGGCGGTTCTCAAACACGCCGAAGCCCGCTTCCCGCAGGTCGTGTACCGTGAACTGGTGGCCTGCATTGGGGAACAGAATGTTCGCTGTCTCCACAGCGCGCACCAACGGGGAGGAGAACACCGTGTCCACCTGCGGATACTCGAACCGCTCCTTCAGCTCCTTCAGCTGGGCTCGGCCCTCATCACACAGGGGGATGTCCGTACCGCTGCCGATGTACAGGCCCTGCAGGTTGCCGGCCGTCATGCCGTGGCGGATGAGATGAAGTTTGAACGTTTTCATGGAAAAAACACCTCTATCTGGCAAAGAGTTCCTCTTTGCTGTAAAATTTCGCACCGGCAGCGGGCATCCTGCCCGGGCCGTGCGCCACAAAATATGCGTTGATTGTCTTTAGTTTAGCATAGATATGGTATCCGGGGCAAGCCTTTTGACAAAAATGACGAAAAATGACGAGAATTTCCGTCACTTTTCTTGCTTTACTTTTGGTTTTCCACTGTGTATAATCAACATGTTGTAAACCAAAACTCAAAGAAGTTCAATTTCCACTACTGAGGAGTCCAAAATCATGGAATTCAACCGTATCATCAAGCTGCTGCGCAAGGAGCGCGGCATCACCCAGAAGCAGGCCGCGGAGGACCTTGGGGTGTCCCAGGCACTGCTCTCCCACTACGAAAAAGGCATCCGCGAGTGCGGTCTGGACTTTGTTGTCCGGGTAGCGGATTACTATAATGTGTCCTGCGATTACCTGCTGGGCCGCTCGGCTGAGCGCAACGGCATGATGCTGAACGCCGATGACCTGCCCAACCCCGATAAGATGAAGGACAATGTCTACCATGGCAGCGTTCTGCCCACCATGAACAAAAAGCTGATCTCCAACAGCCTGAACGTGCTGTATGCCAAGATCGCCGAGTGCCACAGCAAGGCCCTGACCACCGAGGTCAGCACCTACCTGATGATGGCCGTGGCCAAGATATTCCGCCTGCTCTATTCCGCCGAACCCCACAACGCCCAGAGCCTGTTCAGCGTGGAGGCCCGCCGCTGGCCCGGCTACTCCGATGCCGTGATGCGGATGAGCGAGAGCAACGTGGAGGACCTGCTGGCCGGTGAGGACCTGAACGGTGCCGAGGGCGTGAAAGACCCCTCCTGCCTTGCCATGACCACCGAGAGCCTGACCCGGGAATACCCGCTGTACACCCCCAGCCTGCTGAATCTGGTCAAGACCAGCGAGACCCATGTGCGCGGCCTGGACCCCAACCAGTGAGCTTCTGTGTGAAACTCCTGTTAATTCTGTGCCCAGGGCCTTGCAATTTCCGGTAAAAAATGCTATAAACGAATCAGCGAAGAAAAAGATTTCTGCCATTGATTAAGGAGGCAAGCTTTATGTCGAACAAGATTTCCCGCCGCACCTTCCTCAAGGTCACCGGTGCTTCTGCCGCTGCTCTGGGCGCTGCTGCTGTGCTGGGCGGCTGCCAGGCCGGCGATAACTCTTCCATCGAGGTCAAGGTCGGCGATAAGATCAGCAACTGGAACAATCTGGCGGTCCAGCTGACCAGCGTCTTTACTCTGGCAAGTGCCCCCGATGCCGAGGGCTATGAGTACATTGCCATGCTGATCACCTCTGCAAACCGTTCCAGCCGCGACACCTTTGCCATCGGCGCACAGAACATTCAGGAGATCGGCGAGGCCTATCCTCTGGATACCCCGGAGCAGATCGCAGCCAACACTGCCGGTTACTTCCACGCTCTGTCCGCTTCCACCACCGACTTCTCCTTCACCTGCGACGGTCAGGCAGCCGAGGGCGGCGCTTATGTCCAGCTGTACGACAGCACCACCGAGAGCTTTACCACGGCCTCTGCCATTCCCCCGCAGGGTGCAGGCTACATTGAGCTGGTCTGCATGGTGCCCACCACCTGGCAGCAGATCGGTGTGACCTACACCCCGACCTTTGTTTCCGGCAAGACTCTGAACTTTACCATCAACGCCTCTGACCTGACCAAAGCTTGATCAAGCAGGACGAAATTTCGTATGATTTGCACGGCGGCGGTGGGAAAATTTCACAAAATATTTGTGAAAACCATTGACATTCGCCCCCGTTTCGCCTATTGTATAGGCAGAGCCTTTTGGCATTTTCGTGCGCTTTGCACATTATAAGGAGGAACGATTATGTCGTTAGCATTTTCTCGCCGCTCTTTCCTGAAATACTCCGCTGTTGCAGCTGTGGCCGTTGCGGGTGCCAGCCTCTTCTCCGGCTGCGATCAGACCGATACCAAGAACCTGTACTGCGATGGTGCCGGTTCCATTACTGTTCTGCAGATCAATGCCGTTCTGGGCACCTACGATGACAATGCCAAGAAGTACAAGGATATTGACCTGACCGGCAATTCCATTACCTTCCCCTTCCAGATCACCGTTGGCCGCACCAACAACCTGCCCATCCAGCCCAGCAATTTCAAGGCGATCGTCTACGGTAAGGACGGCAAGCAGAAGGCAAAGTATGTTGGTGGAACCAGCAACGAGCTTTTGATCGATGCTTCCCTGCTGGACACCAACCTGGCAAACAGCGCTATCAATAAGGGCAACATCACGCTCAATGCCTCTCTGGATGAGGGCGAAAAGCTGGTCTTTACCTACTGCCCCGACCTGCAGTATGCCGAGTATTCCATGAACTGGGTTCTGGCTCGTGCCGCAAGCGCCAGCTCCGGTTCTACCACCACCAAGTAATCTCCCCAACGTACATTCCAAGCCGTCCGGGAAAGCCGGGCGGCTTTTTTGCGCCGTTGCACTGGCAAAGTATCTCAATTTTTCTTCAAATTTTCGGCAATTCTGTATCTTGTGCACACCTGCATTTTCTGATACCATAGGTTCATGGAAAAGAAGGGGAGCGCAGCGGCAGGGGCCGCCGCGCTGTTTGTGTTTCCGCCTGAAAAAGGCCAATGGGCCGTAGTTTGACAGAACAGGAGTGTTGCAGTTATGATCAACATGGTAAAGCTTCCCACCAACAAGAGCAATCTGTTCCTGCGTGTGGCAAAGGGCCATTTCGCAACCAGCCACAGCCACATCAATTACTATATCGATGTCACCACCCAGAAGTCCCGCCTTTCCGAGGCAAAGGCCGTGGCAAAAGAGCTGGTGGCTGCCTACCAGCACAACACCATCGTGGATACTGTCCTCTGCCTGGACGGCACACAGGTCATCGGCACCTGCCTTGCCAACGAGCTGACCAAGGACGGCTTTGCCAACATGAACGCCCACCAGACCATCTATGTCATCACCCCGGAGTACACCACCGGCAGCCAGATCATCCTGCGCGACAATCTGGCCCCCATGGTCAAGGGCAAGCACGTGCTGATCCTGGCTGCTTCCATCACCACCGGCTACACCGTGCAGGCTGCGATCGAGGCGATCAACTACTACGGCGGCACTGTGGCAGGCCTGAGCGCCATCTTCGCCACCGCCACCGAGTGCCTGGGCATCCCGGTCACCTCTATTTTTGACCCCTCCAACCTGCCCGATTACGCCAGCTTCGATTCCCGCGAGTGCCCCATGTGCAAGGCGGGCCAGCATATTGATGCACTGGTCAACAGCTTCGGCTATTCGGCGCTGTAAGCCCCCTTGCCCGATCCGTTTCATCCACTTCCTGCAGACACAAAGACCCGGCTGTCATCGGCAGCCGGGTCTTTTTCTTATTCTGCTTTTTTCGGGAACACAAACGGGTCGTGCAGGTAGACCAGCACGAGGTACGCCGCCATGAAGCACCAGATGATGGGCTCACAGAGGATGACGGCGTTATAGGCAAACTTCGGGATGAAGAAGAGCACGAATACCACCTTGCCCACCAGCTCGATGACACTGGAGAAGAGGGGCAGGACCTTCTGCCCCAGGCTCTGCAGGGCGTAGCGGGTGGCCAGCAGAACACCCAGCACCGAGTAGAAGGGCGCGTTCCAGAGCAGATACCGTGCGCCGTTTTCCAGCACCACAGACTCGCTGGAGCCGGAGATGAGCCGCACCATCCACTCCGCGCCCAGCTGCATCAGAAGAATCGCCAGCACGGCCACTGCCACGCTGTACAGGGCGATCTCCTTCATGCCCTTGCGGACACGCTCCGGCTGGTTTGCGCCGCGGTTCTGGGAAACAAACGTGGAGCATGCCGATGCCATGGCCATGACCGGCATGGTGGTAAAGGAGAACAGCTTCCGGGCGGCGGTGTGACCGGCGATGACCAGCGTACCCAGCCCATTGATGCCGTACTGCAGCACCACCGAGCCCGCCGAGACGATGCTGCTCATCAGGCCCATGGAGATGCTCTGGCTGAACAGCTCCCAGTAAAGGTGGCTGCCCACCCTGAAATGCTGTTTTTCCGGAAGCAGGATCTTCACTCTGAGGAAGATGTACAGGATACAGAGCACCACCGAAACGCCCTGCGAGATGACCGTTGCCACAGCCGCCCCCTGCACCCCCATGCCCATTCTTGCAATGAACAGGAGATCCAGCACCACATTCAGGCCCGAGGAGATGAGCAGGAACACCAGCGGCATCACGCTGTTGCCAATGGCGCGCAGCAGGCCCGCGCAGAGGTTATAGGCGAACATGACCAGCACGCCCAGATCGATGGTCAGGATGTAGCGGTACGCATCGTCCAGAATCTCCGCCGGGGTGTCCAGCATGAGGAGCAGCGGGTGCAGGCCCAGCACACCCGCCAGCGTAATGCAGAGGGAAGCCACCAGACCGATGACCAGTGAGCCTGCCACGGTCTTTTTGAGCAGATCGTGATCCTGCGCCCCGTAGGAGCGTGCTGCAACGATTGCAAGGCCGTTGCCGATACCGAGGCCAAAACCGACCAGAAGCTCGTAGATCGAGCCGCAGGAGCCAATGGCGGCAAGGGCGGTATCGCCCAGCACATTGCCCACGATCATGGTGTCCACGGTGTTATAGAGCTGCTGGAACAGGCTGGAGATGAAGATGGGCAGCATGAACAGCAGCAGGTTTTTGAAAATGGGCCCGTGCATCAGGTCCACATTCATGCTGAAAGGGGATTTTTTCGCAGTTTGGGTCATAAGGTTCCTCACAGTTTACGGAAAACAACCCTCCCCGGCATTGCACAGCAAAAACGGAGAGGGTTGTGCTTTATTTTTCTTTTACAGCTCCTGGGTCTCAAAGCCGTGGCCGGTCAGCACCTCCACGCTGGTGAAACCGGCTGCCTTGATGGCGGCGGCAGCTTCCTCAAAGCCGAAGGTCAGGCTGGAAACATCGTGGGAGTCGGAAGTGATGATGACCTTGCCGCCCATCTTGTTCCACTCCTCCAGCATCCATGCACTGGGGTAGAAGTCCTTGCGGTAGCCGCGATAAACGCCGCCGGTGTTCACTTCCAGCAGGCAGTTGTGCTCTTTGGCTGCGCTCAGGGCCTTGAGGGCAGCGGCCCGGTAGCGGGGAGCCTCTTCATCAAAGAACTCACCCTCGCCGTTCAGCTTCTTGATGAGGTCGATGTGGGCCAGAATGTCCGGTCCCTTGGCGGCAACCTTCTCCACCTCCGCAAAGTAAGCCTCCACAGCCGCCAGCGGGTCACCGTCGAAATCATCAAAGATGCAGTCGTGCAGATCCTGCGGGCGGAAGTCGATCTCGTAGTACTTGCCGGTGTTCTTGCCGTACAGGTGATGGGCCGCACCGATCCAGTAATCGTAGTTCTCGGGCTTGTCCTCGCTCAGGCTGTCCCACTCGATGCCGCAGAGGATGTCCACCTTGCCCTTATATTCTGCCTTGAGCTTTGCAATGGTGGCCTTGTACTGGGCGGTGCGGCTGGGGCTCATGCAGTACTCGCGGTCCCGCTGCGTATAGCTATGGCCGGAGAAGCCCAGGGTCGTCAGGCCCTGTGCACAGGCGGCACTGGCCATTTCCTGCAAGGTATTTCTGCCATCGCACATCGTCGAGTGGCAATGAACACTGGACTTCCTATAATCTGCCATAACTAAATCACTGCATCCTTTCCTGTTTGACCTTGTGGTCAATGACGTGTCGTTTTTCCAGCTCACGGGTGATCTCTTCCACCGTGATGCCCGCCTGCACCATCAGCACCAGCACATGGTATGCCAGGTCGCTGATCTCATAGATGGTCTCGGCCTTGTCCTCTTTTTCTCCCGCAATGATGACCTCGGTGCACTCCTCGCCCACCTTTTTCAGGATCTTCTCCTTGCCCTTCTCGAACAGGTAGGTGGTGTAGCTGCCTTCCTGGGGATGATCCCTGCGGCCCTGGATGAGTTCGTAAAGCCCCTGCCAGCTGAACTGCTTGAGCTCCGGCGAGACATACACTTCGTTGAAGAAGCAGCTCTCGGCACCGGTATGGCAGGCAGGGCCATCCTTGACCACCTCCACCACCAGTGCGTCCTTGTCGCAGTCGGCGGTGATGGACACCACATGCTGGACATTGCCGCTGGTATCGCCCTTGCGCCAGATCTCCTGACGGCTCCGGCTCCAGAACACCGTACGCCCCTCGGCAATGGTCAGTGCCAGCGTCTCGGCGTTCATGTAGGCAAGGGTGAGCACCTCTTTGGTGTAGTGATCCTGCACGATGGCAGGAATGAGGCCCTTTTCATCAAATTTCAGTTCCATGGTCAATACTCCCTCCCCAAAGGGGATACTTACAGTTTATCCTAAAGTTGCCCGAAACGCAAGAGCTTACAGCCGCATTTCGACACCATTTTCATTCAGATAGGTTTTCAGGTCGTGGATGGTCAGCAGTTTCTGGTGGAAAATGCCCGCCGCAAGGCCCGCGTCGATGCCCTTGTGGTGGAACAGCTCAAGGAAATCTTCCTTTCTGCCCGCGCCGCCGCTGGCGATGATAGGTACGTTCACCCGGGCAGCGACCGCGTCCAGCATCTCGAGATCGAAGCCAGTGCGGACACCATCGGTGTCAATGCTGTTCAGGCAGATCTCCCCCGCACCATGCGCCGCGCACCAGCTGATCCAGTCCAGCGCGTCCCGGCCGGTATCCTCGCGCCCGCCCTTGGCGAACACCCGGAACTGGCCGTTCACCCGCTTCACGTCCGCCGAGAGCACCACGCACTGATCGCCGTATTTCTGGGCCGCCGCCGGGATGAGGCCGGGGTCCCGCAGAGCGCCCGAGTTGACGCTGACCTTATCGGCACCGCATTTCAGCACCCGGTCAAAATCCTCCAGCGTGTTGATGCCGCCGCCTACGGTCAGCGGGATGAAGATCTCGCTTGCCACCCGGGTCAGAATATCGGTGAACAGAGCGCGGCCCTCAAAGCTGGCGGTGATATCGTAGAACACCAGCTCGTCGGCACCGGCGGCGTTGTACATCCGGGCCAACTCCACCGGGTCGGCCACGTCCCGGATGCCCTCAAAATTTGTGCCCTTGACCACCCGGCCATTCCGGACATCCAGACAGGGAATGATGCGTTTTGTGATCATTTTCGTTCCCCTCCGTTTAATTCTGCACCAGTTCTACACAACGTTTCAGATCCAGCGCCCCGGTATACAGGCTCTTGCCCAGGATCGCGGCAGCGGTGCCCATCTTTTTCAGTTCCAGCAGCTCGGCCTCCGACGAGATGCCGCCGCTGGCCGTGAAGGCCACGCCCGGCACCTCTGCCGCCAGCTGGCGGTACAGCGCCAGATTCGTGCCCTTCATGGCACCATCACAGGCAATGTCGGTGTAGATGATGGCCGTGCATCCGGCATCTGCCAGCCGCCTGCAGAAGTCCACGCCCTTTTCGGCGCTGACCTCCTTCCACCCATGGATGGCAACATAACCCTCTCTGGCATCCACCCCCACGGCGATCCGCTCGCCGTAGCGTTTCAGCATCCGGGCCGTGAAATCAAAATCCGTCACGGCCACACTGCCCAGGATGCAGCGATTCACGCCCAGAGAAAGGTATTTTTCAATGCGCTCCTCCGTGCGGATGCCGCCGCCCACCTCAATGTACAAGCCGCCCTGCTTTGCCAGCGCGGCAATGGATTTGTAGTTGGAAAGGGTGCCGTCCTTTGCGCCGTCCAGATCCACAACGTGGAGATACCTGGCCCCGGCCTCCACAAACTGCCGGGCTTGTGCGCAGGGGTCATCTCCGTAAACAGTCATACGGTCGTAATCTCCCTGCGTCAGGCGGACAACTTTGCCGCCTCGCAGGTCAATGGCTGGGAATAGATTCATAGTTTCTCCTTTAGCGGCCTTACCCTCTCAGCTTCGCTGCGCTCAGCAGCTCTCCCAAAGGGAGAGCCTTTGGCAAAACCGGAAAGTTTACCGTACTGCCAAGGCCTCGCCCTTTGGGTGAGGTGGCATCACGCAAGTGATGACGGAGAGGGCGAGCCAGTTTACAATTCTGCAAACGCCTTCAAGATCCGCAGCCCCGTCTCCCCGCTCTTTTCGGGGTGGAACTGGGTGCCGTACACCCTGCCCGCCCTGACCACGCCGGTCACGGGGATGGAGTAATCGCTGACAGCAAGTGTACTCCCGGTACAATTTTTGCCGTAGTAGCTGTGGACGTAATAGACATACTCACCCTCACGGATGTATCGGAAAAGCGGGTCATCCCGTACGATGTGCAGGGCGTTCCAGCCGATCTGCGGTACCTTGAGGGTTTTGTCTTTCAGGTCAGGCTCCAGCGGGCAGACCTCGCCTTTGACAAAGCCCAGGCCTGCATGCTCGCCGTACTCATAGCTTTTTTCAAAGAGCAGCTGCATTCCCAGGCAGATGCCCAGCAGGGGCTTTTGCGCCGCCTGCTCCCGGATGACCGGCACCAGACCGGTGGCCGAGAGCTTGTCCATGGCATCGCCAAAGGCCCCCACCCCCGGCAGGATGAGCCGGTCGGCCTTGCGGATGGTCTGTGCATCGGCGGTCACAACGGCCTCCAGCCCCAGATGCGTCAGGCTGGAGCGCAGGCTGAACAGGTTGCCCACGCCATAATCAATGATCGCGATCATACCAGCAGTCCTTTCGTGGAGGGGATCTCGTCCCGGTGGGCGGCATCAATGGCGACTGCCGCAGCCAGCGCGCGGCCCGCACCCTTGAAGCAGGCTTCGAGAATGTGGTGGGTATTTTCCCCTGCAAATTGTACAAAGTGGAGCGTAGCGGGCACATTGCGGGCAAAGCCCAGCCAGAACTCCGAGGCGCATTCCACATCGAAATCGCCCACCTTTTCGGTCTTGCAGTGGACATCCCAGTTCAGGGTGCACCGGCCCGAAAGGTCTACCGCGCAGAGCACCAGCGCCTCATCCATGGGCAGGTAGAAGCTGCCATACCGCTGGATGCCCCGCATCTCGCCCAGCGCCCGGGCAAAGGCCTGCCCCAGTGCAATGCCGATATCCTCCGCCGTGTGGTGGTAATCCACCTCCACATCCCCGTGGCAGGTGAGCACCAGGTCAAACCGGCCATGGCGGGCAAACAGCTCCAGCATGTGGTTCAGGAACCCACAGCCGGTGTCCACCTCATAGCGTCCCGCACCGTCCAGATTCAGGGTCAGCTCGATCTGGGTCTCGTTGGTGTTGCGTTCCAGTGTCACTTCCCGCATGGGTCATTCCTCCATTATTTTGTCAAGGGTGTTCCGGAAGATCTGCATCTGCTCCGGCGTGCCGATCGTGATGCGCAGCCAGTTTTCAATGCGCGGGGCATCAAAGTGGCGCACCAGAACGCCTTTTTTCTTCAACTTCCGGTACAATTCGCCGCCGTTTTTCTCTTGGGTAGAGGCAAACAGGAAGTTGGAGCGGCTGTCCAGCACCGCAAAGCCCCGGGCTTCCAGCTGCTGTTTTGTCCAGGCCCGGGTGTCCACGATGGCGGCACGGGTCTTTTCAAAATAAACGGTATCTTCCAGCGCGGCCTGCCCTGCTTTCAAGGTCAGGCGGTTGATGTTATAGGGGTTCAGGCTGAACTTGACCCGGTTCAGGTCCGCAATGAGGCTGGCGCTGCCCATGGCAAGGCCCAGCCGCGCACCGGCCAGCTGGCGGGATTTCGAGAAGGTCTGCACCACCAGCAGGTTGTCGTACCGGTCAATGAGCGGCACGCAGCTCTCGCCACCAAAGTCCACATAGGCCTCATCCACAATGACCACATTGTCCGGGTTCGCTTTCAGGATGCCCTCGATGGCACTGCGGGGCAGGGCCAAGCCGGTGGGGGCGTTGGGGTTTGCGATGACGATGGTCTCATTCAGGCTGTAGTAATCGGCGGGATCAAGGGTGAAATCCTCCTTCAGCGGAATGATATGGCTGGGGATATGCATCAGCCCGCACCAGACGCTGTAACAGCCGTAGGTGATGTCGGCATAGGCCAGCGGGTGGGTCTCGTCACAGAAGGCCCGCAGGGCGAAAAAGAGGTTCTCGTCACTGCCGTTGCCGGGCATGATCTGATCCGGCTGCAGGCCAAAGTGCACCGCCGCCGTTTTCAGCAGGTCGGTGCAGGCGGGGTCGGAGTAGAGACGGAGCTTCTCCACCTCATGCTCGCTCACCGCCGCCACCACCGCCGGGCTGGGCAGATAGGGGCTTTCGTTGGTGTTCAGCTTGATGTATTGCTGGTCCTGCGGCTGCTCCCCTGGGGTGTAGGGGGTGACTGTTTCAAGTTTCGGAGAGAGATATTTACTCATAGCAATTTCCTCACTGTCAGCGTCCTCGCCCTCTCAGGCGCTTCGCGCCAGCTCCCCCAAAGGGGGAGCCTCTGGCGGTTTTCCGTAACCTTGCGGGAAATTGCCAAAGCCTCTCCCTTTGGGAGAGGTGGCATTGCAAAGCAATGACGGAGAGGGCGAGCCGCCTTTAGTCCTCTTCATATCTTATCGTCACACTCTTCGCATGGGCGTGCAGGCCCTCACGCTCGGCAAAATCGGCAATGCGGGGTGCCACCTCCCCCAGCGCCTCGCGGGTGTAGTAGAGGAAGCTGGACTTCTTCACAAAGTCGTCCACACCCAGCGGGCTGGAGAAGCGGGCCGTGCCGCTGGTGGGCAGGGTGTGGTTGGGGCCTGCAAAGTAATCGCCCAGGGCCTCGGGCACATTGCGGCCCAGGAAGATGCTGCCCGCGTTTTTGATCTCGTTCAGCACCCCGAAGGGATCCTCCACGCAGACCTCCAGATGCTCCGGCGCAATGATGTTGCAGGCCTCAATGGCCTTGTGCAGGTCGGTGCAGACGATGATCTTCCCGTTGTCGTCCACGCTGGCGCGGGCAATGGCGGCACGGGGCAGCTGGGGGATCTGCACCTCCAGCTCTGCCTGCACGGCCCTGGCCAGCGCCGGACTGTCGGTGACAAGAACAGGGCTGGCCAGCTTGTCGTGCTCGGCCTGGCTCAGCAGGTCTGCCGCCACCCAGGCGGGGTTGCAGCCGCCGTCGGCCAGCACCAGGATCTCGCTGGGGCCGGCGATCATATCAATGCCCACCTTGCCGAACACCTTCCGCTTGGCGGTGGCAACGTAGATGTTGCCGGGACCGACGATCTTGTCCACCGCCGGGATGGTCTGGGTGCCGTAGGCCAGCGCGGCCACGGCCTGTGCACCGCCGGTCTTGAAGATCTTGGTCACACCGGCGGTGGCAGCGGCGGCAAGGATGACCGGATTCACCCTGCCGTCCTTTCCGGCGGGGGTGGTCATCACGATCTCCGACACGCCCGCGACCTTGGCCGGGATGACATCCATCAGCACGGTGGAGGGATAGGCCGCCGTGCCGCCGGGCACATACACGCCCGCCTTTTCAATGGGGGTATATTTCTGGCCCAGCACGATGCCGGGCTTCTCGTTGATCACAAAGTTCTTGTGCGCCTGCTGGCGGTGGAAGCTCTCAATGTTGGCGGCAGCCTCTCGCAGGGTCTCAAGGAAATAGGGGTCCATATTGGCAAAGGCCTCATCGATCTCCGCCTGCGTCACCTGCAGGTCGTCGATCTTTGCCCCGTCAAATTTCAGTGCGTACTCCTTCAGCGCCTCATCGCCCCGGGCGCGGACCTCGGCAATGATGCCGTCCACCACATCCTCCACGTTTTTCTCCGCGCGGATGTCCCGGTTCAGGATCTCCTCGGGCCTGAGCTCATCAAAATTATACAGCTTGATCATTTTGTTTCCTCCTGCAAGGTCTTGCGCAGCGCTTCCAGCATGGCATCCATCTCGTTGTGCTTGAACTGGTAGCTGGCCTTATTGGCAATGAACCGGGCCGAGATGGGCATGAACTCGGTGACCACCCGCAGACCGTTCTCCCGCAGGGTGGTGCCGGTCTCCACGATATCCACAATGACATCGGAAAGGCCCAGAATGGGGGCCAGCTCAATGGAGCCATTCAGCTTGATGATATCGATATCCCGCCCGATGGACGCATAGTAGCTCTTTGCAATGTTGACGAATTTGGTCGCCACCCGCACCGGGCGGCTGGGGTCATCCTTGTAATCCGCCGGGGCAGCCACGCACATCCGGCACCTGCCAAGGCCGGTATCCAGCAGCTCGTAGACATCGGCAGAGGCTTCGGTGAGGATATCCTTGCCCACGATGCCCACATCTGCCGCGCCGTGCTCAACGTAGATGGCCACATCGCTGGGCTTAACAAGGAAGTACCGGATGCCCGCTGCAGGGTTCTCCACCACCAGCTTTCGGGTGGCGTTATAGTCCTCGGTGCAGCCGTAGCCGATGCGGGCCAGCAGGTCATACATCCTGTCGCCCAGACGGCCCTTGGGCAGGGCCACATTCAGCATGACCCGGCCCGCGCTGTTCCTCTGCACCGGCGGGGTGGGGGCGCTCAGGCGGTCCAGCTCGTCCAGATAGACCGCAAAGCCGATGGCCCCGGCCCCGGGGGTGAACTTCTGCATCAGCAGGTCGTAGCGGCCGCCCTTGAGCAGGGGCCGCGGCAGGCCCTGCAGATAGCCCTGAAAGACCAGCCCGTTGTAGTATTCCATCTCACCGGCAAGGCTCAGGTCAAGGCGGACCGCCCCGCCGGAGGCCTCCAGCGTTTTGGCCAGTGTCCGCAGCTCAGCGGCGGCAGCGCGCATCCGGTCGTTGCGGCAGGCACTCTCTGCCTTTGTCAGCGTTTCCTCGCAGCTGCCGGAAAGCTCCAGCAGGCCGGTCAGGGCATCGGCCCCGGCGGCATCCAGCCCGGCGGCCTGCGCGGCGCGGCGCAGCTCGTGCGCATTCTTTTCCCGCAGCTTTTCCAGCAGGCCGGGGCAGGCATTCTCCGGCACGCCCAGTGCGTCGAACAGGCCGAACAGATAGCCCATGTGGCTGACTTCCAGCACCCACGCGGCCCCCAGCTGGGCCAAGCTCTGCGCTGCCAGCCGGACCGCCTGCTGCACCTGTGCCTCCCCCACCGCGCCCAGCATCTCAAGGCCCATCTGGGAGATCTCCTGGAAGGTGTGGCTCTCTGCCGAGGGGCGGTAGACGTTCTCATGGTAGTAATACCGCAGGGTCTCGCCGGGGGCGGGCTGGGCCGTCTTGGCGATAGACAGGGTCACGTCCGGCTTGAGCGCCAGCAGACGGCCATCCAGGTCGGTGAAGGTGATGACCTGCTCTGAGGACAAAAAGCTCCGGTTCTCCTGATAAAGCCCGTACTCCTCAAAGCGGCCCATGTGATATTTGCGGCAGCCCGCCGCCTCATACAGCGCCCGCAGCGCAAAGGAGGCCCGCTCCTTGGGCTGCAAACTGTCCAGACTGAATTCCATCTCGATCTCCTCGTTCCCTCTCTGCGTATTTCCCACTTCTTTTGTTTATTTTACTTTATCAAGATAAAGTTGTAAAGTATGAAAGTGACAGCTTTTCAGCCCTATCTTACCGTTTTTCTGTGCGTTTGTACAGAAAGGCGAAATCATTTCACCCCAGCGCCAAAACAGATGATGGAGAGCGAAAACCGGGGATGCAAAAAGGCCGGGCCAGTCTCCTGCATTGGAAACTGGCCCGGCATCTTTCTTATTTTGCAAGCTTCAGATTCTGCGGCTCTTTGGGTGTGAACACAAGCTTCAGGTCCATTCCCATTCCGTCTGCCAGACGCTTCAGCAGCTTCAAAGATGGGTTGCGTGTTCCATTTTCCAGCTTGCTGATATCCGCCTGATTGATGCCGGTGCGTTCGGCCAGCTCCTTCTGGGTCAGGTTCTGAGAAATGCGTGCATCTGCCATCGCCCGGATGATATCCATTTCCGGCTGGTTCTCTTCCCACTCCTTGCGGAACTCCTCATTTTTCAGCTGTTCATTCAAATACAGATCCAGTGTTTTCATCTGATTCACCCTCTCTTTCCAAAAAATCTTTCCGATACTGTTTTGCCCGTTCAATTTCACTCTTGGGTGTTTTCTGGGTCTTTTTGATAAAGCCGTTCGTCAAAATGATCCTTCCCCCATAATAGAAGAAATACATGACCCGCGAAATATCCGTTCCAACTTTTCCGCGGATCTCAAAAATCCCATCATCCAGATGCTTGCTGTATGGCTCCCTCAGACGGTTTCCCTGTTCCTGTAAAACCTTCAGGGTCATTACCAGCTTGCTCCGCATTTTGATATCCAGTTCATCCAAAAAATCTTCCGCAGGGCGCTGGCCATCTCTTGTTTCATAAAATTCCACCACGAACGATCCCATTTCAAAATCCTCCCTACACTCTTCCCCTTTCAGTATATGGCAGATATACCATATTGTCAAGTGCAAAAAGGCCGCCGCCCATTGGAAAACAGGCAGCGGCCATACAGCTTGATTTTTTTCTTTTAGCCCAGCAGAGCCAGCACACCGGCCTTGGGGCGGGCACCCACAGCCTGATTCACAAGCTTACCGTCGCGGAACACCAGCAGGGTGGGGATGCTCATCACGCCGAACTGGGAGGCCAGCTCGGGCTGTTCATCCACATTGACCTTGCCCACCTTGACATCGGTGCGCTCCTCGGCCACCTCGTCCACGATGGGGCTCAGCATCCGGCAGGGGCCGCACCAGGTGGCCCAAAAGTCCAGCAAAACAGGCTTTGTGCTGTGCAGCACCTCGGCTTCAAAATTTTCTTTGGTAATGGTAACAACAGCCATATTGGTTCCCTCCATTTTTTATCCGCACCCTCTGCGGGGGCGGTCAGTTCCCTCAAAAGAAGGAGTGATTCTTACTTATGGCTCTAGTATACCCCAAACGACAGGATTTTTCCAGAAACAATCTGTGAACAAAAAAGGCGGCGGCCCGCCCACTTGGGGAGAGCCGCCGCCCTGTGTTATTCTTTGGAGTTCTCCGGGCTGTCTGGTCAGAGCGATCAGGCCGTGACCCAGGCGATCGCGGTAACAGGCCACCAGCCGGTCAGGTTCAGAGCGGTGTAAACGCCAACGATCGCATTGCCGATGGACTTACCCATGTAATCGGCAGCGGCATTGATGCCCTTTGCTGCCAGATCGGTGATATTCTCGCCGTTCTTCTTGTTGTTCTTGATCCAGGTACGGGTCTGATCCAGACCCCAGATCAGGTTTGCAACAGAAATGACTGCGCCAATCGTCCAACCCACAGCAAACGGAGCGGTAAAACCGTCGCCGCCGCTGGTATAGGTCATTTCTTCTTCGTTCATCACGTTGTAGTTCGCGGGCAGCATGAGCTTCTTTTCCATAATAATACTCCTTTACAAAAGCATTTATTGCACGGTGCATCGTACACCGCAGGTTACAGAAAACAGACCCGGTATCCCACTTTCCCGGCTTACAGGATCAGCAGAACAGCGCTCAGGGGAGCCAGAGCCACCACCATGGTGCTGGAAACGGCATCCCGGACAAAGTTGGCTGCGGACTTGGACATATCCTCGCCGATAGCATCTGCGGCACGGCCCAGAACGGTGAAGAGGTTGCCCTCACGGTTGCTCTTCTTGTTCAGCCAGTCCTTGGAAGCGGAAATGCCCCAGATATAGCTGGCACCCAGCACCACAGCACCCACGACCGTAGCGGCAGTGGATGCAAATCCGCCAATATCGGAACCGCCCTGGGTATAGGTCATCTCTTCTTCGGAAAGCACTGCGTATTCAGCAGGCAGATTCATGTTCTTGTTCATAGGTCTCATACTCCTTTTTTGAGCAGCTTGAACCGATGGTGTTCTTTCCCAATTTACCATCTGGTTTCCAGCCTTATATTACTACATCACACAGTTTCATGCAATGGATTTTGTGAAAAACCATCAAAAATCGGAAAGTCGCATGAAAAAACAAACGAAAGTTTGGTGAAAAGCACTGCAATAATTTCCCACTCAGCCTGCCACGCCCGCGCGGTAGAGATACGGATCGGTGGTAAAGCTGGCATAGCTGTACAGCACAAGGATCTGGTCGTAGTCGTTGGCCGCAATCAGCTGGTCCAGCCCATAGTTATAGTTGCGGAAATCCACCACGTCGATGGCCGCATAGTTGGCTGTCAGGTAGGGCACAAAGCTGTTGGCATAGCTATCCTTGATGACCAGGAGCTTTCCCTCGCCGTCACCCTCCACCCGGCTCAGGCCGTTGTTGCCGTGCAGGAACATGGCGTACTTATCATACACCTCCAGCTTGTCCAGATCGTACAGGCCGGTGGTGGTGCCCTCGGTGGGCTGGCCCGGGCCGGTGACGTTCCAGACCGTCAGGTTGTTCTGCAGGTCGTACCAGGTAATGGTGTCGGGTTCGGCATTCCAGGCGCGGGCCTTGGAGTAGTGGGTGCCGTAGAAATCCTCACAGGTCTCGGCCGTATGGGCATTCCGGTCAAAGGGGGTCAGGCCCAGCATCTCACAGAACTGCTGGTAGGCGTAGTAGGCCCCCAGCGTTGTCCAGTGGTGGTCGGTGCGGTAGTAGAGGTATTCCTCTTTGTGCTCCGTCAGGGCGGGCAGGACATCAATGAACCGCCCGTAGGCCTCCCCCTGTGCGGCAACGCCTTCCAGAATGCCCTTCTCATCGATCTGAGGTGCCCCCGCCGGGACATTCTCAGGGTAGACCACCGAGGCCGACGGCACCAGCATGAGGTTCACCCTGCCCGGGTAGCGCTGGGCAAGGCTCTGGACGGCGGCAAGGTTCTTGGCCATCCCCTTTTCCTCATTTTTCAGGATGCTGTAATGCCGGGCGAACATCATGTGCTCCCGGCCCAGCAGGATGCCGCCGCTCTGGGTCTTTTGGAAGAGGGTGGTCTCCGCCGCGCTCTGCAGGCTGATCCACTGGTCGCGGCCAAACACCTGATCCTTGACGTATCGGGTGTAGCTGGTGAAGTAGTTGTTCAGCCCGTCGGCGGAAACGGCGGTCAGCCTAGGCCGCTGGGTCAGGGTGGTGTTTTCCAGTTCACTGTACGCGCGGTCGGGCGTGGCCATATCCAGCACGAACAGCCCGATAAAGAACAGCCCGAAGGCCACCAGCACCGGATACCGGAACAGAGAGGGAGTTTTCTTTGTATGCTTGTCCATTCAGGTTCCCTCCTCAGAAGTTGAAATACAGGAACGGGCTGTTGGTGCTGCCCACCACATACGCCGTGGAGAGCACCAGCAGCACCAGCACCGCAGCCACACGGGTCACGGTGTGTTTGCGCAGGGCGTTCCAGATCTTCTCAATGAGCGGGGTGCAGCACAGGATGCTGACCGCCAGCAGCACGCCGTAGTTGCGCAGGAAGTAGACCGGAGACGCACCGCCCGAGGGGAGGAAGAGCTTGCGGAACAGCAGCCCGAAGCCCACCCCGGCCTCGTTGCCCACAAACATGGCCCAGCCCACCACCACAAGGAACATGGTGTAGATGTGGGGCCAGATCCTGCCTTTTTCCAGATACTTGAGCAGGAACAGCTTTTCAAGGGCCAGCAAAATAAAGTAGTACAGGCCCCAGCAGATAAAGTTCCAGTCTGCACCGTGCCAGATGCCGGTGAGCAGCTCCACCACGAACAGATTGAAGATCTGCCGCTTCAGGCCCTTGCGGTTGCCGCCCAGCGGGATATAGACATACTCGCGGAACCAGCCGGAAAGGGTCATGTGCCAGCGCCGCCAGAACTCGGTGATGGAGCGGGAGATATAGGGGAAGTTGAAGTTCTGGGGGAAATCAAAGCCCAGCATCTTGCCCATGCCGATGGCCATCATGGAGTAACCGGAAAAATCAAAGTAGAGCTGGAGCGAGTAGGCGATGACACCCAGCCAGACCAGCGGCGTGGACGCATTGGCAAGGCCCACAAAGGTAGTGGAAGGGCTGTCGGCAATGCCGATGATGTCCGTCCAGAGCGCGCCGACGGCATCCGCCAGCAGGACCTTTTTTGCCAGACCGAAGGTGAACAGGGTCATGCCTTCCTCAATCTGCTGCAAGCTGTAACGATGCTTGTAAACGTGCAGCTGGGCCGAGACATCCCGATACTTGACGATGGGGCCCGCGATGAGCTGGGGGAACATGACAACATAAGCGCCGAAGTTGATGATGTTGTGCTCAGTCTTTACCTCCCGGCGGTAGACATCAATGGTGTAGGAAAGGGTCTGGAAGGTATAAAAGCTGATGCCCAGCGGCAGGACGCTGATGCCCTGAATGGCCGCAAATCCGGTGCCCAGCAGGCTGTTGATGCTGCGCAGGACAAAGTTTGCGTACTTGAAGTAGAACAGCATCCCCAGGCTGGCTGCAAGGGCGACCAGCAGCAGCACCTTGCGCACGCCGGGCTTTGCGTCAAACGCTTCCAGCCCCAGGCCGCAGAGATAGTTAATGAGGATCAGGGCCAGCATGACCGGGAAGAACCGGACCTCACCCCAGCAGTAGAACACCAGGCTGCACACAAAGAGCACCGTATTCTTGAGCTTTGCGGGCGCAAGGTAATACAGCGCCAGCGTAATGGGAAGAAACCGGAACAGAAAGATGATGGTGCTGAAAACCAAGGCTTCGACCTCCTTTTAAAAAAAGAGCTGCTGCAAATGCCCTCTCACACTCGCTGCGCTCGTCAGCTCTCCCTTTGGGAGAGGCGGCAGTGCGGAGCATTGACAGAGAGGGCCTGCAGCAGCCCCATTCAGTTTTATTTTACTCTCCCAGTGCGCTGTCCACCGCGCTGTCCAGATCGGCAGTGCACTCGTTGGAAGCGATGACCATGACCACGGTGTTGTCCTTGAAGGCGATCACGGCGTTCTCCACATTTTCCTGGGCCTGTGCGAACTCAGCGTAGTTGCCGTAGAACGCCACCTGATCCTGCTGGTAAGCGGTCAGCTGGTTTGCAACCTCTTCCGCCTTGCCGTCAGCAGCTTCCACGACCAGCACCATGCCGGCATCGCCGTTGTCGTTGCTCTTCACGCCCTTGTAGCTCACCACATCCTCAGCGGGCAGGTTGAAATCGTACTCAATGTTCATGGCAGCGATCTCAAACTGGTTGGAGATGGGGTTGGCATCCAGCAGGGTCTCGAACGGTGCGTTCAGGGCATCGGTGCTGTTGTCCTCGCCCAGCGGGATGCTGGAGGCCTGGCTCAGCACAGTGGAGGCAGGCTCAGAGGACGCGGCAGAAGAAGCGGTAGAACTGGAAGAAGAACCGCAGCCGGCCAGCAGAGCACAGCTCAGGGCCAGAGAAGCAGCAGTCAGAATGATTTTAGCACGAAGTTTCATGGATTATTCCCTCTTTTATCTGTTTTACACCGGTTCGCCCACGCGGAAGAGTTTCCGACAACGAACCATTGTTATCTTACCATATCAAAGCCCGAATTGCAAACGGCAGGCAGAAGATTTTACGGTTTCTTCACCAGCGCTTTGCCGCTCAGCCCGCGATCTGCTGCAGGGCGGCGATATAGTCCTCAAAGCACAGG
Organism: Faecalibacterium hominis (ex Afrizal et al. 2022); assembly: GCF_049545105.1. NCBI lineage: Bacteria > Bacillati > Bacillota > Clostridia > Eubacteriales > Oscillospiraceae > Faecalibacterium > Faecalibacterium hominis (ex Afrizal et al. 2022). Next base: position 2,417,926 of record NZ_CP186860.1, on the reverse strand, counting down.
CCGCTGGCGTTGATCTTCGCGGCGTTTTCCACGCCCACATAGCGCCAGTGCCAGGGCTCGTAGGTGATCTCGGTCTTCTCCTCGGCCCCCTTGGGGTAGCGCAGGATGAACCCGTACTCCCCGGCGTGCTGGCAGAGCCAGCGGAAAGCAGCCGTGTTCTCAAAGCCCTCGTCCAGGCCGGTGTGCTCGGGGCTGTTCAGGTCTGCAGCCAGACCGCAGTTGTGCTCGGAGTAGCCCGGCGGGTTGACAACAGCGGCGGCCATTTCCTTCGCCTTGGCATCGTCATAGCCCTGTTGCTTATAATAGTTGGTCTTTTTCTCGTAGAGGCTGGTCTGGTAGGACACGCTGCGGTAGCCGCTCTGCATCCAGACGGTCACATTTTCCGCAGCAGCGGCCTTCTGCAGCTCCAGAAAGGCATTGCAGGCCACGGTCTGCAGGGTCTTGTTCACTGCGGTCTTGGAGCCGCACTCAGCGGTCTCAAAGGTGTAGTTTTCCGGCATCTTATTGGTGTGGTTCACAAGGATCATCAGCGGGTCGGCCAGCATGGCCTTCGCCTCGGCGGCGGTCAGGCCCAGCAGGTTGTCCCGGCTCTCCACGCTCTCAGAGGCGGCTCCGCTCACGGCGCTGCTCTCTACCTTGCTGCCCGGCGCAGCCGACGGCAGACTGCCGGCCGCACTATTGGCGGCGCTCCCGGCGGCATCTGCCGTGGGTACCGGGGCCTTGCGGCGGGAAAGCAGGAAGGACACACCGCCCACGGCCACGCAGACCACAAGGGTCAGCCCGGCGATGCGGCGGATGGCGCGGTTGCGTCGCCGCCGCCGGATCTCTGCCCGGGTCAGGCGGCGGCGGTGGATGGGTTGCTGCTGATTCATAAGAGACCTTCTTTCTCGGTTCATTTTCTGTATATTATGTTTCTCCGGGGGCATCCTAAGCCCGAGGTGACAGCGATGAAGATGACAGCAGAAGAATACGCACGGCGGGTAAAACAGGTCGGCCCCCGCTCCCCTCTGGGCTCCGACTGCCTGTGGGCCTTCTGCGTGGGCGGCGGCATCTGCCTGCTGGGCGAGGTGCTGCGCGGGTGGTATCTTGGCATGGGGCTGGAAGCCCAGCTTGCCGGCACCCTGACCAGCTGCACCCTCATCGTGCTGTCGGCCCTGCTGACCACGCTGGGGCTCTACCAGAAGCTTGCCGCCAAAGCCGGGGCAGGCTCGCTGGTGCCCATCACGGGCTTTGCCAACGCCGTGGTCAGCGCCGCCATCGAGTTCAAGCCCGAGGGCAGGGTCTGCGGCACCGGAGCCAAGATGTTCACCATTGCGGGGCCGGTCATCGTGTACGGCACGCTGGCCGCTGTGGTCTACGGTGGGGTGCTCTGGCTGCTGGGCGGCTGACCGCTCTGTCTACAATACGCCTGCCGGGATGCAAAAATTGCAGTTTTCCGGCAAAGTGGATGGAGCAGAATATCGCACGAGCGCTATTATAGCACAAATCCCAAAGAAAAACAGCCCTGAAAGGGGGATTTTTTCATGGCGACCCGCCGGGGTGACACCCTGATCTTTCCAAAACCGCCTGTCATCGCCGCACACGCCTGCATCGGCGGCAAAAAGGAGGGTGAAAGCCCGCTGGCGGCAGAGTTCGATGAACTGCACAGTGACAACCGCCTCGGGCAGGCCAGCTGGGAGGCCGCTGAAACGCAGCTGCAATTACAGACGGCACGGCTCTGCCTGAAAAAAGCCCACGCCACCGAAAAGGATGTGAGCCTCCTGCTGGCCGGAGACCTGCAGGCCCAGTGCACAGCCTCGGGCTATGCGGCCCGGGCGCTGGGCCTGCCCTTTGCGGGGCTGTTCGGGGCCTGCAGCACCATGGCCGAGGCGCTGGGTGTTGGGGCCTGCCTGTGCAGCGCCGGAATGGCAGACGGCCTGCTGGCCATGACCTCCAGCCACTTCTGCACCGCCGAGCGGCAGTTCCGCACCCCGCTTTCCTACGGAGCCGTGCGCACCCCCACCGCCCAGTGGACTGCCACGGCGGCAGGGGCCTGCCTGCTCCGCCCTGCCGGGCAGGGGGTTGGCATCCGGGCCGTGACCTTTGGCCAGGTGCAGGATCTGGGCATCCGGGACATCAACAACATGGGGGCCGCCATGGCTCCGGCTGCGGCGGCAACGCTCCTGCGCTACCTCACCGACACCAACACCCAGCCGCAGGAGTTCGATGCCATCTGCACCGGCGACCTGGGCCATGTGGGCAGTCAGCTGTTCCGGGAGCTGCTGGCCGCCGAGGGCCTGCTCCTCAAGAACCATGTGGACTGCGGCTCCCTCCTCTATGATGCCGAGGGCCAGTCGGTGCACAGCGGCGCTTCGGGGCCGGGATGCTGTGCAGCAGTGCTCTGCGGGCATCTCCTGCCCCGGCTGGAGCGGCGGGGCCAGCGCCGGGTGCTCTTTCTGGCCACAGGCGCGCTGATGAGCCAGACCACCTTTTTGCAGAAGGAGAGCATCCCGGCCATTTCTCACCTGGTGGAGCTTGCTGCCCCGGAGGAACAGAACGGAGGGAACACATGAACTATTTCTGGGCATTCGTTACAGGCGGGGCCATCTGCGTGGTGGGCCAGCTCTTTCTCGACCTGACCGCCCTGACCCCCGCCCGCATCCTGACAGGCTATGTGGTGGCGGGCGTGGTGCTCTCGGCCCTTGGGTGGTACGCGCCGCTGGCCGAGTTTGCAGGCTGCGGTGCCACCGTTCCCCTGCTGGGCTTCGGTCACCTGCTTGCCAAAGGCGTGCGCATCGCCCTTGCCGAAGAGGGAGCCATCGGCATCCTGACCGGCGGGCTGACCGCCGCTGCTGCAGGCATCACCACCAGCCTTGTCTGCGGCGTGGTCTGTTCGCTGGTGGGCCGCAGCCACGACCAGAACTGAAGCAGGACCCTTCCTGGGACGATACACGTTTTTCGTGCATCGTCCTTTTCTGCGCCGATTCGTGCCCTCTGCATGGTATACTTTTCCAGAAAAGGAGATGATAGTCATGCGTGAGACTTTTGCAACGATCTTATGGGAGGGCTGGACCGCCCTTGTGCTCTGCGCGGCGGCGGTGTTCCTGCCCGGCAGCGAGGCCCTTACATATCCCGCCGTGCTCTGGCCCGGGCTGGTGCTGGCGGCTGCTGTGCCTGCAGGCTGGGTGTTCTGGGCACTGGCAGAGCAGCCCGCGCCCCTGCCCCCGGAACAGCTGCTGGAAAAACAAAAACCCCCGTATCGGGTTCCCGATACAGAGGTTTTGTTCGTCAGTCGATCACTTGATCTGTCGTAAATCAGGCGTTCTTGTTTGCACGCTTGGCCATACGGCTGATCTTGCGAGAAGCGGTGTTCTTCTTGATGACACCCTTAGCGCGAGCCTTGTCGATCGCGGAAACAGCAGCCAGGACAGTTGCGTCCTTGTCAGCGGCTTTAGCATCGATGGCAGCGTCTGCCTTCTTGACGACTGTTTTCAGGTTGGTCTTAATGGCCTTGTTGTGAGCCTGCTCTGCAGCAGCCTGCACGACGCGGTCCTTCTGAGATTTGATGTTAGGCATTCGTTCCACCTCCTTGGCTACCTATAACAGCGCACCTTATGATACCATATTTGCCGTACCAGCGCAAGCCTTTTTTGAATTTTTGTTTAGAATTTTTTCATTTTCCCATACTTCTGGTACCGTTTGGGCGGGAAAAGCGCCCAAATACGGAAATTCAGCCGGATGGGGGATGCAAAATGCGGGAAACTGACCTTGCCGATGAACTGTTCGGCCAGCCGGGCAAAACCGCCCTGCCCGCCGGGGTACGCGTGGCAACGGCCCGTCAGGGCGGCGTGACGATCACCCGGGTAGAGATTGCGCGGGAGGGGCTGGCGCGGCCGCGGGGCAGGTATGTGACGCTGGAGGTCCCCAGCGTGAGCCTGCTGGACGAGCGGGACAGCGCCGTGATCGAAGCCGCCGCCGCAGAGCTGCGGCCCCTGCTGCCGCCCGAAGGCCCAGTGCTGGTGCTGGGGGTGGGCAACCGCCGGGTCACGGCGGATGCTCTGGGTCCCCGCACGGTGCAGAAGGTGTTCGTGACCATGGGGCCGCGCACCGTACCGGTGCAGGGCATCCGGCCGGTGGCGGCTGTGGCTCCGGGGGTATCGGCAGCCACAGGCCTGAGCTTACAGCAGCTGGCCGGGGCACTGGTACGAGAGCTGCGCCCCGCCGCCCTGCTTTGTGTGGACAGCCTTTGCTCTGCTGAGCCGGAGCGGCTGGGCCGGACGCTCCAGTTTTCAGACACCGGGCTCCACCCGGCCCAGCCCGACCACTCCCGGCATCTGGATGCCGCCCGGTTGGGTGTGCCTGTCCTTGCGGCGGGCATCCCCACCCTGATGCAGGCCGAGGAGGGCCGGGATCTGGTCGTCACGCCCCGGGATCTGGACGGGGTCATCGCCCACGGCGCGGCCCTGCTGGGGGCTGCCATCAACCGGGCCCTTCAGCCAAAGCTGAGTGTGGCACAGTTGTGCTGGCTGGTGGGGTAACCCTCTCGGTCTCGCCTTCGCTCGTCTGCTCCCCTGATAGGGGTCAGTTTTATGCTGCTGCCGGCCTGCTGCTCCTACTGGGAGAGGCAGCAATCCGTTCGCATTGACGGAGCGGTTCTCTCATATCTATTTTGCAGAAGGGGGTGAGGTTCCATGCGCAGGCGGGAAATGGCAGGGTGCGGGCATCCTCTGCCTTTTGCAGCGGCGGCAGGCCTTGCGCTGGGGCTGGCACTGTTTGCGCACCAGCTGCTCCTCACGCTGGCAGCGGTGGTCATCGGGCCGCTGCCCGCCGTGCAGACCGCCCTTTACCTGAGCCGGAAAGACCTCTCCGAGACTGCCGCACAGGCCGTGAGCGAACCCGCGCAGGAAACACAGGCAGAGCCTGCACAGGAGGCTCCCGCCCTGCCTGCCGGTGACATTGAAGCCTACCTTGTCCCGCTGGAAGGCGATGAGGCCCGCCCGGAGGGAGCCGGTGCCATCCTGGAAAAGAACTATCCGCAGGGCAGCGGGGAGAAATACATTCCCTGCGGCAGCGGCAGCATCAAGAACAACACCAGCGTCTCCAGCGCCGACATTGCCGCCGAGATCACCAACCCGCTCCCCTTTGCGGTGGAGTGGAACAGCCCCGACCCGCAGATCCTCATCATGCACACCCATGCCACTGAGGACTACCGGCTCTCGGCAGGGCTGTGGTACCGCCCGGGGGACGGTTCCCGCACCACCGACCGGGACTTCAACATGTGCGCCGTGGGCCGGGTGATGACAGACACCCTCAACGCCGCCGGGCTCAATACCCTGCACGACGAGACCCTGAACGATTACCCCAGCTACACCGGCAGCTATGCCAACAGCCGCGCGGTGGTACAGCAATACTTATCGCAGTATCCCAGCATCAAGATCGTGCTGGATGTCCACCGGGATGCCATCGAGACTGAGAACGGCTCCCGCATGGCCCCGGTGTGCACCGTCAACGGGCGGCAGGCGGCGCAGGTGATGATCATCTGCGGGTGCGACAACGGCACCACGGTCAGCCTGCCCAACTACCGGCTCAACCTCCGCTTTGCCGCCGCCTGGGAAAACGCCATGGAGTGGTCGTTCCCCGGTTTCACCCGCCCGGTCCTGTTCAGCTATCGGTTCTACAATCAGGATCTGACCCCCGGCAGTCTGCTCATTGAAATCGGCGGGCACGGCAACAACCTGAACGAGGCCCTCTATGCCGGGCAGCTGGCGGCCAATGGGCTGATCCAGGCAATCAAAAATGCCGCTGGCTGACCAGCGGCATTTTTGATTGCTTATTCGTATACGATGCAGCCCAGGATCTGCTTGCCCAGCCGAACGATCTTCTCGTTCTGCTCCCGCACGGCATCGGTGCGGGTGACCGTGCAGTCGGCAGCCAGCACAATGGCATCGGCAGCCACCACATGGGGCACGGTGGCAGCGGCCTTGAGGATGCTCTCGGCGGCGGTCACGCTCTGGCCGCGCAGGGGTTCCGTGGCCTGCAGGGCAGCGGCCAGTGCTTCCAGCTGGTCCGCAGGCAGATCGCCGGTAACCAGAATATTCTTCGCCTCCGGGGCGCGGCTGCGGATGGTCTGAGCCATCAGGCAGAGCATCTCAGCGTCCGCGCTGCCATCGGGGCGGCCCTCCATCTGATAGAGCTTTGCATCCAGCTTTCCGGCTTTCTTGGTGCGGTCGCTGGCCAGCGCGCCCAGCACGGGCAGGCCGGTGGAGCGGTTCAGCTCGCTGGCCGAGTAGACCATGCCGTCCAGCAGGAACCTGACCACAACCACGCCGCAGGCCAGAACAGCACCCAGCAGGAAGCCAATGAGCAGGTACTTTGCCACCGAGGAGGCAGCGCCGCCGCCCAGTGCGGGCTCCTCCGCACTCTCCCAAGTACTCTTAGCAGAAGCCAGATTGTCATCCAGCGCCTGACGGGCACTCTGCAGTTCCACCAGCTGGCTCTGCAGATTCTGAACATCTTCATTGCTCGTCTGCTGCAACGCACGCAGTTCCGTGGAGACCCCCTGTGTCACGCTCTGATCAATCACGCGTACACTGTGGCTGCACACAGCAGCTGCCGCTTTATCATGGATCAGATCCAGACGACCCAGCAGCGCGTTCAGAATTTTCTCTGCGGTCTGCTGATCTGCAGCATACGCCTGCAAGGTCATCACGCCGTTATACTCGCCACTGTCGTTCTGGGAAAGTTCTACCGTGACCACGCCCTTCAGGTAGCGCACATCTACCCCTACGGCATCAGCGGCAGCATTCATGGAGTCACCGCTGACCAGCTGTTTCTGATATGCAGCCAGCAACGCACCGGTCGGGTCAACATTCTGATACGCAGAACCCGGCTGGATTTTGTAGCCGCTGTCAATATAAAGGTCAGCCTGCGCCGTCCAGACATTATAAACGTCCAGATTTTTTAGCAGCGACTTTTCTGCATAGTCCTGTGCCTGTTTCAGTGCTTCCTGCACACTAGACTGCGCATCCTCGTTGCTCTTCGCCGTCAGCTCGTACTGCTGCACAGCAAACTCATAATCCTTCTCTTTCTGCTGATACTCAGCCAGAGCCTCTTCATAAGCAACCTGATCTTCTGCCGAAACAGCGCCGCCGCGCAGGATCTTTACCCCGGCAAGGCCGCCAGCGATCACAGCACAGACAACCGCGGTCAGCAGGATGGGCTTGAGCTTGTGCAGAAGGGTCACCATGAGCGCGACGAGGTCGATCTCTTCCTCATCCTGTGCGCCGGTGGGGTAAGTGGTTTGATTTTCGTTCATGCTCTACTCCTCAGGACAAAGCCAATCTTCATGTTTGTTCCGTTTTGTGCAATGCACATACTATAACAGGATAAATAATATCATCCTTTCCGGCAGAATTCAACCGTTTTTCCACAAAAAGCCGATTGACAAACCGGTGCTGCTGTGCTATTTTTAGAATTACCGAAAAGCAAAGATCGGGAAAAGTAACGCATTCCGGACGCTACAGAGAGCGCGGCAGCAGCTGAGAGCCGCGTGCGGGCCAGTGCGCGAACGAACACCCGGGAGCTGCAAGCTGAACACGGCATTCCGCCGCCAGTAGGTGCGCCGCAAAGCCCAGCGTTACCAGGGCAGCGCTTATTGGAGCGCGCGAGCGACCGGACACTTCCGGTAATTCAGGTGGCACCGCGGACATTACAAGACAGCTTGTTCGCCCTGAAAATTCAGGGCAAAGCTGTCTTTTTATTTTTATATCGGAGGAAAGAAAGATGGAACGTACTGAGATCGTCTCGCTGTACAAGAACACTCCCGCCGACGGCACGGTGGTCACCGTGTGCGGCTGGGCCAAGAACATCCGTGATTCCAAGAACATCGGCTTCATCGCCCTGTCGGACGGCGGCTGCTTCAAGACCCTGCAGGTCGTGCTGGAGGCAGGCAAGCTGGCAAACTACGAGGAGGTCATCCACACCGGCCTGTACAGCAGCCTGCGCATCGTGGGCCGCATCGTCCTGACCCCGCAGGCAAAGCAGCCCTTTGAGCTGAATGCCGACAGCGTGGAGATCCTGGGCGACTGCCCCGCAGACGAGTATCCCCTGCAGAAAAAGAAGATGAGCATGGAGTATCTGCGCACCATGCCCACCCTGCGCCCCCGCACCAACACCTTCAACGCCGCATTCCGCGTGCGCAGCGTGGCTGCCTACGCCATCCACAAGTTCTTCCAGGAGAACGGCTTCGTCTACTCCCACTCTCCCCTGCTGACCGCTTCCGACTGCGAGGGTGCCGGTGAGATGTTCCAGGTCACCACGCTGGACCTGCAGAACGTGCCCAAAAACGAGGACGGCACCGTGGATTACAGCCAGGACTTCTTTGAGAAGCCCGTCAACCTGACCGTTTCCGGCCAGCTGGAGGCCGAGGCCATGGCCATGGCCTTTGGCAAGGTGTACACCTTCGGCCCCACCTTCCGTGCGGAGAAGAGCTTTACCACCCGCCACGCCGCCGAGTTCTGGATGATCGAGCCTGAGATGGCCTTCTGCGACCTGAAGGGCTACATGGACACCGCCGAGGCCATGACCAAGTTCGTCATCCGCTACGTGCTGGACAACTGCCCCGATGAGATGGCCTTCTTCAACCAGTTCATCGACAAGGGCCTGATCGAGCGCCTGGAGCTGGTGGCAAACAGCGAGTTCGGCCGCATCACCTACACTGAGGCCATCGAGATCCTGAAGAAGAACAACAAGAAGTTCCAGTTCCCCGTGGAGTGGGGCGTGGATATCCAGACCGAGCACGAGCGCTACCTGACCGAGGTCGTGTTCAAGAAGCCCGTCTTTGTCACCGATTACCCCAAGGAGATCAAGAGCTTCTACATGAAGATGAACGCGGACGGCAAGACCGTGGCCGCAGCTGATATGCTGGTGCCCGGCATCGGCGAGCTGATCGGCGGCAGCCAGCGCGAGGAGAACTACGACAAGCTGGTGGCCCGCATGGACGAGCTGGGCATGGACAAGACCAACTACGAGTGGTACCTGAACCTGCGCAAGTTCGGCGGCGTGGAGCACGCCGGTTACGGCCTGGGCTTCGAGCGGATGATCATGTACCTCACGGGCATCCAGAACATCCGTGACGTGCTGCCCTTCCCCCGCACCGCTTACGGTTTCTAAGGATTAAATTCAACCCTCTCAGTCAAAGCCTGTCGGCTTTGCCAGCTCCCCCGAAGGGGGAGCCTATTGCGGCTCTTGGATAAAGGCAGCATAGCCTCTCCCCTCGGGAGAGGTGGCATTGCGGAGCAATGACGGAGAGGGTTGTTTTCAACAAGGAGATAAATACAAGTGGAAAATATCGCTCCTGCCCTGTTGGACTGGTTCTACACCAACCGCCGCATCCTCCCCTTCCGGGAGGACCCCACGCCCTACCATGTCTGGCTGAGCGAGATCATGCTGCAGCAGACCCGGGTCTCGGCGGCGCTGCCCTACTACGAGCGCTTCCTTGCCGCCCTGCCGGATATCCCCGCGCTGGCCGGATGTGAGGAGGAAAAGCTGCACAAGCTGTGGGAGGGGCTGGGTTATTACAGCCGGGTGCGCAATCTGCAGAAGGCAGCAAAGATCGTCTGCGCTCAGTACGGCGGGCAGCTGCCCGCTGATTACAACGCCCTGCTGGCCCTGCCCGGCATCGGGGAGTACACGGCGGGGGCCATTGCATCCATCAGTTTCGGCCTCCCGGTGCCCGCCGTGGACGGCAACGTTCTGCGGGTGTTTGCCCGGCTCTACAACGACCCCCGGCTGGTCACCGACCCGCAGGTGAAGCGGGAGTTCACGGCACGGGTCATGGAGCACCAGCCGCCCGCAAAAGCCGGAGACTACAATCAGGCCCTGATGGAGCTGGGCGCGCTGGTCTGCCTGCCCAACGGCGCACCTCTGTGTGAGCAGTGCCCGCTGGGCACGCTCTGCCGGGCCCGGGCCGCAGGCTCCGCCCTCTCCCTGCCCCAGAAAACGCCCCCCAAGGCCCGGCGCATCACACCGGTCACGGTGGCGCTGGTGCTGAACGAGGGCCGGGTGCTGCTCCAGCAGCGGCCGGCCAAGGGCCTGCTGGCCGGGCTGTGGCAGCCGGTGCTGTGGGAGGATACCACCCTTACCGCCGCAGAGACCGCTGCCCGCCTTGCTGCCCTGGGGCTGGACTGCACAGGGGCACATTTCACGCCCCTGCCTGCGGCCAAGCACATTTTCACCCACATCGAATGGCACCAGAGCGGCTATTTCCTCACTGTGCCGGAGCAGCCCGCCCCCGCAGGCTGCGTCTGGGCCGGAAAGGAGCAGCTGGAGGCCGCGTATACCCTGCCCGGTGCCTTCAAGGTCTACAAAAAGCTGCTGCTGACCAAATTGCTGTGATTGCCCGGATTGATGAAATTTCTGCAATTCGGATTGTAATTTTTTGCTTTTCCGGGTATAATAGCCTTATCAAAATGAACTCCGGTTCCATGAACCACCGTTCCCCACCAGAAAAGGAGTGTGTCCTATGAAGAAATCCTGTCTGATCGCTGTTATCGCCACGCTGGCCGCTGTGGCCGGTGCGCTGGCCGCCGTGGCTGTCTATCTGCACCGCCGTGAAAAAGAGCTGGACGAGTACGAGCGTCTGCTGTTTGGCGAGGATAAGGCCGAGACCGTTGAGCCTGCCGCAGAGCAGCCCGCAGAAGATCCTTCTGCCGAGGATGCCGCAGAATAAACCAAACACTGAAAAACGCACCCGGCTTGTCCCTGCAAGCTGTGGTGCGCTTTTTTATACGCCGCATTGATTAATCAACCTCTCAGTCCCCGCTCCGGCGCGGCCAGCTCCCCTGCCAGGGGAGCCAAGTGCAGGGATGCGGCTTTGTAACAGGAGTACATATCCATGAAACGATTTTTGTTGTGGGTTGTTGGTGTCATTCTGGGCGTTGCCGTGCTGCTGGGTGCGGTGATGACCGTGAGCTATTCCTTTACCGGCGAAGGGTCCCGCCCGGCGGCAGACACGCAGTTCGGCGGGCAGGCGCTGGAAGTGAACGGCTCCTGCTGGCAGGTGCCGCTGCTGGGCGGCGTGTTCGATAAGGTGTTCACCAGCCCGGAGACCCTGACTGTGCAGAAACTGGGCGTGCTGTATGACGCACACCCGGCCCTCGCCCTGCCCGATTGGGCCAGCTACACCACCCTGACCATCGAGACCGACATCGGCAGCATCGTATTTGCGGGGTCGGCCTCTCAGTACGAGGACTTTCTCTTCCCTGCCAACGGGGATTACAAGGCAAAGCTGACGGTCTGGCGGCTGCCACAGGACTATCTTGCCACCCAGTTTGAGGGCGGCACCACCGGTGCCATCCGCAAGAACCTGGGCGTGGAGCACCCGGCCAAGCCCACGGGCTGGTACAGCTACTCCTTCCGGTTCACCCTGCAGGCCAGCGCGGAGGTCGCCCTTTCCACCGAGCGGCTGGAGCAGGGCGGTGTAGCGGCGCTTTCCATCACCGGCCTGACCGGCGAGGCCGCTCCCGCTGTGGAGACCGACCTGGGCAGCGTTCAGTGTGTCCGGCTGGGCAGCGGCTGGCGCGCCTACATCCCCGCCGCCTACAACGCTTCGGCGGGCGGGCACACGGTCAACGTTACCGTCAACGGCGAGACCTTTGCCCGGACGCTGACCGTTCTGCCCAAGGATTTCGGCACCGTGGAGGTGGAGCCGGAGCCTGCATCCACCGAGGCTGCCAACACCGAGTTCCGGAACAACATCTGGCCCCTGTACGAGCAGCCCGTGCGGGAAAAGCTCTGGGCCGGTGCCTTCCTCTGCCCGGCAGAAAACTACATGACGCTGGTGGATTTCGGTCAGGTCAAGGTGACCGGCGGCCAGCAGGGCAGCCGCTCCAACTCCACCCGGCTCTACACCATCCCCGGTGAGCCCTGCCGCGCCCCGGCAGGCGGCGTGGTGGTGTTTGCAGGCGATCTGGCCCTCACCGGCAGCACCGTGGTCATCGACCACGGCTGCGGCGTGCGCAGTTATCTGTACGGCCTGCAGGAGCTCTCCGTGACCCGCGGGCAGACTGTGGAGCGGGGGCAGGCTGTCGGCGTGCTGGGCGAGGAGCTGACCATGGACTTCAAGCTCGGCAGCAAGAGCGTGAACCCCTGGCCCCTGTTCCAGACCAGCGGCGGGTTATTCTGGCAGGAGAAGGGCTGATCCTGCAAAAAATTTGCAGAAACCTGTAACGCTTTCTCCTTTTCTGCGTTATTGGGGTGAAAGGCCATGAAAAAGGAGGGCAAAATACGATGAAAACGAATTGTGATATCATCCGTGACCTGCTGCCGCTGTATGCGGAGCACATCACCAGTGAGGCCACCAACGCACTGGTGGAAGAACATCTGGCCGAATGTGAAGCCTGCCGCGCCGAGCTGGAACAGATGGAGCAGCCGGTGCCGGTACGGCCGGAAGCGCAGCCGGATGCGCCCCTGCGCAGGATCAGGGCCGCCCTGCAAAGAAGGAGCTTCCGTGCAGCAATCGGCTCTGTGCTGGCTGCCCTGTGCGCTCTGGCACTGATATTCTGGATGGGCACTGCCCGCGTCCCGGCCACCACAGAGCAGGCTCATTTCTGGACCTACAACCGCAAAGAGAATGGCGCTGACATCTGCATTCTGGAAGTGCAGGGCGAGGGTGTCTGGCTGGATATGGAGGGCACCTTCAGCTGGGGCAAGCCGCAGATCACTGTGCGGGCCATGCGCTACCGCTTTCCGGGCGTGCATCGGGTACTGACAGCCCTGGTGGGTTCTGATCGATTCTCTGTATGGGTCATGGTGTCTCGCACCCAGCTGCTGACCGTGGACTGCGCAGACCAGACCCTGTACTACCGCGATGGACAGCAGGTAGACCGCTACATCGTGCAGAAAAACCCGGACGGTACCTTCGACTACGCCTACGGCACCGACCAGGAATACGGCACCGACTATAAGAAGGGCTGAGCCTATGGACATCGACAGCATTTACCGGCTCTACTTCCGGGATGTGTTTCTGTTCCTGCAGGGCCTGACCCACAACGAGGCGCTGGCCGAAGAGCTGACGCAGGAGACTTTCTTCAAGGCACTGGACGGCCTGAAAGACTACGACGACCGGCAGGATGTACGGGCGTGGCTGTTCACAGTGGCCCGCAACGCCTATTATTCCCACTGCCGCCGGACAAAGCACACTGCCCCGCTGGAAGATGCCGAAACCGCCCCCGCCGACACTCCGGACATTGCCCAACTGCTGGTCGATCAGGATGCGGCATTCACTGTACATCAGTGCCTGCACACGCTGGACGAGCCTTACAAAGAGGTGTTCAGCCTCCGGGTATTCGGCGAGCTGCCCTTTGAGCGCATCGGGCTGATCTTCGGCCACAATGCCGCATGGGCCCGGGTGACCTACTACCGGGCCAAGACCCAGCTGCAGAAGATGCTTTCCTCTTCCACCTGACATTCCCTATCACAGCAGAACACCCCCGGCCCAAAGGCGCGGGGGTGTTCTTTTTGTGCGCAGGACTCAGACCGTTTTGCCTGCTCAAGCTGATCAAAATAAAAGGGGGTTAGGGCTTCGTTGATTGTTGCGTTGGCAGCTCCACCGCAATGGTAGTGCCCTTGTCCGAGCTTTCCTCCACCCAAACGGAGCCGCCGTGGAGGTCGGCAATCTCCCACACCAGAGAAAGTCCCAGTCCCGCGCCGCCGTACTCGCGGCTGCGGGATTTGTCTACCCGGAAGAAGGGATGGAAAATGCTCCGCTGATACTCCTCCGGAATGCCGCAGCCAGTGTCGGAGACGCGGAGCAGGAGCTTTTCCAACTCCTGAGTGACAGAAACCCGCACCGAGCCGCCCGGCCGGTTGTACTTGACAGCATTCTCCGTCAGGTTGAAGATCAGCCGGTAGATCAGTGCATCGCTGCCGGTCATAATGCCGTCGCCCTCCGCCGTCAGCGTAACGCCGAGCTTATCTGAGAGCGGCGCAAGATCTGTGAAGATCTCCTCGATCATGGGAGCGAGCTGGATCCGCTCGTTCCGCGCCACCTGCCGCAGATTGCTCATCTCCAGCAGCGTCTTGGTCATCTGTGCCAGCCGTTCCGTCTGCTCACGCAAAAGCGTGAGGAACTCCGCCGTCTCCGGCCGCACATCAGGATGCTCCGCGGAAAACAGCTCCAACTGCGCCTGCATGAGTGCCAGTGGCGTGCGCAGCTCGTGGGCGGCGTTGCCGGTGAACTGCCGCTGGGCGGAAAAGGCGTTGTTCAGCCGATCCAGCATCTGGTTGAACGAGCGGCTCAGCTGCCGGAACTCCGAAATGGAGTCTTCATCGATCCTCATATCGGCAAGATTGTTCAGCTGCACCTGCTCCACTTGCGAGGTAAAGCTGCGCAGGGGCTTGAGAGCGCGTCCGCTGACGAAATAGGCGAGGATGCCGCTGAGCAGCGTTACCGCCGCCGTGATGTACCAGTTGGTGGTGCGGAAGCGCCCCTGCACCCCATCGACGACGATGGTCAACTCCTCGTTGGGCGCTATGAGCTGCGGGTCAAAGCTCGCCGCTCCGCTATCATTCAGGATCACCGTGCCGCCGCCCTGTAAGCTGTCCGCAATGGTGTCCATATAGTACACACCGGAGGAGCACAGCAGCAGATTCATGGCCACGCAGGTGACGCCGATGAGCAGGACGGACATCAGCGTGATGCGCCACTGCAAGGAAAGCCGCTTCATTCCTCCTCGCCTCCCATCAGATAGCCCTCGCCGATGCGGTTGCGGATGGGGTCATAGCCCAGCACGGCGCGGAGCTTTTTGCGCAGGGCGGAGATATGGACGCGAATGGAATTGCTGAAGCTGTCCACGCTGTTGTCCCAAACGTGATCCATCAGTTCCTCCTGACTCACGGGCCGCCCCTGATGCACCATCAGGTATTCGAGTATCCCCGTTTCCTTTCGGGTCAACGTCAGCGTCTGCCCATTGACGGCGGCGGTGCGGGAGCGGGTGTCGAAGCTCAGGCCTCCGCAGCTTAGCAGCACATCTTGCTGGGTGAACTGCCTCAATGTCAGGCTGCGGATGCGGGCCTCCAGCTCGGCAAGATGAAAGGGCTTTGCAAGATAGTCGTTTGCCCCGGCATCCAGCCCCTGCACCTTGTCCTCCACCTCGCTGCGGGCGGAGAGGATCAGCACCCGCGTCTCTCGGTCGGTCTGCCGCAGGGTGCGCAGCACCGTCATGCCGTCTTTTTTCGGCAGATTCAGATCAAGAAGTACCAGATCGTAGCACTCCACGCCCAGCAACTCCAGAGCCTTCTCCCCGTCGTAGCAGTAGTCCACGCTGTAGGCCAGCCGCCGCAGGCTGCGGACGATTGTTTCACACAGAGCGCGTTCGTCTTCAATTACTAAAAGGTGCATGAGAGTCCTCCTTTTTATTTCTCCGTTTTTTATGTTGCTCTCATTATAGCAAGAATAGATAAGGTTTGCATTAAGTTTTCGTTCTTAACAGAGACTTTAACTCTCCCGCGCTATGATGGGGGCAGAAAATTGGAAAGGATGATGAAAAATGAGCTGCGGGAAAAAGGCTGCGGCGCAGATCGCGCTGCTGATGGCCGGAGTCGCCATGCTGTGCTTCGGCGTCTGGCGGGGCGAGGCGGCGACAGTGCTGAGCAAAGCAATCAAATTATGTCTGGAGTGTGTGGGTATTGGGTAAAAAGTTTTCAGGCGTTTCACAGACCATGTCCCGCTTCCGGGGCTGGATTCAGGCGGGTGCGGCGCTGCTGACCAACCTGCATCTGCCGAATTTCCTCAAGGGCGGACTGTATCAGGGGGCAGGGAAGACCGTCTGCGTGCCGGGACTGAACTGCTATTCCTGCCCGGCAGCCTCCGGTGCCTGTCCCATCGGGGCGTTTCAGGCGGTGGTAGGCTCGTCAAAGTTCAGTTTCTCCTATTATATCACAGGCTTTCTCATTTTGCTGGGAGTCCTGCTGGGGCGCTTTATCTGCGGCTTCCTCTGTCCCTTCGGCTGGTTTCAGGAGCTGCTGCATAAAATCCCGACAAAGAAGCTCTCCACAAAGAGGCTGAAGCCGCTGACATACCTGAAATACGCTGTCCTGCTGGTGATGGTTTTCCTGCTGCCGGCGTTCCTTGTGAACGATGTGGGCATGGGCGACCCGTTCTTCTGCAAATACCTCTGCCCCCAAGGCGTGCTGGAGGGAGCCATCCCGCTGTCCCTTGCCAATTCCGGCATCCGGGCGGCGCTGGGCAAGCTGTTTACATGGAAATTCAGCATCCTGCTGTCGGTGATTGCGCTGAGCGTACTGTTCTACCGACCGTTCTGCAAGTGGCTCTGCCCGCTGGGCGCGTTCTACGCGCTGTTCAACCGGGTGTCCCTCTTCCAGATGAAGGTGGACAAGAATAAATGCGTTTCCTGCGGGAAATGCGCCAGAGCCTGCAAGATGGATGTGGATGTGACGAAAACGCCCAACCATACCGAGTGCATCCGCTGCGGAATGTGCATCCGCGCCTGTCCGACGAACGCCGTGTGCTTCCGCTACGGCTTCGGCGATGGAAAAGAGA
This sequence comes from Faecalibacterium hominis (ex Afrizal et al. 2022), assembly GCF_049545105.1. NCBI lineage: Bacteria > Bacillati > Bacillota > Clostridia > Eubacteriales > Oscillospiraceae > Faecalibacterium > Faecalibacterium hominis (ex Afrizal et al. 2022). The sequence goes on along the minus strand of NZ_CP186860.1, from coordinate 2,401,386 downwards.
AAGAAAACGCAGCGACACTGCGAGAAAACAACAACAAAGCTTAAGGAGAAACGAATATGAACGTAAAGAAGATACTGGCTCTGATGCTGTGCGCGATGATGCTGCTCTCCCTTGCAGCCTGCGGCGCAAAGGGCAACGACAAGCAGGCGGATATGAGCGGAGACAGCTCCGCCATGACCGGCGAGCCGAAAACCGCCGAGGAGGCGCTCGCTCTGCACAAGGAGCTGCTGGAGCGGGAGAACGCGATCCTGTCGGAAAATACCGAGCTGTGGGAAAAGATTTTCATGGCGGCCGACAAGGGCATGACCATGCAGGAGGACGGCAAAAACTACGGCGACTTCCTGCTGGATACCGTCGAGGCCGCTAAAGAGCAGTTCACCGACAAGGAGTATGAGTGGCTGAAGGAGTCAGCCACGGAGATCAGCAATATTGAAAACAGGCTGACCGAGTTGGAAGAGAAGTATCCCGAGATCATCCAGAAGTCCATGGACGGCGATATGAGCATGCCTGCGGGCAGCGACACGAGCAACCCTCCCGACGACGGCAGTATGCAGAAGTTCCCCGCCTTTGAGGGCAAGGACCTGGATGGCAACACGGTGAAGAGCAACGAGCTGTTCTCCGCCAACGCCGTCACCGTGGTGAATTTCTGGTTCACCACCTGCAATCCCTGCGTGGGTGAGCTTTCCGAGCTGGATGCGCTGAACAAGGAACTGGCGGAGAAGGGCGGCTCCCTCATCGGCGTCAACACCTTCACGCTGGACGGCGACGAAACAGCAATTTCCGAGGCGAAGGATGTGCTTGCCAAGAAGGGCGCCACCTATCAGAACGTGTATTTTGACTCCGACGGTGAGGCGGGAAAGTTTACCACTAACATCTTTGCCTATCCCACCACCTATGTGGTCGACCGCAGCGGCAATATCGTGGGTGAGCCCATCGTAGGCGCCATCACGGAAAAGAAGCAGGCGGAGACGCTGCAAAAGCTCATCGACCAGGCTCTTGCCGCCGATATGGGCTGACCCGAGATTTAAAAAGTGCCTGCTGCGCCATTGCATTGCCCTCGGCGGGCAAGGGGCGGAGTGAGCCCTGATTCCCCTGAAAGGAGGAAACGTGATGTATCGAAGCGTATTGGCACTGCTTTTCGCCTCGGTGCTGCTGCTCAGCGGCTGCGCTGTCGGGCAGCAGACTGTGCCGAAGGAAAAGAGCGGACAGGAAACAAACATGGACGGAGCGGCTTTTGACCGGTCCGACGAGGAGATCACCTATATGGATACCAAAGACAATGTCATCTATCTGGCGGGCGGCTGCTTCTGGGGCATGGAACAGCTGATGCAGTCCATCCCCGGCGTTATCGATGCCGAAAGCGGCTACGCCAACGGCACCTGCGAGGCGGACGCCGATTACAAGACCGTCTGCAAGGGAGAGACCGGCTTTCGGGAGACCGTGCGGGTGGAATACGACCCCGAGCAGGTGAGCCTCGACGCGCTGCTGATGGCGTACTTCTATGTCATCGACCCCACGGCACAAAACCGGCAGGGCAACGACCGGGGCAGCCAGTACCAGACCGGCGTTTACTTCACCAATGAAAGCGCGAGAGAGACGGTGAAGCGCATCGCGGAGATCGAGCGCGGCCGCAGCGAAAAATTCTTCGTGGAGATCGGCCCGCTCAAAAACTTCTATCCCGCCGAGGAATACCATCAGAACTACCTCGAAAAGAATCCGGGCGGCTACTGCCACATCCCGCGCGCGGAGATGGAGCTGTTTTCCCGGCTGCGCATCGACCCGGGCGACTATCAGAAGCCCGCGGCGGAATCCATCCGGGACAAGCTGACGGCGGAGCAGTACCGTGTTACGCAGGAGAGCGGCACAGAGCACCCTTTCACAGGCGAGTTCTGGGATAAGTTTGAAAAGGGCATCTATGTGGATGTCGTCACCGGCGAGCCGCTCTTTTCCTCCACGGATAAGTACGAGAGCGGCTGCGGCTGGCCGGCTTTCACAAAGCCCATCGAGGAGCCTGCCGTGGTGGAACTGGAGGACCTGAGCCACGGCATGCGCCGTACAGAGGTCAGAAGCCGTGCCGGAGATTCTCACCTTGGTCATGTGTTCACCGGCGATCCGGAGTCCCCCAATGGCGTGCGCTACTGCATCAACAGTGCGGCCCTGCGCTTTGTGCCTTACGCAAAGATGAAAGCAGAGGGTTACGGATATCTTCTGTATCTGTTCGAGGAATGAGTTCGCATAATACAATGTTCCATCATCTAGTCCAAACAGAATTTCAGGCATAGAAAAAGCCCGGGAAATGGCGTATTCCCGGGCTTTTTTAGCATTATTAAGCTGTAGATTAGCGCTTGGAGAACTGAGGTGCACGACGTGCAGCCTTCAGACCGTACTCACCTGACCTTGATCCGAAAAGTCCAGTATTCATGCAGGTTTTCGGGCTTCCCTCTCTCAGTAAACCCATAGGTAAACCCACGAAATCGCGAAATTTTTGGTGTAGTTCAACGCAGCCCGAATGCTGCATTCACAACGCTGCTCAATTCCTCAGGTTTATTATGTGTTCTCCTCCTATCTATCTTCATACACAAAATCCAAGAACAGCGTGTCATGCAAAAGAGCCGCAGTCAGCACAAATAATTTTTGTGTAGCAAGCAATGACGGAGAGGGTGAGGATGCTAACAATCAAGCTATTTTCTAATTATATCCCAAAACCGGAAATGCCGCTCTGGGCTGAAAAGCTCGGAGCGGCATTTCTGGTTTCCGGCTTGCATTTCGGGCAGTGTTTTACTACAATAAAGGCACGAATGATTGGGAAAAGGAGCGGTTTTATGTCCAGCAGAGCCTTGCAGATCGTGACCCAGTTGAGCAATGCCCCCGAACAGACGATGACTTCGCAGGAACTGGCGGAGCGGATCGGTGTCAGTGCGCACACCATCAAGAATGAGATGCCGCAGGTGGCGCAGATCCTGAATGAGAATGGTGCCCGGCTGGTTTCCCGGCGGCATAAGGGTTACTATGTGGAAGTTCTGGACCCGGAAGCGTACGATACTTTTTCGGCTGTGACCAGCATCCGGCAGATGCCGGGCAGTATGCTGAACGCCGACCGGGAAAGCCGGGTGCGGTATCTGTCCCGGCGCATCATCTCCACGGAAACCGGCATTAAGAAGGAACAGCTGGCCGATCAGCTTTTTCTCTCGGCTTCGGCATTGCGGGAGCCGCTGAGCATGGCGACCCGCCTGTGTGAGAGCTTTGGCCTGCGGATCGTCTCACGCCCCGGCACCGGAATGCGGGTGGAAGGAGAAGAGTACAAGCGCAGGCTGGCACTGACCGAAGTCTCCGGCGTGCATTTCCACAAGGAAACGCTGGATTGCAGTGACCCGGACAGTGCATCCTGGCTCAGCTGCGGATACGAAGAGCGGCAGGATATCCGGCATACATTTCTGAAGATCCTGCGGGAAAGCCCGATCTCCCTGCGGGACAGTGCGACCCAGCGTGTGGCGGTCTACCTGATCATTGCACGGAACCGGGTGCAGAACGGCCATGAGATCCGGCTGCCGGACCCATGGCTGGAAAGCATCTCCGGAACGATGTTCTATCCGCTGGCACAGTCCATTTACCACACACTGGAGGAACAATACGGGGGCTATGCCATGCCCCGGGATGAGGTGGCGTTTCTGGGCATTCTGCTGTTCAGTATGCTGGATGTGAACCTGAAGCGGGACCCGTTCAGCCTGCATCCCGGCTTTGCAGGGCAGGCGGGACGCTTGCGAGACCGGGTGCTGGTCTACCTGAAGCAGGAGACTGGACTGGATTTTGCGCCCTTGCCAATGGCAAGGGATCTGCTGCAGCAGATCCTATTCAATCTGATCGCACAACATTTCTATGGAACGGACGGCACAATGCAGTATGACTATGTTTATGAACTGCAATTTCTGGATTGCCCGCTCTGTGCGGAACTGAGCCGCCGGGTGATTGAATTTATCCAGACGGTTTATCCGTTCCGGGCAAACCGGTTTCTGCTGGCAATGCTGAGCTGCTATTTCTTCAGCCTGCTGCACGAGATCCGGTATCCCATCCGGCCGCTCCGTCTGTGCTCCACCCATTTTCTGGGAACCGAGTATGCCCGGATCCAGACAGAGGGCCTGAAAGAGCGTTACCCCGAACTGGTCGAAGAGATTACGCCGATGAACCTGTACGAGCTGCGCCGCATCGACCCGGCAGAATGCGACGGAGTGCTGCTGGGAAACGGCGCAGAACAGGAAGAGGGAATAAAGCCCGGCTACCGGTATGATTACCCGGTGGAACTGTTGCTGCTGATCCGGAACGAACGGGACTTTGACCGTGTTTACAACACCCTGCTGGTGGAAGCATACCAGTATCGGCAGCAGCTTCCGCCGCCGGAGAATTATCGTGTAATCCGAAACTTCCAGTATTACACGCCGGAGCAGTTCTTCCAGTATCTGGCGGGGGTACATGGCAGGGACGAAGCCGAACGGCAGACACTTCTGAACCGGTGGATCACACGGGAAAAATGCTGGACGTACCAGTGCGGCGAGGTCGTGGTCGTCTTTCAGGAGGAACAGGGCGCAGAAGGGGAAGAGATCCGACTGGAATTCTACCCGCTGGAAAAACGAGCACTCTGGGGAGAACGGAAGATCCGGGCACTGCTGTATGTCGGCGGCGGACTTCACGACTGGCAGAAGATGAAAGCGCTGAATACACTGCTGTACTCTTTTGTGCGGTACCCGGAAGAACTGGAAGCCTTTGCGGAAGACCCGCCCCGGATGGCGGCGGAATGGCTTCGGCGCTCGTTGCAGACTATGTAAAATCACCAAATCATGGCGCACAGTTTTGAGCAGGGTGTTCAACTGTGCGCCATTTTGAACTTATAAAATGAAATCAAAGCGACTTGAACTTATTCTATAAATCAAAAAGCGTTGAACTCTGTGCAAAATAGAGATAAAATGTGAACATCGAAGGAAAATAATTAGCTTGTAGTCGAAAAGAGGATGCCTGTTATGCTGAAAATCTTTCTCTCGTCCCATGGCTCAATGGCCAGCGGAATGCAAAGCTCGCTGAAGATCCTGATGGGAGAGTGCGAGAATTTGACCGTATTTGATGCCTATCTGGATGAGAGCTGCGTGCAGGATCATCTGGATGCATTCTATGAGACTGTCGGTCCGGAGGACGAAGTGCTGCTGTGCAGCGACCTTTACGGCGGCAGCGTGAATCAGGCCATGTTCACCTATCTGGACCACCCAAACACCCGGCTGGTGAGCGGTGTGAACATGAGCTTCATGATGAATGTTCTGAGCGAGGATACCCTCAGCGACGAACGGCTGGATGAGATCATTGAAGAAAGCCGCGAGTATCTGCGCCGTGTGGAACCGGAAGTTCCTGCGGACACGGCACCGACAGGCAGCGACGACTTCTTCTGATAAAAAGAAAGGATGGAAAACTTATGATCAAATGGGTACGTTTGGATGAGCGCATGATCCATGGCCAGGTCGCCACCAAGTGGAGCCGCACGCTGGGCGTTGACCGCATCGTGGTGGCAGATGATACGGCAGCTGCCAGCGATATCATGCAGAAATCCCTGATGATGGCTGCACCGGCCACCTGCAAGACGGCGATCGTGACGGTGGATAAGGCAGTCTCGCTCTGCAACGATCCCCGTGCAGCCGGTCTGAAGATTCTGCTGATCGTCAGCACGCCGGAAAATCTGCTGCGTGTGGCCAAGGAAGTCAAGGATATCCCGCAGATCAATGTGGGCAATTATGGCCGCGTTGCTCCCAAGCACGGAACGGAAGCCCGCAAGACCTATACCAAGAATCTGTATGCCTACGAGGACGAAGTCGAGGTTCTGCGGCAGGTCATGGCAACCGGGATCCCCTGCAATGTGCAGACCATCCCCGATGATGTTCCGCAGGAACTTTCCAAGGTACTGGGCTGAGCGTGGTGCTCTGCCTGAAAATAAAAAAAAGTACAAGGAGGAAAAATCGCTATGTCAATTACCGCTGCAATCATCTGTGCAGTCGTGTATGCGGTCATCAACTGGCTTGACCCGTACACCCTGTCCTGGCAGTGCCTGAACCGCCCCATCGTGGTGGCACCGCTGGTCGGCCTGCTTCTGGGCGACTTCCAGACCGGCATCATCATGGGTGCTTCGCTGGAAGCAATCTTCATGGGCATCTCCGCTGTGGGCGGCTCGATCCCGTCCGACTGCCTGTCCGGCTCCATCATCGCTGTGGCGTATGCCATTGTGGTGGGCGGCGACGGTGCCATGGAAACCGGTCTGGCTCTGTCCCTGACCATCGGTACCGTGATGACCACCATCAATACCATGCTGATGCCTCTGTGGGCCGGCCTGGCTCCCTACTGGGAGAGACTGGCTTCTGAGTGCAAGCCCAACAAGTTCCGTGCCATTTCCATGGTCGTCAACTTCATCGCCTGCCTGCCCGGTGCGGCAATCATCTTCTTGGGCGTTGCCTTTGGCATCGAGGGTCTGCAGGCTGGTCTGGCTGCCTGCCCCGCATGGGTCATGACAGGTCTGGCCGCTGCCGGTACCATGATGACCGCCGTCGGTTTCGGCATCCTGCTGTCCATGATCTGGTCCACCGATATCGCCGTGTTCTTCTTTGTCGGCTTTATCTGCGCCAAGAGCCTGGGCCTGAGCAGCCTTGGCATCGCTGTGATCGGCGCTGCCATCGCCCTGACCCTGTTCTTCATTGACAAGCGCATCATTGATGCAAAGAACGCTGTGGCCGCTGCCCCCGCTGCGGGTGCTGCTACCCCTGCCAACAGTGAGGAGGATTTCTTCTGATGGAAAAGAAAGTTGTCAGCGCAGAGGAAAATAAGATCCTCAAAAAGATGTTCTGGAACAGCCATCTGGTCTTTGCGAACTTCAACATGACCAAGATGGAAGCCAATGGTTTCACCATGACCATGGCCCCCGCCGTGGAGAGTATTTATGGCGACGATATCGAAGGCAAGAAGGCCGCTTATGCCCGCCATCAGTCCTTCTTCAATACCCACGCAGTCGCATTCAACTTTATCGCAGGTCTGTGCTACGCATTGGAGAAGGATTGCCACGACGGTAAAGTTCCCGGCGAGACCATTGATGCCATCAAGGCTTCTCTGATGGGCCCCACCGCCGGTATGTTCGACTCCATCTTCTTCAACTGCCTGCGTGTCATCGGTGCCGGTATCGCAATCGGTCTGTGCTCGCAGGGCAACATCCTCGGCACCTTCATCTTCATCCTGCTGTACGGTATTTCGCAGTCCCTGCTCAAATGGTTCCTGCTGAAACTGGGCTATACACTGGGCACCAGCTTCATCGACACCGTCTTTAACAGCGGCCTGATGAGCGTTGCGACCCGCTGTGCATCCATCCTCGGCCTGATGATGGTCGGTGCCATGACGGCAACCACCGTGGGCTTCCCCCTGAACTGGACGCTGAACATCGGCGAGACCTCCATCGTGGTCTCCGAGCTGTTTAATGCCATCTATCCGGGCATTCTGAGCTTGGCTCTGGTGCTGTTCATGATGTGGCGAATCAAGAAGGGCAACCGCCCCACACAGCTGATCATCGGTCTGCTGATCTTTGGTCTGCTGGGCGCATTCCTTGGAATCTTCTAAAAAAATCAGATCGCCTGATCCTGCAAGGGGTCCGCAGTCCGGCAGGAGTAAAACGCTTCCTGCCGGACTTTTTTGTAGAAGGAGAACGGATATGACATTGCAAGACCTGATGATGTTGTATGGTGTCACCCTGGGCAAACGGCGCACTGCAAAGCAGAAATATCTTTTTGCCCAGCAGCTCAACGAGAGCCTACCGCCGCTGGGCTGGCCGGTGCGGGTTCAACAGAGGGAAGGACGGTTTTCCAAGATCGAAAACCTGATTGCCGGGGATCTGGCAAATGCAAAGGTCGTCATTGCGGTCCCCTTTGATACGCCGGCAAAGGCGCTGCGGCCCCAGAAATACTATCCGTTCCATCCGGACAAAAATGTTCAGCAGCGGGGGAGAGACCTTGCACTGCAATGCGTGCTGGAACTGCTCTGTTTCGGAGCGGCCTGCCTGATGTTCTGGTCCGGACGGGGAACCGGTGCCATGCTGCCCCGGACGCTGGCGGCACTGCTGCTGGCGGGGGTAGGTGTCTGGCTGCTGCTGCCCCATGCAAGCCCCTGCAACTTCAGCCGCTGTTCCGGTGCGGTCGCCACTGCCGTAAAGCTGGCGGAGGACCTGAGCGGTGAGGAGAACATCGCTTTTGCCTTCTGTGACCATGCAGTGGATAACTATGACGGCTTCCGGCTTCTGGCGCAGGAGATGCCAACTGCGGCAACTGTTCTGCTGCTGGACAATTTGACCAGCGGCCCGGCAGTGGCGCTGGCGCACGGCGAGTACCGGAAAGAGGCGGCGGAACAGCTGTGCAGTTTGCTGCCGGAGGATAAGGTCTATGACCGGAACTACCCGGAGGAACAGCGGCAGCGGAATCTGCTGGCGCTCTTTCCCAGAGGGATGATACTCAGCTGTGGACGAGTGGAAAAAGGCGAATTTGTTATGGAGAATACCTGCTGTGCACAGGACCATGTACTGGATCTGCCCCGGATGGAGCGGATGGAACGGGCGTTGGCCGATTTTGCAAAACAGAAAGCAAATAAGAAGGAGAACTGAATTATGAAACTGCATTCCAACCGCATTTATACGCCGGAAGGCCCTAAGGCAGGTGTGCTGACTGTGGAAGGCAGCAAGATCACTGCCTTTGCAGAAAATACGACCGACCCCGAAGCCATTGAATACGGCGACCAGCGGATCATCCCCGGCATTTTTGATACTCATAACCACGGCACCTGCGGTTATGATATCATGAATAAGAATGCCCCCCATGAAAAGCAGATCGCATCCGTGAAAGGTTATCTGAAGGGGCTGGCAAGTCAGGGCACCGTGAACATCTTCCCGACGGTGTGCGACCCGGATTCCATCCGTGCGGTGGCAGAGGTGGCAAAAGAGGGTGATCAGGACGGTGCAACCATTCTGGGTATCCACAGCGAAGGCCCCTGGCTGAACCGCACCGGTGAAAAAGGCATCCGTACCGGCTGGCCGGAGGTAAGTATGGAGACGGCACATGCCATGGTGGAAGCTGGCGGCGGGTGGCTGCGTCTTGTGGCACTGGCACCGGAGATCCCCGGGATGGACCCCATCATCGAGTATTTCCTCTCGCAGGGCATCACAGTGGCAGCCGCCCACAGTGACAACAACTATAAGCAGGCCATGGCCGCCTATGCCAAGGGCATCAGTGTGGCGACCCATACCGGCAACGTCATGACCGATATGCATCACCGGGACATCGGCGGTCTGGGAGCAGCCCTGACCAATGAAAACGTTACCTGTGAGGTGATCTGCGACGGCCTGCACATCTGCAATGAGATGCTGGGCATCTACTTCAAGGTCAAGAGCACCGACAAATTCATGATGGTCAGTGACTGTACGGCTCTGTCCGGTGCACCGGTGGGCAAGTATGAGGGCATCTTTGAGGGGATGGCCCTGAATGTGACCCCGGAGGGCTTTGTTCTGACCGATACCGGCCGCCTGTGCGGTTCCAGCCAGCCGGTGCTGTTCGACATCGGAAATCTGGTGAACAATGTTGGCATCCCGCTGGAGATCTGCCTGAAGATGGCCTGCCTCAATCCCTGCATCAAGTATGGTTTTGCCGACCGCAAGGGTACCATTGAAGTGGGCAAGGACGCAGATCTGGTGGTCATCAGCGACGATTATCAGGCACAGGTCACCTACGCCGAGGGCCGGAAAGTCTATGACCGCAGCACCGAGGGCAAGATCTTCAACGCGGATTATCTGAACCGATAAGGACGAAGGAAACAGTTATGAGCAAGAAGTTGATCGTAGTAGCCGATGATTTCGGCTTCAGTGAGGCATACAACTATGGTGTCATCAAGGCCTATAAGGAGGGCGTGGTCTGCACCCTCTCGCTGATGAGCAACATGGCCGCCGCCCCCCATGCGGTGAAACTCTGGCAGAGCGAGTGCCCGGAGGTGCCGCTGGTCCAGCACACCAATTTTGTGCAGTACCGCCCCGTCAGCGCCCCGGAAAAGGTGCCCACGCTGGTAAACGAAGAGGGAATGTTCTACCGCAGCTATCTGTGGAAGAGCGAGAATCCCAATGATGCCAAATGCAAGGGCGAAGTTTACCCCAGCTATGAGGACCTGTATACCGAGACCATGGCCCAGCTGGACCGGCACAAAGAACTTGTGGGACATTATCCCCGGCATTTTGAGGGCCACAGCGCCATGACAAGGCCAATGGAGCAGGCGTTCCGGGATATCGGAAAGAAGCTGGGCATCCATAACATGGGCGATACGCTGGCCGAAGAACTGCCGATGAAACCGGCCTGCGAGCTATTCAGTCTGGGCAACAGCAACGCAATGGAGATCCTGAACCGGGGCAGCCGCCCGGAGGACTGGCTGGAAGACCGCTTCGGCATCCTGAGCTCTCCCTACGAGTACAATATCCTGCATTTCCATCCGGGTTATCTGGATCAGTACCTTCTGGACAATACTTCCTTGACCCTGCCCCGCTGCCGTGATCTGGCGACCCTGTGTGACCCGCAGGTTCGTCGCTGGCTGGATGAGCATGAGGTGGAACTGACCAACTTTGATGCCCTGTACGAATAACTGCGCCATTTCCAAGTGATACTTTATCATCCTCCATAGGAACGCCGCTGCACAGAATTGCGACCTGTGCGGCGGCGTTTTCCTAGTAATGGCTTAACCCTCTCAGCCAAAGTCTTTGACTGAGAGGGCCACCCCCCCCCCGTCAAATCGCACTAAAAAATAGACTGCATTTGTTACAAATGACAAACTCATGGAAAACCCCTTGATTTTTATATAGGGGGGTATAATAAAATGCAAAAGAGCACCCCCGCAAAACAGAAGAATCGGCAAACCAGCTGGAAGGCTGCGACGCAAAGCTAAAGGGCCCAGACCGGGCAGCCAGCTGCACTTCCCCAGAAGTACACCACAGCGTCACACCAGCCTTTCGGGGCAGGTGCGGTGCCTTTTTACATTTGCGGCGGGTGCAGGGAAAAGCGTTTGGGATACACACCATGTTTGCGGATGGAAGGGAGAACTTCATCAAACACCCAGTGTTCAAATCGTTCTGCCGATGGCAGCTTGCTGTGAACGATCAGCCTATAAACATCGCCTTCTGTGATAAAGGGAATTTCAACGACCTGCTCTCCAGCACTTCCATACTGATTCACCTTCTGAACGACCCCCTCGCGTTTCGTTAGGGGGCCTCTGCAATGATGTTTCACTGCGGCGTAGGGATTCACATACCCCAACGCTTTCGCCACGTTGCTTGCACAGAAGAAGGTCTTGCCCGCCTCCTGCAACACGCGGATCGAACCGAACTCCTGGTTCTCGAACACTTCCATCATCTAGTCCAAACAGAATTTCAGGCATAGAAAAAGCCCGGGAAATGGCGTATTCCCGGGCTTTTTTAGCATTATTAAGCTGTAGATTAGCGCTTGGAGAACTGGGGTGCATCGCTGGCAGGGCTGCGCCCTGCACGCGATGCTTGAGCAAAGATTTTTAGCGCCACCGGCTCGCCCCTTGCGGGGCAACCGCCGGAGATGCGCAGTCGTGCTCCCCAGTTCTCCGGGAACGCAGGCAACAAAAAACGGCTCTGCCGAAGCAGAGCCGTAAAGATACATCTGAAATAAATCAGCGCTTGGAGAACTGGGGTGCACGACGTGCAGCCTTCAGACCGTACTTCTTACGCTCCTTCATACGAGGATCGCGGGTCAGGAAGCCAGCCTTCTTCAGAACAGAACGATTCTCATCGCTCTGCTGCAGCAGGGCGCGGGACAGGCCGTGGCGGATAGCGCCAGCCTGGCCGGAAACACCGCCGCCAGAAACGCGGACGACGACATCGTACTTGCCCTCCAGGCCCAGCAGGACCAGCGGAGAACGGACGATCAGCTTCAGGGTCTCCAGACCGAAGTAGTTGTCGATATCACGATCGTTGATGGTGATCTTGCCGGTGCCGGTGTAAACGCGAACGCGGGCAACGGAATCCTTACGACGACCAGTGCCGTAGAAATAAGGTTTGGTTTCGTACATGTTCGATTGCCTCCTTCTTAGAACTCGATCTTCTCGGGCTTCTGAGCTGCGTGAGCGTGCTCGGCACCCTGGTAGCAGTGCAGACGGGTCAGAGCCTTAGCACCGATGGTGTTGGAAGGGATCATGCCCTTGATAGCGTAGGTCATAGCCAGGTCGCTGTTCTCAGCCATCAGCTTGCTGTACTGGACCTTCTTCAGGCCGCCAATGTACTTGCTGTGGGTGATGTGGAACTTCTGCTCAGCCTTCTTGCCGGTCAGAACTGCCTTGTCGCAGTTGACGACAACGACGTAATCGCCGCAATCGACATTGGGGGTGTAGTTGACCTTCTGCTTGCCGCGCAGCAGAACAGCGGCCTCAGCAGCGACGTGACCCAGGCTCTTGCCGGTTGCGTCGAGCAGATACCACTTGCGCTCGACTTCAGCGGGCTTTACGAGAGTAGTGCTCATATCTATTTCCTCCTGATAAGTGTTTGGTACGATTCAGGCACCTTTGGGGCGCGAGTGTCAGTATACAACACAAAAAAGCGCCTGTCAACATCTTTTTGCGATTTTTTCAGTGGAAATTTTTATATCTCTCAAAATCTCTTGAATCCTCTTAAAATCTCGCGATTTCTAGAATCGTATTTTCAAAAAGTTTTTCAGCCTCCGGGGGGCAAATTTGTCCCGGCGGCGCTACAATTTTGCCGTCGAGTGTGTTATACTATATAAGATATTGTAAAAAGGAGATTTTTCCCATGCCGAAAGACATTCACACACAGGATCCCTCCCAGCAGCGGGCCTCCAGGCTGCTGCTTGCCATGGGCGTGATCGTGCTTTTGGGTGCGCTGGCCTACTTTGGGCTGACGCTGGCCGTCAACCGCCGCACTCCTGCCAACCCCGACACCCACTTTGATGCGGAAAACGGCATCTCGGTGGATTATGAAAGTGCCGTCTGGCCTGTCTGCCAGATGACCGAGGATGCTGCGCTGGGCCATGCGCTGCAGCTGGCTTCCGGTGAGGACAGCGCCAACGCCAACTATCAGGTGGTGCTGTTCCAGCGGGGAGACAAAGCCACTTACGAAGATTTCATCGGCCAGTCGGAAGCCGACCTGAAAGCAGCCTACGGTGTCATCAGCCCCCGCAAGGTCAAGCTGCAGGTGGGGGGTGCCACGGTCACTGCCGTGCGCTGTGATATCCAGGCCTACTACGCCGTGCTGGCCACCATCGAATACGACAGCGGCGATGTAGTCTATGTCTCCGGCCTGACCAAACTGGCCTCCATCAGCGATATCGTCAATCTGGTGGAAAGCGTGAGCCTGACATGAGCGATCCACACGCCATGCAGCGGCTCTGCGGCCTGATGCGCAAGGCCGTGCAGGATTACGAGATGATCTCCCCCGGTGATAAGATCATGGTGGGCGTTTCGGGCGGCAAGGACAGCGTGGCCCTGACCATCGGGTTAGCCCAGCTGCGCCGTTACCTCGGCTTTGATTATGAGGTCGTGGCCGTCACCCTTGACCCGCAGTTTGACCACCAGGCTGTGGATTACAGCCCGCTGGCGGCGCTGTTCGCCCGGTATGAGGTTCCCTACGAGGTGCGCCGCACCGAGATCGGCCCCATCGTGTTTGAATACCGGCAGGAAAAGAACCCCTGTTCCCTCTGCGCCAGGCTGCGCCGGGGCGCGCTGCACACGGCGGCGCAGGAGCTGGGCTGCAATAAAGTGGCACTGGGCCACCACCTCGATGATGCTGTCGAGACCTTTTACATGAATCTCTGGCGGGAGGGCCGCATTGGCTGCTTCTCCCCGGTCACCCAGCTGGACCGCCGGGGCCTGACCCTGATCCGCCCCATGCTGCTGGCCACCGAACACGAGGTGCGTTGTGCGGTAAAGGAGGAGGACTTCCCCATCGTCAAGAGCCGCTGCCCCGCCGACGGTGTGACCGTGCGGGAGCAGACCAAGGATTTTGTCCGGGAGCGCTGCCGCACCGACCACGCTTTCCGGCAAAAAACGCTCCATGCCCTGCAGGAGAGCGGCATTGATGGCTGGCGGCCGGTCCATACAGGCCGCGCTTCCAATCCATCCCCAAAGGAGGGAATGCATCATGCAGATGCAGAACTTTGAAAAACATGTCTGGGCTGAGATCGACCTCGATGCCCTGCGGGCCAACTTCCGCACCGTAAAGCAGCGGGCAGGCAGCCTGCCCCTGTGTGCCGTGGTCAAGGCCGACAGCTACGGCCACGGTGCCGTCCAGTGCGCCCGGGTCTTTGCGCAGGAAGGCGCTTCCTGGTTGGCTGTCAGCTGCCTGGCTGAGGCCCTGCAGCTGCGCAGGAGTGGCCAGACCCTGCCCATCCTCATTCTGGGCCATGTGCAGCCCACATACGCTGCCGCCCTCATCCGGGACGATATCACCGCGGCCTGCTATTCCCTGCCCCAGGCCAAAGCCCTGAGCGAGGCCGCACAGGCCGCCGGGGGCCGGGTCAAAGTGCATCTGGCTGTGGATACCGGCATGGGCCGCATCGGCTTTGCTCTGCGCACCGATTTTGATGCCGCCATTGCCGAGGCCATTGCCGCCTGCACCCTGCCTGGCCTGGAAATGACCGGCCTGTTCCAGCACTTCTCGGTGGCCGATGACACCGCCGAGGAAAACATTGCCTACACCGCCGAGCAGCACCGGCTCTTTGTGCAGGCCTGCAGCGCCCTGACGGCAGCCGGGCACGAGCCCGGCATCGTCCACTGCGACAACTCGGCCGGTGTGATGCTCCACCCGGACTGGCCCGAGGGCCTGCCCCGGGCACACTGCATGGCCCGCCCCGGCATCATCCTGTACGGCTTTGACCCCAGCGATGAAGTCCGCTTCGGGCTGTTCCGCCCGGTGATGAAGCTCAAGACCGTGGTCAGCATGGTCAAGGTGCTGCAGCCGGGCCAGTCCACCAGCTATGGCCGCCGGTTCACAGCAGAGCGGCCCACACCGGTGGCCACCCTCTGCACCGGCTACGCCGATGGCTACCCCCGCCAGCTCAGCTGCGGCAAGGGTATCGTGGAGATCCACGGCACGCCCTGCCCGGTGCTGGGCCGGGTCTGCATGGATCAGATGATGGTGGATCTCTCCGCTGTGCCCGGCACGGTGCAGGAGGGGGACGAAGCCATCCTGTGGGGCGGCACTGTCAGCGACAGTGCGGAGGACATCGCCCGCAAGACCGATACCATCACCTACGAGGTGCTCTGCGGCGTTTCCCGCCGGGTGCCCCGTGTTTATCTGGAACACGGCACGACCGCTGCCGTGGAGGACTGGATCCTGAACGACTAACACACTCTCCCGGAGGAATTACATGGCAAGAGACAACATCCGAAATTTCTGCATCATTGCACACATCGACCACGGCAAGTCCACCCTGTCGGACCGCATTCTGGAGCTGACCAAGAGCGTGGACGAGCGCACCATGGAGGATCAGATCCTCGATAACATGGACATCGAGCGGGAGCGCGGCATCACCATCAAGGCCCGCGCCGTTACCCTGAACTACACTGCCAAGGACGGCAAGACCTACGAGTTCAACCTCATCGACACCCCGGGCCATGTGGACTTTGCCTACGAGGTCAGCCGCAGTCTGGCCGCCTGTGAGGGTGCCATTCTGGTGGTGGATGCCACCCAGGGTGTGGAGGCCCAGACGCTGGCCAACACCTATATGGCGCTGGAGCATGATCTGGAGCTGGTACCCATCCTGAACAAGATCGACCTGCCCAGCGCCCACCCGGACGAGGTGGCCCAGGAGGTGGAGGATGTGATCGGCCTGCCCTGCATGGATGCGCCCCGCGTCTCTGCCAAGACCGGTCTGAACGTTGATCAGGTGCTGGAGCGGGTGGTCAGCGATATCCCCGCCCCCACCGGCGACCCGGATGCTCCCCTCAAGGCCCTGATCTTTGACAGCATCTACGACAGCTACAAGGGCGTTATCGTCTACATCCGCGTGTTCGAGGGCACCGTCAAGCCCGGCGACACCATCAAGATGATGGCCACCGGGGCCGAGTTCACGCTGGTAGAGGTGGGCCACATGGGTGCCACCAGCCTGACCCCCTGCAGCCAGCTGCAGGCCGGCGAGGTCGGCTACCTGACCGCCAGCATCAAGACCGTGCAGGACACCCGCGTGGGCGATACCGTCACACTGGCAGACCGCCCCACCTCCGAGGCCCTGCCCGGCTACCGTCAGGTCAAGCCCATGGTGTTCTGCGGCATCTACCCCGCCGACGGTGCCAAGTACCCCGACCTGAAGGACGCGCTGGAAAAGCTGCAGCTGAACGACGCTTCCCTGACCTTTGAACTTGAGACCAGTGCCGCACTGGGCTTTGGCTTCCGCTGCGGCTTCCTGGGCCTGCTCCACATGGAGATCATCACCGAGCGTCTCGAGCGGGAGTTCGACCTGGACATCATCACCACGACCCCCAGCGTCCGCTACCGCCTGACCATGACGGACGGCACCGTGGAGATGATCGACAACCCGTCCAGCTACCCGGACCCCTCCAACATCGTCAAGCAGGAGGAGCCTTTTGTGGATGTCCACCTCTACACCCCCAACGATTACGTGGGTGCCCTGATGGATCTGTGCCAGCAGAAGCGCGGCGTGCTCATCGACATGAAGTATCTGGACGATGTCCGCGTGGATCTGCACTACGCCCTGCCTCTGGGCGAGATCGTCTACGACTTCTTCGATGCCATCAAGAGCCGCAGCCGCGGTTACGCCAGCTACGACTACGAGTTCAAGGAGTACCGCGAGAGCGATCTGGTCAAGCTGGACTTCCTGCTGAACGGCGACCCTGTGGACGCACTCTCCATGATCGTGTTCCGGGACAACGCCTACGCCAAGGGTCGCCGCATCTGCGAAAAACTGCGGGACAACATTCCCCGCACCCTGTTTGAGATCCCGGTGCAGGCCGCCATCGGCGGCAAGATCATCGCCCGCGAGACCGTCAAGGCCATGCGCAAGGACGTGCTGGCCAAGTGCTACGGCGGCGATATCTCCCGCAAGAAGAAGCTGCTGGAAAAGCAGAAGGAGGGCAAAAAGAAGATGCGCCAGCTCGGCAGCGTCTCCCTGCCCAGCGAAGCCTTTACCGCTGTGCTGAAGCTGGACAGCGACGACAACTGATTCTTTATCCCTTCTATCATAGAATAACAGCAACAGCCCCCACCAGATACAGCAAAAAGCTGCATACCGTGGGGGCTGTTGCATTATTCTTGCCCTTCTTTACTTATCAGCATAAAAATTCAGCCGAACCATTTTTATCTATTCTTACAATTTCTCCATTTATTGTTGCATAGAGCGATTCATTATAAATCTCATAGGCCGAATTCCAATATCCATTTGCTCCATCAAATACAAACGTTTCTACGTCACTAAGATTCTGTCCCACCTGATTGATTGTCGTATAATAGTCATTTTCTTGACTCACTGTTACCAGTAATCCATCTTTCGTTGGATATATGCTCTTTATTGTCCCCTTTTGCGGTTCAACACTCCACGTCCCATCTTTTCTTATGATTCCCCAAAAAGGAACCCCATCAGGATTCAGCATTTGCAATGCAGCATACCCATTCATAAATCGTGGTTCATCAGTTGTAACCGGCTGAATGTTATACTGGCTCAAATCGATGATACAGTTCAAGTGAATATCATAAAATCCTGATGGATATTTCTCAAACTCACCTGTATCTCTTCTTGCATCAAGGTAAATCAGCCCCTCTGCCAATACTGGCGTTCCACTTCGCTGTGATTTAATACTCTTCCACTCCGGCAGTTCATTAAAGTCATCGTCCAAAACTCGAATGCTCGGTGCTGTCTGAAACATCACACCATTTTCCATTCTAATCTGACATGCATTAAATTCAGAAATATAATGGAGTTTTCCATTTGCAATGTTTATAAAGACATATCCATTCCATCCTCGGACACGATAAAGCGTTCCTCCGCAATAAATGAACGGAGTAGAGATTCCTTCTGCATTCATATCATATCCAGCATTCACAAGTGTCTCATAAAGATCATTCGGATTAAGCTCAGAGAACTCTGGCTGTGTCGTATCGCATTGAAAACAGATTGAGCCATCCATTTTTCTTGCGGTAAACGTAACTTTTGTCCCATCGATTCCATCTTCTCTCTTTATCGACCATAGAAGAACGCCCTCTTCATCCTTTGCAAACCGGATAATTTTTTCATTCTCTGGAAGCCATGATACCAGCAGCTGCGTTCCGTCTTCTGTTGCCATCATCCCATTACTAAGTAAGCACATACCATTATAGTATCCAGACACAACCCTGCTTCCGTCTTCAAACAGGTGATGAACCATTCCCTGTGCATCAAAAAGAACGCTTTTGTTCGATTGACCATCTCTGATTTCGCCTACTGAAAGTTCATCAAAATTGGGGAATGTCAAGTAAACATGCCCCTCTCCCACAGCTTCTAACAAACTCATCTTATCCGTAACGTTTTCCGCTGCTTTTTCAGAATCCACTATAGTTTCTTGTTGTTCAGACACACTTTTTCCATCTTGCGGATTCACTGTATCCGAAGCGCTTTTATTTTCCTGACTGCACCCGCAGAACAGTAACAAGGATATTATTGTAAAAAGCACAATATTCTTTAAGTTTTTCATATTGTCCTCTCCCGGAAGCTTTAATGTTTTAACGCTTCTTCAGCCGTATGATAATATGTGACAGTTTCACCATTGGGCAACTCAAGTTCAAGCGAATTATCATCGACAGCTGTAATAGGATAGGTTCTTGTTTCTCCATAGAAATCTGTAAGTTTCAAGGTATCTTCATCTACAATGCTCCATTTTCCCTGTCCGTAGTCTCCTCGAATCTGACAAGTACCATCATCATAAAGCGAAAGGGACAGTCGATCATCTCCTTGGAGATACCAATCCCCACTCATCAGCTCTTCTTTACTTTTTCCGCAACTCGACAACATTCCCATTCCACTTATGAGCACTGCAATTGTGGCCATTCTCAAGAAGTTTCGACGTGTAATCTCTTTCATTTTGCATCCTCCTCAAGCAATTCCTGTATTTTTGATATCCAATTGGATATCATACACCCAGCATAGCATCTCCTTGCGGTATTGTCAAGATATCCATTCAGATATCAGGAGGATTTTTATGGCCTACTACCGCCGAATCCGTGACATGCGCGAAGATCACGACTTAACTCAACGTCAACTTGCCGCCATTCTAAAAATGCCACAATCTCAGTATAACCGCTATGAACAAGGACTAAGAGACATTCCAACCGTTACATTAATTCAACTTGCTGATCTATACCATACCTCTACCGATTATCTTCTTGGTCGAATAGAAAATCCGGAATTTCCCAAAACATAAACAGAGAGCTCCCCCTGCATCATTTTGCTGCGATGCAAGAGAGCTCTCTATTTATTGTCTTACTTTCTCAGTTCAGGTTTATGAACCAGTTCATGGTATCCTTGATGCCTTCCATGGAATTCTTGATGATCTTTCCATAGACATAAATGGTATACGCCGCTCCGACGATCTGCACAAAGGCTTTTCCAAGCTCCACGCCATAGCTCAGCAGCGGCTTGACCTGATGCCAGAGGGGGCGGATCTGATCCTTCAGCTCCCCCACCCAGGCAGGAGCGCCGCCGGAGACCTGCTCCAGCTCCTCAGCGGGAATGACGGTGCACTGCGCCGGAAATTTTAAGTTCTGCTGCATGTCCGCTCCTCTCAAAGTGCCAGACTTGCCAGCAGCACCAGAACGACGCTTCCGGCCGCCAGCCCCATCGTTGTAAGAAGGGTGTCCGGATCTACCTCTTTCTCTTCTACCACTTCCGCGCTGCCGCCGTTGGCAGACCAATGGGCATAGACGGTGGTATCCGCACCAAACGCCGTATCGTTGGCTTTGACCTGCACATCAATGGGAAAACCGGTAACATCATCGGTGCCAGAGGTATACCAGCCATCAAAGGTATAGCCCTCCATGCTGGCACCGGGCAGGCTGCCCAGTTTGCCCTCGTCATTGGTGCGCTCTGCGGCAGAGGTACAGATACCGCCGTTGGCATCAAAATAGACGATGACCTTTGCCGCAAAAGCGGTGGGGGTACACAGGCAGACCGCCAGCACACAGGCCAGCCCCGTCAGCATCCGTTTGAATTTCTTCATCCTGCGCTCTCTTTCCGGTTCAGCGTCAGACGCTGTAGCCCTGTGCCTTGATGACATCCACCACCTGAGAAACATACTTCTGGCAGGTGTCGTGGTCGGGGGCCTCCACCATCACACGGACCACCGGCTCGGTGCCGGACTCCCGGACAAGGATGCGGCCGGTATCGCCCAGTGCCTCGGCCACCGCCTTGACAGCGGCCTGCACAGCAGCATCGTCCTGCGCGGCCTTCTTATCGGTCACACGGACATTTTCCAGCACCTGCGGGTAGATCTTCAGCGGGGCGGCCAGCGCACTCAGAGGCTTCTTCTTGGCCAGCATGACCTCCATCATCTTCAGGCTGGTCAGGATGCCGTCACCGGTGCTGGCGTACTTGGAGAAGATGATGTGGCCGCTCTGCTCACCGCCGATGCGGCAGCCGTTCTTGGCCATATACTCGTAGACATACTTGTCACCCACGGCAGTCTTGGCGTAGCCGATGCCCTGCTCGTCAAAGGCCTTGTACAGACCAAAGTTGGACATGACCGTGGTAACGACGGTATTGGTCAGCAGTTTGCCGCGCTCCTTCATGTAGCAGCCGTAGATGTACAAGATGTGGTCACCGGTGATCACATTGCCCTTTTCGTCCACGCAGAGGCAGCGGTCTGCATCGCCGTCATAGGCAAAGCCCACGTCCAGACCCTTTTCCACCACGAACTTCTGCAGGCCCTCGATGTGGGTGGAACCTGCGTTCAGGTTGATGTTCAGGCCGTTGGGCTGGTTGTTGATGACATAGGTGTCTGCGCCCAGCGCATCAAACACGCTCTTGGCAATGTTCCAGCTGGCACCGTTGGCGCAGTCCAGACCCACCTTGATGCCCTTGAAGGAGTAGATGCCCAGGCTGATCAGGTAGCCCATGTAGCGGTTGCGGCCCGCCACATAGTCCACGGTGCAGCCGATATGCTCCCGGTGGGCAAAGGGCAGCTCCGGCCAGTCCTGATCAAAAACATGGAGCTTGCCGTCGATGTAGTCCTCCACCAGCAGCAGGGTCTCCTCCGGCATCTTTTCGCCGTAGCAGTCGATCAGCTTGATGCCGTTGTCGTAGAACGGGTTATGGCTGGCGGAGATCATAATGCCGCAGTCAAAATCATCCACGCGGGCAATGTAGGCCACGCTGGGGGTGGTGGTGACGTGGAGCAGGTAGGCATCTGCGCCGGAAGCGGTCAGGCCCGCCACCAGGCTGTACTCAAACATATAGCTGGAGCGGCGGGTATCCTTGCCAATGACGATGCGGGCAGGCTCGTTGTTGCCGCTGCGCTCCCGCAGTGCATTATAATACCAGCCCAGAAAACGGCCTACCTTGTAGGCGTGGTCGGCGGTCAGGTTCACTCCGGCCTCGCCACGGAAGCCGTCGGTTCCAAAATATTTTCCCATGATTCTCTTCTCCTTCTATTGCAACGTTACGTTTTCTCTTATCCCTGAGAGCGCTCTCTCCTTGCTCTTATTCTTTATAATAGCATAAAACCGGAAAAGAATCCATGGGTTTGGGCATTCTGTGCAGCCCACCCTCGGAACAACAGCTCTTTTTTCAGCCTTTACTGCATCTTTAGGAAAAGTATGGTATACTTTTCATCTGGAGTAGAATAGATATGGAGGGATCCCCATGAAGCAGAAGACCCGCTGGCACGACGCGCTGGTCCTGGCCGCTGTGCTGTGCGCCGCCTTTCTCATCGTGACCGGCACACAGCAGATCACCGGCCGGATCGATGGTGTTGCATCGATGGTGTTTGTTCTGGCAGTTTTTTTGATCTCGATCTATACGGATGGTTATGTGTGGGGCGTGGTGGCTTCCCTGATCGGCGTGCTGGCCGTGAATTTTGCGTTCCGCTCCCCTTACTTTGCCTTCAACTTCACTCTGCCGGAAAACCTGTTCTCAGGCATGGCGATGCTGGTGGTGTCCATTATGACCAGCACCCTGACCACCCGCATCAAAAAGCAGGAACAGCTGCGGATGGAGAGTGAGACCGAAAAGATGCGGGCCACCCTGCTGCGGGCCGTCTCCCACGATCTGCGCACGCCCCTTACTTCCATTTACGGGGCCTGTTCCACGGTCATTGAAAATTATGACAGCCTGGAAAAAGAGCAAAAATTAAAACTTCTTGGCGAAGCCTGTTCCGATGCCCAGTGGCTGAACCGGATGGTGGAGAACCTGCTGTCCGTCACCCGCTTTGACGGCGGGCAGGTAGCCGTGCAAAAGACCCCCACCGTGCTGGACGAGCTGATCGACACCGTGCTGGTGCGGTTCCAGAAGCGCTACCCCAAGGTGCCCGTTACCACCTACCTGCCCGACAGCTTCATTGTGATCCCCATGGACTCGATGCTGATCTCGCAGGTGCTGACGAACCTTTTGGAGAATGCCGCCGTCCATGCCGAGGGGATGACCCAGCTGACCCTGCGGGTGTTCACGCTGGGCAGCCGGGCGGTGTTTGAGGTATCGGACAACGGCTGCGGCATTCCGAAGGAGCGCCTGCGCACCCTGTTCACCGGTGTGCTGCCCGCCGATGCCGCGGCCGACAGCGGCAAGCACGGCATGGGCATCGGCCTTTCGGTCTGTGCCGCCATCGTCAAGGCACACGGCGGCGAGATTCAGGCCGAGAGCAAGGTGGGCGAGGGCACCAGCATCCGCTTCTGGCTGGAGACCGAATCGATCGAGACGGAGGAAAACGAAGATGAGCAATAACAAATTCAAGGTTCTGGTCGTGGAAGATGAGGCCAACATCTGCAGCTTTATTGAGACGCTGCTGGAGACCAACGGCTATCAGGCCCTTGTTGCCAACACCTGCGCCATGGGCCAGACCCTGTTCACCTCCCACAATCCGGACCTTATCATCCTGGATCTGGGCCTGCCTGACCGGGACGGGCTGGAGCTCATCCGTTTTGTGCGGCAGAAGTTCCTGACCCCCATCGTCGTGCTCTCGGCCCGCACCACCGAGCAGGACAAGATCGAAGCGCTGGATCTGGGAGCCAACGATTACATCACCAAACCCTTTGGCACCGGCGAGCTGCTGGCCCGGGTGCGCGCCGCCCTGCGCACCAACCGCTTCGGCGTGCTGGGCGGGATGCCCGGCGGCGTGTTCCGGGCACAGGGGCTTGAGATCAACTACGAGCGCCGCAAGGTCTTTGTGGACGGTGCCGAGATCAAGCTGACCCAGACCGAATACAACATCGTAGCCTTCCTCTCGGAACATGCAGGCCGGGTGATGACCTATGCCGCCATCGTGCGGGCCATCTGGGGCGATACCGACTGCGGCAGCACCAAAAAGCTGCAGGTCAACATGGCAAACATCCGCAAAAAGCTGGGCAGCGTGCCCGGCCGCAACACCTATATTCTGAACGAACTGGGCGTGGGATACCGGATGATCGACGAGGACACCGATGCCAGGCCCGAAAGCTGAGGACTGCGTATGCTTCCTGCACTGATCATTTTTCTGCTGACCTATCTTCTGATGCTGGCCCTGCCGCAGTACCGGCCTTTTGCCGCGCTGGGCGGGGCCGCTCTGTTTCTGGCTCTGGG
This sequence comes from Faecalibacterium hominis (ex Afrizal et al. 2022), assembly GCF_049545105.1. Lineage (NCBI taxonomy): Bacteria > Bacillati > Bacillota > Clostridia > Eubacteriales > Oscillospiraceae > Faecalibacterium > Faecalibacterium hominis (ex Afrizal et al. 2022). Next base: position 2,377,561 of record NZ_CP186860.1, on the reverse strand, counting down.
CGCGGCGGGCCTGTGGGACTTCACCCTGATGGATGCCACCCGGGCCGTGGACTTCAATGTCCTGCTGATGATGGCGGGCACCATGGGCACGGTCTCCCTCTTTATTGAGAGCAGGATGCCCGCCCGGCTGGCCGAGCTGCTCATCGTGCGGGTGCCCAATGTGAAATGGGCCGTGTGTATGCTGGCCCTTTTTGCCGGGGTCATCAGCGCCTTTGTGGACAATGTTGCCACGGTGCTCATGGTGGCCCCGGTGGGCCTTGCCATTGCCCGCAAGCTCAGGATCTCCCCCGTGCCCGTCCTCATCTCCATTGCGGTCTCCTCCAACCTGCAGGGAGCCGCCACCCTTGTGGGCGACACCACCAGCATCCTGCTGGGCGGCTTTGCGGGGATGAACTTCTTCCATTTCTTCTGGATGGAGGGCAGGCCCGGCATCTTCTTCGGGGTGGAGCTGGGGGCGCTGGCCTCTCTGGGCGTGCTGCTGTTCACTTTCCGGCACGAGACCCAGCCCATCTCGGCCACGGTGGAGACCGAGGTCACTGACACCGTTCCCTCCACCCTGATGCTGCTGACAGTGGGCCTGCTCATCGCGGCCTCCTTCCTGCCCCAGCCTGCGGGCGGTCTGCCGCTGGCGCTCTATGGCCTGCGCAGCGGTCTGATCTGTGCAGGGGTCTGCCTGTTCGGCATCCTGCGCGCCTGCCTGCGCCGCCGCTCGTTCGCGCCGTTCCGGCTGGCGGCCCGGGAGCTGGACTGTGACACCCTGCTGCTGTTGTTCGGGCTGTTCATCCTGATCGAGGGCATCCGCAAGGCCGGGGTCATCGATGCCGCCGCCCAGCTGTTCTACACCCTCTCCGGTGATGATCCCTTCCGGCTCTATACCCTGCTGGTATTCGTCTCGGTGGGCCTTTCTGCCTTCATCGACAACATCCCCTATGTGGCCACCATGCTGCCGGTGGTGCAGGGCATTGCCGGGCTGATGAACGGCGGTGCAGGCTTCCCGCCCGAGCTGTTTTATTTCGGCCTGCTCACGGGTGCAACTCTGGGCGGCAACCTGACCCCCATTGGCGCTTCGGCCAACATTGCAGCCATCGGCATCCTGCGCAAGCAGGGTGAGCAGGTGCGCACCCGTGATTTCCTGCGCATCGGCATTCCGTTCACGCTGGCAGCCGTCCTGACAGGCTATGTGTATCTCTGGCTGGTGTGGGGCGCGTAAGTGCTGCCGTAGCCGTGCGAGTGTCGGCCGCCTGCAAATTCGATCCTGCTGAGCCGAAGGCCTGCGCGCCAAAGCAGAAGCAAAAAACGCGCTGTGTCCAACGACACAGCGCGTTTTTCTCATTTATTCCAACCCGATCTGCTGGGCGTATTCTTCCAGCAGCTCCCGCTCCAGGAAGGGGGTTTTCACGCCCTCACGGTCGCGGTAGGTCTCGTGGCCCTTGCCGATGACGGCGATCAAGTCGCCCTCCTGGGCGTGATCCACGGCGTAGTGGAGCGCGTCCAGACGGTCGGGGATCTCCACAAACTTGGCATCGGGGTTGCCCTTGTTCATGCCCACCCGGATATCGGCGAGGATGTCCTCGATCTTCTCAAAGCGGTTGTTGTCCTCGGTCAGGATGGAGAAATCCGCCATTTTCGCACAGGTCTCGCCCATGCCGTAGCGGCGCAGCTTGGAGCGGTTGCCGCCGCAGCCGAACACCACCACCAGCCGGTGGGGGTGATACGCCCGCAGGGTGGTGAGCAGGCTCTCGGTGGAGACCTCGTTGTGGGCGTAGTCCAGCAGGATGGTGAACTTTTTGCTGATGGGCACCAGCTCCACGCGGCCCTTGACCACGCACTTGCCCAGACCCTCGTGGATGGCGGCATCGGGCAGGCCCAGCACCTTGCCCACGGCCAGGGCAGCCAGCGCGTTGTAGACGCTGAACTCGCCGGGCATGTTCACCCTGACATCCATGTTGTCTCTGCCGGAGACGTGGAACGCCACGCCCAGAAAATCGTGGGTGCGCAGCAGCTCACAACCCTCGGCGCGGTAGTCGGCCTTTTCACTGCGGCCATAGGTCACCAGCTTGCAGGTGTGGCCTTCCAGCAGGGCTTCGGTGTTTTCATCATCGATGTTCACCACGCCCACATCACACCGCCGGAAGAGCTGCCCCTTCCAACTGCGGTACTCCTCAAAGGTCTTGTGCTCACCGGGGCCGATGTGGTCGGGGGAAAGGTTGGTGAACACACCGATATCATAGTGCACCCCCGCCACACGGTCCATCATCAGGCCCTGGCTGGACACCTCCATCAAGGCCACATCGCAGCCTGCATCCAGAAACTGACGGAAGGTCTTTTGCAGCTCGTAGCTCTCAGGGGTGGTGTTGGCGGTCTCCTGATGGCGGCCCATGAAGTAGATGCCGTTGGTGCCGATCATGCCGACTTTTTTCCCGGCAGCTTCCAGCACGCTCTTGATCATGTGGGTGGTGGTGGTCTTGCCCTTGGTTCCGGTCACGCCGATCATGGTCATCTGGCGGGAGGGGTTGCCAAAGAGGTTGCCGCTCATCAGCGCCATGGCATAGCGGCTGCTCTCCACCTTGACCACGGTCACGCCGGGCATGGCAGAAAGGTCAATGTCGTGCTGGATGACCAGCACGCTCACGCCCTTGGCGGCGCAGTCCGCGGCAAACTCGTGGCTGTCACGCTGGGTGCCCACGATGCAGACAAAGGCAAGGCCCGGGGCTGCCTTCCGGCTGTCGTAGATGATGTCCTGCACTTCGGTATCCAGGCTGCCCTGCACCAGGGTAAAGGGCACGCCTTCCAGTAATTGTTCCAGCTTCATAACATTACACGCTCCTCATTGGGTCTTTTGGGTTTGATTTGCATCGCCCGCCGCCGGGGTCGTTCCTTCGGCGGGGGTCGGCTGTGCCGTCGGTCCGGCCTCGGGGCCTGCCGGGGCCGCGGCGGTATCCGTTGGTGTTTCGGCAGCGGCATCTGCGGCGGCTTCGCCCTCTGCCGGGGCAGTGCCGTCTGTGGCCGTGCCTTCTGCCGTTTCACCGGTCACACCCGCTTCCGTAGGAGTTTCCTCCACCGGTTCAGGCACGATGTAGCCGGAGGGCAGCTCCGGCTCACCCTGTGCAAAGGTGAACTTGCGGGTGCTGGACATGCTGATATGGGTGAAGTCCAGCTTTCCGGTGTCGGTCGCGGCACAGCCCTTGCCGTCCTCATTCAGCAGGACGTGCTTTGCCAGCTTGAGCTTATATTCCAGCTCGTTCAGAGTGCCCAGCCAGACGCTGATGCGGTCCTGATAGAGGAAAGCCATCTCGTCCACATCCGCAAACTCGATGCGGGTCACGTCGGCGCTCATGCCTGCGGCATCCAGCGCGGCCAGCAGGGTGTTCAGGCTTTCCAGCCGCTGGTCCGCCTCCTCCTCAACAGTGCCGGAGGCGCTGCTGTCGGCGGCGCTGTCCGGGGTGCTGTCCGGGGTGCTGTCGACCTTGGGCTCCGCCGCAAAGGTCAGCTGTTCGCCGGGCTCGGCAGAGACCGGTTCGCCGCCGTACAGAGTGGGCAGACCGGCAGGCTGAGCAGAATCCTTCTCCAGGATCTTCAGGCCGCCCGAGAGGGTCAGCCAGCCGGAGGAGGTCTGCATGGCCCAGGCAGGCCGGGCCTCTGTCACCCGCACCACCACGGTTCCGGGGTAATCCCGCTCCACCCGGATATCCTCCAGCATGGGGAACACTTTTTCCAGCGCGGCGGCTTTGCTGCCGGGGTCAAAGCTGAAGATATTCTCTTCCGGATGGACATCCAGCGCCTGCAGGATCTGGTCGCTGGTATAGCCGCCGGCCTCCTGCACCACACCGTCCGCTGTCTGCACCTGAATGGAGCTGATCTTGAACAGCATCGTCACGGTGAGGTAGACCCCCGCGCCGATAACGCAGAGCAGCATGACAAGGGCCGTGAGCCGCCGCATGAGCCTGCGCCGCCGGATGGCGGCCCGGGTCAGCTTCCGCTTTTTCCTGCCCTCCCGCCGGACGGGGTCACGCCGGGCGTTCTGCCCCTGCACCGGCCGCATCCGCTGGCCGTTGCGGCGCTGGGCATTCCTGTTCTGGCCGCTGGCCGGGCGGCGGTTCCGCTGATTGCCCCCGGAGGTGCGCCGCTGGCCATTCTGCCCACCGCGGGGGCGCTGTGCGCCGCTCTGGCTGCTCCGCCCGCCGGTGGGAAAGGTGATGCTGTTATCCGGGTAGGAGCCGTAGTTCACCGTGCGTTCCGTATACCGGCTGGGGCGGGGCGCATCGGGGTCATAATTGGGGTTCGTGATGGGGTGGCCGCCGGAGGAATATCCTGCGTACCCGCTGTACCCCAGGTCACTGCCTGCACCCGCGCTGCTGCGGCGCTGGGTGCTCTGCCCGCCGCGCCGGTCATCCCGGGCCTGATCGTAGGCCCGGCGGCGCTTGCGGTTCCGGCTGTTCCGGTCATTCTGCGGCATCCGGCTGCACCTCCTTTCCTCTGTTTTTTCCTTCCGTTACGGGGTCTTGACCAGCTTGAGCAGGGCATCCGCAATGCGGTCCAGGCTGTCGTCCACCGACAGGCTCCGGGCATTGCGGCCCATCTCAGCCAGCTTGCCGGGCTGGGCCAGCATCCCGGAAACGGTCTGCACCAGCTTTTCGCCGGTCAGGTCTTTTTCCTCAATGACCACGGCGGCACCGGCCTTCTGCAGCTCCATGGCGTTGTAATACTGGTGGTTCTCTGCCACGTTGGGGCTGGGGATGAGCACAGCGGCACGGCCCACAGCCTCCAGCTCGGCCAGTGTCAGGGCACCGGCGCGGCTGATGACAAGGTCCGCTGCGGCCAGCAGCTCGGGCATATTGTTGATGTATTCCTTCACCACAAGGCTCTCGCCGGGGGCAAAGCCCTTTTCCTTTTCCAGATCCTGAAACAGCTGCACGCCGTACTGGCCGGTGGCATGGAGATGGAGGACGGGCTTGTGGTTTTTCTGCTCCCAGGCGCAGAGGTCGGCCACCACCTCGTTCACACGGCGGGCACCCAGACTGCCGCCGAAGGAGAGGATCACGGTGCGGTCGCCTGCACCCAGTTCGGCACGGATGGCTTCCCGGTTCTTCGCCTGGGTGAACACCTCAGGCCGGACGGGGTTGCCCACCACGATGGTCTTTTCGGGTGCGCCCAGCTTTTCCACGGCGGCGGGCACAGCGGCAAACACGATGTCCACATCCGGGGCCAGCAGCTTGTTGGTCACGCCGGGAAAGGCGTTCTGCTCATGCAGGGCGGTCTTGATGCCCTGTCTGGCGGCGCAGCGCACCACCGGGCCGGACACATAGCCGCCGCAGCCAATGACCAGGTCGGGCTGGATGTCCTTCATCATCTTTTTGGCCTTGGGGCCGGAGAGTGCCAGATTCCACAGGGTAATGAGATTCCGCTTGATATTGTTCAGGCTCAGCTTCCGCTGAAAGCCGGTGATCTCGATGTGATGGAAGGGATAGCCCGCCTGTGTGACCAGACGGTACTCCATGCCCTCCTTCCGGCCCGCAAAATGGATCTCGGCGGTGGGGTCGGCTTTTTTGATGGCTCCCGCAATGGCCAGAGCCGGGTTGATATGGCCGGCAGTGCCGCCGGCTGCAATGAGTACACGCATCTTGGTTCCTCCTTACTGTTCTGTCTGCGCTCTGCGCGCGGTATCCAGCACAATGGTCTTTGCCTTGCGCTGGCGCTCCCGCTCGGCGTGGGCTTCCTCCCGTTCCAGGCGGGCCCGTTCGCCGTTGCGTCCGATATTGACCATAACGCCCATCTCGGCCAGCAGCAGGATCAGACTGGTGCCGCCGGAGGAGAAGAAGGGCAGCGAAATGCCGGTGTTGGGCAGGGTGTTGGTGACAACGGCGATGTTGCAGAACACCTGCCAGGCGATCTGCGCCATGATGCCGATGCCCACCAGCGTGCAGAACCGGTTTTCGGCATGGAAGGCGATCCAGAAGCCCTGCACCAGAAAGAGGACGAACAGCACGATGACGATCACCGCGCCGACGAAGCCCAGTTCCTCGCACACGACACTGAAGATAAAGTCGTTGGTGCTCTCCGGCAGCCAGAGCTGCTTTTCGATGCTGTTGCCCAACCCCAGCCCCGTGGCACCGCCTGAGCCGATGGCGTACAGGCTCTGCTTGGTCTGGCTGGTCATCCGGTCAAGATCCTGCGTCCAGCCGTCCAGACGGCTCTGCAGGTAGTCGATGGAGTCCACGTGCTTCAGCAAAGTCTCCAGCAGGAACAGCGCGGCACCGGCACAGCCCCAGGTAATGATGCCGCCGCTGCCGCCCAGCAGCAGGATGGTGCCCACGATGGCTGTGGTCAGCAGGATGCCCGACATGTGGGGCTCCAGCACCAGCAGGATCAGGACAGGCACCAGCCACAGGATGGGCCGGATGAGCTCCACCACGATGCTGTGGTGGACCCACTTGCGCAGGGGCATCTCGCCGAATCTGACCTGCGGGGTCCTGGCAGCGATGTCTGCCGTGAGCAGGATCATCTCAAATTTTGCCACCTCGGAGGCCTGCAGGGTCAGGCCGCCGAAGCTGATCCACCGGCGGCAGCCGTTGATGGGGCTGCTGAACAGCACCAGCACCAGCAGGATCAGGCAGACGATATAGCCCAGCTTGACCATTCTGCGCAGGAAGCGGTGGTCAAAATAGGAGAACAGGAACATCATGCCCAGGCCCAGCACCGTGCAGAGCAGCTGGGATTTGATGTAATGGAAGCTATCCCCAAAGCGGAGATAGCCCGTGGTATAGCTTGCGCTGAACAGCATGACCAGCCCGAACACCATGATGATGGCCAGGGTCGCCATCCAGTTGAGCAGGATGGGCGGCCAGGGGCCGGGGTCCCGCTGAAAGACGGAAAACGGCTCTGCTTTTTTTCTGCGGAGTGTTGCCAAACTGCACCCCTCCTTAACTGATTTTTGCCAGCTGAACGGTCAGCGCCACGCCCAGCATGGCAATGACACAAAAGGTATAAAAGATCTGTTCCGCGCTCTGGCCCCGCAGCTCCAGCCAGCGGTGGAGCGGTGCCGAGCGGAACAGCTGCCTGCGGCCCCGGCTGACCTTGCAGACCAGGATCTGCAGGGCCACCATGCCGCCCTCCAGCCAGAAGGGCAGGGCCAGCGGCAGGGTGAGGCCGGGCCAGCCGATGCACAGGGGAACGCACCCCAGCATCCCGGCCAGAAACAGGCTGCCCACGCTGCCCAGCCGCAGCTTTGCGGGCGGGAAGTTCCAGAGCAGGAATGCCATCAGGGAACCGGCCAGTGCGGCGGGCAGAACGCCCAGCGGGAACCAGCCCAGCAGGGTCATCACCCCCATCAGGCCCAGCATGGCCGCAAAGGACGTGCCGCAGACGATGCCGTCCATGCCATCGGCAATGCGGGCGCACTCGGCCAGTGCGACCAGCAGCCCTTCCCACAGCAGCGGGGCGGCAATGCCCAGATCGACATAGCCCACACCCGGCAGGGTGATCCCGGCTGCAAGGCAGCCTTTGGCTCCCAGCAGCACCAGCACCACGGCACCGGCAGCGGCTTCCAGCCCAAGGCGGGTGCGCCGCCGCAGGCCCAGCACGGAACGGCTGCGGATGCGGGCCAGATCCTCCAGCAGACCCACGCCGCCAAAGAGCAAAGCTCCCAGCAGCGCTGTGAGCAGCCGGACCGAGAACAGGCTCTCGGCCCCCAGCAGCTCAGGCTGGGCCACACAGGCGGCTGTCCAGCCCACGCCCACAGCAGCCAGCACCCCCACCATCAGGCAGAGCCCGCCCATGGTGGGAGCCTGCGGCGGGCGCTCCGGCTCGGCATCCGGCGCTTCCTGCCCGGGTGTCTGCCGGGCCTTGGGCTCATCCCAGCGTCCCTGGAACGCCCGCAGCAGCGGCACCATCAGATTCCCGAGCGCCGCCGTGAGGAAGAACCCCAGCGTTGAGGCGGCGATCAAGGCGAAACGAATCATAGCTCGATGTTACTCCTTGTAAAAGATCTCCAGCACTTTTTCCAGTGCCATGCCGCGGCTGGCCTTGACCAGCAGGGCATCGCCGGGCTGCATTTTCTGCAGCAGGGCATCGGCGGCCTGAGCGTAGGTGTCGGCATGGAGGGTGGGCAGCCCCTTGGCGGCCGCCACCACGGCAATGCGCCTGGCCTGCTCGCCATAGGTAACGAGGTAGTCCACCTTGTTCTCCACGGCCTGACGGCCCACCTCCTCGTGGGCGGCGCGGCTGATATCGCCCAGCTCCAGCATATCGCCCAGCAGGGCAAAGCGGCGCTTGCAGGGATATTCCCTGAACATGGCCAGCGCGGCCTTCATGCTGTCGGGGTTGGCGTTGTAGCAATCCTCAATGACATCCACGCCTCTGACGTGCACCACCTTCTGGCGCATTCCGGTCTGCTCAAAGTCGGCCAGACCTGCAATGACCCGGCGGGCATTCAGCCCCAGACGGGTGGCGGCGCAGTAGGCAGCCAGCGCGTTGGCCACGTTGTGCCGGCCCATGGCGGGGATCTTTACGAGGAAAGTGCCCTCCTCGTGATCCTCCAGCACAAAGCTCATGCCCTTTTCATCCTGCTGGATGGACAGGGCACAGACATCAGCGTTCTCATCGCCCAGGCTGAACCAGACCGGGCGGACATGGTCGGGCAGGACGGCCTTGCGCAGGAAGGGATCATCCCCGTTCAGCACCAGCGGAGCACCCTCCGGCAGACCGGCGCAGATCTCCAGCTTTGCCTTGCAGATGTTCTCCTGACTGCCCAGGTTGCCAATGTGGGACACCCCGATGCAGGTGATGATGCCCACATCCGGGCGGGCGCACTTGCTCAGGCGCTCGATCTCTCCGGCGTGGCTCATTCCCATCTCCACCACGGCGTACTGGGTCTCTTTGCCGATGCGGAACATGGTGCGGGGCAGGCCCAGCTCATTGTTCTGGTTGCCCTCGGTCTTGATGGTACTGCCAAAGCCTGCAATGGCGGCGTAGGTCATCTGCTTTGTGGTGGTCTTGCCCACGCTGCCGGTCACGCCCACCACTTTGGGGTGGAACTGGCTGCGGTAGTTGGCACCCAGCACCATCATGGCGTGGTAGCTGTCCGGGCAGATCACACTCTTCTCCTCCGGCACGCCTTCCACGGGGTGGTTCAGCACCACGCAGAGCGCGCCGTTTTCCAGCGCCTTGGCGGCAAAATCATGGCCGTCGAATTTTTCGCCCGGGAACGCCACAAAGATGCACCCGGGGCAGACCTCACGGCTGTCGGTGGTCACCAGCGTGACCGGGGTCTCGCACTGGGCCAGCGCGTTGACGGCCAGACCCTCCAACAGGATGTTTGCTGCAATTGCTTCCATACTCTCATTCCCCTTTATCCACAGATCAGATGTACGATGGTTCCCCGCTGGACGCTGGAGCCGGGTGCCTCGCTCTGGCTCTGGACCGTGCCGGAACCTTCGACTGTGCAGTTGAGCCCTGCGGCGTTCAGCATCTGCCGGGCAAAGTCCGCGCTCTTGCCGGTCACGTCCGGCACCTCGGCGTGCTTGCCCTCATAGGTATCGGTATACAGATAAACGGTGGTGCCGTAGGGCACCTCTGCCCCTGCGCGGGGGTACTGGTAGGTAACAAGGGCGGCGGTCTGGTCGGATTCGCTCTCGGCCAGGTGATGCTTCAAGCCCTTGATGTTCAGCTGCACCTGCGCGTTGCTCCACTCCTTGCCCGTCAGGTTGGGCACCTTGACGGTGGTGCCGCTGCGGTCCACGCCATCGGTGGCGATGCCCAGATAGGGCGCGATCTCGCTGATGATGTTGCCCACCACCGGAGCCGCCAGAATGGAGGAATAGTCGGTGCGGGCATTGTTGGGGTCGTCCAGCATGACGTAGACCAGGATCTCCGGGTCGTTGGCGGGCAGGACAGCTGCAAAGGATGCCACCTTCTTGTAGTCGCCATCGGCGCGGCGGTCCATGTTCAGCTGCTCGGAGGTGCCGGACTTGCCGCCGATGCGGTAACCTGCAACGTAGGCGTTGCCGCCGCCGCCCTGGGTGCCGTCGCCCACCTCAAACTCCATGATCTGGCGGATGGTCTCGCTGGCGCTCTCGCTGATGACCTGGCGGCGGATGTTGGTGCCGATTTCCTGCACCACATTGCCGTTCTGGTCCGTGATCTTATCCACCACATGGGGGGTGACCAGATAGCCGCCGTTGACTGCCGCCGAGATGGCGGTGCACACCTGCAGCGGGGTCACGGCCATGGCCTGACCAAAGGCGGAGGAGGCCAGCTCCACCTCGCCCAGACGGCTCTTGCTGTAATACTGCATGAAGCTGGTCTCATTGGGCAGGTCCACACCGGTGCGCTCGGTAAAGCCAAAGGCATCAAAATAATCATAGAACAGGCTGGAGCCCACACGCTGGCCCAGCTGGATGAAGTAGATGTTGCAGCTGTTGCGCAGGGCCTCAGCCAGATTCTGGGCCCCGTGCGACTTTCTGCCGGCACAGTGGTAGGTCTGCTTTGCCACGCTGTACGCGCCGGAGCAGTTCAGGGTGGTGTAATAGGTCGCCTTGCCGCTGTCCACACCCATGGCGGCGGTGATGACCTTGAACACGCTTCCGGGGTAGTACAGCTCGGTGATGGTCTTGTTCTTCCACTGGATATCCCGGTAGGTGCCGGTGTAGTCGGCCTCCGCATCCGCGATCTTCTGGCCATTCTCGTCCCGCAGGTAGTTGCCGTTCTCGTCTTTTTTGTAGATGGTGTACAGCTCCGGCTCAGCCTGCACCTGCTCTGTCAGGTAGGCCAGATTGGCGCTGAAATCCTGCGGGTCATTGGGGTCAAAGTCCGGCTTGGAGGCCATGGCAAGGATGGCACCGGTCTTGACATTCATCACAATGGCGCAGCCGCGGTTCTCAACGGTGTTGGCCGCCACGGCCTCGTTCAGGTAGCGCTCCACCACTTCCTGAATGTTCACGTCCAGCGAGAGCACCAGATTGGAGCCGTCCTTGGCGGCGTAGGTGGTGGCGTTTTCATCGGCAATGGCGTTGCCGTAGGCGTTGCGCAGGGTGATGGTGCGGCCGTTCACACCGGCCAGCGTGGACTCATAGGAGTTTTCCAGACCGTACACGCCCTGACCATCCGCATTGCAGAAGCCCAGCACGGCGGCGGCAAAGCGGCCATAGGGGTAATCCCGCTGGAAGCCCTTGGAGGCCGACACCGACACCCGTCCCTTGCGGACAGTGGGGGTGCCGTCGTCGCTCTCCTGCTGGCCCAGGCCCAGCTTGGCCAGGATCTTTTCCAGCGCACCGGCGGATTTTCCGCTCTTGCTGTGGGCCTTGTTGTAGGTCTTGACGTATTCCTCAATGGAGAGCTTGATGGCGTTGTTGACCTTGGTGGCCAGCACCTGATAGGAGCTTTCGTTTTGGGAGAGGGCATCGCAGACCGCCTGATACTGGGTCTGGTACTCTGCTGAAGTGGTGTCCACGCTGTCCAGACTCTCGCCATCGCCCGAAAGCAGGCGCAGGGTGATCTGGGTGCAGACCTCCTTCATGGCGGCCTCATTGATGGTGCGGGTCTCCGCCTTGGTATCCTGATCGGTGGTGGTGGTATACAGGGCCGTGCTGTAAGAGGGGTCGGCCCAGATGGTCCAGACCACGCTGGTGGAGGCCAGCGTGATGCCGCTGGTGTCGTAGATCTCACCGCGGGTGGCCTGAATGGTGCTGTCCAGCAGCTGCTGCTCGGCGGCGTACTGGCGGTAGGTGGCACCGTCGCGGATCTGGATCTTGTACAGGCTGTAGATCACGGTCAGCGCGGCGGCCACCACAAGAAGCACGGCGGCACCAAAGCTGATATGACGCAGCCGGGCACTGAGCCGTGCGTGCGGGTCCGCACTGCGGCGGCGGGCACTGTTCTTTTTGGGATTGGAGGATGGTGTTTGCATTGCGTACTCCCGAAGAAAACCGAAAAAGCGTGCGCTGCCGCACGCTTTTCGTTGTTTGGTTTATTTTGCCGTTCTGACAGAGGCAAGAATGGTCATTGCCCCATCGTGGAGCAGATCCGACCACTGCCGCACAGCGGATGCCTTGCGCACCAGAACGCTGCCCTCATCCAGCCGGATGTAGGTGATCTGGCTCTGGTCGATCTTCATCAGCCCCAGGCGTGTGGCGGTCTCCTCAACACTTGTGATGTTGGTGCGGCTGTTCAGGGCACTGTTGTAGTATGTATACTGGCTCTGCTCGCTCACAAGCTCTGCCTTGGCGCTCTGGATCTGAGAATTCAGCTCCACCAGCTGTGCCTCGCTCCACAGCAGGCTCACCGCAAAGCCCACCAGCAAAGCCGCGCCCACCAGCTGCAGCGCGTGCTGCATGGCGGCCCGCACGGGGTTCAGCCGCTTTTTGCCGCCCTTTTCTACCCGCAGCGGGACTTTGGGCTGTGCCTGCGGCGCTCTTCTGCGCCGAACCTCTGTCATATCGTATGCTGCCTGACCCATGGTGATCTCCTCCTCACATCTCCGGGGCTTTGCCGCCCTCAGATCTTTTCCAAAACCCGCAGGTGGGCCGAGCGGCTGCGCCGGTTCTCTTCCAGCTCCTGCGTGTTGGCTTCAATGGGTTTGCGTGTGATCAGCTTTGCCTTGGCTTTGCCGCCGCAGACGCACACCGGGAACTCCGGCGGGCAGGTGCAGGCGGTGGACCAGCGGCGGAACTTGTTCTTGACCAGCCGGTCCTCCAGCGAGTGGAAGGTGATCACGCAAAGTCTTCCACCCGGTGCGAGATGCGCAAAAATGGTATCCAGCCCCTCTTCCAGTGCGTCCAGCTCATGGTTTACCGCAATGCGCAGTGCCTGGAAGGTGCGGCGGGAGGGGTTTTTGTTCTTCCGGCGCTCCGCCGGGGGCATGGCGCTGGCCACGATATCCGCCAGCTGCAATGTCGTTTCAATGGGGGCAGTTTCCCGGGCTTCCACGATCCTGCCCGCGATCTGCCAGGCGAAGGGCTCCTCGCCGTAATCCCGCAGGATGCGGGCCAGCTCCTCCCGGCTCTCGCTGTTCACGAGATCGGCGGCCGTCTCACCCTCCTGGCTCATCCGCATGTCCAGCGGGGCATCCGCCCGGTAGGAAAAGCCCCGGGCCGCGTCATCCAGCTGATGGCTGGACACCCCCAGATCCAGCAGCGCACCGTTGATCGTTTCAATGCCCAGCTGCTCCAGAGCTTGTCCGGCATAGCGGAAGTTGATCTGCACCACGGTGGCAGGCAGGCCCGCCAGCCGGGCCCGGGCCGTCTGCACGGCATCGGGGTCCTGATCCAGCGAGATGAGCCTGCCGCCCTGCTCGCCGTTCAGCCGCAGGGCGATCTGGCGGGAGTGCCCCGCGCCGCCTGCCGTGCCGTCCAGATAGGTGCCCGCCGGGTCGATCTTCAGGCCGTCCAGGCACTCGTTCAGCAGCACCGGGACATGCTCAAACGAGGCCGGGTCAAAGGGCTGTGCTGTTTTTTCTGTGTCCATGTTCCCAGCCTCCTTTCAAAACTCAGATAAGATCCTGCATCTGCCGCCCTTTTCTGCCCGGAGCTGCTGCCCGGGAAAGCGGCCTGCGGCCTGCCGGGAGTTTGTGGCCCGGTCAGCCTTGAGGATACAATTTTATTGTAACAAAACAGGCCCCTGATTGCAAGAGTTTCCCTTTTGTTTTTTCTCTCAAAATGTACCAAAAAAAGCCCCTGCAAGCCGTCGTTTTTGCTTGCAGGGGCCGGAAGCTCTCACCGGGAAATTTCATATTCCCGCATCAGAGCTGTTTCCGGGGGCTCTGGCGCAGGTTTGCACGGACATTTTTGACCTGTGCGGCGTTTTCCGCCATCGTCTCTTCCGTGGTCTTGAGCATATTATCACAGTAGTCGGTCACGGTCTGGCGGACAGTGCGGGCCTCGGTCTGGGCGGCGGAGACGATCTCTCCGGCGCGCTGCTGGGCCGCCTTGACGATCTCGGCCTCGCTCACCAGCACACGGGCGCGCTCCTCGGCCTTTTTTACAATGGCCTGCGCCTGTGCGTTGGCCGATTCGATGAGCTGGGCACGGTCGCTGACAATGGACTGGGCCTGCCGCAGCTCCACAGGCAGGTTCTGGCGGATCTCGTCCAGATAGTCCCGGATCTGCTCCACATCCACGATGCGCTTGCCGCCCGAAAGGGGCATTCCGGCGCTCTCCTCCAGCGTATCCTCAATGGTATCCAAAAGCTCGTTTACGTTCATTCCGCATCTCCCTCTCCGGCGCTCTGCCGGGGCTTACCATACTTCCACAGCAGGACTTTGCCGTATTTATACTGTTTTTTCAGGGTCATGCCGCCCACCTCGGCAGGCAGCACCAGGCCGGTCTCACTCTCGCAGATCACAATGCCGCCCGGGGCCAGGCATTTGTCCACGCCGGGCAGGATCTTTTCCAGCGTGCCGGTGTGGAAGGGCGGGTCCAGCAGCACGATGTCGAACTGCTCATGGCAGGCGGAGAGATACCGTGCCGCCTCGCCGATGTTGACCCGGCTGCGGTCAAACACGCCGCAGTTCTTGCAGTTCTTCATCACGATGTTCACGGCCTCCCGGTTCTCGTCCAGGAACACGCACCGGGCCGCACCCCGGCTCAGGGCCTCGATGCCCAGCTGGCCGCTGCCTGCGTAGAGGTCGAGCACCCGGGCACCGGGCAGGTCGAACTGAACGATGCTGAACATGGCCTCCTTGACCTGATCCATCGTCGGGCGGGTGATCTCGGTGCCGGGCAGGGCTTCCAGCCTGCGGCCCCGTGCTTCTCCTGCAATAACGCGCATGTATCTGCCTCCTTCTCCCGCTGTCCGGGCCCCCTGCCCGGCCAGCAGCTGTTTCGTGTTTTCGTATCTCCATATTATCGTCAAAACGCAACTCTTTGTCAAGGGCACGCGTTGCACTCAGGATGCAATTGTGCTAAAATCAGGGCAAAGCGCCCCATGTGCGGCGCGTTTTGCCAAAAAAGGAGAGTATCTGCTTATGAAAGTCCTGCTCATCAACGGCAGCCCCCACGAGAAGGGCTGCACCTATACCGCCCTGTCCCTGATCGCCGGGGAGCTGAACGCCAGCGGCATCGAGACCGAGATCCTGAACGTCGGCACAAAGCCGGTGGGCGGCTGCATCGGCTGCGGCGGCTGTGCCGCCGGTAAGGGCTGCGTGTTCGGCGGCGTGGTCAACGAGGCCATCGAAAAGGCCAAGACTGCCGATGCCTTTGTGTTCGGCACACCTGTCCACTATGCGTCCGCCTCCGGCAACATGACCAGCTTCATGGACCGTCTGGCCTACGCGGGCGGCAAGTATCTGGCCTACAAGCCCGCCGCCATCTGCGCTTCGGCCCGCCGCGCCGGCACCACCACCACGCTGGACCAGCTGGTGAAGTACCCCGAGTTCTTCCACATGCCGCTGGTCAGCGGTTCCTACTGGCCCATGGTCCACGGCTCCAAACCCGAGCAGGTGCTGGAGGATGAAGAGGGCTGTGCCGTGATGCGGGAGCTGGGCCGGAACATGGCCTGGCTGCTCAAGTGCATCGAACTGGGCAAAGCAAACGGCATCACCCACCCCGAAAATCCCCGCCGCCCCATGACCAATTTCATCCGCTGAGTTTCATGTCACCCCCGCCTGCCCGGCGGGGGCTTTTTTGATTTTAACAGCTTTTTCTGCAAAAACGGAAAAAATAAGGGACGGAGTGCTTTTTTCGTTCACAACTTTGTGGTAGCATAAGGGTAAGAATTTTTTTGTGCAGAGCGATGGAGACAGGCTATGGAACACTACGATTGGAACGACGGCTGGCTGTTTGCCCCCACCTTTGATCCCGCCATCGTCCGCCCCGAATGCACCGGGGTGGAGCTGGAGCCGGTGCGCTTGCCCCACACGGTCAAAACGCTGCCCTACAACTATTGCAACGAGAACGAATACCAGCGGGTGTCCGGCTACCGGCGGGAGTTTTTTGCGCCCAAAGAGTGGCAGGGCCGCACAGTACTGCTGACCTTTGGAGCCGTGGCCCACGATGCCACCGTGTTCTGCAACGGGCGGCGGGTGTTCCACCACGGGTGCGGCTACACCGCCTTTACTGTGGACCTGACCGAATCGCTGCTGCTGGGCCAAAAAAATGTGGTAGCTGTCCGGTGCGACAGCCGGGAGGACCTGAACATTCCTCCCTTCGGCGGGCAGATCGATTTTCTGACCTACGGCGGCATCTACCGGGCCGTCAGTCTGGACGTGAAGGAGCCAGCCTACCTGCGCGACATCTTTATCGAGGCGCAGGCCGAGGGCGATTTCCGCATCTATTCCTCCACAGTGGGCGAGACCATCGGCTGCACCCTGCAGGCCGAGATCCGCAGCCCCGCCGGGAGCAGAGCCCTGTACAGCGGTGAGCTCAGCCTGCCCATTGTGGGCACCCTGAACGGCGTGCACCCCTGGAGCGTGGAGCACCCCTTCCTCTATACCCTGACCGTCCGGCTCATCCGGCCCGG
Organism: Faecalibacterium hominis (ex Afrizal et al. 2022); assembly: GCF_049545105.1. Taxonomy (NCBI): domain Bacteria; kingdom Bacillati; phylum Bacillota; class Clostridia; order Eubacteriales; family Oscillospiraceae; genus Faecalibacterium; species Faecalibacterium hominis (ex Afrizal et al. 2022). The sequence goes on along the minus strand of NZ_CP186860.1, from coordinate 2,361,112 downwards.
CACCAGCGGCCTGCCCGACCGGGTGCTGGACGAAAAGAGCACCCGGTTCGGCTTCCGCACCATCCAGTTCGTGGCCGGGGGCTTTTATCTGAACGGCCAGCGGGTGGAGCTGCGGGGCCTGAACCGGCATCAGAGCTACTCCTATCAGGGCTATGCCATGCCGGACAGCATTCAACAGCTGGATGCCCAATTGTTGAAAAAGCAGCTGGGCTGCAATGCAGTGCGCACCAGCCACTACCCCCAGAGCCCGGCTTTTCTGGATGCCTGCGATGAGCTGGGCCTGCTGGTGTTCGTGGAGATGCCCGGCTGGCAGCACATCGGGGATGAAGCCTGGCAGGCCCAGGCATTGCAGAACTGCCGCGAGATGGTCTGCCAGTGCCGCAACCACCCCAGCGTGTTCCTGTGGGGCGTGCGGGTGAACGGCAGTTCCGACAACGAGGCCTTTTACAAGCGCACCAACGAGGCTGTCCATCGGCTGGACCCCACCCGCCCCACCGGCGGCGTGCGGATCGCCCGCAAGAGCCAGCTGCTCGAGGATGTTTACGCCTACAACGATTACTCCTATTCCGGCCGCGGCCCGGGTTGCGAGCCCCGGTCTGCCATTACGCCTGACCTGCGCAAGGGTTACCTCATCAGCGAGTTCGGGGGCCAGCAGTTCCCGGCCAAAGCCTTTGACGATGAGCCGCACCGGCTGGCACAGGCCCTGCGCCATGCTGCCGTCCTCAACGATGCCATTGCCCAGCAGGGCGTGGCCGGTGCCCTTGGCTGGTGCATGGCCGATTACAACACCCACCGCGAGTTCGGCAGCGGCGACCGCATCTGCTACCACGGCGTGACAGACCTGTTCCGCAACCCGAAGCTCTCTGCCGCCGTCTACGCAAGCCAGAAAACGCCCCGCTCCCCTTCGGACGTGGTGTTCGAGGTCTCTTCCAGCATGGCACTGGGCGACCACCCCGGCGGCTTTGCCGGGGCCTGCTGGGTGTTCACCAACGCCGAGAGCGTCCGCCTCTACCGGGGCAACGATTTCATTGCCGAGTTCACCCCCGACCGCCGGGGCCGCTTTGCCGCCCTGCCCCACCCGCCCATCGAGATCCAGGATTTCGTCGGCTCCCTGCTGGAAAAGTATGAGGGCCTTGACCAGAGCACGGCCCCGCAGGTGGCGGCCATCCTCAACGAGATGCGCCGGGACGCGCTGAACCTTTCGCCTCTCTCCCGGGCGCGGATGCTCTCCCTGCGGCTGAGCGCAAACGACCTGCTCCGGATGTACTACAAATACATCGGCGTGCTGGGCGGGCCGTCCAGCGTTTACCGGTTTGAGGCAGTCTGGCACGGGCGCACCGTCCGCACCGTGGTCAAGGAGCCGGTGCAGTCGGTTCGGCTGGAATGCGTAGTGCACAATCCCATCCTGACCGACGGCCCCACCTGGGACTGCGCGGCGGTCAGCCTGCGGGCCATCGACCAGAACGGCAACCTGCTGCCCTACTGCGGCGAGGCCGTTCAGCTCAGCGTGGAAGGCCCGGTAAAGATCCTGGGCCCGGCCATCGTCCCCCTGCGGGGCGGCATGGCGGGCACCTACCTTGCCACCACCGGTGAGGCAGGCCGTGCCGTGCTGCACTGCCGAATGGAGGGCGCGCTGGATGTGGAGGCCGCCCTGACCGTGCGCAAGCGCTCCGGTGCAGAGAATGCCAATTAAATTTCGTCCTTTCATGGTAGATTTGCAATCTGTTCAAAGTTTTATCATGGTTGGCTGATATTCTATTGTTGTGAACAATCAAACGCCCTCTCTGTCCATGCGTCCGCGTGGCTGAGAGGGTTATTCTTGAGGACAAAGGACCGGAAATCTATGAGAGAGAAACTTCGTCAGTTTATGATCGGCCGCTATGGCACCGATGGCCTGAACCAATTCCTGAGCATTGCCTCGCTGGCGCTGCTCCTCATCGCCATCATCAGCCGGGTCAACCTGTTCACCTATCTGGGCGCGGCCCTGCTGATCTTCTGCTACTACCGCACCTTCAGCCGGAACATCTCCAAACGCACCGAGGAGAACTACAAGTTCTACACCCTGAAGGACCGGGTGGACAACAAGTTCAAGGGCTGGAAGGAGCAGTGGGCCAACCGCAAGGTCTATCACTACTACCGCTGCCCCCAGTGCCGCCAGAAGCTGCGCGTGCCCCGCGGCCGCGGCCGCATCCAGATCTCCTGCCCCCGCTGCGGCACCCAGTTCATCAAGAAGAGCTGAGCCATGTTCGGATATGTTATCCCGAATCAGGCCGCACTCAGCCCGGAGGCACAGGCGCGGTACCGCTCGGCCTACTGCGGGCTCTGCCGCCGCATCGGCGCGCTGCACGGCACCCGGGGGCGGCTGACCCTGAGCTATGACCTGACCTTTCTGGATCTGCTGCTGTGCAGCCTGTACGAGGGCGAAAGCGCCTGTGCGGCAGGTTGTGACCACTGCCCCATCCACCCCATCCGGAAGGTGGAGTGGCGTTCCAGCGGCCCCACCGATTACTGCGCAGACCTGAGCGTGGCTTTGCACTACTACAACGCGCAGGACAAGTGGAACGACGACCACAGCCTGCTGGGCCTGGGCTTTGAAAAGATGCTTGCTGCCCCCACGCAGCAGGCCGCCGCCCGCTGGCCCCGCCAGTGCAGCGCCATCCGCACCTGTCTGGATCGGCTGGCCCGGTACGAGGCCGAGGGCAGCGAGGATCTGGATGCCGTTTCCGGCTGCTTTGGGGAGCTGATGGCCGAGCTGTTCGATTACAGGCAGGACCACTGGTCCCCGGAACTGCGCAGCATCGGCTTCAATCTGGGCAAGTACATCTACCTGCTGGATGCCTACGACGACCTGGCCCGGGACGAGCGCAAGGGCGCATACAATTCCCTGCGCACCCTGAGCAGAGAACCCGGGTACGAGGAAGAGATGCGGGAGATCTTTGAGCTGCTGCTGGCCAATTGCGCCCGCAGCTTTGAGCGCCTGCCCTGTGTGGAGGACGTTGACCTTCTGCGCAACATCCTGTATTCGGGCGTGTGGCTCAAATATCACTGCAAAAACGCAAAAAAGAAGGACAAAACCGCCTGATCCCGGCGGTTTTCCTTGATTTTTCCGTTCCAGTCCTGTACACTAAAGATTGCTTGTGCGGCACAGTGGCCGCACAGATGGTAATAGAGACGTGAGGAAGTAGACCGATGAGAGACCCCTATGAGGTTCTGGGCATCCAGCGCGGTGCCAGTGAAGACGAGATCAAAAAGGCTTACCGTGCCAAGTGCAAGCGCTGGCACCCTGACCTGAATCCCAACGACCCCACCGCCGAAGAGCACTTCAAGGAGGTGCAGGCGGCATACGATGCCATCACCAAGGGCGAGACCGGCCCCCAGATGGGCGGCGGCTACGGCGGTGCCTACGGCCAGCAGAGCGGCCCCTCCTACGGCGGCTATCAGCAGGGGTACCAGCAGAACGGTTACTCCAACGGGGATTTCGGAGACTTTGGCTTCGGTTATGACCCCTTCGGGTTCGGATTTGGCTTTGGCGGCAATTATCAGCAGCAGCGCGGCCCCGGCTACAACGGTGCGGACACGCCTGAGATGCAGGCCGCCCGCAACTTTATCATCAACCAGCGCTACCCCGAGGCCCGCCGCGTGCTGGACGGCATCACCGTGCGCACCGCCCGGTGGTACTATCTCTCCTCGCTGACCAATCAGGGCCTGGGCAACAGCATCGATGCCCTGCAGGATGCCCGCCGCGCCGCCCAGATGGAGCCTGGCAACACCGAGTACCAGATGAACCTGCGCAATCTGCAGGACCCGGGCCGCACCTACCGCACCCAGACCACCTACGCCCAGCCCGGCGGCCTGATGCGCTGGTGCTGGAGCATGATCCTGCTCAACCTGCTGTGCAACTGCTGCTGTGGCGGCGGCTGGGGCTGGCGGTTCCGGATGTAAGCGCCAATAAGGATGTAAGAACAAACAAAAACCTCCCTGCCGGCGTGGCAGGGAGGTTTTTTGCTTATTCAGTTATTGGATCACGATCGTCCGGCTGATCTCGCTGCTGGAGTAGTTTCCGGCGGCTTTGGCCGTCTGGATATACTCGCCGGGCTCGGTAGGGAACCCGCTCTGGGTCGTGCCCAGGAAATCGAAGAGACCGCTCTTCTTTTTATAGGTGTAGGTCACCTTGCCGCCCTCGACCACCTGGCCGTCGCTTTCGACCACGGCGGTGATGTTGTAGTTCTGGGCCTCCGCCGCAGTCATGCTGGCGGGGAGCTCCTGTGCCCAGTAGACACGCACCCCTGCACTCTTGGGCTTGATGCGGAAGAACGCCATACCGGCGGTGTTCACATCACCGGATTCCAGCGCCACAGCACCGCCCACATAGCTGCCGGCTTCCGTAGGCTGCTCGTCCAGATAAATGCGGCTGAACACGCCCTCAGGCAGATATTTGCGGATGAGCTCCAGCGACAGCTTCATGCCGGTGGAGACATCCTTCAGCGTGGGGATGTAGAATTTCAGGACATCCATCACAGAGACCACTTCATCAGCCACCCGCAGCAGCACGCTCACGTCGTTGCCGTCGATCAGCTGCTTGATGTAGGCGTAGATGTTGAACTCCTCTTCCTGCTCAGGGTTCGCCGACATCTTTTTCGGCAGGGGGATCATCTTGAGCAGAGTGCGGATCTTGCCCGAAAGGATCAGGGTCACATAGCCCTGCGCTTCGCCGCTGGTGCCCATCACCACGCCGATATACTGGGTATCTGCCGGGGTGGTCTGGACGCTCAGGGTAAAGGGGGAGCCATAGGTCAGATCCCCGTCTGCGGTCAGGCGGATCGAGACAACGCTGTTGGTCTCATCCACGCCTGCGGTGGTCAGGGCAGGCAGTTCGCTGCCCGCCGAAGCCGCCAGCGCCGGTGTGGCCGCCGCACTCAGGGCGAACACTGCCGCCAGCAGCAATGAGATCAGCCGTTTGGTTTTCATCAGCCAAAGACCTCCTTTTATATAGGTTCTTGTATCATGCAAAAATAAGGGTGCGTGGAACACACAGCACAGTGTTCCCGCACCCTCATTTTACCGCATTGTACCGTACAGGTCAATAACGGGATTCAAGTTAAATTTTGCTCAGCTGCGGGCCCTGGGCGGTATCTTTGACAGCCCAGCCCATCTCGGTGAGCTGCGCACGGATGGCATCCGCAGCGGCCCAGTCCTTGGCCTTCTTGGCGGCGGCGCGCTTTTCCACCAGCTCCGTCACCTCAGCGGGCACCTCGTCCTTCTTGCGGTTGTACATCAGGCCCAGCACGCCGGTGATCTCATCGAACGCCTTGGCGGCAGCCTCCAGCGCAGCCTTGGAGGAAGCAGCGGACAGGGTGTTGATCTCCTTGACCAGATCGAACACGGCAGCCAGCGCATCGGGGGTGTTCAGGTCATCGTCCATGGCCTTGCAGAACTTGGCGCGGGCCTCGTCTGCCTTGGCGGTCAGGGTCTCATCGGTGCCAAACGCGGTCTTGCTCAGGGCAAAATCGAGGTTCTCACGGCAGGTGTAGAGGCGCTCCAGGCTGTTCTTGCAGCTCTCGATGAGGTCCACGGTGTAGTTCAGGGGCATCCGGTAGCCTGCGGTCAGCATGAAATAGCGGATGGGCTCGTAACCGTAGAGGTCTGCCACATCGCGGACGGTGAAGAAGTTGTGCAGGCTCTTGGACATCTTCTGGTTATCCACGTTGATGAAGCCGTTGTGCATCCAGTAGTGGGCAAACTCGCAGCCATTGGCGCACTCGCTCTGGGCGATCTCGTTCTCGTGGTGGGGGAAGATCAGATCCTGACCGCCGCAGTGCAGGTCGATGGTCTTGCCCAGATGGGTGCGGCTCATGGCGCTGCACTCGATATGCCAGCCGGGGCGGCCCATGCCGTAGGGGCTTTCCCAGGCGGGCTCGCCGGGCTTGGCAGCCTTCCAGACGGCAAAGTCGGCGGGGTCTTCCTTCAGGTCATCCTCCATCTGGCTGCGCAGCTCGCGGTTGCCGCTCTCCAGATCGTCCAGCTTGAGGTGGCTCAGCTTGCCGTACTCCGGATCGCTCTTGACGCGGAAGTAGACATCCCCGTTCTTGGCAACGTAGGCGTGGCCGGAATCGATCAGGTCCTTGACGATGTCCAGGATCTGCTGGATGTGCTCCGTTGCACGGGGCTGGACGGTGGGCTTTTTGCAGTTCAGACCGGCGGCATCCTTGAGGTACTCGGCCTCAAAGCGCTGGGCCACTTCCTTCATGGAGGTGCCCTCCTCCTGGCCCTTCTTGATGAGCTTGTCATCAATATCGGTGATGTTGGAGACATAGATGACCTTGTTGCCGCGGTATTCCAGATAGCGGCGCAGGGTATCGAACACGATCAGCGGGCGGGCGTTGCCGATGTGGATATAGTTGTAAACGGTGGGGCCGCAGACGTAGATGCGGTATTCGCCGGGCACCTGCGGCACAAACTCTTCCTTCTGTCGGGTCAGGGTGTTGAAAATCTGCATAAGAACTCTCCTTCTTGTAGGGCAAACAAAAGCCGCAGCAGAACCTCTCAGTCTCGCTTCGCTGACTTACGAAAACAGAGAAGTAAAAAAGCCCCCGATGTGATACAGTCTCCCATATCACATCGAAGGCGGTTTTCAAAATCGCGGTTCCACTTCTGTTTGTCGCTCAAAGCCGATAACGGCGGCTGCCGCGCCGCGATACTCCCCAGCAGGTTTCCCGCGGCGTGCTGCCCGGGCGCACTTCACACACGCTGCTGCAAACAGGCTCCCAGCCAACGGCCCGTTCTCTCTGTCCAGCTCACCTTTGCGCTACTCTGCCCGGGTAAACGCATTTTTCCTGATACATCTGTATTATAGCCGGGCCGGGGGGAGAAGTCAAGCAAAACGCAGGCGCCGGCATTTCAGCGGCAGCTCTGCGCCGATTCAATCGATCTCGTGCTTTTTACAGAAGTGCTTGCTGGCAAAGTACATTCCCGCCCAGATGGCGATGGCAAGCACGAGGTAGAACGGGTTCTTCATGGCAGACACCAGCGACTGCCCGAAAAGGGCCATCATGGCCACCATCACGCCCTTGCCCAGCAGCATGGTGACAAGGTAGCGCTTCTCGTCAAAATCAGAGATGCCAAAGGCAAAGTGCATAAAGGACGAAGGCGTAAAGGGCAGGACCGACAGCATGAACAGGGACGCGGTGTCGAACCGGCTGACCCATTGCTCCGCCTTTTGCAGCTTTGCCGAGCGGCGGGCAAATTTCCAGAAAAAACGCTTGACGACACGCCGCCAGAGCAGGAACATCACAGTGCCGCCCAGCATCACCCCGGCCCAGCTGTACACAAAGCCCAGAAGCCCGCCGTGGGCCGCAACATTCAGCGCCACAATGGCAATGAGCGGCAGCGGCGGAAAAAAGGATTCCACCATTGCAAGGATCACGGGCGCAATGGGGCCAAGGCCGCCAAAGCCTTCCAGCAGGGCCTTCCAGAATTCCAGCGTTCCCAGCTGGTGAAGCCAGCCTATCATCGTCATTTCCATCCCGCGTGTTCCTTCCCTCTCATTTTTCTTTAGTATATCCGGTTTCTATGACACACCCGTGAACAAAATACGAGCTTTTTGTCACATCACCTATACTACGAGACTGCGGGGGCATTTCCTGCACAGGGCGGGAATCTTTATGCTTTTCCGGCGGCTTCAGCGGCGGCCTTTTCGGCCCGGGCCTGCATCCGCTCGATCTGCTGGGCGCGCATCCGTTCCCAGCGGGCAAGCCCGGCTTCGTCCGGGATCTGGACGCAGCGGGCAAAGCTCCAGTGCAGGCCGTCCCGCCGGGCCAGCTTATAGCGCTGGAATACGCCCTTTCCAACCTCATTGCCGGTACCGGCGCAGGCAGGGCAGACAGACAGAGTATACCAGCCGCTGTTGCCCTTTTTCAGCCAGATATCGTCCGGCTGCAGATCCCCGCCGCACACCGGGCAGCTGGCAGTGATGATCTTTGGGTCGCTGCGCCAGGTGGACTGCTCCACATAGCCGCGGAACACCCGGAAGTCCCGGTAATCACCGGGGGCGGGGCAGAGGCTTGCCCGCAGGGATTCCTCCTCGGTGGGGTAGGCCGCCAGACCCGCCCGCAGGTCAAGCTTGCGGCAGACATCGGCGGTGTAAAGGGTATCGGACAGGGCATCGTGGAACGGGCGCTCCATCGGGATGCCCATCCGGGTCACAACGCTTTCCAGCGTCATGCCCTCGCCCTCCTTGCGGGGGTGCTCCCGCAGGAAGATCTGCTGCAGATCATACCACTGGGTGGGGCGGCTCTCGTCCAGATTACAGAGGAAAAGGTTCTGCTTGAGCACCGGTACGTCATCCATGCCCCACTCGGCAAACTCGGCATCCGGGCCGCACCACTGCATAAAGCGGCGCAGCCCCTGCACGATGGGCTCGCCCCGGTCCAGGTCGGCCTGGGTCAGGCCCGTCACCTTGGCGATGTGGTGCTGCAGGGTGCGGAAAATGCGGGGCCGCAGGTGGATGGAGAAGGTATCCAGCACATTGGCATCCTCGTCGATCTTCACTGCGCCGATCTCGATGATCTCGCCCCGGAAGGTCTGCTGCACGCCATGATAATTAAAGAGATACGGCTTATAGCCGATGTTCCATTCCAGATCAAATAAAACCAGATTGCGTGGCATTGTTGTTTGTGTTCCTCTCAGTTCAGGATAAATTTTTCGATGGCCTCGGCCACGCCGTCGTGGTTGTTGTCGGCGGCGGTAACGTAATCGGCCACAGCCTTGACGGCATCCTCGGCATTCTGCATGGCAACGCCCACCCCGGCATAGGAGATCATGGAGCGGTCGTTCAGGCCGTCGCCGCAGGCCATCAGGTTCTCCCGGGTCAGGCCCATCCGCTCCAGCAGGGCGGCAAGGCTCCTGTCCTTTGCCACGCCCAGCGGCACGGCCTCGATGAAGAAGGGGCTGGAGGGGTACAGGTCGATCCGGCCCGCAAACTGCTCCTTTCCGGCGGCACAGACAGCATCCCGCCGGGCAGGGTCAAGGGTGATGAGCATTTTGCAGATCGGATAGTCCACATAGGAGGCCAGATCATCCACATGGATCATCGGCAGCTTTGTGGTAAAGCACTCCTTGTTTGCCCACACGTCCTGATCCCGCTCACACACGATGCCCTCGCTGTTATAGGTCAGGATGGCCACGTCCTGCCGGGCTGCAAATTCGCAGAGCTCCGGGACGAACTCCGCTCCCAGCTGCACCTGATACAGGGCCTCGCCGGTCATGCAGTCCATGATCTTGCCGCCGTTGTAGGCCAGCACACAGCCACCCTTTTTGTCCAGCCCCAGCTCCTTTGCCAGCGGCAGAATGCCCGCCGTGGGGCGGCCGGAGGCCAGCACGATGGTCACACCCTGTGCGGCGGCGGCATCCAGCGCCGCGCGGGTGCGGGGGGTAACGATCTTTTCGTCATTGGTCAGGGTGCCGTCCAAGTCCAGAGCCAGCACCCGGATATTCGATCTTGCCATGATTTTTATTCCTCGTTCTCCGGCAGGGGCTTCCCGCCGGATATTTTATTACTTACCCATCTATTTTACAATGCTTTCCCTTTTCTGTAAAGCAGGAAACCTGTTCCCCGCCCAGAGACAAGCAAAAAAGCCGCCCGGCGAGCAAAACCGGACGGCTGAGAAGGAAGAAAACGCTGTGTTACAGGATGTCGATGTATTCCCCGGCCAGTGCCTTGTTCATGCTGCGGACGGCGCAGAACTTGCCGCACATGGAGCAGGTGTCGCTGTGGTCATCCTCAGGCAGGCGGGCATCCCGGATGGCCTTGGCGGTCTCGGGGTCCAGGGCGCAGGCGAACTGGGCATCCCAGTCCAGCACGCGGCGGGCATCGCCCATCTTATCGTCGATATCCCGGGCATGGGGGATGCCCTTGGCGATATCGGCCGCATGGGCGGCGATCTTGGAGGCCACGATGCCTTGTTTCACATCGTCCACGTTGGGCAGAGCCAGATGCTCGGCGGGGGTAACATAGCACAGGAAGGCTGCACCGCTCATGGCGGCAACGGCACCGCCGATGGCAGCCGTGATGTGGTCATAGCCGGGGGCAATGTCGGTGACGAGGGGTCCCAGCACATAGAAGGGAGCGCCCATGCAGATGCTCTTCTGCACCTCCATGTTGGCGGCCACCTGATTCAGGGGCACATGGCCCGGGCCCTCCACCATGACCTGCACGTTGTGTGCCCAGGCGCGCTTGGTCAGCTCGCCCAGACGCACCAGCTCTTCGATCTGGCAGACATCGGTGGCATCGGCCAGGCAGCCGGGGCGGCAGGCATCGCCCAGCGAGATGGTCACGTCGTGTTCGGCGCAGATCTCGCAGATCTCGTCAAAGTGCTCGTAGAAGGGGTTCTCGTTGCCGGTCATGCTCATCCAGGCGAACACCAGAGAGCCGCCGCGGCTGACGATGTTCATCTTCCGCTTGTGGGTGCGGATCTGGTCGATGGTCTTGCGGGTGATGCCGCAGTGCAGGGTGACAAAGTCCACGCCGTCCTCAGCGTGCAGGCGCACCACGTCGATGAAATCCTGCGCGGTCAGGGTGGCAAGGTCGCGCTGATAGTGGATGACGGAATCGTACACGGGCACAGTGCCGATCATCACGGGGCACTCGTGGGTCAGCTTCTGGCGGAAGGGCTGGGTGTTGCCGTGGCTGGACAGATCCATGATGGCTTCCGCGCCCATATTGACGGCGCTCATCACCTTTTCCATCTCCACGTTGTAATCCTTGCAGTCGCGGGAAACGCCCAGATTCACGTTGATCTTGGTGCGCAGCATGGAACCGATGCCCTCGGGGTTCAGGCAGGTGTGGTGCTTGTTGGCGGGAATGGCCACCTTGCCCTCAGCCACCAGCTGACGGATCTCCTCCGTGGTGCGGTATTCCTTTTTGGCCACGATCTCCATTTCCGGCGTGACGATGCCCTTGCGGGCAGCGTCCATCTGTGTGGTGTAGTTCTGCATGGTACTTTCCTCCAAATGTTTCTTTTATCCTGAACAGCGCTTTGCGCGCTGAACGTACCGGAAATAGGTTTTTGCGCAGCCTTTCCTCTGTGCGCAATTGGCTCCCCCTTTGGGGGAGCTGGCATCGCGCCAGCGATGACTGAGAGGGCGAGCCGCCTTACAGCTGCTCCGCCAGTGCCTTCAGCTCCCTGCACTCGGCCTCGATGTCCTCCGCGCCGAAGATCGCGCTGACAAGGGCCACACCGTTCACGCCGGTGCCCTTGAGCCGGAGCAGGTTCTCCTTGTGGATGCCGCCGATGGCCACAACGGGGATGTCCACGGCATCGCAGATGGCTTTCATCATGCCCTCGGGCAGAACATCCACGTCTGACTTGGTGTGGGTAGAGAAAGCTGCCCCCACGCCCAGACAGTCGGCACCATGCCGGACGGCCTCCAGAGCCTCCTCCACGCTGTGGACGGATACACCGATCATCATCTCATCGCCCACGCGCTGGCGCACCTGAGCAGCGGCCATATCCTCCTGCCCCACATGGATGCCCTCGGCGTGGCAGCGGATGGCAATGTCCACGTTATCGTTGATAAAAAAGGGCACGTTGTACTTTTTGCACAGGTCGTGGAGCTCAAATGCCTCCTTCAGGAAGGCTTCCTCGTCCAGCTCCTTTTCCCGCAGCTGAACGCAGGTCACCCCGCCCTTCAGGGCGCTCTCCACCTGCTGATAGAGGGTCTGACGGCCCACCCAGGCACGGTCGGTGACGGCGTAGAGCCGCATATATTCTTCAGCGCACTTCATACTTGGCACCCTCTTCCAGCTGAGCCGGAGTCATATTGTAAATGGCATCAATGATGTAATTGCGGTAGGTGGCGTTGCCGTCCAGCGGGGTCAGCCGTGCATGGGCGATCTCGCCCGCAAGGCCCATGGCGCAGACGGCGGCAGCCGCAGCCTCCAGCGGCTGGCCGGGGTTGGCGGTGATAAAGGCCGCCGTCAGGGCAGAGAGCTGGCAGCCCGTGCCGGTGATGGCACTCATCATTGGGTGGCCGTTGCGGATGCAGTAGGCCTTTGCCCCATCGGCCACGATGTCAATGGCACCGGTGATAGCCACAACGGCACCGGTCTTTGCGGCAAAAGCCTTGGCAAAGGCCACCGCGCCGTCCAGATTCTCCTCGGTGACCCTGTCGGCCACATCGGCATCCACGCCCTTGGTGGTGCCCGCGCCGGAAGCCAGCGTCTTTACTTCGGAGATGTTGCCCCGGATGACCGTGAACCGCACCTCGTCCAGCAGGCGGTAGGCCGTCTCGGTGCGCAGGGCAGAAGCGCCTGCGCCCACAGGGTCCAGCACCACGGGGTGGCCCAGTGCATTGGCCTTTTTGCCCGCCTTGAGCATGGATTCAATGGTGCGGCTGTTCAGGGTGCCGATGTTGATGTTCAGCCCGCCGCAGATGGTGGTGATATCCTCCACCTCGGCGGCATCGTCGGCCATAATGGGCGAAGCACCGCAGGCCAGCACCATGTTGGCGCAGTCGTTCACGGTGACGTAGTTGGTGATATTATGAACGAGGGGGCTTTTGGTGCGGACATTGGCAAACTGCTCTGCAAACATGACGCACCCCCGTCAGGAAAGGCTGCTCTGCATGGAGCGCAGGGCACCGGAGTGCTGCAGGCTGTACACCAGCACGCCCGCAATGACCGCACCCACAGCGGTGGAGATGAGGAAGGGCACGATGTAGGCGTAGAACGCGATGTCACCGGCGCTCTTGCCCATCAGGCAGATGGCCACCGGGTAAGCGCACAGGCCGCCCAAAATGCTGGTGCCGAACACCTCGCCCACCAGGGTGGCGATCAGGTTTTTGGTCTTTGCGTAGACCAGGCCGCAGAGCAGGGCACCGAACATGCTGCCCGGGAAGGCCATCAGGCTGCCCAGCCCCAGGATATTGCGGAGCAGCGAGGCCACAAAGGCCACGCCCACGCCCCACCAGGGGCCCAGCAGCACGGCGCAGAGCACATTGACCATGTGCTGCACGGGGGCGCACTTGCTGCCGAACATCGGGAAGCTGAACACACTGCCCACCACGCACAGGGCGCAGAACATTCCAGCGAGAGCCAGCTTTTTCACAGAGAATTTTTTCATTGGTAACTCCTCTTTCTCAAAAAGCGGTCGAGGCTTGCTGGCCTCCTCTCACGCCGGAACACGGCTTCCCATCGCAGTTATTTCAAGGCTCAGGGCGCTCCCCCTCAGCCCGGAGCCGCCCGTTGCGGCGGCTTGCGGCAACAAAAAACAGGAGACACCACAGCGGTGCCTCCTGCAAAAAATCATTTTCCTATGACTTCCTACGGCGGCATTATCCGCATCAGGTCAAGGGTCGAAGTTTGGTTACTTCCTCTCAGCCCGCCTTACGAGCTCCCCTGTGTTTTGTTTTTCGTAGGGTATTGTACACCCGCCGGGGCAAAAAAGCAAGAATAAGTTTTTCTTTCGCCTTTTTGCCAAATCGCTTTTACAATTTCCCGGATTATGTTATACTTGTCCCAAATTCCGCAGCGCCCGGGGGAGCCATTCCCCGCTTTGGGGCACTGCCCGGCACAAAAGGAGATTGAAGTTATGGGTCTCATCAAAGCAGCCATGGGCGCGGCATCCGGCGTGATGGGCGACCAGTGGAAGGAATATTTTTATTGTGACGCTCTGCCTGCGGAGGTGCTGGCCGTCAAGGGCCAGAAGCGGACCAATGGCCGCTCTGCCAACCGGCACGGCAGCGAAAACGTCATCTCGGACGGCTCTGTGATCGCCGTGGCCGATGGCCAGTGCGTGCTGATCGTGGAGCAAGGCAAGGTGGTGGACCTCTGTGCCGAACCCGGCGAGTACACCTACAGCACCGGCACCCAGCCCTCCCTGCTCAGCGGCGGACTGAAGAACATCGACAGCGTGTTTGCCGAGCTGGGCAAGCGATTCAGCTTTGGCGGGCAGGCCGGTTCCGACCAGCGCATCTACTATATCAATACCCGGGAGCTCACCGGCAACAAGTACGGCACCCCCAACCCGGTGCCCTTCCGGGTGGTGGACCAGCGCGCCGGTATCGATATCGACATCGGCATCCGGTGCTTCGGCGAATACAGCTACCGGGTGGTCAACCCCATCCTGTTTTACACCAATGTCTGCGGCAATGTGGAAAACGCCTACACCCGCGACGCGCTGGACAGCCAGCTCAAGACCGAGCTGATGACCGCCCTGCAGCCCGCCTTTGCCCGGATCAGCGAGCAGGGCATCCGCTACTCCGCCCTGCCCGGCCATACCGCCGAGCTGGCCGAGGCCCTGAATCAGGAGCTGAGCGCCAAGTGGAGCAGGCTGCGCGGCATCGAGATCGTCTCTCTGGGCGTTTCCGGTGTCAAGGCCAGCGAAGAGGACGAGCAGATGATCAAGGAGCTGCAGCGCAGCGCGGCCTTTATGGACCCCACCCGCGCCGCCGCGCATCTGGTGGGCGCACAGGCCTCCGCCATGCAGGCTGCCGCCTCCAACACCGCCGCCGGTCCCGCCATGGCCTTTATGGGGATGAACCAGGCCGCTGCAGCGGGCGGTGTCAACGCCCGGGATCTCTACCAGATGGGCGGCCAGCAGACCGCCGCGCAGCCTCAGGCCGCACCGGCCGCTGGCTGGACCTGCAGCTGCGGCCACACCGGCAACACGGGCAAGTTCTGTGCCGAATGCGGCAAGCCCCGGCCCGAAGCCCCGGCTGTCTGGGTGTGCAGCTGCGGTGCAAAGAACAGCGGCAAATTCTGCTCGGAGTGCGGCAGACCCCGGCCCGCCGCCAAGTGCGCCAACTGCGGCTTTGTGCCTGCCGACCCGGCCAACCCGCCCAAGTTCTGCCCCGAGTGCGGCAAGCCCTTTGGGGCCTGAGAGGGGTCTGACGCATGGCTGAAAAGACAACGAATTATCAGTGCCCGGCCTGTACCGGCCCCCTGCACTACGATGGTGCCAGCGGCAAGCTGGTCTGCGATTACTGCGGCTCGGCCTACGACGTAAAGGACATCGAGGCCCGCTACGCCAAAAAGCAGGCCGCTGCCGACACTGCCGCCGAGGGCGATGCCAAAAAAGCCGCCCGCCTGCCCCGGCAGGACAGCCCGGTGTGGAGCGAGGCCGAGGCGGAGGGCCTGAACAGCTACTCCTGCCCCACCTGCGGGGCCGAGCTGGTCTGTGACGAGACCACCGCCGCCACCACCTGCCCCTACTGCGGCAACCCCACAGTGCTGGGCGGCAAGCTCTCCGGCAAGCTGAAGCCGGAGTACATTCTGCCCTTCAAGCTGGACAAAAAGACCGCCATTGCCCAGCTGACCAGATATTACAAGGGCAAGGCCTTCCTGCCCAAGGCGTTCAAGAGCCAGAACCACCTCGCAGAGATCCAGGGCGTATATGTTCCCTTCTGGCTCTACGATGCCAAGGCTGACGCGCGCGGCCGGTACGAGGGCCAGAACTCCGAGAGCCACCGCGAGGGTGATTACATGGTGACCACCACCCAGCACTACGATGTGCGCCGCGAGGGCTCGGCCGCCTTTGCCAAGGTGCCGGTGGATGGCTCCAGCAAGATGCCCAACACCCACATGGATGCCATTGAGCCCTTTGATTACGGTGACCTGAAGCCCTTCTCCACGGCCTACCTGCCCGGCTATCTGGCCGACCGGTATGACGAGGATGCCGATGCCTGCGCCGAGCGCGCCTACCGCCGGATGTACAACTCCACGGCCGATGCGCTCCACGCCACCACCGGCGGCTACAGCGAGATCCACCCCATTTCCGAGAACATCAACGTGGATATGACCCACGCCCACTACGCCCTGCTGCCGGTCTGGATGCTCCACACCCGGTGGAAGGACAAGGACTTCCTGTTCGCCATGAACGGGCAGACCGGGCGGCTCATCGGTGACCTGCCGGTGGACAAGAGCCGGGTGGCCGCGTGGTTTGCGGGCATCAGCCTGCCCCTGATGGCAGTGCTGGCGTTCCTGCTGTTGCTATAAGGGGGGTGGCAGAATGAAACACACTGCAAAACGCTTTGCCGCCCTGCTGGCCGCACTGGTGCTGGCGCTCTGCCTGAGCATCCCCGCCTTTGCCGCCGCACCGCTGGTGCGGGACGAGATGGGCCTGTTCGATGCGGATACTTACAGCCAGCTGGAAGCCTCTGCCGAAGCCGCCAGCAACGGCCACGACTGCGACGTGTATTTTCTGGTGGTGGACAGCATCGGTGACACCGACCAGCGCCAGTACGCCAAAGATTACTACCTTGCCAACGGTCTGGGCAGCGGCTCTGAACAGAGCGGCATCCTCTTCCTGCTGGCAGTCGGCTCCCGCAAGTATGTCACCATCACCTACGGCGGCGGCGTGACAGCCTTTACCGATTACCGCATTGAGCAGATCGAAGATGCCGTTGTTCCCTATCTCTCGGACGACGACTGGGCCGAGGCCGCCTCCGAGTACCTCTCCATGTGCGCCGACACGCTGGATTTCTACGCTGAGCACGGCGAACCGCTGGATGTTGACAACGACACCAGCGGCTGGCCCATCCTGCTCCTCATCGTCATCGGCGTACCCATGATCATTGCCGGTATCGTCTGCGGCGTGCTGTACAGCCAGATGAAAACAGCCCGGCTCAAGACCGAGGCCAACGATTACATCGGCGCAGGCTTAAAGCTGCGGGTGCAGGTGGACAACTACACCCACACCGACCGTGTGCAGGTCTACGACCCGCCCCACGAGGAGAGCAGCAGCTCCGGCGGCTCCTCCGTGGACAGCGACGGCTTTGGCGGCTCCTCCGGCGGCTCGTTCTGAGCGCCCTTTTCTCCAGCAATAAACCACCGGTTCTGCCGGTGGTTTTCGCTTGTTTCTATTTCCGTGTAACATGCAAAAGAAAGGAAACCCAACGAATGTCAAAGAAGATCACCGCCCTGATCCCCGGAGCCGCGCTGGCACTGGGCATCGCCTGCATCGCCAAGTGGCTGGAAACGCTGGAAAGCAGCGCCGGGCTCCACCTCATTGGTGCATCGGTCATCGCCCTGTTTATCGGCATGGCCATCAATGCGTTTTTCCAGCCCAACAAAACAACCGCGCCGGGCATCAAATTCACCTCTAAGAAGGTCCTGAAATTCGCCATCGTCCTTCTGGGTGCCAGCCTGAACATCCGCACCGTGCTGACAGTGGGCCGTTTTTCGCTGACGGTCATGCTCTTCACCCTGGCCACCTGCTTTGGACTGGGCGCGCTGATCGGCAGAGCGCTCGGGCTCAACTGGAAAACCAGCAGCCTGATCAACGCCGGGACCGGCATCTGCGGCGGCTCTGCCATTGCCGCCATTGCACCGGTGATCGAGGCCGATGACATGGACATCGCCTACGGTATGTCCGCCACCTTCCTGTTCGATACGGTGATGATCGTTGTGTTCCCGCTCCTCGGCCGGTGGCTTGGGCTTTCCGATGCCGCATTCGGTCTCTGGGCCGGTACGGCGGTCAATGATACCTCCAGCGTTGTAGCCACCGGCTACGCTTTCAGTGAAGCTGCCGGCGACTTTGCAACGATGGTCAAGCTGACCCGCACGCTGGCGATCATTCCGGCTGTTCTGGTCTTTGCCGCCATCAACCTGCACCTGAAAAAGAAAGAGAGTGCTCAGGCCAACGGTGTCAAGGTGCGCATCCGTTCCATTTTCCCCTGGTTCATCCTTGCGTTCCTTGCCATGTCCCTGCTGACCAGTCTGGGCCTTCTGCCCGCCGGGCTGGTTTCCGGCCTGAAGACCATCAGCAAGTTTCTGATGGTCGCGGCTCTGGCGGCCATTGGTCTGAACACGAACTTTAAATCGCTCTGCCGTTCCGGCGCAAAACCCATGCTGCACGGCTTCATCATCTCCACATTGGTCGTTCTGGTCGCCATTGGTGTTGAGTACATGATCGGCATTGCACCCTACGGCACACTGTAACGCTCCTGCCAGCTGAATTTTCCCACAAAGAAAGAGCAGTGCTCTCCAATGGGTCCCCCCACCGGAAGCACTGCTCTTTTATTGTTCCGCTTTGCTCCACAAACGCGAAGTTGTCTGTCTGATTTCTTCGTCAATTTTTTTCATAGAATACTATATCCATTTTTTCGTTTATATGCTCAACCTTTCCAGTTTGAACATATCCCATTTTCTCATATAGATGTAGATTTCCCTTTTCTTGTAAAATTGTATCCAAACACCAATGGTCAGAACCATATATATTTTCAAGTTCAATCATTGCTTGTTGAGCATATCCTTTATTGCGAAATTCACCCATAATCCAAATTGGCGAAATTCTTTTTCTACTTCCATCGTTTTTATTAACTATTCGTACTGCACCAACAACTATATCATTCTCAACGATATAATAATAAGTTGTCCAAGGCTGTTCAAATTTAGCGATTATTTTTTCTAAGCTTTCAGTTGCCGGACTCATATCGAAATCTTGATATTTATCTAAAAGCTCTGTAAATGCCTCTACTTGCATTTTCCAGATGGTTTCTATATCTTCTCTCGTTGCTTTCTTTAATGTGATAGCCATTATCCTTCTCCTTCCTGTAATCGGTCGCACAAATCCCGAGTTATTGAACTGAGCCGAGTATACCACACTCTCCCCACAAATACTACCACACAAAAAACTCCCATGCTCACATCGGAAGATGCTGTGCATGGGAGTTTTTGCTGCGCCTGTTACGGCGTATTGTTACTTATTGAAGGTCTTCTCGTTCAGCAGGCCCTCGCTCTTGGCAACGCAGATGCTGGCAACTGCATCACCCACCACGTTCAGGGAAGTGACCAGCATCTCGATGGGGCGGTTGATGGCCAGGATCAGGGAGTAGGCCAACAGAGCGCCGTCGTTGACGAAGCCCATACCAGACAGGATGGTAAACAGGATGACAGCCCCAGCGCCGGGAGCGGCGGGGGTGCCCACAGATGCCAGCAGGGCCAGCAGGGCGACCACGACCAGCTGGCCGGGGGTGACGGTGTAACCGGCACAGCCTGCAATGAACACGGTGGCAATGACCTGCATGATGGCGGTGCCGTCCATGTTGATGGTCATGCCCAGCGGCAGGACGAAGGAAGCGATGCTCTCATCCACGCCGAACTCTTCCTCGCACACCTTGATGTTCAGGGGCAGGGTGGCGGCGCTGGAGGAGGTGGAGAAGCCAAACACTGCCACGTTGGCGATCTTGCGGATGAAGGTGAAAGGGTCCAGCTTGGCACCCAGTGCAATGACCAGCGGGTAGGCAATGATCAGGAAGGCCAGCAGCAGGACCACCGTGACCACCACATAGACCAGCGCGGGCTTGAGGTAATCGATGCCGTAGATGGCGAAGGTACGGGTCAGCAGCACAAAGACTGCAAAGGGGGCAAAGTTGCTGACGATGAAGTTCAGGAACACGACCACCACATCGTTGACCTCGCCCAGCAGGCGGCGCAGGGTCGCGGTGCGGCTCTCGCCCAGGGTGTTCATACTCAGGCCGATGGCCACTGCCAGGAACACGCTGGAAAGCACAGCGCCATTGCTGCCAAAGGCAGTGATGATGTTGGAGGGGATGATGTTCAGCACCACGTTCAGGGGGTTGGAACCGGTGGAACCGCTGGCTTCTGCCAGACCCTCGATGCGGGTGTTGAACAGGCCCATGGAGTAGGTGCCGTAGCCCACACAGCCTGCCAGCAGCAGCGCCAGGAAGGAGCACAGCAGGAACCAGAACAGGGTCTTTGCGGAAATGCGGCCCATGGTGCGGGTGTCTGCAATGCTGCCGATGGCCAGCGAAATGGAGGTAAAGACCATGGGGATGATCACCAGCTGCAGCGCCTTGATGAAGAGCTGGCCGATGATGTAGAAGATGCCAAAGGAACGCTCAGCGCCCTCGGCGGTGATATCCTGGAACAGCAGGTTGTTGATGGTGGTCCAGGTCTGTGCCTGACCGCTGGCGTTCAGATGCTCCCGCAGGAACATAAAGGCCAGACCTGCCACCAGGCCGCAGACCAGAGAGATCGCCATGCGTTTTGCAAGGGATAATTCGTGCTTCTTTTTTGTTTCCATATCCTTTTCCTCTCACAGTACCGGTTTTTGGCTCACACTTTGCCTACTCTAGCACAACTCCCCCTGCAATGCAAGAGAAAATCGCGCAAAATACAGCTTTTTTCGTAAATAAGTACGACTTTTCTCCGCAAAAATCCCCCGAAAGCACTCTGCCTCCGGGGGATCTGCTTACTTATTTCTTGAACTTGAACACCGGCGTGCCAGCGGCAGCATCGCCGTTTGCAACAACACTGATCTCCGGCAGGTCATCACTGTTGGTCACGATGAGAGCCGTTGCAGTGGGGTGGCCTGCGGCGCGGATGGCTTCCAGATCCACCTTCAGCAGCGGGGTGCCGGCCTTGACCTTGGCCCCTTCTTTGGTCAGGGAGGTAAAGCCCTGTCCCTTCATCTCCACCGTGTCCATGCCGACATGGATCAGCAGCTCAATGCCGTCATCGCTCATCATACCAACGGCGTGCAGGCTTTCGGGCACCTGCGTAACGGTGCCGTCAAAGGGAGCATAAACGGTGTCGCCGGTGGGCTCCACGCCGCAGCCGGGGCCCAGGATCGCAGAGGCAAAAGTCTCGTCAGGCAGCTGCTCCAGCGGGATCACCTTGCCGTCAATGGGAAGCATGACCGTCATCTTCTGGCCGGAAAATTTCGTCTCGGATGCGGCCTTGCCGCCAAAAAGCTTGTCAAAAAAGCCCATAATACAAACCATCCTTCCACGGTACACAAAGTGCAGTCTTTATCCAGTTAAGAATAGCATATCCGCGCGGGAAATACAATCTGCATCCTGCACAAAGAGACGCACCGCCATTTGGCAGGTGTGCCCTTACATCAGCTCCAGCAGCTGCTCCACCTCTTCCATCCGGGTGGCCCAGCTGGTGGCAATGCGGACAACGGTGTGGGTATCATCGTACTTCTCCCAGAAGCCGAACTTGGCCTTGCCTTCCAGCGCGGCCAGCTGCTCGTTGGACAACACGATGAACACCTGATTCGTGGGCGAATCCATGAAGAACGAATAGCCCTTTTCGGCCAGTCCCTTCTTGAGCACGGCGGCGGTCTCAATGGCATTTTTGCTGATGGTCTGGTACAGGTCATCGGTGAACAGCACATCGAACTGGATGCCCAGCAGACGGCCCTTTGCCAGCAGAGCGCCCTGCTGCTTGACCATGGTCATAAAGTGAGCCGGTGCGCCGTGGGGGAACACAACTGCCTCGCCGCAGAGCGCACCCACTTTGGTGCCGCCGATGTAGAACACATCGGTCAGGCGGGCCACATCGGCCAGCGTCACATCGGTGCCCTCGGCGGCAAGACCATAGCCCAGACGGGCACCGTCCATAAACAGCGGCATGTGGTACTTATGGCAGACAGCGGACAGCGCTTCCAGCTCTGCCTTGGTGTACAGGGTGCCGTACTCCGACGGGTGGGAGATGTACACCATGCCCGGGAACACGAGGTGGTCCACATTGCCATCGGCATAGAAGGTCCTGCACCAGTCCTCAACCGTCCCGGCATCCAGCTTGCCGTTGGTGTGCGGCAGGCCGATGACCTTGTGGCCCGTGAACTCGATGGCACCGGCCTCGTGGGCAGCCACATGGCCGGTGGATGCGGCCAGCACACCCTCCCAGCGGCGCAGCATCGATGCAATGACGATGGCGTTGCTCTGGGTGCCGCCCGAAATGAACCAGACATCGGCATCCGGTGCGCCGCACGCCGCGCGGATCTTCTCCCGCGCACTGGCGCAATAGGGATCGGTGCCGTAGCCGGAGACCTTTTCAAAGTTGGTCTCCACCAGCTTCTGTAAGATTGCCGGATGCGCACCCTCGCAGTAATCGTTTTCAAAATACAGCATATACTTTCCCTCGCTCTGCATTCAAGATAAACCTATTATCTGCTTTTTGCGCAGGGTTGTCAATGTGGAACCCCCGCGTGGGCGGGGAAAAGGCCATGGATGCCATCAGACAGCAGTAGTAGTAGGGATCACCCCCGCGTGGGCGGGGAAAAGCGGCAGAACCTTGGGCCGCACACGGCCAGAAAAGGATCACCCCCGCATGGGCGGGGAAAAGAACCAATTTAACAGGAAAGGTGAACAGGGGTCAGGATCACCCCCGCATGGGCGGGGAAAAGTGTTCGCTTTCATAAAATAGGAAAAATTAGACAGGATCACCCCCGCATGGGCGGGGAAAAGCGGCAGAACCTTGGGCCGCACACGGCCAGAAAAGGATCACCCCCGCATGGGCGGGGAAAAGCAAAATACAGAGCAGAATCTAACCAAAGTTAGAGGATCACCCCCGCATGGGCGGGGAAAAGTCTGTCGGGCCTGAAGAAAGGCCCGGCGTTCAAGGATCACCCCCGCATGGGCGGGGAAAAGCAATTTTTACACTATTTTGCGGATTCAGTTGAGGATCACCCCCGCATGGGCGGGGAAAAGTTGATTTTCGTTCACCTTTTGGATTATACTACAGGATCACCCCCGCATGGGCGGGGAAAAGACATCAATGCCGCAATGGACAGCGGTGTATTTAGGATCACCCCCGCATGGGCGGGGAAAAGCACAGATAAGGCTGGTGAGTGCTGGTGATGAAAGGATCACCCCCGCATGGGCGGGGAAAAGCTGAGCAATTCCACACGAAACCGCTCCATCATGGGATCACCCCCGCATAGGCGGGGAAAAGGCGGAACTGACCGTAGCGGTGATCTCCGCCATGGGTTCACCCCCGCGCAGGCGGGGAAAAGCTGGAATAGGCACCGTCCTTCTCGGCATTCAGCGAATCACCCCCGCGCATGCGGGGAAAAGCCGAACAGCAGGCGTATGAGCAGTTGCAGAGTGGGATCACCCCCGCGTGGGCGGGGAAAAGACATCCGAAATTGGAGCAGGGAGAACGCACCGGAGATCACCCCCGCGTGGGCGGGGAAAAGCTTTCCCGCAGGGTGTCCACGTAGTCGTAGTAGGGATCACCCCCGCGTGGGCGGGGAAAAGATTCCGTCGTGGCAAAATAAATACCCGCACCAGGGATCACCCCCGCGTGGGCGGGGAAAAGTCACTTTTTTACCGTTTTGTGATTTTGCTTGTAGGATCACCCCCGCGTGGGCGGGGAAAAGATAGCAGCACGCAGGGTGATCTGGATGTTCTTGGGATCACCCCCGCGTGGGCGGGGAAAAGGGCCATCGAATATGCTACAGCAGACCTTTGATAGGATCACCCCCGCGTGGGCGGGGAAAAGCTGACCAAAGAAATGGCCGATCTTGCTGACTGGGGATCACCCCCGCGTGGGCGGGGAAAAGAAAATCAACTGAATCCGTAAAATCATGCAAAAAGGATCACCCCCGCGTGGGCGGGGAAAAGAGGCTGGATGCGGGCCACAGAAATCACACGCAAGGATCACCCCCGCGTGGGCGGGGAAAAGGCGGCAACCTTCCGGGCCGTGTGCGGCCCCAAGGGATCACCCCCGCGTGGGCGGGGAAAAGCCTGCGGGCGGGCAGCACCGCGCGCCCAAAAGGGGGATCACCCCCGCGTGGGCGGGGAAAAGGTCTGCGCTGGTCTGGGTATGCGCAAAACCATGGGATCACCCCCGCGTTGGCGGGGAAAAGACGAAATTGATATTGTTGTTCAGGTTCCGTCTGGGATCACCCCCGCGTTGGCGGGGAAAAGCCAGCCGTCCCGGCTTGCTGTTTGAAATTCCCAGGATCACCCCCGCGTTGGCGGGGAAAAGTGGTAGTTGGTATTAGGTTGGTTCGCACCCCTAGGATCACCCCCGCGTTGGCGGGGAAAAGCGGAAGCCTTTGTCCGCAAGATCGCAGCCGGGGGGATCACCCCCGCGTTGGCGGGGAAAAGTTGACACAAAATTTAGATGCTGCTCGCTTCTCGGGATCACCCCCGCGTTGGCGGGGAAAAGTTCGGTTTGTGCTCTTATTGGCCGTTCTCGTGGGGATCACCCCCGCGTTGGCGGGGAAAAGTCGTTGGCAGCCCACACGGCAGTGATGGCATTGGGATCACCCCCGCGTTGGCGGGGAAAAGTTCGTTCAGGCCACGGCATCCGCGGCGATGTAGGGATCACCCCCGCGTTGGCGGGGAAAAGGTAAGTGAGAAAGGAGCAACGGCATGAAAACTGGGATCACCCCCGCGTTGGCGGGGAAAAGGCATACTCCTTGCAGGCGGTATAGGCCTTCTGGGGATCACCCCCGCGTTGGCGGGGAAAAGAGTCCGCCACCGTTGAGGAGGCAAAGACCATTAGGATCACCCCCGCGTTGGCGGGGAAAAGACTAAAAAGATCCCATAGAAGCGGCATTTTTATCAGTGGGCCGATCCCGTTTCATTCAGTTTTGCATAGACCTGCTGGATCAGGCGGCAGTCGGGCAGGGCGCGATGGGTCTCCTGCTGGGCAACCTCAAAATGCCGGGCCAGCGTGAGCAGCTTATAGTTCATCACCCCCGACACCTTACGGCGGGCAAGGGGCAAAACATCGATGCTGCGGTTGGTAAGCAGGGGTCTGTCATTCCGAATGCAGGCCGCACGCAAGAAATCGAGGTCAAATTTCAGGTGATAGCCCACCAGCGTATCTTTGCCCACGAATGCGAGGAACGCCTCCAGCGCGGCCAGCGGTTCCATACCGCCGCTCCGCTCCTCCGGTGTGATGCCGGTGAGCTTTGCCACCACATCCGGCAGAGGTTCTGTGCCCCGGACAAGGGCCGAAAATTCTTCGGCAGGCTGACCATCCCGCACACGGAGAGCGCCGTATTCCACAATGGCATCTGAGGCGGCGTTCAGACCGGTGGTTTCAAGGTCGATCACGGTGTAGCTTTCTTCCTTGGCAGGGGCGGCGGCTTTCTTCCGGGCCATCTTCTGAGCCATCTGGCGTTTGGCCGCGTTGCTGAACCCCGGTTTGAGATCAGCCGCCGGGGCCTGCGTCCGGGGCAGCGGGCGGCGCATCAGCTTGATGCCCTCGAAATCAACGGCCTCCCAGCTGGTGTTGTGGGTGCGGAAATCCATCCGCTGTTCGTTGTTGGTGTTGAACACCAGCGTTGCCTGCCCATTTTTCAGGTTTTCGCAGACGCGATCCCAGATGGCATCCCGCACACGGCTGCTCACATTGCCCACATACACGCCAGTGTTGATCTCGCACAGCCACTTGGACAGGTCACCCCGCAGGCTGGGCGGACAGTTTGTCATAGTCAGGACAACGATGGCTCCTCACCTTCTTCCGCATCGAAGTAGTTTACGCCGTTGGCAACGGTGCCGATCTTGCTGTCCCAGAGATAGACCGCTTCCGGTTCCGCCGCCTGCTCCTCTTCGTTCAGGAGCAGCCAGCGGACATCGTGCACCATCCGCTCCAGAATATGATGTTCCACCATGGCATCCCGCACACGGCGGCGCATAACGGAGGGCAGATCCTGCGGAGCCTGCGCCGCCACCTCGAAGGCCAGCGGGATGACCACCTCGGCTTTGTACAGGTCGGCGATATCGTACACAAAAGAGCCCTCGTGCTTGACGTGGACAAATCCCAGTCCCGGCGCGCAGCCCAGCGCAGTGATGACCGCAAAGGCCAGGCCATACAGGCAGGCCGTGCCCGCCGAAAGTGCCTGATTGACGAGGTCTCCTGCAGAAAAATCATTGGGGTCATACACCCGGCCATTCCATTTGACACCGGTGGCCTTTGCGGCCTTGCGGTATGCCGTGCGCACCCGGCTGCCCTCCCGGCCCCGGAGCTGCTGGGTGGTCAGACGGGAAACATCCTCATCCGGGAAACGGAGCTGGTACATTTTGCGCACCACTTCCAGATGCTCCCGCTGGTTGGAAAAGCGCTCAGCCTGCCGTTCCAGCAGGCGGGAGTGCTCACTCAGGGCACGGCCATGGGCGTAGAACCGCACGCCATGCGCCCCCACCCAGACCGCTGCCACACCGGTATCCCCCATCAGCTCCATGGCACGGTGGGTCACACGGGTGCCGGGCCCCAGCAGCAGGACAGAGATGCCCGCTGCCGGAACCTGAACGATTCCCTTTTCATCCGTTACGGTAATGGCTCCATTGTCCCGGCCAAGGGTGCAGTGTTCCAGATACAGAAAGGTCATCCGGTCCCGGAGCTGCGGCAGCGCCTGCCGTTCGGGCCGCGCAATGCCCGGCATCTCAGCCATGGTCTCCTCCCCTGTGGATGATGGTCATCAGGCCAAGGCCATAGGCCTTGCCCCGGCCAACACCCTCGCACAGCAGGGCCTTGAAGGCCTCCGGGTCCGTCACCTGCAGAACACCCTCGTAGGTCACAACCAGCAGGGTAACGGGCCGGGTGCCGTTTTTCTTGAAGTGATAGGTCTGCTTCCGGGTCACTGCGAACGACCCCTCCGAGACGGCAAAGCCGTGCTTTGCGGCCTGCGCCCACAGCCATTCCTCCTGCTCCACCTCGAGATAGCAGGGTTTCAGGGTTCCCCGGGCCGTATGGTCGGCAGTGTCTTTTTTGCTGCGGGTGGGGTTGGCAGTCAGGCGGAACTGCCAGCAGCTGCCCGCTGTCACCCGTTCCAGCAGCGGGTCATAGGGCCGGGTCTCCGGGGGCGCACCGGTGCCAAACTGCGCACACAGGGCGGTCAGGTCCGGCCGTTCCTCACTGAGCAGGAGCAGGTACAGTTTTTCTCCCAGCTGATCCAGCCGCCACAGCCTGCGGCGGCGCGCACCGGCAAAAGCGTTTTCCACCGCACCATGGAATTTCTGGGGCGAGATCAGCGCCACCATGGTCTCACGGCGAGTCGGGTCAAGTTCTGCGCGGGATAGATACATGATTCCTCACCTCAATTCTGCCATTGCGTCATGTTCGGTCGCGCCGGGCATTTCCGGCGGGTTTGTGTTCCACTCCCGCACTGGGCGGAAGCCGTACTGCCGGTGGATGGGGCTGAACGACATCGCCAGATCACGCCGGGGCACGGCAGCAGCATCCGCCGGGTCCGTGTCTGCCACGATGCGCAAGGGGGCCCCATTCCTCTGTTTCACCAGCAGCGGTTCGGCCCGCAGGGTATCCAGCAGTTTCCCGGCCCGGAGGCCAAGGCAGAGCGGCAGGGTAGGCGGGCAGGAACGCCGCCCCAGATACAGCGGGTAGACCGGATGTTTCAGGGCCGTTTCCAGCTCCTGTAACAGGGCGGTGTCCTCGCTTTCCAGCCCCACCAGAAAAACTGCATCCTGCAGGTAATGGCGGTAGGTCACATAGGGAGCTTCCGGCTTTTTCCCTTTTTCTCGGTTTTCTTTCTGCTGGCGCTCACTCAGCCGGTTGGCGGTGTGGAAATCCACCAGCAGGCTGCCCTCCCGGTCAGCACGGACGGCAAAGTGCAGGCCGTTCAGCCGGGCAAGGCCTGCGGCATCGTCCCGGCGCAGGCCCAGAGCCGCCGCCAACAGGCCAATGACACCGCTTTTTGTGGGTTCCCGGTTCGTTTTGCGGGTCTCAAATTTGGAATCCGCACCCCACGATTGCAGGGGCGCGGCCAGCCGAAGCAACAGCGTTGCCATGGTCACACCTCATTTCCGGGCAGCTTCTCCTTTACGGCACGTTCCAGCGCGGTGAGCATCTGGTTCAGGGGCATGGCCGGGGCCAGCTCGTCCAGCCCGATGCCCACAGCAAAGCTCTGGGCCGGAGCATCCGCATAGCAGGCATACACCTGCTGCGCGTATTGCTTCAGCGCCGTCTTGGAGGGTTCCGCATAGCCCTCGGGGCTCTTGCGCACCGGCTTTTCAAAGGCACCGCAGAGGTTCACAGGCTGATCCTCCCGCAAGGTGACATAGACAGCATCCGGCAGGGTGCGGTTGGCAAAGCTGTTCTGCTTTCCGGTGGGCATGGAGCGGATGAAGGCTTCGCCGAACACCCGGACAGCCTGGGCTGCCTTTTCAGCCCCCAGCAGGTGCACCAGTTCCACCATGTTGACGGTAGCATAGCGATACAGGGTGGAAGAGTTGTACTCCACCGTGCCCAGATGGCCCGCGCCTGCCGAATCCTCCGGGGCACAGTCATCCACGGCGGTGAAGTAATCAAACTCGTTCTGTACGGCATGGGTAGAGATGCTGTGGGCCACCTGAGCGGCGGCATCGTAATTCAGGGAAGGATCGCTGGCAACCATCCGACCGAACAGAGCCATATCCACCGAAGGGTTCTCCTTCAGGGCCTTTTTGTAGTCATCCTTCTCCTCGCAGTCCTCGGCGGCCAGCCGGGCCAGCGCCCGGGCCTGGGCCGTGCTCAAAAAGAGCAGGGCGGCGTTGTTGTCATCTTTCAGCTTGATGCCTGCATTTTCCAGTGCCTTTTTTGCATCCTTTTTCAGTCTGGCATCGTCCAGTTCAGGAGCCAGTGCGGCCAGTTCCCCGACCACAAGGTCAGTTGCTTTCAGGGTACGTTTTCCGGTCTCGACCATGTCGGCCATTTCTTCGGCAAACATTTTGCGGATCGCGTGCTTCCACGCCTGAGAGGATACCCGGGCGCGGGTGGCACCGCCATAGACAGCCGTCTTGGGGCTGCCGGTATCGTCGCGGTTCACACAGCTGGGCGGCACAGTTTGCAGCACATGAAAATCAACATACAGACGCTTGGTATCCATTTCAATTCTCCTTTTCTTCGGTTTCAGGTGTGTCGGCGTTCATCTGGTAGAGGTCCCTGCCCCACTGCAGGCGGACATTGGCTGCCTGATCCGGGAGCTGGAACCGGTACAGCTCCACAGCCAGCCGGGGGTAATCCAGTTTCAGCTTCGGTTCATTTCCCCGGAACAGCTGCACCATCCCCCGGAGGTAGTGGGACACCTCGGGCATGGAATCCGCTGTGGCCAGTGCGTTGAACCGGCGCAGGACGCTGCTCTCGGTCCAGTCCTGCGCGGCAGCTGCGGAATTCTGGGCCAGCAGGCGCACCGCCCTGCCCAGTGTGCAGCCCTTTTCATTCATGGAAACGTTCTCTTCTCCCTGCTGGTGCAGGGCGTAAAGAGTCAGGGCAAGGTAGACCGCCCACTCGGCTTCCGATGGTTCCCGGCACTCTCCTGCCGCCGTTTCCCTGCCCCAGAGCTCTTTGGGCAGTTCCTGCAGAAAGCTGCCCCACAGCGCCGGCAGGTCGCCGGGCTGATGCCCAACGCCCCGGCGCAGCTCTGCCAGCCGGGCACGCCGCTGGGGTTTGGGCAGGCTCCACAGCCCGCTCAGCTGTCCGGCCACATAATCATGGATCGCATCCGTTATCATGCTGTTCCTCCTTCTTTCTTCGGGTAGAGCTTCCGCAGATTGTACAGGAAGCTATTGTAGGCCTTGGGGGCCGTATACAGAACGGTTTTCTTTTCGTCCTTTTTACCGCCTGTTTTCACCTCGACCCTATGGCCCACAAAGGCGGCATTCCCGGCCCGCTCCACCATCTGGCGGCCCAGCTCTGCGACCAGTTTGCGGGCTTTCTCCTGCCATTCATCGGCTTTTTCGTCCAGCTTGTCCGTTTCGGGGTCAATGCTCTGCAGCCAAAGCCGGAACGGCTGGTCGATGGTAAAGTAGAACTGGGTGCGGGCGGATTCCGCGGTCGTATCGTTCTTATCTCCCGTCGCAAGGGAAAGCTCCCAGGCAAGGCGGCCGACGCATTGCGCGGCCCGCTCGCAGCGCCCGATCTCATCCCGGATGGGCACTGTCCAGCGCCGTCCCAGTTCTCCCAGCAGCGCGGCCTGAAAGGTCAGGCTGTCACTGAAGGAATCGTTCACAAAGAAATCCTTATCGCCATACTTCATGCCGCTGATGGCAAAGCGGATCAGCCGCTTGCGTTCCAGCGGACAGTCCGGGTCATTTTGAAGCATTTCCACCCAGCGGACAACGCCGGGCCTGCGGACGCTTTCCCCTTCCTCACAGAACACTGCCGGAAACTCCCGCCAGAACTGCTTTGCCGGGTCGTGACGGCTGGGCACAAAGGTGACCTGCCCGGTCTTTTTGCTCTTTTTGGCATCCGGGTCACGCCAGACGGTCATCTGTTCCGCAAATGCATTCTCTCTTGCAAAGAAATCGCCGCCCAGCAGAGAAAATCCGGTCACGATTTCCCCCTCTCGGTCGAGCAGGAGCCGCCGGGATTGCAGGGTCAGCAGCTGTGCAGGATTGTCCGGCAGGGCGATTTCTGTGCGCTCTGCACTGTGGGGCTGTTCCAGTTCCCAGCAGGGATGATTCTCCCCCCACAGCTTCACGCCATCCTGCAGCAGGGTCAGGTTCAGCATCAAAGTCTCGAACAGGTTGCTGCCCTGCGCCTGAATGTACCCCAGCTTTCCCAGCCAGCCAGCGCCCACCGAGGGCAGACCCTTGCCCTTGGGCTTTGCAGAGGTGTCATCGTAGCCATTCACACTCAGCAGCCACCGCGCTGCCTGTGCATAAGTCAGGCCCTCTTTTCCTTCGCCCGCATAGGACGAGAATAACCGCAGCTTGTTGCTGCTCTCAGAAAGCTCCCCGTTCAGCTTGGAAGCGGTGTATTCTGTGCCGATCTTCGCTTCCGGCACCTGCCAGAAGGGGCGTTCCGGGTGGAAAAGCCAGAAGCGGTCCCGCCACTGCTCCAGATAGGCCCGGATGGGCACTTCCGGAAAATGCCCCAGCCGGTACAGCTCCTCCCAGCGGATCAGGGCATCGTCCGTTTCCTCAAAGGGGGCCGGAGTACCGTTTTCATCCACCCGGGAAAACACCGTGTGCAGAACCGCCAGCAGCAGCCGCAGCATGGCGGCATCCTGCGTGGGCAGTTCTCCGGCCAGGTCGCGGTATTCGTGGGCGTGCAGCAGGGCATCCGGCAGAGAAACTTCCTGCACGGTATAGTCCTGCCCGCGCACCCGCACCCAGCGTTCCTCCAGCAAATTATACTCAATTTGCTTCATTCTCTTCCTCCTTCCGGTAGGTCAGACCGTTTTCACGGTCGTATTGCAGCACCTGCCCGGCAAGCTGTGCGGTCAGGTGGTCATCCAGCAGTAAGATCAGTTCTCCCCGCAGCAGCGGCGACTGCTGCCACAGCCCGAACACTTCCCTGTTCCGGGCTTCCAGTGCATCGATGGTCTGTTCCACCGACCACCGCTTGCTGAAATATCCGGGCAGGCGCAGCTTCTGCCGTGCAATTTGAAGCGCCATCTCCGGCTGAGGCGGCTCGTCCGTGGGCACGCAGGCACCGGGATGCCCCGTTTCATCGGGCAGGAAGCGGACATTCCCCGCCGCATCCCGCATCAGCACCAGCACGTCAATGGAAGGGTCGCCGTCACGCACCGCCGCGCGGGCACCGTTGTCACTGACCGCACCCACATCATCCATCCAATTGTCCAGCGTATTCCGGGAAGGGCGCTTTCTGTGCTCTTCTGGCGGCAGGATGGTAAAGGTCTCTGCCTTGCCCATTTTAATTTGCTGGGCCTTTTCGTACTCCGCCCGGGCCGCCATGCTCTGCGGGCTGGCGGGCAGAGGGTCGGGCTCCCAGCCATAGACATCCTGCACCAGCAGGGCAATGTCATGGGGCAGGGTGATGGCGGTGGGCAGGAACTTGCGGGTGCGCCAGAGCAGCCATTCCCCGTAAACCGCCTTGCTGCCCTCGTCGAACTCCTCCGTCCCAGTGTCCAGCACGGCACAGCGGGCCTGCGCCACCGGCCGGGGACGAGCCCGCCCCTCGTGGCGGTGCAGTCGTCCGACACGCTGTAAAAGCAGATCCATGGGGCAGAGCTCTGTGACCAGAAGATCCAGATCGATATCAAGGGATTGCTCGAGCACCTGCGTGCCCACCACAATGAGCTTATCCCGCTGTTCCGGGGTGGAGTGCTTGCCGATGCGCTTCATCAGCGCCTCTTCTTTGGCGGCACGGTCGGGCATAAGGAACTGAGCGTGGAATACCACCACCTCAAACTCCGGCAGTTCTGCCCGCAGACGGGCCGCAATGGCCTGCGCTTTTTTCACGGTATTGACGATCACGCCCGCACAGCCGCCCTCCCGCAAGGCACTGCGCAGAGTGTCAGTCAGCTGTTCCTCGGTCAGCGGGAATGTCTCCACTCTGCGTGGTTCGGTTTCCAGCGGGATGGTCGTCTGCTCCACCCGTTTGCCGTCCGTCCAGGTCAGCAACGGGTAGCCCCGGCAGGTCTGCCACGGGCCGTCCGGAGCAGTTCTTCCATTCAGGTAGGCCCTGACCAGCTCGACCCGGCGCTTGGCGGGCAGGGTAGCGGAAAGCAGGATCACCGGTACTTTGTACCGGCCCAGCCAGGTCAGCGCCCGGTCAAGATAGCAGTTCATGTAAGCGTCATAGGCGTGGCACTCGTCAATGACCACCACCTTGCCCGCAAGGCCAAGGTGGCGCAGCATCACATGTTTTTGCTGTAATGCCGCCATCAGCAGCTGATCCACCGTGCCGATGACAAAATCAGCCAGCAGTCCCTGCTTATTGCCCCGGAACCATTGATGCACCATCACCCGGCTCTCCGGGTCAGCATCGGGGTCTGCTTCCAGATCCTCCTCCACCCACACCGTGTCCTGCTGCAATCGGAGGTAGGCCTCGTTCAGTTCGGCCATGCCGTGGGCCAGCTTGATGGAGTGCTCCAACCCATCCGGCTGCTTTTCGGCCCATGCCAGCAGCCGCCCAAAGATGCCGTTGGCGGTGGCCTGGGTGGGCAGACCAAAGAAGATTCCGCCCTCGCCGCCGTGCTTGGCTAAAATCTCTGCCGCACCCAGCGCGGCCTCCGTCTTGCCCACGCCCATCTGTGCTTCCAGAATGAACATCCCCGGTTCCTGGGCCTGGCTGACAGCTTCCAGCATGGCCCGCTGGACTTCGTTGGGCGGGAAGCCGAACCGTTCCGCAAACGCCCCCGGTTCCGTCACATCCGACTGCACCTCCCACGGAGAGGTCAGGTCCAGCACTTCCCACGCTCGATCGACACGGGCGGGATACAGGGTATCGCTGCCCACCTCTTCCACAGGGATGAGCGGAAAGTACCGGGTATTGCTGGCGACCCAGTCCGCCATGATGAGCAGGCCGGTCAGCAGGATCTCAGCCGGGATGGTCAGCTGCGGCAGCTCGTCCACGCTGGAAAAGCCGCTTTCCTGCAAGGCGTAGTCAAACAATTCCCGCCAGCAGCTCTCCCAGAATTTCTGCTCGCCCTCGGGCCAGTAGTTAGATTCCCAGCAACCTTCTTCCTCATCGCCCAGCTGGTCAAGTACGTCCTTCCCGGTTTGTGGCTTGCCATGGTGCGCTCCTGCTACCGATGCAAGCCCATTGGGGCATTTCAGCCACCGCAAAATGGCCTCACTCGCCAGCGCGTGACGTGAATACTTGCGGTTCTGTTCCCGGTAACTGAGCGTTGTGTATTTTTCCAAGCGCTGTCTGGGCTCCGGTAGTTGTGCCATGATAGGACGCTGGAAATTTGTGGAAGCCTTTCCAAGATCATGGACCAACCCCAGAAAGCAGGCGGTCTGTGTCAGCAGATCCTCGTCCAATCCGATGTGCTGACGGACGCTTTCCGGCAGCCACCTCTGCACCAGATATACCATAATACCCGCCGTATCCCGCAGGTGCATCCAGAGCGGCAGCCAGAAACCGCTGTTCACCGGGTCTGTTTTGCCTGCAAACAGCCGCACTTCGTAGGGAATACCTCGTTGTTTCATCCTGTTCCACCTCCACTGCAGTCAGGAAAATCGCTTTTTCCGCATCATCGGGTTTTCTCTGAGGATAGAATAGCATGCGAAAAGTCCTATAAAGCGGATGTTTGCTGCTTTTTTCAGGTTTTTTTCAGTTTTTTCGATGTTTGCCGTTTTTCGGCTATTACCCCCGCAAGGCGGGGAAAGTGTTGCTCCCTATCAAGCATTCGGAGCACATCCGCTGATGCAGATCACAGAGACATCACATATCAAGCATTATTCTAAATCTCTGTACACCAATATTACACCTTTTTTCCCAACTTTACAAGCGGATCCTTCCGATTCAGCAAATGACACAAAAACCGCCCCGATTTTCTGTTACGGAAACCGGAGCGGTTCGATTGCGTTACTTGTGCTTTTTCAAGCGCTCACGCAAAACCTTGCGGGGGTTCTTGATAGCAGCCTGAGCGGGTGCCAAAATTACAGAGCGTTCGGAGTAACGATGATACGTTATTTGTGAATTTCCAGTGTGTTTTACCCCATCTCCGCAATGATCTTCTCCAAATTTTCTTCCCGCAAAGAGAATTTCGGCAGTTCTGCCTTGTCATATAGAACGAATGGGCGGCGTTTGCAAGGAGCAGTCATACACAAAACGCCCCCGGCTTCCTGTCATGGAAACCGGGGGCGCTGCGGTTTTATGGGAAACGCCTCAGGCGCTGCAAAGCCTCAGTGCAGCAGGGAGCTGACCCATGCCCGGGCGGCCGTCTTGGCCTGGAGCTTGTTGTACATCTTCAGGGTGGTGTTGTACACCTTCTGGCTCATGGCATTGCTGGCGTTGGTGGCGGCAGCCTGCTTGGCCTCCAGCGTGTCGGCGGCGGCAACGGCGTCCTTCATATCGGCGTAGTCGGCCATGATCTCCTGCTGGAGCGCGGCATAGCTGGCCTTGGCTGCAGCCTGATCCTTTGCGGTGACCTGATTGCCATTGCTGCCGTAGGTCAGCAGGTTGGAGAGGGCGTCACGCACGCCGTAGAAGGAGTCGGTCCAGTCGTCCGGGTAGGTGTAGTAGCGGCCCTTGGCATCCTGATACCAGACGCCCTCGGTGGGCTGCTCGTCGGAACGGGTGACCTTATGGACCGAGACCTTGTAGACATCTGCGGTGTCGGTGGTCAGCATCGGATAGTAAGGGACGAAGGCGTTGTACACGTCGTCGTCAAAAGCGGTCCACTCGGTAATGGCGGTGTTCAGATCGCCGGTGGCGCTCACCTGGAACAGATGAGTCTCCACATTGCCCGTCTTGCCGATGGGCTCGGTCTGAAAGAAGTGGATGGAATCCTCCACCGAGAACTTCTTGGTCAGCTGGATATTGGAGTAGACCGGGACGATGGCACCGTTCTCGCCGACGTTGCTGATGGCAAAGTCGGTCTCACTGTAGTTGTCCTTTGTAAAGGTGTCGGTGCCGTACAGGTAGTTCAGGCCAGCTGCCATGCGGTCCGATGCGATGTCGCCGTTGTAGGAGGCATCCAGGTCGATGATGTTGGCAGCGGCATCGCCCACAAAGGTACCGGCCTTCTGGGCCACGGAGATCAGGTTGGCAGAGGCCACCACATGGTCGGTGTCATCCAGATCGATCTTGCCCATAGCGGCGATGTTGGGCTGCATGAAGACCACGCTGGAGGAGAGCTTCAGGGCAAGGTAGGTGTGGCCCGTCAGGTTCTCCACGAACCAGGTCTCGTTCTGGTCGGCAATGAACACGCCGGAGCCACCGGCTGCACCGGCGTTGTCGTAGATGGAGGTCAGCAGGGCAACACCCTCGCGGGCCGTGGAAGCTTCGCTCAGCAGCACCGTGGTGATCTCGGCTTCCTCAATGCCGTTGTCCACATAGGGGTCTACGCTCAGCACGGCGTTGGTGCCGTAGAGAGACTCGGTGGCAGAGACCATGACCCCCTTCTCGTTGGTGCCGGCCTCCTCATAGGGGGTGTGCTCGTGGGTGCTGTCGCAGTCCGGGCAGACACCCAGACCGTTGTCGTCCCGGCGGGCGGTATAGCGGTAGCTGTCGTGGGTGAAGGTGTAGGTAAAGCCGTAGCAGCCCTCGTACACCTCGCCCGCGGTGTGCTTCCCGGCAGGGCTGACGTTGAACAGCTTGTTGTAATCGTTGGTGCCCAGATCCTCGATCCGGCCAAACATGGTGGTGCCGTCCTCGGTGAGGTCGCTGCCGACATAGAGTGCCGTGCAGGCGAAGGCGGAAGGAACCACGGCAAGCGTCATCGCACAGGCGATGAAAGCCGCAGCAATTTTCTTCTTCAAAGACATAATAGTATCGATCCCTCTCTTGTTGATTGTCGGCATTTCGTCGGCAGGTGTCATAATACACCCATTTTAATGAAAATGCAAGTATTTCCCCGAAATTTTAGCATATATTCATTTTTATATGGTATATATTCATACCGCGTTTTCCATCTGCCCCTCCGTGAGCGCAAAAAACCGCCCCGATCTCCTGTTACGGAAACCGGGGCGGTCATATACTTTATTTGTGCTTTTTCAAGCCCTCACGCAATTACTTGCGGGGGTTCTTGATCGCAGCCTGAGCGGGTGCCAAAATTACAGAGCGTTCGGAGTAGCGATAGAACGTCATTTATAATTTTCGTCTTTTTAGTTCTATCACGGCATTCTCTCCACATGATAAAGTGCATGTTCGTCTTTTCGATAAGTATTAATATCCTCAACCGACACTTTACAGTTTAACCAGTCCAATTTCGTTTCAAGTGTATCTCTAATTCGCTTCATAATCGCAGACTTTGGTCTTGTATCGGAACCAAACGTTCCTTCAAGAAATAGAACAACAAAAACATCTTTGTTACGCTGCACTATTTTATCTTCCTCCAAAGCTTTCGCATACGGAATCAAATCCTTTGCCTTATATCTCGGACGATACACATCGCCATAGGTCTGCGCTCCCAGAAGGCACGAAATCGTCAATGCCACTTTATATGCAACTTCATTATCCAAACTCTCTCTACCAGTTGTGTTTACTGTTGTTAGGGTAGTAGTCACTTTTTCATCATTGACTGCTATCCTCCAACGATTATCCGCCTCATTTCCGGTACAGTCCTTTACCTCTAGCAACAGCAGGAACTTATCTGTATCGCAGATAAAATCCACTCCCTTGGCTCCAGATAACTTATTAAAATGAACCTTGTAAAACTCCGTTTCATCAAACTTAATCGCTTTTTCACCCGGAAATGTAAATTGCAGATTTCCTTCAGTTAGCACCATAAATCAAGTCCTGCTCCCGATTATACAACTCGTCAAACTCTTCCATAATGGAATTACGGTCAAGATCTCTCAGTTCTTTCCCAGTTTCCATTGCAATTTTTCCGTTCTCTGCATGATACAGCGAAATAAACTGTACATCTATAGGCTTGCCTTGTGGATATTTTGCCATCAGATTAAAACTTTGCATAGTAAAATAATCATGTGTCGTAACAAAAACTTGTACACCTGCTCGTGCAAGCGCACCTAATGCTTGCACAATTGGTTCTACCATTTTCGGATTCATATTCGTTTCTGGCTCATCCCAGAACAGTACAGATCCTTTTCCAAGGCTTCCCGACTGAATTAGATAGACAACCGTTGCCAACTTTTTATAGCCTTCGGATACAAGCCCCATTTCAAATGAGCCCTCGCCCTCTACATTCAGATAGAATTTTTTATCTTTTTGGACAATTTTTCCCTTTATACTATCTTCAAATTTTGAAAGGACTTCATTCTGCTCGCTGGTATACGCACCCTTTTTCAGCGGCTTATCCAGTAGCTTCGTGAGGTCGGAATACATTTCTTCAAAGTCAATATGATACTCTTCATACAAACTCTGGAAATGTTCTGTTGCCGAAATCATCTCCTTGGGCGGAAGATATACAGGATCACATAGTTTACTTTTTTCTGAATGCCGCACTGAAACATCCGCATGGTTTTCTCTGCGGCTCCCAAAAGAAACCTCTATGATATCCCCTTCTGCGGTACAAACCTTCATTTTGGTATTCTTTGGTGCACCACGTCTGCGACTGGACATTCGTCCAATCTTTTTTTCGTCCGGACGAAAAACACCCACCATTTTACCAACAATCATATCCTCTTGCTGCATCTGTGTGCATTTCAAGAAATCGCTACGTCCGTATGGCTTTACAAGCGAATACATAGCTTTTAGCAAAGTAGTTTTTCCGGTACTATTTTCACCTAAAATCACATTGATGTTCGGAGACCACTCCACGTCAATCGAATCGAAAATCATAAAATTTTCTAATGTAAGTGTCTTGATTTTCATAGGTAACGTTCCTCTCCAACATGCGATTTTCAGAATTCCATTCTGTCTTGGCTCTTATTATAGCCGATTTTCTAGTGAAATAAAAGGAGCTGTGGCAATAATCCTAAAAATTTTCAGCAGTTTTCATCCATTCATAAGCAACATACTGGTCTGCACCATATCGGCCTTCCAGATATTGCTTATCAAAGGCCGCTGTGCTCTTGACGCGAGTATTATCCTCCTGCCGGAACTCATAAAGTGAGTAAATTTCGCTTTCATGATTATCATTCATTGCGGCAAACCAAATCTCATCGCGGCGGAAGACCGTATTCTTCATCGTGGTCAGGTCGTGAGAACTGAACAGCAGCTGTGCGCCCTTCTTGTTCAGTTCCGGGTTCTTGAACATCTGAATCACATACCGAAGTAGCTTCGGATGCAGCTTGGCATCCAGTTCGTCCACAACTACCGTGCGGCCTTCCTGCAATGCTACCATCAGAACCGGCAGAGCCGCAATCATCTTCTTGGTGCCATCCGACTCTGCTTCAAAGGGAAGCTCATAAACTTTGCCATTGATCGTTCTCTGTGTGAACAGGTGCTTACTATCTTCATCATAGCGGTAGCCGGACAAATCAATGCCCACATCATTCAGCGCATGAATCAGGCTTTCCTTGGTCGCTTCATTCTTGGACACCAACACAATGTTTTCCGCTCTGGGGTTCGCGTAGCTCTGCGTAATACAGGATTCAAACCAATTCTGCACTTCTGCAATCACAGGAATATTATAATTGATTGCCAAAAAAGAAAGATACGGCATCTTCGGGTTGACGTCCAAGTTGATGCTCGCCTTACTGATACTTGCACCCAATTCAATCTTCTGGCCATCTCTCTCAAAAATCAGACCCGTCTTCTTGCCGCCAAGAGTGCGCCACAGCAGAGACTCAAAAACAATTTCTTCCTTGAGCGAAATATAATACTGGTACTCCTTCTCGCCTACACGGAAAAACACCTGAAAAATCGTAGGCTCATTTACAGAGCTTTCATCCAGCATAAAAGGAGCCACACTGCTGCCCTGCTGGAAGATCATAGGCTGTCGATTCTTCTCCAGCGCATGGATTGGCTTTACAACAAGGTTAATCAGGCAAAAGAATGCCTGAAGCAGATTTGTCTTACCGCCACCATTAGGGCCATAGACCGCGCTGACCGGAAGCAAATCTTCCGCTTTCTCCTGCCGAATCAAGGCATCCTGAAACTCCGGAATTGCCATTGCACGGAAATCAAATGTCGTTTCATCCTTATAAGACTTAAAATTCTGAAAAGAAAACTGGCAAAGCATTCTTTCAACTCCTTTCTGCTATTATTATAGCTCATTTCTGCTTTTTATTCTAGCATTTCAGAAAATTTTATTCTCACATCAATTTTATAAAGCAAAATCAAAGAGTAAAAAGTTTTCATTTATACAAAAAGCGAAGCTTCCCGCAGCATTTTATCTGCGCAAAAGCTCCGCCTCATGGTGATTATCTTTTAGTAGAACTGAATTTCGGCACCGCTTTCCTCTGCAATTCGAATCACCTCATCCACGCATTGACCCGCCTCTTCCTCTGTATCGGGGTCGTAGGTATAGTTAAAATAGACCGACGTATTATAGACTGCCTCCGGCATATCTCCAAAGTAGATGTTCAGCATGGTATCACCTCGCAGATGTGAGTCACTTGTTATTATTGTACCTTCTTTCCACTCACAAAACAAGATACAAAATGCCCGCTGGCTCTTGATAAAGAAAACCAGACCTGTCTGATCAGACGAAAACCATCCCAAATGTCGAAACTGGATTTATTGCAATCTGTAATGATTTTTCCATTTGTCACAATGAAATTGAAGGGCAGAAATCAAAAATACACTACCTATGATCAAATCGCCCTATAAGAAATCCCAAAAAGCAGTTTATTATCATCCTATTAGATTTCGATCTATGGATAACAGTGTCATAAATCACCAGATAGAATGCTATGCGTTTTTATAGTAGTTGTTCCTCCCGATCAATTTCTATTTGATTCATAACATCCTGATAAATCACAAAATGAGGTGTCTTTTATGACAATGGCAAAGAAGCTCCCACTTTTAGCACCTTCCATTCATACGTTTGAAGTGAATGGAACGTACACGGATTGCGAAGCGAAGCGCACTATATTTATGGCAATTCAAAAAATGGTATCCGCTGGAAAATACTATCGGATTCCGTATCATGGCTCCTCGAAAAAAGGCTACTCTTATAAAAGAAAAGATGGTGGTTTGACCATCACATTGGCAGATTATCCAGACTTTAAGAAGCGATACATAACGTTATCTGGCGTGAACCTTGCTCGGATCGCAGGTGATCCATCTCGTTTAAGTTTAACAGATTTATCGCCAGAAGGTTTGGCCATGCAAGAGCAAGCATTTCTGAATGAATTGGAGCAGCTTGGACTCCTTGAAATCGAGAATTCCATTAAATGGAAAATGCACCGGTTGGATATTACACAAGACTTCTATGTGAAATGTGATCCCTCGCTGATGGTAAAAATCATTCGTTATGCAGGAAGCGTTGACCCGTACAGGAAAGGTCGCGCACTGCACTATAACCAGCACAATGAGATCCGAAGCTGTAAATTTGAAAAAACGTGGTACGATTTTGCACTCTATGACAAGCATCAGCAGCTCTTGAATTGTGAAAAGGAGAGCTATCCGATTTCTCCAGACGATTTGGAACGCTCAAAAAATCTGGTTCGATATGAAATTCAATTAAAGCGCCCCAGTCTGAAAGAATTTGAGCACGATAAGTTGGAATCGAAATCTTCAAAGTTCCAGTTTGGAAATCATGCGCTGTTTCATTATTTTGATAAAATCAGCGATGATATTCCGTTCTTTCTATATCGGTATGCCGTCGATTATTTTGGTAAGCATTCGTGGTATAACGTTCCAACTGCCCTGAAAGCCGTACAAATGAGCAATCTTGATGACGATACCAAAGAACTTGTCCGTGCGTATATCGAAGCGCAGGATGAGCCGGAACTGACCGATAAGATACATCATAAAAAGAAAATCGCAAAGGCTTTGGAAAAAATAGAGATCAACGACGTGATCATCCCTTGTCGCATCCTGAACGATCGTCAATGCGGCAGATTTCCATGTGCGCCCTTATGCACAAGGGTACAAGGGCTTTAAGCGAACAAAAACGATCCGTGCAAAACGGAACGAAAATTTACCAGAATCACAAGAATGGAGTTGATTTTCAATGCTAGACAACTATCCTGATGTCCTGAGCTTCCGGCAGGTCATGGAAATTACGCATGTTGGCAGAAATCTGCTGCTTCGTCTTCTGAACAGCGGCGAAATTCCCGCCTTCAAGATGGGAAAACTCTGGAAGGTTTACAAACAAGACCTGATCCAGTATATGAACCAATGTCAGTGAGCCGTATCCTTCGTTTGGGGCAAAAAGAATCCCGTTGGACTCCGCAGCAGGAATCCAGCGGGATTCGATTCTATCGATCTTTTAATGTGCTCGTCTCAAATTTCAAGAAGGATTTTACGCTCTTATACTTTTACCAAATCTGTATTTCAGCGCCGCTCTCTTCTGCAATTTGGATCACATCATCCACGCACAGGGCTGCTTCTTCCTCTGTAGCGGGGTCGTATGCGTAATATACGTCATAGAGCGCCGGTGCCGGAGCTAGCTCATTGTTATAATCCACCACCTCGTCATAAAATACCATATACTCCGTAAAACGCTCCCACGCAACCTGATTGCTATACTTTCCGCTGTACTCATATACGTCCGTATACAATGCGTTCAGCCATGCAGTATCAAAATCACTCCCATAGCTGAGATAGTATTCTTTTACGTTTTCCGGCATTTCTCCGATTTCATAGTGGCTCACGTCCACAGAGATCTCGCCAGAAAGTTCCGAATAGGTATCCATTCCATTCGTGCTAACAACTTTACGGTCTGATCTGGTAGCCGTCTGGGCAGAATTGTCGGAATCCGTATCCTCTGTGTAGGTTTCGCTCTCAGGTTCTGCCATGCTGACGCTGGAAGATGAATCCGCAAGAGGCATCATCCAGTGCATTTTCCAGTTCATCGAATGCACTGTCCAGCGCATTGCTGCTGGCAAGGCCGTGAGATTCCCGGTAGCTGTCGTTCAGA
This sequence comes from Faecalibacterium hominis (ex Afrizal et al. 2022), assembly GCF_049545105.1. Lineage (NCBI taxonomy): Bacteria > Bacillati > Bacillota > Clostridia > Eubacteriales > Oscillospiraceae > Faecalibacterium > Faecalibacterium hominis (ex Afrizal et al. 2022). The sequence goes on along the minus strand of NZ_CP186860.1, from coordinate 2,319,056 downwards.
GCTGAGATCACGCCAAGCTGTTCCAAGGTATTCATGGTATCGCCGTTCCATGTCATCCGGTCGATGCCAAAGGTTTTATCGCTGTTCAGCTTGAAATAAATGCCAATCACGATCTTCTCACCGGTCTGCGTATTCTGCCCGATGCCAGTATAGCTGACATAGGTCACGCCGTTCTGCTCGTAGTTGTCCCATTTGCCGTCCGCAAAGAAGTCATCCAGCACTTCTCCCACGGTAGCTTCCGACGGGAACACATTCAGATAGCTGTCCGAGATACCTTTGGAGCGGGCACTATCCGAATAGAGCGTGGTATAGAGCACATACGCCGCGAATGCAACAAATGCTGCTGTAATCGCCAGTTCAATGACCAGAGGCATCTTGTGTGCGCCGAACAGCTTCCGGACTGCCTCCTTTTCTTCTTCCACCTGCTCCGCAGAAATTTTTTCAGGGTACAGGATGGCGATCACCTGCGACAGCAGAACGCTGCTGAAAACTGCATACAGATATTCTTTCTTACTGCTTTTGGACGGTTTGGTCAGGATGGTCATTTTCAGACCATCGGCTGTGTTTTTCAGTTGATAAGTACCACGCTTTTTGCTGTAAAAGGTCATGGCATCCGCAGTATCTGTGACCTGTTCAACGTCCGGGTTGGCAAATCCACGGCGGATGCGGTCTACGGCTTCCTCCCAGCTCATTCCTTCCGGCAACGGCAGCTGGCCTCTGTCATGCTCCGGGCCGTATACCTTCTTGTAGACATCATCCCGGAAGCCAAAATAGATTACTGCGGCGATCAGAACCCCTAAAAGGACCGACACTGCTCCAGCACCGGTTGCAACACCTGTCACCACGCCTACAACGAACCCCAGCAGCAGCCAGATCTTTAAGGAATCCAGCGCAATGCTTCTGCGGGCAGCTGCGGTAAACAGCGGATGAAAGCCGCTCAGATTTTTGGATTTTCCTTTGGCTTTTTTAGCCTCTGCACTGCCATCATAGATTTCAAATCGTTCTTTCATGATGTTTCCTCCCATCTCAATGGATGCGTAACCTTTTCCGTTCGGAATGATTCCAATGAATCATTTTGATGCTTTTATTATAAAGCGTTGATTGGACACTAATATTGTCCATCCGGCAAACTTCCATTGGGATTTTTCTATATAGCCTTACATAGAAAAACCGCCCCGGCTTCCTATTACGGAAACCAGGGCGGTTTGCTCTTGTTTATTGGTGCTTCTTCAGGCTCTCAATCCTAGCCTTTTGAGATTTTAGTCATACCTGTTCTTGAATGGCTTCCCGTACACCTTTCGGAGAGATTTTTTCAGGTTGACTACCGTTTCTTTAATGATTTTCGCCTCATCGGCAGAGCAGTCCGCAAGCTGTTCGGTCATCCAGCTATCGAACACTGGCTTCGCTTTTTTGATTTCGATGCAAAGCAGCTCATCCGCCGAGCAGTCCAGCGCGTTGATGATGTCGATCAGCGTTTTCAGGCTTGGCACAGAGTTGCCCGTTTCGATATGGCTGATGTGCGTGACCACCACGCCGACCTCATTGGCCAGCTGCTCCTGCGTCATGCCCTTTGCAAGGCGGCAGGCACGGATGCGTTTTCCGATGTCGGCGTAGTCCACCATAGTACAAGTACCCTCCGTTTTGTGAAGTGATACTTGTATTGTATGTGCAATCGACCGAGATTGTAATAACCTGAAAGTGCAGTAGACTTTTTAAGAAAAGTTTCTGCCGAGATCACTTTTCTTTGCTCTGTCCCGCCAGTGGCGTTTACTTTTTCTTTGCGCGCAGCTTGGCGTTCTGCTCATTGAGTTCACTGATCTCATCGCTGTTGGTCAGCCAGCCAAGGCCCTTGGAGAGTTCCTTCTTCTTAGCTTCGTTATCGCTGATTTTGGAATCGATCGTCACCCGATTGACGAACTTTGATCCCCCGTAGATAGCCGTCACTGCCGCAGCGCCCAGCAGACCCAGAACGCCGCGAGCCTCATTGCCCATACTTTTTCTTCCGTTGCCCATAATATTTTACTCCTTTGCTTTTATATTATTTTTATTCCATCAAAAGCGGCGTAAAGCCATCTTTTTCGACCTGTTCCCAGAATGCGTCATCCTCTGTCTTACAGTAGTCCTTCAGCATTCCAATGTTGTCCATAATCCATTCCTCATAGAACCTTTGGTACTGTTCCATGATGTCGGAACCATTGCCATTGTTCATCTGCATGATCTGTGCTTCCGTCGGCACGACCTCATTCAGCAGCTCAATGCCCCTCCGGACCGCCTCGATGGCGTTGTCCATCTGCGAGAGGTGAATGCTGCGCAGGAATTTCGGACCCTTGACGATGTTCTCCACGGTTTTGATGCGCACCTTGAGAGATTCTTCAAACTTCATGATGGCATCACGATAATAAGTCTGGACATCTTCCAGATACTGCTGCTGCTTCGCCTCGTCACCATTAGCAACAGCTGCTTTATAGTCCTTGAATCTCACCTGTGCGCTTTCGATAAGAGACCGATCTTTTGCTTCCAGCAGCGCTTCGACCACATGGAATCGCTCATCAAAGTGCTTGAACTGCTCGGTGTAAAGCTCCACCAGAAACCGGCCCAGATTTTCCGGGTTCGTCAGGTTCTTTGCCTGAATGAGTTCCCACACTGCTTGGCTACTCTCATCATCACTCATTGAAAGAGAATGGCTGTACAGTCTGGTCATTATATCTGACACCGATTCTCCTTCAATGAGCTCGCCATTTCGATAGACCTCCATCGTATTTACAACTCGTTCCACAATATCTCTATCGTGGTTTAAAAGAATAGATTTAAGTTTATCTCTGTCCACCGTCCGGCCAGTTTTCTCCTCATAAGCATCCACGCCTTGAGAGATGATCTCGTCTCCGTTCTCTGAAAAGAAACTTTTCATCCTATCCATAAATCCCATCGCAGTTTTCTCCTTTTAAGAAAGTTCTACCATATTTTTCTGTCACTTCAAGACGAATGTCTCTCCTGACCGCATCGCGGCGCAGAACTCGCTGAAATCGCTGTGCTGCAAGGCCAGGCCGGTCTGGTCGGCGTAGGCCAGAATGGCGTACAATGCACGCTCATAGCTGGTGTCCTCGTCGGCAAAGTGATTGAAAGCGTCCAGCAGGCCGTCTAGCTTTGCCTTCTGCTGGCGCTCGTACTGCTCCATGAACTGATTTAGCTGACGGTGATATTCCTGTTCAAGCCGCAGGGACTCTTTCAGCAGAGCCGTCATGCGGTCGTACTCTGCTGCGTTCAGCTCCGCCTGCTGGATAATGGCCCGGGTACAGGACACTACATATGCCGCCGCTGTGTAGACCGCCATAGGCACGAAGGGGTTCGCTACCCCCAGCACCGCACCCACGGCCTTGGTGAAGTAGACCGTGGAGACCGACTTGACCGTTGTGTCCACCAGAGCGTTCTGCAGCTGCTTCCCGGAGAGTTCTCCCTTCGCGTAAGAGTAGAGCGCTGCACCGCCGTCGATGAGGCCCGCCGCCATGATGGTCGCTGCGGTCGAGTCCGGCAGCACCGGCACCGCTGCTTTCTGACCCCCATAGCGGATTGCGGAACTGAGCACGCCGGTACCTCCGCCTCGCAGGGTGCTCTGAACGGTATCGGCTTTTACTTCAGCCAGTGCCTCGTTCAGTTTTTTCCTGTCTTTCAGCACCTCAAAAAGGTTCTGGGTGCCAGAGATGATGGCCGTGGTGACACCGGAAGCCACCGCCATATTCGCCGCCACAGTGCCGACCTCCCGGGCCAGCTGCTGCCCCTCGAAGCGGGCGGCGTACTGCCGCACTGCTGTCTGCGAGACTCTGCCGTCCGAGCCGCAGAGCTTCTGCAGTTCTGCCGTCGTGGTGCCCCCCGAGGCGATGCCAGTGGAAGGGTCTGTCAGGCCGTTCTTCATCAGGTTAGACACAGCATTCTCGTAAGCGACTTTTGAAATTTCACCGTTTTCAAGCATCTCCTGCAGGCAGTTCTCAATGTCTGCTATCTGGTCTGTGGGCGCAATGCGTTGCATCCCCATATACTTGGGGTTTACAAAGTTCCGTGCGGCCCGCCATGGGCTGTTGTTGTACTTTGCTTGTCCCCGGCCCACAATGCGGCCATCTTTCTGCATCCGAAAGTCATCCGGTGCCGTATGCCCGCCGTAGCCGCCTCGGTCTGCGCCGAGGTCTGTCACCGGATTTCGGTCGAAACGGTGGCCCTGATTCGCCATGTTCGTCTGCAGCTTTGCGGCCTCGATGTACTCAAAGAGGTTTCCCTTGGACTGGTCGAACCCCACCTTCGAGACTCGCCCAGCCTTGTACAGAAGCTCTCCCATCGAATCGATTGCAGTATCCGTGCCCATCTGCACATTGCGGGAAGCCTCGTTCCCCGCAAAGACACCAGCCCGGCTCCAGAGTTCTTTTTCTTCTTTGTCCCTCACAGCTCTCCCTTTCTCTTACCAGACACCCCACGAACCCTGCGAAGCCGCCGAGTATGCGGCCTTGGCGTCTTTCAGGACAGTTTGTGCCTCGGGGTCCAGTTCACCGTCTTTTGTCAACAGCGATACAGACAGGATGGACTGCATCACCTGCGCCATCAGCCACGACTGTTGAAGCTTCTTCTGTTCCGCCACAGTCAGGCTGTCGAAATCGACCTTTTCGCCATGAAGACCAACGCCCATCCGGCGCCGCCGCTGCTCTGCACGATACTTGATAAGCTGCAGTTCATTCACAATCTGACCGAATGGACTGCGGAACCGCACCAGAAAGCGGGAATAATCCTCGGCGATGTCAGCGGTCTTTTTCATAAAATCGACCAGCACAGCCGTCTTTTCCACAGCTTCATCGACTTCTGCCGCTTTCGCTCTTGCGTAGGCCAAATTCTCCTTGGCCTTGGCGTCCCGAACAAAGCCTGAGACGGCCAGCGCCGGCCCGACGACGATGCCGCCCAGAACCGCCGTGCCGCCGGCCATACCAAGGCCGCCGGCCGCCAAAGAGCCACCGCCGAACCATGCCAGCGTTGCATTGGTCGCCGCCGCACCGGACAGGCTTGCGATGGCCGTGCCCGTGGAGGCCGATGCAAACATCATGGCACCGCCGTAGGCAGCAACGCCGGCCAGCGCACCGGATCCCAGAGAAGCCGCACCGGCCTGTGCGATTTCCACCGCCTTCATGGACGCAGTCTGCATCTCTTTCAGGCTCTGCCAGCCCTGAGCTTTCGTCTTCGGCAGGTCGTCCAGCGCAATGCCCCTGTCATTCCGGACATTATTAAAGGAGCTGAAGACAGAGACGAAGTCTTTCATCTCCTTCGCCCCGACATCGATTCTCAACGCACCCAGCCGGTCAAAGCACCCTTTCAGGTGCTTCCGCTCTGCATTCTCTGCCTCCTGCGCTTCCTCGTAGGCGCTCTGCGCCTCGGCCATGATCTGCTTTGCGTCTTTATTTTTCGCATGTGCGGCCACACCTTTTCCTGCACCGGCCGCACCGGCGAGGATGGAACCGCCCAGCAATATGAATGGGACTGGCATCTCGCTTCCTCCTGTTCTTTTGTGTTTATTCTTCCGGGATGACCCTCACGTAACCGCCCTGACTCCGTATCCACATGTTGATACCCGTCCCGAACACCTCGGCTTCCACGATCCAACCTTTTTCCGTCACCTGCAAAACCTTTGCAGTCGGCAATCTATCCAATACTGACTCCAGGCTCGGTCCGGTATACTCAAACCGGATGGTCTGCAGCTCGCCGCCGTACATGAACTGGATGCGTTTGCGCATCTCGCCTTCCTGAAAGCGATCAGCGTACCGCTGGGTAAAGTGCCGGTCAAGGGTCTTATAGCTCTGGATACGGTCAATGCGGTAAATCGTCGGGGAATTATCCTGCGGGTTCTTGAAATGCTTATCCTTGTCGATGCCCTCAATAAACGCAGCCAGATAGAAATAATACTCGCTGAACAGGATGCCCACCGGCTCAATAGTGCGCACACGAGTCTCGCCATCGTGGGTGCGGCAGTAGGTAATCTCCATAACATTGTGATTTTCTACTGCCGTACCAATCTCCCACAGACTCTCGATAAACTTCCGGCCATGCTGCGGCTCAACGTAATGGAAGCGTTCGTTGCTGATGAGGTCTTTGACCTGATTCAACCGATCCAGCGGTGTGCAAGCCCAGATCAGCTTGTCCAGAATCGGGAACATCTCCTCCTTGACCATTGAGCGGCTCTCCAGCAGGATCTTGCACACTGCCAGAATCTCGCTGCTGGTGAGGAAGCGTGAAAGCGTATCATCCAGCAGATAGCCGCCCTTTGCGGAGTTGTATAAGATTTCCCGGCGCGGCTCACTATCGGCAAAATGGTTGCGCAGGGTGTCAAGGTCGCGCTGGATGGTTTTCTCACTGACACCGAAGCGATCAGCCATCTGCTGTTTGTTCAGCACACCACCCTGTACCAGCACCTGCTGGATATAGAGTATACGGTCCAATCTACTATTACGCACAGTTTATTCTCCTTCTCTGTTCATTGTAACACAACACAACTATCACTGCAATTCTTTGTGTGAAGTTTTGTCGTTTCACGGAATTACAAAAAAATTTTTGTCTCTTTTGCACAACCCCAGTATACAAAAAAAGATGGACAGACCGCCTGTCCATCTCCCAAAAAGTCAAGGCAGACTATTCTTAAACTGCCAACCTCTTTTGAAGCGATAGGCACTGTTCATCAGCTCGTCTGTGATGGTGTAAAGCGCCCGGCGTGGCGAACCATATCCGCCAATCAGCCCAATCACAATCGCAAGATTCAGCACAAATGCAATGCTCAACAGCACCATCAAAAATTTTCTCATACGCACTTCTCCTTCTGTCTTATGATTCCGTCACTTTTCTGCCCTCATTATACGGATTTGGCTGGACGGTATGGTTGTCCATCCTACACAAGCCACAAAAAAGGAACACGGCGTTCTCATTTTGAATGTACCGTGTTCCTTCTGTCCGTTTTTGCAGCACTTCTTCTACATAGAAGTCAATCCTTCATTTCAGCGTCCTCCCGAATCTGACGCTTATATTTATAATAGGTATTCCGGGCAAGACCTGTGAGTTTCATGCCCTCGGCATCGTCAAGTGTGCCGCCAAAGGTCTTGCAATGGGTGCGGATGATCTTTTTGGCTTCTCTGGCTTTCTTCGTTTCAAAGCTAACACCCTTTTTGCGGCCAACCTGCTTACCATTCAGTCGGGCCGTCAGAAGTCCCTCACGGGTGCGCTGGTGCAGATCGGCAACTTCTTTTTCGGATTGCTCAAAGGCCAGCTTGATTTGCTCCTTTGCCAAGGCCATCAGATACTCGTTGATGCCCTTCAAGATGAAGTCTACATTCGTCCCTGTCATGGCAATGCTGCCGGACAGGGCTTTTTTGTAGGTCTCGGTATCGATGTGGTGCTCTTTCAAGAACACCAGTCGGATGTCATTATGATAGAGGTTCTCATACAAAGCAAAACCTTCTTCTGCATTTCTGGACATCCGGGACACCGAATCGAACACTACCACATCTCCGGCTCTCAGAATCCGGTAGAGCTTCAGCCATTCCGGGCGGGTGATGGATGTGCCGGTGTAAGCTTCCTGCACGATATGGGCAGTCGGGTATTCTGCCTTGATGTTGCGGATCTGGCGGTCGATACTCTGTTTTGCAGTGGAAATTCTGCAATAGCCATAAATACTCATAACTCTTTTCTTTCTGTATCAAAAATGCCGTTCGTTATTTTAGCGTTGCCGATTTGCTGCCGCAACCCTCTCAAATGATAGAGCATTTGATACTCTTTTACCTCTACAGCATTTTTAATACTTTTCCGGCACAAGTTTTCTGTTATTCCTACTTCACATAGGTCTTTATAAATTCTTCCGCTGTGACACATGGCTTTTGATTTTTCTCTGTTCCTCCAAACGGAACGTAGTTCCAGTCGGTGTCCTCGTCAATATATCGCCGCCCACCGTCCGGCAGTTCCAGCGGTTCCGCAAGGATGATGGTGCCCCAGTGGTTGACCATCACAAAGACCTGCTAATAAAAGTCAAGCCCTAAAATAAGAAAATTCGCCAACCAACCGCTGCCCATGACAAACAGCATTCAAATGCTAGTCAAAACACAGCGAGGGCGACGGAGGGGATAGCAAAGCAAGCCCAGCCAGCCCCCGCAAAATCAGGATAGCATTTGAATGCTTCGGTTTGTCAAGGGTTCGCTGCGCCAGCTAAGTGGTTCTTTGGATTTAGCTCAGGCTCAAGAGGAAATTACGTCCAAAAACAAATATCCATGCTTACTGTGAGCGTTCGGAGTCCATTACAGCTTTCACTTTAGCGTAGTAGATTCGTAAGAACTTGTTGGCCGAAGCCATCATGTAAACTTTGTAGGGCTTTCCCTCTGAGCGCTTTTTGTTCATGAACTGAAAAACAGGTTCATCCTGTGGCTGTGTTTGCAAAATAACAGTCATAATCAGAAAAAGTGTTCTTCGCAAAACTGCTGAACCAACTTTGCTGATTCCTTTGTCATTCCCAACGACCTTGCCAGAGTCGTTTGGCTGCGGCTCAATTCCCGCAAAAGCAATGAGAGATTTCTTGGAGGAAAAGCGGCGGACATCTCCGATTTCGGCCATCAGCTGAGGGCCGAGAGAAGGGCCGACGCCGTACATTTCCATCACGGTGTCAAATTCAGGAAGCTGCTGAGAGAGGCGAAGCATTTCCTGCCGGAATGCAGCAACTGACTGAGATACGGCTTTCAATTGAGCGACCTGTTGCTGGATAAGGAGTTTTGAGGTGGGCGATTTCGGAAGAGAAGCGGAATTAACGGCACAGGCATAGATCTCGTCCGATTTTGAACGAGTGAAAACGTATCCGTGTTTCTGGCACCACTTCAGATATTTTTTGGCAAAAGCATTCGCAGAAAGACTTGAAACGCACTCGCTGTGCCAGAAGTCTCCAATAAAATCGACCCATTTCTCGCACCCATTGTTCTTCACGGGGCTTGAAAACAATTTATTTGCATCTGGAAAGGTCAGGTCAAGAGATGAAATCAGATTATTCTTCAGCATAGTACGAATCGCTACGGCCTGCTGGTATTGGCGATAACAATTTTTCAAAGCCAGCCGGGTATCATCTTCTGGAAGGTACTGCCGCAGCCGTGTCCACTTGTCGAGCGTATAGTTGGCGATTTTAACAGCGTCTTTTTTGTCCGTCTTGACACGTCTTAAACTGTTGTTGTCGTAGTCGTGAATTAGAACAGGGTTGACTACGGAAACAAATAAGCCCGCATCGTGTAAAACGAAAGCAACCGGTTTGTGGTAATTCCCGGTGGCTTCCAGAACAACGCGGGTCTCTCCGTCCAGAGCTTTGAGCTTCTCCGCCAGATCGTGCAGGTTCTGGGCGGTATGTAAAACTTCAAAAGGTTCGAGTACCACTTCTCCGAAGGGGCGCATAACACAAACCATGCTCTTCCCTTTGGAAACGTCAATGCCTACTGCGTTCATGATCTTTCCTCCATTTTTTGTATTTGCAACCGGAATCCATCTTTACTCGTTGCCGATTCAATCTATTGGGTGACACGAACGCTCCGCTTGGCGGTGGCTCAACCTGCTTAAAACGAATGCTACAACAAGAGAGATGGCGAACTGTCTTTGTTGCGGGCGTAACTGCCCAGGGCGCAATGCGTCAGCCGATTACTCTCTTATTGTAACTTAGGTACGAGTTGGAATGGAATATGGCTGGCTACCATATCCGGTCCCAACCCTATTGTAATAGGGCGCAATCTCACAAGGGATGCCCCGGCACTCGTCATCATGCCGGACATCGTAGGCGTACAGGCCGTCCGGGATGGTATCTCTCTTGATGCGGATGCTGGTGAACAGTGCAGGCTTTCCGCAAACTGTAATCTTCTCGTAGTGTTCGGTCATTGCATTAAAGGTCATAGGACGTTCCTCCTTAAATTTCAATGATAAAAGCTCTGAATTTCTCTTTGTAGAAGTCCATTGCGCTCTGCGGCAGAGAAGTCATATTTCCTTCGTTGTCACATCCGGCCAGAAATCCCGGCCCGGCAAGAACATCGGCTCCATCCCACAGCGGACGATTGAGCGGCAGGCCGAGCAGCTTGCCTTCATCATTGCAGACCAGTGTGACCTCTGAACCGGTGTCACGTAAGGTAATGCATTCGATCAGCCCGCCTACAAAGTTCTGCATGGCTTCAAGGGTGTTGTTCAGTTCGATTTCCTTTGGCAGTTCCATCGGCAGGAGCGCAAGGACTTTGATTTTTTCTTCTTTCATCGTAAAATCTCCTTCTCCTTATGCTACGTTTAGCCTTGTAGCCTTATAGCAGTCTGCGCACATTCCCTCATGGGTGGCGGCAAACTCTGCCGCCTGCATGATGGAGCCGTCCTTCAGCTTGACCCTCTTGATGGGCTGGTTGCACCGGGCACAGATGCAGGGCACAGGCGGCTGTTCCTGCTTTTGGCTGGTGGATTTCGGCTTCGGCTGCTGTTGCGGTTCTGCCTCCGGCTGCGGTGCAGCATCTTCCGGCAAATCTTCTCCGGCATAAACGTACAGGCCCAGCCCAAACATAGCGAGGTTCTTCACCAAACACCGCATGATAGCCTTATTCACATCGAACATAGAGGCTGCTTCTACGGTGCGCTCTTCCATGCCGACCTTTTCACGGCGGCGGGTCTGCGGATTGTAGTCCCATTTCGGGGTGGAGTAGGTGTAAGGCACAGCTTTCATGGCTTTGTTTGCGCCATCCAGTACAGGTAGCCACATTTCATGCGAAACGCCCTCAATCGTGACCGAGGTATACACCATGAAGCCGGTTATGGGGTCATAAACATAGGGCAGGCCGTTGAATTTCTTGACCTCGTAGCTGGCAGCGGGATACAGCTTCTTCACCTCTGCCCAGGCGTACGCCCAGCTTACATATTTCAGTTCCGTGTTGCCGGACTTTTTGACTTCCAGATGATCTTTGAAGTCGATAGCAAATAATTTTACGAATGGATTTTCCGTAGCCATAATAACCCTCCAAGAAAAAAGGCGGCAGAGAATTTACTCCCTGCCGCCATACAATTATGCCGCATGAACGATGGTGAACCTGCGGCTGCTCACATTTTTGCTGTACTGGTTGAAGATGTCCGGCTGCTCTTTCCGCAGTCGCTGAGAATCCACACGCTTGCTTTCGGAGGATACCCACGACACCTTATAGCCCGGTGCTGTGCCATAGGCAGCATCCTGCATTTGCAGCTTGACCTGTTGCTCGATGGCCGTCTTTTCCTGTTCCATCTGCTCGATTTGGTCGGAAATCTCCTGCCGCTTATCCAGAAGTCCATGCAAGGCACTCAGGTCAGCAGTCTTGTCCCGGTTGTCTACCTCATAAAGCTGGTTGATCTGCTGGGTGTCACAATCGCAACCGTTGGGTGCAGGGGGAATCTGGGGCACAACATGGTTCGTCCAGAAAAGCTCTTCCTTATCAATAAGATCAGAAAGCACCTGTTTATCCGTTACAATTTTGTGGATCACCAGCTCTCTGCCGAAAATCAGAGCCGCCATATACCAGCAGTCGAAACCGCTGACAGCCAGATAGTGGTCAACCTGCGCCAGATAGTGAGCCGGGAGAATCCCTCACTTAAAGATATTGGTTATGTACTAGGTGTGCAACCGTTCGATTGCACACCCTTTTATAATGCGTCACTCGACTTTGCCGATAAAACGGTAAAAAATTTCAACTTCCTGTTCTCTGGTGCCATCTTCATGCTTGACAGCTTCGTGAATGAGAATCTTTTCAATCAGAGCATTTAGAAGTTCGGCGGTCAATTGTGTGGGGTTGACGTACTTTTTCATCAACTCAATCCACTTTTCAGCGTCAACAGCGGTCTGAACGGCTGCATCAAGTTCGGCTTGAAGTTCTTGAATCTTTTCGTCCAGTTCATGCTGTTCTGCCTGATACTTTTCGGACAGCATATTGAAATTGTACTCCGTAATACGTCCAACAGACCAGTCCTCATACATTTTGGCGAACAGGTTGTCCACCTCTGCCTTACGCTTTGTGGCCTTTTTGAGTTCGGCAGTCTGTTTTTTCTTGGCGGTGTTGCGTTCTTTGTCGCTGGCATTCAGTAAACGCTGCAAGAGTTTATCTCCATCCTGCTGTGCTTGCTGCGACCAATACTGCACTCTTGCCAGAATATAGGTGTACAGCACATCATATCGAATATAGTGCATGGAACATTGGTGAAAGCCCTGTCCGTTTTTGCTGCAATGGTAATAGCCGTAGGGCTTTTTGTTCTGCTTATTCATACCATAGGCCATCGACCAGCCGCAATCCGCACATTTTACAAGCCCGGAAAAGATTTGCGTTGTTCCGTCTTTCTGTTTTCTACGGCGATGAGCAATCTGCTCCTGCACCTGTCGGAACACATCCGCAGAGATAATAGCTTCGTGGGTGTTCTCCACACGATACCATTCCTCCTGCGGCTTCCGCACCTTTTTCTTGTTCTTGAAAGAGATGTTGCTCTGCTTATTGTGAACGCTGTGACCGATATAGGTTTCTTCTTTCAGGATACTTTTGACCTGCGCTACCGTCCATGCGTAGGACTTCTCTTCCGACGCTCCTGCATAGATGTTAGCAAATGTGCCATACCGCTGAAAATTCAACCAGCCGGGAGTGGGAACCTTTTCATCTACTAAAATATGGGTGATGCTGGCCGCACCGTGTCCATGCACCGCAAGATCAAAGATTTTCTCAATGATCCACTTCGTTTCCGGGTCTACCAGAAGATGCCCTGACTTGTCGGGGTCTTTGATATATCCCAGAGGAGCGTATGCACCATAGTGCGCACCGTTCGCAAATCTTGTCCGCATAGCGGCCTTGACTTTTTTGCTGGTCTGGCGAGCGTGCATCTCATTCAGGATGTTCAGGAACGGAGCGAGTTCGCTTTCGCCGTTGAGAGTGTCCACATTATCGTTGACAGCAATATAGCGGACACCTTTACTCGGAAAGTAGATCTCCGTGTACTGACCTGTCAGAATATAGTTTCGACCTAAACGGGATAAATCCTTTGTTACAACGCAGTTGATTTTGCCTTCCTCAATATCGTTGATCATCCGTTGAAAGCCCGGTCTGTCAAAGTTGGTGCCAGACCAACCATCATCGATATATTCGCCAACAACGGTCAACCCGTGTTCCTCTGCATACTGACGAAGCATCATGCGCTGGGTCTGGATGCTGCCGCTTTCACCCTGCAATTCATCGTCACGGCTTAGTCTAAGGTACAGTGCAGTGTTATAGATCATCGTATTGTTAGGCTGTTTCATAGTAGAGCCTCCTTCTTAAAAGAAACAGCCCACGCTTACAATACTTCTGCTTCCATTATACCGTAAGTGTGGGCTGGATTCAATTCGTTTTTATCATCAGGCGCATCGGTTAGCTGAATACTGAATCACATCTTCCAGCAGTGTGCCGACTGATTTTCCATTTTCTGCGAAATGTTCGGTCATTTTGATTTTGGTGTTGCCACAGTAAAAATAGAGCGTACCGTCTGGCTCTTTAACATAGTAAGACGTGTTCTCAAGAGTAGGTTCGGGACCCGCGTACTCCGAATCCTGCCATTCTTCGAGTAAATTGACAGGTGGTTCACAAATAGGCTCATAACAGGAGCAAAGGTCAATCGCATCGTTCATCATATCAGTGCTTCTATTATCCATTCAGTATCCTCCGAAAATCAAAGTTCCATATCCTGCCCATGCCTGCGGTTTCGCTGTGGCACATTCATGGTGCACTCCTGCTTGGGGGCAAGAATCTTTTCCAGAAAACCGCGCACCAGTTCTGGCGCACGGCGCATAGCATCCAGATAGGGTTTCACGTCGTACCACAGGTCGTGGTACTTGTTGCTCCAACGAACGGCCTCCTTCTTGGCCGTGGAAAGTTCTTCTTTCAGGCGACGGTTCTCCACGTCCATCATATAGCCGTGGTCAGCCTGTTTTTTCAGTTTGGAAAATTCTTCTTCGGTCAGCGAGTAGTTGCCGAGAAAGGTGCGCTTGCCGATATAATCCAGATCACGCGCATGAATGAGGGCTTCTTTTGTGAGCGTGGCCTTTTTCTGCACAGCGGCAAGTTCCTTTTCGGTCTTGGAGAGGGTTTTGTTGGTTTGGATGAGGTGCTGCTCTTTCTGGTCAATCTGGGCGGTCAGGCTGTCCAGCCGTTCCTGCTCCCGTTGAACTTTGAACTGGGTGACGGTCAGGTGTTCTTCGGTGCTGCCACGTTCGCCGCGCTCTATATCGGTGTACCCGGCAGCGCGCATAAAATTGAAGAAGTTGTCCTGCAAGACGCTGTACGACTTCTTCAGGATAGGCTTGCCGTTCTTTTGCAAAACAGGCTTTCCCGATTCGTCCAGCAGAGGTTTGGATGCCCACTTCTTGCTCCGGCTGACCTGCATGACAGTCTCCTTGACGGTGCCGACCAGTGCCTTGTCCTTGCAGCGTTTCGACCACAGGATCTGCTTTTCCACCACAGGTACATAGACCACATGGAGGTGGTAGTGGTAAACTTCGCGGCCTAATGCTTCGGTCATGGCACGGTTGATCTCATCGGCGTGCATGACTGCCGAGAGGATATACTGCTCACCGCCCACGATTTGAACGGCAGCTTGGTAGGCATCCTCATAGAACTGCTTGGCGAACTCGTAGCCGCCGTGGTTGTCAAAGTAGGCCGAGTTGACATCAAAGACAAGCTCGCAGTAATGGGTGGCATCCGGCTTCAAGCCGCGCGTGGAGATGGTTCCGGCGGCTTCCAGTTGGGCGAATAGGTCGGTGTAGCTGGCAGTTGGCTTTTTGAAGTGGACGTTCCATGCAGTGCGCTGGGGGATAATGTCGGGGTTCCGATAGCTGTCCTTTTCACGCTCATTGTGCTGCTGGGTGTTGCCAACGGCCTTGTCCGAAACGGCGAGATTCCGGACACTGGTGCGGTCAACGCCATCGTTTCTTGCCAAAGGGCATCCCTCCTTTCAAGGTTCATCGAAAGGTGACGGGGAACGAAGATGCACTTCTTCGGAAGTGTAATAACCCACTATAACACTTTCATCCCTATGGGCTGCAAAGTGTAGTGGGCTCTTCGAGGACTCTCCGAGGGGGAACGCCTCCTGCGGGAGAGCTACAATCAAGTTCGCACAATGCGAACTTGATTGCTCCGTACGCATCTGAAAAAATTGCGTACGGACTTCAAATAACCTGTACGGTTCGTACGACGTACGGAAATGCGAAATATAAACGATAACACGTTTTAAAACGCTTTAATTCGCCGTACAGATGCGTACAAGTACAGACCGTACAGGTTGTACGAACTTCTTCTGTGAAAAATGCACTTTTTACGGGCAGGGGTGGACAAGCGGTTCGATGCCTACAAAACCCCGCACCCTGCGGCCACCGGGCAGATAGATGTTGTTGGTGGCTTCAAGGTTATAGCGGCGGTCATTCTGGCGCAGTTCGGCGCTGAAACGGATCGCCGATACGCTGTGGCATGCGTTGTCCTCGCACCACTGCTTATAAATGTCGTAGAACTCCTTGGAACTGATGGAGTAGTCCGCCTTGAAGCGGAAGTAGCCCTCGGATTCCATGAAGTCGATGACATTGTTGCTGCTGCGTTTGATGGTGTCCACGTTGGCGGCGGCTCGTTCGCTGACCGTGAAGCGGAAGTTGTTCTGCACCAGCCGGTGCAGCCCTTCCAGACACCAGAGCAGGATGCCCTCCAATTCGGCGCACATCTTCTCCACAAGGAAAGGGTCGTCCGTGCGGTCAGCAGGCTTGTCCTTGGTGGTCAGGATGAGTTGGCGGCGGAAGAAGCCATCCGAATGGTCGTACAGCGAGGTCAACGCACCGTTGCCGAAGCAGAGGAACCGGGCGTAGATGTCCCGCTGGTAGCTCTGGACACCCTTGCGCTCCAAGTCCAGCTTGGCCTCGGCGGTCACGATGGTCTTGATATAATTCGTCTTGGGCAGGGCGTTCATATCCATATCATCATCGATCATCAGCAGGCGGCGTTCCAGATCGGCGCGGGCAAAACGGTTGTTCTCCACTTTCTGGACGCTGCCGTTGCTGGCGGCATCTCCCATGAGCCGTTTCAGTACCAGCCCGATGCGAGATTTGCCCTCGCCGCCCTTGCCGACAATGAGCATCATCTTCTGCCCCTTGGTGCTGGGGATCAGGCAGTAGCCCAGATACTCCTGCAAGGTTGGAATGTCAGCATCGTCCAGCAGCTCGTGCAGGAAAGTTAGCCAGCGGTCAGGGCTGGCGGCTTTGGGGTCATACCTCACAGGTAGGCGGTTCTGGCAGAACAGGCGGCTCTCCTGAAAAGAGCCGTCCGGCAGATGGTACACGCCGTTCTGGAGGTGGATGCAGTCCTGTTCGATGGGGAACGGGTCGGAAAAAGCCAGCAGCTTGATGGTCTCCAGAATGTTGGTGACCTTTTTGGACAGGCCAGAGGTGACATATTCCTCGATGTTCTCCAAGATGCGCTGCTTGATCTCGCTTTCGTCTTCCACCGGGCCGTCCAGCGTGTACAGCGTACCGTTGACGCATTTCAGCGGCCACTGTTCCAGAAAGGCACGGCCAAACTGGACTTCATCGATCTTCTTACCGTTGTACCAGTCCGGCCATAAGGGATTGCGGGAAATGTTTTTCTTCATGTGGTGGTTCTACTTTAGGAAAGTGAAGTGGTAGGTCTCACGGTGAGACCCACCACTTCGGGTGAATAAATTATCAGGCGCACTTTGCCAGAGCAAGGCGGTCGGTGCGCTCCTCCAGCATCAGCAGGTACGACCCGGACAGCAGCTGTGCGGCGGCAGCGGCTTTCTGCTGGGGTGTCCCAAATGCAACGCAGTCCGTCAGGTGCTCGACGGTCTCGGTCATGTGGAGAGCTTCCACGAACCGCTCGTCCAGCGGCTCCTCCGGGGTGGTGGGCTTGTAGCGCTCTCGCCAGTCGTGCAGCAGGTCGAGATAATCGGTCAGCACCCGCAGGCAGTAGGCGATGTCTGCCCACTGCTCGTCTGTCAGGCCACGCTTGGGCGGCGGCAGAGCGATGGCATTGGCGGGCGGCTTGTCCGGGTCAAGCCAGAGCTTGTCGGGGCGGGGCCCCTCCATCTTGCTGACGCAAGACCGCTCTGTCACTTGCAGTCCCCACTGGGGACTGCATTGCTTCGCAAACGCGAAGTCATTTATCAGCTTCTCGGCGGCTTGCCGGGGGTTCAGGTCGAACAGCTTGGCGGTGAGGTCGATGGCATCTCCGTTGGCTCCACAGCCAAAGCAATAATAATAGGTGTCGTTCAGCTTCATGCTGGGGTCGCTGTCGGAATGGAATGGACAGCACACCATGCCATGGCGGTCTGGCTCCATGCCGTACATCTCTCCCACCTGCCGAACGGTGATGGCGGACTTGACAGTTTGATACAGGCTCAAGGGCATTCCTCCTTTGTTTCGTGCGTTGCACCAGAGTCCCTAGCGTGGGAACTCTGGTGTTTTTTGCTTCCTGCCTGAATATACGGAAAATTTTGCAGAAAAGGCGAAAAAGCGGCAGAACTGCAACGGAAAAAGAAAAAAGCCCTTACTGGTTGCAGAGTTGCAACAGCAAGGGCAGAGAGGAAACCGTATATTGAACAAAACGGCAGAGCGTATTATAATGAGGAAAAAGCTCAAAAAGGAGGGCCGACCACATGGCACAGGAATATCTGCCCGCACCGTCCAACGTCCGTCTTGCGGACTTGATGAAAGAGCACAATATCAGCCAACCGGAGCTTGCCAAGGAAATCGGCTGCTCCAAAAGCACTATCAGCCGTTTTATCAGTGGTGCGAAAGGAACCCTGACCCATGAGCAGGTGTTGAAGATCGCAAGGTTGTTCAACGTGTCCACAGATTTCCTGCTGGGAGAAACCAACATCCCCGATCGCAAGAATTATGACATTGCCGAACTGGGTTTGTCCGTAGAAGCCGCAAAGAACCTCTACACGGGGCGTATCAATACAGAGGTAGTCAATCTGCTGCTGGAAAATGCCCGTTTCGCAGAGCTTACTTACCGCATAGCGCAGTATTTTGATGATACCTTTGCGTCCGGTATTGCGGCACAGAACGCCATGCTCACGACATTGAGCACCCTGCTGCGTACAAGGGTCAAGACCCCGGAGGCAGCCAAAGCCGCAAAGGACATCAGCCTTCGGAGAAAGCCCGTGTACCAAGGCGACCTTGATGATATTGAGATGTACTTCATGGCAACGGTCAAAGAAATTAAAAAGGGCATCGGGAGCCATTACGCCGAACAGGAAGCCATGAGCAAGAAAGTGGCAGAGAAGATGTTCACCGAATTGACCAAAGGGCAGGATGTGCAGCACCCAACGATCACGGCAGAGCAGTTGACGGATGCAATGTTGGACAGCGTTTCGGGCATGAAAGGAGCCACGCCGGAAGCACTGGAACAGCTGCGAAGCGGTCTGTTGGGAATCTTGCAGTCTGCCGCAGAGCAGGAAAACGCCCATGAAGCAGACGAATGAACGGCTTTGTGCGCTGGCACAGAAAGGGGATGCCACCGCACTGGACAGCCTGATCGAAAACAACAAGTCCTTTATTGGCAAGGTGGCAAATGACCTTTTCCGCAGCATGAATCTGGCACAGTCCGGCCTGAACCTTGACACGGACGATTTGAAACAGGCGGGCAATCTGGGCTTATGGAAAGCTGTGCCGAAGTTCGATGCAGCGCGCGGCATGAAGTTCCTGACCTATGCGGCTCCTGCCATCCGCAACGCCATGATGGACATGGTGCGGGATGCCTTTGCCGCTTTTGAGCAGCGGATGGTGACGGAGGACAAGGACGGCGTCTGCTACCAGCGCGTTTCGCTGGACGATGTTCTGCCGGGAGAGGAACAACTGCGGCGCATTGAAGCCATAGCCGACCCTTATGCCATGCAGCCGCAGAGCATTATAGAGGAACAGGAATCGCGCCGGGAGCTGTACGATGGCCTGAAACGGCTGACCCAACGGGAGCAGACCTATCTGCTGTACCGCTATGGCTTCACCGATGGCGAGGAACATCCGCTGATCGGCACGGCGATATACTTTCACCTGACGAAAGGCCGCGCCCAAAAGACCGAGGAACAGGCTATGGATAACCTGTGGCTGGAATTGCCGTGGTGGTTTATATGAATAGGCAGAGAGATTGTATTAAATTGAGTGAATTACGATAGAGAACAAAAGCTAATCTTCCCTTGTTCGACGCTCTTTAATAATCTTATAAATTGGAAACCAATAGACAATAACGATGATAAGGCATGTGATTGCTAACGCACTATAGATGAAAGATTTCATAAGCACAGCCATAATCATAAAGATGAAAAAAAAGAATATCCACGCCGACTGTGCTGATTTATACAAAGCTAGTTTATCTTCAAGGGTAGTATATAATTCAAATGGCTTTCCATCATTCTTTTTTTCGACAATCAATAATTCTTTGTTAAGTGTCGTCTTAGGCGTTGATAGCTTTCCACCTGATTCAGCCCACGGACGAAATTGTACTTTGGCAAGAGAGTAGTTTAGATTAATGTTCTTGAAAAAAACAACGTATCCTAAGCTTTGAAGAAATTCAACATACTTGTCTGAGCTTTCACGACTCCTGTGACCAATATAATCAATCTTATATTGATATTCCCCCGGAGTGCATGTTTCAAACTCATAGATAGCCCGTGATGTATTTATTAAGTGATACCCTTGTTGGGACATTCTATTAAGCCATTTCTCTTGTAAGGATAATAGACAACCAAAAAAACGTACCTTTTTGTAGCGCATATTAAATCTCCTTTGAAATCCTTTCCGCTAAGTCGATTAATTGATGAAGTCGATCTATTTCGGTTTGGACAGCCTCCTTTCCAGAAGGTGTTATTAAATATACTTTTTTTCTGCTTGTACTTTCAGTGCTTTGTAATTTAATCCATCCTTTTTGTTCTAACGAGGATAGAGCACCATATAATGTCCCTGCTCCTAATAATACCCTTCCGTTTGTTACTTCCTCAACAAATTGAATGATTGCATATCCATGCCTTGGTTCATAAAGGGACAAAAGTATTAAATCTGTAACTTCTGTAAGGGTTCCCCCTTGCACATAGTCTTTCATAGAACCTCCGCTTCGAATATGTGCCCTTTATCCAAATTGATTGTCACATCGGCTAAATACGCATTACCAAGGTGTTCAGTTTCCATGAGAAATCTCCTTTTTTTGTGCGTGAAACTATTCATAGGAAGCAGCTATGCTATGTGGCTTAGTCACTATGAAAGCTCATTTACGATGAGGTTGATGCTTCACGAAACCGTTCGGCATGGAGAATCGTACACATTGATTCGTCCAAGCTAATTATATCGTTAACCGTAATAGTAATCAAGAGTTTATAAAGCGTGTCTTTGAATTTTGTGACATTGAACAGGTTATAGAAAAGCTTTTTGTGAAATATCATGTCAAATATTGTAAGCGTGGGTTACACTTAGTAAGTGATATCTTTAATTAAGGGAAACGGGATTTTCCCATCCGCCCACTTATCCGCAGAAAACGGCGAGACCGTTTTGCACTCCAATCCTGCTTTCTGACCAACGATCAGACGGTCAAAGTCTGCCAGAAGCAGCGGATGTTCCTCGCTCTGGTAGATAGCGTTTGCACGGCGCACCTTAAAACCCGTTTCTTCGGAGAACCGCTGCGCCACATAATCCTCCAAGTCACGGCCCTGCCGCATGGCCTCGTTGTCGATATTTTCAATGGTATCGCTGATTTTATCGTAGTACACCTGAAATGCGGAGCGATAGGGATTCAGGCCCAGAATAGCCCCGGCATCCGTGCCGGTAATGCCGCATTTGCGGTAGCGGAGCCAATCTTCTTTGGACAGGTTCCGTGTAGATACAAGTCGTTTCATGCAATGTTCAGCCTCTCTTTCATCTGTTCTTCCGCAATAGAGAAATCATATTCCACCAAGTCTTTGATAATGGTGGAAAATTCATCCACCAAGGTACGGTCATCGTCCAGCCACAGGGCATACAGGAAATCCAGAATATTTCGCTGCACTCGGAGATGGTTCCAGAAACGCTCGTCCATCTGCTTTTCGGTGTCCAGCGTAATCAAGGCACTGACAATGGTGCTTTTCATCGTGATCTCGTATGCCGTGGTGCAAGTAGGCTTTGGAAAATCGGCTTCGATGCTGTTCAGGAACTCAGAAAATTCCCGGACAGCCCGATTGCTTACATCGTTCATACGTCCTCCTTTATGCTGCTGCCAGCACCATCTTGTAGGCTTTGTCGATCTTGGGATTGCCCTCTGCGGTGCGCAGAAACAGATTTTCGTTGTAGTTGCGAGTTTTACGGATGGGATCTGCATGGGTGGCAAAGTCGGAAACAGCGTTCACGAACCGCCATCCATTCTTGCCGACCCACTCCAGATCGGGTGCATTATAGTAGCGGGCTTTCAAATCTTCCTGCAAGCGCAGGTTGTTCTTCCGCTGGCCATCGGTCAGATCTTCAGTGATAGGGAAAAACTCGTTGATGGACTCTTGCACCTTGCGGTCAGACAGCTTGATGGTGGTCAGCTCATGGATGCCTTTGCCCAGTTCCCCCATATAGCTGTTGGCAAGCTGCAAGGTTTCACGAGCGTCCTGCACCCGGAGCAGAACATTTTCGGTATGGCGAGCAGTCCAGATGCGCTTTGCAGTACCCAGAGCCAGATTCAGGGTGTTCTGGCAGACCACACGAACCGGGGTCATCGCGACTTTTACACCAGAACTGCCATCGTGGCTGTTAAAGAACACAAGATATGGGGTCACTTCGTCTCCGGCGATAATGTACTTCTCCGGCAGCTTTGCCAGCATCCAGACCTTCTTGCCGCCCTGCAAAGAGCCAGCAGTTTCATAAGTAACGCCCTCACCCAGCAGGTCATCGGTGAACTGGAACGCTTCTTCGTTCTGCACAATGCGGTAGCGGTCGGATACCACACCCAGAACAGCATCATCGGTGCTGCGGACGTTAGCCCGATAACCGGGGATCATAGCACCAGTACCGGAATAGATGTTGCGGCTTTCCACCTGCCAATCCAGACCAGCCAGTTCCAAGGCTTCACGGCTTGCAGGGGCATCCATGACAATACGGCCAAGGCCATGCCAAGGGGTTTCACGAACAGAGAACATGGTTTCAACATTTGCGGACATAATCTTTACCTCCAAAATTTTGGATTGTCTTATTTCTTTTCGATTTGATGAGCCATCCAGACAATGATTTTCGCAGCACCTTTTCCGACTGCTTTCATCACCTCCACCAATACTTTTTCAAAGATTTCTGCCATTGATTTTTCCTCCGTCTTTCTGTAAAAATCAAAGACCAGTAAGCTGATGTGATTGCTTACTGGTCTTTCTATCCAAGGGTATAATATATCATTATATCTGCTTCAGATACGCCTAACTTGTACCAAGTGTGTCCGATGTGTCCGTGTTTTTGCGAATCAGTCTTATGTTTTCGTGTCTTTCAGGTGTTTTATGGGTGGAGATATAAGGATATAAAAAACTTGTTTTGAAAATCTCTGACACAACCGGCACAGCTGACACAGTCTCCTACTTCTGCGTTTTCGACCAGATTCCCACAACCACCGTGAGATCCTGCCATTCATTTTTGCGGATTCCCTGATTTCGGGATGCCTTAAAAGCCTTTGCCTCCTCGAAGGAAATCGAAAAGCGAGCCAGCTCCATAAAGCCGTCCATCGTACAAGATGTCATATTGATGCCTTTTACCTCGGACAGTTGGAAATCCAGTACCCACCGAAATTCCTCATTGCTTACAGGCGTGATCTGTGCTACACAGCTGTTAATAAGTTCCCTGCTGACATCCGTTTTGGCCGCTTTCTGCCACTCGTCCAGCTTCTGGGAAATCAGCTTCATATCAATACTCCCACTGCGTTCATCCTCCTGTTCGATGCTCTCATACTGGGATTGTAACTCGGCGATCTGCTCGTCCAGTCCCTTGCGGCGTTCCATCAGCTCCTGCTTCGTGATAACTCCGTCAGCACACAGGTCAATATACCTGTCCAGCCGTTCTTTTTGTTTGGCGATGCTGTTTTCCAGCATTGCCTTTCTGGAAATACGAACCGTCTTTTCCTCTGTCATACAGCGGCTCAGGATTTTATAGACCTCTTTAACTGTCTTTCCCTTGTCAAATGTGAGATGTTCAAACACCTTTGCCGCCATCAAATCCAGCTTCCACTCACTGATGGCCTTGATTTGGCAGCTGATGCTCAAATCAAGGCCATGTTCCTGCAAGTAGCTGATGCTCGACCTGCATGTACGGCGGTAGCACTGAAATCCATGAATTACAGCACCATCCCGGTTCACACGCCACTTGAACTGAATAAATCCTGCACCGCAACTGCAACGCAATTTTGCCGTCCAGACCGACTTTGGCGTATTTCTCATGTACTTGTGCTTTTTCCCATTTTCATCTATTACCCGTGCTGATTTCGATGCCAAAATCTGCTGGCATCTATCCCACATTTCTTCTGATACCAAAGGCTCAAAGTCACCTTTCACATAGATGTAGCTGCTCTCGTCCAGATTTTTAACACGTTTCTGTGTCAAATATCCGTCGCTGTGGGATTTATTGTAGCAAATACACCCCTTATAGGTTGCATTATGTAGGACTCTGCTCACCTTGGAAGCGTCCCACGAAACATGGCCGCCTGCATCTAATCGGCCAAGGCGGTATAATTCGTTTACGATTTTAACCAGCCCATTTTCTCCGGTAGAATACATTTGGAAAATCAGCCTTACTGTTTCAGCTTGGTCAGGGTCAAGAACATAGGTTCCATTCTCTCTACGGTATCCTAAGATGTTTCTGCTGCCATACAGAACGTGCTTTTCTCTGCTGATTTTCTGCCCAGCCTTCACGCGCTCTGAAATTTTGCGACTCTCATCTTGTGCCATAGAAGACATGATCGTCAGCCGAAGTTCGCCATCGTTGGTCGCCGTGTTGATACCATCGTTGATGAAAAATACGTCCACCCCACGTGCTTTCAACTCCCGTGTGTAGGACAGCGTATCAACTGTATTTCGTGCAAAGCGACTCACTTCGCGAGTAATGATTAGGTCAAATTTGCCCTTCTGAGCATCTTCCATCATGCGCAAAAACTCTGGCCGCTTCTGTGCTTGTGTTCCGCTGATGCCTTGGTCTACGTAGACCTCCACGATTTCCCAGTCCGAATGCCGGGAACATTCGATTTTATACCACTCCAACTGATTTTCTAGTGCGTTGATTTTCGCCTCATGCTCTGTTGAGACACGAGCATATACCGCAGCTCTTATACATATTTCCGTTGTTTTTCTGATTTTGGGGCAAAAAAAAAAAAATGGCGATCAAACAATGACCGCCATTTTCCCTTGCAGATATTGTAATTCTATTGTTTCTTTCACCCGTTTCACATACTGTTCCATAAAAGTATAATCAGGATTTCCGGATTCATCAACAGGGAGCATCACCCCAGTATTTGCCATTCGTTCGGAATTGAACTTATACAAGTAACCAAATTTGCTTTTTTGCTGTAAAATAGCAACTTTCATAAACAACAAGACAAATTCATTATCTTCATGGTGCTTCAAGTGAAAGCGTTTGACATCATCGGAGAAAATGCACTCATAAGGGTGATAAAAACCAATAACCATACCATTTCCATTATAATTAACTCCGAGCACATTTTTATCCAACGATTCGTTCGTATCACTTACAAAACGCGCAACGCCATTGTTGTTATCTAATGCCCCAATAAAAGGTCTATCTCCGGCAGTAGTATCTGCCGCAACCAACCTTTTTCCCGGAAAAATATCAAAAATGTCGGAAATAAGAAAAGACTTCCATTCCTTTTCATTCAGTGCCGGAAGCACCCCCCCAGTTTGGATATTCTTGCCAATATAATCAATGTAATTTTGTACAATTTGCTGCTCCCGTTCCTTGATGTACTGTTCCATGAAGGCATAATCAGGATTGCCGGATTCATCAACAGGGAGCATAATTTTACTGCGCCTTAAACGCGTCAATGTTGCACCGTTTCCGCCCCAACTAAAAATAGATAATGTGTTTTTTATTAGTGGAACAAGGAATTTTGCATTTACCGCATTCAGTTTATCGTTCCTAAGCACCTGTATATTTTGTCCTGTGTAGAAGGAATTTTCTTGATAAAATGCAGTTTGCGTATCTAATCCAACAGTAATACAATTACCTGTATCCATACCATAAAAAGGTTGTTCACATATGAAATCGTTGATTCCATTGTTTGTGTCCGTGCGTGTCACATATGGATATTTACCAGACTGATATATCAGTTTATTCTTATCTATTCCACTTGATGTGGATTTAATCGAAAAAACACTACTTAATGGAATTGCTAACCATTCTCTATCATGCAAATCAAGCATTGCTGTCACCACCTTTCTGCCCGAACAGATACCCTTTTCCATGCGTAACCATATTAAATTCAAATGTCAGATAATCAGCAATGCTGTTTATAAAGTCTGCTTCTGTTGGTATCTCATCGTTGTAGTAATAAAAGGAGTGCAGCCATTCGTCTGTATCTTCAACGGTTGTTTTCACCATGAAACTTGACGGAAAATCTGCAATCTTGCCACGCCAGCAATCAAGAAGATACTGCCGTTTATCCTTTGCACGTTCCGTTTCCACAAGTCCCAAATGCTTTTTGACTTCAAACCCATCATCTTCAAAATTGATGAACTTTGCAATCTTATCTGCCGGGTGCGATTCGCCTGCTGTAAAAACAGCAATGCAGGGAACGGTGCCAACCCGATAGAAAGTGTCCTTGTTTAGACTGATAACACCCTCTAAGGTATGTTTTTTCAAAATATCCTGCTTGACCGCTTTATCCTCTTTTGTCTTTCCAATCATAGCGGACACAGGTACAATCACAGCAGCGCGCCCACCTGTTGTGATTGAATTGAGCAAATGACGGATAAAGCACAGTTCTGAAAGGTTCGCAGTATCCTTGCCTTTTGCCTGTGAATATGGCGGATTCATAAAGCCTACTGTAATGCCGCCGCCCTTTAACTGTAATTCACCGGGGTCTTGTGCCAGAAAATCTTCACAAATCAAGTTGCTTTGCCCGTCACCGCGCAGAATCATATTCGTCGTAGCGATTGAAAACATATCGTCACGAATTTCTATTCCGTGAATTTGCTGTTGCTTGATGTGCTTGCGTTCTGTATCATTCTTTGCAGCTCGCAGCATTTTGTGCATTCCGGAAATCAGAAATCCCCCTGTGCCGCAGCACGGGTCAAATATAACATCGGTAGGTTTCAAATCCACCAATTCACAGAACAATTCCGTAATATGACGGGGCGTAAGTACAACGCCCAAAGCCTGCCCGTCACCGCCTGAATAGGAAACAAATTCACCGTAAAAGCGCCCCAGATAATCTTCACGCCCGTTTGATACAATCGCCTGAAAAATATTGTTGTTGATATATTCTGCAAAATATTTCAGAGGTGTTTTATCGCCCAGATCCTGACGCTTTGTATTTAACTGCGGTCTGTCCTTTATCAGCGTGAATTGATTTAGCACACGCTGCTTTTTAACTTCCGGGGCAACTTTTGCACGTTGCAGATTCTTTTCAAGATACTGGTACAGAATAGAACCGTCTGTGTTGCTTTCCAGTGTGTCACCCGTCAACTGATTCAGATTAAAGCCGTATTCTTTTTCACGCAAAGCAAGAAGAATTGCAGATACAACAAGCGGCTTTTCATCTTCTCCAAGCCCGCCGTAATTCCGCAGATATTCGTGCAGTTCCTTTGCCTTTTTCAGAATATCAGCAAGTTCAATATCTTCCGGCGGCGTTTCTTCAAGTACAAGCTGCTTGTAATATTCCACAATATGAGCTGCTGAAAAGTTTTCAAATGTCTGAACTTCCGGCAGCCACTTATAACCGTTCTTATCTACAAATAGCGGCTGTAAAGTATGGTGCTTGCTATCACCAGCATTGCCGAACGCAAAAACCTTTTTGTAAGTGGTTTTCTGCAAGATGTGCTGTGCATAGTGCAACGCGCCGTTGACGGCATAATCTGTTGTTGCCTGTACAGTCATAGAAATAGTGCCGTCTGCGTCTTTTAAGCAGAGGTTCGCACGGTCCGCCTTATCTTCCATGACAAGCACAAAATCATCTACAACCGCCGTGTATTCTGGAAATCCTGCCTTGCCTGTCTGGTGCTTTGACGCTGTTTTCAGTGCGTCATTGATAGGAACAATGTTACTGCCTTGTGTGTCTGCCTGAATGCCTGCTTCAACCAACAAATCATGTATGTATAAATCGAAATTCGCTTCTTTTTTTGCCATAGTTTCGCGCCCCTGACTTTCTATGTGTATTTTGGGTGCAAAAACCCAAATATAAGAATATCATAAATCGGAGGAAATCTCAATCCGGCTATCATGAAAATCCATGAAGAAAATCTGTTGCTTGCCCTATCCTTTCTATCACTTATCATTTTCCATCTTCCAGTATCTTACAGTCTGCATTGTTTTCAACCCGCTTCACACCTTACATAAGAAAAAACCGCCCCAGCTTCCTGTTACGGAAACCGGGGCGGTCATATACTTTATTGGTGCTTTCTCAAGCCCTCACGCAATTACTTGCGGGGGTTCTTGATCGCAGCCTGCGCAGCGGCGAGGCGGGCAATAGGCACACGGAAGGGAGAGCAGCTGACGTAGTCCAGACCGACGTTGTGGCAGAACTCCACGCTCGTGGGGTCGCCGCCGTGCTCACCGCAGATGCCCAGGCCCAGATCGGGGCGGGTCTCGCGGCCATCGTGTGCGGCCATCTTGACCAGCTTGCCCACGCCGATCTGATCCAGGTGCTGGAACGGATCGCTCTCGTAGATCTTGTTCTCGTAGTATGCGCCCAGGAACTTGGCAGCGTCATCACGGCTGAAGCCGAAGGTCATCTGGGTCAGGTCGTTGGTGCCGAAGCTGAAGAACTCAGCCTCCTTGGCGATCTCGCCGGCAGTCAGGGCTGCACGGGGGATCTCGATCATGGTACCGACCTGATACTTCATGTCAACGCCAGCAGCAGCGATCAGCTCATCAGCGACCTTGACCACAACGTCCTTGACGAACTTCAGCTCCTTGACCTCACCGACCAGCGGGATCATGATGTGCGGAGTGATCATGCAACCAGTCTCAGCGGAGACGTTCAGGGCAGCCTTGATCACAGCGCGGGTCTGCATGGCAGCGATCTCGGGATAGGTGACAGCCAGACGGCAGCCACGGTGACCCATCATGGGGTTGAACTCGTGCAGAGAAGCAACCACGTTCTTCAGGTCATCGAAGGTCATGCCCATATCGGCAGCCAGCTCCTTGATGTCCTCGTCCTTGGTGGGCAGGAACTCGTGCAGAGGGGGATCCAGGTAGCGGATGGTCATCGGGCGCTCACCCATGATGCGGTACATGGCCTCGAAGTCACCCTGCTGGAACGGCTCGACCTTGGCCAGAGCAGCTTCGCGCTCTTCCACGGTACGGGCGCAGATCATCTCACGGACAGCCTTGATGCGGTCCTCAGCGAAGAACATGTGCTCGGTACGGCACAGGCCGATGCCCTCAGCACCCAGGTCAACGGCCTGCTGTGCATCGCGGGGGTTATCGGCGTTGGTCATAACCAGCAGCTGACGGGCAGCATCGGCCCAACCCATGAAGCGGTTGAAGTTCTTGTTGCCGGTAGCGGCCACGGTTGCGACCTGCTCGCCGTAGATGTTGCCGGTAGAACCATCGATGGAGATCCAGTCACCCTCAACGAACTTGTGGCCGTTGATCTCGAAGGTCTTGGCCTCCTCATCGATCTTGACCTCGTTGTCGTTGCCGCAGCCGGAGACACAGCAGGTGCCCATACCACGGGCAACAACGGCTGCGTGGCTGGTCATGCCGCCGCGGACGGTCAGGATGCCCTGAGACACCTGCATGCCCACGATGTCCTCGGGAGAAGTCTCCAGACGGACCAGAACCACCTTCTTCATCTTGCCGGACTTGACCATCTCCTCTGCTTCCTCAGCAGTAAAGACGATCTGGCCGCAGGCGGAACCGGGAGAAGCTGCCAGGCCCTTGCCGACGACTTCGGCGGCCTTCAGGGCAGCGGCATCGAACTGGGGATGCAGCAGGGTATCCAGCTGCTTGGGCTCCACGCGCAGAACAGCCTCCTGCTCGGTGATCATGCCCTCGTCCACCAGGTCACATGCGATCTGCAGAGCAGCCTGTGCGGTACGCTTGCCGTTACGGGTCTGCAGCATGTACAGGTGGCCGTCCTCAATGGTGAACTCCATATCCTGCATATCGCGGAAGTAGTTCTCCAGACGGGTTGCGATCTCAACGAACTGATCGTACACCTCAGGCATCTGATCCTTCAGGTGGCTGATGGGAGAAGGAGTGCGCACGCCTGCGACAACGTCCTCGCCCTGTGCATTGATCAGGTACTCGCCCATCAGCTTCTTTGCGCCGGTGGCGGGGTCACGGGTGAATGCAACGCCGGTGCCGGAACGGTCGCCGGAGTTGCCGAATGCCATCTGCTGCACGTTGACAGCGGTGCCCCACTCGTAGGGGATCTCGTTCATCTTGCGGTAAACGTTTGCACGGGGGTTGTCCCAGCTGCGGAACACAGCCTTGACAGCCTCGATCAGCTGATCGCGGGGATCCTGGGGGAACGGCTTGCCCTCGTTCTCCTCGTAGATCTTCTTGAAGACACCAACCAGTTCCTTCAGGTCCTCGGCAGTCAGGTCCACGTCGTTCTTAACGCCCTTGGCTTCCTTCATCTTGTCGATCTCGACCTCGAACAGGCTCTTCGGGACCATCATAACAACGTCTGCAAACATCTGCACGAAGCGGCGGTAGCAGTCGTATGCAAAGCGGGCGTTGCCGGTCTTCTTGGCCAGGCCCTCAACAGCCTCATCGTTCAGGCCCAGGTTCAGGATGGTATCCATCATGCCGGGCATGGACTGACGGGCACCGGAACGGACAGAGACCAGCAGGGGGTTGGTGTTGTCGCCAAACTTCTTGCCGGTGATCTCTTCCAGACCCTTGAGATGCTCGAAGATGTCAGCAGTAATATCGTCATTGATCTGACGGCCGTCTGCATAGTACTGGGTGCAGGCATCCGTAGTGATGGTGAAGCCCTGGGGAACCGGCATACCGGCAGCAGTCATCTCTGCCAGACCGGCACCCTTGCCGCCCAGAGTATTCTTCATGGTGACCTTGTCGCCGCCGAAGGCATCGTTGCCCTCGCTGAAGTAGTACAGATACTTTTTGCTCATGCGTGTTTACCTCCCATTTGGTGACCCCCGGTGCCACGCCCGGCGGTCTCATCGCACTTTTTTCTCAAAGCTGATGAACATTGTCTTGTGAATGCTAAACTATTATACCAGAAAATTCCCACATTGCCACCGGGCAAAACACCGAATTTGTTTGATAAATTTTGTGCAATTCCCTTGAAATTTACTCA
Source organism: Faecalibacterium hominis (ex Afrizal et al. 2022) (assembly GCF_049545105.1). Classification (NCBI taxonomy): domain Bacteria; kingdom Bacillati; phylum Bacillota; class Clostridia; order Eubacteriales; family Oscillospiraceae; genus Faecalibacterium; species Faecalibacterium hominis (ex Afrizal et al. 2022). Next base: position 2,288,532 of record NZ_CP186860.1, on the reverse strand, counting down.
GTTTTCCGCTATTATAAAATGGGAGAAAGTTCGAGAGGTTTTTTGTTTTACAGAGCCATTTTTCCACATCTGGGATACATGCTGTTATCCATTAAAAATTCCGGCGGAATTCCACCTGCGGAACGGGCTGGAATTTCTCCCTCATGGATACAACAAAATACCACACCTTCCCAAGGAGGGACACTATTTATGGAAACCATTTCCAACGAAGCTCTGGCCGCAGCACGCGCCAAACTGGACGCTGCCGAAAGCCGGCGCGAGAACATCCTGCTTTTTCACATCGCCAACGGCGTGAACATTGAGAGCCGCACCGTCCAGATCGACGAAGGCGTTGTCATCGCCCCGGGAGCCACCATTCTGGCGGGCACCATCCTGCGCGGCAAGACGGTCATCGGCGCAGGATGCGTCATCGGCCCCAATACCCTGATCGAGGACAGCACCGTGGACGAGGGCACCACCGTCAACGCCAGCCAGGTCTACGGCAGCCATCTGGGCCCCCACAATAACATCGGCCCCTTCACCCATGTGCGGGTGAACACTGTCACCGACTACGGCGTGCATCTGGGTGCCTATGTGGAGACCAAGAACTCCAACTTTGCCCGGGGCAACACCGTGAGCCACCTGACCTACATCGGCGACAGCGATGTGGGCAAGTACTGCAACTTCGGCTGCGGCACCGTCACCTGCAACTACGACGGCAAAGACAAGTTCCGCACCCAGATCGGCGATTACTGCTTCATCGGCTGCAACACCAACCTTGTGGCTCCGGTCAAGGTGGGCGACGGCGCTTACACCGCCGCGGGCAGCACCATCACCAAGGATGTGCCCGCCCAGGCACTAGGCATCGCCCGCGACCGCCAGACCAACCTTGAGGGCTGGGCCGCCCCCAAGATGGAGGCCTACATCGCCAAAAAGCAGAAGCTGGAGAAGGAGCAGAACAAGTAACGCTCTGCCGGAAGGGAGCTACGTATGAAGTCTGAAAGTTTTCGCAAGCAGGCACTGTGCCTTGTCCTTTTCTTCGCGGCTGTTGCCGCCGTGTTCGCCCTGACCCGCCTGCGCAGCGACCCCGCCAAAAAGCAGGCGGAGTTCGTGGTGCAGCAGCTGCTCTCCTGTTCCTCTGCCGTGGAGCAGGCCGTGGACGCCGCTGCGCCCTCCGGCAGTGAACCGGGGCTTGCTGCTGTGGACACCGATGGGCTGTACGCCTTCCTTCAGGCGCAGCTGGGCGATGCCATGACTGCCGATTGCCTGAACAAAATCATGGCGAACCGTCTGCCCACCCGCATCACCGCGCTGGCAGGGCAGTCCGGCGACAAGCTGGTGCCCAGCGACCTCACCCTGAAAAAGCGCGCCGGGGCAGAAAACTGCTACGATTTTTCCGCCGCCCTGCTGACCGCTACGGACAGCACCGCCGCCGCGCAGGTATCCGGCACCATCACCATGGTGAAGGAGGAGGGCCGCTGGAAGGCCTCTGCCATCACGCTGAACCTGTAATAAACCCTTTTGCCCCTGTGCCCTGCGGCACGGGGGCATTTTTTGCTTATAATGTATATCTTTTTGCGCGCGCGTATGTTATACTTAGATGTTGTATCACACTATTATCAGGAAAAGGTATGATCCTATCATGAATGAAAACGATATCTGGCTCATTGCAGGGCTTGGCAACCCCGAAGCAAAATACGATGGCACCCGCCACAACGCCGGCTTTGCCGCGCTGGACGCGCTGTCCGACAAGTGGAACATCTCTGTGGGCAAAACCAAGTTCCAAGGCCTGTGGGGCCAGGGCGAGGTGGACGGCCACAAGGTGGTGCTGCTGAAACCCCTGACCTACATGAACCTCTCCGGCGATTCCATCGCCCCGCTGGCGGGCTTTTTCAAGATCCCTGCTGACCACGTCATCGTCCTGTGCGACGATATCACCCAGGCCCCCGGCAAGCTGCGCATCCGTCCCTCCGGCTCGGCAGGCGGGCACAACGGCCTGAAGAGCATCATTGCCCGGCTGGGCGGGGAGAACTTCCCCCGCATCCGCATCGGCGTGGGTGCCAAGCCCCGCCCGGACTATGACCTTGCCGACTGGGTGCTGGGCAAGTTCCCGCCCGAGGATGCCAAGGCCATGGCTGACCGCTACCCCGACCTGGAGGCAGCGGCCAAGCTCATCATGGACGGTAAGCTGGGGCTGGCGCAGAGCAAGTATAATGGGTGAGGGAGAACCCCCCAGTCGCCTGCGGCGACAGCCCCCGCTAATAGGGGGGCCCTTGGCATTGCGTAAAGTTTTACGGTTTTGCCAAGGCCGCCCCTAGTAGGGGCGGTGGCATTGCGAAGCAATGACGGTGGGGTTTAGCTTTCCAAAAGTGTTTGCTTCGAGAGGAGGTCTACGATGTACGAAGCGCTGCTGAAAAGCACACCGGAATATCAGAAGATCGCGGAGAGCCTGCGCACCCCGGGCCCGGCGGCGCTGTTCGGCCTGCCGCCTGCGGGCCGTGCCCTGCTGTACGCCGCCTTGCAGAAGGATCTGGGACGGCTGGTCTGCATCGTGACCCCCGGCGAGGCCGAGGCCACCCACTTTGCGGACGACCTCAAGGCGCTGGGCCTGACCGCGGCGGTGTTCCCGCCCCGGGACTTCATGCTGCGGCCAGTGGAGGGCGCGGGCCGCGAGTACGAGTACCGCCGCCTGTCGGTGCTGGGCGCGCTGGCGGGCGGGCGGCTGAATGCCGTCTGCGTGCCCGCCGAGGCGCTGCTGCAATACACTGTGCCCCGGGATGAGTTCCTGCGGAACACTCTCACCCTCAAGCCCGGCATGGTCTACAACCGGGAAGCGCTGGTGGCACGGCTCTTTGCCGCCGGGTACGTCCGGCGCAGTCAGGTGGACGGCCCGGGCCAGTTCAGTGTACGCGGCGATATCGTGGACATCTACGCGCCGGACATGCACCAGCCCGCCCGTGTGGAATACTGGGACGATGAGATCGATTCGCTGGCCTCCTTCGACCTGCTGACCCAGCGCCGGGACGGCAGTCTGGAAAAGATCTACCTTTCCCCCGCCCGCGAGGTGCTGTTCGGCAGCACCGCCGAGACGGCCGAGGCCCTGCGCGGAGCCATCAAAAAGGCGCGGGGCAAAAAGCGTACCGCCATGGAAAAGGCCACAGAGGCCGACCTTGCCCAGCTGGATTCCGGCCTGATGCCTGAAGCCATGGACAAGTATTACGGCATCCGCTACCCGCAGCCCGCCACCCTGCTGGACCATCTGGACAGCCCCATCTTTGTGCTGGACGAGGTGGGCGGCATCCGGGATGCCCAGAAGGCCACCGAGTACCGCCGGGGCGAGGAGCTGACCGGCCTGCTGGAGGAGGGCGTGCTCTGCCCCGGGCTGGACGTGCTCTACCAGACCATGGACGACCTTGCCATTGCGGCCCAGAAACAGAGCACCCTGCTGTGTGAGAACTTCCTGCGGGGGATGAACGAATTCAAGCTGAAGGACCTCATCAACGTGGAGGCCTTTGCGGCCCCCAACTGGGGCGGCGATCTGGCCTCTCTGCGGGAGGATCTTGACCCGCTGATCGCCCAGGGCTATGCCGTCACCCTCTTCTCCGGCACCCCCAAGGGTGCCGCCGCCCTGACCCGGGACCTGACGGACAAGGGCTACTCCGTGAGCATGAGCCGGGACGTGCGCCCGGCCAAGGGCATCGTGCAGGTGCTGCCCGGCCACCTGACTGCAGGCTGCACCTTCCCCTTTGCCCACGCGGCGGTCATCTCCTCCCGGCGGCACGGGCTGGACGAGGAAGCCGCCGCCGAGAACAAAAAGCGCAAAAAGAACAAAAACGCCCTGTCCAGCCTTTCGGACATCAAGCCCGGGGACTATGTGGTGCACCAGAGCCACGGCATTGGCATGTACGCGGGCATCCAGCGGCTGGAAGTGCAGGGTGCCATCAAGGATTACCTGAAGATCCAGTATTCCGGCTCCGATGTGCTCTATGTGCCGGTGACCCAGCTGGACCTGCTCAGCCGCTACACCGCCCCCGGCGACGAGGAAAAGGTGAAGCTGGCCAAGCTGGGCGGCACCGAATGGCAGCGCACCCGCGCCAAGGTGAAAAAGGCCACCGAGGAGATGGCACAGGAGCTCATTGAGCTGTACGCCCGGCGCAGGCAGGCCCAGGGATACGCCTTCCCGCCCGACGGCGACTGGCAGAACGATTTCGAGACCCGCTTTGAGTACGACGAGACCGACGACCAGCTCCACGCCACCGCCGAGATCAAGCAGGACATGGAAAAGCCCTACCCGATGGACCGCCTGCTCTGCGGCGATGTGGGCGTGGGCAAGACCGAAGTTGCCCTGCGCGCGGCCTTCAAGTGCGTGATGGGCGGCAAGCAGTGCGCCCTTCTGGCCCCCACCACCCTGCTGGCCTGGCAGCACTACAACACCCTGCTCTCCCGGATGGAGGCCTTCCCGGTCAAGGTGGGGATGCTCTCCCGCTTCCGCACCGCGAAACAGCAAAAGGAGACCCTGCGGGGCCTGCAGTCCGGCAGCGTGGACATCGTGGTGGGCACCCACCGCCTGCTCTCCAAGGATGTGCGCTTCCACGACCTGGGCCTTGTCATCATTGATGAGGAGCAGCGGTTCGGCGTGAAGCACAAGGAGAAGCTGAAGGAAAACTTCATCGGCGTGGATATGCTGACCCTCTCGGCCACGCCCATCCCCCGCACCCTGAACATGGCCATGAGCGGCATCCGCGACCTGTCCACCATCGAGCAGCCGCCCATTGAGCGCCAGCCCGTGGAGACCTTTGTGCTGGAGTACAACGATGTCATCCTTGCCGAAGCCATGAAAAAGGAGCTGGCCCGGGGCGGTCAGGTGTACTACCTGCACAACCGGGTGGACAACATCGAGTCCACCGCCGCCCATGTCAGCCAGCTGGTGCCCGGTGCCCGGGTGGGCATTGCCCACGGCAAGATGACCGAGGAGGAGCTGAACCCGGTCTGGCAGCATCTGCTCAACGGCGAGATCGACATTCTGGTCTGCACCACCCTGATCGAAACGGGCATCGATGTGCGCAACTGCAACACCCTCATCATTGAGGATGCCGACCGGATGGGCCTTGCCCAGCTGTACCAGATCCGGGGCCGGGTGGGCCGCTCCGGCCGCAAGGCCTATGCCTACTTCACCTTCCGGCGGGACAAGACCCTGACCGACATCGCCCAGAAACGGCTTTCCGCCATCCGGGAGTTCACGGCCTTCGGCTCCGGCTTCCGCATCGCCATGCGCGATCTCCAGATCCGCGGCGCAGGCAGTCTGCTGGGCCACAGCCAGCACGGCCACATGGAGGCCGTGGGCTACGACCTCTATGTGAAGATGCTGGGACAGGCCATCGCCCGGGCCAAGGGCGAGCCGGTGCAGCGCGACAAGAGCGAGTGCCTGATCGACCTGCGGGTGGATGCCTACATCCCCGAAACGTACATTGCCGACGGGCCGGGCCGCATTGAAGCCTACAAGCGGATCGCCGCCATCCAGACCCCCGAGGATGCCGCCGATGTGCTGGACGAGCTCATCGACCGCTACGGCGACCCGCCGCCCTCGGTCAGCGATCTGGTCAATGTCTCGCTGGCGCGGGTGCAGGCCACCGCCGTGGGCGTGTACGAGGTGACCCAGAAGAAGGACACCCTGGTGCTGCAGGTGGAGCAGCTGGATCTCCGGATGATCCAGGGCCTGCTGGTGGCCTTCAACGGCCGCGTTGTCACCGGGGCTGGCGCAAAGCCCTACCTCTCCGTCACCCTGCAAAAAGAGGAAAAGCCGCTGGAGCTGCTGCAGAGCATCCTCCGGGCGATGCAGGATATTTTGAAAGATTAACGGCCTCACCCTCTCAGTCAAAGCCAATAGGCTTTGCCAGCTCCCCCAAAGGGGGAGCCTCTGGCGGCTCCCCAAGACCTTGCGGGGAATTGCCAAAGCCTCTCCCCTTGGGAGAGGTAGCAGCGCGCTTGCGCTGACGGAGAGGGCGGGCGATCCGAACGACAGGAGCATAACAATGAAAAAGAAACTGATCGCACTTCTTGCCGCCGTGGCAATGGTATTTTCCCTTGCCGCCTGCGGTTCCACCCCGGATTCGGTGGGCACCATCGGCACGGTGGACATCACCTCGGGCCTGTATCTGCTGGCCCAGTACGACGCTTACCAGAAGGCCGCCGATCTGGCTACCTCGGAGCAGGATGCCACCGATGTGAAGGCCTTCCTGAAGCAGACCATCACCGTGGATGCCGACAGCGGCGAGACCGCCACTGTCAGCGACTATGTGAGCCAGAAAACCATGGAGAACCTTGAGACCTACGCCGCCATCGAGACCCGCTTTGAGGAGCTGGGCGGCCAGCTGACCGCAGAAGAGGAAGCACAGGCCGACAGCTACGCCTCCCAGCTGATGGAGCAATACGGCGACACCTACAAGGCCAACGGCATCGGCCTGAACACCGTCCAGCGGTTTGAGCGCATCCTCATCAAGAGCACCGACCTGCTGGAGCTGGTCTACGGCGTGGACGGCGAGACCCCGGTGTCGGATGCCGACCTGACCAGCTATCTGGAGAACAACATGTACGAGCTGGCCTATTACACCATCCCGCTCTACAACACCAGCACCTATGCCTCTGCCGATGACGACCAGATCACCCAGATGCTGGCCCTGACCCAGGCTGCTGTGGACCAGACCAACGCCGCCGCTGCCGCCGACAGCAGCACTCTGCTGGGCTACTTCTCCGGCGTGGTGACCTCCGCTCTGCCGGAAGTCTACGCCGTGCTGGGCTCCACCTATTCCTCCGATTCCACTGCACCTTCTCTGGAACTGATCGGGGACAGCACCGTGACCTCTGCCTTTACCGCAGAGGGTGCCGCCGACACCATCCGGGGCCTGTCCATCGGGCAGGCAGCGGCTGTGAAGTACAACAGCTACGCCCTGATGGCCGCCCTGCGGCTCGACCCGCTGAGCCTGAAGGCGCTGGACGACCTGCGCGGACAGGTGCTCAACGATATGAAGGGGGAGGAGCTCTCCGAGGCGCTGACCGCCTACGGCGCTTCTCTGGAGCACAACCTGAGCAGCTCCGCCATGAACAGGATGCCCGCTTCCAAGATCGTGAACAGCAGCACCAACTAAGTTTTTATTGATATGCAAAAAGGCTGTTGCCTAAACTCCTTCCGTCATCGCTGACGCGATGCCACCTCCCTCTGAGAGGGAGGCTTTCACAGTTCACCGTTACGCCAAAGCTCCCTCCGAGAGGGAGCTGGCACGGCGAAGCCGTGACTGAGGGAGTTACAGGGTAACAGCCTTCTTTTTTTATTCTGTCGCTTTCTCAAACGCCGCTTCCAGCGCCTGGTTCACGGCACGCACAGCGGCGGGGTCGGGCTTGATGGCGGCGCGGTCGTAGGTAAACAGACCGTTCACCTCGTCCTCCACATCGCTCACCTGGGTGTACACCAGGGCCGAAAGCCCCTTTTTCAGTTGGGGGAGCACCGTTTCCAATTGCAGCTTTTTCCAGCGGGCGGTCAGCTCGGCCCGGCTCTTTGCCGTGCCGTAGCCATACGCCCTGCGGGGCGGCTCATGGCCGGGCATGGGCCAGGCAATGCCGCCGTATTCGCTCAGGGCCACCACCCGGCTCCGGGGCCTGACCCGGAGCGGATAGAAATAGTTGTGCAGGGAATCCACATCTCCCCCGCCCTGATCGTACCAGCCGCTGGCCTCGTCCACAAGGCGGGTATCGTCCAGCCTGCGGACGGCCTCCACGGCCCCGGCGGCATCGAACTGCCCCCACCCCTCATTGAAGGGCACCCAGCAGCCCACGCAGGGGTGGCACTGCAGGGCCTTTACCGTGGCTTCCAGCTCCCGGGCATATTCTTCCCTGCCCGCTTCCGTTTCGCGGCCCAGCAGGCCCCAGAGGGGCCTTGCGTCGGGCAAGCGGCGGAGCAGCGGCTGGAACACGTTGGTCAGGTAGGTCACGAACCAGAGCTTGTAGGGCCCGCCGCCGTTCACCATGTCCTGCCAGACGATGAGGCCCAGCTTATCGCAGTGGTAATACCAGCGCTGCGGCTCGATCTTGGCGTGCTTGCGCAGAAGGTTGAACCCCAGCTCTTTTATGGTCTGCAGTTCCCGCACCACTGCCCCATCGCTGGGCGGGGTGTACAGGCCCTCGGGCCAGTAGCCCTGATCCAGCAGGCCGTTGAGCAGGATGGGCTTGCCGTTCAGGCAGAAGCGCATGATCCCGTGGGCATCCGGCGCACAGCTCCACTTGCGCAGGGCAAAGTAGCTGTGCACGGTGTCGCGCTGCTCCTCTCCCTGCGTGGTGCCCACGGTCAGGTCATACAAAAACGGCGTATCCGGGCTCCACGGGAAGAAATGCTCCTCCTGGATGTGCAGGGTCACCGCGCCGTCCCGGTCGGCCTCGTCGCTGCCCCAGTCCTCGGCAATGGTCACGCCCCCGGCCCGCACCACGGCCCACAGGTTCGCCGCCCCGCCGGGCAGGGAAGTATGGGCTTTCACGGTCACGGTGCGGGCATCATAGTCCGGGGTGACGGTCAGCTCCGTGATGTAATTTTCCGGCACCCGCTCCAGCCAGACGGTCTGCCAGATGCCGCTCTGGGCCGGGTAGAACATCCCGCCGGGCCGGAGGGTCTGCTTGCCCCGGGCCTGCACACCGGTGCCGGTGGGGTCCTGCACCGCTACCCAGAGCCGGTCATGGCCGGCAGGGTTCAGCGCATCGGTGATATCCAGTGCAAAGGGCCAGTAGCCGCCCCGGTGGCCCCCCACCAGATGGCCGTTGACCTGCACGGCGCAGGCATAGTCCACGGCCCCGAAGTGGAGCAGCACCCGCCCGCCGGTGCCCGCCGGGGGCACAAAGCTCCGGTGGTAGTGGAGCCACGCCCCGGGCTGCAGGGTGCGCCTCACGCCGGAGGCTTTCGTCTCCGGGGAGTAGGGCACCAGAATGTCGCCGTCCCACTTTGCGGGCAGCCCCGCAGAGCTGGTGATGGCGTACTGCCACAGGCCGTTCAGGTTCTCGTAGCTGTCCCGCCGCAGGGCCGGGCGGGGGTATTCGGGCAGAGGATGATGCTGCATACTGTCACCGCCTTTTCTGCTCCCATTGTAGCACAGGCCAACCGCCTTGTATAGGCGCAAAAAGCCCCCGCCGCCGGGGTTCCGGGGCAGGGGCCGTGATGCAGCGCTTATGCCAGTTTTGCTTCCAGCCGGGTGCGGATGGCCTGGATGAATTCCTCGCTGTTCACCTGGGTGGGGGTGATGCCCTCCGCCAGGCCGCAGAGATCTTTGGTCATAATGCCGTCATTGAGGGTCTGCAGGCTGGCGGCCTCCAGCGCCTCGCCAAACCGGACCAGCGCGGGCAGGCTGTCCAGCTCGCCGCGCTTTTTCAGGGCACCGCTCCAGGCAAAGATGGTGGCCATGGGGTTGGTGGAGGTGGCCTCGCCCTTGAGGTACTTGTAGTAGTGGCGGGTCACGGTGCCGTGGGCAGCCTCGTACTCATAGTTGCCGTCCGGGCTGACCAGAACGCTGGTCATCATGGCCAGCGAGCCAAAGGCGGTGGAGACCATATCACTCATCACGTCGCCGTCGTAGTTCTTGCAGGCCCAGACAAAGCCGCCCTCACTGCGGATGACACGGGCCACGATGTCATCGATCAGGCTGTAGAAATAGGTAATGCCTGCGGCCTCGAACTTTTCCCGGTACTCGGCATCGTACACCTCCTGGAAGATGTCCTTGAAGGTGTGGTCATACTTCTTGGAAATGGTGTCTTTGGCACCGAACCAGAGATCCTGTTTGCTTTCCAGCGCGTAGTTGAAGCAGCTGCGGGCAAAGCTGTAGATGGAGGTGTCCTTGTTGTACTGACCCTGCAGGACACCGGCACACTCAAAGTTGTAGACCGTGGCGGCCTGCCGGGAGCCGTCGTCGCCGGTGTAGATCAGCTCCGCCCTGCCGGGGCCGGGGATGCGGAACTCGGTGCACTTGTACACGTCGCCGTAGGCGTGGCGGGCAATGGTGATGGGCTTTGTCCAGTTCCTGACCACCGGTTTGATGCTGTCGATCATGATCGGCGCGCGGAACACGGTGCCGTCCAGCACGGCGCGGATGGTGCCGTTGGGGCTTTTCCACATCTGGTGCAGGTGGTATTCCTCCACGCGCTGGGCGTTGGGGGTGATGGTGGCGCACTTGACCGCCACGCCATACTTCTTGTTGGCAAGGGCGGCATCCATGGTCACCTGATCCTGGGTGGCATCCCGGTTGGGCAGGCCCAGATCGTAGTACTCGGTCTTCAGATCCACAAAGGGCAGGATGAGCTCCTCCTTGATGATCTTCCAGAGCACACGGGTCATCTCGTCGCCATCCATCTCCACCAGCGGCGTGGTCATCTTGATCTTTTCCATAACAGTTTCCCTTTCCTCTGTTTCAAAAAATACTGTGACCCCCGGCGGCACTGCCAGATGCTCTGCCGGGAGGTTCGGCTTTATTGATACGCGGCCGCCAGCTTTTCCAGCGCGGGCAGGCTGCGCTTTACCTTTTCGGTGTCGATGCAGTAGGCAAGGCGGACATAGCCCGTTACGCCAAAGGTATCGCTGGGCACCAGCAGCAGGTCAAATTCCCGGGCCCTGCGGCAGAAGGCGTTGGCATCCTCCTCCAGTGCCTTGGGGAAGAGATAGAAGGTGCCGCCGGGCCGCTCGACCTCAAAGCCCAGCGCTTTCAGCTTGTTGTAAAGCAGATCCATATTGGTCTCGTAAACGCTCAGGTCGCTGGTCACATCCAGGCAGCGGCTCACAGCGCGCTGGATGATGCTGGGCGGGCAGTTGTGGCCGGTAAAGCGGGAGATCTGGGCCATCATATCCACCAGCACCTCCTCGCCCTCACAGCCGGGGCGCACGGCCACGTAGCCCAGGCGCTCGCCGGGCAGGCTCAGGCTCTTGGAGAAGGAGAAGCAGGTCAGGGTGTGGGGGTAGAACGCCGCCGGGTAGGGCACAGCCCTGCCATCAAAGGCGATATCCCGGTAGGGCTCGTCGCTGACAAGGAAGATGTTGTGGCCGTAGGCCCTGCTCTTCTCGGTCAGGATCTCCGCCAGCCGGGTCAGGGTGTCGGCAGAGTAGACCACACCGGTGGGGTTATTGGGGGTGTTGATGAGGACGCAGGTGACCCTCTCGGTCAGCATCTGCTCAAAGGCCTCCAGATTGGGCTGGAAGGCCGGGGCCTGGGGCGGCACCACCCTGAGATGGGCACCGGTGCCCTCCACATAGGGGCCGTACTCCGGGAAGTAGGGGGCAAAGGTCAGCACCTCGTCCCCGGGCCGGGTCACGGCGCGCAGGGCGTGGGCAATGGCACCCGCCGCGCCCGTGGTGGGAAAGATATCCTTCTGCGCATAGGGCAGGCCGAAGGTCCTGTTCAGGTGGGCCGCCACGGCGGTGCGGAACTCCGGGTCGCCCTGACTGGGGCAGTAGCCGTGCAGGGCCACCGGGTCCTCCTGTGCCAGCAGCTCCTGCATGGCGGCGGTGAACCGCTCCGGGCAGGGCACGCTGGGGTTGCCCAGCGAGTAATCAAACACGTTCTCGTAACCGATCTGGGCCGCGCGCTGCTTGCCGTACATAAAGGTCTCGCGGATGACGCTCTTGTGGGCCAGCATCCCGCGGTAAGTTTCGTTCAGCATAAGTTCCTTCCCCTCTGAAACACAAATTTATTTTTCGTGGGCAGCAGACGCATAGCTCTGCTCTACTTTCACCACACAGCTGTATTTCGGGTCCTGCTCATGGACGAACTGGCACATGGCGGCCAGCATCTCGTCCTTGTTCCCGGTATAGCCCGCCGGGAACTCCAGATCGAACAGGACATTCGTATGGGTATCACCCGGCACGATGCGCAGGTCGTGGATCGAAAGGCAGGGGTCGAGCTGGCGGGCCTTTTCCATCAGGCGGGTGCGCAGCACGCCCACCGCCGCATCGGTGGTGACGATGGGGTCATAGTGGATGGTCACCTGCAGGCCGTCCCGCTTTATAAAATCGTTCTCGATGTTGTCGATGACATCGTGGGCCTTGAGCGGGTCGGTCTCTGCCGGGAACTCGATGTGGAGGGAGGCGAACTGATGCCCCGGGCCGTAATCGTGCACCATGAGGTCGTGCATCCCCAGCACGCCGGGGTAGCCCATGACCGTCTGCTCAATGTGCTCCACCAGCTCCGGGCTGGGGCTCTCGCCCAGCAGGGGGCTCAGGGTGTCCATGACCAGCCCCCAGCCCGACCAGAGGATGAAGGCTGCCACGGCCACGCCCATGATGCCGTCCAGCCGCGCCCAGCCCGTCAGGCTGCAGACCACGGTGGAGATCAGCACCGCGCCGGTGGTCAGCACGTCGTTGCGGCTGTCGGCGGCGGTGGCCATCAGGGTCTCGGAGCCGATGGTGCGGCCGATGGTGCGGTTGAAGCCGCTCATCCAGAGCTTGACGAGGATGGATGCGGCCAGCACGCCCACGCTCAGCCAGCTGAACACCACGGGGGTGGGGTGGAACGCCTTGACCACCGACTCCTTGAGCAGGGAAAAGCCGATGCCCAGGATGGTCACGCTGACCACCAGACCGGCCAGATATTCATAGCGGGCGTGGCCGTAGGGATGCTCGGCATCCGGGGCCCTGGCGGCCAGCCGGAAACCGATGAGGCTGACCACGTTGGACGAAGCGTCCGAGAGGTTGTTCAAAGCATCCGCCATAATGGCAATGGAACCGAACAGGGTGCCTGCCAGCAGCTTGCCCAGGCAGAGCAGCAGGTTGCAGGCCATGCCCACACCGCTGGCAAGGTTGCCGTAGGCCGTGCGGGTGGCAGGGTCCTGGGGATCATTGGGATGCCGGATGAACCGGCGGATCAGAAATTGCGTCATATCTATCTTTCATCTCCAGAGGTGTGTTCAAAAAATACGACTTAGGTATAGTATAGCACCCAGCTTTACCGTTGTGAAGCGTTCACCCATGAAACTGCGGCTTGTCAGGCGGCAGTTTTGTGAATTTGCTTCTTGTTGCAATCAAAAAAGAGCTGCCGCGCGCCCCTTTGCCAACACTCTGGTTGGCAGAGAGCGCCGCAGCAGCCCCTTTTACGGTTCCGTCAGGGGAACTCAGACATTCTTGGCAGAGGGTTTGCTCAGATCCACGCCGCGGATGATCTTGCGCACGGGCAGGATGCTCTTGGCGTTCATGGACAGCTCGTCCACGCCCATCCGCAGGAAGGTCTCGGTGAGGGCGGTATCCGCGCCCAGCTCACCGCAGATGCCCACCCAGATGCCGTGGCGGTGGCCCGCCTCAATGGTCATCCGGATGGCCTTCAGCACAGCGGGGTGGTGGGGATCAAAGAAGGGCTCCAGCTTGGCGTTCTGGCGGTCCAGCGCGCAGGTGTACTGGGTCAGGTCGTTGGTGCCGATGGAGAAGAAATCGCACTCCTGGGCCAGATCGTCCGCCACCAGAACTGCGGCGGGGGTCTCGATCATGGTGCCCACCTCGATCTTGTCGCTGAACTTCTTGCCCTCGGCGGTCAGCTCTGCCTTGCACTCCTCCAGCACGGCCTTGGCATCCTGCAGCTCTCGCAGACTGGTGATCATGGGGAACATAATGCTCATGTTGCCGTAGGCAGAAGCGCGCAGCAGGGCCCGCAGCTGGGTCTTGAAGAAATCCCTGCGGGTCAGGCAGATGCGGATGGCACGGTAGCCCAGCGCGGGGTTATCCTCGTGGTCCAGCTTCATGTAGTCCACGGTCTTGTCCGCGCCGATATCACAGGTGCGCACGACCACCTTTTTGGGGGCCAGGCTTTCCAGCACCTGCTTGTAGGCCTCGAACTGGTATTCCTCGGTGGGGTAATCCGTGCAGTTCAGGTAGACGAACTCGGTGCGGAACAGGCCCACGCCGCCCGCGTCGTTCTGCTGGACCGCGCCCACATCGCTCATGCCGCCGATGTTGGCAAAGACCTGCACGGTCTTGCCGTCCAGCGTGGTGTTGGGCTTGCCCTTGAGCTCGGCCAGCAGGGCCAGCTTCTTCTGGTCCTCCTGCTGGCGCTTTTTCAGGCTCTCCAGCAGATCGGGGGTGGGGTCCACATACACGCAGGCGTTGTAGCCGTCCACCACAGCCATCTTGCCGTCCCAATCTTCCTGGATCTCCTTGCACTGGATCAGGGCGGGGATGTTCATGCTGCGGGCCAGGATGGCGGTGTGGCTGTTGGAGCTGCCCTCCCGGGTGATGAAGCCCAGCAGCAGGCTCTTGTCCATCCGCACCGTCTCCGAGGGTGCCAGATCCTCTGCCACCAGAATGCTGGGCTCAGTGCCCTGCAGGGTGGCATTGTCCACGCCCTGCAGGATGTCCAGCATGGCCTGGGCAATGTCGATGACATCGGCGCTGCGGGCCTGTAAATAGGGGTCGTCCATGGCGGCAAACACGGCGGCCTGGTTGTCGCCCGCTTTCTTGACGGCATACTCCGCACACATGTGCTGGCCGTTGATGATCTCCTTGATGGCATCCACAAAGTCGTCGTCATCCAGCATCATGGCATGGATGTTGAACACCTCGGCAATGTCCTCGCCTGCCTCGGCCAGTGCCTTTTCATACAGGGCAGTCTGCTGGTCAATGGCCTTGGCCCGGGCCTCTTCAAAGCGGGCTTCCTCTGCCGCCGTGTCCGCGACCTGGGCGGTGGAGATCACGGTATCTTTTTTCTTGTAGATTTTCAGTTTGCCGATGGCAATGCCGTTCAGGATGCTTTTACCGGTTCCTACCTGCATCGTTCTCTCTCCTTTGTTGAGAATTTAGTGCGAAAAAGCCCCCGCAGGGTCTCCCGCAAGGGCTTTTGTCCGCAGATTCAAAGATCAGACGTTCTCGGTCAGGAACTTCTGAATGGCCTCGGCAGCGGCGGCCTCATCGTCGCCCTCCACCTTCACGGTCACGGTGTCGCCCTGCTTGACACCCATGCCCATCAGAGCCATCAGTTTGCGCAGGTCGCAGCTCTTGCCGTCCTTTTCCAGGGTAGCGGTGCTGGCAAAGCCCTTGGCCACCTTCACGAGCAGACCGGCCGGACGAGCGTGGATGCCGCATGCATCCTTAACAGTATACTGGAATTCCTTCATGATCATTTTCTCCTTACTTCATCCCGTTTCAGATCCGGACGGTCCTGCCACTCCGGACGCAGCCGATTTTGCTGCGGGATGCTACTATTATTATAAACCCGCTTCGTTATTTTTTCATCATTTCATATTGCTGATTTTTGGCCAAAAATTTTGGTGCTATTGAACAGAAGTTTTACTATCATTTTTCCACCGGATTCATTCGACAGGGTACCCCTCGGCATCCAGGGGCAGGTCGGTGTACTGCGCCTCCTCGGGCACCACGGAGTCCGGCTCCCCGCTGGTCTGCTGGCTCTGCCCGGCCGCGCCCAGCTCCTCATCATGGCGCTCTCCCCAGTCGCCGCTGTAATCCTCACCGGACACCTGCTGGGCATCCTGCTGCTCGGCCTGCGCCATTGCGGTCTGGGCATCCTTCAGGCCGATCACCGTGCCCGACAGCTTTTCCAGCAGGTAGGCCCCCACAGCCTTTTTGCGGTAGACCAGCAGCACGCCGTAGCGGCTGGTCTCTCCGCTGCTGGCCGCCGGGATCAGAGCGGTCCACTTTTCCACGGTTTTCCCTTTGTAGCGGGTAAGATCCATTCCGCTTTGCTGCACCACCCCATTGAAGGCCGAAAAGCTGTCGTCCCATTTGCGGGGGATCTTGACCTTATCCGCCGTGATGGACGTGCCGTCCACATCCAGCCCGTAGCCCGTGAACCAGGTCTGGATGTCCTGTGCGCTCTCGATCCGGTTCACCCCGGCCGCTGCCGCCACCGTGCGGGTGCTGATGTACCGCCCCAGAAAGGCGCTGAAGATCACCAGCGCACAGCAGAGCGCACCGGCCCCCACCTTTTTCAAGCTCGTCTTGTTCAGCGTTACCACAAACATGCCGTTCCCTCCCACCCGTTTTGTTCTGAAAAGAATATATGGGGCGGGCAGAGGAATTATAACCGCGCTGCGGCAGATCCACTTTCCTGCGCAGGAGTCATTTGAAAAAGTTGTTTCTTCTGCTAAAAAGTCGCTTGAAAAAGTTGCAATCCTCACAAAGAAGTCCCTTGAAAAAGTTATCTTTATCTTTTATAATAGATGCAGCATCATTTATTTTCGGGAGAGTGAAACGGTATGTTAATGCGAAAGATCACAGACCAGCTGCTTGCATGGAAAAACACGCCCGGTCGGAAGCCGCTTATCATCAAGGGCTGCCGTCAGTGCGGCAAGACCTTTTCTGTATTGGAATTTGCCAGAAAGAATTACAAACACACAGTGTACCTCAATTTCTTCGAGAATCCGGATTATGCTTCTGTCTTTTCCGGTTCTCTGGAGATCGACAACATCGTGATGATGCTCTCTGCCCTTCTTGGCAAGGATGCCGTTTTTGAGCCGGGCCAGACGATCCTGATCCTGGACGAGATCCAGGATTGCCCGGAAGCCCGGACGGCCCTGAAATTTTTCCGCATCGACGGCCGCTATGACGTGATCGGCACCGGCTCCCTGTTGGGCGTAAAGGGCTACGGCAAAGAACCAAGATCCGTTCCTGTCGGATCGGAGACGATTCTTGAAATGTACCCACTGGATTTTGAAGAATTCTTATGGGCCAATGACATCACCGAACCTGTCATAGCGCTGCTGCAAAGTTCTCTGGACTCCGGTTCCCCTGTGCCGGAAGCGCTGCACAACCGGATGCGGCAGCTTTTGCTCCAATATACCGTTGTGGGAGGAATGCCGGATGCTGTCCAGACCTTTGTGACCAGCAGGCAGATGGATGAGGTCCTGCGTATCCAGCGGGACATCGTTCGTTCCTATGAGGACGACATGGTAAAGTACGCGGAGAAAAAGGATAAGTCCCGCATCAAGGAGTGTTTCCAGTCCATTCCCCGCCAGCTTGCCAAGGAAAACAAGAAATTCCAGTATTCCGTTGTAAAAAAAGGCTCCACCTCCGCAAAATATGCCGGAAGCCTGCAATGGATCGAGGATGCTGGCATCATCACACGGTGCCACAATCTGTCCATTACCGAGCTGCCTCTGGATGGGAACGCGGAAGAGGATACCTTTAAGGTCTATATGTGCGACACCGGCCTGTTCGTCAGCATGCTGGAGGACGGAACGCAGTTTGACATCCTGCAAGGCGACCTCTATGGCTACAAAGGCGCTATCTTTGAAAACCTGATTGCCGATATCTTCACCAAGATGGGGCGCAAGCTCTACTATTTCCACAAGGATTCCGGCCTCGAGGTGGATTTTGTGATCCGTTATCAGGGGGAATGCACCCTTGTAGAGGTAAAGGCCCGCTCTGGAAATGTCAAAAGCACAAAGACGATCCTCAACCACCCTGAAAAATATCATGTATCCCATGCGATCAAGCTCGGGGACTATAATATCGGGAAAAACGGGCCGCTCCTGACCCTTCCCCTCTATATGGCCTTTCTGCTGCGCAGCTGCTGACCTGTACACCACCAAAAGAGCCCCCGCCGGAATTGATATGAACCCCAAAAGTTAGACAAAAAAACGAATTAAGCGGCCCCAACGGTCTGAATTCTGTATTGCACAGGACTCAGGCCGTTTAGTTTTAATTTAATTCGGCGGTTGTTGTAATAGTCGATGTAATCGACAATAGCCTTTTCAAGCTGGTCAATGGAATCAAATTTTTCCAGATAGAACAGTTCCGTCTTGAGCAGTCCGAAGAAGTTCTCGGCAACAGCATTGTCCAGACAAGTGGCTTTCCGAGACATACTTTGCGTAATTCCTTTTGCTTTCAGCAGATTTTGGTAGGATTTCATCTGATACTGCCAGCCCTGATCCGAATGCAGAATCAGATTGTCAACCTTATTTGGCAGCTTCTGAAAAGCGCCCTCCAGCATCTCCGTGATCTGTTTGAAATTTGGATGGCGGCTCAGGTTATAGCTGACAACTTCGCCATTGAACAGATCGAGAATTGGAGACAGATAGAGTTTTTGGTCGTTCACTTTGAATTCAGTAACATCTGTGACCCATTTTCGATTTGGCTGGTTTGTCTTGAAGTGCCGTTCCAGCAAGTTTGGCGCAACTTCTCCGACTTCATCCTTGTAGGAGTTGTACTTTCTTTTTGCGCGAACCTGACAGACTAAGCCCAGCTGCTTCATGAGTTTCTGAACCGTCTTGTGATTCACACAAATATCGTTGTTGTGTAGTTCTTGTGTAATTCTGCGATATCCGTATCGCTTCTTGTTCTCATTGAAGATTGTAATGATCTGTTTTTTTACCATCTGGTACTTCGCAGGATTTTGAGACCGATGCAGGTAGTAGTAGAATGTGCTACGAGGAAGTCCGGCAAGTTGCAGCAATGCTTTCAATGGATATTTCTGCCTTAGCTCCTGAACTACTTGTGCTTTCTGTTTTGGCGTTCCTCTTCCAGTACCAAGGCGTTCAATTTTTTTAAGTAATCGATCTCCATCCGAAGCCGTTGATTTTCTGCAATCAGATCTTCTTCTACTTGCTTATCCAGCTTTGACTTCCGACCTTTCTGTGTCCCACTGGCGGCACAGGCTCGACCTCGACGTTCTACCAGAAGTGCCTCTTCGCCTTCTTCCAGATAGATGCGCTCCCAATCTTGAAGCGTACGTCTTGGAATTCCATACTTGCTGGACGCTTCATAAAAGCTTAATTTTTCATTGTGAAGCTGTTTGATGATTTCTACCTTTTGAGCTCCGTTGTACTTTCGTTGTCCCTTTGGCATACAAAAACACCCCATTTCCTAAACAGTATACCATACTGTCTAACAAATGGGGTGCAGTTCATAGACCGGCGGGGGCTTTTTCTCATAGCGGTAAGTTCAGGATCACTCGATCAGGCCGTTCAGCAGGGCCAGGCACTTGCGGCTGTGCAGCTTGCGGATGGCCTTGGCCTCGATCTGGCGGACACGCTCACGGGTGACACCGAAGTCGCGGCCCACCTCCTCCAGCGTGCGGGGGCGGCCATCGTCCAGACCAAAGCGCAGGCGGATGACCTTTTCCTCACGGGGTGTCAGGCTCTTGAGGGCCTGATTGATCTGCTGGGCCACCATGGCGCGGTCTGCTGCCTTGCCGGGGGCCTCGGCGTTCTCGTCGGCCACGAAATCGCCCAGGGAGGAATCCTCTTCCTCGCCCACGGGGCTTTCCAGGCTGGCGGGCTCCTGCGCCATGCGCTGGATCTCCCGCACGCGCTCCACGCTCATATCCATGGCCTTTGCCAGCTCCTCGGGGGTGGGCTCGTGGCCGTTCTGGTAGACCAGCTGGTTGGTGGCCTGACGCATCCGGTTGATGGTCTCGACCATGTGCACCGGAATGCGGATGGTGCGGGCCTGATCCGCAATGGCGCGGGTAATGGCCTGACGGATCCACCAGGTGGCATAGGTGGAGAAGCGGAAGCCACGGTCACAGTCAAACTTCTCGGCGGCCTTGATCAGGCCGATGTTGCCCTCCTGGATCAGATCCAGGAACGCCAGGTTGTGGCCGACATGCTTCTTGGCGATGGAGACCACCAGACGCAGGTTGGCCTCGCTTAGGCTGCGGCGGGCGTTCAGGCCGTCGCGGCGGATCTTGAGCAGCTCCTGGCGGCGCTCCTCCGTCAGGGGGCCGTTCTCCACGGCCTCCATGGCCTCCTCTTCGGCAGCCTTTTCCTCGTCATCCTCGCTGGACTTGGTGTTGCCTTCCTCGTCCAGATCCTCGGTATAGCTCCGGCTGTTCTCATCCTCCTCGAACGAGAAGCGGGCGCTGTTCTTTTTGATGTACTCAGGCGCGCCGTACTTCTGGCGGTCGGCCTGAAGGATGTGGGCAGCCTCGGCACCGGCGTGGATGCGCTTGCTCAGGTCCACTTCCTGCTCCGCGCTCAGCAGCGGGATCTGGCCGATCTGCTTGAGGTAGTTCTTCACAGGGTCATCCAGCAGCTCATCCATGGCAGCCTTCAGGTCTGCGGGGTTCTCCTCTGCCGGGTCGTCCTCATTTTCATCGCCCAGGCCCAGCTCATCGCTGTTTGCCTCGGCACTTTCCACCTCTGCCATGATGCCTTCCACATCCAGGCTGGTGTCACCGTCGGCCTCGTCATCCAGAATTTTGATGCCGCGCTCCTCCAGAAGCGTGTAAAGCGTTTCCACATCCATCCGGCACTGGGAAGCCAGTGTCTTGGCCTCGCCCGCCGTCAGGGTGCCTTCGCCCTTCGTCAACAGTTCCTTCAAAGTCATGCCCATTTCGCTCTCTCCTTTTCACCGCGGCGCTGGCTGCGCCGTAAGTGATATCGTATCATAAGTTTTGCCGCTGCGGGATGGTTCAAATCACCAGGCCGCCGTTCACACCGAACACCTGCCCGGTGATGTAACCGGCGCTTTCGCCTGCCAGGAACACCAGCAGCTGCGCCACCTCGTCCGCGCTGCCCAGGCGACCCACGGGGGTCTCCTCGGCCAGCGCAGCCTTATCCTCTGCCGTAAAGGCAGCCATCATATCGGTGTCGATGACACCCGGAGCCACGCAGTTCACGGTGATGCCGCTGGGCCCCTCCTCTTTGGCAAGGGCCTTGGTCAGGCCGATCAGGCCCGCCTTGGCAGCGGAGTAATGCACCTCGCAGCTGCCGCCGGTCTGGCCCCACATGCTGCTCACGGTCAGGATGCGGCCCGCCTTGCGGCGGATCATGCCCGGCAGAGCCAGCTGGCACAGGTGGAACGCGCCGCTCAGGTTCACGTCCAGCATGTGCTGCCACTCCTCCGGGGTGATATCGGTGAACAGCTTCTGCTGGGCAATGCCCGCGTTGCTCACCAGCACATCCACATGGCCCACGGCCTGCTCCACGGTGTGGAACGCCACCTCACAGCTGGCGCGGGAGGCCACGTCGCACTGGACCGCCAGCAGGCCCGGCAGCGCCTTTTCCAGCGCCGCCGCCGCCTCGGCGTGGGTGTGGTAGAGCACCGCCACCCGGTAGCCCGCCTGCCAGAAGGCGCGGGCCGCCGCGGCTCCGATGCCCCGGTCGCCGCCCGAGATCAGCACGCAGCGCCCATTGGCCGCAGGGACTGCCGGTTCCGGTACAGCCTCCACCGGCGGTTCCGTTTCCGCGGCCGGTTCTGTTTCCGCGGCCGGTTCCGGCGCAGCTTCCTGCACCGGCTCCTGTTCCGGCTCAGGGGCCCGGGATGCCTCGTCCTCATCGCTCAGGTCAAAGGTCAATTCAAATTCATCATCGTACAAGAGTCAGCCCTCCTGCCGTTTGTTCTCTGCCTGCAAAAAATCCCGCAGGCAGGAAGGTCCCGCCCTCCACCGCACCCATGGGCTGCGCTCTGCTCCTCTTTCCGGTCAAGGCCGGTCCTGCGGCGAGCCCGCTGGTCTGTGCGAGTGTTTTCGACAAGTTACCATTAAATAATATAACACAATTCGACGAAAAAAGAAAGTGGGAACCGCCGTCTTTTCACGCAGTTCCCACTTTTTTTCACGTTCTCAGGGGGTCACGGGCGGTTTCCAGCGGGGCTTTGCGGCCCGCTGCTCCCGCAGCCGGAGGAAAAACGCCTGCAGCAGCGCCTGCGCCTCCTCCGCCCGCAGACCGCGTTCCACCACCGGATGGTGGTTGAAGGGCAGGGCGAACAGGTCGGTCACGCTGCCGCAGCACCCGGCCTTGGTATCCGCCGCGCCGTACACCACCCGCCTGATCCGGCTGTTGATGATGCCGCCGCTGCACATGGGGCAGGGCTCCAGCGTAACGAACAGCTCACACTGCCACAGCCGCCAGCCGCCCAGCTTTTTGCAGGCCGCGTCAATGGCCAGCAGCTCGGCGTGGTGGAGGGCGTTTTTCTCGGTCTCGCGGGTGTTGTGGGCGGCGGCGATGATCTCGCCGTTCCGGGCCACCACCGCGCCCACGGGCACCTCGCCCAGCGCGGCGGCCCGTGCGGCCTCCTCCAGCGCAGCGCCCATCAGCTCATAGTCGGTCATCCCATTCCCCTTTCTGCCAGCGCCCGGGCCAGCACCAGCCCATTGTTCAGGATATGCAGCACCACCCCGGGTGCAGGACTGTCGGTCTGCTCTGCGGCCCACCCGAAAATGAGCCCCATGCCCAGCGCGTAGCACTTTTCGGTCAGCGTTCCGTGCAGAGCCGCAAAGAGCACAGCCTGGCAGAGGTTTGCCGGGTGCTCCCCCAGCGGCCGCAGCAGGCGCAGCAGCGCCCCCCGGAACACCAGCTCCTCGGCCAGCGGCAGCACCAGCAGGCTGCGCAGCGTACCGGGCACGCCCTGCGGCAGCTCTGCCGCCCCGCCGGGAACCAGCACACACCAGACCGCCGCCAGCCCGGCCCAGGCCAGTGCCGCGATGCCTGCCGCCCGCAGGCGGCGGTTCCGCTCTGACATCTTCTCCGTCCCCTCTCCGTTTGGGGTGCGCTGTTCCGCTGCTTCGGGCGCACAGCGCACCGCCCCGCAATGCCTGATGCCCATTGTATCATGTTCCGGCCCGTTTGTGCAAGAAAACGGAGCGGAATTGCGAAAATACGAAGAAATATTGATTCAAACAATTGACATTTTCCGTCGTCTCTGGTATATTCCTATACGACTTTTTGATTGATTTGGTCGGGTTATCCGTTCTTGGCCCCGTTGGAGGTATTACTATGATCCGCATTCTTACCGATTCCGCATCCGACATCCTGCCCGCTGAAGCCGAGCAGCTGGGCGTGACCGTCATCCCCCTGAACATCACCCTGGAGGACGGCACCGTGCTCCGGGACGGCGTGGACATGACCCCCACCGTGTATTACGGCGTGATGGCCCGCTGCCACAAGCTGCCCACCACCAGCCAGCCCAGCCCCGAGCTGTTCCAGCGCTTCTTCCTTGAGGCGGCTGCCGCCGGGGACGAGGTGGTGGGCATCTTCCTCTCCCATGAGCTGTCCGGCACCTGCCAGTGCGCCCGGCTGGCCGCAGACATGGCCAATGTGGACAATGTCCTCTTTGTGGATTCCGAGAACGTCTGCCTGGGCGAGAGCCTGCTGGTGCGGCTGGCTGTTCAGCTGCGGGATGCCGGAAAGACTGCCGGGCAGATCGCCGCCACCCTTGAGCACGCCAAGGAGCATCTGCATCTGGTGGCTGTCATCGACGACCTGAAGTATCTGCGCAAGGGCGGCCGCCTGCCCGCCGCCGTGGCCGTGGCCGGTGGGATGCTGGGCATCAAGCCCCTCATCACCATCAAGGAGGGCAAGGTCGTTATGGCGGGCAAGGCCCGGGGCCTGCCCGGCGCTTACGTTGCCCTGTTCAAGAAGATCGAGGAGCTGGGCAGCATCAGCACCTGCGCCGACGCGCTGGCCGGTTACACCCTCGCCCCCCGCGAGGTGCAGCCCATCCAGACCTACCTGCAGGAGAATCTGGGCCGGAACGAGGCCCTTGTGCGCCAGATCGGCTGCGTCATCGGCACCCACGCCGGCCCCGGCGCGTTCGGCCTGGCCTTCCTCGATGAGGGCTTCACCTTCTGATCTTACCCAATCAAAAAGAGGAACTGCTTTCCCGGCAGTTCCTCTTTTTTGTTGGTCATTCGTGTCCGATCTTCGACCAGTCAATTTCTTCGGCATCCACAAAGCCGCTGTCCTTCGCTTCCTCCAGCTGCTTTGCTTCCTCTGTGGTCAGCTTGGTGAAATCCGGGTCCCATGCCAGTACCAGCTTTTTGATCAGCTCGTAGGCAAGGTTCTTGTCCGGGTCCGGCAGCATATCGATCATGTGTGCTGCATTCATTGCAATTTCAGACATCCTGCCACCTCCTTATTTATAGATATCGCCACGATTCCCGATATCCAGCACCAACAGAATTTCCAGCGCGTTTTCCTCACCGTACCGGTAAAGCACGCGCCAGCTTCCGACCCGGAGCCGCATTGTTCCATCCTTCAGTCCCTGCATCACCTTGATATCACCTGCCGGCGGTTTCAAGGTCAGCCCCTCAATGCCTGCAACGATGCGAAGCACGGACTTTTTGTCCAGCTTGTTCAGGAACTTCATGGCGTTCTTCGAGTAGCGGATCTTCATAACATCATCCTCAGCGCTCGTTTTTTCTGCGGGCCTCCGGCCCTATTATAGTCCATTCTCCTGCAAACGTCAATTGTTTTTTGCCGAAGATCCGTTCATTACAGCACCGCGTCCGAGACGATCTTGCCCAGCAGGAGCACCAGCACCACAAGCATCATGGGGCGGATGAACTTTGCGCCCTTCTTGAGGGCGAAGTGGGAGCCCAGCAGGTTACCCACAATGCCGCTGATGGCACAGGGGATGCCGATGGAGAACACCACCAGCCCGCTGGAAAGATACGTTACCAGGCTGGCGTAGTTGCTGGCAAGGTTGAGCACCTTGGCGTTGCCGCCCGCCGTGCGCAGGTCAAAGCCCATCAGGGTGGTAAAGGCGATGATGGCAAAGGTGCCGGTGCCCGGGCCAAAGATGCCGTCGTACAGGCCGATGCCCAGCCCGATGGCAAGGGCCAGCACCGCCTTTTTGGCGTTCAGGGTGCCGTCGTCCCGGTTCTCGTCGGGCAGGTCCCGCCGCCAGAGGATGAGCACCGCCGCCACCGGCAGGATGATGAGCATCATGGTGCGCAGCACCTGATCGCTGAGCAGGAGCACGATGTGGGAGCCCAGTGCGCTGCCCACAAAGCTGCCCACAGCCGCCAGCAGGCCGACCCGGATGTTCATGGCTCCCTTCTGGAAGAACTGCGCCGTGGCAAAGGTGGTGCCGCAGGCCGCGCTGAATTTATTGGTGCCGTAGGTGTAATGCACCGGCAGGCCCGCAAACAGGTAGGCGGGCAGGCTGATCAGACCGCCGCCGCCCGCCGCCGAGTCCACAAAGCCCGCAAACCCGGTCATCAGCATCAGAAACAGCAGCATTGGCAATGATAATGTAATTTCCATTCGTTCTACTTTCCTACTCCTTATGTACTTCTTTGCGAAACCTCTCCGTCACCGCAGCGTGAACCTGGCGCGAAGCGCCCAAGAGGTTTACTTCAGATACAGCTTTCCCTCGCAGGCCAGGATCTGATCCAGGATCATCCGGGACACCCGGGCACCATAGACCATGGCGGGGTGGTCGTTGTACTCGATGATGTCATGGAACTCCTTGTTCATCAGAACGATCACATACTCGCCGTAGGGGGTGTGGATGATGCCGCCGTCGTTTCGGCAGGCGTTCATGCTGCCGCTCTTGCTGGCCACCCAGATAAGCTCCGGCTCGCCGGTCTCCTCGCAGTCCAGATAGAACTGGGGGAAATCGTGGGTCAGCATGGTGTTGTAGTGCTGCTGGCGGAAGATGCCCAGCATGGCGGCGCTGGCTTCTTTGCTGACCAGTGTGCCCTTTGCCACCTGCGCAAACAGGGCGGCGTAGTCCCGGGGCGTGGTGGTGCCCAGCTTGTCGTAGCGGTCAAAGTGGAGGGGGTTGTGCAGGACGGTGTGCCCAAAGCCCAATTCCCGGATGCAGGCATTGATGGTGTCCAGCCCCAGGTAATCGATGATCATATTGGTGGCAATGTTGTCCGAGCAGATGATCATCATGGTGGCGGTGTCCTTCACCTTGAGCTTTGCCCCCACGCCCAGGGCCCGGAGCATCCCGGAGCCGTCCACGAACTGGCTGGCCTCGTAGGTGATTTCCTCTTCCAGGTCAGCCCTGCCCCGGCTGGCCTGCAGATACAGCACCGCCAGAATGAACGCCTTGATGGTGGAGGCCGTCTCAAATTCCTCGTCGGCACCGATCTGCACCGTGCTGCCGCGCAGGTCGTCCACAAAAACGCTCATCCTGCCCTGATAGGAATAGAGCTCGGCGGCAATGCGCTTTTCCAATGTCATATTCTGATCCATCTGGAATCCCTCAACTTTTCTATACTTTCCGTTATACTTCATTCTTACCGTTAAGACATAATTATCATTGAAAACATTGATTTCATTGGTTCTCATTGATTCTAGTGCAATGATGAGCAATGATTTCAATGAATCTTTTGATACTAACGGTGATTACAGGTTGTTTTCAAAGAAACGCTGTGCGTTGCGGAAGAAGATGGCTTCCACCTCATCCTCGGTGAAGCCCTCTTTCCGCAGGGCATCGGCCAGCAGGGGCATTTTGGAGCAGTCGCTCAATTCCAGTTTGCCGCCGATGCCGTCAAAGTCACTGCCCAGACCGATGATCTCAATGCCGCCCACCTGCTTGAAATGGGCGGCGTGTTTGGCCATCAGGGCCGTGGTGCTGCGGCACAGGTCGGGGCTGGGCTGGTCATCCAGAAAGCCCGCGCAGTAGTTCAGGCCCACCAGACCGCCTTTTTCCGCCATGACCCGGATCATCTCATCGGTCAGGTTGCGGCAGTGGGGGGCCAGGGCGCGGCAGTTGGAGTGGCTGGCCGCAAAGGGGCGGGTGCTGTGCTCCGCAATGTCCCAGAAGCCTTTATCGGACAGGTGGCTCACATCGGCAATGATGTGCAGGCGCTCCATCTCGGCCAGGAACTCGAAGCCCTTCTCCTTCAGGCCGGTCTCGGTGTTGGGCATACAGGGCCAGATGGGGCCGTTGCCGGGCACCACGTTGGGGCTGGCCAGCTCGTTTTCGTGGTTCCAGGTCAGGGTCATCATCCGCACGCCCAGCTCGTACATCCGGCGCAGCACGCCCAGACTGCCCTTGCAGCAGCCTGCTTCCTCAATGGTCAGCATTCCGCTGATCTTGCCCGCCTCGGCGTTTTTGCGGATATCCTCGGGGCGGTAGACAGGGGCGATCCTGTCGGAATACCGCTCCATCATCCGCTTGAACACGTCGATTTCTTCCAGCGCCGTCACCAGCGGGTCCGCGCCCGGGGTGGGGTCGGCCAGATTCACAAAGGCGGCAAAGCACTGGAGCATGTAGTCGCCCTTCTCCAGCTTTTCCAGATCGATGTGGCCGTTGTTGCGGGCAAAGGTCTGCCCGTCGCCCCGCATCTCCGCGCGCCGCAGCTCGCTCAGGGTGTCACAATGTAGATCAAAGACTTTCATCGTTCATGTCCTTTCTTAACAGCTTCTATGTCAAACCTCTCCGGGATGCTGCCCCTTCGCAGCAGCTGGCGGGGTTAACCCCCCAGTCACGCTTCGCGTGCCAGCCCCCCTAATAGTGGGGCCCTTGGCATGGCGGAAAGCCTTTCCTTTTTGCCAAGGCCGCCCCTACTAGGGGCGGTGGCATTGCGAAGCAATGACGGTGGGGTTTCCACCTTCAGAACACACTCCCCACCGCATACAGACTCTTGACCAGATCTTCCCGGTACAGCGGGTCGGCGGGGTCAAGGCTGTTGATGACCACGCCGCCGCTGGCAGACGCGCCGGTGGAGTGGATGTAGCGGCCCTCGCCAAGGTAAAGGGCGATATGGCCGGGGAAATAGAGGGCATCGCCCCGCTTTTTGTCTGCAAAGGGGATCTGGTGCATGGGCCAGCCCTCCACGATCCTGGCATCCCGGTAGATGAGCACGCCGCACTGCATATAGGCGCTGCTGACAAGGCCGGAACAATCAATGCCCCGGCCCGACTTGCCGCCCCAGCGGTACTCGGTGCCCAGATACTTTTTCGCCTGCGCGCAGACGGCATCACGGAACGCTTCCTCGCTGCCGTCGTACCACGCCTGCAGTGCCTGCGGCACCAGCTCCCCGGCGGTAATCTTCCGGGCCTCGGCCAGCGCGTCATCAAAGGCCAGCCCCTCCCGCTGGGAGAACACAGCGGTCATCTCAAACCGCACCGGCTCCAGCGCCACGTCCCGGACATAGCCGGTGCGGCCATCCAGCAGGGCCACCCTGGCCCAGCCGGTGTGGGCCTCGGCTTCCTCGGGCGGTTCGGGCAGGCGGCAGAGCAGGCAGCCCCGTTCCAGCTCCAGCATCCGCACCCCCTGCACCTTGGGCAGGCTGAGCACATCGGTGGCACGGCCCACCAGCACCAGCGGCTGGGGCAGATAGTCCCGCAGCGCATCCTCGCTGACAAATTTCAGCGCATCCCGCCGGACAAAGCCGTGGTAGCCGTAAAAGGTGACCACCTCGGCCACCTCCGGGGAGAGGGGCACTCCCTCGGCAGTCACGCCGCCGGGGGCGGTGCGCACCTGACAGGCCTGACCGTACAGGCCCTCGTCCCCGATGGTGGAAACAAGGCCCGCCTCGCTCTGTTTTGTGGTCTGGGGCAGGTCGTAAATGGTCACGACAGGCCGGGCAAATAGGGCGTATTGCATCATTCGGTTCCCTCCAACAAATTCAGCAGCTCCTCCGGCTTCATGCGCAGGATAGCACCATCCGCGCTGCCGGTGACGGTCTCGGCCAGATTCTGCTTGGCCTGCTGCAGCTCCACGATCTTTTCCTCAATGGTGTCCTGGGCGATGAGCTTGTACACCTGCACCGGGTTCTGCTGGCCGATGCGGTAGGCACGGTCGGTGGCCTGATTCTGAGCCGCCACGTTCCACCACGGGTCGTAGTGGATGACGATATCGGCGGCGGTCAGGTTCAGGCCGGTGCCGCCTGCCCGCAGGGAGATCAGGAAGACGCTGGCCTCGCCGCCGTTGAAGCGGCGCACCAGCTCGGCACGCACCGGCTTGGGGGTGGAGCCCTGCAGGGTGAAGTGGCTCACGCCCTCCGCGTCCAGCCGCTTGGCCAGCAGTTCCAGCATGGAGGTAAACTGGCTGAACAGCAGGATGCGGTGCCCGCTCTCCACGGCACTGGTGACCAGCTCGATGCAGGCATCCAGCTTGGCGCTGCCGCCTGTCCAGTTGTCGGCAATGAGCCGGGGGTCGCAGCAGATCTCCCGCAGCCGCATGAGGACGGCGAACACCGCCATCTTGTCCTCGGGCTTGGCAGCCCGCAGCTTCTCCCGGGCATCCACCACGGCGGCAAGGTAGAGCTTGCGCTGTTCTTCTTCCAGCTCGATGCGGTAGACGTTCTCTGTCTTGGGGGGCAGCTCCTTCAGCACCTCGGACTTCATCCGGCGCAGGATGAACGGCCCGGTGAGCTGGTTCAGCCGCCGCACCGCCGCCGGGTCGTTTTCCTGCGTGATGGGCTTTTCAAACCGGCTGCAGAAGCTCTTGTAGGGCGGCAGGTAGCCCGGCATCAGGAAGGAGAAGATGCTCCACAGCTCGCCCAGGCGGTTCTCCACGGGGGTGCCGGTCAGCGCAAAGCGGACACGGCTGTTCACCCCGCACACCGCCTTGTATTTCTGGGTGGTGTGGTTCTTGATGGCCTGAGCCTCGTCCAGGATACAGGCGTAGAATTTCTGGCTCTCGTACAGGGTCTCGTCGCGGCGGAGCAGGTCGTAGCTGGTCACCACCACGTCGGCCCCGTCCCACTGCTCGGCCAGCTGGGCCCGGTGGGCGGCATCCCCGTCCACCACAACACAGCTCAGCTCCGGCGTGAACTTCCGGCATTCCTCGGCCCAGTTCAGCACCAGCGAGGCCGGGCAGACGATGAGGCTGGGCAGGGGGTTCCCGCCCTGCTCCCGGAGTGCCAGCAGATAGCTGAGCACCTGCACCGTCTTGCCCAGACCCATATCATCCGCAAGGATGCCGCCCATGCCGTAGCCATCCAGCGTGCGGAGCCAGCGGTAGCCGTCCCGCTGGTATTTTCGCAAAACTTTTTGTAGAGATACAGGCGGTGTATACTCGCTGTCCTTCACCGCATGGAAGCTCCGGCTGAGCTGGCGGAAGGCATCGTCCCGGTTGAAGCGGATGCCGTTCTGCCCCGAAAGCGCCCAGTCCAGACTGGGGGCCCGGTACAGGGGCAGCCGGGCGTGGGTCTGGCCCAGTTTGGCCCCGGAAAGCTCCAGTGTCTCGTTCAGCTCGTCCAGCACCTCCATGGAATCGTCCAGCCGGAGCAGACGGCCATCGCGCAGGCGGTGGTAGCGCTTTTTCTGGTGGAGCGATCTCAGCAGGGCTTTCAGCTCCCCCACCGGGAACTCCCCCGTGTCCACCTCAAGGTCGAGCACGCTGCCGTGCACCGACACCCCCACCGAGATCTTCGGCGGTGCGGCCTGCATACTGCGGAAGGCATCGGTCAGGTAGACCTCGCCCTCAGCCAGCAGGGCCGGGATCCCCTCATCGAGGAAGCGGTAGACCGCATCCTCCTCATAGGCATCGTAGTGGGCGGCAAGGCCGTTGCCCATGGTGTCCGGCCCCGGCTCCAGATACCGCCCCAGCAGCCGCCCGGCCCGCTGTTCGGCGCGGGCATCCCGCAGCAGACCGGCAGGCCCCGGTTCCTCCGGCGTGACACGGTCCTCGCCGTACAAAAATTCAAGGTGTGCCCGCACCGTTTCCCGCGTGGGCGCGTCGAGATAAAACTGCACCACCGGCTCCAACGGGATCTGATTCAGCAGCAGGCGTTCGGGGTCCTCAATGGTCACCCTGCTGCCCAGCTCTGGCAGGACATAGCTGCAAAAGGCGGTGGCATCCCCGGTGGTAAAGAACAGGCTCTTGCCGCACAGCGCCTCAAGGGCGGGCCGCATCCGGGCGCTTTCGGCCCGGTCCAGCTGCCAGATCGTATCCTCACTGTATAAATAGTCGTTGTCTAAACCCGTTTTCCACCCCAACGCAGGGGTCACGGACACCTCCACGCCGCCCCGGCGCTTTTCCACCCGCATGGTCAGGGCCGGGATGCCGGTCTTGAGGGTGTAGCCGCCCAGATTGCCGGTGGGGGCATAGAGGGCCACCAGTCCATCAAAGATCTCGCCGTTCAGCGGGATGCCCCCGGCAGGCCCGCTGCGGGGTGCATTGCCATAGCTGCGCAGAGCCGCCTCGACCCCTTCCTTTGCGCTGAGCTGCCGCCGCAGCAGGCGGAGGAGCTGCTGTGCCTCCGGAGCAAAGGCCTCCCAGCTGTGCCGGAATTCCAGCGCCTTGCCGTAGCTGATGAAGCCGTGCTTCTCCACGGCCCGCAGCAGGTCCGGGATGCTCTTTACCACATACTGCCGCCCGCCGTCTGCCGAGATGCGCAGCCGCAGCCAGGGCAGCTCCCCGGGCAGCAGGGTCAGCTCCGGCTCCAGCTCTGCGGCGTGGGGGCGCAGCTCCGCGTGGCCGGTCACGCCGTCCACCTCGGCCAGTGCACCCTCCTGATAGGCCCGGAGCAGCCGCCGTGCCTCGTAGTCAGATTCCGGTTCCTCGCCCCGCCACTTCTTGCCGAACAGCATTTCCAGGCTGGAGGCATAGCTGTCCCTGCGGGGTTGCTCCTCAGGCTGGGGCGTTTGCAGGTTGGCCGTGCCCCGCACCACGCCCGGGATGCTCTCCGGGCTCTCCGAGGGCTTCTGCGGCGCTCTGCCGGAAAGGCCCTGACTCTCGCTGTCCCACATCAGCAGCGCGCCGATGTGCTTACAGCAGGGCCCCTCGCCGTTTTCGTTGTAAGGGCAGGAGCAGCTGGCGCTGACAAAGCTGCCATTTTCCCGCAGCCAGACCTGGGTCTGGTACAGGCTCCGCCCGCCGCCGCGCACGTCGGCGCTCAGGTGGCGCACGCCGTTCCCGGCCACTTCGCAGTTCAGATCCTGTATCCGGTCCGTGTAGGCCTTGGCCCGTGCGAATACCGTGCCGCCCAACAGGTAGCGGATCTCTTCCATGTCCATCCGGGGTCTCCCTCCCTCTGCAATGCTCTATTGGTTAAGCATACCGCACCGGCGGGCGGGATGCAAGGCTTTTGCAGAAAAAATCCGCCGCCTCTTTTGCAGGGGCAGCGGAAGGAAGCCTTATGTATAAATCTGATAGATATTTTCAATTTGATACGGGTCACTCAGCAACACCCTGCCATCCGACAACACCGTAAGTTCATCCCCTACCGCAAGGTCTTCCAGCTTTGCTTGCTTTCCACTTTTTGTCCGCAGCTTTTCTGAAACCTTGTGGAACGCATATAGCTTCCCGTTTTTTTCTTCCGCCATCAGAAAATCATTTTTCTTGTCAATTGCAGTGACGGTAACTGCCGTATAGGTGCTGACTGACGCTAGAATTTCCTCGATTTCCTGATAAACTGCCTTTCCTCCCGGAAAAACGTATGCCTTTTTCCCGTTGACCAAACAGATTCGGCTGTCCGCATAAAACGCAAGCCAGACCTTCACCTCGTCGTCGCTGCCGAATTGAAGGACCACATCCTGCCCACCCGCATCGAAGGTATCCTGATTGATGCAGGGCAGGTAGAGTTTCTTTCCTAGATATTCTTCGAGCGCCTGATACAGCTCCGTCGAAGCATCGGTCTGGAGATCGTTCATCTCCACATCGCCCCGGAACGAATTCAGGTTCATTTCCGCCACGGCAAGCGTATCGCTTTCCCGGATGGGCTTGGTAATCTTCTGCTCCCGGTACACTGCAAGGGAGCCGAATGCCACGCACAGAAACAGCATCACCCCGGCAGCCGCCAGAATGCGCTTGTGCTTTTTGCTCACTTTCACCGAAAAAAGAACGCCCACAAAGCACACTGCCATTGGCAGCAGACACATGACCCAGTCCATCGTTTCATCTCCCTCGCGGTAGTTTCTTTCATTATACCGGAAGCCGTGCAAAAGTGCAACAAACGCGCACTGATATTCCGACATAAACACAGCGGCCCCGCTTACGCTGGTTTTCCCAGCGCGGTGGAGCCGCTTTTTATGCCGTTATTGGGAGATACGGTAATGTCCCACAATGTCCGTTCGCTTTTCCAGAATGTCCTGTTCGTAAGCAGTCTGCCACGGATCGTTATGATGGATCACATAGGGCACACCGTCCCAGTTCCGCCGATCAGAAACGATGCCGATATGCTTTTCAAAGATCACGATGTCACCGCCCTGCCACTGCTCCACATCTCACGGCACATTCCTCCCTTTGTATAGAACACGAATCCGAATGTTATTTCAGTGCACTTCGTCAAATTTACGAAACAAAAAACGCCTCAGGAAAAATCCTGAAGCGTTCTGTTCAAGTCGGCGACTACCTATTTTCACGCGCCGTTTCCAGCGAACTATCTTGGGCACGAGTGAGCTTAACTTCTGTGTTCGGAATGGGAACAGGTGGAACCTCACCGTCATCGTCACCGACCAATATGACTGGTTCAGTATAACATTTCTGTTTTACTTTGTCCAGTGTTTTTAGAAGGACGTACCTTCAAAACTGAATAATCACTGCTCACATTTTGTCATTGACTTGAGAATTCAAGCGAATTGTGGTCAAGCCCTCGATCTATTAGTACACACTTGCTGAATGGATCACTCCACTTACACATCGTGCCTATCAACCTCGTAGTCTACAAGGGATCTTACCTGATTGAATCAGTGGGATATCTTATCTTTGGGTCGGCTTCACGCTTAGATGCTTTCAGCGTTTATCCGATCCGTACGTAGTTGCCCAGCTATGCTCCTGGCGGAACAACTGGTGCGCCAGAGGTACGTCCGTCCCGGTCCTCTCGTACTAGGGACAGCTCCCATCAAATATCCTGCGCCCACGACAGATAGGGACCGAACTGTCTCACGACGTTCTGAACCCAGCTCGCGTACCGCTTTAATTGGCGAACAGCCAAACCCTTGGGACCGAATACAGCCCCAGGATGCGATGAGCCGACATCGAGGTGCCAAACCTCCCCGTCGATGTGGACTCTTGGGGGAGATCAGCCTGTTATCCCCAGGGTAACTTTTATCCGTTGAGCGATGGCATTTCCACTCACATACCACCGGATCACTAACTCCAACTTTCGTTACTGCTCGACCCGTCAGTCTCGCAGTTAGGCTCGCTTCTGCGTTTGCACTCTTTTGCTTGATTTCCGTTCAAGCTGAGCGAACCTTTGAACGCCTCCGTTACTCTTTAGGAGGCGACCGCCCCAGTCAAACTGCCCACCTAACAATGTCCCCCGACTCGATTCAGAGCCGCAGGTTAGAATTCCAATATCGCAAGGATGGTATCCCAACGGCCTCTCCGCCAAAGCCAAAGCCTTGGTTTCCCAGAGTCCCATCTATCCTGTGCATGCAACATCGAAACCCAATATTAGGCTACAGTAAAGCTCCATGGGGTCTTTCCGTCTTGTCGCGGGTAACCGGCATCTTCACCGGTACTACAATTTCGCCGGGCGGGCTGTTGAGACAGTGCCCAAATCATTACGCCTTTCATGCGGGTCAGAACTTACCTGACAAGGAATTTCGCTACCTTAGGACCGTTATAGTTACGGCCGCCGTTCACTGGGGCTTCGATTCAATGCTTGCACATCTCCTCTTAACCTTCCAGCACCGGGCAGGCGTCAGCTCGTATACGTCATCTTTCGATTTAGCACAAACCTGTGTTTTTGGTAAACAGTTGCTTGGGCCGATTCTCTGCGGCTCCATCTCTGGAGCACCCCTTCTCCCGAAGTTACGGGGTCAATTTGCCGAGTTCCTTAACAACCCTTCTCCCGTTGGCCTTAGAATCTTCTTCCTACCTACCTGTGTCGGTTTGCGGTACGGGCACCTCAGAAATACACACAGCTTTTCTCGCCATCTTCCATCTCAGACTTCGGTACTAATTTCCCTCGATCTCTACCGGAACCAACACCCGGCTCTGAGACTTCAAATGTGTCCCTGTGCTTAACTCTTTTGGTGGTGACGGAATCTCTACCGTCTGTGCATCGGCTACGCCTTCCGGCCTCACCTTAGCTCCCGACTAACCTGGAGCGGACGAACCTTCCTCCAGAAACCTGAGGCTTTCGGCCATGCAGATTCTCACTGCATTCGCGCTACTCATTCCGGCATTCTCACTTCTATACACTCCACAGCCGCTTGCGCTACTGTTTCTCCGCGTATACAACGCTCCCCTACCCAATACATTGCTGTATTGCCTAAGCTTCGGTGTCAGGTTTAGCCCCGTTAAATTCTCCGCGCAAAGACGCTCGACCAGTGAGCTATTACGCACTCTTTGAATGAGTGGCTGCTTCTGAGCCAACATCCTGGTTGTCTGCGTATCTTCACATCGTTTTCCACTTAACCTGACTTTGGGACCTTAGCTGTAGATCTGGGCTGTTTCCCTTTTGACAATGACATTTATCTGACACTGTCTGACTCCCAAGCATCAATACTCTGGCATTCTGAGTTTGATAAGCTTCGCTAACCTCTCGGCCGCTAGGCTATTCAGTGCTTTACCTCCAGGTATCTAACTTGAGGCTAGTCCTAAAACTATTTCGGGGAGAACCAGCTATCTCCGGGTTCGATTGGAATTTCTCCGCTACCCACAGTTCATCCGCCGCCTTTTCAACGGAGGTCGGTTCGGTCCTCCATGGAATTTTACTTCCACTTCAACCTGACCATGGGTAGGTCACCCGGTTTCGGGCCCATTATATGCAACTTAACGCCCTTTTCAAACTCGCTTTCGCTTCGGCTCCAGACCTTAAGTCCTTAACCTTGCTGCATACAATCGCTCGCCGGACCGTTCTACAAAAAGTACCCTATCACGCTTTGACGCGCTCTAGGTGCTTGTAGGCACAGGGTTTCAGGTTCTTTTTCACTCCCCTCCCGGGGTGCTTTTCACCTTTCCTTCACAGTACTATACGCTATCGGTCACTGGGTAGTATTTAGGGTTGGAGGGTGGTCCCCCCGTATTCCGACCAGGTTTCACGTGTCTGGCCGTACTCTGGATCCTGCGCAGCTCTCTCCGTTTTCACCTACGTGGTTCTCACACTCTCTGACCGGCCTTCCCATGCCGTTCGGTTAACAGATTGAGTCTTAAAAGCAGTCCGTACCCCGAAAGTATTTCTACTCTCGGTTTGCCCTCTTCCGCGTTCGCTCGCCACTACTTACGGAATCTCGTTTGATGTCTCTTCCTCGCCCTACTTAGATGTTTCAGTTCAGGCGGTTCCCTCAATACACCTATTTTAAATTTCAGTGTATTGTACCTGAGTATGAACCCAGGTGAGTTTCCTCATTCAGAGATCTCCGGATCAATGCTTATTTGCAGCTCCCCGAAGCTTATCGCAGCTTATCACGTCTTTCATCGGCTCCCAGTGCCAAGGCATTCGCCCTGCGCCCTTGTTCGCTTGACCTTTCAAACGTTCTTTCAGAACATTTGGTATCCTCTTGATTCTCTCTTATTGCCAACGAAGATTATTGTTACCCTTCCTTTTGAAATTGCAATATTTCTTAAAAGAACTTACTATAATCTTTGTTTCGCAGTTATTATTCAGTTTTCAAGGTACGTCTTGGTGATGTCCTTCAAAGCCCGGTCTCCCGAAACTTTGATTTTCATCACATGGTGGGCCAAAATGGACTCGAACCATCGACCTCACGATTATCAGTCGTGTGCTCTAGCCAGCTGAGCTATTGGCCCATGTGGTGGAGATTAAGGGAATCGAACCCTTGACCCCCTGCTTGCAAAGCAGGTGCTCTCCCAGCTGAGCTAAACCCCCACATAAGGTTTTGAGTAACCCCTTTTCAGGGCCCTCAAAATCGAACAATATCTACTCTGCTTGTATCTGTCACCTGTTCCAGATGGCCGACCATCTTCGATGTTCTTCCATCTGCCTGACTCCTTAGAAAGGAGGTGATCCAGCCGCAGGTTCTCCTACGGCTACCTTGTTACGACTTCACCCCAATCACCAGTTTTACCTTCGGCGGCGTCCTCCTTGCGGTTAGACTACCGACTTCGGGTCCCCCCGGCTCTCATGGTGTGACGGGCGGTGTGTACAAGGCCCGGGAACGTATTCACCGTGGCATGCTGATCCACGATTACTAGCAATTCCGACTTCGTGCAGGCGAGTTGCAGCCTGCAGTCCGAACTGGGACGTTGTTTCTGAGTTTTGCTCCACCTCGCGGTCTTGCTTCTCTTTGTTTAACGCCATTGTAGTACGTGTGTAGCCCAAGTCATAAAGGGCATGATGATTTGACGTCATCCCCACCTTCCTCCGTTTTGTCAACGGCAGTCCTGCCAGAGTCCTCTTGCGTAGTAACTGACAGTAAGGGTTGCGCTCGTTGCGGGACTTAACCCAACATCTCACGACACGAGCTGACGACAACCATGCACCACCTGTCTCTGCGTCCCGAAGGAAAATACTGTTTCCAGCATCGTCGCAGGATGTCAAGACTTGGTAAGGTTCTTCGCGTTGCGTCGAATTAAACCACATACTCCACTGCTTGTGCGGGCCCCCGTCAATTCCTTTGAGTTTCAACCTTGCGGTCGTACTCCCCAGGTGGATTACTTATTGTGTTAACTGCGGCACTGAAGGGGTCAATCCTCCAACACCTAGTAATCATCGTTTACGGTGTGGACTACCAGGGTATCTAATCCTGTTTGCTACCCACACTTTCGAGCCTCAGCGTCAGTTGGTGCCCAGTAGGCCGCCTTCGCCACTGGTGTTCCTCCCGATATCTACGCATTCCACCGCTACACCGGGAATTCCGCCTACCTCTGCACTACTCAAGAAAAACAGTTTTGAAAGCAGTTTATGGGTTGAGCCCATAGATTTCACTTCCAACTTGTCTTCCCGCCTGCGCTCCCTTTACACCCAGTAATTCCGGACAACGCTTGTGACCTACGTTTTACCGCGGCTGCTGGCACGTAGTTAGCCGTCACTTCCTTGTTGAGTACCGTCATTATCTTCCTCAACAACAGGAGTTTACAATCCGAAGACCTTCTTCCTCCACGCGGCGTCGCTGCATCAGGGTTTCCCCCATTGTGCAATATTCCCCACTGCTGCCTCCCGTAGGAGTCTGGGCCGTGTCTCAGTCCCAATGTGGCCGTTCAACCTCTCAGTCCGGCTACCGATCGTCGCCTTGGTGGGCCATTACCTCACCAACTAGCTAATCGGACGCGAGGCCATCTCAAAGCGGATTGCTCCTTTTCCCTCTGGTCGATGCCGACCTGTGGGCTTATGCGGTATTAGCAGTCGTTTCCAACTGTTGTCCCCCTCTTTGAGGCAGGTTCCTCACGCGTTACTCACCCGTTCGCCACTCGCTCGAGAAAGCAAGCTCTCTCTCGCTCGTTCGACTTGCATGTGTTAGGCGCGCCGCCAGCGTTCGTCCTGAGCCAGGATCAAACTCTTTATAAATGATATTTATCACTTAAAAGTGTTAAATCTTGTTTCGCTCAGCACGCAATCGCTTGCGTCCTGTGTGAATTACTTTGTTTGGAATTGTTTAACGTGTTTTTCCAACACAAAAATAGGTTCCGTTACAAGTTTTTCGATATTGTTCAATTTTCAAGGTCCTGTGCGCCTCAGCCTTAGCGGCTGACGACTTGATTATTTTACCACAGAAGTGATTTTTTGTCAAGCTTTATTTTTGAGAAGCTTCTGAAGTTTTGCGAACTTGGAGTGCTTTAAGTTTCTCGGTATCAGCCGGAACTTTTCAGCGTCTATTGGTTCTTTTCAAGGGCTTCCTGCCGAGCTTTCAGAAGTCATTCTTTTGTCTCAGCGCTTGGCGCTCAAGTATAATACCACACCCCGGTGCTCTTGTCAACACTTTCTGACATCTTTTTTCCAAATTCTTTGCGCAGGGCAAAAATCCCCCTGTTTTTCTCTTATTATAATAGCCGCCTTTTCTTGACAAGGCGGCGGACAGAACGTATCATGGAGTCATCCCGTATCCTGTATGATATAGCTATACTTTAATATAAAGGAGAAGCGCCATGTCCTGTGTTCCTGTCCGTGACTGCCGTATCGGCGAAGGCCGCCCCAAAGTCATTCTGCCCATTGTAGAACGCACCGAGGCTGCGATCCTGGAAAAGGCCGCTGCGTTTTCCACACTGTGCGCCGATTGTGTGGAATGGCGTGTCGATCTGTTTGATGCAGCCACCGACCCCGGTGCAGTGGTGCACTGCCTGGCGAAGCTGCGGGTCCTCTTAAAGGAAAAGCTGCTGCTTGTGACCCTGCGCACGAAGGAAGAGGGCGGCAGCATACCGGTCAGCCATGAGGGATATCTCCGCTTCCTCCGCACGGTTCTGGATACCGATTGCGCTGACCTCATTGATATTGAGTTCTTCACCGCAGGCACAGACCTTCCCGCACTGGTTCAGGACGCGCACACCGCCGGGGTCAAGGTCGTGTGCTCCAGCCACGACTTCCACAAGACCCCGCCCAAGGCCGAGATGGTCTCCCGGATGGTGGCCATGCAGCAGGCGGGGGCCGACCTGCCCAAGCTGGCCGTGATGCCCCAGAGCCGTGCCGATGTGCTGGAGCTGCTGGCCGCCACCGCCGAGATGACCGACCACCACCCCGAAACGCCCGTCATCACCATGAGCATGGGCGCACTGGGAGCCGTGAGCCGCCTGTGCGGCGAAGCTTTTGGCTCTGCCATGACCTTTGCCAATCCCGGCACGGCCAGCGCCCCCGGTCAGGTGGGGCTGGATGTGGTCAACGCTGTGCTGGACAGCCTGCGGCTCAGCTGATCTATCAATATCAATACACAGCGCCCCCGGAGAGCGATCTGCCTTCCGGGGGTGCTTTCTGTTTTATTCTGTTTCTATTTCTCGCACGATCTTCTGAAAGCAGAAGTACGGGATCACGGTTCCGGCCACAAAGGAGGCAGGCCAGCCAAGCCAGACCACATCCAGATTCCGCATTCCCCATGCACCCACAGCCACCACTGCAATTTTTGTAATGAGCTGCATCACGCCGCCCATCAGTGCCTGATTTGCCCTGTCAATGCCGCGGAGCACCTGCTGATACACCTGCATCACACCGGCCAGGATCCCCGGCACCGCCGTGATCAGCAGAAACCGCTGCACCACAGTCAGGATCTCCGCAGACGGTTCTGCGAGGAACAGCCCCGCCATCTGGCGGCCGCAGAGCAGCAGAAACACTCCCAGCACGGCGCTGACCACCAAAGACAGCTGCAGGGAGGCCCGTACCCCTTGCCGGATGCGCTGCGGCTTGCCGGCTCCGTGGTTCTGGGAGGCATAGACGCTGAGGGAAGAACCGATGGTCTCCACCGGCATCAGGGCCAGCGTTCCGATGCGGCTGGCGGCAGTGTAGGCCGCCATGGTGGCCTCGCCAAACAGATTGACGGCACTCTGTGCCACCAGATTGCCCAGATTGTTGAAGGCAGACTGCACCGCAATGGGAATGGCCAGCACCGTGATCTGCCGCAGCAGCTTTCCATGGAGCCGGAGGTCCTGCCGCCGCATCCGCATCATGGGATATTTGCGGAACAGCAGCACCGCCGCCACCACCGCCGACAGGGCCTGCGCCAGTGCTGTGGCCCAGGCAGACCCGGCCACTCCCCAGCGGAACACAGCCACAAACAACACGTCCAGGCCAATATTGCTCAGAACAGAGACGATCAGACAGTACAGCGCTGTCTGGCTGTCTCCCAGCCCCCGGAATGCACTGGAAAATAAATAATACATCAAGGGGCAGATCATGGTGATGAAACTGATCTCCAGATAGGCGGTGGCTTCCTGCAGGGGGCCCTCCGGGGTCCCCATCCACCGCAGGATGGTACCAGAGAAGGTCAGGCCCAGAACCATCATCCCTGCCGACAGGAACAACCCCAGATACAGGCTGTTCACAAAAGCCCTCCGCATCAGCTCCTCGTTCTTTTGGCCAAAGTACCGGCTGATGATGATCCCCACGCCCACATTGATGCCGATCATCAGAGCTGCCAGCAGCAGGATCACCGGCATGGTGCTGCCCACCGCCGCAAGGGCGGTCTGACCAAGATACCGCCCCACCACGATGCTGTCGGTGATGGAGTAGACCTGGTTCAGCAGGTTGCCCATCAATGTAGGAAAGGTAAACGCCCACAGCAGGGAGATCGGCTTTCCCTCTGTCATATCCAGATTTTTCTTCACGCACATCCTCCTTTGCATCAAAAAGCTCCTTCAGAATGCCCGCAAGCACGCAACCCCGGTTTCAGGGGGGTCCCTGTTTGCAGCACTCCAAAGGAGCCTTTGTTGATTTGAATTTTCTGATACCAGTGTACCACAGCGGCGCTGATTTGTCCAGCGCTCCGGGGTCAGTGGACAGAGGTGCGGACGAGGGCGCGCTTGAGGCGGGCCTGGGCCAGCTCATATTCGCGCTCATCCAGGTCCTTCCGGGCCAGGATCTCTTCGGCGCGCTTCTTGGAGGCCTCGGCGCGGGCCTGGTCGATCTCCTCGGCCCACTCCCAGGTGGTAGCAACCAGATGGACATCCCCGTTCAGCACGGTGAGCATCCCGCCCATGCAGGCGGCGCGGCGGCGCTGGCCGTCCGCGTCCACGATATGGGCTTCGCCCATACCCAGCGCGGTGCAGTAATCACCATGCTTTGCCAGAATGGCAAGGTCGCCGTCGATGGCACGGCAGACCACCCGTTCCGCCTGACCGTCAAAGGCACAGCCGTCCGGCGTGACCACCGTCAGATGAAAGGTCGTCATGGTTTACCCTTTCTTCGCCTTGGCGAACACATCGTCGATGGTGCCCGCGAACAGGAAGGCGCTCTCGGGCAGGTCATCGCACTCGCCGTTCAGGATCATCCTGAAGCCGCGCAGGGTCTCCTTCAGCGGCACATACTGACCGGGCATACCGGTGAACTGCTCCGCAACATGGAAGCTCTGGCTCAGGAAGCGCTGCACCTTGCGGGCGCGGCTGACGGTCAGCTTGTCCTCTTCGCTCAGTTCATCCATACCCATGATGGCAATGATATCCTGCAGCTCCTTGTAGCGCTGCAGCACCTTCTGAACATCGCGGGCGATCTCGTAGTGCTCCTGACCCACGACCTCGGGGCTGAGGATGCGGCTGGTGGAATCCAGCGGGTCCACAGCGGGGTAGATGCCCTGAGATGCAATGTCACGGCTCAGGACCGTGGTGGCATCCAGATGGGTGAAGGTGGTGGCAGGGGCCGGGTCGGTCAGGTCGTCGGCGGGAACGTAGACAGCCTGCACCGAGGTGATGGAACCCTTGCGGGTGGAGGTGATGCGCTCCTGCAGAGCGCCCATCTCAGTGGCCAGGGTGGGCTGGTAACCCACGGCAGAGGGCATACGGCCCAGCAGAGCCGAGACCTCAGAGCCTGCCTGCGTGAAACGGAAGATGTTGTCGATGAAGAGCAGCACGTCCTGATTCTTGACATCGCGGAAGTACTCCGCCATGGTCAGGCCGGACAGGGCCACGCGCATACGGGCTCCGGGAGGCTCGTTCATCTGGCCGTAGACCAGAGCGGTCTTGTTGATAACGCCGCTCTCGGTCATTTCACCGTACAGGTCGTTGCCTTCGCGGGTGCGCTCGCCAACGCCGGTGAACACCGAGTAGCCGTTGTGCTCGGTGGCAATGTTATAGATCAGCTCCTGGATCAGGACGGTCTTGCCGACACCGGCACCGCCGAACAGACCGATCTTGCCGCCCTTTGCGTAGGGGCAGATCAGGTCAACGACCTTGATGCCGGTCTCCAGGATCTCTGTGGTGGACTGCTGCTCCTCATAGCTGGGGGCAGGGCGGTGGATGGGCCAGTAGGCCTCCGGGGTGGGGGCAGGCTTGTTGTCCACCGGCTCACCCAGCAGGTTGAACACGCGTCCCAGGCACTGGTCACCCACAGGCACCCGGATGGACTCGCCGGTGTCCACGGCATCCGTGCCGCGCACCAGGCCATCGGTGCTGCTCATGGCAATGCAGCGGGCCACATTGTCGCCGGTCAGCTGAGCGACCTCCACCACCAGCTTCTGGCCGTGGTTGTCGATCTCAATGGCGTTGAGCAGATCCGGCAGCTCGCCATCCTTGAACTGGATGTCCAGCACCGGGCCGATGACCTGGATCACCTTGCCGATGTGTTTTTCGGACATAGGCTACAACTCCTTTTTTAGATTTCTGCGCCTGCCACGATCTCGGTGATCTCCTGCGTGATGGCAGCCTGACGGGCGCGGTTGTAATACAGATTCAGATGGTCGATCATTTCGCCCGCGTTCTTGGTGGCGGCATCCATGGCGGTGCGGCGGGCGGCCAGCTCACTGGCCACGCTCTCGCACACGGCACCATAAACGATACCGGCCACATACTCGGGGATGATGGCGCGGAACACTTCCTCGCTGCTGGGCTTGTACAGGATCTGACTGCGGCGGGCAGCGGCCTTCTGTTCCTCGGTGGGCTCAATGGTCAGGGGCAGCACCTCCATGGTGACAGCGGTCTGGGTCATCATCGAGTCAAACCGGGTGTAGCAGAGCTTCACTGCGTCGTAATCGCCCTTCAGGTAGCCCTCGGTGATCTTCCGGGAGAGGGCAAAGCACTCACCCACCGAGACATCCGCCGCCAGCAGCACCTCTTCGGTGAACAGGTCGGCCCCGTGGTGGGCAAAGTACTCCTGACTTCTTTTGCCAATGGGCAGCACCGTGACCGGGCCCTGCTGGGCCTCCGCCTGCTTGAGCACGTTGGAGTTATATCCACCGGCCAGGCCGCGGTCGCCTGCAATCACAACCAGCAGGGTGCGTTTGATCTCTGCCCGGCGCAGGTAGGGGCTGCGGGCCCGGGGGTCTGCAGCCGCAATGCCGGTCAGCGTGTCGTGCAGCGTTTCAAAGTAGGGGCGGCTGTGTTCCACCCGCTCCTTGGCACGGCGCATTTTGGAGGAAGCCACCAGCTCCATGGCCTTGGTGATCTGCATGGTACTCTCTACGCTTTTGATGCGCAGCTTGATGTCCTTCATGGAACCTGCCATGCGTTACGCCTCCTTCCCTCAGTGCGCCTTGACGAAGCTCTCGGTGTAAGCGGACAGAACGCCCTTGAGTGCTTCCTCGGTGTCCTTGTCCAGATTGCCGGTGGTGCGGATGGTCTCCATCACAGCGGCACCGGCGGCATCATTCTCGAGATATTCGTACAGGCCCTTTTCGTATTCGGCCACATCAGCCACCTTGACCTTGACCAGAAGATCATGGATGGTGGCATACAGGATCGCCACCTGCTTTTCCACGGGCACGGGGGCCGAACGGTTCTGCTTGAGCACTTCCACAATGCGCTCGCCCTGTGCCAGACGGGCCTTGGTGTCCGCGTCCAGATCGGAACCGAACTGGGCAAAGGACTGCAGCTCGCGGTACTGGGAGTAGATCAGCTTCAGGGTGCCGGCCACCTTCTTCATGGCCTTGATCTGGGCGTTGCCGCCAACACGGGACACCGAGATGCCGGGGTTGACAGCGGGCATAACGCCCGAGTGGAACAGCTCCGTTTCCAGGAAGATCTGACCATCGGTGATGGAGATGACGTTGGTGGGGATGTAGGCCGAAACGTCACCCGCCTGGGTCTCGATGATGGGCAGAGCCGTCAGGCTGCCGCCGCCCAGCTCATTGGAGAGCTTGGCCGCGCGCTCCAGCAGACGGGAGTGCAGGTAGAAAACATCGCCGGGGTAAGCCTCACGTCCCGGGGGACGGCGGATCAGCAGCGAGAGGGCACGGTAGGCCACCGCGTGCTTGGAAAGGTCATCATAGATGATGAGGACATGCTTGCCCTGGTGCATGAAATATTCGCCCATGGCACAGCCGGAGTAGGGGGCGATATACTGCAGGGGGGACAGCTCGGAGGCCGTAGCGGACACCACAATGGTGTAGCTCATGGCACCGGCCTCGGTCAGGCTCTGCACCAGGTTTGCCACGGTGGAGCGCTTCTGGCCGATGGCGACATAGATGCAGATGACATC
The DNA here is from genome assembly GCF_049545105.1 of Faecalibacterium hominis (ex Afrizal et al. 2022). NCBI lineage: Bacteria > Bacillati > Bacillota > Clostridia > Eubacteriales > Oscillospiraceae > Faecalibacterium > Faecalibacterium hominis (ex Afrizal et al. 2022). Next base: position 2,244,004 of record NZ_CP186860.1, on the reverse strand, counting down.
CTTGCCCTTCTGGTTGATGATGGTATCCGATGCAATGGTGGTCTTGCCGGTCTGGCGGTCGCCGATGATCAGCTCACGCTGGCCGCGGCCGATGGGGATCATGGAGTCGATGGCCTTGATGCCGGTCTGCAGGGGTTCCTTGACCGGCTGGCGGTCGATGATGCCGGGGGCCGGGCTCTCGATGGCCCGGAACTCGGTGGTCTCAATGGGGCCTGCGCCGTCGATGGGCTGGCCCAGTGCATTGACCACGCGGCCGATCATCGCCTCGCCCACGGGCACGGAAACGACCTTGCCGGTGCGCTTGACGGTGCTGCCTTCCTTGATGCCGACATCGGAGCCCAGCAGAACGATGGAGACCGTGTTTTCCTCCAGGTTCTGGGCCATACCGTATTCGCCGTTGTCAAACTGAAGCAGCTCACCTGCCATGCACTTTTCCAGGCCGCTGGCCCGGGCGATGCCGTCGCCTACCATGATGACCGTGCCGACTTCGCTCTGCTCGATGACATTCTCGTAGTGCTTGATCTGGGCACGGATGATCTTGGAGATCTCTTCAGGTTTCAGTTGCATTGTCTTGTATTCACCACTCAATTCTTAAAATCTTTCGGGTGGAAATTCGATGGATCACAGTGTCACGGACGCGATATCCCTGCGCAGCGCCGCCAGACGGTTCTGAACCGTGCCGTCCAGCTCGGTGCCCTCGATATCCAGCCGGATGCCGCCCAGCACAGCCGGATCGACCTTTGTTTTCAGATCGATGGTCTTGCCGGTGAGCTTTTCCAGCTTTTCGTGCAGGCTCTTCACCTGCTGCTCCGTCATTGCCACTGCAGTGGTTGCCGCTGCTTCCAGAATACCGTGTGCCTGATTGTAGCGCACCCGGTAGGCCCGGGCGCAGCCGGGCAGCTCCCGCAGGGTGCCCTTCTCGCACAGGATCTTCAAAAAGTTCAGCACATAGAGGTGGACCCGATCCCGCAGTGCTTCGTCCAGCAGGCCGCAGCGCTCCTTTTTGGGGATGCTGGGGGTGCTGAGCAGGTGCAGATACTCCGGGCTTGCCTTAAAAAGCGCCACGGCCTCGTCCAGCTCGCCCAGAATGCGGGTCTCCAGCCCTTCCTCCGCTGCCAGGTCATACAGGCTTCCGCCGTACATCCTTGCTGTCTCGGTCATGATGCTTCACCCACGTTTTTGATAAATTCGTCGATCAGGTCCTTGTGGTCGGCTTCCTTGATCTCACGCTCGACCACCTTGGAAGCGATCTCCATGGCCATGCCGCCGATCTCGTCCTTTGCCTCGTTCACAGCCTTCTTGCGCTCCTGCGCAATGTCAGCCTCCGCCTTCTGCTTCAGGGCAGCGGCCTGTGCACGGGCCTCGCCCACGATCTCTTCACCGCGGGCGGTGGCTGTTTTCTGGGCACGGGCAACGATCTGGTTGGCCTCGGCGCGGGCATTCTGCAGGTTCTGCTCGTACTCCGCCTTCATGGCCTCAGCCTCCGTGCGCAGCTTTGCAGCATCGGCGATCTGGCTGTCCGCCTTGGCCTTGCGCTCGGCGATCACCTTTTTGACCGGATTCAGCAGGAACTTTTTGAAGATGAGCAGCTGGATCATCAGGTTGCAGATCTGGGCCAGAAAGGTCCAGCCGTCCAGCGTGATCAACGCCTGGTACAGTTCCATAAGCGTCTCCTTTCGTTCTTTTGTAAAAGGTTCCGCTTATGCCAGGAACTTCATAAACATGCCGGGTGCCAGGAAGATCAGCAGCAGGCCGGTAACAAAGCCGTAAATACCGGTGGTCTCGGAAAGTGCAACGCCCAGGATCAGGGTGCTGGTCACGTCGCTCTTGCACTCAGGCTGGCGGCCCACGGCCTCACAGGCAGCGGCGGCAGCGTTGCCTTCGCCGATACCGGGGCCGATACCTGCGATCAGTGCGCAGCCTGCGCCGATGCCGCAGCCTGCCAGGGCGATACCACGAGCAAGGTACTGAAAGTCAGTCATAAGTTTTGTCCTCCAAAAAAGTTTTTGTTTTGGGAGATGCCGTTGTGAGGGCTTAGTCCTCACCGGCAGCACGTTTGATGAAAATTGCGGTCAGGGTACAGAAGATGAACGCCTGAATGCAGCCGCCGAACCAGTCGAAATACAGGCCCGTAAAGGCCGGGATGCCGATCTGGAACAGCTGGATCTGGCTCAGGAAGCCGGGCAACCAGCCGAAGATGACATGGCTCAGGCTTGCCAGCGCCCAGTACAGCAGTGTGGAAATGACAGTACCGGACAGGATGTTGCCAAAGTGACGGAACGCCATGCTGACGGGGGTCGAGATCTCCGACAGCACATTGATGGGTGCCATAATGAAGATCGGGTCCAGCAGGCCCTTCAGATAGGAAAGGATGCCGTTGGTCTTGATCTTGTAGTACATGATCAGCACAAACACCACAATGGCCCACGCGGCCTCGGTGTTCAGGTCGGCCGTGGGGCTCCACAGGCCAATGACACTGATGAGGTTGCAGCCGATGCTCAGAGCGAAGATCGAGCCGATCAGGGGGATATACTTGTCAAAGTGATACCCCATGTTGTCGTGCACGAACTGATCCAGCCGCTCCACGATGAACTCGGCTGCGGCCTGCCGCTTTGAGACATTTTCCAGCTTGAGGTTGCTGCCCAGCCAGATGGCCAGGCCCGAAAGCAGCGCCATGACGATCCAGGTAGTGACTAGGGTCTGGGTGATCTTGAGATCGCCCAGCAGGGGGATATCGGTATGGATGGTATACAGGATCTTTGCGCCGTTCAGTTCCATTTGTTACGTTTCACCCCCTTCGTCACGGGGTGCAGCCTCCGGCTCCGGGGCGGGTTCGGGGTCGTCCTCCACAGAGACATCCACCGAGGGCCCGGCCGGTGCAAGGGGCTTGTACTTGCCGGTTATTTGCAGGTAGTAGATCGTAACACGCGGGAACAGCAAGGGCAGAACGCTGGCAAAGGGCTGGAAGCAGGGTGCCCCGATGGACACGATGATCCACACCGCCTGCAAAAGCATTCTGACGTTGTAGGAAGCTTGTAATGTGGCTTTGCGCCGCTTCTCATCCTGCTCGTCGATGACCTTCTGACACACGATGCAGATGCCCGCAAAGTTGCCGATGGCCACGGCCGCGCCGATGAGACTGCCCAGAACGACAGTGTAATCAAATTTCACCCAGCCAACCAGGTGCAGCGCCGCAAAGGCCACCCACAGGGCAGCGGTACAGATGGCCGTGCCGCAGGCGATGCGCGTCAGCTCCTTTTTGGATTCCGGCTGTAGTTTCATAAAGGGGAACCTCCTGTGATGTTTACTGATGTGAGTTGAACCCCACCCGCTTCGGTTTTTCCTTTTTGGTGCGGTCCAGGTGTTCCTTGGCAAAATACCAGAAGTTCTGCGCCCCGGAGGCAAGGCCCAGCAGGATGGCCGGCAGGAACACCCATTCCGGCCAGCTCCAGCTGTTCACCGCCCACCAGGCACCGCCAAGGCACATGACCAGCGGCAGCAGCATATTCAGGCCCAGCTGGGTCAGCCAGACAAGATCTTCCAGCGCCTTGTACCAGCCCTTCATGCGGTGTCGCCCTCCCTCTGTGCGCAGGCCCGAAACAGCAGCCCGCCGCACCCTTTCGCAATGGTTTCGCTCCGGTAAAGAAGCTTATATGGATAGTATAATTCAATCCACTGAACTTTTCAATCAATTTTCCACCGATTTTTGGTAAAACTTCATAGTTCGTTCACACTAACGCCATAATTGTACGTCCACGGTGGAGTATGTCCGTCTCCGGCAGCATCAATACCAAAAATATGATATGTTTCTTGTGCAAAACACAAAAAACCGCCCAGCTCATTTGAGAGCCGGGCGGCGGTTATCCTGGAAGTGCGGGGGTCAGCTGTCCTTGCGCTTGATCCACACCTGCGTGCCGTAGAAGGGATTGGCAGTGCCAAGGCACAGGCCCTGGTCGGTGACGGCGAAGGCCCGCAGACCATGGTTGTAGGGGTCTCCAAAGCCGTCTACTGTGATGGTCTGGAAGTTCACGCCGTCCTCCGAAACATACAGGTCAAAGCCCTGCTTTGCCTTGCGCATGTAGTTGAGCAGCCGGATGGCACTGGCGATGTTGTCGATCGTGATGTTTTTAAACACGAATTTGTAGGAAAATTTGATGGTCTGGGCCAGGGTGTCGGGGTTCCCGTTGCCATCGGGGTCCGTCGCCTGCAGTGCCTTCATCAGGGCCTTGAGGTAGTCCCACTGGGTCTTCCACTGCGCGGGGGTGCGCGTCAGCAGGTTGCCGTTGACGAACTGACCAATGCACTCCAGCATGCTGCTGGTGTCAAAGGTGCCCACATACAGCTTGCCGTCGTACACCTGCATCCGCCAGATGTACTGGTTCTCGCTGCGCCCAAAGCCGGACCCCAGCCCGGACAGACTGCCGTTGGGGAACATCCTGGTGGCATTGCCCACCACAAGCTCCATGTTCTCGTCCCTGTCCATGCGGTACAGGTTCACCGACTGTTCCAGATTGGCGTTGATGAACCGGCAGTCCAGTCCGCCGCCAAACTGACCGTTGGCGTTCTTGCCGGTCTTGGCGAAAAGGATGCGCTCCAGCGCGATCTCTTCATCGTTGTACTCACCAATATAGAGGTGGTCGTTGTACACGATCAGGTTCGCCGCACCGGAGCGGGTGCGTTCCGGGTCGATGCCGAAGGTGTAGCGGGCACCGTCCTTTTCCTGATCGCCTGCCACGGGTGTCCATGTGAAGGTGCCGTCCGCATTCTGGTCCCCCCGCACCAGTGCAAAGGACTGCATGGTGTTGTCGTCCGGCATATTGTCCTCGGTGCCGGTGCAGATGGACACATACAGCCGATCGTTGTACTCAGCCATATCCCAGATACTGCCGCCGTAGATGCTGTCGGCGTAGTGATAGGCGGGGTAGTTGAACAGGCTGTCGGAATCCGCGATCTGGGTAAAGCCCTTTTCCGGGTCGGAGGAGATCAGCAGGGCGGCGCTGCTCTTGCCGGTGGCGGCATCCATGGTCACGTTGCTGATGACCAGCTGATCCTTGTAGACACACATACCGCGGATGCCCACGGAGATGCCCTGCTGGTAGGCTGCGGCATAATCCTGCACACTGTTCAGACCGATATACACCGGCTTGCACTCGTCAGTGGCCGGGTCCACCTGCCAGATGCTGGGCAGAAAGCCGATGCCGCCGCCACCCACACTGCCGCAGAAGTACAGCTTGCCGTGATACTCCAATGCGTTGCGGAACAGGGGTGTGTAACCGTTGTAGGAGCCGGACATCAACACCTTGGTCTCGCCGGTCTTGGTGTTGATCTTCACCAGCACGCCCTTGGGCCGGCCGCCATCCTCCTCGGTCAGAAAGAAAGTGCCGTTGTAAAGGGCATCAAAGGTGGCGGCAAGCACCTTGTCGTCGTATTCGTCGCCCAGACTGCTCTTCATCAGGGAGAGGGTGTTGCCGATGGCGGCGTAGCAGGTGCCCACATACAGCCAGTCCCCGTAGCCGACCGCTGACCATGCGTAGTTCTGCCCCCGGTCACCGGCGTTGTAGGCGGCATCCTCCGGGTCAGTCACAACCGCCACTGCACCGTCTCCCAGATAATCCACGATGCCGTCTGCGGTTTTGACATCCTTTTCCGGGTGGGTGATCTTCTCAAACGTCTGGTCGTCCTTGCTGTAAAAGAAAGCGTTGCATTCGTCGAGAGGTTCCGGAGTGGTCAGTTCCTCCCAGCCATCGGCCTGCCCGACCGCCTCCGTGCCTTCTGCCGACACCGGAAGCTGCACCGGCAGAGCGGACAGCATCACTGCTGCCAGCACGCCGCTGATGACACGTTTCCAGTTCATATCGTTCTCCTTATCTACTCTGCCATTTCTTCAAAAACAGGAAAGAGCTGTCAATATTTTTCATTGTAGCACAGTCCTGCCGGAAGTGCAAAGGTGCCTTGCTGCTTTTTGCGGATGATCTTTGTAAAATTTGTGTAGAAGTCCGCAAAAAAGCCGCCCGGCTCCTGCGAACCGGGCGGCAAAAGGCAGACTTTTGAGAATGATTTACCAGAGGTTTGCGGTCTCGTTATACAGGCCCTCGTAGCTCTTGGCGGAGAGATCCCAGCTGAAATCGCATTCCATGTCGTGCTTGACGAGGTTGTGCCAATCCTCTTTGTTGTAGTAGCGATCCTGTGCACGGCAGCAGGCATCGTACAGCTCATGGGCGCTGTAACCGGCAAAGGTAAAGCCGTTGCCCTCGCCCAGCGTGCAGTCATGGATGGAATCCCGCAGGCCGCCGGTCTCGCGGACGATGGGAGGCGTGCCGTAGCGGCAGGCCACCATCTGTGCCAGGCCGCAGGGCTCGCTCTTGGAAGGCATGATGAACACGTCTGCACCGGCGTAGATCTCCTGAGACAGGGCGGGCTCAAAGCCGATGTAGGTGCCCACGCGGCCCGGGTGACGGGCGCACAGGTCAGAGAAGAAGGTCTCGTACTGGTTCTCGCCGCTGCCCAGAATGACCAGCTCGATGCCGCGGTCCACCAGACCGTCGGCAACGCTCTGCACCAGGTCAAAGCCCTTCATGCCGACCATGCGGCTGACCATGGCAAAAACGGGGCTGCCGTCCTTGTGCAGGCCAAACTTGTTCTGCAGGGCCTCCTTGCACTTCGCCTTGCCCTCTTCAAAGTTGGTGACATCGTAGTTGAAGGGGATCTTGGGGTCGGTGGCGGGGTTATTGGCCTCCATATCGATGCCGTTCAGAATACCGCAGAGCTTATACTGCTTTTCCCGCAGCAGGGCATCCAGACCGTAGCTGAACCAGGGGTCCAGGATCTCCTGTGCGTAGGTGGGGCTGACGGTGGTGATCTTATCCGCCGTCTCAAAGGCACCCTTCATAAAGTTGGCGCAGCCATCGTACTCCACAATGTGCTGGTCACGGTGGCCGATGCCGCAGGTATCCTCCAGGATATCGGTGCCGTACTTGCCCTGATATGCGATGTTGTGGATGGTGAAGATGGTCTTGATCCGGTTGAACTTATCCAGATGGCGGTAGTACAGGTTCAGGTAAACGGGAACCAGTGCGGTCTGCCAGTCGTTGCAGTTGATGATATCGGGGGTGAAGTCGATGTAGAACAGGGTCTCCAGCACAGCGCGGGAGAAGAAGGCGAAGCGCTCGCCGTCATCGTAGAAGCCGTACAGGCCGCGGCGCTTGAAGTAATACTCGTTGTCCAGGAAGTAGTAGGTCACGCCGTTGACCTCAGCCTTGAACAGGCCGCAGTACTGGCTGCGCCAGCCCACGGGCACCGAGTAGTTGGTGACATACTCCAGCTTGTCGCGCATTTTCAGGTCGCCGTACAGGGGCATGATGACGCGGGCATCCACGCCGTCCTTGACCAGAGCCTTGGGCAGGGAGCCTGCCACGTCGGCCAGACCGCCGGACTTGGCAAAGGGGGTCGCTTCCGAAGCGGCATACAGGATCTTCATAGTATTTCTCCTTTCCAGAAAAAAGGGCGGATACGCAAAGAGCGGGCGGGGGCGCAAAGGCCCCCGCCCCTCTTTGAGAGGGGCTACCGGGGAGGGGAGCCGCCCCTGTGAAAGTTTCAGTGTGTCAGGCTCAGACGGTGTGGTTCTTCTGAACATAGACCGGGAAGCTCTCGGTACCGGAGAGCTTCTTGTCGGCGGTCACACGCACGTTCTTATCGGTGACAACGCAGTCCAGCTGAGCGCCTGGTTCCACAACGGTATCCTGCATCAGGACACAGTTTCTGACCACAGCACCCTTCTTGACGCGAACGCCGCGGAACAGCACGCAGTTCTCCACGGTGCCCTCAATGACACAGCCATCGGCCAGCAGGGAATTGCTGACGGAAGAGCCGTTGACGTAGCGCACGGGGTTGTCGTCACGGATCTTGGTGTAGACAGGGCTCTCCTTGGGGAACAGAGCGTTCAGGTTCTTCTCATCGATGAGCTTGAGGTTCTCATCAAAGTAGCTCTTCATGTCGCAGACATGGGCCACATAGCCAGTGTACTCCAGAGCACGGATGTTCAGGATGTTGACGTTGTGGGCCAGAATATCACGCTCAAAGTAGATCAGGCCACGGGAGGTCGCATCCTTGACCAGCTTGATCAGGGTCTCGCGCTCCAGAACGTAGATGTTCAGGTCCAGGTTCTGGACACCGGAGCGGTAATCGTTGAACAGCAGCTCGGTCACACGGCCATCGGCATCCACAGTCAGGGTATAGTTGTCGTTCTTGCGGCCCTCGGGGATCTCGGTCTTCTGGTAGGCGACGGTCACATCCGCGCCGCTTGCCTGATGGGCAGCCAGCAGGGCGTTGAAATCGTAGTTGATGGCGATGTTGGCATCGCTCATCACAACGTACTTCTCCTTCTGGTTCTCCAGGTAGCTCAGGATGGAACCCAGAGCCTCCACACGGCCGGAATAGATGCGCACGCCCTTTTCTGCAAAGGGAGGCACGATGTTCAGGCCGCCGTGACGGCGGGCCATATCCCATTCGCGGCCGGTGCCCAGATGATCCATCAGGGAGTGGTAGTTCTTGCGCACCACGATGGAGACATTGGAGATGCCGCAGTTTGCCATGCTGGACAGCATAAAGTCCACCATGCGGTAGCGGCCTGCAAAGGGGATCGAAGCCATGGTGCGCTCAGTCACAAGCTCCGGTACGGTGTTATCATAGCTGTTGGGGAAAATGATGCCCAACGCATTGTTGTTCTGGCTCAGCATACTTCCTCGCCCTCCTTGACGGAATCAAATACTTTGGCACCCTCTTTTACGGTAGCGCCTGCGCCAACGGTAAGGCCGGTACCCACATGTGCAATGGGGCCCTCGCCGCCGATCTTGGCACCGGCACCCACCACAACGTCCTCAGCCAGGATGCAGCGCTTGACCACGGCACCTGCCTTGACCACAACGCCATCCATCAGGACAGCATCCTCAACGGTAGCGCCCTCTTCCACGGTAACGCCTGCGCTCAGGACAGAGTGCTGGACGCGGCCATAGATCTGGCAGCCCTCGGTGATGAGGGAATCCTGCACCACGGCGCGAGGGCCGATCTTCTGGGCGGGCAGCACGGGGTTGCGGCTGTAGATCTTCCACTTCTTGTCGAAGATATCAATGCCGGAGTTCTCGGGGTCCAGCACTTCCATGTTGGCTTCCCACAGGCTGTCGATGGTGCCCACGTCACGCCAGTAGCCGTTGAAGTGGTAAGCATACATCTTGCGGCCATCCCGCAGCAGAGCGGGGATGATGTTCATGCCAAAGTCGTTCTTGGAGTTGGGATCAGCCTCGTCCTCTTCCAGGTACTTCTTCAGCACATCCCAGTTGAAGATGTAGATGCCCATGGAAGCCAGGTTGGACTTGGGAACCGGGGGCTTCTCCTGGAACTCGGTGATCTTATCGTTCTCGTCTGCCACCATCAGGCCAAAGCGGGAAGCTTCCTTCCAATCGACCTCCATGACAGCCACGGAGAACTCCGCGCCCTTTTCCTTGTGGAAGCGCAGGAAGTCGGCGTAGTCCTGCTTGCAGATCTGGTCACCGGACAGGATGATGACGTACTCGGGATCATAGCTGTCGATGAAGCTGATGTTCTGGTAGATGGCGTTTGCAGTGCCCTTGTACCAGTCGGTGCCCTTTGCCTGCTCGTAGGGGGGCAGGGTGTGCACGCCGCCGTACAGGCGGTCCAGATCCCAAGGCTGGCCGTTGCCGATGTACTCGTTCAGCTTCTGGGGCTGATACTGGGTTGCGATGCCCACAGTATCAATGTTGGAGTTGACGCAGTTGGACAGCGGGAAGTCCACGATGCGGTATTTGCCGCCGAACCCCACTGCAGGTTTTGCCGTTTTCTGTGTCAGCGCGTACAAGCGCGAGCCACGTCCGCCGGCAAGGATCATTGCCACAATTTCTTTTGCCATAGCTTTATTCTCCCCTTTTACACATTTCCGGATTTATTGGATTTGGAAATGGTTTGACTGTGTTGTGCGGATGCGCCCCGGTCACTCCTCGGTCTTGGCGGCCTTTTTGGCGCGGGGCTTGCGGGCAGGCTTTTCGGCTGCCGCGGGGGCAGCTTCAGCGGGCTCGGCTTTGGGTTTGCGGCCCCGCTTGGCGGGTGCTGCTTCGGGTGCGGCAGCGGCTTCTGCCTTGGGCTTCCGGCCGCGCTTGGCCGGAACCTTTTCCGGTGCAGATTTCGCTTCTGCCTTTGCCTTGCGGGTGGAGGTCTTTTTGGGCTTTTCCTCCTTCACGGCAGGCTCAGCCTTGGCGGTCTTCGTGGTCTTGGCGGCTGTCTTTTTGGCAGCGGTCTTTTTCACGGTCTGGGCCGTCTTGGCCGGATCTGCTGCCTTGCGGGTGCGCTTGGTGGGCACCTCAAAATACAGGGTGCTCATGGGCGGCAGGGTGATGGTAATGCTCTGCTCAAAGCCATGCAGGGGCTTCTTGTGGGTGCGCACGGACTTGTTATGGACCGCGCCGGAACCGCCGAAGGCCTCGTCATCGCTGTTCAGCACTTCCTTGTATGTACCTGCCACCGGTGCGCCCAGGGTATAGCCCTCGCGCAGGACGGGGTTGAAGTTGCAGACCACCAGAATCTGCTTGCCGTTTGCGTCCTTGCGCAGGAAGGCGACCACGCTCTGCTTGGAGTCATCGGGCACGATCCACTGGAAGCCCTCCCAGCTGTAATCGATCTGCCAGAAGGCGGGGTGCTCTTTATAAAAGGCGTTCAGGGTCTTGACGTAGTTCTGCAGCTCGGTGTGCTTGTCGTAGTCCAGCAGCATCCAATCCAGCTGCTTTTCCTCGTTCCACTCCGTGAACTGGCCAAACTCCTGCCCCATGAACAGCAGCTTCTTGCCGGGGTGGGCCATCATGTAGCCGAAGAAGGTGCGCAGGTTGGCAAACTTAGCATCGTACTCGCCCGGCATCTTGTTGATCAGGCTGCCCTTGCCGTGCACCACTTCATCGTGGCTGATGGGCAGCACAAAGTTTTCGCTGAAGGCATAGAAGAAGCTGAAGGTGACCTTGTTGTGGTTACCCGCGCGGAAGAGCGGGTCGGTCTTCATGTAGCTGAGCATGTCGTTCATCCAGCCCATGTTCCACTTGAAGTTGAAGCCCAGGCCGCCGTCGCTGGCCGGTTTGGTGACCATGGGCCATGCGGTGGACTCCTCCGCGATCATGCACTTGTGGGGGTGGCGGCCCAGAACCGTATCGTTCAGCTTGCGCAGGAAAGCCACTGCTTCCAGGTTCTCCTTGCCGCCATTCTTATTGGGCTCCCATTCGCCCTGCTTGCGGTTGTAATCCAGATACAGCATGGAGGCCACGGCATCCACACGCAGACCATCGATGTGATACTGCTCCAGCCAGTACAGGGCGCTGGAGATCAGGAAGCTCTGTACCTCGCTGCGGCCGAAGTCGAACACCATGGTGCCCCATTCTTTATGCTCGCCGCGCTTGGGGTTGGGGTCCTCGTAGCAGGCTTCTCCGTCAAAGTTGTACAGGCCGAAGCCATCCTTCGGGAAGTGGGCGGGCACCCAGTCCATGATGACACCGATGCCGGCCTCATGCATCTTGTCCACAAAGGCCATGAAGTCCTTGGGGGTGCCGTAGCGGCTGGTGGGGGCAAAATAGCCCGTGACCTGGTAGCCCCAGCTGCCGTCGAAGGGATACTCCATCACGGGCAGCAGCTCCACATGGGTGTAGCCCATCTCCCGGATGTAGGGGATCAGCTCGTCGGCCAGCTCGGAATAATTATAGGGAACCTTTTCGTCCTTCAGCTTCCAGCTGCCCGCGTGCATCTCGTAGATGTTCATCGGGCCGTTGATCACGTCCGCCTTTTTCTGAGCAGTCTGCCAGGCATCATCGTGCCAGGCAAAGCCGGTGATATCGTAGACCTTGCTGCCGTTGGAGGGCCGGGTCTCCGCGTGGAACGCATAGGGGTCGGCCTTGTAGATCAGGTCGCCGCCCCGGGTGGTCACACAGTACTTGTAGACATCGTATTCCTTTACGCCGGGGATGAACAGCTCCCAGACAGAATCCCCATCCACTTTGCGCATCGGGTGGCTGCCCGGCTTCCAGCTGTTGAAATCGCCCACCACACTGATGGCGGTTGCATGGGGTGCCCAAACACGGAACACCACACCGGACTCTCCGGCGCGGGTCTCAAGGTGTGCACCAAAGTAACGGTATGCTTCGCAGTTGTTGCCCTGCTTGAACAAATAAATCGGCAGATCCGAGGGATCTTTCTGGATCTTTTCTTCCGTCGGTCTCATAAACAGCTCCTCCCCGTACAGGCCGCAGTGAACCTATACCTTTGTACTCTCTTATATTAAAGAATTTTGTCCAATTTTTCAAGAGCTTTCCGTCAAAATCTACTATAATCTTTTCGTCAATATTTTTTCATTGTGGTCAACTTATCCAATTTTACACAAGAATTCTCGGCAAACTTTACAGAATATAGGGCAAAAAGAAAGACCCGCCTCATTTTTCCTGCAAATCCAGGAAACTGAAGCGGGTGCTTTTTCAAATTTTTCCGTGTGCTATGCGGTTCAGCCTACAACGTAAACGTTGACCTGAATGGCTCCGTTGATGACCGACTCTGCGTAGGTCTCATAGAACAGATCCACCAGGATCTGGCCCTTCTGCACCGCGATACCGGTGTCGGTGGCAACGGCATAACCGTAAACAAAGCTGCCGTCCGTGGAAGTGATGTACAGCAGCGTGCCATAGGGGATGACGCTGGGGTCAACGGCAACGGTGCCGTAGCCCAGGCCCAGGCCCGACGAGCCCTTGCCCGTGCGGGAATAATAGCCCGTGGCCTTGCCGGTGAGGACCTGGCTGTACGAGGCGGGGGCGTTGGTGGTGCCGTCCGGCCCGGTCAGGGGAGAAACGGGCGCACCGGCACCATAGGTCTTGATGACATGGTCGGTGGGCTCCACCGTGGTGGTCACATCCACCACCATGCTGTTTTCCAGCTCACCGTCCACATACTTTTCGCGGGTGGTCACGGTCTGCTGGCCCTCCGCCCCATGCTGCAGGGTGGTGGCCCGGCCGGTGTTGCGGAAGTACAGGCTGGTGTAGACATACTGGGTGTCATAGGGGATGGTCTGGGTCTCCACCTTGTCCTGGTAGTCCACCCGGTGCACCGTGATCTCACTGCCCACAGTGACCAGCTGATCCAGCGCAGGCTCGGTGTAGTCATCTGCCTCCAGGGTGATGCCGGCGCGCTCCAGCGCTTCGGCAACAGTGCCAAAGGCCATCTTCACCGGGTACTCCTGGCCATCGGCCTGGATGTTCACGGTGAAGGCCCGCTCAATGTTCAGGGTGGCAAGATTGCCGCTGAACGCGGTGTAGTAAACGTGGTCGCCCTCTTCGGCCTCAATGCCGGAAAGGCTCATGACGCGGGCAGGGTCAGTCTCACTGCTGACCACCAGCTGACGCGCACCATCGGAGTCGGTGACGTAGGTCAGCCGCAGATTCGCGGCGGTCACGGCCAAAGTGAACACAAGACTCACCGCCATGACGCAGAACGCCAGCACACGGGGTGTGACCGCACGAGCGCGGTCAGACAATGCTTTTTGAAATTTGACGGAAGCGATACGAGACAACTCCTCTCTTTTCATCATTTTGGAATGCGGCGGGCTCTTCCTTTGCCCGCAAAGCGCAGGGCATTTTTCCCTGCAAAGGGCCGTCTTTTTATACGGCGTTTTACTTCCTGAGAAATAAAATTTAGACGCTCCAACGTGTGTATGATCCGTTGAGCGGGCACTATTTTAGCAGACGACGGCCCATTTGTCAAATCCGCGCGCTTCTGCTTGACAATTGTTTCACATAGTTTTTTGTGCAATCCGTACATTGTTTTCCCTGATTCAGAATGATTTCGGGCGTTTCCTTCTGAAATTTTCCAAAAAAATTGGTCGTATTCGTTCATAATTTTTTAACATTTCAAGTCTGTTTCCCGGGGAGAAATCGCCGGGTTCTTTTGCACATTCCGGCGCATCAATCATGCGTAATCCGACATTTTGCGGCACAAATTCCCCGCTGTTTTCCTGCCGGAAATAACGGGGAGTTTCTCCGCAGTTTCTGTCAAAAACCGGCTTCCAGCAAAATGCCGAAAGGTAAAAAACGCCATAAAAAAAGACCACACTTCCGCGCCCTGCCGCAAACCGGTACAATGGGGTCAAAAAGAAGAAAGGAAGGTTTTTATGCAGATCAAGATCACTCCCCGCACGCTGGGCGGCACCGAATTCACAGCCCAGCCCGCCCGGCTGCACCTGGGCGCACAGAACGCCGAGGGCGTGGACCGGCTGGTGTTCCAGCTGCCTGCGGAATGGGCCGGGTGCAGCGTCACCCTGCACATCCGCCACAGCGACGGCACCCTCGCCGCACCCCTTGTGCTGGATGCAGCGCACAGCGCGCCCGTGGGCCGCAGCTTCACCGGCTGGCCCGCCGGGCAATGGATGCTGGCCGCCACCGACGGCAGCGGCTATACCGCTTACACCCGCCCGGGCCGGTACGATGTCTACGACATTCTGCCCACCGACGGCACCGAGGAGGAGCCCAGTCCCTCGGTGTACGAACAGTTCATCGCCCAGGTATCGGGGCAGGCCGATGCTGCAGTGCAGGCGGCCCAGAACAGTGCCGCCAGTGAGGCCAATGCCGCCCGGCAGGCGCAGGCCGCTGCCGACGCTGCCGAGCGGGCATCACTGAATGGCAGCCGTGCCGCGACCTCAGCTTCCCGCGCCGAGAGCGCCGCCCTGCGTGCCGAATCCTTTGCACCCGAGGACGGCACCCTGCTCAGTGTCAACGGCAAAGGCGGCGCGGTGGTGCTGGACGCGCAGGACGTAGGCGCGCTGCCTGCCCCGGTGGCCCCGCAGGCAGGTGCCCTCCTGCGGGTGCTGTCCATCCGCAGCGATGGCAGTCTGGTGGTGGACACCGTCACTCCCGCCGCCCTCAAGACCCTGCTGGAGGCCACCTGATGTTCACGGTGCTGGATGTCTCCCGCTGGCAGGGCGGCATAGACTGGGATACCGTAAAAGCCAGCGGCAGGGTCCGCGGCGTGATGCTGCGCGCACTGGGCAGCAGGAACGGCACGCCCTACATCGACCCCATGTTTGAAACAAACTACTCTGCCTGCATCCGGCTGGGCATCCCGGTGGGGGTCTACTATTACAGCTGTGCCGTTACCGCCCCACAGCGGGATGCCGAGCTGGCCCTCCTGCACGATGCCCTCAGGGGAAAGCGGCTTCAGCTGCCCGCAGCCATCGACGTGGAGGATGCCCGCCTGCGTGCCCTGACACCGGACGCGCTCTCCGCCCTTGTTGCCGGGGCGGCACGGCAGCTGGAGCACTGGGGCTTGTACGCCATGGTATACACCTACACCCATTTTGCAGATACCGCCCTGCACATGGACACACTGGCCCCCTTCGACCTCTGGCTGGCGGACTACCGGGGCAAACGCCCGGCCCGCAGGCACGGAATGTGGCAGTACACCAGCAGAGGCAGGGTGCCCGGCATCTCTGGCCCCGTAGACCTGAGCCGCACCGAAAAGGATTATCCCGCCCTGCTCCATCGGGCGGGGCTCGACCGTACCATCCTATAAAAGAAAGGAGTTCCCATGAAGAAATGCAAGATCTCTCCCGCCACGCTGGCCCGCACGGCGGCGCTGGCACTGGCGCTGACCAATCAGGTGCTCAGCGCCACCGGCCACCGTGTCCTGCCCATTGAATCGGCAGAGCTGGAGCAGCTGGTCTCCACCGGCCTGACCATTGCCACCGCGCTGGTCAGCTGGTGGAAGAACAATTCCTTCACCCCGGAGGCCATCGAAGCCGATGACTTCCTCTGCCAGCTGAAGGAGCACAGATAACCAAAAAGGGACGATGCTTTTGCGGCATCGTCCCTTTTTGATTATCTGCTTTTGTTCTGAAGCACCGGCTCAGGAAATGGCATCCACGTCCCACTTCATGCGGACGGCATCCGCGCCATCCAGTTTGATATTCAGTGCACCGGCATTGTCCAGCACCTGCTCCGGGGTGCGGGCACCGCACAGCACATGCAGGCCGGGGATCATCCGGGCCGTCAGGGCAATGACCAGCTGGGCCATGGTGCAGTCGTATTTCCCGGTCAGGTCGTCCCACTTGGCCAGCAGGTCCAGCGCCTGCTTCCGGCGGGCGGGCTGGAAGCTGGGGTTGCTGTTCCGGGTGCTGCCCTCGGGGAAGGTGGTCTCCATGGTGACCTTGCCGGTGAGCAGACCCTGCTCCAGCGGGGAGTATGCCTGCACCGAAACGCCCAGCTCCCTGCAGGTGGGCAGGAGCTGCTTTTCGATGCGGCGGGTCAGCAGGCTGTACTTTTCCTGAATGACATCCAGCTGGCCGTACCGGCAGTAGCCCCGGATGAGATCGGCCGTCACGTTGGACGCACCAATGGCGCGGATCTTGCCCTGCTCCTTCAGCTTCATCATGGCCTCCACGGTCTCCTCCAGCGGATAGAGGCCGAGGTCCGGGCTCTGCCAGTGGGTGTACAGCACATCCAGGTGATCTGTGCCCAGGCGGCGCAGGCTGTCCTCCACGTCCTCGATGATGCTCTGCGCCGAGAGGTCCCGGTAGACAGCGGTGCCGTCCACGACCTTGTGGAGCACCGGCGTTTCGTGCCGCCACTCCAGGCCGCATTTGGTGGAGAGCACCACCTTGTCCCGGTCGATGTGCTTCAGGGCCTCGCCCACCACGGTCTCGCTGTGGTACAGGCCGTAGATGGGCGCGGTATCGATCCACCGGATGCCCTGCTCCACAGCAGTCTGGATGGCTTTGACCGAAAGGGCATCATCGTTGTCGCCCCACCAGCTGCCACCGCCGATGGCCCAGGTGCCCATGCCCAGAAAAGGCACTTCGATGCCGCTGCGGCCAATGTTCAGGTTTTCCATATACGTTTCCCTCCATGCCAGCAGTGTTCCCCGCAATGGGAACCATTCATACAGAGGCTGGCATCTTTTGTTGTATTTTTGCTTTTTATAAAAAAGAGAACTGCGGTGCGAGTCAGCTCCGCACAGCAGCTCTCTTTTTCCCAATCAGATATTGCCGAACTCGCTCAATTCCAGCGTGTCGTTGTGGGTCTCGGCCCAGCGGACGGCCCAATCAGAGGTGAACAGCAGCAGGCGGTTGCCCTTCATATCCTCCACAGCCTTGGTATCGCTGGTCAGATCCAGGTCGCGCAGGTTGTAGGTGTCGGGGTCGTTCTTCACCCAGCGCAGCTGCTCGAACGGCAGCTGCTGCATCCGGATCTCCACGTTGTACTCGGTGTTCAGGCGGTACTCCAGCACTTCCAGCTGCAGCACACCGACCACGCCAACCACGACCTCCTCCATGCCGCCGCCGACTTCGCGGAAGATCTGGATGGCACCCTCCTGGGCGATCTGCTCCATACCCTTCACGAACTGCTTGCGCTTCATGGTGTCCTTCTGCTCGATGCGGGCAAAATGCTCCGGTGAGAAGGTGGGGATGCCCGCAAACTCGACCTTCTTTTTGCCGGTGCACAGGGTGTCGCCGATGGAGAAGATGCCCGGGTCAAACAGGCCGATGATATCGCCCGCGTAGGCCTCATCCACGATGGCGCGGTCCTGCGCCATCAGCTGGGTGCCGGTGGCAAGCTTGATGTTCTTGCCCTCCTGCACGTGGTAAGCCTCCATGCCGCGCTCGAACTTGCCGGAGCAGATGCGCATAAAGGCGATGCGGTCACGGTGGGCCTTGTTCATGTTGGCCTGGATCTTGAAGATGAAGGCCGAGAACTCGTCACGGCAGGGGTCCACCGGCTCGCCGGTCAGGCTGTCCACACGGGCCAGCGGGGTGGGGGTGAGCCGCAGGAAGTTTTCCAGGAAGGGCTCCACGCCGAAGTTGGTCAGAGCAGAGCCAAAAAACACAGGGCTCAGCTCACCGCGCAGCACCTTGTCGAGGTCAAATTCCTCGGCAGCGCCGTCCAGCAGCTCGATCTCGTCCACCAGCTGCTGGTGCAGGTAGGGGGTCAGCAGCTCGTCCAGTGCGGCATCGCCCAGTTCGGCCTCGGTCTCGTTGACCTTCTTCACGCCGTTGGCGCGGCCGTCGCTGGAGAAAGCCAGCACCTTGCGGGTATTGCGGTCGAACACGCCCTTGAACTCCTTGCCGCAGCCGATGGGCCAGTTCATGGGGTAGGTCTTGATGCCCAGGATCTCTTCGATGTTTTCCATCAGCTCAAAGGGGTCGCGAGCTTCGCGGTCCATCTTGTTGATGAAGGTGAAGATGGGGATGTGGCGCAGGGTGCAGACCTTGAACAGCTTGATGGTCTGGGCCTCAACGCCCTTTGCCGCATCGATGACCATGACAGCGGAGTCCGCTGCCATCAGGGTGCGGTAGGTATCCTCCGAGAAGTCCTGATGGCCCGGGGTATCCAGAATGTTCACGCACTTGCCTGCATAGTTGAACTGCAGGACAGAGGAAGTGACAGAAATACCGCGCTGCTTCTCGATGTCCATCCAGTCGGACACAGCGTGCTTGGCGCTCTGCTTGCCCTTGACGGAACCGGCCTGATTGATGGCTCCACCGTACAGCAGCAGCTTTTCGGTCAGGGTCGTTTTGCCGGCATCGGGGTGGCTGATGATCGCAAACGTCCGGCGGCGCTCGATCTCTTCACGATTTGTCATATATTGATTTCTCCTGAATCAGAATGGCTCTTTATTCGGTCAATCTCACGTTACATTGGTGATTCTCCGTAAACTGGCTTGCCCTCTCAGTCTGCTTCGCAGCCAGCTCTCCCAAAGGGAGAGCCGGTTGCTGCTCCAGGTACAGGCCCTGCAGATCTGCAGCACTTCTCCTGTTGGCTCCCCCTTCGGGGGAGCTGGCAAAGCCGACAGGCTTTGGCTGAGAGGGCAAGGATGCCAAAATTACACACAACTTATATTTTACCAGCAATTCCACCTAGATGCAAGAGTTTTTGTTATTTTTTCAGGAGGAAGCAGGGCAAGGGGGCGGTATCGGCCCAATTGGCGAAACCGCAGACAAGGGCGGTGCACTGTTTCAGGGGCCGGGAGCGCATCCACTGGAGGATCTCGGTCTTTTCGTCGGAGCCGATGACCTTGCCGCTGTACAAGATGGCGCTGAGCACCCCGCCGGGCCGCAGGGCCCCGAGGGCAGCTTCCAGCGCCGGGATGCTGCTTTGGGCGTGGGAGAACACCCCGTGGTCGGCACCGGGCAGCCAGCCGAAATTGAACATCACGGCATCAACGGTGCCGGGCTGTACATATTGTAAGAGGTTGGCGTGGCTGTCGCAGTGAAGCTCTGCCGCAAAGCCCTTCCGTGCAAGATTCTGCCGGGTGGAGGCAATGGCTTCGGGCTGGATGTCAAAGCCCAGCACCCGGCCCTCTTTGCCCACAAGGCGGCAGAGAAAAGCCGTGTCACCCCCGTTGCCGCAGGTGGCATCGATGCAGAGCCTGGGGTCAGCCAGCCGCGCGGCGAGGAAGTCCTGCACAAGCTTCACGGCCGTCAGGTCGGGGGTGCGGCGGCGGCACAGGCCGCTGCCCTCTGCCGCAAAACCGAACTTTGCCCAGAAGGCCAGCTCCCCCGCATCGGCAGGCAGAGGAGCCGTGAACACCGTGGCGCTCTCTTTGTCATAGCCGCCCAGGCTGCGCAATACCTCTTTTAACAGGTAGGAACCGTAGCCCTTGCGCCGCCATTCCGGCACAATGGTCAGGGCAGTGATGTCCGCGCCCTGCTCCGTGGGCCGGGCCTGGCAGGTGCCAATGATGGTTTTCTCTTTATACAGGGCATAACCGCCCGGAATCTTTTCCAGTTTCATAATTTGCTCCTTTTCGCGGGCTTGCCCTCTCAGTCTGCTTTCGCAGACAGCTTTCCCAAAGGGAGAGCCTATTGTGGCTCCGAATAAGGCCCCTGCAAATCAGCGATTGCTCGCCTGTCAGATGTGTTGGCTCCCCCTTCGGGGGAGCTGGCATCGCGCAGCGATGACTGAGAGGGTCGTTCTTAAAATACCAAGCCCCCGCGCCGCTGTCAAGGCTTCCCGCTGCGACCTTATTTCACATATTCTTCACCCGGTCAGCGATTCCTTTTCACAATTACCGGATACAATAGAAACAGTTCCAAGGAGGTGCGGCAGAAGCGCCCCCTCCGAACCATTCCCTTTGAGAAAGGAAGTAACCAGTATGGATAACGAGAACAAGTGGGAATACGATTATTCCTCTGAACATAGCCAGACCGGCGAGACCGGTTACCCCAACGTTGGCTCCTCCGGCATGAACACCGCCAACACGGCAGGTACCTACGGCGAGGCCGCACAGGCTGCCCCCCAGGCCGAGCCGAACAGCGGCAGCGATGGCGGCGCGGTGCCGCCTCCGGAAGACCCCCGGTATCAGGCCGCACAGGGAAGCCCCAAACAGCCTCCCAAAAAGCGCCGCCGGAAAAACGGCAATATCGCCCGCAGTGCAGTTGCGCTGGTGCTGGCAGCAGCCATGGGCTTTGTCGGCGGCTTTGTGGGAGCCCAGGTGGGCAACACAGGCGGCAAGGTGGTCATCCAGCAGGTGGCACCTTCCTCCACGTCCAGCAGTGATTCCGGCTCTGCCTCCGCGGTGAACACCGCTTCCGGCATGACCACCGCTCAGGTCTCTGAGATGGTCAGCCCCAGCGTTGTGGTCATCACCACCGAGCAGGTGGTCTACTCCCAGTGGTCCTGGTACGGCCAGAGCCAGGTGGAGAGCGGCGCAGGCAGCGGTGTCGTGATCAGCTCCGACGGCTATATCCTGACCTGTGCGCACGTTGTGTCCGGCGCATCCAACATCACCGTGACCATCGGCGATACCGATTACCCCGCCACCGTGGTGGGCGAGGACGACACCAGCGACGTGGCTGTCCTCAAGATCGATGCCACCGACCTGACCCCCGCCACCGTTGGCAACAGCGACAGCCTTGCCGTGGGCGAGAGCGTGCTGGCCGTGGGCAACCCGCTGGGTGAGCTGGGCGGCACCGTGACCAGCGGCATCGTCAGCGCCCTGAACCGCAGCGTGACCATCCAGGGCACCAGCTCCACCAACACCATGTCCCTGATCCAGATGGATGCCTCTGTCAGCCCCGGCAACTCCGGCGGCGGCCTGTTCAACATGAACGGTGAGCTCATCGGTCTGGTCAACGCAAAGTCCTCCTCCAGCGATGCAGAGGGTCTGGGCTTCGCCATCCCCATCAACGATGCCATCAAGGTGGCACAGGATCTGCTGGAGAACGGCTATGTCTCCGGCCGCCCCTACATGGGCATCACTTATCTGGCTGTGACCGATGCCCAGACCGCAGCGCAGCTCAACGTCACTGCCTACGGCGTTTACGTTGTGGATGTTGTGCAGGGCGGCCCCGCCGACAAGGCCGGTCTGAAGACCGGTGACCGCATCGTGAGCATCGACGGCACTGAGATCGCCCAGAAGGACGACCTTGGCACCCTGATCCAGCAGCACGCCGCCGGCGATACTCTTTCCATCACCGTGGCCCGGGAAGGCCAGATGCAGACCGTCAGCCTGACCTTGGGCGAAAAGAACGCCCAGACCCAGCAGGCACAGAAAAACTCCTGATTCTCCCCAATTTTTTCCTGATCAATAAATCAAAAATCCCCTGACCGGCGTTGAACTGGTCAGGGGATTTTCAATTGCAGGTTGTCAAGCAACGGCAGACCGTATTTTTATACCTGCCCAAACACGGTGGCGCTCAGGGGCAGGAGGACGGTCTGGCCGGTGCAGATGCGGCTGCTGCCCCGCCACAGGCTGGAGGAGATGCCGTCGCTCAGCAGCTTCCAGCTGCCGCCGGGCAGGGTGACGACCTGCGCCGTCTCGGTGGGGTTATAGTAGACGCACAGGGCGCTCCATGCCGCGCCGTCGCCCCACTGGGCAGGGAGCCGCCAGCCCACAAGAGGCTGTTCCAGCGGGAAGAACTCGATGGCGGCAGGGCTGGCCTTGTCCAGCGCGCCCAGCCGGGGGAACGCCGCCCGCAGACCAATGAGCCCGCGGTAGTAATCCACAAGGCTGTGGAACTGTTCGGCCCGGTGCCAGTCCAGCCGGTTGAGGGCCGGGCTGGAGTGGTAGCTGTTGCCCTGCCCCTTCTTGGTGCGGGCAAACTCCTCGCCCGCCTGCCAGAAAGGCAGGCCCATGCTGGTCAGGTAGATACCCGCTGCCAGCCGGTTCTGGGCCAGCGCGGTCTTGTCCACAGCGGCAAACTCCGGGCGGGCGTAGCGCACCATCAGGAGCTTATCCCACAGGGTGAAGTTGTCGTGGGCTGAAACGTAGCTGATGATCTGCCCCGGGGCGTGAGGCGGCAGCTTTTCACTGCGGCACCACGCCGCCACCGAAGCACCGATATCCCAGAAACTCCCGGGCTTACCCTCCACATAGCCCGGCTCCCGGGCATCGAAGCAGCCGCCCTTGATGGCATCCCGGGTGTTGTCGCAAAAGATACCGATGCGCTCGTTCAGCATATTCAGGTTGTTCTTGTTGGCCTCGTACCGGTGCAGGGCGCTGCAGCCACCCTGCCACGGCTCACCGTACATCAGGATATCCCGCCCGCCGGGCAGCTTGTCCAGTTCAGCCCGGAGGAGGTTCATGGTCTCCACGTCATACAGGCCCATCAGGTCAAACCGGAAGCCGTCGATGTGATATTCCCGCGCCCAATAGAGCACCGAATCAATGAGATAGCGCCGGGCCATGGGCCGCTCGGAGGCAAACTCGTTGCCGCAGCCGCTGCCGTTGGAGAGGGAACCGTCGTCGTTCTGGCGGAAGTAGTAGAGGGGCACCACCCGGTTCAGCACATTGTCGGAGCGGTACATGTGGTTATACACCACGTCCATTACAACGCCGATGCCCGCCGCATGGAGGGCCGCGATCATCTGCTTGCACTCCCGCACCCGCACCTCACCCCGGGTGGGGTCGGTGGAGTAGCTGCCCTCGGGCACATTGAAGTTGGTGGGGTCGTAGCCCCAGTTATACTGCCGGGTCAGGGGGCGGCTCTCATCCACGCTGCCAAAATCGAAGATTGGCATGAGCTGGACATAGCTCACCCCCAGCCGCTTGAGGTAATTCAGGCAGGTGGGGTGGATGCCGTCGCTGCTCAGGGTCGTGCCCTGCTGGGTAAAGGCCAGAAATTTGCCCCGCCAGGCTGTGTGCACACCGCTGGCCGGGTCCTGCGAGAAATCCCGGACGCTGACCTCCCACACACTGCGCCGGGCCGGTGGAATCACCGGCCGCACATCCCGCTCCCAGCCCTGCGGGTCTACCCGGGCCGGGTCAAAGATCATGCTGCGCACCCCGTTCACCCCAGCCGAGCGGGCGTAAGGGTCCGCTGCATTGCAGGTGCCAAACGGGGTGGTAAGGGTGAAATCGTAGTATTTTCCGTGCTGGTCGCCGGGCAGATAGATGCTCCACACGCCCTTGTCCTGCTGCTGCAGGGGCAGGGTGCCCACACAGGCCCCGCCGGTGCCCCGGCGGTACAGGTTCACTGCTGCCTGTTTTGCCGTGGGAGCCCACAGGCGCAGGTGTGTCCCGGCGGGGGTATACTCCACCCCCAGCGGGCCGTAGTATTCCGTCTGGCGGGCAAAGGCTTCGCTCTCAAACAGCGTCTTCCATTCAGCAGGTGTTCTTGGCTCCATGGCAATTCATCCTTTCGTTTGACAATAGTGTAACGAACTTTGTCCTTTATTTCAACCCTTTCCTTGCAAAACGTACCAGACTCCACTATACTGAAAGAAAAAGCACTGCACGGAGGGAAGTTTTATGGCATACACCGATGATTGGGAAAGTCTGATGAACGGCGTGTTCGGCCCGGGGGGCAGATTCAAGGCTGCCCCCGGCACTTCTGCACCCAAAACAGGCGGCAGCGCCGCCCTGCCCGACCTGAACGCGGCGCTTCTGGAACAACAGAAACGGCTGGACGAGCTGTTGAAGCAGCAGAACGCCCAGCTCAAAACCCAGAGCGATGCCACCGCCGCCGCGCTGGAAAGCAGCCGCCAGATGCTGCGGGACATGGAGGACGAAGGCCTGCTGGCCAGGGGCACCACCGACGTGAAGCCGGAACATCTGGGCAGCTTTGAAGGCCTTGCCGCCGAGGTCAAGCAGACGGTGCTGGGGCAGGATGCTTTTGTGGACAGCGTGGTGCGGGCCATGCGCCGCCCCTTTGTGCTGGGCACCGAACCCCCCGCCGCCCGCAACGTCATCCTGCTCACAGGCGGGGCAGGCACAGGCAGGCATTTTGCACTGGAAGAAACTGCCCGCTGCATGGCGGCCCGGGGCCTTTTGCAGAGCGACAGGATCGCCACGCTGGATCTGGCCCTTTACCCCAATTCCGGAGCCGAAAAGCTCTTCCTGCAGGACCTCTACGCTGCCCTGCACGCGCCCGGGGAGATCCTTGCCTTTGAGCACTACGAGAGCTGTTATCCCGGCTTTCTGAAGACCCTGTCTGATCTGGCCGTCAAGGGCAGTGCCCCCCTGTCCAGCCGGTATCTCGTGAACAAAGAGGGTATCCTTGTGGATGCAGGCACGGCGCTGGCCCCGGGAGCCGTCGGCCGCATCGACCCCTGCGGCAAATACCTCATCTTCTACTCCCACAAGGGCCGGGAGGCACTGGCTGACAAATTCGGTGCGGCGCTGGTGTCGGCACTGGGGGATGTCTGCGAGACGGCCTCCTACACCCGGGAGGATCTGGCCGCCCTTGCCGCACAGCAGCTCAACGCGCTGGCCCAGAAGATCCGCACCCGGCTGGGGCTGACCCTTTCCGCCGGGGCCGACGTGCGGGACTATGTCGCGGCCCAGTGCACCACACAGAAGGGTGCGGCAGGCCTTTCCGCGTGCACCGACCGCATCTTCCGCGCCCTGAGTGAATATTGCCTGCGAACCGATGAAACCCTGACCGGCACCGTGACCCTGACCGCCGGGCCGGAAGGGGTGCTGTTCCGCCTGAACGACGGCGCAGACCAGCCCCTGTTCGACCTGCTGCCTGCCGCCTACACCGGCGCGCTGGATGCCATCCGCGCCGAGATCAACGAGCTGGTGGGCCTTGCCCCGGTCAAGGAATATGTGTTCGGTCTGGCCGACAACCTGCAGGTGCAGCAGCGCCGCGCCGCCGCCGGGCTGAAAACTGCCAGCCTTTCGATGCACATGATCTTCACCGGAAACCCCGGCACCGGCAAGACCACCATTGCCCGGCTGGTGGCACGGTATCTGAAAGCCATCGGTGCCCTCAAGGGCGGCCAGCTGGTGGAGGTGACCCGCGCCGACCTGGTGGGCCGTTACACCGGCCACACCGCCCCCCTGACCAACAGCGTCATCGAGAGCGCGCTGGGTGGTGTGCTCTTCATTGACGAGGCATACAGCCTTTACCGCGGTGAGCAGGACAGCTTCGGGCTGGAAGCCATCGACACGCTGGTGAAGGGGATGGAGGATCACCGGGATGAGCTGGTGGTCATTCTGGCGGGTTACACCAGGGAGATGGAGACCTTCCTCACCGCCAACAGCGGCCTTGCCAGCCGTTTTCCCAACCGGATCGAGTTCCCGGACTACACCGCCGTGGAGCTGCTGCAGATCACCCAGGTCCTTGCCAAAAACAAGGGCTACACCCTGGCCGAAGCCTGCACCGAACCCCTGCTGGGCTATTATGCCCGCTGGCAGGCAGCCGATGCCCGTACCGCCGGCAATGGCCGCCTTGCCCGCAACACACTGGAAAAGGCCATCTTCCACCAGAGCCGCCGCCTTGTCGCCGAGCCCGCCGCCGCGCTGGATCTGATCCTGCCCAGTGATCTGGAATTGAAGGAACCGTAAACACGCAAAAAAGGACTGCTTTTGCAGTCCTTTTTTGTTATTGATGCTGTTCTGCCAGCCGGGCGGTCATCTCCCGCATTCCCTGCCGCACTTCGGGCGGGGCAACCACTTCTATCTTGCCGCCAAAGCCGCAGACCCAGCCATAGAACTGGTCACTGACGCAGATGGGGACATCAAAATGGAAGCAGCCATTCTCCTCGGGCAGGAACATGGGCGTTGCGCCAAAGCGCTCCCGCATGGCACCTTCCAGATCAGCGGTGCACCGCAGGGTAACGCGATGCTCCGGCCCGCCGTACATTCCAAAGTGCTTGCGCAGATAGGCAGGCAGGTCAAGATCCGCAAACTGCTCCTGACCCCGCCGGGGCGCATCCAGCACCCGGACCCCGCTCATCTTGTCCACCCGATAATGGCGGATGCCCTTTTCGTCGGCAAAGGCAATGAGGTAGTAGCACCCGTTCTCCCAGGCCAGCTGCCACGGGCTGACGGTCCTTTTCTCTTTCTCGCGGCTGTCGGCTTTTCTGTAGAGGAACTCCACCATTTTACCGTTGTTGATGGCCTCGTGCAGGGCATCGATGCTGTACAGCAGACTCTTGCTGTCGGTCTTGGGGCGGCCCTCCACATAGACCTGACGCTGCAGCTGGCTGCCCTCGTAGTTGGAGCAGAGCTTTTCCAGCTTGTGGATCAGCCGCCTGCTCGTGGTACCGGATACCACCCGGCTTGCCTGCACGGCATCCACCAGCAGCTTGAGCTCCGCCAGATCAAAGGTGCGGCTGGCAAGGAAATACCCGCCGCCCCGGCCCCGGCGCAGCTTGATGTCATAGCCCAGCGCACCCAGTGCCTCAATATCGCTGTACACGCTCTTGCGCTCACAGCGGATGCCCTGCGCCTCCAGCAGCTCCACCAGCTGCGGCACGTTCAGCAGGTGGTTTTCATCGGTCTGCTGCTCAAAAATGCGCAATAGCGCCAGCAGCTTGGATTTCTGGCCTTCCTGTTTGGGCATTCGGTACACCTCATTTTTTCGTGTTGTGCCAAACCTCTCAGTCTCGCTTCCAGCTCCCCCCAGCAGGGGAGCTGGAAAAAACAGCAGCGCTGTGTGCTGAAAAGGTTACGGCGCTTTCTTATCAAACGCCGCGCGGCGCTGGGTGGACAGGCGGAACATCTCCTCCAGCTTTTCCCGGTCATCGGCCACAAGGGCGTTGCGCATCTCGTTCAGCGCCCCGCTGAACTGGTCGATCTCGGAGATAAGGTTTTCTTTGTTCCAGAGGAACAGCTCCGCCCACATCTTATCGTTGATGCGTGCAATGCGGGTCAGGTCCCGGAAGGAATCTCCGGTGTACTCGCACAGCGAGGTATTGTCGTTGGCGCACATCAGGCTGACGGCGATGGCATGGCAGAGCTGGCTGACATAGCCGATCATCCTGTCATGCTCCTGCACGGTCAGGGTGCAGATATGCTTGAAGCCCAGCACCTCGGCCAGCTCCCTGGCCCACTGAACGGCCTCCGGGGTGTTCTTTTCCGTGGGGGTCACAATGAAGTTGGCCGGGGCAAAATTCACCTCGGCGGCGTGCTCCACGCTGGAGGTCTCACGGCCCGCCATGGGGTGGCTGGCAATGAACTCCACGCCCGGCCTGCACATGGCCTGAATGGGCTCCACCAGACCGGTCTTTACGCCCGACACATCGGTAAAGATGCAGCCCTCCTTCAGCAGGTGGCCGTAGGTCCGGAACCACTCGATCAGGGCCGTGGGGTACAAGCCAAAGATGATATGATCGGCCTGACGCACCAGATCCTCAAAATCGTGGGTCTTGCCGCTGGCGATATAGCCGTGGTCGAGGGCATACTGCAGATGGCCCTCGCTGCGGTTGATGCCGTCCACATGGAACCCGGCCCTGCTCAGCTCCAAGGCGTACTTGCCGCCCAGCAGGCCCAGGCCCACAATGAGATAACGCTTTGATTTATCCAACATGTTCCACCTCCGCGCCCAAAGGCTTGATGGCTTCCAGAAAATCCGGCCAGCTCTTGGCAATGGCCTCGGCCCCGCTGATGGGCAGGGCCAGCCCGGCGGCCAGCGCCAGCACCGCAAGGCTCATCACCACGCGGTGGTCGTTGTGGCCGGAAAGCGGCTGCTCCGGGGCATGGAGCGCTCCGGCACAGCCGTGGATGGTAATGGTGCCGCCCTCGCTCTCCAGCTGCCCGCCGCAGGCCCGCAGCTCGGTCTCCATGGCCTCGATGCGGTCACTCTCCTTGATGCGGAGACGCTCGGCGTTGCGGATGACCGTGGTGCCCTCACACAGCAGGCCCAGCACCATCAGCACAGGGCCCAGGTCGGGGCAGTCGGCAAGGTCGATGTCCGTTCCGTGGAGCGGGGCCTTTTCAAACACCACGCCCTGCCCGGTGCGGGTGAATCTTGCACCGCACCGCCGGAGGATCTCCAGAATGGCGGCATCGCCCTGCAAGGTCTCCTCAGACAGGCCGGTGATGGCCACACCGCCGGTCACAGCGCCCAGCACGGCAGGAAAAGCCGCCTGGCTGTAATCGCCCTCCACGGTGTAATCACCGGGAAGATAGTGCTGCCCGCCGGGAATTTCCAGCGTGTTTTCATCCAGCCAGCGGCTCTCCACGCCAAAGGCGTGCTGCACCGCGCGGGTCATATCGATGTAGCTCCGGCTCTCCACAGGCGGGATGAGGTGCAGGGTGCTGGTGCCGCCCAGCAGGGGCAGGGCAAACAGCAGCCCGCTGATGAACTGGCTGGACACGTTGCCCGCCAGCTCGTATTCGCCCGGGGTCAGGGCACCTTCCACAGTCAGGCGGTCCGCGCCCTGCTCAAAGCGCAGGCCCTGCTGCTGATACAGCGTTTTGTAGACCGACTGGGGCCGCTCCATCAGCCGCCCACGGCCTGTAAAAGTCACTTCCTGCCCGGTCAGGCTGGCCAGCGGGATGAGGAAGCGCAGGGTGCTGCCGCTCTCACAGCAGTCCACGGGGGCATCAACCGGCAGAAAGCGGCCCAGCCCCTCCACCACCGCGTCGTTTTCACCGGTGGTGACACGGGCGCACAGCCGGGCCGCCGCGCCCAGCGTGGCGGAGATATCCTTGCTGAAAGCAAGATGATGGAGATGGGAGGTCCCCTTTGCCAGCGCCGCGCAGAGCACCGCCCGGTGAGCCATGCTTTTGCTGGGCGGCGCGGCGATCCTGCCCGCCACTGCGCGGGCGCGTTTTACCACCACATCCATCTTACATATCCCGGCCAATGGCCCATGCAACCTGACGGCACTTTGCCATGGCCTGTGCAAAGGCATCCGGGGTCAGGCACTGTGCGCCATCGCTCCATGCGTGGCGGGGATCATAGTGGACCTCCACCTCCAGACCGTCGGCCCCGGCGGCCACAGCAGCGATCATCATCGGCTCCACCAGATTGGCCTTGCCGGTGGCGTGGCTGGGGTCCACGATGATGGGCAGATGGGTCTTTTCGTGGATGATGGGCACAGCGGAGAGGTCGAGGGTGTTGCGGGTGTATTTTTCAAAGGTGCGGATGCCCCGCTCGCAGAGAATGACCTGCTCGTTGCCGCCGGCCATGATATACTCTGCGGACATGATCCACTCCTCGATGGTGTTGCACAGGCCGCGCTTGAGCAGCACAGGCTTGTGCATCTTGCCCACGGCCTTGAGCAGCTGGAAGTTCTGCATGTTGCGGGCACCGATCTGCACCACGTCCACATATTCCTCAAACTCCGGGATCCGGTCCTCGCTCATCAGCTCGGACACGATGGGCATTCCGGTGACCTCCCGTGCCTTGACCATATCGAGGATACCCTCAGTCTCCAGACCCTGGAAAGAGTAGGGAGAGGTGCGGGGCTTATAAGCGCCGCCGCGGAACAGGCTTGCACCGCCCGCCTTTACGCCGTTGGCAATGCGCAGTGCCTGCTCCTCGCCCTCGATGCTGCAGGGGCCTGCCATCACGGCGATCTTCTCGCCCCTGCCGATCTTCACGCCGCCGCAGTCGATGATGGAATCGGCGGGGTGGAACAGGCGGTTGGCCCGCTTATAGGGGGCGGACACGCGGGTGACGTTGTCGATCCAGGGGTTGGCCAGCACGTCGCGCTCATCGATCTTGGTGGTATCGCCCACCAGACCGAACACATTGTAATCCTTGCCGGTGATCAGGGTCACATCCAGGCCCTGCTTCTCGAATTTGTCTACGATCTTTTCCAGCTCTTCCTTGGGGGTGCCTTTTTTGGTCGAAATGATCATCTTGTTTCTTTTCCCTTCTGTTTTGTCTCTATGCTTTCCGTTTTGCTGCACAGCCTGCCCTACTTGCCAAGGGCTCCCCCTTCGGGGGAGCTGGCGAGCGGATGCGAGACTGAGAGGGTTGTTACTGCACCAGGTGCGTCTGCGCGCCGCCATCCAGCCGGAGCAGCTGCACAAGGTAGGCGCAGGCATGGAGATATCCGCTGACCCCCTCGCCTGCAAAGCGGCCCTGACAGCCAAAGGAGACCACGTCCACGCTGCGGAAGGGCTCCTTGCCGCTGGGGTCGGCCAGCATCACTTCCACGGCGGGCACGCCGCACACCTGCAGCGCTTCCAGAATGGCCACGCTGTAATAGGCGTAGCCGCCCGGGTTGAGGATGATGCCATCGGCCCGGCCTGCCGCCGACTGGATCTCATCGATGAGGTCACCCTCGTGGTTGGACTGAAAAAAGTCCACCTGAACATCCATCTGGGCACAGCCCGCCTCGATATAATCCAGCAGTGTATTGAAATCGATCTGCCCCTCCATGCCCGGCTCCGTGAACTGGGTCAGGTTGAGGTTGGGACCGTTAATGACTAAAAATTTCATCCAGCGCCTCCATTGCCGCCGTCACGGCATCCGCAGGGGTGGTCTTGTTGGGGATCACAGCATCCGCTGCCGCCAGATAGAGCGGGCGGCGCTGGGCTTCCATGGTTTTCAGGGCCTCGGGGCTGGTGGAAAGAGGCCTTCCGCCGCCCACCAGCAGATCTTCCAGCGGCCGGTCGATAAAGAGCACGATGCCGTTGGCGTGGAGCGCCCGGAGGTTTGCCGGGTCTTTGACCACGCCGCCGCCGCAGGAGATGACCTGCCGGTTCTCCCGGGCAAAGCGGGCGGTCTGCGCGGCCTCCAGCTTCCGGAAGCCTGCCTCCCCCTCAGCGGCAAAGATGTCCGGGATGCTCCGGCCGTCGGCCTTGACGATCTCCTCATCCAGATCCACGAACCGCTTGCCCAGCCGTTCCGCCAGAGCGCGGCCCAGGGTGGATTTGCCCGAGGAGGGCATCCCGATGAGGGCAATGTTCAGCTGTTCCCGCCGCAGCTCGCTGGTCACACGGGCGATCTCGGCACCTGCATCCTCAAACTTACGGTCGAGGAAAAATTCTGCCGCGTACACTGCCTGCGCCACCAGCATTTCCAGGCCGCCGACGGCAATGGGCACCCCCAGCTCCTCGGCCCGGAGGATGAGCTCGGTCTTATCGGGATTATAGATGACATCGATCACGGCTTCCAGCCCGGGCATGGAGGTGATATCCAGGGCGCTCACGCCCACATTGGGGTACATGCCCACCGGCGTGGTGTTGATGATGATCTGCGCCCCGGTAGTCAGGGCCTGAGCATAAGTCAGCTCTCCCTTTTCGGGGTCGGGATGGCGGCTGACGGTATAGATCTGTTTCGCGCCCCGGTCATGGGCCACGGCCCAGGTGGTGTTGTGGGTGCCGCCGGTGCCCAGAATGAGCACAGTCCTGTCCTTGAACTCCACCCCATGTGCATCGCACAGGTAGGAGAATCCGGGGTAATCGGTGTTGTAGCCGTAGAGCAGGCCGTTCCTGTTGACGATGGTGTTCACGGCGTTGATGGCCTTGGCGTGGGGGTCGATGTAGGAGCAGTACTCCATGACCACCAGCTTATAGGGGATGGTGACATTGATGGCCCTGAACTGCCGCCGGGTCATAAAGGCCCGGACTTCCTCTTCCGTGGGCAGGGGGCACAGGTCGTACCGGTAGCCGCAGAGCATCTCGTGGATGACCTTGGAGTAGGAGTGGCCCAGCCGCCCGCCGATGAGTCCGTATTCCATTTACAGCACCTCCTTGCGGTAGCCGGTGGGATCCTCCATCCAGGCCATGCCGTATTTTGCGGTGAGCAGGTCGCCCACGGCCAGCGCGGCGGCGCAGGTCTGCACAATGGCGGCCCGGGGCACGATGCAGGGGTCGTGGCGGCCCTGAATGGACAGCTCCGCGTCCTTCTTTGCCATATAGTCCACCGTGTCCTGCGTTTTGTAGATGCTGGGGGTGGGCTTGACCGCCGTGCGGAACACCACGGGCATCCCGTTGGAGATGCCGCCGTTCAGGCCCGCATTGTGGTTGGTGGCGGTGACGATCCGCTCTCCCTGCATCCGGAAGGCATCGTTGGCCTCCGAGCCCTTCTGGTCCGCAAAGCCGAAGCCGGAACCGAACTCGATACCCTTGACCGCCGGGATGGAGAAGGCCAGGTGAGCGAGCTTGCTCTCCACACTGTCGAAATAGGGTTCGCCCACGCCTGCGGGCAGGCCCAGAATGGCGGTCTCCAGCACGCCGCCCACGCTGTCGCCCTCGGCACCGGCGGCACGGATGGCAGCTTTCATGGGTTCCTCCACACTGCCGTCCAGCAGGGCAAAGCCCTCGGACTTGTTCAGCAGTGCCTCGGCCTGCGCCGCCAGTGCGGCAGGATCATCCAGCGCAAAGGGGATATCGCCGATCCCGGCACACCGCCCGATGTGCGTCACGATCTCGATCCCGGCCCGGTTCAGGGCTCCCAGCACCAGAGCACCGCCTGCCACCAGCGCGGCGGTGACGCGGCCCGAAAAGTGGCCGCCGCCCCGGGCATCCTGATAGCCGTGGTACTTGGCGTAGGCGGTGTAATCCGCGTGGCCGGGCCGCAGCAGGTCAGCCGTTTTGGCATAGTCGCCGCTGCGGGTGTTCTGGTTTTCAATCATCAGGGCAATGGCAGTGCCGGTGGTGCGGCCGTTGACCACGCCGGACAAGAACTGCACCGCATCCCCCTCCACACGGGGGGTGGAAAGGCCGTCGCCCCGGGCACGGCGCTTATCCATGCAGGCCGCAAGAAAGGCTTCGTCCACAGGCACGCCCGCCGCCATGCCGTCCAGCACCGCGCCGATGGCCCTGCCGTGGCTCTCGCCAAAAATGGTCAGCGAAAGGTCGCTGCCAAAGGTGTTTTTCATGGCTTACTCCTCCACACCCAGCAGGGGGCGCAGGCCCTCCACGGGGATGGTCTCGGCCCGCCAGCAGCCCAGACCCGGCACCTTGATGACCGTGATCTGGCCGCCCTGGGCCTTTTTATCGTGCAGCATCTCGGCCAGCACCTTTTCCTTGTTATAGGTGGTGCGGGTGGGCAGGCCAATGCGGCGGTAGACCGCCCGCACCCGCTTCTGCAGCGCCTTGGATTCGATCATGGGCAGCATCCCCAGCGCCACGCACTCGCCGTGGAACAGGCCCACGGTGCGGCGGCCCTTGATGCCCTTGACGGCCTCGATGCCGTGGCCGATGGTGTGGCCGAAGTTCAGGGCCTTGCGCATCCCGCGCTCGGTCTCATCCTGCTCCACAACGTTCTTCTTGAACCGCAGGCTGCGGTAGATGATCTCGCTGATCTGGGTATCGATATCTCCCTTTTCAAAGATGGCAAACAGCTCGGGGTCCGCCAGCAGGCCCGCCTTGACCGCCTCCGCCAGACCGTTGATGTAGTGGCGGCGGGGCAGGGTGGAAAGGGTGGCCGGGTCCACGATGACCAGCTTGGGCTGCCAGAACGCGCCCACGATGTTCTTGGTATCGCCCAGATCCACAGCGGTCTTGCCGCCGATGGAGGAATCGATCATGGAAAGGGTGGTGGTGGGGCAGTTGATAAAATCGATGCCCCGCATGTAGATGGCAGCGGCAAATCCGGCCAGATCCCCGACCACGCCGCCGCCCACGGCCACCACCAGGTCGCCGCGGCCCATGTTAAACTCCAGCATCTGCCGGAGCACCGTTTCCAGGATCTTGAAGCTCTTGCTGGCCTCGCCCTGCGGCACCGTGATGATGGTGGATTCCCGGCACTGGTCGGCCACGCGCTGGGCATATTCGGCAGGCACACCGCTGTCGGTGACAACGGCCACCTTGCGGTCCAGCCGGGCAAACTGGTACAGATTTTCCAGTGCACCGTTTTTCAGGATGATATCATAACTGCGCTCGCCCAGATTCATGGTGAGCTTTGTCCCGATGAAATCGCTCATTTCGTATACACTCCTAACAGCCGTACCGTGCGGCAGACATGATTCAGCTCGCGCAGCAGCGCGGCGGTCTTTTCGGCGGCGGGGTCTCCCACCAGCTCGACGTAAAAATAATAATCAAAGGGGACGTGGGGCAGCGGGCGGCTCTTGATGGACTCCATATCGTAGCCGCTGGCACCGATGACCTGAATGACCTCGGCCAGCTTGCCGGGCTTGTTGTCCAGCGTGAACAGCAGGGAGAACCGGTTGCCCGCCGTAGGCTTTTCGCGGCTGAGAACGATGAAGCGGGTGGTGTTGTCGCCATCGGTGTTGATGCTGGGCACCAGCACCTCCAGCCCGTACAGGGCGGCCGTTTCCACGCTGGCAATGGCCGCCCTGGTCCGGTCGCCGCTCTCCGCCACAAACTTTGCCGCCATGGCCGTGTTGGGCATGGCCGTGGCGGGCAGGCCGAACTGCTTCAGGAAGGTCTCGCTCTGGGCAATGGCCTGCTGGTGGCTGTACACACGGGTCAGGTCGGAAAGCTGGGTGCCGGGCAGCACCAGCAGGTTCTGGGAGATGGGCAGGTCGTAGACATCCACCACCCACAACCCGGGGTGGTTATAGCACAGGTCCAGCACCGCCGACACATCCCCCGCGTGGCTGTTCTCAAAGGGCACCACGCCGTGGGCGGCATCGCCCTTTTCCACGGCATCGAACACCTCATCCCAGGTGGGGCAGCTCACAGCCTCGGCATGGGGAAAGAGCGCCCGGAGCGCAATGTGGGCAAAGGCACCCTCCACGCCCTGATAGGCAGCGCGGTTGCGGCCCAGCACCTCAGCCTCGTACTGCTTGGCCACGTCCATCATGTTCTGCACATGATCCCGGTAATAGGGGCGCAGGGCCGGGTCCCCGATCCGCGCTTCGGCCTTGTCCAGCACCACCTTTTCGCGGGCGGCATCAAAGATGGGCAGGCCGTGGGCCTTTTTGTATTCCGCCACGCTGAGCACCGCCTTCATCCGCCGCTCAAACAGGGCAGCCAGCTGGGCATCCACCGTGTCGATCTCCCGGCGGGCCTGTTCCAGTGCGTCCATCATTCCACATCCTTTGCATTTCGTGATACTGGATTAGTATACCATAACTCGGACACAGAAACAACAAAGGGCGCAGGGTTTCAGGGTGGATAACTTTTCAACTAGCACCTGCAAGAAGCGAATAGAATTGAAGAGGTGCCGCCCGTGGCAGCACCTCTTCAGCGTTTCAGATCTTCCCGGCTTCGCGCCGTTCCATAGTATCTCCCATAGGGGTTTTCCAGCTCAGCGGCACGGGGCGGAACCGGCACAGCAGGTGGTTCCGGCACGGGAGCCGGGCGGCGGGGCGCGCCTTTTTCCCGGCGCAGGATACGGAACCGCATCGGCTCACCCCTCCGCTTCCACGGTGGAGACTGCCCCGGCGGTCAGTGCCTGCCAGAGCTCCTCGCCGCCCGCAAGGTTCTCCTCGGTGCCGGTGTTCCAGGCCCCGCGCATCCCGACATAGAAATCCGCGAGACAGGCCTGGCTGTCGCCGCCCCGGGCGTGGGTCGTGTCGACCCGGTACTCGCCCAGGTCAAGCCCGGTCAGCACCGGGCAGTCCGTCCAGCGGTAGACCATGTTCCACCAGTCGCTGTCGCTTCCGGCTTCGGGCAGGGTGCCGTCCAGATACCGCAGAGCACCGGTGCTCTCCTGAAAGCCCGCCGGGTCATACAGCAGGAACACCGAACTCAGGCCGCCCGCCACATCTGTGGCCAGTTTGGTGGTGCCCGCCATGGTCAGGTAGGCATCGCTCTCGGTCTGGGTATCCCCGGCAGAATAATCCAGCGTGTAGACATTCAGAGTCACGACCGTTTTGCCGTCGCCGTTCAGGTCCTCGCCGTACCGGGCCAGCTGCTCCTGCAGGGCGGTCACGGTGTCATCCGGCAGGTAGTAGGGGGCCACCACTGCCACATTATAATCGGGCTTGGTGGTAAAGAAATACTGCCCGATGAAGCTGTACGCCACAAAAGCCGCTGCAATGCCGATCAGGAGGACCCACTTGAGGTTATAATCCCACCAGTTGGCCCAGCGCTCTTTGCGGGTATACTGTTTTTCCGCCCGCGGGGTAAGGTCTGCGGGGTCGATATCCCGCTCGTAACGATAGCTTGCCATAGTTCTCCTTACAGTTGGGCCAGAATGGTCTGGCGCACGGCATCGGGCAGCTGCTTCTGTTCAGCCTTGCTCATGCCTGCGGTCTGGATGGCGGGCAGGATGCGCACCCGGATATCGCCGGGCGTGGCCCGCAGGCCGTGGCCCTCAAACAGGTCCCGCGCGCCGGAGATGGCCACCGGTACCACGGGCACCCCCGTCTTGATGGCAATGCGGAAGGCACCGGCCTTGAACTCGCCCGCGCCGCCCTCTTCGCCCTTGTAGCGGGTGCCCTCGGGGAAGATGACGAAGCTCCGGCCGCTCTCCACGATGGCAGTGGCATCGTTCAGGGCCTTGACGGAAGCGCGGATGTCATCCCGCTTGACGAACACACAGCCCAGCAGCTTCATCCAGCGGTTGAGCAGGGGGATCTTTTCCAGCTCCTCCTTTGCCAGAATGCCGTGGGGCGCGTCCAGCGCGGTCAGCAGGATGGGGATATCATAGTAGCTGCGGTGGTTGCCCACGAACACGCAGGGCCCCGCCGGGATATTCTCCTGCCCTTCCACCGTCATCCGGGCCCCCGTGACATGCAGGATGCCCCGGCTCCAGCGGGGGATATTGGCCTTGACGATCTGCTCCACCGTGTCCAGATCCCCGGCAGCCAGGGCACGCTCGGCCCGGCGCAGGGTGGCATAGTGCACGATCATATAGCCAAACAGATAAACGAATAACGCAATGGTGCGTAAAATGCTCAAATTCCTTTCCTCCTTCCGGCCCAAAAGGCCAGTATCATTGTAACATACTTTGGGACAAAATGGGAGAGAACACACTTTTTTTACAAATACGTGCTTTTTAGCTTGCAAAATCCACAAAATCCGGGTATATTTATAAGCAGAAAGGTAGCACAATGGCATTGCTGCCCATTACAAAAGAGAGGTATTCCGGAACAAATGGGTTTATTTCCTTCTTCTAAAGATTTCAAGGACGGGCCGGGCGTTGAAAAGGACACGCCCCGCAAAACGGGCGTAGGCCGCTTTTTTGAGCTGGTGGGCCGCGATATGAGCGGCATGTTCCTTGCAAACCTGCTCACCTGCATCGGCTTTCTGCCGGTGATCTGCCTGGTGTACATCGGCTTCCTGATGAACAACCTGACCGTGATGATCGTCAGCGCCATTGCGGGCGGCATCCTTGCAGGCCCCGCGCTGGCCGGCGTGTACGACACGGTGCTGCGCGCCCTGCGTGACGAGGCCGGTTACTGGTGGACAACCTACCGCCGGGCCTTCCGGCAGAACTTCAAGGCCAGCATCCTGCCCGGCATTCTGTACTGCGTGGTCGTCACGGTGCAGATCTTCCTGGTCTATTTCTGCTTCAACATGCTGTACCACGGCACCAATGTGGGCGTTCCCATGTGGGTGGCCACGGTGCTGAACCTTGTGCTGTTCCACATGCTGTTTTCCTACATGTGGCCCCAGATCGTGCTGCTGGATCAGCCCCTGCGCCTGACGCTGAAAAACAGCCTGAACTGCATGATCGCGTTCCTGCCCCACGCGCTGGCTGCAGCGCTGGTCACCATCCTGTTCTGGGGTCTGGTGATCCTGTGTATGCCGCTGGGCCTGCTGCTGATGCTGGTGTTCGGCTTCTGGTTCCAGTGCGAGATCTGCTGCCAGATCGTCTACGGCGACCTGAACCGGGTGTTCCACATTGAGGAGAGCATCCAGAAGCTCCACGATGCCCAGCTGGAAAAGGAGCTGCGCGCCGAGCGCGGCCAGGACACCCCCGAAGAATAACACTGCGCCGTCCACAGCGCGCAAAGGAGAGAAGTGCGGATGGAACAACGGAACAATCTGGTGCTGCACGGCACCGAGACCTTCTCCCGGGGCGCACTGGACAATGTGGCGCTGGAAAGCGGCGCGGTGGTGCTGGATTCCTCCGCCGGCCGCTATCTGCCCTACGGCAGCTATACCACCCCGGAGTTCGCCATGCCGGCCTTCTGCAACCTGAATGTCAGCTGGAACGCCAGCGCCCCCCACAACACCATGGTCGAGGTGCGCTGCCGGGTCTATGCCGGGAACACCTGGACCGGCTGGCTCAGCTTTGGCAAGTGGGCACCGGATTACCCCCGCTGCAGCATCAAAGCCCAGAGCGAGGACGGGCTGGTGTTCCTGATGGGGGACACCGTCACCGTTGCCACACCGGGCGGCGGCACCGGCATCCAGCTGCAGGTGAACCTTTCCACCAACGATGACAAGGCCACCCCGGCTGTCCGGCTGCTGGCCGCTGCCGTGCGCCCCCTTGCCTGGGAGAAGCACAACGGCCACCCGCTGAACCGGCGGCTCTACCTGCCGGAATACTGCCTGAGCGCCCACGACCCCAGCTTTGGCCGGGAGATGGACCTTCCCCTTGTGATGGCGGCCCTGATGAACCGCTACGGCGAGGATATCCTGCCCGAAGAAGTTGCCTACGCCATGGAGGACAAAGCCACCAGCTCCACCGGCAATGCCGCCTTTGCGGCTGCTGCGGCGGGCTGCTGCGGCTACCCCTGCTGGCAGGCCTGGATGGATCTGGCCGACCTGCGCGCCCAGATCCACGATGACTGCTCCATCGCAGTCCGGGTGGAGCGCCGCATCCGGGGCCAGCGGGACCCCGTGGGGGTCTGGATGGGCCTGCGGGGCTTCGGGCACGATGATGCCGTTCTGGCGGATTTCGTGCTGCTGAACGACCCCACTGCCGACAGCGACGGTGCCGTGAACTGCACCATGGCGCTGGCGGATTTTATGCGATACTTCACGGGCCGGGCCATTGCCCTGCGGCCCAAGCAGCGGGAAGTGGCCGCCGACCTGCCCAACCGGGTGCGGTGCGACCTGACCCGCGCCGAGGATGGCAGCTATTTCTTTGAGCAGCGGGGCCAGCAGGATCCGCTGCCGGAGGATTTTTCCGGCTGGGCGGCTTATGCCGTCCACGATGGCGTGGCCCACGCCACCACTGCCCACCGCACCTTCCGCCGGATGGAGCGCACGCCCGAGGGCGGGCTGCTCTTCCCGCCCGAACAGCTGGCCGCAGGCGGCCGCTGCAGCGTGTACGCGGTGGACCAGACCGGGCGGATGCGGGTGGCGGAAGTCCGTCTCCCCGCGCCCCCCAAGCCCGCGGCAGAGCCTGCCGCACCCCAACAGGACCCAAGCACCGTGCAGCCCGGCCTCTGAGCCGGCAGCGCAAAGCGCTTTTCGGGATAGAAACCACAACATAGGGAGGAACACATTATGGCAAAAACGATCATCACCATTGGACGTGAGTACTGCACCGGCGGCAACTACATCGCAGAGGATGTTGCAAACGCACTGGGCATCAAGCTCTACGACAAGGAGCTGATCACCATGGCCGCAAAGCATTCGGGCCTCTCGGAGGAAGCCGTAGCCGCCAGCGAAAAACGCCGCACCCACAGCCTGCTGTACAGCCTGTATACCATGGGCAACGAGCTCCCGCTGGGTGATCAGGTGTTCATCCTGCAGAGCCGCATCATCAAACAGCTGGCCGAGGAAGGCCCCTGCGTCATTCTGGGCCGCTGCGGTGACTATGTGCTGCGGGAGCGCAAGGATGTGCTGCGCGTGTTCATCTACGCACCGGTGGAATGGCGGCGTGAGCTGGCCAAGACCGACCCGTTGGTCAAAGCACACGACGAGAAGGGCATCAAGGAAGAGATCGAAAAGACCGACCGCAACCGTGCTGCCTACTACAACTACTACACCCAGAACCGCTGGGGCGATGCCCACAACTATGATCTGGCCATCAACGCCGCCCTGGGCCGCGAGACCTGCGTCAAGATGATCCTGGACGCTGTCGCCGCCAAGGAAAAGACCATGGCTGAGTGATCCCCGCCGGGCCGGACGGCCCAAAAAACAATGCTGCTTCGTGGGTAGGGTGCTTTTGTGCTCTGCCCACGTTTTGGGCAACGGCAACGCCCGCCTGTTCAAGCATAAACCCTCGTCTATCATTCAACGTCAAAAGGAGAAATCGTGGAAAACAAACAGCTCAATCTTTCCGAACCCGAAAATATCATGGGCACCATGGATGTCAACCCGCTGCTGATCAAGCTCAGCATCCCGATGATGATCTCCATGCTGGTGCAGGCACTGTACAACGTGGTGGACTCGATCTTTGTCGCCCGTGTCAGTGAGAACGCCCTGACCGCCGTCTCTCTGGCCTTTTCGCTGCAGAACCTGATGTTCGCCGTGGGCATCGGCACCGGCGTGGGTGTCAACGCCCTGCTCTCCAAGAGCCTGGGCGAAAAGAACCAGTACCGCGCCAATAAGACCGCCGAGAACGGCCTGTTCCTGGCACTGTGCAGCTACCTGGTCTTTCTGGTGCTGGGCCTGACCGTTGTGCGCCCCTACTTCTACGCCCAGACCGCCGATGCCGACATCGCCGAGCAGGGCATCCGCTACCTGACCATCTGCTGCGTGCTCAGCCTGGGCATGTTCATGCAGGTGATGAACGAGAAACTGCTGGCCGCCACCAGCCGCACCACCCTGAGCATGATCAGCCAGCTGGTGGGTGCCGTCGTCAACATCATCCTTGACCCCATCTTCATCTTCGGCTACTGCGGCGAGGCCCTGTCCGGCACCACCGGTGCAGCCTTGGCCACCGTCATCGGCCAGTTCTGCGGCGCAGGGGTCTCCTTTTACCTCAACCTCCGCAAGAACCCCGATATCCAGCTGGATTTCAAGGGCTTCCGCCCCAGCGCCGAAGCCATCAAACGGATCTACGTTGTCGGCCTGCCCAGCATCGCCATGCAGTGCGTGGGCAGCGTGATGACCTTCCTGATGAACCAGATCCTCATGGCCTTTACCGCCACCGCCGTGGCCGTGTTCGGCGTTTACTTCAAGCTGCAGAGCTTCGTGTTCATGCCCATCTTTGGCATGAACAACGGCATGGTGCCCATCATCGGCTACAACTACGGTGCCCGCAAGCCCGACCGCGTCAAAAAGACCATCAAGTGCGCCATGTTCTATGCCGAGGCCATCATGCTGGTCGGCTTCCTGCTGTTCCAGTTCCTGCCCGACAAGCTGCTGGGCCTGTTCTCCGCCAGCGAGGCCATGCTGGCCATCGGCAAGCCTGCCCTGCGCATCATCTGCTTCCACTTCCTGCTGGCCGGCATGAGCATCATCCTGTCCTCCACCTTCCAGGCGCTGGGCAACGGCATGTTCAGCCTGATCATCTCGGTCTGCCGCCAGCTGGTGGTCCTGCTGCCCGCCGCCTGGCTGCTGAGTAAGACCGGCAATGTGAATATGGTGTGGTGGTCCTTCGTCATTGCAGAGCTGGCCAGCGTGACCCTGAGCTTTGTGTTCTTTGCCCGCCTGGACAAAAAGATCATCGAGCCCATGTACGACAACGCTGCCGCTGTACAGTAAACCGTTTCAGAACCTGTCCGACACAAGAAAGGAACGTGACCTTTTATGGCAAAGAAGTTGAAATGGAATCTGATCCTGATGAGCGTGCTCTACCTGGGGCTGGGCATCTTCCTGCTCATGCGGCCCTCCACCGCCCTCAACGTGGTCTGCTACGCCCTGGGCGGCGTGGTGCTGGTGTGCGCCGCCGTTCAGCTGGTGCGCTACTTTGCCGTGGAGCGCGGCATCTTCCAGAGCCAGCTCACCCTCATCTCGGGCATCATCTGCCTGGGCCTGGGCGCGTTCCTGATCCTCCGCAGCGACATCGTGGTGCGCATCCTGCCCATCGTGTTCGGCCTGTTCGTCATCTTCGACAGCCTGGGCCGCATCCAGAACGCTCTGGACCTGCGCCGCTGTGAGTACCCCAGCTGGAAGGGCTTCCTTCTGCTGCCGGTGCTCAGCGTGGTGCTGGGCGTGGTGATGATCCTGAACCCCTTCGGCACCATGGAGACGCTGGTCATGGCCATTGGCATCATCCTCATCATCGAGGGTGCCATCAACCTGCTCAGTGCCCTGTACACCGTGCTGGCCATCCGCCGCTTTGCCAAGCTCCACCCCGAGACCCAGTCCATGCTGGAATCCCTGACCGGTCAGGATCTGAACGGTGACGGCGTGATCGCCCCGGACATCGCCCCTGCCGACGTGGAAGCCTCCGCCGTGGAGCTGGATCATGTGGATGAGAGCGCGGAAGTGGAGCAGGAAGACAGCAACGATTAACGAACTCGCCCTCTCCGTCAGCGCTGACGCGCTGCCACCTCTCCCAAAGGGAGAGGCTTTCGCGATTCCCCGCAAGGTGAGTCGTTCTGCCAGAGGCTCCCCCTTTGGGGGAGCTGGACGCGAAGCGGCCTGAGAGGGCGAGGACGCTGCCAAAAGAGAATATTCTAAATCTGATAGTAAGGGAATTCAAAAACTATGGAAAAATACGATCTGATCATTGTGGGTGCCGGTCCGGCCGGCATCTTCACCGCTGTAGAGCTGCTGCGCCACGGCAGCAAGAAAAAGATCCTGCTGGTGGAAAAGGGCAAGCCGGTGGAAAAGCGCCACTGCCCCAAGGCCGAGCTGGGCCACTGCGTCAACTGCCGCCCCACCTGCGCCATCACCACCGGCTTCTCCGGTGCTGGCGCGTTCTCGGACGGCAAGCTGAGCCTTTCCTATGAGGTGGGCGGCGACCTGCCCACCCTGATCGGCGAGGAGTTCGCACAGGAGCTCATCCATTACACCGATAAGATCTACCTCGAGTTCGGTGCCGACCCCCATGTGGAGGGCATCTACACCGGCGAGGACATCAAGGAGATCCGCAAGAACGCCATCCACGCCGGCCTGAAGCTGGTGGACTGCCCCATCCGTCATCTGGGCACCGAGAAGGCCCAGCAGCTGTATCTGGCCATCCAGAACTATCTGGCCGACAACGGTGTGGAGATGCTGTTCAGCACCGAGTGTGAGAATATCATCCTGGAGAACGAGGAGTGCAAGGGCGTGTTCATCAAGGGACCCAAGGACGAGGAAGCCCATGCTGTTTATGCCGATACCGTGGTCATCGGCACGGGCCGCCGCGGTGCCGACTGGCTGGAGAAGATCTGCGCCGAGCACCACATCGCCCACAAGCCCGGCACCGTTGACATCGGCGTGCGCGTGGAGTGCCGCAACGAGGTCATGGAAAAGGTGAACAAGGTGCTGTACGAGTCCAAACTCATCGGCTACCCCAAGCCCTGGAAGAACAAGGTGCGCACCTTCTGCCAGAACCCCGGCGGCTTTGTGGCTCAGGAGAACTACGACAACGATCTGGCCGTGGTCAATGGCCACAGCTTCAAGGAGAAGAAGAGCGAGAACACCAACCTGGCCATCCTCGTCTCCCACAACTTCACCGAACCCTTCAACCAGCCCATCGCCTACGCCCAGAAGGTGGGTGAGCTGACCAACATGCTGGGCGCGGGCCACATCCTGGTCCAGCGCTACGGCGACATTCTGGACGGCAAGCGCACCTGGCCCAAGGAGCTGGCGCAATCCAACGTCAAGCCCACCCTGAAGGATGCCGTGGCCGGTGATATCACCGCCGCCATGCCTTACCGCGCCATGACCAACATCATCGAGTTCATCAAGATGCTGGATATGGTCGTGCCCGGCTTTGCCGCCAACGAGACTCTGCTCTACAGCCCTGAGCTGAAGTTCTACTCCAACAAGGTCAAGATGGACGAGAACCTCGACACCAACATCCGGGGCCTGCACTGCCTGGGTGACTCCTCCGGCTGGACCCGCGGCCTGATGATGGCCTCCGTCATGGGCGTGCTCATGGGCCGGAAGCTGGCCGAAAAGGAAGGGTGCTGATCACGCCTTCCCTCCCCCCTCAAACACAAAAAGGACTGCTCCGTCGGAGCAGTCCTTTTTTCACTTTCGGCACCATGCATAAGAAAATCGCTGGATTCATTACGCCGCCCCCAACACACAGGCCGGTTCTGATGCACCCCGCGTCAAAAAATCCCGGTTTATTTTGGAACGATCTGCATTTTCTTGCCAGATTCAATTGATTTTTCACCAAAAAATCGGTATACTATTCCCAGAGTACTGTGCGTTGTGCCCAATGCACAGCGCGCACAGGGAGGTATTGCTATGCACGATTCCCCGGGAAGCGTCGTCACCCAGCTGTGCTCCGGGCTCCAGCTTTACAGCGCCGAACGGCGCATTGCGGACTGCATTCTTGCAGATGTAAAGTGGGCCTCGGTCGCCACCTCTGCGGAGCTTGCAAAGGCCAGCCACTCGTCCGAAGCCACGGTCACCCGGCTGTGCCACAAGCTCGGCTACGCAAATTACCGCAAATTCCAACTGGAGCTTGCGCGGGATGTGCTGGAGCAGCAGGAAACGGAGGCCCGCAAAAGGCCCCCCAATGACCCGCTGCATCAGGCCCTGCTCGATCTTCAGAACAATCGTCAGGAGGAGGTTCAGGCCACCATTCAGGCTTTGAACCTTGTCCAGCTGAGAAAAGTGCTGTCCATTCTGCGGGCGGCAGAGATCATTGAGATCGAAGCCAACGGCAGCAGCCTGCCCGTTGCCATGGATGCTTCGCTCAAGCTGGGCAGTCTGGGCAAGCGCTGCATGATCAGCCCGGTGCCAGAAAAGGCACGGTCTTTC
The DNA here is from genome assembly GCF_049545105.1 of Faecalibacterium hominis (ex Afrizal et al. 2022). NCBI lineage: Bacteria > Bacillati > Bacillota > Clostridia > Eubacteriales > Oscillospiraceae > Faecalibacterium > Faecalibacterium hominis (ex Afrizal et al. 2022). Next base: position 2,199,229 of record NZ_CP186860.1, on the reverse strand, counting down.
GCTTCGGCACTGACCCCAAAAGATGCCCTGCTGCTCATTTCCAGCGCAGGCCGCTGCGAGGCGCTGGAGACGGCCGCCCGTGCCGCCAAGAAGAACGGCACACCGGTCATCCTCATCACCTGCGACAAGCGCTCGGCGCTGGCAGGCCACGCCAGCTATACCCTGCTGGCCTCCAACCGTATCCAGCGCATTGCCAGCGATATGCTGCCTTCCCAGCTTTCGGCAGCGCTGGTGGTGGAGGTGCTCTACTACCTGCTGTTGGGCAATTTCGATCTGAATTAAGCGCAAAAAAGTCCCGGCCGTTCTGGCCGGGACTTTTTGCTGTGTTTAAGCGATCATGCGTTAAAAACGTACTTATCCATGCGGTGGAACGCCTCCTCGATGCGGGAACGGGGAGAAGCCAGATTCATGCGCAGGTGGCAGGGGCCAAAGAACATGGTGCCGTCCTGGATGGCAGCGCCCACATCCCAGCAGGCGTGCTCCACATCCTCAATGGTCTTGCCGTGGGCCTTGCACCAGTCGGTGCAGTCCACGAACAGCATGTAGGTGCCCTGCGGCTTGGAGACGGTCACGCCCTCGAAATGCTTCTCGATGTAATCACAGGCAAAGTCGATGTTGCCGGTCAGCACCTCGCAGAGCTCGTCGGTCCACTCGTAGCCCTCGGGCTTGTAAGCACCGATCAGGGCGTGCATGGAGAGAACGTTCATCATGTTGTAGTGGCTCAGGCTGGACTCCTTCTCCATGCGGTCACGCCACCAGCTGTTGTAAACGATATGGTAGCTGCCCACCAGACCGGCCAGATTGAAGGTCTTGGAGGGGGCGTAGAAGGCGGCGGTGCGCTGGCGGGCATCCTCGCTCACAGACTGGGTGGGGATGTGCTTGTTTCCGCTCAGGATGATGTCCGACCAGATCTCATCGGAGACCACATACACATCGTACTTCTTGTACAGCTCCATGGCCTTTTCCAGCTCCCAGCGCTCCCACACACGGCCGCAGGGGTTGTGGGGGTTGCACATGATGGCGGCATGGATCTTTTCCTCTTTCAGGTGCTTTTCCATGTCCTCAAAGTCCATCCGCCACACGCCGTTTTCATCCTTGACCAGCGGGCTGTGGACAGCCTCGTAGCCGTTGTTCTTCAGGCTCATGGTGAAGCCGATGTAGGTAGGGCTGTGGATCAGGATCTTGTCGCCCTTGGAGCAGACGCAGTTCAGGGCGCTGATCACGCCGCCCAGCACGCCGTTCTCGTAGCCGATGCACTCCTTGGTCAGGCCCTGCACGCCGTTGCGCTTTGCCTGCCACCGGATGATGGAATCGAAGTATTCATCGGTGGGGTTGAAGTAGCCAAACGCAGGGTGGTTGGTGCGCTCGATGATGGCTTCCTGGATGGTGGGCACGGTGGGGAAATTCATATCGGCCACCCACATGGGGATGGCATCAAAGCCCTCCTTGGGGGCGGCGGGGGCAAAGCCGGTGCCAAGGCCATCCACTGCAATGGCATCCTTGCCGTGGCGGTCCATGATGGAAGTGAAATCGTATTTCATAGCGGTGCTCCTTCTCTCAAAATTTTTATCTGGCCCCACTTTAACACACTTTGCCGCCGGGTGCAAGCAGCCAGCACGTTTCCCCGGATATCGTGCGGAAAAATCACGAATTTTTACGGTAATTGCACGCAAAAAGCCGGTCGGCATACGCCGACCGGCTTTTATTGACTTTCTGGATCAGCCCAGCATCTCGTGAGCGGTCTTGCAGATGGTCGCTGCATCCAGACCGTACAGCTTGAGCAGGTCCCATGCAGGGCCGGAGCAGCCGAACTTGTCCTGCACGCCCACGCGGCGGACAGGGGTGGGCAGCTTCTCGCTCAGGACGGCGCAGACGGCCTCGCCCAGACCGCCGATGACGCTGTGCTCCTCGGCGGTGATGACCTTGCCGCACTCCTTGGCGGCCTTGAGGACGATCTCCTCATCCAGAGGCTTGATGGTGTGGATGTTGATGACCCGGGCGTGGATGCCCTCGGCAGCCAGCTGCTCGGCAGCCAGGCGGGCCTCGTTGACCATCAGACCGGTGGCGATGATGGCAATGTCGCTGCCCTCGGTGATCTGCTCGCCCTTGCCCAGCTCAAAGTGATAGGTAGCCTCATCGTGGAACACAGGCACAGCCAGACGGCCAAAGCGCAGGTAAACAGGGCCCTGCATGGCGTAAGCGGCACGCACAGCGGCGCGGGCTTCCACATCGTCTGCGGGGCAGATCACGGTCATGCCGGGCAGGCTGCGCATCAGGGCAAAGTCCTCGCAGCACTGGTGGGAAGCACCGTCCTCGCCCACAGAGATGCCGCCGTGGGTGGCACCGATCTTGACGTTCAGGCGGGGGTAAGCGATCGAGTTGCGGATCTGCTCAAAGGCACGGCCTGCGGCAAACATGGCAAAGCTGGAAACAAAGGGAACATAACCCATGGTGGCCAGACCTGCGGCCACGCCCATCATGTTGCCCTCGGCAATGCCGCAGTCGAAGTGACGGTCCGGGTACGCCTTACGGAACATGCCGGTCTTGGTGGCGGCAGCCAGGTCAGCGTCCAGCACCACCAGGTCGTCGTGGCCCTCGGCGGCCAGCTCCTTCAGGGTGTTGCCGTAGCTGTCACGGGTAGCGATCTTCTTCACTTCTGCCATCTTACTTGTCCTCCTCTTCCAGCGCGGCGTAAGCTGCATTCAGCTCCTGCATGGCCTGTGCGTATTCCTCATCGTTGGGGCCCTTGCCGTGCCAGTCAACGGAGTTCTCCATAAAGGAAACGCCCTTGCCCTTGAGGGTATCCAGAATGATGCAGGTGGGCTTTTCGTTCTCAGCGCGGAAAGCGGCGATGGCGCTCTCAATGGCATCCAAATCGTGGCCGTTGATGGTCAGCACATTGAAGTTGAAGGCCTTCAGCTTCTCCTCCAGCGGGGCGCTGTTCATCACGGTCTCGGTGGTGCCGTCGATCTGCAGATGGTTGCGGTCCAGCATGACGCAGAGGTTGGACAGGCCGTAGTGAGAAGCAAACATAAAGGCTTCCCAGCACTCGCCCTCTTCCACCTCGCCGTCACCCAGGATGGTGTAAACATTGATGGGCTTACCGGCGTGCTTGGCACCCAGTGCCATGCCGCAGGCGGCGCTCACGCCCTGACCCAGACTGCCGGTGGACATATCCACGCCCGGCACACTGTTCATGTTGGGGTGGCCCTGCAGGTAGCTGCCGATCTTGCGCAGGGTCTTGAGGTCCTCCACCGGGAAGAACCCACGCTCAGCCAGCGCGGCGTACAGCGCCGGGGCCGCATGGCCCTTGGAGAGCACCAGACGGTCGCGGTCAGGGTTCTTGGGATCCTTCGGATCCACCTTCATCTCTACGAAATAGAGGTACGCCAGCACCTCGGCGATATCCAGGCTGCCGCCCGGATGGCCGCACTTGGCGCTGTGAGTGCCCTCGATCACGCCCATGCGGATGTGGCAGGCGTGTTTTGCCAGGGTAAGTTTTTCTGCATTTGTCATCTTTGGTCCTCCCGTATGAACCTCAGCGTTTGCATCGGATATGATACGCACCCGGGCCGTACGCCCCGATGCGCTATTTCTCAAGTCTATATTATCTATTCTATGCAAAAACGTCAAGGTTCTTTCGTCAAAATGTACATCCCTTGGCAAAATCGCTTGTAAACGTTCCCGTTTTTGTTGAAAATGCAGGTTCATTTTGCCCCCGCAAAACATTTTTGCAGCTTTTGGCTGCTTTGCAATATCATCTTTTGCCGCTGTATGATATAATAAGATGAATTTGTTTGCTTTTTTTATCATTTTGGGAGGTTCCTATGTCTTTTTCCGCACCTACATCCCGGGCACAGCGCCGCCGCAGGATTTTGCCCTGGCTGCTGTACCTGTATGCCCTTGTGCTGTTCGCCATGCACTTTGTCCGCATTTTTGATAACTCCTTCTGGGGAGATGAGGGGTTCAGCATCGGCCTTGCCCAAATGAATGTTTTTGAAATGCTCCAAGTCACAGCGGCAGATAACCATCCGCCGCTGTACTATCTTTTCACACAGCTCCTATATCATCTTCTGGGCAATCACGGATATGTCTATCATCTGTCGGCTCTGATTCCCTATGGACTCATTCTGATTCTTGCCTGTACAATGATTTTCAGACAGTTCGGATTGATTCCCGCAGTTGTTGTTTCCACTTTTGCCTCTTTGACTGATACCGCTATCATGTTCAACGTCGAGGCCCGAATGTATTCACTCGGCGCTTTCTTTGTGTTAGCGGCCTATCTGGCACTCCATAACATTCTTCATTCCGGTAAAACCTCCGATTGGGTCATTTTCAGCGTCGCCTCTCTTTGTGCCGCTTATACGCACTACTATGCCCTGATTTCCGTTGCATTTTTCTATCTGGCTCTGCTTTCTCTGCTTCCGCAGGATAAGAGCAGCTTTAAAAAAATCCTTATCACTTATTGTGCCGCAGTGGTCGTCTACCTTCCCTGGCTTCTGGTATTGCTTCCCACTTTCAAACGTGCTGCGGCAGACTGGTGGTCCACCTTCATTCCTTCTCCGATCAATTGTATCGGATTCTTCTTCAATCCTTCTTGGACAGTTCTCATTTTCGGTCTTGCATTCCTTCTTTATTTCACAGCACAGGCCAAGTCGTCCTCTAAATGGCTCTTCGCCCCTGATACGATCTGGCTTTTGGCCGGCTTGCTTTCTGCCGCCGGCACCTCCGCAGTCGGGCTGATCGTTTCACATGCCGTTCGCCCGCTTTTTCTCGTTCGATACCTTTATCCGCTCACCGCAGTCGTTTACCTGGTTTTTGGCTTTCTTCTGTCTAAAGTCCGTTGGAGAACCATTCTATCCGGTATTTTGATTTTGGGAACGCTGGTGTGCAGTCTACCGGATTTCTACCAAACCTATCAGCGGGAAAAGCGCATCGACCTTGCGACCACCCAGTGTCTGGAAGTTATTACCCCCTCTCAGGATGCAGTTCTTTATACAACGAACTACTTCCTAGACTGGACACTCTTTGATTATTACTTTCCGGGACGTGTCCATGCTCAAATCGAATCCTCCAATACTTCTCAGTGCTTCACTTCTTCCGATCCTGAGATCTGGCTCTTTATGGAACATGCGCTTTCTGATGCCGAATTGAATGCAGCCTCCAACAATGGTTATTCTCACACCAATGTCTGTAACAGTACATTTGCAGAAGGCCCCGGTGAAGATTCCTTTTATTACATCTACAAATTTCAAAAATCCGCAAACACCGCCCCGTAACCATCCTCATCCGCTGAGCTTGACAAGGCGGCTTTGCATCTGCTATACTTTTTGCACAATTCCCGGCTGAAGCCGGGGCTTTGCGGGCCGAAGCCCGTGTTTCTCCCCGCAAACATTATTTTGAAACAGACACCATGAAGGGGTCTGCCGCTGGCGCGTGCTGGCGGCAGGCCCTTTTTGTCTGCGCATTTTCAGGAGGAATCATTGATGAATACCAAGACCCGTTCCGCGACCCGTGATCTGGTGCTGGCCGCACTGTTTCTGGCACTGGCCTTTGTGCTGCCCATGATCACCGGCCATGTGCCTCAGATCGGCAATATGCTCTGCCCCATGCACTTCCCGGTGCTGCTGGCAGGCTTTGTGCTGGGCGGCCCCTGGGGCCTGGCACTGGGCTTTGCCGCCCCGCTGCTCCGCTCGGTGCTGTTCGGGATGCCCCCGATGTACCCCATTGCCATCGCCATGGCCTTTGAGCTGGCCACATACGGCGCTGTGGCCGGTTTCATGTACCGCAAGGTGCAGCACACCCTGCCCATGATCTACGCCGCCCTTGTTACCTCGATGGTGGCAGGCCGCCTTGTCTGGGGTGCGGTGCGCTTTGTGCTGGCCGGTCTGTCCGGCTCCAGCTTCCCGTTCAGCGCGTTCCTGTCCGGTGCGGTGCTCACTGCCGTGCCCGGCATCGTGGCGCAGCTCATCCTCATTCCGCTGATCGTGGCCGCGCTGCAGAAAGCAAGGCTGACGGCTTAAAACCCCTGCGCTGACCGAACCCACACAGCAAAAAAGCCCGGAACCGTACCTGCTATGGCGGCAGGTGGTTCCGGGCTTTTCAGTTCATATTACAGTGTGGCAGCAGCTGTAACAAAAAAAGAAGGAGAATCTTCAACCGGCAAATTGGAGAAGATCAGCCGGCAAAGCTTGCATTGACAGCGCGGCGGTTGCTCTGGTTGACAAAGTTCTTCTTTGCGCTCTCGAGCAGGCTTGCAAAAGCCAGGCCAATGCCGCAGTTATCGGACACGCCCTCGGTGACAGTCAGGTAAGCGTCCATCATAGTGTTGTCCAGAATAGCAGTGTTCTTGTTCATCATAATAAATATCCTCCGTATATCGGTAAATGTCATTGTGTTTTTTGGCAGGGCCTCTATCTCCCTGCATCCTCAGAGCGGAACCGTTCAGAACCCTTCGTTCTTTTGTTCCCCTCTCTGAGGATGGCCATATTATGCCACTCAATTATGAAATCGTTTTATAAATTCTATGAACAAACTATGAATTTAGTGATACATTTTTAACGTTCTTTCGTTCTTTGCGCAACTAGCACAAAACGTTTTTTATGAAAAATAAAGTTCTTGTATACATGGACGATTGAAACCTTGTTTGGAAAGTTTTTTCAGATTTTCTCTCCGTTTTGCCCAGAATTTCTTCTGCAAAAGGGGACACTCTCATGCAAAATCCGTCAGAATCCGTCAATTTCAAACAGGACGAGGTCTTTCCTGTGCAAAATGCCCAGAAAAAAGTTCCAAACAAAAAGGCCGCCGTGCCAGCAGCACAGCAGCCTTTGAAAAGCCATTTCAGTTTTGCATCACTTGCACAGGAACGCCGGCAGGGGCTTGCCCTCCTTGCGCCACTGGTGATATTCCGCAGTGGCGGCAAATTCCACGTCACCGGCGGAGTTCAGGGCAGTTTCCACGGAATCCTGCACCACGCCGATGATAAAGCCGACACCGACCACCTGCATGGCGATATCATTGGAGATGCCGAACAGGGAGCAGGCCATGGGGATCAGCAGCAGGGAGCCGCCAGCCACGCCGGAAGCGCCGCAGGCACCCAGAGCACTCATCACCGAAAGAAGGATGGCAGCGGGCAGGGACACCTGAATGCCCAGCGTATTGGCCGCAGCCAGCGTCATAATGGTAATGGTGATGGCGGCACCATCCATATTGATGGTAGCGCCCAGGGGGATGGAGACGGAATACATATCCTTATCCAGCCCCAGCTTTTCGCACAGATCCATATTGACCGGGATGTTGGCGGCAGAGCTGCGGGTGAAGAAGGCGGTCAGGCCGGATTCACGCAGGCAGCGGAACACCAGCGGATACGGGTTGCAGTGCAGATACACAAAGATGATAAAGGGCGAGACGACCAGTGCCATAAAGAGCATGGTGCCCACCAGCAGGAGCAGCAGCCTGCCGTACTGGGTAAAGATGGACAGGCCGTTGCTGGACACGTTGGTGTACACAAGGCCCATGATGCCGAAGGGTGCCAGATTGATGATCCAGCGGACGATCTGGGAGACTGCATCCGCTGTGTTCGCCAGGAACAGCTTGGTGCTGTCCGCGCCGTACTTCTTCATGGCCAGACCGAACAGGCAGGCCCAGAACAGGATGCCGATGTAATTGCCGTTCAGCAGGGCACTGACGGGGTTTGCCACAAAGTTGGTGAGCAGGGTGTTCATCACCTCGCCCAGACCCTGGGGCACCACCTCGGATTCTGCCGCCTCAGCCAGAACGACGGTCTGAGGGAACAGGAAGCTGGTCACCACCGCAATGGCGGCGGCCAGGAAGGTGGTGAGCATGTACAGCCAGATGACCGTGCCAAAGCGCCGGTCCAGCCTGGACGTACCCTGCGCCAGCGCACTGGCCACGATAACGAACACCAGCACCGGGGCAATGCCCTTCAGGGCACCCACGAACAGGCTGCCGAACTCTTCCACCCAGCCCGCACCGGGCACCGCCAGTGCCAGCACCGCACCGACCGCAAGGCCGATGACGATGCGCAGGATCAGGCTGGTGGCATTGTACCTTGCCGCAACCGCTTTCAACGTTTTCATAACTTTTCTACTCCCCTATCCAGATTGTGCGCCTATCGCGCACAGTTTTCCCATTCCTCTACACGGAACAAGTACGATTATACGCCTTGCAGGCCGAAAAGTCAAAGATTTTGCCCACTTTTTTTGTTTTTCATTTCAACATATACAGACACGAGCTTTTTTCACTGTCCGCACACAGAATACAATTTCACAAAAAGAGACCGCACCCCGTGTGTTTCGGGATGCGGTCTGTTCCTGTTTTAGTCGAGATAGGACACCTTGCCGGGCACAAAGCCCTGAATGCCCATGCCGGGCGCGTCGGAGACGGTGATGTTCTTTTCGTCGAACACGGCACCGCCGAGGATATGGTCCTCGCTGCAGAGCACCGGGCCGTCGAGATCGATCTTGGTGATGATCTTCTTGGCGCAGGCCAGCTCCACAGCGGCGTTGACCGAGATCTTCGCTTCCAGCATACAGCCGATCATGCACTCCACACCGTACACCTCAGCGGCGGCGGCAATGCGCAGGGCATTGGTGATGCCGCCGCACTTCATCAGCTTGATGTTCACAAGGTCGGCCGCGCCGGTCTGCATGATCCGCAGGGCATCTGCCGGGCTGAACACGCTCTCGTCGGCCAGCACGGGCACATCGGCATGGCGGGTGACATACTGCATCCCCTCAAGGTCTGCGGCGGGCACGGGCTGCTCCACGAACTCAATGTCCAGCCCCTTCTCCTGCATCTGGTTCAGGATGCGGACCGCCTGCTTGGCGTTCCAGGCCTGATTGGCATCGATGCGGAGCTTGATGTCCCGGCCCACAGCCTGCCGCACCGCGGCAAGGCGGGCCACATCCAGTTCAGGGTCAATGCCTACCTTGACCTTCAGGCAGTCGTAGCCGCGCTGGACGGCGGTGCGGGCATCCCGGGCCATCTCCTCGGGCGGGTTGACGCTGATGGTGATATCGGTCACGATGTTCCTGCGGGCACCGCCCAGCATCCGGTAAACAGGGGCACTGTACTTCTGGCCCAGCAGATCCCACAGGGCCATGTCCACAGCGGCCTTGGCGCTGGTGTTGTGGACAAGCGCCTTCTGCACAGCGGCGGTCAGATCCTCAAATTCATCGAGGTCGCGGCCCAGCAGGGCAGGGGCGATATGATCCTGAATGGCACCGAGGATGGCCCCGGTGGTGTCGCCGGTGATGACACCGGTCGGAGGTGCTTCGCCGTAGCCCACCGCACCGGTATCGGTGTGGAGCTCCACGATAACATCCTCAACGCTGTTCACAGTGCGCAGTGCCGTTTTGAACGGCACCCGCAGCGGGGTGGAAATGCGGCCCAGCCGCACCTGTGTGATCTTCATAGTCCCGTCCTCCTTCTTATTCCAGCGGCAGGTTTGCCAGCTTGACAATGGCGTTTGCAATGATCTGGGCGTTCTGCACCAGACGTTCCAGATCGATGCATTCATCGGGCTGATGCTCTGTGACCGGGTCCCCCGCGAACAGGGGGCCAAAGGCCACCACATTGGGCAGCATCTTGGCGTAGGTGCCGCCGCCGATGCACTTGGGCGGGGCATTGTCGCCGGTGGCATCCCGGTAAACCTCCAGCAGGGCGCTGACCAGCGGGGTCTCGGCAGGGTAATAGAGCTTTTCCTTGTGCACCTGCCCATCCAGCGCCCAGCCTGCGGCCTCAAAGGCGGCCTGCACAGCGGGCTGGCAGTCTGCCCGTTCCATGGTCACAGGATAGCGGTAGTTCAGCTTGACCCACAGATGCTGCGCGTCGCCCTCGATCAGCCCCCAGTTGCAGCTCATGGGGCCGGAGAGCGCATCCTCCAGCCGGTGGCCCAGCAGGCGCTCGCCGTAGGGGTCGGTGCCCAGCCTCTCAGCCAGAAAGTGCACAGCCTGTTTGGCATCCCCCTCCAGCGGCAGCCGGTCAAGGTAGCACACCAGCCGCCCAATGGCGTTTTCGCCCTGCTCCGGGTGGCTGCCATGGGCCGAAACGCCCACCGCTTCCACCTGATAGCCGCCGGGGATGGCTGTCACGGTGATGTGCTCCGCATCCGGCAGGGAGGCCCCCGCCGGGGCGGTCAGCGCAGCGCAGGCGTAGTCCGGCACCACATTGCCGGCCACGCCGCCCTGCACCCTGTTCAGCTGCCAGGCACCGGTCTGGTGCAGCTGCACAGCATAGCTTTCGTTCAGGATGCCCTTTTCGCCGTTGATGAGCGGATACTCGCCGTCCGGGGTGAAGCCCAGCACCGGGATCTCCCCGCCGTGGGCCTTGTAGTACAGCACGTCCCGGTCGTTGGTCTCCTCGTTCAGGCCGAACAGCAGCCGGACACGGCGGTTGAGCGGAATGCCCAGATCCCGGATGGCCTTCAGCGCGAACAGGCTGGCCACCACCGGGCCTTTGTCGTCAATGGAACCCCGGCCATACAGCCTGCCGCCCTCGATCTCGGCGGCGTAGGGCGGGTGATGCCAGCCCTCGCCCTCGGGCACCACGTCCAGATGCCCCAGCACCGCCACCATCTCGTCCCCGGTGCCGATCTCGCACCAGCCGATATACCGATCCATGTCGGTGGTCTCAAAGCCCAGCTCATGGCAGAGGGTCAGCGCCTCAGCAAAGCAGGCATCCACCTCCTCGCCAAAGGGCTTGCCCGGCAGCGGGTCGGCCTCCACACTGCGCCTGCGCACCAGCCGCTGGAGCGCCGCCACCATCTGGGGCCGCAGCGCCGCCACGGCCTCGTTCAGTTTTTTGTCCATACGTTCCACCCCTTTTGTGATTCATTTCACAGCTTGTATTATAGAACGATTGCCCCCGCTCCACAAGCCCCCAGTTCGGCAAAAAAAGTCTTGACACCGCGCAGTGTGTACGCTATTATGTACATAAGAGGTGATGCACGATGACGACCACTAATATCACGAACTTTCGCAAGAATGCTTTCCAGTATGTAGAGCAGACCGTAAAGTACAATGAACCGCTGAACATCTGCACCAAAGACGGCAACGCTGTTCTGCTTTCGGAAGAAGATTACAGCGGCATTATGGAAACGCTTTATCTCGTCTCCGTGCCGGGAATGCGGGAAAAGCTCATGGCGGCCAAGGCCGAACCGCTGGAAGATTGTGTTGACGAATCGGCTGTGGAGTGGTAAATGTACAAAATTGTTTATGCGAAAACCGCGCTCAAGGACATTCCAAAGCTGAAATCCGCCCATCTTGACGAAAAGGCGAAGGCGCTGATCTCCATTATAAAAGAAAATCCGTTCCAGAACCCACCGCCCTATGAAAAGCTGGTGGGCGATTTGAACGGCTCGTACAGCAGGCGCATCAACGTACAGCACCGCCTTGTGTATGATGTTTTTGAAGAAGAGCAAACCATCAAGATTTTAAGCCTATGGACACATTACGAAAGATGACCCGAAAACGGACTGTTTTGCAGTTCGTTTTTTTTTTTTTCAATTTTTTTGAAAAAGGGTGAAAGGATTTCGCGCGGCGTGTATTTAAGGAAGTAAGAGCATCCATTTTTGCCGGAGCTCCACTTCCGGCCCAAAGAAAGTGAGGGACCCCCTATGAAGAAACGACTACTCAGCCTTCTGGTGGCGCTGTGCATGGCGGTAACGCTCCTGCCTGTGTCGGCACTTACAGCGTGGGCGGAGGGAGGCGACCAATTAAAAATTGCAGATGGCTATCCTGTCGGTTCCGGTGACAACCATGATCGAAATTGTTCTGGTAAGGGCTGGAGCTATGACGCTTCTACACAAACGCTTACTCTCGATCCCTCAACTCCTACTACCTATGATTTGACAGGTCGCGGAAGCATCCGTCTGGATTCAATCAGTATTTTATGTTCTGCCATCATAGGGAAACACGCAACGATTGAAAATGGTGATTTTTGGGACATTCGAAATCCCAGTATTACCAATTATGGCACTATAACGAGTGGCGTTTACGACATGCCCGTTATAAATCATGGTACTATTACCGGCGGCCTTTTTTCTTCTTCCGTTTCCAATGAATCTGAAGGCAAGATTGAAAATGGCACGTTTGAATCTACCGTTACCAACAATGGCACCATAAAGGGCGGCATTTTTCAAAAAAAACCAGAGGGTGGCACTGTCGCTAGCGGCTATACCTTGAATGTGAATTTCCCGAAGAATGGCAGCTATGAGAGTTTCGATACAGGAATCAGTTATTTCGGCAACAGCGGTTATGTCATTCCCAATTCCGACCATGATACCAGCATCACCATCTATATTTTTTTCCGTAACCGTCAAGCAATATTATTTCCTATTGATGTTACATTCGGAGACACAAACGACACACATTGTTTGTTAGAAGATTGGGCACCAAATGCAAGTCATTACGATGATGGTATGGGTTATTTTTCTGTCACTTTCACCGCACCACCTGCCACTGCGGACACCGTTACCCTGAGCATACTGACCCGGCTGGTGATCGACGAAAACGGCTACCCCGTTGGCACCAAGGGCGGCACCCAGGATTACAGCGGCAACGGCTGGAAGTTTGAGAAGAGCAATAAAAAGCTGACGCTGGAAAGCGGAGATTATGATTTTTCCGGTGAGGAAAACGCACTGGCCCCCCTGAACCCGAGTGTCCAGTTAGTGGTTGAACCCGGTGCCAAGCTGGCCGGCGGCGCATTTGCGAAAGAGCCCAAAGGTGCAGGCACATTCAAAACAGTCACCCTGAACGGAACCGGTTCTATCACAGCAGTCAATGGTCTTGCGTCCGGCGACTGGGGCAACACACTTTATGTAGTCAAGACCGGAAGTAATACCATTACCGCCAGTGAATCCATCCGGGATATCAACCGCATTTTATTTGAAAACGATGATTCTCTATATCCGGATCTTCCCAACAAAAAAACCGTGTGCATCAATATAGAATCTCTTAATTCTGTGAATGCTCTTGATTCGAAAGCGGATATCATATTGAACCAGGCTTCCCATGGTTTGCCCCTTATCATGGACAGTGATGGCACACCGGTTATAGGCAATGCTCCTTTTGAGGCCGCTGGAGGATTTTATACCTACTATGGTGACGGTTGGCACATCCAGAAATCATTTGAGGGCATCGGCAGACTGTATCTGACCGGCAGAAAAACCGACAACTCCTACAACTTCCGATTTACCGACCCCGTCAAAAAAACCGGCCAGTTGGATGCAGTGAAATGCAGCATCATCAATGAGGGCAGCACCATCGAGGACGGTGTTTTCAACGCTCTGGCAGCAAATGGTTTGCCCTACAGCACTTCGAGCACGACCCCTACAATCAAAGGCGGCACATTTGCAGCCGGTCTGTATTATAACAACGGCGAGATAACCGGCGGTGCATTCAACGGAAAAGACAGCATTCTCACCCATGAAACCGTGCTGAGTGGAAATTATCGCTCTGTTACCGTGAATGGTGGAGCCATCGTGAAGGTAAACGACACGTTTCCTCTCGTCCCCGGTGAAACCGGCCTTGATTTGGTGCAGGGCTCCGCATGGAATCTGTATTCCTACGCAGGCACCGTCCTCACCGTAAAAGCGGATGCAGATATTACAAATATCAACGGTCAGGAAATCGGCAAGGCATTCAGCAGCATTTACCCGAACGGTGAAACCGACAAAACAGTGGTACGCTTTGAGATGCCCGACAGTGATGTGGTACTGAATGCACCCCAAATCATTGTTCCCGACCCGAAGCCCGAACCCACACCTGACCCCACTCCCGAAACCTACACCCTGACGGTGAAGGGCGGCACGTTCACCTACAACGGCGGCGAAGCCATGACCAGCGCCAGCGTGCCGGTGGATGCCGAGGTCAAGGTGACGCTGAACCAGAGCGCCGTGCCCGAGGGCATGGTGTTCGACCTGTGGGCCATGGATGAAGCCAGCCTGCTGGGCAACCCGGCGGTCGCCTACAACGAGGAGAGCTTTACCATCCCGGCGGGCAGCGTGGCCAAGGGCAGCACCGTGACCGTGGAAGCCCAGTACCGGGATGCCACCATCGAGAGCGAGCCCAGCATTCTGGGCACTGCCGCCATCATCGGCGTGGCCGGTGCAGGCACGGCGGTCATCGTGTGGCAGGGCTACCGCATCGGCATGGAGCTGTACGAGAAGTATTTCCAGCCCACGCCGGAAGAGGATGCGGTGGTCGAACCCACGCTTGAAAGTCAGATGACAGATCCGATTTCCTGAAAGCGGGCTCACCCTCTCAGTCTCGCTTTGCTCGACAGCTCTCCCAAAGGGAGAGCTCTTGACAAACCGATATAAAAACAGCGCCGCTCCATCGTTTCCGGTGGGGCGGCGCATTTTTGCGGTTCAATCCCGGCGCAAAGGCAGGGTAAGGGACATTTTCTGGTAGGCAATGCGGGGCGTGCCATCCTCCACATGGATGATGCCGCACCTGGTAAAGCCGTTTTCTTCCAGCAGGTGCTGCATGATCTTGTTGTCGGCGTGGGTGTCGGCCCGCAGGCTCTCGCAGTGCTCCAGACACCAGGTGATCACAGCGGCAGCAACGCCGGGGTGCCTGCCCGCCGAAGCCAGCCGGTGGATGGTGCCGTAGGGCAGGGTATCGTTCAGCCACTTGCCATCCTCGATCCGGGCATAGGTGGGGTCCGGGCCAAGGATGAAGGCAAACACGCCCTCCAGCTCGCCGTTGACAAGGTAGAGGAAGAGCCGGTTGGAATCAATGTCCTCTTCCAGCAGCTCCTGCGGCGGGAAATGATCTCCCCACTGGGTGGGGTTGCCGGAATCCGCCATCGCCTGCCGGGCGCGGGCATAAATTTTCAGGATCGCATCCAGATCTGCACGTCTTGCTCCACGAAACATCGTCATCCAACCTCTCTTCCGGCAGGCCGCTGCCCGCCCTGATCGTTCTGCTTTAATATAACACAAAACGGCCCTCTCCGTCAAAGCCTGCTGCAAAGGCGGAGAGGGTCGTTTACTGATGCGCTTATGTGCGCTGGCTGCGTGCCCGGCGGTACTCCCGGGGGCTCTGGCCATACCGCTCATGGAACAGGCGGTAGAAGTAGCTGGTGTTCTCGTAGCCCACCTGGGTGATGATCTGCTGGATGTTCAGGTCGCTGCGGCGCAGCAGACGGGCGGCGGTCTCCATCCGGTGCTTCTGCAGCAGCTCCTTATAGGTCTTTCCGGTCTGGGCCCGGACGCACTCGCTGACATACGCCAGCGAAACGCCGTAGCTGCGGGCCACATTGGAAAGGCTTGCTTCGCGGTAATTCTGGGTGATCTCCTGTAATGCCGCCTGGACCAGCGCTTCGCGGCTGACCGCCTCGCCGCGCGTTTCCAGCGGGAAATTCTTGGTCTGTACCATAGCGTTAAAACCCTCCGTTGCGGCAGCGGCGGGCGGGGACAGGGGGATGCCGGACACCCGCCGCAGCCAGTTCATCAGGCTTTCTGGGGAAGCCTTTCTGCCTATAATACGGGCGGGGCACAGAAATAATTGCAAATAGCTCAAATTTTTACAGAAACAAAAGATCAGAACATATTTTCGTTATGATAACGCCCGCTGCGGACGAACTCCACCCACTCGGCCAGATTCACGGCGTGGTCGCCGATGCGCTCCAGGTACTTGATGACCATGAGCAGATCCAGGGCGGCATCCACCTTGCCGGGATCGGCGGCGATCTCCTGCGCCAGCGTATGCTTGATGGCGTTGAAATCGTAGTCCACCTCATCGTCGGCGGCAATGACCCTGAGGGCGGCCTGCTCGTCCTCAGAGGTCAGGGCATTCAGGGCATCCAGGATCATCTTGTGCGCCTTCTGGCCCATCCTGATGGCCTGGCTCACAGCAGGGTCGCCCTCCTTGCGGACAATGACCAGATGAGGGATGATCTCCGCGATATCGGAGGCATGGTCGCCGATGCGCTCCACATCCGTGACCACCTTCATGGTGGTGGAGATGCGGCGCAGGTCGCCTGCCACCGGCTGCTGGCGGAGCAGCAGGGTCATGCAGCGGTGCTCAATGTCCCGCTCCATGTTGTTGATGCGGCCATCGCCCTGCACCACGGCGGCGGCAGCCTCGGCATCGGCGGTGCAGAGGGCTTCCATTGCAGCTTCCACGGCATCGGCAGCGTTCTGACCCATCTCGGTCAGGGCCGTTTTCAGGGCGGCAAGGTCGTTTTCGTATTGTGTACGGTTGCTCATTGCGTTTTTCTCCTTAGCCGAACCGGCCCGAAATGTAATCCTCGGTGCGTTTATCCTGCGGGGTGCTGAAGATCTGCGCCGTGGGGCCGGCTTCCACCAGCTCGCCCAGCAGGAAGAAGGCGGTGCGGTCGCTGATACGGGCTGCCTGCTGCATGTTATGGGTCACGATGACCACGGTGTAGTTCTTTTTCAGCTCGCTCATCAGCTCCTCCACCTTCATGGTGGAGCCGGGGTCCAGGGCGCTGGTGGGCTCATCCATCAGCAGGACTTCGGGCTTGACAGCCAGGGCGCGGGCAATGCACAGGCGCTGCTGCTGGCCGCCGGAAAGGCCCAGGGCACTCTTTTTCAGGCGGTCCTTGACCTCGTTCCAGAGGGCGGCACCCTTCAGGGAGCTTTCCACCAGCTCGTCCAGCTCCGCCTTGTTGTGCACACCGTGCAGCCTGGGGCCGTAGGTGATGTTATCGTAGATGCTCATGGGGAAGGGGTTGGCCTTCTGGAACACCATGCCCACCCGGCGGCGCAGCTCAGTGGGCTGCATCTCGCGGGCAAAGATATCCTGCCCTTTCAGGCGGACATCGCCCTCGATGCGGATCCCGGGCACAAGGTCGTTCATCCGGTTCAGGGTCTTCAGGAAGGTGGACTTGCCGCAGCCGGAGGGGCCGATAAGGGCCGTGATCTCCCGCTCGCCCATGTCCAGCGAAATATCTTTCAGCGCCTTGAAATCCCCGTACCAGAGGTTCAGGTTTCTGGCTGTGATAATGGGTGATACGTTTTCCATAGTTTTCCTCTTATATTGACTCCCTCAGTCGCGGCTATGCCGCGCCAGCTCCCTCTGAGAGGGAGCCTTTTGCGTTGCGGGCAGGATAAGCCTCCCTCCGTGAGGGAGGTGGCATCGCGCAGCGATGACGGAGGGAGTTATTTACTGCTTCTGTTTCAGTTTGGTTTTGGCAAGCCGGGCTGCCAGATTGATGGCAAGCACCAGCACCAGCAGCACTGCACCAATGGCCCAGGCGGAGTCGAAATCGCCGTCCTCAAAGGCACGGAGGTAGAGCAGCACCGACAGGGTGGCACCGTTGGAGGTGTAGGCCTTGATCACGCCGTTGGCAATGACCTCGGCGGCACCGGCGGTGAAGAGCAGCGCGGCGCTTTCGCCCACGATGCGGCCCACAGCCAGGATGCAGCCGGTCACGATGCCGTCGATGCTGCAGGGCAGCACGATGGTGCGGATGATGTGCCACTTGCCCGCACCCAGACCCAGCGCGCCCTCACGGTAGCCCTGGGGCACCGTTTTCAGGGATTCCTGGGTGGTGCGGATGATGGTGGGCAGGTTCATGATCACCAGCGTCAGGCTGCCGGAGAGCAGGCAGGTCTGGAAGCCCAGTGTCTGGGCGAACACCAGCATCCCCACCAGACCGTAAATGATACTGGGAATGCCCGCCAGCGTCTCGTTGGTGAACTCGATCACCGAAATGACCTTGCGGTTCCGGGCGTACTCGGTCAGGTAAACGGCCGCGCCCACACCCAGCGGCAGTACGATCAGAAGCGTCAGCAGGATGACATACAGCGTGTTGAGGATCGCAGGCAGGATGCCGTCCGTGCCCTTCAGCACACTGGCGGTGGTGGTCAGGAATTTCCAGCTGATGTGCGGGATGCCGCGCACCAGCACCATGCCCAGAATGCCTGCCACCAGTACGATGACCAGCACAGCCGAGGCCCGGACCAGCGCGTTCATCACGCGGTTCCAGGTGCGGCGGGAGGCAGAAGCACTGTTATTCATCGCGCTTTCCTCCCTTCAGCACCACATTGAGCAGGATATTGATGCCCATGATAAAGACGAACAGCACCAGCGCAATGCTGAACAGCGCCTGTTTCTGCAGGCCGCTGGCGTAGCTCATCTCCTTGGCAATGGCGGTGGTCAGGAAGGTGACGCTGCGGAACAGGCTGTCCGGCATGTTGGGGCTGTTGCCAGCCACCATCATCACGGCCATGGCCTCGCCGATGGCGCGGCCGATGCCCAGCACGATACCGGCGGCAATGCCGCTCCTGGCAGCGGGAACGCTGACCTTGAACCAAGTCTCGACATCCGTTGCGCCCAGAGCCAGACTGCCCTGCTCATACTCCGGCGGCACAGCGTTGAGCGCTGTGACCGACACCGACACGATGCTGGGCAGGATCATCACCGCCAGCACCACGATGGCGCTCAGCAGGCAGGCACCGGAGGCCTTGCCAAAGGTCCTGGCCACGGCAGGCACCAGCACCTGCATGCCCAGCAGGCCGAACACCACGCTGGGGATGCCGCTCAGCAGCTCAATGGCGGTCACGACCACGGTGCGCACCTTCGGGCCTGCGGCCTTGGAGAGGAACACCGCCGTCAGCAGGCCAATGGGCACACCGATCACGGTGGCACCCAGCGTGCCGTAAACGCTGGACAGGATGAAGGGCAGGATGCCGTAGGCCGGGTCGGCAGCGGTGGAAGCCCACCGGGTGCCGAACAGGAACCGGAACAGCCCGATCTTCTGGATGGCAGGCACACCGGAGAGGACCATGTACACTGAGATCAGGAGCACACAGCCCACCGCCAGAATGCCGCAGAGGAAGAAGATGAAGTTCATCACCGCTTCCAGCCACTCAGCAGGGGTTCTGGGGAGAGAAATCTTTTTGTTGTTCATAGCATCATTGCTTTCCGCAATTACTCATTCACAGGAACTGCACCGGCAGTGCGGATCAGGTCCGCAGCATCGGCACTGGTGGCAAAGTCGAAGAAGGCCTGTGCCTGCTCAGACAGAGCGACAGACTTGTTGGTGACGAACACGAAGGGACGCTGCACCTCGTAGCTGCCGTCCTTCACGGTATCCTCGCTGCACTCCACACCGCCAACGGTGACCATCTTCACGGTGTCGCCCACAGCGGACAGGGAAGCGTAGCCGATGGCCAGAGGGTTGGCCTCCACAGCGCTGATGACAGCACCGGTAGCGGTCAGCTCCTGCGCGTACTTGCAGCTGTCCTTGACATCCACGATGCTCTCAAAGCCATCACGGGTGCCGGAGCCAGCCTCACGGCCGATCAGAACGATCTCGCCGTCGTCGCCGCCCACCTCAGACCAGTTGGTGATCTCTCCGGTGAACATCTGTTTGAGCTGGTCAACGGTCAGATCCTCGACCTTGCTTGCGTTGTTGACGATGATGGCGATGCCGTCCAGAGCGATGGTGGTGCCATCCACGTCAGCCTTCTCGTCGTCCTTCAGGGCACGAGAGGACAGGCCGATGTCCAGGGTCTTATCGGCAGCACCGGTGATGCCTGCGCCGGAACCGGTGGGGTCGTAGCTGACAGTGACACCCGGCTCAACCTCGGCAAAGCCTTCGGTCAGGGCAGCGATAACGTTCTTCATGGAGGTGGAACCACCGGCAGCAACGTTGCCGGACAGGGCAGCAGCGGTGGAAGATGCAGCAGAGCCTGCAGCGGTAGAAGAAGCTGCAGCAGAGGAAGCAGAGCCGCCGCAGGCGGTCAGGGCAGCAGCGGCAGCAACTGCACCGCAGACAGTGAGAAACGAACGACGCGTGATCTTTTTCATAATATTTTCCTCCAAACATCCGGGCTTTCCGTTCCCGGCTCTTGTTTTCGTGTTTTTCCTGGGTACGGCACTATTGTATCCCAGTCGGAGAACCGCTTCGACCACAAGCGGGAAAAATCGAGGTAAATTGTTTGGACAGGTTTTGACCCCAATGTAAAATTTGGGCGCAAAAAAGCCCGGGGTGCAGGTGCACCTCGGGCTTTTGGGGGATATTAGGATTTTTTGATGGTAATATTATTGCCGTCTCGACGCAAGAAAAACGTTACGCTCACACCAAACAGTTTAACAGTCATCTGCATAGGTTTTCCCTTTGAATAGAAATTGTTATACACTTTTTCATCCGGTGTTTTGAATTTCAACGCAATGGTGTTGCTATTCAGGAAGGGAGCATCCACACTAGACATGAAGCCTGTCGGCTCTGTCAGCTTCAAATCATTACCATCGATTTTTGCCGAAAAAACATCCGTGTATTTTAGTGCGTTCAGGCCTTTTCCGTTGTACGAGACTTTGACAGTGGGGATGATCCATTGCTCGTTTTTTGCATTTTCGCCAACACCGGATGTAATCTGGCTTGTTGTCGCACTCGTCACCTTGATTTTGAAATCTCCCAGAATGGCTTCGTTTTCTGCCAGCTGTTCACCGCCCCCATCACAGCCGGTGAGGACACCAGCGGCAGAAGCGGCCAGCACAGCGGCGGCAGAAGCTTTCAGAAAATCACGGCGGGAAAAAACATTACGCATCAGAAATTCCTCCCATCTCAGATCTGGTTTGTTCCTATCACCATAGTACCATATTTACCCAGACTGTCAAGGGACAGAATTCAACCCCTCAGTCTCGCTACGCTCGACAAGTACGGGTTGCGGCTCCCAGCATCCATCTCGTGTTGTAAACAACACTTATGTCTTGCTGGCCGCGGCCCCAACAGCAACGCCCTTTATCCGCCACTGGCGGCGGTTGTTGCTGTTGCCCCTAATAGTGGGGCCCTTGGCATATCGGGAAAGTCCGCACGGATGGACAAAGCACCGTCGTTAAAGCTCGACCTCCACGCCATCGGGGCGGTAGAAGGTGACGTTCCTGCGCCACTGGGGCTCGCCCATGGTGCGGCGGTAGCAGTCTGTCAGCTGCCGCACGGCTTCCTCGGGGCTGCGCACCTTTCCGCCGCAGCAGGGGAGCACCAGCACCCGGAACCAGGCATCAAAGAGATGCTCTGTCCAGCCGGTGTCCTTGGCCCCGCACCGGGCGTAAAAGCCCAGGCGGCGCACGGCCATGGCCTCGTCCTCGGCTTTTTCGGGGCACTCCGCTTCAATGAGGATGGCCTGCGCGCCCTTCTCGTGGTCAGGCAGGGCGGCCAGCAGAACGGCTCCGATGCCGCCGGCCCGATACTGGGGCAGAACGGCAAAGTAGTCCAGCTGGCTCACCTCACAGCCCACGGGCCGCACCATCAACAGATACGCCACCAGCGCGTCGTCCTCATACACGCCCCAGGTGTGGGCGGTACCGGCGGCCTCGCTGTTCAGGATCATGCTCAGGGGCTTCAGCTCTCCGGCAGGAAAATCCCGGCGCATCTCGTTCAGGTAAACGTCCGTCAGCTCTTCGGCGGTCAGCAGCCGCCAGGTCAGGTTCTCGGGGTTCATACGATACGGGTTCCTTTCTGGTAGACAGCCTGAATATTCAGTTCCTTGTCTGCCAGGATCACATTGCCATAGCGGCCTGCAGCCAGACTGCCGTAATCATTGTCGATGCCAATGCTCTTGGCGGGGTTTTCGCTGGCGGCGCGGACAGCGCTTTCCAGCGGGACATTCATCTCCAGCACGGCACGCTTCATGCAGTCGTACAGGCAGGTGGCACTGCCCGCAATGGTGCCGGGGTGCTCAGTCAGGGTGGCACGGGGGCCGCTGACCGTGACCGCCTGACCGCCCAGGCTGTACTGGCCATCGGGCAGGCCGCAGGCCATCATGCTGTCGGCGATCAGGATGACATGGTCATCCCCGAAGGTGTTGAAGGTGAACCGCACCATGGCCGGGTGGATGTGAACGTTGTCGGTGATGAGCTCCACCTCCGCGCCCCGTTCCAGCGCTGCAATGATGGGGCCGGGCTCCCGGTGGGTGATGCCGGGCATGGCGTTGTACAGGTGGGTCATGTGGGTCGCGCCTGCGTCAAAGGCGGCGTTGGCGGTGTCGTAGCTGGTGCAGGTGTGGGCAATGGAGATGCGCACCTCGTCATGGCAGGCAGCAATGAACTCCAGCGCACCCGGCTCCTCCGGGGCGATATCCACCAGCTTGATCAGGCCGTTTGCCCGCTTCTGCAGGCGGCGGAACATTGCAACATCCGCCTTGTGGAGATACTCCGGGTTCTGGGCACCCACCTTGTTGGGGCTGATGAAGGGTCCCTCCATGTTGATGCCCACAAGGTCTGCGCCTCTGCCGTTTTGATGGGCGGCGGCAGCATCCATCACACCGTTCAGAATCTCTTCTGAGAAAGTCATGGTGGCAGGGCAGATGGCCAGCACGCCCTTACCGGCCTCAAAATCGGCCAGGGTCTGGATGGCTTCTTCATTGCCGTCACAGAAATCCTTGCCCATGGCACCGTGGAAGTGGATATCCACCAGGCCCGGCAGAGCGTAAGCGCCCTTGGCATCCACGATTTCCTCGCCTTCCTCCGGCTGTGCAAAGGGCACGATGCGCCCTTCCCGGATGGTCAGGCTCCCCTCCTCAAAGGTGTGGCGGGGGGTATAAATCAGAGCATTTTTGATGATCATATTCTTATTCTCACGCTTTCCTTCGTGCAACCTCTCAGTCGGGCTTGCGCCCGCCAGCTCCCCTTGTAGGGGAGCCTTTGGCAAAAAGATTCACTGAAATCGGCTGCCAAGGCCTCCCCTCATTAGGGGAGGTGGCATTGCGCAGCAATGACGGAGAGGTTTCATTACAGCAGGCTCAGTGCTTCCTCATCGGCCACAAGAATGCAGTCGGGGTGCATCTGCAGGATGGAGCCCGGGCACTCGGGGGTCACAGGGCCGGAGACGACCGCCTTGACTGCCTTGGCCTTTGCCAGACCGTTGGCCACCACCAGCACCTTGCGGGCCTGCATGATGGTCTTGATGCCCATGGTGTAGGCCTGCTTGGGCACCAGATCCTCGTTG
Organism: Faecalibacterium hominis (ex Afrizal et al. 2022); assembly: GCF_049545105.1. NCBI lineage: Bacteria > Bacillati > Bacillota > Clostridia > Eubacteriales > Oscillospiraceae > Faecalibacterium > Faecalibacterium hominis (ex Afrizal et al. 2022). The sequence goes on along the minus strand of NZ_CP186860.1, from coordinate 2,176,282 downwards.
CCGTCAAAGAAGCGCTTGTTGGCCTCGATGGTGGCAGGGGTCAGATCCACGCAGTGGGTCTCCAGCTCAAAGGCCTCGCCCGGCTCGTTGAAGCCGATGTGGCCGTTGGGGCCAAGGCCCAGCAGCTGCAGGTCGATGCCGCCCACGCTGTGGATGATCTCGTTGTACTTTTTGCAGGCATCCGCAGCATCGGGGTTGGTGCCGTCGGGCAGGTGGATGGCCTCGGGGCGGATGTTGACCTTGTCAAACAGGTTCTTGTGCATAAAGCTCCAATAGCTTTCGGGGTGCTCCTTGGGCAGGCCGCGGTACTCGTCCAGATTGACGGTGGTGACCTCAGAGAAATCCAGGTCGCCCTTGTTGTACCAGTCCACCAGCTGAGCGTATGCGCCAACAGGGGTGCCGCCGGTCGCCAGACCCAGCACGCAGTTGGGCTTCATAATGACCTGTGCGGAGATGATGTTGGCAGCCTTGCGGGACATGTCCTTGTAATCTTTTGCACGAATGATCTTCATAATGGGGAACCTCCTGTTATTTTGCTTTGTTGTTTTCAGTATAGCATATTTTCCGGCCAAAAGGGTAGCCGGTTTGTGAACAAAACAAAATGCCGCCGAAAGCGGGGCGTAAACGCCCGCCCTCAGCGGCATTTTTACAGTTTGGGGATGGATGCGGAAGCAACCAGCCTTCCGCACGGAAACGTGCTCAGAAGGATGCTTACAGCATCTTCTTCAGCTCATCATACACGAACTGCACCTTGGTGCCGATGATGACCTGGCAAGTGGTCTTGTCGGGGCGGATGACACCGGCAGCACCGGCAGCCTTCACAGCCTTTTCATCCACAGCGGTGTAGTCCTTAATGGTGAAGCGCAGGCGGGTAGCGCAGTAGTCCACGCTGGAGACGTTCTCCTTGCCGCCGATGGCCTTCAGCACGCCAGCAGCAACCTCAGTGTAGTTGTTGTTGGCCAGAACGACCTTCTTCTCAGCCTCTTCGGCATCCTCGTCCTCACGGCCGGGGGTCTTCAGGTCGAACTTGGTGATGGCGAAGTAGAACACGAAGTAGAACACCACGAATGCAGCGATGCCCAGAGGAATGATCATCCAGGTCTTAGCAGCTGCAGGCAGAGAAGCGGAGAACACCAGGTCGGTAGCACCTGCGGAGAAGCAGAAGCCAGCACGGAAACCGGAGTAGTAGGTGATGATGGTGAAGATGCCGTACAGAGCGGAGTACACAACGTACAGCGGGAAGCACAGGAACATGAAGCCGAACTCGAAGGGCTCGGTAACGCCGCAGACGAAGGCGCAGATAGCAGCGGACAGAACCAGACCGATGGCAGCCTTCTTGTTCTTGGCGGTACGGACCATGGCCAGTGCAGCACCGGCGATACCGAACATCATGCAGGGGAAGAAGCCGGACATGTACATACCCAGGCTCCAGCCCACATCAGCAGAGGTCTCGCCTGCCCAGAAGTGGGACAGGTCGCCCAGGCCGATGGTGTCGAACCAGAACACATTGTTCAGAGCGTGGTGCAGGCCGGTGGGGATCAGCAGACGGTTCAGGAAAGCGTAGATGCCAGCACCGATGCCGTCCATGCCTGCGATGCCTCTGCCAATGGCGACCAGTGCATCGAAGATGACGGGCCAGACGAACAGCAGAGCGACAGAAACAACGATGGAGATCAGGCCGGTGGCAATCGCAACGAAGCGCTTGCCGGAGAAGAATGCCAGCCAGTCAGGCATCTGGGTGCTCTTGAACTTGTTGTAGCAGGCTGCACCCACCACAGCGGCCAGGATGCCAATGAAAGAGTTGCCGGCCACCTTCTGGAAAGCGATGTAGGTAGCGGTGCCCTCTTCCAGGGTGCGCACCATGCTGACCACGCCGGGGCTCAGCAGCTGCTGCATCATCAGGTAGCTGACCAGGCCAGCCAGACCAGCGGTACCGTCGTGGTCATCAGCCAGGCCCACGGCTGCGCCGATGGCGAACAGCCATGCCATGTTATCGATCAGAGCGCCGCCTGCCTTGACCAGCAGGAAGCCAACGGTGTAAGCTGCACCGGAAGTTGCAGCACCGGGGACACCCATGACACCCGGGGCCAGAGCATAGCCGAGACCCATCAGGATGCCGCAGATCGGCAGCACAGCGACGGGAAGCATCAGAGCTTTGCCCAGTTTCTGGAGATACTTCATCATAAGACACATTCCTCCTTAAAGAATGTTGTTGTTATGGAGGCCTCTGGTTGCAGGCTGTCCATAATTGCGTAACAATATTTTAACACATCCTCCGAAAAAAAGGAATAGGGTTCACGCCCGTTTTCGCAATTTTGCACCAAAAATCCTTGAATTTGCATCTTTCGTGAAAAACTTTTTGGAATTATTGCGCATTTCAGAGCAGGATTTTGAAAAAACTTTTCTTTTGCCCTTTCTCCCCAAACCGCTTGCATCCCGCGCCGGAATCGGGTACTATACTTATAAATAGAAAACACAAGACCCAGGGAGGTTCTTTTTATGGAATGGACTGATATCCGCCTGACCGTGGCCAAGGCCGATGCCGATAACGCCGAGGCCGTTGCCACCATGATCGCCGAGGGCGGCATCTATATCGAGGATTACAGCGACATCGAGCAGCAGGTGGCCGAGATCGCCCATGTGGATCTGATCGAACAGGAGCTGCTGGACAAGCCCCGCGACACTGTGATCATCCACATGTATCTGGAGCCGGGCGCTTCCCCCGTGGAGACGCTGGCCCTCATTCAGGCCCGGATGGAAGCGGCAGGCATCGCCTACACCGTGGAGACCGAGGGCGTGGAGCAGGAAGACTGGCAGAACGGCTGGCGCAAATACTACCACCCCATGGACATTGGAAAACGGCTGGCCATCGTGCCCTCCTGGCAGGAGTACGACACCGACCGCGTCAAGCTGATCCTTGACCCCGGCCTTGCCTTTGGCACCGGCGGCCACGAGACCACCAGCCTCTGCCTGGAAGCGCTGGACGAGGGGGTCAGGGGCGGTGAGCGGGTGCTGGACATCGGCACCGGCAGCGGCATCCTTGCCATTGCCGCCCTCAAGCTGGGCGCAGGCAGTGCCGAGGGCGTGGACATCGACCCCGTGGCCGTGCGCACCGCAGGCGAGAATGCGGCCCTGAACGGCGTGGCCGACAAGCTGACCGTTCTGGTGGGCGACCTGTCCGACAAGGCCAGCGGCAGATACGACATCATCACCGCCAACATCGTGGCAAACGCCATCATCAGCCTTGCCCCCGCCGTGCCCGGCCTGATGGCCGAAAACGCCACCTTTATTGCCAGCGGCATCATCGACAGCCGCAAGGACGAGGTGATCGCCGCTTTGGAAGCCGCCGGCCTGACCGTGCAGGAAGTGAAGGAGAAGCGCGGCTGGGAGTGTATTATTTGTAAAAAGTCGAATTAAACCTCTCAGGCGCTTCGCGCCAGCTCCCCTAATAGGGGAGCCCTTGGCATACCGGCCAGTTTTGCCGGTAATGAGGGAAACAGGAGTTTATTTTTATGCCGCATCGCTACTTTACAACCGAAATCTCCAATGGCACCGCCACCCTGCGGGGGGCCGATGCCCATCATCTTTCCCGCGTGATGCGGGGCAAGCTTTGGGACACTGTCATCTTATGTGACGGCAACGCCGTGGAATACACCGCCACCATCACCGGCTTCGGGCCGGAGACGGTGGAGTTCAGCGTGGAGCCGGGCTATCCCAGCGCCGCCGAGCCCAGCGTGGAAGTGACCCTGTTCGTGGGTTACCCCAAGCAGGACAAACTGGAACAGGTCATCCGCCACGGCGTGGAGCTGGGCTGCACCCACTTTGTACCCTTCTTCAGCCGGTACTGCGTGGCCGCCCCCAAAAAGGAGGAGCAGAAAAACGAGCGCTACAACCGCATCGCCTTTGAAGCCGCCAAGCAGTGCGGCCGGGGCGTGCTGCCGGATGTCGCCCTGCCCCTGCCCAATTTCGGGGCCCTCTGCCGCAGTCTGGAAGGGTACGATCTCGTGCTCTTCTGCTACGAGCTGGGCGGCGCGCCCCTGCGCCAGCTGCTGGCAGACGCACAGCCTGCCGACGGCCAGCGGCTGAAGATCGCCCTCATCACCGGTGCCGAGGGCGGCTTTGCCGTGGAAGAGGCTGAAATGGCCGCCAATGCCGGTGTGAAAACGGTCGGCCTCGGCCCCCGCATCCTCCGGTGCGAGACCGCCCCGCTGGCGGTGCTCTCCGCCGTAATGACCCTGACGGGCAACTTGGAGTAATTTTTATTTCCACATATACAAAAAGGACGGCGCAGGCCGTCCTTTTTGTTTACTTTATTTTCGCGTTCATCAGCGCTTTTTTCACCTCAATGAGGTTTTGCGGGCTGACCGAGAAGCTCCGCAGGCCCAGCTGCAGATATTGCAGGGTGTTGACCGGATTGCTCACCGCGCTGCCGCAGATGGTCACGGGGATCCCGCCCTCCCGGGCAGCCTCCACCACCATGCGGATGAGCTTTTTCATCGCGTGGCTGGCCGGGCGGTAGTAGCGCTCGGCAATGGAGATATCCCGATCCACCGCGTGGGTGTACTGGGTCAGGTCGTTCGTCTCGATGACAAAGAAATTGCACCCATGCTCCACGAATTCCTCTGCCGTCAGGCAGGCCGAGGGCACCCCGAACATCACGCCAAAGGGCGTGTCCGGGTCAAACTCCTCTCCGCGCTCCCGCAGCAGCTGGCGGCAGTGCGCTACCAGCCGCATGGCCTCATCCCAATCTTCGAGGTTGGTCACCATGGGGAACATGACCCGCAGGGGGCCGTGGGCTGCCGCCCGGAGCAGGGCGCAGATCTGCGTCTCAAACTGGTGAGTCTGGCGCAGGCTGCTGCGGATGCCCCGCAGGCCCAGCTTGGAGGATTCCAGCCCCCTATGGATATCGGCCATGGCGCGGTCCACACCAAAATCAAAGGTGCGCACTGTCACCACACCGCCCTTTGCGGCGGCAAGGCAGGATTGATAGAACACGAACTGCTCCTGCTCGTCCACCGGGCGGCCCGGCAGCATCATGTAGCCGCTGCGCAGCAGGCCCACGCCGGAAGCGCCTGCCTGCAGCGCCGATTCAATATCCTCCTGCCCGTAGCAGTTGGCCAGAAGCTCAAACGGCACATCATCCTTTGTCCGGTTGGGCAGGACGCTGATGCGGGCGGCTTCCGCGCTCTCCCACTGCAGCTCGCAGATGCGGCTGACCGCCTGCTGACGGGTGTTGGCATCCGGGTCCAGGATGCACTCGCCGTTGTTGGCATCCAGCACCACGGTGCGGCCGTCGCAGTCGTCCAGAAACTCCCGTCCCACCTGCACCACGCAGGGAATGTGCATGGCCCGCGCAATGATCGCCGCGTGGCTCTGCTTATTGCCCTCCGAAGTGATGATGCCCAGGATCATTCCCGCCGGAACGCTGAACAGATCGCTGGGCATCAGCATCTCTGCCGCCAGGATCACCGGGTGATCCAGCGCCAGCCAGACCCGGGGACGGTTGGTCAGCACGTTCACCACGCGGCGGGCGGCATCCAGAATATCCGCACTGCGCAGCTGCATGTAGGCGTTGTCCTCCATGGCCGCAAGCTGCTCCGCATAGCGGTTGCCCGCACGGTACATGGCTTCGGCAGCGCTGATGCCCGCCTTGATCTGGAATTTGACCTCGTTCATAAAGCCTTCATCTTCCAGCATCATGCTCTGGAACAGGAAGATGGCCTGCTCCGTGGGGCCGCTGCGGTCTGCCATGCCGTCCAGCTCACGCTGGGCTGTCCGGACAGCGTTTTCCAGCAGACGCTGTTCCCGTTCCGCGTTGAACGGCCCGGCAGAAAAATTTTCGTGCCAGCGCTCCAACCGGCTCACCTTTCCCATCACAAGGCCCGGCGAGGCGCTGTGTCCCTGATAGACCTTCATTCCTCGATCACCTCCGGCAGTACCGGCCCGGTAAGGGCACGGCAGACCAATGCCTGTAAGAACGTATTGGGCAGCAGAGCGGCCCGTGCGGCCTGTGCCGCATTGCCGCTGCCCTCAAACAGGGGCGCAAAGCTCTCGATGCGCTCCCGGTCGCATTTTTCCAAAAAGGCTTCCGCCAGTGTCCGGGTGGTATAGAACACGGTGGGGTCCACGCCCGCATCCTCGGCGGCAGCTTCCAGCGGGGCCAGCTGGGCATCCTTCATGTTGGCCAGCAGCAGGGCCGCATCCGCTGTCAGGGTCACGGGGTATTTTTCCCGCACCGCCTTCTGCACCTGCTGGAATTTCCACGCAAAGGCGGCGGCATCCTCACAGCTCTCGGCGCTGGTGGAAACGGCATAGGCGCAGCCCCGCAGGTATCCCATGGCGCGGCGGGTATCGTAGTAGCCCAGTTCCATGTTCCGTCTGGCGGTATCGGGGTCAAAGTGGAGGATGTCCCCCAGCTCCCAGTAGCTGCGGATCATGGTGGTGGGCAGGCCGGTGCGGTTGGGCAGGGTGATGCCCACCCCTTCCAGATCAACACAGACCAGCTCCTCCGCGCCCATCTTCTGGGCCAGCGCGGTGGGCATATTGTCCCGGTAGCCGCCATCCAGGAACTGCACCCCGTCGATCTGCTTTGCCCGCAGGGCGGGGAAACAGGCGGCAGAGGCCAGCAGGTAATCCTTCACCTTGCCCGCCGGGATATCCTCCAGCGTCAGCTCCCGGGGCTTCAGCCCCCGCTTTTCCACAGTGACAAGGCCGAACCGGGTGGGCGAAGCCCGCAGGGCATCCTCATCCAGCACCCGCTCCACGATCTCTTCCAGCGGGGTCACGTCCATGCCGCCGTCCCGCACCACTTCCCGCAGGAAGGCGTGCAGTTCAGAGAGGTCGGCGTTTTCCTCCGGCAGCTCCATCACGTCCTGGCTGCGGATGCTCATCCACATATCCCGGGCCGTTTCGTACAGGTCCAGTGCAAACATGGCACCGTTCAGGCTGCCCACACTGGTGCCGGTGATGATCTGGGGCCGCCAGCCCAGCTCGGTCAGGGCACGCCACACACCCACCTGATAGCTGCCGCGCGCACCGCCGCCTGCCAGCACCAGTGCCTTGACCGGGGTATCATTCTGTGCCATCTGGAACGCCTCCTAGTCATTCTTTGGAAATCTGTCAGAAGTATACCATATTTTCCGGAAAAATTCTCCCTGTTTTTGGAACAAAATCCATGGTATAATTTTGTTAACTTGTGTGAAACGATGGTGGAGGTAAAACAATGCACTGCAACAACTGGATCTTTGATATGGACGGCACCCTGACCGACAGCATGACCGTGGTATGGGAGGGTGCGCCCGATGCCCTGCTGGCCCGCTATGGCCGCACCCCAAAATCTGACCTCCACAAAACGCTCCTGACCATGGGCATGGCCGATGGCGCGGCCTACCTCATCCGGGAGTATGACCTGCCCCTGAAAATGGAGGACTACAACGATGTGATGTGGGATGTTATCACAAAGCTCTACGAGACCGTGGAGCTCAAGCCCGGCGTGCGGGAGCTGCTGGCCCGCCTGAAGGCCGAGGGTGCCCGCATGTGCATCTGCTCCAACACCTGGAGCGCCCAGTGCCGCACCGTGCTCACCCGTTTGGGCATCGATGAATATTTCGACTTTTATGTGGAGGCACAGGGGGCGCTCCACAAGAGCAGGCCGGATGTATTTTTCCAGACCCTTGCACGCCTGGGCGGCACTGACCCTGACCGGTGCGTTGTCTGTGAGGATTCCCTCTACGCCGCCCGCACCGCCCACGACGCAGGCTTCCACGTCATCGGCATCGCCGATGCCGCCAGCAAGTCCGATGAACCCGCCCTGCGGGAGGTCAGCGACCAGTTCCTGACCGACTGGACGGAGCTGGACTGGAATAAGGTATAAGGATACAGCAATAAAACCCCGCCAAAAAGGCGGGGTTTTACATTTTCAGCTCTTCTTATTTTTTTCTTCTGCCAGAACCGCGTGATAATCGGCAAGGATCTGTTCCAGCGTGATGGTTTTCATACTGGCGATCAAATTATTTTTCAACGTATCGTAGGTTTTGCCCAGCACATTGCCGATGTTCCGGCCCACCGGACAAAAGGGCGAAGGAGAACCATGGATCCCGATCATTTTATCAATCGCCTCCGGGTCTACGACAGAACAGATCCGATACAGATCGATCTTCTCCGGCGGCAGAGCAAGCGCCGCACCGCCCGTGCCGGGCTTTACCGTGATGATCTCGTCTTTTTTCAGGGCACTGAGGATATTGCGGATGGTGACTGGGTTGCACCCTGTCGAACATGAAAGCAGTTCACTGGTCACTTTTTCCCTTTCACCGTACTCTGAAAGAAAAACCAGACAGTGAACCGCAATGGAACATTTATTGCTGATGTGCATAGGCGTAACCCTCCCTCTCTTATTTTATCGCATCTTCCTTTTGGTGTAAATATTGACACTACATCTTTTCAGTGGTATACTCCATTTTAAGATGTAGTTTTATTTTTTACATCAAGGAGGATTTCTTATGACCTGCTTCCAACTCATTTTCAGCCCCACCGGCGGCACGGAACGTGTTGCAAAGGCGCTCACCGAGACCTGGCCGGAGGTGCAGACCATCGATTTGTCCGCACAGAACTTTACCGCACCTGCTGTGCCATTTGGCAAAGACGATCTGGTGCTGATCGCAATGCCTGCTTTTGAAGCCATGGCACCTCAGCCCGCTCTGGACCGTCTGGCGCTCTTACAGGGCAATGGTGCCCGCTGCACCCTGGCAGCGGTCTACGGCAACCGTGCCGTTGATAACACCCTTGCCCAGATGGAAGACTATGCCCGGAACGCCGGGTTCCAGCCCATTGCCACAGTTTCTGCCATTGCGGCACACAGTCTGCTGCCTGAATTTGCCGCCGGCCGTCCGGACGATGCCGATTGCCAGCAGCTGACCGCTTTCGGCAAGCAGATCCTCGAAAAATTCACTTCCGGCTCCGATACCTGCCCGCCAATTCCCGGAGAGCATAACTGCAAAGCGAAGCGGGCCGGGCTGATTCCCACTGTCAATGCCAATTGCACTTCCTGCGGACTCTGTGCACGGGAATGCCCCGTGGGAGCCATCTCCTACGATAACTTCACCGTTACCGATCCGTCCAGGTGCATTACCTGTATGCGCTGTGTTTCCCGCTGTCCGGTTCACGCCCGGTCTGTGGATGCCGCCATTGTTGCACAGGTGACCGATTTCCTGAGAGCCCGCTGTTCCGACCGCAAAGAAAACGAGCTGCTCCTGTAAGACACCCTATCCTTCCAGAAACGCCCGGAACGCCGCCCTTACGGCGGGCTCACGCCCCCGGGGAATGGGCACCCGTGCCCCGCTGCGCATCCAGAGCTCCCCGGAGAAGAGCTGGGCGGCGGCGGCAAGGTTGACCACATAGGAGCGGTGGGGCTGCAGAAAACGGGCATCGGCCAGCAGGGGCTTTGCCACCTCGGAAAAAGGCACCCGCAGGGAAAGGGAGGCCACGTCCTCGCCGCTGGCAAGGTGGTAGTGCACCACATGGTGGGTGCACTCCAGATATTCGATGTCCGCAAAGGGCAGGGCCCGCAGGCCCATGGCCGTGGTGACCGGGATGACCGGGCCGTATTCCGGCTCGGTGGCCCGGTCCAGCAGGGCCGTCAGCTGCTCCGGACGGAACGGGATATGCAGGTACTGCATCGCGTCCACCCGGAACGCTTCGTAGGCATAGGCCGTGGTGTGGGCCAGAAAGGCCAGCGGGGCCCGCACACCCCGGCGGCGCAGCTCTGCTGCCGCCTGCAGGCCGCTGCACGGGTTGGCGGCAGGCAGCTCAATGAGGTAGAGCTCGTACCGGGAGCCCGCTTCCTCCTGCTGCAGCAGGGCCGCTGTGCTTTCCAGCTGCTCCACAATGCAGGCATCGGCCCGGCGGGCATAATATTCCATGCAGTGGCGCTGCACCCGGCCCCGCAGCACAGGGTCCGGGCTGCACACCGCAATGTGAAAGATCATATCCGCTCCTCCTTTCTCTCTGCACAGCGCTTGATTTTTGCGCCATGAGGGAGTATTATGGACGAAAAAAGAAATGGGGGACACCGCCATGGATCAGCCGCTCGTCAGCATCATCCTGCCCGTATACAACGCTCAGAATCATCTGGCCCGCTGCATCGGCAGCATCCTGAACCAGACCTATAAAAACATCGAACTCATCATCCTGAACGATGGCTCCAAGGATCACAGCCTGCCCGTGTGTGAGGAGTTCCGCGCCAAGGACAGCCGCATCGTGCTGGTGGACAAGGAGAACTCCGGCGTGTCCGACACCCGCAACCTGGGCCTGAAGCTGGCCGGGGGCGAGTATGTCCAGTTCGTGGACAGCGATGACTACATTGACCCGGACTTCACCCAGCATCTGGTGGAAGCCGCCGAGGCGCACCACGCAGATCTTGTGATTGCGCCCTACAAGATGGTGATCCCCGCCGGGGCCACAAAGCCCGAGCAGGTGCTGGAAAAGCTGGAGGACAATCTGGGCGTGATGAGTGTTGCCCGGCCCCCTGAGGTGCGGGAATACGGTTTCCTGCCCGCCGGGGTCTACGACAAGGACACCTTTGCCCTGCGGCTGATGGACAAGCCTGCCTCTTACTTTTACAGTGTGCTCTGGAACAAGCTCTACCGCCGCATCCTGCTCACCGGCAATGACATCCAGTTCACCAGCGAGCTGAAATGGGCCGAGGATCTGGTGTTCAACATGCAGTATATCCAGTATGCCGAGACCTTTGTCTCCATTGACAAAGCCGGTTACTACTACGTCCAGAATCCCCAGAGCATCTGCCACACCCAGATCAACCCGGCCTCCATCGTGCAGAACAAGATCCAGACGTTCCGGTATTATAAAGACCTCTACACCCGCCTTGGAATGTACGAGGAGGTGCGGCCCCAGCTGTACAAGTTCCTGGTGGATATCGCCGAGAGCACCTACCCCTCCGGCCCCTTCAAAAAGATCATTGAGGAAGCCAAGGAATATTGGAAAAACCGGAAAGAATAAACCAAAATCGGGAGACCCCCTGCGGGGTCTCCCTTTTTTGTGGTTATGCTCCGATGGCAGCGCACTTCTTTGCCAGCCAATCCCGCTCTTCTTCATTCAGGCGGGGAGCCAGCTTCTCAAACACTTCGCGGTGGTAGGCGTTCAGCCAGTCCAGCTCGTCCCGGGTCAGGACACCGGGCACCACAGGAGAGGTGGCAATGGGCACAAAGGTCAGCGGACGGAAGGCCAGGAAGGTGCCGTACTGGTTGTCGGCCTTGTGGTAGCACTCCAGCTCGTTCTCAATGCGGATGCCCACCTGACCGGCCTCGTACACGCCCGGCTCATCGGTGATGATCATGCCCGGCTGGAACACCGTGGTGTTGCGGCCGTTCAGGGCGTGGGGACCCTCGTGGACGTTGCCCACAAAGCTGACGCTGTGGCCGGTGCCGCAGCGGTAGTTGATGAGGTGCTGCCACAGCGGCTCACGGGCGATGGTATCCAGCATGTGGCCGTCGCAGTAGTTCAGCCAGACAGCCTTTGCGATGTCGATGTGGCACTGCAGGGTCCAGGTGTAGAACAGCTTTTCGTCCTCGGTCAGCTCACCCAGCGGGTAGGTGCGGGTGATATCGGTGGTGCCGTCCAGATAGGTGGCACCGCTGTCCACCAGCAGGAAGCCCTTGCGCTCCAGCTTGGCATGGTCCTCCTCGGTGGCGTGGTAGTGCATCATGGCAGCGTTTCCACCGTAGGCGGCAATGGTGCCAAAGCTCTCCACGATGAATTTGTCCTGTGCGGAGCGGTACTTGTGGAGGATCTCGTCCACAGTCAGCTCGGTCAGCTCTTCCCCGGCAGCCAGACGCTCTTCCAGCTCCTTCTGGAACCGCACCATGGCAACCGCATCCCGCAGATGGGCTTCGCGGTCGTGAGCCAGCTCGACCTCATTCTTCACACCCTTCATGGGCAGCAGGGGGTCGGCCTCATCCTTCACGGTCAGGGCGGCGTTGTTCTGCAGAGTCTCGTAAACGGCAAAGTTCACGGATGCAGGGTCGGCCAGCACGGTCTGGGGCTCGGTCTCAGCGGCCAGGAACTTGAGCACATCATCGTACTCCTGGATCTCCACGCCGTTGACCTTGAGCTCTGCGGCAGCTTCCTCGCCCAGACGTGCGGTGTTGATGAAGAGCACCGCGCGCTCCGGAGTCACATAGCAGTAGGACATGGCATAGGGGGTGCACTGGATATCCATGGCGCGCAGGTTCAGCAGCCAGGCCAGATTATCCAGCTTGCCCACCAGCTGTGCGGTGCAGCCCAGCTCCTTGAGCTTGCCGCGCAGGCGCTCCAGCTTTTCGGCAGGGGAGAAGCCTGCATACTCCTTGGGCAGGATCCATGCCGGGGTGGCAGGCCGGGCGGGGCGGCCCTCGGTCCACAGCTCATCCTCAAGGTTCAGGGTCTTGATGGTGCCCTTCTTGGCATCCAGCTCCTTCTGCACGCCGCGCACCAGCCCGCAGGAAGCGGTCAGGCCGCACAGGCCCAGCACGCCGTTCTCCGGCAGCACCTTGCCGCAGTATTCCTCCACGGTGGGCACGCCCGGCTCACCCATCCGCATCAGCTGGATCTCGGTACCGGCGATCTCCTTTTCCGCCTGCACAAAGTAGCGGCCGTCTGCCCAGACAGCGCTCTCGGTGGGGGTGACGACGAAGTTGGAGTTTTCGCCGTGGAAGCCGGAGAAATAGGTCAGGGAGGTGTAATGGTCGGGCAGGTACTCGCTGGAATGCGGGTCACCCACCGGGATCAGATAAACGTCCACGCCGTTGGCCTTCATGGCAGCCCGCAGGGCAGCCAGACGCTCAGGAACCGTGTTCATGCTCATAATAAAAAGCCTTCTTTCTTCCATCTATCTGCCGGAAAAACGTCCGGCGGCGGGAGTCACTGTGTCCTATTGTACCATCACTCCGGGCAGAATGCAATTCACCGGCAGTGAAAAGCCCCCGCCGGGGCATCAGCACTCAGGCGGGGGCAGAAAGCACGGTCACTGCGCGTTCTTTTTTGCAAGATCTTTGGTGTACAGGGCACGGGTGGCGTTCAGCACGGCCAGCACCATCACGCCCACATCGGCGAAGATGGCGGTCCACATGCTGGCCAGACCCAGCGCACCCAGCACCAGGCAGGCGAACTTGATCGCCAGAGCAAACACAATGTTCTGATACACGATGCGCAGGGTGCGGCGGGCAATGCGCATGGCCAGCGCGATCTTGGCCGGGTCATCGTCCATCAGGACAACGTCAGCGGCCTCAATGGCAGCATCGGAGCCCAGAGCACCCATGGCGATGCCCACATCCGCACGGGACAAAACCGGGGCATCGTTGATGCCGTCGCCCACAAAAGCGAGGTTTTCTTTGGGCTGCTTTGCGGCGAGGAGCGTTTCGATCTGGTCCACCTTGTCGCCGGGCAGCAGGCCTGCATGGTATTCATCCAGCCCCAGCTCGGCGGAAACGGCCTTTGCCACAGGCTCCGCATCGCCGGTCAGCATGACCGTCTTGCGGACACCGGCCTGTTTCAGGCCCTTGATGGCAGCGGCACTGTGAGGTTTGACCACATCGGCGATGAGCAGATAGCCTGCGTATCTGCCCTCCATGGCAACATGGACGATGGTGCCCGGCTCAGTGCTCTCGGGAACCGTCAGGCCCAGCTTTGCCATCAGGCGGGCGTTGCCGGCGGCGACGGTTTTGCCGTCCACCTTTGCGGTCACGCCGTGGCCGCCCAGCTCCTGCACATCGGTCACACGGCTGGGGTCGATGTCCTTACCGTAAGCGTTCTTGATGCTCAGGGAGATGGGGTGCTTGGACCAGCTCTCGGCCAGAGCGGCAGCTTCCACAAGGGCATCCCCGGTCACGCCGTTTTCGGGGTGGATGCCCACCACCTTGAAGGTGCCCTGGGTCAGGGTGCCGGTCTTATCAAACACCACGATGCCGGTGCGGGCCAGCTCCTCCAGATAGGTGGAGCCCTTGACCAGGATGCCGCAGGCGGACGCACCGCCGATGCCGCCGAAGAAGCTCAGCGGGATGGAGATGACCAGAGCGCAGGGGCAGCTGATGACCAGGAAGGTCAGAGCGCGGTAGACCCAGTCACCGAAGCGGGCGGGCTGGCCCATCAGCAGCAGAACGATGGGGGGAACAAAGGCCAGCGCCAGTGCGCCGTAGCAGACGGCGGGGGTGTAGACCCGGGCAAAGCGGGTGATGAAGTTCTCGGTGCGGGCCTTCTTCATGCTGGAATTTTCCACAAGGTCGAGGATCTTGGAAACGGTGGATTCGCCGAATTCCTTGGTGGTCCGGACCTTCAGCAGGCCAGTCATGTTCACACAGCCGCTGATGACCTCATCGCCGGAGCGGACATCCCGGGGCAGGCTCTCGCCGGTCAGGGCGGCGGTGTTCAGGGCAGAAGTTCCCTCCACGATGATGCCATCAATGGGCACCCGCTCGCCGGGCTGGACCACGATCACGGTGCCCACCTCCACATCATCGGGGTCCACCTGCTCCAGTTTGCCGTCCTCGTCCTCAACGTTGGCGTAATCGGGGCGGATATCCATCAGGCTGGAAATGCTCTGGCGGCTCTTGCCCACGGCCACGCTCTGGAACAGCTCGCCAATCTGGTAGAAGATGATAACGGCACAGCCCTCCACATAATCGCCCAGCGCAAACGCGCCCACGGTGGCAACGGCCATCAGGAAGCACTCGTCAAAGGGCTGGCGGTTCTTGATGCCCAGCAGTGCCTTGCGGAGCACATCCCAGCCGACCACCAGATAGGGGATGCAGTAGAGCAGCAGCTCCACCGGCGTGGGGAACTGGGGCAGCAATTTGAGGATGAGCACCAGCACCAGAGCAGCAATGATCCGGTACAGGTTCTTCTTCTGCTTTTTATTCATATCTGTACTCTCCTTTTTTCTGGGTTCTGGGCCGCAATGCGCCGCGGCGGGCGGGGTGGATTCAACAGATTTTCCCCACGGGATAGACTTTTCCACGTTTTCCCCTGAGTTTTCCACGGACTTTTCCCGGAGAAAACCTGCTTTTTCGCGTTTCTTTTTGCACTTTTTCTCAGAGGTTGTTGAAAACCCGGTGGAAACTGTTGAAAACCCGTTTTCTTTTCCACAGTTTCCCACACCGGCTTTTGGGCCGTTCTGTCCGAAAAATGCGTCACAAAAAGCTCCCCCGCAGGGGAGCCGCACCGGAGTTACAAACCCCTGTTTCCTCAGATATCGAAAATTTCGCAGTCGTCCTCGACCTTTTTGCAGGCAGCCAGAACATTCACCATGGTATCGTGGGGGTCTGCACCCTCAGCAAACTCGACCTTCATCTTCTGGGTCATAAAGCTGACGGTAGCCTGTGCCACACCTGCAACGGTGTTGGCGGCATCCTCCATCTTCTGGGCGCAGTTTGCGCAGTCAACTTCGATCTTGTAGGTCTTCTTCATCATAGGTACCTCTCTTTATTTTATGTGGACCTCTCAGGCACGCCTTGTGCGCCCGGAGGCTTTGTACTGCGTTTTCCGTTTACTCCTCAATGTGGTCCATGCCCATCGAGAGGATGCTTCTCACATGGTCATCATCCAGTGCATAGTAAACGGTTTTGCCATCCCGGCGGAAGCGCACGAGCTTGGTGTCCTTGAGCACCCGGAGCTGGTGGCTCACTGCCGACTGGCTCAGCTGCACCGCGTTGGCAATGTCCTGCACGCAGAGCTCATTGTCATGCAGCGCATATAAGATCTTGATGCGGGTGGAGTCGCCGAACACCCGGAACAGGTCGGCCAGCTCATACAGCACCTCGTCATCCGGCATCACCACCGGTTCCGTGTTTTCCTGCCCCGCCGGGGTCATCTGCTCCAATCCGATCATGTCCGTTCTCCTTTTGCCGTGTTTTACATGAACGTCTGTTCATGTGTTCATATTATCATGCAGAAAAGCTTCTGTCAAGGGGTTTTGCAAAGATTTCTGCCTGCTTTTCAAAAAAGTTAAAACAAACCGCAAAACGCAAGAAATTTGCAGTTTTAATTTGCAGACAGCAGGCGTTTTGGGGCAAACAAAAAGCCGCCCTGCCCGGTGGGGACAAGGCAGCTTGCAGAAAGCACTTATTTTCTCTTTTTGTGCCGGGCATCCGCTACCACCCACGGCAGATACATCAGACACAGCGCCACCGCAATGGCGGGCAGAAAGCCCAGAATATAGTATTTTTCACCCAGCAGGCGGGTAAACGCACTGGTGATGACATTGCCGTAGGGATTGTTCAGAAAGTAGAAATTGGTATTCAGTGGTTTATTCAAGAAGTAAATAGGCAGGGCAGAGCCAAACAAAAAAGCCAGCACTTGCGGGGCACGGCGGGCGCTGGGGCGGTAGCCTCTCACCACAAGCAGAACCGGGTAGAGCACCAGCAGGGCATGGATGCTGATCGAGTGCAGATTGATGAGCGTCCACCAGGAGGGCACGTCCAGCCAGCTGGGGCAGAGCAGAGCCAGCGCCGCACCGGGGATGCAGAGGGCATAGAGTTCCTCCTTGCACCAGTTCTGATCGGTGAGGGTATTGTACAGACAGACGAACACATTGATGCTGCACAGATGGAGAGGCAGATAGCTCCAGTTCCACTGACCGGTCAGAGCCATGCCCAGCAGCAGGGCAGCTTCATCGGCCAGCAGGGCAATGGTAACGCCCACGAGGATGCGCCGCCGGGCAGAGGCCGAGCTGCGGCGGTACCACAGGGCCATCCCCACAATGAACACCAACGAGAGGGCAAGCTCGATCAAATGGATTTTACCGTACAGCGGGTAACACCGGAAGTTCGGGCCAAGCTCCGCATGGGTGATATCGTAGGATTTCCAGAAGTCGTTCATGTTTTTTTCCATCCCTTTCGGGCCAATGATACCGCAAATTGCGCCAAACAGAAAGAGATTTGCAGAAAAAAACGCCCAAACAGGTGCATCTGTGCCAAAAGTGTGGTATTCTAACAATGTATTTCTAAATTTTCGCCTTCGGGCATCTGGAAAGGACGTATTTTTATGTTGGAAGCTGGAATCCGCGGCGAGCAAAGTGTCGCCGTTACTTCCGAGAACACTGCAAAGACCATGGGCAGCGGCACGCTGGACGTGTTTGCCACCCCCGCGCTGGTGGCACTGGCCGAAAAAACCTGCTGGATGAGCGTTGCCGCCGCGCTGGACGAGGGCTGCGGCACCGTGGGCACCCGGCTGGAGCTGGAGCACAGCGCCCCCACCCCTGTGGGCATGACCGTGACCTGCGAGAGCGAGCTGACCGCCGTGGAGGGCCGCAAGCTGGTGTTCAAGGTCTCCCTGCACGACGAGAAAGGCCCCGTGGGCGGCGGCGTGCACGAGCGGTTCATCATCAACAACGCCAAGTTTGCCGCAAAGGCAGAGGCGAAGAAGGGGTAACGGCCTCGCCCTCTCAGTCAGCGCCGTTGGCGCTGCCAGCTCCCCCAAAGGGGGAGCCTTTGGCATTGTGGGCAGGCTGGCCGTGCATATACAGCGGCTCTCTGTCCTCTTCCATCACCTGCGCTTCTGCCTTTTGCTGGGCGGCAGTCAGCAGGCGGATGGCCTGTTCGTTGGCGCGGAACAGCTCAAAATACAGCGCTTTATAATCCGGCGTGGCGGCGGCCCCCTTTCCGTTTGCAATAGGGATAGTCTGCCCCGGGCCGGGACAAAAAATCAAGTGAGGAATCATTTATGAAAAAGACAAATCTCTCCTGGGTGGGGGCACTGCTGGTGTTTGCCCTGCTGCTGTGGTGCACCGCAGCCACCCCCGGCACCATTGCCGACCCGGCCAGCTACGCCCCCGCGGTGTACAGCTCCATGCTTTCCCTGCTGCCGCCGGTGGTGGCCATTGTGCTGGCCCTGAACACCAAGGAAGTCTACACCTCCCTGCTGGTGGGCATTGCCACCGGCGCGCTGCTCTTTGCCAACGGCAACCTGGAGCTGGCGGTCACCACCCTGTTCTTCAACGAGGACGGCGGCATGGTCGCCAAGCTCTCTGACAGCAGCAACGTGGGCATTCTGGTCTTTCTGGTAATGCTGGGCATTCTGGTGGCCCTGATGAACAAGGCCGGCGGCAGCGCCGCCTTTGGCCGCTGGGCCTCCACCCACATCCACACCCGGGCCGGGGCACAGTTTGCCACCCTTATTCTGGGCGTGCTCATTTTTGTGGACGACTACTTCAACTGCCTGACCGTGGGCTCCGTGATGCGCCCCGTGACCGACCGGCAGAAGGTCTCCCGCGCAAAGCTGGCCTACCTCATTGATTCCACCGCCGCCCCGGTGTGCATCATTGCGCCGGTGTCCAGCTGGGCCGCCGCCGTTACCTCCAGCGTGCCCGAAGGCTCCGGCATCAACGGCTTTACCATGTTCCTGCGCACCATTCCCTACAACTATTACGCCCTGCTGACCATTGTGATGAGCCTGTTCCTCATCTTCACGGGCACGGACTACTGCTCCATGAAGCAGCACGAGGACAACGCCCGGGCCGGTGACCTTTTCACCACGGCTGACCGCCCCTACGGTGACGATGTGGATGCCGAGGACGATGCCCACGGCCATGTCATTGATCTGGTGGCCCCGGTGCTGGTGCTGATCGCGGCCTGCATCCTTGGCCTGATCTACACCGGCGGCTTCTTTGAGGGCGTGGACTTCATCACCGCCTTCTCCGACTGCAACGCCTCCGCCGGTCTGGTGCTGGGCAGCAGCATTGCCCTGATGTTCACCTTTGTGTTCTACCGTGTCCGCAGCGTGATGACGTTCCAGGATTTTGCCGCCTGCATCCCCGAGGGCTTCAAGGCCATGGTCAGCCCCATGCTGATCCTGACCCTGGCCTGGACGCTTTCCGGCATGACCAACCTGCTGGGTGCAAAATATTACGTTGCCAACCTGCTGGGCGGCTCCGCTGCCGCCCTGCAGTACCTGCTGCCGGTCATCATCTTCCTGGTGGCGGTGTTCCTGGCCTTTGCCACCGGCACCTCCTGGGGCACCTTCTCCATCCTGATCCCCATTGTCTGCCACGCTTTCCCGCAGGGCGAGATGCTGGTGGTCTCCATTGCGGCCTGCCTGTCCGGCGCTGTGTGCGGCGACCACTGCTCTCCCATTTCCGACACCACCATCATGGCCTCTGCCGGTGCGCATTGCAGCCATGTGAACCATGTTTCCACCCAGCTGCCCTATGCCATTACCGCCGCATCCTGTTCTGCCGCGTGCTATGTGATCACCGGCCTGACCCAGATGTTCCTGGGCAGCAGCGCCAGCCTGTGGACCTCGCTGATCCTGCTGGGCGTTGCCATTGTGCTGGAGCTGGTGGTGCTGAACATTCTGCGCGTAAAGCTGGGCAAAAAGACCAAAGCGTGATATACTAAAGGAAATTGAGTGTTCGAAGGGAGACCGTACCATGCTGGAAAAAGCATTCAACGATGTCTATACCAAGTTCAAGCTCCATTTCTACCAGAACGTGTTCCAGCGCTTTGCCACCCGTGAGGCGACCCTGACCACGGTGGAATCCTTTTGCATGGAGGGCATTATGGCCATGGGGGAGCCCACCATTGCGGAGTTTTCCCGGATGATGCAGATCTCCACCCCCAACGCGGCGTATAAGATCGGCTCGCTGGTGCGCAAAGGCTATGTGGAAAAGATCCAGTCCACCACCGACCGCCGGGAGTATCACCTGCGGCCCACCCAGAAGTATATCGACTACTACAACATCAGCTACTCCTACCTGAGCACGGTGGTCCAGCGGGTGAACAAGCGCTTCCCCAAAGAGGACGTGAAGAAGCTGGAACAGATGCTGACCATCATCAGCAACGAGCTGATGCCCGAGCTGAACCTGGAAAACAACCCGGAGGCTCCGGAGGAAAAGAAAACCGCGCGCTGAGCCGCACCCTTCCGGAAACCACGGAAGCCCGTGCGCCGACCCGCGCAGCCAGACAGGACTGCCCCACAGAGATGTGGAGCAGCCCTGTTTTTTTCTGCCGGAACGGGCCATGCCGCCAACAAAAAAAGCCCCGGAGGGCTTGCGGGACCCTCCGGGGCGAGGCAGCGGCGTGCGGGCCCGCTGCCTCAGGGGATAGCGATCAACAGGAGATTCTGGGGAGCAACTTTTTGGGGGGAATCGTCAAAGAATGTGATGCATGGCCCAAAGGGTCAGCGGGGCGTTTGCCCGGGGCCTTTGGGGGTTGGGGTTCAGTGCTGGGACTTGTAGAACATGGCCTTGCGCTTGCGCTCCATCCAATATCCCGCTGCGGACAGCACCGCGCCTGCGCCCAGCATCAGGTCTGCCAGCCAGCCGCTGGTGCCGGTCTGGATCAGCTTGGCATCCTGCACCGCCGGGAGCACCGGGGTCTCAGGAGCGGGAGCGGGGGCCGGGGCCGGGGCGGGAGCGGGGTCAGGTCTTGCATCCTGCACCACGGGCAGCACCGGAGCCTCGGGGGCGGGGGCCCACACCTGCTGGTGCAGCTCCTTCAGCGATTGCAGATCCCGGCCGGAGAGGGCACGGTAGACCCGGAACATCTGCCGGTTGCACAGCCGGAGGATGCCGCAGGCTTCCTGCAGGCCGGAGGGCATCCCCTCCAGCGGGAGCACCCGGCACAGCCATGCCAGCAGCACCACGGTGCCCACCGCACAGCCTCTTTGAACCTGTTCTCGCTGCCTCTGCCCCATCATGCCAGTCTCCTTCTTTTGTGCCGTTCCCCGGTGGTTTTTCTCCATTATATCACATCCGCGCTGTAATTTGCCAGAGAGCAGAGGGGAATGTACCTCTGTGCCGCTTGCGCCTGCTCTGAAAACCGTTTGAATTGCAAAATGATTTTTTAGTTGCTATACTGGGCTTATCAATTTTTTTTCAGGAGGATGCCGCAGTGACAGCACAGACAATGCAAATCGGGAACACACCTTGCCGCATTTACGGCGAAGCCAATGCAGAATACCTGCTGCTCCAAATGACAGGTGAGCATGAGCTGCAAAGTATGGATCATGAAGTGGCGGCGATCGCACAAAGCAGCCGAAATTTTCTGTTTGCGGCTATCCCAGTGGAAAGCTGGAACGATGCGCTTTCTCCGTGGAAAGCCCCTGCCGTGTGGGGAAAGCAAGGCTTCGGCGGCAAAGCTGGGGACACCCTGCGCTTTCTGACGGAGCAGGTCATTCCCACACTGGAGCAGCAGTTTCCTCTCCCGGAAAACGTCAAAATCATTCTGGGCGGCTACTCGCTGGCGGGATTGTTTGCGCTGTGGGCATCCACCCAGACCGATTTGTTCTACGGTATCGCCGCCGCTTCTCCCTCGGTGTGGTTTCCGGGCTGGATGGAGTTTGAACAGCAGCACCCGATACAGGCACAGCGCGTTTATCTGAGCCTTGGCGACAAGGAAGAGCGCACGAAAAACACCATCATGGCTGCGGTAGGGGATAATCTCCGTACGCTGCACAGTCGGCTTACAGAGCGTGGCGCAGACTGCACCCTTGAATGGAACAGCGGTGGACACTTTAAGGACGCTGATTTGCGTACGGCGAAAGCATTTCGGTGGGTGATGGAGGGACACACATGACAATTTTGATTGATGCAGATGGCTGCCCTGTGGTGGATCTGACCTTGCAGATTGCAAAGCGGTTCAGTATTCCTGCCATCATCCTGTGCGACACCTCTCACCAAATCGAGCGGGAAGGTGCGCAGACGCTGGTGTTCGATAAAGGGGCTGACAGTGTAGACTTTGCGCTGGTCAACCGGGTAAAGCCGGGGGATGTGGTCGTAACACAGGACTACGGGCTGGCGAGTATGTGCCTTGCCAAGCGCGCACGGGTGCTGAATCAGAATGGTCTGGAATACACAGTCGACAACATTGACGCGCTCATGCTGCGGCGATACGAAAACAAAAAGCTCCTCCGTGCCGGAAAGCACCCCAAGGGGAGCCCAAAGCGGACGAAGGAGCAGGATGTCAGGTTTGCGGATACGCTTGAGAAGATCTTGAACTGCAACCATTGATACATACTATGGGAAGTCTGGAGAAATCCAGTCTTCTTTTTTCATGAGAAAATTGTAACATTTTTTGCAATTTGGTTGCGTTTTGAGGGGGAGTGAATCGGCCCCGTCGTTCTTTCGGCTCGTTTTCTTGCATCTGCTTTCCCGAATCTGCTATACTGAAGTCACTTTTTTAATCGGAGGCTTTCATGACAACCCTTCTTCTCCTGCGCCATTCCATCCCGGAGCGCGGCGGTTCCAGCCCCGACCCCGGCCTTTCTGCCGAAGGTCTTCAGCGGGCCGCCGCAGTCTTTCAAAATGACGCTTTCCGCACGGTCTCGCTCGTCTGGTCGTCCCCTTCGCTGCGTGCGCTCCAGACCGCACAGCTGCTGGGGCTTCCCGTCCGGCAGGACACCCGCCTTGCCGAGCGCCGCACCGGCGACACGACCGGGCAGGACGCTTCGTTCTGGAAACGCCAATACGAAGACCCGGACTTCAAAAATCCGGACGGCGAGTCCTTCCGTGAGGTCAGCGCCCGGATGGCAGACTGCATCCACGAACTGCTGGATTCGCTCCCGGAGGGGCAGAACGCCCTTGTCGTCTCCCACGCCGCCGCTATTTGCAGCTACTTGCAGCGCTTTTGCACCGTTGAGGTGACCGACGCCGCACAGAAGCTCCGCCGGATTACATTTCAGGGCGAAGTTCTGTTGGATGGGCACTTTTGGGAGGCTGATGGATTTGTGCTGCACATCGAAAATCGCCGCCCTGTTCTCATCCGCACCTATGCGCAGGAATGCCACGAGGGTGCAATGACCATTACATACTAAACAGACAGGACTGCTCCACAACATTTTGTGAGACAGTCCTGTTTGCTTAGATGCAAAGATTATTCTTTAAGTAATTATTCTTGACATAATAATCTTTGAGGCGTACAATGAAGCTGAACCCGTCATCAAATCAGTCGTGAGGTGAGCCGCTATGTTTTTTGTTGACCGTGTACAGGAAATGTCCGTATTACAGACCGCTTATGAAAAGCCGGAATCTTCTTTGTTCGTTCTCTATGGTCGTCGCCGTGTAGGAAAAACCACGCTTTTGTCAGAATTCTGCAAAGAGAAGCCGTCTCTTTATTATCTGGCAACGGAGGAAAGCATTCAGGCAAACCGAAACGCCTTCCGGTTGATGGCTGCTGATTTTCTCCAGAACGATTTATTGAAAAGTGCAACCGATGCAAGCTGGGAGATGATTTTTTCCGTTCTTCTCTCTGCTCAGGAAAATAAAAAACTGGTCATTGTGTTGGATGAGTTTCAGTATCTGGGCAAGGCAGACAAAGCATTTCCTTCTGTTTTTCAAAAAATCTGGGATACTATTCTGAAAAACAAAAATGTAGAAGTGATTCTTTGCGGCTCTCTGGTTCACATGATGATGGAGCAGACTCTTTCTTACTCCAGCCCTTTGTATGGACGCAGAACGGGACAGATTCGGCTGAAGCAGATTCCATACGCTTATTACGACCGATTCTTCCCTGATCTTGATGAACAGACCCGCATTTTATATTATGCTGTCACAGGCGGTGTTCCGAAGTATATCGAATTATTTCATCCATGTGCCGATATTGATACCGCCATTCTGCAAAATGTAATGACTCCTCAGAGCTTTTTGTATGAAGAACCTGAATTTTTACTGCGGCAGGAGGTTCAGGATGTCGGAAGTTACTTTTCCATCATCCGTGCGATTGCATCTGGAAACATGAGGATATCTGATATTGCTTCTGTGCTGTCGCTTCCAGCCACCAGTTTGTCAAAGCCCTTAAAAACATTGTGCGATCTGGATATTCTGGAGCGAGAAGTGCCTCCCACCGAAAAAAATATTGAAACCAGCAAAAAGGGGCAATACCGCATTAAAGATAATTTTCTTGCGTTCTGGTTCCGATTTGTTTACCCCATGCGCTCTTTCATTGAAAGCGACCACCCGGAAATCGCAATGACAAAGCTGAAAACCGGGTTTATCCCCAATCATGTTGGCTACGTCTACGAGGATATTTGCAGACAAAAGATGTGGGAGCTGAACGCGCAAGGAAAACTGCCCTTTCTCTTTGACCGTGTTGGCCGTTGGTGGGGTGGAAAAGATACAGAAATCGATATTGTCGCCATTGATACCACAGACCGAAGCAAAATCATCTTTGGAGAGTGCAAATTTCATCAAAATGTTCCGATGCAGCTGTCGGAACTGCACCAACTGAAAGAAAAAGCTGCTGTCGTTCCGTGGGGGAATGCGAATCGAGACGAATACTTTGCTCTATTCTGTATCAGTGGTTATTCTGAGGACTTGCAGCAGCTTGCACAGGAAGATTCTCATCTTCTTTTGATGTGATTTTTCTCATGTAATAATTTGTAAATAGGACTGCTCCACAACATCTTGTGAGGCAGTCCTGTTTGCTTAGTACCCTTTTCATTGGAGCCAATATTTACACCTGACAGGAAAGGAGTGATAGTTTTCCACATAAACAAGCACTCACAGTTGAAAATCCGAGGACACACCAAATGACGCTAGACTACTTCTATGGGCAGTCGGGCGAGTTGTTCTCCTATTTCCGCATCCCCAAGGCACACCTTTTAACTTATCTTATCGGATTCGCACCCGGCAGCATGGTTCGGGCGTGACATCCTTGCATTCTCTCCCGCCGTTGGGTACACTGATGGTGTCAGCGGCAGAAGTTACATATTCAAGTGGATGCAAAGATACAGCAGTCTCAACAAACAGTAGTATTTTTAACAGATTCAACAGGCGACCGGTTAAAGTTCCTGTTGGAGAGAATTTAGGAGAGAACGGACATCTGCGGCCCGGTTTTTGCCGATGCTTTTGCGTTCCAAGCAGTAAAAGCGCAAAATAAAAAAGTCGCAGATTCGTTTGAATCTGCGACTTCTGGCGGAGATGGTGGGATTCGAACCCACGTGCCCGATTAAGGACAAAACGATTTCGAGTCTTTGAAATTGTTGGATGAAGCTGGTTCCTCGCGGCTGTCATTGGCAGCTGAGGGCATTCTTGTAACCTCCAAAAAGGCACGTCACACCGCAATTTGCAGGCAAAAATCAGCCGCTTTTTGCGAAATGACGTTAGAAAAAGCCTTTTTCACACAGGCCGTCAGCGGCTGCATTTCAGGTGTAGTTGTGTTAGATGTCCGTTAGAAATATGCAGTGCTGCCGTTGCTGTGCCAGCTCACAGCAGGCTTCCCTGTCTGAACGCAGCGTTTCCCGAAAGCCGGGAAATGTTGCGTTTTCTCTTGCCCGCCTTGGGCTGAAAGGGAAGCCGCCATGTCAACATTCCGCGTCAATAAAAATGTCAACTACACCGTCATGAGCAACCACCACCTGCAGGATAAGAGGCTGTCCCTGAAAGCCAAGGGACTGCTGTCCTATATGCTCTCCCTGCCGGACGATTGGGATTACAGCCTGAAAGGGCTGACCGTTGGTTGCAAGGATGGTCTGGACAGTGTACGCACCGCTGTTCTGGAACTGGAAGAACACGGCTACATCCGCCGTCAGAAAGTCCGCAATGCCAAAGGGCAGATCATCGACTACGATTATCAGGTTTATGAATCGCCTGTTGAGGACGATCCTGCCGTTCCCGGCAAGGAAGGCGGGCCATCGAACCCGTCCGCAACCAAAAGCCCGAAAAGCCGCATGAAACCTTGTTCTTCACCATTTTTGGATTTTCCAAATTTGGCTGAGCCCAATTTGGAAAAGGCAACGCAACAAAATACTAATAAACAAAATACTAAAAGACAAAGTACTAATCTATCAGGGCAGGCAGGCGAATCCGCAGATTTTGACCAGATGGAAGCACAGGTACGGGAGGAGTTTCGGGAACGTTTGGAGATCGACACCCTTGCCCAGCGGTACGACCCCGACAAGCTGGAGGAGTTGCTGGACAACATTGTGGAGATGTACTGCTGTCCTCGGCAGACCCAGTACGTCGGCAAGCAGCCGCAGACCACCAAAGCCATCCGGCTGCGGCTGGACAAGCTGACCAGCCAGCACGTTGAGTACATCTTCGATGTGATGTCCAACACCACCCAGCCCATCAAGAACATCATGGCCTATCTGCGCACCACCATCCTGAACGCCCCCACCACGATGGAGCACTACTATCAGGCGCAGGGCAACTGGCTGACCGCACAGAATCGGAAGAAGTAAGCGCTGTTTTCCACAAAGGCCATAACACACGTTGAAAATGCAAAGGAGAATTCCCATGAAGAACACGAACGCCGTCCGCACCGAGATCCATTACGCACAGGTTGGGGAGTATCAGCTGCCCCTGCTCACCCTGCCGCAGACCAATGATTCCGAACCGCTGGGCAAATATGGCCGGATGCGGCTGGTCTATCTCAAGAATCAGCGTCCTGTGCTGTACAACCGGGTGTTGCTGAACGGTACGCTCTGGCCGCATTTGCAGGATGTCCAGAAAACGGCCTGCGCGTGTCTGGAACGCACGATGACCACTCTGTTAGACAAGTACCCCGCGCCGGACAAAGAGCGCGCACAGCTTCTCTGGGTGGCGCACATGAACGGGCTGAAAGCGCAGGCGGAGGAGGTAGTGGTGAGGGAAGTCGTGTATGCAGAATGATTCCTGATAGCATCTGAACGGTATCAAAAGCCGATATTTTAGATTTTATTATTGATTTTTGCGGAATATTTGCAAATTTCAGAATCAAAATTTGACTTTCTGTCCAGAACAGAGTACACTGGATTCAGAAAATCATCTGGGAGGAATCGCGATGCTGCTTCAATTTTCAGTCACCAACCACCGCTCCATCAAGGACACGGCTATTATCAGCTTGAAAGCATCTACGGATAAAAGTCTGTCTGATTGCCTGATTTCGCCGGACGAGAAGAAACAGCTTGTGCCTGTGCTGGCACTGTACGGCGCAAATGCAGCCGGGAAGAGCAATGTTCTCCATGCTCTCCTGCTCATGCGGGAAATGGTCTGTGGCCGATATGCCAAGCTGCTGAAAGGTGAGTCCCTTCCGCAAGAGCCGTTTGCTTTCACCGACCAGCCTACACAGCCGACCAGCTTTGAAGCCATCTATTTTTATGGCGGCATCAAGTATGCCTATGGGTTCTCGTTTGACAAATCCAAAGTCCTGACCGAATATCTCTATCACTGGCCGAATGGCCGGGAAGCCTTGATTTTTTCAAGAGAAAACAATGGCTATCAGTTCCGCGAGAATATTCAAGAGCAGTTCACGCTTGCTGGACGAACTGCTGAAAACCGCCTTTATCTGTCCAGCTCGAACGAGTGGAACTGCCCCCAGACCGAAAAAGCGTATCTGTGGTTCTTTGAAAAGCTGACAGGCTTTATGGGAACCGAAATGCAGCTGGATGCCACCTTGTCTGCCATCCGGCAGGGCGGCTCTGAAAAGAGACGTATCCTGCATGAAATGCTGTATGCAGACCTCGGTATCAAGGGCATCCGCATTACAGGCTCCAAGGAAGAGCCTATCATTTCCGCACTGCACACTCTCGATGCCGAAGATAGCACTTCTAAGGGTTTCTGGCTCCCGTTGGGGCAAGAATCCGTTGGGACACAGCGTTTCTTCTCTCGCATCGGTATGTGGCTTGCGGCTTTGGAATCCGGCTCTGTTTTGGTAGTAGACGAGATAGAATCCAGTATGCACCCGCTGCTGACAAGGCATCTGATCGAGATGGTGCAGGATGCCGCTATCAATACAAATCATGCACAACTCATCTTCACCACGCACGATACCGGACTTCTCGACCTGACGTTGCTGCGGCGTGATCAGATCTGGTTTGCCGAAAAGGACGAAAAGACCATGCAGACCGATATTTACGCCCTGACCGAGTTTTCTCCCCGGAAAGGTGAGAACATCTCCAAGGGCTATCTGCAAGGACGATATGCAAAAAACAGTTCAAGTCGAATTTAGAATATTAAAATCTTTTTAACACTTTTTCAGTATTCAACCATCAAATTTCACTTTTGTGGTTTGGATTTCATTTTTTTGAGCGTTCATTTCACTTATTGAGCGAAAAATTTAATGTTTCTATCGAAATTTCATATTTGATTTGACTTTTCTACTTCAAATTTCAAAAAACAATTTGATTTTTTGATTTTTGCTATTGACCATAGTTTACCTTGTCTATCCATCCAAACATGGTATAATGGGGCAAAGGAGCGTGATACCATGAGCCCAATTGAAGTCCCTGCAAAAATCCAGTTGGTTGAAAAGCGTGAAACACGGACGAGCCGTGGAATGCTCTCAAAGGGCTGGTATCATGTAGATGATCAGCTTGTTATGGTCAAGGGCAACTCCATCACAGAGGCCGGAACCGCTGGGTATGAGCCGTATTCTGAGGTGATGGCATCGCTGATTGCACAGGTGCTGAATTTGCCCCATGTAGAATATACGTTGATGCCTGCCAAACTCTTTCCCGACATTCAGACCTATTCCTGCGATGTGGTCAGCGTCTGCCCCAAGTTCACAACGGACGATGAACAGCTGTATCATTTTGCAGACTTGGCTGATGCCCATTTCCTTGCCAGCGGTCGAGCCGCTTCACCGGAAGCATTGTTCCAGTATGCGATAGAACTATATGGTAAGAAGTGGCTTTATCAAATGCTGGCATTTGACGCCTTTATCGGCAACGAAGACCGCCACGAAAACAATTTTGATGTGATCGTCCGGGATGGAAAAAATTATGCTCCGCCTATTTACGACAATGGCGGTAGTCTGCTTGCGTGGGCAACGGATGAAGAATTGACTGACACGAAGCTCCGTTATCAGTTCGACAAAGCCAAACCGTTCCGCAGTCACCATGCCCAGCAAATCAAGATGATCGATGAGCCTGTGCTGCCAACGCGTGACTTGGACGAGTTGTATAGTGAAATCATTCAGTCCATCTCGCCTATTCTTGCATTGTTGAGCGAAAAAAGAGCATCTGCGATCCGTCAATACCTGAAATACCGTCTGCACTACCTGAAAGCCGCCATGGGGTGATAAAATGGCCTATCTGAAATTGATGATGGATGAAAAAGAAATTGCACACCTAAGCGAAGATGGGCAGTCTCTTTGCGCAAATGAGGGCGTGCCGCAGTACAGCCTCCCACTGAACCTTTTCATCGGTGACAAACGTGAAGTTCCATTGGTCGATGTGGTCGTTTGGGCAAAGAAGCGAATCTTCCCGAAAAATCGGATGGATTGCAAAGAGATTTTGAAATTGATGGGACTGCCGGACTACAATGCGTGGGAAATTGTTAAGCGTACCAATGCCTGCCTGATGGAAGACCCCTATTGGCTGCGATTCAGCGAGGATGAAACCTTTGAGGACACCACACGCGGACGAGCCAGAAAAATCATGAACGAAAATCAAAAGAGCAGCTGATACCAAAAAGCCAAACCTCACCGTACATCCTGTACAGCTTGAGGTTTGGCTTTTCTCTTATCATCCTTCACCAGCGCGAGCGATGGTTGATTATTTTATCAGCTTAATCCAGAGAGTGACCGCATTACAAGGTCGATGTCCTGATTTTCCAGTTCCTGAATGATGTGCAGGTAGGTTTTCTGCGTGGTTGTCATGCTGGAATGCCCCAGCCTCCTTGCTACGCTTGCAATGGATACCCCTGCAAACAGAAGCACCGAAGCGTGGGTATGCCGCAGACCATGTACTGAGATAACCGGGATCTTGGCCCGGTTGCAGTGCCGTTCCAGAACATCGTTAACAGTGGAATTGTAGGCGTGTTCCTTGAACACGAAAATCGGCTTATCTTCAGGAACGTCTTTTACCAGTGCTGCGAACTGAATCACCGTCTGCCAGTCAATTTGAATTTTACGGACAGACGATTTATTTTTTGTCGGCAGAAATCCGCCGTTCCCCTTATAATCCCATGTTTTATTGATGGAAAGCATCTGGTGCGAAAAGTCAAAATCCGCAGGAGTGATCGCCAAAGCTTCGGAAAAGCGGATGCCGGTTTTGGCAATCAGCAAAATCATCCAGTCCCAGTTGAGTTTTCCCTGTAGATCCAAGTCGCTCAACAAAAGATGCAGTTCAAACTGGTTCAGGTATTTCACCTTTTTAGGCACCGGGGGCTTGCCTTTGATGATCGCTTTTCGGGTCGGATCTTTCACAATCAGTCCATCATCTACGGCATCCATGATGGCTCCTTTCAGCTGATGGTGGAAGTCCATCGTGGTCTGACGCTCATGGCCTACGGCATAATCGTTCAAAAGCTGCTGATACGTCACTCTGGAAACCTCGCACAACTTCAAATCAGGTGCCAGCCTTTTCACCCAAGAAAGGGTCATT
This sequence comes from Faecalibacterium hominis (ex Afrizal et al. 2022), assembly GCF_049545105.1. Taxonomy (NCBI): domain Bacteria; kingdom Bacillati; phylum Bacillota; class Clostridia; order Eubacteriales; family Oscillospiraceae; genus Faecalibacterium; species Faecalibacterium hominis (ex Afrizal et al. 2022). The sequence goes on along the minus strand of NZ_CP186860.1, from coordinate 2,145,997 downwards.
TTGTACTTATCCAATGTAACTGGGCGAACTGCACCCTCTTTGTATACGGCAACCCACTGCTCATAATAATCGCAGAACAGGTTGTTTTCATTCATTTCATTTAACACGTTTTACCTCCAAAATCGGTTTTATATGCTCACGCTGATGAAGGGTGATAAGGGTATCAATTTTTCCAAAAAGCAAATGAATCTTTTCTTGTTCCCTTTTTGTCGGGAATTTAGCTGACACACTTTGAATATCGGCGTTGTGAAGATGAACAACAGATTTTCCCTGTGCAAGAGACGATAAATACTTGTGTGTTGCTCCACTCGAAATAGTTAGTGCGAGAAAGGCAGAATCATATTCAGCTGTCGGCGATACTATATTTAGGTCGCCGCCCAGTAGAATGCCGGGCTTAACCACAACAGATGCGATCGAAATATCTTCCGCCGTTTCACCAGAAGCAGGCACAATGACTTCTCCGCCCTTGCTATATACGCCTCCAGCTTTTTCTTTAACAAAGGTATCTACATCAAAAATACAGGTTTCATATTTTGTGTAAAGGCGACCATACAGGATTATCGGAGTGCCTTCTTCGCATAAATCATTTTTGGAGTAGCCTACACCTTTAGAAAAAACTGCAATTTCACCCAGCTTACGCTGTTCCCAAGTAGGTGTGTTTTGGGATTTTGGCGCGAAAAAAGAGCCGAGGACGCACCTCGGCTCTTGGTCAGCAGGGTGATTTTGCACCCATTTTATGATTCTTTCGGCATTTTTAGGTCAAATCCGCCACTTACGATGAACTCGCGCAAGAGTTTATCATACTTGACAGGCACTTTGGGAGGAATGAGTTTTGTCCCCTCAATTGCCTCAAAATATGCCTTTGCTTTTGCCTTGTCCACAGTGGCTTTCAAGTCATCAAAACGTCCGAACTCGTTGATGTTGGCTTCGGTGATGTTTGCACGCATGAATGCCCGCAGCTTCTTTTCGTCCAAGCCGAAAACTTCAGCTACTTTGTGGATCTGGTCGTTCTGCTTTTGGGCGATGTACTCGGCAATGTACTCCCGCAAGGTCTTTCCCGGCTGCGGAACCACTGCGCCGCTTTGAATGTCGTGCAGGAAAATATTCGCATATTTCTGTTCTTCCTGCGAGAGGGTGGCAAAGGTCTTGTGCAGCTCCGTTTCGGCCTGATGGATGGCTTCTGCTTCTGCACCCTCCTGATAGAAAATTTTCAGGTACTTTTCAAAGCGGGAGTTCATGTAATCCGTGTCGATGTCAGCAGTATCAATGGTGGTCAGATAGCTGTTCACCGCATAGGGAACGTCATCGTCCGGGTCATTTTCACTGCCATCCGGATTCGGCGTGAACAGCTCTTTATAGCGGAGTGCCAGCACTTTGAACGTTCTCTCGTCAAAGTCCGCATGAAGTTCCGTTTTCTCATCTGCATCCTCGTTGATGATCACAATGGGCTTATCCCACTCGAAGCCCTGCACCTTGGCTGCTTCCAGATTTTCGTTGAAGGACTGGAACAGGTCGGCAAACTTTTTGCTCTCTGCCATATCCGCAGGGATCTGCGAAAACTCTTCAATGCCCGCCGACACAAACAGATCTTTGATCTCCGCATAGATGGCATTCAGTTTTTCCACGTTCTTGTCCAGTTTATCTACAAACAGGCCAAACGGTTTATCGCCGGAATACTCTTTTACCGCATCTGCGATGTTTTTCTCCATCGTGTGCGGACGGCGGTAATACTTGATGGTGCCAAACTGTTTGTCATCGCCAAACAGTCGGTTGGTGCGGGAGAACGCCTGAATCAGATTTTCGTATTGCAGCATTTTATCCAGATACAGGGTGTTGATCCACTTGGAGTCAAAGCCTGTCAGCATCTGATCCACCACGATTAGCAGATCAAGCTGTTTTTCCGGGGTGCGCTCGATGCGCTGGTAGGGCAATTTGTGCGCCAGCCGTGCCGCAATGTCCTTTTTCATCTTGGCAAAGGTCGGAATGCTGAAGTCCTGTCCATAGCGGGCGTTATAGTCTTCTACGATCTCTTTTAGCCCTTCTTCTTTGGTGATGCCTTTGCCGTTGTTGTCAATGTTGGGGTCAAATAGTGCGGTGACTTTCAGCCATGGTGCGGCTTCTCTGAACCGCTTGTAATATTGGATGGCTTCCGGGATGCTGGAGGTTGCAAAAATGGCATGAAATTTGCTGTTGCGGCTCTGGGTCTGCCAGTTCTCGCAAATGTCCTCCACCACGGCTTTCTGGTGTTCTTCGCCCTCATACTGGGTGTTGGGAATATAATCCTCGATGCCCTTTATCTCCTCACCGAGCGCATCTTTTCCGCCTGCCATCGGCAGATTCAGATACTTATAAAACACCTTGCTCTTCTGTGGGTCGGCCAGAGCTTCGTCCACAGAATATGCCTTTGCTTTTTCCAGTGCGACCGCTTTCCGCAAGTCGCTGTCCTTGAAGGTCAGCACCTTGTAAGGGTCAAAGCCCAGCACGTTGTGATCCCGGATGCCGTCTGCAATGCTGTACCGATGCAGTTCGTTGCCGAAAACGGTGGCGGTGGTGCTCATTTTCTTCTGGTTTTCGCCTTGGATCGGCGTACCGGTAAAACCAAAGAACAGTGCTTTCGGGAATGTATGCTTGATGGTCTGCATCATATCGCCAAAGGTGGAACGGTGGCACTCGTCCACGATAAAAACCAACCGCTTTGCGTTGATCAGCGCAATGTCGTTGGGGTTCAGCTTGTTTTGTGCATCATCCTTGATGTTGCTCATCTTCTGGATGGAAGTCACGATGAGCGTATCGGACGGCGAAGTACTTTTCAGCTTGTCCACAAGAACATCCGTGTTCTCGGTAGCCTGCACCTCCTCGTTTTCCTCTGCAAAGTTGCGGTATTCTTTCAGGCTCTGAGTGCCCAACTCGATTCGGTCCATCAGAAAAATCACTTTGTCCGCATCCTTGGAAGATGCAATCAGTTGAGCGGACTTGAAAGAAGTCATGGTCTTGCCGGAACCTGTAGTGTGCCAAATGTAGCCGCCGCGCTGCTGGTCATTCTCCCATTTCGCCTTGGAAACGGCATCCGAAATTTTGCTGGCAGCGTAGTACTGATAACTGCGCATCACCTTCAAAATGCCATCGGAACCATCGGCAACGGTATAAAAGCCCACCAACATATGCGCCATCGGGATAGACAAAAGTGCCGTTGTAACGTCTTTCCAGTCGTTCATCGGCTCGTTGTAGAAGTCCGCCCAATGGAAATAGTAGCTGGGGTTGAATTGTCCTTCCGGGCCGGGATTGGCAAAGTAGACCGTTTCTTCCGGGTTCATGGCCACAAAAATCTGCACCAGCGAGAACAATCCCGTAAAAATGCCCTCTGCCGCGTATTTTTCAATCTGGTTGCAAGCCCGTTTGATGGAAACACCGCTCTTTTTCAGTTCCATGTGAATGACCGGCATACCATTGATGAGCAGCATCAAATCGCCGCGGCGGTCATTCAAAATTTTGGACTTGGTGGGGAACTTTGGCTGCTCTGCGATCTGGTAGCGGCTGAGTCCGGCTGCAATTTCCAGACGGTCATAGATTTTCAGGGACACTTCTTTGCCGAAATTCAGCTTATCGTCAGGATTGTCACGCTTGATAAGCACACTTTTGCCGTTGATAAATTTATTCAGCTTCATCGGCGTTTTCGCGTTCATGACCTGTTCCATGATCTGCTGCATCTCGCCATCCGTCAGCGGATAATCGTTCAGTCGGTCAATGCCACGGTTGTTTTCAAAAAGGATGTTCGCCCAATTCTGGATCAGCTGCTGTTCGGTGTAGTTCTTCAGCACACCATCTTTCCAGCCGCGTTCTATCAGGAGCTTTACCACCGCCTCTTCAAAATCGGCTTCTTTTGTAAACGCCATAACGAACTCCTTTCGACTTTGCAAAAAGCACCTCTCTGCGAAGGCTTTTCTAATTTGTACAAGCTTTTCCAGCTTACGCTGATGAAGGGTGATAAGGGTGTCAATACGTCTAAGGCAATCTGCAATTTTTTGTTGCTCTGCTTTATCTTTCGGGTATTTCACTGTTGTTTTTTGAACATTGGTTTTACTAAGGGATAGAACTTTAATGCCCTGCATCAACGGTAAAAGCTGGTGATGATAGGAGCTTGAATTCATGTAGTAGCCGAAATAGCCTTCTGCTGTTTTATTTTTGGGACGACACACCATCGTATGAAGTCCTGCCACAACATCTTTATCCTGAATATTGACGATTTCACAGACTTTTCCGGTCGTTTCATCTTCAGCAGTATCAGCAATGATGATATCTCCGTTTTGCAGAAGTGCACCTTTGAAATCGTCTTTGCTTCTCCCGGTTATAAACGGAAGTTCATCGTTCTGAGCGTCTAACACAGAGCCATATTTTATCAGGACATCGCCATAGTGGACATTCCGAACAGAACCACTTTCTTGGTTTAGTTCAGCACGGGAAAGCGTATTATTTGGAACTGTAAAATCAAACGCTTCATCCAGCTTACGCTGTTCCCAAGTAGGAGCAAATGCACACTTTCAGCAGCTATTTTCCACCGCCTACCGAATGTTCGCTGAAAATTTCACTCTCGGTTTTGCGTATTCGGCTCAAATTTTGATTTTTGACTCCCGATAGTCTTAAAACACAGCAGTTCCAAGCGTTTGACATTGCCTTGATTTTCATTCGTCAGCCTGTTTTGCATATTCTGAACGGACAAGAGAAATTGCGTTGCTCCTTAGCCAAACAACAAACGCCGGTACGTCCATCTTCTGGTTGCGGGCAAATTGCACCACTTGTTTTTATACAAACATCTTTTCAAGACAAGATTTCTTGATGTTTTGCAGCTTTTCCAACTTACGTTGATGAAGGGTGATAAGGGTGTCAAGATTGCGGAAAAACTCAGAGATTGTTCTTTGCTCCTTGATGTCAGGAAAAACGATTTGTCCCTTGAGCGCATTTTCTGCGGATACCTTCATGTCGTTTTTTGCACCTATTACAATAGGGTTGGGACCGGATATGGTAGCCAGCCATATTCCATTCCAACTCGTACCTAAGTTACAATAAGAGAGTAATCGGCTGACGCATTGCGCCCTGGGCAGTTACGCCCGCAACAAAGACAGTTCGCCATCTCTCTTGTTGTAGCATTCGTTTTAAGCAGGTTGAGCCACCGCCAAGCGGAGCGTTCGTGTCACCCAATAGATTGAATCGGCAACGAGTAAAGATGGATTCCGGTTGCAAATACAAAAAATGGAGGAAAGATCATGAACGCAGTAGGCATTGACGTTTCCAAAGGGAAGAGCATGGTTTGTGTTATGCGCCCCTTCGGAGAAGTGGTACTCGAACCTTTTGAAGTTTTACATACCGCCCAGAACCTGCACGATCTGGCGGAGAAGCTCAAAGCTCTGGACGGAGAGACCCGCGTTGTTCTGGAAGCCACCGGGAATTACCACAAACCGGTTGCTTTCGTTTTACACGATGCGGGCTTATTTGTTTCCGTAGTCAACCCTGTTCTAATTCACGACTACGACAACAACAGTTTAAGACGTGTCAAGACGGACAAAAAAGACGCTGTTAAAATCGCCAACTATACGCTCGACAAGTGGACACGGCTGCGGCAGTACCTTCCAGAAGATGATACCCGGCTGGCTTTGAAAAATTGTTATCGCCAATACCAGCAGGCCGTAGCGATTCGTACTATGCTGAAGAATAATCTGATTTCATCTCTTGACCTGACCTTTCCAGATGCAAATAAATTGTTTTCAAGCCCCGTGAAGAACAATGGGTGCGAGAAATGGGTCGATTTTATTGGAGACTTCTGGCACAGCGAGTGCGTTTCAAGTCTTTCTGCGAATGCTTTTGCCAAAAAATATCTGAAGTGGTGCCAGAAACACGGATACGTTTTCACTCGTTCAAAATCGGACGAGATCTATGCCTGTGCCGTTAATTCCGCTTCTCTTCCGAAATCGCCCACCTCAAAACTCCTTATCCAGCAACAGGTCGCTCAATTGAAAGCCGTATCTCAGTCAGTTGCTGCATTCCGGCAGGAAATGCTTCGCCTCTCTCAGCAGCTTCCTGAATTTGACACCGTGATGGAAATGTACGGCGTCGGCCCTTCTCTCGGCCCTCAGCTGATGGCCGAAATCGGAGATGTCCGCCGCTTTTCCTCCAAGAAATCTCTCATTGCTTTTGCGGGAATTGAGCCGCAGCCAAACGACTCTGGCAAGGTCGTTGGGAATGACAAAGGAATCAGCAAAGTTGGTTCAGCAGTTTTGCGAAGAACACTTTTTCTGATTATGACTGTTATTTTGCAAACACAGCCACAGGATGAACCTGTTTTTCAGTTCATGAACAAAAAGCGCTCAGAGGGAAAGCCCTACAAAGTTTACATGATGGCTTCGGCCAACAAGTTCTTACGAATCTACTACGCTAAAGTGAAAGCTGTAATGGACTCCGAACGCTCACAGTAAGCATGGATATTTGTTTTTGGACGTAATTTCCTCTTGAGCCTGAGCTAAATCCAAAGAACCACTTAGCTGGCGCAGCGAACCCTTGACAAACCGAAGCATTCAAATGCTATCCTGATTTTGCGGGGGCTGGCTGGGCTTGCTTTGCTATCCCCTCCGTCGCCCTCGCTGTGTTTTGACTAGCATTTGAATGCTGTTTGTCATGGGCAGCGGTTGGTTGGCGAATTTTCTTATTTTAGGGCTTGACTTTTATTAGCAGGTCTTTGTTGACGAGTGGGTGCATATAATTATTCATTCTGGCATCCTGCTCAAAATAATTCTGGACAAATTCTGGATTGGCACTTTGTTTTGGCTTGTAAACGGCATATAACGTTGACACGATGCCATTTTTTCCTTTATTAGCTTTAATGATGCCATAAGGATTAGATTTCAGGGGTGATTTAGTGTAAACAATATCGCCGGTTTCAACCACACCATAATTGGCAACGGATGCTCCTGCAAATGAACGTCCCTGAAATTCAATCTGATTCACAATTCCAAAATCGCCCGAAACGGACAAGACATCTTCTTTGGTATATATTCCTTCAAAGTTCTTTTGACCTGAAACTTCGAGATATTCTTCCAGCTTACGCTGTTCCCAAGGGTCAGTAAAACCCTTGAAGCGAATTTCCGGTACAGATGCCCCATTTTGGGGGAACATCTTGTCCAGCATGGACTTTTTGATATTCACTAGCTTCTCATACTTACGCTGATGAAGGGTGATAAGGGTGTCAAGATTGTGGAAAAAGATTGCTATTTTTTGTTGTTCTTCTTTCTCAGGAAAAAGTCCAACGCATTCGCTAATATCATCTTGTCCAATAGTCGTAAATGCTGTCGTCTTAGATTTTGAAATAAATTGCTCTTTAATGAACGGTACGCCAAGGTTTATTTTTACAAACAATGGAACGTATTCGTTTTTGTTGATTTTCAATCTGATAAGATGGTCGTCATAAATAAATCTTCCATCATCGAGCAAAACATTCGCTTCGGCAATACCCTCTGGCTTTAGTGAGCTACGCGTCAGAAAAATATCACCGATTTCGACATTACATTTTTGAATCACATCGCCGTCATAAGAACTAAACGTTAAATCTTCTAAATGTATTTTGTCAGGGGTGTACATATTAATCACATTAATGTGTCGTACACCCGTAGCATTGCTAGCGGGATGGTTCATAACGCCGTTAGAAAGTTTTTCTACAGCTATTTCTCCCAGCTTACGCTGTTCCCAAGGGTCAGTGAAGCCCTTGAACCGGAGGGCAGGTTTCTTCCCGTTATCCTGCATAATCATTCACCTCCCAGCAACTTTTTGAGTTCTGCAATGCCCTTCATGTCAAATTCATTTCCCTGCAAATCGTCCAGCAGCCCCAGCAATTCGTGCTCGGTATCGGCAATCTGGCTCTCTACGTCCTCAAAGGTGGTTTCGTATTTCTTGCAGACGGCATCCAACTGCTTCACAAAATCGTCCAGAACGGCATCCGGCAGGCTGTTCAGATTTTCCATCAGGGGCAAGATCCACTTGCGGTGCAGCAGGTCACACACTTCTTCATCGGTCAGGTGCTCGATCACGCTCTTGGTGCGCTGATGGAGTGCCGCACTGTCGTCCTTGACTTTCTTTTTCAGGGTCTTTTCCTCGGCAAACAGCGCGTCCACATCTTTCAGGATGCTCAAAGTGGCAGGCTCTACTTCCCGCGCCTTGATGGCCTTTTTGACCTCAGCGGCAACAAAGGCGTCCTTTGCGTCATTCACAAAGTTCTGCTCCTTGTCCTCCTCGCTCAGTTCGTCCAGATGGCTTTCATATTCTCCGGCGATTTCGGAGAGTCTGGTTTCCTTTGCCCGCAGCGCTGCTACTTCCTCGTGCATTTTAACGTTCTGCACCAACTCAAAGGGCAGCACATGACCCACCCAGCCGTCCTGTACTTCGGCATCCTTTTTCAGCACCATGTTGGGGTCTACCTGCTTGGTTGCGGCAAAACCCTCGGTCTGGATGATTTCAAGGTCAATGGCGATTTTCTTCCAGTCATCGTCCAAAAGCTGGTATGCTGCATAGCGGTCAACCAGCGGAATTCCTGCCAGCCGTGCAAAGATCTCCCGGCTCAGGCGTTCTTCCTCGCCGGCAGCATTCAGCTGCGTCATGCCGTCGATGAGTGCGGACTTCAAGTAGGCATCAAAGTCACCGAAAGCATTCTGGAAAGCGGTCTTGAACGCCACCACATCCGGGTGGTTCAGAACTGCGTTTTTCAGGTTTTGCACATTCAGATGGCAATACGCTTCGTTGTCCGGGCTGAACAGAGCCGCTTTCAAGTGCGGGAATGCAGTCCAGTATGCAGATAGGTCTTGCAGTTCGGCCTCGGGAATGCCGCCAAACATGGAAGCGTAAATATCCCAGCTCTCAGCCTTTTCCGAGGAATCCACATACCGGGGGATGTTCAGGTTGTAATCATTCTGGATAATCTCTGCGCGGGATACTCTGCGTGCGAACTTTTCGATTTTCTCCGGGCGTTCCTTGTAAGCATCCACAATGCGTTTGATGTCACAGGCACGCAGCTTGTTGTTTTTGCCGTCCTTCTCAAAGCCCTTAGACGCATCAATAATCAGAACGTCCGAATCCTTTTTATTCTTCCGCAGCACCATGATGATGGTGGGAATGCCTGTGCCGAAGAAAATATTGGCGGGCAGACCGATGATTGCATCAATGTTGTTGTGGTCAATCAGATTTTTGCGAATTGTACCTTCTTCACCGCCACGGAATAGAACACCGTGGGGCAGAACGATGGTCACAATGCCGTCATTGCGGATGTGATACAGGTCGTGCAGCAAAAAGGCGTAGTCTGCCTTGCCTTTGGGGGCAAGGCCGTAATCCGAAAAGCGCGGGTTGTTCTCTTTGTCGTTCGGATTCCACGCCTGCGAATATGGGGGATTTGATACCACCGCATCCACAAACAGCGGGTCGTAGGTGTTGACCGGGTCGTTTTCTTCAAAGTACGGCCAATCTTCCTCCAGCGTATCGCCGTTGCGCGTTACAATGTTGTCGGGCAGAATGCCGCGCATGACAAGGTTCATGCGGGTCAGGTTGTAGGTGTTTTCCTTCAACTCCTGTGCGTAGTATTTGATGTTGTTGCCATTGCCCATATACCGTGCGGCACACTGACCAATGTTGATCAGCAGTGAGCCGGAACCGCTGGTGGGGTCGTAAATTTTGATCTCTTCCCGGTCTTTCAGGTGGTACGCCACGATTTCAGACATGAGCAGCGAAACTTCGTGCGGCGTGTAGAACTCGCCGGCCTTCTTGCCTGCGTTTGCTGCAAAGTTGCTGATCAGATATTCGTAGATAAAGCCGAGAACATCATAATCCTGCTTGCCGTCCATGGGAATATCTTTGATGAGATAGATCAGGTCGCGAATGGCCTTTGTCCGCGCACCGGAGCTTTCACCCAGTTTGGACAGGCCGGTTTGCAGCGTAGCAAAGACACCGTCAAACACCTTTTTGTGGTGCGGGTCAATCAAACGGCTGAATGCCTGCAATGCTACCGTTACGTCGTCAGCCTTGAAGTCGCTGCCTTTGCTGATCCATGTGGAAAACAGATTTTCATAGGCGATAAAATAGCCGACATTCTTCCGAACGATATCCAGCGTTTCGGCATCGTCTTCGGTCAAATCCGGCAGATATTCGTCTGTCCAGTCATTCTCTTTCAGCCATTTGACTTCTTTGTCCGACAGAAATTTATAAAACATGAAGCCCAGAATGTAATCCTTGTACTCGTTGGCTTCGATTTTAGAGCGCATCTTGTTGGCAGATTCCCAGATTTTCGATGCGAGTTGCTGCTTGTTCATGCTATTCCTCCCAGTGGCCTGCAATAGCGCATTTTTAGAATTTTTAATCGGACAGCCTCTCCGATTTTATGCGTGTGTTCATTGAACCAATTATACAAAAGTGCCACCCGGTTTGCAATGCGAATGAAAAGTTTCTCAATCGCATTCGCAGAACCATAACCGTGGCAAGCAGAGCCTTTGTGCGCACAAAGGCTAAATTCGCACGCAGAATTAAAATTCTGCTGTGTTCATTCGCTTGTTGGGATGCAATCCCAATCCCTGTAATCATCACAATTCCGTGATGGCTGCGCATTCCTGTGGTGTGCTGAAAGAGCGTTTTGCAAAAAACGCGTAGCCTGCATCCATCGGATGTAGTTCAAGGGTTTGGGATTTCCCAACAAGCATTTTGCAACGCAAAATGGTCTTTGTATATACGAAGACACTGCTTGCTACGGCTATGAAAGCCTTTTGAATTGCAAAATAATTTTTCAGTTGCTATACTGGGCTTATCAAAGTTTTTTCGGGAGGACGCCGCAATGACCGCACAGACAATGCAAATCGGGAACAGACCTTGCCGCATTTGCGGCGAAGCCTATGCAGAATACCTACTGCTCCAAATGACCGGCGAACACGAACTGCAGAGCATGGACCATGAAGTGGCAATGATCGCGCAAAGCAGCCGGAATTTTCTGTTTGCGGCAATTCCCGTGGAAAGTTGGAACGATGAACTTTCTCCATGGGAAGCCCCTGCTGTGTGGGGAACGCAAGGGTTTGGCGGCAATGCTATGGACACCCTGCGCTTTCTGATGGAACAGGTCATCCCCACGCTGAAGCGGCAGTTTCATCTCCCGGAAAACGTCAAAATCATTCTGGGCGGCTATTCACTGGCCGGGCTGTTTGCGTTGTGGGCATCCACCCAGACTGATCTGTTCTATGGTGTCGCCGCCGCATCCCCCTCTGTTTGGTTTCCGGGCTGGATGGAGTTTGAACAGCAGCATCCGATACAGGCACAGCACATTTATCTGAGCCTTGGCGACAAGGAAGAGCGCACGAAAAACGCTGTCATGGCTGCGGTGGGGGATAATATCCGCACCCTGCACAGCCGACTTGCAGAGCGTGGCACAGACTGCACGCTTGAATGGAACAGCGGCGGGCACTTTAAGGACGCTGATTTGCGTACCGCGAAAGCCTTTCGGTGGGTGATGGAGGAACACACATGACCATTTTGATTGATGCAGACGGCTGCCCGGTGGTGGACCTGACATTGCAGATTGCAAGACAGTTCGGTGTTCCGGTCATCATTCTGTGCGACACCTCTCACCAAATCGAGCGAGAAGGTGCGCAGACGTTGGTATTCGATAAAGGTTCTGACAGCGTGGACTTTGCGCTGGTGAACCGGGTAAAACCGGGGGATGTGGTCGTAACACAGGACTACGGGCTGGCGAGTATGTGCCTTGCCAAGTGCGCCCGGGTGCTGAATCAAAATGGCTTGGAATACACCGCCGACAACATAGACGCTCTCATGCTGCGGCGTTATGAAAACAAAAAGCTCCTCCGTGCCGGAAAGCACCCCAAGGGGAGCCCAAAGCGGACGAAGGAGCAGGATGTCAGGTTTGCGGACACGCTTGAGAAGACTCTGAGCAAAAATTATTGATACATTCTTTTGGAAGGCTGGAGAAATCCAGCCTTCTTTTTTGGCGAATATCGATTTGAATGATTACATCTTGGCTACAGATTGTAAGTTGTGGGTGCAGAATAGCCCTTTTCATAGGCTCGTATATAGAGGGGTATTTCTTCGGAGTATCTTCTTTCACGAATGTTTGCTTGTACTCGTATGATTATTATGACAATTCCGTTTAATAGCAGACGCACGATTTGCAAATGCAAATTGTGACTTTTTTGTTAATTTTCAAAAGCATTGCTACGTTTTGGCCTTTCTCGATGCCTACCAATTAGAGGGACAATTTTTCGGAAGCCTTAAATTTCGAAGATTTTCTATAAAACTCTGTTCTTTGAAAACAGAATAGTTCAATCGTCCGGCACTTCACAAAAGGTACTTCTGTAACTCGCAGCCCGGTCATAACGAAGACGGGGTGGCTGAAATGCCAATGGTGCGGTGTGAATCCGCTGCCGGACGATTCCCCACTCCTAGGGTGCCGAGGGCGAATATGGGAGACCTATATCATATTGACGCAGATGGACTGTAAGCCTATCTGCGACGCGAGAGTTGAAACTACTGTCAGCTCTCTTTACATTGCCACCTGACCGCAGGTGACACACTTTTTGACATTATGAAGGCTTCTTTTAGGAGTTCACTTTTGTCCGCTTATTACAATTCGGTTACAGAATCGCCTTGGATGCTATGGAATGACCTATTTCAAAGGTTCGTATATAGAGGCATCTTTTTTCAAGACCACTTTCAACTTCAGGCACTGCAGTTGTTGCAAAGTTCCACCCTCCATCGGTCGCCCCATGGACCGACGTTATTTTAACCGAGTGGCCACATCAACTATATTTTTCAAGAACTTTTCAACAAATTTCTTTTTCGGGTTATATTTTGGCCTTTTTCGTCGGCTACCAATTAGAGGGACAATTTTTTCGGAAGCCTTAAATTCCGAAGATTTTCTATGTAACTCCGTTCTTTGAAAACAGAATAGTTCAATCATCCGGTACTTCACAAAAGGTACTTCTGTAATTCGCAGCCCGGTCATGACGAAGACGGGGTGGCTGAAATGCCAATGGTGCGGTGCAAGCCCGCTGCTGGACGATTCCCCACTCCTAGGGTGCCGAGGGCAAATATGGGAGACCTATATCATATTGACGCAGATGGGCTGCAAGTCTATCTGCGATGCGAGAGTTGAAACTACTGTCAGCTCTCTTTACATTGCCGCCTGACCGCAGCCTTGCTGCAAAGGATATAACCGCAGGTGGCACACACTTTCGACCTTAAACTACTTATACAGAAGGAGTGCCTATGAAGTTTAACGATGCCTATTCCCAGATGTTTCCCGGTTACCCCGATGCCGTCAGCCTTCAGCAGGCTGCGGAGATGCTTGGTCTGAACCGCCACACGGTCGGGGAACTGATCCGTTCCCACCGCCTGTTTGCGCTTAAAATCGGCCGCACCTACCGTATCCCGAAGCTGAGCGTGATCGAGTTCCTGCTCACCGGGCAGAGCACCTTCCCGGCTGGAAATCCGCCGCTGGATGTGGTATGCTGTGGGTGCAGCAACGGACAGCACGCCTGTTGACCCAAAGGAGGTTTATGATGAAAACTACAGGGTCTGTCCAAGAGAAAAATGGACGTTTCTATTTCGTGATCAATCTTTATGATGCCAACGGCAAGCGAAAGATCAAGTGGATCTCCACAGGTCTGACCGTCCGGGGCAACAAGCGCAAGGCGGAATCCATGCTCCGGGAAGTATTGCTCCACTATGATGAGACCGGGGAGCTGCCCACAGGGCGGGGCGGAGCCTACGAAAAAGTAGATGCTAAAACCGCCAAGCCCCTGCCACTGCCCCTCCAGCCCGTCAACAAGTCGGAGATATTGTTTCTGGACTATCTCAACGAGTGGGTGCAAGTCCACAAGGCATCCATCCAGCCTGCAACCTTTATCAGCTACAATCGGATGATCACCGGGCGCATCACGCAGTATTTTGAGCCGCTGGGCTTGAAGCTGTGTGAGGTCACGCCGCAGGTGCTGGATGAGTTTCAGGAGAAGATCTTGCTGGAGGGCTACACCACCAACACAGTCATTCACTACCACGCCATCTTCGGCAAGGCATTCAAGGATGCCGTCCGCAAGGATTATCTGGAAACCAACCCGATGCTGAAAGTTGACCGTCCGAAGAAGAACAGCTTCCGGCCCAACTTCTACTCCAAGGATGAAGTCCAGCAGCTGCTGGAAGTATCGCAGGATGACCCCCTGCACCTGTGCATCCTCATTACAGCCTACTACGGTCTGCGCCGCAGCGAGGTGCTTGGGCTGAAGTGGTCGTCTATCGACTTTGAGCGCAAGTCCATCACCATTAACCACAAGGTGACGGAACAGTTGGTGAACGGCAAGTACGTTCCTGTGGTCAGCGATGTGATGAAGAACAAGACCAGCTGCCGTACTCTGCCGCTGATCCCGGCTGTGGAAGAAGAACTTCTGAAGCAGAAGGAAAAGCAGCAGCTTTACCGCAAGCTGTTCAAGAAGAGCTACAGCACTGAGTATCTGGATTTCGTCTGCACCGATCAGGAAGGCAAGCTGATCCGCCCGAACTTCGTGACGGAGCACTTCGACTGGCTGCTTCGGAAGTATAGCTTGCCCCGCATCCGCTTCCACGATCTGCGCCACAGCTGTGCCAGCCTGATGGTGATGAACGGCGTATCCATGAAGCAGGTTCAGGAATGGCTGGGGCACAGCACCTTTTCTACCACCGCTGACATCTACGCACATCTCGATTACAAAAGCAAACAGGGGTCTGCTGGGGTCATTGCGAACCTTCTGGGAGAATCCAGACTCCCCAAATAATTATGGATTTATCGTTCATGTATAAAGCATACTGTGATGAGGGAAAAGCGGTCTTTCTTTGCTTGATGCAAAAGAAAAAGTCGCAGGTTCGTTTGAATCTGCGACTTCTGGCGGAGATGGTGGGATTCGAACCCACGTGCCCGATTAAGGACAAAACGATTTCGAGTCGTTCTCGTTACGACCGCTTCGATACATCTCCAAGTATATTTTCATGGCAAATTTACAATTTGTATATCGCAAATCGGCCTTGAAACTTGGAACAGTTGCTGTTAGAATATTGTTAGAAAACGCATCGTTCAGACAGGTTCTGAAGCCTGTCAGGACATCAAAATTGACGTTCTATCGTGTGATATGGAGACATCCGGCGAAGCATCCACTTGGATTTCGAGTCGTTCTCGTTACGACCACTTCGATACATCTCCATATTCATAGCTATATAATTATAGCAAAAAGCCGCCGTTCCGTCAACACTTTCTGCCGGAGGGACCCACAGCGCCAAAGAGGCCCTCTGGTCAGGGATGAGCGGAAGCCGCTGCCGCCCTCTGCGGGGACGGACACCCTCTTTTTCGTCTCTGCTTCGGGGTATCTATTTCATGCTGTGCTGTCATTTCCAAGGGCAAGATTGTAAAATCGTGGAATCATCGTCTGGATTTTCACAAAATATTACTATTTTGCCCAAAGATTGTACAAACCCTACCCCCCTCTGATGTGCTATACTAAAATCAACAACCGGCCTGTTTCCGGCATTTCTTCTGCCATACAGGCCGCCGAAACAAAGAAGAAAACCAGAAGGAGCAGTATCGATGAGAGAGATCATTTCCTTGAACGAAAACTGGACCCTGTCCTTCCCCAAGGGCGAGCGTCCTACCGAGCAGGTCACCCTGCCCCACACCTGGAACGCTGTGGACGGCATGGACGGCAACGGCAGCTATCTGCGCACCACCGGTGTCTACACCCGCACCTTTACCCAGCCCAAGCAGCCTCTGGCTGGCGGCCGCACCTACGTTGAGGTGCTGGCAGCTGCTCTGGCCGCAACCGTGAAGGTCAACGGCCAGGTGGCAACCACCCACGAGGGCGGCTTCTCCATCTTCCGTGCCGATGTCACCGACCTGTGCCACGAGGGCGACAACGAGCTGACCATCGAGGTCTCCAACGAGGACACCCCCTCCATGTACCCCGCTTCCGCCGACTTCACCTTCTACGGCGGCCTGTACCGCGGCGTGAACCTGATCAGCGTGCCCGGCACCCACTTTGACCTGGACTACTTCGGCGGCCCCGGCATCAAGGTCACCCCCAAGCCCACCGAGGACGGCGGTGCCACCTTTGAGATCGAGAGCTGGGTCACCAACGGCGAAGAGGCCTATACCGTGATGTACAGCATCGAGGACTGCTACGGCAACGAAGTTGCTTCCGGCGTGCGCCCCTGCGACAGCACCAAGGTCACCCTGTACGTTCCCGATGCCCAGCTGTGGAGCATGGACGAGCCCAACCTGTACACCGTGACCGCCCGCCTGCAGAAGAACAACGAGACCTTTGATGAGATCTACGCCAACGTGGGTGTCCGCAGCTATACTGTGACCCCGAACGACGGCTTCTCCATCAACGGCGTGCCCACCCCGCTGCGCGGCGTGGCTCGCCATCAGGATCGTCTGTACAAGGGCAACGCCCTGACCGCTGAGGATCACTACGAGGATGCCATGCTCATCAAGGAGCTGGGTGCCAACACCATCCGTCTGGCCCACTATCAGCACAGCCAGGACTTCTACGACGCATGTGACGAGCTGGGCTTCGCCGTCTGGGCTGAGATCCCCTTCATCAGCGTCTTTAAGAAGGACCCCTCCGCTCACCAGAACTGCCGTCACCAGATGACCGAACTGATCATCCAGAACTACAACCACCCCTCCATCATGTTCTGGGGCCTGTCCAACGAGATCCTGATCGGCGGCATCTGCCAGGAGCTGGTGGACAACCACCACGACCTGCAGAAGCTGGTGCGTGAGCTGGATCCCACCCGTCTCACCACCATTGCCCACGTCTCCAACACCCCTGTTGACGGCCCCATGCATCACATTACCGATGTAGAGAGCTACAACCACTACTTCGGCTGGTACGGCGGCAAGATGGAGCAGAACGGCCCCTGGCTGGACAAGTTCCACGCCGAGCACCCCGACATCTGCATCGGCATCTCCGAGTACGGCACCGAGGGCATCATCAACTGGCACAGCAACGATCCCCAGTGCAAGGACTACACCGAGGAGTATCAGGCACTGTACCACGAGCATCTGGCTCAGGTGTTCGAGGATCGTCCCTGGGTGTGGGCTACCCACTGCTGGAACATGTTCGACTTTGGCTGTGCTGCCCGCAACGAGGGCGGCGTTGCAGGCCGCAACAACAAGGGCCTGATGACCATTGACCGCAAGACCAAGAAGGACAGCTACTTTGTCTACCAGGCATACTGGTCCAAGCAGCCCATGGTCCACATCGCTGGCCGCCGCCATGCACAGCGCGCAGGCGAGACCACCGAGATCAAGGTCTACTCCAACCAGGACACCGTTGTGCTGTACGTCAACGGCAAGGAAGTCGGCCAGCAGACTGCACACCGCGTGTTCAAGTTCAACGTTGCTCTGGAAGAGGGCTTCAACACCATCCTGGCCGTTGCCGGTGACGTGAAGGATTCCATCACGCTGGAAAAGGTCGAGAAAGAGCCCGATTACTACACCCTGCCTGAGTTCAACGAGCGTCAGGAGGGCGTTGCCAACTGGTTCAAGCAGGTCGGCAGCCTGGATCTGAAGGCTCCGATGGAGTTCCCCGAGGGCTATTACAGCATCAAGGACAGCATGGAGGATCTCTCCAAGAACGAAGAGGCTCTGGCTCTCGCTACCAGAGCTGTCAAGCTGGCCACCAACTTTGATGTCAAGCCCGGCGTTGGCATGTGGGATATGATGAAGCGCATGACCCCTGAGGCTATGGCTAAGATGATCAACATGCCCGATGGCTTTATCGAGAGCCTGAACGCACAGCTGATCAAGATCAAGAAGTAAGTACTTCCTGCATCTGACAAAAAACAAACGAACCGCCCCGGCACTGCACAAAGCAGCCGCCGGGGCGGTTTTTGTATGCGGCAAATGGCAAAGCATCTCTGCCATACGATCTCAGCCTGTGGCTCAGCGCTTCTTGCTGCGCTTCTTCTTGCGCGGGGCAGAGCGGGCAGGGTTCTGGGTGGGAACAGAACCATTGGAGCGCTTCTGCTCCATCCGATATCTGACGTAATTGGGAATCACGACCGCGATCACGATCAGCAGGACCCAGACCAGGATGCTAGGCTGCTCGTGGTTGGTGTTGAACAGAAACTGCATGACATTATCCATAGGGTGTTTTCCTTTCCGGCCCAGCAGGCCGCCAGAGGGCTTTTTACAGCCAGATGTTGCCGTTCTCGTCCGGTTTCATAGGCACGGCAATGATGAAGTCCACGATGGTCATAGCGGCAGAGAAACCACTCCAGAAGGTTGCCAGATACAGCAGGCCCAGCACCGGGCGCTTGGCATAGAACTGGTGCGCACCAAACGCGCCCAGAATGCACAGGCGCATATACTTCTTGCGGCTGACACAGTGCTTTTCACGGTGTTCTCTCCAGTATAACAGGTGGTCGATGGTGTTCCAGATGAACCCATGGTCCGGGTCCTTTCCCCACTGTGTCTTTTCTTCCATGTACGATGTACCTCTTGTCTGAATTTTGTTCCAAAAGCAGAAAACCGCCCGCCGCAAGGGCGAGCGGTTTTCCTATTTGATTTTACAGGTTTCCGCAGAAAATTGCAAGTACCAATTAGGCGTTCTCAGCCATGGCCTTCATCTTGATCTGAGCGACCTCATCCTGGATCTCTTCCATCTTCTCCTTGGTCAGGGGATAGAACTTCATAGCGATCAGGTTGCAGACCAGGCCGATCATGATCATGCCGTATGCGCAGAAGACAACGCCGCCGCGCAGGCCCGGGGTAACGGGGTCACCCATAACGGGGTTGTGGTCGGTGTAGCCGCACATGCTGAACATGACACCGGCAACCATGGGTGCGAAGGAGGAGACCAGCTTATCCACGAAGCTGAACAGGGTGCCCATCAGGCCGGGGACGTACTTGCCGGTACGGTAGACTTCGTAGTCGGCGCAGTCAGCGGTCATGGGGATGACGATGTTGCCGGAAATGCCCTGGAAACCAGCGGCGATGATGGTCAGAACGAGGTACAGGATCAGGAAGTAGCCCCAGTTCAGAGCACCGGTAGCGGGGTTAGAGGTCATGGTGGTGGGATCGCCCAGCAGCCACAGCGCTGCCAGAGCGCCGTTGATGACCAGACCACCCACAGAGCCGATCAGCATGGCCTTGCGCTGACCCAGTCTGGTAGCAAAGAAGCTGATGAACAGGAAGCACACGATGGTGCTGGGGATGGTGACCAGACCAGTAACGTTACTCTGCAGCAGGTTGGAACCGGCAATGCAGGCGAACATGGCGACCATGACGGCGCTGGACTTTGCAGAGGAGCCCAGCTTATCGGTAGATGCGGACAGGACCAGCATCTGGATGGCACGGTTGTTCTTCAGGGTATCCCAGTAATCCTTGATACCGACCTTGATGGGCTTGCCGGTGCCGAAGAATTCAGGACGATCCTTGGGGGTAATGGAGATCACAGCGATGGTGGTGAAGCAGGCGGACATGATAGCGGTCATCAGCCACAGGGTGTGCATGAACTGGGTGGAAGCGTAGCCGCCCACATCGGTGTAGCCATCAGCAATACGAGGGATGATGATGCCCAGAATGGCGAACAGCAGGGTGTTGAACACGCCGTCGAAGGAAGCGAACATGGGGCGCTGCTTGGGGTCATTGGTCATGCAGCTCTGTGCAGACTTGGTAACAACACACTGGCAGGTGTAGCCCAGGTAGTAGACCATCAGAACGACCACATAGAAGGGGAAGCGCACGCCCTGAGGCAGCTTGTGGGTCACATGGAATGCGACCCAGCTGGTGACGCACAGGATGATCTGACCGATCACGATGAACGGGCGGTTCTTGCCGAACTTGCCGTTGGTCTTATCGACCATGAAGCCGACGAACGGGTCAGTGACACCGTCCCAGATACGCATCATCATGGTCAGGGAAGAAGCGACCATCATGCCAACGCCGACCCAGCCCATCAGGTAGTAGGTGGCGTAGTTCATCATCATCAGATAAACGTTGGTTGCGGTGTTGTTCAGCGCGTAGCCTGCGATACGCCACAGGGGAACGCGGTGGATGCCGTTGTGCTCATAGTCCTTATCATAGAACTTATCCGGCAGACTTCTGGTTTTTGCCATTTCAT
Source organism: Faecalibacterium hominis (ex Afrizal et al. 2022) (assembly GCF_049545105.1). Classification (NCBI taxonomy): domain Bacteria; kingdom Bacillati; phylum Bacillota; class Clostridia; order Eubacteriales; family Oscillospiraceae; genus Faecalibacterium; species Faecalibacterium hominis (ex Afrizal et al. 2022). The sequence goes on along the minus strand of NZ_CP186860.1, from coordinate 2,125,820 downwards.
TCTCTCCTTTGTTCACACAGGAACATTCTCCGTTTTCTCCATGGGGCTTACAGCTGCCACTGCGTACCAGCCCGTCCGGAACTTTATGTCTATATTATGAACGCTTTTTGATATATCTGTTAGTAATATTTTAAGGTAAAACAGGTCAATTTTACGATTATGGGAAAAGTTTCACTAATGTGAAAAATTCTATTGTGCTTATTGCACAATCAATTGATATACTAGTATAGCACAACGCCAGTTAGCTGCCACTATGTTCTGCGCCGGAGAACGGGCCTGCAAACGCCAGAAAGGGCCCACGGCAAATGCCGCAGGCCCTTTCTGGCGCTAGGAGGTAAATGAATGAATAGAGGAAGATGTCAGATCAGGATGTCGCCGTTCTCATCGGCCTGCATGGGCAGTGCAATGAGAAGGTCGGTCACGCAGAGGAAGAAGGGCACCATGCTCCAGAAGAACAGGGTGTAGAAGGCCGCCAGCGCATACCGCTTTTCATAGTAGCGGTGGCCGCCGCACCAGCCCAGAAACAGGCAGAGCAAAAGGTACTTCTTTTTGTTCACCTTGTGCCTTACGCGGTTCTTTTTCCAATCGTGATACTTACCAATGAGGCCCGGGCTCTTCTCCTTTTCAAGATCGATGCCGGCTTCCAGCTTGGCATCCTGCAGCGCCAGCTCCGCCTTGATAAAGTCATCCCGTGTGAACTCTTCGCCGGTCTCCAGCTTGTGGAACACATCGTCCGTTACCTGCTGGCGGCTGCCGGTGCCGTAATAGCCGGTGCTCCAATCGTCCTTTTCCTCGTCGTAGTGCTCCACATCGCCCAGCAGCTCGCCGGTGGTGGGAGCCTTTTCCGGGGCCTCAGCGGAGGGGGCCGGGGTGATCTCAGGGGTCTGGTTCAGCTTGTTTTCTTCTGCCATAGTGGTATTCCTTCCGGGTCTCAGGGTATCAGAAAGTCCTGCGGCAGAGGATGGCCCGCCGCAGGACATTTCCGGTTACGATGCAGGACAGCGGCGCTGTCCCGGATTCAAAATTTCCGCAGGGAGATGGTTGGCCTTAAGCCTGCTTTGCAGCAGCCTCAGCCTTGATGCGGCCGATCTCAGCCTGGATCTCTGCCATCTTCTCCTTGGTCAGGGGATAGAAGTGCATAGCCACAACGTTGCACAGCCAGCCAACGATGGGCAGCAGGACGAAGCAGCCGATGGTTGCCCAGAAGATGCCGTCAGAGTACGGAGTCATGGTGTCGGGCAGAGCGTCCTTGAAGCCGACCATGGAGTAGAACAGAGCCACAACGGTAGCAGCCAAAGAGGAGACCAGCTTATCCACGAAGCTGAACAGGGTGCCCATCAGGCCGGGAACGTACTTACCGGTACGATAGACCTCGTAGTCAGCGCAGTCAGCTGTCATGGTGATAACGATGGAGGAGGACAGTGCCTGCACGCCGGACCATGCGATGACCAGCAGCACGAAGATCAAAGCGGTGGTGGTCCAGCCGGTGAACAGGGTGCCCCAGGTGTCAGGACGGATCAGGCGGAATGCGGGCAGAGAGAACTTGGAAGCATCGCCCTTGGGGTTGAAGAAGAACAGGAACAGGGTGATGGCGATGGAGCCGATGATGCCGCCCCAGGTACCCACCAGCATGGATGCCTTCTGGCCCATCTGACGAGCGATCTTGTTCATCAGCAGCAGAGAAATCAGGCAGATGGGGATAGAGGTGATCTGAGAGTAGCTAGAGAATGCGGCATAGTTGCCGAAGATGATGCCGAACAGGCAGATCATAACGGTAGCGTTGCTCTTGGTGGACATGAACAGCTTATCGGTAGATGCGGAGACCACCAGCATCTGGATGGCACGGTTGTGAGCCAGGGTGTCAACGTAATCCTTGATGCCGACCTTCTGGGTGGTGCCCAGACCGAAGTACTTCGGATTGTCCTTACGCCACAGGGCGATGATGGCGCAGACTGCAAAGACAGCGGACAGGCCGCCGAACATCAGCTGCATGGTGGTGAACAGGCCGGGGTTGTAGAAAGCGGACAGGCTGCCGCCGGACTTCTCCACGATGCCTGCCAGAGCAGGGTTCTGTGCCACCAGAGAAGCGATCTCGGCAGCGTTGGCCTCGGCAGTCAGGGTGAACTTGGGCACCAGGACATCGGTGACAATGATGGGGAACATGATGTTCATCAGAACAATGTTATACACAGTATCGCACATTGCGAAGATGGGGCGCTGCTTGGGATCGTTGGTCAGGCAGGTCTGAGCAGACTTGGTGACAACGCACTGGCAGGTGTAGCCAATGATGTAGATCATGTAGATGATGATGAACGCAATAAAGCGGACACCAGTGCCCATCTTGGGGATGAAGTTGAACATCACGAAGGTGGTGGCGAACATGATGATCTGACCGATGACAATGAACGGACGGTTTTTGCCGAACTTGCCGTTGGTCTTATCGACCATCATACCAACGAACGGGTCGGTGACACCGTCCCAGACACGCATGATGGTAACAATAGAACCGGCCAGCACGGATGCCAGACCGACGATACCGATCAGGAAGTAGCTGATGTAACCGACCACGACCATGTAGGTGTTGGTGGAGGTGTTGTTCAGAGCGTACATCATGATCTCCCACATTTTCGCTCTGTGGATGCCGTTTTCTTCAAGCGGCTGTTTGACCTTTGCCATAGAGAAGCTCTCCTTTCAATTCTGCGGCCGGTGTGCTGCCACTCACTCCGGCCTTTCATTCGGTCCCCCGTGGGCTGCGGCTGCCACATCGCGAACCGGGGGATTTTTATGTATACATTATGAACTATCCCTCAAATTTCTGTTAGTAAAATTTTGAGGTAAAACAGGACAATTTTACTCTCCTTGGGCGAAATCAACAGTTTTAAAAAACAGCGTTCGTCATTTTGCACATGATTGTAAGATACTAGTACAGCACATTTCACAAAACAGGCTTGTATTCCAACCGCGCGCAAAAAAAGAATACAAGGAAAGTGCGGAAATATCCAAAAAATTTTCTAGTTGTTCCGCGCGGCGGCCTATTATAATAGGTATAGCATCTGCGGCTCTGTGGCATGGGCCGCTGCGTTCAAAAGAAAAGGAGAAAACACTATGGCAGTGAAAGCATCCGAGCGTGTAAAGCGCTACCAGAACCCCAACGGCCCCACCATCAGCACTGTGGAGCGCAAGGTCATCGAGCAGAACGGCCTGTATTTCAAGGACATCGACGGCACCGGCACCGTCAGCGCAGTCAACGACTGGCGCCTGACCCCGGCTGAGCGCGCCGAGGCCTATGTCAAGGTTCTGACCACCAGCGAGAAGATCGGCCAGATCTTCACCTCCGACTGGCGCATGGGCCCCAAGTATCCTTCCCCCCGTCTGGCAGCCAACGGCCACAAGCCCGTGGCGGACGAGAGCGGCCTGCTGGACGAGGCACCCGTGAACGTCTCCGACAGCATCTTCGGCTCCCAGTCCCTGCCCAGCACCTCTGACATGGTCAAGAAGAGCTTCAACCGCCATGTCATCCTGCGCGAGAGCCCCACGCCCGAGGATCTGGCAGATTACCTGAACCAGCTGCAGTACCTGACCGAGACCTGCGATCACTTTGTTCCCATGCAGGTCATGTCCAACAGCCGCAACGAGAACGGTGAGGTCGTGTTCGGCATGAACGATGCCACCGGCGTGTTTGCCACCTATCCCGGCACCCTGGGCATTGCTGCTGCCGTCAAGGGCACCGCACGCATCGACATCATCGACAAGTTTGCCGACACCATCCGCCGCGAGTGGAACGCCTGCGGCCTGAAGAAGGGCTACATGTACATGGCCGACTGCGTCACCGACCCCCGTTGGCAGCGCACCTTCGGCACCTTTGGCGAGGACCCCGAGCTCATTGAGGAGATCTTCGACCACCTGATCCCCGGCATCCAGGGCGGCAGCAACGGTGTTACCCCCGAGGGTGTTTCCATGACCGTGAAGCACTTCCCCGGCGGCGGTGCCCGTGAGAACGGCTTTGACCCCCACTATGCAGCAGGCCAGTGGAACATCTACGCCACCCCCGGCTCCCTGCAGAAGTACCACATCCCGGCATTCCGTGCCGCCATCCGCCACAATGCCGAGTCCATCATGCCCTACTACTCCAAGCCCAGCGCCGAGAAGAGTGCTCCGCAGGAGGACTTCAACGGCAACCCCATCGAGCTCCAGCCCTACGGCTTTGCCTACAACAAGGTGTTCATCGACGGCCTGCTGCGCGGCCAGATGGGCTTCAAGGGCTACATCAACTCCGACACCGGCATCGTCCACAACATGTGCTGGGGCGTTGACATGCTGGACGAGCCCGAGCGCATCGGCTATGCCGTGACCCAGAGCGGCGTGGACCTGATCTCCGGCCTGCTGGACAACGAGCTGGGCGAGGAGAGCTACGCCCGCGGCACCAACGACTACTACGACACCCACGCGGTGCCCGCCGGCTTCAAGAAGGAAGATCTGGTGCTGACCGATGCCAGCCTGAACCGCGCTGTCAGCCGCACCCTGACCGAGCTGTTCCGTCAGGGCATGTTCGAGGACACCTACGCCGATCCCAAGAAGGGCGCCGAGGTCGTTGCCACCAAGGCCGACTGGGAGGAAGCTTCCCGCGTGCACCGCGAGTCCGTTGTCCTGCTGAAGAACGACGGCACCCTGCCCCTGAAGGACGGCACCAAGGTCTACGCTGAGGCCTTTGGCAAGAGCGCCGAGGCCGGTGAGGCCGCCACCAAGGCCCTGCGCGAGATGCTGGGCAATGTTGCTCTGGTGGACACCCCCGATGAGGCCCAGGTGGCCCTGCTGATGGTCAGCCCCCAGTCCGGTGCATACTTCAACGCCACCCCGGGCTACCTGGAGCTGGACATCTGCGAGGACAAGACTGTCTGCAACGTGGATGAGAGCGGCAAGCCCACCACCGAGACCCACAAGGAGACCACTCTGGTGGGCGCAAACCGTCTGGCCGGTATCGCTGCTGCGGTCCACGCCCACGGCGGCAAGGTCGTTTCCAACATCAACTGCCCGCTGGCCTGGGAGGTCGGCAATGTGGAGAAGGTCTCCGATGCTCTGACCGTCGGCTTTGACACCTACCCCTCCGCAACGCTGGATGTGATGTTCGGCCGCTTTGCTCCCGTTGGCAAGCTGCCTCTGACCCTGCCCAAGGGCGACGAGGTGCTGGCTGTGAACGCGGACGGTGTCTGCATCAGCCCCAACGACGTGCCCGGCTTTGCAAAGGATGCCTACATGCCCGACAGCATGAAGGACGAGAACGGCAAGGCTTACGCCTACCGTGATGCCGCAGGCAACTACTACGAGATGAACTTCGGCCTGACGTTCTGAGGGCAGCCCTCTCCGTCTCGCTCAAACCAAAGGAGACACTTTTAATGGCACAAACGCAGAAAAAACAGCAGGATATGGGCACGGGTGACGTGAAAAAGCTCCTGCTTCAGCTGATGATCCCTGCCGTTGTGGCGCAGGTGGTCAACCTGCTGTACAACATCGTGGACCGCATTTACATCGGACACATCCCGGGGATCGGCGCGGCGGCTCTGACCGGCGTGGGCCTGTTTACCCCCATCCTGATGCTCCTGAACGCCTTTGCCATGCTCATCGGCTCCGGCGGCGCGCCCCGCACCGCCATCGCCATGGGCCAGGGCGATAAGAAGCAGGCAGAAAAGATCGTCAGCAACAGCTTTACCATGCTGCTGCTCTTCTCGATCGTCCTGACCATCGTCTTTTACGCCGCCGCACCCACCCTGCTGCGGCTGTTTGGTGCCAGTGACACCACCCTGCCCTACGCCTTGACTTACAGCCGCATCTACATTCTGGGCACCATCTGCGTGCTGATCGTGCTTGGCATGAACACCTTCATCACCGCGCAGGGCTTTGCCAAGATCAGTATGCTGACCACCGTCATCGGCGCGATCATCAACATCGTGCTGGACCCCATCCTCATCTTTGGGCTGGGCATGGGCGTAAAGGGTGCTGCCATTGCCACCGTGCTGAGCCAGGCAGTGGGTGCCATCTGGGTCATCCGCTTCCTCACCGGCCCCAAGACCATCCTCAAGATCCGCAAAGAGGACATGAAGCTGGAAGGAAAGATCATCATGCCCGTGCTGGCACTGGGCATTTCCACCTTCGTCATGCTCTCCACCGAGAGCCTGCTGTCCATCAGCTTCAGCTCCAGCCTGGCCCGCTACGGCGGTGACGTGGCCGTGGGTGCCATGACCGTGATCACCAGCGCCTCCCAGCTGTGCACCATGCCCATCTCGGGCATCTGCCAGGGCGGCCAGCCTGTGATGAGCTTCAACTTCGGTGCAGGCAAGAAGGACCGCGTCAAGCAGGCGTTCCGCTTCCAGCTGACCCTCTGCCTGGGCTACACCACCATCTTCTGGCTGCTGATGATGCTGGTTCCCGGTGCAGTGGCCGGCATCTTCACCTCGGATGCCTCCCTGATCGATTACACCACATGGGCCATGCGCATCTATATGGCGGGCATCTTCTCCACCGGTGTCCAGATCGCCTGCCAGCAGAGCTTTATGGCGCTGGGTCAGGCCAAGGTCAGCCTGCTGCTGGCCTGCCTGCGCAAGCTCATCCTGCTCATCCCTCTCATCTTCATCCTGCCCCATGTGGTCGCGAACCCCGTGTTCGGCGTGTTCCTTGCCGAGCCCGTCAGTGACATCATCGCCGCTGCCGTGACCGCCACTACCTTCTTCCTCCAGTTCAATAAGATCCTGGACAAGGGCGCTGGCAGGGTCTGATGCCTTGTCCGCCTGAAAATAATCATCCGTATCACCACAACCATCTGATCAAAAAAAGGAGTATCCTCGTGGAAAAGAATGTTCTGAACACCGACCTGTCCGGCAAGGTTGCCGTGGTCACCGGTGCCAGCGGCACCCTTTGTTCCATTTTCGCCAAGGCTCTGGCCCGGGCAGGAGCCAAAGTGGCTCTGCTGGGCCGCAACATGGAGAAGCTGAAGGAGCTGGCCAATGCGATCGAGGCAGAAGGCGGCGTGGCCAAGGGCTACACCTGCAATGTTATGAACAAGGCCAACTGCCTGCAGGTGGCAGAGGAGGTGATGGCGGATCTGGGTCCCTGCGACATTCTGGTGAACGGTGCCGGCGGCAACAACCCCCGGGCCAACACCGACAAGGAATTCTTCGAGATGGCGGATCTGGACGATGACACCGTGACCTTCTTCGATCTGGACGAGAGCGGCGTGGAGATGGTGTTCAACCTGAACTTCATCGGCACCCTGCTGCCCACGCAGGCCTTTGCCCGGCAGATGGTGGGCCGCCCCGGCTGCAACATTATGAACATCTCCAGCATGAACGCCTACCTGCCCCTGACCAAGATCCCGGCCTACTCCGGCTCCAAGGCTGCCGTCACCAACTTCACCCAGTGGCTGGCAGTGCACTTCAGCAAGGTGGGCATCCGGGTCAACGCCATTGCCCCGGGCTTCTTTGCCAGCGAGCAGAACGCACGGCTCCTCTACAACGAGGACGGCACCCCCACCGCCCGCACCGAAAAAATTCTGGCTGCCACCCCTATGGGCCGCTTCGGCGACAGCGAAAAGGATCTGGTGGGTGCCCTGCTGTTCCTGCTGAACAACGAGGCTGCCGGCTTTATCACCGGTATCTGCCTGCCCATTGACGGCGGCTTCTCCGCCTACTCTGGTGTCTGATGAGGGCCCCGGCCTGAGCCGCAGACCCTGAGAGAAACAATAAGAGCCCTGGGGCTGCAATTTTCTGCAGCCCCAGGGCTCTTTCTCGTTTTTACAGACCGGCCAGCAGGATGGCCAGCACGGCTTTCTGCACATGGAGACGGTTCTCGGCCTCGTCAAAGATCTCGTCGGCGTGCTCTTCAAAGACAGCGGTGGAAATCTCCTCGCCCCGGTGCGCAGGCAGGCAGTGGAGGAGCATGGCATCGGGCTTTGCCCCCTCCATCAGCCTGCTGGTCACCTGAAAGCCCGCGAAATCCCGCAGGCGGCGCTCACTTTCGGGGGTACCGGGGGCCGTGTTCCATGCGGCGGTCACCACCACATCGGCATCCTTCACACCCTCGGCGGGGTCGGTGAGCAGGTGAAACTTTTCGCCATACTTGTGGGCGAACATCAGCACGTCAGCGGCAGGGCGGTAGCCCTCGGGGCAGACGCAGGTCACACGCATCCCTGCCAGCAGGCCGCCCACGATAAGGCTGTTTGCCATGCTGCAGCCATCCCCGATGAAGCAGAGCTTCTGGCCCTCCAGCGTGCCCCGGCGTTCCCGGATGGTCATCAGGTCGGCCAGCACCTGGCAGGGATGGGCGTAGTCGGTCAGGCCGTTGATCACGGGCACACCGGCCAGCTCGGCAAACTCTTCCAGATCGCACTGGCGGTAAGTGCGCCAGACCACGCAGTCGTAGTAGCGGCCCAGCACCCGGGCGGTATCCTTGAGGGGCTCGCCCCGGCCGGACTGCAGCTCGGTGGCGGCGTTCATGTAATTGCCCAGACCGCCCAGCTGGTAGACACCCACCTCAAAGCTGGTGCGGGTGCGGGTGGAATTTTTGGAGAACATCAGCGCCACGCTCCTACCCTTGAGCAGCGCCGGGGTCGTCCCGGCCTTCTGCTCTGCCTTGAGCTCCTCCGCCACATCAAGGATGTGGTGGAGCTCAGCGGGGGAGAGGTCGCTCATTTTCAGCAGATGTTTCATGCCTGCTCCTTTGGAGCCTTCTGCTCCATCTCGGTCAGCACCTCGTTCAGGATGCCCAGAGCCTTTTCCACATCGTGGGCGGTCAGGGTCAGCGGGGGCAGCAGGCGCAGGCGGCTCTTGGCCGTGAGCACCAGCAAACCCTTTTCGCGGCAGGCGGCCAGCACGTCCGCGGCCTGGATGCCGCCAAAGAACTCGATGCCCACCATCAGGCCAATGCCGGAAAGGTTCTTGACCATGGGCAGCTTGGCCAGACCGGCACGCAGCTGGACGGCCCGCTCACTGACATTGGCCAGGAAGCTCTGATCCATCCGATCCACCACCACATTGGCACCGGCGCAGACCACCGGGTTGCCGCCAAAGGTGGAACCGTGGCTGCCGGGGCCCATGCCCTCGGCGGTCTTTTCGTTCAGCAGAACGGCACCAATGGGCAGGCCGCCGCCCAGGCCCTTGGCCAGCGTGACGATATCGGGCTTGAGGTTGTAGTGCTCACAGCACAGGAAGGTGCCGGTGCGGCCCACGCCGGTCTGCACCTCGTCCACGATGAGGACAAGGTCCTTTTCATCACAGAGGGCACGCACGGCCTGCACATACTCGGGGTCCAGCGCCATCACGCCGCCCTCGCCCTGGATCAGCTCCAGCATAATGGCGCAGGTATGGCGGTCCACCAGTTCCCGGAGGCCTTCGATGTCACCGGCAGTGGTATAGACAAAGCCCTCGTTGAAGGGGCCGAAGTAGTTGTGGAACACCTCCTGACCGGTGGCGGTCAGGGTGGCAATGGTGCGGCCATGGAAGCTGTTGACCAGCGTGATCACAACATCGCGGCCCTTGCCGTAGTGATCGAAGCTGTACTTGCGGGCGGCCTTGATGGCACCCTCGTTGGCCTCGGCACCGGAATTTCCGAAGAACACCTTGTTCATGCCGGTGCGCTTGCACAGCTTTTTGGCCAGCTTGCCGCAGGGAGCAGTGTAATAGAGGTTGGAGGTGTGCTGCAGCTTATGGGCCTGTTCGGAGACGGCCTCGGCCCAAGTCAGGTCGCAGTAGCCCAGGCTGTTCACGCCGATGCCGCTGGTGAAATCCAGATACTTCTGGCCCTCGGGGCCCTCGGCATACAGGCCGTGGCCCTTTTCCAGTGCAATGGGGTTGCGGTTATAGGTGTGCAGGACATATTCGTTGTCCCGCTTGATGACTTTTTCGGAATCCATAGATATACCCTCCTTGGTTAGCGTCCTCGCCCTCTCAGTCTCGCATTCGCTCGCCAGCCCAGGTTGTGGCTCCCAGCAGCTGCTTCGTGCAATTGCACTCGCACCTTGCTGGCCACTGCCCCAACAACTCCTCCCTCAATCCGCCACTGGCGGCGGTCGTCGTCGTTGCCCCCAAAGGGGGAGCCTATTCATCTTTATTATATCGCCCGATATAATTTTCAGCAAGCCTTATTCCTGATGGCTGCGGCGGTAGAACCGGGTGCCGGAGCCCCGGTTGGAGAACAGCTCCAGCAGGATGGAGTGGGGCACACGGCCATCGATGATGACCGCCTCGTGGACTCCCTGATAGATGGCATCGGCCATGCCGCCGATCTTGGGGATCATGCCGCCCGCAATGATGCCGGCAGCCTTGTAGCCCTCGATCTCGCTGACCTCCACCTCGGGGATAAGGGTGGTCTCATCGTCCTTATCCCGCAGCAGGCCGGCGATGTCGGTCATGGAGACCAGCTTCTCGGCCTTGAGGGCAATGGCGATCTGTGCGGCGGCAGTATCGGCGTTGACGTTATAGGCCTGGCCCAGATCGTCCATGCCCACCGTTGCGATCACGGGGATATAGCCGCCGTCCAGCAGGGTGGAGATCAGGGTGGGGTCCACATGGATGATCTCGCCCACATGGCCCAGAGCAGGGTCCAGCTCGGTGCAGCGGAGCATCTGGCCGTCCATGCCGCACAGGCCCACGCCGCGGCCGCGCAGCTTTGCCACAAGGTCCTTGTTCACCTTACCGGCCAGCACCTGCTGGACGATCTCCATGGTAGCGTCATCGGTCACCCGCAGACCGTTGTTGAAATGGCTCTCCACGCCGACTTTTTTCAGCATCTCGTTGATGGCCGGGCCGCCGCCGTGCACCAGCACCACCCGCACCCCCAGCAGGGTCAGGGTGACAAGGTCGTTCATCACGGCGTTTTTCAGCGTCTCGTTGATCATGGCGTTGCCGCCGTATTTGATGACCATGGTCTTGCCATGGTATTTCTGGATGTAAGGGGTCGCCTCCGAAAACAGGAGGGCCATTTCTTCGTTTTTCATATCTTTCCTCTGAACCCTCTCAGTCAATGCCTTGCGGCATTGCCAGCTCCCCCGAAAGGGGGAGCTTTTGTCGAATGGGTCACTTGCTCCATAAAATTAAAATCTGCTGCTTGTCGTTCGTTCCTAAAGCTCCCCCCTCGGGGGAGCTGGCGCGCAGCGCCTGAGAGGGTTATCAGGTCCGATAATCCCCGTTGATCTTCACATAATCATAAGTCAGATCACAGCCCCATGCCTTGGCGCTGGCATCGCCGGTCCCCATATCCACCTTGACAAGGATATCATGCTCCGCCAGAACTTTGGCGGCCTCGTCCTCGCTGTAGGGGTGGTAGGCGGCATTCTCACAGACATAGACCTCACCGGCGGCACTGCTCAGCCAGACACAGATCTTGTCGATGGAGAAATCGCCGGGGGTGTAGCCGATGGCGCAGAGGATGCGGCCCCAGTTAGCATCACGGCCAAAGACAGCAGCCTTGAACAGGTTGGAGCAGACCACGCTGCGGCTGACGGCACGGGCCGTTTTCAGATCGGGGGCGTGGGTCACCTCGCAGGTGATGAGGTGGGTGGCACCCTCGCCGTCACCGGCGTGCTCGGCGCACATGTGCTCAGCAATGGCGGTCAGGGCCGCCACAAAGGCATCGTAGTCGGCGTTTTCTTCGCAGATCTCGGGGTTTCCGGCCAGACCGGAAGCCATGATGATCAGGGTATCGTTGGTGGAGGTGTCCAGATCCACGCTCATCTGGTTGTAGGTGCCAGGCACCACGGTCTTGAGGGCCTTTTCCAGCAGAGCGGGGGAAACGGCGGCATCGGTGGTATAGAACGCCAGCATGGTGGCCATGTTGGGGGCGATCATGCCGCTGCCCTTGCCAATGGCACCCACGGTGCAGGTCTTGCCGCCCAGCTCAAACTGGATGGCGTACTCCTTTTTGTGGGTATCGGTGGTCATAATGGCAGTGGCCGCATCGGTGCTGCCCTGCGCAGTGGCTGTCAGCTTCGCGGCGGCGGCGGGGATTCCCCGGGCAAAGGGGTCAATGACCATGGGCTGGCCAATGACACCGGTGGAGGCAGGCAGCACATCCTCTGCGGGGATGTTCAGCGCCTCGCCCACCAGCGCACAGCACTCCTCGGCCAGAGCCACGCCGTTGGCGGCGCAGGTGTTGGCGTTGCCGCTGTTCACAAGGATCGCCTGTGCATAGCCGTCCTTCAGGTGGGCACGGTCCACCTTGATGGGCGCACCGCAGACCTTATTGGTGGTGTAGACACCGGCGGCGGCACAGCGCACCTCTGCCTTGATGAGTGCCAGATCGTATTTTTCATTATGGTTTGCGCGGATGCCGCAATGCACGCCAGCCGCTGCAAAGCCCTTGGGGGCACAAATGCCGCCCGCAACTTCTTGATACATACTACTTTCTCCCTTCAGCATCCTCACCCTCTCCGTCAGCGCTAACGCGCTGCCACCTCCCCCAAAGTGGGAGGCCTTGGCATTCCCCGCAGAGTTTGCGGTTTTGTCAAAAGCTCTCCCTTCGGGAGAGCTGGGCGCGAAGCGGCCTGAGAGGGTGAGCCATTTCATTCCAATCCAGCCGTCTCTTCAAAACCGAGCATCAGATTCATACACTGGACTGCCGCGCCGGACGAGCCCTTGCCCAGATTATCAAACAGGGAGACCAGCATCATCTGATCCCCGGCGGCGTTCACGGTCAGGTACAGCTCCATGCGGTCGGTACCGGCCATGGCGTTGGAGTACAGGCCGTTCTCGGGCAGCGGCTCGTTCAGGGCGTGTACCTTGATGGTGGCGGCATCCCTGTAATACTCCGCCAGCCCTGCGGCCACCTTTTCGGCACCGCCCCAGACCGGCTGGAAGGGCACCAGCACCTGCATCCCGCTGTAATAATCGCAGACCACAGGCACAAAGGCGGGCGGGTTTGCCAGCCCACTGATCTTCTGCATCTCGGGCAGATGCTTATGGGCAAGGCTCAGACCGTAGCTCTTGGGTGCATCCAGCTTGCTGTGGGCCGGACGATCGGGGCTTTCGTAGTCAGCGATCATCTTTTTGCCGCCGCCGGAATAGCCGGAAATACCGGTGCAGCTGTAAAAATCACCCGCTCCGGCAAGGCCCAGCTCCACCAGAGGCCGCATGATGCTAATAAACCCGCTGGCATAGCAGCCGGGCACCGCCACGCGGCAGGCATTTTTGATCTTTTCCTTCTGGCCCCTGAGTTCCGGGAAGCCGTAGACCCAGTTGGGATCCGTGCGGAAAGCCGTAGAAGTATCCAGCACCTTGACATCCGGGCGGAGCAGGGGCATGACCTCTCTGGAGGCGGCATCCGGCAGGCAGAGGAAGGCGAGGTCAGCCGAATTGATAACCTTTGCCCGCTCGTTCACGTCCTTGCGGCCCTCCTCGGAGATGGAGAGCAGTTCAATTTCGGGCCGGGCAGCCAGACGGTCGGCAATGCGCAGACCCGTGGTGCCTGCGGAGCCGTCGATAAAGACCTTTACGCTCATGCGTTGTTCGCCTCCCATGCGGCCAGCTGGTCCATGGCCAGCCGGATCTGGTTGTTGACGCTGGCCTCGCTGGGGCCGCCGTAGCTGGTGCGGCCCTCACAGCACCTGATGAGGTCGATGGCATCATAGATATCGTTCTCGAACAGGGCGCTGTAGCCCTTGAACTCGTCAAGAGTCAGTTCCTCCAGGGTCTTATCCTTTGCGATGCAGTCGGAGACCATGCAGCCGGTCAGCTTGTAGGCATCCCGGAAGGGCATCCCCTTCTTGGTCAGGTAGTCGGCGCAGTCGGTGGCGTTGATAAAGCCCTTGGCGGCAGCGCGGCGCATGTTGGCAGGCAGGGTCTTCATGGTGTCCAGCATGGGGGTGACAGTCTTGAGGCACAGCTCCAGCGTATCCACTGCATCGAAGATGGCTTCCTTGTCCTCCTGCATATCCTTGTTGTAAGCCAAAGGAATGCCCTTCATCATCACCAGCAGGGTGTTCAGGTCACCGTAGACGCGGCCGGTCTTGCCGCGGATCAGCTCGGTGACATCGGGGTTCTTCTTCTGGGGCATGATGGAGGAGCCGGTGGTAAAGGCATCGTCCAGCTCGATGAACTTGAACTCCCAGCTGCACCAGAGGATGATCTCCTCGGAAAGGCGGGACAGATGCATCATGCAGATGGAGATGGCGTTGGCCAGCTCAATGCAGAAGTCACGGTCAGAAACGCCGTCCAGGCTGTTGGCACAGGGTGCGGCAAAGCCCAGCTTTTCGGCGGTGAACTGACGATCCAGCGGGTAGGTGGTACCGGCCAGAGCGCCGGAGCCCAGCGGGCACTGGGCATCCATGCGGGCAGTGGCATCCTCAAAGCGCTGCAGGTCGCGCAGGAGCATGGAGGCGTAGGCCATCAGCGCATGGCCAAAGGTGATGGGCTGGGCGCGCTGCAGGTGGGTGTAGCCGGGCATGACAGCGGTGGTATTCTCCGCCGCCTTCCTGCAGATGACCTTGATGAGTTCCACGATGTAAGCCTGCAGGGTGTGGCTGTAGTCCCGCAGGGTCAGGCGGATATCCAGCGCCACCTGATCGTTGCGGCTGCGGCCGGTGTGCAGGCGCTTGCCTGCATCGCCGATGCGGGCGGTCAGGGTCTGCTCCACGAAGGTATGCACATCCTCGGCGTTGGGGTCGATCTCCAGCGCACCGCTTGCCAGATCGTCGGCAATGGAGGCCAGCCCGTTGAGGATATCCTCGCAGTCTTTTTCGGAGATGATGCCCTGCTTGGCCAGCATGGCGGCGTGGACCCCGCTGCCGCGCATATCCTGCGCGATCATCCGCTGGTCAAAGCGGATGGAGGAGTTGAAATCATTGACGCGCGAATCGACCGCCTTGGAGAAGCGGCCCTTCCAGAGTTGTTCTGCCATAATATTCTTCCTTTTCTGATAGGCGGCTCGCCCTCTCCGTCATTGCTTGCGCAATGCCACCTCTCCCAAAGGGAGAGGCTCTGGCGCAACCGAGAACTTCACGGCTTGACCGGAAACTTTGCCGCTATGCCAAGGGCTCTCCCTTTGGGAGAGCTGTCACCGTAGGTGACTGAGAGGGCGAGGATGTTTATCTTGTAAATAAAAACAGCTAAAAACGGCAAAGCCGCCGCAGGGGAAAACGCTCCTGCGGCGGTGCCGCCGGCAACTATGCCGGTTTTGGAACTCCGTTGTGAAAGTGTAGAAAACACACCGGAGAGAAAGTTGGCTTTGTGTGATCCCGGTGGATCAGCCGCTTAGTCCTCGATCTTCGGCCAGCTCTTGGACAGCTTTGCGCGCTCCTTGATGGACAGGCCGAACAGGTTGATGAAACCTGCTGCATCTGCTTGGTTGTAATCCTCGTCCTCACCAAAGGAAGCGGTCTGCTCATCGTACAGGGTGAACGGAGAGGTGACACCGGCGTTGATCATGTTTCCCTTGTACAGCTTCAGCTTCACGTCACCGGTCACGGTCTTTGCCAGGCTGTTGGCAAAAGCATCCAGAGCCTCACGCAGCGGGGTGAACCACTGGCCGTTGTAGACGATGTCGGCGTACTTCTGTGCCAGCTGCTCCTTGAGGTGTGCGCTCTCCTTGTCCAGGGTGATGGTCTCCAGAACATTAATGGCCTTGTACAGGATGGCACCGCCGGGGGTCTCGTACACGCCGCGGCTCTTCATGCCCACCAGACGGTTCTCCACGATATCCAGCAGGCCGATGCCGTTCTTGCCGCCCAGCTTGTTCAGGTACTCCACCAGCTCCACAGCGCCCATCTCCTTGCCGTCCACGGCAGTGGGAACGCCCTTTTCAAAGTGGATGGTCACATAGGTCGGGGTGTCGGGAGCCTGCTCGGGGCTGACACCCAGCTCCAGGAAACCGGGGTGGTTGTACTGGGGCTCGTTGGCGGGGCACTCCAGATCCAGGCCCTCGTGGCTCAGATGCCACAGGTTCTTGTCCTTGGAGTAGTTGGTCTCGCGGTTGATCTTCAGGGGGATGTGGTGAGCCTCGGCGTAGTCGATCTCTTCGTCACGGCTCTTGATGTCCCACTCACGCCAGGGAGCAATGATGGCCATATCGGGGCACAGGGCCTTGAGGGTCAGCTCAAAACGCACCTGATCGTTGCCCTTGCCGGTGCAGCCGTGGCAGATGGCATCTGCGCCTTCCTTAATGGCGATATCGGCCAGAGCCTTTGCGATGCAGGGGCGTGCAAAGCTGGTGCCCAGCAGGTAGTCCTCGTACTTTGCACCGAACTTCAGGGTGGGGAAGATGTAGTTCTCCACAAAGTCCTTCTTCAGATCCAGGACGTACAGCTTGGAAGCGCCGGTAGCCTTGGCCTTTTCCTCCAGGCCGTCCAGCTCGGTACCCTGGCCCACGTCACCGGAAACGGCGACGACTTCGCAGTTGTTGTAGTTTTCCTTCAGCCAGGGAATGATGATGGAGGTATCCAGACCACCGGAGTAGGCCAGCACGACTTTTTTGATGTTTTCCTTTTTCATAATAAACGCGCTCCTTTTAATAAAAATACACTTTTGTACCCTGATGCGCACTTTCCCTTCGCATCCTCTGTCTTTGATTCGCGGTTGATGCTTTTATTATACACAGCGCGGCTTTTCCGTCAATGCTGAAAACTGCCAAACATGCCGCGCATTTGCGGCAGGATTTATTACACTTTGTATGTTTATGCAGTGTTTTCCGTTTATATTCAAATTTTATACAGTTAAAATGTATATATGAAATGCAAAAAAGCGCCCCGAAGGACGCTTTCTTTATGCTTGATATCTTTCCAAGATCTCCTCCACCTGTTCCTGTGTCAGCGGGTGGGTGGGCTCCGGCTTTTCATTGCCCCTGCGCAGGGGCAGCCACCAGGTGGACAGGCCCAGCCAGCCGAACTTATAGGCAGTGTGGGGCTCACGGCCCACGCAGGTGAAGCCCAAGCGGGCATGGATACGCTCACTGGCGGGGTTGGGGTCTGCCACAAGGGCGTAAACATTCCAGTAACCCATCCCGTCCAGAATATCCAGCAGGGCGCGGTAGAGGGTATCCCCCACACCAAAGCCCCGGGCATCGGGGGCACAGTAGATGGTGCTCTCCACAGCCCAGTCGTAGGCCTCCCGGGGGTGGTAGCGGTGGGCGCAGGCATAGCCCAGCAGCTTACCGTCCCCATCCCGGGCCAGCAGCAGAGGGATCAGCGCACGGGTGCTGTCCACCCAGTCCTCATACTCCGGCAGGGAAGAGGGCGTTACCTGAAAGGTTGCCGTGTGGTGCAGGACATACCAGTTGTAGATGTCCAGGATCTCCGCCGCATCGGCCCGGGTGGCCAGCGAGAGCCGGGGCAGATTCTTCTCAGCCCATTCGGCGCACAGGGTTTCCTTCTGCGCCTTGGTCAGCTTTTTCAGGGCTGCTTCCCGGCGCAGGGCGGCAGATCTGTCTGTGCACCGTTCCAGATACGCGAACCGCTGTGCCCCCAGCGCACGGGTGCATTTGGCCCCCTTACCGCTCTTGTGGGCGTGCAGGCGGCTGGCCGGGTCATTTGTCCAGCCCGTGTAGAGTTGGCCGCCTGCGCAGCGCACCATATAGACATAGGCCCGCTCCGTCTTCTCCGCTTCCCCGCTCATATCACAGTCTCCCGTTGTTTTTCAGCACCTGACGGCAGGCGGCCAGCGCCGTCTCCTTGTCCTTTGCGGTGATGAGGAAGCGGCTGGCGTGGCAGAAGCTGATGCCCTCGATACCGCTCTTCTGCTCAATGATCTCCTGCGGCTGGCCCGCCCAGCTCTGGGGGAAGGGCAGCTTCGGCTTTTTGGTCTTGTGGTCGGTCACGCACTGGGCGCTCCACCCGCCGCGCTGGCTGGGGTAGATGACGAAGAGGGCATCGGTCTTGTACAGGCCATTCTTCCAGGGCAGGTAGCAGGGCAGGATCACGATGCCGTCCCGGGAATTCTTATAGGCCTGCTGCACTTTCTCGTCGGCGCGATTCACGGCGTTCGCGCTCTCGATCTGGTTTTCCAGGATCTGCTTTGCCACAGCCACCGCCTTGAAGAAGCAGGTGTCCTGATCCTCCTTGGAATCCCACACCGGGTTGAAGAAGCCGATGGCATCGCACAGGCTGTTCTGCTCGCCGGTGTTATCGTTCAGATCAAGAGGCTGGATAAAGTTTTCATCGATGAGCCGGGCCTGACGCTCCCCCACCAGCCCCGGGCCCAGCACCCGCCACAGCAGGCCGAAGGCCGCATAGGGGATGCCGTTGGCGCGGTACTCTCGGGGCTCCTGATGGTGATCGAACATGCCAAAACCGATATCATACACGATGCCGTCGAAATCGTCCGGTACCACAAAGCCGCGGGTGATCCTGATGTCCGGCCGGATGATCTGCAGCAGCGCCGTTGCAAACACGTCGTCCGCATGGAACTTGCCGGCGTGGGTGAAGCCATTTGCAGGAATTTTCATAACAGCAATACCTCGTTCTCTTTCTTTGGGAACAGTATATCACATTCTGAAGCAGGGGACAAATTTTTGTGCACAACAAAGACCCGCCGGGCAGCATACGCCACACAGCGGGTCTGAAAGGAGGAAGTGCCGTTTCAGGGCACCTTATGAGAAGCGTGTGTTACAGGACGATGGGTTTCTCCGGGTCGAGCTCCAGGCTTTCACCGTTGGATTCGATCACGCGGCGGTACCACTCGTAGCTCTTTTTCTTGTAACGTTCCAGCGTACCGGAGCCGTCGCTGTTCAGGTCCACATAGATCATACCGTAGCGCTTTTTGATCTCCGCCGTGGAGCAGGAGATCAGGTCAATGCAGCCCCAGCTGGTATAGCCCATCACGTCCACGCCGTCGTGCAACGCTTCGCTGACCTGCACCAGGTGGTCGTTCATGTAGCGGATGCGGTAATCATCCTCCACCGTAAAGCTGCCGTGGCCGTCCGGCACCAGGGTGTCGTTGGCACCCAGGCCGTTTTCGGCAATGAACAGGGGCTTGTGGTAGCGGCTGTACAGCCGGTTCAGGGTGTAGCGCAGGCCCTTGGGGTCGATCTGCCAGCCCCACTCGCTGACCTTGGAATACGGATTGCGCTTGAGGGTGGGGACCATGTTACTGCCGGTGGGCTCGCCCAGCGAGTGGTCAGCGGCGGCGCAGTTGCTGGAATAGTAGCTGAACGAAACAAAGTCCACAGTGTGGGTCAGGGCTTCGCGGTCCTCATCGCTGATCTCCAGTTGCACGCCCTTTTCCTCAAACACCCGCTTGGCGTAGTAGGGATAGGCACCCAGGGCCTGCACGTCCGAGAACAGGTACACCTCGTTGTCCAGCTCCATCACCTCGATGATGTCATCGGGGTTCGGGGTGAGCGGGTAGATGGTAACGGCCAGGATCATGCTGCCCACCTTGTACTCCGGGTCGATGCTGTGGGCCAGCTGCACAGCCTTGGCGCTGGCCACCAGCTCGTAGTGGATGGCCTGATACAGCTGCTGATTGCTCAGCTGGGCCTTGGGGGTCAGGATGGCACCGCTGACAAAGGGCTGGTGCAAAATGGAGTTGATCTCGTTGAACGTGATCCAGTACTTCACCTTGCCCTTGTACCGCTCAAACAAGACCTGGCAGTATTTCAGGTACAGGTCGATCATGATGCGGTTGCTCCAGCCGTTGTACTTGCGGGCCAGGGCCAGGGGCGTTTCGTAGTGGGAAATGGTGATGAGCGGCTCGATGCCGTACTTGTGGCACTCGTCAATGACATCATCGTAGAACTTCAGGCCCGCCTCGTTGGGCTGTGCTTCCTCGCCGGTGGGGAAAATGCGGCTCCACGCAATGGAAAAGCGGTAGACCTTGAACCCCATGCCCGCAAAGAGCTTGATGTCCTCTTTGTAGCGGTGGTAGTAATCAATGCCTTTCAGCTTGAGGTTGTCGGGGGTCGGCTCCTCGGTGATGACCTTGAAGCCCTTGGGCAGCACATCCTGGATGGACAGGCCCTTGCCATCTTCCAGATAGGCACCCTCGCACTGATTTGCGGCCGTTGCGCCGCCCCAGAGGAAATTTCTCGGGAAATACATACAGGTTCCTCCCTAATGTTGCAGCGTCCGGGGATCAGTTCTTTTTCTCGTCACGGAACAGGACGAACGAGACGATAAAGGCCACCACAAAGGCAATGGCTGCACCGGCGCAGGCATAGTAGAAGTTGGACATGGAGGTATCCAGTCCAATGTAGCTGGGCAGGGTCAGCAGACCGGGAGAGCCGCCGGAGTAGTTCTTGGTGTTCATCAGGCCCATAAAGAAGCCGCCCACGCCGCCGCCAGCCATGGCTGCAATCATGTTGGTGCGGATCTTCATGGTAACGCCGAACAGGACCGGCTCGGTGATGCCGCAGACGGCAGTGATACCGGTGGCGGAGGTCAGCTGCTTGAGTTCGGGGTCCTTGGTCTTGATGGAAACGGCCAGAGCAGCAGCGCCCTGTGCCACGTTGGAGGCCAGCTGGCCCGGATAGATGATGGTATCAAAGCCGATGGTCATACGGTTGTTGATACCAATGGGGGTCAGGGCGTGGTGGGTACCTGTCATGACCAGGAACGGCAGGAACACGCCGACGATGGTGGGCACCAGCCAGGGTGCCAGGGTGCTCAGGCCATTGATCACAGCTGCCAGGGCGTTGGAGACCACATAGCCCACCGGGCCCAGCACACACAGGGTGGCAATGCCGCAGATGAACATGGTCAGCAGCGGAGCGGTAAAGAAGCGGATGGCTTTGGGGGAGATGCGGGTAGCCCAGGGCTCCACCTTGGACATCAGCAGCACGCCCAGGATGATGGGGATCACGGACGAAGAATAGGAGGCGTTATAGATGGGCAGCATGAAGATGGTGATGGCCTCGCCGCTTTCCTTGGAGGCAGCCACCAGGTTCACAAAGCTGGGGTGGATCAAGATGCCACCCAGCATCATGGCCAGGTAGGGGTTGCAGCCCAGCTTTTTCGCCGCCGAGTTAGCCAGCAGGATGGGCAGGAAATAGAACGTGGCATCGCCCATGAAGTTGATGACCTGGTAGGTGCTGGACGTATTGCTGACCAGCTTGAACGCCACCAGGATGGCCAGCACAGCCTTGATCATACCTGCTGCGGTCAGCGGGGGCAGGATGGGGGTAAAGATGCCGGTCAGGGTGTCGATGACGCGGTCGTACCACTTGCCCTTGGGGGCGGGGGCTGCGGCGGCAGGGGCGGTGCCCAGCATCCCGCTGAGCTTCTCGTACACCAGCGTGACCTCGGCACCAATAATCACCTGGTACTGGCCGTTTGCCTGGGCAACGCCCACAACACCGGCCAGGCCCTTGATGGCATCGGTATCGGCTTTTGATTCATCTTTCAGGTTAAAGCGCAGACGGGTGGCACAATGGGTGGCGTTGCTCACATTCTCGGCACCGCCCACCAGGCTGAGGATCTGTTTTGCCAATGCGCCGTAATCTTCTTTTTTTGCCATTTGCAATTCCTCCATGATGGTTTGATCCGGGGTGATCCGGAGCCTGCTGCGCAGAAGCTCTGCGTCAGCCACACCGGGCAGCCCGCGGATCGCGTTGAGGTCGATCACACTGCGGTCCTTTACGGTAACGGACAGACAGCCGCTGCGGAAATCACACAGGCCTATATTTTCTTTTCCGCCGGCCGGAGCAGCCAGCTGCTCCAGGAACTGTTCACGATCCATGGCAGAGGACCTCCCTCTCGGTCAATATCTTCTGAACCGCCCAACGCGCGCCATTGAGCGGATTCATGCAAAAAGGTGGGCAAGGTAGCGGGGCTGGTTCAGGCCTCATGCTTCTCCTGCAAACGGCTGATGTGCAACATAAGGTATACGATCTCCTCATCGTTGCACTGCCAATTCCAAGTGGCTTGGAAATAGTCCGCGATGGCGCGGGCACACTGATACACCTGCGGGTACTCCCGCCGCATCTGAGCCAGCATCCCGCTGATCCGCTCCTCCACCTGCCTGCCGGAGGCAAGCCGCTGGATGAGGTAGCGCAGATGCATGGAAAACCGGGAATACGAAAAGCTCTCTTTGTTGAGCGTAATAGCAAGCTGTTTCTCCACGATGCCGTCCACGTCCGAAAGGGCCTTGAGCGTCATCATCATGGAGTGCATATCGCCCGCTTCCGCCTCGGCGTTGATGAGGTGGAGGGCAATGTTCACCACCTCGCTGTCTGGCAGCTTCAGCCCGGCTTCCCGCGCCAGCAGCTCCCGTGCCTGTTTGGCCAGCTCTGTCTCCTTGGGGTACAGGTGGCGCACATCGTAAGCCAGCGGGGTCGAGATCTCGATGCCCTTGCGCAGCCGCTCCGCCGCAAAGTTCAGGTGGTCGGCCAGGGTAAAGGGCAGGTTTGGGTTCAGCGCACAGTCCAGCTCGATCTCAGCCCGCTCCGTGATCTCGGCGCAGGCCAGCACCAGCGGGCGGGGCAGATCGGCCGCCATGCCAAAATATTTGGGGTTCACGTCGTAAAACGTTCGCTCGATGCGGGAAAGGTCCGTCAGCTCGTAAGGCATTTGGGGGAACCCGACCCCCCGGCCCAGCACCACCAGCTCCTTGCCGTTTCCGTCCAGTGCCAGGGCGGCATTGTTGTTGATCTGTCGGATGATTTTCATACCGTTCTACTCCCTGCATCGAATTTTCGGACAAAAAGAAAAACCCCGAACGCAGCAACTTACACTACTCCCCTTGTTTTGGAAAGGGAATTCGATGCAAGTAGCGCCTCCGAGGAGTAACGTCTTGTTTTTACGAATTTATAATACCAAAGGTTCTTTGCTGTGTCTATTCGCACGATACCCAAAAAAGCGTATTGTTTTTTGTGCACCGTGAAAAAAGTGCAGCAAAAAGCCGCCGGGCAGAGAAATGTCCGGCAGCTCCTGGTTCAAGCTAAATTCTATGCACTTACTTTTTCCGGCTGCGCGTCTTGGTCACAGCCGTGGTGGGCTTCACGGCGGGGGAGAGGTTGGGCTTTTCGGTGAGGGCGGTGGTGGTGGGCTCGCCCAGTGCCAGCACCTCGGCCAGCTCCTTCTGCACCTTGGCGTTGATGGGGTCATTCACGGCCAGAACATCGGAGTAGAACTGCTCCATCTCTTCGCGGGTGGAGAAGGTTGCAACGTACATCTGGTTGCCCATGGCACCGGACAGAGCCTCGGGGATGCGGTCCACCATCCGCATATTCTTCTGGTACTTCTGCATGATCTGCTCATGGCTGTACACAAAGTTCTTGCCATCGCGGCGGCCCGCAAAGGGGCAGTAGTAGTGCTCGCCCACCGGCATATCCGTGCCGCCGAAGGCGATCATATCCGCCCAGATCTTGTACACATTGGTGGAGCGGGCAAAGTTGATCATATCCGGGGTAAAGCCGCCGCAGGGGCGCATATTGACCTCCAGCGCCACGAGCTGGCCCTTTTTGCCCATGCTGGCCTGATCCTCGGTCATGCGGAAGAACTCAAAGTGGACGAATCGGCTCTTCACGCCAAAGCTCTTGACGGCGGCACGTCCGGCGGCGCGGGTATCCTCGGGCAGATCCTTGATGATATAGTAGATGGAGTTATCGTTGTCGTTGACGATGTCCATGATGGACACCGGGCTGACGTTGCCCGCCTCAAAGATGGGGTTGCCGCTGCCGTCGATGATGGCATCGTAGCTGTTGACCTCGGCGCGGACGAACTCCTCCATGATGTAGGCGAGGTCGGGGTGATAGGTGCTCTTGTAGAGCAGGAAGCGCTTCAGCTCCTCATCGCTGGACAGCTTATGGGTATCGGAGGCACCCACACCGTTGTCCGGCTTGACCACCACCGGATAGCCCACCTCGTCGATGAACTTCCTGCAGCTTTCCAGGTCGTCCACCATGTGGTAACGGGCGGTGGCGATGCCGGCCTTCTGGTAATACTCCTTCATCTTGCTCTTGTACTTGATGCGGGGCATATCCTCGGTCTGGAAGCCGGACTTGATGTTGAAGTCCGTGCGCAGGGCCGCATCCCGCTCCAGCCAGTACTCGTTGTTGGACTCCAGCCAGTCGATGCGGCCATACTTGAAGGCAAAGAACGCCACCGCACGGTAGACCTCGTCATAATTCTCCAGACTGCCGACCTTGTAGTATTCGTTCAGGCTGTCTTTCAGCTCCGGCTTCAGCTCATCATAGGGCTGGTCACCGATGCCCAGCACGTTCATGCCGTCGTTTTTCAGCTCCCGGCAGAACTGCCAGTAGTTGGTGGGGAAATTGGGGGAGATAAAGATAAAGTTCTGCATAGCTTGATGATTCCTCTTTTATCCAAGAATATAAGGCATATAATATACGGCCTGCTGATACCACCAATCCCAGTCGTGCTTGACATCATAGCCCCACAGGTCCACCCAGACAGGGATGCCCTTCTGCTCAAAGATCTGCTTGAGCTGCCGGGTGGTATCGGGCTGCTCCCAAGCGCCCTGACCGCAGCAGATAACCGCCTTCCTGCTGCGGTAGAGATCCATATAGGGGTGATCGGTGGGGAAGTTGGCCATGTAATCCACAGGGGAGTTCTGGTAGACCACCTCGTCCATGTAATCGCCAAAGCCGTATTTTGCGGTGTAGATGCCGCTGAGGGCCAGACAACCATCGAAAAGATAGGGGAACCGCAGGTAGAGGTTGACGGCATGGGTCGCGCCCAGACTGCAGCCAAAGGCGATCACGCCGGGGAGGCCGTCCCAGCCGTTGCGCTCCTTGGCGATATACTGGATCTTGGGCACAACTTCCTCCACGATGTAGCGGATCCACTGCTCATAGCGGCGGATCCGCCAGTAGGGGTCGCCGTTGGTGTCGGACCAGGTCTCCTGATCGATGGTGTCGATGGAGATGACCATGATCTGCCCGGATTCGATCCACGGAGCCAGCGTACCGGCCATGTGGAAGTCCTCAAAGTCGAAGAAACGGCCATCCTGACAGGGAATAAAGAGCATGGGGCGGCCTGCGTGGCCGTAGACCTTGCACTCCATCTCCCGGCCCAGTGCGGGGCTGTAATCCTTGAAGTATTGTGTTTCCATCTGGTTTCCCTCCTCTATAAAAAACCTCTCAGGCGCTCCGCGCCTCTCTTACCAGGAGAGGTGGCATCCCGAAGGGATGACGGAGAGGTTCAGTCCAGTTCATACATCAGTGTATGGAACACGAACGGCAGCTGCTTTTCCCAGCTGGCTTCGCTGTGGGTGCCGCCGGGCACCAGGCGGCTGGTCAGGTGGATGCCCCGGACCATGATCTTGCTGCACATCTCGGCAAATTCCCTGCGCATTCCCTCGTGGCTGCCCATCTCCTGGGAACCGTAGTCCATGTAGAGCACCGTGCCGGGCTCCAGCTTTGCGCGGCCCACCAGACCGCTGAGCTTTTCAGGAGACACCCAGATCGACGGCGACAGGGCTGCCGCGCGGCTGAAGGTATCGTTATACTGCAGCAGGGCGTACAGGCTCATCAGGCCGCCCATGGAGCTGCCGCCAATGAACGTGTGCTCCCGGTCCGGCAGGGTGCGGAAATTGCGGTCAATGAAAGGCTTGAACCGGTGGATGAACCAGCTCATGGTCTCCTGCCCTTTGCCGTCAAAGTGGCCATAGGTCGGGTCATCAAAGCGGTAGGGCGAATACTCCACAAGGCGCTCGTTGTTGGGGCCTGCATTGCACTCCACTGCCGCCACGATGAGGGGGGTGTCGGTGTAGTCCAGATAATCCGCCACGCCCCAGCTCTTGCCGTAGGTGGCATCCGCATCAAAGAACACATTCTGGCCATCGAACATATACAGCACCGGATACCGGCGCTCCGGGTCGGCTTCGTACATGGTGGGCAGGTAGACATACGCCCGGCGCTGCTCCACACCGTTCACCGCAGGATAGCTGACGCTCCATTTTTTGACCATATTCCAGTTCCCTCTCGTTTCTGTTTTTTCTGCACATAGTCTAGCACTGTGCAGGCGGAAAAGCAATCGGGAGACAAAACCATGATACGGCAAACGCCGCCCGGCGGCATTTCCACCCGGCGGCGTTTGCAAAAATTCTGAACAGAGAGAAATGCGGGAAGGATCAGTACTTTTTCTCAACCGGAACGATCCAGCCCTTGGTATCGGGGATCTTGCCCCACTGCATCCCGGTCATGGTATCGTACAGCTTCTGGGTCACAGGGCCGATCTTGCCATCGCCAATGTAGGCGTGCTCGCCCTTCCAGACCAGCTCCTTGACAGGGGAGACGACTGCGGCGGTACCAGTGCCGAAGACCTCCTCCAGCTTGCCCTCGCGGGCGGCCTGCATGATGTCCGCAATGGCCAGCTTGCCCTCGATGACATCATAGCCCCAATCCTTCAGCAGCTCGATGCAGCTGCGGCGGGTAACGCCGGGCAGAACGGTGCCGACGGTTGCAGCGGTGTAGACCTTGCCGTCGATCTTGAACATGATGTTCATGCTGCCGACTTCCTCAACGTACTTCTTCTCCACGCCGTCCAGCCACAGCACCTGTGCGTAGCCCTGCTCCTCGGCCAGCTCACCGGCCTTGATGGAAGCAGCATAGTTGCCGCCGCACTTGGTGAAGCCGGTCAGGCCGGGAGCGGCACGGATGTATTCATCCTCAACGTAGATGCGGACGGGGTTGATGCCCTCGGCGTAGTAAGCGCCGGAGGGAGCACAGATGATGCAGAAGATATAGTGCTTGGAAGCGTGCACGCCCAGACCCACATCGTTTGCAAAAATGAAGGGACGGATGTACAGGGAAGCGCCATCGGTATGGGGCACCCAGTCGCGCTCCACATCCACCAGAGCCTCAACAGCCTGCACAAAATCCTCTTCCGGGATCTTGGGGATGCACAGACGGTCGGCGGAATCCTGGAAACGCTTTGCGTTGCAATCAGGGCGGAACAGCTGAATGGTGTCATCCGCGGTGCGGTAAGCCTTCATACCCTCAAAGATCTCCTGCGCATAGTGGAACACCACCGTGGCCGGGTCCAGCGGGAAGGGTGCATAGGGGACGATGCGGGCATCGTGCCAGCCCTCGCCCTCGGTATAATCCATCACAAACATGTGGTCGGTAAATTTCTTGCCGAAGCCCAGCTTGGTCTCGTCCTGAGGCTTCTCCTTGGGAGAAGTGGTACGAGTGATCTTGATATCCAACATGATATATTTCCCTCTTTTCTGATCTCACACAGCAGATTTTGCGCGGCACGCGCCCGCACCTGAAATGCCGAATGTTGTTTTCTATTATAGTAGTATGAGCCGGATTTGCAAGGAAACGCAAAATCTTTCATGTTTGGGGGCTGTAAGTTGTCGCAAATTGTGATAGAATGAAACCATAAGCCCTCTCAGTCAACGCCGATGGCGTTGCCAGCTCCCCCAAAGGGGGAGCCCATTGCGGCTTTTAGATTTTGGTTTTGCGAAAACCTTTCCCAAGAGGCAGAACAGCCTCTCCCTTCGGGAGAGGTGGCATTGCGAAGCAATGACGGAGAGGGTTATAATAAAAGGAGTTCTACCATGATCAACGGCGTAATTTTTGATATGGACGGCCTGATGTTCGACACCGAGCGGATGTGGGCCACGTTCTGGGAACCTGCGCTGGCGGCGCTGGGTCTGGAGTACAAGGAGGGCCTTGCCGAGGCCGAGCGCGGCACGGCGGGCGAAACCTCCCGTAACATCGTGCGGCAGTTCTACGGAGAGGACTGCGATGCCAACGCCATCATCGACAGCCTGCACCGGGTGGCCGATGAGGAGTTCCAGAAACCGGTGCCCAAAAAGCCGGGGCTGGACGAGCTGCTGGCCTGGCTGGATGCCAACCACATCCCCATGGCGGTGGCCTCCTCCAGCCGGGTCCATGTCATCGAGGGCAACCTGAACAACTGGGGGCTGACCCACTACTTCAAGGCGCTGGTATCCGGCCAGCAGGTCAAGCACTCCAAGCCCGACCCGGAGATCTTCCTGCTGGCGGCGGAAAAGCTGGGCACCGACCCCGCCCGCACGCTGGTGCTGGAGGACAGCTACAACGGTGTCCGCGCCGGTGCCGCCGGGGGCTTTGTCACCGTCATGGTGCCCGATCTGCTCCCCGCCGACGATGAGATGCGCGGCCTGTATACCATGGAATGCACCAGCCTGAACGAGGTGCTGGACAAACTGAAAACGGGAGAACTGTAATTGAGGGAAAGCTCCGAAAAAGAGTTCCCTGTTCCGGGGTTTTATTGTCTCCTGTGTTATGTTATAATAAAAGAAAAGAAAAAAGGAGACATCCTCCATGAAAATCGCAGTTCCTTATGAAAACGGTATGGTATTCCAGCACTTCGGCCACACGGCAGAGTTCAAGTTCTACGAGGTCGAAAACGGACAGGTGACGGCCAGCGAGGTCGTTTCCACCAACGGGCAGGGCCACGGTGCACTGGTGGGCTTTCTGGCCCAGCACAATGCCAATGTGGTGTTCTGCGGCGGCATCGGCCCCGGGGCACAGAACGCCCTTGCACAGGCAGGCATCCAGCTGTTCGGCGGGATCAGCGGCCCGGCAGACGCGGCAGTAGCAGATTATCTGGCCGGGAAGCTCCGCTTTGACCCCAATGCCCATTGTGACCACCACGACCACGGCGAGGGCCACCATTGCGGTGAACATCATTGCGGCGGGCACTCCTGCGGCCAGTAACCCATAACATCACAAAACCCCGGAGCGATGCATCACAGCAAACGCTCCGGGGTTATTTTATGCCTTAGAAGAACCGGCAGAAGCCGGGGCAGTACCGTGAGTGCCCGGCCTCATCTTTTATTGAGACACAAAAGAGATGCTCTCGGTCTGCTTCGATGCGGCCGGGCGGGGCGGGTCTGCCTTGGTCAGCATCTGCTGGAATTTCCGCGCCGCCGTGTTCAACGGGCGGTGGCGGTCGTAAACAAGGCAGATGGAACGGGTCGGGATGATCTCCTGCAGGTGGAGCTGCACCAGCTCGCCCCGCTCCAGAGCTTCCTTCGCCATGGGTTCCGGAACAAAGGCAAGCCCCAGCTCGCTTTTGACCAGCGTGAGCATCTGGTCGGTGGTGGCGGCTTCCGTATCCGGCTTGAGGACCGCGCCATGATCCAGGAAGAACTGCCGATACAGGCTGCGGGTCACGCTCTCGTCGCTGAGGGAGATGAGGGGATAGCTGCGCAGCTCTTTCAGGGTCAGGCTCTGACTTGCCAGCGCGGTGAAGGTCCTGCCACCCACCAGCACCTCGTAAAACGGCTTCAGCTCCACCATTTTCAACCCCGACTCGATCTCCGCCGGGGTGCTCACAATGGCAAAATCCACCTCACCGTTCTTCACGGCCAGCACCGCCTGCGGGGTGGAGTGGTTCGAGATGCGCAGCCGGATGCCGGGATATTCGGTGTGGAAATCCCGCAGCTTTTTGGAAAGATAAATGTTGAGCGCCGTCTCGGTGGCGCTGATGCTGATGGTTCCGTGCTCCAGCGTGGCACTGGCGCTCAGCTCCTCCTCGGCATCCTGGATCTGCACCGCCGCCGAAGCAATGCGGGAGTAGAGCATCTCGCCTTCCGGTGTCAGGGTCACACCCCGGTTGGAGCGGATGAACAGCACGCAGTTCAGCTGGCTTTCCAGTCGGTTCATCGAGTGGGTGATGTTGGGCTGGTTGTTGCCCAGAACCCGCGCGGCCTTGGTAAAGTTCTGATACTTCGCCACATAATAGAAGATCTTGTAATACTCCCAATCCACATACATGATATGCCTGCCTCCTCCATGTAAAAATCGCATTGCTGCCTTGTGCAGAATACTTTTTGCACATTCTATTCCTGCCCGTATCATAACAACTGCAATCGAAAATTGCAAGAGGAAATTGAAAAATAATACACCTATCAGGACGAGCACGGCAAGAGCTGCGACAAATGGGAGAGCTTTCCCACCAACGAGGAGGCGGTAAAACGTCAGAGGCAGATCGAACATGCCGACCCGGAAATGAAGGCAAAGCTGCGCCTGGCTCTGCTCACCTGATGCAAAAAAGGGCACTGATTGCAATGCAATACAGCGCCCTACATAATCGGACACGGAAAACACCGACCGTGCAAAAACCGTGCAGAAACCGTGCAGCCGTGGCTTACAAAACAAAAAAGCCATGAAATCTTTCGATTTCACGGCATTTTTTGGTGCAGGAATGCAATCCAAATCCGAACCATTTCTCTTTGATGTTGCTTCTGCAACATTTTCAAACGTGATGGTCTGTGTACCTTCTTTATAGTTGAAGGTTATCAAAACCTTATCATCATACAGGTAAATCGCATTGATGAACGTATCCACCAACGCTTGCCGCTGGTCTTTCAGGCGCATATCCAGCTTGCGGAAACGCAGCAGCCAGAACCGGATGAACTCTTCGGTTACTTTCGGCTTTGCCAGCTTTTCCTCTGCAATGCGGGCTTCAAGCTCCCGCTTGGTTTCTTCGAGTTGCTCCAATCGCTCCTTGGTGGAACTGGTCAGGATGCCCGCCTGAATCGCATTGAGCATATTCTGGATACCCGATTCCGCATCCCGGAGCTGCTTTTCATAGAGGGGAAGGTTGGTGTTCTCCCGGTCTTGCAGCTCCATGACCTTAGCGATAATGGATTCCATGGCGGCATCATCCCGGACAAGCTGCATCGTCTGGTTCACTACCAGATCTTCCAGCCACTGTTTGCGGACGGTCTTTTTCTTACAGCCCTTGTGCTTTTTTGCGGTAGCACATTTATAATAACGATGAACTTCGCCCGTCCGGCTCGTACCGCTTTCGCCAAACATCAGCGCACCGCAGTAACCGCAGTGCAGCTTGGTGGTCAGCAGGTAATCATCCTCTGCCTTTCTCCGGGCAGGGGCTTTCTTGTTTTTCAACATCTTCTTCTGCACATCGTCGAAAAGTTCCACCGACACGATAGGCGGAATCGCATCGGGAATCAGGATGTCACGGTATTTCAGTTCTCCGATGTAGCGGCGGTTGCTCAGCATATGTTGGATGGTATTGAAAGTCATCGGCCCGCCACGCTTGTTTTTGATGCCCTTTTCATTGAGCCAGTCCCGAATTTCCCGCATGGTCTGACCATCGTTATACCGCTGAAACGTCTCAGCTACAAACGGCGCAGTCATCGGATCAATCTCAAAATGGCGGTCTGCATTGATGGTATATCCAAAGGGGATAGCACCGCCGGTAAACTTGCCCTTGAGGGCATTTTCCGTCATGCCGCGAATGACCTTTTCCGAAAGGTCAGCGGAGTAGTATTCTGCATAGCCCTCCAGCACTGATTCCAGAATGATACCCTCTGGCCCTTCTGAGATGATCTCAGTGGCCGAGACAAGCTTGACACTATTCTTCTTCAGCTGAGTTTTATACCGGGCACTATCGTAGCGGTTCCGGGCAAAGCGGTCAAGCTTCCAGACCAGTACAATGTCAAACAGCTTCTTGTCGCTGTCCTTTATCATCTGCTGGAACTCCGGGCGGTTGTCCGTTTTTGCAGAGATTGCCCGGTCAATATAGTGTTTGACCACCGTAAGGTCGTTCTTCTCCGCATAGGCGGTGCATTCCCGGATCTGGCCCTCGATGGATTCTTCGCGCTGGTTGTCACTGGAATAGCGGGCATAGATCACGGCGGTCATGGCAAGCACCTCACTTTATACATCATTCAAAGCATTGTTTCGTATAATGTATATACCACAGATTTATAGATTTGTAAAGACTTACATTCGAGAGCGGATTCAGCTCAGCACACTTTCTGGGATACAAAAGCCTTCCATAAAACAGGAAAGTCCAAAAATCGCGCAGAAAATGTAAAACAGTTTTGTCCCAGTATTAAATCCCTTTCCAAAGTAAAAAGTAAAGATGGACAAAATTTTAACGGTGGATTTGGTCAACTATTCTAAAACTCAGGATAACGGTCGGCTTTTTCATACATGCCATTGGATATTGTGTGCAAAAAGAACGTTCCTTCATTGAGCATTGTGAACAATAAAAATAGAGCAACACAGAGGATACAGTTTTGTGCAAATCCATGTCATAATAATCAGAGAAAAAGAGAAGTCGTTCATGATAAGATTGGTGTGTCAGAACAAAGATTCTGCTATCCGGAGAGCAGAGCCTTTGAAAACAGGATATTCCAATTTATGAAAGGAAAGCACTATGAAGTCGATTGACGTATTTTGCCATCTGATGCCGCCTGAATATGCGAAGATCTGTATGGCAGAAGCTCCCAACAAATCGCATATGTTTGTCCGTGCACTGAAAGTCCCTTCCATGTCCAACATGGAAAGTCGGAATGAGGTGCTGAAAGAATTCCCCGGTTACAAGCAGATTCCCAACATCGTGTCGCCTCCGGTTGAAACTTTTGCTGGACCGGACAAGTCCCCCAGGCTGGCAGCAATCGGCAATGATGAAATCAAAAAAATCGTCGAGGCTAACCCGGAATTCTACGAAGGCTTCATCGCTGGAATCCCGTTCAATAACGTGCAGGCATCGGTTGAAGAAATCAAGCGTGTCAAAGATATGGGTGCAAAGGGCATTCAGATTTACACTCATATGAATGGGGAAGCCATTGACACAGAAAAATATTGGCCGATTTATGAAGCCTGTGAAAAGTACGATTTGCCGATCCTTATTCACCCGGTGGGTGGTCAGATGGTTCCGGAGTTTCCGACGGAAGAACGTTCTAAATATGAGCTGTGGTTCACAATTGGCTGGCCCTATCAGACCACGGTTGCCATGATGCGTCTGGCATTCTCTGGAATTTTTGAGGACTTTCCCAACATTAAAATCGTGACCCATCATGTTGGTGCAATGATTCCTATGCTCGAAGGTCGTATTGAAAATGGTCTGAAGATGTATGGCGGACGCACTGCGCCTGAGCTGAGGGATGAGCTGACCCGCACAAAAATGAAGGGTGCGCCCATTGATACGATTCGTAAGTTTTATGCGGACACTGCTTCCTTTGGCTCCACATCTGCCATTCGAGCTGGTATTGATTTCTTTGGTGTGGATCATATCGTGTTCGCTACCGACATGCCTTTTGACCCGGAACAGGGTCCCGGTTACATTGACCGTACCTTGAAGTGCATTGACGAACTGAATCTGAACGATGCAGACAAAGCGGCAATTCTGCATGGTAATGCACAACGGTTATTCCATGTGTGAGGAGGAATAAATATGGCAACGTTGATTTCGGTTCTTACAAATCAATTCTTTCTGATCTTTTTGGCGATTGCGCTCGGTTTGGCACTGGGCAAAATCAAAATCGGAAATTTTTCTCTTGGCGTTTCCGGCGGCATCTTTTCTGGTATCGTGATTGGCTTCATCGCTCAGACTTGGGCAAAGGGTGTACAGGAGGGCGAACTTGGCTACTCCAGTGCAACGAGTGTGCTTAAGACTGGTGTTGTCAGCAATCTGTTCTTTACATTCTTTCTGATGCTGTTCCTTGTCTCCATCGGCATGAAGGTGGGCAGCGGAATTGGTGCAATCTTCAAAAAATATGGCATCAAATTTGTTATCATCGGTGCGATGATCCCTGTTATTTCGATGATCGTCTCGCTGGTTGCGTATCATTTCGTTCTGAAGGGAAGTCCTTCTGTTACTGAATTTGAAACCATCGGTATGTTTGCCGGTGCTATGACTTCCACACCCGCTTACGGCACAGCACTGGATGCAGCTGGCCATGTTGTTTCCGGAGAAGCACTGGAAGCAGCCTCGTCTGCAATCAGTCTTGGGTATACCGTTGCATTCCCAATCGGCGTTCTGGTAATCGTTATTATGATCTCTTTTCTGCCAAAGCTCTTCGGCATTGATGTGGCCGCTGAGAAAGCCGCATACGAGCTGGAGCTGCAGTCAGATGTCTCGAACGAGAAAAAGCTGAAAGACGGTCCTCTGGATTTCATGGTTCTTGCCTTTGTCGCAGCGATCGGTATTCTCATCGGCAACATCAAAATCCCTCTTGGCAGTTTTGGAGAGTTTTCTCTTGGTGCTGCGGGCGGTATTCTGGTCTCTGCGCTTGTGTTCAGCTATATTGGCAAAATCGGTCCTGTCAACTTCCGTATGGATCAGAAAGCACTCGGTACGCTGTATCAGACTGGCCTGACATTCTTTATGTCAGTTGTTGGTCTGCGCTACGGTTACGATGTGGTCAATTCCCTGATGGGTTCGGGTCTGCAGTTGGCAATCGTTGCAATCTTTGTGGAAGCAATCGCGGTGCTCATTGCTTTCATCATTGGTCACAAGGTCTTTAAGATCAACTGGATCATTCTTAGCGGTGCGATTGCTGGCGGCTGTACTTCTGCACCGGGACTGGGTGCTGCAATCAGTGCCACTGGCTCCGAGGAACCCACCGCAGGTTACGGCGCAGCACAGCCTTTTGCGATTCTGGCAAATGTTTTGCTCGCCACATTGTTCTTTAATATTGTATAATAGACTTAACCGCAGACAGAAAGAGAAACTGCAACGTTAAGGAGAAATACTTATGGAAGATGTCCGGATTGAACACAGATATAACGCGTCTCATTTCAAACTCGATAACCATTATGAGAATGTCTACCAGATGCTGCTTATTACAAATGGTCGCATCCGCTATCGGGTAGGGAACAAAACCTACGAGACTGGTCGCGGCGGTGTGATTGTATTGAACACACTGGAAGAGCATGAGCTGGAGGTGTTGGAGTATCCCTATGAGCGCTACCTGATCCGTGTTCAGCCGGACTTTTTCCAGAATGAAGTAAAATATCCGGAAGTGATTGCAGCGTTTATCAAGAGGCCTCCTAATTTCTCTCATCTTCTCACGGTGTCGGAGCCGATCTGGAATTATCTGTACGATATCGTTCTGGAAATGGAACGAGAGTACAACAACAAGAAAAAATACTGGGAACTTTATGTAGGAGCCGATTTGCGCCGGATATTCATAATAATCTACCGTGAATGTGCAGATATCATGGCAATGAAAGTCGGACACAGCGTTACAGTGGCATATAACATTATGAATTACATCAACCATCATTTTACTGAGGAAATCACGGTTGATAAAATTGCCGCAGAGCTATTTCTGAACAAAAACTACATTGCTCATGTGTTCAAGGATGAAACCGGTCACACGCTGATCGGATATGCGATCCTTCTGCGCATCAACCGTGCAAAGATACTTCTGACGAAAACAGACAAAAGTATCACGCAGATTGCCGCAGAATGTGGATACGATGATTTTACCTATTTTTCCCGGCAGTTCAAGAAATCCACCAACATGACACCCAGAGATTACCGCAAAGAGTACGCA
Source organism: Faecalibacterium hominis (ex Afrizal et al. 2022) (assembly GCF_049545105.1). NCBI lineage: Bacteria > Bacillati > Bacillota > Clostridia > Eubacteriales > Oscillospiraceae > Faecalibacterium > Faecalibacterium hominis (ex Afrizal et al. 2022). The sequence continues at coordinate 2,090,631 of NZ_CP186860.1, read as the reverse complement.
GATCATGGTGAAGCTGAAGAATAACAACGTACAGGAACTCTTTCCGCCTGCCCAGATTTATGAGGTAACATACAAATGTCACATGAAAGATTTCACTACAAATCGCTTGCTGAAGTGAAAGAAAAGGCTTCGGAACTGGGTGTTTCGCTTCCATTTGCCGAAGACACCACAATTCTGGCACAGCCGCTGAAGGTGCGTGATATCACATTCCCGAATCGTCTGGGCATCGCACCCATGGAAGGCGCCGATTCCACACCGGCAGGTGCGCCGTCTGATTATACGATTCGCCGTTATGTCAATGAAGCAATTGGCGGAAGTTCGGTGATCTGGTTTGAGGCTATCTCCATTGTGGAAGAAGGCCGCTCATCCAAAACGCAGCTGCTCCTGACCCGCGATACGCTGGATGAGTTCAAAAAAATGACCTCCGCTGTGAAGGAAGCAGGATTAAAAGCCAACGGTTATGCACCCTATCTAATCATGCAGGCAAATCACAGCGGTCGTTACTCTAACCCCGATAACAAGCCTGCCCCGATGATCGCTTACCGTCACCCGATTCTTGAGCAATATCGCGCAGCGGATGATTCCTGCATCGTAACGGATGATTATCTGAAGAGCTTGGAAGAAAAGTTTGGTGAAGCATCTGCCCTTGCAAAAGAAGCAGGATTCGATGCAATCGACATCAAGAGCTGCCATGGCTACCTGCTGGCAGAGCTTTCCTCTGCTTATAATCGCCCCGGCGAATATGGTGGATGCTTTGAAAATCGTTTTCGTCTGCTAAAAAATGGCATTCGCGCGGCAAAGGTTCACGAAGACGAGAGCTTCATGGTCACTGCCCGCGTTGGCATCTATGACGGTTATGCCTACCCGTGGGGCTTTGGTGTCAGTCCGGAAAGCGGTGAAACACCTGACCTGACGGAGCCTGTCCGCCTCGTGCGGGAGTTGCACGATGAACTGGGCCTGGACATGGTCAACTTGACGATGGGAAATCCCTATGCCACCACGCATGTTACCCGCCCTTTTGATTTCGGCAAATATGAGCCGGATGAACACCCCTTTGTGGGTCTTTCCCGGATGATCCATGGCATCGGTGAGGTAAAAAAAGCTGTTCCTGCAATGACCGTCTGGGCATCCGCTCCCAGTTATCTGCGCGCCTATGCAGACTTGTTCACTGCCGGTGCAGTTGAACAGGGATTGTGTGATGGTATGCTGTTTGGTCGCATGGCATTTGCCGATCCGGATTTTGCAAATGAAATCGTCAAAAAAGGCCGCATCGACCCCAACCGTGTTTGCCTGACCTGCGGAAAGTGTGGAGACTTAATCCGCGCCCACAAGCCTACCGGCTGTGTGATCCGCGACAATAAGACGTTTATGCCCTTTTACAAGGAATTTCTCGAAATCAAAAAGACACAGCCTGCAAATTTCCGTGGCTGAGAAAGGATGCTTCTTATGAAAAAGACCGCAGTCGTTACAGGTTCCAGCCGCGGCATTGGTTTTGCGATTGCAAAACAGCTGGGCATGGATGGATATAATATTGTGATGGTCGCTACCGGGTTGCAGGAAAAGAATCAGGCGGCTCTGGATGAGTTGCAAGCCCTCGGCATTGCCTGTGCCTATGTGCAGGCAAATATCGGGAATCAGGAAGATCGTCAGAAGATTCTGGATGGTGCTCTGGCTGCATTTGGCCGCGTGGATGTACTGGTCAACAATGCGGGCGTAGCTCCGAAGGTCCGGGCAGATCTGCTTGACATGAGCGAAGAAAGTTTTGACTATGTTGTGGGAATCAATACCAAGGGCAATATGTTCCTGACACAGTTGATTGCAAAACAAATGATTCAACAGGAACCTTTGGATGGCCGCAAGGGTGTGATCGTCAACGTATCCAGTTGCAGTTCGGTCGTATCTTCTACCAATCGTGGTGAATACTGCGTGTCCAAGGCTGGAATCTCGATGCTGACGACTCTGTATGCAGACCGTCTGGCAGCCGAAGGAATTCTGGTCAACGAGGTACGCCCCGGTGTGATCGCCACAGACATGACCAGCAAAGTACAGGGCAAGTACGACAATCTGATTGAAAAAGGAACCTTCCCCATTGCGCGCTGGGGAACACCGGAGGATGTAGCCGGTGCGGTCAGTCTGCTGTGCAGCGACCGTCTGCGGTATACTACGGGCAACTATATCGACGTAGACGGCGGTTTCCATATTCAACGCCTGTAAAAAGGAGAATCCTATGGAAAACGAAATTTTCCGCGTTGGTAACGATACTGCAAGGGTTTACCGTTGCAATACAGCTGTTGTCGGCAGCGGTGCGGCAGGATTCAATGCAGCTGACCGCCTTTGGAAACTGGGACAGCACGATATTCTGCTGATTACAGAAAACCGGATCGGTGGTACCAGCCGCAACACAGGAAGCGACAAGCAGACCTATTACAAGCTGACACTTTCCGGCGGCGACCCGGACAGTGTGCGTGAAATGGCACAGACGCTTTATGAGGGCCGCTGTGTAGATGGTGACATCGCATTGTGCGAAGCTGCGCTTTCTACACAGTGCTTCCTGAAACTTGTTGAACTTGGTGTGCCGTTTCCTCGGAATCGGTATGGCGAATATATCGGCTATAAAACGGACCATGATCCACGCCGCCGTGCTACCAGTGTTGGACCGTACACCAGCAAACAGATGACCGAATGTCTGGAACGTGCCGTACAAAATGATGGTGTACCTGTACTGGACAAAATGCAGGTCATTCGTGTGCTGAGTGAGAATGATACTGTTTGCGGACTGCTTTGCCTGAATGCTGCGGCGCAGGATGATGCTGAACGCTTTGTGCTGATCCGCTGTAAAAATGTGATCTACGCGACCGGTGGCCCAGCAGGAATGTATGCAGACAGTGTATATCCGTTCAGCCAATACGGTGCAACAGGATTGGCATTAGAGGCGGGGGCAAAAGGAAAAAATCTGACAGAATGGCAGTATGGCCTTGCTTCTGTTGCGCCGCGCTGGAATGTTTCAGGTACTTATATGCAGGTGTTGCCGCGCGTCTATTCCACAGAATCAGACGGCAGTGACGAAAAAGAATTTCTGATGGATTTCTTCAACGATGTCCACGATATGCTCAGCAAACTGTTTTTGAAAGGCTATCAGTGGCCGTTTGATGTTCGCAAAGTGGCAGATGGAAGTTCTATCATTGATATTCTGGTTTACCTTGAAAGCTGCAAGGGCCGCAGGGTTTTTCTGGATTACCGTACAAATCCTGTGAGTGGAGCATTCGATTATAAGTCCCTGCTGCCAGAAGCAAGGGTTTATCTTGAAAAAGCGGGAGCCTGTTTCGGTACACCAATCGAACGTCTGGCACACATGAACCAACCTGCAATCGACTTCTATCGGGATAAAGGCGTGGATCTGTACACTCAGCCGCTTGAAATCGCTCTCTGTGCGCAGCACAACAACGGCGGATTGGGAATCGACTGCTGGTGGCAGACCAATGTAAAAAGTCTGTTTGCCGTAGGCGAAGTGGCAGCCAGCCATGGCGTTTACCGTCCGGGCGGCACTGCATTGAATGCCGGACAGGTTGGCAGCACCCGTGCAGCGCAATATATTGCGGCGCGTTGTCAGGGAGAGGCTCCGGACTGCTTTGATACGGCAGCTGCGTCGGCACTGAAAGAAATGAGTGAACTGGCAAATTCCTGCACGGCAGAAACCGGCAATGTGCGGACATTATGGAAACAGGCTTCTGCCGCTATGAGCCGCTGCGGAGCGGCAATCCGTGATGAAGAACAGATTCGTGAATACTGCAAGGTCGTACAGACGCAACTGAAAAATTTTCACACGATCGTGAGGGTTTCCAATCGCGGAGAACTCGCAATGGCGTATCGGCTGCGCGATATGCTTCTGAGTCAACAAGCCTACCTGACAGCGATGGTGGATTACAGAGCACATGGTGGAAAAAGTCGGGGCAGTGCGCTTTACACCGACAGGAAAAATGGAACAAAGCCATTTGCACATCTTCCAGATACGTTTACGTTCGCGCTGGATAAAAACGAACAACCGCTGATTCAGGAATTGCGGTACGAAAATGGTATTTGCAAAACCGACTGGAGAGAGCCGCGCCCTATCCCGGAGGATGATGATTTCTTTGAAAATGTATGGCGAAGCTATCGTGAAACAGGAAATATCCAATAATATACTGGATATCGACTGAATCTATGGTGTTGAACTTCGGCATAAAAAATTCAAACGCTCTGAATTGATTTGACGAGAGGTTTATACGATGGGCTTTTTAACTGGAAAAACTGCAATCATTACAGGTGCAGGACGTGCTGTTCTGCAAGATGGAAGCTGCGGCTCCATCGGCTATGGAATCGCCACAGCTTATGCCAAAGAGGGTGCAAACCTTGTTATCACTGGTAGAAATCTGAAAAAGCTGGAAGATGCCAAGCAGGAGCTGGAAGGCAACTACGGAATCAAAGTCCTGCCCGTGCAGGCGGATGTCTGTGCAGGCGGGGACAATGAAGCTGTCGTTGCAAATGTTGTCCGACAGGCTGTGGATGCTTTTGGTGGGATTCAGGTGCTTATCAACAACGCACAGGCATCGGCTTCCGGAGTACCGTTGGCACAGCACACCACGCAACAGTTTGATCTGGCCCTTTACTCTGGCCTTTATGCAGCGTTCTATTATATGAAAGCATGCTATCCCTACCTGAAAGAATCGCATGGCAGCGTGATCAATTTTGCTTCCGGCGCAGGTCTGTTCGGCAATTTCGGACAGAGCGCCTACGCTGCTGCCAAAGAAGGCATCCGCGGCTTGTCCCGTGTCGCTGCCACCGAATGGGGCAAGGACGGTATCAATGTCAACATCGTCTGTCCGTTGGCATGGACCGCTAAGCTGGAACAATTTCAGCAAGCCTACCCGGATGCGTTCAAGGCGAATGTGAAGATGCCTCCAATGGGTCACTACGGAAATGCAGAAACTGAAATCGGACGGGTTTGCGTCCAGCTTGCCAGCCCGGACTTCAAGTTCATGTCCGGTGAAACCTTGACACTTGAAGGCGGCATGGGGCAGCGTCCGTAAAGACCTCCCCATACCAAACCCCGATCCAGTACAGTTTTCTTTCCTTGCTGTACTATGGTCGGGGTTTCTTTTATAAGTCCTACTTCTACCGCTTTACCGCAATAAAATTTACAAAACCATATTGACGCACCCACGCTTCCATGATACCCTTTATTCCAAATCCTGCTGACAAAAGTGGTGGTTCTCGCCGTGATAACCACCACTTTCAGCGGATGATTGCCCAGAAAGAACGTACCGCCCCGCAACACACCCGATCATTTTGCCGCCGTTTCACCCCGACAAAATCCTTCGCCTGTACTGCGTGGGCGGTATTTTTCTTTTCTGGAAACGCACCTTGAAAATTTCATGAGCCGTCCGAACGGGATACCGGCTTTTTAGCCAACGCCGCTGCACAAACAGGGGCAGGAACTTCGTTCGGAGCAAACGGTGACTCCCATACATGAGCAGAGACCTTTTACTTATTTTTTGCGTCTTAACAATTCGGAAACATTTGTTGAAAATGCGTTTTGAGCGCAGCGGTAGAGGGCAAGAACCGTCCCGTGGCCACAAATTTTCAATTCTTGAAAATGTTGTGTTCCACCGGGACTTCACTTCTGCAATGCGTCTGCATTTCCGAAGTGATCTTGTTGGGGCGTGCCTGCCCCAAACCCTGCTCATGGTTCGCACCTGATGGTGCGAACCTGATGGTGCGAACCGCAACGGCGTGTCGTGCTTACATAACTTCACCGAGGAGTTATCGAACAGACAGGAGGTACAATGACCAAAACGAATGTTCAACCGATTCCTAGCAATTCTCAGCACCACGACACGCCGAACAACAAAACGCACATCATCAAGTTCCGTGTGACAGCGGAGGAAAAAGCGTCACTGGAACTCACTTGCAAACTCCTGAATCTCTCCCTCTCCACTTTTATCCGCCGCGCCATCCACAACGTCAAGATCGAGAAAACGATCATCGTTGCAGGCGGCGGCGAAGAAACCCTGACCGCCGTTTCCACCCTGCTCGCCCAGTGCAGCAAGGTGGGCAGCAATCTCAACCAGCTTGCAAGGCACTTCAATTCCGGCGGTGCGGACACCGAGCAGATCCGGGCGAAACTCCTTGACGAACTTGCAGACCTGACCGCATTCCGGCTCAACGCCGAGAAAGCTCTGGGTGAACTGTATGGCAACGCTCAAGCATATAAGCTCTAAAAACTCGGACTATACCGCCATCGAAGCGTACCTCGTTTACCAGCACGACGCGTTCACCGGGAAGCAACTTCTGGATGAACAAGGCAGACCGAAGCTGCGGGAATCCTACCTGCTCGACACCCTTGAGTGCGGCGATTTCTCGTTTGCAACGGCCTGTCTGCTGGCGAACCGCAAGTATGGCAAGAACACCCAGCATGGTGATATTAAGAGTCATCAATATATCATCAGCTTTGACCCCAGAGATGCAGCCGACAACGGCTTGACCATGGAAAAGGCACAGGCACTTGGCCTGAAGTTTTGTTCTGAAAATTTTCCCGGTCATCCTGCCATCGTCTGCACTCACCCCGATGGGCACAACCATTCGGGAAACATCCATGTCCACATCGTGATCGGCAGCATCCGAATGCGCGAGGTGGAACGTAAGCCCTATATGCAGAAGCCCCGCGATTGGCGTGAGGGCATGAAGCACTCCAGCACCGCCCAGACCATGCGGCACCTCCGTGTCGAGGTCATGGAGCTGTGCGAGGGTGCCGGACTGTACCAGATTGACCTGCTCAACGGCTCGAAAGAGCGTGTGAGCGAAGCTGAGTATTGGGCGCGCAGGCGCGGCCAGTTGAAACTTGACCGTGAAAACGCAGCCCTCACCGCAGCTGGACAGCAGCCCCGGCAGAAGAAGTTTGAAACTGTAAAAGATACCCTGCGGAAACAGATTTCTTCGGTGTTGTACCGCACAACGAGTTTTGAAGATTTTTCTGACAAGCTCATGCAGCAGTACGGCATTGCCGTCAAGGAAAGCCGTGGACAGCTTAGCTTTCTGCCCGCTGGCAGAACGAAGTTCATCCGAGCGAAACATCTCGGGGACAAGTTCGACAAGGTGGCAGTGCTTGCCACGTTGCAGGCAAACGCCGAACGCAAACCCAAGGTTCAGTTCAAACAGGATACTATCGGGAAACTGATCGACATCCAGTCGAGGATGACCGAGGGCAAGGGCATCGGCTATAAGCGTTGGCTCACGAAACACAATCTCAAAGTTATGGCACAGACCGTGAATCTTCTGCAGGAAAAGAACTTGACCGACGAGGACGCCTTGAACCAGCGCATCGCCGAACTGGAAACCAAGTATCACGACTCGCTGGCAGTGGTGAAAGACCTCGAAGGTCGCATGAAGGTCAACAAAGAGCTGCGCTATCACATCGCAGCCCACACCAACACCAAGAACATCGCACAGCAGTTAAAAACTGCAAAACGACCAGCAGCCTTTGAAGAACAGCACCGTGCAGAGCTGACAGCGCACCGGGCGGCAGCAGCCTATTTTAAGGCAAACGACATCACCAAGCTGCCCAGCCCGAAAAAGCTGGAAGCCGAGTATGCGCAGCTTGCATCCGAAAAGGCAAAGTTCTATGAGCAGTACAAGGAAACCAAGGAAGAACTGCTCAAGCTGAAAACTGCAAAGCAGAATGTTGCGTCCTTTTTCCGGGAGGAAGAACAGGCGCAGCAGGAGAGATAAAGGAGTGTGCGTATGATCAACTTGAAAATCGACCCGGAGTTCCAGTCCCAGATTCCCCCTCTGACCGATGATGAATTTAAGCAGCTTGAAGAAAATATCCTCAAAGAGGGCAAGCTGCTCTCTCCTTTGATCGTTTGGAACAATACACTTGTTGACGGCCACAATCGTTATGAGATCGTTCAGGAGCATCCCGAAATCTCTTTCTCCACCATGCCGCTCCCGTTTGAAAGCAGAGAAGAAGTCCTCGCTTGGATTTGTAAGAACCAGTTGGGGCGGCGCAATCTGACCCCGGAGCAGAAGAAGTTCCTCATTGGAAAGCAGTACAGTGTGGAGCATCGGAAGCCCGGTGGAAACGGCAATAACCAGCACACGGCTGCTGCCAAGAAAACCGCCCCGGAGGAATTGTGTCAAATTGACACAATTCCTCCCGCCTCTGCGGAAGCGAGCATCCGCAAGCAGATTGCGGAGCGGAACAATGTCAGCGAATCCTACGTTGCCCGTTCTGAAAAATTCATGTGTGGCGTAGAGATCATGGAACAGATGGTGCCCGGTATGCAGGAGAAAATCCTGTCCGGGCAATTCAAAGTCCGTGATGCCGATATGCACCGCCTCGCCAGAGCTGATTTTCCGAACCGCAAGCAGATCGTGCACGAGATTCTGCACCCGGAAGACCGTCCCGCTCCGCAGTCGAGCTACTCACACTACTCTGGAATCAACTACTCCGCGCTGGAAGTCGCTGTTCGGCGGATTCAGCAGGACTTTGATTTTTTGATGAGATACTTGCCTAAGCTGCCAGACGATTCCTACGCCAAAACTGAAACGCTAAAAATCCTCAAGCAGCACAAAGCGTATATGGCACAGTTTGAAGAAATGCTGAACGATAAAGAAATCGCATAACGACAGGCACTTGTAAGCCATCAATGAGCCACCAGCCGCAAGTGCAGGGTGGAAAACTTCCGCGCCCTTGCGCCTGATATGAAATTGGAACTTTGATTTTCTCGCCCGACTTTGCCACGGTGGGACGATCAAAGGAGCGTGCGTTTGAACAAAAAGAAAAAGTCCACAAACACTTCCCCTTACCCCGATGAAGTCATTGACCGTCTGGCGCGGGCATTCTATCCGGCCATCCTTGCCTGCTGGAACAGCGAGGAAGGTCAGCGGGAGTTTGCCGCATGGCAGGCGGAACAGGCTCATCATACAACCAACGAAAAACAGGAAGTTCCCGTTGGGGGACTCCCTGCTGTACATATCGCTATTGTCTGTGGCTTTTGGCAGGGTGCGTCCTATTCAGGGGCGCACCCTGTTTTTTGCTTTGTCAGAAGTTTATCATTTTTCTTGACCTTTGAGATTGGATAGTATTTAATAAAATTAGTCTTATCGTTTCAAAACAAAGTAGGAGAGTGATTCAATCAATGCCTTTATCTACCGAAGAATACGCCAATCTTGATAAGAAAATTCGTGACACAGGTTTTTTCTCGGAATATCTGCCGCCGTGCTTTCAACTAAATTCAGATGTCTTTCATCACTTGCCGGGGGCTAAATGCGACTTGATTCCTCCATACAATTTCAATATGAGCCGCTTTAATCAAAATGATGCTCGGCGAACGATTAGTATTCCAGAGATTGGTGCATATGCAGTGACTCACGCTTATATGAAAGACCACCACATCATCAAAGATTTGGTAGAATTTACCGCAGGCAATGATTGTTCTTTTTCTCCTATTTTAGGGGAAGACAATTCGATTATGCGTCATGAACAGTCCTATGGTTTAGCTGGAGCGATGAGAGAAGAAAATGGTCAAATTCCATCAAACTATATTTCAAATCTTGCTACGAAAATAATTAGAGCAAGTGGCGCAAAAAAAGTTTTAAAACTTGATATTTCAAATTTTTTCTCAAGTTTTTATCTTCATATGATTCCTGTGATTATTTTGGGATTAGATGAGACAAATATTCAATATCATCATCACCAAAATAATGAAGAATCAAGCGAACTTTACAAAACATACAGTGACTTGGATTCAATTTATCGTAGACAAAATTTGAATCAAACCAACGGACTTCTTGTTGGACCACTTTCCTCGAAAATCATAGCAGAAGGCATGATGACAAGGATAGATCAAGACCTTCATGAACTGGGGCTAAATTATTCTCGATATGTCGATGATTATGAGGTGTATCTTCACTCCGATGATGAAGAGCAGGTCATTAGTAAATTTGCAAGTGTATTAAAAAAATATGGTTTCACACTGAACTATGAAAAAACCGAGATTCTCGATTTCCCATACTATGTAAGTGAAAATCTAGAAAAGGTCATATCTTCATATAGAGAAGTTTTGAGTGTTAGACCAGATACATCTAGTGTTCCGGATTTAATGAGTTTATTTAATAGCTTTTTTAATTTTGAAATCTCCGGAACGAAAGGTGCGATTCGTTATCTTCTTAAAAGCATAGAAGCTGCTCCTATTCACTTTCAGGTGGAACAGGATAAAAAATTGTATCGAGCGTACTTGTTTACAATTCTTACCAATAATGACCGATCTCTTACAAAAGCTTGTTCTTTAATTCTTAAAAGCGTTGAATCGGAACCGTTAGACGCTCACGAAAAAGAACAATTATCAACAATGCTTTTAGCCTGTCTCTCTAAAGAATATGATCTGGAGGTTATATGGATTCTCTATATTTTATTAGAGACCCAAACTCTCTCCACCGGAAATTCTCTGATCGATAAGATCGTTGCAAGTTCGAATGAGCTTGCACAAATAATGTTACTAAGAAAAGGTATTCTATCAGATTCTCAAAAGCATATACTTTCCGAAAACGCTCGCTCGTGGATTCTTATATATGAACTTTACACTGAGGGCATACTTTCCGAGGAAAATCTCATCAGAAAGCTAAATCTCAGTAAAAATCTTATTATGTACAGAAAAATGAAAACAAATCATGTGCATTTTTGCTACTGATTCTTGCATTTTTGTCTATTAAGAGAAGGACGTGCTGCGTTTTGTGCGGCACGTCTTTCTCTTATCTCAATCTTCTAACCCGTGACTTCCTGCTACATTCCTCAGATATTCTTCCGGCTCACCGTTCAAAATCAACTCAGCATACGCCAGCGGGTCATTGTAGATGAGATAGTCCAGTTCTGACTGCTGTGCCATGGTGACATCCAGCGCATCTTCGACCCCGGTACAGTCGATGGAAATTTTTCTGCCATCCCGGAGCAGCAGTTCCACGCAGCCGGTGTCCATGTTGAACTTGCAAACGCTTTCAGCGTACTTCATAATCGTGTCCTTTCTGCCTTACGGCACCTTTACAGTTGTGACTTTTGTGATACGTCTTTTTTGATAAGGTTTTGGACACACAGCGGTTGGAAAAGCACCTTCGTTCTGCTTTCCAAAGAAAACAAAAAATCCGAACCCTTCTCCTATCGAGAAAAGGTTCGGATTTTCATGGTTTGGTGCGATGGAAGGGACTCGAACCCCCGGCCTACTGATTCGTAGCGCACGCCGGGCGATTCCCTCAATTTTTGGAAGTTACGTTTTAACGTCAATTCTTTGCGAAGCATCGCAGGTTTTGAGCTTCGAGTTTCTGCACCCTTTGTCTGATTTTGCAACGATTTGCACCCTTTGCACGTTTTGAAACCGTGCAAAAACCGTGCAGAAACCGTGCACTTACTCCCGGACAAACTAAAAACCACTTCATCCGACAACGACTTGACGGCATTGGTTCGCGTGACTGCACCCCAAAAATCAAGTCTTGGAGGATACGACTATGACGAAATTGCTTTCCTGCCGCTACAACATGGACACCAACCGGGTGGAAGCCCGGTTCGAGGATGGCACCACTCTTGCCATCGACTGCATCGCCGTGGAGGACGAGTACGGCAATACCCCGGCACAGCGGGCAGAACTGGACTGGCTGCTCTATAATAAGCCACTAGAGTATGCCCAGATGGTGCTGAAAGGGGAGATGGAGCACTACCTGTCGCTGGGGTGTGACCACGGCAGGCTGGAGGATTGAGCCACAGAAAACGCGCGGTAAAACCGCTAATCGCGCGGCGCGCGTTTTTATTGCCGGCTTTTATTCAGGCAACATTGCACGCGTGCATTCCAGCGTGCGATTCCGCCTTTCCAAAATTCAATCGTATTACAGTTTATTTTTACAAGTTCTCACCTTCACGCCGCATCTTCCCACACATGAAGAATGCACGCCGTGCGATTTTTGATCGCGGTTTATTCGCGGTCAGCCGGATTTATTCGCGCTTTGTTCGCGCGATTGCGCGTTTTCAGCGCAAATTCAGCGTAAACCATACCAAGTCAGCGTATTTTCAGCGTAAATCCTGAAATGTCAGCGTAAAACGCTCCTTTAGTGTAAGACTCAGCGCAAATCCTACCGACAATGCCCGTCTATCTATCCAGAAAACCTCGTAGGCAAGCATCTTGCGTTTTCTTTCGATTCATTTTCTGATTCTCAAGAATTTTTATTATCCAGTTGATCTTTCTGTGATTTCGGGTGTATAATCAAGACACATCGATTTCTTACTCACTTTGTAACCGCTACACAGGAGGTTCAACATGAATTCTGAAATGCTTGGCCTTAGCTATCTTTAGGTCGTATGGAAGCAAGTCTACATCGATTTCAAAAAGTGCTGTACATATGAAGAAGAAGTTTTTTCTCACTTCATGAAAACACTGTTTATTCCTTATATTAAATCCAAATATAACGAGGTGAATCAAAATGAACGCAAAGCTGAAAACAGATGCACTTGACCTTACCTCTCTGCTCAATGGGCTGGTGTTTTTCTCCCCAGTCTCTCTACTGGTACGAACCACTGCAGGAATCTCTCTCAGCCAATTCTTCATTTTGCAAGCAATTATGGCTACTATGGTCCTCCTCACAGAGATTCCTCTCGGAAAGCTGACCGATCGCATTGGCTATAAATCCACGTTGGTACTATACCAGATCGCGCTGCTCATTTCGAGAACCTGCCTCTTGCTGGCTCATGTAAGCTGCAATTATAGTCTGTTTATTTTACAGGCTATCCTCGAAGGCACAGCGGCTTCCTTTTCTTCTGGGACGCAGAGCGGCTATATTTATATTATGTTTTCAAAGGAACATTACGCTGAAAAATCTGCACATGTCGCCAATTATGGAACTGTCGGATTTTTTGCCAGTACCCTAGCTTATGCGGTCCTGTACACGCTGATTGGCATCAAGGGTCTGCTTCTGGCAACGATTGCCGCAAACCTTGTTGCTGTCTTTACCTCTTTAAAAATCCCCAAGGAAACAGTGCAGCCCAGAAGTGAAACGCGCCAAAAGAAAAACATTCCCTATCCGCAGTTGTTTCAGCAGAAAAAGATATGGATGCTTCTAATGATTTTGGCAGCTTTGAACATTGGCCGCATTCTGATCAATTTCTTCTATGCGGAGAAGCTGCAGTTGTGCGGGATCAATGAAACCTGGCTCGCCGCAATTATTATGGGTTATTCTGCAATTCAGTTGCTGTCCGAACGGATTCTCGCCCGTACCAAGCCTGAACACTATAATCAAATGATGGCACTGTTTTTCATTCTGAGTGGAATAGCCCTTGGTGTGTTGGGCTTGGTCAATGTGCCGGTTTGGACTATCCTATTTATGCTGATCCTTCCGCTTTTTTTGGATATTCCATCCTATCTGCTGGGAGAAGTCCAAAACAGCATTGTAGATGCTGCCGGCAGGGAAGACAATCGCGCCGAGCTGCTTTCCGTCTTCAACATGGGCGTCAATGTTACTGAAATTTTTTATCTGTTTGGCTCATCACTACTGGTGAGCGCCGGGTCAACGGCTTGTTTTGTCATCCTCGGTGCTTTTATGACCGTAGTTGGAATTGGCATCTGTCTTTCTGTGAAGAGCGCATGGTTGCTTTCACTTCAAGAAAAAAAGAACGGCAACTAATTTTAGTCTACAATATCAAGAGGGCTTATATATGATGTCTGGATACATCTCCGATTGCCTAGGAGAAAATTTCAGTTGTATTCAACCCAAGCCAATATTACCTCAAAAATTCAATTGGGATGTCTTCATGGCCACACTGATTCCTACTGAAGGGTGTAATTTTCAGTGTTCATACTGCCACAAAAACCACCCGGTAGCCAGTATGACCCGTGACACACTGGATCAGATCGAAGAGTATATCACTGCGCAGGCCCCACGGCATAAGCAGGTTGTGCTTGCATGGCTTGGAGGCGAACCGATCCTTTGCAAAGACACTGTATTGGAAGTCTCTGAAATGATTCAGAACTTGCAGAAACAGCATGGCTTTCAGTATACTGCCAAGATGACCACCAATGGTTATCTGCTGGACGAAAAGCTGTTCCGTCAGTTTTGTCAGGCAGGAATTACCAGCTACCAAATTACACTTGATGGTTGGAACCATGACAAGACTCGGCCCCATGTATCTGGCAAAGGAACCCTGCGGACCATCATTGACAATCTGGTCGCTCTTTCCAAGTTGCCCCCGGAAGAGTACTCCTTCCATATCACGCTACGCCGTAATCTTCTGGCCGGCGATGAGGACTACAGTTGGTACGATTACCTTTACCGTTTGTTTGGACAGGATAAACGCTTCGATGTACTTGTTTGTGCAGTTGGTGACTGGGGCGGCAAAGGCTCCCACGATCTGTCACCCCTTCACCAGGATACTCAAGAGGTGTTGGTTGCGAAGCATATTGCATATCTGGATAAAATCGGGATGCTGCGTTATAATCAAATGTACTGTGTCTCCCGTCCAAATCGTCTTGTATTCTGGCCCGACGGGAAAATTGGAAAATGTACTGCGGCTCTTAACCGTCCTCAACCCCAGTTAGAATGAAGCCGTTCAAAAAAGACGGTATGATCGATCCAGAAGTTCAGCATCTTTAGATGTCTTCTGCCCTGAAACCTGATTGCTGTGGCAACCAGAATGTTTTGGTGATAAGCGCAAAGCTCAGTTCGATCATGTGTACGAGTTGACGCCCGCATCTGCTATTGCCTGAAGCCGGGAGGCAACGCGATAGCCGGAAGAATCCAAAGAAACCGCGCCGGGGTTTCGTGGCACACGACTTTGGTTACAAAGTCTAGTGTGTTACACCTTGGTTCCGGCTGATGCGGAAAAGGGGCTGCGAAAGGCTCCGGCAAGCACCTGTTCTGCGGCAGAAGGATGCGCGGATGGGCGTGGCAGTTGACGGTCTCTGCCCACCCAGCGCAGGCTTTCAGAGGAACCAATGGTGTACGTTCTCCCGTCCTGCCGCAGCAGCGTTTTTCCCCTATAAGCCGCAAGGTAAATAATCAACGTCTGTGCTTGCCCCGGTTTCCCGCTAGTGTCCCCGGTTTCAGCATTGCCGTTTTATAAAGGATCTTCTTTATCAGCTTTCTTTCATCCTCTGTCAGCTTATCGTAGTTGATGCCGATTGCCTTCAATGCCGTTCGGATCTTCTTTTCATCCGCAGACCCTTCAAGTTTCTGTGCATCCTCCAGTTCCTTCATCAAGTTATCGACCATCGCACCATCCGAAGTGGTCTTGTCCTTGCGGTGTTCCGTCTTGATGTTCTTCAGGATAGCTACCAACTCGTCATACAAGACCCGACCAAAGTACTCATCTTCATCGATCTGCCCCAGCTTCAAGGTGCTCATGTATAGATCGTTTTCATCTGCTGCATACTTCTTTTTCAGCATTTGCCGGGTCGCTTCCAGACCAGCATTGAGGTTTTGAATGTTTGCGCTGACATATCCATCCACATAGATTTCCAGATCGGTCATGAACCGCCGGAAATTCTCATGCACGATCAGTTCACACAGCAGCCGATGATTGAATTTTCCATTCCTTAATACGTCCACTGCGCCATCGCTCAGATGCAAGTCCGAAAGGACTGCATCTGGGCGTTTTTTGTTTTCCGTCACACCCAGCAGGTAGTCCGTGGTCACGCCATAGAACTCAGCCAGCGTTGTCACCGCATAAATGCTGAGGTCGGTCACATCGTCACTCTCGTATTTCGACAATGCCGATTTGGACAGACCCGTCTGCTCTGCCAGCGTTTCCAGCTTCAGACTCCGCTCCACACGCAGGTCTTTGAGCCGTTCTCCCAGTGTCAGCTTGATGTTCATGGTCGCACCTCCGATGTTTTTTGCACAGTATACCACTTCCGGCGGTTCCTGTCCATAAGCGTGGAATTTTGCAGTTTCTGCACCTGTTTTCCGACATTATGGATATACGGCACAGCAGCCATGGAGGTGCTATCCTATAGACAGAAGGAAAACATATCACTCCCCAGCAGCGAACATATTAAGGGCTTCCCGTAAAAGCCCTCCCGAATCATATAACCGAACCTTGACAACAGAATGACCGTCCGAACTGCCCAGACCGCCAAGACCTCCCATCGGGGGAGCGAGCGCCCTGCATAGGGCCGACACAGAGTCCAAAAAGATTTCCTGTCGGGAGGCAGCAAGGGAGACCGGCTTCACCGAAGTTCCCATTTTGGGGAACGCCGGTGACTTTGAACGTGGCAGGGATCAAAACGATCCGTGCCAAAACCTTTGACCAAAGGAGAAATTTTGAGTTTATATCAAAAGATCAAGTCCGCCATCACCGTTCGGCAGGTGGGAGAGATGTACGGCATGGAGCCCGACCGCCATGGCATGGTGTGCTGTCCGTTCCATTCTGACAGCGACCCCAGCATGAAGCTGAACGACACCTATTATTACTGTTTTGGCTGTGGGGCCAACGGAGATGCCATCGACCTCACCGCCAAACTGTTCGACCTGAACCCCCGGCAAGCCGCCGAGAAGCTGATACACGACTTCGGGCTTGACCCGGACAAGCCGCCCGCCAATGCCATCGCCCTGCTGCCGCCCAAGCGTGGCCTGACAGATGAGCAGTGGGCAGACATCGCCTACTGCCTGCGGGTACTGACCGATTATCTTGACCTGCTGCATGACTGGCGAGAGCGTTATAAGCCTGCCACCCCGGAGGAGCCGCATGACCCACGGTTTGAAGAAGCCCTCCACATGACCGAGACCATCGAACACCTGACGGACTGCGTTGCATTTGGGACGCCCCAGCAGAAGGCCGATGCCGCTGCACGGCTGCTGTCCGGGTCGTACCTGCTGATGCTGGAGGAGCGCACCGACCGCCTTGCTCTGGCAAAGTGCGCCTAATAATTTATTCACCCAAAGTGGTGGGTCTCACCGTGAGACCCGCCACTTCACTTTCCCAAAGGAGAATTGCCCTATGAAGAAAAACATTTCCCGCAATCCCTTATGGCCGGACTGGTACAACGGCAAGAAGATCGATGAAGTCCAGTTTGGACGCGCCTTTCTGGAACAGTGGCCGCTGAAATGCGTCAACGGAACACTGTACACGCTGGACGGACCGGTGGAGGACGAAAGCGAGATCAAGCAGCGCATCTTGGAGAACATCGAGGAATATGTCACCTCCGGCCTGTCCAAAAAGGTCACCAACATTCTGGAGACCATCAAGCTGCTGGCTTTTTCCGACCCGTTCCCCATCGAGCAGGACTGCATCCACCTCCAGAACGGCGTGTACCATCTGCCGGACGGCTCTTTTCAGGAGAGCCGCCTGTTCTGCCAGAACCGCCTGCCGGTGAGGTATGACCCCAAAGCCGCCAGCCCTGACCGCTGGCTGACCTTCCTGCACGAGCTGCTGGACGATGCCGACATCCCCACCTTACAGGAATATCTGGGCTACTGCCTAATCCCCAGCACCAAGGGGCAGAAGATGATGCTCATTGTCGGCAAGGGCGGCGAGGGCAAGTCCCGCATCGGGCTGGTGCTCAAGCGACTCATGGGAGATGCCGCCAGCAACGGCAGCGTCCAGAAAGTGGAGAACAACCGTTTTGCCCGCGCCGATCTGGAACGCCGCCTGCTGATGATCGACGATGATATGGACATGAACGCCCTGCCCAAGACCAACTATATCAAGACCATCGTCACCGCCGAAGCCAAGCTGGACTTGGAGCGCAAGGGCGTCCAGAGCTACCAGCGTGACATCTACGCCCGGTTCCTCTGTTTCGGCAACGGTGCGCTGACCTCACTGTACGACCATTCGGACGGTTTCTTTCGCCGCCAGCTCATCCTGACCACCAAGGACAAGCCTGCTGACCGCACGGATGACCCTTTCCTTGTGGAGAAGATGTGCGCCGAGTTGGAAGGCATCCTGCTCTGGTGTTTGGAAGGGCTGCACCGGCTGGTGCAGAACGATTTCCGCTTCACGGTCAGCGAACGAGCCGCCGCCAACGTGGACACCATCAAGCGCAGCAGCAACAATGTCATCGACTTCATGGAGTCCGAGGGCTACTTCCGTTTCAAGGCGGACTACTCCATCAGCTCCAAGGAGTTCTACGACATTTATAAGCAGTGGTGTGAGGACAACGCCTGCCACAGCGTATCGGCGATTCGTTTCAGCGCAGAGCTGCGCCAGAACGACCGTCGTTACAACCTTGAAGCCACCAACAACATCTATCTGCCCGGTGGCCGCAGGGTGCGGGGCTTTGTTGGCATCGAGCCGCTTGTCCACCCCTGTCCGTAAAAAGTGCATTTTTTCACGGAAGAAGTTCGTACAACCTGTACGGTCTGTACTTGTACGCACCTGTACGGCGAATTCACGAAGATTAAAACGTGGTATCGTTTGTATTTTAGATTTCTGTACGCCGTACAGACCGTACAGGTTATTTGAAGTCCGTACAGATTTTTTGTACACCCCAAGAAGGAGCGTGATCTATGAAAGCCCAATACGGCATTTTAAGGTTCAAAAAATACAAGGGGCCCGCCATCAGCCCCATTGAAGCCCACAATGAGCGCACCAAGGAGCAGTACGCCAGCAACCCGGATATCGACACGAACCGGAGCCGCTACAACCTCCATCTGGTGCAGCCGCAGGGCAGGTACCGGGAAGAAGCTGACCGCATGATAGCCGCCGCTCACTGCCGTGTCCGCAAGGACAGCGTGCGGGTGGTAGAGGCTCTTGTCACCGCCAGCCCGGAGTTTTTCAAGGATAAGACCAACCGGGAGATCAGGGCGTACTTTGCGTACGCCCTGAAATTTTTGGAGGGCAGACAGCGCCCGGATACCTTCCTCTCTGCTGTTGTCCACATGGACGAGAAAACGCCCCACCTACACCTCTGTTTTGTGCCCCTGACTGCTGACGGACGGCTGAGCGCCAAGGAGATCATTGGCAACCGCAAAAACCTTGTGAAGTGGCAGGACGAGTTCTGGCAGCACATGGTCAAGCAGTACCCGGAGCTGGAACGGGGTGAAAGTGCCAGCCAGACCGGGCGGGAGCACATCCCGCCCCGCATCTTCAAGGAGATGACCCAGCTGACCAAGCAGAAGGAGCAGCTGGATGCCCTGCTGGTGGGCATCAACCCCTTCAACGGTAAGAGCCGTGCGGCGGAGATCAGCAAGGTGCTGGACAGCTATATCCCGGCAGTGTCCAAAATGCGCACCGAACTGAACCGCTATCAGGTCGCCTTTACGGAGACCGCCGCCGAGAACAGACAACTGAAAAAGAAAAATAAGACGCTCTCTGCCTCGCTGGACAAAGCGAAAGAAGGGAGCGTCTTGAAGAGTCTGGAGGATGCCAAACTGCGGCAGGACTATGAAGCCGCCTTGAAAACGCTGGACAGCATCCCGCCGGAGGTCATTCGATTTTATGAGGACCGCACGCAGGAACCTGTGGTGCGTCACGATAAGTAAGGAGCAACGCCTATGTGTAATAAAATGTACGAGAATGTGAAATCTTTGGATTATACGAAAAAGTTCTTGCAGTCGGACTCTGATCCGGCTACAATGGAGATGGTCACTCGAACCAATGCCGTCAAGTCTCCGACCAACAGCCCTAAAGCCCCGACGCTGGTGTACACGGTAAAGGAGGTCGCACAGATGCTGGCCATCAGCCAGCGTGCCGCCTATAACCTGTGCAACAGCACCACCGAGTTCCGTGTCCTGCGGGCAGGCGGAAGCATCCGCATCCCGAAAGACAGCTTCGATGCGTGGCTTTACCGGGCAGCTTGATAAGGAGGCAAATCTATGGCATATATCACGAAACGTGGCAGCTCTTACAGCGTCCGCTACACCTATCAGGACGAGCACGGCAAGAGCTGCGACAAATGGGAAAGCTTTCCCACAAAAGAGGAGGCGGTGAAACGCCAGAAACAGATCGAACATGAGCTGGCGACCGGCAATTTCCTGATCCCGTCCACGGTGACGGTGGCAGAGTTCCTGATGGACTGGCTGCCCAAGCAGTGCAGCAAGCACAAGTGGGCACCCAAAACCTACCAGTCCAATCTGGCGCTCATCCAGAACCTCATCATCCCTTATATCGGGGAGATGCAGATGCAGAAACTGCGGCCCTACCACATCGAAGCCCTGTACGACACCCTGAGCAAGACCCCCTGCGGACAGTATGTGGGCGGCAAGCGGCGAGACCTCTCGCCCAAGCAGCAAAAGCGCACCCTCTCCGGCACTACCCTCCATGAAGTCCACCAACTGCTGCACAATTCCTTTCTGCTGGCGGTTGAGTGGGGCATCCTCATCAAAAGCCCTGTCCCGGTGGAAGCGCCCAAAAAGACCACCCAAGAGCGTAGCATCTGGGAGGTGGAGGAGATGCGGGCAGCACTGGACAGCATGGAGGACCCCATCCTGCATCTGGCGGTGCACCTGACGCTGGTGGGTGCGCTGCGGGAAGGGGAGGTGGCAGGTCTGACCCCGGAGGACATCGACTTTGATGCCGCCAACGGCATGGGCACCTTCACCGTCAACCGTTCCATGCAGCGGGTGCAGAAGGACACGCTGGCACAGGTGGACAAGGGCTGCATCCTCCGCATCTTCCCGGACAAGCTGGAAGGCAGCAAGACCTCCCTCATCCTGAAAGACACCAAGACCGAGGCCTCCTGCCGCACCATCTTTATGACCGCTGCCCTGCGGGAGGAGCTGAAGCAGTGGCTGGAACGGCTGAAGCGAGAAGAAGCCCTCGAACCGGAGCGATACCGCAACAGCGGGATGCTGCTGCGGCTCCCCAACGGTCTGGCGGTGGAGCCGGTGCTCATCCGCAAAAAGTTCCTGAAATGGCAGGACGCCCACCCGGAGTTCCCGCGCATCGTCTTTCACGGTCTGCGGCATTCCAGTGCCACCTACCAGTTGATGATCTCCGGCGGTGACATCAAGGCGGTGCAGGGGACCACAGGACACGCCAGTGCGGATATGCTGGTGAACACCTACGCTCATATCCAGCAGTCCTCCCGTGTAGAGCTGGGCAAGAAGTTCGAAAGTGGCTTCTATGCCAAGCCCGACACTCCCAGCCCGCAGGCTGTACCCGCCGCAGGCGAACCCACCATCTCCATGACGGCTCTTTTGGAATTGCTCAAGGATGCCGACCCAGAAATGAAGGCAAAACTCCGCTTGGCACTGCTCACCTGATGCAAAAAAGGGCACTGATTGCAATGCAATACAGCGCCCTACATAATCGGACATGGATAACACCGACCGTGCAAAAACCGTGCAGAAACCGTGCAGCCATGGCTTACAAAACAAAAAAGCCATGAAATCTTTCGATTTCACGGCATTTTCTGGTGCAGTAAAGCAATCCAAATCCGAACCATTTTCCTTTGATGCGGCTTGGGCCGCTTCCTCAAACGTGATGGTCTGTGTACCTTCTTTATAGTTAAAGGTTATCAAAACCTTATCATCGTACAGATAAATCGAATTGATGAACGTATCCACCAACGCTTGCCTCTGGTCTTTCAGGCTCATGTCCAGTTTACGGAAGCGCATCAGCCAGAAACGGATAAATTCCTCTTTGATTTTTGGCTTTGCCAGCTTTTCTTCCGCAATGCGGGCTTCAAGCTCACGCTTGGTTTCTTCGAGCTGTTCCAACCGTTCCTTGGTGGAACTGGTGAGGATTCCGGCTTGAATTGCGTTGAGCATATTCTGGATACCCGATTCTGCATCCCGGAGCTGTTTCTCATAGAGAGGAAGGTTGGTGTTCTCTCGGTCTTGCAGCTCCATGACCTTGGCGATAATGGATTCCATGGCGGCATCGTCCCGGACAAGCTGCATGGTCTGGTTCACCACCAGATCTTCCAGCCACTGTTTGCGGACAGTTTTCTTCTTGCAGCCCTTCTTCTTTTTGGCCGTGGCACATTTATAGTAGCGGTGGACTTCTCCCGTCCGGCTTGTGCCGCTTTCGCCAAACATCAGCGCACCGCAGCAACCACAGTGCAGCTTGGTTGTCAGCAGGTAATCGTCCTCTGCCTTTCTTCGGGCAGGGGCTTTCTTGTTTTTGGCAATCTTTTCCTGCACATCATCGAACAGTTCCAGCGGCACGATGGGCGGAATCGCATCCGGCACGACCACATCCCGGAATTTCAGTTCTCCGATATAACGCCGGTTTTTGAGCATGTGCTCCACGCTGTTGTAAGTAAATTCGCCTCCGACCGGGTTCTTGATGCCGTTTTCATTCAGCCAGTCCCGAATCTCTTTCATCGTGAGGCCATCCCGATACTTCGTGAACGATTCCAGCACGAAAGGGGAGGCAAGCGGGTCGATGTGAAATTTCCGCTCGGAATCCAGCGTATATCCAAACGTTCCACGACCACCGTTGCAGCGGCCTTTCAGGATGTTCTCTGTCTGTCCACGGACAACCTTTTCGGCAAGGTCGGCAGAGTAGTATTCTGCATAGCCCTCCAGAACCGATTCCAGAATGATACCCTCTGGCCCCTCGGAGATGATCTCCGTAGCCGACATGAGATTGACACCGTTCTTCTTCAGCTGGGTCTTATACCGGGCACTGTCGTAGCGATTCCGGGCAAAGCGGTCAAGTTTCCAGACCAGAACAATATCAAACAGCTTCTTGTCGCTGTCCTTTATCATCTGTTGGAATTGAGGGCGATTATCCGTCTTGGCAGAGATGGCGCGGTCAATGTAGTGCTTGACGATAGTGATGTCATTCTTTTCGGCATAGGCCGTGCATTCACGAATCTGGCCTTCGATGGATTCTTCGCGCTGGTTGTCCGAGGAATAGCGGGCATAGATCACGGCGGTCATGGCAGGCACCTCACTTTACACATCATTGAACGGTGGAACGTTCATCTTAAGCAATGTTTCGTATAATGTATATACCACAGTTCTGCCCTGATTGCAAGCCCAATGATTTATTTTCATGATTCCAACAGACAAATTGTCTTAAGATTATATTCCGAGCAAAATGTGAAGTCCAAGCCCGGCCACGCCGCACAGGCACATGGTCAGGATGGGATTCCACTTGAGCTTCCGTAGGACAAAAAATGCCGATGCAAAACTGCCGATGCCGATCCAGTCTACGTTGGCGAGCGTCTTTGCACTCTCTCCGAACACCACCATAGACAGTATAGAAAGACCTGCACCAAAGATAAGCGCTACAATGACCGGACGCAGGCAGGCCAGAACACTTTGCAGCAGAGAAATATCCTTGTATTTACGATAGATGTAGGATAGAAGTGAAACAAAGAACAGCGCCGGTGTAATGCAACCTAGTGTTGCAATGATGGCTCCGGGTACCTGCGCGATACGCAAACCAACAAAAGTTGCCGAGTTGACCGCAATGGGACCAGGGGTCATTTCTGCAATCGTGATGAGGTCAGTAAACTCCTGCATCGTCAGCCAGCCATGTTGTTCCACCACTTGGCTCTGGATCAGCGGCATGGCCGCATAGCCGCCGCCTACGCTGAACATACCCACCTGCAAAAAGCTGAGAAAAAGCTGTAAGTAGATCATTTTGCACCACCTTTTTTCCACTGGACCAGAGCCAGCACCACGCCGAATACTGCAGCGGCAAGGATGACCACCACCACATTGACATCAAACACCGTATTTGCGACAAACGCTGCGACCATCAGGGCAATATACACCCATGAGCGGGTCTTCAGCACCTTGCCGCCGAGGTCGAATACAACATCCAGAATGACCGCCGCCACACCAGCCTGCATTCCCTTGAGTAACAACGCGATATAGCGATTGGTGGCAAAAGCATTGTAGAACACAGAAATGACTGAAAGAATGACCATAGGTGGGATGATGGTGCCCAACACTGCCACGATCATTCCAATCAAGCCTTCTACCTGCCAGCCTACCAGAATTGCAGCATTGACCGCGATTGCGCCCGGAGAGGACTGCGCCAACGCTGTCATATCCAGCATTTCCTGTTCATCGATCCAGTGCAGCTCATCTACAAATTTTTTCTTCATAAAGGTCACGATGACAAAGCCGCCGCCGAAGGTAAAGCTGCTAATGTACAGCGTACTCAAAAACAGCTTCCAAAGCCGTGCTAACCGTGTACCGTATGTTTTATTTTCATCCATACAAGTTTTCTTCTCCTTTTTTTGATTTTCGGACAACTATATTCGTTTTCTTACTATTTCAAACAGCTTTTAACTGTTACTGCTTGCGAAAGCCCGTATTTTCCGGTATCCTTGTTTTAAGAACTGCGAAGCACGGAGGGAATCTCTATGAAACATAATACATTTCTCGTCAAGCCAGCGTCCAGCCTGTGCAATCTGCGTTGCCGGTACTGCTTTTATGACGATGTTTCCAACAGCCGAGCCTGCAAAAATATGGGACTGCTTTCCCATGAAATGGCAGGAGAACTGGTTGAAAAGGCTTTTGCAGCCACAGAGGAAGGCGGCAGCGTCCATTTTCTGTTTCAGGGCGGCGAACCGACTCTTGCCGGGTTGGATTTCTTCCGGTTCTTTCTGGAAACGGAGCGTTCCATGCAGCGCAATATCTCTGTGTTCCACAGCATCCAGACCAATGGCATTTGTCTGGATGAAGAGTGGGCTTCCTTTTTCAAAGCCAACTCTTTCCTCGTAGGCCTCTCTCTGGACGGCACACAGGAGAACCATGATCTCTATCGGCTGGACGCAGCTGGGCAGGGCACATGGGATAAAGTAACTCATGCGCTTGCGCTGCTGGATGCCTACAGGGTCGAAACGAATCTGCTCTGTGTTGTGACCGGACAGCTGGCCAGAAAGCCGCAGCGAGCCTTCAAAAGCCTCTGCGAGTTGGGACAGCACAATCTGCAATTCATCCCATGTCTTGACCCACTTGATACGATTGGAGGGCAGGCATATTCTCTAACGCCGGAACTTTATGGTCGTTTTCTGTGCGGCGTCTTTGATACTTGGTATCAGCAGCTGCAACGAGGCAATTATATCAGCGTTCGCAATTTTGAGGACTATCTGCGTATCCTGCTGGGAATGCCGCCTACCTCCTGCGCTTCCTCCGGTTCCTGTGGACATTATCTTACCGTAGAAGGTGACGGAAGCCTTTATCCCTGTGACTTTTATGTTCTGGATGAGTGGAAGCTGGGAAATCTGAGCCACTGTACCGTTGAAGATGCGCTTGATTCTCCCACAAGCCAGACATTTCTGGCACAGGGCCGCAAACGCCCGGCGGAATGCGCAGCATGTGCTTATCAGCTGCTCTGCCGGGGCGGATGCAAGCGAGATTGGGATGCCTCTGGAAGCAACCGCTTTTGCGCAGCGTATAAGCAGTTCTTTGCCTATGTGCTTCCGCGCCTGCATACTGCTGCACATTTTCTGGCACAACAAAACCGATAAAGAGATTCTCCCGGAGAGCAGTACTGCCTCCGGGAGAATCTTTATTTTACCTTTTTGATCTTCCGGATGGAATGGCCATCGTAGAGGATGGGCTTCATGACATAAGTGTAGTTCCGGTCATCGCATTCGCCGGTGGAAATCATCTCCATAAGCCGCAGCGCAAGCTGACGTCCCATCTCGAAGCCTTGCTCCACGGAGCAGGTAACATCCTCCTGCCGATAAGTTTCTTCGGAATAATCAAAACAGACCAGCGAATAATCTTCGGGTACAGTCTTCCCCATTTTCTGCAGAGTTTTCATGACCAGTCGATAGATGATGTAGTTGCAGCAGACGATAGCGGTGCATTTAGGGATGCTCTTCAGAAATCTTTCAATGGAACGGACATAGCTTTCGTTGTGGGCTTCGTCCGAAATACACCACTTGATGTAATCATCGTTCAGTTCCAAACCACGATTTCGCATCGCTTCCGCCATGCCTTGAAACTTTTCTACGCTCTGGTAGTTGTCGTACACGAAGATGCCTGCAATGTGGCTGTGTCCGGCATCCATCAGGCGTCCTATCAGCTGATGGGCACATTCGATGTCATTGATCGTTACGCGGGGGCAGCGCAAGTTCCGATAGAAGTTGTTGTAGAATATCACCGGGATCTTACGTCGGTAAAGCTCCTTGTAGCAGTCAAGATTTGGGCTGAGGATGCTCGATTTGACACCATCCACGATGAAACCGTGAAAATTCTGATGTACCACAGTCTCCAGACAGCGGCGTTCGTTGCAGAATTTGTTATCGGTCAGAAATACATGGAGGTCAACCTGCTCCTGCGTCAGAACACTGCGAACCCCTTCGATTAATCCCGAATTGGCACTTGTATCCTGTCCCTGCAGGACAAGGCCGATTTTATAAAGGGCATCATCTGTGTTCAAATCCCGCGTCATTACTTTTTCCCGGTGGAAATAAGTCCCACTTCCCTTGAGCTTGTACACGAGTCCTTCTGCTACCAACTGGTCGATGGCCACTCGTATCGTTTCTCGGCTGACACCCAGCTTCCGGCAGAGCGCATTTTCCGAAGGCAAACGCTGGTTCCCGGAAAATTTGTTTTCGTCGATATAAGCCAGAAGCCAACGATATACCTGAGCAGATTTTTTCTCAGCAGCCGAGAGCATGGGCAAACGCTCCTTTTCAGTCGGTGATGGTGGGGCGGGTGCCTTCTGCGTGCTGAATCCAGTTCAGCAGACGTTCACGAAGCTCCGCTTTGACGTCGGCGTATGCAGGATCTGCGACAACATTGTTCAGCTGCCACGGGTCTTTCTGCATATCATAGAGGAAGTCGTCCGCATACACATCAGATGCCGCAGCCTCGCCGCCATTGACACCGGGGGCATAGACAGAGTACATATAATCTGCCGTGCGGATGCAGCGGCCGCAGCGGCTCTCCGAGATTTGGGCGTAGACCTCATTAGCTCTATTATGATTTTTCTTTTCCACAACGTCAAGCAGATTTTCGCCGATCATCTTGTCGCCGACATCCACGCCTGCCAAAGCCAACAGAGTCTTGGGGATGCTCTCGGTGCTGACCAGCTCGGTGACTTCCTTGCCGCCCTTGAACGGGCCGCCGCAGATGACCAGCGGCACATGCAGGCAGCCGTCGTGGCACGAGCGCTTATAGTCATCGTATCCGTTCAGATGGGCGTCGCGGTTGCGGGTCTTGAAATGAGAGCCATGGTCGGAAGCGTAAAGGATAACAGTATTCTCATACAGACCCTTTTCTTTCAGTTTTTCCACCAGCTTGCCGAGGTTCTCGTCGAGGCTTGCGCACTGTCCCAGATAATCCGGATACTCTTCTGCTGCATTGCCGCCCAGAGCCTTCAAGTCTTCGGGGAGGACAAAATCCGCAAATCGCTGCTTCGAGCCGTTGGGGCCTTCGTAGTGGTTGTGGTCATTCTGATGGTGCGGCTCAATTTGGGATACGGTCATGAAGAAGGGCTTTTCGCCGGTGTACTGGTCGAGGTAGTCCAGCGCGAACTGGTTGATGCAGTCAGCACGGTAGCCCTTAAAATCGATGCGGTTGTTGTTCTCGTCGAACACATAGCCGTCGTAGCCGTGGGAGGTAAATTCCAGCACATCGGCTGCACGCCAGTAGCCGGTGTAGCCGCCGCGCAACTCCAACGGAACGGCTGTAATGGTATGGTCAATGGTCGGCTTCTTTTCCAGCTCGCCATCCGAGGCCAGATGCCACTTGCCGACATAGGCAGTTTCGTAGCCGGCATCTTTTTCCATATACTCGCCCAGAGTCTTGATATTCGAGGGCAGC
The DNA here is from genome assembly GCF_049545105.1 of Faecalibacterium hominis (ex Afrizal et al. 2022). Lineage (NCBI taxonomy): Bacteria > Bacillati > Bacillota > Clostridia > Eubacteriales > Oscillospiraceae > Faecalibacterium > Faecalibacterium hominis (ex Afrizal et al. 2022). The sequence continues at coordinate 2,062,935 of NZ_CP186860.1, read as the reverse complement.
ATCAGGTTATTGCGGAAACAGCCTGTCTCAGTGGGGTATTTTCCGGTCTGGAACAGGGCGCGGCAAGGGCCGCACACCGGCTGGGGAGAGAAAGCATTGTCAAATTTTACGCCCTCCTCTGCCAGCTTGTCCAGATTGGGTGTGACGTTGAGCGGCTGGCCGAAGCAGCCGCAGGTATCCCAGCGCTGCTGGTCACTGAAGTAGAAAATAATGTTATATGCCACGGTCTTTACCTCCTTTTACTGTTCCACTTTCGCGTTCTTCGTTTCCTTCATCTTGCCGCGCAGGATGCCGATGATAACCACCACGATTAGCGCGATAAAAATCCAGCAATACACACTGCTGAAGAAGATTTTGGGACTTCCATCCGAGATGAGCAGGGCGCGGCGGAAGTTCGTCTCGGTCATATTGCCCAGCACCATGCCCAGCAGCACAGGGACAGCGGGCAGCTCCAGCTTGCGCATGAACCACGCCATCACGCCGAACACCAGCGCAACGCTCAAATCAAAATAGCTGCTGTTCACCGAGTAAGCACCGGCGAAACAGAAAATCACGATGATGGGGGTCAAGATCTGCTGAGGGATGGAGACGACCTTTGCAAACAGACTAGTCAGGTATTTGCCCTGCAGGAACATGAAGATGTTCACGAGGATAAGGCCCAGCATGATGGCATACATGATAGCGCCGTCGGTGGTGAACAGCGAGAGACCGGGGTTCAGGCCATTTATCATCAGGGCCGACAACATGATGGCCACGCAGCCGTCGCCGGGGATGCCCAGCGTCAGCAAGGGAATCAGGGTCGCGCCACAGACGGCATTGTTGGCAGACTCAGCAGCCGCAACGCCCTCCACAGAACCGTGGCCGAATTCCTCGGGATGCTTGGACAGGTTCTTCGCAGTGTTGTAGGAGAACCACGAGGCCTCCGACGCACCCGTGCCAGGTACGATACCAACACAGGAACCGATGATAGAACCCATCAGCACTGGTCGGAACATCCGCTTGTATTCATCTTTTGTGATTTTGCCGTCATCATTGCCGATTTTTCCGGCGTGAAGGTTCAACTCATTCCGCTTCAGCTCTGCCTTGCCAATGATTTCCACCAGTGCGAACAAACCGATGAGGGTAACGGCAAGGTCAAGACCCAGATACAGACGGGGAATACCAAATGTAAAGCGGTCATAGCTGGTCATGGGGTCTGCGCCCACACAGGAAATAAGCAAACCAAGGCAGGCGGCGATGATGCCCTTGACAAGGCTCTTACCAGAAACGCCTGCAATAATCGTCATGCCGAACAGGCAGACCATAAAGTACTCCGCCGTGCCGAGCTGTGCCGAAATTTTTGCGACCTGAGGGCCGAGGAAGAGCAGCACCAACGCAGAGAAGATACCGCCAAAGGTAGATGCATAAAGTGCAATTTTCAACGCCGCCTTAGTGCGGCCCATTTTGGACAGCGGATAGCCGTCCAGCATAGTAGCCGCCGCGTGGGGCGTACCCGGCGTGTTGATAAGGATAGCCGATACCGAGCCACCATAGCCACCTGCGCAGTAAATGCCCAACAGGAACATCATGCCGGGAATCGCACGCATGGTATAAGTGACAGGCAGGAATAGGATGATGCAGAGGATAACACTTAATCCCGGGATGGCCGCGAACACGCAGCCAATAAAGACGCCGAGGTTTATCCAGATGATATTTTCGAGGGTGAAAAGCAGCCCGGAGGCCGGGCCGATAAAGTCAAACAAACCCATATTCTGCCTCCTCAGAAACTAACATTCAGCACAAAGTGGAATACGACCCAAATCAACACAGCCATTGAAACTGTGATGGCATAGTAAAGGGGTTTCTTGCAGCGGAAAAAGACCAGAAATGCCAGTGCGCAGAATACAGCGCCCACAACAAACAGATCCGTGACCTCTGCCAGCAGATAAGTGACCACCAGAATGAGGACGATGACGAGTGCTTTTGTTTCCACCAAAAGATTCAGCGTTTTAGTTTTGGTCGGGCGGTGCATCACCATGTTGTATGCCTCGCGGCCCACCAGAAGGGCGCTCATGGCCAGCATGAGCCAAATCAGCATCGTCGGGAAAGCGCGGCCATTCACAACGTCTTTTTCCGAGATCTGCACCTGCTGCGGCATGATGAGCAGCAGCACGATGCCAATGACCAGAAACAGAATGCCGCAGATCAAATCAACAGGGTACTCGATGTTCTTCTTCTCGAGCTTCGCGCCCCAGTCATCCAGTCTTGCTTCGATGCGTTCTATCAGATTTTTCACCTGTTTCCACTCCTTTTTAAATATAAAAGCAGGGGGACGGGGTCATCCCCTTCCCCCTGCTTCAGCTTTTTGTCGCTATGAGGACTTTTTATCAGCCTGCCACGATGTCCTTATACTGCTCGACGATGCTCTTGACGTTCTCAATGTGAGCCTTCACATCGTCCTCGGTCATGGTATCGACTTCCAGCAGCATGGTGTCGTTCAGCCACTCGACCATCTCATCATCGGCGAGGATCTTATCATACAGCTCTTTCAGCTCGGCAACCTTTGCGGCGTCAGTACCTTTGCGAGCCATGACGAAGCAGCGGTTGCGGAAGTAGGGGTAGCCCTTGGAGCCAACGCCCTCAACGCCTGCGAAGGGGCCGTTTTCGATAGCCTTGTCATCGAATGCGCAAACCACATCAACGCCGCCCTGCTGGTAGGTCTCAAGAATCTGAGACTGGTGAGAGACCGCGAAGTTCGTTTCACCCTTAGCTACAGCCTGTGCAGCCTCCGCAGCGGACTGGTACGGAGTCAGTTTCAGCTGGTCGCCGGCACCCATAGAGCCGAACAGAGCCGCTGCCAGGAAAGCCTCGGAGCCGGTAGCGCCGTTAACGGCCACGGATACGGGGTTGCCTGCCTTGACATAGGCCTCCAGATCGTCCAGATTCTTGAGGTTCAGTGAAGAATCAGCGGACAGGACGAAGACGGAGGAGTACAAGTTCTCCACGAACTCGAAATCGTCGTAGCTGAACTGCAGCTTGGCCGGATCCAGAGTCTCGGTAATGGCGAACAGACCCTCACCGGCGAAGACCAGTTCCTTATCATTTGCCTTAGTACTGGACACCCAAGTGTTGACAGTAGCAGCATCGCCCTTGACGGCTTCAGCAACCAGTGTGATTTTATTATCAGAATAATCAGGGGACTTGGCAGCAGCCTTTTGGCTGACCATCGCTGCTACACCAGACGGTGCCCACGGGCAGGTAACTTTCCAGCTCTCCTGTTTGCTTCCGCAGCCGGTAAGCATCGACAAAGCAAGGACACCGGCGGTGACCAACGCCGCAATACGCTTTTTCATCATTTTACTCTCCTTTTTTGTTTTGCCTTTTCGTGTGGTAGCAAGCACTTCACCGTGCTTTTGTTACCAACAAGATAACATTTCAAGCAATTTCAAGTCAACAAATTTTTTTATTTTACAAAAAAAGTTGTCTGGTAAAAGAGCTAAATGACCACATCTGTATTTTGCTGTAGAAAACTTATTGTGCATATTGCACATCCGCTTGAATCATCTTTGTGCAGCTTAAATTCTTTCATGATGTAAAGTGTATCATATTCATAATAGAAGTCTTACTATTGTCTCCATTCATAAATAATTTCTTCGGAATCATCTTGACGTACCCTACGAACCATGATATTCTCTATCACAAATCCCACTGAACTTGTAGATCGATTGCAAATCTTCTGCAAAAGTGGTTGGTTATCACCGTGAGACCCACCACTTCAGTGAGGGAAAGTCCACGAAAGAATTTACCGCCCTGCAACACACCCGATCATTTTGCCGCCGTTTCACCCCGACAAAATTCTTCGCCTGCTGCGGAGCGGCATTTTTCTTTTTCGGGGCAGTACCTTGAAAATTTCATGAGCCGACCGGACGTGATACCGACTTTCCGTCAACGCCGCTGCACAAACAGGGGCAGGAACTTCGTTCGGAGCAAACGGTGACCCCATTACATGAGCAGCACCACCTCTACTTATTTTTGCGTCTTAACAATTCGGAAACATTTGTTGAAAATGCGTTTTGAGCGCAGCGGTAGAGGGCAAGAACCGTCCCGTGGCCACAAATTTTCAATTCTTGAAAATGTTCTGTCCATCCGGGACTTCACTTCTCAAACTCTTGCGAGTTTTCCAAGTGATCTTGTTGGGGCGTGCCTGCCCCAAACCCTGCTCATGGTTCGCACCTGACGGTGCGAACAGCAACGGCGTGTCGTGCTTTACATAACTTCACCGAGGAGTTATCGAACAGACAGGAGGTACAATGACCAAAACGAATGTTCAATCGACCCCTAGCAATTCCCAGCACCACGACACGCCGAACAGCAAAACGCACGTCATCAAGTTCCGTGTGACAGCGGAGGAAAAAGCGTCACTGGAACTCACTTGCAAACTCCTGAATCTCTCCCTCTCCACTTTTATCCGCCGTGCCATCCACAACGTCAAGATCGAGAAAGCGGTCATCGTTGCAGGTGGCGGAGAAGAAACCCTGACCGCTGTTTCCACCCTGCTTGCCCAGTGCAGCAAGGTGGGCACCAACCTCAACCAGCTTGCAAGGCACTTCAATTCCGGCGGTGCAGACACCGCGCAGATCCGGGCGAAAATCCTTGACGAACTTGCAGACCTGACCGCATTTCGGCTGCACGCCGAGAAAGTTCTGGGTGAACTGTATGGCAACGCTCAAGCATATCGCCTCTAAAAACTCGGACTACACCGCCATCGAAGCGTACCTCGTTTACCAGCACGATGAATTTTCCGGCAAGGTAATTCTGGACGAACAAGGCCGACCCATGCTGCGGGAATCCTACCTGCTCGACACCCTTGAGTGTGGCGATTTCTCGTTTGCAACTGCCTGTCTGCTGGCAAACCGCAAGTATGGCAAGAACACCCGGCATGGTGATATTAAGAGCCACCAGTATATCATCAGCTTTGACCCCAGAGATGCAGCCGACAACGGCTTGACCATGGAAACGGCACAGACTCTTGGCCTGAAATTCTGCGAAGAAAACTTCCCCGGTCATCCTGCCATCGTCTGCACCCACCCGGATGGGCACAACCATTCGGGGAACATCCATGTCCACATCGTGATTGGCAGCATCCGAACACGAGAGGTGGAACGCAAGCCCTATATGCAGAAGCCCCGCGACTGGCGCGAGGGTATGAAGCACTCCAGCACAGCCCAGACCATGCGGCACTTGCGTGTTGAGGTCATGGAGTTGTGCGAAGGTGCTGGACTGTACCAGATCGACCTGCTCAACGGCTCGAAGGAGCGTGTCAGCGAAGCTGAGTATTGGGCGCGTAGGCGTGGTCAGTTGAAACTTGACCGCGAGAACGCAGCCCTTACCGTAGCCGGACAGCAGCCCCAGCAGAAGAAGTTTGAAACTGTGAAGGATACTTTACGGAGACAGATTTCGTCTGTATTGTACCGTGCTACCAGCTTTGAAGATTTTTCGGCGAAGCTCATGCAGCAGTACGGCATCACGGTCAAGGAAAGCCGTGGGCAGCTCAGCTATCTGCCTGCTGGCAGAACCAAGTTTATCCGAGCGAAACATCTCGGTGACAAGTTCGATAAGGCAGCAGTGCTTGCCACGTTGCAGGCAAACGCCGAACGCAAACCTAAGGTGCAGTTCAAGCAGGATGCCATCGGGAAACTGATTGACATTCAGGCAAAGCTGGCCGAGGGTAAGGGCACAGGCTATGAGCGTTGGGCAAAGAAGTACAACCTCAAAGCCATGGCACAAACTCTGATCCTCTTGCAGGAGAAAGATTTGCTCAACGAGGACGCCCTGAACCAGCGCATCGCTGAACTGGAAACCAAGTATCACGACTCACTGGCGGTGGTGAAAGACCTCGAAGGCCGCATGAAAACCAACAAAGAGCTGCGCTATCACATCGCAGCCTACACCAGCACCAAGAATGTCGCACAGCAGTTAAAGACTGCCAAACGACCCGCAGCCTTTGAGGCGCAGCACCGTGCAGAGCTGACAGCGTACCGGGCGGCAGCAGCCTATTTCAAGGCAAACAACCTCACCCAGCTGCCCAGCCCGAAAAAACTGGAAGCCGAGTATGAGCAACTGGCATCCGAAAAGGCAAAGTTCTACGAGCAGTACAAGGAAGCTAAAGAGGAACTGCTCAAACTGAAAACCGCAAAGCAGAATGTTGCGTCCTTTTTCCGGGAGGAAGAACCAGCGCAGCAGGAGAGATAAAGGAGTGTGCGTATGATCAATCTGAAAATTGACCCGGAGTTCCAGTCTCAGATTCCCCCTCTGACCGATGATGAATTTAAGCAGCTTGAAGAAAATATCCTCAAGGAAGGCAAGCTGCTTTCTCCTTTGATCGTTTGGAATAACATCCTTGTTGACGGCCACAATCGTTATGCCATTCTCCAGAAGCATCCTGAGATTTATTTTTCCACCATGCCGCTCCCGTTTGAAAGCAGAGAAGAAGTTCTCGCTTGGATCTGTAAGAATCAGCTGGGGCGGCGCAATCTCACGCCGGAGCAGAAGTACTACCTGATGGGCAAACAGTACGAAGCCGAAAAAGCCGCACACGGCGGTGATCGCAAGAGCAGCGATGCAAAATCAAGTTCGCTAAATGCGAACTTGATCGACAGCACCAAAACCTGCGACCGAATCGCAGAAGAAAACGGTGTGAGCAAGGACACCGTTATCCGCGCTTCGAGGTATATGAGAGGCGTGGAGATTGCGGAAGAACTGATACCGGGCTTAAAGCAGAGCATCCTGTCCGGACAGACGAAAGTGTCCAAAGCGGATATGCACCGCCTCGCCAAGGCTGCCTACAATGACCGTGCACAAACTTTGCAGGATATTCTGCACCCGGAGTTGAAGGCAGAACCGACACCTGACGCTGACGGTGTGATCCGCGTTCCGGGCAAAGCGCCTGTCATGCCATTCCGAAAGTTCGAATCGGTTTACGACAGTGAGGCCTACCCGGAGGATGTACGGTACGAGTATGTGGCATTGGAAGAACTCACTACTCGTTTCCGCATTTCGTTCAACTACCAGTTGGAGAAGATGCCCGATAATGCGCAGCGTGATGTGATTCTGGAGATCATTCACAAGCATAAGGACTATCTTACTTCTCTGGAAGCCGCACTCGCAGATGTTAAAGACCAGACAGCATAACAACAGGCACATGGTATGCTGTTCACCGATGTCCAAAGGAGCGTGCGTTTGAACAAAAAGAAAAAGTCCACAAACACTTCCCCTTACCCCGATGAAGTCATTGACCGTCTGGCACGGGCATTCTACCCGGCCATCCTTGCCTGCTGGAACAGCGAGGAAGGGCAGCGGGAGTTTGCCGCATGGCAGGCGGAACAGGCTCATCATGCAAACAACGAAAAACAGGAAGTTCCCACTGGGGAACTCCCTGTTGTACATATCGCTATCGCCTGTGGTCTTTGGCAGGGTGCGTCCTATTCAGGGGCGCACCCTGTTTTTGTTTTGTATTTGATCTTCTAATCCATGGTTCAGACTGTATTCGCTCAAACACTCTAGAATGGTATGCCGGAAGCAGATGCCTCAAAGCTGCCGACAACTCCGATTTTTCAAAAAGACTTGACATTCCCGGGCAGTTCTATATAATTATCAATGTTAATTATATTTGATAATCGTTTGGAGAGGAATTTCATTATGACCATCGAACTGATCAAGCAGCTGCTGGATGCATGCTATCTGGCAAAGCGGGCACGGGAGATGCTGCCTGCCCTGCCGGAGGGTGTGACATCCTCCTATATCCAGTGTCTGGATGTTATTCAGAAATTGCAGACCCGTGGCATCCAGCCGAAGATCTCTGATCTCAGCGATGCGCTGAATCTGCCCCGCCCCGGTGTGACCCGTACCGTAAAAGAGATGGAGCACAAAGGGTATCTGAGGAAACAGGTATCCGCTGAAGATGGCCGCGTGACCTATCTGTTCCTCACCGAGAGCGGGCAAGCGCTTTCCCAGAAGTACAATACGGACTACTTCTCGCAACTGCTCCCGTATCTGGACGGCATTTCCGAGGAGGATGCAGCGTGCACCATCCAAACGCTGAAAAAATTCCATGCTATTATGCGCGAAAGGAAAGATTCTCTTGAAAAACGATAAGACCGATTTTACCCAAGGCCGCATTTTGCCAAAGCTCGCCTTTTTCATGCTGCCCATTCTGGGTGCGCTGGTGCTGCAGGCTGCCTACGGCGCAGTAGACCTTCTGGTAGTGGGGCGCTTTGGCTCCACTTCAGGCTTGTCTGCGGTTTCCACTGGTAGTCAGGTACTCAACCTCGTCACCTTTGTTGTCACCCAGCTTGCCATGGGCGTCACAGTGCTCATTGCCCGCTATCTGGGCGAAAAACGACCGCAGCACATCGGGCAAGTCATTGGCGGGGCAGCTATTGTGTTCACCCTTCTGGCAGCTGCACTGTTTGTGGTGCTGGTGTTTTTTGCACAGCTTATTTCCAGCCTGATGCAGGCTCCTGCCGAAGCCCTAGACCTGACCGCCAGCTATGTGCGCATTTGCGGCAGCGGCATCTTCTTTATTGTAGCCTATAATATGCTCTCGGCTCTTTTCCGCGGTCTGGGCGACAGCCGCTCTCCGCTGATCTTTGTGCTGGTGGCGTGCATTGTGAATGTTATTGGCGATCTGGTGCTGGTGGCTGGTTTTCATCTGGATGCTGCCGGTGCCGCCATTGCTACGGTAGCAGCGCAAGCCGTCAGCGTAATCTGTGCAATCGCAATGCTGCTGAAGAAGGAGCTGCCCTTCAAAATCCATCGCTCTGATTTCAAGCTGAACCCCCAGTGCAAAAAATTTCTGGGCATCGGTCTGCCGCTGGCTTTGCAGGAGTTTTTGACCCAGCTTTCCTTTCTGGCGCTCTGCGCCTTCGTCAACCGGTTGGGGCTGGAGGCATCTTCCGGCTACGGTGTGGCGTGCAAGATCGTTAATTTTGCCATGCTGATCCCCAGTTCTCTGATGCAGTCCATGGCATCCTTTGTGTCCCAGAACGTGGGTGCTGGCAATAAAAAACGCGCCGAGCAGTCCATGTTCACCGGCATTGGCATCGGTCTGGTGTTCGGCTGCGCCGTATTTGCACTGGTGTGGTGCAAGGGTGACATTCTCTCCGGTCTGTTTACGGCAGATGCCGCTGTTATTGCCAACAGCTATGCCTACCTCAAGGGCTTTGCGCCCGAGACCATCGCCACTGCCATCCTGTTCAGCATGGTAGGTTACTTCAACGGCAACGACAAAACGCTCTGGGTCATGGTACAGGGGCTGGTGCAGACTCTGCTGGTGCGTCTCCCCATGGCATATATTATGAGTATCCAGCCCAACGCCAGCCTGACGATGATCGGTCTGTCCGCACCCACCTCCACCGCAGTAGGCATCTTATTAAACATCTGCTTTTTCCTCTGGCTCAAACGGTACGAAAATCAGACGTGTGCATAGGTTTTGAAGGCTGGAAAGTCTGCCGATGATCGTTGCCACCTGCAAATATGATACGGTCGTGCTTGAAATTTCAAATTCAATCATGAGTCGATAATAGCAAACAAGCCCACAGGATAGACCGCATATAAAATACGGCAGAACTGTGGGCTTGTTCCTTATATCGAGTTAATCTCTAAACGATAAATCCTCTGATCCATGACCTCCGGCCACATTCTTCAAATATTCCTCCGGGTTACCATTCAGAATCAAATCCGCGTAGCTCAGCGGATCATTGTAGATGAGGTAATCCAACTCCGACCGCTGCGCCATAGTGACATCCAGCGTATCCTCGACCCCGGTACAGTTGATAGAGATCATTCTCCCATCCCGGAGCAGCAGCTCCACACAGCCGGTGTCCATGTTGAATTTGCAGATTCTTTCATCGTACTTCATGTTTGTGTCCTTTCTGCCTTACGGCACCTTTACAGTTGTGACCTTTGTGATATGGTCTTTTTTCTGATAAGGTTTTGGACACACAGTCGTCGGGAAGGAGCCGGAATTGTCATTTCCAAAGAAAACAAAAAATCCGAACCCTTCTCCTATCGAGAAAAGGTTCGGATTTTCATTGTTTGGTGCGATGGAAGGGACTCGAACCCCCGGCCTACTGATTCGTAGCGCACACCGGGCGATTCCCTCAATTTTTGGAAGTTACGTTTTAACGTCATTTCTATGCGATACATCGCAGGTTTTGAACTTCGAGTTTCTGCACCCTTTGTCCGATTTTGCAACGATTTGCACCCTTTGCACGTTTTGAAACCGTGCAAAAACCGTGCAGAAACCGTGCACTTACTCTCAGACAAATGAAAAATCGACTTATCCGACAACGGCTTGACGGCATTGGTTCGAGTGACCGCACACCAAAAATCAAGTCTTGGAGGATACGACTATGACGAAACTGTTTTCCTGCCGCTACAACATGGACACCAATCGGGTGGAAGCCCGGTTCGCAGATGGCTCTGCTGTTGCCATCGACTGCATCGCCGTGGAGGACGAATACGGCAACTCCCCGGCACAGCGGGCAGAGCTGGACAGGCTGCTCTACAATAAGCCCTTGGAGTATGCACAGATGGTGCTGAAAGGGGAGATGGAGTGTTATCTTTCTCTCGGCTGCGACCACGGCAGGCTGGAAGATTGAGCCTTAGAAAACGCGCGGCAAAACCGCTAATCGCGCGGCGCGCGTTTTTATCGCTGACTTTTATTCAGGCAACATTGCACGCGTGCATTCCAGCGTGCGATTCCACTTTTCCGAAATTCAATCGTATTACAGTTTATTTTTGCAAATTCTCACTTTCACGTCGCACCTTCCCACGCATGAAAAATGCACGCCCGTGCGATTTTGGTTCGCAGTTTATTCGCGGTCAGCTGGATTTATTCGCGCTTTGTTCGCGCGATTACGCGTTTTCAGCGTAAATTCAGCGTAAACCATGCCAAGTCAGCGTATTTTCAGCGTAAATCCCGAAATGTCAGCGTAAAAGTCAGCGCAAATCCAAGAGTGTCAGCATATAAGAATTAAGTTCTATGCTTTCATCCTTCAAAATCATACCAGTCTTTGTATATCTGCCTTGTATACGAGCCATCAGACTTTTTTATGTTACAGCTACTACAAAGAAGCTGAATATTACATAAATCATTCAATCCACCGGCACAAAGCGAAACCATATGGTCAAAGTGTACAGATTCTTCATCTTCACAATCCCATCCGCCTGATAAATCTTTTCCGCAGCATACGCACCTATTTCGGTCTCTATATCTTACCGCATTTTTCACCCATTTAGGTATATAGCACCGTTTTCTAGTCGTTGGATTTGCGTTTGCCATATACGAATTAAATCTATACAGAAACATCCGATTCTGAAAAAGAATATAGAAAAGTTCCCTTGATAAATGTTCTATCGCATCGTCTAATTCGTCATCATACATTGTAAAATCGTCGTATGCGTCTACAAAAGATTCAACTTCATGTGTTATCAAATATGAAAAGAATGGTTCATGTGGTATCCTATATATCTTAAAGATATTATCTACTTCCAAATTATAGTCCTTGCTCCCACTGTCATTAAACGCTCTTTTTAGCCGTTCCTCTTTATTTGCAATTTCAAGTTCATCATATCTTTCCTGTATTTTTTCCAATTGCTCATGTTCATCTTTAAATAGCAGTCTGCGTATTACGAAATCACAAAAGCCATGAAGTGAAGTCCACTTGGAAAAATCTTCGTTGTTCTCTTCATAAAATGGCTCGGTATATTGAGCACCAGTACTAATCCAATCTATCGAAGAAGTAAAGCAATAGAGCAGATTGTCTATAATATTGCAGTAATAATAGACATCATGGTATGTCATCTCAATGTTTCGCATATATATTTTCCTCTATTTGCATATCTCATTTCCTTGCGCCTAAAGGTCTTTTGCTTGCAGTTTATTCTTGCATCCAATCATCGCCTACACTTTCTATTGCCTCCGCTCCCAGCACATTTTGCGCCCGCTCTGAAATGTGGTCATACGTCAAAATCGACACTTGATTATACGCCGCATTCAGAATTCTATACGCTTCTCGTTGCTCATCATTCCAGTCATACGACCGTCCAAAAATCAAAATACAACGTGGTTTGATTACTCTACTTCCTATACGTCTCGTAAATTTCGTGCTGTTCGCTTCTAATTCAATCGCATAAATATAATTGAGACATTGCGTTATAGCTTTAGTCAAATCGGCCGATGGAACATAATTGCCATGATCTTTTGTACTCGCCCAAAACGGCAACCCATTTGGTTTCTTTATCTCTACTAAATCAACAAAGCCATCATATGACTTCATAATGTAATCCGCAATATTCTCTGTATCAATCACGCGCTCATCAATGATTTGTGCAAAATCAGATCCTAGGACCCACTTATTCCTTGTAAACCACTCTTGCCAGTATCTTTCCGGCTGTTCTTCCTGAAGTTTTTCCCGAAGTTCAATAAGTGCGTCGCGCTTTTTTATAACACTGGCCGCAAGAAAAACATTATCCGACAAAATCCCATTTTCAATCAGCATACGCGCGGTATCACTTTGACCTTCTATTAGCCGCTTAAAATTCTCGACCAAGGTTGCGCTTTCCTCTGAAACATTTATATATTCTCCCTGCCCTAGCATCAGTGGTTTATAATTCTCAGAAATATAACGAATCAACGCATCAAGTTCTTCATTATTCAGCGTCAATTCGCTTTTAGGCTTTTTACTTTCTAGGCCGTAAGGAATATTATACCGTCCGATTTTCAATGAAATATCCTGCACATCAGTATGGTCATGTGGAATCCGCATAAGCAATGCCTGTGAATATACTCTTTTCTTTATCTGCAATGTACACGAATCCGCATAATCGACTCCCTTCGCCGATGTTTTTATTTCACTCATGATACTCCTCCTTTACTTCATCCATCCTCTCCTCAATCCTTTGTTCTACCAACTCCTGAATCGCATTAATGCACCCATCCGTATCTTTCAACACTTCTTTCTCCCAGAAGTGGATAACATACCAGTCTTGCGCTCGCAAAGCCTTATCATCCCGAATATCTCGTGAGATATTCTCCTCGATTTTGGCTATCCAGTACTCCCGGTTACGTTTCAGCCTCGGCTTGCGTTCTTCCCAGTTCTGCCCATGCCAAAACTCACCATCCACGAAGATAGCGATATTATATCTCAGGACGGCAATGTCGGGAGAGCCGGGGAGACGCTTATCGTTTAGCCTATACCGAAACCCCAGATGCCACAGACGCTTCGCCAAAAGCACTTCCGCCTTGCCTTGCTTCAGGTGGACACGAGACATCCGCTTGGATGTTTCCGGGGTCGTGTCATATGATTTCGGATGTTTCATTATTCTTGTATCACCAAATCACCGCATACTTCATTAAATTTATTTTGAGCCAGTGGTGCTACACCTCCGTGTTGAAACTTATTGATCAGTTCTGAAATTCCCATATGTCCCTGCATATGCGCTATAACCGTCAAATGCGAAAGACAATTATTGATTCTTCCGGACTTAAAATCCCACTGCTGTCCTTTCAAATATGAATATTTGCAATCCTCATTTTGGGCAAGCAAATCATTATAATACAAAAATCCTTCTAGTGAAACACCTCCCAACAATCCAAAACTATCACCAAGGGTTTCTACAACATCCGGGTCAAGAATAAGTGAATTCCAACAAAAGCGTGTCATGCTCGATTCGATTACTTCGCCTGTTATAACATTTATGGTTTCGCTCAAATATTCTGTATCGTTATGTTGATATCCAATCATATATGCTATTCTTAAAAAAAGAACAGCTAATACATCGAGATTTGCTTGATGCCCTTGTCCGATTCTGTCGATGATATCCCAAATCCGACCAAAATTCATATCTGGCACAATCTCACCGTCAGACTTTTGTATAATCGGACGTGCGTCTAACATAAAATTACGTTGCCCATTTCTTTTACTCTCAATTCCGGGATATTGCATATATACTTTTTCATGAGAATGCGTTTCATATAATAGTATTCGCCTTTCAATATTCCCGTTTTCGAGTCCTTCTCTTGAAAGATTATTGAAGTTCTCAATATTTTCTAATTTTATCTGTTTTGTTGTATTTTGTGGTGCTCTTTTAGAAATGGTAGTACGTACTCTTTCTCGAATATCTTGGTTTAAAATCGGCGGCATATTTTATTCCTTTCCAATTTGTTTTGCTACATACGAATTGTTCAGCCAGAAGCACTGCTTCGTCATAGAACCACCCGTAGGCAGGGGAGCAGTATCCGTACTATCCCGCCCATGGGGGCGAACGTGAGCCACACGGCTTTCTGATGCCTTGGGCAAGTTATTGCGATTCCGCCCACTGGCATCCTTCCAGATGTGAACGCCCTCCCGCAAGGTATCGACCGTACGCTGCCATACACGATGTACCTCTTCCAGATCCTCTGCCGGGATATTCCAGAATTTCACCCTCTGGAAGTAGCACTCGCCGTCCTTCGACTTTTGGAAGATGATGAACAGGAATTTGGTCGGTGCAAGAAGGTCATAGAGCGCAGACTCTTCCCATGTTTCGTTCATCATTGCACAGAAGTTCATCACAGGGAAGGACATACTCTCTTTTATACTGCCATTCGGTTCAATGGCGATGGTCTTGAGTTGGATGCCTGCCTTTTGGAATTCCTCTGTGTTCGACAGATGCCCTTTCACGCCAAGCATCGCTGCCACTAAAAGCTCGTTGAGGTTCTTGGCATTCGTTTCTACGCCCAGCCGTGCCTTAAGTTCCGTCCTGCTCATCCCCACATAAGGCCGGACTTTTGCGCTGAACCAGTCCTCAAAGCTGGTCGTTCTTAACGCTGCCGGGTCTTTGATGATTTTCTCGCAGGGTTCGTCCCCGAAGATGTACCGCCGTAGGATCTGCGTCATGTAGCTGGACTTCAGCGAGTACGCCCGCTTCATAGCCGGGATAGGGCTGAATGGCTGCGACCGGGTATCCTGCGAGTTGCGGCCTTTCGGACACGCTGCCAGATACATGGTATCACCCTCACTGATCAGGTGTGCCTGTCCTGCCTTGATCTTGTCCATCAGGATCTTCCAGTCATTGCGGATGACCTCCAGATCCTCGTCCGGGAACTGGAACAGCACTGCCTTGTCGATTGTAAAGTCGACCTTGGGCACCCCATCCCGGTGCTCATAGGACATCAGCAGCATACAAGCACACTTCACCCAGAATGCACTGGTCTCGAAGGTCTTGTAGTATTCCTCATCATAGTTCAGCATATCGCAGACCAACCGCTCCTTGGCCTGAATGCCACGAGGGGTCTGCCGATAGGGCGTCACCTTCAATTCAACGCCCGCTTCCTCAAAATCGGGAGCCGGGTTGCTGTTGGGCTTATATCCAAACCAGCTTTCCTCCACAACGGTACCGATGGCACCCTTGCCTGTTGCGATGCGCCCAGTTTTGTCGATCTCGCCCAACGTTTTGCCGACTGCTTCCTGTCCACGGGCGAGGACTTCCGCCTTCGTTTTGTACTTCCGCTGCTCCATGACTTACCCTCCAATTTTAGGGGTTGATCCCTCGGTAGGTTTTTGCTATAATAATGGTGAGAAAACGGTCAAAATCACAAAAAGTGGTTGATCTTTTTCTCAAAAAAGTGTATACTTAGATTTAAGTATATCACAGAATGGGGTGTTATGAAAGTGTCAGCAAATAGCGATATTCGTGTTGTGGAGCTATTTGCCGGCGTCGGCGGTTTCCGCGTTGGATTAGAGCGTTGTTCCGAAAGATTTAAGACGATTTGGGCAAACCAATGGGAACCCGGCCAAGCTGGTCAATGGGCTTATAAGTGCTACGACAAAAATTTTGGCGAGGATTCCCACTGTGTGAATGCAGATATCGCCACCGTAATCGATCAAGTGCCGCCGCACGACCTTCTGGTGGGTGGCTTTCCCTGTCAGGACTACTCTGTTGCCAGCACCGGTGCTAAGGGCATCGAGGGCAAGAAGGGCGTCCTCTGGTGGTCCATCTATCAGATCATTCAGAAGAACCATCCCAACTACGTTCTGCTGGAGAATGTAGACCGCCTGCTTAAATCACCCGCATCCCAGCGTGGCCGTGATTTCGGCATCATCCTGAAGTGCCTGCAGGAAGAAGGCTATGGCATCGAATGGCGTGTGATCAATGCCGCAGACTATGGCTGCGTCCAGCGCAGACGGCGTACCTTCATCTTTGCATTCAAGAACACCACCAAGCAGTATGAGCGTATGACCTCGTGTTTCTCTGCGGACACAAAGGACGGTCGTGTCTGGCTGATGCAGGAGGGCTTCTTTGCCCATGCATTCCCGGTGCATTCTGAGGTCGCAGACCCTAAGAAAGTGACCACCGTCGATTTCAATAAATATACCGACACCGTTGACGTAACGAACCGTTTCAGAGCCGCTTTCTACAACAGCGGTGTGCTGTGCAACGGTAAAATCTTCTCTCTGGAAGCCGTCCCGAACGGTAAGGAACCGATGCTGCTCGGCGATATCATTGTCAACGGCGATATCGACAAAAGCTTCTTCATCGAGGATGAGGATCTGGAAAAGTGGAAGTACATGAAGGGTGCCAAGACCATCGAGCGCACTTCCAAGACCGGCTACTCCTACACCTTTTCCGAAGGTCCCATTGCGTTCCCAGACCCTCTCGACCGTCCCGGTCGTACGATGCTCACCAGTGAGGGCACCAAGAACCGCAGCTCCCATGCGATTACCGACCCTAAAACAGGGAAGTTGCGTATCCTGCTGCCGGAGGAGTGCGAACGCATGAACGGTTTCCCGACGGGCTGGACCGACACTGGGATGCCGAAGCGTCAGCGTTACTTCATCATGGGTAACGCCCTTGTCGTTCCGCTCATCACTCAGATGGGCAAGCAATTACTGGACATCTTATAACGAAAAACCAAGGCTGCACAGTCGGCCTTGGTTTTTATGCTTTTTCGCCACAATCAAGAGGTGCCCTATCATGGAGCAGATCCGTGTTGTTGAGCTTTTCGCCGGGGTCGGCGGCTTTCGCCTTGGGCTGGAGCAGGCTTCCTCCTGCTTTCAAACTGTCTGGGCGAATCAGTGGGAACCATCCATGCGTTCCCAATTTGCTTTCGAGTGCTACGAACGGCATTTCGGGCATCGCCCAGAACACGTTTGTCAGAACATCGTGACCGCCAAAGAAAACATCCCTCCACACGACCTTTTGGTCGGTGGCTTTCCCTGTCAGGATTACTCCATCGCCAAAAAGGGCGCACGAGGGATAGAAGGGAAGAAGGGCGTTCTTTGGTGGGAGATCAACGCTATCCTACGGGCACACAAGCCTCGCTATGTCCTTTTGGAAAACGTAGACCGGCTCATCAAATCTCCGGCATGGCAAAAAGGGCGTGATTTTTCCATCATCCTGCGGTGCTTCTATGAAGCAGGCTATGCCGTTGAATGGCGGGTGATAAATGCCGCCGACTATGGCGAAGCACAGCGCAGGCGGCGCACCTTTCTCTTTGCCTTCCGAAACGATACCGCCCTGTTCCGAAAAGCGGCGGAGCTCATCTGTGTGGAGGGTCTGAAGGGTGCCCATCAGTTGCTCCTGCAGGACGGCTTCTTTGCCCCCATCTTTCCCTTGTATGGCTTTGAACGGAAATACAGCGAGGGATGGCTCGATGAGTTTCGCTACCTCGATCTGAAGGATCTGTCTGCCGCACAATCCTGCCACTTCTATGCCTCCGGGCTTATGGTCAACGGCCGCTTCTATTCCGTCGAGAGTATCCCTCTTCAATTCCCATATAAGCCGCTCTGCTCCGTGCTGGAGACCGCCCCACTTGCAGAGCGATATTTCCTTTCTGCTGCCGACATCGATCACTGGCGGTATCTCAAGGGCGCAAAGCAGGAGACCCGCCACCGCAGGAACGGTTCTACTTATTTCTTTTCGGAAGGCTCTATGGCATTCCCCGATCGTTCCGACCTTCCTGCCCGCACGATGCTCACCAGCGAAGGCTCCGTTTCCCGCAGCACCCATGTAGTCGCAGACCCACAGACCCAACGTCTGCGTACGCTAACGCCCATCGAATGCGAACGGCTCAACGGCTTCCCGGATGATTGGACAGCCGGGATGCCGGAACGACTGCGCTATTTCACCATGGGAAATGCGCTTGTCGTTCCTCTGGTCAAGGCCATGGGCAAGCGGATCAGCGCACTGGCCGAGGACGAGCAGCGCAGTTGATGGGCGTTTCTCTTGGGTTTCCAAAGGGGCCGCAGCACCCCTTTGGCACACGACTTTGCCTGCAAAGTCTAGTGTGTTACACCTTGGTTCCGGCTGACACGGAAAAGGGGCTGCGAGCGGCTCCGGCAAGCACCTGTTCTGCGGCAGAAGGATGCGTGGATGGGCGTTGCTATTGACGGTCTCCGCCCGCCCAGCGCAGGCTTGCAGAGGAACCAATGGTGTACGTTCTCCCGTCCTGCCGCAGCAGCGTTTCTCCTATAAGGCGCAGGGCAAATGATCAACGTCTGTGCTTGCCCCGGTTGCCTGCAAGTGTCCCCGGTTTCAGCATTGCCGTTTTATAAAGAATCTTCTTTATCAACTTTCTTTCATCCTCTGTCAGCTTATCGTAGTTGATGCCGATTGCCTTCAATGCTGTTCGGATCTTCTTTTCATCCGCAGACCCTTCAAGTTTCTGTGCATCCTCCAGTTCCTTCATCAAGTTATCGACCATTGCACCATCCGAAGTGGTCTTGTCCTTGCGGTGTTCCGTCTTGATGTTCTTCAGGATAGCCACCAACTCGTCATACAAGACCCGACCAAAGTACTCATCTTCATCGATCTGCCCCAGCTTCAAGGTGCTCATGTATAGATCGTTTTCATCTGCTGCATACTTCTTTTTCAGCATTTGCCGGGTCGCTTCCAGACCAGCATTGAGGTTTTGAATGTTTGCGCTGACATATCCATCCACATAGATTTCCAGATCGGTCATGAACCGCCGGAAATTCTCATGCACGATCAGTTCACACAGCAGCCGATGATTGAATTTTCCATTCCTTAATATGTCCACTGCGCCGTCGCTCAGATGCAAGTCCGAAAGGACTGCATCTGGGCGTTTTTTGTTTTCCGTCACACCCAGCAGATAGTCCGTGGTCACACCATAGAACTCAGCCAGCGTTGTCACCGCATAAATGCTGAGGTCGGTCACATCGTCGCTCTCGTATTTCGACAGTGCCGATTTGGACAGACCCGTCTGTTCTGCCAGCGTTTCCAGCTTCAGATTCCGCTCCACACGCAGGTCTTTGAGCCGTTCTCCCAGTGTCAGCTTGATGTTCATGGTCGCACCTCCGATGTTTTTTGCACAGTATACCACTTCCAGCGGTTCCTGTCCATAAGCGTGGAATTTTGCAGTTTCTGCACCTGTTTTCCGACATTATGGATATACGGCACAGCGGCCATTGCGGTGCTATCCTATAGACAGAAAGAAAACATATTAACTCCCCAGCAGCGAACATATTAAGGGCTTCCCGCGAAAGCCCTCTGAAATATCTTTCATAACTGGACCTTGAGAACAGAATGACCGTCCGAACTGCCCAGACCGCCAAGACCTCCCATCGGGGGAGCGAGCGCCCTGCATAGGGCCGACACAGAGTCCAAAAAGATTTCCTGTCGGGAGGCAGCAAGGGAGACCGGCTTCACCGAAGTTCCCATTTGGGGAACACCGGTGACCTTGAACGTGGCAGGGATCAAAATGGTCCGTGCCAAAACCTTTGACCAAAGGAGAAATTTTGAGTTTATATCAAAAGATCAAGTCCGCCATCACCGTTCGGCAGGTGGGAGAGATGTACGGCATGGAGCCCGACCGCCATGGCATGGTGTGCTGTCCGTTCCATTCCGACAATCACCCCAGTATGAAGCTGAACGACAACTATTATTATTGCTTTGGCTGCGGAGCCAACGGAGATGCCATCGACCTCACCGACAAGCTGTTCGACCTAAACCCCCGGCAAGCCGCCGAGAAGCTGATACACGACTTCGGGCTTGACCCGGACAAGCCGCCCGCCAATGCCATCGCCCTGCTACCGCCCAAGCGTGGCCTGACAGACGAGCAGTGGGCAGACATCGCCTACTGCCTGCGGGTACTGACCGATTATCTTGACCTGCTGCACGACTGGCGAGAGCGTTACAAGCCCGCCAGCCCGGAAGAACCGCTGGACGAGCGGTTCGTGGAAGCCCTCCACACGACCGAGACCATCGAGCACCTGACGGACTGCGTTGCATTTGGGACGCCCCAACAGAAGGCCGATGCCGCCGCACAGCTGCTGTCCGGGTCGTACCTGCTGATGTTAGAAGAGCGCACCGACCGCCTTGCTCTGGCGAAGTGCGCCTGACAATTTATTCACCTGAAGTGGTGGGTCTCACGGTGAGACCCACCACTTCACTTTTCTAAAGGAGAACCACCACATGAAGAAAAACATTTCCCGCAATCCCTTATGGCCGGACTGGTACAACGGCAAGAAGATCGATGAAGTCCAGTTTGGCCGCGCCTTTCTGGAGCAGTGGCCGCTGAAATGCGTCAACGGAACGCTGTACACGCTGGACGGTCCGGTGGAGGACGAGAGCGAGATCAAGCAGCGCATCTTGGAGAACATCGAGGAATATGTCACCTCCGGCCTGTCCAAAAAGGTCACCAACATTCTGGAGACCATCAAGCTGCTGGCCTTTTCCGACCCGTTTCCCATCGAACAGGACTGCATCCACCTCCAGAACGGCGTGTACCATCTGCCGGACGGCTCTTTTCAGGAGAGTCGCCTGTTCTGTCAGAACCGCCTGCCTGTGAAGTATAACCCCAAAGCCGCCAGTCCTGATCGCTGGCTGACCTTCCTGCATGAACTGCTGGACGATGCCGACATTCCCACCTTGCAGGAGTATCTGGGCTACTGCCTGATTCCCAGCACCAAGGGACAGAAGATGATGCTCATCGTTGGCAAAGGCGGCGAGGGTAAGTCCCGCATCGGGCTGGTGCTGAAACGGCTCATGGGGGATGCTGCCAGCAACGGCAGTGTCCAGAAAGTGGAGACCAACCGCTTTGCCCGCGCCGATTTGGAACGCCGCCTGCTGATGATCGACGACGATATGGACATGAACGCCCTGCCCAAGACGAATTATATCAAGACCATCGTAACTGCCGAAGCCAAGTTGGACTTGGAGCGCAAAGGTGTCCAGAGCTACCAGCGGGACATCTACGCCCGATTCCTCTGCTTCGGCAACGGTGCGCTGACCTCGCTGTATGACCATTCGGACGGCTTCTTTCGCCGTCAGCTCATCCTGACCACCAAGGACAAGCCTGCCGACCGTACGGACGACCCTTTCCTTGTGGAGAAGATGTACGCCGAGTTGGAAGGCATCCTGCTCTGGTGTCTGGAAGGGCTGCACCGGTTGGTGCAGAACAACTTCCGCTTCACGGTCAGCGAACGAGCCGCCGCCAACGTGGACACCATCAAGCGCAGCAGCAACAATGTCATCGACTTCATGGAGTCCGAGGGCTACTTCCGTTTCAAGGCGGACTACTCCATCAGTTCCAAGGAGTTCTACGACATTTACAAGCAGTGGTGTGCGGATAACGCTTGTCACAGCGTATCGGCCATCCGTTTCAGCGCAGAACTGCGCCAGAATGACCGCCGCTACAACCTTGAAGCCACCAACAACATCTACCTGCCCGGTGGCCGCAGGGTGCGGGGTTTTGTAGGCATCGAGCCGCTTGTCCACCCCTGCCCGTAAAAAGTGCATTTTTTCACGGAAGAAGTTCGTACAACCTGTACGGTCTGTACTTGTACGCACCTGTACAGCGAATTGAAACAAATTAAAACGTGTTATCGTTTATATTTTGCTTATCCGTACGCCGTACGAACCGTACAGGTTATTTGAAGTCCGTACAGATTTTTTGTACCCCCAAGAAGGAGCGTGATCTATGAAAGCCCAATACGGCATTTTAAGATTCAAAAAGTACAAGGGGCCTGCCATCAGCCCCATCGAAGCCCACAACGAGCGCACCAAGGAGCAGTACGCCAGCAACCCGGATATCGACACGAACCGGAGCCGCTACAACCTCCATCTGGTGCAGCCGCAGGGCAGGTACCGGGAAGAGGCTGACCGCATGATAGCCGCCGCCCACTGCCGTGTCCGCAAGGACAGCGTGCGGGTGGTGGAGGCGCTTATCACCGCCAGCCCGGAGTTTTTCAAGGACAAGACCAACCGGGAGATCAGGGCGTACTTTGCGTACGCCCTGAA
Organism: Faecalibacterium hominis (ex Afrizal et al. 2022); assembly: GCF_049545105.1. NCBI lineage: Bacteria > Bacillati > Bacillota > Clostridia > Eubacteriales > Oscillospiraceae > Faecalibacterium > Faecalibacterium hominis (ex Afrizal et al. 2022). The sequence continues at coordinate 2,040,651 of NZ_CP186860.1, read as the reverse complement.
ATTTTTGGAGGGCAGACAGCGCCCGGATACCTTTCTCTCTGCCGTTGTCCACATGGACGAGAAAACGCCCCACCTGCACCTCTGCTTCGTGCCCCTGACCCCTGACGGACGGCTGAGCGCCAAGGAGATCATCGGCAACCGCAAGAACCTTGTGAGGTGGCAGGACGAGTTCTGGCAGCACATGGTCAAGCAGTACCCGGAGCTGGAACGGGGTGAAAGCGCCAGCCAGACCGGGCGGGAGCACATCCCGCCCCGCATCTTCAAGGAGATGACCCAGTTGACCAAGCAGAAGGAGCAGTTGGATGCCCTGTTGGTGGGCATTACCCCCTTCAACGGCAAGAGCCGTGCGGCGGAGATCAGCAAGGTGCTGGACAGCTATATCCCCAACGTGGCACGGATGAAGGACCAGCTGCGAAAGTACAACGTAGCCTTCACCAAGACCGCCGTCGAAAATGAAAAGCTGAAAGAGAAAAACAGGACGCTCTCTGCCTCGCTGGACAAAGCGAAGGAAGGGAGCGTCTTGAAGCGTCTGGAGGATGCCAAGCTGCGACAGGACTATGAAGCCGCCCTGAAAACGCTGGACAGCATCCCGCCGGAGGTCATTCGATTCTATGAGAACCGCACGCAGGAATCTGTGGTGCGCCACGATAAGTAAGGAGCAACGCCTATGTGTAATAAAATGTACGAGAATGTGAAATCTTTGGATTATACGAAAAAGTCCTTGCAGTCGGACTCGGATCCGGCTACAATGGAGGTGGTCACTCGAACCAATGCCGTCAAGTCTCCGACCAACAGCCCTGAGACCACAAAGCTGGTGTACACGGTAAAGGAGGTCGCGCAGATGCTGGCCATCAGCCAGCGTGCCGCCTACAACCTGTGCAACAGTACCACCGAGTTCCGTGTCCTGCGGGCAGGCGGAAGCATCCGCATCCCGAAAGACAGCTTCGATGCGTGGCTCTACCGGGCAGCTTGATAAGGAGGCAAATCTATGGCATATATCACGAAACGCGGCAGCTCTTACAGCGTCCGCTACACCTATCAGGACGAGCACGGCAAGAGCTGCGACAAATGGGAGAGCTTTCCCACCAAGGAGGAGGCGGTAAAACGCCAGAAACAGATCGAGCATGAGCTGGCGACCGGTAATTTCCTGATCCCGTCCACGGTGACGGTGGCAGAGTTCCTGATGGACTGGCTGCCCAAGCAGTGCAGCAAGCACAAGTGGGCACCCAAGACTTACCAGTCCAATCTGGCCCTCATCCAGAACCTCATCATCCCTTATATCGGGGAGATGCAGATGCAGAAGCTGCGTCCCTACCACATCGAAGCCCTGTACGACACCCTGAGCAAGACCCCCTGCGGTCAGTATGTGGGCGGCAAGCGGCGAGACCTCTCGCCCAAGCAGCAAAAGCGCACCCTCTCCGGCACTACCCTCCATGAGGTCCACCAACTGCTGCACAATTCCTTTCTGCTGGCGGTGGAGTGGGGCATCCTCATCAAAAGCCCCGTCCCGGTGGAAGCGCCCAAAAAGACCACCCAAGAGCGCAGCATCTGGGAGGTGGACGAGATGCGGGCAGCACTGGACAGCATGGAGGACCCCATCCTCCATCTGGCGGTGCACCTGACGCTGGTGGGCGCGCTGCGAGAAGGGGAGGTGGCAGGTCTGACCCCGGAGGACATCGACTTCGATGCTGCCAACGGCATGGGCACCTTCACCGTCAACCGTTCCATGCAGCGAGTGCAGAAGGACACGCTGGCGCAGGTGGACAAGGGCTGCATCCTCCGCATCTTCCCGGACAAGCTGGAGGGCAGCAAGACCTCCCTCATCCTGAAGGACACCAAGACCGAAGCCTCCTGCCGCACCATCTTTATGACCGCCGCCCTGCGGGAGGAGCTGAAGCAGTGGCTGGAACGGCTGAAAAGGGAAGAAGCCCTCGACCCGGAGCGGTACCGCAACAGCGGGATGCTGCTGCGGCTCCCCAACGGTCTGGCGGTGGAGCCGGTGCTCATCCGCAAGAAGTTCCTCAAATGGCAGGATGCACACCCGGAGTTCCCGCGCATCGTCTTTCATGGGCTGCGTCACTCCAGTGCCACCTATCAGTTGATGATCTCCGGCGGTGACATTAAGGCAGTGCAGGGGACCACAGGACACGCCAGTGCGGATATACTGGTGAACACCTACGCTCATATCCAGCAGTCCTCCCGTGTGGAACTGGGCAAGAAGTTTGAAAGCGGCTTCTATGCCAAGCCCGACACCTCCAGCCCGCAGGCTGTACCCGCCGCAGGCGAACCCACCATCTCCATGACGGCTCTTTTGGAATTGCTCAAGGATGCCGACCCGGAAATGAAGGCAAAGCTCCGCTTGGCCCTGCTCACCTGATGCAAAAAAGGGCACTGATTGCAATGCAATACAGCGCCCTACATCATCGGACATGGATAACACCGACCGTGCAAAAACCGTGCAGAAACCGTGCAGTCATGGCTTACAAAACAAAAAAGCCATGAAATCTTTCGATTTCACGGCATTTTCTGGTGCGATGGAAGGGACTCGAACCCCCGGCCTACTGATTCGTAGTCAGTCACTCTATCCAGCTGAGCTACCAACGCATACGTTCCGGTCGGAACAAGATGTATTTTATCACGCAGGGCGGGGTTTGTCAACAGTTTTTTGCGGATTTTTTGATTTTATTTTCGTTTTTTATTTTTGCGCACAGAAAAGTACGTCTTTTCAACTTTTTCCGTGCAAACCTCAGGCTTCCTCTGCCAGACGCTCGGCGATGCGGACACCGGTCGGCGTTGCGGCAAGGCCGCCCTGGCCGGTCTCCCGCAGATCAGGGGAGAGCAGACTGCCCACGCGGCCCATGGCATCGATGACTTCATCGCAGGGGATGGCGTAATCCACCCCCGCAAGCGCCATATTGGCGCAGGAAACGGCGTTCACGGCACCAACAACATTGCGCTTGATGCAGGGCACCTCCACCAGACCGGCCACAGGGTCGCAGACCAGGCCCAGCAGGTTGCCCAGTGCCATAGCGGCAGCGGCGGCGCACTGCTCCGGGGTACCGCCCTTCAGGTGGCAGAGGGCGGCAGCGGCCATGGCGCTGGCGGCTCCCACCTCAGCCTGACAGCCACCCTCGGCACCGGCCAGAGTGGCCCGGGCGGCGATGACCTGCCCGAAGCCTGCGGCCACATAGAGGGCTTCGCAGATGGCTTCTTCATCGGCCTCGCCTGCACGGGCAAGGGGAAGCAGCACCGCCGGTAGCACACCGCAGCTGCCCGCCGTGGGGGCAGCAACGATCCGTTTCATGCAGGCGTTGCACTCAGCGGTCTTGAGGGCTTCGGCGGTCACCTCAGCAAGGTAATCCCCGCCATAGCTCCTGCCCGCCTGATGGGCCTGTTCCACCTTGGCGGCATCGCCGCCGGACAGGCCGCTGCGGCTGCGCTGGGCAGGGTCATACTCCCGGCTGGTGGCCTCCATCACATGCCACAGGTGATGCATGGCATGGCGGCTGGCCTCTTCGGTCAGGCGGCTCTCGGCCAGATCACTGCGCAGGATGGCCTCGGCAAGGGAGAGGTTCTGGCTGCGGGCAGCGGCCAACATTTCTTCACAGGATAAAAAGGACATGGTCATTCCTCCGCGTCTTCTTCGGGCTCGTCGATGTTCAGGCAGGTCACCTTCAGGATGCCGGGCAGGGTCGCCAGCTTCTGTTCCAGCGGGTGGGGGATGTGGGAATCGCACTCCAGCACCATAACGGCATAGCCGCCGGTCCCTGCGCGGAACACCTGCATCGATGCAACGTTGATCCTGCGCACGGCAAGGCAGGTGGTCACCTCGGCGATGCAGCCGGGGGTGTCCTCATTGTGAATGATCAGGGTGTTGCTGTCGCCGCCGAAATCGGCGGGCACGCCGTCGATCTCGGTCACGCGGATACGCCCGCCGCCCACCGAAGCGGCTTTCATGGAAAGCACCCGCCCTTCCCGGCCCGTCAGGGTGAGAACAGCGGTATTGGGGTGCGCAGAGCGCAATTCCACAGGATGGATCCGAAATGCCATGCCCTGCTCTGCGGCCAGTGCAAAGCTGTCGGGCAGGCGGGGGTCATCGGGTCGCAGGCCAAGCAGGCCGGCGACCAGGGCTTTATCTGTGCCATGTCCCTTTCCGGTGGTGGCAAAACTGCCGTACAGGCCGATATCCGCCTGCGCCGGGATCTCGCCCAAAAGCTTCTGGGCCGTGTAGCCGATCCGGGCGGCACCCGCTGTATGGCTGGAAGAGGGGCCGATCATAACCGGCCCGAGAACGTCAAACAAGCGCATCCGATGCACATCCTTTCGTGCTCCGCCGGGCAAAAATCGCCCGCTTCGCACTTTTTTCTCTCTTTTATTATACCGCTTTTGCCCCACTTGTGCTATAATAACTTTATTAATGTTTGAAATCGCTCCTTTTGGGGCAACACGGAGGTTGGATTCCTATGAAACTGGTAAGCGTGGAAACTCCCGAAAAGAGTGTCTGCAAGATGACCTTCAGCGCAACGGCTGAGGAGCTGGAGACCGCATCCAATGCGGTGTATGAGCGCACCCGCGCCAGCTACACCATCAAGGGCTTTGCCAAGGGCGAGGCCGACCGTGCTCAGATCGAGGCCGACCGCGGCGAGCACACATTCTGGTATGATGCCATCAACGACCTGATGGATCGCGATGTTCCTGCCCTGTACGAGGCCGCCATGGCCGAACACGGCTTCAAGGCAGTGGATGATCCCAGCTACGACCTGGTCAGCGTCAAAAAGGACGAGGGCTTTGTAGCCACCGCCACCACCCCGCTGCAGCCGGAGCTGAACCTGACCCAGACCACCGGCTTCCATGTGGAGTGCGTGACCCCCGCCGTCACCGACAAAGAGATCGATGCCGTGCTGGAGCGCCGCCGCAATGCTGCCGCCGAGCTGGTGCCCCACAAGGGCCCGGCCGTCAAGGGCAACATCGTTCACATCGATTACGAGGGCCTGCTGGACGGCAAGCCCTTCCAGGGCGGTTCCGCACAGAACCAGACCCTGCAGCTGGGCAGCGGCCGGATGATCCCCGGCTTTGAGGACGGCATTCTGGGCCACAAGGGCGGCGAGGAATTCGAGATCAACGTCACCTTCCCGGTACGCTATCACGTCAAGGACCTGGCCGGAAAGCCCGTTGTCTTTAAGATCAAGCTGATCGATGTCTGCGTCCGCCAGCTGCCCGCCCTGAACAGCGATTTTGCCAAGAAGGTGGGCAAGGTGGACACCATGGAAGCGTTCCGGGAGCAGGTGCGCAAGCAGCTGCACGACGGCAAGCACGCCAGCGCCCTGAACCGCGCCAAGGATCAGGTGCTGACCCAGCTGGCCTCTGCCGCTGAGGGCGAGCTCCCCAGCGTTCTGGTGGAGAGCACCTACCAGCAGGAGATGCAGAACATTCAGCAGCAGCTCCAGATGCAGCGCATGAGCCTGGACCGCTACCTGAGCCAGATCCACCAGACCCGCGAGAACTTCACGGCCAACGTTCACGCCGCCGCCGAGAAGAACACCCGCGCCCGGATGGCTCTGCTGCAGGTCGCCCAGAACGAGGGTCTGGTGCCCACCGATGAGGAGATCACCAAGAACCTGCAGGAGCGCGCTGACCGCACCAAGAAAACGCTGGAAGAGGTCAAGGCCAATGCCAACATCCCCGCCATGCAGCGCAGCGAGGCCATCCGCCGTGCCGCCGACTGGGTGATCGAGCACTCCACCATCGAAGAAAAGTAAACTTTTTGCGTACCACTTGACTTTTTTCAAAAATCGCATATACTAAGGTTGCAAGGAATTCATGAGGTTCTAAGCTATCCACGCAAAATGGCCCCCGAAGAGATGTCCGCTCTTCGGGGGCCTTGTGCTTACTCGCCCTTCTCAAATGGCCTGTCTCCAAGGAATTTCGGGAGACAGGCCCTTTTCTTTTGCAGTTTATTTTGTCAGCAGATTGAAGCCCATGACCACGATGCCCAGCACGACCAGAACGATGCCGGTTGCACGGTTCAGGGTCTTGGCATCGGCCTTATTGGCAAAGACAGCAGCGATGCGGGCCCACAGCAGGGTGAACAGGACGCAGAGGATGAACACGGTCCAGTCCGGTGCGCCGCCGATGGCAAAGTGGGAGGCCGCACCGGTCAGGGCGGTGAAAGTCATAATAAACACGCTGGTGCCCACGGCAGTCTTGAGCTCGTAACCCAGCACGCTGGTCAGGATGAGCAGCATCATCATGCCGCCGCCGGCACCAATGAAGCCGCAGATCATCCCGATGACCACGCCGCAGACGATAGACTGGAGGGCACGCTTCTTAGCAGAGACCCCCTGCATGGCTTCTTTGGTGGTCATAACGGGCTTGACGATGAATTTAATGCCCAGCAGGAACGTCATAAACACCGAAAAGCTGCCCATGGTGGTGGAAGGCACCAGGCTTGCCACCCAGCTGCCCACCACGGTGAACAGCAGCACGCTGGCCATCATGATCAGGCCGTTTTTGATATCCAGGTTTTTGTTTTTGTGGTAGGTGTAGGCAGACACCGCACTGGCCAGCACATCCGAGGAAAGGGCAATGCCGACTGCCATATAGGGGTCCATCCCCAGGAAAGTGATGAGCATCGGGCTGATGACCGCGGCAGCGCTCATGCCCGCAAAGCCGGTGCCCAGGCCCGCGCCCATTCCGGCAAAAAAGGTAACGACGATGGTAAACAGCAGATTCATCTTATTCTTCTCCTTCTAGGATCGCATCCAGATTTTCGCTCATCGTATCGATGACTTCAAAAAATATCTCGAGTTTTTCTTCCTCCAGCCCTGCCATCAGGCGGCGGATGAAATCATCCTGCATCCTGCGGCCCTGTTCGATGATGGACTGCGCCTTTTCGGTGCAGGCAAGCTCCGTTTTGCGGCGGTCGCCCAACACCGGACGGCGCTCCAGAAAGCCCTCCTGCACCAGCTTGTCCACATTCACCGAGACAAGGTTCGCCTTGATGTGGCGCACCTCCACGATATCGCGGGCAGTCGTGTAGTTGGGGTTGTTGGCAAGGAACATCAGGATATCAAACGCTGTCTGCGGCAGGTGCAGCTTCTGGCACAGCGGCTTGCAGACGGCGCTGTACGCAAGGCCCGTCTTGTTGGCAAATTCCACACTGGGGTTCAGCTCACGCATTGCGCGCCCTTCTTTCTCTTTTTTTGTATTGTTCATTTTTGAAGTATTTTAGCACAGGGAATCTCTGTTGTCAAGGGCAGACAGCGTAAAATCAACTGATCCATATATTTTGTCCAACGCAAAAAGCCCGCACCATGAAGATTTTCACGGTACGGGCTTTTGATATGCTTCAGGGCAGGGTCACAGCACCGCCACGGCAAGGATCCGCACAACGAGCGCGGCAAGCCATGCCACAACACACTGGTTCACGACCATAACGGTGGCCCAACGGCCGCCCATCTCCCGCTTGACCGATGCCACAGCGGCGATGCAGGGGGTGTAGAGCAGGCAGAACACCAGCAGGGGAGCCGCTGCCGCCGGGCTGAGCGCCGCGCCCAGTGCGGCAGCGGAACCATACAGAATGGTAAGGGTGGAAACAACGCTCTCCTTTGCCATAAAGCCGGTGATCAGCGCCGTGGACACCCGCCAGTCGCCAAAGCCCAGCGGTGCAAACAACGGAGCGATGCCGCTGGCGATCCAGGCCAGGATGCTCTCCTGCGGGTCTGCGGTCAGACTGAGCTGGAAATCAAAGTTCTGCAGGAACCAGATGATGATGGTTGCCAGGAAGATGACCGTAAAGGCACGCTCGAGGAAATCCCGGGCCTTTTCCCAGAGCAGCTGGGCCACATTTTTCAGACCGGGCAGACGGTAGTTGGGCAGCTCCATAACAAAGGGCACGGCCTCGCCCTTGAACAGCGTTCCCTTGAGCAGAAAGGCCATACCAATGCCCACAAGGATGCCCAGGAAATACAGGCCCACCATGACCAGTGCGGCGTACTCCGGGAAGAAGGTCACCGCAAACAGGCTGTAGATCGGGAGCTTGGCCGAGCAGCTCATAAAGGGCGTAAGCAGGATGGTCATTTTCCGGTCCCGCTCCGAGGGCAGCGTGCGGCTTGCCATCACGCCGGGGACCGTGCAGCCAAAGCCGATGAGCATGGGCACGATGCTGCGTCCCGAAAGACCGATGCGCCGCAGCAGCTTGTCCATCACAAAGGCCACGCGGGCCATATAGCCGGTATCCTCCAGCAGGGAAAGGAAGAAGAACAGGGTCACGATGATGGGCAGGAAACTCAGCACACTGCCCACACCGGTAAAGATGCCGTCGATCACCAGCGAATGCACTGCATCGTTGACGTTCCACGCCGTCAGGGCATTGTCCACAAGGATCGTCAGATTCTCAATGCCCAGTTCCAGCAGGCCTTGCAGCCCCGCGCCGATCACGCCGAAGGTCAGATAAAACACCAGCGCCATAATGCCCACAAATGCCGGGATCGCCGTGTACTTTCCGGTGAGGAAGCGGTCGATCCTTGCGCTGCGCAGCTGCTCCTTGCTCTGGTGGGGCTTTACCACGGTCTGATTCACCAGCTGATGGATAAAGTGGAACCGCATATCTGCAATGGCGGCGGCGCGGTCCAGGCCGCGCTCCTGCTCCATCTGCAGGATGATATGCTCGATCATCTCTTTTTCGTTCTGATCCAGCTTCAGGGCCTCCTCAATGCGGGGGTCGCCCTCCACCAGCTTTGTGGCGGCAAAGCGCACCGGGATCCCCGCCGCCCGGGCGTGGTCCTCGATGAGGTGGATGATGCCGTGGATGCAGCGGTGAACCGCACCGCCGTGGTCATCCTCGCCGCAGAAGTCCATCCGGCCCGGACGCTCCTGATACTTTGCCACATGGATGGCGTGATCCACCAGCTCATCCACGCCCTCGTTCTTGGCGGCGGAAATGGGGACCACCGGGATGCCCAGCATCGCTTCCATCTCGTTGATGTTGATGGTGCCGCCGTTGCCGCGCACCTCATCCATCATATTCAGTGCCAGCACCATGGGGGTGTCCAGCTCCATCAGCTGCATCGTTAAGTACAGATTGCGCTCGATGTTGGTGGCATCCACGATGTTGATGATGCCCGTGGGCTTTTCGCCAATGATGAACTGGCGGGTCACGATCTCCTCGCTGGAATAGGGCGACATGGAGTAAATACCGGGCAGGTCGGTGACTTCGGTATCGGGATATTCCCGGATGGCACCGCTCTTGCGGTCCACCGTCACGCCCGGAAAGTTGCCCACATGCTGGTTGGAGCCGGTGAGCTGGTTGAACAGGGTCGTTTTGCCGCAGTTTTGATTTCCGGCCAGCGCAAACGTCAGCACCGTTCCCTCCGGCAGCGGGTGTTCACCCTTTTTGGTGTGGTAGCGGCCGCCCTCGCCCAGGCCCGGGTGCTCCACCATCCGGCCGGCCTTCCGTGCCGGGGCCGCTGCGGGTGCTTCCGCCGGGGTGATCTCGATCCGTGCCGCATCGTCCAGCCGCAGGGTCAGCTCATAGCCGTGGATCTGCAGCTCCATGGGGTCTCCCATGGGAGCAAATTTCACCAGCGTGACCTTCTCGCCGGGAATCAGCCCCATATCCAGAAAATGCTGGCGGAGCTCTCCCGTTCCACCTACTGTATCGATCACGGCACTTTCGCCGATCTTCAGTTCCTTTAATGTCATGGCAGATGCCTTTCCTTCGACAAAATGTTAGTGTATGTGAACAGTCTTAATATATGCTAACTCAAAGGCATTGTCAAGGCAGGAAGCGGCAAAAATTCTCGCCTGTCCCCGCTGTTTTTTGTAGAACTCTTTCTCCTGTTCCGGCAGGTTTCCGGACAAAAGGAAACGCACCCCTGAATTTTCACGTTCAAAGGTGCGTTTTGAGAACAATTCTGTTTACTTCACGGTGTGGTAGCCATCGGGGTTGTTCTTCTGCCAGTTCCAGCTGTCGGCACACATCTCCTCGATGCCGTACTCAGCCACCCAGCCCAGCTCATTCTTGGCCTTGGTGGGGTCGGCATAGCACTCGGCGATATCGCCGGGGCGGCGGGGATCGATCACATAGGGGATCTGCTTGCCGCAGGCCTTCTCAAAGGCATGGATGACATCCAGCACGCTGTAGCCGTGGCCGGTGCCCAGATTGCAGATGAACAGGCCGCAGTTGGTCTGCAGCTTCTTGATGGCGCAGACATGGCCCCGGGCCAGGTCAACCACATGGATGTAATCGCGCACGCCGGTGCCGTCGGGGGTGGGGTAGTCGTTGCCAAAGACGTGCACCTTTTCCAGCTTGCCCACGGCCACCTTGGCGATGTAGGGCATCAGGTTGTTGGGGATGCCGTTGGGGTCCTCGCCGATCAGGCCGGACTTGTGGGCACCGATGGGGTTGAAGTAACGGAGCAGGGCCACGTTCAGGGTGGGGTCAGCCTTGCAGACATCGGTCAGGATGCGCTCAGTAAAGGCCTTGGTGGTGCCGTAGGGGTTGGTGGTGGCACCCACGGGGAAGTCCTCGGTGATGGGCACGCTGGCGGGGTCACCGTAGACAGTGGCGGAGGAGCTGAACACGAAGTTGTGACAGTTGTGGCGGCGCATCACGTCCAGAATGACCAGCGTGCAGTTGAGGTTGTTGTAGTAGTACTCGATGGGCTTGGAAACGCTCTCGCCCACTGCCTTATAGGCGGCAAACTGGATGACGGCATCGATATCGGGGCACTCGGTGAAGATCTTCTCCACGTCCTCGTGCTTTGTCATATCAGCCTGATAGAACCGAAAGTCCTTGCCGGTGATCTGCTTGACCCGATCCAGCACCACGGGGGAAGCGTTGTAATAGTTATCTGCCACCACGATGTCAAAGCCAGCGTTCAGCAGTTCGATACAGGTGTGGCTGCCGATATAACCGGCACCGCCGGAAACCAAAATTGCCATAAAAGTACCTCTCTTCTCGTCACCAAAGTTGCTTGCGCGGGGCAGGCCCGCCTTCTGCCACAAGGATACAACGTTTTGGCCGCAGAATCAAGTAACGGGAATTTTATAAGGATGGATTTTTGTTTCCATTTATTTTTCCGCGCATTGATTTACAAGCGTTTTTTGTTTTTTGCACATGGAGTGATGGAACACTTTGTGCAAATCAGAGAAAAAGGCCCTCCCGGGCAAAGCTGTCAGGCTTTGAATGAGAGGGCTGCATTTTACAGTTTTCCGCACTGTTTGCCGGTGAAGAACCGCAGGGTGGTGTTGGCACGGAACACTTTCCCGGCCCGCAGGGCGGTGGAGGGGAACTCCGGGTGGGAGGGGCTGCAGGGGAAGTGCTGGGTCTCCAGCGCAAAGCCGCCGTATTTCTGCATCGGCACGCCGCCCTTGCCGGGGGCAGGGCAGTCCTGCAGGAAATTGCCGGTGTAGAGCTGCACGCCGGGCTGGGTGGTATAGACCTTCATGCTGATGCCGGTCTTATCGCTGGAAGCCCAGGCGCACAGGCTCTGGCTGGCACCGCGGCCCCTGTCGATGACAAAGCAGTGGTCATAGCCGCCGCCCACCATGGTGGTCTGGGAAAAGCCGGTGTCGATGTCCCGGCCAATGGGCTTGCCCGCCCGGAAATCCATCGGCGTGCCCGCCACGGGCAGGATATTGCCGGTGGGGCAGGTCTCGTTGTTGCCCTCCAGATAGCGGGACGCATAAATGCGCAGCTTCTGGCCCAGCACATCGCCGCCGCCATCCAGATTGAAGTAGGTGTGGTTGGTCAGGTTGATGATGGTGTCGGCATCGGAGGAGACACGGTAGTCCATCCGCAGGGCGTTGTCCTCAGTGAGGATATACCGCACCGAGATCTTCAGATTTCCCGGGAAACCATCCTCTCCATCGGGGCTTTCCGCCTCCAGAAGCAGGGTATCGCCAAAGGTCTTTACCTCATACAGCTTGCGTGGAAAGGTACCGTGCAGGTGGTTTTTCCCGTTGTTGGCTTCCAGCTGATAGGTCTTGCCGCCCACGTTGAACACGGCATTCTCGATGCGGTTGGCGTACCGGCCCACGAACGCGCCGCAGCAGGTACTGCCGGACGATTCAAAGTCCTTGACGTAATCGGCGTAGGTGTCGTGGCCCAGCACCACATCCACCGGCCCGCGCTTGGTGGGCACCCAGATATTCTTGATGATACAGCCGTAGTTCAGCACACTGACCGCCAGCCCGCCGGGGTTCGAGATGATGTATTCATTGATCTTTTCGCCGTTTGGAGTCATGCCAAAGGGCTTGGAGAGAAACTGTGCCATAGGGCTCGCCTCCTTTTGTATTTTTTCAGGACAGCACACTCTCTGTTTTATCCTTTATTGTTTTGATTATATCACAATTTTCCCCTTCTGTGTTGGCATTTTTTAAGGGAATCTATCCAATATTTCGAGAGATTTTTTGTAAGTTCTGCCCCATAAGCCCAAAAAAGCCCCGGAGGGCCAGGGGTAGGCGCTCCGGGGCTTGTATGTCAGATTAGATATTACTGCTGGGGCTTTGCAGTAACCTCATAAGTCATTGCAACTGCAGCGTAAGTCTTTCCATTTACAGTCTTAGCTGCAACACCAATTTTCGTAATTTTGACAGACACACCATATGCACTTGCCATTCCATCCAGCAAATCTTGCATAGTATCCGTACCCTGATTCAGACTTCCAATGTTATCTGCAGTAATTTCCATTACTTCATAGATGCCATTCTGCATTTTGCCATCCTTCATCAGAGGCAATGCCATCGTCATAGAACCCTTACCAGTCGAAATATCTTGCTGGAACTTTTTGTAATCCTCAACGGAGTAGGATTTCCGAGAATCAAAAGTGCCCTTCTCGGTGTCGATCAAATCAATCTTGCTCTCAGCGAGTTTCTTCAAATCTGCATCATTTACCTGAATACCTGTGGCCTGCTTCATAGCACCAAAAGCTGCATCTTCAGTCTTCTGTGCGAAAGAAGGTGCGCTGTCATCGCCGCAAGCGGTGAGCAGTGCCAGAGCCATTACGCCGGCCAGCAGAAGGGCGGCCATTTTCTTGAGCATTTTCATTTGTAGAACCTCCAATGTAAAATGATATTTTACCACACAGAAAGCATACCCCTACACCTTCTGTATTGTGAACTCATTTTACATCTACCCCCCCCCCCCTGTCAATATTTTTTATTGAATTCCTCAATTTTTGGAGACTGTGCCAAAGCTGCGGCGATTTTTTTAGCAAGTTGACAAAAAGCACCCCTCACATGGCTGTGAAGGGTGCTTTGGGGAAGTTTTCTTACTCCGGCTGAGCGGTGTTCTGGGCGATATACTCGGCGGCATCATCGGGGATGTCGTCAAGGTTCTCATCGCCGATATCCACGTTCAGCGGCGGCTTCTTGAAGAGGATGTCGTACATCAGGGGCACAACGTACAGGGTCATCAGGGTGGCGTAAGTCAGGCCAAAGATGATGACGATGGCCATGCCGCTCATCAGCTGGCTGGCCATGTCGCCGCTGAACACCAGCTGGAGCATGGCCAGAACGGTGGTCAGGGTGGTCATCAGGATGGGGCGCATTCGTGTTTTGCCGGTGGCGATCAGGGCCGCGCGGCGCTCCATGCCGCCGATGCGCAGCTGGTTGGCGTAATCCACGAACACGATGCCGTTGTTGACGACCGTGCCCATCAGGACGATGAAGCCCATCAGGGAGATCATAGTCAGCTGCTGGCCGGTGAGCAGCAGGCCCAGCAGGCCGCCGGTAAAGGCCAGCGGAATGGTGAACAGAACGATGAAGGGGGAGAGCAGGCTCTGGAACTGGGCCACCATAACAAGGTAGACGAAGGGCAGCGCCAGGAACATCCACTGGCCCATCTGATCCACCACCATGCCGTTGATCTCAGAGCCGCCGCCCATATAGAAGCTGCAGCCCTCGGGCATCTCATCGGATGCGGCAAAGGCGTTCAGCTTCTTTTCCAGCGCGCGGGTCTCGGTGGTGGTATTGGTGCCCTCCACCGCGTCCGCCGTCACGCTGATATAGCGGGTCTGGTTCTTACTGGTGATGGAGTCCGGGGTGGAGCCGGTGACCCAGGTAGCCATATCGCCCAGCGTGCAGGTGCCGGTCTCGGTGGTGCCGTCGGCGGCCATGACGGAGGTCGTAAAGGTCATATCCATCATGTTTTCCTTGGTCATGGGGTCCAGATTGTTGCTGATCTGGACGTTCATGGTGGAGCCATCGATGGCAACGGGGGTCTGGGCCGTGGTGGTGGTGGTCAGCTTGGCGGCGATCTGCTGGTAGACCTGCGCCACGGTCAGGCCGTAGGAGCGGACCTTATCCCGGTCGATCTGCAGGTTGATGGTGGCATCGCCGCTGCCCAGACCGTTGGTTGCATTGGTGAAGCCGTCCATCTCGTTGACCATATCCACCACCTTCTCGGAGAGGGCAGTCATGGTGTCGATGTCGTTGCCGGAGACCTGGACAGTCAGGCCCATATCCAGCTGACTGGTCAGCTCCTGCATTCCGCTGATCTCAACGGTGGCGGTGCAGTTCTCCACGCCGTTCACAGCTTCCTCCAGCGCCTCACGGGCCTGTTCGATCTGCCGGGAGGAGAGGCTCTCGTCCAGCATCACGTTGATCTGGTAGGTACCGTAGCTGTTGGCGGCTTTCAGCAGGTCGGTGATGGTCTGGGGCAGGCCCAGCTGGCCGACATCCATTCCGGCCACGCGGCTGTCGGTGGTAACGCCCACCTCTTCCACGTTGTCCACAGCCAGCAGGGCATCAATGACATTCTCGGCCACAGCATAGGATTCTTCCTTGGTCAGATCCTTCTCGGTGGAGAGGGTGACGATGGCCTCGTTGCTGGTGATGGTGGGCAGCATCTCAACGCCCATGGACATCACGCGCCAGCCGCAGAACACCAGCAGCACCACTGCCGCGCCCAGCGGTGCCCAGCGGTGCTGGAAGCACCATTCCAGGCTCTTGACGTACTTTTCCTGCACCTTGTCGAACCACTTGAGCTCTTTGGGCTTGGAGTTTTTCAGCAGGGTAGAGGAGGCCGCCGGGGCAACCGTCAGGGCCACGATGAGGGAAGCAGCCAGACAGTAGCCGATGCACATGGACATGGGCTGCAGCAGGCTCTTGATGACACCCGATGTGAAGATGACGGGCAGGAACACGCAGACAGAGGTGAGGGTGGAAGCCATGATGGCCATGCCCACCTGCTTGGTGCCCTGGACCGCCGCGCGGGCAGCGGGCACGCCGCGGCTGCGCAGACGGTAGATGTTCTCAATGACGACGATGGAGTTATCCACCAGCATACCAATGCCGAGGGACAGGCCCGCCAGCGTCATAATATTCATATCCAGACCGGTGAAGTACATGAGCACCACGGCAAACAGCACCGACAGCGGGATACTGATGCCGACCACCAGCGTGGGCTTGATATCCTTGAGGAAGATGGCCAGCACGATGATGGCAAGGGCCGCACCGATGAGCATACTGCTCAGGATGCTACTGACGATGATGCTGATGTAGTTGCCCTGGTTGGACAGCACGACCACATGCAGGCCGTCGTATTTCTGTTCCAGCTCTTTGAAGGCAGCCTTGCAGTTGCCGGAGACTTCACCGGCGCTGGAAGAATTGCTCTTGAAGATCTTCAGCACCACGGAGCGCTCGCCGTTCAGGCGGGTAAAGCTGTCCTCCGCGTTGTCGATGATCTGCACATCGGCCACGTCAGACAGGCGGACATCGCCAAAGCCGTCCACATGGAGCAGCAGGGCACCGGAGATATCCTCGATGCTGTCGTACTCCTCGCCGACCTTCAGCAGCCAGGACTTGTTGCTGGAATCCTTGACATAACCGGCGGGCATGGAGAAGTTCTGGGCATAGATCAGCTGTGCCAGCGTGTCGATATCCAGCATCTTGGCCACGTCGGAGTTCTCCATGGCCATCTGCTTGGCATCCTCATACTGCTGCTTGGCATCGGCCAGCTGCTTCTCGTAATCGTTCAGCATCTCGCGGGCCTCGGTGAACTTGATATAGGCCTGCAGCTGCTGCTGGGAATAGCTGCCCACGATCTGGGTGAACTGGTCCATCAGGCCGGGCACGTCGTCCATGGCCTTGATGGTGCTCTCCAGCGTGCTATAGATGTTGTTCAGGCTCTGCTGCACCTGCAGGTCATCGGCCAGCTCCCCGGCCGTTGTGCCGGCGGTGTCGCCCTGCGCGTTCAGGCGCTGCTGCAGCTCCTGCAAAGCGGTGGTCACCTTATCGGTGATATCGCGCAGCTCCGCAACGATCTCGATCAGAGAATCGATATCCTGCATTCCGGTCTCGTTGAACTTGTCCACGACCCGCTGCAGGCCGTCCCGCACATCGATCAGGGCCTGCTGGATCTCCGGCTCGTTGACCACGGCAATGAGCTGGTTGACGCTCTCCAGAAGGGCCTGTGCCTGCTTCTTGACCAGCATGAAGGAATCCTGCAGCTCGCCGGAGTACTGGCTGTTGATGGTATCGCTGACCAGCTTGTCGTAATTGGCCAGCTGGGTCTCGTACTCCTTTCTGCCTGCCTCGATCTGGGCCTCGGCATCATCCAGCTGGGCCTTTGCATCGGCCAGCTGCACGTCAATGACCTCCAGCAGCTTTTCGTTGATGGCATCGATCTTTTCCTGATCGAGCTGCACCTGCACCATCCGGGTGACCAGGCCGTTGGCGGAAATATTGGAAACGCCGCCCTGACGCTCGATATAGGGGACCATGGTGTCGTTGACGAAATCGGCCAGCTCATAGGAATCGCTGCCCTCGCGGCTGACGGCCACGGTCATAAAAGCATTCATGTTCAGGGTATATTCAATGATGGAGGGGGTCATACAGGTGCTTGGCAGGCTGGCGGTGGTCTGATCCACCTTGTTGGACACCTTGACTACGGCACTGTTCATGTCCGTATCATCCTCAAACTCCATCAGCAGCAGACTGTAGTTTTCTGCCGAGGTGGCGGTGACGTTTTTCACGCCCGAGATGGTGCCCAGCGCGCTCTCCATCACGTCGGAGACCTCGCTCTCCACACGCTCCGGGCTGGCACCGGGATAGACCGTGACCACCATCAGGTACGGTGTGTTCACGTTTGGCAGCAGGTTGGTCTGCATATTCTGCACGGACACAAGGCCCAGCATGATGACCATGATGACTGCGACCAGAACGGTGAACGGTTTTTTGACGCTGAATTTTTCCATTTCTTCCTACCGTTTCTGTGTTTTCCCACGCATTGCGCGGCTGCTCTTTTTTCTCAGAGCGGACCAAAGGCGATACCCCTATTATACACCCGGTTCCGGGGCTTGCAAGGCTTGCCCGGAGATTCTTTAGCAAATCTTGAAAATCTTTTGTGAAATCCGGGTGATACCTCAGTTTTTTGACGTTTTGGAGATCAAATTTCAGACGGAGTTCAAGTGGGATACGAATGAGCGGGGCGGAATGTTGCAGAGGATGAAATTTTTTTATCGGCTCCCCCTTTGGGGGCAACGACGACGACCGCCGCCAGTGGCGGATTGAGGGAGGAGTTGTTGGGGCAGTGGCCAGCAAGGTGCGAGTGCAATTGCACGAAGCAGCTGCTGGGAGCCACAACCTGGGCTGGCGAACGAAGTGAGCCTGAGAGGGCTGTTCAATTTTCAACGTTTATGCTATAATAATCCTCAGAATGGATCTTCAGGCTCTTCTGTGGGCCTTTTTACGAGATAGGGGAATTTCCCCTGTGAGGAACAGTATGAAAAAAGTCATCTCTGTCCGTTTCAAGGAAAACGGCAAAAGCTATTATTTCGACCCTGCCGGAGCCGACATCAAAACCGGCGAATACGTGATCGTGGAGACCGCCCGCGGCATTGAGTGCGGCGAGGTGGTGCAGGGCGTGAAAGAGATCGCCGACAGCGCCGTTTCCAAGGCGCTCAAGCCCATCACCCGGATGGCCGACAGCGTGGATGTGCGCCGGATGCGCCAGAACCGCGAGGATGAGAAACGCGCCTACCACACCTGCCAGGAGTGCATTGCCCGCCACGGCCTGGAAATGAAGCTGGTGGAGGCCGAGTACACCCTTGACCGCTCCAAGATCATGTTCTACTTCACCGCCGACGGCCGGGTGGACTTCCGCGAACTGGTCAAGGATCTGGCCGGCATCTTCCACACCCGCATCGAGCTGCGCCAGATCGGCGTGCGCGACGAGAGCAAGATGATCGGCGGTCTGGGCATCTGCGGCCAGCCCTTCTGCTGCAGCCGCTTCCTCAAGGATTTCCAGCCCGTTTCCATCAAGATGGCCAAGGAGCAGGGCCTTTCCCTGAATCCCACCAAGATCAGCGGTGCCTGCGGCCGGTTGATGTGCTGCCTTTCCTACGAGGAAAACGCCTATGAATACCTGAACAGCATCATGCCCATGGTGGGCAGCACCGTGCGCACCCCGGACGGTCTGGGCACCGTGCTGGAGGTGAACCCCATCTCCGGCTACCTGCGGGTGCGCTGCGGCACCGAAGCCCTGACCCCGCGCTACTATAAGGTGGGCGTGTGTGAGTATATCAGCGGCGGCAAACGGGCACCCCGCCGCCCCGACCCGGACGACGATTATTCCGGTGTGCGCAACCCCGCCCCGGTGGTGGCAGCCGCCGATGAAAAGGGCAATGTGGGCTGCGGCAAATGCCCCAAAAAAGAGAAATAATTCCCAGAAAAATAGTGGGATATCACGGTGGTTAGTATCACAAAACTAACCTTTCTTCGTGATTTTCGCCAAAAAACTCTCTTAATTTTCCCGCAAAGTTAGGCCTTGTTTTTGTGCAACCCCACAAAAATAAAACTTTGGGCTTTTATGGCACACGGTTAGTCTTGCCTTTTCTTTTCCACTTTGCTAGAATGCAGACAAGGATGAATTCCGGGGAAGCCTGCTGGCACCGTGCGAGGGCAGACTTCTTCTTAAAGCTAGTGCACGGGTGATAAAAGGAGAGTTTTATTATGGCACACAAGGTTTCTGACGCATGTGTTGGCTGCGGCGCTTGCGAGGGCGCTTGCCCCGTTGGTGCTGTCACCATTGAGAATGGTGTTGCAGTTGTGAATGCAGACGCTTGCATCGATTGCGGCGCTTGCGAGGGTGCTTGCCCCACCGGTGCTATCGCTGCTGAATAATTTCACGGCGAACACTGAAAAAACGCATCAAAAGCAGCAGACCTGTCAAAAGCGGGTCTGCTGCTTTTCTTTCATGCACAATTTTCCCCAATTTTTCCGCCCGATATTTTGGCAGTGGATTTTAGGTGCTGTATATGGAACATTCCACCGAGATTTTGTATAATAGAACAAGAGTCTATTGTTCAGCCGTGCACCGCTTTGGTTCAGACGCGCTGCTGCTGGCCCGGTTTTCGGAGCCAAAGCGGGCCTGGCGCGCCGCTGACCTGTGCTCCGGCTGCGGCATCGTGAGCCTGGAATGGCACGACCGGGGCCACCGCGGCCCCTGCCTGGGGCTGGAGCTGCAGCCCGAAGCCAGCGCGCTGCTGGCCGCCGCCTGCGCCGAACAGGGCATTGAGCACATCACGCCCGTCTGCGCCGACCTGCGCTCCTTCCGGGAG
The DNA here is from genome assembly GCF_049545105.1 of Faecalibacterium hominis (ex Afrizal et al. 2022). Lineage (NCBI taxonomy): Bacteria > Bacillati > Bacillota > Clostridia > Eubacteriales > Oscillospiraceae > Faecalibacterium > Faecalibacterium hominis (ex Afrizal et al. 2022). The sequence continues at coordinate 2,021,086 of NZ_CP186860.1, read as the reverse complement.
GGCGAGGGCAGCTACGACCTGTGCGCCTGCAACCCACCCTATTTCACAGCAGGGGAGCAGGCCACCGACAGGGCCCGGGCCACTGCCCGCCACGAGACGGACTGCACGCTGGACAATGTCTGCAAATGCGCGTTCCGGCTGCTGAAGGATGGCGGGCGGCTCTCGCTCTGCCACCGGCCCGAGCGGCTGGCCGAGGTGCTGGCAGTCCTGCGGGCCAACCGGCTGGAGCCCAAGCGGCTGGCCTTTGTGAAGAACCGGCCAGATGCCGCCCCCTGGCTGTTTCTGGTGGAAGCACAGAAGAACCGAAAAACAGGGCTGCGGGTCGAGCCGGATGTGCTCATCTCGGCAGGCGCGGCACTGTATGGCCGCTGAACCTCTCAGGTGCTGCGCGCCAGGTGCGGGCTGCGGCTCCTGGCAGGGGATGCGGCATCCCGTAGAGATAACGGAGAGGTTTTGTACAAATCAAATGGGAGGATACTATGGCAGGTACTCTTTATATTGTCGCCACACCCATCGGCAACCTGGATGACATGCCGCCCCGTGTGGCAGCCACCTTTGGCGCGGCAGATTTCATTGCCGCAGAGGATACCCGCGTGACCATGAAGCTGCTCAACTTTCTGGGGCTGAAAAAGCCGATGGTGAGCTACTACGAGCACGCCCTGCAGAAGGGCGAGGGGATCCTGCGCCGCATTGAGGCAGGCGAGAACTGCGCCCTGTGCAGCGATGCCGGTATGCCCTGTGTCTCTGACCCGGGCGAAGTGATCGTGCGGGACGCGCTGGCCCGGGGCATCAAGGTGGTGCCCGTTCCGGCAGCTTCCGCCTGTGTGACGGCGCTGGCCGTCTCCGGTCAGGACACCTCCCGCTGGGTGTTCGAGGGATTTCTGCCTGTGAACAAAAAGCAGAAGCGGGAGCGGCTGGCCGAGCTACAGGGCGAAAAGCGGACGGTCATCTTCTACGAAGCGCCCCACAAGCTGCGCACCACGCTGGACGACCTGACCGCCGCCTTCGGCCCCGAGCGGAGCATCACCCTCTGCCGGGAGCTGACCAAGCTCCACGAGGAGATCTGGAAAACGACGCTGGGCGAGGCCCAGACCCATTATTCCGAGAACGACCCCCGCGGCGAGTATGTTCTGGTGATGGCCGGTGCGCCCGCCGCCGAAGCCGAAGAAGAGCTGACCCTGGAGCAGGCCGCCCAGCGGGCGCTGGAACTGACCCGAAACGGCTACGCAGCCTCTGCCGCCGCCAAGGCCGCCGCGCAGGGCACGCCGTATTCCAAGAGTGAAGTGTACAAGCAGCTGCTTGCCTTGCAGGCAGATTGACCTCTCCGTCCATGCTTCGCATTGCCCCCTATCAGGGGAGCTGTCGCCAAAGGCGACCGAGAGGTTTAATACGTATAAATAAGGAGGACGTAGTCCCGTGACGAAACTTTTGATCCTGAGCGACAGCCACAACAGCGCCAGTGCAGTGGAGCGCATCCTGCACGCAGAAAGCGATGCAAATGCCGTTGTCTTTTTGGGAGATGGCCTGCGCGACCTGGAAGATGCACTGACCCTGCACCCCAAGATGAAGGTCTACGCCGTAGCCGGTAACTGCGATTTTGGTGCGTTGGAGCCGCTGGATGGGCTGGCCGCCTTCGATCAGGTGGTCGTTTTCTATACCCACGGTCACATGTACGGTGTAAAATACGATCTGGACACGCTGGCAGATGCCGCCGCCGCCCGCGGCGCTGAGGTGGCATTGTTCGGCCACACCCACAAACCCACCGCCCTCCAGAAAAACGGCGTGTTCCTGTTCAACCCGGGCTCCTGCGGCCGCTGCTACACCGGCCCCAACACCTACGGCGTGATGCTGTTGGACAAGGGCAAGATCACCAGCTTTGCACACAAAGAGGTACCGCAGCAATGAGCATCAATGAGGTGCGTTATCTGCCCGAATGCGGCAGCACCAACGCGTATATGAAAGAGCATTTTGAAGAGTTCGGCCCGGTGGGCGCGGTATACACCACCAACCAGACCGCCGGGCGGGGCCGCCTTGGCCGCACCTGGGTCAACGCCGAGGGCAAGGCGCTGTACTACACGGTCGCCATCCGGGAGCCGCTGGCGCAGCCTGCCACCCTGCCCCTGCTGGCCAGCCTTGCCGTGCGCAGACAGCTGGCCCTGCGCTACGGCGTGGACTGCCAGATCAAGTGGCCCAACGACCTGCTGCTGAACGGCAAAAAGATCGTGGGCATCCTGTGCGAAAGCGTCTGCTACGGCTACCAGCAGCAGGGCCGGGGCATCCTGTGCGGCATTGGCATCAACCTGGCCCAGCCGCAGAGTTATTTTGATGCCGCTGACCTGCCCCACGGCACCTCGCTGGTCCTTCAGGGTGCCACAATCGATCTGGAGCAGGATCCCGGCTGGCTGGCCGAGGCTTTGACGGATTTCGGCTTTGATCGGCCCCTGTACACCTTTGCGCGGGATGGCTTTGCACCTTTCCGGGAGGAGTACAAGGCCGCCTGTGTCAACATCGGACGGCGGGTGACCTTTGACCTGCCGGACGGCGGGCAGGGAGCAGGCGAGGCCGTGGATGTGGACGAAGAAGGCCGTCTTGTTGTCCGCACCGACAGCGGCGAGGAGCATGTGTTCACCGGCGAGGTCTCCGTGCGCGGCATCTACGGTTCCCTTTGAAACTTGATATAGCACAGCACCCCCGGCAGAGGATCGCTCCGCCGGGGGTGCTGTTTCAGACAAACAAAAGTCCCCTCCGGCGCTTGCGGTACACCGGAGGGGACTTTTGTTTTGGGGTATTGCTTTGGTGTGAGGAGGAATCATGTGCAAGGGAGACGGTTGCGGCCCCGCTCCCTTGTGCTCATAGTATACCCGATTTCGGCGCAAAAGTCATTACTTTCTTGTGAAATCTTGTGAAAATTCTGTTAAGCTTCGCACGAAATTATTTCGCTCATTCAGTTTCACCTTTTTCCTCTTTCCGCAGGGCTGCGGCGTGACGGCGGCCTTCCCCCACATAGTGGGCGGCATTGGCAAGGTTGGCGGCTGCCTGCTCGGGGCTGACCTGCTTGATGATTTTCCCCGGAACCCCCACCACAAGGGAATCGTCCGGGATGATCTTGCCTTCCGGCACAAGCGCACCGGCCCCGATGATGCAGTTTTTGCCCACAACACAGTGGTTGAGCAGGGTGGCGTGCATCCCGATCAGGGAACCGTCTCCCACGGTGCACCCGTGGACAAGGGCACAGTGGCCCACGGTCACGTTTTTGCCCAGCGTGACCGCCCCGCCCGGGTCACAGTGGAGCACCGCATTATCCTGCACATTGGTGTTCTCGCCCAGGGTCAGGGTGCCGTCGTCCCCGCGCAGAACCGCACCATACCAGACCGAGGATCCCGGCTCCAGCACCACATCGCCCAGCACCGTGGCGTTGGGTGCCACGAACACCGCACCCTCGTCTCGGGGAACTTTTCCACCAAAAGGCAACAACATTGTGAAAAACCACCTTTCTCTTTTCCGTCATTTATGGTATTCTTTTATATAGTGTTTTAGTTTTTGATTCAGGGAAGCCGGGAGCTTCCGTTGGAGGATACGCTTATGCAGAACTCTACTCTCTTCCGCCGGGCGGCGGCCCTGCTGCTGACGGCAGCGCTGGCCCTGACCCTTGTCCTGCCCGGTCTGGCCGCATACGAAATGCCCATCCAGACCGTGAACGAGGGCGAGTCGATCTATCTGTTCAACGCGGACATCGACAAGCCCATTCTGGAACAGAACGCGGACCAGCAGCGCTACATTGCCAGCCTGACCAAGATGATGACAGCCCTGCTGTTTCTGGAAAGCGGTAAGGACATGAACGCGGAGATCACCATCCCCGCCAGCCTGACCCAGGAGTTCAAGGACATCCAGAACGCCAACGGCAGCACCATCAACCTGCGCATCGGCGAAACGGTGCGCCGCATCGACCTGCTGTACGGCCTGCTGGTGGCCAGCGCCAACGACGCGGCCAGCGTGATCGCCAGTGATGTTTCGGACGGCGACCTGACCGCCTTTGTGGCCCGGATGAACCAGCGTGCCAAAGAGCTGGGCTGCACCAGCACCAGTTTTACCTGCGTGCACGGCCTGTATGATTACGGCAACGTCTCTTCGGCCCACGATCTGGCCCTGATCGCCAAGGCCTGCGCCGAGAACGAGACCTATATGCAGGTGGCAAACACCCTGAGCTATACTCTGCCTGCCACCAACCTGCACCAGAACGAGCGCACCATCACCTCCACCAACCTGATGCTCAACCCGGAGTACCCCTACTACCGGGATTACATCCGGGGCATGAAGACCGGTTTTACCACCTTGGCGGGCCGGTGCTATGTGACCTTTGCTCAGAAGGACGGCCACACCTACGGGCTGGTGGTGCTTGGCTCCGACCTCGACAACATTTACAGGGAGGCCTCCGAGATCCTGGACTGGGCCTTTGCAAGCTTTTCTGACCGGGAGCTGGTGGACACCGAGACCCCGCTGACCACCGCCCCCCTGAAGAAGTGCCGCTCTTATGAGGAAGTGGAGCTTTACGCTGCCGCGCCGGTCAGCGGCTACGGCCATGCGGACGACAAGGTGACCTTCACCTACGACCTTCAGGAGAATATCTCCGCCACCGTCAAGGATGGGGCTGTCCTTGGCACAGCCACCGTTTATCTGGACGGCTATGAGGTGGGCACGGTAGACCTTGTGACCCATCAGGAGTATGTCTCCGACTTTCGCACCGACCTTCAGACCACGTTTCTCCTGATGGCGGCCCTCATCGTTCTTCTGGCTGTTCTCAGCTTCTTCACCCTTGTTGCCGGGGGCGGCTCACTGAATCTGGGCCGGCGCAGAAAAGCACGGAGAAGATGATCTCACCCTCTCAGTCTCGCTAACGCTCGACAGCTCCCCCGAAGGGGGAGCCAAGGGCTATTCCATATATAGCAGCATTTACCCTCTTTGATGTTTTGCCTCTCCCTTCGGGAGAGGTGGCATTGCGCAAGCAATGACGGAGAGGGTAAAGGCTGCTCTTTTTTATCAGAATGTCCGGAACTTCATTGCCAGCACACTCAAGGTGATCTTGGGGTTCACCTGCGCACCCAGCCGCTGGATCGCCGCATCGGCGGCTGCAAGGGCCTTGCGGGCGGCATCGCCCTGCACCGGGGCACGGGGGCTGCCGCGCAGCCCTGCGGCCGCTACGGCCCGGAAATCAGCCAGCAGAGCGGCGGCCCCCACCTTATCCTTTTCGTAAGCTGACAGCAGAACGGCGGCGGCATAGCTGTCCTGCGTGGCCGCTGCTTTGGCAAGGGCAAGCGCCTTGTCCACCTGCGCCCGGCGGGCCTCATCCCGGGCCACATCCAGCACTGTGCCGATGTGGCCATCGAACAGCTCACTGTACAGGGCGGCATCCTTGCTGTCCACCCCATGTGCGGTGCAGTAGCGGGCGCAATCGGCGGGGGAGACCGGAGCCACTGCAAAGCTGATGCAGCGGCTCCGGATGGTGGGCAGAACGCCCGCCAGCGAATCCGCCGTCAGCAGAAAAAGCACGCCTTCGGGCGGCTCCTCCATGACCTTCAGCAGAGCGTTGGCCGATTCCTCGTTCATCCGCTCCACATGGTAGAGCAGCACAGCGCGCCCCTCTGCCGAAAGGCTGGTGTTGAAGATCTCGCTGCGCATGGCCGTGACCTGACCGACCAGATACCGCCCGCCGCTGCCCATACCGGTCACGGAGATGGCTTCCCGGACGATGCCTGTCTCGATCTGGCCGCTGTCGCGCTTACCGGCCTTTGCCACGGCACGGCAGCACTCGCCCCGGAGCAGGGCTTCGGCGGGCGCGCCGCCGTTGGGGTAAAGGTAATCCGCCGCCACACAGCGGGCCGCAAACCCGGTTCCCAGCCCCTCTTCGCCCACCAGCAGAACACTGTGGGTCATGCGGCGGCCCCCCAGCATCAGCCGGACGCTGGTCTTTAATTCCGAATTGCCTTCCAGACGATCAATCATCATCTCCGATTTTTCCTCTTCCACTGCTCCCGGCGCACCCAGGCGCGAATGTTATGCCAGGCCTGCGGCCCGAAGAACAGAAGGAAGCCCAGCATACAGAGCAGATAGTTCAGCTTGCCCAGCATCCCCATGCTCAGGAAGCTGAACACCCACAGGGCGGCGGCAAAGATGCCGAAATATTTCACCTTGAGGGGGATGACGAAGAAGAGCAGCACCTGCAGCTCCGGGTAAAGCATGGCAAAGGCCAGCAGGAGAGAGAGGGACAGACAGTAGGTATCGGCAGAGCCTGTCAGCAGGCAGGCCAGCCACGCGCCTGCCATCCCCAGCAGGACATAAAGGTTGAAGCGGAAATCGCCCCACTCCCGTTCCAGCGCACTGCCGACGAACCAGGTAAAATAGATGCCCAGCACCACGCTGAGCGGCCCGCCGCCTGAAAAAGGCACCAGCACAAAGGTGAACAGCCGCCAGATCTGCCCGGCGAACAGGGCACTGCGGCTCAGGGAGAGATAAAAGGAAATATACTGGTTGACGAACAGTTCAATGGCGTAGACCAGGATCTGGCCGCCGATGAGGATGTTGATGAGGTTGGGAATGCAGAACCGGCCGTATTTCCGTTCCAGCTTGGTGATCCAGTTCATAGGCAGAAGCCTCCGTTATTCGTAAAATTTGCGCCCCATTGGCCGGGAACGCTCTCTTTTTTCATTGTACCATGATTGGCAGGGCCATTCAAGGCGAAGGGTGTGAACAAAGGGATCTGGCTGTCTGTTCATCCGAGTGCTAAAACAGCAGGTTGTAACCACTTTTGGTGTGTTCAGATGGACTTATCCACTCTTTCCACTGGGTTTTCCACCGGAATTGTGAAAAAAGCACCAGTTTTCCCACGATGTTTTCCACTTTTTCCACTGAGTTTTCCACATTTTCCTGTGAGGTGGTTTATACATGGTGTATTGTACCGCGCGGATCTTTGCGAAAATCAGGGGAATTATGGGCCTTTGCACCTTTTTTCTGAAAGAAAGTCAAACCCGAAAATTTACTTTTTACAGCAGGCAGAAAATCCGCTCCTTGAATTTCTCCCCGTTGGAATGAAGGAACCGCTAGTTTTCCACACCCGTTTTCTACAAAAATCGACCTGTGGAAAACAGCGGGAAAACTTGAGTTTTCAACAAAAAGAAACAGCCCTCTCAGTCAAAGCCGTCAGGCTTTGACTGAGAGGGTTGCTCCTATAAAATCAAACGTTACATCATATTCCGGAACACGATCTGCGCGATCTGGAAGTACAGGATCAAGCTGCAGGCATCCACGATGGTGGTGATGAAGGGGGTCGCCATGATGGCCGGGTCCGCACCCAGCTTCTTGGCGGCAAGGGGCAGCATACCGCCCACCAGCTTTGCCAGGATGACGCTGAAGAACAGCGACACGCTGACGACGATGGCGTAGCCCATCACATTGTCATACTGACCGGCAAAGATGAAGGTGTACATCAGGTAGATGCGCAGACCGTTCACCACGCCCAGCACCGCACCCACGATCGCGGAAACGCGGAGTTCCTTGGCCAGCACCTTGAGGAAATCGGCGGGTTCCACCTCACCCAGCGCCAGACCGCGCACCATCAGGGTGCTGATCTGGTTGCCGCAGTTGCCGGCGGTATCCATCAGCATGGGCATAAAGGAGACCAACAGGGGCAGGCTGACAAAGGCTTCCTCGTAATGGGTGGTGACCATGCCGGTAAAGGTGGCCGACAGCATCAGGATCAGCAGCCAGGGGATGCGCTGCTTGGCGTGGGTCCAGACACTGGTGCCAAAATAAGTCGTGGCCTCATCCGCGGGCAGAATGGCGGCCATCTTCTGCATATCCTCGGTGCTCTCATCGGTCAGAACATCGATTGCATCGTCGATGGTGATAATGCCCACAAACATGCCCTCGTTGTCCACAACGGGCATTGCGGTAAAGTCGTAGCGCTGCATCTCACGGGCCACGAACTCCTGGTCATCGGTAACCTTCACGGTGACCACGTTGTCGTCCATAATATCGACCAGCGGGGTATCAGGGTCTGCCAGCAGCAGGTCACGGGCAGAGACAACACCCTTCAGGCGGTTGCGCTCCACAACATAGTTGATATAGACGGTCTCGGCGTTCTCGCCCTGCCGCCGGATGGCATCCAGCGCCTGCCGGACATTCATCTCTTTTTTCAGCCGGACATATTCAGGGGTCATCAAGCTACCGGCCGAGCTCTCGGGGTAGTTCAGCAGCTTGTTCAGGCTCTCACGGGTCTGCTTGGAGGATTTCTCCAGCACCCGCTTGACCACGCCTGCGGGCATATCCTCCAGCAGGTCGGCAGCATCGTCCAGGCTCATCTCCTCAATGGCGCTGACCAGCTCCACGTCGGAGAAGGCGTTGACCAGGTCATCCCGGGCTTCATCTGACATATAGGCGAAGGCCTCGGTGGCCACTTCCTTTTTCAGCAGGCGGAACACCACCAGACGGTTGTTCTCGTCCAGCTCCTCCAGCAGCTCTGCCAGGTCGGCGGGCTGCTCCTCCTCGGTGACCTCACGCAGCTTGACGTACTGCTTTTTTACCAGCATCTTGAGCAGGCGGCTCTTGGTCAGCATCTCGGGGTCAGCCTTGACCTCATCGTCCCGGGCCTCCTCTTTCTCGGCCTCCCGGATGTCCTGCTTCAGGTCCTCTGTGGCTTCCTCGTTCAGATCTCTGACCAGCTTCTGGCGCACCTCGTCCGGGATATCAGCGGGCAGCTCCTGCACAGGCAGGGCGGCCTCGGTCAGTTCGTTTTTCTTTTCTTCCATTTCCATTTTGCGTACCTCCTACCGTATTCCGGCGGTTGGTACAGGGCAAAACAAAAAGCGCCGCCAACGGCCCGCATCCACCCCTTGCCAAGGCTTCCACGCGCACAAAGCCGCGCCCTTTCTCCCCGCTGAGAAGTGCCCGAACAGCACCTCTTACCGGGCAAAAAAGGCGAACGCAGCCTGCTCCATGTCCCGTCCTATCGCACCAAAACCGCATCTTCGACTATGATCCGGGTCCATTGTCCTGCGTTCACCTCCTAAGGATCTTTTCCACTTTTTATTATAGCGCCGGCCAAAAGGCCGGTCAACCCTAAATGCACCGAATCAGGCGGGAATTTCCACCAAAACACGCAGAAAGCCCCTTCCAGTGCTTGCGGACCACTGAAAGGGGCTTTCTGTTTGGATATTGCCTTGGTGTGAGGAGGAATCATGTACAAGGAATCGGTTGCGGCCCCGGTTCCTTATGTCAGTAGTATAGCACCAAAAGCACGGGTTTGCATGAAAATCCTATGAAGAAATTGTAAAATAGCGAGAAGATATTTTTATCGCATCCTTGACAAAATGGGATATATCATATATTATAGAAATAGGATATATCCCATAGAGGAGGGATGCCGCTTGGAATGTTACGATGTAGACTTCTATCATAAGGAGAATGGCGACTGTCCGGTAGATGATTTTCTGGAATCCCTTGACACCAAAATGCGTGCAAAGGTATTGGGTGCTGTCGCACTGCTGGAAGCCAACGGACCACAGCTGCGGGAGCCCTACTCCAAATTTATTGGGGACGGGATTTTTGAGATCCGTGCTAAGCAGAGCAGCAATATCACACGTGTTCTGTATTTCTTTTACATTGGAAAGTGCATTGTTCTGACCAACGGCTTTATCAAGAAAACGCAAAAAACACCACCAGAGGAAATTGCCCTGGCCAAAAAATATCGTGCAGACTATCTTGAACGAAAGGAGAAGATATCGTGAGTGACTTTCGGAATTTTCTCAACAAACAACTGGAAGACCCTGAATTCAAAGCGGAGTGGGAGGCACTTCAGCCAGAGCTTTCACTGGTACAGGCAATGATCGATGCCCGGAAGGTAAGCGGCCTGACCCAGAAGGAGCTCTCGGAGCGTACCGGCATTGCTCAGGCAGACATCAGCAAGCTGGAAAACGGCAACGCAAATCCTTCTCTGCGGACGCTGCAACGCCTTGCCGCCGGTATGGGAATGCAGGTCAAAATTGAATTCATTCCTGCTCCCGCAAAATAGTATATGGATGAGAGAACCGCTGTATGGAACATTCCGTACAGCGGTTTCTGTTTCCTTACACAAAAATACGCCCCGTTCACTATAAAGTGAGCGGGGCGCTAAAAACGGATTCGTTTTTGACTGCGGCAAGATCCCTGCAGGGCAGGTCTTATGCAGCAGGCGGAACAAGGTATCTGTTGCCAGACCTTATGCTCCTGACACACGCGGGGTGTGCTTTCAAGGACCCTCGCGGGCGCTTTGGTATTTCAAACACCCTGCCCGGCGCGGTTCGCGGGCTGCGGCGGGCGAGGGAATGAAATCAGAAGTTTGCGCAAATGCTCGTTTGCACGTTCATCATGCTCTGCTCAGGGCGGCGGGGCCGCAGTTTCGCACTGCTGCGTTGCGCAGTAATCGCCAGTGCGGAGCAGCCGCCTTGCGGACTAGGGTGCCGCTGCGGCCATTGCCAGCCATTGTTCAGAAAACAGGATTACTTGTACAGCTCGACCAGACGGGTCAGGTGCTCGTAACGATCGTTTGCAACCTGCTCGTTGCGTGCGAACAGAGCCTTTGCACGCTCGGGGAATGCACGGGTCAGGCGGCTGTAACGGGTCTCGTTTGCCAGCAGTGCCTGATACTTCTCGGCATCCACAGCCTTGGAGGTCAGGGTGAAGGGGTTCTTGCCCTGAGCCTTGTTGGCGGGGTTGAAGGTGAACAGGTTCCAGTAACCAGCCTCAACTGCCTTCTTCATCTCGTTCTGGCAGTTGGTCATGCCGCCCTTCACACCGTGCAGCTCGCAGGGAGCGTAGCCGATGATCAGAGAGGGGCCGGGATAAGCCTCAGCCTCAGCGATTGCCTTGACAGCCTGGTTCATGTTAGCGCCCAGAGCGATCTGAGCAACATAGATATAACCGTAGGTCATTGCAATCTCGGACAGGCTCTTCTTGCTGATCTCCTTACCAGCAGCAGCGAACTGGCAGACCTCACCAATGTTGGAAGCCTTGGATGCCTGTCCACCGGTGTTGGAGTACATCTCAGTATCGAAGACCATGACGTTGACATCCTCGCCGGAAGCCAGGACGTGATCCAGGCCGCCGAAGCCGATGTCGTATGCCCAGCCGTCACCACCGAAGATCCAGACGGACTTCTTGGCGATGAACTCCTTGCTCTTCAGGATCTCAGCGGACTCGGTGCAGCCAGCGGCAGCAGCCTTCTCCAGCTCAGCGATCAGAGCCTTGGCGGGTTCGTCGTTTGCCTTGGTGTTGTTCTTGGTCTCCATGAACTTGTCGAAGGCAGCCTTCAGCTCAGCGGAAGCCTTGTCAGAACCAGCAACCTCAGCAATGCGCTTGATCAGGTTCTCACGGACGGTCTTCTGGCCGAGGTACAGGCCCAGACCATGCTCAGCGTTATCCTCGAACAGGGAGTTGCACCATGCAGGACCATGGCCGCTGTCCTTGTTGACGGTGTACGGAGAGATGGAAGCGGTACCGCCCCAGATAGAGGAGCAGCCGGTAGCGTTGGAGATGTACATCTTCTCGCCGAACAGCTGAGTGATCAGGCGAGCGTAAGAGGTCTCGGCACAGCCTGCGCAGGAGCCAGAGAACTCCAGCAGGGGCTGGTTGAACTGAGAACCAATGACGGTGTCATCAGCAAACTTGCTGGGCTTCTTGGAGATGTTGGCCACGCAGTAGTCGAAGACTGCCTGCTGATCGGCCTGGCTCTCCTGAGGAACCATAGCAATTGCCTTGGTGGGGCAGACGGTGACGCACTCGCCGCAGCCCATGCAGTCCAGAGGAGAAACAGCCATCACAAACTTGTACTCGTTTGCGGGGCGGTTGTCACGGCTCTTGGTCTGAGCAGGAGCAGCTGCCAGCTCGTCAGCGGTCAGCTGGAAGGGACGGATGGTAGCATGAGAGCAGACGAATGCACACTGGTTGCAGCCGACACACTTGGAAGCATCCCACTCGGGAACGTTCACAGCGGTGCCGCGCTTCTCGTATGCAGATGCGCCCTGCTCCCACTCGCCGTTTGCATTTGCAACGAAAGCGGAAACGGGCAGGCTGTCGCCGTCCATACGAGCGATGGGCTCCATGACATCACGGATCTGCTTGACCAGCTCCGGACGGCCGGTGAGAGCCTTGGGAGCGGGATCAGCCTCGGGGTTGGACCAGGAAGCGGGAACGTCGACCTTGTGGATCGCGTCAACACCAGCATCGATGGCCTTCCAGTTCATCTCAACAACGTCCTGGCCCTTCTTGCCGTAGCTCTTCTGAGCTGCCTGCTTCATGAAGTTGACAGCGTCCTCGATGGGCATAACGTCAGCCAGCTTGAAGAAAGCGGACTGCAGGATGGTATTGGTGCGCTTGCCCATACCGATCTCGATAGCCTTATCGATGGCGTTGATGGTGTACAGCTGAATGTTGTTGTCAGCAATGTACTTCTTGGCCTCAGCGTTCAGGTGCTGGCCCAGCTCCTCATCGGTCCACTGGCAGTTGATCATGAACACGCCGCCGGGCTTGACATCCTGGACCATCTTCATGCCCATGTGGATGTAAGCGGGGTTGTGGCAGGCCACGAAGTCAGCCTGGTTGATGTAGTAGGGGCTGCGGATGGGCTTGTCGCCGAAACGCAGGTGGCTGATGGTCACGCCGCCGGTCTTCTTGGAGTCATACTGGAAGTATGCCTGAACATACTTATCAGTGTGGTCGCCGATGATCTTGACGGAGTTCTTGTTTGCGCCGACAGTACCGTCGCCGCCCAGACCCCAGAACTTGCACTCCTTGGTGCCAGCAGCTGCGGTGATGGGAGCGGGCTTGACCTCGGGCAGGGACAGACCGGTGACATCATCGGTGATGCCCAGAGTGAAGCGCTCCTTGGGCTGATCCTTCTCCAGCTCCTTGAACAGAGCGAAGATGGAGGACGGGGGAGTGTCCTTGCTGCCCAGGCCGTAACGGCCGCCGGTCAGAACGACATCGTTCAGGCCAGCCTCACGCAGGGTAGCAGCAACATCCAGGTACAGGGGCTCGCCCAGGGAGCCGGGCTCCTTGGTACGATCCAGAACTGCAACCTTCTTGGCAGTCTTGGGCAGGACCTTCAGCAGAGCGGAGGACACCCAGGGACGGTACAGGCGGACCTTGACGATACCGACCTTCTCGCCCTTGGCGTTCAGGTAGTCGATGACTTCGTCAGCAACGTCGCAGACAGAGCCCATAGCGATCATGACACGGTCAGCATCGGGTGCGCCGTAGTAGTTGAACAGATCGTAGTTGGTGCCCAGCTTCTCGTTGATCTTGGCCATGTACTTCTCGACCACTGCGGGCAGTGCGTCGTAAGCGGAGTTGCAGGCCTCACGGTGCTGGAAGAACACGTCGCCGTTCTCGTGGGAACCGCGCATCTTGGGGTGCTCGGGGTTCAGAGCCTTGGCACGGAACTCCTCAACAGCCTTCATGTTGCACATTTCCTTCAGATCAGCGTAGTCCCACTTCTCGATTTTCTGGTACTCGTGAGAAGTACGGAAGCCATCGAAGAAGTTCAGGAAGGGAACCCGGCCCTCGATTGCTGCCAGATGGGCAACAGGGGACAGATCCATAACTTCCTGCACGCTGCTCTCGACCAGCATTGCGAAGCCGGTCTGGCGGCATGCCATAACGTCGCTGTGATCACCGAAGATGTTCAGGGACTGGGTAGCAACGGTACGTGCAGAAACATCGAACACGCAGGGCAGCTGCTCAGCAGCGATCTTGTACATGTTGGGGATCATCAGCAGCAGGCCCTGAGAAGCGGTGAAGGTGGTGGTAACAGCACCTGCACCCAGAGAGCCGTGCACAGCGCCGGCAGCGCCGGCCTCAGACTCCATCTCGACGACCTTGACCTGGTTGCCGAAGATGTTCTTCTGACCAGCTGCGGACCACTGGTCCACAGAGTCAGCCATCGGAGAAGACGGGGTAATGGGGTAGATAGCAGCCACGTCCGTGTAGGCGTATGCTACATGAGCGGCAGCGGTATTGCCATCCATGGTTTGCTTTGCTCTAGGCATTTTTCTTCCTCCATTGTTCAGAATTTGGTACCTTTTGCGCGGGGCAATCGCGCCCCGCTGGGGCCGGAGAACCCCAAAAGGCACTATTGCTCATATATTATATTAGCAAATTCCGCCTTCAAAGTAAATGCAAACCCACTGGCAAAACGCAACAAAATTTCAAGAAATTTTTTGGTGCTTTTTTACGCTTGTGTTTTTTGTTGCATCTAACTTGACAGATTATTAAGAATCCGGCTTTTTTGCTGTATTTTTCTTAATTTATCCCCAATTTTGAATTGACAACCGGCGCTTTGTTGCCGTAAACTTGAACCAGCATCATTATCATCTGGAAAGGACGCAAATACGATGGACGCTGCACATTTTGAAAAGATGCTCACAAGTGAGGTGCTGTTCGAGGGCCGGGTGGTCACCCTGACCAAAGATACCGCCCTTTTGGAAAATGGAAAGACCGCCACCCGCGAGGTGGTCCACCACCACGGCGGGGCCTGCATCGTGCCCTACTTTGAGGACGGCACCATCTGCATGGTGCGCCAGTTCCGCTACGCCATGCAGCAGGAGCTGTGGGAGCTGCCCGCCGGCAAGCTGGAAAAAGGGGAGGACCCCTTTGAAGCCGCCAAGCGGGAGCTGGAGGAGGAGTGCGGCCTGACCGCCGACAAGTACACCTCCCTGGGCGAGTTCTACCCCACTGTGGGCTATGATACCGAGATCATCTACACCTGGGTGGCCACCGGTCTGCACGAGACCCGGATGCATCTGGATGCGGACGAGTTCCTGACCCCTGACCGGGTACCGCTGACCCAGGCCTATGAGATGGTGATGCGCGGCGAGATCAAGGACGGCAAGACCATTGCAGGCGTGCTCAAGCTCAAGGCCCTGTTGGACGAGGGCAAGCTGTGAACATTCTCTACGAAGATACTGCCCTTGTGGTGCTGGACAAGTCCGCTGGGCTGACCAGCGAGGAGGGCGTGCCCGCTGCCCTGCGCCAGCGGTGGGGCAGGCCGGATGCATACGTTGGGGTCATCCACCGGCTGGACACCGGTGTTTCGGGGCTGATGGTCTATGCCAGAACACCCGGAGCCGCAGCGGCTCTGACAAAGCAGGTGACGGAGAGCCAGCAGGCTTATGCCATTCTGGATGGCAGGGCAGAGGCAGGCCCCGGTGCACCGGCACAGCCCTGCTTTCGCAAAACGTACCGGGCCGTGATCGCAGGCGGGCCGGACGAAGCGCTGCCGCCCGAGGGCATCCTGCGGGACTACCTGTTCAAGGACAGCCGGAAAGGCCGGGTCTTTCCGGTAAAGCGCCCCCGCAAGGGGGTGCGGGAAGCCGTGCTGGAATACTGCATCGTAGAGACGGCACCGGACGGTTCCCTGAGCCTTGCGGAGATCACGCTCCACACCGGGCGGACACATCAGATCCGGGTGCAGTTTGCCTCCCGGAAGCACCCGCTTTACGGAGACGGCAAATATGGCAGCCGGTTCAAGGGGGACATTGCCTTGCAGAGCGCAGGGCTGCAGTTCGTCCACCCGGAGACCGGCAAGCCCATGGCCTTTTCTCTGCCCCTGCCCGCCGTCGCACCGTGGAAGGAGTTTTTGGAATAAGGCTGTTGCACATGGTCAACATCCTCGCCCTCTCCGTCACCTGCGGTGACACCTCTCCCAAAGGGAGAGGCCTTGGCAAAAAGATGAAGTTTGCGTGGACTGCCAAGGGCTCCCACTTTGGGGGAGCTGGCATCGCGTAGCGATGACTGAGAGGGCGAGCCCGCTAAAGGAATAATCATTTCAACTAGGTGAGTGATATGGAACAGCAATACAAGACCGACGCTGAAATTTACGCGGTACTGGAGCGGGAGATCATCGACCTGACCCTGCGGCCGGGCAGTTCGCTGAGCGAGAACCCGCTCTGTGCCCGCTTTGGGGCACCGCGTTCCATGATCCGGGTGGTGCTGCAGCGGCTGCAGGAAAATGGGCTGGTGAAGATCGTGCCCTACAAGGGTACCACTGTGACCCGGCTGAACCGGGAGATCGTGGATGAGCTCATCTACGAGCGCACCGCTGTGGAAGCCCGCGTCCTGCGGGACTTCTCGCCCAAGTGCACACCGGAGCAGCGGGCACTCATCCGGCGGCAGGCCGATGCCTACGCCGCGCTGGCCCGTGCCGAAGAGATCGACTACAACAAGCTCTATGAGGCAGACCGCCTGCTCCACGAGACATGGTTTGCCTCCATGGGAAAAATGTATCTCTGGCGCACCTTACAGAACGCCCACGCCGATTACAGCCGCTTCCGGATGCTGGACACCATGACCAGCGGCGGGCTGGACGAGGTGATCGCCGACCACCAGAACATCATTGCCGCCATTGAGCGGTGTGATCTTGCCGCCTTTGAGCCGCTGGTGGAGCGCCACCTCTACGGCGGCATCCGGCGGCTGGGCTCTAAGCTCACCGGGGAATATGCCGACTACTTCGAGCCGGAAAAATAATTCACCCTTAAAAAATGTTCCACGGGGAACAAAACCGGCACAGCGCCTGCCTGACGCTGTGCCGGTTTTCTTTGCCCCTTTTTCAGAAGAACACGCCGGAGATGAAGATCTCCAGCCCAATGCCGATGAGGATGATACCGCCCAGAACAGAGGCCTTGCCGGAGAGCCTGGTGCCGAACTTTTTGCCGATGCGCAGGCCCGCCATGCAGAGGAAGAAGGTGACGACGGCAATGATGCCGGAAGCTGCCAGCGCCATCAGCCAGCCATACTCCGCAATGGTAAAGCCGACCGAGAGGGCATCGATGCTGGTGGCCACGCCCTGCATGAAGAGGGCACCGGCACTCAGCGCGGCGGCTTCCTCGGTTTCCTCGCCCCGGATGCCCTCGATCAGCATCTTGCCGCCGATATAGCCCAGCAGGGCAAGGGCGATCCAGGGGATGAATGTTTCAAAGGAGGAGAACATCTCCACGATGGTATGGACGCAGACCCAGCCTGTCATGGGCATCACGGCCTGAAACACGCCAAAGGTGCCTGCAATGATGCACATCCTCTTTCGGGACATGCCGGGATCATGCAGACCATTTGCCATCGAGACCGAAAACGCGTCCATGGCAAGGCCCACGCCCAGCAGTGCACTGTTGAGAAAAAACAAAAAACTCCATTCCATAACTGAATGCCTCCTGAATCTGACCAAAATTACGGTGCGGCAAAAACAAAACCCGAGATCGGCGCGCGTGCACGTCCGGTCTCGGGTCATTTTTTACAAATGAACTCCATGTGTTGGGCGTGGTACTCCGCACCATAACACATGAGTCTCGCAAATGAAAGCAAGCCAGACAGCAGTGCTGTCATTGTGTTGACTTGCTGCGCCGTCTGCAAACAGCGCCTGCTACTCCCCCATGGGATTTTGTGATCGTTTCGCTAGTCTATCATATTTTCCGATAGAAGTCTAGGCTAACTTTTCCATTTTCTTTGGCAGGAGAGGCTCAATCCTCAGACGGTGCCTCGGAGGCAGATGCCTCATCGGCTGCTTCCATGGCGGCCAGCTGCTCTGCGGTGGGCTCATCGCCCTCCTCAGCCTCTACCGTCTCGGTCTGGGCTTCATCGTCGTGGTCGGTACGGGCCAGGACCATGACCTTATCATTCTCGCCCAGACGCATGACGCGGACACCGGAGCCGTAGCGGCTCTGTACCGGGATCTCATTGGCGTGCAGGCGGATGATGATGCCCTCCTGGCTGCTCAGCAGCACGTCATCCACATCGTCCACGATCTTGACCGCGGCGACCTTGTCCTTGGAGGCATCGTAGTTGCGGATGCCCTTGCCGCCGCGGGCGGTGATGCGGTAGGTGTCGATGTCGGACCGGCGGCCCTTGCCGTTCTCAGTCACGGTCAGGATGGTGGCGTTCTCACGGCAGATGCAGACACCCACGACCTCGTCGCCCTCGGCCAGCTTGATGGCGCGCACGCCGTGGCCGCTGCGGCCCATGGGACGGGCATCCTCCTCATTGAAGCGGATGGCCTGGCCGTTGCGGGTGGCAACGATGAGCATATCGTGGCCGGAGGTCAGTCTTGTCCAGGCCAGCGCATCCCCCTCGTTCAGGGCAATGCCGATCAGACCGCTCTTGCGGATGTTGGCGTACTGCTCCAGCGGAGTACGCTTGATGAGGCCCTGCTTTGTGACCATGGTTACAAAACCGCCCTCATTGGCCGTATCCTTGCTCTGGCAGAGCATATTGGTGACTTTTTCGCCCTCGGCCAGCTGCAGCAGGTTCACGATGTTGGTACCCTTGCTGGTGCGGCTGCCCTCGGCGATGGTGTAGCCCTTGATGCGGAACAGGCGGCCCTTATCGGTAACGAACAGGACATAATCATGGGTGGAGCCCACGAACATCTCCTGCACGATGTCCTCTTCCTTGCGGGTCATGCCGGAAATGCCGCGGCCGCCGCGCTTCTGGGCCTGATAAGTGGCCTTGAGCTGGCGCTTGATATAACCGGCCTCGGTCAGGGTATAAACGCACTGCTCTTCAGCGATCAGATCCTCGATATCCACCTCGCCGGTCACGGTCTCGATCTCGGTGCGGCGGTCATCGCCGAAGCGGCGCTTCATTTCCAGCAGCTCGCTCTTGACGATTTCGAGCACGCGGGCATCATCGGCCAGGATCTCTTCCCAATCCCGGATCTTGGCGTTCAGGGAGCCCAGCTCTTCCTCGATCTTCAGGATCTCCAGACCAGCCAGACGGCCCAGCTGCAGTTTGACGATGGCATCTGCCTGCGGGTCATCAAAGCCGAACTGCTCCATGATGGCAGCCTTGGCCTCGCTCATGCCTCCCTTGCAGGCACGGATGGTGGCGATCAGCTCATCCACAATGTCGGTGGCCTTCTTCAGGCCTTCCAGAATGTGGGCGCGTTCCCGGGCCTTTTTCAGGTCATACTGGGTGCGGCGGCGCACCACCTCGTCCTGGAACTCCACATACTTCTGGATCATCTGCTTCAGGGTCATCACCTTGGGCACCTTGTGGTCGATGGCCAGCATGATGACACCCACGGTATCCTGCAGCTGGGTGTACTGGTACAGCTGATTCAGGACGACCTGGGGGTTGGCATCCTTGCGCACGTCAATGACGATGCGCATTCCCTTGCGGTTGGTCTCATCGTTCAGGTCACTGATGCCCTCGATCCGCTTTTCCTTGACCAGATCGGCAATGTTCTCAATGAGGCGTGCCTTGTTGACCATGTAGGGGATCTCGGTCACGATGATCTGGGCGCGGCCATTCTTCTTTTCCTCAATGGTGGCGCGGCCGCGCAGGGTGATCTTGCCGCGGCCGGTGGCATAGGCAGCACGGATGCCGCTGCGGCCCATGATGATGCCGGCGGTGGGGAAATCGGGGCCCTTGATGTGCTCCATCAGGCCGGGCAGGTCGATGTCCGGGTCCTCGATATAGGCCACACAGCCGTCAATGACCTCACTCAGGTTGTGGGGCGGAATGTTGGTGGCCATACCAACGGCAATGCCCTGACTGCCGTTGACCAGCAGGTTCGGGAAACGGCAGGGCAGAACGCTGGGCTCCTTCTTGGTCTCATCAAAGTTGGGGTCCCAGTCGATGGTATCCTTGTCGATATCGGTCAGCATCTCCACGGCCATACGGCTCATGCGGGCCTCGGTGTAACGGTAAGCAGCCGGGGGGTCGCCGTCCACAGAACCAAAGTTACCCTGACCATCCACCAGCGGGTAGCGCAGGGAGAAATCCTGTGCCAGACGGACCATGGCATCGTAAACGGATGCGTCGCCGTGGGGGTGGTAGGAGCCCAGCACCGCACCAACGGTGTCGGCGGATTTGCGGTATGCATGGCTGGGGTCGTTGCCGCGCTCATGCATAGTGTACAGGATACGGCGGTGGACAGGCTTCAGGCCGTCCCGCACATCGGGCAGGGCGCGTGACACGATGACTGACATGGAGTAGTCCAGGAACGCGGTCTCGATCTCCTTCTTGACATCGCGGATGATCTTTTTGGTACCGCTGCCCGGTATCATCACATAATCTTCTTCCATTGTTTCCTCCAATTACACATCCAGCTTCGCGTACTGGGCGTTGGTCTCGATAAAGCGGCGGCGGGGCTCCACCTGGTCGCCCATCAGGATGGTAAAGGCTTCATCGGCCTTCTCGGCATCCTCAATGGTGATCTGAACGATGACGCGGTTATCGGGGTTCATGGTGGTCTCCCACAGCTGTTCGGGGTTCATCTCACCAAGGCCCTTATAGCGGTTGACCTTTGCGCCGGGCATCTCCTGCGAGAGGATGGCCATTTCAGCATCGTTGTAGGCGTACTTGATGGTGTTGCCCTTCTGCACCTTGAACAGGGGCGGCTGGGCGACATAGACATGGCCCTGCTCGATGAGGGGGCGCATATAGCGGAAGAAGAAGGTCAGCATCAGGGTGCAGATGTGAGAACCATCAACATCGGCATCGGCCATGATGAACACTTTATCATACCGCAGCTTGGAGATATCGAATTCCTCGCCGATGCCGCAGCCCAGAGCCAGCACCACGGGCATCAGCTTATCGTTGCCGTAGATGCGGTCCGCGCGGGCCTTTTCCACGTTCAGCATCTTGCCCCACAGGGGGAGGATGGCCTGAATGGCGGAGTCACGGCCCATCTTGGCGGAGCCGCCTGCAGAGTCACCCTCGACGATGAAGATCTCGGTGCGGGTGGGGTCTTTTTCACGGCAGTCGGCCAGCTTGCCGGGCATCCGGCTGGTCTCCAGCGCGCTCTTGCGGCGCACCAGCTCCCGGGCCTTTTTGGCGGCGGCGCGGGCGCGGGCTGCCTGGGTGGCCTTTTCAAAAATGGCCTTTGCCACGCCGGGGTTCTCCTCAAAGAACTCCATCAGCTTGGTGTACACCATGTTGGAAACAAGGGTGCGGATCTCGGTATTGCCCAGCTTTGCCTTGGTCTGGCCCTCGAACTCTGCCTCCTGCAGCTTGACGGAAATGACACAGATGAGGCCCTCGCGGACATCGGAGCCGGAAAGGTTCTCGTCCTTATCCTTCAGCAGGCCGTGACTGCGGCCGTAATCGTTGAACACACGGGTCAGGCTGGTGCGGAAGCCCTCTTCATGGGTGCCGCCGTCCGGGGTGTTGACGTTGTTGGCAAAGCTCAGCAGCAGCTCGTTGTAGCTGGAATTATACTGCAGCGCGATCTCGGCCATGCCCCGCTCGGTCTGGCCCTTGAGGTAGATGACATTGGGGTGGAGCACCTCCAGATTGCGCTTTTCGCCCAGATAGGTGACAAAGCTCTTGATGCCGCCCTCATAGCACATGACCTCGGTGCGGTAGCAGGGGTCGCCCTCCTGGCCATCCTCCAGAACGGGGGTGTAGAGCTCCCGCTCATCGGTCAGGGTGATCTTGACACCGGCGTTCAGGAAGCTCTCCTCGCGCAGGCGCTTTTCCAGCGTCTCGAAGTTATAGACGGTGGTGTCCTTGAACATCTCAGGGTCGGGCTTGAAGGTAACGCGGGTGCCGGTGACCCCCTCGGCCACTGTGCCCAGACACTTCAGGGGGCCGTCCGGGTCGCCGCGGCGGAAGGTCTGCTCGTATTCATGGCCATCGCGGCGGACATTGACCCTCAGCCACTCAGAGCAGGCGTTGACCACGGATGCGCCGACACCGTGCAGACCGCCGGCCACCTTGTAGCCGGAGTTCTCGCCGCCGAACTTACCGCCTGCGTGGAGGATGGTATAAACGACGGTGACGGCGGGCAGACCGGTATCGGCCTGGATATCCACGGGGATACCGCGGCCGTTGTCGGTGACCTGAATGATGTTATCCTTTAAGATCTTGACCTCAATGTGGTTGCAGTAGCCGGCCAGCGCTTCATCAATGGCGTTGTCCACGATCTCGTAGACCAGATGATGCAGGCCCCGCTCACCGGTGGAGCCGATATACATGCCGGGACGCTTGCGCACGGCCTCCAGACCCTTCAGGACCTGGATCTCGCTGGCATTATACTCATGGTCGGTCGCGGTTTCCACATTGGTGCTGGTGATGATTTCCTCTGCCATATCCTTTCTCCCTTTACTTGATATTTTTTCAATCGATTGGATCGTTGTTGATTTTTTCAGAACGACATTTCGGTGCGCCGCTTCATGGCCGCGCTGGACAGCTCCGAAAGATAAACGGTGTCCACAGGGGCATCGGCCAGAACATAACACTGGGGCAGGTCATCCGAAAGGCTGACCACGGCCCCATTCTTCTGGGCATAGTTGAGAAATTCCCGCCCCCGGGGGGAGACGGTGGTGGTCTCCAGATTGAAGATGCCGATGATATCACGGTCATTCAGGACATAGTCCCGGCCCAGATGGATATACATTGCGTATATTCTCCCGCAGATGCAGACTGCATATTCTGTCGCATTTCCCGCATTCTATGCAATGTAGTGATGCAACATTTCTCCATTTCAGATTCTGCTCAGGACACCGCCGTTCATGCGGTAGACCTCGCCATCCGTTTTCAGGAAGGCCGTATCGTCACAGCTGGTAACGAAGGTCTGCTTTTCCCGCATCCGGGTCAGCAGATACTGCTTGCGGCCATCATCCAGCTCACTGAGCACGTCGTCCAGCAAGAGGACGGGGTGCTCGCCGGTGATGGCGGCAGCGGCGGCGGCTTCGGCCATTTTCAGGCTGAGCACCACGCTGCGCTGCTGCCCCTGGCTGGCAAACACTCTGGCGGGCTGGCCGTCCAGCAGCAGTTCCAGATCTTCCCGGTGGGGGCCGCACAGGCTCTGCCCGGCCCGGACTTCCTCATTCTGGCGGGCTTTGAGCAGGGCTGCCAGCCCCCCCGGCTCAAACTGGGCGGCATACCGCAGCTCCATCCGCTCCGCCCCATGGGAAAGCTCCTCGTAATTGGCACAGGCCAGCGGGGCCAGCCGTTCCAGGTAGGCCCGCCGCCGCTGCTGGATGGCTTCCCCCTGCGCGGCAAGCTCGGTGTTCAGCACCTCGAGCAGGGCCATTTTTTCGGCGTAGGGACGTTCCTGCCCGGCAGGGGAGCGGCGCAGCAGCGCGTTTTTCTGCTGCAGGGCCCGCAGATAGCGGCGGTACACGGTCAGGTAGCCGGGGTAGAGCTGACAGAGGGCGGCATCCAGAAATTTGCGCCGCCCCTCGGGTGCTCCCTTGACCAGGCTCAGGTGGCCGGGGTCGAACACGACAGCCGGAAAACTGCCGGCAAGCCCTGCCGCCCGCCTGGGGGCTGCCCCGTTCACCGAGGCGTACCGCCCGGGCCGCTGGGAATCCGGAGTGCCCACCGTCAGCCGGACACGGTTCGGCTCGTCAGGCTCCTGTTCTTCCTGCTGCGCCCGGAGTGTGGAGGCTTCCAGCACGGCAAAAGGCTCACCCCGCCGCACCAGCTCTGCATCCTTGCCGCCCCGGAAGCTCTTGCCGCCGGTCAGCAGCCAGATGGCCTCCAGCAGGTTGGTCTTGCCCTGGCCGTTGTTGCCGCAGATCACGGTCAGCTCCCGGCCCGGGGTCAGGCTTGCCGATGCGATATTGCGGTAATTCGTTACTTCTAAGGAAAGCAGGCGCATGGTTTACTGGCCCTGTCCCACTTCCACGGTCTGGCCGTCCAACTCGACGACATCCCCGGCACGGCACTTTTTGCCCCGCATGGTGCAGACCTCACCGTTCACCTTGACAGCACCGCCCTGCACCAGCTCCTTGGCTTCGCCGCCGGTCTCACACAGGCCTGCATATTTCAGCAGGGCATCCAGCTTGATAAATTCCGTATGGATGAGAATTTTTTGCATTTTTATGCCTCTCAATCATTCTTGAAGCGGACAGGCAGGACCAGATACAAAAAGTCGCTGCCCTCGGTAGGCAGGACCTTGACCGGGCTCAGCGGGCCGCTGATCTCCAGCTTGACCTGCTCGGTGCGGGCGTTGCGCAGGGCATCCAGCAGATAGCGGTTGTTGAAACCGATCTCCACCTCATCGCCCTCGCACTGCGCGTTGAATTCATCCACCACGCGGCCCAGATTGGTCTGGCAGCGGACCACCACTTTACCCTCTGTAAAACTGATGCGGAGGGGATTTTTTAAACGCTCTGTAATGATCAGGGAGGCGCGTTCGATGGTCTCGATGAACTCCTTGGTGTCCAGAACCACGCTGGTGCGGCTGCCATTGGGGATCACGTTGTGGTAGTTGAGGAATTCGCCCTCGATCAGGCGGCTCATAATGGTGTAACCGGCAGTGGTGAACACCACATAGCGGCGGTTGGCGGAGATGTGCACGGTCTCCTCGTCGTCGTTGGCCAGCAGGTGGGAGACCTCGTTCATGGTCTTGCTGGGCACGATGATGCGGATCTCCTTTATGGCTTCCACCGGACGCTCCACAATGGCCAGGCGGTAGCCGTCCAGCGCAACAACGGTCAACTTATCCGGCGAGATTTCAAATAATTCACCGGTATGTGCAGGTTTTTTCTCATCCTGACTGACGGCGTACAGAGTGCGCTCGATCATATCACGGAGCACGCCGGTCTTGATGTTCAGGGTCTCCTCGGCACCGGTGTTGGGCAGCTCGGGGAAATCGGTGGGGTTCATGGACTGGATTTCGAACTGTGCTACACCGCTCTGGATGGTGGTTTTTCCGTTTTCGGCAGATTGGATGTTGATCTGGCCGGAAGGCATCCGACTGACCATGCTGCTGAGCAGCTTGGCGTTCAGCACCACTTCGCCGGGCTCTTTGACATTGGCATCAATGGTGGTCACGATGCCCATTTCCAGGTCGTAGCCGGTCAGGGTGAGCTGGAAGCCTTCGGCTTTCAGCAGGATACCCTCCAGTACCGGGATGGTGGAGCGCAGGGTAACAGCTTTGGAAACGCCGTCAATGGCTGCACTCAGCAGGGTCTTATCGCAGATGATGTTCAATTGCGCGTCTCTCCTTATTTTGGATTCAAGTTTTGAGGTTCTTTCTCCCATAAAACAGGGACAAAACCTTCAAATCTATATTGAACTTGTTGTAGTATTCGTAGTAGGGGCTGGGGAAGATGTGGAAAAGTCGGAAAATGTGTGGAATGGTGCGGCTCCGTGGTTTTCCACCGGATTGTGAATGCAGTGTGAAAGGCTTGTGGAAAGGGCTGGAGCTGCTTTTCTTTCCACGGCGGGTGTGCAAAACAGAAGTTGAATGTTGAAAACTCGGTGGAAAGAGTGGAGAACTTTGTCGTCTGAACACAATATCTTGTTCTGTTTTCCCGGATTTCCCTGCATTTCTCCCCATATTTGGGGTTTTACCCCCTGTGAGAGTATGACTTTTTCCCCTGTTTTCCCGTCAGGCCTTGACGTTCTTGATGATGTCGCTGACGGTTTCACGCAGGTGCTGGTCATTCTTCATGTCCCGCTCCATGGTCTTGAGGGAGTAGACGATGGTGGAGTGGTCACGGCCAGAGAACTCCCGGCCGATCTCCTCCATGCTCATGCCGGTGACTTCGCGCAGGATATAGATCGCCACGCGGCGGGCGGATGCAACGTTGGCGTTCCGCTTGGTGCCCCGGATGTCGGCAGGGGAGACGTTGAAGGTGCGGGAGACCTCGCCCACGATCTTCTCGATGGTCACGGGCACGGGCTGGGTCTCGTTGAGAATGTCCTTGATGGCATTCTGTGCCACGCTGATGACAGGCTGGATGCCCTCCAGCATGTAGTAGGCGTTCAGCTTTTTCACTGCGCCCTCCAGCTGGCGGATGTTGTTTTTCAGGTGGTTGGCGATGAATTCCGCCACATCCTCGGGCAGATCCAGGTGGAGCAGCTCGGCCTTGCGCTTGACGATGGCCACGCGGGTCTCGAAATCAGGCGGCTGGACATCGGCGGTCAGGCCCCACTCAAAGCGGGTGCGCAGGCGCTCTTCCAGGCTCTTGATCTCCTTGGCCGGGCGATCAGAGGCGATCACAATCTGCTTGTGGGCATCGTGCAGGGAGTTGAAGGTGTGGAAAAACTCCTCCTGGGTGGATTCCTTGCCGGCGATGAACTGGATATCGTCCACCAGCAGCAGGTCGGCCACGCGGTACTTCATCCGGAAGTCCTCGGTGCTGCCGGCGCGGATGGCGGCGATCAGCTCGTTGGTGAACTGCTCGCAGGTAACGTACATGATAACAAAATCGGGGTGGGTGCGCTTGATCTCGGTCTGGATGGCCGTGAGCAGATGGGTCTTGCCCAGACCGGAGCCGCCGTAGATGAACAGCGGGTTATAGGCTCCGGAGGGGTTGGCCGCAACCGCCTGCGCCGCAGCAAACGCAAACTGGTTGGAGGGACCCTTGATGAAGTTCTCGAAGGTGAACTCGTAATTGCCCTGGGGTGAGGCGGGGTTTGCCTCGTACTGCTGGGCCAGCACCACCTCATGGGGCGGGGTGCTGGGCACCACCAGCGTGATGTCCACGTCAAAGCCCAGCACGGTCTTAAAGGCCTCTTTCAGCAGGCCGAGGTAGCGGTCGGTGACGATCTTGCAGATGAAATCATTGCGCACCGACAGGGTGATATGGCTCGAGTCCTCAAAGCTGATGGGCTCAAGTCCGTCGATGTAGAGATTATAGGTCGGCTCGGCCATCTGCGTTTTGCAGTATGCCTGGGCGGCCTCTAAAACGTCCTTGAAAGAATCCATAAAACATCCACTCCATTGAATTGGTCGAAGTTTTCAACAATGCTGCTGATACCCCGTTAGTATACCACAAAAATCTCCCTGCGTCTATATTCTATAATGTAATTTATAATACATAAGAAAAGACGCTCCATCGTGCCCTCACGGCTCTTGTGTCCAAGGCGGTTTTTGGCCACAAGATATGGTGGAAGAAAAGTTTTCCACGGAGAACCGGTGAAAAAGTTGAAAGCTTTTTCACAAAGAAATTTGAAAAAAGTTTGCTGGAAAGTGAAAAAAACGCTTGACAGAAGGGGATAGTGTGCGATATACTGTTGAATTGCAAGCCTGTCCCCAATTTGGGACCAGAAATACCCCATTACCGGGGACGAGTTTTTACGGAGGATACAACCATGAAGAGAACTTTTCAGCCCAAGAAGCGTCATCGCAAGGAAGTTCATGGCTTTCTGACCCGCATGAGCACCAAGAACGGCCGCAAGGTCATCAATGCTCGCCGTGCTAAGGGCCGCAAGAGCCTGACCGTCTGATCCCGCTTTGCCAGGGATCCGGCGCAGAATTGAACATGCGCACAAAAGACTGCTGATCCTGAATTGGCGGTCTTTTTCTTATTTTGGACGTTCTGCGCGCGGAATGACTAAAAATTTGGCAAAAGATTTGGCACAAAAAACGCCCGGACAGCCTTTTCATGTCGGCGTTTTTTTGCTATACTGAATTTTGAACTTTGCCTTTAGGGAAGTTCTGCGATTTTTTAACCGAAAAGGAGGCGACGGAGCAGTGCGCTATCGTCCCATCCGCCGCAACAGCGAGTTTGGCCGCGTGTATGCCCGCGGCAAGTCCTATGTGAACCCGGCGCTGGTGCTGTATGTGCTCAAGACCCGCGGCAAAAAGACCCGCGTGGGCCTGACAGCCACCAAAAAAATCGGCCATGCCGTCCAACGCAACCGCGCCCGCCGCGTGATGAAGGCTGCCATTGATGAGCATCTGGATCAGAACATCGGCGGCTATGATCTGGTGTTCGTGGCCCGGGGCATGACCCCCCGCCTGAAGAGCTGGCAGCTCAGCGAAGTGGTGGCCAGGCTCTTTGCCCAGGCTGGCCTGCCCGACAAGGCAAAGCAGCCGGGCGCAAAGCCCCCTGCCACGGTCCCGCCCGCAGACCGGGCCGCAAAACAGTGAATCCCGTCTCCCGCGTCTGCCGGAACGCGCTCTGTGTGCCCATCCGGTTCTACCAGCGCTTTATCAGCCCGGGGCTGGGCCGCAACTGCCGCTTTACCCCCACCTGCAGCCAGTATGGCATAGAAGCCATCCAGACCCATGGCTGCATCAAGGGCTTGCTGCTCACCGCCTGGCGCATCGCCCGGTGCAATCCGCTTGGCCGGTGGGGCTTTGACCCGGTGCCGCCCAAAGGCCGCTGGGTGAACCCGGAGCGGAGACTGTCCCCGGCAAAGCTGTTCCGGGGGCGGCACGGTTAAGCAGCGTGCTTATGATACACGGCTCCTTTGTACAACCTCTCCGTCATTGCTTCGCAATGCCACCTCCCCTGGTAGGGGAGGCTTTGGCAGCCCGATCCAGTTGACGGTTTTGCCAAGGGCTCCCCTATTAGGGGAGCTGGCAACGCCGCAGGCGTTGACTGAGAGGTTTAATCCGTTCTTATGCTTCTTGTGACGCTCCGCACTGTGGGCGGGGTGTCCTTCTCATAAAAATCTAAACGTCCCGCACCACAGGCGGGGCAGAATGGACGAAACTATGAATCCTTTGTACATCCTGGGCTGGCCCTTGGGCTATGTAATGGAGTGGATCTACAAGCTGATCCCCAACTACGGCTGGGACATCATCCTGTTCACCCTGCTCATCACCGTGATCAAGATCCCCCTCCAGCTCAACCAGCAGAAGAGTATGGCCCGCATGAGCGCTTTCCAGCCCATGGTGGCCGAGATCCAGAAAAAGTACCGCGACAAGCCCGAAAAGCAGCAGGAAGAGCTGATGAAGCTGCAGGAGCAGGGCTACAAGCCCACCGCAGGCTGTATGCCCATGCTGGTCAACTTCCTGGTCATGTTCGGTGTTATCGAGGTGGTGTACCGCCCGCTGCAGCGCATCTTCCACATTGGTGCCGATGCCCTGACCGCCGCAGGTGAGGCCCTGACTGCCATGGGCATCAGCTTTACCACCGTGACCCGCGACACCAACATCATTGCACAGGTCATTGCAGGCGAGAGCACCGTTTCCTCCTGCTTCACCCCGGATCAGGTGGCTACCATCACCGAGTTCGGCCAGCACATGGATTTCTTTGGCATCGACCTGACCCGTGTGCCCCAGTACAGCCTGGCTGCAGAGAATCTGCCCCTGCTGATCCTCCCGGTCCTGGCGATCGTGACCATGTTCCTGTCCACCCACATCAGCATGAAGGCCAGCGGCCAGGAGATGCAGGGCAGCATGAAGCTGACCATGTATATGATGCCGCTGATGTACGTCTTCTTCTGCTTCACCGTGCCCAGCGCTTTCTCTCTGTACTATGTTGTTTCCAACATCCTGATGACCGTGCAGAGCCTGTTGATGAAGAAGATCTACGACCCTGAGAAGATGAAGGCAGAGGTCGCCGCCGAGATGGCTGCCCGCAAGAAGGAGCAGAAGCGCGGTGTAAAGAGCACCACCATCAAGGTCACGGATGAAAAGACCGGCGAGGTCGTGGAGAAAAATATCTCCGCCAGCGAAATGAACAAGCGCCGCCTGGAGTATGCCCGCAAGCTGGATGAGGAGCGCTATAAGGACGAGCGCACCGTTCCGCTGAGCGAGCTGGAAAACAAGAAGGAGGATTGACGGTTATGATCCGTACTCAGGAAGCGACCGGCAAGACGGTCGATGAAGCCCGCGCAAAAGCCTGCGCCCTGCTGGGCGTGCAGGCCGACGACCTGAATGTGAGCTATGAAGTGCTCGAAATGCCCCAGAAAACCGGTTTTCTGGGCCTGAAGACCACCCCCGCCAAGGTGCGTGTGAGCGTGGAAGAGCCCGATGCCCCGGCCGCTCCCGTGGTGGAGGAGAAGGTGGAGCCTGAGGTGAAGCCTGTTGTGGAGGAAACTCCCGCTGAGGAACCCAAGGCCGAAGAGCCTGTCGCTGCCCCTGTGGCAGAGGAGGCCGCTCCCGTTGAGGAGACTGCTGACCCCGCCGCAGAGGGTGAGGAGCCGGAAGTTCCCATCAACATCGAAGAGAACGCCAAGGTCAAGGCCGCTGTGGACTACCTGAAGGAAGTCATTGCCCTGATGGGCGTGGAGAATGTTACCTTCAGCGCCGTACAGAAGGGCGAGGCCACCATCATCCGTCTGGATGGCGAGAAGCTGGGTGCCCTGATCGGCCGCCGCGGCGAGACCATGGAGAGCCTGTCCTATCTGGCAAGTCTGGTGGCCAACCGTCTGGAAGGCGATTACATCAAGCTGGGCCTGGATGTGGCCGGCTACCGTGACAAGCGTGAGAATGACCTGACTGTGCTGGCACAGCGCATTGGCAACAAGGTGCGCAAGACCGGCCGCAGCTTTGCCATGGAACCCATGAACCCCTACGAGCGCCGCATCATCCACTCTGCCATCGGCAAGATGGAGGGTGTGCGCAGCGAGAGCAAGGGGGAAGGCCGTGACCGCCGTGTGGTCATCTACTCCACTGCTCCCGATGCCCAGACCGACAACACCTATGGCGAGCGCCGCCCGCGGGGCAATGGCCGCCGCCCCGGCGGCAACCGCAATGGCGGCTTCCGCGGCGGACGCGGCAGCAGCTCCCGGAATGGCGGTCCCCGCAATGGCCGTCCCGCAGGCAGCCGCGGTCCTCGTCCTTCCAGCGTGCCCGAGCGCACCTATGCTCCCCGTGACGCAGAAACTGCCGCACCCGTGGCACCCAAGCGCACCGAGCGCGTGGATGATTTTGCCGATTTCAGCTTTGGCAAGATCGAGCTGTAAACTCCGCTGAGTTTTGCACAATGCTGCCCCCTTCCGGTGGAAAACTGGAAGGGGGCTTTTTGTCTCTTTCCTTTTTCGTCGCTTCGTGATACAATAATTCTGATTTGAGAGCGGAGGGAGAGCACCAACATGGAACATTCAACGATCGCGGCCATTGCAACCGCGCCCGGCGCAGGCGGCATTGCCGTGGTGCGTCTTTCCGGCCCGGAGAGCTATGCCGTGGCGGCAAAGGTGTTCCACCCGGCCAACCCGGCAAAGCGGGTAGAGGAGGCCAAGGGCTACACCGCCCTGTTTGGGCATTTCATGGAAGGGGAGGAAGCCTTTGACGAGGGCGTGGCCCTCTTCTTCCGGGCACCTCACAGCTACACCGGCGAGGATGTGGTGGAGCTTTCCTGCCACGGCGGCAGTGCGGTGGCCCGGCGGCTGGTGGAAAGCTGCATCGCAGCCGGTGCCGCCCCCGCCGCCCCCGGTGAGTACACCCGCCGCGCCTTCCTGAACGGCAAGCTGGGACTGACCCAGGCCGAGGCTGTGATGGACCTGATCTCTGCCGATGGCAGACAGGGTGCGGCGCTGGCCAATGCCTCCCTGAACGGCGCGCTGGCGAAAAAGATCGGGGCTGAAAAGGATGCCCTGACCGCCCTGCAGGCTCATCTGACTGCTTGGGTGGATTTCCCCGAGGAGGACGTTCCCGCGCTGGAGGATGCCCAGCTGGTATCCACCCTGACTGCCGTGAAGGGAGAGCTGGACACCCTCATCCGGAATTATGATGCCGGTGCTGTCCTGCGGGAGGGTGTGGACTGTGCCATCGTGGGGCGGCCCAATGCGGGCAAGTCCACCCTGCTCAATCTGCTGGCCGGGTTCGACCGGGCCATCGTCACCCCCGTGGCGGGCACCACCCGGGATGTGGTGGAGCAGGCCGTCCGGCTGGGGGACATCCGGCTGAACCTGTTCGACACGGCCGGTCTGCGGGAGACCGAGGATGCGATCGAGGCCGAGGGCATCCGCCGCAGCTGGAAAAAGCTGGAAGAGGCGGGGCTGATCCTGGCGGTGTTCGATGGCTCTGAGCCCCTGACCCGGGAGGATCTTGCGTTGGCGCAGCGGTGCGCTGGTCGCCCGGCTATTGCACTGGTCAACAAAGAGGACAAGCCCACTCAGTTTGACGCAGAGATCATTGTAGGCGATTTTGCCATGGTGATCCCGGTCTGCTGCCAGGAAGAGGGGAGCCGCAGGGTGATCGCCGCTGCCGTTGCCCGCCTGCTGGGCACCAACAACATCGACCCCCACGCTGCCAGCCTTTCGGGCCAGCGCCAGCTTGCCGCCGCCACCCGCGCGCGGGATGCAGTGGCCGGTGCGCTGGATGCAGTCAGCGGCGGGTTCGGGCTGGATGCCGTATCGGTCTGTGTGGACGATGCGCTGGCTGCCCTCTGTGACCTCACCGGCGAAAATGCGTCGGAGAATGTCATCAATGAAGTGTTTGAGCGGTTCTGTGTGGGGAAGTAATGAGGAATGTTCTCTTTTGCGTGCCAAAAGAGAACCAGAAAAGCACCCGCTACTTTCGAAGCGCGGGAGGCACGAACTAGGGGCTGCTCGCCCCTAGTAACCCCAAAGAAGTGAGCTCCAAACAAAAATGCTGGAGATTCGCGCTCCCGCGCGAAGATCTCTTAACCGCATTTTTGCTTTCCACCGATTTGAAGTCGCTGCGCGACGGGCTGTGCAGGTACAGTTTCGATTGTTCCATTGACAATAGAGGGAATCCGAAAAAGTTATGAACCATTTAGGAGATTATGATGTGATCGTAATAGGCGCGGGCCACGCTGGCATTGAAGCGGCCCACGCTGCTGCCACGCTGGGTGCCAAAACGGCGGTGTTTACCATGAGCCTGGATGCCATTGGCAACATGCCCTGCAATCCCAGCATCGGCGGGACTGCAAAAGGAACGCTGGTACGCGAATTGGATGCGCTGGGCGGTGTGATGGGCCTTGCGGCGGATGCCACCTACCTGCAGAGCCGGATGCTGAACAAGGGCAAAGGCCCTGCCGTTCATGCCCTGCGCGTTCAGACCGACCGCAAGCGCTACCACGAATATATGAAGCACGCCCTTGAGCTCACACCCGGCCTTGCCATCCATCAGGCCGAGGTGGTGGGCATTGAGGTGGAGAACGGCCATGTCAAGGGTGTTGTGACCCAGCTGAACGGAGAGTACAGCGCAAAGTGTGTGGTCATTGCCACGGGCACCAACCTGGGCGGCAAAATTTTTGTCGGTGATGCGTGGTATGCTTCCGGCCCTGACGGGATGCACGCCGCCAATGCCCTGACCGAAAGCCTGAAAGCCGCCGGTCTGCCCCTGCGGCGGTTCAAGACCGGTACCCCTGCCCGCGTCCACCGGAGAAGCATCGACTTCGCCAAGCTGGAATGCCAGCCTGGCGACCCGGACAGTGAACTGCAGCCCTTCAGCTTTCTGACGGATGCACCCATGCACAACAAGGTCGAATGCTGGATCGCCTATACCAACCCCGAGACCCACCGGATCATTCTGGACAACATCCAGCGCAGCCCGCTCTATGGCGGCATGATCGAGGGGGTTGGCCCCCGGTACTGCCCCTCCATTGAGGACAAGGTGGTGCGCTTTGCGGGCAAGGACCGGCATCCCATCTTTGTGGAGCCCTGCGGCGAGAACACAGAGGAGATGTATCTGCAGGGTGCGTCCAGCAGCCTGCCCGAGGATGTGCAGAACGCCTTTTACCGGAGCATTCAGGGCTTTGAACACATTGAGATCATGCGCCCGGCCTACGCCATCGAGTATGACTGCGTAGATCCGACCAGCCTGGAAGCCACACTGGAGAGCAAGGTGGTGCGGGGCCTGTATGGCGCGGGCCAGTTCAACGGCACCTCCGGCTACGAGGAAGCCGCCGCGCAGGGTCTGCTGGCCGGTCTGAACGCTGCCCGCAGTGCAAAAGGGGAGAGTCAGCTGATCCTGGAGCGCCAGACCAGCTATCTGGGCACGCTGGTGGATGACCTTGTCACCAAGGGGGTCATGGACCCTTACCGCATGATGACCAGCCGGAGCGAGTACCGCCTGACCCTGCGGCAGGACAACGCCGATCAGCGGCTGACCCCCATTGGCCGGGAGTATGGTCTGGTGCAGGATGACCGCTGGGCAAAATACCAGCACACCCAGAGCATTCTGGAAGCGGAGCGCCGCCGCCTGCACGAGACCCATCTGCGCACTGCTGACCTGCGCGCTGCCATGGAAGCAGCAGGGCTGACCCCTGCCGCAGAGGGCGGCATTGCCGAGGAGCTGCTCCGCCGCCCCGAGATCAGCTACCCGCTGTTGGCGGGGGTGATCGGCTGGGGCGAGGGGATCACCCCTATGCTGGCCGAGCGGCTGGAGACCGAGATCAAGTACGCAGGCTACATTGCCCGGCAGGATCGGATGATCCGTGATGTGGCCCGCCACGAAAAGACCCTGATCCCCGCAGATTTCGAGTATGCTGACCTGACCGGCCTGACGCTGGAGGCCCGTGAGAAGCTGACCCGCATCCGCCCGAAGAATCTGGGGCAGGCGGGCCGCATCCCCGGTGTGTCGCCCTCCGATGTGGCGCAGCTGAGTATTGCTTTAACAGTGAGAGAGAAAACCTGATGCACTGACGGAGAGGTTGGACGAAGGAGGGCAGAACCTCTGTACAACCTCTCAGTCGCCTGCGGCGACAGCTCCCCTGATAGGGGAGCCATTGGTAGAAAGATAAAAGAATCGCCTAAAACGAAAAGGGACAGATAAATGATCGACAAGAACAGATTAGAGCAAAAATGTTCCATGTGGAACATTGCGCTGACCGGGGACCAGCTGGACCAGCTGGATGCCTTTGCGCAGATCCTGGTGGACTACAACCAGAAGGTCAATCTGACCGCCATCACCGACCCGGAGGGCATTGAGGACAAGCACTTCCTCGACAGCCTGCTGTTTGCCAGCCAGCCCGAGGTAGCAGGGAAGATGGTGGACGTGGGTGCCGGTGCCGGATTCCCGGGTATCGTGACAAAGATCTACAAGCCCGAGCTGGAGCTGACCCTGATGGAGCCCACCGGCAAGCGGGTGGAGTTCTTGAAGTATGCCTGCGCTCAGCTGGGCCTGACCGGGGTGGAGTTTGCCAAGGAGCGCGCCGAGGAAGCCGCCCGCAAAGCATGGCGGGAGCAGTTTGATCTGGCCTCTGCCCGTGCGGTGGCGGCTCTGCCCATGCTGGCCGAATACTGCTTACCGCTGGTCAAGGTGGGTGGCAGCTTCCTTGCCATGAAAGGCGCTTCCGGCGAGGAGGAGCTGGCTGCAGCCCGCGGTGCCATCCGGAAGCTGGGCGGTGAGTATAAGGAGACCCGCACCCTGCATCTGCCGGGCGGCGATACCCGCACCCTCATCCTCTGCAAAAAGATTTCGCAAACTCCGACAGCCTACCCCAGAAACGGTGGAAAGATCGCAAAATCTCCGCTGAAATAACGCAAAACCGCAAGATAAATGCCAAGCCCTGCCGAACGATTCTTCTGGCAGGGCTTTTTGATTTCTGGTACACTGGAACTGCAATGAGTGAGTTTTCCACCGTTTCCCGGGAAACAGTGGAAAACTGCGTCACATTTCAGCGAAAGGGGAAAGAATCATGTTCGAATGGAAGAAATCTGCCGGAAAGATCTACACCCTGCCTGTGGAAAGCATCCGTCCCTCGCCGTTTCAGGCTCGGACTGTTTTTGATGAAAAGGAGCTGGCGGGGCTGGCTCAGAGCATCCGGGAAAACGGCCTGCTTCAGCCCATCTCGGTGCGGAAGGTCGAGGGTGGTTACGAGCTGGTGGCAGGGGAGCGGCGGCTCCGCGCCTGCAAGCTGGCCAAGATGGAGACCATCCCGGCCATCCTCTGCGACTGCGGCGACCAGCGGACTGCGGCTTTGGGGCTGCTGGAAAACATCCAGCGGGAAGACCTGAACCCCTTTGAGCAGGCACAGGGGCTGCGGGATGTGATCGCCCTTTGGGACTGCACCCAGGCCGAGGCGGCCAAGCGGCTGGGCATGGCACAGCCCACCCTTGCCAACAAGCTGCGGCTGCTGCAGCTGACCACCGACCAAAGGCAGTTCGTGCTGGACAATGGCCTGACCGAGCGCCACGCCCGGGCTGTCCTGCGCCTGCCCGAGAACCGGCGGAGCGAAGCCCTTATCACCATTGCCAAGCGGCGGATGAATGCCCGGCAGACCGACCTGTACATTGAGCAGGTGCTCAATGCCGCCGCCCCGGGCAGACACCGCATCTCCATGGTCAAGGATGTGCGCATCTTTGTCAACACCATCGACCATGCCATCCGGCTGATGACGGACAACGGTGTGCCAGCTACGGCCCACAGGGAAGAGCGGGACGGCTATATCGAATACACGGTGCGCATCCCAACTGCAGCCGCGCAAAGATAAAACGCATCGCAATTTTCACAAAAAATGCAATTCCACAGGGTTTTTACGCAAAATAATCGGGAAACCGGTTCAAAAAGCCGCGCTGATGTGCTATACTAGTCTTTAAAGGGGCTTTGCTGGCGGGAAAACAGCGGGGCCCGGCCTCGAATGTTCCACGTGGAACAAATAATTTTCCCGGGAGGAAACAAAGAGCGTGGCTAAAATCGTTGCAATTGCAAACCAAAAAGGCGGCGTGGGCAAGACCACCACGGCCGTGAACCTTTCGTCCTGCGTTGCGGCTCTGGGCAAAAAGACGCTCATCGTCGATCTGGACCCGCAGGGCAATACCACCACCGGTTACGGCATTCCCAAGCGGAGTGTCGATGTGGGTACTTATGAGCTGCTGATCGGTGAGGCGGAGGCAAAGGATGCCATCCGCAAGACCGAGTTCCGCACCGATGTCATCGGTTCCAACACCCGGCTTGCGGGTGCGGGTCTGGAGATGATCGATCTGCCGGGCCGCGAAAGCCGCCTGCGCAAGGCGCTGGCCTCGGTGCAGAAGGACTACGACTTCATCTTTGTGGACTGCCCGCCCAGCCTGGATCTGCTCACCCTGAACGGTCTGTGCGCCTGCGACAGCGTGCTTATCCCCATCCAGTGTGAGTATTACGCACTGGAGGGCCTGTCGGAGCTCATCAGCACCCTCAAGACCATCCGCAAGAAGTACAACCCCTATCTGGACATCGAGGGTGTGGTGTTCACCATGTTCTCCGGGCGGTTCAACCTGACGCTGCAGGTGGTGGATCAGGTCAAAAAGTATTTTGGCTCCAAGGTCTACAAGACCACCATCCCGCGCACCATCCGCATCTCGGAAGCGCCCAGCTACGGCCAGCCCATCAATTTCTATGAGCCCAAGGGCAAGGGCAGCGAGGCTTATATGGATCTTGCCATTGAGTTCGTAAAGAACAACCGCCCGCATGAACCGGCACGCCGCCGCACAAAAGGGAACAGTGCCCCCGCCGAGCAGAAAAGCGCACTGGAACAAGTGAAGCAGGGGGAAGCGTAACCTATGGCAAAAAAAAGAGGAGGACTGGGCCGGGGCCTGGAAAGTCTGTTTGAGGACACAGCCCCTAGCTTTGAGTCCGATAACCGGATCGAGACACTGCCCCTGCGGGAGATCGAGCCGGACCCGGCCCAGCCCCGCAAGACCTTTGATGAGGAAACGCTGGCAGAGCTGGCGGCCAGCATCTCAGAGCACGGTTTGCTGCAGCCCATCGCGGTGCGGCCCCACGGGGTAGACCGCTATCTCATCGTGGCCGGTGAGCGCCGTTGGCGTGCCTGCCGGATGGCGGGCCTGACCGAGGCACCCGTCGTCGTGAAGGATGTCACAGATGAGCAGGCCATGGAGCTGGCGCTGGTGGAAAACCTTCAGCGTGAGGATCTGGACCCGGTGGAAGAAGCACTGGGCATCCGGGAGCTGATGACCCGCTGTGACCTGACCCAGGAGCAGGCCGCCCGCAAACTGGGCAAGAGCCGCAGTGCGCTGGCCAACAGCCTGCGTCTGCTCAACCTGCCCGAAACGGTGCTGGAGCTGCTGAAGAGCGGTTTCCTCACCACGGGCCACGCAAAGGTGGTGCTGGGCCTGCCCACCCCGGAGCTGCAGGAGCAGGCGGCACAGATCATTGCCGACCATGAGCTGAATGTCCGGCAGGCAGAGGCCCTGTGCAAGAAGCTGGCCAAGCCCCCCAAAGAGCCTGTGGAGCCCGCCCCGCGCGGCACCCTGCCTGTGGAGGTGGAGGAGAGCCTGAAGCAGGCGCTGGGCAGTGAGGTCAATGTGGCCTACCACGACGGCAAGGGCAAGCTGACCGTCCATTTCTACTCGGATGAGCAGCTGAAGGCTTTTGCAAACTTATTAGGGCAATATCAGGTTGAGGATTAAACCTCTCCGTCATTGTTGTTGCCCAGTAGGAGAGGCCTTGGCAGCCGATGGAAGCTTTTCGTATACGCCAGAGGCTCCCCTACCAGGGGAGCTGGCGGGCGCAAGCCCGACTGAGAGGGGTTGTACAAAGGCAAGCCTGCCCGAGAAGAAAAACATAGCGATCTAAGGCGCACGCCGCCTTTGAACGGCATGGGAAAGGGCTTACCCGCCCCATGCGAACTGAAATAGAGTAAGGAGAGTAAATCATGCTTGATATCAAATTTGTCCGTGACAACCCGGATGCTGTCAAGGAAAACATCAAGAAGAAGTTCCAGGATGCCAAGCTCCCTCTGGTGGATGAAGTCATCGAGAAGGACGCAAAGTACCGCGAGTGCCTGAAGGAAGTTGAGAGCCTGAAGGCTGCCCGCAACAAGCTGAGCAAGGCCAACGGCCCCCTGTTCGGTCAGCTGAAGAAGTGCACCGACGAGGCCCAGAAGGCCCAGCTGCAGGCACAGATCGATGCCAACAACGCCGCCGTCAAGGCCGATGCGGACAAGATGGCAGAGCTGGAAGCCGAGGAAGCCAAGCTGGCTGACCGCATCCAGGAGATCATGTACACCATCCCCCAGATGATCGACCCCAGTGTGCCCATCGGCCCCGATGACACCTACAACGTGGAGGCTCAGCGCTTTGGCGAGCCTGTGGTGCCCGATTTCCCCATCCCGTACCACACCGAGATCATGGAGAGCTTTGACGGCATCGATATGGATGCTGCTGGCCGCGTTGCCGGCAATGGCTTCTACTACCTGCTGGGCAACATTGCCCGCCTGCATGAGGCTGTGCTGGCCTACGCCCGCGACTTTATGATCGACAAGGGCTTCACCTATGTCATTCCTCCCTTTATGATGCACGGCAACGTGGTGCAGGGCGTGATGTCCTTCCCCGAGATGGATGCCATGATGTACAAGATCGAGGGCGAGGATCTGTACCTGATCGGTACCAGTGAGCACACCATGATCGGCCGTTTCATCGACCAGACCCTGGACGAGGCTACTCTGCCCCTGACCCTGACCTCCTACAGCCCCTGCTTCCGCAAGGAGAAGGGCGCACACGGCATCGAGGAGCGCGGCATCTACCGCATCCACCAGTTCGAGAAGCAGGAGATGATCGTGGTCTGCCGCCCCGAGGAGAGCGCCGACTGGTACGAGAAGCTCTGGAAGAACTCCGTGGAGCTGTTCCGCAGCATGGAGATCCCCGTGCGCCAGCTGAACTGCTGCTCCGGCGATCTGGCTGACCTGAAGGTCAAGAGCTGCGATATCGAGGCCTGGAGCCCCCGCCAGCAGAAGTACTTCGAGGTCTGCTCCTGCTCCAACCTGGGCGATGCACAGGCACGCCGCCTGCACATCCGCGTCAAGGGCAAGGACGGCAAGACCTATCTGGCCCACACCCTGAACAACACCTGCGTGGCTCCTCCGCGTATGCTGATCGCTTTCCTGGAGAATCATCTGCAGGCCGATGGCTCCGTGACCATCCCCAAGGTGCTGCAGCCCTACATGGGCGGCCTGGAAGTTATGGTTCCCACCCACAAGAAGGGCTGAGCCTGAGTTTTTCCACAAAGCGCTCATAAAATGTTGAAAACCCCGCCGTCCGCGTGATGCAGACGGCGGGGTTTTGTTGTGTAGAAAAAACAAAAAGAAAAAAGCTCCTGATTTTTCAATCAGAAGCTTTTTGGTGACCCGTACGGGAATCGAACCCATGTTACAGCCGTGAAAGGGCCGTGTCTTAACCGCTTGACCAACGGGCCTCAAAAACACAGAGCTTCGCTAAAACCTCCGACATCCATCATCCACTACTGCGGACGACCGTCCCCCTTATCTTAGCGAAACTCTGTAACGTGGTAGCGGTAACTGGATTTGAACCGGTGACACTTCGGGTATGAACCGAATGCTCTAGCCAACTGAGCTATACCGCCATATTTATTTTGTGCACTTGAACAGTGCTTTATTATTATAGCCAATCGACCGCGATTTGTCAACAATTATTTCGCAAAAATTCAAAAATTTCTGAAATATCTCCTTTCATGGCGTAAAAAAGACGCTGTAACAGAAAAAAGTTACAGCGTCTTGCGTAAATCATTCCCGGTATCTCTCCATCATTTCCTTGAACAGCACAGCCGGAGAGGGCGGCGTATAGGTAATGGCGTTGGCACCCGCCGCAATGGTGGCGGAAATGCTCTCGCCGGTCTTGCCGCCGCTGGCGATGATGGGCACATCCGGGAACTGCTCCCGGATCTTTGCCACCACCCGGGGCGTGTTGGTGCTGCAGGCCACATTCAGGATGGATGCCCCGGAATCAATGCGGCTCTGGATGTTGGTGTCCTCTTTTGTCACTGTGATGATGACCGGGATGTCCACCACCCGCGAGACCGCCAGCAAGTTCAGGTCAGAGATGGGGGAATTGAGCACCACGCCCATGGCACCCTGGCTCTCCACGTCGCGGGCAAGGTTCAGGGTGCGCACGCCGTGGGTGGTGCCGCCGCCCACACCGCAGAACACCGGGATGTAGGATGCCTTGATGATGGCATCGCTGATGGCCTGCTGGGGCGTGAAAGGATAGACCGCGAACACCGCGTCCGCATCGCAGTTGCGGATGATGGCAAGGTCGGTGGTGAATACAAAGCTTTTCAGCCGCCGTCCGTTGATGACGATGCCGCTGGCGGCATACACCTCCTGGGGCATTTTCAGGATGTTGTGGCGCAGGCGGCTTTCTACGTTGGGGGAAGTTTTCTTTTCAGCTGCCATGGGCAAGTCCTCCGTTTCTCAATTGTTTCAAATAGGAACTATATTATAGGAAAACAGGGGAGTTTATGCAAGAAACATCCTGTGAACAGTCTGCAAATAAAAATCGACCCTCTCCGTCCGTGCTTCACAGCACCGGAGAGGGTCGTTCCTTTAATGTGTTCTAACGTATTCTAAAATATCCTCAGGCACGCCGGCCAGTGCATCGGCTCCGGCAGCAGTCAGCTCTGCGCGGCCCCGGAAGCCCCACAGCGCCCCCATGGCAGGCAGACCGGCATTGTGCCCGGTCAGGATATCTACATCGCTGTCGCCCACAAACAGGGTGCTGGCAGGGTCTGCATGCAGGTCCTGCATCAGGCTGTAAACACCGGTGGGGTCGGGCTTGGTGGGCACGCCCGGGCGGCTGCCCCGCACCAGAACAAACCGACCTGCCCCGAAATAATGCTCGATGATCTTGCCGCACAGCGGGTCAGCCTTGTTGGAGAACACCGCGCACTGCACGCCCGCGGAGTTCAGCGCGTCAATGAGGGCAGCAATGCCCGGGTAAGGCGCGGTTTTGTCCTCCTTGTGGGCATCGTACCGGGCGGTAAACTCCGCCAGCGTAGCGGCCAGCTGCTCCGGTGTGCGGGCATCGGCGGGCGAAAACCGCTCCACGAGCTTCGGGATGCCGTTGCCCACCATGTGCTTGAACTGCTCCACCGTAAACTCCGGCCACCCGTGCTGTGCGCACACCCAGTTGCCTGCATCGGCCAGGTCATCGATGGTGTTCAGCAAAGTGCCGTCCAAATCAAATAATACCGTATGAATCATAACAATTTTACTTCCCCTAAAAACAATAGCTTTATCTTTATGCCAAGGGCTCCCCTTATTGGGGGAGCTGTCGTCGATCGGCGGCTGAGAGGTTTAATTCGTTTCCATAAATCTGAAAAATTTCTCCGCATCCCGCAGCGGCACGCTCCTCACCTTGAGCTTTACCCAGCCGGGAAAGGTCAGGGTCAGGTTGGTGCGGCCAACGCTGGCAGCCCAGGGGCTTTGTGCTGCGGTCAGGCAGACATCCGGGTGAAACACACAGATGCAATGCAGGTAGAGCCCCTGCTGCCGCCGCAGGGTCATGCGGCCCTCCCGCAGCCAGAGACCCTCCCGCCGGTAGCCTGCCGCAGCCCCGGCCAGCAGTGCCCCAAAGAAGAGCGTGGGGATGAGCAGGGTCACGGTCAGCTGGGGCAGCACTGTGGCCGAAACCAGCGTCAGCAGCAGGCAGAGGGCAAAGGGAATGCCTGCCGGTGCAAAAAAGATGAGACTGCGCTGCTCGGTGCGGGCCAGCAGGTCGGGCGGCATCCGGAACTCCGGCAGCAGCTCCCGGAACAATGCCTCCTCGCCGCTGCGGTAGACGAACAGCGGCAGTTCGGGGGAGCAGCCGCCCGCCGTTACAAAGACCGGCCAGCGTTTCATCAGCCGGGCGGCGGGGGAGATGCGGACATCTGCAAAGCTGATCTCGCTTGTCCGCACCCGGCACTCGAAGTGCCCCAGCCAGCCGCCCCTGTTGCCGATCTGGTCGGCCGTGTGCCAGACAGTGTAGTGCACGGTCTGGGCAAAGCTGCGCATCAGGCTGGCCCCCAGCAGAAAGCCTGCGGCCGCCAGCAGCCATGCCGCGCCTGCAGGGAGCCACCGCGCCGCGAATCGGGCCAGAAAGCTCACCTGGATCTGGGCAAAAACGGCAGGGTTCCAGTCCGGAACATCCCGGGTCTGGCGCACGGCCAGCACGAACAGGGCCAGCGTGGAGAGGCCGTTTGCTCCCAGAAAGCCCAGCGCCGCCCGTTCTCCTCCGGCGGGCCGGTGCAGGGCAGGCTTTACCAGAGGCATCAGCTGGTCTGCCACCGCCTCGGCATCGGCTTTGGGCAGGCAGACCGAAAGGGTGTGCTTTTGCGCCGCGCCCACCGGGTAAAGGGTCAGGCGGCTTGCCCCGGCCATCCGGTAGAGCAGGGGCCGGTCGATGGTCAATGCAGCCAGCATCTCGCCCCGCAGGGCACGATCCAGCCGGATGCCCAGCCGCCAGTGCAGATGAAAGACTCCGGTGTCATCCATGCTCCAGCTGCTCACACGCAGGATGCCCCAGCTCACGGCGCAGAGTAAAAGGAACAGCAGCGCATCCTGCCGCAGAGCCGTGTGCAGGGCTGTCCAGTTCCGCTCAAACGGCACCTGAACCAGCGGCAGCAGATAGACCACCAGCGTCTTGCGCAGAAACCGCAGGACGGTAAAGGGGTGCAGGCGGCGTTCATTCATCGGATCTCCTCCGCAAGGACATGGGTGAGGGCAGCGGCCTGCTCTGCCGGGACCGCCGGTAAAATAAGCCGCGTGCCCGGTGCCGTGATGACGACCACCGATCCCCCTGCCAGCCGGAGCAGCGGCGTGCGCAGCCGGAACAGCCCTGTTACGGCCCTGCGGCGGACCGCCCGCCGCAGCGGGAAGACAATGCCGGAGTACACCGTCAGGGTCTCCGCGCCCAGCGCGGCGGCATAGCTGCAGGCGCGCTGGTACACCACCGCCACCAGTGCGGCCCAGAGCAGGCAGAACACCATCCCGGCGGGCAGGCTCTGCCAGAACACAAAGGGAGCCGCCAACA
This sequence comes from Faecalibacterium hominis (ex Afrizal et al. 2022), assembly GCF_049545105.1. Taxonomy (NCBI): domain Bacteria; kingdom Bacillati; phylum Bacillota; class Clostridia; order Eubacteriales; family Oscillospiraceae; genus Faecalibacterium; species Faecalibacterium hominis (ex Afrizal et al. 2022). Next base: position 1,977,712 of record NZ_CP186860.1, on the reverse strand, counting down.
GGCCCGGGATGGCGGCCCAGCAGCAGAGCACAGCCCGGCCCCGGGGCGGGATGATGAGCGCCGTGCGGCGCAGCTCCCGCTCCGTCACTTGCTGTTCAGCTCCCAGGCATCGGTCAGCAGGTGCAGGGTATCGTCCTGCGTCAGCACCAGGATGCGGTCCCAGGGCAGCAGAACGGTGTTGCCGTGGGGGATGATGAACTCGGTGTCGCGGGTGATGCTGACCAGAATGGCATCGCCGGGAATGGGCACATCCATGATGGCCTTGCCCGCAAACTTGAAGTTCTCGGGCAGCAGGATCTCGTTCAGACTGGCCGTGCCGCCGCCCAGGCTGAGCAGCTGGCGGATGGTATCCGTCTCGATCTCCCGCTCCAGAATGTGGCTCAGGTTGTCGGTGCCGCAGACCACGGTGTCCACGCCTAAGGTGTGCAGCAGCTCCCGGTTCTTGGGGTTGGAGGCCCGGGCCACGGTGCGGTCCACGCCGAACTCCCGCTTGGCGATCTGGCAGGCCACGAGGTTGTCCTCGTCCGAGCCGGTCACGGCCACAAAGGCGTTGCAGCTGCCAACATCGGCGGTGCGCAGGGTGTCCACGCTGATGGAATCGCCGCAGATCACGGGGATGTCCAGCGAATCTGCCAGCATCCGGCACTGGGCCTCGATGGGTTCAATGATGACCACCGAATGGTGGTTCGTCAGCAGGCTCTGGGCCAGATACCGCCCAACACGCCCGCCGCCTGCAATACAAACTTTCATATTGACACCTCGTATTACTTTACGTAAAACTATTTTGGGATAAAACCTCTCCGTCAATGCTTCGCATTGCCACCTCTCCTAGTAGGAGAGGCCTTGGCAGTCAGGTAAAGCTTTACGCATTTGCCAAGGGCTCCCCTACTAGGGGAGCTGTCGAGCGGGTGCGAGACTGAGAGGTTTTACTCCTCACTTCGCCAGCGCACGGAACACGGCCTGTTCTGTCAGGATGGTGGGGCAGATCGTGTCCAGCTCGTAGGTCTTGTGGTAGAGCACCTGCAAATGCGGGTCAGAGACGCGGCAGATGACCTTTTCGCGCCGGAAGATGTTCTTTGCGATCTGTGCGGCCATCAGGTTCACGGAGTCATCCTCGCACACAGCGGCCACCGCGTCGCAGTTCTCCACGCCGCCCTGCTTGAGGATGTCGGGGTCGGTGGGGTCGCCCACAAGGGCCGTGCCGCCAAAGGAGTAATCGTCAAAGCTGTCCAGCCGCTTGAGCTGCTCAGGGTCCTTTTCGACCAGGGAAATATCATGGCCGATGCGTTCCAGATCCCGCACCAGTGCCGCGCCCACCTGGTCGCAGCCGATCACCAGAATATTCATGGATGTCACCTCATTGTTCAAAATCTGTTTTTATCTGGCCCGGCAGTCCGTGTCAGAAGGAAACACAGGGAAAAGCGTTGTGTCCAGTATAGCATATTTCCGGCGGCAGATAAATACAGAAAAAGCAGACAGTGCTCCTGTATAAAATTTGTGATTTTTCGTGCGCAGGCTCTCAGAATATGATATACTGGAAAGCGAACCCAATCTGAATGTGTGCAGAGCGCCTGTGCCGCTTTGCAGGGAGGAGAACCCATGTTTCTTGAAATACTGAAAGCCATCCTGATGGGCATTGTGGAGGGCATCACCGAGTGGCTGCCCATCTCGTCCACCGGTCACATGATCCTGGTGGAGCAGGTGGTCAAGTTCAACGCCAGCGAGGAATTCATGTCCATGTTCCGCGTGGTCATCCAGTTGGGTGCCATTCTGGCCGTGGTGGTGCTGTTCTGGAATAAGCTCTGGCCCTTTGGTCTGCGTCATGGCCGCGTCTGCTCCAAACCTGCCGTCTGGCAGCTCTGGTTCAAGGTGGTGGCCGCCACCATCCCGGTGCTCATCATCAGCCCGCTGGACGACTGGTTTGAGGCCCGCTTCTACAATTACATTACAGTCGCCGCCATGCTGATCCTGTACGGTGTCCTCTTCATCCTTGTGGAGAACCGCCGCACCGCCCCGCATGTCACCCGGCTGGAACAGATCACCTACCGCGAAGCCTTCATCATCGGCGTGTGGCAGATGCTGGCCATCATCCCCGGCACCTCCCGCTCCGGTGCCACCATCGTGGGCGGCCTGCTGCTGGGTCTGTCCCGTGCCTGTGTGGCCGAGTTCACCTTCTTCCTCGCCATCCCGGTTATGGCGGGCGCGTCCCTGCTCAAGGTGGTCAAGTTCGTCCTCTCCGGCGCTGCGATGACCGGCACCGAGATCGCTGTCCTCGTGGTGGGCTGCGTGGTCGCCTTTGTGGTCAGCCTTGCTGCCATCCGCTTCCTGATGGATTACGTCAAGCGCCATAACTTCAAGTTCTTCGGTCTTTACCGCATCGTGCTGGGCCTGATCGTCCTGGCCGTGGCCGCCATCACCGCCATTGCGTAAATCGCTCCCCAAACACCCCAGCCGCCCGCACGGGCGGCTTTTTTGCGCCCTGGGGCAATTGCACCGGCCCTGGCCTTGTGCTATACTGGAGCCATAAAGAGAGAACCCGGCGGCGGGAGAGTGCCGCGCCTGAAATTGTCAAAAACGGAGGAGAATCCTATGGAAGCATCGACTGTATATTACACCGACTTCCGGTGTCCTGTGGGCACCAGCCTGACCGAAAAGCTGCGCCGCCTGTGCATTGCGGCGGGCATCAAGAGCATTGATATGGACGGCAAGTTCGTGGCCATCAAGATGCACTTTGGTGAGCTGGGCAACCTGGCTTTCCTGCGCCCGAACTACGCTAAGGTGGTGGCAGACCTGTGCAAGGAGCAGGGGGGCCAGCCCTTCCTGACCGACTGCAACACGCTGTACCCGGGCAGCCGTAAGAATGCGCTGGAGCACTTGAGCTGCGCGCAGGAAAACGGCTTCTGGCCCATGACCACCGGCTGCCAGATTATCATTGGCGATGGCCTGCGCGGTACCGATGAGCTTGAGGTGCCCGTGCCCAACGGCGAATACTGCAAGACCGCCAAGATCGGCCGCGCCATTATGGATGCCGACATCTTCATCAGCCTGACCCACTTCAAGGGCCACGAAGCGACCGGCTTCGGCGAAGCCATCAAGAACATCGGCATGGGCTGCGGTTCCCGTGCGGGCAAGATGGAGCAGCACTCCTCCGGTAAGCCTGCCGTGCAGGAGGAACTCTGCCGCGGTTGCCACCGCTGCGCCAAGGAGTGCGGCTCCGATGCCATCCGCTACAACGAGAACAACAAGGCGGTCATTGATTACGAAAAGTGCAAGGGCTGCGGCCGCTGCATCGGTGCCTGCAACTTCGATGCCATCTATTCCATCGACAGCAGCGCCAACGAGGAGCTGGACCGCAAGATGGCAGAGTACGCCGCCGCCGTCTGTGCAGACCGCCCCTGCTTCCACATCAGCCTGGTGCAGGATATCAGCCCCAACTGTGACTGCCACGGCGAGAACGATGCTCCCATCCTGCCGGATATCGGCATGTTCGCCTCCTTTGACCCCGTGGCGCTGGATCAGGCCTGTGCCGATGCCTGCCTGAACGCACAGCCCCTGCCCAACAGTCAGCTGGGCCAGAACCTTGCAAAGCCCGGCTGGAACTGCCACCACGACAACTTCAAGGATTCCAACCCCAATGTCGAGTGGAAGGCAACGCTGGAGCAGGCCGAAAAGATCGGCATGGGCACCCGCCAGTACACCCTGAAGAAGATCTGAACATAAAAATAAGCCCGACAACGTCGGGCTTATTTTTATGTCTCTTGCATTCAGGGGCAGACAGGACGCTCAATACTCGCTGGAAGCCGGGACCAGTACGTCAATGACATCGGCCAGGGCTTTCCAGTTTTCCTCGGAACAGCCGGGCAGCTCTTTGGCATCCAGACCGGCATCCTCAATGCGGCCGGTCATGCTGTCCTTGTCGGTCAGCAGGGTCTCGGCATCGGCCTTGATGAGCGGCCAGGCGTCGGCAAAGCTCTGCTGGTCATCGGCGCTCAGGCTGTCGAACCACTGGGTATAGGCATCTTTGATGTCGCTGACCGGCTGGATGCTCATGTTGCAGCCATCGGCCCATTTCAGCAGGGAAGCCGCCGCGATGACGGATTTCAGCGAGCAGCCGGACACACCGGGGCCCCAACCGAGGCAGGGGGCAAAGGCATCGTCCGGGTCAGAGAGGGAGAACAGGGAATTCTCGCCTGCGTCCAGCGGGCCCACCTTGCCGGTGTCGGCGGTCACGGTGGAAGAGGGGATGCTCTCGCTTGCAGAAGCGGAAGAGCTGGAAGCGGCAGTGCTGCCGGAAGAGGTGCTGCAGCCCGCCAGCACGCCGCACAGCAGGGCGGCGCAGACCAGCAGGGAAAGAATACGCTTGCGAATCATAGGAAAGCCTCCTTTTATCGTGTTCCGGCCCATCTGCCGGAGAAACTGCTCTGGTACATTTCTAGTATACTGTTCTGCCGGGCTGTTGTCAATCGGCGTGCACAGGACGATTTTTCACCCCGGCTGTGCAAACTATACAAACTTTTGTCGTTTTTTTCTCAGTCGGGCGGGATTGACATTTTTTGCGCTGGCGCGTATAATCCGGCCATAGTCAAACTGGGAGAAACGGGTGAAGAACCGGGAAAAGGAGGAGAAACGGATGCAGAAATTTCTGCGGCGGCTGGAACGCTTTTCACAGTCGCTGCTGTCGCCGCTGTCTTATCTTTCGGCGGCGGGCCTGCTGCTGGTGCTGGGGGCGCTGCTCACCAGCAAGCCCTTGTGTCAGGCGCTGCCGGTGCTGCAGTGGGCTCCGCTGCAGCTGATGGGGCAGCTGCTTTACAACGGGATGATGGTGCTCATCAACAACCTCAGCGTCATTCTCTGCGTTGGGGTGGCTGCCGTGCGCGCCAAAACCGAAAAGCAGGATGCCGCCCTGCTGGCGCTGATGGCTTACCTGGTGTTCCTCACAGCCAACCACACCGCGCTGGAAGCGCTGGGACTGCTTGCCCAGCCGAACGGGATGACCGGCCTTGCGGGCACGGGCCAGACCACCATTCTGGGCATTCAGGTGGTGGACACCGGCGTGGCAAGCGGCATCGTGCTGGGCTTTGCGGCGGCGTGGCTCTTCAACCGCACCTGCGAAAAGCAGTTTTATGGCATGATCACCCAGCTCTATTCGGGCCTGCGGTGGTCGTTTTTGTGGCTGTCGGCGCTGGCGGTGGCACTGGGGCTGGGGTTCTGCTTCGTCTGCCCGCCGCTGCAGCGGGCGGTCAGCGCCCTCACGGGCTGGATCGCGGCTTCAGGGAACGCGGGTGTGTTCCTTTACGGCTTTCTGGAACGGCTGCTCATCCCCACCGGCCTGCACCACCTCATCTATATGCCCTTCCAGTTCTCTTCGCTGGGCGGCAGCCTGACCGTAGGCTCTGTGACCTACACAGGTGCTTACGCCGTCTGCATGACCGAGTACACCATGGGTCTGCCCCTCTCAGACGGTATCGTCTGGATGTACACCGGCTTCACCAAGACCTTTGGCTATCTGGGCATTGCAGCGGCCTTCATCTTCACGGCCCGCAAAGAGAACCGTGCCCGTACCGCCGCCGCTATGATCCCGCTGGCGGTCACGGCCTCGGTGGCCTCCATCACCGAACCCATTGATTTTCTGTTCTGCTTCGTTTCGCCCCTGCTCTGGGTGGCCCATGCGGTCATTACGGGCGGCTTTATGGTGTTGCTCCATGTCCTGCATGTCCGGGCCTTCACCTCCAACCTGCTGGGGTCGCTGGTGTTCAACCTGAGCGCCGGGGAGCAGCTGCAGAACATGCCGCTGCTCTATCTGCTGGGCTTTGCGGAGATCCTGACCTACTTTGCCGTGTTCAGCATCCTCATCAAAGTAAAGAATCTGCCCACCCCGGGCCGGGAAGCAGCCCTTTCCGCAGACCAGTCCCCGTACGCCGACCCGCAGGAGGTGTGCCGGTTCATCGCCGCGCTGGGTGGGCCGGAGAACATCGCCCAGCTGGGAAACTGCTTCACCCGCCTCCGGCTCACGGTGCGGGATGCCTCGCTGCTGGATATGGGGGCTCTGCTCTCCCTGCCCCATAAAGGTCTTGTGGTGCAGGGCACCCGGGTCCAGCTGGTCTGCGGCCTGCACGCCGCCCAGTTCCGCCATGCGCTTGAACAGCAGCTTGCCGAGATGGCCCCGGTGTGATTGCATTTTGATAAGAGAAACGGTATAATTGTGGCGAAACCTCTCAGTTGTCTGCGGCGACAGCTCCTCTAACAGGGGAGCCAAAAAATCCCCTGCCTCTCCTATTAGGCAACAACAACCGCCGCCAGTGGCGGATGAAGGGAGTTGTTGTTGGGGCAGCGGCCAACAAGGCACAAGTGCAATACTTTGCACGAAGTGAATGTTGGGAGCCGCAACCCGGACAAGTGGCATTGCGAAGCAATGACGGAGAGGTTTAGCAATGGATAACCTAAAAATAAAGGAGAACATAAAATGCAGAATAACACCTTTTCTGTCGAAGGTCTCTTCGATTTCCTGAACGCCGGTGTCAGCGCCTTCCACTCCACGGCTGCGGCTGTGAAGATCCTGGAAGAGAACGGCTACCAGAACTGCCCCGAGAGCGCAGCCTGGGAGCTGGTGCCCGGCGGCAGATATTACACCACCCGCAACGGCTCTGCCGTGCTGGCATGGCGGATGCCCAAGGGCGAGCTGACCGGCTGGCATGTCACCGCCAGCCACAGCGATTCTCCCACCTGGCGCATCAAGCAGCTGGACGGCGGCAAGGACACGGTCTTTGCCAAGGCGGAGACCGAGGGCTACGGCGGCATGATCATGCCCACCTGGCTGGACCGTCCCCTGAGCGTGGCGGGCCGCATTCTGGTCCGCACGGAGAACGGCATCCGGAGCCTGCTGGTCCACCCCGACCGGGCGCTGGCTGTTATCCCCAACCTCTGCATCCACTTCAGCCATGACCTGAACAACGGCATGAAGTACAACCCTCAGGTGGATCTGCAGCCCATCTTTGGTGAGGCAGGCTCCACCCTGCGGGACGCTCTGGCTGAGGAGGCCGGGGTCAAAGCTGAGGACATCGTGGACGCTGACCTGGTGCTCTGCACCCGTGAAAAGGCCGAGCGCGTGGGCCTGAAGGGCGAATACTTCATGTCCGGCCGCATCGATGACCTGGAATGCGCCTACACCACCCTGTGGGGCTTCCTGCAGGGCCGCGGCGAGGAGGAAGGCCGGGGCGATATGTGGGTCATGTTCGACAACGAGGAGGTGGGCTCCTCCAGCCGGCAGGGCGCACAGGGTACCCTGATGGCCAATGTGCTGGCTCGCATTGAGGAAAAGCTGGGCGTGACCCGGGAGCAGAGCATCCGTGCCTGCACCAACAGCCTGCTGTTGAGCGCCGACAATGGCCACGCCACCCACCCCAACCACCCCGAAAAGAGCGATCCCGCCAATGTGGCGGTCATGGGCGGCGGTGTGCTGCTGAAGTACAATGCCCGCCAGACCTACACCACCAGCGGCTTTACCGGCGCTGCCTTTGCTGAGATCTGCAAAAAGGCCGGTGTGCCGGTGCAGGTGGCCGCAAACCGCGCGGATGTTCCCGGCGGCTCCACGCTGGGCAACCTGCTGGGCCACCAGATCCTGATCCCCATGGTGGATATCGGTCTGGCACAGCTGGCCATGCATTCCGCAATGGAGACCGCCAGCTGCAAGGATGCCGAGTACATGGCAAAGGCCGTGGCCGAGTTCTATAACACGCCCATCTCCCAGCCTGTGGACGGCGAGTGGAAGCTGGGCCTGTGAGCGCTGTGACTGGGCGCTTTGCCCCCAGCCCCAGCGGGCGGCTGCATCTGGGCAATCTGGCCTGCAGCCTGCTGGCCTGGCTCAGCGCCAGAAGTCAGGGCGGGCGCATCGTTCTGCGCATTGAGGATCTGGATGCCGAGCGCTGCCCCCGCAAATATGCCGACGCACTGGAAGAGGACCTGCGCTGGCTGGGCCTTGTCTGGGACGAGGGCGGCAGCAGCGGCGGCCCCAACGGCCCCTATTACCAGAGCGAGTGCGCCGCTATCTACACCGAGAGCTATAACAAACTGGAAGCACAGGGCCTTGTTTACCCCTGTTTCTGCTCCCGTGCCCAGCTCCATGCCGCCAGCGCACCCCACACCTCCGACGGCAATGTGATCTATCCCGGCACCTGCCGGGGGCTGACGACGGAGCAGATTGCCGAAAAGAGCAAAAAGAAAGCCCCGGCCTATCGTCTCATGGTGCCCGATGAGGACATCACCTTCACCGATGGCTGTATGGGTCCCCACACCGAGAACCTGCTCCGCGACTGCGGGGATTTCTACCTCCGCCGCGCTGATGGCGTGTTTGCCTACCAGCTGGCTGTGGTGGTGGACGATGCCCGCATGGGCGTGACGGAGGTGGTGCGGGGCGCGGACCTGCTCTCTTCCACCGCGCGGCAGCTCTATCTTTACCGTCTGCTGGGCCTGCCCGCCCCAAAGTTTGCCCATTGCCCGCTCCTGCTGGCTCCCGATGGCCGCCGCCTGTCCAAACGGGACGGGGACCAGAGCCTGGAAAACCTCCGGGCAAAGTATACGGCACAGGAGATCGTGGGCAGGCTTGCCTTTGCCTATGGTCTCCAACCTGAACCGGCTCCCCGCACCCCGGAAAGCCTGATCCCAGACTTTTCCTGGGACAAGGTGCCCAAGCAGGATATCTACCTGCCGGAAAATCTGTTTTAAGCAAACCCACGATTTTTGCCATGCCTGTGCAAAGATCGTGGGTTTTTTCTTTACAAAAAAAAACAATCTATGGTAGAATATAACTAGAGATTTTGCTGAAACAGAAAGGAGCCTGTTATGCGTAAAATGTTAAAAGCGTCGAGTTTGTTGATTTGTGCAATGCTTTTGTTCAGCGCATGTGCAAGCTCTTTGAATCTGGGACCGGGACCTTTCCGTTCGGAAATGCAGGATGTTTTCGTTCAGCAGACGACACTTACGGTTCCGGCCAGTCACGCCGAGCATGGGGAGGATTATGTCATTGAGTGGCAGGACCCTGTGATGGAAAAGCACGTCCGGAAATGGCTTGACCGCCCGAAGGGAGATATCTATCACAGTGATGTCTGGGATTATCAGCGAGTCTCGATAAATTCCGGAACCGGCGTGAAAGATCTCCTCGTCAAAGATGCACCGGACGGGGTGGACATTGGGGGAAACGTCAGCAGCAATGAGCAGCTGGCAGCCTGCGCAGTCAGCGTAGAGGGAACGTATGATCCGGTGACCTCTCTGGCAGACCTGCGGCATTTTGACAGCTTGCAGGTATTGTCGGTCAATAATAGAAGGGGAGCCCCACCCATTACAGATCTGACAGGTCTGGAGGAATGCAAAAATCTGATGCTTTTGAGTGTGCCCAGTGTGGAGAGCAGCGCATTCCCGACCTTTGCAAAGCTGGATTCTGTGGTAGAGCTGAAGTATGGCAGTGACGGGATCCGGGCGGATTCCAATGTCTCCGACCTTTCGGCGCTGGCGCAGATGAAGTCGCTGAAGATGCTGTGGATCACCGGCAGTGAGGTCGATCTGACCCAGCTGGCCGGAGCTGACTTGCGGGTCCTGAGACTGGACGTGACCCGGATCGGTTCGCTGGAACCGCTGAAGCAGATGGAAAATCTGAGCTTTCTGCAGCTGTGCCAAGGGCCGGAGATCGACAGCTTTGCCCCGCTGGCGGGAAGCAGTGTGCAGTATCTGAGTATGTCTCTCTCTCAGGGTGCACAGGAAGCCTACAAGGACATGGATTATACTCCCCTGACCCAGATGCCGCAGCTGATCTGGCTGGATCTGACCAACAACATCACGTTTGATACGGAAACCTGCAAAAAACTGCTGGCAAACGATACGGCCCTGAAATATCTGAAAATTTCCTATACATCAGCGGCCAAAGATGCCGAAGAGCTGGATACAGCGCACCTGAAAGAGTTCACTGCCCCGGCTCCGTAATGCCCCAAAATGCAAAACACCCATGCCAGCGCCGGCATGGGTGTTTTTCAATGCAGATTCAGAGCCGCTGGGGGATCCGGCTCTCGCTGCGTTCCAGTGCGGTCATGGCCGTATCCAGCGCCATGGCCAGCAGGATGCCCAGCAATACATCAATGCAGCTGTGTTGCTTGAGCAGGACGGTGGACGCAATGATGGACATACACAGTACCGCCGAAGCAGGCCGCATCCAGCGGCGGCCCGGCGTTTCAAAGATGCGGCTGCGGTAGTAGGCCATCATCAGGGTGACGGAGTTGAACACATGGATGGAGGGGCAGACATTGAGGGGCGTGTCGGTGGCATAGAGCATCCGCACGGCCTGAGCAAAGAGGTCGCTGCCGTACACCCGGTAGGGCCGCAGGTCCAGCCCGGTGGGCAGGATGACATAGCAGGCCAGCGCAATGGTCATGCCCGCAAACAGAGGCAGGCAGAGCCGCCAGAAGTCGGCCCGAGGCGCTTTCCACAGCAGGTAGAACAGGGTGAACGGGATCCACAAAAACCACGCAAAGTAGGGCACGATGGCATATTTGCAAAAGGGGATCAGGTCGTCCAGATGGCAGTGCACCAGAACATCGGGCACGGCAATATGGACTTCGAGCCAATGGAACGCCGAAAGGTAAAACAGGAGATAAAACGCCATGAACGAAACGGGATGGCGGGAAAACCAGTTGCGCATGGAACACACTTCCTTTTCTGGAATGGGGGCTGCAGCCCCGCCTAAAGTTCTTTGCAGCGTATGATTATACCGCGCAAAGACGAAGAAAACAAGACAAAAAGCTGACAAAATCGTGAACACATCCGCGCGGAATTTGGTATGCTTTGGGGAAGCGGATGCAGGGGAGAGAAGCTTCTGCCTATTGATACGAGACAGGATGCGGGTTTCCTGCACAAAAAAGGACCTCCCCGCCAAAACTGCAATGGCGGAGAGGGCCGGATATACGGAAACTCAGATCACCTTTTGTTCCATCCACCTGCCGCGGACAAAGCGGACGCAGAAGAACAGCGAGCGCATGGCCCAATCCAGGAACATGCCCATCCAGATGAACAGCAGGCCGCAGTGGAACTTGAGCACCATCAGGTAGCAGAAGGCCACCCGGAATACCCACATGGAGATGACGCTGACCGTCATGGTAAAGGCGGCATCTCCGGCGGCGCGCAGGATGTTGGGCAGGGTGAAGCTGGAGGGCCACAGGATCAGCGATACAGCGTTGAACCAGACCATCAGCTCCAGTGCCATGCCGTAGGCCTCCGGCGAGAGGTTGAACCAGGAGAGCGCCAGCTTGTTCAGGAAGAACAGGCCGGAAAGATTCATCGCCCAGTCCCCGGCGTAGGCGGTCAGGAGCAGCAGGCGGGAATAGCGCTTGGCCTGTGCCTTTTCTCCGGCACCCAGACACTGGCCCACAACGGTCAGCGCGCCGATGCCCACGGCGGAGGCAGGCACGTTCAGGAAGCTGGAGATGTTGCCTGCCACGGCGTTTGCGGCAATGGCGGCGGTGCCCAGCGTGCTGGTCAGGCTGGAGACCGACAGCTTGCCGATCTGGAACATGCCGTTCTCGATGCCGGCGGGAATGCCGACTTTCAGGATGCGCTTGATGAGGTCGAGGTCAGGCTTCAGGTCGGTGAGGTGGTCGATGCGCAGTGCACAGTCCGGCTTCTGCAGCAGGAACATCACGGTGAAGCAGGCAATCATCCGGCTCACGAGGCTGGCGGTGGCCGCACCCATCACGCCCATGCCGAACCTGTAGATCAGGATGGCGTTGCCGCCAATGTTCACCACGTTCATCACCAGGCTGGAAAGCATACTGATCTTGCTGTTGCCCTGGGCGCGGAACAGGGCCGCACCGGCGTTGTACACGCCAATAAAAGGATAGCTCAGGGCCGAGAGCAGAAAATAGGTCTCAGCGTAGCGCATCACATCCGCGTCAATGGAGCCGAAGATGCCCCGCAGGATGGCGTGCCGCCCCACCGCCACGATGACGGCGGTGACCACGCTGAGCGAGATCATAATGAACATGATCTGTGCGGCGCTGGCCTTGGCCCGTTTGGGCTCCCGGTGGCCGATGTACTGGCTGGCGACCACCGCGCCGCCGGTGGCCAGTGCGCTGAGCAGCTGGATCATCAGCACGTTGAAGGAGTCCACCAGGCTCACGCCCGAAACGGCGGCTTCGCCCACCGAGGAGACCATCAGGGTGTCCGCCAGACCGATGGAGATGCTGAGGGCCTGCTCTGCCACCAGCGGCAGGAAAAGTGAAATGAGCTGTTGGCGGTTGAACAGCGGTCTTGATGTGGTCGATGCGTCTGTCATGGTGTCCTCCCTTGGCGCGTGGATTCAAACACACCCATGATAGCGCGGAATGACGTGAAAATCAAGGCGTTGTATCCAACAAACCTGAAAATCAGGCAAACTCTTTGCTGGGGGTCAGGCTGGTGCCGTAATAAACAATGTAGTCGTAGGGGACCTGGGGATTGTACGCGGCCAGATCGCCGTACTTGGCCAGAATGTCGTTCCGCAGGTTCTCCGGGGTGTAGGGCTGCCCGGCGGAAAGGGTGTCGGCGCAGACAGCGTTCCACATGCTCTCGGTAAAGGCGGCGCAGTTGAAGTAGGCCGACCAGTGGTCAGATTTGGCAAGGTTGCGGTTGACCACGTCCAGCTGGCCCTGATCCAGTGAGGTCTGGACAGCATAGATGTTCTGGTAGTAGGAATCGGCCAGATAGCGCTTGTAGTAGCCCTCCAGATTGTACCAGATGCCGGTGTGTTCCCAGCGGTTGCCGCGGGGGCTGAAGGTCATCTCGGTGTCGGGCGCGATCCGCAGGCCGCCCACCTCGATGTCATGGTCCGAAACGTTCCGCACCGAGAGGAAGGAGTGGCCGCTGGAATTGATGGAGGCATCGCCCCGGTCCTCGGCCCGGGCGTAGATGCGCAGCAGGGCCACGGCACCCTCGGCGGGTTCTGCACCGTAGGCCTGCACGGCAGATTTATGGTCGGCCTGTTCAAAATCGTAGGGGCCGCCGGTGCTGGTGGTAAAGCCGACGATGTTGCGGATCTGATCCTCAAGGGGGCTTACATCGGTGATGACACGTTCGTCCTGGGGGGCGGGCGTGGCGGCGGGAGCCTCGGCCAGCGCGGCGGTGCTGCAGAACACGCACAGGGCCAGCGTCAGGCAGAGGGAAAGGGCGCGGAACAGCTTTTTCATGGGGTGACCTCCAAAGAGAAAAAAATTCAGGTCAAGGATAGACGATTTTTGGGGCGCTGTCAAGAAAAAGATGTCTGCCGCCTTTACCCCCGGGGCCGGTTGTGTTAAAATGTAGCTGGCAGCCGTGCCCGGTGGTTTGGGGCATGGGGCCGATCGGAAGGTAAATGAATCTGACCCAGAGAGGGGAACAACCTATGCCAAAAGAAGCACACAAGGTCGTGGTCATCGGGCACCGCAACCCCGATACCGATTCCATCTGCTCCGCCATTGCCTATGCGGAGCTCAAAAACCGCACCAGCACGCTGGTCTGCGAGCCGCGCCGTGCTGGTAAAATGAATCAGGAGACCGAGTTCGTCCTGAAAAAATTCGGTGTCACGCCGCCCCGGATGTGCACCGACGTGAACCCCAAGATCCGGGACGTGGATTACCGCGAGATGCCGGGCATCCCGGGCTCCACCAGCCTGCGCCGCGCATGGAAGATCATGCGCGACCAGCAGATCGACACCCTGTCCATCACCAGCGCGGACAACGAGCTGGAGGGCATCATCACCGTGAAGGATCTTGCCACCGCCAACATGGACGTGTTCGATACCGCGGTGCTGGCCAAGAGCCGTACCTCTTATAAGAACATCCTTGAAACGCTGAACGGCACCATGGTGGTGGGCAATGCCGACGCGGTCTGCACCACCGGCCACATCAAGATCGGCACCGCCACCCCAGAGATGCTGGAAAGCAGCGTGGAAAAGGGGGATATCGTCATTCTGAGCAACCGGTACGAAAGCCAGCTCTGCGCCATTGAAAAGGAAGCCTCCCTGCTCATCATCTGCAATGGGGCCAAGGTGGGCCGCACCATCCAGCGCATTGCCGATGAGACCGGCGTTGCCATTATGACCACCCCCGTGGATACCTACGCGGCGGGCAAGCTCATCAGCCAGTGCGCCCCCATCTCCTATTATATGACCCGGGACAACATCCTCAAATTCACCCTCGTCACCCCTGTGGCCGATGTGCTGCGGGTGATGGCAAAGGTGCGCCACCGCTATTTCCCCATCCTCGATGAGGACGGCAAATACTGCGGCATGGTCAGCCGCCGCAACGTCATTGCCCTGCGCAAGCGGCGCATCATTCTGGTGGACCACAACGAGGCCACCCAGGCCGTGGAGGGCTTTGATCAGGCCGAGATCCTGGAGATCATTGACCACCACCGCATCGGCAGTCTGGAGACCAGCGGGCCGGTCTACTTCCGCAACCAGCCCGTGGGCTGCACCGCCACCATCATCACCCAGATGTACGATGAAAACGGTGTGGACATCCCGCCCCAGATCGCGGGCCTGCTGCTGGCGGCCATCCTTTCGGATACGCTGGCCTTCCGCAGCCCCACCTGCACCCCCGTGGATGAAAACAACGCCAAACGTCTGGCCAAGATCGCAGGTGTGGACATCGAAGAGTTTTCCACCGAAATGTTCGAGGCCGGTGAAAAACTGGACGGCAAGACCCCCGAAGAGGTCTTTTTGCAGGACTTCAAGGTGTTCATGTGCGGCGATATCCGCTTTGGCGTGGCGCAGGGCAGCTACATGACCCGCAAAAACCTGCAGGCCGCCCAGGCGCTGCTCCAGCCCTATCTGGAGGAAGCCCGCAACAAGCAGAACGTGGAGGACCTCTACATGCTGCTGACCGATGTGCCCAAGGAGGAGAGCGTGGTCATCTGCACCGGCCGCTACGCCGCCGAGGTGTTGAGCAACGGCTTTGAGAGCCGGCCCGCCGCCGACGGCAGCTGGACGCTGCCCGGCGTGGTCAGCCGCAAAAAGCAGTTCATCCCCGCCATGATGAGCGCCTATCAGGAGCTGTAACTCCCCGATACAAAACACGAAGCCCCCGGAACCCTGCATGTTCCGGGGGCTGTTGTGTTTTGTAAGGGAGCGTCAGGCTGCGACTTTTAAGGGAGAGTTATCAGTCCAGATGGTGCCATCCAAAAGCTTTGTTACGGCCAGTGTGCCGTTCACGCTGACCCGCGCGGGGTCCAGCGCATAGAAATCGCTCTCCCGCAGGTTTTCGGGGTCTGCCGTGGGGGAGATGCCCACCACGCACACCCAGTGTCCGTAGGTGCTGCTGGTGGCGATGTGGGGGTAGTTGACCTCTTTCCAGCCGGAGCCGGAGAGGTGGTATTCATAGCTCGTCACGCGGTTGGTGTGCTTGGACACGCCGCTGACAGCGGTGTTTTTCAGATGTACGATGACGGGCCGCCCGGCCTGAAGCTCTTCATACAGGCGGGAAAGGCAGCCGGAAAGGGAGCCGCTGTAAGCGTAGTAACCGGCGGCAGACCATACCGCGCCGTTCGACCACATTCCGCTGCCTGAGCAGGGCTTGCCATCCAGAATGGTGCGGGCGTAGCGCAGGGCGTACCAGCTGCACCGGCCCGAGGTCTGGTTGCCGATGGAGACGATCTGCTGGCTGTCGAAGGACAGCAGCGTGATGCCGTTCACATCCTGCAATTGTGCCGCCGCAGCCTTTGGCGCGGCCAGAAAGCTCAGGCACAGCAGAACTGCTGCCATGAAAACGCGCACCGGAGCGCGCAGGGAACCATGCTGCATGGGGCAAACTCCTTTTCCTTGTTCAGGAACGGCACCCGGCGGTTCCCATTGCTTTAAGTTTAGCACCAAATCGTGGTAGAATTGTGTAAACGCCGGAAATATTTTCCGGTTTTTGCCCCGGGCATGGCAAAGGATCTTTGCGAAGATTCGTTCTGGAAAAAACAACAAAAGCAGGAGAAAATGTTTGGTGAAGCTGGCAATTGACAAAAGCAACATTCGTTGGATAAAATAAAGCCAGAAGGGGCCCTGTTTCAAAATGGAAAGGCACCCTGCATATGATGAAAAACACAACAAAACGACTGGAGGTCCCGACATGAAAATGCTGAAAAAACTGGCCGCTTTGATTCTGGCGGCGACCATGGTACTTGTTCTGTTCACCGCCTGCGGCGGTGATGGCGGCAGCACCGGCACCAGAGAGCCGGAAAAAGAAAAAGTTGCATTCGATGCCATCGTTGGTGATAATCGTGTGGCCGCTACTGCAAAGGTCAATGATCCGCAGCTGCAGGCTGTGGCTGAGAAGCACCTGAACGAAGATCTGCAGGCACAGATCGATTTCTTTGGTGCAAAGTTCTTTGGCAAAGTTCACGTGGAAGGCAAAGAGGAAGAGTATCTGACCATTACCGTGACGACAAAATACGATTACGGGTCTTTCTTGACGAAAATCCTGAAGGCAGTTGAGAGCGAGATCAATAGAGAGGTCGGCACCAACGTCAAAGTGGATGGCAATGGCAGCTGGACTAAGCTGGGTGTCGTGGTCAAGAGCGACAATAGCCATAGCTACATGGCAGTGGCATTCCAGATCAGAAACCCCAAATACAAGAAGTAAATTAAATCTGTCTTACCCCCGGAGCGTGGCTGAAAAGCCGCCCTCCGGGGCTTTTTGTATTTGTGGCAAAATCCTTCTGATTGTGGTACAATAAAAGATAGATTTTATCGAAAGAAAGGAACCTTTGGATGCAGCTGTTTGAACTGGTCAGCCCGCGGCTGTTCCGCCCGCTGGCGGGGCCCAACCGGGCGTTTTATGCGGAGCTGCTGCTCCTGCTGTGGGAGGAGTGCCGCCACACGGCGGATTACTCCATCTCCCGGGCAGAAGCGGTGAGCCGGGCCGAGGATTACTTTGCGGCACTGGCAAAGCCGCTGGCACTGGATGCCGATGACGCGGGCGATGAAGCCGAACAGCCCACCCGGGATCCCCATACCCTTGCGCTGGGCTTTCTGCTCCGCCTGCGCCGCACCGGCTGGCTGGAAGAGCAGCCCGGCAGCTATGAGGAAGAGCCTGCCCTTGCCTTTGTGCCCGAGGTGGCCCCTCTGCTGGAAGCGCTGGAAGAGATCCTGAACCCGCGCGTTGTCACCTACACTGGCAAGCTGTACAAGGCCTGGCAGCTGCTGCAGAACATCGGGGAGGAAAAGAGCCCCTATGAGAATGTTCTGCGGGAGGTGGCCTCCGATCTGGAAGCACTGAACAAGTCCCTGCGGGCGCTGAACGCATCCATCGGGCATTATATCGACCGGCTTACCCGCAACCGCACCCCGCAGGAGGTGCTGGAGCTCTTCGACCAGTACGAGGAAAAGGTGGTGGCCGCCGCTTACCACCGCTTCAAGACCAGCGATAACCTGTTCAACTACCGCGCTTATCTGGAAGAGGAGCTGGACGACTGCGAGGCAGAATACCTGCCCCGGCTGGCGCTGGATTACGCCCGGGTGGAGCGCTGTGCCCCCGGCGAAGCCGCCCCTGCCGTGCGTGCCCTCATCCAGAAACTGCGGGATTCGCTGGAAGAGATGAGCACCCTGATGCGCCAGATCGACCAGAGCCACATCCGCTACCGCAAGCGGGCTGTGCAGCGGGCTCAATTCCTGCTGCTGAGCGACCGCTCCTCGCAGGGCAGTGTCACCGCCCTGCTCCGCCGCTATGCCGAGGAGATCAAAACGCCCGACCAGCTGTTCGCGCCGGATGACGGCCCGGTGGCAAAGCACCTGCACCTCTACCCGGCGGCGGTGTTCGGGGCAAAGCCCCTCTACCCGCCCGCCGCGCCCCGCAGCGAAACGCCGCTGGCCCCGGTGCGGCAGGCCGGGCTGGATGCGGAGCAGCTGCGCAAAGAACAGCAGCTGCTGCTGGATTACGCCCGGATGGCCGTGACTGAGGAGAACGTGGGCCTGCTGGCAAAACAGGCCCTTGCCGCCCGCAGTGCGGTGGCCGCCTCCACGCTGGCGGAGGAATACCCCCGCGATTTTGCCCGCATCATCGGCCTGCACACCTACTCGCAGTCGCCGCGCCGGGCTTACGATATCACCCTTACCGGAAACTGGGTCGAACGGGGCGGCTTCCGGTTTGAAGAGTTTATTCTGACACCCCGCAGGGAGGACGCTGACCATGGCCGAACCGAATAAAATGCTGGAAGAGACCGCAAACTATCTGCTCAACCACTGCTTTGTGCTGGGCGGCGTGGAGGATCAGCGGGCAAAATACCTCTATGTGCAGGATCATCTGCCCGAGGTGCGGGCCGTGTTCGCGCCGCTGGGCTATGCGGTAACGCTTTACCCGGCTCCGCTGCAGGCGGCGGCGCTGGTCAACGAGCATGAGGGCAGTCAGGCCCGGCTGCTGAAATACGAGAGCATCCTGCTGCTGGTGCTCCGCCTGCTCTACCTGCAAAAGCGGGAGAGCCTTGCCGCCAGCGCCGATCAGGTGCTGGTCACGGTGGAAGAGGTGCAGACAGAGCTGCAGAAGATGAACCTGCCCCGGCGGCTGGACCAGCGCACGCTGGAGGAGCTGATGCGCACCCTGCGCAGGTATAATCTGGCCCGCCCGGTGGGGCGGCTGACCGGTCTGGACAGCCGCATCGAGGTGTTCCCCACTGTGCTGCTGGCTCTGCCGGACGCAGACCTTGCCGATGCCGCCGCCGAGAGCAGCCGCACCCGGGAGGAACTGGCCCTCTACGAGCGGCCTGACGGAGATGCCAGCGGGGAGGAAGAAGAATGATCGAATTAAAGCGCCTGAAGCTTATCAACTGGCACAACTTTGAAAATGTCACCTTCGATTGTGCCCGTCTGACCTATATGATCGGTGTCAACGCGGTGGGCAAGACCACCATTCTGGATGCCATCCGCTACTGCCTGACCACCAACCGCAATTTCAATGCCCTGGGCAATAAAAAGAGCGGCCGCACCCTGCAGGGCTCTGTCCACGCCAAGCAGCGCGGCGAGAACGCCTACCGCCGCCCGGGCCGCACGGTGGCATACATCGGTGCAGAGTTCTGGGATACCGTCAAGCGGACAAACTTTGTCATCGCTGTCCGGGTGGAATCCGAGGGCCCCATGCAGGAGCTTCACCCCGGCGACCAGACCTGGTACATCTCCGAGGACGGCATCACGCTGGAAAAGCTGCCCTTCCTTGATCCGCACACCGGTGCCCCCAGCGCCAAGGAGGACTTCAAGCCCGCCGTGGGCCGCCTGTCCTACACCCGCAGCCCCAGCGAGGCCCGAGACCGCATCTGCCGCGCCCTGGGCATTGGCCGCGCGTCCAGCCCGCTGGGCAAAAAGTTCAACGAAGTGTTCCAGATGGGCACCAGCATGGACGAAATCCCCAACTTCCGGGAGTTCCTGTACCAGTACATCCTGCCCCAGCCTGAGCTGGATCTGGAAGCGCTGCAGGGTGACCGGGTGGAGCTGGAAAACCTCCACGCCGTTCTGGCCGAGGCCCAGACCCGTGCCGCCGCGCTGGAACAGATCGTGGCGTATGGCCGGGAAGCTGCTGCCAAAGAAACGGATGCCCTTGTCAACCGGGGTGCGGCCCTGCTGGCCCGCGCCGAAGCGGATGCCGGTGAGGATGCCTCCTGGCAGAGCCATCTGGATGCAGGCCGCCGCCAGCTGGCCGACCTGAACGCAAAATACGAAGCCGCCAAGAACGCCGAAGCCGAAGCCCGCCGGGCCTATCTGGCGGCCCACGGTGCGGCCGGTGACAGCGGCGCGGGCCGGGCGCTGGATGCCCTGACCGAGGAGCTGGCCCGGAAAAAGAGCGCGCTGGATGCAGCGGCCCGGACAAGGAACGGTCTGGAAGCGACTGCAGATACCATCACCGGCCTGCTGACTCAGCTGAACCGCAGCGGCTTTGCGGTGGAGAAGGAGCTCTGGCCCCAGCGCCTGACGGCGGAACATCTCCCCGCCCTGACCGAGGCGCTGGCCCGCATCGAAAAGCCGCTGGAAGAGCAGTATTTCGCTGCCCGGCAGGCTTCGGCGGATCTGGCAAAAGAGCAGGAAGGCCTGCGGGCCGAGCTGAACGCCGTGTCCGGCGGCAAGTGGGTCTACCCCCACGGCGATGCCGCCACCAAAGTGCGGGATGCCGTGAATGCCGAGCTGAAAAGCCGCGGCATGACAGCGGATGCAAAGATCTTCTGTGAGCTGCTGACCGTGGCCGATGAGAGCTGGCAGGACTGTGTGGAAGCCTGCCTGGGTGACCGCCGGTTCGATATCCTTGTGCCGCCTGCCCATTATGCCGCCGCCAAGAGCGCCTTTGTGGCGCTGGGCGACCGGGTGGGGCCCATCAGCCTGCTGGATACCCCGGGCATCCGCAAGGCGGACCGCCATGCAGAGACAGCCCCCGCCGACAGCCTTGCCGCCCAGGTCACCAGCGAAAACCCGCTGGCCGCACAGTATGCGGATACCATCCTGCGCCGCATCGTCTGCTGCGACACCCCCGACACGCTGGAGCATTTCCCCGACAGCGCCACCCGGGACCTGCTGCGCCACCATCCCTTCCGGCTGGAACGCCTGCGCAGGCCCCAGCGCTATATCGGCCTGGATGCCCGCAGGGAGCGTGCTGACGCGCTGGAAGCACAGCTTGCCGCCCAGGCCGACCGCTGCCGCGAAGCCGCCCAGACCGAAAAGACCCTGAAATCTGCTTACGACCAGTACCAGAACGTCCTGCGGGGCCATGCGCTGGAACAGCTGGCTGAACTCTGGGCCAGCCGGGCCGCGCTGGATGCTGCCCGTGCCGACTACGCCGCGCAGGAGCAGAAGCTGGCGGACTGCCGCGAGAACCCCATGCTGCAGCAGCTCTACCGCGAGGAAGAAGCCCGGGAAGCTGCGTGGGAGACCGCCCGCAAGGCCGTGGAGCAGGTGGGCGGCGATATCCGCGTCTGCGAAAAGCAGATCGCATCCTGTGAGGCGGAGCAGGGCAAGGCGGTGGAGACTGCTGCACAGAGCAGGGAGGCGGCAGAGGCATTCTTTGCACAGCACCCGCTGCTGGAGCCTCTGGCACAGGAACGCAAAAAGGGCCTGATGACGGGCGGGCGCACGGCCCGTGCCGCCGCACAGACTGCCGAAAAGGCACAGACCAGGCTGGACGATACCCTGCGATCTTATCTCACTTCCACGCTGGAACCCGCCCAGAGGGATTACAACGAGCACTATGTCTGCGATTATCCGCTGGGTCTGGCCGGGGTGGAGCAGTACCGCGCCCAGCACGACAGTCTTGTGCGCATCGACTTGGAACGCTACGCCGCCCGTTTGGAACAGGCACAGCGGGACTGCAAGGACCGCTTCCGCAAGGATATCCTCTTCCGGATGAAGGATGATATCTTCAACGCCCGCCGCCAGTTCCGGGAGCTGAACAAGGTGATGGAGCAGCTGACCTACGGCGAGGAAGTCTACCGCTTTGAGCTGGAACCCAGCCGTGACCCCCAGCTGGCCGCCTTCTATCAGGTCATTGTGGACAAGGGCAACCAGCAGATGACCGACGGCGACTCGCTGGACAACCTTGCCGCCACCGCCGACCCCGTCTACGAGCGGCAGGTGGACGCGCTGATGGAAAAGATCATGGCTGATGTGGACGAGAACACCCGGGCCCGGCAGGAGGGCCGCACCACCTCCGGTGCCACCCTCTCGGATTATGTGGACTACCGCACCTATCTGGACTATGACATCAAGGTGACCAACACTGTCTCGGGCCAGCAGGCCTATCTTTCCCGCGTCAGCCGCGATTCCTCCGGCGGCGAGAATCAGGCTCCCTTCTATGTGGCCATCTGCGCCAGCCTGCTGCAGATCTACCAGAAGAGCGAGAACAGCATCCGCCTTGTCCTGCTGGACGAGGCCTTCAGCAAGATGACCAGTGACCGCATCCGCCCCATGATGGAGCTGTTCCGCCGCCTGCAGCTGCAGGTGCTGCTCATCTCCACCGTGGAAAAGAGCACGGCCATCCAGCCCTACTGCGACATTACCTATTCCATCGTGCGCCACGGCGATGCCAACGCCATTGCGCCGTTCTACCGGGCCGGCACCCTTGCCGATGCCCCGGAAAAGGAGACTGAATATGAATAACACCCTTGCAAACATCTGGCTCTTTGCCACCCACTGGACCAAGCTGGATGCCTTTGATACCGAGGAAGAGCTCAACGATGAGCTGGAGCTGCTTCAGCGCCAGAGCCTGCCCACCAAAGTCCGTCAGGTCACGGACAAGGAAGGCAGGGAACAGTTCCTCCTTTACGTCAAACAGGCCGACCGCGATTACGCCCGCTACTGCACCGGCTGGCGGCCCGGCGGAATGATGTGAGCCACCCCTGCAAAAAGGAGAATCCATGTCAAAAAAGAAAATCCAACTTTCGGATCACTTTGATTATTCCCGGCTGATCCGTTTTGTGCTGCCCTGCATCGGCACCATGCTGTTTACCTCCATTTACGGCATCGTGGACGGCCTGTGCGTCTCAAACTTTGTGGGCAAAACGGCCTTTGCGGCAGTCAACCTCATCATGCCCGTGCCCATGCTGGTGGGTACCGTGGGCTTTATGCTGGGCACCGGCGGCAGCGCCATTGTGGGCATCACGCTGGGCGAGGGCGATAAAGCCCGTGCCGACCGCTACTTCAGCCTGTTCATGTCAACGGCGCTGATCGCCGGCATCGTGCTGTCCGTGCTGGGGATGCTGCTGCTCCGGCCGGTGGCCCTGATGCTGGGTGCCGAAGGCGAGATGCTGGACTACGCCCTGCGCTATGGCCGGGTGCTGATGCTCAGCCTGCCCACCTTTATCCTGCAGAATATGTTCCAGAGCTTTTTTGTCACCGCCGAAAAGCCGCATCTGGGCTTTTACTTCACGGTGGGCGCGGGCTGCACCAACATGGTGCTGGACGTGCTGCTGGTGGGTATCCTGCACTGGAGCGTGGAGGGTGCCGCCATTGCCACCATGCTCAGCCAGGTGGTGGGCGGCCTGCTGCCGGTGTTCTACTTCCTCAACCGGAAAAACACCAGCCTGCTCCACCTCTGCCGCCCGCAGTTTGAGGGCGGTGTGCTGCTGAAAGCCTGTGTGAACGGCTCCTCTGAGCTGATGACCAACCTTTCCATGTCGCTGGTGAACATCCTGTACAACTACCAGCTGCTCCGCTTTGCGGGCGAGGATGGCGTGGCCGCTTATGGTGTGATCATGTACGCGTCCTTCCTGTTCGTGGCGGTGTTTGTGGGCTATGCCGTGGGCAGTGCGCCCATCGTCAGCTACCACTACGGTGCCAATAACCGCAAAGAGGTCAACAACCTCTACCGCAAGAGCCTGAAGCTCATCGGTGTGGTTGCAGTGGGAATGACCATCGGCTCCATGTTCATCATCCCCCATGTGGCCCGCTTCTTTGTAGGCTATGATGAAAACCTGCTCATTCTGACCACCCGGGCCTTCCGGCTCTATGGCCTGAGCTTCCTTATTATGGGGTTCAACGTCTATGCGTCCTCCTTCTTCACGGCGCTGGGCGACGGTGTGACCAGTGCGCTCATCTCGTTCCTGCGCACCCTGCTGTTCCAGGTGGCGGCGGTTCTGCTGCTGCCGCTCCTGCTGGGCATTGACGGCATCTGGCTGGCCGTGACAGCCGCCGAGCTGGCCGCTTTGCTGGTCAGCATCGGCCTGTTCATCACCAGAGACCAGCAGTTCCATTACCGCAAGGCGGAATAACCGCAAACAAAGAAAGGACCCTCGGCGGGTCCTTTCTTTGTTCAGAATGTAAACTCCACGAATTCGCAGTTTTTGATGCCTGCCGCCGCGTACTCCTCGTTGGTCATATCGTAAAAATAGGACTGCACCACCCGGGCAATGCCGTTGTGGGCCACCAGCAGGTAGGTCTTGTCGGTGTCGGCCCGGAGCTCGTCCAGCAGGTTGTAGATGCGCTGGGCCAGCTGCATCATGCTCTCGCCGCCGGAGTAGCGGTCGGCAAAGTGGGTCTTGGAGATACGGAACTCTTCGCCGTCCCGGGGCGTGCCCTCGTAGCGGCCAAAGCACTGCTCCCGGAGCCGGGGCTCACACCGGGCAGGAATGCCGGTTGCTTCTGCAATGGCCCGGGCGGTGTCGGTGGCGCGGGACAGGGGAGAGTACAGGATCTCATCGATGCGGAGACCGCTGGCCCGGAGTTTTTCGCCCAGCTCCCGGGCCTGGGCACGGCCTTTTTCGGTCAGGGGGCTGTCGGTCATGCCGCAGATCTTGTTTTCCACGTTCCACACGGTCTCGCCGTGGCGGGTGAAATAGACCTTGTGCGCCGCTTTGGCCAGCCTGTGATCCCGCAGGGTGACGGTGCTGCCCTCGTTGATGTCCAGCCGGGTCAGCTCGGCATCCGGGTAGGGGAGAACCCGCTGCGTGCCGTCGGCAGCCTCCAGCAGGACATCACAGAGCACGGGCTGGCCCTCGGGCAGCTCCTCGCAGCCATAAAGCTGCTCCTCAATGCGCAGAACGCGGTAGTTTTTTTCTTCCATCCTCTTCGACCTCTTTCGGGCAGATTGTTTCTTACATTATAAAACGGCAGCGGGGCCCCGTCAACGCTTGACAGCCCCGTGTGCCGCCTGATAAACTAGGCGCAAGGGAAAAAACGCCAAAAGGAGAGAAAAAGTTGAACATTACAGAACTGCGGTATCTTGTCGCCATCATGGAATGCGGATCTGTGAGTGCGGCGGCAAAGCGGCTGTATGCCGCTCAGCCCAATGTGAGCAAGGCGCTGAAAAATCTGGAAGAAGAATATCATCTCCGCATTTTTGAGCGGTCATCCACCGGCATGATCCCCACGGAGCAGGGACGGCATTTCATCGAGCAGGCCGAACGGGTGCTGCGGGAGGTGGATCGGCTGGACCAGAGCGTGCAGGAGGCGCAGGAGCGCTGCGCCGAACTGCGGGTAATGATCCCCCACGCCACCTATGCCTCCTATGCGGCGGTGGATTATCTGGAGCAGGCGGCCTCCATTGAGCGGCTCCACATCCACATCCGGGAGGGCGGCTCCATGGAGGCACTGGATCATGTCCTGCGGCAGGGGTATCATCTGGCTCTGCTGCGGTACGCCGTGGAGGATGACGAGCACTATACCCATTACTGCGCCCGGCGGGGCCTGAAAATGGAACCCATTATGGATTTTGAATACAGTCTGCTGACCAACCGGGACGGCCCGCTGGCCCGGAAGGAGATCCGCGACCTGTCTGAGCTGGACAAGTATATGGAGATCCTCCACGATGATTTCCAGCTGCCCGGCGAGGAGGGCGGCGACGGTGTGCGCTGGCATGTCAACCCGGAGCGCCGTATCCATGTGTATGAGCGGTGCAGCCAGTTCTCGATCCTGCAGCGGCTGCCCACGGCCTACATGTGGGCATCGCCCATGCCCCGCAGGGCACTGGAGCAGTACCATCTGGTGCTGAAAAGGTGCCCGGCCCAGCGCCAGCAGATGCGGGATGTGCTGGTCTACCCGGACAAGGGCCGCCTGCGCCCTGAAGAGCAGGCCTTTGTGGATCTGCTCCACAAGGAAGCGGCTTCCACCGTGAAATAAAGGGGCTTTCCGGCTAAGGCACGGCAAAGGTTGCTCCCTTCGGAATTGACAGAAAAACCAATAAATGGATTCAAAACCGGGCGAAAATAAGCGCCCGGTTTTATTTTTGCTGATAAATGGTCAAAAAATAAACGGAAAAGCGGCAAAAATTCTTTGCAGCTATATCGGAAACCATATGGCCCCATGCCGGAAAGATATTTCTCCGCTGGAAAAAAGTGTGCTACCATGAGGCCAGAAAAGAGCCCCGGGTATGCGGCAGAATGGGGCCGCGGCCGGCAGGGGCAAAAAGGAGGTTTCTGGTATGATTAGTTTCCTGCTCTGTCTTGCGATCCTGGTGGGCGGATACTTCGTCTATGGCAAGATCGTGGACAATACCTTCGGCCCGGACGACCGTGAAACGCCTGCTGTGCGCATCAATGACGGCGTGGACTATGTCGTGATGCCCCAGTGGAAGCTGTTCCTCGTCCAGCTGCTGAACATTGCGGGCCTTGGCCCCATCTTTGGTGCCATGCAGGGCGCTCTGTGGGGCCCCGTGGTGTTCCTGTGGATCACCTTCGGCACCATCTTTGCCGGTGGTGTGCATGACTACTTCTCCGGCATGATGAGTGAGCGCAACGACGGCGCTTCCATCGCGGAGATCACCGGCAAATACTTAGGCCCCGTGATGCAGAACGTGATGCGTGTGTTCTCTGTTGTGCTGCTGATCATGGTGGGCACCGTGTTCGCCGTCGGCCCCGCCGGTCTGATCGTTGAGCTGTGCAGCCAGAGCGGCGCATCCGGCGTGATGACTTCGCTGCTGTTCTGGCTGGTCATCATTCTGACCTACTACTTCATCGCGACCTTTATCTCTATTGATGCGGTCATCGGCAAGATCTACCCCGTGTTCGGCATCTGCCTCATCATCATGGCCATCGGTGTCATCTTTGGCATCTTCACCAACCCGGCTTATACCATCCCCGAGATCTGGGATCACTTTGGCAGCATGCACCCGTCGGGTACACCCATCTGGAGCTTCATGTTCATCACGGTTGCCTGCGGCGCGATCTCCGGCTTCCACTCCACCCAGTCGCCTCTGATGGCCCGCTGCATGAAGAGTGAGAAGCAGGGCCACTTTGTGTTCTACGGTGCTATGGTCTGCGAGGGTGTCATTGCCCTGATCTGGGCCGCTGCAGGCTGCTCTCTGTACGAGGTCACTGATGGCCTGAACACCGGTCTGGCACAGGCACTGGCAATGGGTCAGTCCAAGGCCATCTATGATGTCTGCTCCAAGACCATGGGCGGCGTGGGCATTGCGCTGGCCATGATCGGCGTGGTCGTCTGCCCCATCACCTCCGGCGATACCGCCTTCCGTTCTGCCCGCCTGACCCTGGCCGACTGGTTCAAGATCGATCAGGACAGCTACGGCAACCGCCTGAAGCTCTGCATCCCTGTGCTGGGCGTGGGCGCTTTCCTGGGCATCGGCAACGCACTGGGCTTCATCAACTATACTGTGATCTGGCGCTACTTCAGCTGGACCAACCAGACGCTGGCCATGATCGTTCTGTGGGCCGCTTCCATGTACCTGTTCAAGGAGAAGAAGAACTACTGGATCACTGCAGTGCCCGCTACCTTTATGAGCGCCGTGTCCGCTACTTACTTCGTGCTGGCTCCCGAGTGCCTGGGCGGTCTGCTGAACCATAAGACTGCTGAGGGCGCTGCCGTCTATAACACCGCAGTTGCTTACCCGGTGGGCATCCTCTTTGCGATCGCTATGCTGGCGCTGTTCATCTATGCAACCAAAAAGCAGACAGTGAAAAAGACTGCATAATTGACATTTCCCCCTCTTCAACCTTCTCAATACCCATTCACAACCGCAAAAGCCGCCTGCCGGGCCGTCCGGCAGGCGGTTTTTGCTTGTGCAGAGAAACGACGAATTGCGGCAAAAAGAACAGGAATGCAGACAAGGTGCACAAAAATATGCCAAAAAGTTTGGCAGGGTGCACTGAAAACGAAAAACCACCCGCTGAAACGATTTCGGTAAAGAAGTTTTGCCGAGGATACGTTAAAAAATCTTTGCCGGGATTCCCGGGAACGGCTGACTTATATAGTTTTTGATATAAGGGCCATTCTGGAAGGATATTACCAGATTTATGAAGATTGTGTTAACATAGGGCCAAGGAATGGCCGTGACGGGGCAGAATGGGGCTCCGGGCACGGACAATAAAAGGAGGTTTCTGGTATGATTAGTTTCTTACTCTGTCTGGCGCTCCTGATCATCGGCTACTTTGTCTATGGCAAGATCGTTGACAATACGTTCGGACCGGACGACCGCGAAACTCCTGCTGTGCGCATCAACGATGGCGTTGACTACGTTGTGATGCCCCAGTGGAAGCTGTTCCTCGTTCAGCTGCTGAACATTGCAGGTCTGGGACCCATCTTTGGTGCACTGCAGGGTGCTCTGTGGGGCCCCGTGGTGTTCCTGTGGATCACCTTCGGCACCATCTTTGCCGGCGGCGTGCATGACTACTTCTCCGGCATGATGAGCGAGCGCAACGACGGCGCTTCCATCGCTGAGGTCACCGGCCGCTATCTGGGCCCCGTGATGCAGAACATCATGCGTGTGTTCTCTGTGGTGCTGCTGATCATGGTCGGTACCGTGTTCGCAGTGGGTCCCGCAGGCCTGATCGTGACCCTGTGCAAGAACGGCGGTATGTCCGGTCTGCTGACCACCACCCTGTTCTGGCTGATCATCATTCTGGCCTACTACTTCATCGCAACCTTTATTTCCATCGATGCCATCATCGGTAAGATCTACCCCCTGTTCGGCATCTGCCTGATCATCATGGCAGTGGGCGTTATCTTTGGTATCTTCACCAACCCCGCCTACACCATCCCCGAGATCTGGGCAAACTTCAGCAATATGCACCCCTCCAACACCCCCATCTGGAGCTTCATGTTCATCACCGTTGCCTGTGGTGCTATCTCCGGCTTCCACTCCACCCAGTCGCCTCTGATGGCTCGCTGCATGAAGAGTGAGAAGCAGGGCCACTTCGTATTCTACGGTGCAATGGTCAGCGAGGGCGTTATCGCTCTGATCTGGGCCGCTGCCGGCTGCGCACTGTACACCATCACCGACGGCAAGATGGTCGGTCTGGCCGAGGCTCTGGCTGCCGGTCAGTCTGCCGCTATCTACGACGTCTGCCTCAAGACCATGGGTAAGGTTGGCGTGGCACTGGCTATGATCGGTGTCGTTATCTGCCCCATCACCTCTGGTGATACCGCGTTCCGTTCCGCTCGTCTGACCTTGTCCGACTGGCTCAAGATCGATCAGGACAGCTACGCAAACCGCCTGAAGCTCTGCGTTCCCGTTCTGGGCGTGGGCGCATTCCTGGGCATCGGCAACGCACTGGGCTTCATCAACTACACCGTCATCTGGCGCTACTTCAGCTGGACCAACCAGACGCTGGCTATGATCGTTCTGTGGGCTGCTTCCATGTACCTGTTCAAGGAGAAGAAGAACTTCTGGATCACCGCAGTGCCCGCTACCTTTATGAGCGCTGTGTCCTGCACCTACTTCGTGCTGGCTCCTGAGTGCCTGGGCAAGATGATCAACACCTATGCAGACGGCAAGCTGGTGGCTTACAACACCGCAGTTGCATATCCCATCGGTATCGTCTTCGCAATTGCCATGCTGGCACTGTTCATCTATGCAACCAAGAAGAACACCGAGAAGAAAGCCGCATAACCCATTCATAGCGGCAATTTCTCAGTAAAACAAACCGGCCGCTGTCAGCTCAGCGGCCGGTTTCCTGTTTTTTGGCTAAGAGTGCGGGCTGGGCCTTGCATTTTCATTGCCGGAGTGGGAAAATGGGTACAAACAAAAACGCAAAAGAGGGATGAACGTTATGCTCTTCAAACCTGCACAATTGGGCCTTGCCAGGCTCGACTCTGCCGAGCTGGAGGCCGACCGGAAGGCCTGCAAAAAGATCGGCCCCTGCGGCGTGGGCAAAAAAGCCCTGTATCTGAACAGCTTTTACATCGACCGCCGCTACTACCTGCCCTACACCAGCATCACCCGCGTGTTCAAGCGGGTGGCCATGAGTGCGGGCGGCTTTACCGGCAAGGGAATGTTTGCCTCCATGGCCTACCTTGTGGTGGAGTACGACGGCGGCAAACAGAAGCAGTGCAACTTCAAGGACGAGCGGGACGTGGATGCCCTGCTGGAGCTGCTGGCAAAGCAGCAGCCCCAGATCCGGCTGCTGAGTGCCGCCGGGGAGCAGGCGCTGCAGAAAAAGGCTGAGGAAAAGGCCGCCCGCAAGCTGCCGGAGCTGTCTGACGATGCCAAACACACCGTGACGGTCCTGCGCAGGGCAAAGGAGTATCTGGACGCAAAGCCCGAGCTTTCCAATGAGCTCAGTGCTGCCCAGCGCCGCAAGCGCGCCCAGCTCAAGAGCAAGCCGGTCTACCGCCATGTGGCCCTTGCCATCTTCCTGTTCGGCACGGCCGCCGCGGCCTACGGCCTGTACGCGGTGTTCACCCACACCGGCAGCTACGGCGTGTACTTTGCACTGTTCGGTTTTGCAGCCATCTTCCTCTTTTCCAGCTACAACATGCTGCCCACGGCGCACAATAACAACAGCGCCATTATGAAGCGGGCCGATCAGGCCGATACCGCCATGGCGGAGTATGTGAAGCACTACCCCAACGGCAGCTTCCCGGTGCCCAGCTGTTACGCCCACCCGATCGTCCTCAAGCGGATGATCGATGCCGTGGAGGAAGGTCGGGCCGTGACCACCGCCGAGGCACTGGATGCCGTCAAGGCCCGCCTGCAGGCCGTCAATGCGGATGTGCAGGTGGAGCAGGAGGAGTACGACGAGATCGTCGCCATCAAAGCGCTGTTCCTGAACCACAACTATCAATAAAACTGACCCTCTCTGTCATCGCTGTGCACTGCCACGCTTTGATGGAGAGGGTTTTTCTTGCGTTGTGGGGCGCTTCGTCTTATAATGAGCACAGAGAGTATTTTTGAAAAAGCAGGAGGTTCCCTATGGATATGGTCACATTGGGGCGTACCGGCATCACCGTGAACAAAAACGGCTTTGGTGCCCTGCCCATCCAGCGCATTTCCCAGGAGGACGCGGTCTTTCTGGCCCGCAAGGCTTACAAGGCGGGCATCCGCTTCTTTGATACTGCCCGCGCCTACACCGACAGCGAGGTGAAGCTGGGCGAAGCCTTTGACGGCATCCGCTCCGAGGTCTACATCGCCACCAAGACCGCCGCCCAGAACGCGGAGGAGTTCTGGAAGGACCTGCACACCTCCCTGAACAATCTGCGCACCGACTATGTGGACATCTACCAGTTCCATAACCCGTCCTTCTGCCCCAGGCCCGGTGACGGCTCCGGCCTGTACGAAGCAGCGCTGGAGGCCAGAGAAAAGGGGATGATCCGACACATCGGTATCACCAACCACCGCCTGTCCGTGGCCAAGGAAGCCATTGAGAGCGGCCTGTACGAGACCCTGCAGTTTCCGTTCAGCTATATTTCCGGTGAGCAGGAGTTGGAACTGGTGCAGCTGTGCAAGGAGCACGAGATGGGCTTTATCGCCATGAAGGGTCTGTCCGGCGGTCTCATTACCAACAGCGCCGCCGCCTATGCCTTTGAAGCGCAGTTCGAGGGCGTTCTGCCCATCTGGGGCGTTCAGCGGGAAAAGGAGCTGGACGAGTTCCTTTCCTACATTGATAACCCGCCCCGGATGGACGCAGAGTTGTCTGCGGTCATCGCCCACGACCGGGAGGAGCTGTGCGGTGAGTTCTGCCGTGGCTGCGGTTACTGTATGCCCTGCCCGGCTGGCATCGAGATCAACAACTGCGCCCGCATGAGCCTGCTGCTCCGGCGCTCGCCTTCGGCAGAGCATCTGAGTCCTGCCGGTCAGGCCAAAATGAAGAAGATCGAGGGCTGCCTGCACTGCAACCAGTGCAAGGCCAAGTGCCCCTACGGGCTGGATACGCCCGCCCTGCTGGCCCGCAACTATGAGGACTACAAGCGGGTCCTGGCCGGGGAAGTCAAGGTATAACAGAGAAAACAAAAAAGATGGATGCCGCAACGACATCCATCTTTTTGTTTTACAGCGAAGAGGGGATCGGCTCCCGGAAGATCTTCATGGCCTGCCTGTAGCAGTGGACGAAATAGAGGATCTCCGCAATGGCGGTCAGAGCCCAAGAGCAGGGGTAGAGCAGGTAGAGCGAGGGGATGGTGTGGAAGTGGGCGAAGATGGTGTATACCCAGATCACCCGGAACACACAGGAGCCCATGATGACGATGACAGTGGGCACCACGGTCTTGCCCAGACCGCGGGAAGCGGCGATGGTGCAGTCCATAAAGGCCGAAGTGCAGTAGGCCAGCGCCATGACACCCACACGCTTCATACCGGCATCGATGACGGCGCTTTCGGTGGTGAAAAGGGCGAGGAACTGCCGCCCGAACAGGAACAGGCCGCCGCCTAGCGCCAGACCCACGCCAAAGGAGTAGGCCAGCGAGATGAAGTAGCTTTTCTTGACACGGTCGGGCTTGCCTGCGCCGTAGTTCTGGCTCATAAAGCTGGCACAGGCCATGTAGAAGGCGGCCATGCAGTCGTAGATGAGCGGGTCGGCGTTTGCGGCGGCGCTGTTGCCCTTGACCATGAGGGAATCAAAGGAGTTGACACCGGCCTGGATGAACAGGTTGGCGATGGCGAAAATGGCGTTCTGGAACCCGGCAGGCAGGCCCAGCGCCAGAATGCTTTTGGTCATGGCGGGGTCGAGCTTTGCCTCCTTGAAATGGAGGGCGTAGCAGTCCTGCACCCTGGTCAGGGCGTGGAGGATGAGCCCGGCAGAAACACACTGGGAAATGGCACTGGCCAGCGCCACGCCTGCCACGTCCAGGTTGCAGACGATGACAAAGAATAGGTTCAGAAGGATATTCAGCACACCGGCAAAGCTCAGGATGTACAGCGGCTTTTTGGTCTCACCGATGGCGCTGAACACGGCGTTGCCGAAATTGTACAGAGCCAGTGCCGGCATACCCAGAAAATACACCCGCAGGTAGAGGATCGCACCCGGCAGCAGGTCCTCCTTGGTGTTCAGCAGCCGCAGCATGGCAGGGGAGCCCAGTAGGCCCACAACCAGCAGGATCACGCCTGCGATCAGGCTGACGATCAGGGCCGAGTGGACGGTGTCGTGGACATCGTTCGGGTGTCTGGCTCCGTAGAAGCGGGCCACCAGCACGTTGATGCCGTTGCCCAGGCCGATGAGAAAGCCGGTGAACAGCGTGACAAAGATGCTGGTGGAGCCCACCGCGCCCAGCGCTGTGGAGCCCGCAAACCGCCCCACCACGGCCACGTCCGACATGTTGAATAAGACCTGCAGCAGGTTGGATAGTGCCAGCGGCAGGCTGACCAGAAGGATCTGCTTTGCCAGCGGGCCTTCTGTCAGGGATCTTGTGCTAGATTTCATGTTCTCTTTTTCCTTTTCCAGTCCTAAACCGTGCCCGCGCATACCGGGGCACAACACCTATTATAAGAGATGCGCACACTTTTGCAAGATGAATCTTTCAAAAAGGAAGAACAGAATGCATCAGCGTCTTGCTGGCGCGGGATCGGGCACGGAATCCGGATACAGAGCCGCCAGACGGCTTGATTTTTGCCTCCGGCTGTGCTATACTACATTACACTGGTTTGCCAGTAATGTGCGATCGTAGCTCAGCTGGATAGAGCGTTCGGCTCCGACCCGGAAGGCCAGAGGTTCGAATCCTCCCGGTCGCACCAAACAAAGAAAATCCGAATCTTTTCTCGATGGGAGGAAAGGTTCGGATTTTTTGTTATCTTTGGAAATGGGAGTGCCGCAGCTCCTCAGCCGCCCTTCCGGTTTCGCTGCCAGATGCGGTAAAGTCCGTCCGTGATCAGATACTCCCGGTACTGAATGGGTGTGCGGCAGGCCTCCCGGATGGTGCGGGGCAGGTTGCCGGTGGCATAAAAGCGGATATCCGGGCCAAGCTCTGCCTGAAAGCGCTCGGCCAGCCCGTCCAGCAGCCCGGCGGTGCCCAGCACGAAACCGTTCTGTAAGCAGGCAGAGGTGTTCTTGCCCAAGATCGAGGAGGAAGCTGGAGCGGAGAGGTCGATCTGGGGCAGCTGGGCGGTTTTTTGCACCAGCGCAGAAAGGGAGAGCTGCGGCCCGGGCAGGATGACACCGCCCACCAGCTCCTGTTTGCCGTTGACTGCCATGATGGAGATGGCGGTATCTGCCGAGATGACCGCCAGCGGTCCGGGTCCCTCTTCCAGTGCGGCCACAGCACCGCACAGCAGTTCTGCGCCCAGCTGGGCCGGATTGTCCAGCCGCAGCTTGATGCCGCTTTTCAGGCCGGGGCCAACGGTCAGGAAGCGGGCAGAGCAGAATATCCGCAGCGCAGCCAATACCCGGCCTGTCAGTGCGGGCACCACACTGCCCAGAATGCCGCCCTCGATCCGCTCGGGGGCAACCCGATATAAGGAGAGCAGATTCAGCAGGTTCATGGCGTATTCGTCCACCGTTGCGGCCGGGCTGGAATGCAGCCGCCCGCTGAACTGCAGGGTGTCGTGTTCGTAGCCGGCAATCGTGATGTGTGTGTTGCCGATGTTGACCGTAAGGATCATGGTTGGGGTCTCCTCCGCTCTATAATGTAATTATATAATATAACACCACCCCGGAAACTGCAAGAGCTCTCCCCTTGGCAAAGGGGAGACGAAATGGCCGTGGCCATTTCGGAGGGGTTCAAAACCTGCCCGGAAGCACTCCTTTTGCGAAATATAGAAAAAACTCAAAAAAGATGCAAAAAAGTGTTGACAGAAGGCTGGGGATGTGGTATTATACTTGAGCGCCAAGGGTCGCCGGAAAGAATGACTTCTGAAAGCGGCAGAAGCAAAGCGAAAGAACCAATATGGATACGTTGAAAAACGAGCCACAAGTTCGAAAAGATCGAAAAGCTTCTGAAAAAAGTGCTTGACAAAAAATCACTTCTGTGGTAAAATAATCAAGTCGTCAGCCGCAAAGGCTGAGGCGCACAGGACCTTGAAAATTGAACAATATCGAAAAACTTGTAACGGAACCTATTTTCGTGTTGGAAAAACACGTTAAACAATTCCAAACAAAGTAATTCACACAGGACGCAAGCGATTGCGTGCTGAGCGAAGAAGATTTAACACTTTTTAAGTGATAAATATCATTTATAAAGAGTTTGATCCTGGCTCAGGACGAACGCTGGCGGCGCGCCTAACACATGCAAGTCGAACGAGCGAGAGAGAGCTTGCTTTCTCGAGCGAGTGGCGAACGGGTGAGTAACGCGTGAGGAACCTGCCTCAAAGAGGGGGACAACAGTTGGAAACGACTGCTAATACCGCATAAGCCCACAGGTCGGCATCGACCAGAGGGAAAAGGAGCAATCCGCTTTGAGATGGCCTCGCGTCCGATTAGCTAGTTGGTGAGGTAATGGCCCACCAAGGCGACGATCGGTAGCCGGACTGAGAGGTTGAACGGCCACATTGGGACTGAGACACGGCCCAGACTCCTACGGGAGGCAGCAGTGGGGAATATTGCACAATGGGGGAAACCCTGATGCAGCGACGCCGCGTGGAGGAAGAAGGTCTTCGGATTGTAAACTCCTGTTGTTGAGGAAGATAATGACGGTACTCAACAAGGAAGTGACGGCTAACTACGTGCCAGCAGCCGCGGTAAAACGTAGGTCACAAGCGTTGTCCGGAATTACTGGGTGTAAAGGGAGCGCAGGCGGGAAGATAAGTTGGAAGTGAAATCTATGGGCTCAACCCATAAACTGCTTTCAAAACTGTTTTTCTTGAGTAGTGCAGAGGTAGGCGGAATTCCCGGTGTAGCGGTGGAATGCGTAGATATCGGGAGGAACACCAGTGGCGAAGGCGGCCTACTGGGCACCAACTGACGCTGAGGCTCGAAAGTGTGGGTAGCAAACAGGATTAGATACCCTGGTAGTCCACACCGTAAACGATGATTACTAGGTGTTGGAGGATTGACCCCTTCAGTGCCGCAGTTAACACAATAAGTAATCCACCTGGGGAGTACGACCGCAAGGTTGAAACTCAAAGGAATTGACGGGGGCCCGCACAAGCAGTGGAGTATGTGGTTTAATTCGACGCAACGCGAAGAACCTTACCAAGTCTTGACATCCCTTGACGAACATAGAAATATGTTTTCTCTTCGGAGCAAGGAGACAGGTGGTGCATGGTTGTCGTCAGCTCGTGTCGTGAGATGTTGGGTTAAGTCCCGCAACGAGCGCAACCCTTACTGTCAGTTACTACGCAAGAGGACTCTGGCAGGACTGCCGTTGACAAAACGGAGGAAGGTGGGGATGACGTCAAATCATCATGCCCTTTATGACTTGGGCTACACACGTACTACAATGGCGTTAAACAAAGAGAAGCAAGACCGCGAGGTGGAGCAAAACTCAGAAACAACGTCCCAGTTCGGACTGCAGGCTGCAACTCGCCTGCACGAAGTCGGAATTGCTAGTAATCGTGGATCAGCATGCCACGGTGAATACGTTCCCGGGCCTTGTACACACCGCCCGTCACACCATGAGAGCCGGGGGGACCCGAAGTCGGTAGTCTAACCGCAAGGAGGACGCCGCCGAAGGTAAAACTGGTGATTGGGGTGAAGTCGTAACAAGGTAGCCGTAGGAGAACCTGCGGCTGGATCACCTCCTTTCTAAGGAGTCAGGCAGATGGAAGAACATCAAAGATGGTCAGCCATCTGGAACAGGTGACAGATACAAGCAGAGTAGATATTGTTCGATTTTGAGGGCCCTGAAAAGGACACTCAAAGACGTACCTTGAAAACTGAATAATAACTGCGAAACAAAGATTATAGTAAGTTCTTTTAAGAAATATTGCAATTTCAAAAGGAAGGGTAACAATAATCTTCGTTGGCAAAAGAGAGAATCAAGAGGATACCAAATGTTCTGAAAGAACGTTTGAAAGGTCAAGCGAACAAGGGCGCAGGGCGAATGCCTTGGCACTGGGAGCCGATGAAAGACGTGATAAGCTGCGATAAGCTTCGGGGAGCTGCAAATAAGCATTGATCCGGAGATTTCTGAATGAGGAAACTCACCTGGGTTCATACTCAGGTACAATGCACTGAAATTTAAAATAGGTGTATTGAGGGAACCGCCTGAACTGAAACATCTAAGTAGGGCGAGGAAGAGACATCAAACGAGATTCCGTAAGTAGTGGCGAGCGAACGCGGAAGAGGGCAAACCGAGAGTAGAAATACTTTCGGGGTACGGACTGCTTTTAAGACTTAATCTGTTAACCGAACGGCATGGGAAGGCCGGTCAGAGAGTGTGAGAACCACGTAGGTGAAAACGGAGAGAGCTGCGCAGGATCCAGAGTACGGCCAGACACGTGAAACCTGGTCGGAATACGGGGGGACCACCCTCCAACCCTAAATACTACCCAGTGACCGATAGCGTATAGTACTGTGAAGGAAAGGTGAAAAGCACCCCGGGAGGGGAGTGAAAAAGAACCTGAAACCCTGTGCCTACAAGCACCTAGAGCGCGTCAAAGCGTGATAGGGTACTTTTTGTAGAACGGTCCGGCGAGCGATTGTATGCAGCAAGGTTAAGGACTTAAGGTCTGGAGCCGAAGCGAAAGCGAGTTTGAAAAGGGCGTTAAGTTGCATATAATGGGCCCGAAACCGGGTGACCTACCCATGGTCAGGTTGAAGTGGAAGTAAAATTCCATGGAGGACCGAACCGACCTCCGTTGAAAAGGCGGCGGATGAACTGTGGGTAGCGGAGAAATTCCAATCGAACCCGGAGATAGCTGGTTCTCCCCGAAATAGTTTTAGGACTAGCCTCAAGTTAGATACCTGGAGGTAAAGCACTGAATAGCCTAGCGGCCGAGAGGTTAGCGAAGCTTATCAAACTCAGAATGCCAGAGTATTGATGCTTGGGAGTCAGACAGTGTCAGATAAATGTCATTGTCAAAAGGGAAACAGCCCAGATCTACAGCTAAGGTCCCAAAGTCAGGTTAAGTGGAAAACGATGTGAAGATACGCAGACAACCAGGATGTTGGCTCAGAAGCAGCCACTCATTCAAAGAGTGCGTAATAGCTCACTGGTCGAGCGTCTTTGCGCGGAGAATTTAACGGGGCTAAACCTGACACCGAAGCTTAGGCAATGCACGTAAGTGTATTGGGTAGGGGAGCGTTGTATACGCGGAGAAACAGTAGCGCAAGCGGCTGTGGAGTGTATAGAAGTGAGAATGCCGGAATGAGTAGCGCGAATGCAGTGAGAATCTGCATGGCCGAAAGCCTCAGGTTTCTGGAGGAAGGTTCGTCCGCTCCAGGTTAGTCGGGAGCTAAGGTGAGGCCGGAAGGCGTAGCCGATGCACAGACGGTAGAGATTCCGTCACCACCAAAAGAGTTAAGCACAGGGACACATATGAAGTCTCAGAGCCGGGTGTTGGTTCCGGTAGAGATCGAGGGAAGTTAGTACCGAAGTCTGAGATGGAAGATGGCGAGAAAAGCTGTGTGTATTTCTGAGGTGCCCGTACCGCAAACCGACACAGGTAGGTAGGAAGAAGATTCTAAGGCCAACGGGAGAAGGGTTGTTAAGGAACTCGGCAAATTGACCCCGTAACTTCGGGAGAAGGGGTGCTCCAGAGATGGAGCCGCAGAGAATCGGCCCAAGCAACTGTTTACCAAAAACACAGGTTTGTGCTAAATCGAAAGATGACGTATACGAGCTGACGCCTGCCCGGTGCTGGAAGGTTAAGAGGAGATGTGCAAGCATTGAATCGAAGCCCCAGTGAACGGCGGCCGTAACTATAACGGTCCTAAGGTAGCGAAATTCCTTGTCAGGTAAGTTCTGACCCGCATGAAAGGCGTAATGATTTGGGCACTGTCTCAACAGCCCGCCCGGCGAAATTGTAGTACCGGTGAAGATGCCGGTTACCCGCGACAAGACGGAAAGACCCCATGGAGCTTTACTGTAGCCTAATATTGGGTTTCGATGTTGCATGCACAGGATAGATGGGACTCTGGGAAACCAAGGCTTTGGCTTTGGCGGAGAGGCCGTTGGGATACCATCCTTGCGATATTGGAATTCTAACCTGCGGCTCTGAATCGAGTCGGGGGACATTGTTAGGTGGGCAGTTTGACTGGGGCGGTCGCCTCCTAAAGAGTAACGGAGGCGTTCAAAGGTTCGCTCAGCTTGAACGGAAATCAAGCAAAAGAGTGCAAACGCAGAAGCGAGCCTAACTGCGAGACTGACGGGTCGAGCAGTAACGAAAGTTGGAGTTAGTGATCCGGTGGTATGTGAGTGGAAATGCCATCGCTCAACGGATAAAAGTTACCCTGGGGATAACAGGCTGATCTCCCCCAAGAGTCCACATCGACGGGGAGGTTTGGCACCTCGATGTCGGCTCATCGCATCCTGGGGCTGTATTCGGTCCCAAGGGTTTGGCTGTTCGCCAATTAAAGCGGTACGCGAGCTGGGTTCAGAACGTCGTGAGACAGTTCGGTCCCTATCTGTCGTGGGCGCAGGATATTTGATGGGAGCTGTCCCTAGTACGAGAGGACCGGGACGGACGTACCTCTGGCGCACCAGTTGTTCCGCCAGGAGCATAGCTGGGCAACTACGTACGGATCGGATAAACGCTGAAAGCATCTAAGCGTGAAGCCGACCCAAAGATAAGATATCCCACTGATTCAATCAGGTAAGATCCCTTGTAGACTACGAGGTTGATAGGCACGATGTGTAAGTGGAGTGATCCATTCAGCAAGTGTGTACTAATAGATCGAGGGCTTGACCACAATTCGCTTGAATTCTCAAGTCAATGATAAAATGTGAGCAGTGATTATTCAGTTTTGAAGGCACGTCCTTCAAGAAATACTGGACAAAGTAAAACAGAAATGTTATACTGAACCAGTCATATTGGTCGGTGACGATGACGGTGAGGTTCCACCTGTTCCCATTCCGAACACAGAAGTTAAGCTCACTCGTGCCCAAGATAGTTCGCTGGAAACGGCGCGTGAAAATAGGTAGTCGCCGACTCAAATGTCGGGATGTTTGAAACCGCATCTCGACAATATGCACCTCTAGCTCAGTTGGTAGAGCAACTGACTCTTAATCAGTGGGCCCAGGGTTCGAGTCCCTGGAGGTGCACCAGATATTGAACGTCAAATCGTAAGATTTGACGTTCTTTTTTGTTATGTAACCCCGAAAAATCGGGGCTTGCACGGTCAATGCACGGTTTTTGCACGGTCGGCGTTTTCGTGGGAATCCTCTGCATGGGCTGGAATTGCTTTGAAATGCGTGGTAAATTTTGCATCAGGTCAGCAGAGCCAGACGGAGCTGCGCCTTTACTTCGGGGTCTGCGTCCTTCAGAAGTTCCAGCAGAGCGGTCATGGAGATGGTCGGTTCGCCTGCGGCGGGTACAGCCTGCGGGCTGGGGCTTTCCTGTTTAGCATAAAACCCTTCCTCAAATTTCCTGCCCAGTTCTACACGAGAGGACTGCTGGATATGAGCGTAGGTGTTCACCAGCATATCCGCCGTGGCGTGCCCTGTGGTGCCCTGAACGGCTTTCACATCGCCGCCGGAGATCATCAGTTGATAGGTGGCACTGGAATGCCGCAAACCGTGGAACACAATGCGGGGGAATTCCGGGTGGGCATCCTGCCATTTGAGGAACTTCTTGCGGATCAGCACCGGCTCCACTGCCAGACCATTGGGTAGACGGAACAGCATTCCGCTATCATGGTAGCGTGCCGGGTCTTTCATCTCGTCTGCCGCCAACTGATTCAGCCACTTCTTCAATTCCTCTTTCAGTGCAGAGGTCATGAAGATGGTACGGCAGGAGGATGCGGTTTTGGTGCTTTTCAGGATGAGGGAAGTGGTGCTGCGCTCCAGCTTGTCCGGGAATATCTTGATGATGCAGCCATCGTCCACTTGATTTAGGGCTTCTTTCCGCACCCGCTGCATGGACTTGTTGATACGGAAGGTTCCGATGCCATCTGCTGCGTCAAAATCGAAGTCTTCCGGGGTCAGACCTACGATCTCGCCCTCTCGCAGTGCGCCCACCAGTGTGAGGTGGACTGCCAGATGCAGGATGGGGTCCTCCATGCTGTCCAGAGCCGCCCTCATTTCCTCTACCGTCCAGATGGTGCGCTCCTGCGTAGACTTCTTGGGGCTGTCCACGGGAACAGGGCTTTTGACAAGGATGCCCCACTCTACGGCATACTGGAAGGCAGTGCCCAGCAGCCGGTGCACCTCATGGATCGTTGTGCCGGAAAGGAAACGCTGCTTCTGCTTTTCGGTCAGTTCCTGCTTCTTGCCCTCGATATACGAACCACAGGGCGTTTTGCTCAGGGTCGTGTAGAGGTTCTCCATGTGGTAGGGCTTGAGCTTCTGCATCTCCATGCTACCGATATAGGGGATAATGAGATTCTGAATGGTGGAAAGGTTGGATTCGTAGGTTTTGGGTGCCCACTTGTGCTTGCTGCACTGTTTCGGCAGCCAGTCCATCAGGAACTCTGCCACCGTTACCGAGGACGGAATCAGGAAAGTGCCAGCGGCCAGTTCATGCTCGATTTGCTTTTTTCGGTTCGTTGCCTCCTCTTTTGTGGGAAAGCTCTCCCATTTGTCGCAGCTCTTGCCGTGCTCATCTTCGTAGGTGTAGCGGACGCTGTAAGAGTTGCCGCGCTTCGTAATATATGCCATACTGTTTGCCTCCTTATCAAGCTGCCCGGTAGAGCCACGCATCGAAGCTGTCCTTCGGCACACGGATGCTTCCGCCTACTCGCAGGACACGGAATTCGGTAGTGCTGTTGCACAGATTGTAAGCAGAGCGCAGGCTGATGGCCAGCATTCGTGCGATCTCTTCCACCGTGTACACCAGTTTCGTGGTTGCCGGGCTGTCAGTCGGAGACTTGACGGCATTGGTTTGAGTGACCACTTCCATTGTAGTGGGATTCGAGCCCTTTTGCAAGAACTTTTTCGTATAATCGGAAGATTGCACAGGGACGGTCATAGAATTACGGTCAAAATCCATAAGCGTTGCTCCTTATATTGTCATATCATCTAAAAATTCAGCTTAAAGTTCTACATCTTGCCCACGCTTACGGTTTTGCTGCGGCACATTCATGGTGTGCTCCTGCTTGGGGGCAAGAATCTTTTCCAGAAAGCCACGCACCAGTTCGGGCGCACGGTGGAGAGCATCCAGATAGGGTTTCATGTCGTACCACAGGTCGTGGTACTTGTTGCTCCAACGAACGGCCTCCTTCTTGGCGGTGGAAAGTTCTTCTTTCAAGCGGCGGTTCTCCATGTCCATCATATAGCCGTGGTCGGCTTGCTTTTTCAGCTTGGAAAATTCTTCTTCGGTCAGCGAGTAGTTGCCGAGGAAGGTGCGCTTGCCGATATAATCCAGATCACGCGCATGAATGAGGGCTTCTTTCGTGAGCGTGGTCTTTTTCTGAATGGAGGCAAGTTCTTTCTCCTTTTGGGAGAGGGTCTGACTGGTTTTAGCAAGCGATTGTGCCTGCTGGTCGGCTTGGGTGGTCAGGGTGTCCAGCCGTTCCTGTTCCCGCTGGACTTTGAACTGGGTGACGGTCAGGTGTTCTTCGGTGCTGCCGCGCTCACCGCGCTCCACATCCGTGTACCCGGCAGTACGCATATAGTTGAAGAAATCGTCTTGCAGGATGCTGTACGACTTCTTCAGGACTGGTTTGCCGTTCTTTTGCAGCACAGGCTTTCCGGCATCGTCCAGCAGGGGCTTGGAAGCCCACTTCTTGCTTCGGCTGACCTGCATGACGGTCTCCTTGACGGTGCCGACCAGTGCCTTGTCCTTGCAGCGTTTCGACCAGAGGATCTGCTTTTCCACCACGGGCACATAGAGC
Source organism: Faecalibacterium hominis (ex Afrizal et al. 2022) (assembly GCF_049545105.1). Classification (NCBI taxonomy): domain Bacteria; kingdom Bacillati; phylum Bacillota; class Clostridia; order Eubacteriales; family Oscillospiraceae; genus Faecalibacterium; species Faecalibacterium hominis (ex Afrizal et al. 2022). The sequence goes on along the minus strand of NZ_CP186860.1, from coordinate 1,935,238 downwards.
ACATGGAGATGATAGTGGTAAACTTCGCGGCCTAATGCTTCGGTCATGGCACGGTTGATCTCATCGGCGTGCATGACTGCCGAGAGGATATACTGCTCACCACCCACAATCTGCACAGCAGCTTTGTAGGCATCCGCATAGAACTGCTTGGCGAACTCGTAGCCGCCGTGGTTGTCGAAGTAGGCTGAGTTGACATCAAAGACAAGCTCACAGTAGTGGGTGGCATCCGGTTTCAGGCCGCGCGTGGAGATGGTTCCATCGGCTTCCAACTGGGCGAACAGGTCGGTGTAGCTGGCGGTTGGCTTTTTGAAGTGGACGTTCCATGCAGCGCGCTGGGGGATAATATCGGGGTTCCGATAGCTGTCCTTTTCACGCTCATTGTGCTGCTGGGTGTTGCCAACGGCCTTGTCCGAAACGGCGAGATTTCGGACACTGGTGCGGTCAACGCCATCGTTTCTTGCCAAAGGGCATCCCTCCTTTCGGGGTTCAGAGGAAGGTGACGGGGACGGAGATGCACTTCCCCGGAAGTGTAATAACCCACTATGACACTTTCATCCCTATGGGCTGCAAAGTGTAGTGGGCTCTTCGAGGACTCTCCGAGGGGGAACGTCTCCTGCGGGAGAGCTACAATCAAGTTCGCACAATGCGAACTTGATTGCTCCGTACGCATCTGAAAAAATTGCGTACGGAGTTCAATAACCTGTACGGTTCGTACGGTGTACAGACAAGCAAAATACAAGCGATAAAACGCTTGATTTTCTTAAAATCTACCGTACAGGTGCGTACAAGTACAGACCGTACAGGTTGTACGAACTTCTTCCGTGAAAAAATGCACTTTTTACGGGCAGGGGTGGACAAGCGGCTCGATGCCTACAAAACCCCGCACCCTGCGGCCACCGGGCAGGTAGATGTTGTTGGTGGCTTCAAGGTTATAGCGGCGGTCATTCTGGCGCAGCTCTGCGCTGAAACGAATCGCCGATACGCTGTGGCAGGCGTTGTCCTCGCACCACTGCTTATAAATGTCGTAGAACTCCTTGGAACTGATGGAGTAGTCCGCCTTGAAGCGGAAGTAGCCCTCGGACTCCATGAAGTCGATGACGTTGTTGCTGCTGCGTTTGATGGTGTCCACGTTGGCGGCGGCTCGTTCGCTGACCGTGAAGTGGAAATCGCTCTGCACCAGCCGGTGCAGTCCTTCCAGACACCACAGCAGGATGCCCTCCAACTCGGCGCACATCTTCTCCACAAGGAAGGGGTCATCCGTGCGGTCAGCAGGCTTGTCCTTGGTGGTCAGGATGAGTTGGCGACGAAAGAAGCCATCCGAATGGTCGTACAGCGAGGTCAGCGCACCGTTGCCGAAGCAGAGGAACCGGGCGTAAAGGTCCCGCTGGTAGCTCTGGACACCTTTGCGCTCCAAGTCCAACTTGGCTTCGGCAGTCACGATGGTCTTAATATAATTCGTTTTAGGCAGGGCGTTCATATCCATATCATCGTCGATCATCAGCAGGCGGCGTTCCAGATCGGCACGGGCAAAGCGGTTGTTCTCCACTTTCTGGACGCTGCCGTTGCTGGCGGCATCCCCCATGAGCCGTTTCAGCACCAGTCCGATGCGGGACTTGCCCTCGCCGCCCTTGCCAACGATGAGCATCATCTTCTGTCCCTTGGTGCTGGGGATCAGGCAGTAGCCCAGATATTCCTGTAAGGTAGGGATGTCGGCATCGTCCAGCAGCTCGTGCAGAAAGGTCAGCCAGCGGTCAGGGGTGGCGGCTTTGGGGTCATACTTCACAGGCAGGCGGTTCTGGCAGAACAGGCGGCTCTCCTGAAAAGAGCCATCCGGCAGATGGTACACGCCGTTCTGGAGGTGGATGCAGTCCTGTTCGATGGGAAACGGGTCGGAAAAGGCCAGCAGCTTGATGGTCTCCAGAATGTTGGTGATCTTTTTTGACAGGCCGGAGGTGACATATTCCTCGATGTTCTCCAAGATGCGCTGCTTGATCTCGCTCTCATCCTCTACCGGGCCGTCCAGCGTGTACAGCGTTCCGTTGACGCATTTCAGCGGCCACTGTTCCAGAAAGGCACGGCCAAACTGGACTTCATCGATCTTCTTGCCGTTGTACCAGTCCGGCCATAAAGGGTTGCGGGAAATGTTTTTCTTCATAGGGTGGTTCTCCTTTAGAAAAGTGAAGTGGTGGGTCTCACCGTGAGACCCACCACTTCAGGTGAATAAATTGTCAGGCGCACTTTGCCAGAGCAAGGCGGTCGGTGCGCTCCTCCAGCATCAGCAGGTACGACCCGGACAGCAGCCGTGCAGCGGCATCGGCCGTCTGCTGGGGCGTCCCAAATGCAACGCAGTCCGTCAGGTGCTCGATGGTCTCGGTCGTGTGGAGGGCTTCTTCAAACCGTGGGTCATGCGGTTCCTCCGGGGTGGCGGGCTTGTAACGCTCTCGCCAGTCGTGCAACAGGTCGAGATAATCGGTCAGCACCCGCAGGCAGTAGGCGATGTCTGCCCACTGCTCGTCCGTCAGGCCACGCTTGGGCGGCGGCAGGGCGATGGCATTGGCGGGCGGCTTGTCCGGGTCAAGCCAGAGCTTGTCGGGGCGAGGCCCCTCCATCTTGCTGACGCAAGACCGCTCTGTCACTTGCAGTCCCCACTGGGGACTGCATTGCTTCGCAAACGCGAAGTCATTTATCAGCTTCTCGGCGGCTTGCCGTGGGTTCAGGTCGAACAGCTTGGCGGTGAGGTCGATGGCATCTCCGTTGGCTCCACAGCCGAAGCAATAATAATAGGTGTCGTTCAGCATCATACTGGGGTGGTTGTCGGAGTGGAACGGACAGCACACCATGCCATGGCGGTCGGGCTCCATGCCGTACATCTCTCCCACCTGCCGAACGGTGATGGCGGACTTGACGGTTTGATACAGGCTCAAGGGCATTTCTCCTTTGTTTCGTGTGTTGCACCAGAGTACCCCAAAGTGGGAACTCTGGTGTTTTTTGCTTCCTGCCTGAATATACGGGAAATTTTGCAGGAAAGGCAAAAAAGCAGCAGAACTGCAACGGAAAAAGAAAAAAGCCCTCACTGGTTGCAGGGCTACAACAGCAAGGGTGGAGAGGAAACCGTATATTGAACAAAACGGCAGAGCGTATTATAATGAGGAAAAAGATCAAAAAGGAGGGCCGACTACATGGCACAGGAATATCTGCCCGCACCATCCAACGTCCGTCTTGCGGACTTGATGAAAGAGCACAACATAAGCCAACCGGAGCTTGCCAAGGAAATCGGCTGCTCCAAGAGCACCATCAGCCGCTTTATCAGCGGTGTAAAGGGAACCCTGACTCATGAGCAGGTGCTGAAAATTGCAAGGCTGTTCAACGTGTCCACGGATTTTCTGCTGGGAGAAACCAACATCCCTGACCGCAAAAATTACGACATTGCCGAACTGGGCTTGTCCGTAGAAGCCGCAAAGAACCTCTACACAGGGCGCATCAATGCAGAGGTGGTCAACCTGCTGCTGGAAAACGCCCGCTTTGCAGAGCTTACTTACCGCATAGCGCAGTATTTTGATGATACCTTTGCATCCGGCATCGCAGCACAGAACGCTATGCTCACGACATTGAGTACCCTTCTGCGCACAAAGGTCAAGACCCCGGAAGCAGCCAAGGCTGCAAAGGACATCAGCCTTCGGAGAAAGCCTGTGTACCAAGGCGACCTTGATGACATTGAGATGTATTTCATGGCAGCGGTCAAGGAGATCAAAAAGGGTATCGGGAGCCATTACGCCGAACAGGAAGCTATGAGTAAGAAAGTGGCAGAGAAGATGTTCACCGAATTGACCAAGGGGCAGGATGTGCAGCACCCAACAATCACGGCAGAGCAGCTGACGGATGCAATGTTGGACAGTGTTTCGGGCATGGAGGGAGCTACGCCGGAAGCACTGGAACAGCTGCGGAACGGTCTGCTGGGAATCTTGCAGTCTGCCGCAGAGCAGGAAAACGCCCATGAAGCAGACGAATGAACGGCTTTGTGCGCTGGCGCAGAAAGGCGATGCCGCCGCACTGGACAGCCTGATCGACAACAACAAGTCCTTTATCGGCAAGGTGGCAAATGACCTTTTCCGCAGTATGAATCTGGCACAGTCCGGTCTGAATCTTGACACGGACGATTTGAAACAGGCGGGGAATCTGGGCTTATGGAAAGCCGTGCCGAAATTTGATGCGGCGCGCGGCATGAAGTTCCTGACCTATGCGGCTCCTGCCATTCGCAACGCCATGATGGACATGGTACGGGATGCCTTTGCCACTTTTGAACAGCGGATGGTGACGGAGGATAAGGACGGTATCTGCTACCAGCGCGTTTCGCTGGATGATGTTCTGCCGGGAGAAGAGCAGCTGCGGCGCATCGAAGCCATAGCCGACCCTTATGCCATGCAGCCGCAGAGCATTATAGAGGAACAGGAATCGCGCCGGGAACTGTACGATGGTCTGAAACGGCTGACCCAGCGGGAACAGACCTATCTGCTGTACCGCTATGGCTTTACCGATGGCGAGGAACATCCGCTGATCGGCACGGCGATATACTTTCACCTGACAAAAGGCCGCGCCAAAAAGACCGAGGAACAGGCCATGGATAACCTGTGGCTGGAACTGCCGTGGTGGTTTGATTGAATGAAAAGAAAAATCGTGATTGTGCTACAAGCTTTATGGGAATTTATGTGCAACTATACGATTTTGAGAAATTTTGTAGACGGATGAAACAAAATAGGATTAAATCTAAGTATCTAAGGAACGTTGATTTCACGGAGCCGCTGATTACCGACTGTAGGATTTGAGGAGGATGCCGTTTTATGAAAATTACACGAGATAAAATGTTTTTTTCAAAAGATCTTATTCATACAATGGCATATGTCGGAATGTTCGTGGCGGCAATTATATCGGTTGGAGCGTGTAAGTCTGGTATTTGGGTGGCTGCGATATTAGCATGGATTGTAGCAGGTATAATTATCGGATTGGCGATTATTTCTGACTATAAAAAGGCAGAACTTTTGAAAAATGGAACAAGAATCATCGGAAAGGTTACAGCAACAAAACGGGTACATATAAAATTTCATATGAGTACCTACCACCTTGCCGATGAGGATCCGTTACTTTCTGTTTTCTGGAAATGTATAAAGCGGCTCTTATTACAACGGCTGGAAACTGGGCAGGAATTTTGATTGGACAAGTGTTGGGCGATTTCATTATTAAAATAAACGCCACAAAAATCACGCCGGATATGTATATAGGAAAAGTATGGCAGCTCAAGACACACTATGGAGTTTTGATTTGGCTGCTCGTTTTCTTACTTTCGTTTATTATCGGAATGCTTGTTGAAAAGAAAAAACGTGGTTAGAGTGTGTAGCTAATAATCAACAGCCCCCTATTTGCAACGACTGCAAGTAGGGGGCTGTTTAGAATATTCTAATTAAAGGTCAATCTTCTAATCTGCCATGTTCGCAGCCGAGCGAGAGATAATGCTCCAACCCTCCACCCAGTACAAGCTGTGCGTACTCCAAGGGCTTATTGTAGAGCAGCCAGTCCAGTTCCGTCCGCTGAACCGGAGTGTTGCCGTATTCGTCCTCCACGGCGATGCAATCGATGGCAAGAGTGGTGCCATCCTCGGACCGGGCTTCCACCCGGTTGGTGTCCATGTTGTAGCGGCAGGAGAGCAGTTTCGTCATAGTCGTATCCTCCAAGACTTGATTTTTGGCGTGCGGTCACTCAAACCAATGCCGTCAAGTCGATGGGGGATAGGGTGATTTTATTTGTCGGAGAGTAAGTGCACGGTTTCTGCACGGATTTTGCACGGTTTCAAAACGTGCAGAAGGTGCTTTTCGTTGCAAAATCCGACAAAGGGTGCAGAAATTGCCGGGTGAAAAACTACGCTGCTTTGCTCAAAAATAACGATGACTCGAAACTTCCATAAATTGAGACGAACCGGCGGCTTGCTCTCTTAATCAGTGGGCCCAGGGTTCGAGTCCCTGGAGGTGCACCAGATTTTGAACGTCAAATCGTAAGATTTGGCGTTTTTTCTTTATGTAGGAAAGCGGCTGCACACTTTCTGCACACCGTTTGCACATTTGCCCGAATCAGGGGCTTTTCTGCGCAAGGTTTGCACAGCCTGCTTTCCTTTGCATAAAAAGAAGAAATTTTAGGCGAACAAGGCTCTCGTCAATTCTCTGCGTTCGTCTGCGTCCATCAGCTGGATGGCTTCAAGGATCTCCTTACCGGAGATTTTTGTTGCCGCCGGCTTTTCGTTTTGCCGGGGCTGGGATGCTGCTGGGGTCAGGTCTTGGGAGTAGAAGTTTGCTTCGATCTTCTCGGTCAGCTCTAACCGGGGCTTGTCCTGCGTGTGGGCATAGGTGTCCATCAGGACAGATGCCGTTGAATGACCTGTGTTGCCCTGCACCGACTTGAAGTCACCGTCCGACTGCAAGAGCTGGTAGGTGGCACTGGAATGCCGCAGACCGTGGAACACGATCTGCTCAAACTCCGGGTGCTCGGCTCTCCACAGGCGGTACCACTTTGTCAGCAGCTCCGGCGCAATGGGCAGACCATCCGGGAGCCGGAATAGTTGCCCGCAGTTGTTGTACTTTTCTGGGGCGTTCTGCTCGTCCTGCTTGAGTTTTTCCAACCATGCCAGAAGCTCGGCTTTCAGAGGCTTGGTCATATACAGGATGCGGTTGGACTTCTTGGTCTTGGGCTTTTTCAGGATGAGGGAGGATTTGCTTCCCTCACGCCTGTCCGGGAAGGTGTAGTAGACCTGATTTGGATCGAGCTTTTCCAGAGCGTCCTTGTTGGCTCGCTGCATGGTCTTGCTGACCGAGATGGTGCCACGCCCATCGGCGGCATCAAAGTCCAGATCACTCGGCTGCAAGCCGAGAATTTCGCCCTCACGGAGCGAAAGGATCATGCTCATGTGCACCGCCAGATGCAGGGCAGGATTCTCGATGGTCTGCAACGCTGCCAGCATGGTTTTCTCGTCCCAGATGGTGCGCTCCTCGATATTGACCTTGGGGGCATCACGGGGCAGGGGAATCTTGTGGATCAAGTCCCATTCCACCGCATAGGAGAATGCGGTCTTGAGCAGCGTGTGGACTTCGTGGATAGAGGTGCTGGACAGCAGCCGCTTCTTCTGCTTATTAGTCAGGGGCTGCTTTACGCCGTGGACGTACTGCCCGCAGGGAGTCTTGGCAAGGGTAGCATAGAACTTCTCGATGTCGTAGGTTCGCAGTTCCTGCACCTTCCGTTTCCCGATATACGGCACGATAAGATTCTGCACCATCGCCACAGATTGGGTGTAGGTCTTGGGAGACCATTTGTGTTTGGTGGACTGGATCGGGATCCATTTGTACAGCATCTCCTCCACCGTCATGGTGTCGGGGACAAGGAATGTGCCGTCCAGCAATTCTTTCTCGACCGTGATCTTCCGCTCCTGCGCCTCCTTCCTGGTCTTGAAACTCTCCCATCCCTCGCAGGGTTTGCCGGAATGGTCTTTGTACTTATAACGGACGGAGTAGGAATCTCCGCGCTTCATGATAGATGCCATAGATTACCTCCCTCAGACCGCCGCAAACCAGCTGTCGAAACTCTGCTTGTTCACCCGGATGCTGGTGCCGATGCGTAGTACCCGGAAATCCTTCGTGGTGTTGCACAGGTTGTACGCCGCACGGGGAGAAATCGCCAAAAGCTGGGCAATCTCCTCTACCCGGTAAACAAGGGGTTCGTGCTTGGCTGCTTTGGTCTGGTCAGAAGATCCAATGGCAGGGGATTTAGACATCTCCATTGTAGCGAGGTTCGAGTCCATTTGCAAGGACTTATTCGTATAATCTTTATATTTCACATCTTCGGTCATGTCGGGCCGATTCATATTCATAGGCAGACCTCCAATTCCTTGTAACCGAACGCCTGTAACCGGGTAGGAAAACTCTCTTTTTCTGCACACAGGCTGTCCGATGCACTTTATACTTTTTCTTATTCTTTTAAGGTTACATGGTTACAGAAAGAGGAAAACGCAGCGGTTATGCGGCTTTTGCGCCGTAACTGAGGTGTAACCGAATCTGTAACCAGACGTGTAACCGCTGCTCGTCAGAAGGGAAAGCCCAGCTGCTGGGCTTCCGCATCCGTTATTTCGGAGAAATCTTCAGCCCCGGTTTCGGGGCTGGTTACGCGCTCCCAGCCTTTCTGAACACCGTACTTCGGGTAACGCTTGGCGGTCTTGTGAGCCTGCCAGCCTTGGATATCGCCGCGCGAAATTCCGGTGTTCATAATCTCGCAGATAGCACGGGTCTCCCACTCTGCCGGGATATTGGTGTTGCCCAGTGCTTCCGCGTAAAGCTGCTTGGAACACACCCGGTCACCCGTGTAGTCCTCCAGAAAGGCGTAGATCATTCCAGCCTGTGCATCTTCCTGCATGAAGTCCTGCTGGTGAGCTTGCAGCGTTTCCTGCATGGTAGGGCTGAACGCCAGCTTGTAGCTGCCGCTGTTGTAGATGGTCATAGCTTCTGCCCAGAGCTGGTCGATATAGGCACGGGATTCATCCTCGTTGTCCAGAATGTGGACTTCGGCCAGTTCTGCATCTACCGGGACAGGAACGAAGCGGCGGTTGCCTGTGCGGTCACGGGGCAAAAAATCCTGCCGGTTGGTCGTGCCAGCAAAGACGCACTGGCGCAGACGGTCGGCAGGATGGGTCTCGTAGGGGACTTTATAGGTTTCCTTTTGCTTGCTGAGAAAGCTCTTGATCTCCTCAATGCTCTTGGCGTTGGCGGTGGCGATCATCTCCGACATTTCGATGATCCAGTGACCTTGCAGCTTACGGTACACGTTGTCATCGTCCAGTCGCCGCAGGTCATCCGAGAACCATTCATCCTTGACAGCCAGCAGCCGGAAGAAAGTAGACTTCCCAGCACCTTGCCCGCCTACCAGACAGAGCATAGTTTCAAATTTGCATCCCGGTTGGAATACCCGCTTGATGGCTCCCAGCAGGAAGATCTTCATGGCTTCGCAAGTGTACTCGTCCTCCGCAGCACCGAGGAAGTGGTGCAGGACGTGGGCTATCCGTTCCGTGCCGTCCCATTGCAGGCCGTTCAGGTAGTCCCGGATGGGGTGGTAGCGGTTCTCATTGGCAACAATGCGGATAGCAGATTCGATTTTCTTCTCGCTGGAGATGCCGTATTTCTCCATCCTCCGCAGGATATACTTCATGTCGGTGTCGTTCAGGGTCTTGCCGGAGCGGGGCCACCCCACAGGCTTTACGATGTCGATGCGCTCACTCAACAGGTTCAGCCGGATGGCATCGGCCAGCACATGGTCGTTCTGCAAAATCGTGATGCAGTTCTGAATCGTCCGCTGGATCTCTCCGTTGGAGTGCTTGGTGAGCATTTCCTTCACATCTCCAACGGTTCGTGGAGTGCGTTCTTCGTTGGCTTCTTTGCTCAATAAACATCACCTCGTGTTTCTGATTTCTCCGCAGTATGCTGCTCTCCGGGCTTCCGCTGGGTCTGTTCCGCCTGCAAGCGGTTCAGCAGTTGCAGAACGGAATCCCGTGCCTTTTCCTTGACCTGCTCCTTGCCCTTCTGCCGGACTTCTGGCCTCAGGAGCTTCTCCTGCAAGCGGGCAGCGGTGGTCTGCATGGTCTTGAGGAACTTGTCCAGCACAGTGTCCAGACGGTGGGCGGCATATTCCCTCGTGGCTTTGGGAGCCTTACGCTCCGGGGACAGCACCCACTTCTTCGTGTCCTCGATCATCCGCATATCTTCCTTCCGAGTTTCGATACGCACCACATCCGTCACGACCTCCACCGCCTTGTCATAGGCTGCTGCCGAAACATCATCCAGAAGGGTCTCCATATCCGAAACTTTCAGGGTCAGTTCGTCCAGCTTGTTCTGCTGGACGGCAAGCTGCTCCTTCTGCTTGGCAAGGATGAAGTCCTGCTTTTCCAGATATTTGCGGCTGCCGTACTCCGCTTCTTCCTCCAGATCCAGCCCATGCCGCTTTGCAATTTCAAACAACATTTTCCGGCAGGCGGCATCGAAGGTGATCTTGCGGTTGTTGCGGCGGCTGAGGGGCTTGTCCGGGTCGGGCAGGTCGAATCCCAGTGCTTCCAATGCCTTTTCCTGCTGGGGAGCAACCTCGCCGTACTTGTTCTCACAGTCGAACACATGACGCTCATGGATGTGGGGAGTGCTTTCATCCAGATGCAACGCCCAGTCCAGCACATGAACATGGTCGCCAAACTTGGACTTGAACTCGTCAATGAACTCGGTGACGATGTTCAGCAAGTCCTCCGCCGAAGCGTGTTCATCCAGCGTTCCCAGCTGGTAGATGGTCTCTTCCGGGCAGGTCTTACGGCTGGACAGCAGGTCAGGAATGGAGCGGTTGCGCTCCGTGTGCCGGATCTTGGCGTTGCGCTCGTTCTGGCTTTCCACAAAATTGGAATAGCGGCTCTCGTAAAATTGTCGTTCTACCTCCGAGAAGGTCGCGGCTAAATCGTCCGGGTCAGGTGGAGTGAGAGCCGAACGGAAACCGTGGAAACAGTCCCAGTAGATGTTGCCCTTGGCTCGTTCCGGGTCGATGTGCTCACTGTTAGCAAGGTTGAAACTGCGGTCATTGTGCTTGGGGTTGTAAGTGCCGTGTGCTCCGGCTCGTCCGTTGTGTCGTGTTAATTTCAGCTAGACATCCCTCCGTTTCAACAGCTTGGCGGGGAAAGCGCAGCAGCGGAGCTGCTGGATCTGCCGCCGTTTTGCGCCAGATAATACCCAGTAGGATATGACGCACAGCATCATATCACTGGGGCAAAGGACTGCATCCTCTGCACTCTTGCACCGGGCAAGCTGTCCCGATGGACAGCTCGTCCGGCTTTTTCAGTGGGCCATTTTGACCCACTGATTCTGTTACGGGTAGAATCAGGTTGTCCTCTTGGCAACCTGATTTTCAACGACCTTGAGGCGATACGGTAAAATCAAGTGCCGGGTAGCGGCACCTGATTTTTACGGAGTGGGGGGTGACGTGTTACAGATAAAACCGAAGTTCTCAAAATGATAACTCCGGTGGCTTCGTTACGGCTAAAATCAAGTTACGGAAAGCGGAACTTGATTTCAGAGGACAGCCCAAATTCCCACTGTGGGGATTTGGGGGTGAGCAATTAGGCGTTACGGTAAAGTAGTATTTTCCAAAATGGGAAGCACCCCTTTACAGGATAGAAGCAGCCTTCGCTTTACGCTGGCGGTAGCCTTTCTGCCGACAGGCATTGCTGCAATATCTGGCATCTGCCCGGATCGGTAAGAACTGCTCCCCGCAGCAAGCGCAGGTGTACGTTCCACGTTCGGCACGCTTTTTAAGGCTTTTCCGCAGATTCAACATCTTGTGACCGCAGGTCTGAAAGCTGCAATATTTGCGGTTTCGGGTTTGGGTGTAGATGACCTTGCGGCAGTATTCACACTGGATTCTGCGCACACTGGGGTCGCCATCAATGAAATATTCCATCAGAGTGTCCTGATTTTCGCGTTCCCATTGTTCTGTTGTCATAGAAATCCTCCTTTGGTTGTTACGGGTGTGTGGTGGATAATGAAAAGCATTATTTGCCCAAACGTTACAGATGCGTGGCGGTTATCAAAATGGTAACAGCCACTTTCGCACAATAAAGCGTTACGATTGTCTGGTTGGTGATCAAAAATGATCACCAACTAAAATCTGTGCGTTATAGCTGGGTGGTAAGTGGACAATTTGTCCATTTACCACTTCCAAGTGGTGAGTTACGGTTTTCGTAACCCACCACAGAGCGACCGTGTTACGGTCATTTGGTAAGTACTGAAAAGCAGCACTTACCGGATTTCACCGTGGCTTGACAAAATGTCAAGTCGAGGTCAGCTGTAACACGGACAGAGTCAATGTGGACAATTTGTCCACATTGATTTAGGCTGCGGCAATTCACCTCGTGTGGACAAAATGTCTACATGAGGTGAGCCATAACGCAGAAGATCCTTCTGGGAAATGACGCTTTGTGTCATTCACCACATCAACTGGCCATTTTGACCAGTTGATATTGGGTGCGCCGTTCTCCCTGCATGGCTTTCCTGCCCCCTTCCGGCGGCGTTTTCCGGCTCTCCCTTGCGGGGTCATCGCTGGGTATCCCATGCAGACGGTCTTTCTGTTTTCAAGGTTCAGTGCTGGATTTGGCAATAAAAAATCGCCACACAACAACCTGAACCTGACCATCCTTTCCGGGATGGCCTTGGTTCGGGTTTGCTATGTAGCGATAAGAAAGTCAAAAACTTGCTCCGGCTCCTCCGGGAGCCGAGCTGGAACTCTAAATAAATATGTTATATTAAATTGTTGGGATAGATTACCACAAAAATCGAGCCGTGTCAACAAAAAGTTTTGAAAACACGCTACTTTCGGCAGATTGCGAGAAAATGCTCTGAAAACTTTGGCGAAAAGAGAGAGCCGGATGGCTCGTTTTACTTATTTGTTTTTTACCAACAGCGCCTGATAGGGTTCCAGTTCCACATCCGCCAGCCAGACGGAAGTGCCCTCCGGGGTGTGATACTCGCCGCCCAGCGCGTCCAGACTGGCCCCTGCCGGGTACTCGGTAAAATTGAACAGTCCCACCAGCGTTTCCTCGCCGCGCTTGCGTATCAGCGCCAGCACACCGGGGTTGTGGCTGTCCCATGTGGTCACCCACGCATCCGGGGCAAAGCAGGGATCTGCCCGCATTTGGCGCAGCTGCTCCATGCCCTGCCACAGCCGGTTTTGCAACGTGCCTTTTTGGGTGCGCTGCTTTGCGTCCTCCCAGTTGAATTTGCTGCGATGCAAATTGCGGCTGTCCTCCACACGGTCGGGGTCGTTTTTGTAATCCCAGCCGTTGCGCTGGGCGATCTCATCGCCGCAGTTCAGCATGGGGAAGCCCTGCAAGAATGCCATGGCAGTGTGCAGCAGCAGGTCACGCTTCACCGCGTAGTCCAGTGCGGTTTTATCGTCCTTTTCCAGTGCCTGTTCGATACCGCACAGGCTGGCAGTGGTGCCGCAGCTTCGGGCATCGCCAGTAGCGGGGTCGTAATTGTACAGCTCACCCTTTGCCCAGCTGCCGGGGAAGTTGCCCTCATAGAAGTGGTACAGATATTCCTTGTGTTTCTGCGGGTCGATGCCGAGCCGGTTTTCCACCGCCTCGTCCAGACCCCAGCCGATATCATCGTGGCAGCGCAGATAGTTCACGAACCAGCAGTTATTCGGCAGGGCGTGGAGGGCATCCAACTGCGCTTTCAGCAGCCGGGTGTCCCGGCTGGCAAGGGCACCCCACAGATTGACCATGGTGGACACGTTGTAGAGCATGTGGCATTCCGGCTTTTCCGGGGTGCCGAAGTAGGCGGCAAGCTCCTTGGGAGCCATGACCACCTCGCCCTTGAGGATGACCGCCGGGCAGACGCATTCCAATACCATGCGCAGCATCCGCACAATGGTGTGCACCTGCGGCAGATTGCGGCAGGTAGTGCCCAGCTGCTTCCAGATATAGGGCACCGCATCAATGCGGAACACTTCTACACCCAGATTTGCCAGATGCAGGATGCTCTTGGTCATGTCTACGAACACTGCCGGGTTGGCATAGTTCAGGTCCCACTGATAGTCGTGGAAGGTGGTCAGCACCCACTTGTGCATTTCCTCACACCATGTAAAGTTGCCGGGCGCGGTGTTGGGGAACACCTGGGGCACAGTCTGCTCGTACTGGTCGGGGATGGTGCGGTCCTCGTAGAGGTGGTAATAGGCCTGAAACCACGGGTCTCCCGCCTTTGCCGCCATGGCCCAGCGGTGGGTACTGGCGGTGTGATTCATGACAAAATCCAGACACAGGCTGATGCCCGCCTTGCGCAGCTCACGGGTCAGGTTTTCCAGATCCTTGTTCGTGCCAAGGGCAGGGTCTACGGTGTCGAAATCCTCCACCGCATAGCCGCCATCGTTGTGGGGGTGGGGCATCTGCAGCAGGGGCATCAGGTGCAGATAAGTCAGCTTCTGCTCCTTGAGGTAGGGCAGCTTCTTTGCCAGTTCTTTCAGATTTCCGGCAAAGAGGTCGGTGTACATGGTCATGCCGAACATATTGCCCCGCTTGTACCACTCCGGGTCGGCAGAGCGCGCCTTGTCCAGTGTTTTCAGCTCGGCACTGCGGGCGTTGTAGGCTTCTACCATCTCCCGCTCCAGAACCTCCAGCCCTTCCCGGTTGTGGTACAGTTCCATGAACAACCATTCCAGTTCGTCCTTGCGCTTGGCAAACCGGGACTCAAATTCCTGTTTCGCTGCCATGGTTCAGCCCTCCACTTCTGCAAGGGTGGGCATGGCGGGGATAGCGCCGTGGCGGCTGGTGGTGATGCTGGCCGCTTTGTTGGCAAAAGCCAGAATGCCTTCCAGCTTGTCCACCGTCAGGGTGTCCAGCTCTTCCTTGCAGAGCTTGGAAAGTGCCGCACCAAAGAAGGTATCGCCTGCGCCGTTGGTGTCGCCCACCTTGCAGGGAACGCCAGCCACACGGCCGGTTTTCTCTCCAAAGCGGTAGAATACGCCGTTTGCACCCAAGGTGACAAAAATCAGCCGGATTCCGTTCTGGGCAAGCTGGGCTGTGCCGCTTTCGCAGTCGGTGGTGCCGGTGAGCAGGGGCAGTTCTTCATCGGAAACTTTCAGAATATCCACCAGCGGCAGGGGTGCTTTCATCTGGGCAATGGCTTCCTCTTTGTTCTTCCAGAGGTTGGCACGGTAATTGGGGTCATAAGTAATGACAGCACCCAGCTTTTTGGCACGGGCGGCGGCGTCCAGTGTCGCGGTGCGGGAAGGGTCTGCGGTCAGGCTGACCGAGCCGAAGTGGACGATTTTGGCAGCTTTCAGAGCGCCCTCCGAAATGTCCTCTTTGCTCAGCATCACATCGGCATTGGCGCTGCGGTAGAAGCTGAAATCCCGCTCACCGGTGGCATCCACCGAGACCACCGCCATGGTGGTGGGGTGGTCTGCATCCACCGCCATGCCGGAAACGTCTACCTTATTTTCTGCCAGAACCTCTTTCAGGTAGCGGCCAAAGGCATCCGCACCCACCTTGCCGATAAAGGCGGTCTGTGCGCCCAGCCGGGCGGCAGCCACCGCCAGATTTGCCGGGGCACCGCCGGGGTTTGCGGCAAATTGAGGGATGCCGCGCGTATCCTTGCCGGTCTGGGTCAGGTCAATCAAAACTTCACCAATCGTTACAATGTCCATGATAATTCTCCTTATTCTTGATGTGAAACCCAACGATCACCGCTGGAACAGATAATGAATGTAAGCGGCTGCACGCTCCGGGTGTGGTGCATTCTGCACTACCCCAAGATAGACTTTGCCAGAAAAACCTGCCTGCCTGACAAACGGCGTGTCCGAAATATCCAGCACGGTCCCACCGGCGTTCAGACCCGGCAGTGCATGGAAAGACGCATCCAGCGTCCGCAGATCGAGAAAATAATCATCTGCCAACAGTCGGTCCCGTGCATATTCGTCCATCAGAACAACATCTAACCGCTGGGCACTGACTGCGCCCAGCAGCTTCATCTCTGAAGCATATACATACTGCTCCTCTGCGCGTTCGCTCTCGCTGAGCAGCAAGCCGGACAGCAGATCGACCTGTTGCTTTTTGGTCAGACCCTGCGCCTCGGCAAAGCCGGTGGTAAGCTGTTCCGTCAGATCAGACCCGGCAGTGATATTTACCAGACCAAGGTAAAGCACATCCTCTTTTTTCGTCACATGGCGGTAGGCTGCATACCCGAGGATATAGACGACGATGAGCACGATCGCAATGGGCAGCTTGTAATATGCCCAGATGTGCTCCCACTTTTTGCGCCCATGGAGAGAGCGGAGCGTATCCAGGTCAGTTTTCGTCATGGTCGTATTCCTCGTGTACTGCATCAGGGTCTCCACCGATCAGATAGAGGATCCGAAGCATCAGAAAGGAGCAGAGCATGGCGCAGAAACCCATGCCCAGCAGGAATGCAGGCGTGAACACAAACACTATGACGTACCCCATGATGCCATAGATCGCCGCCATCAGCAGGGTGCAAAACAGATACCGGACACCCACGAGAAACGCTGTTTTCAGGATGCCGAAGGTGGTGTTTTCAAACCGTGCCAGCAGAGGAAAGGCATACAGCAGAACGATGCCGTACAGAACTGCCGCACCAATAAGCACTGCAGTGAGCAGCGTCCAGAAAATGTTTTCGCTCCACATTCGGCGCAGCACAAAGCCATCCGCAGCCAGGAAACTGCCGACTGCCAGCAGGATAAGCCAGAGTTTTGTGGCAGGCTTAAAATTTTCCCGGAACGCCTTAAAAAACATCCGGGTCAGACCATCGTCCCGATCTTCCGCCATTTTGAGCGTGACGTAGAACAATGCGGTCGTAGAAGCCCCTATGGTAACGATGGGCAGGCTGCACACGAGCCATAAGATGTTCAGGTAAGCACTGTAAGTCAATTTCGTCAGCACAGCAAACAACGGCTTGTCCGTATTGCACAGGTCACGCATGGGGGTTCTCCTTTCGCTCAATCTCCTGTGGATTCGCGCAGGATCAGGTTGGTTTCCGTATAGACGGTGCGATAGTTCAGCGATGGCTCTTCGATGCGGGTCATAAGCAGATTGGCAGCGGTGTAGCCCATGATCTGTCCATGGATATGGATCGAAGTCAGACGGGGGGCAAAGTAGGAAGCCTCCTGACTGTCATCGAAGCCGCAGACCCAGATATCATCGGGGACCGAATACCCCAGCTCATTCAATGCCTTGACCAGATCCATGGCAACAAAGTCATTGGCGCAGACAAAGGCATCCGGCATCGTTTTGAACCGACGGATGGTTTCGTACAGGGATGCCGGATAGTTCTGCTGTCCAGATGGCATCGCACAGGTGCTCAGGCCCTCTGTCAGACCAAAATACTCCACTGCATCCCTATAAGCCATATAACGCTCAAAGAAGGACTGACAGTGGTTTTTATCCCCCGCGAAGCTGATGCGTTTTTTGCCGCGCTGGACCATGTGGGTCACCGCATTCTGGATTTCAATGCGGTTTTCCATATAAAGGCGGTCAGCTTTAAGAGGAGGACGCATATTCATCACAGGGCTGTCTACAAACAGCAGCGGAACATCCAGATCGCACAGCATCTGTGCGTAGTCATAGTCGAATACTTCAAAGCAGATGATGCCGGCTGTGCGCTGGATGTTGAGAGAAGATGGAAGTTTTTTCTCTTTCAGCTCTATGGGAGAAATGCGATGAATGGTCATGCCGCTGTGCAGATGGTTGATTTCCGACTGGAAACGATCCAGCATCGTGGAGGAAAAGTGAGAGCTGCTCAGAAACTGGGTCGTCAGCATGGCGATCTCCCGTTTGTCACTCGGCAGAATGAAAGGCTCTGCTGCTTTTGCAGCGTCTTCCTGAAACAGCGGCAGATAGGCGAACTGCTTATAGCCCATTTCGGCGGCTTTGCGCAGGATCTTCTCCCGTGTGGCATCTGCCAGCACACCGGTGTTGTTGATGGCCTTTGAAACTGTGTTGCGGGAAAGCTGCAGTTCGTTTGCAATATCCTGAATGGTGACCTTGGTTGCCATAAGTCATCCTCTTTCTTTATAATATAGGAGCGGATGTTCTTTCTTTTATAGATAAAGTCTGGTGACGGATCTTGTTCTTTATGACTCCAGTATAGTGCAAATGCACAAATTAGTCAAACGTAAAAATGCAAATCATCATTTTGCATATTTGCGCACGTTCGAATTTGTGCATCTGTACAAATCCACAGTATTTCTTGATATATACTATGAATTATCGTTGACATTCGCTTGCTTGCGTGGTATAAATGAATTACAGAGTTTTACATTTGCACAATCAAAGTAAAAAGTGCAAAACTCAAAGGTGCAAATGTAAAATGCAAATCAAGCGGCAAACAAATCAAAAAGGAGGAGAATGATTCATGAAAGCAAAGACAGCCTCGTCGGAAACGGCTGTGCTGGCAGCAGAACGCAAGCTGCACAACACATGGGTCTACATCAAACGGCATTGGCAGCTTTACCTGTTGTTCCTGCTGCCTGCCGTGGCGCTGACGCTGGTGTTCAAGTACGCTCCCATGGGCGGTGTGCTGATCGCGTTCCAGAAGTACAATCCCTTCAGGGGCATCTGGGGCAGCGAGTGGGTAGGCTTCAAAAACTTTACCCGCTTCATGTCCTCGCCGGACTTCCAGCGCTATCTGATCAACACCCTGAAGCTGAGCGTCTACGGCCTGCTGTGGGGCTTCCCGATCCCCATCCTGCTGGCATTCCTGCTCAACCGTATCGAGAGCAAGAAGATCAAGCAGAAGGTGCAGCTGGTGCTGTATATGCCCAACTTCATCTCGGTCATCGTGCTGTGCGGCATCGTCCGGGTGCTGCTGAGTGTCACCGGCCCGGTGAACGGCCTGCTTCACACCAGCATCAATTTTATGACGCTGCCGGAAGCATTCCGCCCCATCTACATCATCAGCGGCATCTGGCAGGGTGCCGGCTGGGCATCCATCATGTACACCGCATCTCTTTCTAACGCCAGCAAAGATCTGAAGGAAGCTGCGATGATCGACGGCGCAAACCTGATCCAGCAGATCATGACGGTGGAGTGGCCCGCCATTAAGGATATGGTCGTGATTCAGTTTATCCTGCAGGCAGGCAACATCATGAGCATCGGTTTTGAAAAAGCCTATGCCCTGCAAACCGACCTGAACCTGAACACTGCCGAGATCATTGCAACGTACGTTTATAAAAAGGGCCTGTTGGACGGCGATTACAGCTTTTCCACGGCAGTCGGTCTGTTCAACACCGTTGTCAACGTCATCCTGCTGATCGCAGTGAACAAGATCGTTGCCAAAATGAACGATGGCAAGGGCTTGTAAGGAGGGGTTTACCATGGCAAAACAGAAAAAATCAAAAATGGCCCTCTACACCAGACAAGATAAGATCATCCTGTACTGCGGCTACGCACTTCTGGGCTTGTTCCTGCTGGCGATCATCGTTCCGATGATCTACATCGTCATCGCGTCCTTTATGGACCCGGTCACTCTGCAAAACAAGGGCATTTCCTTTGATTTCAGCAAGTGGAGCCTGGATGCTTACCAGCGTGTCGTTTCGGACAAGCAGATCTGGGTCGGCTTCAAGAACGCAGTACTTTACTCGATCATCTTCACCATCATCTCGGTCGCTGTGACGATGCTTGCCGCTTATCCCATGTCGCTGCCGGACTTCAAAGGCAAAACGATCTTCAACACCTTGTTTGTGATCACGATGTTTTTCAGCGGCGGTCTGATCCCCACCTACCTGCTCATCAACAATCTGGGTCTGCTGGATTCCATGTGGGCGGTCATTCTGCCGGGAGCATTCAGCGTGTGGAACATGATCATTGCCCGTACCTATTATCAAGGCATCCCGCGTGAGCTGCGCGAAGCTGCGGATGTGGATGGAGCCAGCGAGATGCTTTACTTCTTCAAGATCCTGCTGCCCGTCTGTATGCCGGTGGTGGCAGTTCTGGCCCTGTGGCAGTTCGTGGCAATGTGGAACAGCTACTTTGACGCCATGATCTACCTGAACAGCGCATCGAAGCAGCCGCTGCAGCTGGTGCTGCGTTCCATCCTGATCCAGAGCCAGCCGGAATCCGGCATGATCGCAGATATCCAGAGCACTGCCGAACGTGCGAAGATGGCAGAGCTGCTCAAATATGCAACCATTATTATTTCCAGTCTGCCGCTGCTGGTGATGTATCCCTTCTTCCAGAAGTATTTTGATGCCGGCATCATGGCTGGTTCCATTAAGGGCTGAGGATATTCCAGATTTTTATGAGCCGGTACGCTCATCTGTTACACGAAAAAGAAACATAAAAAAGGAGAAAATACCATGAAAAAGCTGATCTCTCGCCGCAACTTCCTCAAGGTCTGCGCTCTGGCGGGCTCTGCCGCTGCTCTGTCTGCCTGTGGCGGCAAATCCACCGGCAGCGGCGATTCTGCTGCCGCAGCTGTGGACGTGACCGGTGCCGTTACATTTCCGCTGTCCGAAAAGGTCACCTTTACCGGTATGACCAGCTTCCCTGTGGGCAGCGAACCCGAGCCGAACAACCGCACCATCTTCAAGCGTCTGGAAGAGCAGACCAATGTGCACATCGACTGGACCGCCATCCAGTCCGACCAGTGGAGCGATAAGATCACCCTGAATATGTCCAACCCCAACACCCTGACGGATTTTGTTTTTACTGCTGATTTTACCGACAGCAATCTGCTGCGCTACGCAGATCAGGGTGTCATCCTCAATCTGGAAGACTACATTGACAACAATATGCCTTATCTCCAGAAGGTCTTTGAGCAGTACCCGGAGTACCGCACCATGTGCACCGACAGCGATGGCCACATCTGGGCACTGCCCTGGATCGAGCAGCTCGGCTCAGAAAAGACCGCCATCCAGACCATTGGCAACATGAGCTTCATCAATACCAAGTGGCTGAACTTCCTCGGTCTGTCGATGCCCACCACGGTGGACGAGTTTGAGCAGGTGCTGATGGCATTCCGTGATAACGCCGCTTCTATCAAGGCAGAGTATGGCATTGACGGCGACATCATCCCCATGTCCTGCATCGTCAACAATGGCGATCAGGACCCCAGCATCCTCATCAATGGCTTTGGCGAAGGCTACGGCGATGCAGACAAAGACCGCCATATCGCTGTTACCAACGACCGGAAAGTCATCTGTGCCGCCACCCAGCAGGGCTACCGTGATGGTCTGGACTGGCTGCACAAGCTGTATGCCGAAAAGCTTATTGACCCGGAGTGCTTCACACAGGAGTGGTCCACCTATGTTTCCAAGGGCAAGGCTGGCCGCTATGGTGTCTGCTTCAGCTGGGATGTTGCCAACATTGACAACCTGACCGACTGGGAGCCGCTGCCTGCCCTGACCGCCGATACCCGGAATATCACTCCGCAGAACGGCTCTTTCACCAGCGGCTTTGCCCGCGGCAAGTGCGTTGTCACCGCAAAGGCGACTAATCCTGCACTGGTTTGTGCATGGCTGGATCAGATGTACGCACCTCTCCAGTCTCCTCAGAACAACTGGGGTACTTACGGCGATGCAGAAGGCTTTAACATTTTTGAACTGTCCACCAACGATAAGGGCGAGCCCATGCTGAAGCACGCTCCTCTGGGCGATGCTTCTCCCGTGGAAGTCCGTGAGGCGCAGTGTGTCGGCGGGCCTCTGGCGGTTCTGGATGATTACTATGGTGTATACGTTACCTGCCCGGACGATGCACAGTACCGTCTGGATTGGATCAAGGATATCTACACCCCGGATATGAACAACGATTATGTCTATCCCAATGTCTTTATGAGCAACGAGGATACCGAGCAGGTCTCTAACCTGCAGGCAGATCTGCAGACCTACATGAATACGCAGAAGGCGAACTGGATCATGAACGGCACTAAGGATGCAGAGTGGAACGACTATCTGAGCAAGCTGGAAGCCTACGGCCTGTCCGACTATCTGGGCATTATGCAGAAATATCTGGATGCTTACTACGCATAAGAATTCTTTCCTTTGGAGGATTCCATGAACGATTTGACTTTACAAAAAGCCCGTGCCTACGAGGCCGAGCACGGCGCTGCCATTACCCCGGCGGAACGCCCTGCTTACCACATGACCCCCTATGTGGGCTGGCTCAATGACCCCAACGGCTTCTCCTACTATAAGGGGCAGTATCATCTGTTCTATCAGTATAATCCCTACGATGTGCGGTGGGCGCCCATGCACTGGGGTCACGCCGTCAGCACCGACCTGCTGCACTGGGAGTATCTGCCCTGTGCACTTGCCCCGGATTCCCCGGTGGACAACGGCCCCGGCTGCTTCTCCGGCTCTGCCACCGAGATGGATGACGGCAAGCAGCTGCTGATGTACACCAGCGTGATTGCAGAAAAGCAGCCCAATGGGGAGATGCGGGATATCCAGACCCAGAGCATTGCCATCGGTGACGGTCTCAACTACGAAAAGCCCGCCTGCAACCCGGTGCTGACCCAGAAAGACCTGCCGGAAGGCTTCAGCAGGTTCGACTTCCGGGACCCCAAGATCTGGCGTGAGGCCGACGGCACCTACTCTGTCGTTACCGTCTGCCTGACCGAGGACGGCAGCGGCGCAGCGGCACTGTTCCAGAGCAAGGACGGTTTCGACTGGCACTTTGTCACGGTGCTGGAACGCTGCAATAATCAGTACGGCAAAATGTGGGAGTGCCCGGACTTCTTCCCGCTGGATGGCAAGCAGGTCTTGATGCTGGGACCCATGGAGATGCTGCCCAAGGGCGAGTTCCACAACGGTCACAACGTGATTGCCTTCATCGGCAGCTACGACCAAGCCACCCACACTTTCACCAAGGAAAATGTGCAGCTGATGGACGGCGGCATCGACTTCTACGCCACCCAGACCACCCTTGCCCCGGATGGCCGCCGGATCATGACCGCATGGCTGCAGACCTGGTCGGACACCGAGGATAAGCCCCAGGGCTGCAAGTGGTTCGGGCAGACCATCTGCCCCCGGGAGCTGCACATCAAGGACGGACGCATTCTTCAGACCCCCGTGCGGGAGCTGGATGCCGTCCACGGTAAGCGCACCTTCCACGAAAATGTGACGGTGCAAAGCGAAACTTCTCTGGAAGGCATCAAGGGCCGTGTGGCCGATTTGACCGTCACGGTGCAGCCCGGCGAATACCGCTCCTTCACCCTGAAACTGGCTGTTGACGCAGACCATCACACCAGCCTGACCTACGATCCCTACACCTCCGAGCTGACGCTGGATCGCAGCTATGCCGGTTCCCGTGCCGACATCGTTCACCGCCGCAGCTGCAAGGTGCGCAGCCAGAACGGTGCGCTCAAGCTCCGCATCCTGCTGGATAAGAACAGCATCGAAGTTTTCGCCAACGATGGTGAGCAGACCATGACCGCGTGGATCTACACCCCCCAGTCTGCCGACGGCATCACCTTTGCTGCCGATGGCAAAGCAACTGTTACGGCAGAACAGTTTGAGCTGAATCTGTAACCTGATATTCCCATCATTTCTCCTTCATTGAATACAGCCCCGCTTTGGCTTCTCCTTCGCCAAAGCGGGGCTGTGTTTTTGTATGGGTTCTATGCGTTCTGCCCCCGTTCCGGGGGCTTTTTTGTGTCCGGGAGGCAGCGTTTTCTGAAAACGCAGCCAAACTGCAAAAAAAGTTACAATTTTCTCATCAAAAAAGGCGGTTTCCCATTGACAGCCTT
The DNA here is from genome assembly GCF_049545105.1 of Faecalibacterium hominis (ex Afrizal et al. 2022). Taxonomy (NCBI): domain Bacteria; kingdom Bacillati; phylum Bacillota; class Clostridia; order Eubacteriales; family Oscillospiraceae; genus Faecalibacterium; species Faecalibacterium hominis (ex Afrizal et al. 2022). The sequence continues at coordinate 1,911,926 of NZ_CP186860.1, read as the reverse complement.
GTTATAATAGGAGTGTAAGATTTTTGAGCCAGCACTCTGCGGCTCTGATTGCTGAACGGCCCTTGCGGGCTTTTGGAAAAAGAAAGAGGCATACAGCATTATGACGAATATCGATATTTTCTCCGGCTTCCTTGGTGCCGGCAAGACGACCCTGATCAAGAAGCTCATCAAGGAATCCTTTGCGGGCCAGAAGGTGGTCCTGATCGAAAACGAGTTCGGTGAGATCGGCATCGACGGCGGCTTCCTGAAGGAGTCCGGCATCCAGATCAACGAGCTGAACGCAGGCTGCATCTGCTGCTCTCTGGTGGGCGATTTCCGTGCCGCTCTGCAGCAGGTGGTGGAGCAGTACCACCCCGACCGCATCGTCATTGAGCCCTCCGGTGTGGGCAAGCTGAGCGATGTCACCCGCGCTGTGGAGGGTGTGGCTGAGCATCTGGATGTGAAGCTGAACAGCTTTGTCACCGTGGCCGATGTCAACAAGGTCAAGATGTATATGAAGAACTTCGGTGAGTTCTATGATGATCAGATCAGCCACGCAAGCTGCATCATCCTGAGCCGCACCCAGACCGCCAGCGAGGAGAAGATCGCCGCTGCGGTTGCCATGCTGCGCGAGAAGAACCCCACCGCAACCATCGTGACCACCGCATGGGATTCCCTGACCGGTGAGCAGATCCTGAAGGCCATGTCCTCCAAGGACGATTTCAAGGCAGAGCTGATCGCCATGGCTGCCAAGGCCAATGAGAAGCACGCCGAGGAGGACGAGGAAGAAGAGCACGAGCATCATCACCATCATTACGATGAGAACGGTGTGTGCAGCTGCGGCCATCACCACCATGATCACGATGACGATGACGACGATGATGAGGACGAGCACGAGCATCACCACGACCACGAAGAGGATGACCACGAGGACCACTGCTGCCACCACCATCACGACCACGACCATGAGGATGACGATGACCATGATGAGCATGAGCATCATCACCACGATGAGGACGGCCACTGCTGCTGCGGCCATCACCACCATCACCACGATCACGATGCCGATGAGGTGTTCACCAGCTGGGGTGTCGAGACGGCCAAGAAGTTCAGCAAGGCAGACATCGAGCATGCACTGACCGAGCTGGACGGCGGCAAGTACGGCATGATCCTGCGCTCCAAGGGCATCGTGGACGGCGGTGCCGACGGCTGGCTGGAGTTCGATTACGTCCCCGGCGAGTGGGAAGTGCGTCAGCGCGGTGCCGACGTGGGCGGCAAGCTGGTCGTCATCGGCTCCAAGCTGGACGAAAAGGCCATCGCCGCACTGTTTGGCTGCTGAGCTGCAAGTTGTGTAAGGAGAAAAACCGATTATGGCAAACGAGATCCCGGTTTACCTGTTTGTGGGCTTCCTCGAAAGCGGCAAGACCAAGTTCATTCAGGAGACCTTTGAAGACCCCAATTTCGACTCTGGCGACAAAACCCTGCTGCTGGTCTGCGAAGAGGGCGAGGAAGAATATAACGAGAAGAAGTTCGCCTTCCCCGGCGTGACCCTCAAGGTCCTTGAGGATAAGGCGGAGCTGAACCCCCAGAATCTGGCCAGGCTCGAAAAAGAATCCGGTGCAGGCCGTGTGGTCATTGAGTACAACGGCATGTGGCTGCTGCAGGATCTGGCCAACAACCTGCCCGAGAACTGGATCGTCTACCAGTGCATCGCCACGGCCGACGGCACCACGGCCCTGACCTACGCCCGCGACAACTCCATGCGCTCTCTGCTGCTGGACAAAATCGCCCGCAGTGAGCTGATCGTGTTCAACCGCGCCGAGGCCGTGAACAACGATGCCGCCCGTCAGGAGCTGCACAAGCTGGTGCGTCAGGCCTCCCGCAAGTGCGATATCGCCTATGAGTTCGCCGACGGCAGCGTGGCATACGATGACATCCCCGACCCGCTGCCCTTCGATCTGAACGCCCCGATCGTTGAGATCGGCGAGGACGATTTCGGCATCTGGTATATGGACTGCCAGGACGAGCCCCAGAAGTATGTGGGCAAGACCGTCCGGTTCCTGGCGCAGGTCTGCCAGACCAACCGCGCTGGCAAAAACAGCTTTGTGCCCGGCCGTTTTGCAATGACCTGCTGTGTGCAGGATATCCAGTTCGTGGGCTTCCCCTGCAGCTATGATGGCTACAAGGCACTGGAGCAGCGCGCCTGGGTCACTGTGACCGCCAAGGTCAATTACAAGTTCCACAACATCTACCGCGGCAAGGGCCCGGTGCTGACCGCTATCTCGGTGGAGCCCGCCGAAAAGCCGCAGAACGATGTCGTAACATTCTCTTAAATCCTATCTTATACAGGGAGGACTTCACCATGAAAACTCTGTTCCGTGTTCTGGGTGCCGCTGCCGCTGTGGCTGTTACCGGTGCCGCCATCGTCGTGCTGGACAAAGTTCTGAACGACAAGGACCCGCTCCACGTCGAAAACGTGGAGTTCCCCGAGGAAGCTGAAAAGGACCCCGCCGAGGCCGAAAAGACTGCCGAAGCCTACGCCGAGGGCGAGGCCAAGGAGACCGCTCCCGGTGACGCATGGCCCCCTGCCTTTGAAAAGGCTCCTGCCGAGCCCGAGACTGCTCCTGCAGCCCCGGTGGTGGAAGCTGCCCGGGCAGAGGAGCCTGCCGAGGAAAAGCCTGCGGCAGAGGAAACGACCGTGAATCCTGTGGAGGCAGGCCCTGCCGTTGCCCCCAAGGATGAGAACGGCAAGTTCGATACCACCAAGATCGCGGAGGCCAGCGATTTCACCGGCATCGAAGAGGAATCCGGCTGCAAGAGCTGAGCAAAGCAATAAAAGGACGCTGTACCGCAGGGCACAGCGTCCTTTTTCTGTCTGGGTCATTTCCGCAGGGCTTTGGCGGCTTCGGTGCCTGCCACGGCACCCTCGTACACGGCCTTGGCGACCTGCAGCAGCCCGCCGGTGCAGTCTCCGGCGGCATACAGGCCGGGCAGGGAGGTCTGCATGTGGTCATCCACCACGATCCGGCTGCCGTTCACCTCGGCTCCCAGCTTGCGGGCCAGGGCAGTGCTGCCTGCCACGCCCAGCGCCACGAACACGCCGGAGACTTCCAGTGTCCCGCCGTCTTTCAGCTGCACGCCGGTGACCCGCTCTTCACCGAGGATGGCTTCCACGGCTTCCGTCCGCACGGCCACTTCCGGCGGGAACTGTGCCGTCAGCGGGGCTCCGCCCGTGAGCAGGGTGACGCTATGGGCCACGGGCAGCAGGGCCTGTACCTCATGCAGGGCGTACTCTCCACTGCCCAGCACGGCCACATCCCTGCCGCGGTAGAAAAAGGCATCGCAGGTGGCGCAGTAGCTCACGCCGTGGCCCTCCAGCCCGGCAAGGCCCGGAATGCGGGGCGCTGCCCGGGAAGCCCCCGTGGCCAGAATGACGGCATCGGCAGGGAAATCCCCGGCCAGCGTCTCCACGGTCAGCTTGTCGGTGTAGGTCAGGCCCACGGCCTCGGTGGTGACGAACTCCACCCCCACGGCCTTGGCACCCTCGATGCTCCGGCGTTCCAGCTCGGCACCGGTGATGGGTTCGGCAAAGCCGTAGTAGTTCTGGATGAGCTCGGCCCGGTCCAGTGCGCCGGGGCCCTTGGTCAGAACGGTGGTCTGCACCCCGGCGCGCGCGGCATACAATGCCGCCGAGACACCTGCGGGGCCGGAACCGATAATCACAATGTTAGACATGGCAGTTTCTCCTTGTGGTAGGTTTGCTTTTGTCCAACCTCTCCGTCATTGCTTCGCAATGCCACCTCTCCTAGTAGGAGAGGCCTTGGCAAAGAGGCAAGGCTTTACGCAATGCCAAGGGCTCCCCTACTAGGGGAGCTGTCGAGCGGATGCGAGACTGAGGGGTTGTACAAAGGACGGATTGATCTTATGATAACTATTATACCTCAACTCCCCGCACTTTTCATCTCCGATGAACTGTGCTATACTGAAAATATCGCAAAAATCGACACCATGGAGGGGAAAAACCTATGTCCAAGCAGCGACTGCTTTTTATCACCACCGGCGGCACCATTGCCAGCGTGCGCACCGCACAGGGGCTCAAGCCTGTTCTGACCAGCGAGGAGCTGCTGGCCCATCTGCCGGAATTGCAGCAGCTCTGCTGCCCGGAAACGCTCAACCTGTGCAGCATCGACAGCACCGACCTTGGCCCGGAGCACTGGCTGATGATGGCCAAGGCCGTGCAGGAAAACTATGCGCTTTACGATGGCTTCATCATCTGCCACGGCACCGATACGCTGGCCTACTCGGCGGCGGCGCTGTCCTACCTCATTCAGAATGCGGACAAGCCCATCATCCTCACGGGTGCCCAGCAGCCCATTTCCAACGAGATCACCGATGCCAAGAAGAACCTGCGGGACAGCGTGATCTGTGCCCTTGACCCGGGCAGCCGGGGTGTGATGGTGGTGTTTGGCGGGCACGTCATTGCGGGCACCCGCGCCAAGAAGAACAAGACCATCAGCTACGATGCCTTTGCGTCGGTCAACTTCCCGGCGCTGGCGCTGGTGCAGGGCGACCGGCTGGTACGGTATGTGGCTTCGCCCTGGCCCACCGGCCCTGTGGAGTTTGGCCGGGCGCTGAACCCAAAAGTGTTCCTGCTCAAGCTGACCCCCGGCCTTGGGCCGGAGCTTATCCCGGCTATCTTTCAACAATATGACTGTGTCATTGTGGAAAGCTTTGGCGTGGGCGGCATTCCCCAGCGGCTCATGGATGCCTTTGCCGAGGAGCTGGGCGATTACGACCAGACCCACAAGATCCTGATCCTGACCACGCAGGTCACTTATGAGGGCAGCGATGTGGGCATTTACGAGGTGGGCAAGCGGGTCAAGAATCGCTTCCGCTTCCTGGAGGCCCACGATATGACCATTGAGGCCGTTGTCACTAAGGTCATGTGGCTGCTGGCCCAGGACTGCGAGAATTTTGACCAGCTCCAGCAGCGGTTCTACCGGCAGATCAATTTTGATACATTCTATCATTGAAACAAACGGGAGATGCCCCACCGGCACCTCCCGTTTCTGTTTGAAAACTTTTTGTCCGCCACTCGTGGACTTTTGGCGAATCAGGACAAAGTTTTGCCAAAAGGCTTGCACTTTGATGCTTTACTGTGGTAAAATCGAAGCGTACTTTCATTTGGAAAGACAAGGGGGAAAAAGTATATGACCAACATCTGCATCATCGCCACCATCATCATCTATCTGGTGGCAATGCTGTTGGTTGGGTTTGCATACAGCAAGTCCAACAACGACAGCACCGATTTCTACCTTGGCGGCCGCAAAATGGGCCCGCTGGTCACGGCCATGAGCGCCGAAGCCAGCGATATGTCCAGCTGGCTGCTGATGGGAATGCCGGGCCTTGCCTACCTCACCGGCATCGCCTCGCCCGGCTGGACCGCCATCGGCCTGGCGCTGGGCACCTGGCTGAACTGGCTCATCGTGGCCCGGCGGCTGCGGCGGTATTCGGCCAATCTGGAAGCCATCACCGTGCCGCAGTTCCTGTCCCTGCGCTTCCACGACCAGCGCAATCTGCTCAACGCACTGGGCGCGGTGATCATCATCGTGTTCTTTGTGCCCTACACGGCTTCGGGCTTTGCCGCCTGCGGCAAGCTGTTCCACAGCCTCTTCGGCGTGGATTACATGGCGGCCATGGTGGTCTCGGCCTGCGTCATCGTGGGCTATACCATCACGGGCGGCTTCCGCGCCGTTACCACCACCGACCTCATCCAGTCCATCGTGATGAGTCTGGCCCTTGTGGCTGTGCTGGTGTACGGCATTGGCGCGGCAGGCGGCTGGGATGCCGTTGTAGCCAACGCCCAGAGCCTGCCCGGTTACCTGACCATGATGGCCAGCCACAACGCCGCCGAGGGCACGGCCACCTCGTACAGCCTGCTGGACATCGTCTCCACCATGGCGTGGGGCCTGGGCTACTTCGGAATGCCCCACATCCTGCTCCGCTTCATGGCCATTGAGGATGAAAAGAAGCTGGTACTCAGCCGCCGCATTGCCAGCGTGTGGGTCGTCATTGCCATGACCGCCTCCATCATCATCGGCATGGTGGGCCTTGGCATGACCAAGGCAGGCGCGCTGGAGTACCTGAGCGGCTCCTCCAGCGAGACGGTCATCGTCCGCATTGCAAACCTCATTGCACAGCACGGCATTCTGGCAGCCGTTCTGGCGGGCCTGATCCTGGCGGGCATCCTTGCCGCCACCATGTCCACCGCCGACAGCCAGATGCTTGCCGCCGCGTCCAGCGTCTCCCAGAACATCCTGCAGGAGTTCGGCCACATGAAGCTGACCGAACGCCAGAGCCTGTTTGCCGCCCGCCTGACCATCATCTGTGTCAGCGTGGTGGGCGTGGTGCTGGCCCGTGACCCCAATTCCAGCGTGTTCGGCATCGTCAGCTTTGCATGGGCCGGTTTCGGCGGCGCGTATGGTGCCGTGATGCTCTGCGCCCTGTTCTGGAAGCGCTGCAACTGGCAGGGTGCGCTGGCCGGGATGCTCGCCGGCGGCCTGATGGTCTTTGTCTGGAAGTACCTCATCAGTCCGCTGGGCGGCGTGTTCAGCATCTATGAGCTGCTGCCCGCCTTCCTGACCTCGCTGCTCGTCTGCATGGTGGTCAGCCTGGTCACCCCCGCCCCCTCGAAGGAGATCGAAGCCGAGTTTGAGGCGGCGAAATAAGAAGCAATAGAAAGCAAGGGCCATTGCACAGATTCTCGTGCAATGGCCCTTGCTTTATGTTCGGCGCACAACGCCATTCTCAACAAAGAAAAGATTCGGCTAAGAAAAAATATTTTGCATACAAAAAAAGAAAAGATTGCTTGTGCAGAATCACGAAAACGCTGCACGAATTAAAGAATACAACAAGAAATACTTTTAAATCGTAAATTATTCAGGCGGAATCGTAAAAAAATTCTAACATTTTGGAAAGAGATGCCGTATCATGGATTCATAAATATGCATACGGCTTGCGGGCGGTGTGCCAAAATTGTCCGGAAAATTCAGAAAGGAGTATTTTCATGGGGAAATCAACAGTGGATGCGTCTGCAGGGTTTGGATTGCGTGATAAACTTGCATACGCAGCGGGTGACTTTGGCTGCAATATGAGTTTTGCACTCAAAGGCTACCTGACGATTTATTGGACGCAGTTTATGGGGATCGACAACTACCTGATGGCATCCCTTCTGCTGATCGTGCAGATCTGGGACGCAATCAACGATCCGATTATCGGAGCAATGGTAGATGCGGATACGCATAAATACCGCCGGAACAAGTTCCTTGCCTATATCTGGTTCGGTGCGATCGGACTGACCGTGGCCGGTGCACTTTGCTATCTGCCGTTCCCGCAGGCTCCCGGTATGGTCAAGAATATTCTGTTTGTGGCAGGCTATATGATCTGGGATGCTTTCTACACCGTTGCAAATGTGCCGTATGGCTCGATGCTGTCTCTGATCTCGGATGACCCGATCCAGCGTGCACAGCTGTCGACTTTCCGCTCCATTGGTTCTATGGGCGGTGCGCTTCTGACCGGTATGCTGATTCCGGTGATCATTTATGATAACCAGAACAACCTGCGTGGTGAGCAGATGTTTGTCATTGCTCTGATCATGGGTGTGATCGGTCTGATCTGCTTCCGCTTTATGGTCACGAACACAAAGGTGCGTGTGGACACCACGATCACTCTGAAAGAGGATGCACCGAAGTTCAACATCGTGAAGGCGTTCAACAACTTTATCCATAATCGCCCGGCTGTGGGCGCAACGCTGGCACCTATCGCAACGTTTATTGGTATGTATGGTGCCTCTACTGCAGGTCAGATCCTGTTCCAGGCTTATTTCAAGAATGCAAAGATCTCCGGCCTTGTGGGTATGATCTCCTACTTTGGCGTTTTCATCTTCAGTCCTTTTGTGAGCCGTATCGTCAAGCGCTTTGGCAAGAAAGAAGCTGTGACCTTTGGTTCAGTCGTCTGTGCGCTGGCGTACGTCCTGATGCTGGTTCTGCCCATCACACCGGACGGCCGGGGCCTCAGCCTTTATGTCCTGTGTCAGGTCATTGCAATGCTGGGCGGTGGCATCGGAAGCTGCCTGAGCTGGTCTCTGATGGCAGATGCGATCGATTATAACGAGTGGAAATTTGGTGTGCGAGAAGAAGGCACTACCTATGCACTGCACTCCTTCTTCCGTAAGCTTGCACAGGGCATCGGACCTTCTCTGGGCCTTGTTCTGGCAACCAAACTGGGCTATGATGCATCTCTGAAGGCTGCACAGACGATCGAAGTGGCAACCCGGATGCGCTATCTGGTGCCGGTCATGTATCTGGGAAGCTATATCGTGATGATCATTGCGTACGGCGTGGTGTTCAATCTGGACAAAAAGACCCTGGCGCAGATGGAAAGCGATCTGAAAGAACGCCGGGCAAAGAACGAAAAGTAAATGATCTTATAATCAGAGGAATAGAAGAACGGGGAAACTTCTGATAAGATGATAGAAAGCCCTCCTTTCGCTTGAGCGACGGGAGGGCTTTCTTTTTTTCAGTTGATCAGAATCGCCATCATCTCAGCGCAGGGGATCGCGAAGCCGAACCCGAAGAAGAACAGCAGATCGAGCACAAACTTCCAGAGCCGGACAGCAGGGGAGCAGAAGTTCATGGAGCGGGTGACGGAGGCACCTATCTCACCCCAGTGTCGGTAGTAGCCGGTCTGCTCAAAGTTGTTCCAGAGCTCCAGCGAGAGAAATTCTATCCCGACGAACAATGGGAAAAACACCCAGGAGGGAAGCCAGCCGTCTGCCTGCAGGTTCCCATTGCTCAGGGTACGCCAGTGGACGGCCATCCGGCCCGGGCAGGCGAGGATGCCCCAGATGGCCAGTGCGGCACTGAGCCAAAACAAAACTGCCCGTACCGAGCGCCAGTCAATGGATTGTTGACGGCGCAGCAGGGTAAAGAAATCTTCCAGCGGGACTTCCGGTGCAATATCTGCTTCCTGCGGGTCACGGCAGTGCATCAGGTCGGCAAGGGTCAGCCCCAGCGCGTCGGCCAGTGGTTCCAGCGTGTTGATGTCCGGCAGGCCGACCCCCGTTTCCCTTAATTAAAGATATCACTTACTAAGTGTAACCCACGCTTACAATATTTGACATGATATTTCACAAAAAGCTTTTCTATAACCTGTTCAATGTCACAAAATTCAAAGACACGCTTTATAAACTCTTGATTACTATTACGGTTAACGATATAATTAGCTTGGACGAATCAATGTGTACGATTCTCCATGCCGAACGGTTTCGTGAAGCATCAACCTCATCGTAAATGAGCTTTCATAGTGACTAAGCCACATAGCATAGCTGCTTCCTATGAATAGTTTCACGCACAAAAAAAGGAGATTTCTCATGGAAACTGAACACCTTGGTAATGCGTATTTAGCCGATGTGACAATCAATTTGGATAAAGGGCACATATTCGAAGCGGAGGTTCTATGAAAGACTATGTGCAAGGGGGAACCCTTACAGAAGTTACAGATTTAATACTTTTGTCCCTTTATGAACCAAGGCATGGATATGCAATCATTCAATTTGTTGAGGAAGTAACAAACGGAAGGGTATTATTAGGAGCAGGGACATTATATGGTGCTCTATCCTCGTTAGAACAAAAAGGATGGATTAAATTACAAAGCACTGAAAGTACAAGCAGAAAAAAAGTATATTTAATAACACCTTCTGGAAAGGAGGCTGTCCAAACCGAAATAGATCGACTTCATCAATTAATCGACTTAGCGGAAAGGATTTCAAAGGAGATTTAATATGCGCTACAAAAAGGTACGTTTTTTTGGTTGTCTATTATCCTTACAAGAGAAATGGCTTAATAGAATGTCCCAACAAGGGTATCACTTAATAAATACATCACGGGCTATCTATGAGTTTGAAACATGCACTCCGGGGGAATATCAATATAAGATTGATTATATTGGTCACAGGAGTCGTGAAAGCTCAGACAAGTATGTTGAATTTCTTCAAAGCTTAGGATACGTTGTTTTTTTCAAGAACATTAATCTAAACTACTCTCTTGCCAAAGTACAATTTCGTCCGTGGGCTGAATCAGGTGGAAAGCTATCAACGCCTAAGACGACACTTAACAAAGAATTATTGATTGTCGAAAAAAAGAATGATGGAAAGCCATTTGAATTATATACTACCCTTGAAGATAAACTAGCTTTGTATAAATCAGCACAGTCGGCGTGGATATTCTTTTTTTTCATCTTTATGATTATGGCTGTGCTTATGAAATCTTTCATCTATAGTGCGTTAGCAATCACATGCCTTATCATCGTTATTGTCTATTGGTTTCCAATTTATAAGATTATTAAAGAGCGTCGAACAAGGGAAGATTAGCTTTTGTTCTCTATCGTAATTCACTCAATTTAATACAATCTCTCTGCCTATTCATATAAACCACCACGGCAATTCCAGCCACAGGTTATCCATAGCCTGTTCCTCGGTCTTTTGGGCGCGGCCTTTCGTCAGGTGAAAGTATATCGCCGTGCCGATCAGCGGATGTTCCTCGCCATCGGTGAAGCCATAGCGGTACAGCAGATAGGTCTGCTCCCGTTGGGTCAGCCGTTTCAGGCCATCGTACAGCTCCCGGCGCGATTCCTGTTCCTCTATAATGCTCTGCGGCTGCATGGCATAAGGGTCGGCTATGGCTTCAATGCGCCGCAGTTGTTCCTCTCCCGGCAGAACATCGTCCAGCGAAACGCGCTGGTAGCAGACGCCGTCCTTGTCCTCCGTCACCATCCGCTGCTCAAAAGCGGCAAAGGCATCCCGCACCATGTCCATCATGGCGTTGCGGATGGCAGGAGCCGCATAGGTCAGGAACTTCATGCCGCGCGCTGCATCGAACTTCGGCACAGCTTTCCATAAGCCCAGATTGCCCGCCTGTTTCAAATCGTCCGTGTCAAGGTTCAGGCCGGACTGTGCCAGATTCATGCTGCGGAAAAGGTCATTTGCCACCTTGCCAATAAAGGACTTGTTGTTTTCGATCAGGCTGTCCAGTGCGGTGGCATCCCCTTTCTGTGCCAGCGCACAAAGCCGTTCATTCGTCTGCTTCATGGGCGTTTTCCTGCTCTGCGGCAGACTGCAAGATTCCCAACAGACCGCTTCGCAGCTGTTCCAGTGCTTCCGGCGTGGCTCCTTTCATGCCCGAAACGCTGTCCAACATTGCATCCGTCAACTGCTCTGCCGTGATCGTTGGGTGCTGCACATCCTGCCCTTTGGTCAATTCGGTGAACATCTTCTCTGCCACTTTCTTGCTCATGGCTTCCTGTTCGGCGTAATGGCTCCCGATGCCCTTTTTAATTTCTTTGACCGTTGCCATGAAGTACATCTCAATATCATCAAGGTCGCCTTGGTACACGGGCTTTCTCCGAAGGCTGATGTCCTTTGCGGCTTTGGCTGCCTCCGGGGTCTTGACCCTTGTACGCAGCAGGGTGCTCAATGTCGTGAGCATGGCGTTCTGTGCCGCAATACCGGACGCAAAGGTATCATCAAAATACTGCGCTATGCGGTAAGTAAGCTCTGCGAAACGGGCATTTTCCAGCAGCAGATTGACTACCTCTGTATTGATACGCCCCGTGTAGAGGTTCTTTGCGGCTTCTACGGACAAACCCAGTTCGGCAATGTCATAATTCTTGCGATCGGGGATGTTGGTTTCTCCCAGCAGGAAATCTGTGGACACGTTGAACAACCTTGCGATCTTCAACACCTGCTCATGGGTCAGGGTTCCTTTCGCACCACTGATAAAACGGCTGATAGTGCTTTTGGAGCAGCCGATTTCCTTGGCAAGCTCCGGTTGGCTGATATTGTGCTCTTTCATCAAGTCCGCAAGACGGACGTTGGACGGTGCGGGCAGATATTCCTGTGCCATGTGGTCGGCCCTCCTTTTTGAGCTTTTTCCTCATTATAATACGCTCTGCCGTTTTGTTCAATATACGGTTTCCTCTCTGCCCTTGCTGTTGCAACTCTGCAACCAGTAAGGGCTTTTTTCTTTTTCCGTTGCAGTTCTGCCGCTTTTTCGCCTTTTCTGCAAAATTTTCCGTATATTCAGGCAGGAAGCAAAAAACACCAGAGTTCCCACGCTAGGGACTCTGGTGCAACGCACGAAACAAAGGAGGAATGCCCTTGAGCCTGTATCAAACTGTCAAGTCCGCCATCACCGTTCGGCAGGTGGGAGAGATGTACGGCATGGAGCCAGACCGCCATGGCATGGTGTGCTGTCCATTCCATTCCGACAGCGACCCCAGCATGAAGCTGAACGACACCTATTATTATTGCTTTGGCTGTGGAGCCAACGGAGATGCCATCGACCTCACCGCCAAGCTGTTCGACCTGAACCCCCGGCAAGCCGCCGAGAAGCTGATAAATGACTTCGCGTTTGCGAAGCAATGCAGTCCCCAGTGGGGACTGCAAGTGACAGAGCGGTCTTGCGTCAGCAAGATGGAGGGGCCCCGCCCCGACAAGCTCTGGCTTGACCCGGACAAGCCGCCCGCCAATGCCATCGCTCTGCCGCCGCCCAAGCGTGGCCTGACAGACGAGCAGTGGGCAGACATCGCCTACTGCCTGCGGGTGCTGACCGATTATCTCGACCTGCTGCACGACTGGCGAGAGCGCTACAAGCCCACCACCCCGGAGGAGCCGCTGGACGAGCGGTTCGTGGAAGCTCTCCACATGACCGAGACCGTCGAGCACCTGACGGACTGCGTTGCATTTGGGACACCCCAGCAGAAAGCCGCTGCCGCCGCACAGCTGCTGTCCGGGTCGTACCTGCTGATGCTGGAGGAGCGCACCGACCGCCTTGCTCTGGCAAAGTGCGCCTGATAATTTATTCACCCGAAGTGGTGGGTCTCACCGTGAGACCTACCACTTCACTTTCCTAAAGTAGAACCACCACATGAAGAAAAACATTTCCCGCAATCCCTTATGGCCGGACTGGTACAACGGTAAGAAGATCGATGAAGTCCAGTTTGGCCGTGCCTTTCTGGAACAGTGGCCGCTGAAATGCGTCAACGGTACGCTGTACACGCTGGACGGCCCGGTGGAAGACGAAAGCGAGATCAAGCAGCGCATCTTGGAGAACATCGAGGAATATGTCACCTCTGGCCTGTCCAAAAAGGTCACCAACATTCTGGAGACCATCAAGCTGCTGGCTTTTTCCGACCCGTTCCCCATCGAACAGGACTGCATCCACCTCCAGAACGGCGTGTACCATCTGCCGGACGGCTCTTTTCAGGAGAGCCGCCTGTTCTGCCAGAACCGCCTACCTGTGAGGTATGACCCCAAAGCCGCCAGCCCTGACCGCTGGCTAACTTTCCTGCACGAGCTGCTGGACGATGCTGACATTCCAACCTTGCAGGAGTATCTGGGCTACTGCCTCGATCCCCAGCACCAAGGGGCAGAAGATGATGCTCATTGTCGGCAAGGGCGGCGAGGGCAAATCTCGCATCGGGCTGGTACTGAAACGGCTCATGGGAGATGCCGCCAGCAACGGCAGCGTCCAGAAAGTGGAGAACAACCGTTTTGCCCGCGCCGATCTGGAACGCCGCCTGCTGATGATCGATGATGATATGGATATGAACGCCCTGCCCAAGACGAATTATATCAAGACCATCGTGACCGCCGAGGCCAAGCTGGACTTGGAGCGCAAGGGTGTCCAGAGCTACCAGCGGGACATCTACGCCCGGTTCCTCTGCTTCGGCAACGGTGCGTTGACCTCGCTGTACGACCATTCGGATGGCTTCTTCCGCCGCCAACTCATCCTGACCACCAAGGACAAGCCTGCTGACCGCACGGACGACCCTTTCCTTGTGGAGAAGATGTGCGCCGAATTGGAGGGCATCCTGCTCTGGTGTCTGGAAGGGCTGCACCGGCTGGTGCAGAACAACTTCCGCTTCACGGTCAGCGAACGAGCCGCCGCCAACGTGGACACCATCAAACGCAGCAGCAACAATGTCATCGACTTCATGGAATCCGAGGGCTACTTCCGCTTCAAGGCGGACTACTCCATCAGTTCCAAGGAGTTCTACGACATTTATAAGCAGTGGTGCGAGGACAACGCATGCCACAGCGTATCGGCGATCCGTTTCAGCGCCGAACTGCGCCAGAATGACCGCCGCTATAACCTTGAAGCCACCAACAACATCTATCTGCCCGGTGGCCGCAGGGTGCGGGGTTTTGTAGGCATCGAACCGCTTGTCCACCCCTGCCCGTAAAAAGTGCATTTTTCACAGAAGAAGTTCGTACAACCTGTACGGTCTGTACTTGTACGCATCTGTACGGCGAATTAAAGCGTTTTAAAACGTGTTATCGTTTATATTTCGCATTTCCGTACGTCGTACGAACCGTACAGGTTATTTGAAGTCCGTACGCAATTTTTTCAGATGCGTACGGAGCAATCAAGTTCGCATTGTGCGAACTTGATTGTAGCTCTCCCGCAGGAGGCGTTCCCCCTCGGAGAGTCCTCGAAGAGCCCACTACACTTTGCAGCCCATAGGGATGAAAGTGTTATAGTGGGTTATTACACTTCCGAAGAAGTGCATCTTCGTTCCCCGTCACCTTTCGATGAACCTTGAAAGGAGGGATGCCCTTTGGCAAGAAACGATGGCGTTGACCGCACCAGTGTCCGGAATCTCGCCGTTTCGGACAAGGCCGTTGGCAACACCCAGCAGCACAATGAGCGTGAAAAGGACAGCTATCGGAACCCCGACATTATCCCCCAGCGCACTGCATGGAACGTCCACTTCAAAAAGCCAACTGCCAGCTACACCGACCTATTCGCCCAACTGGAAGCCGCCGGAACCATCTCCACGCGCGGCTTGAAGCCGGATGCCACCCATTACTGCGAGCTTGTCTTTGATGTCAACTCGGCCTACTTTGACAACCACGGCGGCTACGAGTTCGCCAAGCAGTTCTATGAGGATGCCTACCAAGCTGCCGTTCAAATCGTGGGCGGTGAGCAGTATATCCTCTCGGCAGTCATGCACGCCGATGAGATCAACCGTGCCATGACCGAAGCATTAGGCCGCGAAGTTTACCACTACCACCTCCATGTGGTCTATGTACCTGTGGTGGAAAAGCAGATCCTGTGGTCGAAACGCTGCAAGGACAAGGCACTGGTCGGCACCGTCAAGGAGACTGTCATGCAGGTCAGCCGGAGCAAGAAGTGGGCATCCAAACCTCTGCTGGACGAATCGGGAAAGCCTGTTTTGCAAAAGAACGGCAAGCCTATCCTGAAGAAGTCGTACAGCGTCTTGCAGGACAACTTCTTCAATTTTATGCGCGCTGCCGGGTACACCGATATAGAGCGCGGCGAACGTGGCAGCACCGAAGAACACCTGACCGTCACCCAGTTCAAAGTTCAACGGGAGCAGGAACGGCTGGACAGCCTGACCGCCCAGATTGACCAGAAAGAGCAGCACCTCATCCAAACCAACAAAACCCTCTCCAAGACCGAAAAGGAACTTGCCGCTGTGCAGAAAAAGGCCACGCTCACAAAAGAAGCCCTCATTCATGCGCGTGATCTGGATTATATCGGCAAGCGCACCTTTCTCGGCAACTACTCGCTGACCGAAGAAGAATTTTCCAAACTGAAAAAACAGGCTGACCACGGCTATATGATGGACGTGGAGAACCGTCGCCTGAAAGAAGAACTTTCCACGGCCAAGAAGGAGGCCGTTCGTTGGAGCAACAAGTACCACGACCTGTGGTACGACGTGAAACCCTATCTGGATGCTATGCGCCGTGCGCCAGAACTGGTGCGCGGTTTTCTGGAAAAGATTCTTGCCCCCAAGCAGGAGTGCACCATGAATGTGCCACAGCGAAACCGCAGGCATGGGCAGGATATGGAACTTTGATTTTCGGAGGATACTGAATGGATAATAGAAGCACTGATATGATGAACGATGCGATTGACCTTTGCTCCTGTTATGAGCCTATTTGTGAACCACCTGTCAATTTACTCGAAGAATGGCAGGATTCGGAGTACGCGGGTCCCGAACCTACTCTTGAGAACACGTCTTACTATGTTAAAGAGCCAGACGGTACGCTCTATTTTTACTGTGGCAACACCAAAATCAAAATGACCGAACATTTCGCAGAAAATGGAAAATCAGTCGGCACACTGCTGGAAGATGTGATTCAGTATTCAGCTAACCGATGCGCCTGATGATAAAAACGAATTGAATCCAGCCCACACTTACGGTATAATGGAAGCAGAAGTATTGTAAGCGTGGGCTGTTTCTTTTAAGAAGGAGGCTCTACTATGAAACAGCCTAACAATACGATGATCTATAACACTGCACTGTACCTTAGACTAAGCCGTGACGATGAATTGCAGGGTGAAAGCGGCAGCATCCAGACCCAGCGCATGATGCTTCGTCAGTATGCAGAGGAACACGGGTTGACCGTTGTTGGCGAATATATCGATGATGGTTGGTCTGGCACCAACTTTGACAGACCGGGCTTTCAACGGATGATCGACGATATTGAGGAAGGCAAAATCAACTGCGTTGTAACAAAGGATTTATCCCGTTTAGGTCGAAACTATATTCTGACAGGTCAGTACACGGAGATCTACTTTCCGAGTAAAGGTGTCCGCTATATTGCTGTCAACGATAATGTGGACACTCTCAACGGCGAAAGCGAACTCGCTCCGTTCCTGAACATCCTGAATGAGATGCACGCTCGCCAGACCAGCAAAAAAGTCAAGGCCGCTATGCGGACAAGATTTGCGAACGGTGCGCACTATGGTGCATACGCTCCTCTGGGATATATCAAAGACCCCGACAAGTCAGGGCATCTTCTGGTAGACCCGGAAACGAAGTGGATCATTGAGAAAATCTTTGATCTTGCGGTGCATGGACACGGTGCGGCCAGCATCACCCATATTTTAGTAGATGAAAAGGTTCCCACTCCCGGCTGGTTGAATTTTCAGCGGTATGGCACATTTGCTAACATCTATGCAGGAGCGTCGGAAGAGAAGTCCTACGCATGGACGGTAGCGCAGGTCAAAAGTATCCTGAAAGAAGAAACCTATATCGGTCACAGCGTTCACAATAAGCAGAGCAACATCTCTTTCAAGAACAAGAAAAAGGTGCGGAAGCCGCAGGAGGAATGGTATCGTGTGGAGAACACCCACGAAGCTATTATCTCTGCGGATGTGTTCCGACAGGTGCAGGAGCAGATTGCTCATCGCCGTAGAAAACAGAAAGACGGAACAACGCAAATCTTTTCCGGGCTTGTAAAATGTGCGGATTGCGGCTGGTCGATGGCCTATGGTATGAATAAGCAGAACAAAAAGCCCTACGGCTATTACCATTGCAGCAAAAACGGACAGGGCTTTCACCAATGTTCCATGCACTATATTCGATATGATGTGCTGTACACCTATATTCTGGCAAGAGTGCAGTATTGGTCGCAGCAAGCACAGCAGGATGGAGATAAACTCTTGCAGCGTTTACTGAATGCCAGCGACAAAGAACGCAACACCGCCAAGAAAAAACAGACTGCCGAACTCAAAAAGGCCACAAAGCGTAAGGCAGAGGTGGACAACCTGTTCGCCAAAATGTATGAGGACTGGTCTGTTGGACGTATTACGGAGTACAATTTCAATATGCTGTCCGAAAAGTATCAGGCAGAACAGCATGAACTGGACGAAAAGATTCAAGAACTTCAAGCCGAACTTGATGCAGCCGTTCAGACCGCTGTTGACGCTGAAAAGTGGATTGAGTTGATGAAAAAGTACGTCAACCCCACACAATTGACCGCCGAACTTCTAAATGCTCTGATTGAAAAGATTCTCATTCACGAAGCTGTCAAGCATGAAGATGGCACCAGAGAACAGGAAGTTGAAATTTTTTACCGTTTTATCGGCAAAGTCGAGTGACGCATTATAAAAGGGTGTGCAATCGAACGGTTGCACACCTAGTACATAACCAATATCTTTAAGTGAGGGATTCTCCGCGTTCCCATCGGCTGACAGCCTTATCTGTTACATGCAGCTGCTGGGCCAGCTCTGCCTGTGTTAATCCCTGTGACTTGCGCATCCGGGCGAGAAATGCCCCGAACGTTTTCGCATCCATTGTGCTCACATCCTTTGGAAAAAGGATAGCATACCACGCACCAAAAGGCAATCGACGCTTTGTTTACCTGCTCCAAAACACAAATCCCCCACTGCCTGTTCGGTCAATGGACAGGCAGCGGGGGATATTTTATATGGAGTTCAGAAGAAAAATGCTGGGATCAGAGCTTACAGCTGGGGGCCGGCAGAGACCAGAGCCTTGCCGTGCTCGTTACCCTCGTACTTCTTGAAGTTCTTGATGAAGCGGCCAGCCAGATCCTTGGCCTTCTCCTCCCACTGGGAAGCGTCGGCGTAGGTATCGCGGGGATCCAGGATGCCGGTGTCAACACCGTTCAGGACGGTGGGAACCTCGAAGTCGAAGTAGGGGATCTTCTTGGTGGGCACGTTGTTGATATCGCCGTTCAGGATAGCGTCGATGATGCCACGGGTGTCCTTGATGGAGATGCGCTTGCCGGTGCCGTTCCAGCCGGTGTTGACCAGGTAAGCCTTAGCGCCGCTCATCTTCATCTTCTTGACCAGCTCCTCAGCGTACTTGGTGGGGTGTAGCTCCAGGAAAGCCTGGCCGAAGCAAGCGGAGAAGGTGGGGGTGGGCTCAGTGATGCCGCGCTCGGTGCCAGCCAGCTTGGCGGTGAAGCCGGACAGGAAGTAGTACTGGGTCTGCTCGGGGCTCAGGATAGAGACGGGAGGCAGAACGCCGAATGCGTCAGCAGACAGGAAGATGACATTCTTTGCAGCAGGTGCAGAAGAGATGGGGCGGACGATGTTCTGGATGTGGTTGATGGGGTAGGACACACGGGTGTTCTCGGTGACAGACTTGTCAGCGAAGTCGATGTGGCCCTCAGCATCCAGAGTGACGTTCTCCAGCAGAGCGTTGCGCTTGATGGCGTTGTAGATATCAGGCTCGGAGTCCTTATCCAGGTTGATGACCTTTGCGTAGCAGCCGCCCTCGAAGTTGAACACGCCGTTGTCGTCCCAGCCGTGCTCGTCATCGCCGATCAGCAGACGCTTGGGATCGGTGGACAGGGTGGTCTTGCCGGTGCCGGACAGACCGAAGAAGATGGCGGTGTTCTCGCCGTTCAGGTCGGTGTTGGCGGAGCAGTGCATGGAAGCAATGCCCTTCAGCGGCAGGAAGTAGTTCATCATGGAGAACATGCCCTTCTTCATCTCGCCGCCGTACCAGGTGTTGACGATGACCTGCTCCTTGCTGGTGATGTTGAACATAACAGCAGTCTCGGAGTTCAGGCCCAGCTCCTTGTAGTTCTCGACCTTGGCCTTGGAAGCGTTGTAAACAACGAAATCAGGCTCAAAGTTCTCCAGCTCCTCAGCGGTGGGCTTGATGAACATGTTGGTGACGAAGTGTGCCTGCCAGGCCACTTCCATGATGAAACGGACAGCCATGCGGGTGTCCTTGTTTGCGCCGCAGAAAGCATCCACAACGTACAGGCGCTTGTTGGACAGCTCCTTCTTTGCAATCTCCTTCACGGCAGCCCAGGCTTCCTCAGAAGCGGGGTGGTTGTCGTTCTTGTACTCGTCGCTGGTCCACCAAACGGTGTTCTTGGAGTTCTCGTCCATCACGATGAACTTGTCCTTGGGGGAACGGCCGGTGTAGATGCCGGTCATAACGTCCACAGCGCCCAGCTCGCTGACCTTGCCCACTTCGTAGCCTTCCAGGCTGGGCTTGGTCTCTTCCTCGAACAGCTGCTCGTAAGAGGGGTTATACACGACCTCGGTCGTGCCGGTAATGCCGTACTTGCTCAGATCTACCTTTGCCATGATACTTATACCTCTTCTTTCGTTCAGATCAATTCTGATCGCGCGACGCACAGGCCCTTAGCCAATGGGCAGCGCGGGCGATGAAGAAATACAGATGCGTATTCTCCTGTTTATCATTATACATAAAAACATTCCAAAATCAACCAGAGGGAACAAAAGGTTCTTATAAATGTAACAAATTTCATTCAGAATCTTAGCTGTTTGAAGTGATTTCATAAGAAGGAAGGGGAACCGCGGCGAACAAAATAAAGAAAAGAGACCCAAAACACAACTTTGATAATATTTTGTCGATTCTGGATGCAACTGGGTATCCCAGAGCGGAAAAACCGGGGCGGGAGGCCCGCAGCACAAATTTCTGAAAAACTTGAAATTTCCTGTTGACAAAGTACGACTGCTATGCTAAAATAATCGAGTCGGGAGCGAAACCCCGATGCGAAAATGGACGTATGGCCCGTTGGTCAAGCGGTTAAGACAGAGGCCTCTCACGCCTTTAACATCGGTTCGATTCCGGTACGGGTCACCATTTTATAGTAGTAAAACGGCTGTATGCCGTTTTATATAGATGCCTCTTTAGCTCAGTCGGTTAGAGCACCTGACTGTTAATCAGGGTGTCGCCTGTTCGAGTCAGGCAAGAGGCGCCAGTAAAGCGATGGAAATGTTCCATCGCTTTTTTCTTTTTGTTGACAGCGAATGCGGCGGGGGATATACTTATAAATAACGATTAAACCTCTCAGTCCGCCTGGCGGCGGCCAGCTCCCCTGGTAGGGGAGCCAAGAAAAGCTGGCTTGCCTCTCCTAGCAGGAGAGGTGGCAATGCGGAGCATTGACGGAGAGGTTCGTGTACGATAAGGAGAATCATTACCATGAAACAGATCATTCTGACCGGCGACCGTCCCACGGGCCGCCTGCATGTTGGCCACTACGTTGGCTCTTTGAAGGAGCGCGTGCGCCTGCAGAACACCGGCAAGTTCGACGAGATCTATATTATGATCGCTGACGCGCAGGCCCTGACGGACAACGCCGATAACCCGGAGAAGGTTCGCCAGAACATCCTGCAGGTGGCACTGGACTATCTGGCCTGCGGTCTGGACCCCAACAAGGTCCACATCTTCATCCAGTCCATGGTGCCTCAGCTGACCGAGCTGAGCTTCTATTATATGAATCTGGTCACGGTGAGCCGCCTGCAGCGCAACCCCACCGTGAAGAGCGAGATCCAGATGCGGAACTTCGAGACCAGCATCCCGGTGGGCTTCTTCACCTACCCCATCAGCCAAGCAGCGGACATCACGGCGTTCGGTGCCACTACTGTGCCGGCCGGTGAGGATCAGATGCCCATGCTGGAGCAGTGCCGCGAGATCGTGCACAAGTTCAACGCCGTCTACGGCGAGACCCTGACCATGCCTGAGATCATGCTGCCCCAGAATGCCGCCTGCCTGCGCCTGCCCGGCATCGATGGCAAGGCCAAGATGAGCAAGAGCCTGGGCAACTGCATCTACCTGTCGGATGAACCCGAGGACATCAAGAAGAAGATCATGTCCATGTACACCGACCCCAACCACCTGCGGGTGCAGGATCCCGGCAAGGTGGAGGGCAACCCCGTGTTCATCTATCTGGACGCTTTCAGCCGCCCCGAGCACTTCGCCGAGTTCCTGCCGGAGTACCAGAACCTCGATGAGCTCAAGGCCCACTATCAGCGTGGCGGTCTGGGCGACGTGAAGATCAAGAAGTTCCTCAACGCCGTCATGCAGGCCGAGCTGGAGCCCATCCGCAACCGCCGCAAGGAGTGGGAGCAGCGCCTGCCCGAGGTCGTGGAGATCCTGAAGGAAGGCAGCGCCGTGGCCGAAAAGACCGCTGCCGCCACCCTGGCCAATGTCCGCAAAGCCATGCGCATTGACTACTTCGCGGATAATAACCTGCTGAAGTAACAAATGGTAGAAACAAAACCGCCTGTGCCCATGCGATTATGCTGGGTGCAGGCGGTTTTTGCGTGGCTGCAACCGCTGGTTGACAAATTTCAAGCCGCAATTGGTGGTTGTCAACTGGAAAATCTGCTATGATAACAGCATAGAGGACGTCCGCCGGAATCCATTGATACGCCGCCCTGCGGCAGAAAAGAGAACACTATGATCTTAGCAGAAAAAATTGCCCTTCTCCGCCGCCAGAATGGATGGAGCCAGGAGGAACTGGCCAATCAGCTGAATGTCTCGCGCCAGGCGGTCTCGAAGTGGGAGGGCGGAGTTTCCCATAGTTAAAGATACCACACCAAATATAACGAATCCACGCTTATATGATACTGCATGAAAAAAGGTACTTGATAAAAGCAATGAAGCGCAATATCAAGTACCTTTTTGATTTGTTTTTTACATGGTTATTAAGAGAATTACTCTTATTCCGAAGTCCTCAATCGTTCCACCACAGTTCCTTTGTTAAAGAAGTGGAGAACGATCAGCGGAATGACCGCAGCCAGCAACAGATAAAGCACGCCGATGACCAAAGCTGGAACCAATGTAATGTGCAGAGTAAAGAACCACATAGATGGCGAGTTCAAGACATTTTTCAGCACCGTCACAGCAAGCAGCAGCGCAACCACTCCACCAATGATGTCTGCACCAGCGGCATAGTAAACGCCTTCATAAACCATCAGCCTTTGAAGCTGGCGATTTGTCATACCGATACTCTGCATAGTCGCAAACTCATGGCGACGGGTAATAATATTGGTGATGATCATATTTGTAAAGTTAATCAATCCTGCCAATGCCATGATACAGCCAATCAGACTACCTACAACCCAAACCATACTTGCAACAGAATTTAATTGTTCTTTCAGTAATTTTGTTGAGGTATAGGTAACTGAGGGGTTCTTTTCAACATAACTGCTCAGAAAGTCCTCCATTTGCGGATGCAGAGAAGCATCCATATTAAATCCATAGTTCAACAGGGTCGGGGTCGTGTAAATCTGTTTGAATACGGTGTCTGGTAAATACACAAAAGGCGCATCGCCGCCAATATGCATCGTAGCCGTAGTTGTTGTCGGCGTTTCGTCCTCAGTCCCAACGGTGCAGGCTTTTGCCAGAATTGTGCAGGTTTTGACTAACTCACCATCCCTGTAAAAAGAAATGCTATCACCGATCTGCAACTGCTCTGACAGGGATGTTGTTTTCGGGCCACCACTCAGTCGGTCTAATCGGTTTCCGATAATGACATATTCTCCGGTTAGCATTTTCTGTTTCAGTACATTAGGATCTGTTTCACCATCATAAATCATCATGTCAGACCAAAAATGTTCGGAAGCGCCATAGACATTTCCAAAGAAAAGATTTTCTGCATCCGGGGCAGTATTCAGCGCATAATTCCCGAAAGACTTGCTAATCCCATTTTCATATTCAAAAGTATTTGTGCAAGTAAGTCCCTCAAAGCCGTAATCCACAAGCACGTTACCGTCATCTACGGTGTTACGATAAAGATACCGTTCTTCTTCCAGACCGTTCTGCTCACGGATCATATCTACTACTTGCTGTGGAAGTGCATCTTCGTGATGTCTAAAGCCCTCCTGAACATTGACTGCAATCGAATTGTAGACGGTAAAATCTGTTTTTGTTGTGCGGGTAATCCACTTTTCTTCATCCATACTCTGTGTCACGATGATAATAGAGTTGAACAGAACGATACACAAAAGCATAGAAACAACAATGAATACACAACGGCGTCTGTTACGTCCTAAGTTAGAAAATGCCATGTGAGAGAGCTTTGCTCCACTGATTCGTGTAACCGTTTTCTTTTTATAATCATCCTGCTCCGTATAACGAATTGCCTCCATGGGAGATACTTTTGATGCCTTTTTGGCCGGTTTGCGGGTACTGATAAACACTGTCAAAATCGTAAACAATGCGGCTATAACAAATAGCATAGGAGATGCCGATGCCTGCAAACTTGCCGTAGAATACTCATAACTGAAAATTCGCATTACTACCGGAAGCAACGCCCTGCCTGCAAAGAACCCGGCAATTAAACCGATCGGCAGACCGATTAGGGTCAGCCATACCGCCTGCCGATTGACGATGCTTTTAATTTGCCGTGTAGAAGTACCAATCATCCTCAATAAGCCATATTGCCGAACATCCTGCATAACGGAAATATCAAAAATATTATAAATCAGCAGATAGCCACACAATACAAACATCAAAACAAATACTACGGCAAATAAGATGGACTCCGAAGAAATCATGGCTTTTCCCATCTGGTTTTCAACAGAGAGGATAAAGTTATCGGCAGACATATCCTCTGGATTGCCGCCGATGGAGTAGACAAAGCTATCCATCTGCTCCTGAATGTTCGTCTTGTCTTTCAGCACAACTTCAGAAAAAGTAACCCCTGAGATTTCTCCATCCACTGCGTGGGTATTTTTCACCACATCCGGATTATCTTTTACAAACTGCTCTGAGAGAATCGCCACGCTGACCGTATCGTTGCTTGCTTCCCACCAACCGGAAAGCACCATATCATAATGATAGGTTTTTCCCCGCAGTTCAAATTCCAGAGGAACTTCTGCTCCGATCTCCGGTTCCACACCAAGGGCCTTCAAAGCCAGTTCGGTAGTAGCAATTTCATTCGCCTTTTCCGGCGCTGAACCATGCGTTGGCACGCAGAATGTAAGTTCCTGCTGTATGCTGTCAGCATAGTTTAATTCAACAGAATGACCCACGGCGTTGCTTGCATATCCAATCGTCCGCCGATGACCTGCCTGCTCCACAAAATCACTGTTTTTCAGTTGCTCAAATTGCTCCTCTGTCATATAGCCGAAGGTTCCATCTCCCTTGCTGCCTTTCTGCATCTGCATAGAGAGCTGCATGGAGGATACCATGTTAAATGCCAGTGAAGTGATGGATGTAAACAAAAATGCTGTCAGAACGATCGCAAGAATCGCCGCCAGATTACGAACCTTATTCTTCTTGAAATATTGTTTAGACAGCCGCTTGATGGTTTTTGTATTATTATTGCCAAATAGAATGTCATTCATAGTCCCGCCCCCTTTACTGCACGATCTTGCCATCCTCAATCCGAATGATACGGTCGGCAAGCTGGGCAATCTCATTATTATGAGTAATCATCACGAGGGTTTGGTGGAATTTCTGACTTGTGGTTTTCAAAAGCCCCAGCACATCAGCGCTGGTCTTGCTGTCCAGGTTGCCGGTGGGTTCATCAGCCAAAACAATAGCGGGTTTTGACACCAAGGCGCGGGCAATGGCTACGCGCTGCTGCTGACCGCCGGAGAGGTTATTGGGCATATTGTTCAGCTTATCCTCCAGCCCCAGCATCTGAACAACTTCTTTCATAAACTTCTTGTCTACCTTGTTTCCGTCCAGCTCCACAGGCAGCACGATGTTTTCATAGACATTTAGCACCGGAACCAGATTGTAGTTCTGGAAGATGAAGCCGATCTTTCTCCTACGGAAGATAGTAAGCTGCTCATCTTTTAATGTGGAGAGTTCACGCCCATCCACAATAACCTTGCCGGAGGTAGGCACATCCAGCCCGCCAATCATATTCAGTAGTGTAGATTTACCGCTGCCGGAGGTTCCTACGATAGCAACAAATTCGCCCTTTTCAATGGAGAGGGTCACACCATCCAAGGCTCTGGTAATGTTCGGCTTTGCACCATAATATTTTTTCAGTTCAGTCGTTTGCAAAATGCTCATAAAGAACACCATCCTTTCTTTTTGATAAATCCATTATAACGACCAAACCTCACAGAAATGTCACAGCCAGCATAATAAATTGCCCTGAAATGTCACAATCCTGTGACATTTCAAAAAAACAGGTTATTCATGGGGAAGAAAAACGGAGAATGTTGAACCTGTTCCTACTTGAGAAGTTACTTGTATATAACCGTTCTGTAAGCTAATAATTTCCCTTGCAAGATACAACCCAATGCCGATTCCCTCTATATCGTGGACATCTTCTTCCCGATAAAAGCGCCTAAAAATTGCTCCTTGCTGGTTTTCGGGAATACCTTTGCCGGTATCGGTAATGCTGACTTTCAGGTGCATTTCCCAGCTTTCAACGCAAACACGAATAGAACCGTACTCCGGCGTGTACTTAACTGCATTATCCAATATGTTAAATAAGGCTTCTGCTGTCCATTTGCGGTCATGGGAAACAACCAATGTTTCCGGGCAGTTTACTTCAACTTGTATGTGCTTTCTTTCAGCGTTCAGAAAAATACCGCCCAGCGCCATAGCAAGAGTATCATAGATAGGCTGCTGTTTCTTTTCAAGTGAGATAACGCCAGTTTCAAGTCGGGAAGTTTTTATCATAGCCTGCATTAAGAAATCCAGTTTATCAAGCTGTGTGCCACTGGCAAGTAGAAATTCCCGCTGTTTATCCGGTGGCACTTCTTGTTCTAATAAGGTGGCATTTATCATTTTTAAGTTTGCTATCGGTGTCTTTACCTGATGAGAAATATCGGAAATTAACTCCTGTAAGTCAGCTCGTTCACTGGCAACGCTGTTTTTGCTTTCCTGCATAACCTCATAAAGACGCACCAGCCGATGATTGATTTTATAAAATAGGTTTTCTTCTTCGGCAACCTGTGATACATCTATTTTTCCATTCATCATTTCGTCTAAGGTGCAGCAAAGCATTTCAGAAAACAAAGTCAGCTTTCGCCGTATCAGTATCACAAAAGCAGTAACACAAAGTAGAAAAAGCAGACCAAAAGCCATGCTACAAAATACCACAGACATTTCTTTGGTCAGGATATATAGAACCGAAAACATGACCACTGATAAAAGTAAAATGGTAGTTGCCAGTATTATGCAGACTTTATTTAAGGAGAGTTTTTTTGAAATCATTTTTGCGCTCCTCCAATCCACATATAGCCCATACCGTAAACGGTTTTGATGTAGGAATGCTGGTTCGTTTCAATTTTACTGCGGATGCGGCTGATCGTTGTGGTTAGTGCGTGTTCATCCACATAATTTTCATCTACATCCCACAGCTTTTCAAGCAATACCTGACGTGTCAGGACAGTTTGAGAATTTCTTGTCAGCACTTTTAATAAACGATATTCCAACGATGTAAGGGTAATCGGCTGTCCTGCGAGACAGGCTGATAATTCGGAAAAATTGATATACAAATTCCCGTCATCGTAGAAATCGCCGCCGGATTGTGCTGAAATGCGGTTCAGTAAAGCAGATACTTTCTTTTGGAACACGCTGATAGGAAAGGGCTTTGTTACATAATCATCTGCGCCCAATTCAAATCCTTTCAGCATATCGCTTTCCATATCATTTGCGGTTAGAAAAATCACGGCGGTATCAGGACGGCGTTCTTTTACCTCATGGCATATATCAAACCCGTTCCCATCTGGCAGATTGACATCCAAAACGATTAAATCATAATCCTGTTTTTCAAGAAATCTTATGGCAACAGCCTTTGACATAGCCCCATCCACGGAATATCCGACAGCCGACAGATTATAGCTTAATGTCTTATTCAAAAGCTGGTCATCTTCAACAACCAGTATTCGCATAGTATCACATCCTTTTTCTTTTTATAGTATCAGCAAAATGTCACAGAAACCTCACAACGAGAAAAAAATTTAATATTCTGTCAGTTCCACAATTACATTACTCTGCTGATACAGCCAGTCCGTAAATTCTTTCGGGCTGGCTGTTCCTGTTTTTACAGCCTTTTTTCTCTGTAAGGCTTCTTTCTTAAAGTCGGAAAAGGCAGCCTGTATTTTTTCCAGACGGTCAGCCGGAAAGCCTGCGGTATTTTTTGCCCGGCTTATTTTGTTGCGCCAGTTCTGGCATTCATTTTTATAAAGCAGGTCATAGTTATTTTCTCTTGCCCTCTCGTCAAATTCCCGTTTGTTCTGAAGCGCCTGTGCTTTGCGGCACTTGTCGCTGCACAGCTCATACCGCTGGCTCTTTGCCAGAAAATATTTCCCGCAGACCTTGCACTGCCGGAAGCAAAGCCCCCAGTCATTCAGCCGGTTCAAATAATAGGTAATCAACGGGTAGAGGGACGCATAGGCAGACACACATTCTTCTGTGCGCCGGTTGTCCGGGAACCAGAGGTCAAGCCGGGTATCTTCTGACGGTGCGCCTTTGAAATAAAGGCTGCCAGCTTGAAAATGTTTCGGTTTTCCTGTCTCCCTGTCAAAGCTCATGGCTTCGTTATGGAATACCCCGGTCAGGCTGCTCATTTTATCCATGAAGCGGTCACAGGCAGCGTTACGGTCACGGGGTTCTCTGGCAAGCAGATAGCTGTTCCAGATACGGAACGCTACATACATTTTCAGAGGATCGTTGCTAAGATATTTTCCCCAGAGAAATTCGCTTGCCGCCTGCTCCAGCTCCGGCTGTTTCCATCTGTTGGAGTGGAGGGCTTGCCGCAGCGGAGAAAGCCCATATAAGTTCCAATCTCTGTCCGTGTCATGCTCAAAGTTTATCAAAAAAGTTCCCAGTGGGCGTGTCATATCACAAAGCACCTCTGCGTTTTGGCTCCCGTTCAGCCGGAAGCGGATCTGCTGTTCTTCCCCAATCAAAATCCGCTCTTTCATTTTCTTCCTGTCCAGCGTCAGGACAAACAAAATCCTCTCAAAACATGGCTCATGCCGTATAAACTGATTCTCCATCCCTATCCCCTGCCTTTGTTTATGGTAATTATATAATTCGGTTATATCTGTTACACTCATGGTATCGCAGAAGCATTGTTTTGTCAAGGATAGTCCGCTATGATGATTGCAGTTGGTAATTTCGTGCCACACAGTACCTTGACAAGTGAATGACCGTCCAAAAGGGATATGACCGGCAGGAGAAGTGACGCATCCGGCGCACCAATGCAGGGAAACACCGCAGGAATGGGGCAGGAAAACGGCTTTTGGGGAGAACGGCAGCAGGAAGCATTTTAACCTATTTGATTTATGGGAGGAACAGAATGAACGATAAAAAGAGATTGAACAGCTACGAGGATTTACCGCTGGTTCTGGATGTGGCGGACATTCAGCGGATTATGGGAATTTCAAGAGCGAGCGCCTATGAGCTGGTACACACACCCGGCTTTCCGGCGTTCCGCAGGGGCAGGCTTATCAAGGTCAGCAAAATTGCTTTCTTTGAATGGATGGCAAAAGGCTCCGAAACCGTACCGGGAAGCGACAAATAAGCGTGAGGTATCATTCCCTGACTGCAATACTGCCGTACTTTCCAAAGGGGCATACAGAGGGAAAAAACCTTAAAAATAATACCGAGACGCTACACCAAAACAGCCTATCTGCGTACATCAGATAGAAACGGAGAAAGGAGCCGGTTATGGCAAGAATGAGTAACAAGCGACGGCTGGAATGGTCTTTCTTCTTAAATGACCGCAGCCGTATCACTTACAACGAATTGTGCCGGAAATGCCAGCACGAATGTAAACAGAGCTTCCGGGCGGTTGTGGTTGACTGCCCGAAGTATCTTTCCAAGCGTTCCAAGAAAAAGGACAAGACTGCCGGAAACGGCAAAATCCCTTAGGAACTAAGGGCGCACTTCTATACATAGTCTAAAGACCATGTATCGTGCGTCCTGCGGAGCTTACCTCTGCCGCTGATAAAATCAGCAATCCGAGGTCTGCGTTCGCTTCGCTCCGACAAGGTGGCTACACCCCCTTGCGCCGCTAAAGCGGCTATCCCCTGTGTACCCGCCAAAAAGAGAAATCCGCTTTGCGTTTTTCCCTTTTCATCGGGTTTTATAGAAGCACTGACACACGGACTGTCTGCGGATGGTCTTTCTTTATCTTATAAGCAAAGGATGTGAGAACACGGAAAAATCTTTGGAACAGTTGAAGCAGGAATATGAAAAAAACACTGTCCTGCTGGAACGGGAAAAACGGAAAATGCAGCGTTTGAAAAACCGGCAGGCGTATCTGGAAAGCGGTTCCCGGAAACAGAGGACGCACCGGCTGATTACCCGTGGGGCAGCCGTTGAGAGCATTGCACTACAGACAAAGGAGCTATCCGAAGCGGAATTTTATTCCCTCATGGAAAACATTTTGAATCTGCCGCAGGCGGAGCATTTCATCCGGTCTGCCGCAGAGAACCACGCCCGTATTTCCGGGCAGGAGAAAGGCGGTGACTAAGGATAGCACTTTATCATTTTTCAATCGCACAGATAAAGCGCAGCGCCGGTCAGAGCGCCATTGCCAGCGCAGCCTACCGAGCCGGGGAGCGTCTTTACAGCAGCTACTATGGAGAAGTCAGCGATTACACCAAAAAGGGAGGCGTGATCGCTTCGGAAATCATGCTGCCGCCCCATGCGCCGGAAATATATCTTGACCGGGCGACCCTCTGGAATGCTGTGGAGAGCTGCGAGAAACATCCAAAAGCACAGCTTGCCTATTCCTTTGACATTGCCATGCAGAATGAATTGACGCTGGAAGAAAACATGGAGCTGGCGAGGAAGTTCGTACAGGAGCAGTTTGTGGCAAAAGGCATGATTGCCGACCTTGCTTTTCACAGCCCGGAGAAAGAGGACGGCGGCATCCCTAACCCGCATTTCCATGTGATGACAACCATGCGCCCTTTGAACCCGGATGGCACATGGGGACAAAAACAGCGGCGGGAATATCTTCTTGATGAAGATGGAAACCGAATCCGGGATAAAAATGGCGATTATATGTTTAACGCTGTCCATACAACAGACTGGCATGAGCCGGAAACGCTGGAACACTGGCGGGAGCAGTGGGCGGCTGCCGTTAATACAAAATTTGAGGAAAAAGGGCTGGATGTGCGTATCGACCACCGTTCCTATGTGCGGCAGGGGCTTGACCTGATACCTACTGTCCACGAGGGAGCTAATGTCCGGCAGATGGAAGCAAAGGGCATCCGCACCGAGAAAGGGGAACTGAACCGCTGGATTAAAGCCACCAACCGGCTCATGCAGGATGTGAGGAAGAAGATCAAAGCCCTGTTTGTCTGGATGGCAGAGGTAAAAGAAGAACTTTCCAAACCGCAGACACCGAGCCTTGCCGACCTACTGATCGCTTATTACAACCAGCGCAACGCAGGGGCATGGAGCAATAAAGCCAGAACCGGAAACTTAAAGCAGTTTGCCGAAGCCGTCAATTATCTGACGGAAAACAAGCTGCTCACATTAGAGGATTTGCAGGAGCGTCTTTCCTCTGTCAGTGAAGAATTTGAAGCATTAAGCGGCTCCATGAAAAAGAAATCTGCCCGGATAAAGGAATTGCAGGAATTGATACGGGAGGGCGAGAATTACCAGCGGCTAAAACCTGTCCATACGGAATTGAACAATATCAAGTTTAAGAAACAGAGGGAGAAATTTGAAACATCCCACGATGCGGAGTTACGGCTGTTTTATGCCGCCCGCCGTATTCTGAAAGAAAAACTGGACGGAAAACCTATTGCCCTGAAAGCATGGAAACAGGAATATGCACAGTTAAAAACAGAGTATGCCGAACTGTCTCCGCAGCACAAGCCACTCCGGGAGGAAGTCATACGGCTGCGGCAGGTGCAGAACGCCGTAGATACCGCACTGCGCCGGAGGGAGCAGCCACAGGAAGTACAGAGAAAGAAACATGAGATGGAGCTATGATATAACCGGCAGCTTTACCGCTATCGGTATTTTTATGGAGGGAGCATTTGAATGTATTTGAAGCGGTGAAACAGTCTGTTACCACCCGGCAGGCTGCTTCATTCTATGGAATCCGGGTGGGGAGAAACGGCATGGTCTGCTGTCCATTCCACAATGACCGCACGCCCAGCATGAAAGTGGACAGCCGCTTTTATTGCTTCGGCTGCGGGGCTTCCGGGGATGTGATCGACTTTGCCGCTTTGCTGCATGGATTGGGGAAGCGGGAAGCTGCGGTCAGGCTTGCGGAGGACTTCGGCGTTTCCTATGAGAAATCCGGCAATGCGCCACCAGATAGGAAGCGTCACAACAGGTCACAGCCCCGACAAAAATCAGCGGAGCAGAGATTTCAGGAAACGGAACGGTATTGTTTCCGGGTGCTATGCGATTATCTGCGCCTGCTGGAGCATTGGAAAACAGCATACGCCCCACAGCCGCAGGATGCCATCTGGCATCCTCTTTTTGTGGAAGCGTTGCAGAGGATAAGCTACACAGAATACCTTTTGGATATTTTGTTATACGGAGAAATAGAAGAAAAAGCGGCATTGATCGCCGCACAGGGAAAGGAGGTGCTGCGGCTTGAACAGCGAATTTCAGAGCTTGCCGCCGGAAACGCAGGAAGCGGTCAAAAGGACGATGGATACAATAGAGCCAGCGCAGACACCGGCAGAAATCCGGGAGACGTTAGAGGGGACGCAGAAAGGCGGCGTGAAGAACAGCATCCGAAACTGCCTGACGGTGTTCCAGCGCGACCCGCTGTTTCGTGGGGCGCTGCGCCTGAACCTTTTGACGGAGCAGATTGACATTGTGAAGCCGTTGGGCTGGGAGCGCACCAGTACCACTCTGACCGACATGGACATGAACTACCTGCTTTTGTATCTGGAAGAAAACTACGGGCTTACCAGCGAGAAAAAGGTGCAGAGCGCCATCAAGATTGTTGCCAATGAAAACCGCTACCATCCGGTCAGGGATTACCTGAACAGCCTGCAATGGGACGGAACCGAGCGCATCCGCTATGCTCTGCATCACTTTCTGGGAGCAGATACGGACGAGTACACCTTTGAAGCCCTGAAGCTGTTTATGATGGGAGCCATCCGGCGGGTATTTCAGCCGGGGAGCAAGTTTGAAGTCATGCTCTGTCTGGTAGGCGGTCAGGGAGCCGGAAAATCCACCTTTTTCCGGCTTCTGGCAGTCAGGGACGAATGGTTTTCAGACGACCTAAAGAAGCTGGACGATGAAAACGTGTACCGAAAGCTGCAAGGGCATTGGATTATGGAAATGTCGGAGATGATCGCCACCGCCAACGCCAGAAGCATTGAGGAAATCAAGTCGTTTTTAAGCCGCCAGAAAGAAACCTACAAAGTACCGTATGAAACCCATCCGGCAGACCGGCTTCGTCAATGCGTGTTTGGCGGAACCACCAACCGGCAGGACTTTCTTCCCCGTGACCGCACCGGCAACCGGCGCTTTATCCCCGTGACCGTGTACCCGGAACGGGCGGAGGTTCACATACTGGACGATGAAGCGGCGGCGAGGGCGTATATCAGCCAGATGTGGGCGGAAGCCATGACGATCTACCGCAGCGGGAAATATAAGCTGTCATTCAGCGCAGAAATGAACGCATACTTAAAAGCCCACCAGCAGGATTTTATGCAGGAGGACACGCAGGCCGGTATGATCTACGCCTATTTGGAGGACTACACCGGCGACAGGGTATGTTCCAAACAGCTTTACGAGGAAGCGTTGGGGAACAGCAATCCCCCGGCAGAGTGGGAAACACGGGCAATCTGCGAGATTATGAATACCGGCATTGCAAACGGCAGCATACAGGGCTGGACAGCCTACAAAAGCCCTAAGAGATATAAGAAATACGGTTCACAAAAAGGCTGGGAGCGTGTCAACCAGCCCCCAGCAGACAAGGACGGTTTTCGGGAGATCACGGAGGAAGAAGCCCGGCAGATGGAGCTTCCATTCTGAAAAAGCCGCCGGTTGACAGTTTGGTTGACGTTTCGGTTGACAGCCGGTTGACAGGAAAAAACCTGATATTTCAGGCACTTCTCCCCTTTGTCAACCATGTCAACCAAGAAATCAAAGAAAAAGTAAAATAGAATAATAGAGCGCCTGCGGATTGTTTTCAAAGTCTTTTGTGCCGGTTGACACGGTTTGGTTGACATTGGAACAGCCTGCGCCACACCAGCCTGACATTGCCTTGTCGGGCATATTTCATTTATGGAGGTAAATGCCTATGGTAAAAGCCAAGAGCGAAAATAACACCAACAACAGCGGCACGATGCTTACCGCTGCGGACGGCACCCAGTATTTTGTCATGGGGAAAATCCGTATCAAAGTATCGGAGCATTTTGCAGAGAACGGGAAGCCGCTGAACAGCCTGCTGGAAGATGTAATCCAGCACGCCGCCGCTGCTTCCTGAAAAAAGATAGATTTGTGACTGTCAATCAGCCCACGCTTATGATATACTTGTACCAGCGAGTATTGTATAAGCGTGGGTTGTTTCTTTTTAAGGAGGATTTTTGATGAAACAACCATACAATACAACGATTTATAACACCGCACTTTATTTGAGATTGAGCCGTGACGATGAGCTGCAAGGCGAAAGCGGCAGCATCCAGACACAGCGCATGATGCTTCGGCAGTACGCCGCCGAGCATGGATTGACCGTAGTAGACGAGTATATCGACGATGGATGGAGCGGCACGAACTTCGACAGGCCGAGCTTCCAGCGGATGATCGACGACATTGAGGACGGGAAAATCAACTGCGTTGTGACAAAGGACTTATCCCGCTTAGGCAGAAACTACATTCTGACCGGCCAATACACAGAAATCTACTTCCCAAGCAAAGGCGTCCGCTACATTGCGATCAACGACAATGTGGACACCCTCAACGGAGAAAGCGAACTTGCCCCATTCCTGAATATTCTGAACGAGATGCACGCCCGCCAGACCAGCAAAAAGGTCAAGGCAGCTATGCGGACACGGTTTGCAAACGGCGCACACTACGGAGCCTACGCCCCGCTGGGTTATATCAAAGACCCGGATAAGACAGGGCATCTTCTGGTTGACACGGAAACAAGGTGGATTATCGAAAAGATCTTTGACCTTGCCGTTCATGGCAGAGGAGCGGCCAGTATCACACGGATTTTGGTGGAAGAAAAAGTACCTACCCCCGGCTGGCTGAACTATGAAAGATATGGGACTTTCGCCAATATCTACGCCGGTGCGCCCGCAGAAAAAGCCTATGCGTGGACGATAGCACAGGTCAAGAGCATTTTGAAAGAGGAAACCTACATCGGCCACAGTGTTCACAACAAGCAGAGCAACATTTCATTCAAGAACAAGAAAAAGGTGCGGAAGCCGCAGGAAGAATGGTATCGTGTGGAAAATACCCACGAAGCCATCATTTCCGAAGAAGTGTTCCAAAAAGTTCAGGAGCTGATTGCAAGCAGACGCAGACGACAGAAGAATGGCACAACGCAGATATTTTCCGGGCTGGTAAAATGTGCGGACTGCGGATGGTCATTGGCTTATGGTGTAAACAGCCAGAACAAAAATCCCTATGCACACTACCATTGCAGTAAGTACGGACAGGGATTACGCCAGTGTTCCATGCACTATATTCGCTATGATGTACTGTATGCCTATGTGCTTGCAAGACTGCAATACTGGTCTATGCTGGCACAGAAAGACGAGGACAAGCTGCTGAAACGGCTGCTCAATGCCAGCGATAAGGAACGCAGTTCTGCGAGGAAGAAACAGGCATCCGAACTGAAAAAAGCCGAGAAGCGCAAAGCAGAGGTTGACGGGCTGTTTGCCAAGATGTACGAGGACTGGTCTGCCGGACGCATTACAGAGTACAACTTCAATATGCTGTCCGAGAAGTATCAGGGCGAACAAAAGGAGCTGGACGAGAAAATCCAGCAGCTTCACGAAGCAATGGAAGCCGCTGCGCAGACCGCCGTTGACGCTGAAAAGTGGGTAGGACTGATGAAGCAGTATGTCAACCCTACGGAGCTGACCGCCGAACTTCTGAACACTCTAATTGAAAAAATAACCGTCCACGAAGCTGTCAAGGGCGAGGACGGAAGCCGTGAGCAGGAAGTAGAAATCTACTACCGCTTCATCGGCAAAATCGACTGACCTTTCTTTTTTACCCAACAATATCTTTAATTAAGGGAAACGGGAATGTCCATCCCCGACTTGGATAAAATACTGAAGCTGAGTGCTCTGTTTGAAGTGAGCACCGACTACTTATTAAAAGATGAGCTGGAACAGCCCGATGCCACGGCCCCGCTGCCGAAGGAAGAGCGGGTGACGGAACCCTGCCGCACCGTCTCATTTGACGAGGCAAACGCATATCTCAGCACGGTGCAGGCCGTGCATGGGAAGATGGCGGCGGGTGTGAGCTTGTGCATCCTCAGCCCCATCACGCTGCTTGTTCTGGGCGCATGGAGCGATGGTACACCCAGCGAAGAGCGGATGACAGGGCTCGGTGTCATCTTCCTGCTGCTCTTCGTCGCGCTGGGGCTGCTGCTCATCCTGCCCGCCGCCATCCGGCTGGAAGCGTTTGAATATCTGGAAAAAGAGCAGATCGCCCTTGCCTATGGTGTGGAGGGCATCGTGGAGCGGCAGAAACAGGAGTATGCGCCCACCTACCGCCGCAGCATGACCCAGGGCGTGGTGCTCTGTGTGCTGGCCGTGGTGCCGATCCTGGGTACGGCCATGCTGGGAGTACCAGACTTCTGGGTCGCTGCCGCAGTCGGCCTGCTGCTGGCCATTGTGGCCGGTGCAGTACAGTTGTTCATCCGGGCCGGGATGACCCAGGGCAGCTTTGATAAGCTGCTGCAAACGGGGGAATACACCGTCCGCGAAAAGTGGACGAACCGCCGCGTCGGTTGGTTTGCCGGGGCCTACTGGTGTCTTGTAACGGCGGTGTACCTCGCTGTCAGCTTCTGGAACAACAACTGGGAAAAGAGCTGGATCATCTGGGCCGTGGCCGGGCTTGTCTTCGCCGCCCTCTACTCCGCCGTCCGTGCGTGGGCAGACCGAAAAAATCAGTAAACGAACAGCGCCGCTCTCCCGGTCATGGGAAAGCGGCGCTGTTTGTTTCGCATTATTTGTTGAATAAATCGCTGTGGCTGCCGGTGCGGGCCAAAGTCAAAACGAGCACATTGTCTTCGATGCGGTAGATG
The DNA here is from genome assembly GCF_049545105.1 of Faecalibacterium hominis (ex Afrizal et al. 2022). Taxonomy (NCBI): domain Bacteria; kingdom Bacillati; phylum Bacillota; class Clostridia; order Eubacteriales; family Oscillospiraceae; genus Faecalibacterium; species Faecalibacterium hominis (ex Afrizal et al. 2022). The sequence continues at coordinate 1,875,166 of NZ_CP186860.1, read as the reverse complement.
AGCAGCCAGTCTGGCTGGATGTGGCATTCGCGATGGCCGATCCAATCGCCGGTCAAAGCGTGGTCTCTGTTTTTCTCTGGGAGCGGTTCCCCATGTGATAAGGTGCGGATGATATTATCCAGAAGATCAATGTCGAGATGCCGTTTTTGAGCAAGTTTGTAGTCCTTCTTGAATTGGTTCGTCCAGACGATATCGCGGTTCATCGCTTCAACTCCCGAAGAGCCTCTTCTACATCAGAATAGTGCTTTACATTCGGGTCTTTTGCAATGCGTTCCGCTTCCAACATGGCGGCCATGGTTTCCTTGTTGGGCTGATCCATCTTGATCTCAAAGGGAATGCCGCCGTCACGCAGAGACTGACGGACAAAGACGTTGAATGCGGTGGAAAGATTCATGCCCAGCTCTGCAAACAGGGCTTCTGCCTGTGCTTTCAGGTCGGAATCCATCCGGATGCTGATATTCGTGGTTGCCATAAAAATCAACTCCTTTCAATTGAATTATAATGCATTGCACGAAAAAATCAATGCATTGCACGAAAAATTAACACAAAAATTCGGAAAGGCAAAAATCAACTGTTCGATTCTTGCAAAAACAGGAGAATATGATATACTTAGGCCAGAATCATAAAAGGAGGGCTGCGAAATGAAACAAAAAGGCATCTGGCTGAGAAAAGGTCTGGCACTGTACCACCTGGCCCCGTCCGAACTGGCGCTGGCGCTGCTGGTGCGGGAAAAGCCACTGACAGCGCAGCAGCTCTCTGCGGCGTTGACAGAAAAGGGAACCCGGCTGGATCGTAAACAGTTGGGAAAAATTCTGGCAAAGCTGGAACGTGCAGGCGCAGTTGAAACGGCGGCAGGAAAATGCATCTGCCAGAATGAAACGATTCTCCACTATCCGACGACGTACAGTGAAAGTCAGCTGCTGGATATTATCGGCATGACCCAGAACACCGTAAATGGTCAGGCGGTGTTCAGCGGGGTGCCGCCTATGAGCATCAGCTCCCGTGGCAGCAGCGGGGTTTGAAACAGGATATTATAAAACCAGCGCCGCGCTCCCGGTTTGGGAACGCGGCGCTTGCTGTTTATTTCAGGCGAAATCAGTTGTTATATGCGCGGGTCTTGATCTCCTCGGTGACCTTTGCGATGAATTCATCCACTTCCATCGTGGTGGTCTCGCCCTTGCGGTCACGGACAGAGAGGTTGCCGGCCTCGGCTTCCTTTGCACCCAGAACCAGCATGTAGGGCACACGGTCCACCTGCTGTGCGGCACGGATCTTGTAGCCGATCTTCTGGTTGTCATCGTCCAGAGCCACGCGGACACCGGCCTCCACCAGCTTCTCGGTGATGCTCTCCGCATACTCGAGGGTCTTTTCGGAAACGGGCAGGACCTTGACCTGAACAGGTGCCAGCCAGGTGGGGAACTTGCCCTTGGTCTCCTCGATCAGGTAGGCCATGAAGCGGTCCAGGGAGCCCAGGATCGCACGGTGCAGAACAACGGGGGTCTTTTCGGAACCGTCCTTGTCCACATAGGTCAGGTGGAACTTCGCGGGCAGGCAGAAGTCCAGCTGGCAGGTGGACAGAGTATACTCAGCACCCACGGCGGGCTTGACGTTCACGTCCAGCTTGGGGCCGTAGAAGGCGGCCTCGCCGATCTCCTCGGTGAAGTGGATGCCCAGCTCGGTCAGCACCTCGCGCAGAGCGTTTTCGGCGTGGTTCCACATGGCATCGTCGTCGTGGTACTTCTTCTTGTCGGCAGGGTCGCGCAGGGACAGAACGCAGCGGTAATCGGTGATCTTGAAATCCTTGTAGGTCTCGAAGATCAGGTTGCAGACATCGGCGACCTCGCTCTTGATCTGCTCCGGAGTGCAGAACAGGTGGGCATCGTTCTGGCAGAAGTGGCGGCCGCGCTCAATGCCCTTCAGGGTGCCGGAGGACTCGTAGCGGAAATCGTGTGCGATCTCACCGATGCGCATGGGCAGGTCACGGTAAGAGTGGGGACGATTTGCGTAGATCATCATGTGGTGGGGGCAGTTCATCGGGCGCAGGACATAGCTTTCACCCTCCATCTCCATGGCAGGGAACATGTTCTCGCGGTAGTGATCCCAGTGGCCGGAGGTCTTGTACAGGTTCACGGTGCCGATGCAGGGGGTCATCACGTGCAGGTAGCCGCGTGCACGCTCCTTCTCCTTGATATAGTTCTCCAGCTCCTGCCAGACGGTGTAGCCTGCGGGCAGGAACATGGGCAGGCCGCGGCCCACCAGGTCGTCGGTCATAAATAGGCCCATCTCCTTGCCGATCTTGCGGTGATCGCGCTCACGGGCCTCCTGCTGCTCCTTCTCCCAGGCTTCCAACTCTTCCTGGTTGTGGAATGCCACACCGTTGATACGGGTCAGCATCTTGTTTTCCTTGTCGTTCTTCCAGTATGCGCCGGACTGCTGGGTGATCTTGAAGGCCTTCAGCGCCTTGGTGTAGGTCAGGTGGGGTCCGATGCACATGTCAACGTACTCGCCCTGCTGGAAGAAGCTGAACTCGGTCTCGTCGGCCAGATCAGCCATGTGCTCGATCTTGTAGTGCTCCTGGCGCTCCTCCATCAGCTTCACAGCCTCGTCACGGGGCAGGATGAAGGGCTTGATGGCCAGATTTTCCTTGCAGATCTTGCGCATCTCTTTTTCGATGTTGGCCAGATCGTCATCGGTGAGCTTGGTGTCGCCCAGATCGACATCGTAGTAGAAGCCGTTCTCGGTGGCAGGGCCAAAGGCGAAGTCAGCCTCGGGGTACAGGCGCTTGATGGCCTGCGCCATGATGTGAGCAGCGGTGTGGCGGATAACATGCAGTTCCTGGTCCAGCGGGCACTCGTCCACATGGCCGTCTTTGTAGATGATCTTCATAGTGGTTCTCCTTTTGATGAAAGTTAAAACAAAAAGCGCTCCATCCCGCTCAAATTTACGGGATGAAGCGCCTGAAGATTTCACGCGTTCCACGGTTCCACCCGAATTGCGTGCCCTTGAAAACACGCCACTCGCTGTGCTGTAACGGGCGCACCCGGCAGAGGTTCTCCTCTGCGCTCTGCGGTGGTAGAAGCCCGATGCACGGCAGGCTGCTTGCAGCACCCGGCATCCGGGGCAGCCCTCTCTGCGTCATGGGGAACGAGCTTCGGTTTGTCCGCATCATCGCTTTGGTCAGGATGAAACTACGCTGATTGTAGCACGATGGCGGCAAAAAATCAAGCTCTCCGCGGCGAAAATCTGCGAAAAATCATTCTTCTTTTTTCTTCAGCTTGATCCGCCACTTGTGGGAGGCGTACTCCGGCCGCAGCTTGTTGGTGACAAAGGTCTGGCTGCTGTAGAGGCCGTGGTGGCCCGAGAGCATGTAGCACACGCCGCAGCCCAGCGCAATAAGCTCCAGCCCCTGCCCGCCAAACAGCTCGAATCCCAGCAGGATGGAGGGGATCAGGGCGTTTGTGGCTCCGCAGAACACGCAGACCAGACCGATGGCACCGGCAAACCCGGCGGGCAGGCCCAGCAGGGGGCCAGCCACACAGCCAAAGGTGGCACCGATGAAGAAGCTGGGCACCACCTCGCCGCCTTTGAAGCCTACTGCCAGGGTCAGGGCGGTCAGGAAGATCTTGCACAGAAAATCCCAGGGCAGCGCGGCGCCCTGCTCCACGGCATCGGCAATGACGGCCATTCCGGCCCCGTTGTACCGCCCGACACCGAACAGATACGAGAACGCTACCACGGCTGCACCGCCCGCAAAAGCCCGGAGCCAGGGATTCGGGATCCGTTTGGGGATCCCGTGTTCCAGGGTGTGAAGCGTCCAGCAGAACAGCCGGGTCACGGCGGCACAGGCAATGCCCAGCAGGGCGGTCTGAAGCGCGGTTTCCAGCGTCAGGTGCGGGATGGAATTGAGCACAAAATTGGTCGGGGCGATCCCGAAGAACAGGGATACGCCGTAAGCAATGAGGGCCGAAGTGAACGCGGGCATAAAGGCCGAAGTGAACGTCAGCCCCACGTCCTCCACCATCATGGCGAAGAGGGCAGCGGTCAGCGGGGTGCCGAACAGGGCGGAGAAGAACGCTGCCATGCCGCTGATGGTGGCGGTGCGGCGGACGTAATCGCTCAGATGGAGCAGTTTGCCCACGTTCCAGCCGATGCTGCCGCCCATCTGCAAAGCGGCACCCTCGCGGCCGGCAGAACCGCCGCACAGGTGGGTGAGCACCGTGCCCAGAAAGATGGCGGGCACCAGCAGCAGGCTGACCGGCTCGCCGCTCTGCACGGCGCGGATGACATTGTTGGTGCCCACGCCTTCGCACTTTGTGACCTTGTAGAGTGCCACGATGGCAAGGCCCGCCAGCGGCAGGCAGAGCAGCAGCCAGCTCTGCGTGGCCCGCAGCTCGGTGACGTACTCCACGCTCAGGTGGAACGCTGTGCCGACTGCGCCGCAGACCAGACCCGTGGGCACGGCCAGCAGCAGCCATTGCAGGACCACCCACAGGGCGGCTTTGGCCTCGCGGTTAAAATCATTCAAGTTGCTCATAGAAACTCCTGATACAAAAAAACTGAAAATTTTACACTCCAAAATAACACGCCCGCACGGGGATGTCAACCCGGAACCATTGCAGGGGGGCTCACATCGTGGTGACAACGACAAACCCCTGCTTCCTTGTGCGGAGGAAGCAGGGGTTCTGCCAAATGGATTTCAGAAAAAGGAAAAGGAGAACAAGGAGAACAAATATCGTCACGCTTTCAAAGCGGGACAGCGGGTGAAATTGTGCGGAGCGTTACTCCACATCCTGCAGGGCGGCGAAGTCCTCTTCGCCGGTGCGGATCTTGACCACGCGGGTCACGTTGTAGACAAAGATCTTGCCATCGCCGATGTGGCCGGTGTACAGGGCCTTCTTGGCGGCATCCACCACAGCGTCCACGCTGATCTTGGAAACAATGACCTCGACCTTGATCTTGGGCAGCAGGGTGCTGTCCACAGGCACGCCGCGGTATTTCTCGGTGGTGCCCTTCTGGATGCCGCAGCCCATCACCTGGGTCACGGTCATGCCGGTCACACCCAGATCGTTCAGCGCGGTCTTGAGCTGATCGAACTTGGAGAGCTTTGCAATGATGGACACCTTGTGCATCCCGGTGTCGTAGATGCCATCGTGGATGACGGCAGGCTCCTTAACCACAGGCACGGCAGCGTTCATCTGCACGGCGCTTGCCTTGGAGGCATCATCCTCGCCCAGATCGGTGTTCTCGTTGGGCACCATGGCAGCGGCGTTGGCATCGGAGATGGAGAAACCGGCGTAAGCGGAAGCCAGGCCGTGCTCGTGGATATCCAGGCCGTCGATCTCCACCTCAGCGGGGACGCGCAGGCCGATGGTTTTGTCGATGATCTTGAAGATGATGAACATCACGACCACAACGTACACATCAACGGTGATAAGGCCCAGCAGCTGGGTGCCCAGCTGTGCAAAGCCGCCGCCGTAGAACAGGCCCTTGCCCACGCCGTCGCCGCCGTTGGAGAACAGGCCCACGGCAATGGTGCCCCACACGCCGTTTGCAAAGTGAACGGAGACAGCACCCACGGGGTCATCGATCTTTGCAATCTTATCAAAGAATTCAACGCTCAGGACAACGAGGACACCGGCCACGAAGCCGATGATGAAGGCACCGAAGGGAGAGACCGCGTCGCAGCCTGCGGTGATGGCGACCAGACCGGCCAGAGAGCCGTTCAGGGTCATGGAGACATCGGGCTTGCCGTAGCGCAGCCAGGTGAAGATCATGGTCACGCAGGTGGCAACGGCAGCGGCCAGGTTGGTGTTGAAGCAGACAAGGCCCGTCAGGGTCATGGCCTCATCGGTGGCAAGGCTCAGGGAAGAGCCGCCGTTGAAGCCAAACCAGCAGAACCACAGGATGAACACGCCCAGCGCACCGGCGGTCAGGTTGTGGCCGGGAATGGCGTGGGGGTTGCCGTCCTTATCGTATTTGCCGATGCGGGGGCCGAGCATTGCGGCACCCAGCAGGGCGATCACGCCGCCCACATTGTGAACGGCTGCGGAACCGGCAAAATCATGGAAGCCCATGCTCTGCAGCCAACCGCCGCCCCACATCCAGTGGCCGCAGATGGGGTAGACCACCAGCGAAATGGCAGCGGAATAAACGCAGTAAGCCTTGAAGTTGGTGCGCTCGGCCATGGAGCCGGACACGATAGTGGCTGCCGTGGCACAGAACACGGTCTGGAACACGATGTACACCCACAGCGGGATATCAAGCCCCAGGTGGCTGTAATCGCCCTGAATGAACGGATCGAACCCGCCGATCAGCGCGCTTGTGCCGCCGAACATCAGGCCGAAGCCGATGACCCAGTAGCACGGTGTGCCGATGCAGAAGTCCATCATGTTTTTCATCAGGATGTTGCCGGTGTTTTTGGCGCGGGTAAAGCCCGCCTCACACAGCGCAAAACCGGCCTGCATAAAGTAGACCAGGAATGCCGCAACCAGCACCCAACAGGTGTTTATGGAACTGAACATTATAATACCTCCCCGGTTTGTAATGCGCTCCCCGCACCGAATGTGCGCGGGAGCCTTGTTCAGGAGGCCCTCTATTCCTCCCGAGCAATATCCAGCGAAAACACAAAAGGCGCTGGCGGAATCACTTCCGTCAGCGCCTTTGCTTTCGATGGCACGAGTATAGCCCCTTTGTGCAAAACTGTCAAGAGCCGGGGCACGATTTTTACGTTTTACACAACCCAGAACCGAGAAAAAAGAGGAAAGCTTTACAAGTCATTCTTTTTTCTTGGTCTCACCGGCGGGCGTTTCTTCCTTTTTGCGGCCGGAGCGGTGCCCGCCCTCCATCTCCCAGTGGAGCATCAGGCTCATCATGGCCCGCAGGGCAAAGGTGGCCGCCAGCGGCACCACCGATTCCAGATTCTGCAACAGGAAGGTCTTGGCGATCTCCGCCGACATCAGAAACTCCAGCGCCGTGGTCAGGCCGCTGGACATCTCGTGGAGGAAATCGTGCTGGCCATGGAAAAAGGTGACCCGCACATAGTGGTAGGTGGCCTTGACAAGGCTGGTGACGATGATGAACAGGCCGATGATCTCAGCCAGCCCGGAGATCATCGGCACCGCTGTCTCCAGAAACCCCTCCATGCCGTGGGTGACGATCTGATTGAAATGGTATAACCATGCCATATTAGACTTCCTCGTGTTTCGTATCATAAACCACCCTTTTCAGGGTGAGCAGGATGTGTTTGGATAGGATCCGGATATCCTGCTGCTTCTGCTTACAGCAGGGTCTTGATGTAGGCGGCCAGCTGCTCGTCCTTGCAGGAAGCGAAGAACAGCTCGCTGAACTTTTCGCCTGCAATGGCTCCCTTGAGCAGATCCTGGTCGATGCTCTGCAGGCACTCGATCAGGGGCTTGAAGGTGGCAGCGCGCACATCATCCAGAATGGCCTTGTTCCGCATCTCGGGCACAACGCGCTCCTTGGGGTAGCCCTGACCGTGGCCAAAGCCGAACAGCTTCTCGAAGCAGTACTCGAGGTTCAGCTCGCCGCCCCAGCCAAAGCCCTTGGCAAAGGGCATGGAAACGGCGTTGCCGTCGTTGACGTGGGCAAAGGTGTAAGCGTCCACGGGGTCCTCCACATGGCCGCAGATCACGCCGGGGAAGCTGTTCAGGGCCAGCATGGCACCCTCGCCGGTGCCGCAGCCGGTGATGACGTAGTCGGCCGCGCCGCTGTTCAGCAGGATGGCGGCCAGAATGCCGCACTGAACATAGGTCAGCTGGGCGGCATCCTCGGCGGTGTACATGCCGTAGTTGACCACCTCGTGGCCCATGGGTTCCACCACCTTTTTCAGGGCGGCTTCAATGATGCCGTTCTTGGTGGCCTGACTGTTTTCGTTGATGAGTGCAATTTTCATGGAACATTCCTCCTGTTTTTTCGGATACCTCTAAGATACATGAGCGGCGGTGCGCTGTCAAGCAGCCATCAGCCCAGCTTTTTCTTCTGCTGGTGGGCCACGATGGGCATGAGCAGGGGCGTGGGAACGAGCTTCTGGGCCGTGGTGGCAAGGCGCATCAGGGTGCTGGGCACAATGATGGTCTTGCGGCGGAGCATCCCGCGCATGGCTTCCTCCACGCAGAGCTCCGGGGTGATGCCCTTGAGGGCGAACACCACGTCGGCACGGTCGTTGAACTCGGTGTCCACGGGGCCGGGGCAGAGGGCACAGACATAGACCGGGCTGTGCTGCTCCCGCAGCTCCTCGGCCACGCCGCGGGTCAGGCTGACAACGTATGCCTTGGAGGCGTAGTAGCCCGCCATATAGGGCCCGCCCGGCAGCAGGCCCGCCGAGGATGCCACGTTCAGGATGGTGCCAAAGCCCTGTGCTTCCATCTTGCGCAGGGTGAACTTGAACAGCCGGTGCATGGCCAGCACGTTCACCCGCAGCATGGAAAGCTCCTTGCCCTCGTCCGTCTCGGAAAAGGCACCGCAGGCACCAAAGCCCGCGTTGTTGATGAACAGGTCGATGCGTTCGTCTGCCAGTGCTTCGCACAGGGCGGCGACCTGCGCATCCTGCTCAAGGTCGGCGGGTACAATGCGGCAGAGGGTGCCGTGTTTCGCCCGGAGCTCGGCGGCAAGGGTCTCCAGCCGGTCGCGGCGGCGGGCGGTCAGAATGAGCCGGAAGCCCAGCCGGGCATAGCGGCGGGCAAACTCCCGCCCGATGCCGGAAGAAGCGCCGGTGATCCAGACAGTTTTGGTTGACATAAGCATTCTCCTTTTCTGCGGAAACTCCATTGCCTCTATTCTATCACGGCAGTGGGTGAGAATCCATGCAAAAATTCAAGGAAAAGCTATCCCTTGTTGCCCGGGAAAATTTGGAGTATAATAGACTCAAAGAATAGCGCACTGACGCAGGAGGAAAGAAAAATGAACAAACCGGTATTGGTGGTCATGGCTGCCGGCATGGGCAGCCGTTACGGCGGCATGAAGCAGATCGACCCGGTGGGCCCCAAGGGTCAGCCCATTGTGGAGTACTCCCTGTACGATGCCCACCGCGCAGGCTTTGAGACCGTGATCTTTGTCATCAAGCACGAGATCGAGGAGGCCTTCAAAGCCGCCATCGGCGACCGCGTCTCTCAGGGTATGAACGTGAAATACGCTTTCCAGCAGCTGGATGAGCTGCCCGCAGGCTTCACCATCCCCGAGGGCCGTGTCAAGCCCTGGGGCACCTGCCACGCCGTGCTGGCCGCAAAAGACCTCATTGATGGTCCCTTCGCCGTCATCAACGCGGACGATTACTACGGCCCCGAGGCCTTCAAGGTCATCTATGAGTATCTGTCCACCCATCAGGACGGCGCAGTTTACGATTACTGCATGGTGAGCTACCTGCTCAAAAATACCGTCTCCGAGAACGGCACCGTCTCCCGCGGTGTCTGCGTGGTGAACCCGGACGGCACCCTGCACAGCGTGACCGAGCGCACCGGCATCGAGACCTATGAGGGCGGCATCCGCTGCACCTCCCTCACCGGTGAGGGCACGGATGACCTGCCGGTGGAAGCACCGGTCAGCATGAACCTGTGGGGCTTTGGCAAGAGCTTCCTGAACGAGGCTGACCGCCGCTTTGCAGGCTGGCTGCGTGAGAATCTGCCCAAGAACCCCCTCAAATGCGAGTATTTCCTGCCCACTGTGGCCAGCGAGCTCATCGATGAGGGCAAGGCGGCAGTCACTGTGCTCAAGAGCACCGATAAGTGGTACGGTGTGACCTACCGCGAAGATAAGCCCACCGTGGTGGCCGCCATCGCCCAGAAAACCCAGGAGGGCCTGTACCCCGAGGATCTGTGGGCGTGATAAGCTGAAACAGGCGCAGGAGCGAAACAAAATCTGTGGCGGCCCTCTTGACTTTTTGCGCAGGAGTGCATATACTAAAGTTGTAGATGAGACTACGGAACCATTCCATGGTTCCACCAAAGCAACAAGAAGCCCCCTCGGTACTGCGAATACCAAGGGGGCTTCCTGCTTGCTGTGGGTTAGTGCTTACCGGCCTTGAACTGTTCCTCAAGCCACTTGCAGATGTAGTAGCTGACCACACCCGCTGCGACTCATTAACTCATTACAACGCAGAAGCGCCCCATCCGGTGAAGGATGAGGCGCTTCTACGTATATTTGGGAATATTCGGGGATGGCGTTAGTTGTTCTTGAGCTCCTGTGCCTTCTGCCATGCATTCAGCACATCGAGCTTGCTTACGGGATTGGCCGGGAAGAACTTCATCTCTTCCGGAGCCGTGCCCTCATCGTTCAGGTCAGGGATAAGCTCGTTTTCCATGGCCCAGCGGGCGGCGTGCTGCAGGTCCATATCCTGCTCTTCCTGCCCGACATCGGGGTAGAGCAGTTCGGATTCGGGCATGGGCTTGCCTGCATCCTCCCACAGCATCATGGCAAGGGCGCTGCGGTTGCTGGGGAAGTAGGGCAGAGCCATCAGCTTGCCTGCAAATTCAGCGCCCAGAGAATAGGCCTGATAGCCCAGCACTGCGGTACCCACAGCAGCAGTACCAATGATCGCGGCAGTGCCCAGCACATTGGGCCCATCATCTTCAATGGTGGCATCGCGGTACTGTGCGGCAATATCCACATCACTGCTCATGGTGTTCATGGTAAAGGTGATGGTCTCTGCCTTGTAATCCTGACCCAGCGGCAGAGAGAATTTGCCGGTGGACCAGATGTCAAACACCATGCCCTCAGGGATCAGGGTCTTGTCCAGCGTCACGGTCACTGTTGCGCCGTCCGGTACAGAGTAGGTCTTTTTGCCGGTGGTCTCGTCAGTGGTGACGGTCAGGGTATCGGTCACATCCTTGTCACCTTTTTTCACGGTAACAATGCCGCCGGTAACGGTCAGCGGGTGGCAGACTGCGGTATCGGTATCGTGGGTGTCGTCAGCGGCGGCATCACGGTACTTTGCAGAGACATTCACACCACTGCTCATGGTAAAGGTGATGCTTTCTGCCTTGTAGTCACCTGTGGGCAGGGAGAAATCACCGGTAGACCAGCTGTCAAACACCTTGTCCTTGGGCACTGCGGTCTGGTCCAGCGTCACGGTCACCTCTGCGCCGTCCGGTACAGAGTAGGTCTTTTTGCCGGTGGCTGCGTCAATGTTGCTGTTCAGCTTGCTGGTCACATCGCTGCCGTCGTATTTCACAGTAACAGTGCCGCCGGTCACGGTCAGCTGGTGGCAGTCCAGAGCATTGGGGTCGAACTTCCAACGGGCATAGAGGGTGATGTCCTTCGTAATTGCGGTTTCTTTCACATCAAACTTGCCATCTTCGGGCTTGCCATCTGGGGTGGTGTACCAGCCGATGAAATTGTAACCCGTACGGGTGGGATGATTGATGGCATCCAGATCGGTTTCCTCCAGATTGTTTGCCAAGGTCTCAGTGATTTTTTCGGTCTCATAAACCGGCACCTTATCGTAGGTCAGGTTGCCGCCCTTGGCATCAAAGGTCACATGGCAGAGGCAAAGAAGCTGGTGTCCGTTCTGTACAGCATCCCGCAGGTAATAATTATTTTTAAGCAGATCCTTTGCGTGGTCCTCGTCGTTGTTGTAGTAGATGACACATGCCGGACAATCATCCAGACGGGCTTCGAAAGTAGTCAATTCAGCAGGGAGTATAATGTATTTCAGACTGGAGCAATAGGCAAAGGTCCTATAAAAGGAAGGTGTACCACTGTACCCGGATTCAATTACTTTTACTTTTTTCGGGATGGTGATATTGCTCAGGCTGGAGCATCTAAAAAAGGCACCCCCGCCGATCGTCTCAACATTCTCACCTAACGAAAGCGTTGTAAGCTTACAGCAACCACCAAAGGCTATTAGTCCGATGGAAGTAACGCTTTGTGGAATGGTGACCTCCTCCAGAGCAAAGCATTCTTCAAAGGCATGATTGCCGATGGAAGTAACGCCTTGTGGAATGTCGACGGAGCGAATGTTGCGACCAATTTGGTACGAGTTGTGGAGGTAGGGAGAAGCATCCAAATAGCCGGAAAATGAATATGTTCCCAAACCGGTTACAGGGTAGCCGCCCAACTCTGAGGGTATGTGGATGTCGTAGGGGGCAGGGGTTTTCGCTGGATCAACAGGGCCACGAAAATCTGTGATGGTTGCAGTAGCACCGTCTGCATTTACCTTATACTCATACTTGTAACCGTCAACGATGGCTGTAAGTACAGTTGACGTGTCTGCTGCAAATGCCGTGACTGCCGACAGGGGCAGCATGGTGATCATCATGCAGACCGCAACCAATAAGCTGATCAAACGCTTGGGTTTCATAATTCTTTACTCCTTTTCCATAATTTTCCCCAAAAAACTCTCTCTATTTCAGCCAAAACAAAAAAGCGCCGCACCGGCCAAACGGCTGGTACAACGCTCTGAACCCTTGTAGACCCGCTGCGCGCTCGCTCTCCTGAAGGGAAGCCGACGCATCTTCACAAGGAGGTGCAAGGTTTCGTATTACCTTACCCGGAGAGAATAACGTGCGGCTGGCTGCCATATTACAGGCCCTTTTAGCTTTGCGTCGCAGCCTTTCGACTGGTTTGCCGATTCTTCAGTTTTTAGCGGGAATAGCATATTGCACAGGATAAAATACTCTTTTTTTTTTTTTGTCAATATGACGAAAATAGATTTGGAAGAGTGTACAAAAAAGGAGCGTACAATGTGGAAAACATAACGAAAACAAAAGCGTGCGGCAGCACAAGATCTGCCTGATTTTATGGAGAATGCAGTGCAGGAAAAATGCCCCTGACCGAAAGAAGCCGGTCAGGGGCATTTGGGGTTGCTGCAAAGGGCAGGGTCAGTGCTTGCGCTCGTACTTCAGGCGCTCCCGCAGCTCGTCCAGAGAGCGGTGCTTTTCGCCGTGGCGCAGCTTGGGGTAAGCGCGGAGCATACGGCCCTTGCCAAAGTACTTGGAGCTCCGGGTGCGGGCGCGCATCTCCTCGCTGCGGGCCTGCAGCTCCTCGGCCAGCTGTTCCAGTCGGAGCAGCTCTGCCGTGCGCTCTGCGGTGCCCTTGGCAGCCAGCTTGACGGCAGTGGCGGCCTCAGAGGCATTGAGCCGGGCCTCCTGGGAGGACTTGCGGGCAGCCTCCATGGCCTCGTCGGCCTTGGCGCGCAGGGCGGCAGCGGCATCCCGGGGGCTCAGTTTGGCGGCATTGTCCCGGGCCTCGGCAGCCGCCAGCTTGAGCTGCAGGCGGCTCTCGTCCATCTTCTGGTCCACATCCATGGCGGTGGTGCCCAGCAGCTCGGTCATGGCATCGGACACGGCGTGCATACTGTCGGCAACCTTTTCCAGGGCATCCAGCTCACGGGCCAGGTCAGAGGCCGCAAAGGCGGTCACCACCACGTCGGCGGCGTAGCAGGCGTACAGGATGCACATGAGGACAAAGCCCACCATCTGGGGGACCATCTCCACAAAACCCGCGATCACGGGGTGAACGGCCTTCATCACCACAACGGTGCCCACGCCCCACAAAAGGGAGAACTCCAGGCAGATATATCCGCCGATGTTGAAGGGGAAGTCGCTGTAATCCCACCACCGGGTGTGGTAGAGCTTGTAGAGCGCCCAGCCGCCCACCAGCTCCAGCACGCTGGGCAGGATCACGCCGCCGAGATAGAGCAGCAGCAGGTTGTCTGCCAGCGGCGAAAGGGTGAACAGCACAATGATCATGCCAAAGCCGTAGATGGGGCAGACCGGGCCGTTCAGAAAGCCGCGGTTCACCAGCTGGCCGGTGGAAACGGCGGCATAGATGACCTCCAGGCACCAGCCCAGGCAGGAGTAGATCAGGAAAAACGCCAGGATCTGATACAGCGAAAAGCCGCAGACCATGGTGTTGACAAAAAAGGACATCTTACTCCTCCTTTGCGGCGGCAGCGGCTTCCTCCGCAGCCTTCCTCTTTTTCAGGACCTTGGGCTCGATCCAGGTCACGGCGGCATCGCCGGGCAGCTTTCTGGCGATCAGGGCCTTGATCTTGATGCCCATCTCGGTGAACATCCCCTCGTGCTCGGTGCGGATGTTCCACTCCGGCTCGTTCTCGTGCAGGTCAAAGGTCTTCCAGGTGATCTCGTAGCCGGAAGCGGGGAAATACTCCAGGCTGTCGCGGAACAGGTCGTCGTCATCGGTCTTGAAGTAGATCTCGCCGCCGTCCTTCAGGAATTCGCGGTACTGGATGAGCTGGCGGGGATAGGTGAGCCGGTGCTTGTTGGAGGAAGCGTTCTTACTCCACGGGTTGCAGAAGTTGATATAGATGCGGCTGACGGTATCCTCGGCGGTGAGCACGCCCTTGATGCGCTCGATGTCGGTGCTCATGATCTTCACGTTGTCGATGGGGCGGCCTGCCTCGGTGTAAGCGGCCTCGATCTTGCGCTTGGCAAGGATCAGCACCTTGTCGGTGATGTCGATGCCCAGATAGTTGTTTTCCGGGTGGGCGCAGGCCAGCTGGGAGATAAAGCCGCCCTTGCCGCAGCCCAGCTCCAGCACAAAGGGCTGCTCCGGGCGGGCATACTGTGCGTGCCACTTGCCGCCCCAGATCAGGGGCTCGTGGACGTGGAAATCGGCGGCCATCAGCTCATCGTGGGCGTAGGGTTTGAAACGCATTCTCATAGTTTGTAATTCTCCTTAAAATTAACGTGGCTCGCCCTCTCCGTCTTTGCTTCGCAAATCCACCTCTCCCAAAGGGAGAGGCCTTGGCAGTGCGGAAAACTTACCGGTTTTGCCAAGGGCTCCCCCTTCGGGGGAGCTGGCAAAGCCGTAAGGCTTTGACTGAGAGGGTGAGGATGCTTACAATTTCGTCTTTCTCAAAAATTCTTTCACTTGTTCCGGCTCTGCGGCGCAGCTTCCCTGACAGATGCCGGGTTTGCCGCCGCCGCGGCCATTGAGGGCGGCGTTCAGGGCTTTGGTCAGGGCGCGGACATCACCGCCCGCCTGGGCGATACAGTAGCCGGTGCCCTTTTCGTTGGGGGTCAGGGCCGCGCACAGGCCGGTGGTGGCCTCGCTCAGGCGGCTAGCCAGCCGGTGCAGGCCGTCCGGGTCCAGCCCCGGCACGATGCGGATGGCATCCGCACCGGGCGTTACCTGCGCGGCCAGCGCGTCAAAGAGCTGGCTGCACAGCCCGAAGTGGGTGAATTTCAGGGCGGTGTACTCGTCATACACCCGGTGCACTGCGTTGGCCGTCTCGCTGGCCTTGGCGCTGAGCAGGGCACCGATCTCTGCCTGCCGTGCCCGCATGGCCTGCGCGGCTTCCAGCGCGCGTCCGCCGCAGACGATGCTCAGGCGCACGCCGCCCTTATAGTTTTCGGCGGCCAGGATCTTGATCTGGCCCACCGCGCCGGTAAAGGCGGTGTGGGTGCCGCAGCAGGCACAGACATCCGCCCCGGGGATGGTCACGATCCGCACCTGCCCCTCGATCTCCTTTTTGGAGCGGTAGGTCAGGGCGGCCAGCTCTTCCCGGGTGGGGTAGGTGATGCTCACCGGTACATTCTCCCAGATGATACGGTTGGCGGCAGTCTCGGCCGCTTTCAGCCCCTCGGCGGAGATGGGGATGTTCGTGTCCATCCGCACGGCATCGGAGCCGATGTGGAAGCCCACGTTCTCGGCCCCGAACATGCTGTGCAGGATGCCGGAGAGGATGTGCTCGCCGGTGTGCTGCTGCATCTTATCGAACCGCCATGCCCAGTCGATGGCCTGTGCCGCTTCGGCCCCGGGCACCGCCCCGGCGGGCAGGGAAGTGACCATGTGCCAGATGACACCCGCCTGCTCGTGGACATCGGTGACGGTCAGCACCGTGCCGTCGGCAAGGGTCAGGGTGCCCCGGTCGGCAGGCTGGCCGCCGCCCTCGGGGTAAAACACCGTGCCGTCCAGCGCGATGCGCCCGCCGCCGGTCCGGCTGTCCGGCTCTGCGGCTAAAATATGCCCCACCGCCTCCCGGCGGTAGGCATCGTGTTCATAGTATTTTTCGGTTGGCTGCATAAGCACCTCCTAATATAAAAACAAGTATACCACGTTTTTTGCCTGTGGAAAATAGTCTGCAGTTATGTTATGATAGAAAACAGACAAGCCCCAGCAAAAAGTTTGAGACGAGGAAGGATTTACAATGCGTGAAAGTGGTATTCTGATGCCGGTGTCCAGCCTGCCCGGCCCCTACGGGATCGGCTGCTTTGGCAAAAAGGCAGAAAAATTTGTGGATTTCCTTGCGGCGGCAGGCCAGAAGATCTGGCAGATCCTGCCCCTGAGCCCCACGGGCTATGGGGACAGCCCCTACCAGAGCTGCTCTGCCTTTGCGGGCAACCCCTATTTCATTGATCTGGATGCTCTGAAAGCCGAGGGGCTGCTGACAGCTGCCCAGCTCAAGGCCGAGCCTTGGGGCAAGGACCCGCTGAACGTGGATTACGGCACCCTGTACACCAGCCGCTACAAGATCCTGCGCGCCGCCTACGCCGCCTGGCGCAGGCAGTGTGCAGGCCAGCACGGCTGTGCCCATTACTATCCGGATGCGTACTATGCCTTCACGCTGGAAAACGAGGGCTGGCTGGAGGATTATGCCCTCTACATGGCCCTCAAGACCGCCAACGGCATGAAGAGCTGGACCGAGTGGCCCCGGGAGTACCGCAAGCGGGAGCCGCAGGCGCTGGAAACTTTTAAGGCAGAGAACGAGGAAGAGATCGGCTTCTGGAAGTTTCTGCAGTACGAGTTCAGCATCCAGTGGAAGAAGCTGAAAGCCTACGCCAACGCCAACAACGTGCAGATCCTGGGCGATATCCCCATCTATGTCTCGGCAGATTCCGTGGATGCCTGGGTGGGCGGCCCGCTGTTTGAGCTGGATGCAGACGGCGGCTTTGCCCGGGTGGCAGGCTGCCCGCCGGATTACTTCTCGGCAGAAGGCCAGCTCTGGGGCAACCCGCTGTACAACTGGCCCTACCATAAGCAGACCGGATATGCCTGGTGGATCCAGCGTGTCCGCCATGCGCTGGGCATCTATGACCTGCTCCGCATCGACCACTTCCGCGGTTTCGACACCTACTGGGCCATCCCGGCAGACAGCACTACCGCCAAGACCGGCAAGTGGGAGACCGGCCCCCGGATGGAGCTGTTCAACGCGCTGGAAGGTGCGCTGGGCAAGCTGCCCATCATCGCCGAGGATCTGGGTGAGCTGTTCCCCAGTGTGCGGGAGCTGCTGGCAGACAGCACCTTCCCGGGCATGAAGGTGCTGCAGTTCGCGTTCGGCGGCGGGGACAGCGAGTACCTGCCCCACAACCACGTCAAGAACAGCGTGGTCTACCCCGGCACCCATGACAACACGACGCTGACCGCCTGGTGGGACGAGAGCGCATCGGCCAAGGAGAAGGCTGTGGCCGCCGCCTACCTGCATCTGACCGGCTATCAGCCCACCGCAAAGGAGGTGGCCGCTGTCAAAACAGAGGCGGCCCGCACCGCGCTGCTCCGGGCTGCGCTGGGCTCTGTGGCCGACCGTGCCATCATCCCCATGGCCGACTGGCTGGGCCTGGGCGAGGAAGCCCACCTGAACAGCCCCGGCAAGCTGGGCGGAAACTGGAGCTGGCGCGCCGCCGATGGGTTCGACACTGCCGCGCTGGCCAAGCGCATTCTGGCGGAGTGCGCCGTGTACTGCCGTACATAACCGGGCCGGAAACCCGGAGTGTGTTTAGCAGTTTGACGAAAATGTAAAAAATTACGTTAAAGTTTGTGCGTTTTGCTGGAAACGCCTGGCACAAGATGGTATAATTCCGGTAATGGGGCTGCGCTTTCAGCGGCCGTGTGGCAAAGCTGTGCCGGAAGGGAGAGAGTCCGGCACCGGATAATGGGGAAAAACGCATGAAAAAAGAATGGACGGAACAGGATCTGCGCGCCTTTGCAGAAAACGCACAGACCGCCTTTGAGGACGTGACCCTGACGGAAGCCGATGAGGAGGCTGCGGACACCTGGCAGGACGATGGCCTGCAGGTGGATTATGTCCTGCGCAATGGGCAGGTGGACTGCGTGCTGCGCCGCCTGATCGAGGCGGACGGCAAGCTCTGGCAGCTGCAGATGACGGCTCCGCTGGCGGGCAGCGACCTGCCGGAGGATCGGATGACCGCGCGGGAGCGGGAGCTCTGCCGGGACGATATGAATCACGATTTCCTGACCGGCGTGTTCAACCGCCGCTATTTTGAAACGGAGTTCTGCACCCGGCTGGATGAGTGGACGGATGCTCACCGCTGTGCTTCGCTGGCGCTGGTGGCGCTGGACGATGAGGACGGGATGCGCACCCGGCAGGGCGATGCCGTGATGAACCAGCTGGTCTGTTTTGTGGCCAACCAGTGGAAAAAGTACTACGACCGCCCTGCAGAGCGGGTGGTCTGCCGCCTGACGGACACGCTGTTCGCCATCGGCTGTGCGGATAAGAACTGCGCAGAGCTGGCCGAGGAGCTGAACGGCATCTATGCCGAGATGCCCCGCGCGTGTGTGGCATCGGTGGGCCTGATGCGCCGGGTGCCCTTTACCCAGTCCATCGGCTGCGCCTGCACCGGCGAGGTGCGGGGCAAGAACTGGGACGCACTGTATCAGCTGTGTGAGCAGCGCCTGAAGGCGGCCCAGACCGCCGGCGGCGACCAGATCTGCAGCAAATAAACCGAATGCATAAAATCCCCCTTTGCGGTACAAGCTAGTGCCACAAAGGGGGATTTTTGTATGGAAAATCAGAAAAATGATAACCTGAATCTGCTGGAAGCGGTGGTGCAGAACACGGAGATGGGCAAGAACACGCTGGAACAAATCGTGCCCATGACCGAGGATCCTGCCTTCCGGGCCGAGCTTCTGCGGGAGCGGAACCTCTACCGGGAACTGAATCAGGAGGCCCACACCGCCATCGAGGCCTGCGGCGGCACGGCTCAGGGCCAGAGCATCATGGCAAAGCTCAACACCAAAATGGGCATCGGCATGAAAACGCTCACCGACAAATCCACCCGCAATCTGGCCGAAATGCTCAGCGAGGGAAGCAGTCAGGGCGTGATGGACTGCATCAAGAGCCAGAAAGATTATCCCAATGCGGCCCCCGGCTCCAAGCGCCTGATGCAGAAGCTGCAGGATCTGGAGGAAGAGAACCGGCTGAAACTGGAGCAGTTTCTGTAAAGGCGGCTCCGTCTGCTCAGAGTGCTTCCACCATGGCCGCCACGATCCGGGTGGCGGTAGCCACGTACTCGGCGATGCTGAATTTCTTCACCACCAGCACCTCGTGGCCGTCCTCGTCGGCATTGTCGCTCATGGCCCGCAGGATGACGCAGGGCACATCGTTCTTGGCGGCGATCTGGCTCACAGCAGCACCCTCCATCTCAACGCAGTCGGGGGCGCATTTGGCCTCAATGGCGGCCTTGGTCTCGCTGTCGCCCACGAACAGGTCGCCGGTGGCGATCTTGCCGGTCAGGGCCTTGACCCCGGCCTCGGCGCAGGCTTTTTCAGCGGCGGCGATGAGGGCCGGGTCACCGGCGTACTCCTTCAGGTAGGGCGGGTTCTGGCAGATCATGTCCAGCTGGGCATCGTGGTAGAGCACCGTCTTGCCAATGACCACATCACCAATGCCGATCTTGCTGGTCATGTTGCCTGCAATGCCGGAGAAGATGATCTTCTCAGCACCGTATCGGGTGATGAGCACCTGAGTGGTGGCGGCGGCATTGGCCTTGCCCATGCCTGCACAGCAGACCACGACCTGCTTGCCTGCCAGCGTGCCCCTGTGGTACTCCACGCCGCCGTAGGGCTCCACGGTGACGTTTTCCAGTTTTGCACACAGCTGATCGACTTCATCGGGCATTGCGCCCATAATTCCGATAATCATATAGATGTCCTTTCTCCTGGGCAAAAGTGTCTCCCGCGCGCCGCGCGGGAGACACTTTTATCATACATCAGACGTTGAACAGGAACTCGATCACGTCGCCGTCCTTCACGACGTACTCCTTGCCCTCGGTGCGCTGCAGGCCCTTGGCCTTGACAGCGGCATAATCGAAGTTGTTGGCTTCCAGGTCGCCATAGCCGATGACGCTGGCGCGGATGAAGCCGCGCTCGAAATCGCTGTGGATCTTACCGGCGGCCTGAGGAGCCTTGGTGCCCTTGCGGATGGTCCAGGCGCGGCACTCCTTTTTGCCGTCGGTCAGGAAGGAAATGAGGCCCAGCAGGTCGTAGCTGGCAGTGATCAGGTTGTCCAGGCCGCTGGCCTCGATGCCCATCTCGGCCAGGAAAGCCTTCTTCTCCTCGGGGGAGTAGTCGGCAATGTCCTCTTCGGTCTTGGCGCAGATGGGAATGTAGCGGGCCCCCTCCTCGGCGGCGCGGGCGGCCACCAGCGGGACATAGCGGTTATTCTCGATGCCCTCCATCAGGTCATCCTCGCCCACGTTGCAGGCGTAGAGCACGGGCTTGGAGCTCAGCAGGCCCATCTCGTGCAGCACGGCCTGCTGCTCGGCATCCCCCTCGTCAAAGTCAAAGCTGCGGGCGGGCTTGCCTGCGCTCAGGTGGTCGGCCAGCTTCTGCAGCCAGGCGGCTTCAGCGGCAGCGCCCTTGTTGTTGCCGCTCTTGGCGGCCTTGGCCATCCGGCCCGCGCGGTTCTGAACGACCTCGAGGTCAGAGAGAATCAGCTCGTAGTCAATGGCATCGATGTCAGCGATGGGGTCCACGGCCTCGGCCTTGGTCACGTCCTCCACCACATGGATGATGTTGTCGTCATCAAAGCAGCGCACCACGTGCACGATGGCATCACACTCGCGGATGTGGCCCAGGAACTTGTTGCCCAGGCCTGCACCCTGGCTGGCACCCTTGACCAGACCGGCGATGTCTACAAACTCCACGATGGCAGGTGTCTTTTTGTTGGTCTGCCAGATCTCAGCCAGCTTGTCCAGCCGCTTGTCCGGCACGGCCACGATGCCGCTGTTGGGCTCAATGGTGCAGAAGGGGTAGTTGGCGGCTTCCGCGTTTTTGGTGGAGGTGATGGCGTTGAACAGAGTGGACTTGCCGACGTTCGGCAGACCGACGATACCTAACTTCATATAAAATACGCTCCTTACACGTTTTTTTGCATAACGATACAACTATCATTATACGCGATGAAAACCCGGAGCGCAAGGGGATGGGCGCAAAACAACGGATTTACACGGCGGGAGTTCTATATTATACTGTTCTTAAAATACGAACCGATTTCCAGAAGGGAAGGCAGGAGGATGTTATGGAACGCAACGACCCGCGCTATCAGGCTTATGTGGAGATCCTGAAGGAGGAGCTGATCCCGGCGATGGGCTGCACCGAGCCCATCGCGCTGGCCTATGCGGCGGCAAAAGCCCGCGAGGTGCTGGGGGTGCTGCCGGACAGCGTGCAGCTGCAGGTGAGCGGCAGCATCATCAAGAACGTGAAAAGCGTCATCGTGCCCAACACCGGGCACCTGAAGGGCATGGAGGCGGCGGTGGCGGCAGGCATCATCGCCGGTTCTGCCGAGAAGGAGCTGGAGGTCATCTCGGAGGTCAGCGAGGAAAAGAAGTCTGCCATCCGGGACTATCTGCAGACGGTGCCCATCACCATCGAGCACACCGAGCAGGGGCATGTGTTTGACATCGTCGTCACCGAGCGCTGCGGGCAGGACTACGCCCGGGTGCGCATCGCGGACTACCACACCAACATCTGCCGCATCGAGAAGAACGGCACGGTGCTGTACGAGGTGCCCCTGCTGGACGAGACCGTGCAGGAGGATGCCCGCGCCGACCGCGGCCTGCTGAACATGCAGGACATCTGGGACTTTGCCGAGACCGCCGACCTGCGGGACGTGGCAGACCTGCTGGAACGGCAGATCCGCTACAACAACGCCATTGCAGAAGAGGGCCTGCTGGGCGACTACGGTGCCAACATCGGGCGGGTGCTGCTGACCACTTACGGCAACGATGTCTCCAACCGCGCAAAAGCCAAGGCCGCCGCCGGCTCCGATGCCCGTATGAACGGCTGCGAGCTGCCGGTCATCATCAACTCCGGCAGCGGCAATCAGGGCATCACCTGCTCGGTGCCCCTCATCGAGTACGCCAAGGAGCTGCACAGCGGCAAGGAAAAGCTCTACCGCGCCCTCATCATCTCCAATCTGGTGGCCATCCACGAAAAGACCGGCATCGGCACCCTGTCTGCCTACTGCGGCGCGGTCAGCGCGGGTGCGGGTGCAGGCGCAGGCATCGTGTACCTGTGCGGCGACGGCTATCAGGCTGCCATCCACACGGTGGTCAACGCCCTTGCCATTGTGTCCGGCATCGTGTGCGACGGAGCCAAGGCTTCCTGCGCCGCAAAGATCGCATCTTCGGTGGATGCGGCGCTGCTGGGCTACAACATGTACAAGTGCAATCAGGAGTTCAAGGGCGGCGATGGCATCGTGATGAAGGACATCGAGACCACCATCAAGGGCATCGGACGTCTGGGCAAGGACGGGATGCGGCAGACCAATGAGGAGATCATCCGGCTGATGATGAGCTGAGCGGCGGAGCCTGCGTCCCAAAAATCATACAAAACCTTCTTTATTTTGTCATAACTATTCCGTATAATAAGAAGTGGATACTTTGTCACAAGGCCCGAAAGGGCCGGAACATACAGAATTGGGGAGGAAACCACTATGGCCAACGAAAAGATCCTCGTCGTGGACGACGATACCAACATCTGCGAGCTGCTGCGGCTTTATCTGACCAAGGAGGGCTATCAGGTCACCACCGCGAACGACGGCGAAGAAGGTCTGGACAAGTTCAATCAGGTCAAGCCCGATATGGTGCTGCTGGATGTGATGATGCCCAAGATGGATGGCCTGGAGGTCTGCCGCCGCATCCGCAAGCTGGGCAACACCCCCGTGATGATGCTGACCGCCAAAGGCGAGACCTTTGACAAGGTGCTGGGCCTTGAGCTGGGCGCAGACGATTACATGGTCAAGCCCTTTGACACCAAGGAGGTCGTGGCCCGCATCAAGGCGGTGCTGCGCCGCTGCACCACCACCACCGCCCAGACCGAGAGCACCGAGGGCGTGATCGAGTTCGACAACCTGCGGCTGGACATGAACAGCTACGAGCTGCGGGTCAAGGGCAAGGTGGTGGAGGCTCCCCCCAAGGAGCTGGAGCTGCTGAACTGCCTGGCCTCCCACCCCAACCGTGTTTACACCCGCGACCAGCTGCTGGACGAGGTGTGGGGCTTTGAGTACTACGGTGACAGCCGCACCATCGATGTCCATGTCAAGCGCCTGCGCGAAAAGCTGGCGGGCGCTTCCGACAAGTGGGAGCTCAAGACCGTCTGGGGCGTGGGCTATAAGTTCGAGGTGCGTCAGTAATGCGCAAAAGTATTTCGGTCACCTTCTTTTCGATGGTGGCCACCCTGCTGGTGCTGGGCACGGCGGTGCTGGGCTGCTCCGAGTGGCTGCTGTTCAGCCGCTATTTTGCCCAGGAGCGGTACGACACGCTGGACAGCGTGGCGGATGTGACCCAGCGCGCGGCGGATTATATCGTGCAGCAGGCGGCTCTGCCCAAGGGGGCCGAGCTGGATGCCCTGAACACCAAGCTGGAGATCATCGGCGAGAGCGCCGAGGCTTACCTGTTTTTCACCGATGAAGAGGGCCGGATCCTCATTGCCTCCAACCCCGAGATGGTGGGAACAGATATTGTGGGGCCGGAGCTTATGAAAAAAGTTGCCGGGGATCAGCCCTACCACACCCTGAGCACGCTGGACGGTGTGCTGACCGAGAAGAGCTATGTCTCGGTGCGGCACATGCAGGATGCCCGGGGCAACAACAGCGGCTATCTCTTCCTCTGCTCCTCCGGCGCGCGGCTGACCGACTTCAAGGAGGAGTTCTGGTCGAACTTCTTCTTCTCTGCCTGCGTTATGCTGCTCTGCGCCAGCGTGCTGACCTCCTTCCTGATGCGGAAGCTGACCGACCCGCTCCAGAAGATCACCGATGCCGCCCAGCGGTTTGGCGGCGGGGACTTCTCTGTCCGTGTCGAGGGCGTGGAAGGTGAGGGCGAAGTGGTGGACCTGGCCCACACCTTCAACCAGATGGCGGAGAACATCCAGTCCAACGACAATTCCCGCGGCCAGTTCATGGGCAACATCGCCCACGAGCTGCGCACCCCCATGACCACCATCAAGGGCTTTGTGGACGGCATTCTGGACGGCACCATCCCGCCCGATATGCAGAACCACTACCTGCAGCTGGTCAGCGAGGAGACCGGCCGCCTGGCCCGGCTCATCCAGAACATGCTCGATCTCTCCAAGCTGGAAAGCGGCGAGTATCAGGTGAACGCCCGGATGTTCAACATCTGGGAGACGCTCACCGGTGTGGCCCTTTCGGCGGAGCAGCGCATCAACGACGGCATGATCGATCTGGAAGGCCTGACCATGGATGAAAAGGTGCTGGTCTACGCGGACCCCGACCTCATCCATCAGGTGGCTTATAACATTCTGGACAATGCCATCAAGTTCACCCCGGCGGGCGGCACCATCAAGTTCCATGTGGAGAAGCTGGGCCCCGAGGTGGAGGTCTCGATCTGGAATTCCGGTCAGGGCATCAGCCCCGAGGCGCTGCCCTATGTGTTCCAGCGCTTCTACAAAGAGGACAGGTCCCGCGGCCTGCACGCCCGGGGGGCCGGTCTTGGCCTGAATATTTGCAAGGTGCTGGTCAACCTTTCCGGAGGCCAGATCCGTGTGGAGAGCCAGCAGGGCGAGTGGTGTCAGTTCGTGTTCACCCTGCCCGCCACGCCCCCCAACCCCAGCGGCATGAAGCGCCTGCCGGACGAATCCGGTCAGCCCGTGCCGGTGGAGGACCCCGCCAGCATGAAGCCTGTCAACTGAATCCGCGGCCAGACTGTCCCCCTGAAACGGGCGGGGCGGTCTGGTCGTTTTTGGTTTTGGAATGGATTTTGGATGGATCCGGGGGCAGGTTTGAGACTTTTCCGTGAAAAACACGGCTCCGGGTTTGATTTTTTGCGTGTTTTCATGTAAACTAAGAGTAACCATGCCCGCCCTGCATTCCGGCCCCAAAACAGGTGCTCTGGCAGAACGGATGGTATAATCTTTCTGAAAAATAACGGAGAGTATAAAACACAATGACGATCATTAGTCCTTCGATCCTTTCGGCTGATTTCAATCAGCTTGGCGCAGACTGCCGCATGGTGCTGGATGCCGGTGCGCAGATGCTGCATTATGACGTGATGGACGGCCACTTTGTGCCCAACATCAGCTTTGGCGTGCCGGTGCTGAAAAGCCTGCACAAGGGGATGCCCGCAGCATTCTACGATGTCCACCTGATGATCAGCCACCCGCTGCAGTATGCAGAGCCTTTCATCAAGGCGGGTGCCAGCCTGTACAACTTCCACCTCGAGTGCGAGGACGACATCCAGCAGACCATCGATGCGGTCAAGGCACTGGGCTGCAAGGTGGGCCTGACCATCAAGCCCGGTACTGCGCCGGAGGCGCTGGCCCCGTATCTCGACCAGCTGGATCTGGTGCTGGTGATGAGCGTGGAGCCCGGCTTCGGCGGGCAGAAGTTCATGCCCTCGGCGCTGGAAAAGCTGCGCTGGCTCAAGGAAGAGCGGGCAAAGCGGAGCGCCCGCTACCTGCTGGAAGTGGATGGCGGCGTGGATGACACCACCGCCCCCCTGTGCGTGGAGGCGGGTGCTGATATTCTGGTGGCGGGCAGTGCCGTGTTCGGCGCAGCCGACCCGGCTGCGGCAGTGCGCCGTCTGGCCGCCCTGTGAGAGGTGCCTTACCATGGATGAACGTTTGATCCAGCAGCAGGAGCAGGAGCTTGCAAAGACGGGGCGGTACTATCTGCACGTCTGCTTTATGACCATCCCGCTGCTCTGCATGGCCTGCTTCCTGTACGGTCTGCGGCCCCTGCTGCTCTGCGGCGCGGCGCTGCTCACCGGCAATCTGTGTGACCGCCTGGTCTCCCTGCTGCGCCGCCGCGTGTATCGGGCCGGGGATTTTTCCAACGAGAGTTTTGCCCTCATCATCGCCCTGCTCATGCCCGCCACGGTGGACTGGTATGTGGTCATTATGGCGGTGCTGGCCGGTGTCCTCATCGGCAAGGAGGTGTTTGGCGGCTACGGCAGCTATCCCTTCAATCCCGCTGCTGTGGGCTACGCCGTGGCGGCGGTGTCCTGGCCGGAGCAGGTGTTCCGCTACCCCCAGCCCTATACCAACATCCCCCTGTGGGATGCCACCGGCGTGCCGGTGTCCAGCACCATCTCGGATACCCTGCGCAGCGGCGGCAGCCTGAACATCGGCGCAATTTCGCTGGTGCTGGGCGAGTACGCCGCCCCCATGGGCACGGGTGCCGCCCTCATCCTTCTGGCCTGCGGGCTTTTCCTCTGGCTGCAGAAGGATGTCCGTCTGAGCGCTTCTGTCAGCTTTGTGGTCACCTGTGCCCTCATTGCCTTCCTCTTCCCCCGTCAGGTGGGAGTGAACGGCGTGGACATCGCCCTGCGCCTGCAGTGCGTGCGGGACGAACTGCTGACCGGTGCCATGCTGTTCAGCGCGGTGTTCCTGCTCAACGAGCCCTACACCTGCGCCCACCACCATTTGGGCCGCATCCTGTACGGTGTGCTGGTGGGGGCAATCACCATGGGCTTCCGGTATTACGGCGTGTACGAGACGGGTGTCTGCTTTGCCCTGCTCACGGTCAACAGCATTTCCGGCTGGATGGACCGCACCGAGAGCCGCCTGTATCAGCTGATGCACCGCCCCGCGGCCGGAAAGGAGGGTGCTGAATGAAACGTTCCATTGCAGAACTGATCACCCGTGATCCTGAAAAGTTCGCCCACCATGACCGGGTGTTCAAAAATAACCCCGTTGTCATGCAGGGCATGGGTCTGGCTCCGCTGGTGGTGCTTGCCACCACAGGCAAAAATGCTTTGATGCTGGCCGTGGCTGTGGCCCTGCTGCTCACGCCTTCCCGGATGCTGGCCTGCCTGGTCAGCCGCCTGTTCCCCCTGCGGGACGAGCAGCCCGCCCCGGAAGAGCTGGAGAAAAAGCTGCTGCCCCGGGCGCTGGTGTACAGCGGCAGTGCGGCGGTGGTCTACCTCGCCGCTTATCCCATCCTGAACGCTGTGTTCGGCACCGACCTGCTGATGCTGGGCATCTACCTGCCCATGCTGGTGGTGGAGCCCTTGCTGACCTACCGCTTTGGCCGTGTGCAGGAAACCATGCGCAAGGCTGTCTCCAAGGGTCTGCGCATCACGGTGGGCTACGCGCTCATCCTGTTCATCGTGGGCTGCCTGCGGGAGTGGCTGGCGCTGGGCAGTGTGTTTGGGATCCAGCTCAGCCGCTCTGTCCTGCCCATGGCATCCATGCCGGCAGGCGGTTTCATCGTGCTGGGCGTGGTGTGTGCCGTCTGGCGCGCGCTGGCCCGCAAACACAAGGAATACCTGAAAACTGAGGCGCGCGGCACTCTGGCTGCGCACCCCCGGAAGGAGGTGCAGGATCAGTGAGTGCTGTGATGAATACCATCGGTGTGGCCTTTGCCTACGCCGTGCTGGCCCTGTTTGCCCAGAACGCCATCTTTACCCGTGGTCTGGGCGTGTCGCGCCTGATCCAGCTGGTGGGTGACGAGCGCACCAGCAGCTGGTGGTTTGCCCTGCTGCTCTGTGTTACCCAGACGCTGGTGGCCCCGCTGGCGTATTTTGCGGGCAGCCAGATCGTGGACCTGCCCTACCGTGCCCAGCTCCGCCCGCTGCTCTACCTGGCCTGTGTGGCGGTGGTCTGCATCTTTGAGCACGCCATCCTGCGGGCGGTCAAGGGCCCCCGCAGCGGCCTGCTCATCCGCATCCTGCCCATTGCCGCCGTGAACAGCGGCGTGCTGGGCACCGTGCTGGTGGAACGCACCCAGAGCTTTACGCTGGCGCAGTCCATCGGCTTTGGCCTGGGCAGCGGCCTGGGCTACCTGCTGGCTGTGATGCTGGTGACCGAGGCGGGCAACCGCCTGCGCAGCAAGGCCATCCCCGAAGCATTCCGCGGCCTGCCCATCACCCTGATCTATATCGGTGTGCTGGCGCTGGCCATCTACGGCTTTACCGGCCATTCCGTGATCCTGTAAGTTGACCCCAAGGAGGGTGGTTGATTATGGCAAGATATCCCAAACGCCAGAAGGTCAAGCGCTACCGGCGCAGCTTTTACACCCGCGAGATGCGGCTGAAAAAGGGCATTGGCATTGCGGTGCTGGTGGTGGCCGTGCTGGCAGCGGCCTGGGTGGCCGCGCCCCATGTGCTGGACTGGGCCACCCACACCTGGTATACCGTGGTGCGGGATCGTGACCTTTCCGCATCCAGTGCTGTCAGCGAGAGTGCATCCTCCGGGACGCAGAGCACCGCTGTCAGCGAACCGGCAGCTTCCTCGGTGCCGGAAAAGGAGCCGGAGCCCGAGGTCAAGGGCACTGATATTGTGACGGGCCTGTGGGCAGAGGTGGATGTGACCACCCTGACCGACGAGGCCGCCATCCGCTCCGCCGCCCGGCAGCTCAAGGCACAGGGCATGACCTATGCCATCCTGACCCTGAAGGACACCGCCGGGCAGGTGTATTACGCCTCCCAGACGGCGGTGGGAGCCGCCAATGCAGCCTCCACGCAGGTCGAGCTGACGAGTGTGGCATCCATCTTCAAGGAGGAGGGGCTGGTGCCGGTGGCTGCGCTGACTGCCTTCCGTGACCCTGCCGGTGCCCGGGCCGACCACGCTTTGGCCATCCGGTATCAGGGGCAGGAGTACCTCTGGCTGGACAACAAGGCTTCCGCCGGAGGCAACCCCTGGCTGAACCCCTACGCCGCGGAGACCGTGCAGTATATCGGCGATCTGATCGCTGAGGTGCACGCCGCCGGGTTTGATCAGGTGCTGCTGGAAAATGTCCAGTTCCCCTCGTCCACCAGCGCCAAGCAGGACTATGGCACCACCAACGGTGTGGATCGTGCCGGGCAGCTGACTGCGGATATCGCCGCCTGGCAGGCCCGCTTCGGGGATACGGTGACGCTCTGGTACGGTTATTCGCTGGCCGAGGTGACCGGCTCCTCCAGCCAGCTGGGAGCCCCTGCGGCCCAGCTGGGCGTGAAGAACCTGCTGGTGAAGGTCCCGTCTTCCTCTACGCTGGATGCAGCGGCCCGGGAGGAGATGACCCTCTCCCTGACCGAGGCAGGTGTGGAGCATGTGGTCATCCGGGACGATGCCGCCAGCTATTTTGAGTGATCCCTGCGTTTTTGTGAGAGGGAGGGAAGTATTATGAACAAAACACCCTGTTTTTCCCCGGCGCACATCCTGCTGCCGTCGGAACAGATCCCGGTGGGGCAGTGGGGCTGTGTGGCCTGCGATCAGTTCACCAGTGACCGCTCCTATTGGGAAAAGGCTGCGCAGGCCGCCGCAGGCGGCCCCAGCACACTGGACCTGATCCTGCCGGAGGTCTATCTGGAAGAGGATGACGTGGATGCAAGGATCAGTGCCATCCATGCGACCATGGACGATTACACCCGGAACGTGCTGACCCGCGCGGTGGACGGCTTCATTTATGTGGAGCGCACTGAGCAGAGCGGCCGGGTGCGGCAGGGCCTTGTGGGCAGGATCGACCTGGAGGCATACAGCTATGCCGAGGGCGCGGTGCCTGCCATCCGCCCCAGTGAGCACACCGTGGAAAGCCGCATCCCGCCCCGCATGGCGGTGCGCCGGGGGGCAAGGCTGGAAACGCCCCATATTATGATGCTGGCCGATGACCCCGGCTGCACCCTCATCGAGCCCATCGGCGAGAAGAAGGAGCAGCTGCGCAAGGTCTACGAGGGCGACCTGATGCTGAACGGCGGCCACATTGCCGGCTGGGCAGTGGAGGACCCCGCCCTGCTGGCCCAGATCGACAGCGCCCTGAACGCTCTGGGCAGCCAGGAGGCCTTTGATGCCCGGTATCCCCAGGCAAAGGGCGGCGCGCCCCTGACGCTGGCCGTGGGCGATGGCAACCATTCGCTGGCTTCCGCCAAGGCCTGCTGGGAGGAGCTGAAAAAGACCCTGACCCCGGAGCAGCAGCTGACCCATCCGGCCCGCTGGTGCCTGGCTGAGGTCTGCAATGTCCACTCTCCGGCCATTGAGATCGAGCCCATCCACCGCGTCCTCTTCAATGTGGACTGCGGTGCCGTGCTGCTGGCCCTCATCGCGTGGAGCGATTCCCACGCGGCAGGCATCTGCTTTGGCGATGCAAAACAGCAGTCCTTTACGCTGGCTGGCCCCCATGTGGCCAATGTGCTCAGCTTTGAACATCCCGTTGCCCCGCTGACCGTGGGCACCATTGACGCATTCATTGAGTATTTCATGGCCCGCCACATCGAGGCCCGGGTGGATTATGTCCACGATGAGCCCGCTGTCCGCGCCCTGTGCAGGCAGGGGGGTGTGGCTTTCCTGATGCCGCCCTTTGAGAAGAGCGACCTGTTCAAAGGCATCGTTATGGGCGGTGTGCTGCCCCGCAAGACCTTCAGCATGGGGCACGCAGAGGAAAAGCGCTATTATATGGAATGCAGAAACATTTTAGGTGAAGAATGACATTTAACGAACTGAATCTTTCCGCGCCTGTGCTGCGTGCTGTGGCACAGGCGGGCTATGAATCCCCCTCGCCCATTCAGGCAGCGGCCATTCCGCCGGTGCTGGCCGGGAGGGACTTGATGGGCTGCGCCCAGACGGGTACCGGCAAGACGGCTGCCTTTGCGCTGCCCATGCTCGACCGCCTGACTGCCAGCGCGCCCCGCAAAAAGGGTGCCATCCGCGCCCTGATCCTGACTCCTACCCGGGAGCTGGCTTTGCAGATCGGCGAGAGCTTTGAGGCCTACGGCAAGTATCTGACCCTGCGCAGCACCGTCATCTTTGGTGGTGTGGGTCAGGCTCCGCAGGTCGCGGCCCTGAAAAAGGGCGTGGACATCCTCATTGCCTGCCCGGGCCGCTTGAACGACCTGGTGGGGCAGGGGCTGCTGGACCTCTCCAACATTGAGATCTTTGTTCTGGACGAAGCCGACCGGATGCTGGATATGGGCTTTGTCCACGACGTGAAAAAGGTGATCGCCAAGCTGCCCAGGCAGCGCCAGAACCTGATGTTCAGCGCCACCATGCCCAAGGAGATCGAGCAGCTGGCCGCAGGCATCCTGCACGACCCGGCCTTTGTCAAGGTGGACCCGGTGTCCAGCACGGTGGACCGCATCCAGCAGAGCCTGTATTTTGTGGAGAAGGGCAACAAGAAGTTCCTGCTGCCCTGGCTCATCAAAAATCTGAGGCCTGAGGTGGTGAACGCGCTGGTGTTCAGCCGCACCAAGCACGGGGCCGATAAAATTGCAAAAGACCTGAACAAGCAGGGCATCCCCGCCGCCGCCATCCACGGCAACAAGAGCCAGACCGCCCGTGTGACGGCGCTGGAGGATTTCAAGGCGGGCAAGACCCGGGTGCTGGTGGCGACCGATATCGCCGCCCGCGGCATTGACATCAGCGAGCTGTCCCATGTGTTTAACTACGATCTGCCCGAGGTGCCCGAGACCTATGTCCACCGCATTGGCCGCACGGCCCGTGCCGGTGCCGACGGCACTGCCGTCAGCTTCTGCGCCCCGGAGGAAAAGGAATATCTGGCCGGGATCGAAAAGCTGAACCGCCGCCAGATCCCGGTCGTCTCCGGCCATCCCTGGGACGGCGTGCCTGCCCCTGTCAAGGCTGCGCCCCCGGTGCGGGGCAAAAAGCCCAAGGCGGAAGCAGAGCAGCCGGAAAAGCCTGTGAAGGCAGAGAAGCCTGCCAAAGCAGAAAAGGCAGCCAAGGCCGAAAAGCCCGCTGTCCCCAAGAAGGAAAAAGCGGCTGCAAAACAGCCCAGCCCCAAGAATACCGAACCGAAAGAAGGAACATCCATGGAGGAAAACCAGAAGCGCACTTCCGGCGGACGCAGTGAGAACCGCCGCTCCAATAACAGCCGCACCCGCCGCGAGGGCAATGCCCCGCAGCCGGCCAACCGCGGCAGCAACGCCCAGCCCAAATTCGACCCCCACTTTGTGAGCGCCCCGGAGGCTACCCCCCTGCGCCCGGTCAAAAAGGCTCCGGCTGCGCAGCCTGCCGCAAAGCAGACTGCTCCGGCCCAGAACGGCCAGCGTCAGCGAGGCGGTCAGCCTGCCCGTGCCGAGCAGCGCACCGACCGCAATGATCCGCGCACCGAGCAGCGGGCAGAACGGAACAGCCGCAATACCCGTCCGGCCCAGAACGGCCAGAGCCAGCAGGGAAGCCGCAATAATCGCAATGCAGTGCAGAGCAGCCGCCCCGCCAAGAGCGAGGCACCCCGCAGCCGCAGCCGGAACACCGCCCCCGCACGGGACGAGGACCCGGGCCTGATGCTGATCAGCCGCCGCCCGCCCCAGCAGAAGTTCACCAACTTTGAAGAGTATATGACCGCCCACGGCGGTGCCACCGCACCCATTGAGGATCACACCGATGAAACCTGAGCCGTTTGCCCCCTGGCAGTGCCCGCTTTGCGGCGAACCCCTGACCGGGGACACTGCCCTGAAATGCGGCAGGAACCACAGCTTTGACCGGGCGAAAGAGGGGTATTGGCACCTGCTGCCGGTGCAGAGTATGCGCACCAAGGCCCCGGGCGACAGCAAAGAGATGGTCGCCGCCCGCCGTGCCTTCCTGAACGCCGGGTATTACGGCATCTTCGGCAGGGCGCTGGGGGAACTGTGCCTTGCGTACGGCGCTGCCGCCGGGGCAGATATGCCGCTCCATCTGCTGGATGCGGGCTGCGGCGAGGGCTGGTACGACCGCTGCATTGCACAGGCCTTTGCGCAGGCGGGCCGGTCGGTGCAGCTGGCGGGCTTTGATATCGCAAAGCCTGCGGTGCGTCTGGCCGCAAAGGCACTGCCTGCCGCAAAATACGCGGTGGCATCCAGCTTTGCCCAGCCTGTCCGCACCGGATGGGCCGACCTGCTGCTCAACTGCTTCTCGCCCTTTGCACAGGAAGAGTTCCGGCGCGTGCTGCGCCCGGGCGGACGGATGATCTATGTCGTGCCCGGTGCAGAGCACCTCTACCAGATGAAAGCTGTCCTCTACGACACGCCTTATAAAAATCCGGTGCAGGAGGTGGCCTATGAGGGCTTCCGCCCCATCGGAGAGCGGGAAGTCTCGGGCAGCATCACAGTGCCTGCCGGGCAGCTGGAGGCGCTGTTCGCCATGACCCCCTATTACTGGAAAACGCCACGGGATGGCGCGGCCCGCCTGGCCGCCCTGCCCGAGCTGACCACGGACATCGCGTTCCGCTTCCTTGTGTTTGAAAAAGAGTGATCGAAAAGCCCCCGGCCTGTGAGGATACAGGCCGGGGGCTTTTTGCGTGCAGAAAACAGGGTTACATTGCGATCCAGCCCAGTGCGTTGGCAACCGAGCTGGCCAGGATGATAGCCGCGAAGATGGGGCAGAGATACCGGAGCATAAAGTTGAACACCGGTTTGCGGCGGAAGGGCTGACCTTCCTGCGTGACCTCTTCCTCGATCTTTTCCACACCGACGATCCGGGAGACCAGCAGGCAGGTGGCAATGGCCGCAATGGGCATCATCACCGAGTTGGTCAGGAAGTCGAAGAAATCGAGGAACTGCATCCCGAACACGGTCACACTGGCAAGGGGGCCGTAGCCCAGCGCGGAAAGGCTGCCCAGTGTGATCATAATGCAGCCGATGAGGATGGTGGAGCGGGTGCGGTCCCAGCCCAACTCGTCCTCAAAGGTAGAAACAGCACTCTCGGTCAGGGCAATGGAGCTGGTGAGGGCCGCGAACAGCACCAGCACAAAGAAGAGCACGCCTACGGCAGTGCCCATGCCCATGCTGGCAAAGACCTTGGGGATGGTGATGAACATCAGGGCCGGGCCCGCCTGCAGGGTGTCAGGGTCGCCGCCCGAAAAAGCGAACACGGCGGGAATGATCATCAGGCCCGCCATGATGGCAATGGCGGTGTCGAAGATCTCCACGTTTTCCGTGGACTGCTCAATGGACACGTTCTTTTTCATGTAGGAGCCAAAGGTCACCAGGATGCCCATGGCAATGGAGAGGGAGTAGAACATCTGGCCCATGGCGGAAACCACGGTCATCCACGAGAAGTTGGCCGGGTTGGGCACCAGAAAATACTTTACGCCTGCCAGTGCGCCGGGCCGTGTGACCGAGTAGACGGCAATGACCACCGAGAGCACCACCAGCACCGGCATCATCACCTTGGAAACGCGCTCCACGCCGTTGCGCACGCCCGCAAAGATGATGCCCAGCGTGATAAAGGTGAACAGCAGGAACGCGATCTCGGCCAGCAGACCGTTGGAGATGAAGCCGGAGAAATACCCGTCCGATGCCAGCGCGCTGCCGTGGCCGGTGAGATACTGGGCCAGATAGTGGATGACCCAGCCGCCGATGACCGAATAATAGGGAACGATCAGGATGGGGATGACGGCGTTGATCCAGCCGCCGAACGCCAGCCCCTTCCCCTTGCCAAAATGGCTGTAAGCGCCCACCGGGCTTTTGCGGGTCATCCGGCCCAGCGCCGTTTCGGCAATGATCATGGTGTAGCCAAAGGTGACAGCCAGCAGGATGTAGATGAGCAGAAAAATGCCGCCGCCGTATTTTGCGGCCAGATACGGGAAGCGCCAGATGTTTCCCAACCCGACCGACGCACCGGCGGCGGACAGCACGAATCCGAGTTTGCCGGAAAACGCACTGCGCTTGTGTTGAGTTTCCATGTTCTTTTCCTCTTTTCCAGTTGATAAAATCAAGTGTAACATAGAAAAAACGGGATTTCAACGAATCGCAGGCGTTTCACCGGTGGAGAGATTTCAGGCGAAAGGTGAAGAAAAGTGAATCACTTTCGGGTAAAGGGCTCCATACCGTGCTCCTCGGGGGTGTAGTATTCCATCAGGGAAATGTAGTTTTCCGGGTGGTGGCAGAACGCCGCGCGCAGAACACTGTCCAGCTCGCCCCGGGCGGTGAGCAGACGGATGATGTACTGGGCCACCATCTGCACCACATCGGTCTCGATGCCGTAGCACAGGCCGACCGCCAGCACCGGGATGAGGATCTGCCGGGCCAGCAGGGGCACGTTCTGGCCGTACCGCTCAAGGATGGGGCGGCTCATGGTGGAGGCGGCCCAGACGCTGCCCACGATCTGCCAGTAATCGATCTCTTTCATGTGGGAAAGGCTCTGCAGCCGCTCCACGATCTCGCCGTCGCTGAGGACGTAGCCATCGACCACCTCTTTTTCGGAGCGGAGAAAGGCACACTGGATCATGTCCATGATAGCGGCTTCGTATTTCTGGTGGAAATTTTCCCGGGAAACGCAGAACTTGGCCACGATGTCGATGAGGGCACTGGTGTCCTCGGCGGTGGCAAGACTGCTGATCACCAGCGGCGTGGGGCCGAATTCCGCCCCTAGTGCGTCCAGGTCGGCCAGCTCTTCGGCATTCCGGGTGGCGGGCAGAAAGCGGTCACAGCCGTTGCGGTGGTAGCCCCAGGCAGCGGGCAGCACCCGGGCCACCGCGTCGCCGCTGGAAATGATGCTGAAGATGTTGCTCTCGGGCCAGTTTTCCAGCAGGGTGCCGTCCGGGGCGTGATTGGCATCGAAATCCTGCTGCAGGTCAGGCCGGTCGGCGGCAGTCAGGGCCGCAGGCACCGCAAAGCCGTAGGCATAGATGTTCTCCCGCCCCAGCTGGGGGAGCTCCCGGGCGATCTTTGCCGCCAGCAGATTTGCAATGATGGAGCCGCGGCTGTAGCCGCCCAGCCAGAGCTTGAAGGTGCCGCCCTGCCCTGCCCGGGCCAGATAGGCCTTGAGGGACGCAAACACCGCCGCCACAGGCGTGACAAAGCCGGTGTGCGCGCTGGTATCGCCTATGTGGAAGTTGCTGGCCCACTCGCCGCCGTAGCCGCCGCCCCGCAGGACAAGCGCCACAAGGGTGGTACGCTGGCCGTTCAGGGTCAGGGTCTTGCGGGCCAGCGAGTAGCCCACAAAGTCTCCGGCCCGGCCGGTGTCGAGGTCGTAATTGTAGAACAGCGCGTCCTCAAAGCCCAGGGTCTCGTAGGCGGCGGCAATGTGGGCTTCCCGCCCCACAGAGCCGTTGACCCAGTATTCCGCATCGCTGGCCACAGTGTTGGCCGCAGCACAGACCAGACCCAGCGTTGCCAGCGCCAGCTGGTGGTCATATTGGGTGGCCGGGTGGGTGAAGAAGCTGTCGGAGTAATAGAACGCGTGGGTCAGGTCACAGCCGCTCAGGTCGCTGCGGATGCCGATGGTGTAGCGGCCATCCGGCACTGCATGGCCCACGGAGCCCTGCCCGGCGGCCTGGACCATCAGCCCGGGCAGCAGAGTGCTGCCGGCCGCAAACCCCAGCACCTTGCAAAAACTTCTTCGATCCATAATTTTTCCCCTCAAAAACCAGAATGGATTTTTTCTTAGTATACCGTATCCCGGGCGGGGATACAATCCAAAGTTTTCTGGGCGGCAAAAAACGGGCCGGTGTTGCGCACACCGGCCCGTTATGTTACACTGTTGTTCAGTCCAGATCCTTGCAGCACTCCACGATGTGGTGGAACATCTGCTCCACGGCGGGAGCCATGGCGGTGGGACGCTGGACGGCCAGACCCACCACGCGGTCCTCTTCGGGCTCGATGGGGTAGATCTTGACCGCTGCCGTGCAGTTGCGCAGCAGCATCCGGGGCATGATGGAAATACCCAGGCCTGCCTCGACCATGGCAATGTTCGACTGGTCATCGATGACATGGCAGCGGCGCTCCGTTGAGAGGGAATACTTCTTGAGGAACTGACGCATCTCCGCGTCGGTGGCATCCCACTGCACCACAAAGTTCTGCCCGTTCATCAGGGCGGGGGTCATCACGCCGTTGGGCGGCTCGGGCCAGTCCATGGGGGTGATGCAGAGCAGCGGCTCGTGGAACAGCTCGGTCAGAACAAACTCCTCCCGGCAGTTGTTGGAGAGGAAGGCAATGTCCACCTGACCGGTGCGCAGCCACTCCTTAACATCGTCGTAGGTGCCCTGATAGACCTCGACTTCGATCTGGGGGTAGTGGGCCATAAAGCCCTTGAGGATGCTGGGCAGCAGCCCGGAGCAGATCGAGTTGAAGGCACCCAGCTTGACCTTGCCCTTTTCCAGGCCGTTCAGGCGGGCAATGCTCTGCTGCAGGGCCTCGTCGCTGTTCAGCACCGCACGGATGGAAGGGTACAGCGAAGCGCCGTAGCTGGTCATGGTAACGCCGTTTTTGCCGCGATTGAATAAGGTAAAGCCCAGCTCAGCCTCCATCACGGCGATGGCGTGGCTGATGGCCGAGGGGGTCAGATGCAGCTGCTGAGCCGCCTTGTTAAAGCTGCCCTGCCGTGCAACTGCGTCGAAAATCTCATAAGAAAACAGCGTCATTCCCAATGCCTCCTTCCGGTCTGATCTGGTTCGGAGACGCTCGATCCTCTGTGAATCTTTTTCATCTTTGGTTTGAGATAGTTCAATTATCTTCTTGATTTTACTATCCCGCGCCCGTCCTGTCAAGCATTTTGGGCGGATTTGTGCACGCTCTGTGTAGATTTTGCCGCAGCAGACGCAGGAAATGCCACCTTTCCTCCGTTATAGTTCTTATAACGATTTTTTACAAACTGACCGAGGTGTTTTTTATGACCGCACTTTCCCCGCGCTGCAGCTTCAGCGGCACCGCCCTTAAAACCATTGCCTGCATCACCATGCTGGTGGACCACATCGGCGCGTCCTGCATCGAGGCAGGGATCCTTACGCCCGGGCTGGACAGCGGCACCCTCTCGCGGGACACCCTTTCCGCCTATCCGCTGTACCGGCTGGACATGGTGTTGCGCTTTACCGGGCGGCTGGCCTTTCCTATCTTCTGCTTCCTGCTGGTGGAGGGCTTTGTACATACCCACGATGTGAAAAAATACGTCCGGAGGCTGTTCCTGTTTGCCCTCATCAGTGAGGTGCCCTTTGACCTTGCGTTCTTCCGCACCCCCTTTGACCCCAGTGCACAGAACGTTTACTGGACGCTGGCGCTGGGCGTGCTGGCCATGGCAGGTCTGAAGCATTTTGAAAAGCCGGACGGCTCTGCCAGCTGGAAAGGGCTCTTGTGTGCGGCAGGCTGCACGCTTGCGGCGCTTCTGGCTTGTACGGACTACAACGGCATCGGTGTGCTCATCATCTGTGCGCTGTACCTGACCCGTGGCGACCGCAAGCGGCAGTGCATCGTGGGCGCGCTGCTGTTTTTGTTCGAGCTCACCGCCCCGCTGGCCTTTGTGCTGGTCTGGTTCTATAACGGGCAGCGGGGCGCGTGCAGTCCGCTGCATAAGAAGGCCTTTTACTGGTTCTACCCGGTGCACCTGAGCGTGCTGGCTGTGGTGACGAATCTTCTGCTGTAAAAAAGCAAAACGCGCTTTTCGGAAGGCCCCGGAAAGCGCGTTTTGTGTAAAAATCTGTTCAAGCCATGTGCAGCTGCTCTTTCAGTGCCTGCTGAAGGACGCAGGAAAAATTGATCCCCTGTGCCATGGCGGCATCGTTCAGCCAAGCAGGGATGGAAAGCGTCTTTTTGACAGATCTCTCGAAGTGCTGTTTTGCATATTCTGCCACATCAACAGAAACAACATTGACAAATGCTTCAGAAACAGGCTCGTCGGGAGCAAGTGCCCGAGACACAGCGATTGGGTCGATGGAACCCGGACGAGACGGTGTGGGAATCGTTTCGCCATCCCGCTTGCAGGTGTAGAGATAGCCTGCAAGGCAGTCCACTGCCATCTCCATGGCTTCCTCAAAGGTATCACCCTGTGTTGCAAGATTGTTCAAATCAGGAAAAACGACAGAATAACCTTCTGCCTCTTTATAAAAACAAGCCGGATACATGGATAACATCCTTCATCCCTCCTGTATGATGATATGGCATTATTTGAGCCCTGCCTGCTTTCGGATGGAAAGCTCTGTGCGGCGGTCAAGTTCTTTTCCCTTGTGAAAAAGGAATCGTGACCTTGCCGGGTTTTGTGGGATGGACATACTGACGGTGGGAACCGACCTGTTCCTTGAAGACCCAGCCATCGGCAAGAATCAGCTTTTCCATTTCACGCGGTTTTGGCGGCACAAGCTTCACATCCTTTCAAGAGGAGTATACCATATTATACGTATTATGTAAATACGGATTGAAAGATAAGATGAGAACAAAAATGGAAAAAGCCCGGTGATTTCAAAGAATCATCGAGCTTTTTCTTGGCGGAGTAGGAGGGATTTGAACCCTCGCGCCGTTGTTTAGACGACCTACGCCCTTAGCAGGGGCGCCTCTTCGGCCTCTTGAGTACTACTCCAGAGCAAAGTGTGTTGCACTTATTCAATAAAAATGGCGGAGAGAGTGGGATTCGAACCCACGGTACGTTGCCGTACGGCAGTTTTCAAGACTGCTTCCTTAAACCACTCGGACATCTCTCCTCGTGGGCACCCGCACACGCCGTACCGAATGCCTATTTAATTTACCAGATTTCAGCGGCGCTGTCAAGCCCAAAATCAAAATTTCCGCTCGTTGTGCGCATTTTTGTGCGGAACGACAACTTTTCTTCGAGAAAAAGCGGGATTCCCTCTTTACGGAAACATCTTTTTGTTGTATAATAAATACAGATAAAACCTTACCGGACCCGGTACAAGCAGAGGAGTGTTGAACAATGTCGTTTCCGGAGCTGTTACGGCAATGCCGAAAGCAAAAGCACATGAGCCAGGCGGAGCTTGCTTCCCTGTTGGGCGTGACTCAGCAGGCCGTGGGAAAATGGGAGAGCGGAAAGAGCTCCCCGGACCCCACCACCGTGGCAAAGCTGGCGGAGATCCTGGACACGACCGCGGACTATCTGTTGGGTCTGTTCGACCCCACCGCGGAGGGCCAGACCGAAGAGCGCTTCTTCGGCAGCTATGTGTACAGCCTGATCCCTGTCATCGGCACGGTCAAGGCGGGCTACGGCGCGCTGGCCTATGAGGAAGACTACGGCAAGGAGTATGCCCGGGTCAAGGACCCTTCCAGCTACTTCTATCTCGTTGTGCGCGGCGACAGCATGGAGCCTCGCATCCACGATGGTGACCTTGCCCTGGTGCACCGCCAGGACACGCTGGAAAACGGCGACCTAGGCGTGCTGATCTACGGCGACGAGGGCGAGGGCACCCTCAAGCGCTACCTCCAGCGCGGCAACTGCGTGGTGCTGCAGCCCTTCAACCCGGCCTATAAGGAAATGGTCATCAAGGGCGAGGAGCTCAACCATCTGCACATTGCAGGCCGTGTGGTGGAGACCAAGGCGAAGTGGTAAAAACGCCCCACCAGCGCCTGAAAAAGAAAAGCCATCCAGTATGGCTTTCTTTTTTATACCCATTTTTCGGAGGTGTCCCATGGAACAGAGCCTGATGGATAAGCTGACGATCCTGGCGGACAGCGCAAAATATGATGTGGCCTGTACCTCCAGCGGTGCTTCCCGGGCAGCAGGAGCGGGCGGGGTCGGCAGCTGTTACGCCCCGGGCTGCTGCCACGCCTTTACTGCCGATGGCCGCTGTGTCAGCCTGCTGAAGGTGCTGATGACCAACTGCTGCTCCTTTGATTGCAGCTACTGCGTCAACCGCAAGTCCAACGATGTGCCCCGGGCCACCTTCACCCCCCGGGAGCTGGCCGAGCTGACCATTGAATTCTACCGCCGCAACTACATCGAGGGTCTGTTTCTTTCCAGTGCCGTGCTGGTGAGCCCGGACTATACCACCGAACGGATGCTGGCGGTTCTGCGCCTGCTGCGGGGGGAGTACCGTTTCGGCGGCTACATCCACGCCAAGGCCATTCCCGGCACCAGCCCGGAGCTGCTGGAACAGCTGGGCTTTCTGGCCGACCGCCTGAGTGTGAACATCGAGCTGCCCAGTGAACGCAGCCTGAACCTGCTGGCTCCGGACAAAGGGCGGCACTCCATTTTCCGGCCCATGAAGCAGATCGCGGTGGAGGGGGCCGCCAACCGGGAAGAGGTGGCGCTCTACCGCAAGGCCCCCAGATTTGCCCCGGCGGGCCAGAGCACCCAGATGATCGTGGGTGCTTCCCCGGAAACGGATTATCACATTCTGCAATTAACGGAAGGATTATAC
Source organism: Faecalibacterium hominis (ex Afrizal et al. 2022) (assembly GCF_049545105.1). Classification (NCBI taxonomy): domain Bacteria; kingdom Bacillati; phylum Bacillota; class Clostridia; order Eubacteriales; family Oscillospiraceae; genus Faecalibacterium; species Faecalibacterium hominis (ex Afrizal et al. 2022). The sequence continues at coordinate 1,834,005 of NZ_CP186860.1, read as the reverse complement.
AATAAGTATCACCTGAAACGGGTGTTTTACTCCGCCTACATCCCTGTGACCGAGGACACCCGCCTGCCCGCGCTGGACACCAAGCCGCCGCTGCTGCGGGAGCATCGGCTCTATCAGGCAGACTGGCTGCTCCGCTTTTACGAGTTCAAGGCAGAGGAACTTCTGGACAGGGACAACCCCAACTTCAACCCCTATCTGGACCCCAAGTGCAACTGGGCAGTGCAGCATTACGGGTTGTTCCCGGTGGACGTGAACCGCGCCCCCTTTGAGATGCTGCTGCGGGTGCCGGGCATCGGCCCCAAGAGCGCCCGGCGCATCTGGCACGCCCGCAAACAGGCCGCGCTGGGGCTGGACGAGCTCAAGCGGATGGGCGTGGTGCTCAAGCGGGCACAGTATTTCATCACCTGCCGGGGCTTTGCGGGGGCGCACCCGGGCCGCGGCAGCGCCGGGCGGGAGCGCATCACCCGGGCGCTTATCGACCCCAACGTATTCAGCGGCGGGGTGGAGCAGCTGAGCATGTTCAGCCCGCCCGCCGTGGATCGGCTGGTGGAGCAGGGCGTGCCGCCCCGCACAGCCCAGAAAATGGTGCGGGAGGAGGCAGTGCAATGTCTGGCCAGAGCCCTGTAAGCCCCGCCCGGAAGCTCCACGATGCCGACGTGGTCTACCTCTATGATGGCAGCTTCGAGGGCTTTCTCTGCTGTGTGTTTGAGAGCTTTGCCCAGCATGAGCTGCCCTTTGCGGTCTGGACCCCGGAGCGGGAGACGGCTACCCTCTACCCTGTGAAGGAGATCCCCACTGACCACGCAAAGGCCCGGCGGGTCTTTGCCAGCTTCCGCGCCAAGCTGGGCGAAGAGACGGAATCCCTCGTCACCCGGGATTTTCTCTCGGGCTGGGAGGATAAGGAGCTGCGGCTCATCCGATTTCTGCATCTGGCCTTTGCGCTGGGGCCGGGTACGGTCAAGCGGCGGGGTCATCCGGAGGTGGCTCCGCTCCACCAGATGAAGCAGAGCCTGGACTGGGAAGTGGACAAGTTTCAAGGCTTTGTCCGTTTTCAGGAGCACGATGGGATGCTGGGTGCAGTCATCCACCCCAAAAACTATATTCTGCCCCTCCTGCGCGGGCATTTCTGTGCCCGCTTCCCGGAGGAGAACTTCCTGATCTATGATGCCGTCCATCAGGCGGTGCTGCTGTACCAGAACCACAAAGCTCAGCTCATGGAGCTGGCCGAACCGCTGACGCTTCCGCCGCCCGATGAGCGGGAGCAGCAGTTTCAGGACCTGTGGAAGCAGTTTTACAAAACGCTGGAGATCAGGGCCCGCCATAACGAAAAAGGCCGTATGACCCACTGCCCCAAACGCTTCTGGGCGGATATGACCGAGATGAAAGAGGAATTGGAATGAAAAAGGAAACAAAGACCGGACGCTGGAAATATGCCGCCATCGTGCTGATTGTGACCCTGCTGGTGGGGCTGTTCTGGAGTTATGTAAAAAACGGGCCGAAGAGCGAAATCTATCTTTACGGAGAAACGCACAGTAATCAGAAGATTTTGAATCGGGAACTTTCCATCTGGGGCGAGTATTACGAAAAAGGAATGCGGGATCTGTTTGTGGAATTCCCGTATACGGATGCACAATTTCTGAACCTGTGGATGCAGGCCGACGATGATGAATTGCTGGATCTGCAGTTCAAGGACTGGGGAGGCACAGAAGGCGGCACCGAGGTCATGAAAAATTTTCTGAAACAGATCAAGGAGCAGTACCCGGAAACCGTGTTCCACGGCACCGACGTGGGCCATACCTGGGAAAGCACCGGGCCGCGGTATCTGGCCTATCTGGAAGCCAACGGGCAGAAGGATACCGAAGAGTACAAACGTACGCAGGAAAACATGGAACAGGGCAAACGGTACTATGAGATCGAGGCGACGGATGAAGCTTCTTCGGTCCGATACCGGGAGGACCGGATGGTGGAGAACTTCCGGCGCAGCTATCAGGAACTGGAAGCGGTACGCCGCACCGATATCATGGGTATCTATGGAAGTACACATATTGTGGAGTCGGAGTATCGGAACTCGGACTTTCGCATGGCAAAACAGTTGAGCGAGAACTATGGGGAACATCTCCATACCAAAGATCTGACGCAGGAACCGGAACGGATCGACACGCTGGAAGTCAACGGAAAGACCTACACAGCCTCCTATTTCGGCGAGCAGGATATTTCGATGGTAAAGGGCTACAAGATCCGAAAGTTCTGGCGGTTGGAAGACGCATACGAGGACTTCAAGGAGCTGCCGACACCCCGTGAGATTCTGCCAGCCGACAACTACCCTGTAAAAATCCAGGCTGGGCAGGTGTTTGCTGTGGAGTACCTGATGTCCGACGGCTCGACCGAGTGGAAGTATTATATCTCGGACGGCACAGAACAGAACGGCCAACTCATCACAAAGCGGATGAAGATGGAATAAGCAGGCTCCCGGCCCCGGAACTTTGCCGAATTTACAAAAAGGTTGCAACCATGCAGTTGCAACCTGTAAAACCTATGGTATACTATAAGAGATATCCGGGCAGGAATTTCTGCCCCACACACCCCCGCTGCGGGGTCAACACAAAAGGAGTATTGTAGCGTTATGGTTCGCATTACTATGGAAGACGGCGGCATCATCGACATTGAGCTGAATGAGGAAGTTGCCCCCATCACCTGTGAGAATTTCAAGAAGCTGGTCAGCGAGGGCTTCTATAACGGCCTGACCTTCCACCGTGTCATCCCCGGCTTTATGATCCAGGGCGGCTGCCCGCTGGGCAACGGCACCGGCGGCCCGGGCTGGAACATCAAGGGCGAGTTCGCTGCAAACGGTGTGAACAACCCCATCAAGCATACCCGCGGCGTGATCAGCATGGCCCGCAGCATGAACCCCAACAGTGCCGGCAGCCAGTTCTTCATCATGCACAAGGACGCTCCCCATCTGGACGGCCAGTATGCCGCTTTCGGCAAGGTGGTTTCCGGCATGGATGTTGTGGACAAGATCGCTTCCGTCCGCACCGACTGGAACGATAAGCCCACTACCCCCGTCAAGATGAAGACCGTTGAGCTCATCGAGGGCTGATCTTCTGCGCTTCTGTCCCGCCTGCCCGTGAAGTGCTCCGTCAGGTAGACAGAAAAAATAATATAAGATTTTTGTTCGCCGTTTCCACAAGGGAACGGCGAATTTTTTGTACAAATCGGCGTTAGGACGCTCGATTCATGGCACGGACGTGAGCTTGCAGCGTCCAACACGGGACATTTTTTTGATATTTTACCTCCGCTGTATCGTGATTGTTCTTGCTTGACATGAAAATACCCCCAGAGTACGCAGAGTTTTCTTTTTACTCTGTCTACTCTAGGGGCAGCATATCATGTTGAGGATACAGGCCGGGGGCTTTCCATATATGCGTCAGAAAGAGATGAGAGGCTTACTTTTTTTCGCCCTTGGGCAGCAGACCGGCGCGCTCCAGAGCCGGGCGCAGGGCCAGATACAGGATGACTACGCAGATGGTGGAGGCTACGCTGTTGACAAAGGTGACACCACCGGCGATCTTGGACAGGGCCTGTGCCACGGTATACTCCTGGCCAAAGATGTAAATGTTGCGGAAATAGCCCAGGAACGGGTCGGTGATGACGTTCAGCAGCAGGCCGGAGCCGCCTGCCACGATGACCTTGAGCAGGTAGCCCTTGCTGTGGCGGTCGAGATCGCGCAGCTTGAACACCTTGTGGGCCACGGCACCGCAGGTGATGCCGATGATGAACTTCAGCACAAAGGTGGTCACGGCATAGCCCGGGTCACCGGCCAGAATATCGGCCAGAGCCAGACCGATCGCACCGGCCAGGCCGCCGGAAACGCCGTCCAGCAGCAGGGCGGTCAGGGCGGTGAAGGTGTTGCCCAGATGGAACGAGGAGCCGCCGTAGAACGGCACGCGGAAGAACAGGTATGCCACCAGGCTCAGCGCGGCCATAACGCCGGTCAGGGCCAGCTCCTTGGTGGTAAAGGTGCGCTTGTACAGCACACTGCCGAACAGGATGACGACGATCACCACAGCAAGCAGCAGCCACATTGCAGTTGTAGACATGATTTTTTCCCTCCAAATTTTTTCGGGGCGAACCCCCTCCATCCTGTTTTGCAGGATCGTTCGCCCGTTTCAAAGCCACTTACCCATAAAACTACTTGACATTTGGGTGTGTGGTTGGTATGCTCCTATTATACGCGAAACTGGCACCATGAAAATACCCAGAATAAAGTTTTTTTATGGGGTCAGTTTGGCAAAGCATCCAAAAAGGGGAGAGGTCTTATGTTTCATCTGACAACAGCACTGGATGCCGCCAGCGGGGTGCCGCTGTACGAGCAGCTCTACGAAAGCCTTGCCGCCGAGATGCGCAGCGGGGCCATTCCGGCGGGCACCCGGATGCCCGGCAAGCGGCGGCTGGCGGCAGAGCTGTCGGTGTCTGTCAACACGGTGGACGCGGCATATCAGATCCTGGCGACCGAGGGCTACATGGAGCCGCGGGAGCGCAGCGGCTTTTATGTACAGGAATATCTTGCCCTGCCCACCCGGCCCGAGGAAGTGCCGCCCCCGGTGTCTGCCGCTCCGCCGGAAGCCGCCGAGCCGCCCGTCCGGTTCGATCTGTCCACCCGGGGCGTGGACCCGGGGCTGTTTCCGTTCCGCACCTGGGCCCGGCTGCAGAAAGAGCTGCTCTATTCCTCGCCCCAGCTGCTGACCCATGGCGATGCGCAGGGGGATGTGGAGCTGCGGCAGGCGCTGGCGGACTATCTGGAGGAATACCGGGGCGTGCGGTGCACCGCCGAGCAGGTGGTGGTGGGTGCCGGTATGGAGTATCTGCTGAGCCTGCTGGCCCCGCTCCTGCCCGGCAAAACGGCGGTGGAGAATCCCGGCTACCAGCGCGCGAAGCAGGTGCTGGAAAACAACGGCGTGGCGTGCTGCTGCCTGCCTGTGGATGCGGACGGCCTTTCTGTTGAGGCATTGTCCGGCTCGGGTGCGGCGGTGTGCTATGTCACGCCCAGCCATCAGTTCCCCACGGGCGTGACCATGCCGGCGGGCCGCCGCACGGAGCTGCTCCACTGGGCCTCCCGCTGCCCGGGCCAGCGGTATATCATAGAGGACGATTACGATTCGGAGTTCCGCTTTGATACCCGCCCCCTGCCCAGTCTGCAGGGCATGGCCGGGGCCGACGGCCCGGTGGTCTACCTCTCCACCTGCTCTCGCAGTCTGGCCCCCGGTATCCGCATTGCCTACATGGTGCTGCCCCGGCAGCTGCTGCCCGCCTGGCGGGCAAAGTACCGGATCTATTCCTGCACCGTCAGCCGGTTTGAGCAGCAGACCCTGGCCCGCTTTATCCGCGAGGGCTACTTTACCCGGCATCTTGCCCGGGAGCGCGTGGCCTACAAGGCCCGGCGGGATGCTCTGGCTGCCTCTCTGCGCGCTGCCTTTGCGCCGGACGAACTGACCCTGACCGGCCTGCACACCGGCCTGCATCTGTTGGCAAGGCTGAAAAATGCCCCGCCGGATGCCGCCCTTCACGCCGCCGCAAAGGCGCAGGGCGTGGCCCTGAGCCTGCTGAGCGATTATGACCTGACCGGCGGGGAACAGGATTTTTCCGGTACGTTTGTGCTGGGCTATGGCTCCCTGAGCGAGGCATCATTCCCCGAGGCGGGCGAAACGCTGAGGAAGGTCTGCACCGCCGCCCGGGAAGCGTCTGTGACCGTGTAAGTGCCCGCTTTTGCATCCCACGCCCCGGGCAGGGCCTCGGCGTGGGGGAGGGCGCTGTTGTTGGCCAGAAACTCCAGTACTGTGCCCAGCAGGGTGTAATCCTGCGCCGAAAAGTCGGTGAGCAGGGCCGTGCTGCTGGCCCGCAGGGCATCCGGCAGGGTGGCGGGCAGCAGGGCGAGGTCCTGCCGGAAAAAGGCTTCCCACACTGCCGCCCGGGCGGCGGCCCGGCAGGCAGGCGGCAGGATGCCGTCCGCATCCCAGCCGGAGAGCAGAGCGTGGGCCTCCTTGGCCGAAATGCTCTGCACGGCGGCGGAAAGCCCGGTTTCGGTCAGCTCATCGGCAGTCAGTGCCCCCGAAAACCCCACCCGTACCGGCCCGTAACGGGAAGCGGTCTTTTCCAGCACGGCGGGGGACAGTGCCAGATAAAGCATATCCTCCGGCAGGCCCAGCACCTCCAGAAGCGCCTGACGGCACCGGGCGGGCCCCGCCGCTCCGTAGCAGTGGGCAAGGCTGGCAGTCTCTCCGTTGAAGGGAACCGTCAGCTCCCCCGGCACGGCCAGCAGGTTCAGACTGTTCTGGGCGGCGTTCAGGTAGACCAGCAAAAAGCCCGGCTGCTCCCCGGCGGTGCAGAGAAGCAGGGTCATCCGGTGCTCGGCCCGGGGCAGCTGGATGGGCACCCCGCTCTGGGGCTGGGCCGTCTGGATGCGGGTGCGCACCATCTGCCGGGTGAGCAGGACCGTGCCGCCCACCAGCGGCAGCAGCACCAGAAGTGCTGCGCCCAAAGCAGCCCAGAAGGGCCTCCAACCGTTCTTGTGCATCCCGTGTTCCTCCGTTCCGTTTTGGAACAGGGTGGGCCGGGATGTGCTTTTTTATACAGAAACCGCTGCCCGGGCATGAAAACGCCCCCTATGTCATACAGTAGAGCACAGGGGGCGTTTGTGTATGTGGGAGAGCCTGGCGCGGGTGAATGCGGTGGTCAGCGGTGTGGTGTGGGGGCCGGTGGGGCTGGCGCTGCTGTTTGGCACCGGCTGTCTGCTGACAGTGCGCACCGGTTTTTTCCAGCTGCGGTATTTCGGGTACTGGATGCGCCACACCATCGGGGCCATCTTCCTGGACCGGAATGTGACCGCCCACACGGACGATGAAGCCATCAGCCAGTTCCAGAGCCTTTGCACGGCGCTGGCGGCGACCATCGGCACCGGCAACATCGTGGGCGTGGCGGCAGCCATTCTGGCAGGCGGGCCGGGGGCTGTGTTCTGGATGTGGGTCATGGCCCTGCTGGGGATGATGACCAGTTATGCCGAGAACGTGCTGGGCATCTGCTACCGCCGCCGGGATGCCGCCGGAAGATGGTGCGGCGGGCCCATGTACTATCTGGCCGAGGGGCTGGGCGGCGGCTTTGGCCGGGCACTGGCAGTGCTGTTTGCCTGCTTTTGCGTGCTGGCCAGCTTCGGCATGGGGAACATGAGCCAGATCAACTCCATTGCGGGCAATCTGCAGGCGGTGTTCCGGGTGCCGCCGGTGGCAACGGGCATCGTGCTGGCCCTGCTCACCGGGCGGGTCATACTGGGCGGGCTGAAGCGGGTGGCCGCAGTCACGGAGGCCATCGTCCCGCTCATGGCCCTGTTCTACCTGTTCGGGGCGCTGACCGTGGTCTGTGTCCATTGGGCGGCTGTTCCGGCGGCATTCGCGGCCATCTTCCGGGGGGCGTTTGGCTTGCAGGCCGCCGGGGGCGGGGTGCTGGGTTACGGCATGGCCCGGGCCATCAGCTGGGGATTCAAGCGGGGAGCCTTTTCCAACGAAGCAGGACTGGGCGCGTCGGTGCTGGTGCACTGCGCGGCCAACGTGGAGGAGCCTGTCCAGCAGGGAATGTGGGGGATGTTCGAGGTGTTTGCAGATACCATGGTGGTCTGCACCCTCACGGCCCTTGTGGTACTCACCAGCGGCCTTGTGGATCTGGACACCGGTGCGGCCCTGACCGACGTGGAGGGCTCCGCACTGGTGGGGCAGGCCTTTTCCACGGTGTTTGGGGCGTTCGGGCCGCAGTTCATCGCGGTGTCGGTCCTGCTGTTTGCCTATTCCACTACGCTGGGGTGGAGCCATTACGGCACCCGGGCAGTGGTGTATTTGCTGGGGGAGCGTGCCGCCGCAGGATATAAACTGGTGTTTGCGGCCATGGTGCTGGTGGGTGCTGTGATGAAGCTGGACCTGGCCTGGGCGCTCTCCGATACCTTCAACGGTCTGATGATGCTGCCCAATCTTGTGGGCGTGGTGGGGCTTTCGGGAGTGGTGGTCCGGGAGACACAAGCGTATCTGAAACGAAAATGACCCTCTCCGTCCCTGCAGTCTGTCTGTCAGATGCGGGATGGAGAGGGTCATTCTTTATCGCTTCTTTTTATTCGGCTTCGGGGCAGGCCGCTTCAGGCTCCGCACCGCGTCACGCCCGGCGGCGATGCCGCTGCCAAAGGCCCAGTGCAGGTTGAAGCCGCCGCAGCTGCCGGCGCAGTCCAGCGTTTCACCCACAAAGTAAAGGCCGAGGCAGCCCTTGAACTGGAAGCTGGGGGTCACTTCGGTCAGGCTCAGGCCGCCGCCGGTGGTCTGGGCCTGCTTCCAGCCGCAGGGGGTCAGACCCTCGAACAGCCAGTGCTTGGCCGCGTTGGCCAACACCTGCCAGGCGGCATCCGGCAGGGTGTCCACCGGTTTTTCAGGCAGCTTTGCCGCTGCCCAAAGGGCGCGGCCCAGCTTGGGATTGAGCAGACCTGTCCAGAAATCCGCAGGTGCCTTGCCCGGCAGCAGGGGCACCCGGGCCGCAAACAGGGCGGTCAGGGCAGTCTCGTCCAGCATGGGGAAGAGGTCCAGCTCAACGGCCGGGCGCTTTGGCCCCCGCCCCGGGGCCAGATGGCAGGACAGCTGCATGATGCAGATGCCCGAAAGCCCGTAGTCCGTGAACTGCACCTCGCCGTTTTCCACAGCCACGGTGCAGTGGCTGTCGAGGTCCAGCAGGGTGGCAGCGGCCTTGGCCCGGATGCCGGCCAGAGATCGGTTGGGCTTTGCTGTCTGCAGGGCGGTCAGGCAGGGGTACAGCGGCTCCAGCTTTCCGCCGCACTGGGCGGCGAATCGGGTGCCGAAGCCGTCGGTGCCGAACTGCGGCCCGGCATTGCCGCCCATGGCGCAGATGACGGCATCGGCCCGCAGGGTCTGGTCCTGACCCTCGGCATCCTCGCACAGGATGGTGTAGCCGCTGCGGTTCTGGCTCAGGGTCTGCACAGTGCAGCCGGTACGCACCTCCACGCCCAGCCGGGCAAGGTGGCCTTCCAGCAGGGCCAGCACGTCTGCGGCCTGGTTGGAGTAGGGGTACACCCGTCCGGCTTCATCGGTGCGGGTGTACAGGCCCAGCGCTGCGAACCATTCCAGCGGCGCGGCGGCATCCACCGCGGTCAGCAGGGGCCGCAGGGCGGCGGGGTCAGCGGTGAAATACTGCTCCGGTGCAATTCCGGTGTTGTCCAGATTGCAGCGGCCGTTGCCGGTGGCCAACAGCTTTTTGCCGCACCTGGGGTTGCGGTCCAGCACCGTCACCCGCACTGCCCCTGCCGGGGCAGACTGGGCGGCGGCCAATGCGGCGGCAAGGCCCGCTGCACCGCCGCCCAATATCACGATCTGCTGCATAAGAGCACCCCCCTCAGAAATCCATACATTTTATTATAACATACACAGCAGCAAAAGGATAGAAGAATGCCCCAAATTTGCAGCGAATAATCTTTGACGAAAGCCTTGACAGAAAAAGCAGAATTTGGTAGTGTTGATTCGACGGAATTGCGTGGTTTCGCAGGCTGTGGAAATGCGGTCGGAAAAGGGCAGAGAGTTGGGACTCTGCTGAGGAGAAGCTGAATATGTGGAAGAAAAAAGAAAGATGGACGGCAGCTGCGCTGCTGCTGGCGATGGTCGTGGTGACAGGTCTGTGCTGGTACGTCCTGTACATCCGGCAGCAGTTCTATGACGAAGGCACCCGCAACCTGCTGGAGACCTATGAGCAGGTGGATAAGGCGTTTACCATCTTCAGCCGGAGCAACTGGAACATGCTGAACGAGTGGGGCAAGAGCCTGCAGGCTGCCAATGAGGAGGGCCTGGCGGAGGAACGCCTGCGCAGCTATGAGGCCGAGCGGGAGATCTGGCGGTACAGCAGCGTGTATCTGTTCAATGAAAACTGCGAATATTGGAGCATCCGGGGCAAGCATGAAAAAGTGGATCACCTCTGGACGGCCTTTGAGGAGATGTACCGCACCGGCAAGCCTACGGTGTCCAGCTACATCATGCGGAGCGGGGAGCGCCGGGTGGTATACGCTGCGCCCATTGCGCCGGTGGAGATCGACGGCACCACCTACACCAGCCTTGCCGTGAGCTATCGGAATAAGACCATAGAGGAATTGATTGGCGGCAGTGCTTACGGCGGCCAGAGCGACTGCTACATCATCCATCCCGATGGCGATGTGATGCTCTCGGAGGAGCCCAAGAGCGAGATCGAGGACTGGATGGACAACCTGTTCGACTACCTGCAGAAGTATGCGCAGGTGGATGCGGGCACACTGACCCGGGCCCGGCAGGACGTGGCAGAGGGCCGCAGCGGCAGCCTTTCCTACTGGCTTGAGGGCAAGAGCTATTATCTGGTCTACCAGCCTGTGGGCTTTCAGCATCTGTCCATTGTGGGCATCGTCGGCCGTGACGTGGTGGACAGTGGAATGCGGAAGATCCAGAACGCCACCATCCTGCTGCTGGCTGGGCTGTTCTTCTGCGCAGGCATCGTGCTGGTACACGGTGTCCGCACCGATGCCCGCCTGCGCGTGGAGGAAAAGGAGCGCGCCCTCCGGCAGGAAGGGGAGGCCCGCCAGCAGATGGAGGACCTGGCCAACACCGACGGCCTGACCGGACTGTATAATGAACGCTATTTTGACGCATTGTTGAAAGAAAACGAGCTGAACAGGACACCGTTTGTCCTGTTCTACCTCGACCTTGACCGTTTCAAGCCTGTGAACGACCGTTACGGCCACGATGTGGGTGACCAGCTGCTCAAGGAGGTGGCCAGCCGCCTGCGGGGCTGCGTGCGGGAGAGCGATGCGGTGTTCCGCATCGGCGGGGATGAGTTCGCCCTCATCGTCAACGGAACCGTAACGGAGGGGTTCTGCAAGAGCCGGGTGGAAAAGATCAAGGCAGCCATCCGGGAGCCTTACCGCCTGAAGGATGCAGAGGTGCAGGTTGGCACCAGCTGCGGCTGTGCGGTCTACCCAAGTGACAGTGACGATGTGCGTGCCATCCGCATCCTGGCCGACCACCGGATGTATGAGGATAAGCAGCGCTCCGGCAGGAGCTGCGAGTGACGAGAACGATAAAAGCTTTCTCCCAGTTTCTTGTGCTTTCTCCCAAAATGAGCGTATAATTGGGAGAAGGAAGAACGGGCTGGGAGAAGGAATGGGTGAATCATGCGTACATTTGATTATAAAAAGATTGCAGAATACTCCTGGGATAATGAGGTCTTGTCTTATGTTGCGAAGATCCATGAATGCAAGGGGCGGCAGGAACTATATCTGAAACAAAGGCCCGCTGAATTGGAGCGGCTGGTGGAGATCGCAAAGATCCAAAGTACAGAGTCCTCCAATCGGATCGAAGGGATCATCACGACCAATGCACGCCTGAAACAGCTGGTTGAAGATAAAACGACTCCACGTAACCGGGACGAAATGGAGATATTGGGATATCGAAATGTTTTAAATCTCATCCACGAGAACTATGCCTATATTCCGGTAGAGCCGGGGTACATCCTGCAACTGCACCGTGATCTGCTGAAATATACGAATTTGACCTATCGAGGACATTTTAAGACTACACCCAATGAGATCGATATGACCCTTCCCAGCGGGGAACGCCATGTGCTGTTCCGCCCGCTGGAACCATACGAGACACCGGGTGTTGTGGAGGCACTTTGCTGCACTTATCAGGATGTGCTGCACAGAGAACTCGTTGATCCCCTGCTTTTGATCCCCTATTTTATCTTGGATTTTCTCTGTATCCATCCTTTCAATGATGGTAACGGCAGAATGAGCCGGCTGCTGACCCTTTTGATGCTGTATCAGAATGGATATGTTGTGGGGCAGTACATCAGCATTGAAAAAGCAATTGCAGAGACTAAGGATGAGTACTATGCAGCACTGGCGCAGGCTGATCAGCACTGGCATGAGGAGGAAAATGACCCGACACCGTTTATCAAATATATGCTGGCGGTGATCTGCTCCTGTTATCAGGATTTTGAGCAGCGAGTCGATCTGGTCGGCGGGGGACAGAAGCGCGTGACGGCGTACGAACGAGTGCGCAGTTATGCGATGGAAAGGCTGGGAGCCTTTACAAAACAGGAGGCAGCAGAGGCCTGCCCGGGCTTTGGTACAAGCTCGATTGAAAGCGCGCTGAAAAAACTGACAGAGGAGGGCGTTCTGGAGAGGATCGGCGCGGGCAGAAAGACGCAGTATGTGCGCAGGTAAGGCTCCGGCAGGAGCTGAATGAATAATTCCCTTCCTGTTTCCACAGAATAACCATACTTCACAGAAATCTGGAAGCAAAACCGGAACATGGAAAGGAAGGGAACCTTATGAAAGCAACCGGCATCGTGCGCCGCATCGATGAGCTGGGGCGGGTGGTCATCCCCAAGGAGATCCGCCGCACCCAGCGCATCCGCAGGGGAGACCCGCTGGAGATCTTCACAACGGGGGACGGCGAGGTCATCTTCAAAAAGTATTCGCCCATGGGGGAACTGAGCGGGGTGACGGCCCAGTATGTGGATGTGCTGAGCAAGTGCTTTGCCCTGACGGCCTTTGTCTCAGACCGGGACCGCATTCTGGCGGCATCCGGTGCAGGCAGGCGGGATCTGGCAGACCGCAGCGTGAGCCAGCCGCTGGAAAAGCTGATGGACAGCCGCAAGCCCTACCAGAGCGATGGCAGCCCCGAAAAGGCATTGCTGCCCTGTGAGGGCTCGCCCCGGGCGCTGCTGTGCGCTGTGCCCATCATTGCGGCGGGGGATGTCACCGGCAGTGTGGGCCTGCTTACGGAGGACCGCACTGCCCAGCCCGATGCCGCCCAGCTCAAGGCGGTGAACGTGGCGGCGGCATTTCTGGCAAAGCAGATGGAGGAATGATCTATTATATAGGAGAGCCGCCGCAGGGCGGCTCTTTTTTGTGCGGCCTTTATGACAGAATTATGAATCTTTCAAAACTTTTCTGAGAAGCTATTGACAGCGCCGCAAAATTGGATATAATGGTCTTAGCACTCAGGAAGAAGGAGTGCTAAAGAACAAAAAGCGAACGAAGGAGGCAGGCGCTATGACGATGGATGCACGCAAACAGCGTGTCTTGCAGGCGATCGTTGCGCTGTATGGCCTCGAGGGCGAGCCCGTGGGCAGCAGTGTGCTGGCAAACTACTTTGATATGGCAGTTTCCAGTGCCACGCTGCGCAACGAGATGGCCGCGCTGACCAAGCTGGGTCTGCTGGAGCAGCCCCACACCAGCGCAGGCCGTGTCCCCAGTGCCAAGGGCTACCGTTATTATCTGGATCATCTTCTCACCGATGACCAGCCGCTGGACCGTGTGACCCGCGCCCGTGTGGACGCGGTGTTCGCAAGCCTTGACCACGAGCCGGAAAAGCTGGCACAGGGTGCCGCCAAGGCGCTGGCCGCCATCAGCGGCTGCACCGCCGCCGTCAGCACCCCCTGTGCTGAGGATCTCTGCATCGCCCACTACGAGGTGGTGCAGGTGGGCCGCAGCGCCGCAGCGGTGCTGGCTGTGACCACTGCCGGTTATGTCCGCACCCGTGTGGCGCGGGTCCGCACCGGTCTTTCCCGGGAAAATGCAGCGGCGCTTGCCGCCCTGCTCAACCGGAACCTGACCTTTGTGGCTCCTGTTGATCTGTCGCCCCGGCTCCTTGCAGAGCTGTGCAGCCAGATCAGCCCGGAGCTGGTGCCGGTGATCAGCGCCGCTGCCGCCATCCTGCAGGATTCCACCCAGCCCCATGTGTATCTGGGTGGTGAGCAGTACCTGCTGGACTGGCCCCAGCTGGACGGCAAGGTGGGCAGCATTCTGAGCCTGCTGAACGACGAAGAGCAGGCCGCCGCCCTCATTGCACCCCCGGCAGAGCAGAGCGAAAGCATCCTGCTGGGCGAGGATCTGGAACCTCAGATCCCCGGCCTGTGCATCGTGAGTGACCGGTATCTGGTGGGCGGAGGCCTCTGGGGCTCCGTGGCTCTCATCGGCCCCACCCGGATGCCCTTCCAGAAGCTGATGCCGCTGCTCCACACCTTTGCCGATCAGCTTGGCGAAGGAATGAGCGGCAAACGAAAAGATACCCCGCAGGCAGCCGCACCCCGGCGGACTGTGATCTATAAGGAGGACCTGGAATGAGCGAAGAAACAAAAAAGACCCCGCAGGCAGAAGAACCTGCCGTGGAGCCCAACACCGCCGAGCAGGCCGCCCCGGAAACTGCACCTGAGCAGGCAGCGGCTCCCGAGACGAATGCTGAAGCGGCAGACCCCAAGAAAAAGGATGGCTTCTTCAACAAGAAGGCCCGGGAGCTGGAGGCCGTGAAGGCAAAGCTGGACGCGGCTGAGAAGAATGCCAATCAGGCCAAGGATCAGCTGCTGCGGATGGCCGCCGAGTATGAGAACTACCGCAAGCGCTCCACCCGTGAGGCTGACCAGAAGTTCAACGACGGCGTGTCCTTTGCCGTGAACCAGATCGTCCCCATTCTGGATACGCTGGAGATGGCGGCCAACGCCCCCACCACCGACGAGAACTACAAGAAGGGCGTGACCATGACGCTGGACAAAGCCGCCAAGGCGCTGAGCACCCTCCATGTGGAGGAGATCGAGGCGCTGGGCAAGCCCTTTGACCCCAACTTTATGAATGCCGTGCAGCAGATCCCCGCCCCCGATGGGCAGGAGAGCGGCACCGTGATTACGGTTTACCAGAAGGGCTACAAGCTGGGCGATAAGATCGTCCGTCATGCCACCGTTGTTGTGGCAGAGTGATTTTGCAAGACCCCGCAAGGGTTTTCAAATATAACATCCGCTTGGTAACATTTGAGCATCACATAAACAAAAAACGTTCTGAATTTGAGAGGAGCTTTCATTATGAGTAAGATCATTGGTATCGACCTTGGTACTACCAACAGCTGCGTGGCTGTTATGGAGGGCGGCGAGCCCGTTGTTATCGCTAACTCTGAGGGTGCACGCACCACCCCGTCCGTTGTCGGCTTCACCAAGACCGGCGACCGTCTGGTGGGTCAGGTCGCAAAGCGCCAGGCCATCACCAACCCTGAGAACACGGTGGCTTCCATCAAGCGTTATATGGGCACCGACCACAAGGTGACCCTGAACGGCAAGGAGTACACTCCCCAGCAGGTCAGCGCTATGATCCTGCAGAAGCTGAAGGCTGATGCCGAGGCTTATCTGGGCGAGACTGTCACCGATGCAGTCATCACCGTTCCTGCATACTTCAACGACAGCCAGCGTCAGGCAACCAAGGACGCAGGCACCATTGCCGGCCTGAACGTCAAGCGTATCATCAACGAGCCCACTGCCGCATCTCTGGCATACGGCATCGATAAGGAAGAGGACCAGAAGATCATGGTCTACGACTTGGGCGGCGGCACCTTCGATGTCTCCATCATCGAGATGGGTGACGGCGTGACCGAGGTTCTGGCCACCAACGGTGATACCCACCTGGGCGGCGATGACTTCGACCAGCGCATCATCGACTGGATGGCAGATGCGTTCCAGAACGAGAACGGCATCGACCTGCGCAAGGATAAGATGGCCGCACAGCGCTTGAAGGAAGCTGCTGAGAAGGCAAAGATCGAGCTGTCCAGCGCAATGAGCAGCCAGATCAACCTGCCCTTCATCACTGCTGACGCTACCGGCCCCAAGCATCTGGATATGACCCTGACCCGCGCAAAGTTCAATGAGCTGACCGCTGATCTGGTCGACCGCACCATGACCCCTGTCCGCAAGGCTCTGCAGGATGCAGGCCTGCGTCCCTCTGACCTGAAGAAGGTCCTGATGGTCGGTGGTTCCACCCGTATCCCCGCTGTCTACGATGCAGTCAAGAAGGAACTGAACTGCGAGCCCTTCAAGGGCATCAACCCCGATGAGTGCGTGGCTGTGGGCGCTGCCATTCAGGGCGGCGTTCTGCAGGGCGATGTCAAGGGCCTGCTGCTGCTGGATGTCACCCCGCTGAGCCTGGGCATTGAGACCCTGGGCGGCGTGTGCACCAAGATCATCGACCGCAACACCACCATCCCCACCCACAAGAGCCAGGTGTTCTCCACTGCCGCTGATAATCAGCCCTCTGTTGAGATCAACGTTCTGCAGGGTGAGCGTGAGTTTGCCCGCGACAACAAGAGCCTGGGTGTGTTCCACCTGGATGGCATTGCTCCGGCTCCCCGTGGTGTGCCTCAGATCGAAGTTACCTTCGATATCGATGCAAACGGCATCGTGAAGGTCAGCGCGAAGGATCTGGGCACCGGCAAGGAGCAGAACATCACCATCACCGCTTCCACCAATATGTCCAAGGAAGATATCGACAAGGCTGTGAAGGAAGCTGAGCAGTTTGCTGCCGATGATAAGAAGAAGCGTGAAGAGGTCGATATCCGCAACGGCGCTGATCAGATGGTGTTCCAGACTGAGAAGATGCTGAAGGAGAACGGCGACAAGATGCCCGCTGACGTGAAGAGCGAAGCTGAGGCAAAGCTGGCCGACCTCAAGACCGCTGTTCAGTCCGGCTCCATCGATGAGATCAAGGCAAAGCAGGATGAGCTGAGCCATGTTTTTGAGAAGATGTATCAGGCTGCCGCTGCTGCCCAGCAGGCTGCAGGCGCACAGCCCGGCCCCGATGCTGGCGCAAACAACCAGCAGAAGCCCAACGATGACGGCGTTGTGGACGCTGACTTCAAGGAAGTCTAAGTTCTGACACAAACGGCAGATGCCCGGCCAAACCGGCGGGCAGGCGTGCCGGATAAAAGCAAAAGCCGCTCCGGTTTTGCCGGGGCGGCCTTTGCTGGTTTTATAGAGGTATGGTTATGGCACAGGAAAAGCGCGATTACTATGAAGTGCTGGGAGTATCCAAAACGGCCACCGATGCGGAGATCAAAAAGGCTTACCGCAAGCTGGCCATGAAGTACCACCCGGACTACAACCCCGGCGATAAGGATGCCGAGGAAAAGTTCAAGGAAGTCAATGAAGCCAACGAGGTGCTTTCGGACCCGAAGAAGCGCCAACTGTACGATCAGTACGGCTTTGCCGGTGTTGATCCCAGCTATGCAGCCCAGAACGGCGGCGGCGCGGGCGGCTTCAGCGGCTTTGGCGGCGATGGAGTCGATCTGGGCGACATCTTCGGTGATATCTTTGGCGGCGGTTTCGGCGGCTTTGGCGGCTCTGCCCGTCAGGCAAACCCCAACGCCCCCCGCAAAGGCCAGGATATCCGTGTGCGGATCACCCTGAGCTTTGATGAGGCCGTGCATGGCTGCAAGAAGAACATCACCATCACCCGCCAGCAGGAGTGCACGGAGTGCCATGGCAGCGGCTGCGCCGCCGGCAGCAGCCCCGAGACCTGCCCGGACTGCGGCGGCCGCGGCTATGTCATCCGGCAGCAGCGCACGCCCTTTGGCGTGATGCAGACCCAGCAGCCCTGCTCCCGCTGCGGCGGTAAGGGCAAGCTGGTCAAGAACCCCTGCAAGGTCTGCCACGGCAGCGGCAAAACTGCCGCCAGGAAGACGCTGGAGGTGTCTATCCCCATGGGCATCGACGACGATCAGAGCTTTGCACTGCGCGGCATGGGCGATGCCGGTGCCAACGGCGGCCCTGCCGGTGATGTGATCGTGATGGTCACGGTCCGGCCCAGCGAGGTGTTCCAGCGTGACGGCTATGATGTCTGGGTCACGGTGCCCATTACCTACAGCCAGGCGGTTCTGGGCGACAGCATCACCGTGCCCTCCATTGACGGCAAGGTGGAGTACACCGTGCCCGAAGGCACCCAGAGCGGCACCACCTTCCGCCTGCGCGGCAAGGGCATCCAGTATCTGAACGGCCGCGGCCGGGGCGATATGTACGTCAAGTGCGAGGTGGAGATCCCCAAGAAGCTGAACAAGGCCCAGCGGGATGCCCTGAAGAAGTTTGAGGGCACCCTGAAAGAGGAAAACTACGAAAAGCGCAAGGGCTTTTTCAAGAAGCTGAAGGATATGTTTGCATAAGATTGGCGGCCTCGCCCTCTCAGTCTCGCTGACGCTCGCCAGCTCCCCCAAAGGGGGAGCCAAGAGCACTTGCCTCTCCCTTCGGGAGAGGTGGATTTGCGAAGCAAAGACGGAGAGGGTGAGCACGCTAAACAAAAATGGAGTTGTTACACGAGATGTGTAACAGCTCCATTTTTTATGCTTGAATTTAATGTGCCGGGACAAAATCCTCCGGACAGACACAACCGTTCTGTGCCAGAACACGGTGTAAGACCTGCATGACACCGGCTTCCCGGTGGGAAGGGGCCAGAAAAGGAACCTTCTGGCGCAGCGGTTCGCTGCCGTTTTCCATCAGAAAACCGTATTTTGCGGTACGCAGCATCTCGGCATCGTTGTAGGTATCGCCAAAGGCCATCATGCATTCCGGCGGCAAGCCCCACAGCTGCCCCAGCGTTTGCAGGGCGGCACCCTTGTGGACACCGGGATTCATGATGTCCACCCAGCATTCACCGGCAACGGCTACGGAGTAGATGCTCCGCTGACTGGCATAGACCGTATCGTAAGCCTGCTGCGCATTGTGCTGTGGCAGGTAGATGGTGAATTTGTCGGCAGGGGCGGTGACATCTTCCAGCCGGTCCACATATTCGATCTTGGTGTAAAAATGCCGCAGCACGGCATCGTGGACGGCAAACGGCCGCTCCACATAGGCACTTTCCAGACCGCAGAGAACCGCAATATCGCCCTGCTCCCGGGTCAGGCGGTTCAGCGCCCGCCAGCCTTCCGGAGACATCTCCGAAGTGAAGAGGTTCTGCCCCTTCCAGCGGATGGCACCGCCGTTGTCGCCGATGAAAACAAGCTCATCCTGTAAGGTGGGGAACATGGCTTCCAACGTATAGAGCGGTCTGCCGCTGGCAGGAGCAAACCGGATGCCCAGCTCTGCCAGTGCATGGATCGTCTCTTCAAAGTCTGCCGGGAGCTGACTTTGTTCGTCCAGAAGGGTGGCATCCATGTCGGATGCGATCAAGCGGATACGGTCCATAACTTAACCCATATAGCTGATGTTCACATCGATCTGGCCGCCGTAACCGGGGATGCGGGCGGTGCAGGTGCCCTGCCACATGTTGCAGGCAATGGGGCTGGAGGCCACGTTGTAGTGGGCGTTCCAGATGTAGTAGTTGGACAGCTGGCTCATATCCAGCCGCTTGCGGAACCAGGTGGTGGAGGCGTACACGCCGGGCTTGTAGCCCAGTGCCTTGACCTCTTCACAGAAAGCCACGGCACACTTGGTGCGGTCTTCCACGCCCAGACCATCGGCACGGCCGTTGCCTGCACCGGAAGCCTCGGTATCAAAGTAGATGGGGTAATCGAGCTGGCGGCCATTCAGCACATAGACGCAGGCCTGTGCTTCCTCGCGGGCCTCGTTCTCGTTGACGGCCTGGCTGAAGCAGTAGATGCCAACCCGCAGCCCGGCGTTGCGGGCGTTGGTGAAGTGCTCCTCAAACTTGGGGTCCTGCACCAGCGCGCCGGAGCCGTAGCCGCGGTAGCCGATACGGATGATGGCAAACTCCACACCTGCCGTTTTCACCTTGTCCCAATCGATGCTGCTTTGGTACTTGGAAACATCAATGCCGAAGGTGGCGGGCTGCTGCACGCCGGAGGCATCAAAATAATAGAGCTTGTTGTCGATGCTCTGGATGCCGGTGACGGGCTGGTGGGTGTTCTGGTCGTAGTAATAGGTCTTGCCGTTTTCGGTGCGCCAGCCGGAATACTGGGGCGTTTCTTCCTCATCCTTGCCGAAGAAGAATTCCCACAGCCACTGCAACAGGCCGTTTTCACCGGTCAGGCAGGTGGGGTCGATGCTCTCTTCGTCCAGCGTACCGCTGTCCAGTGCATCCCGGATCTCCTCGGGGGTCAGCAGAACGGTGCCGTTGATATCCTTGATCTGGGCTTCGGCCAGCACATCCTCGCCGTTCTCGGAAGCGGCAGGCGCTTCCTCGGCTACGGGGGCGGTCTCCTCCGTTTCGGGCAGGATGGCGGTCTCTTCGGGAGCGGCCATCGGGTCCTCAGCGGCCAGCGCCTCGGTCTCTGTCAGGAAGTGGGGGAAGGAGTTCTCGTTTTCGATCTCCGAAGCATCCCCGGCCATGGGGTCGGCGGGGACAGCCTCCGGCTGCACAGCGGGCTCCGCAGCGGGGGCGGTGCTCTCTGCCGGGGCGGCGGTGTTCTCCGCCTTGGCCACGGGTGCAGCTGGAGTGCTGGCTGCGGTCTGCTCCTGAGAAGAAGCGCTCTCCTCTGGCTGGGTGCTCTCGGCCTTTGCCTCGCTCCGGTCACTCTTATGATCGAACTTGGGCAGGGTGACCCTGCCCTCAGTCTGCAGGGCGGCGGGTTCGACCGTCAGGCCCGCAGGCTGGGATGCCAGCAGGAAGGTGGTGCCCGCACCGCCAATGGTGATGGCTGCCGCCATCACAAGGCACGCAACAGCCTGGCCGATGCTGCGGCCGGTGCCGTTCTTGCTTGATTTTTTGAAAGATGTTGGTTTCATGCCGCTTGCTCTGCCTCCAAGCTGGACCGGGCAGGATACACGAACTGCACCGGCCCGCCAATATAGTCTCGCATCATTGCGGATAAAGCTATTTTTACTCTCCCAGTATACACCCAAACCCGGGTCGCCGTCAATCAGTTCGCTGTGCTCCGGCATCGCGTCAGGCAGAAAAAGCGGAAAGAAAAACACGCTCCACAGTAAAAACGAGCAGGAAAGCAGAATCATTGCATCCAAAGCTGTGAAATTTGTCGCTTTGGACGAAAAACGCGGCCTCCTCTTGCTGTCTTGACAGGTGTATGGTATGATACTTGAC
The DNA here is from genome assembly GCF_049545105.1 of Faecalibacterium hominis (ex Afrizal et al. 2022). Lineage (NCBI taxonomy): Bacteria > Bacillati > Bacillota > Clostridia > Eubacteriales > Oscillospiraceae > Faecalibacterium > Faecalibacterium hominis (ex Afrizal et al. 2022). The sequence continues at coordinate 1,813,139 of NZ_CP186860.1, read as the reverse complement.
ACGGAAAGCTCCCGCGCAATGGGCCGGGAGAGAAAGGTTAGGAAGAGTCTATGTCAAGTGTAAAGGACTTTTTGAAGCGGAAGGATATCGTCATCACGCCGCAGCGTTATCTCATCGAGGCTCTGGGTGCCATGGCACAGGGCCTGTTCGCCAGCCTGCTGATCGGCACCATCATCAAAACGCTGGGCCAGCAGACCGGGCTGGAGGTGCTGGTCGATCTGGGCGGCTATGCCTCGGCCATGAGCGGCCCGGCCATGGCCTGTGCCATCGGCTGGGCACTGCACTGCCCCCCGCTGGTGCTGTTCAGCCTGATCACCGTGGGCTACTCGGCCAATGCGCTGGGCGGCGCAGGCGGCCCGCTGGCTGTTCTGATCATTGCCATTGTGGCTGCTGAGATGGGCAAGGCCGTGAGCAAGGAGACCAAGATCGATATCCTTGTCACCCCGCTGGTGACCATTTTTGTGGGCGTGGGCCTTTCCATGCTCATTGCGGCTCCCATCGGTGCTGCCGCCAGCAAGGTGGGCACCCTGATCATGTGGGCCACTGAGCAGGCCCCGCTGGTCATGGGCATTCTGGTGTCTGTCATCGTGGGTGTGGCGCTGACCCTGCCCATCTCCTCTGCCGCCATCTGCGCGGCTCTGGGCCTGACCGGTCTGGCGGGCGGCGCTGCTGTGGCAGGCTGCTGCGCCCAGATGGTCGGCTTTGCCGTGATGAGCTATAAGGAGAACGGTGTGGGCGGCCTGGTCAGCCAGGGCCTGGGCACCAGTATGCTCCAGATGGGCAATATCATCAAGAATCCCCGCATCTGGATCGCCCCCACGCTGGCCTCGGCCATCACCGGCCCGCTGGCGACCTGCCTGTTCCACTTTGAGATGAACGGCGCGGCGGTCTCCTCCGGCATGGGCACCTGCGGTCTGGTGGGCCAGATCGGCGTGTACACCGGCTGGGTGAACGATATCGCCGCCGGCACCAAGGCCGCCATCACCCCCATGGACTGGGCTGCCATGGCCCTCATCTGCTTTGTTCTGCCCGCAGTCCTGAGCGTTCTCTTCTGCGAGATCGAGCGCAAGCTGGGCTGGATCAAAGAGGGCGAGCTGAAGCTGAACTAAACTCCCTCCGTCATCGCTTACGCGATGCCACCTCCCTCAATGAGGGAGGCTAAAAGGCTCCCTCTCCGAGGGAGCTGGCACGGCAAAGCCGTGACTGAGGGAGTTATAAAGGTTTCCCGTCCAACACGGCTTCAGCCAGCGTATCATCTTCATATCGGAGTTTGAGCGAGAAAAAGGGTCTGTCCTCCTCGAGCAGGCGGAAGAAGATCTTGTCGCCCTCCCAGATGGGCAGCTGCTCCACCTGCTCCTTGGGCACCCATTCCAGAATGCCCTCGTTCCGGGCGGCATCCTTTACCAGTGTGCCCGTCCAGGCATCGGCGGTGTAAAGGAACATGTATTCGGTCAGCTCGCCCAGAAGAAAGGTCACCACACCCCGGCAGCGGTAGGAGGTCAGGGTGAGGCCGGTCTCCTCCTGCACTTCCCGCAGCAGGCAGTCCTCCGGGCTTTCAAACGGCTCAAACTTGCCGCCCACACCGATCCATTTGTCGTGGTTCAGGTCGTTCTTCTTGGTCACGCGGTGGAGCATCAGGTAGGCATTATCCTGTTCCAGATAGCACAGGGTGGTGTTGCGCATGGGAAATTTGGGATCCATCAGCAATTCTCCGTTTCTGTCAGCATTACAAAAAGCGTCCCACAGGGAGCCCCCTGTGGGACGCTTTTATCGTTTCTTATTTCCGTGCGGCCCGGCCTTTTCCGGCGTTGTTCAGCTTCCGCACCAGATCATTCTGGTGCTTGCGCTGGGAGGGCGTGGGCTCCGGGTCCCGCTTTTCCTCGGCACGGGCGTTGGTCTGCGCGGTGTCGGGGTCAACGCGCACAAGGTTCCATTCCTGATTGCCGCCCGAGACGTAATTCCAGATCTGGGCCTGTGCACCGTTGGAGGTGTTCATGCCCACAAGGTCGATGTACTTGTCGGCCAGCACATTGCGGATGCGGGTGCGGCCATTCCGGGTGGACTCCAGCTCCCAGCACTGGCTCAGCCCGCTGGTGCGGCCCCACTGATGCAGCCAGGTGCCCTCGACCACGCCGCCCAGGGCCAGATCGATGAACTTGCCTGTAAAGCGGTTCCTGATCCGCCAGCGTCCCTCGCCAGCGTCCACGAACTGCCACTGCTGCCACGGATGCCCGGCGTAGTCCCACAGACGGATGGCCGCGCCGTTCTCCGTGTTGAAGTTCTTGATCTCCAACACCTTCCCATTGGGTGCCTTGATGAGGTAAAACTCATTTTCCAGTAAAACGACCTGAGATGCTTTTGCCATACGTCCGTGTCTCCTTTCCGGTAAAATCTGGTTTGACGCTTCTATTATAGCGGATTTCCCGGTGCGCAACAAGATTGATTCTTGACGAATATTTTTCTTTTTATTGTGCATTTTGCACTTTCTGCAGCTTTCGACAGAGCCACGGCCCGGCGTACCACAACACCAGACAGACAAGCCCGATCAGCCGGATCTGCGTGTTGGTGCAGTGGGTGTTCAATTCCAGCCCGATGCCGAAGGAAAGGAGATTGGCGGTCAGCGCATAGAGGATGGGGTGAGGCTTTTTGCCCTCCGGCCAGGGTAGATACCGGTTGTAGACAAAGGCTTCCACGGAGAACACCAGCACCTCCAGTGCAAAATAAAGGAAATTGCCCCACATCGGCCCGAGGTAGAGTGTGCCGTAGCACAGCCCAAGGTTCAGGATGATCTGCGTGGCAAGGTTGACCTTGCCGATGAGAGCGCGCTGGGCGGGGCCGCGCAGCCCGAAAAGCAGGATGCCCCACGTCAGCTCTAAAATCAGGGTAATGAGCACCCGGGCGGCAAAGGAGGAAAGGATGTCAGAATCGTTGCGGTTATGGTAGACCCGCAGGCCGTCTTGGGAATCGAGAAGCACCTGCCACTCGCTGGAAAAGGCATAGCGCTCCACCGGCTCCTGACTGCGGTAGAATGTACCAGTCTCTATATTATAGAGCAAAACATAGAACTTGTTGGGCGGGTAGTAGCCCCAGACGAACTCTGCATCGGCATCGCCGGGGTATTCCTGAAAATAGCCCAGAAAGTAGTAGCCCTCGGGGGCGGGGTAGTTCCGGAAGGCCTCCCAGGCCTCGCGGGATCCCATCCGCTCCCGGTAGTCTGCCGGGGCGGTCCAGGGGCCGTTGAGGGCCGTATTGCCCAGCAGGGTGACCGCATAGCGTTGGCCCGGTGTGTAATAGAGCTTGAGCGTGACCGAGGGCTTGGGGCCCATGTCCGCAAAAACGGGCAGGGAAAGGGCCAGCACCAGCAGGGCCGAGAGGAAAAAAGCAAAAAATTTTTTGCGAAAAATTTTCTTCATGGCGGTGTCCTCACTTCAAAAAACAAAAAATTCCGACACGTCTTTCCTTAACCTGTAAACGTATGAAAAACAGCTGTTATTGCAGGGCGCTCTGCACAAAATTGCAGATGGAGCTTTGTGCACCATTTCCTGTTTTTCTTACAAGTACAAAACGACCGTTTTCGGCCTCTTTCAGGGCAGAACAGGAACAATTTGTTTCCGGCTCACGGCCAATTCAGAACACTGACTTCACATTTATAAAGCAAAGCGGACTTCGCTACTTTATTTACATGAACAAAACGGCTTTCAAAAGAAACTTTAATTTGTTTCACGTTTTTTGATATTGACTTTATATCAAAACTGCGGTATAGTAAGGATGCGGAAAGCGGAAAGCGCCCCGCCGACACTTGAGCTTCAGGCGTAAGCCTGTGAGAAAAATATAGGAGGTTTGACTTATGTACTATTACATTCTGGGTTGCGGCATTGCTTGTCTGGTTCTGTTCGGCATCAACAGCATGGATACGGTGGATGTCAAGCCGGCCGAGATCCTGGGTAAGGTCATTCTGTGGCCCGTTGCCCTGATGGAAGCAGTTGTTCGTTACAGCTCCACGCATCACAACATCAAGACCGCGCTGTAAAACATCTCGTTCCAAACCAACGAAGAGCAATCAGGCGGCTGCGCTTTCAAAAAGGAAGGCGCAGCCGCCTTTTTGTTTTGCACTTTACGGCGTTGTATGGTACAATAACACCAGAACTTTTCGGGAGGGAAATTGCTATGACCAATGAGACCTTACATACCCTTGAGACCCGCCGCAGCTGCCGCGCCTACAAGCCGGAGCAGATCACGAAAGAGGAGCTGGAAGCCGTTCTGCGCGCAGGCACCTTTGCCCCCAGCGCCATGAACCGCCAGAGCGCAAAGATCGTGGTGGTGCAGGATGCGGAGACCCGCGCCCAGCTCACCCGGATGAATGCTGCCGTGATGGGTAACACGGGCGACCCCATGTACGGTGCCCCCACCATTCTGGTGGTGCTGGCGGATGCCAATGCCCGCTGTGGCGTGCAGGATGGCAGTCTTGTGATGGGCAACCTGATGAATGCTGCTGCCGCCATCGGGCTGGGCAGCTGCTGGATCAACCGCGCAAAGGAAGAGTTCGAGACCGAAGAGGGCAAGGCCCTGCTGAAAAAGTGGGGCATTGAAGGGGACTATATCGGTGTGGGCCACTGCATTCTGGGCTACCCGGCAGAGGAACCCCGGCCCGCCGCCCCCCGCAAGCCGGATTATATCGTATACGCATAAGGAGCACTATGAAACCCGATTACAAGCTGGTCGCAAAGGCCAAATACATTCACGCCAACGCTGACCTTGCCAGTGAGATCTGGCACGAGGTCTACAAGCGCTATTACCCCGCAAAGCAGCTGGACACACTGGTGGAAACGCTGCAGAGCGCCGATGCCATTGAGGCAGATATCGACAACGATGTGAACTATTTCCTCGTGGTGCTGGGCGGCAAGACCATCGGCTACTTTGCCTGGAAGATGGAGAACACGGCCCTGCACCTGCTCCACCTCTACCTCAGGCCCGAGTACCGGGGCAAGGCACTGGGCCGGGATATCCTGGCCACCTGCGAGCGTCTGGCCCGGGGTGAGGGCCGGGGCCGCCTGTACTGCGAGGTGCACACCAAGTGCCTGCCAGTGCTGCAGTTCTTCAAGACCAAGGGCTACCGCGTGCTGGGCCCCGCCGAGGCAGAAGCTGCGGGCATTCCCATGCAGCTGACCACACTGGAAAAAATGCTGTAAATTTCCCGTTGATTTTTTGCCGCGTTTGCACTACAATAAAGTAGTGTATTGAAGTGCCCCGCGCGGGCCAGACCCAACCTGAACGATAGGGGAGGAACAAGCCATGGCAAAAGATCATCCCACCGGAGAGTCCGGCCTGTATTCTGCATTGCTGGAATTGAGAACGCCTGAGGAGTGCTACCGCTTTTTGCAGGATGTGTGCAGCTACGCCGAGCTCAGTGCAATGGAGCAGCGGTATAACATCGCGGAAAAGCTGGTCAACAAGCAGAGCTATACCAGCATCATGGGCAACATTGGTGCGTCCAGCGCCATCATCAGCCGGGTGAGCCGGGTCATCAGCAAGGATGACAGTGTGCTGCGCCGCCTGCTGGAAGAAAAGGCGGAACAGCCCGCCGAAGAATAACACGGACCGCGCGCCGCGGGGCAGGGGAGCACCCGCCCTGCGGTGCGCTTTTTTAGAAGGGAGTCTGTAAAGATGAGTAAGGCAGTTGTATTTTTTGCCGATGGCACCGAGGAGTGTGAAGCCCTGCTGGTGGTAGACCTGCTGCGCCGCGCCAAGGTGGAGGTCATCGTGGCCTCTGCCATGGGCCGCAGGGAGCTGGTGAGCAGCCATAAGATCCACCTGACCGCCGATGCGCTGGCCGAGGAAGTGGATTATTCCGATGTGGACATGGTCGTTCTGCCCGGCGGGATCCCGGGCACACCCAACCTTGCCGCCAACAAGACGGTCACCGAGACCTGTGCCGCCTTTGCCAAGGCCGGCCGGAAGGTGGCCGCCATCTGTGCCGCCCCCAGCATCCTGGCCTCTCTTGGCCTGCTGGAGGGCAGGAACGCCACCGCCCACGCTGGCTTCCAGGATCAGCTGGCCGGTGCCATCGTCCACGATGAAGAGGTCGTGGTGGATGGCAACATCACCACCAGCTATGGGCTGGGCGGTGCCATCCCCTTTGCACTGGAACTGGTGCGCCAGCTGGCCGGTCAGGCAGAGGCGGAGCGTATCCGGAACGCCATTGCGTATCGGCACTGAGAAAGGGGATACGGTATGCGCTTTATTACCTGCCGTTTGCCGGACGGTGTGGAAGACCCGGCGATTTTATCGGAGGATGGACGGCAGGTCTGGCCGCTGAGCTGGCTGGGCCTGAGTTATGAGACCCTGAGCGAGGCCATCCCGTTTCTGACCCCGCAGGTGCGGTATGGGCTGTCGCTGGCCATTGCGGGCATTCCCGCTCTGCCTGTGGAGGCCGTCACGCTGGAAAGCCCCATCCCGGCCCCGGCACAGGATGTCATCTGCCTGGGCATCAATTATATGGCCCACTCCGATGAGGCGGAGAAATATTCTGCCGCTGCCTTTGCCACAAAGCACGAGGATGCCATCTACTTTTCCAAGCGCGTGACCCGCGCCGTGCCGGACGGCGGCCCCATCGAGGCCCACACCGATCTGGTGAAAAAGCTGGATTACGAGTGTGAGCTGGCTGTGGTGCTGGGCAGGGATGCCAGGGATGTGCCCGCCGGTCAGACCCGGGACTATATCTTCGGCTACACCATCCTGAACGATGTCTCGGCCCGGGATGTGCAGACGGCGCACAAACAGTGGTACTTTGGCAAGAGTCTGGACGGCTTTACCCCCATCGGGCCCTGCATCGTCACGGCAGATGCCTTTGCCGACTACCCGCCCAGGCTGGGCATCCGCAGCTTTGTCAACGGCGAGAAGCGGCAGGATTCCAATACCGCCCTGCAGATCTTTGACATCGACCATGTCATTGCCGAGCTTTCGCAGGGCATGACCCTGAAAGCGGGCACCATCATTGCCACCGGTACCCCGGCGGGCGTGGGCATGGGCATGGACCCGCCGCAGTTCCTCAAGCCCGGGGATGTGGTGCGGTGCGAAATCGATGGCATTGGTACGCTGACCAATCTGGTCAAGTGATTCCGAAATGCAATATCTAAGTGTAAATATCCGAATGGTTATATAATTGATGACAAAATTGCTCTTGTTCATATACTGTTCAAAATAAGTTCATTTGAAGTTCACACACTTCCGGTATACATAGGGCAACAAAGGCGCACACCGCGCCGCATCCCCTGTGCAGTAACAGCACGGCAGGCCGCAAAGGATGCCTGTTGTGTGAGAGGAAAGGAATTGGAACGCTATGAAAATTGGTTTTACAGAGCTGATCCTGGTGGCCATCGTGGCCTTCGTGGTCATCGGCCCCGATAAGCTGCCCGAGTATGCCCGCAAGCTCGGCAAGATGCTGCGGGAGCTGAAGAAGTACACCGGTGCCGCTTCCGAGGAGATCCAGAAGAATGTGGTGGAGCCCCTGAACGAGATCCAGGCCCCCATCAAGGAAGCCGTTGCTCCCCTGACCGACATCAAGAAGGACATCGACGACAGCATGAAGGATGTCACCAAGAGCTTTACCAACATCGGTAAGACCAGCAAGGAAGAAGCCAAGAAGGCCGAAGAGGTCGAGGAAGTGGCCGAGCTGGAGGATACCGTGGAGGAGCTGCCCGAGGAGCCCGCTAAGGCGGAGGAGCCTGCCGCTGAGCCTGTGAAGGCAGAGGAAAAGGCAGAAGAGCCTGCTGCAGAGGAAAAGCCCGAGGAGGCCCCCGCTGCAAACGAAGCCCCTGCCGAGGCTGCTCCCGCTGAGGAGGCTGCCCCTGCCGAAGAGGCAAAGGTCTAAGTACATGGATACACCCGCGCCCGCGGTTGTAGGATAAAAACTGGAATCCAGCCCGCCAGAGCGGCGCGGCAAGAGTAAAAAGGAGATTATTATTATGAGAATCGGACCTCAGGAGCTTATCATTGTTCTGATCATCGTTCTGGTCATCTTTGGACCCAAGAACCTGCCGAAGCTGGGCAAGATGTTCGGCAAGACCATGAAGAACTTTAAGGAAGGTATGGAAGACGTGGATGAGAACGGCGACGCCAAGCCTGCCGAGACCAAGACCGAGGAAAAGGCTGAGAAGAAGGACGAGGAGTAATTTGTGGCTACCAACGTGAAGCGCAAAAAGAAAGCCGAAGTCATGTCGGACGACGGCAGCATGACGCTGACCGGACATCTGAAAGAGCTGCGGAACCGGCTGATCATCTGCGCGGCGGTGTTTGTAGTGGGCGTGATCGGCTTCCTGGCAATTTCGGATAAGCTGATCGACCTGCTGACGGCCATGGCAATGAATGCGAACTACACCTTCGTGTTCCTGGCCCCGCAGGAAAAGCTGATGCAGTATTTCCGGGTGTCCCTGATCGCTGCGGTGATCGTGACCATTCCGGTGGCGCTGTATCAGGTCTACGCCTTTGCAAAACCCGGCCTGAAACGGAGCGAGAGATTCTTCTTCCGGCTGGTGCTGCTGTTCGGTCTGGCTCTGTTCTGCGTAGGTGTGCTGTTCGCCTACAAGGTCACCCTGCCGTTCATGCTGAACTTCCTCGTCACGCTGGAGGGTACCGATTACATCACGGCATCCATCAGCATCGAGAGCTACATCAACCTCTGCCTGACCATGTTCATCATCTTTGGCTGTGTGTTTGAAATGCCTCTGGTCACCATCATTCTGGCCAAGATGGGCATTGCAAACCCCGAGATCATGAAGAAGGGCCGCGGCGTTGCCATTGTCCTGATCTTCCTGGTCGCAGCCATCATCACCCCGCCCGATATCGTGTCGCAGTGCTTTGTGGCTGTGCCCATGTGCCTGCTGTACTTTATCAGCATCTTCCTCAGCGGCATTTTCTATAAGCCCAAGACGGATGATGATGACGAGGATGACGAAGAGGAATCCTCTGACGAGGAGTAAGTTCTCTCAAGGCTTTCCGGCCCTCCCACTGCGGGAGGGCCTTTTGCTTTGCCAAAAATCGAAACGAATTTTCGGCTTTTTGCATAAATCCTGTTTCAGCCGCTGTCTTTTGCAAATGGATATGTTATAATGATAACGATGAGAAAACCGGCGGCCTGACCGCCGCAAAGAAGGGGTAAATGAATATGAAAGAGTACGCATTCGGCATCGACCTGGGCGGCACCACGGCCAAGGTGGGCCTGTTCACCACGGCGGGCGCTCTGCTGGAAAAGTGGGAGGTGCCCACCGACACCTCCAATGCAGGGGAACACATCCTCGGGAACCTGGCCAAGGCCGTGAAGGACAAGATGCAGGAAAACGGCATCACTGCCGAGCAGGTGGAGGGCGTGGGTGTCGGTGTGCCCGGCCCTGTGCTGGACAGCCGCATTGTGCCCATTGTCTGCGCCAACCTCGGCGGCTGGGGTGAGCGGAACGTCTCCATCCAGCTGTCCGGCCTGCTGGACGGCATCAAGGTGCTGGTGGGCAACGATGCCGATGTGGCCGCGCTGGGCGAGATCTGGATGGGCTGTGCCAAGGGCTGCCGCAGCGCGGTGATGGTCACGCTGGGCACCGGTGTCGGCGGCGGTGTCATCGTCAACGGCAGGATCATCGAGGGTGCCCACGGTGCAGGCGGTGAGATCGGCCACATCACCGTCAACCCCCACGAGACGGCGGTCTGCGGCTGCGGCAAGCACGGCTGCCTGGAGCAGTATTCCAGCGCCACCGGCGTGGTCCGCTGTATGAAGAAGCTGCTGGACGAGAACCCGGACACCCCCTGCACCCTGCGCGGCACCGACTTTGCCGCCAAGGATGTCTTTGATGCCGCCCGTGCAGGCGATGCACTGGCCGCCCGTGAGGTAGACGAGATGACCGACACCCTGGGCATGGCGCTGGCCTCCATTGCCTCCACCACCGACCCCGAGATGTTTATGGTGGGCGGCGGTGTCGCCCGTGCCGGAGATGTCCTCTTCAACCCCCTGCGGGAGCATTTCAAGACCTATGCCTTCAGCTCCTGCCGCGAGACCCCCATCGTTGCTGCTACCCTCGGCAATGATGCCGGCATCTATGGTGCTGTGCGGCTCATCGTGGGAGAATAAGATGAAGCTGAATCTGCAAGTTACCCGGTTGCAGGATGGTGCAAAAGTGCCAGTACATGTTGTGGCGGCGGGAAAGCTGGATTTTCAGCAGACTGCCAGCATGGGATGGCAGACGAATTGGAAAACGATGGACACTGCATATTTCCCGAATCGTGTTGCACTGAAAACAGAAGAACAGGAATTGCTGGGTTTGATGTCTTACTTCTGCGATGATCGGTTTCTGGCAGTAGAACTTGTCTATCTGGAAAGTCAGCCGGAAAGCAATGCAAATCTTCTGCATCAGAATGGAAAGGAAAAGAAGTATCAGGGAATTGCAAAGGCATTATTTGCATATGCAGTACAGGAATCTATCAATCATGGCTATGATGGCGTGGTACTGTTCAAAGCAAAAACGGATACTCTTCTGGAATACTATCTTCACGAATTTGGAGCACGTCCGGTAGGGAGATATGACCCATTCCGGTTAGTACTCTGGGAAGATGCTGCACAAAGATTGATTGCAGAATACGAGGTGAATGCAGATGAATGAACCGATGGAAAGAAGCTGGGTCACACCGCTGAATGAGGAAGATCGGGAATATTTTTCCTATTTCCGCACAGTTTGTAAGAGGTACAATATCAATCCATCCAGAGCGACCCGTCTGGAATACGACTTTGTGACCCGTGTGGCAGAAAGTGAGTTTTACTTGCAGAAAGCTGCGACCTGATAAAATGGTTGAGCCCCATGCCTGCATCTCAATCGTGTGGGCATGGGGATTTTTATTTTATAAGAAGAAGGAGCTGAATCAATGAACTATACCCCTATTACAGAGGAAAATATTGAAAAAGTAGCAATGCTCTACATGAACCACTACAACCAACATTCTGGCGGGTGCTGGACTTATGAAAAGGCATATAAGCGAATCCATCAAATGGTAACGATGGAGGATTCCCTCTGCCTGATGCAAGAAGATGACAACGATATTCCAACAGGGCTTGTCATCGGTTTTTTGGAAAGCTACGATGATTTTACATTCTATTATCTCGACGAGATCCTGATTTTCGGGGAGTATCAGAACAAGGGGTATGGCAGATTACTTCTCCAAGAAGTGGAACAGCGTGTGCGGGAACGCGGCGCACAGATGATTGAACTGGTCTGTCCGGATGATGCGCATCACATGCACTTTTACGGCGGCTTCGGGATGGCAGAAGCAACGAACCTGAAGCTGATGAAAAAACGATTGTAAATCTGCCGTGGTTATTTTTGAGGCAAAAACGGACGAACTGGAACAGCACTATCTCCGGGATTTTGGAGCGCGTCCGGTTGCATCCTTACATCCCGGCGGGCCGGGAACGTTTTTCTGAAATCATTGCAAAGCCCCGTGCCGGTGCGATATGCCGGACACGGGGCTTTTTCTATTTTTGAAATATAAAATACAAGACAAAAAGTAAATTATACTTGACATAATGTTTGGTGAGTGCTATTCTGTATCCGAGGGAACGAGTTCACCCTCACAGGAAATAGACGAGGTGACAGGATGCCGAAGAATCTGAAACTGAAAGCTGCCCGCGCGGAAAAAGATATGACGCAGGGGGCATTGGCAGAAGCGGCTGGGGTCTCGCGCCAGACCATCAACGCGATCGAAAAGGGCGAGTACAACCCCACTATCAATCTCTGCCGCAGCATCTGCAAAATTTTGGGAAAAACACTGGATGAACTGTTCTGGGAGGAATGAGTTATGAGATTTTCACTGTACAGCAAGAAAAACCAGTTGGACGAGATGCAGGAGCAAACTCTGCGCAAAATTGAGGGGCGTGGCTTCTGGTTGATGTGGGGCAGCCTTCTGGCGGCGTGGATCGTGCAGACGATGTTCGGGGCTGCGGACAAGGCTGCCGGAGAGTGGGTTGTATTTATGATCGGCTGCATCTATATGTGTGTTGCGTGTCTGCGCAATGGTTTGTGGGATCGTCACCTTTTGGATACGGCCCCGGCCAATGCCGTGTGTTCTCTGGTTGCTGTGGTGGCGGTTACGCTGATCAGCGGTTTTTCCTATGGATACTGGGTCGGTGCTGTCATTGCCGGTGTTTTTACCGGTATCCTGTGTTTTGCATTGCTGCAGCTGTGCGCCGCACTGACACGCAGACAGCGCAAGCATCTGGACAACCCGAAGGATGAGGAATAATATTATACATACGAAGAGGGGACAGCCCTTTATTTTTCCACAACAAAAAGCGGAACCGTTGAAAAGTACAGCGGTTCCGCTTTTATCATCTCTGAATTTTTGGGTTACAGCGTGTCCTCGCCGGGCAGCTGGTTCCACAGGCGGTAGTAAACACCCTTCTGCTCCAGCAGCTGGTCGTGGGTGCCGGATTCCACAATGCCCTCGGAGCCAAGCACCAGAATACGGTCGTAGTTCTTGATGGTGGTCAGCCGGTGGGCAATGGTCAGGGTGGTGCGGCCATGGGCCAGCTTTTCCAGGCTCTGCCCCACAAGGATCTCGCTCTCGTTGTCCAGTGCGCTGGTGGCCTCGTCCAGGATCAGGATGGGCGGGTTCTTCAGGAAGACACGGGCAATGGCGATGCGCTGCTTCTGGCCGCCCGAGAGCTTGACACCGCGCTCGCCGACATAGGTGTCGAAGCCGTCCTTCAGGGCCATGATAAAGCGCTCTGCACCGGCCAGACGGGCGGCTTCGATGATCTCCTCCCGGGTGGCATCGGGCTTACCGTAGGCGATGTTATCCGCCACAGAGCCGCTGAACAGGTACACGTCCTGCTGGACGATGCCGATGTCCTCGCGCAGGCTCTTGAGGGTGACCTGCTGGATGTCCTGTCCGTCGATGTAGATGTGGCCGCTGGTCACATCGTAGAAGCGGGGGATGAGGTTGCACAGGGTGGTCTTACCGCCGCCGGAGGGGCCGACCAGAGCCAGCCGCTCGCCTGCCTTGATGTCCAGACTGACATGGTGGAGCACCTTGTTGTGGTCGTCCGGGTACTCAAAGCTGACATCGTCAAAGCGGATGGCACCGGGGCCGGGCTGCAGGGGTTTTGCATCTGGAGCATCGTGGATGGGCACGGGGGTGTCCATGATCTCGGCAAAGCGCTCGATGCCGGTCATGCCGCGCTGGAACTGCTCGGCAAACTCGACGATGCGGCGGATGGTGGCGATGAGGGTGGTGACATAGAGCATGTAGGCCACCAGGTCACCGGCGGTGATCTTGCCGTTGACCAGCGACAGGCCGCCCGCCAGAATGACCACCAGATACATCAGGCCGTCGAACAGGCGGGTGGAGGTGTTGAAGGCAGCCATGGCGTAGTAGCCCAGCGTCTTGATGTGCTCAAAGTCTTTGTTGCCCTGCTCGAACTTGGCACGCTCCTGCTCCTCGGCGGCAAAGGCTTTTACCACGCCCTGACCCAGCAGGCTGTCCTCGATGGTGGCGTTCAGCTCACCGATCTGGATGCGCTGCTGCCGGAACCGGGCACGCAGACGACCGTTCAGGTAAACGGACACTACGCCCATCAGGGGCACGCAGGCGAACACCGCCAACGTCAGCGGGATGCTGGCCTGGCACAGGATGATGAAGGAGGCCAGGATCTTGATAAAGGCGATGAAAAATTCCTCGGGGCAGTGGTGGGCAAACTCGGTCACATCGAACAGATCGTTGGTGATGCGGCCCATGATGGTGCCGACCTTGGTGTTATTGTAATAGGTGTGGTCGAGCAGCAGCAGGTGGTCGAAGGCATCCCGGCGCATGTCGGTCTCAATGTGCACGCCCATGATGTGGCCGATGCCGGACATGAAATACTGGGCCGCACCGTCGATGATGCGGAGCACAAAGTAGATGCCCGCCAGCTTGAGCACGATGCCGGTGGTCAGGGTGATGCCCACGCCCATGGCCGAGTTGGTGATGGTGCTCATGATCTTGGGCAGGAAGATGTCACACAGGGTGGTCAGCGCAGCGCAGAACAGGTCGAGAAAGAGCACTGCCTTGTGCTTTGCCAGATAGGGTAAAAAGCGGCGGATGAGCGCGCCGCTGCTGTTGTGGTGTGCACCGGGGTCTTTGATGTTTTGCTTTGCCATGGTTCCTCCTTTTTAACGGGCTCACCCTCTCCGTCATTGCTGACGCAATGCCACCTCCCCCAAAGTGGGAGGCTTTGGCAGGATTTGCAAGCTTCATCTTTATGCCAAGGGCTCTCCCTTTGGGAGAGCTGGCGAGCGAAGCGAGACTGAGAGGGCGAGCAATTTTATCTTTTCCTGTAATCCCGTTCGCCGTAGATCGCAGTGCCGATACGCACCAGCGTTGCGCCTTCGCGGATGGCGTTCTCATAATCGCCGCTCATGCCCATGGAGAGGGTCTGCATCTCCACGTTGGAATAGCCGCGCTCCCCGGCCTTTACGAACAGGTCATGGACGGCGGCGAGATACCGGCGGTTCTGTGCATCGTCATCATTGACCGGGGGAATGGCCATCAGGCCCTTGACCCGGATGTGCTCCTGTGCGGCAGCGGCATCCAGCAGGGGCCAGAGCGCTTCCGGCGAAACGCCGCTCTTGCTCTCCTCCCCGCCGATGTTTACCTCCAGCAGGACGTTCTGCACGATGCCCGCCTTGGCGGCTTCCTTCTCGATGGCGGTCAGAAGGTGTTCACTGCCCACGCTCTGGATCAGGCTGGCCCGGCCCAGGACTTTTTTGATCTTGTTGGTCTGCAGGTGCCCGATGAAATGGCTGGGCTTGCCGCAGTAAGCGCCTGCGTCAAAGTTTGCGCAGAGCTCCTGCACATGGTTTTCGCCAAACACGTCAATGGGCAGGGCGGCACTTGCGGCCACAGTTTCAGCGGTGCGGGTCTTGCAGGCGGCGCACAGCTGGACCTCGGCAGGGTCACGGCCCGCCTCCCGGGCAGCGGCGGCCATCTTTTCACGGATGGCCAGCACGGCCTCCCGCATCTCTTCCGGTGTTTTTTCTGCCATAAGGCATCAGTCCTCCTCGGTATATTTTGCGCGCTCTCCGCCGATGAGCTTCGGACGGGTGCGGGCGCAGAGAATGTTTGCTTCACCGATCTGGTTCAGGCTCAGCCGCACCGGCACGGCCACCCGGCGCAGGTGCATCCCGATCAGGGTGCCGCCGATGTCGATACCGGCGTGGGCGCGGATCTCCTCCACAGCAATGGGGTCTTTGAACTGCTTCCAGCAGGTGGTGGCCCAGCTGCCGCCCGCATGGGGCCGGGGCACGACACACACTTCCTCCCAACCGTATTGTTCGGCGGCTTCCCGCTCAATGATAATGGCCCGGTTCAGGTGCTCGCAGCACTGTGCCGCCAGCCAGATGCCGCGCTGAGCCAGCACCGGCGCAATGCCTGCATACACGGCCTGCGCTGCCTCCAGACTGCTGTCCTTGCCGATGTGCCCGCCCACGATCTCGCTGGACGAGCAGCCCACCACGAACACGTCGCCTTTTTTCAGCTTTGCCTGTTCCAGCAGCTCTTCCACTGCCTGCCGGGCTTCCGCCTGGATCTGCTGTTTGAATGCGTCTGTCATATCAATTACCTCGTATCGATCGGTTGCCGCGATGACCCGATGTTCTGTATTCGATTGGGCCCAAGCGTTTGCAACAATTTTTCCGGGATGCCCAGGGCTCCCATGGCAGGGAAGCTGGCATGCGAAGCGTGACGGAGCGGTTCAGACCCGTGCAGAATAAAGCGCTTTTTCTCCCGCGATGCCAAAATACACCCGGTTCTCCACCGGGCAGAGGGCAGAGCTGCTGCCCTGAGGCTTGCCGGAAAAGCTCCACAGCCAGCTTCCGCTGGCGGTGGAAACGGCCTCGGCGCGGATGCCGTCGGCGGGCAGGGAGAACAGGTTCTCCTGCATCGATTCGCTCAGCCGCAGAGCCACACCGCGCAGGAAGGTGCTGCCTGCATGGCGTTCCAGCCAGCTGGAGCTGGCCCAGCGGTAGCTGATGTAGAGGGTGCTGTCCTCATCCAGCGCCAACGCGCCGGGATAGCCCGGCAGCCCGCTGAAGCTGCTCTGACAACCCTTGCCCCCTGCAGTCAGGCTGCGGGCAGAGGCCGCAGCGCTCCAGATGCAGCGGCTGCCGAGGTCGGCGATGTAGAGGGTCTGGGTGCGCTCGTCCAGCGCAAGGCCGGACGCTCCGGCAATGCCGCCCACCACCTGCTCTACGGTGCGGGCAGCGGGATCATAAACGTATACCGCACCTGTTCCGGTGTGGGCCAGCAGCTCGGTGCGCAGGGCGCTTTCCAGCCCCTGTTCCGCGCTCTCCTGCCCGACCACGGCAAAGTAGACCTTGCCGTCCGCACCGACCTCCACGGCAGAAAGGGCCCCCAGCGGGGCCCCGTCGATCTGCGTGACCACCTGCTCCACCGAAGCGCCCCAGCTGTCGTGCCGGGCGCGGCAAAGGGTGCCCCCGGCAGGGGTGAGAACTGTGAGCCACAGGTCTCCCGCAGCATCAAACGCAAAGCCGGTCAGCTCGCCCTCTACGTTCAGGATGACCGCAGCGTTGCCGCCGTCGGTGCGCACCAGATCGCTGGTGCGTTTCTTCAGGGAGGAGCCGTTCCATGCCGCTGCATAGACAAGGCCATCCCGGGTGCGGATGCAGTCCACGCCCTGATACCCGCCCAGATCCCAGATCTCCCTGCGGTCGGTGGAAAGCGCTGCCTGTGCCGCGCCGGAGGCCTGCCGGTGATCCGGGGCGGTGTAGGTTTTGGGCGGGGCCTCAATGGGCCGGAGCACCAGCGCCCAGACCAGCGCAGCAACCGCGGCCAGCGTAAACACGATGCTCAATTTCTGGAACCTCTGGAGCACTTCCTCCCGCTCGGCGGCACGCTGGGCCTCCTGCACGGCCCGGCGGCGGGCAGCGGCGGCGCTGGCCCGGTTGGCGCGGCGAAGCCAGCGGTCTACCCACAGGGCTGCACTGGGCCCGATGGTCAGTGACGCAATGAGCAGGATGAGAAGCAGTTCAACGAATCCGATGCGCATAGGCAGATTTCCTTTGTTCTGATGGTTGTTTTTATCAAATCAGTATAGCACACTTTATAGCAGAGAAGCAAGCGGGCGGCAGGCTCCTGCTGTTTCTTGCGGGGCTTTTGTGGTATACTAAAAGAAATGGGGCGGCGGTTTTCCAAACCATTCACTTAAACTTCACAAAATTTTCCAATAATTATATTATGATACCCCTAGAAACTGGAGCTATTTTGATAACGAGGAGGAAACCTCAGATGGCAAAGA
The DNA here is from genome assembly GCF_049545105.1 of Faecalibacterium hominis (ex Afrizal et al. 2022). NCBI lineage: Bacteria > Bacillati > Bacillota > Clostridia > Eubacteriales > Oscillospiraceae > Faecalibacterium > Faecalibacterium hominis (ex Afrizal et al. 2022). Next base: position 1,795,813 of record NZ_CP186860.1, on the reverse strand, counting down.
TACTGATCGTTGATGATGAACCACGCATCCGGGAACTGATCCGGGAGCATTTACAATATGCAGGCTATGTCTGCGAGGAAGCGGGCGACGGCTCTGCCGCCCTTTCGCTGCTGAGCGGCGGCGGTTTTGATCTGGTGATTCTGGATGTGATGATGCCCTTTATGGACGGCATGACCTGCCTGCGCGAGATGCGCGCCCGCCACATCAACACGCCGGTGATCATCCTGACCGCGCGCGGCGAGGAGTATGATAAGCTGGCCGGTCTGGAAGGCGGCGCGGATGACTATGTGGTCAAGCCCTTCTCCCCGCGGGAGCTGGTGGCCCGTGTCAAGGCGGTGCTCAACCGCACCATGCCCCGCTCCGAGGCATCGGACGGCACCATGACCTTCGGCGAACTGACCATCGACACGGCCAGCCACACCGTGCGGGTGGCGGGCGAGGATGTGAGCCTGACCCCCAAGGAGTTTGACCTGCTGGTGTTCCTGGCCTCCAACAAGGGCATTGCCCTGAGCCGGGAGAAGATCCTGCAGAAGGTGTGGAACTACGACTATTTCGGCGAGGACCGCACCGTGGATACCCATGTCAAGATGCTGCGGGGCCATCTGGGCAAATGCCGGGGCTATATTGCCACCGTGTGGGGCATCGGCTATAAGTTCGACCCGGATGCAGCGCGTTAAACAGGAGGTTTGCGGTTGATGCGGCAACCCGAAAAAAAGCGGCGTACCGTGGGCATCCGCGGGCAACTGATGTGGTTCCTCTGCTTCATCTGTCTGCTGCTGCTGGTGCTGTTCTGGTTTTTGTGCACCCAGCTGCTGGAGCCCCTGTACACCACCCATATCCAGAAGCAGCTGACCGAACAGGCGGATGCCATCGTGCAGAAACTGGACGATGCCATTGCCGACGGCCAGACCCTCTCTTATTGGGGGTTCGGCAGTCAGCTCTATGTCAACAGCCAGTTTTTCAACCAGCTCAGCAGCGAGATCTACGAAAACGGCGGCATGAGCAGCTTCTGCGTGGATATCTCCGATGTCACGCTGCGGCAGATCTTCAAGGTGGAGAACCTCTCTTATTGCAACCTGCACCGCACCCGGCCCACCGATGAAAACAGCGAGCTGCCCTCTTACAGCACCGCCCGCGCCATGCGCCAGCTCTGCCGCGAGACCGGCAGCTGCGTGCGGAAGATCAACCCGCCCACGCCCTCGGGCACGGTGGAGCTGATGGTGGGCAGAACGACCTCCGACGGCAGCTACACCGTGCTGGTGACCACCAGCCTGATGCATGTCTCGGAGGCCGGCGAGGTGATGAGCACGGTGCTGCCGCTGGCGGCGGCGCTGATCTTTGCCTTTTCCATGAGCGCGGCGTGGCTGTTCAGCGAGTGGTTCACCAAGCCCCTGCGCCAGCTTTCGGGGGCGGCCCGGCAGGTGGCACAGGGCGACTACGCCGTTCAGGTGGAGACCAACCGCCGGGACGAGCTGGGCGACCTGGCGCAGGAGTTCAACCACATGGCCAAGGAAGTCCAGCACGCGGCTCAGATGCAGCGCGACCTGCTGGCAAATGTCTCCCACGACCTGCGCACCCCGCTGACCCTCATCAAGGGCTATGCGGAGACGGTGCGGGACATCACCGGCGACGACAAGGCCCACCGGGACGAGCAGATGAACATCATCGTGGATGAGGCCGACCGGCTGACGGCGCTGGTCTCCAGCGTCATGGAGCTGAGCAAGGTGACCAGCGGCGCGGAAAAGTGCGAGAAGGTCCACTTTGATATGGGCCAGCTCTGCGATGAGGTCAGTGAGCGCTATGACGCGGTCTGTGCCCAAAATGGCTGGCAGCTCAAGCTGGAACTGCCGGAGGAAGAGCTGCCTGTCTATGCCGACCCCAACATGATGCAGCGCGCCCTCCACAACCTGCTGGGCAACGCCATGCACCACATCGGCGGGGACGGCATCTTCCTCCTGCGGGCCTCTAAGGTACCCGAGGGAGTCCGGGTGGAGATCGAGGACCACGGCCCCGGCATCTGTGCCGAGGATCTGCCCTATATCTTTGACCGGTATTACCGCTCCCGTTCCGATGCGGGCAAGCAGGGCACCGGCCTGGGGCTTTCCATCACCAAGGCCATCTTCCAGCAGCACGGCTTCCGCTTCGGCGTGCAGAGCACGCTGGGCAAAGGCACGACTTTCTGGTTCATTGCAACGGATACAAAGTAAAACGACCCTCTTCGTCATTCCGAAACAATGACGGAGAGGGTCGCTCTTTTTAAGCATCTGCTTTCCGGTAAATGCCCAGACTGTTGTCCGGTTCCGGCATCTTCACGCGGGAGGCGCGGTCGTTCACCTTGACCAGCATCCAGCCCATCAGGGCCAGCACCACCACGATAATGAGCCATTTTACGGCGTTGGGGAGTTTCTTCATATTCACATTCCTTTGTTTTTGATCTCAGGGGCGGCAGAGCTTCCGCGCCTGGGTCAGCAGGGCAGCGGCATCGGCGGCAGAGGGCGCTGCGACCCAGTCCGGGCGCTGGCGTGCCCCCGGGCCGCTGCTTCCGGCCTCAGCAAAGCGGGCAAGGCAGGTGTCCGTGCGGTCATTCCAGCCGGAAAAGCCCTCCGGTGCAATGTGGGCTCCAAGGCGGCAGTCCAGCACGGCAGTCTTTCCGGTGGGCCGCCAGGGCCTGCCCAGATAGACCGTTCCGGCGGGGCAGTCGGAGACGAAATCGCAGTCCCAGAACACGAAGCCCAGCCCGTTGGCACTGCCCGAAGGGGCGGTGATGTAGCTGTGGGGAAGGTGGTTGTCTACTGTGCGCAGGATGCACTGCTCAAACAGGGCATCGGCCCCGCCAAAGATGAAATCGATGTCCCCCGAGATCTCGCAGCTCTGGTAATACTGCGCCGAGGGGCGGCGGGGCGCAAACTTGCGGGGGCCCAGAAAACCGTCCTTCTCCCGTTCAGCCTCGGGCAGGGGCGCACAGAAGAGCGTGTCCTGGTTGCCCAGCAGCCTTACCCGGCGGAACACGGCCTTTTCGGCATCCACATAGGCGGCAATGCCCTGCCCCACGGCACTGCCCGGACCGGCATCGTTGGCAATGGTCAGATCCTCTACCGTTACGCTGCCGCCGCTGAAAAAAGCGGTGTAGCTGCGGAAGGTGTGGGTGGGCCGCCCATCCGGGTGGGGCAGCTTGCCGCCGTCCCCAAAGATCAGGGTGGTGGCATCAGCTCCCGCGCCCCGCAGGGTGAGCGCCCGTTTTTCACAGACCAGCTTTTCCCGGTAGATGCCGGGGCCGATGCTGATCTCTGCTTCCAGCTCGTAGGGCACCGCCAGCACGGCCTCCGAGATGCTGGCAAAATCGCTGCTGCCATCCTGGGAAACGGTGAGTTTTAACATGGGCAGTCCTCCCTAGTAAAAGATAAGGCTATTATATGCCCCTTTTGTGAAATTTTCAATGTCCGCAGGGCTCTAACCGGAGCACGGCGGCGGTGATATCATCGGGTCGGCCGGTCTGTTCAGCGCGGGCGCGGGCGGTCTCCACAAGAATCCGGGCCACCTTCTCGGGCGGGTCGCCTGCGGCGGCGGAGAGTTCCAGCTGCTTGGCCACCCAGCCGGGGCCGTCCACCAGCAGACCGTCCGAGACCAGTACGGCATAGTCTCCGGCGGCGAGATGCACCACCCGGCTCTGGCCGTTCACGCCGCCCAGAATGCCGATGGGCAGGCTGATATCGCCCACCGGACGGGCGCGGCCCCCGTGCACCAGAAAGCCCGGGGCGGCCCCGGCCTTGAAGATCCGTGCCGTGCCGGTGTAAAGGTCCACGCTGATCAGGTCGAGGGTGGCCCCGCTCTCCTCATCGCTTTTCAGGGCCAGCGCCACATTGACCAGCCGCGCCGCCAACTCAGCGGTGAAACCGGCTTTCAGCAGGCGGGCTGTGAGCTCGGCGGCAAGGCTGCCATCCACGGCGGCCGGGCGGCCCGTGCCCATACCGTCACACAGGATCATCTGGGCAGCGGCCGGGCTGCAGAACTGCTGGACCGCATCCCCGGAGACAGTGCCCTTTGCCGCTGTGCCCGCAGTTCCGAACACGGCCCGGAGGGCGGGCTTTTCGCAGAAGAGCAGGGTGGTCATCCCTTTGCAGGAGAGCACCTGCGGCGGGTCGAAGTCCCGGCGGCAGATGCGCCCGGTCTCCTGCGCCAGTGCGGCCAGTTCGGGGGAGGAGAAGCGGGTGCGGGGCAGGGTGACCGCCGCCCGTGCCCGGCCCAGGTCGTCCAGCGTGACAGCACATTCCAGCGGCGGCGTGCCCAGGCTGGCAAAAAACGCGGCCACCCGCCCGGATTTGTAGGGCTCCGGGTTTCCGGGGCGGCCCAGCTGCTCACTGAGCACGCTCAGGGCATCGGCCATGGCGCTGTATTGTTCGGTCAGGGCGGTGCGCATGGCTTCGGCGTGGACATGGGCCTCCTTCCGGCTCCGGTAGAGCGCAAAGGAGCGGTTTGCCGCCGCGCAGAGCGCCGCCGGGTGGATGCATCTGGACAGCTGGCCGGGCAGGTCGCTGGCCTGCAGGTGTCCCTGCTGTTCCAGAATGGGCCGCAGGGCGTTCATCCCGTCCAGCGTGGCAGTGTATTCCTGCTTCCAGCAGGTTTCCCGCCGCCCGCAGTTGAAGCACAGGTTGTCGTGGGTGTTGTCGATGACCCAGCGGAAGGTGTCGCACCGGCGGGGAAACGCATCGTACACAGCGTTCACCGTCTCGGCCAGCGAGGAAAGGCTCTCGGCCACTGCTTCCAGCCGGGTGGCGGCGGCAGAAAGCCGGGGCGGCTCCTCGGGCGGCGCGGGGGCTTCCGGCACCGGTGTCAGCCAGTGTTTTGGGAAAAAGGCGGGGGCCGCAAGGCCCAGCCCGGCGCTGAGGAGCAGGGGCAGGGCCGTGCCGGGGGCGGGAACACAGAGTACCCCCAGCACACACCCGCCCGCACAGGCGGCAAGGGTCTCAGCCCGCCGCCCGGGGGCCAGCAGGACCGCTGCCGCTGTGCCGCAGCAGAGCCCCACCGCTGCCGGGGCAAGGGAAGGGTCTGCGGCGCAGAGCGCGGCCCCGGTGAAGGCAGCAAAGGCCAGCGCGGGCTTTTCCTGCCCGCGGCAGCAGAGGGCGGCATCCACCATGGCGCAGGCCGCTACCCCAAGGCAGAGGGGGCCGAAGCGCAGCCCGCCTAGCGCCGCCGCCACGGCAGAAGCGGCCAGCAGGGTGCCAAAACCGGGTTTTTCAGGTGGGAAGCGCTGCAGCGCATAGCCGAAGCTGCTCGCCAGCAGGGCATCTGCCCCGCAGAAGAACACCAGCGTGAAGCCTGCCCCGCCGGGCCCCAGCGCAAAGCAGGCACCCCCCAGCACCAGCGTCCCGCACCCGGCCAGAAATGCCGGGCGGAGCCTGCCGGGCCAGAGCCATCGGGCGGCCACGGCCGCCCCCACAGCGCAGAGCAGGCAGAGGCTGTCCAGCGAAAACGCCCCGAACCCGTGGAACAGGATGCTCAGCGCAGCTCCGGCTGCGCAGGCGGCAAAGCAGTCCGCAGGCAGGCCCAATGTCAGCCCCAGCCCAAAGGGGAGCAGGGCCCCGTAGAGAACGGCCCAGCCCCCGGCAAGCCCCAGCGCAAAGGCCCCGCCCTGCCGCAGGGCCGGGCGTACCGCCGCCCGGGAGGCCAACGCGGCGGCAACAGGCTGCTTCGGGTGCAGTTTTGTGGTTTCCGGCATGAAAAAATCCCCGCTTTCCGGCGGGGATCTTTTGCAATGTTCTGTTTCCCGCGCCCTTTGCATATACTGTAGCGCGGGCGCGCGGCGTTTTATGGGGTCATGCGGGGAAGCGGCTCAAATCAGCAGAAATAGCGCACTTCACCAAAGAAATTCATCCATTTGGCAATCACTTCATCGCTTCGTGCTTCGATGATGGCCATGATGTTTCGCAGAACACGGGGCGGAATGTTGGAATTGTTGTGGCACAGATAGCATTTCCCGGCCCGCGTGATCCAGATCTTGGTCGCGTTGCTGCTGGGAGCACCCTGTGAAACATGAACATGAATGGGTTCCAGCGGATCATTTTCGTTGGCCCAGAAGTAGACCCAGTAGGAGCCGATCTTAAAAACCTGCGGCATTTTCCACCCCTCCTTCCTGGGAAAACTGCAGGATCAGATGTGCAGTGGATTCCAGGAACTTCTGGTAGCGGTCGATCTCAGCAGGGGTGAAGCCGCTGACATCCTCCCAGGTATAATCCGGCAGATAGCAGACCGCAGAGTGGAAACAATCCTTCTCGTCGGGCTTTTCGATGTAGACCTTTACACGGTGGTCTGGCTGCATCTCGGAATGCACGATCTCGGTGTTGTCGTCCAGTGTCATAAACGGGTACATCATAAAAACACCTCTGTGGATATGATTGCGAAAAGGGGAAGGGAGATCACCCGTTCAGCTTTTCAATGGCAGCCTTGACACGGGCAAGGGTCGTCTCGCGGCCCATCATGCAGGCAAGGTCGGTGCCGCCGCCGGGGGTGCGCTGCTTGCCGGAAAGGGCAATGCCCAGCGGGTAGAGCAACCAGCCGTTCTTCTTGCCCAGCTCTTCGGCCTTGGCCTTGCAGGCGTTGAATACAGTGTCGCGGTCAGAGAAGTCCAGGCTCTCGTCGCTCAGCAGAGGCAGCAGGGCTTCCAGTGCCTCCCGGGCGGTCTCCGGGGTGGTCTTCTGCTTCTTGTTGGTGTACAGGCTCACATCGTAGTCGGGCATTGCGTCAAAGAAGTCCAGCTGCTCGGGGATCTCGCCCAGCACCTCACAGCGGGGCTGCAGGTTGGCGCAGAGCAGCTTCTTGTCGATGGGGGTGTGCACGGCCTGATCGATCCAGGGCTCGGCCTTCTTCTGGAACTCCTCAGGGCTCAGGCGGCGGATATACTCCGCGTTGATGGCCCGTAGCTTGAGGGGGTCGAAGATGGCGGGGGACTTGGAGATGCCGTCCGGGCTCCAGATCTTGATGAGCTCTTCCAGGCTGAAGATCTCCTGCTCGGCGTATTCGCCCTTGGGGCTCCAGCCCAGCAGGCAGATGTAGTTCATCACGGCCTCGCTCAGGTAGCCCTTGGCCACCAGATCCTGATAGCTGGCATCACCGTTGCGCTTGGACAGCTTGTTCTGTGCGTCCTTCATCACGGGCGGGCAGTGGATATAGGTGGGGATCTCCCAGCCAAAGGCCTGATACAGCAGGTTGTACTTGGGGGTGGAGGACAGATACTCGCTGCCGCGGATGACATGGGTGATGCCCATCAGGTGGTCGTCCACAACGTTGGCAAAGTTGTAGGTGGGCATTCCGTCGGTCTTGATGAGGATCTGGTCGTCCATCTCGCTGTTCTCGACCTCGATGTGGCCGTAGACCACATCGTCAAAGCCGGTCACGCCCTCCTTGGGGATCTTCTGGCGGATGACATAGGGCACACCTGCGGCCAGACGCTGCTTGACCTCCTCCTCGGGCAGGTCGCGGCAGCAGCCGTCGTAGTGGGTCATCTCACCGTTGGCGCGCTGCTCGGCGTGCAGTGCCTCCAGCCGCTCCTCGGTGCAGAAGCAGTAGTAAGCCTTGCCCTCTGCCACCAGCTGCTCGGCATACTGCTTGAACATGCCCATCCGCTCACTCTGAACGTAGGGGCCCACAGGGCCGCCGATGTCCGGGCCCTCGTCCCACAGCAGGCCGGTCTCCCGCAGGGTGTTGTAGATGACATCCACAGCGCCCTCAACGTAACGGCCCTGGTCGGTGTCCTCAATGCGCAGGATGAAGGTGCCGTCCTCGTGCTTGGCCATCAGGTAGGTGTACAGCGCGGTGCGCAGGTTGCCAACGTGCATGTAGCCGGTGGGCGAGGGGGCAAAACGGGTGCGGACTTTATTGCTCGGCATAAAAAAACGCTCCTTTATATTTACAGGCAAAAAATTGCGGATCGCTACCTTTTAGTTTAATCGCTGTGCGCTGTTTTGTCAACGAATCGGCCGCAGATTTGGCAGAATGGGCGTTTGGAAGCAAAAGAAAAATCTTTTTGTCGAAACCGCGCGCAATCATTGACGAATGATTGGAAATTTTGTATACTGAGTGGGAGAGATGGCACAATTTTCCTTTGAAGGCTCTGAAGGAGAGATCAGGGCCGGGAGAAAATTGGGAAATGGCTGTCTGAGGTGTAAATGACAAAGGAGAAGAAAAAACTATGAAGAGTACCGGAATCGTCCGCGGCGTTGACGGCCTGGGCCGTATCGTCCTGCCCAAGGAGCTGCGCACCAGCATGAAGCTGGACAACGATGCCAAGCTGGAGATCTTTGTGGAGGGCGATGAGATCATCCTCAAAAAATACCGCCCCACCGGCAGCTGCGATTTCTGCGGCGAGGTGGACGACAACGCCATCCAGTATGCAGGCTACTGCATCTGCACCTCCTGCCGCAAGAAGATCGGCAGCATGAAAAAATAAAGCGGAGAAGGAGGGCAGCCCATGAGCCAGATGATCGACTTTACCCTGCCGTCCTGCCAGCCGGGGCGGACGCTCCACGCGTTCCGCTGTGTGCCGGAGGGAGAGGTGCGGGCGGTGCTGCAGCTCTCCCACGGGATGGTGGAGTTCATCGACCGCTATAAGCCGCTGGCCGAGAACCTGGCCGCCCGGGGCATCCTTGTCACCGGCAACGACCACCTGGGCCACGGCGGGTCCATCCGCACCAAAGAGGATTACGGCTACTTCGGCGAACCCGACGGCAACCGCGCCCTGCTGGAGGACTTGCACGCCGTGACGACCCTGACAAAGCAGCTGTATCCCGGCGTGCCCTATTTCCTGCTGGGCCACAGCATGGGCTCGTTCTACGCGCGGCAGTACCTCTGTGAGTGGGGCGATGAGCTGGACGGTGCCATCATCATGGGCACCGGCTACCAGCCCAAAGCGCTGGTGCAGCTGGCCAGGACCATCTGCCGGGTGCTGGCCGTGTTCCATGGCTGGCACTACCGCAGCAAACTGGTGGCCAGACTTTCGTTTCTGGGGTACAACAAGGGGCTGGAGGGCCGCACGGCCCACGACTGGCTCAACCGTGACCCGGTGGAGGTGGACCGCTACCGCGCCGACGAGCGCTGTACCTTTATCTTTACCCTGAACGCCTATTACAGCATGTTCAGCGGCATCCTGCGGCTGTACGACCCGGCTCTTCTGGCCCGGGTGCCCAAGGATCTGCCCCTGCTGTTCCTGGCAGGCGATGCCGACCCGGTGGGCGAACAGGGCGCAGGCGTGAAGCGGGCGGTCAAGAGCCTGCTGGATGCCGGTGTGAAGAACATCGAGGTCAAGCTGTACCCCAGCGCCCGGCATGAGCTGCTGGTGGAGCTGAACCGCGAAGAGGTCTTTGCTGACATTGGTGACTGGCTGGAACGCCGGCTGTAAAAACACGAACACACAAAAACAGAACCGCCGCCCGGAAATTTCGGGCGGCGGTTCTTTGCACACACGATCAAAAAGGAGAAGGGAGGAGAGTTTTTGTCAGAGCATGGGGGACAGGGGGATTACTCACTGCGGACGGCTGCGAAGCCTGCTTCCAGATCGGCGATGATGTCATCAATGTGCTCGGTGCCGATGGACAGGCGGATGGTGTTCTGATAGATCTGCTGCTCGGCCAGCTCCTGCTCGTTCAGCTGGCTGTGGGTGGTGGAGGCCGGGTGGATGACCAGGCTCTTTACGTCTGCAACGTTTGCCAGCAGGGAGAAGATCTTCAGGTTGTCAATGAACTTGAAGGCTTCTTCGCGGCCGCCCTTGATGTTGAAGGTAAAGATGGATGCGCCGCCGTTGGGAAAATACTTCTCGTACAGGGCGTGATCCGGGTGATCGGGCAGAGAGGGGTGGTTGACCTTTTCCACCTGAGGATGGTTTGCCAGGAATTCGACCACCTTCCTGGTGTTCTCCACATGGCGCTCGATGCGCAGGCTCAGGGTCTCGGTGCCCTGCAGCAGCAGGAATGCATTGAACGGGGAGATGGTGGCACCGGTATCGCGCAGCAGGATGGCGCGGATGTAGGTAACGAAGGCAGCAGGGCCTGCGGCATCGGCGAAGGAAACACCGTGATAGCTGGGGTTGGGATCGGCGATATTGCCGAACTTGCCGCTGGCTTTCCAGTCAAATTTGCCGCTGTCCACGATGATGCCGCCCAGGGTGGTGCCGTGGCCGCCGATGAACTTGGTGGCGGAGTGGACCACGATGTCTGCGCCGTGCTCGATGGGGCGGATCAGGTACGGGGTGCCGAAGGTGTTGTCGATGACCAGCGGCAGGCCGTGCTTGTGGGCAATGGCGGCGATGGCATCAATGTCGGGGATATCGCTGTTGGGGTTGCCCAGCGTCTCCAGATAGACGGCCTTGGTGTTGGGCTGGATGGCGTTCTCCACTTCGGCCAGATCGTGAGCGTTGACAAAGGTGGTGGTCACGCCGAACTGGGTCAGGGTGTGCTCCAGCAGGTTGTAGCTGCCACCGTAGATGGTCTTTTGTGCCACGATGTGGTCACCGGCCTGTGCCAGCGCCTCGATGGTGTAGGTGATGGCGGCAGCGCCGGAAGCAGTGGCCAGAGCAGCCACGCCGCCCTCCAGAGCAGCGATGCGCTTCTCGAACACGTCCTGCGTGGAGTTGGTCAGGCGGCCGTAGATGTTGCCTGCATCGGCCAGACCGAAACGGTCAGCGGCGTGCTGGCTGTTGCGGAACACATAGGAAGTGGTCTGGTAGATGGGCACGGCGCGGGAATCGGTTGCGGGATCGGCCTGCTCCTGGCCAACGTGAAGCTGCAGGGTCTCAAATTTATAGTTAGACATAGTAATTAACCTCTCTATCTGTACTTAAAGTATAATTCTGACGCATAAAAAATCCCGGTCACTGACACCATTTCAGTGCACCGGGCAAAATTCGGGTTTAGCGCTTTGGCAGCTTTGCCATCACATTCGCACACACATTCGGTCTGCAGAGGGCAATGCACAGCGCTCGGTCCCATATTCTGCCCGGGTGGTGTACATTCGCCCACAACGGAAGTTCGCGTGGAGCAGATTTTTCCAGATCAGCGTCATTTTGGTGCCCTCCTTTCAACGATTTTCCCAATCCTCTACGACCCCGGGGAACTTGATTTCAATTTCCCACTAGGTTTGTGGATTTGTTGTCTGGATTATATCCCCATTTACCCAGATTGTCAATAGGTTTATTGCAAAAAGGTTGGAAATTTTCCGCAGGGGTCTATTTTGCGAGGTTTTGAAGATCCCGCCCACCATAAACAATACGAACGAGAGTTACGGTACGGGTGCTTTGATCGATCAGGTAGAACAGCAGAAAATTCTCCACGGTAAACCTGTGCATCCCCATGCTCTGCCACGGTTCCCAGTCCACAACAGGGTACCGCCCGGGCAGGGCATCCAGTGAGCGAGCAGCCTTGCGGATGCGGTTGACCAGTTTTTGGGCGGTAGCTGGCTCTTTGAGCGAAAATGCGACATAGGAGTAGAGATCCCGCAGGTCGTCCAACGCCTGCGGTGCGTAGCGGACCGTATAAGCGCTGCTCATATTCCAAACTCCTGATACAATGCGGCATCGACTTCATCGGCAGAAAAACTTTTGCTATTTTGCAGAGAGGCGACTCCCTTTTGCAGCTCGGTATCCAACTCAGTACGGCTCATGCCACCCACAGCAGTGGGGGTGGCAGGGGGAAGATGCAGGTCGAGCGGGAGCCCCCGGGTCAGGACGATCTGGCGGTAAAGCATCTGGATGGCGCTGGATGGGGTAATGCCCAGTTGAGCAAGGATATCCTCGGCGCTTTCTTTCAGGTTGGTATCAATGCGGGCATAGACGGCGGCGGTGTTAGCCATAACGATCACACTCCTTTTTTACAGTATAACGCAGATTGCTTGCAAATGCAATCGGTTGCAAGCCAAAATAAATGCGGTGTTTTGCGTTGACGGGAAAACGGGGATGCTGTATACTAAGTCTATTCTTTATTCTTGTAAAGGAGGGCGGGCAGATGAGCATTGGGCCAAGTATGCCGCTGCGGCTGGAAAAGCCGGAGGGCATCGACCTTGCACAGGCGGCGCGGTACTTCGGGGCCCGGGGCGGCGCGGACGCGGCCACCCAGGCGCTGCTGGAAAAATGCGCCGTGCCGCTGCTGGCGGCGGCCACGCCCCGGGCGGTCTGGCTGGAGGCCGACCCCGACAGCCTGACAGCGGCGGGGATCCTGGCGGGGGAAGATGTGGCAAAGCATCTGGAAGGCTGCACCGCCGCCCTGCTGCTGGCCGTAACGCTTGGCCCCGGTGTGGATGCCCAGATCCGCCGGGCCGGTGTGGGCGATATCGCCGCCGGTGTGGCATCGGATGCGCTGGGCTCCGCGCTGGCCGAACAGGCTGCGGAGGCCGCTGAGGCTGAGCTGCGCCAGTGGGCTGCCCGGCAGGGCAAGTATCTGACGGGGCGCTATTCCCCGGGCTACGGGGACTGGCCCCTTGCCGTGCAGCCGCTGTTGGCGGCCGCGCTGGACACCGCCCGCCGCGCCGGGCTCTGTGTCACGGAAAACAACCTGATGACCCCCCGCAAGAGCATCACGGCCATTCTGGGGGTCAGCGATCACCCGGTCCGGGGTCATCTGGCGGGGTGCGGGCACTGCGTGCTCCGCACCCGGTGCGAATATAGAAAGAGGGGAATCACCTGTGCAAGCGAATGAACTGTTTGACCGGCCCAATACCATCCTGCTGGATGGCGGCATGGGCACCATGCTGCAGGCTGCGGGCCTGAAACTGGGTGCCCGCCCCGAGGAGCTGAACATCACCGACCCGGCGCTCATCGAGAGCATCCATGCCCGGTACGCTGCCGCAGGCAGCCGCATCATCAATGCCAATACCTTTGGCGCTTCCGCCCACAAGCTGGCGGGCAGCGAGTACACGCTGGAGGAGATCATTGCGGCGGGCATTGCCAACTGCAAGCGGGCCTGTGCCCCTTACGGTGCACTGGCTGCACTGGATGTTGGCCCCCTGGGGGAGCTGCTGGAACCCAACGGCACCCTTGCGTTTGAGGATGCCGTGGCAGAGTATGGCCGCATCGTCCGGGCGGGCGTGGCCGCCGGGGCTGACCTCGTGTTCCTTGAGACCTTTACCGATCTGTATGAGCTGAAGGCCGCCCTGCTGGCCGTCAAGGAGAACAGCAGCCTGCCCGTGCTGGCCAGCATGAGCTTTGAAGCAGGCGGCCGCACCTTTACCGGCTGCACGGTCGAGAGCTTTGCCGCCACCGCCCGGGGTTTGGGGGCCGATGCCGTGGGCATCAACTGCTCTCTTGGCCCCAAGGAGATCTTCCCCATGGCAAAGCGGCTGACCGAGGCCCTGCCCGGCAGCTTCCCGGTGTTCGTCAAGCCCAACGCAGGCCTGCCCCGCGCCGATGGCTCGGGCTACGATATCACCCCGCAGCTCTACGCCATGCAGATGAAGCCCTACCGGGAGCTGGGCCTGTTTGCTGCAGGCGGCTGCTGCGGCACCACCCCGGAGTTTATCCAGCTGCTGAACGGCGTGTTTGCCGATTGCAGGCCGGGCCGCCCCGACCACCCCATGAAGTCGGTGGTGTGCAGCCCCATGGACTGCGTGGATGTGGACGGCATCACGGTGGTGGGTGAGCGCATCAATCCCACCGGCAAAAAGCGGTTCCAGCAGGCCCTGCGGGAAGGGGATATGAACTATGTGCTGGAACAGGCCGTGAGCCAGACCGAGGCCGGGGCCCAGATCCTGGATGTGAACGTGGGTGCGCCCGGCGTGGATGAGCCTGCCCTGATGGAACAGGTGGTCAAGGCCCTGCAGAGCGTGGTCAGCCTGCCATTGCAGCTGGATTCCTCCCATGCAGAGGCGCTGGAACGGGGCCTGCGGGTCTACAACGGCAAGCCCATCGTCAACTCGGTGAACGGCGAGGTGGAAAAGCTGAACACCATCCTGCCCCTGTGCAAAAAGTACGGCGCGGCGGTGGTCGGCCTTGCCATTGACGAGCGGGGCATCCTGCCCAAAGCCGAGGACCGCGTGGCCATTGCCCGCCGCATCCGGGACGCAGCACTGGCGGCAGGCATCCCGCAGGAGGACATCTATATCGACTGCCTGACCCTGACGGCCAGCGCCCAGCAGGAGGATGTGCTTGCCACGGTGCAGGCCCTTCACGCCTGCAAGGAGGAGCTGGGGGTGCGCACCATTCTGGGCGTGTCCAACATCAGCTTTGGCCTGCCCTGCCGCTCCTACCTGAACACCACCTTCCTCACCATGGCCATGTATGCCGGGCTTGACCTTGCCATTATGAACCCCTCCAGCGAGGAGATGATGGCAGCGGTCTACGCTTACAACGTTCTGACCAACCGGGACCCGCAGAGCACGAAGTACATTGAGCGGTATGCCAACCGGGTGCCGGCCTCCGCCGCACTGGTGCAGGCTGTGCAGAATGCCCAGACCGCCCCGGCAGCAGGCGAAACACCGGAGGCCGCCGGCCCCTATGCCCCCTTGATGAAGGCGGTGGAAAAGGGCTTGAAGGGCGAGGCAGCTGTCCGCACCCGGGCGCTGCTGGAGGAAAAGGAGCCGCTGGAGCTGGTGGACGAAGCCCTCATTCCGGCGCTGGATATCGTGGGCGCAAAGTATGAAAAGGGAACCCTCTTCCTGCCGCAGCTGCTGCAGGCGGCCACCGCCGCACAGGGGGCCTTTGAGGAGATCAAGACCGCCATTGCCCAAAAGGGCGAGGGCAGCGCCAGCAAGGGCCGCATCGTCATTGCCACCGTCAAGGGCGATGTCCACGACATCGGCAAGAACATCGTCCGGGTCATCCTGGAAAACTATGGCTTTGAGGTCATCGACCTGGGCCGTGACGTGCCGGTGGAAACGGTCGTGAATACCGTCCGGGAGAAGGATGTGCATCTGGTGGGGCTTTCCGCCCTGATGACCACCACCCTCAAGAGCATGGAGGAGACCATCCGGGCCCTGCACGATGCCAAACTGGACTGTAAGATCATGGTGGGCGGCGCTGTGCTGACCCCCG
Source organism: Faecalibacterium hominis (ex Afrizal et al. 2022) (assembly GCF_049545105.1). Lineage (NCBI taxonomy): Bacteria > Bacillati > Bacillota > Clostridia > Eubacteriales > Oscillospiraceae > Faecalibacterium > Faecalibacterium hominis (ex Afrizal et al. 2022). Next base: position 1,780,806 of record NZ_CP186860.1, on the reverse strand, counting down.
AATATGCAAAAAAGATCGGTGCCGACTGGTACGCCAAGGATGCCAAGCAGAGTGCCGATATTGCCAAGGAGTTCTTTGGCGTATAAGTTGGGACATTAAGAGAAAACGACCCTCTCCGCATTGCAATTCCCGGAGAGGGTCGTTTTTTGCTTACTTTTTGATCCAGTTGTCTACTGTACTCACCAGAGCCCTGCCCCGGCGGCCCAGGAGCTTGGGCAGGAGCATCCGGGCCATGGCCCAGACACCTGCAAAGTTGAACAGGATGATGGCGGCGGTCAGGAGGCCTGTCCACAGGCCGTAGAGCGGGGGCTCGGCCAGCAGGAGCAGGGCTTCGCCCGCCAGCACACCGAAGTTCACCGCCACCCGGCCCGGGTGGATGGACATACCGATCATGTTGTGGGCATCCAGCGCACGCAGCACGAACACGATGCCCAGACCGAAGAAGGAAGCCACCGTTGCGCCGATGGGCCCCCACCACTTGATGAAGAAGTAGTTCATAATGCAGTTGCTCACGGCACCGGCCAGCATGGTCCACAGGCTGTGGGTGGACTTTTTGTTGACAACGTATGCGCTGTTGAGGAACTGGTTGAAGCAGCTGCAGGTGGAAGCCAGCGTCAGGAAGGGCACAAAGTGCCAGGCGTAGTAGTAGTTGGCCTTCATCACATGCATGACCGGGCGGCAGAGCCAGATAATGCCCGCTGCACAGCAGAACAGCACCGAGGAATAGGTGCGGAAGATCTTGGTAAAGAACCGGGCGCGGCCCTCCTCCTCGGTCACGGCAGAGAGCTGCCAGGCATCGTAAAAGATCAGGCCCAGCGTAGTCAGGATGGTGGGCAGGAAGTAGCCGGTGGAAAGCAGGCCGCTCCAAGCGTCGCCGCTGTGGCCGTCCAGCCCGCCGCACATCTCGCGCACGAAGAACAGGTCCGATGCGTTGATGACCCAGAAGCTGATCTGGGCCGGGATCATGGGCAGGGAAAAGCGGAGCATCTGCTGCCAGAGATCCCGGTTCAGGCCCTTGAGCTCCACATAGTTCCACAGCCTGCCGGTGATGCAGAGGAAGAGCACGCTGACCAGGTCACCGCTGATGATGGCCAGCAGGTAGCCGTTGGCACCCCAGTGGAAGCCCACAAGGTAGAGCACATAGAACATCAGGGTGGCAAAGGTGCACAGGATGCCGTCCACGGCCACCAGCTTGTTCCACTGGCGGCTGCGCACGAACTGGGTGCAGAGGGTGCGCAGGCAGCTCATCAGGACGTAGATGTAGATGAGAAAGCCGTACTGCGCCATATCGGGCAGGAACTGCGCCACAGGCCAGCAGAGGATCAGGATGCCGAAGCCCCCCAGAATGGTCAGCAGGCCGTTGGTGAACACCTGCTTTTCGCTGTTGCCCTTGTCCAGGCCAAAGCGAATGATGGCGTTGGACATGCCCATCGAGACAAAGGGGATGAGCAGGTTTGCATACTGGCTCAGGATCTTCGCCAGGCCCAGATCGGCGATCTCGGCCATGGCGTAGGTCAGGAACGGCTGCACCAAAAGGGTCAGCAGCTTAGACGAAAAGCTCGAAATGGCAAAGATAATGGTGTTTCCGGCCAGCTTTGAATATTTGTCGCCGCCGGAGGTCTTTTTTTCACTTTCCAAGGGTCGAACCCCTCCTGTTGATTTTTATCACAAGGTTTATTTCAATAAAGCCCGCCGTTCTTTCCAGTCCGGCAGCAGCTTTTCCACCTCGGCCCAGAAAGCCGGGCTGTGGTTGGGCTGCAGGAAGTGGCAGTACTCGTGCACCACCACATAGATCTGTGCGGCGGGCGGCATATTGTAGAGCTGCAGCGCAAAGGTGATCTGCCGCCGTTTCATGTAGCACACGCCCCACCTGCTGGTCATGTCCCGCACCCTGATGGTGGGCTTCTGCCCGCCCAGCACCCCGGCAAAGGCCGGGTAGACCTTGTCGCTCATGGCGGTAAAACAGGCCAGCGCCTCCGCCTGGGAGGGCAGGGGCTGGTCATTCCGGGCGTTCCGCCGCAGCTGGCGGGAGACCGCCTCCCGGATCCACTGGGCCTGCTCTGTCACAAAGGCATCGGCAAAGCCCACCGTGTAGGACCACGGGATGCTCACGGCCACGGTGCCGTCCCGCCGGATGTGCAGGTTGAGCCGTTTGACCTTTTTGCGGGTCAGCTCATAGGGAATGCCTGCGGCGGTGCGCCGGGTCACTTCCGGCTTGCGCTGCGGCATTTCAGCCAGTCCTCCACGGGCAGCTGGGCCAGGACCACCGCTGCAAAGATGAGGGTGCAGCCAAAGACCTCCCGCATGGAAAGGCTCTGGTGGAGCAGCAGCCAGCCGCCCAGCGCGCTGAACACGCTCTCCAGACACATGATGAGGCTTGCAATGGCGGGGTTTACGTCCCGCTGGCCCAGAATCTGCAGGGTGTAGGCCACGCCGCTGGACATCACGCCGCAGTAGGCCAGCGGGAGCCAGTTGACCCCGAACTCGGCCAGGGTGGGATTCTCGAACAGGAGGGCGGCAGCGGTGCTCTCTACGGCCACCACAAAGAACTGCAGCAGGCTCAGGCGGACACCGTCCACCTGCGGGGCAAAGTGGTCCACCGTCATGATCTGAAAGCTGAACAGCACGGCGCAGGAAAGCAGGATCCAATCGCTGGCCTCAATGCCGCCAAAGCCGTTTTTCATGCAGAGCAGATAGAGCCCGCCCACGGCGATGACCATGCTCAGCCAGAGCCGGGCACTGCCCCGCCGCCCCAGAAACAGCCCGAACACCGGCACCAGCACCACATACATGGCGGTCAGGAAACCAGCCTTGGCCGTGGAAGGGTTGAGCGTGATGCCGATCTGCTGGGCAGCGGAGGCCGCAAACAGCAAAGTGCCGCAGCAAAGCCCCGCCGTCAGCAGATGTCTGCGGTCGGCAGGGGCTTTGGGCCAGCCATAGGCTGCGCCGTGCCTGCGGTGGAGGGCATCGAAAGCGCGGACGGTGGGCAGCAGCACCAGCACCGCCAGCCAGCTGCGCCCGGCCAGAAAGGAATAAGCCCCCATGCCGGAGCCTGCGCTCTGGGCCACGAACGCCGTGCCCCAGATAAAGGCGCAGAGCATCAGCATGAGAGAGTGTTTTGTTTGTGTGTTCATTTTAGCCGATGCCCTCCACTTTCATCAAACCGTAGAGGTAGTAACGGCTGGAATCGTAGGAAATGGTAACGCGGTAGCTTGCGTTGGGGTCAAGGTTGCCGATGTCGCAGTGGTAGTTCTGGCCGTCGGCGGTGAAATAGAAGGTGGTGTTGTCCACATACTGCGCGCCGCCGTCCACCTTTTTCCAGAGGGAGACCTTGAACTTCTGGGCACCGCCGTCGGTGGTGCCGCAGCCGTAAATGCTCAGCAGGCCGCTGGGCACGGTGAAGTATTCGGTCTTGCGGCTCCAGATGCCGTTGAACACGATGTTCAGCGCCCCGTTGGCCCGGGCTGTGGCGTATTTGGCCGTGGTATCGGCAATGCCATCGAGCATCAGCGGGTCAGAGCTGAGCACGGCCCACTGGGTGGTGTCGTCCTCCTGCACCTCGTTGGAAGATCCGAACACCTTTTGGGCAATGCTCTTGCAGCTGGTCAGGACGACAACGGCCAGCACAGCTGCCAGCGCAAAGGCAAGGATTCGTTTTGTTTTACTCATGTTTTTCTATCCTCAAAAACAGCAGGTGAAAAATGCGATATTTTTGCATGATACCATAGTATACCGCATTTTTTTCCTGCTTACAAGGGATTTTCTGTGTCTTAGCCGTTCAATGCCGTCAGAGCGGCACGTTCGGCGGCGGCAAGGCCGCTTTCGTCGGAGCGGAACAGGGAGCCATAGCGGTAGAGCGCCCAGCCCCCGGCCCCGGCGCTGCGCAGGTCGGTCACCTGCCGGGCCAGCGCACTGCCGCTGCACCACTGGCTGACGCTGTCGGCGTTGGCTCCACCGTCTCCCACGCCGACCCGGTAGGCTCCCAGCCCGAAATAGAGGGCCGTGCTTTCGGCCCGGGGCAGGGCCAGCCACTCGGCGGTGATATTCTCAAAGGCAAAGCGGGTGCTGCCGGAGGAGAGGGTATAGCCGTAGCCCCAGTAGATCTGGGGGCAGAGGTAATCCACAACGGCATCCGCACCGGAGGCCGTCAGCCAGACGGAGAGATCGGTATACTGCTCGTTCCGGTCGTTGTCCGGGTTGCCTTGTGGACTGACCCCGAACCGCAGGGTCGGGTCGGCGGCCTTGACGGCATCGTGGGCAGCTTTGACCAGCCGGGTCACGTTGGCCCGCCGCCATGCGGTCAGGTCAGCTTCCCCGCTGGCTGCAAACTGCGCCGCGTCAATGGAAGGATCGGTGGTGGGGTAGAAGTAGTCGTCAAAGTGGATGCCGTCCACGGCGTAGTTCTGCACCAGCTCTGCCACGCCCTGTACCACATAGTCGGCAGCCTCCGGAATGGCGGGGTTCAGGTAGGCCCCCTCGTTCACGGTGCAGACCCACTCCGGGTGGGTGTTCAGCAGGCTGTTCTCTGCAAGGACGGGAGGCATGGAAGCCGAGCTCCTGAGCCGGTAGGGGTTGACCCAGGCCTCCAGCGATAGCCCCCGGGCGTGGGCCTCGGTCAGCAGCACGTCCAGCGGGTCAAAGCCCGGGTCCTGCCCCTGCACGCCGGTGCACAGGTGGCTCCACGGGAAGAGGCTGCTCCGGTAAAGCGCATCCCCAAAGGGGCGCACCTGCGCAATGACGGTGTTCAGCCCAAGGGACAGGCAGTTGTCCATCAGCGCGGCAGCATCGGCCCGGAACGCGCTTTCTGAGGAAAAGTCCATCTCTGCAAATTCGAGATAGCTCACCCACACCGCCCGCCACTCGCCGCTGGGCAGGGCGGGGTTGGGGGCAGCCTGTGGCGATGGCGCAGGCTCCGCGTTGTTTCCTGCCGGGATAGAACGCAGCAGATAATACGTCAGGGCGGCAGATACAGAGCCACCCAGTCCGATCAGGAAGGCGCGGCGGCCAACCCGGCGCTTGCGGTGCCGGTTCCGCCGCCGCTGGGTCATGCGTCTTCCTCCTGCATCTTGTACAGGCTCAGTGCTGCCCAGCCCCGGGCGCAGGCCAGCAGCACCCAGAGCAGATTGGCCCAGAAGCTCAGGCCTGCCATGCCGCCGTAGACCGTGAGCAGGACAAAAAGCAGGTGGAATGCCTCCGCGGCACCCACCAGCTGCAGCTGGCACTGGATGGGCCTGCCTTTCTGGTATTCCAATGCCAGTAGGGCGGGCCAGACCAGTGCGGAGAATAAGTAGGCTGCCCAGCCGTTCAGCACATAGCTGAGCATGAGCAGGACAAAGATCAGGAAATAGCTGCGCTTGTCCTTGGGGTCAGAGCCCTTTTCAGCGGCCAGAAACAGGATGGTGATGCCGGTGATGCAGAACGCGACCATCTCCAGAAAAGAAAAATCCATGCCGCCCAGCACGGCAAAGCCGTTGAGCATGGATGCCGCTGCCGCGCACAGCAGGAAGAAATACCAGGTCTTATGGGTGAATTTGAGCTTCATAGGGGGAGTCCTCCAGCAAAAATTTGGATTGTTTCAAATATTATAACACAATTTTCCGCAGGTTGTGTTACAATAAGGAAAACATGATTCAAAATCTGCGGAGGGACCCATGAACGTTGTATTCTCACTCATCCTGCTGGCGGCCGCCCTGGGCTGCATCGTTTTTCTGCTCACCCGGCGGGAAAACGCCCGCCGCAGCCAGTATGGCCCCAGCGGCCTTTCCGAATTCCGCACCGACCTGCCGCTGGACGATTGCTTCGACCGGCTGGACCAGCACAGCCCGGACGACGAGTTCGCCTACGAGTGCCGCCGTGAGAACGATGGCGGTTTCCTGCTCCATCTGACCCTGCACCAGCCTACCCAGCAGCCGCTGGACACCCTGTATACCCTCCGGCTTGACCCCGGGCGGCAGACCATCGCCACCCTGATCTTCATCCGGGAGGCCTTTGGCTACAAGGAGCCGCTTTTTCCGCAGGAAATGCTGGACAAGTTCATGCAGCAGAAGCTGGAAGCCCACCGCACAAAATAATTTTGCCCGAAACGCTTTTCATTTCGCGCGTTTTTTGTTATACTTACTTGTGCGCCCGGCAAACCGGGCAATGGGGGCTAGTAGCTCAGTTGGTCAGAGCTGGCGGCTCATAACCGCTTGGTCCCGGGTTCAAGTCCTGGCTGGCCCACCATACAGTTCGTACTCGAACCCGATTCTCTATGAGAAAGGGTTTGGGTACGTTTTTTGTTTATCGGAAGTTCTGCGGAAGGACTACACAGAGCATTAAACGAGCAAAGGCAGGGTATCACCGTGGCGGTGGTATCCTGCCTTTTTCTTTGAAATCAAGTTATCATTGTGCGAACTTGATTGCCCTTATGGAGAAAATCATTTTACTGGTCTGCGCTTTCGTACATCTGGGTCGTTGTGCCGACCTGCTCCGTACCAGCGTTCTCGTCAATGGTCACATCGGCAGTGCAGCTTTCAATGGTGCTGCCCTCGGCGCGGCCTGCAACGGTACCGGGTGTAACGGCACCGTCAATGCTGCCCTTTACCGAGCAGTTGGTGATTTTGAAAACCGTCTCCTCACCGTAGTAGTACAGACCGGTACCCACAAGGCCGCCCACATGGGTGGCACCGTTTGCCTTGATGTTCACGGTCACATTGCAGTTGTCAATGACAGAGGGATAGTTTTTAGTGGAGAAGCCTTCCGTTTCAAGGCAGACATCCGGGTTGGAATGGGTGCCTGCATAGCCGCACAAACCGCCAATGGCGTGACCACCGTTTTCGCTCTCGATAGTCACATCAGCGGTGCAGTTGGTGATGGTGTCCATCATTTCCAGACAGCCACCAATGCCGCCCAGACCCACCGGCTCGTTGCCGGTGGCTTTCACGGTGCCGGATGCTGTGCAGTTGTCGATGCTGCCGCCAAAGCCGCCGCCGACTACCAGACCGCCGCACTCGGCAACGTCTGCCTGAACGATCTTATCGGTAAAGTGGTTGTCACCGATGACGACCACGGTAGCCCCCTCCACCATGCAGTTGGTGATAGAGTTGTTGTTACCGCCCACAATACCGCCGACACAGTTATTGCCGGTAATGGTGGAATCGCCCTTCAGTGTGACGTTATCCACAGAACCCATGTTGTAGCCCACAACGCCGCCAATGGCCATGGAAGTGCCTTCCGTTACTGTGACCGTGGCATCTTCCAGAGTCAGGTTTTTCACCTCACCGCAGCTCACGCCGAACAGACCGGCACCGCAGTTATAGGTATCCGAAGTATAGCTCAGGTTGGAAATAGTGTGGCCGTCTCCGTCAAAGGAGCCGAGGAACAGGGTGGAGTGTGTCTCCATGTCGTTCATATTGCCGATGGGAGCCCACTCGACACCGGACAGGTCCAGATCACTGGTCAGTTTGAAGCAAACACCGGCGTAGCCGCCCTGCGAGCCATCGTTGACATTGGAAGCAAAGGTCAGCAGGGAATCCACGCTGTTGATCTGGTAGGGGTCTTCCTGCGTGCCGGAACCGCCGTCATAGTTGGCGGAAACAGCAGTGGTGCTGACGGAAGAAGCAGCCGCAGAACTTGCGGCAGTGCTGCTTGCGGTACTCTGGGCGGAAGAACCTGCACAGCCTGACAGGAGAGCGGCGGCGAGGCATACGGCAATCACGCCGGTTTGAATTCGTCTCATAATGGAATATCCTTTCTTTGTTAGTTTCTTCTAACCAGAAAGTATAACAAAACAAAGACGGTCTGCCACTCCGAACCGTCAGGAAACATCCAATTCGGACGGCGAGTTTCGGAACAGAGTGGGGCTTATGCCGTATTCCTTTTTGAACGCTTCCGAAAATTTGCTAGGGTTATCATAGCCGAGTGTAGCTGCGATCTCGGTTACACTGTGACTTGTATCCTGCAAAAGGACGCGGGCAGTCTGCATCCGGTAGGATTTCATGTATTGATAAATGGAGCTGCCATAAACGGCTTTGAAGCAGAGCTTCATGGAAGTTTGCGCAATGCCGAACTGCCGGGAAAGCTCAGCCAATGTGTAATGGTGACTGAGATCCTGTATCATTGCATCGTGCATCGCCCGAACAGTTATGACTTGACTGCGGGAGAAAAACTGTCGCTTTTCGGAGAAGGACTCCTGCGGCAGGTCGTTTAGGAGCATGAGCAACTCCAGCACCTTGGCTTTCAGGTAGTGGGCCATCCTTTCCGGTGGGGCAGCGTACAGCTCCGAAAAAATGTGCGCGACTTCCCGGTTGCTGCGCAGCACATAGCAGCTCTCTTCTCGGCAGAAACGCTCGGCGATGGTTTCCAAATGGATGTCAAGATCGCCCATGATGGCTTCCAGAGAAGAAAGCGTCTGCTGCGCCTGCGGCAAGTCGATGGTGATGGAAATGCCGTGATAGTGTGCCAATGGAAAACAGGTCTGCCGGGTGGTGTGGCTCAGCCGGTGAATGGACAGGTCGCCCGCACCGATATACTGATAATCGCCGTTCTGAAACTCGCACTCAAACCGCCCTTCCCAGCAGTGATTGATTTCGATGGTATCCGGCATGGGGCGTTTGTTCTGATTCTGCCCGTCCTTCATGTGAAAGTCGTTGTAGAAAAGATCAATCCCCGGCAGGATCGGATATTCAGAGATGAGCCCTTCGCCGGTGTCGTTCTGCATCCGGTAAAGTCTGCACCCGGCGGATGCGGCTAAATGCTGCACCTCCGGGTCAAAGAAATCAATGGGACACTGCTTCATTCCAGCACCTCCTCACAGCCCTATTATAATAAATTCATGGGTTTGGAACAAGCCACACCTTTATCGATTGAATCTATAAATTCCAGCTTATAGCACGTGTTCCTAGCAGGGTTTGGGGCAGGCACGCCCCAACAAGAAGCAGTCCCGAAGTGGCGAGAATTTTCAAGAATTGAAAATTTGTGGCCACGGGACGATTCTTGCTCTCAGCTAATTCGCTCAAAACAGCTTTTGCGCAATTGTTTCCAAATTGTTAAGACGCATAAAGCAAGCAAAGAACCTTTTTCTTCTGAAGTGGTGGTGTTCACGGTGAGCACCACCACTTTTCTGTTTTGTTTTTCTTGCAAACGGGTGCGAAATATGGTATATAGGTTATACGAAACATTGCTTCGATTGAATAACCTGACATTCAATGATGTGTAAAGAGAGGTGCAGCCATGACCGCCGTAATCTACGCCCGCTATTCATCCGATAGCCAGCGCGAAGCGTCCATTGAGGGACAGCTGCGCGACTGCAAGGACTACGCCGAGAAAAACGGCATCACCGTGGTCGGCACCTACATTGACCGTGCCTACTCTGCCAAGACGGATGACCGCCCGGAGTTCCAGCACATGATAAAGGACAGCGCGAAGAAAATCTTCGATGTGGTTCTGGTCTGGAAGCTGGACCGCTTTGCCCGGAACCGCTACGATGCCGTGAACTACAAGTACCAGCTGGAAAAGAACGGTGTCCATCTGGTGTCTGCCATGGAACCCATCTCGCAAGGGCCTGAAGGCATTATGGTGGAGAGTATGCTGATCGGCATGGCGGAATACTATTCCGCCGAACTCGCCCTGAAAGTAGCGCGCGGTGAGCGCGAAAATGCACTCCAGTGCAAGTACAACGGCGGGATCGTTCCGCTGGGCTTCACCATTGGCAAGGAGGACAGGCTGTACCATATCGACCCGGAGACAGCTCCCATTGTGCAGGAGATCTTCACCCGGTACGCCAACGGCGAGCCTGCCGAGAAAATCGCAGCATCCCTGAATGAGCGAGGGCTGCGCACCCGCACCGGGAAGCCGTTCGTGAAGAACAGCTTCTTCCAGATTTTCCGGAACCGCCGTTACATAGGTGAATACCGATATAAGGACATCGTGACACCGGGCGGCATTCCCGCCATCGTGGATGAGGACTTGTTCAACCGGGTGCAGCAACGTTTCGAGCAGAACAAGATCGCCCACGGTCGCCCTGCGAAAGAGGATGTGAGCTATCTGCTGACCACTAAACTGTTCTGCGGCAAGTGCGGCACCCTGATGGGCGGCGAAAGCGGCACCAGCCACATGGGAAATACCTACTATTACTACAAGTGCGGCAACGCCAAACGCCACGGCAAGGCGCACTGTGACCTGAAAGCCATTCGCAAGGAGCCGCTGGAACGGTTCGTGGTGGATACCGCCATCAAGGTGATTTTCAGCGATGAAATCATCGAACGGCTGATAGATTTAATTATGGAAGCCCAGCAGCAGGAGAACACCCGGCTGCCTGTCCTGAAAGACCAGCTCCGGGATACAGAGAAGCGGCTGGCAAATCTTCTGGAAGCCATTGAACAGGGCATCCTGACCCCGACCACCAAGCAGCGGCTGGACGAACTGGAAGCCCGGAAAGAAGCTCTGAATACCAGCATTCTGGAAGAAGAGCTGAAAAAGCCCGTCCTGACCCGCGAATGGATGCGGTTCTGGTTTGAAAAATTCCGCAAGGGTGACATGAGAGACATGGAACACCAGCGGCAGATCATGGATACCTTTGTCAACTCGGTCTACGTCTTTGACGACCGGGTCGTGCTCAATTTCAACTTCACGGATGATTCCAAAACCATCTCCCGTGAAGAGGTTTTGGGTTCGAGTGCTGTGGAGAATGCTCCACTAAAAAAGCACGAGATTTCGGTCTCGTGCTTTTCTTTTGCGGCAGATCCTGCTTTCTGCCGCAAATTGCATCAGATGCCGCCGTTTGCTCAATGAGTATTTCCCGCCGTCCCGTTATACTGGGAGGGAAATGGAATGAAACGATGGAGGAACAGACCATGAAATACGGTGTCATCGATGTGGGCGGCGGCCTGCGGGGCATTTACGGCGCTGGCGTGCTGGACCGCTGCCTGGAGGAGGACCTCCGCTTCGATCTCTGCATCGGCGTTTCGGCGGGCAGCGCCAATATGGCGTCCTATCTGGCAGGCCAGCATGGGCGGAACAAGCCCTTTTACGATGAATACTCCTTCCGCAGGGAGTACATGAGCGTGCACAACCTCATCCACAAGCACTCCTATCTCGATCTGGGCTATGTCTACGGCACCCTCAGCAATGCAGGCGGCGAGAATCCGCTGGATTACGCGGCGCTTGCCCGCAGCCCGGCAGAGCTCTGCGTGGTGGCCGCCAATGCACAGAACGGCGAGGCGCAGTATTTCACCAAGGCAGACCTCCACCCGGACGACTACCGCATCCTCATGGCATCCTGCTGCATCCCGGTCATCGACCAGCCCTGCGTCATCGACGGCGTGCCTTATTTTGATGGCGGCCTGGCCGACCCCGTCCCGCTGGAATGGGCCTTTGCCCACGGCTGCGACCGGGTGGCTCTCATCTTGACCAAGCCCATTGGGCTGGTGAGGAGTGATGCCCTGGACGAGCATCTGGCACACCTGCTGCAGTCGCATTACCCCGCTGCAGCCGAGGGGCTGCGCCGCCGGGCAGGGCGGTACAACACGGCTGTCCAGCGGGCGCGGGAGCTGGAGCGGCAGGGCCTTGTCTGCATCATCGCCCCGGACAGCACCGAGGGAATGTCCACCCTGACCAAGAACCGCGCCGGCCTTGAAAAAATGTACGCCAAAGGCAAACAGGATGCCGAAGCGCTGGTGCGGTGGATGCAAAACACCAAACAAGATGAATCGGTGGGTACCTAGAGATGAAACCCGTTCACTTCCCTTGACAATATCCGCCCCGGACATTATACACATGATATGTACATACAGACAAAGGAGCCTGGAGCGGTATCGCTCTGGGCTTTTTTGCTTTGGAACAGAAAAATTGGATTTTTTGCAAAAAACACTTGCAAAGAAGGAATTCTTGTGGTAAAATAATTGAGCTGTGATTGTGCTGCTATAGCTCAGTTGGTAGAGCGCATCCTTGGTAAGGATGAGGTCTCCAGTTCGAATCTGGATAGCAGCTCCAGCTCAAACCGCCTTGATGGGAAACCGTCAGGGCGGTTTTTTTGTATCCATCGCTCTGCCGTCTGCAGCGGCGCAAGCCTGGCAGCCCCAGTCAGGGGGAGCTGGCGCGGAGCGCCTGAGAGGCCCATCAAACAACAAAGCCGCAGGCCTGTTAAGGGCTTGCGGCTTTGCTGTTATGGGAAAGAGGTAAAAGTGTCTGTAAAATGTCGGTTTTAATCAGAAGTCGACCTCAGTGTCGTAGTAGCAGCACTTGAGCAGCTTCTCCATCTCCTCCTGACTGGGCTGGCGGGGATTGGAGCCGGTGCAGGCATCGCCGATGGCGTTCTTTGCGATCTCGGGCAGACGCTCCAGGAACACTTCCTCGGGAACAAAGCCCTGCTCGGTGGGGTAGGAATCGGGGCCGTAGTTTTTGATGCAGTGGGGGATGTTCAGTGCATCGTTCATGCCGCGCAGGTACTCGATGAGCAGCTTGACCTTCTCGTCGTCGTTGGAACCGCCCAGCTTCATCTCGTCAGCGATGACACCATAGCGCTTCTTGGCCTCGGGGTCCTTGGCGTTGAAGGCGATGACCTTGGGCAGATACATGGCGTTGGCAGCACCGTGGATGATGTGTGCACCGTAGTCGGCAAAGGCAGCACCGGTCTTGTGTGCCATGGAGTGGACGATGCCCAGCAGCGCATTGGAGAATGCCATACCGGCCAGGCACTGTGCGTTGTGCATAGAATCGCGCTTGGACATATCGCCGTTGTAGCTGTCCACCAGATCGCCCTGGATCATCCGGATGGCGAAGATGGCCAGCGGGTCGGTGTAGTCGCAGTGGGCGGTGGAAACATAAGCCTCGATGGCGTGGGTCATTGCATCCATACCGGTGTGGGCAACCAGCTTCTTGGGCATGGTTTCGGCCAGATCGGGATCGACGATGGCGACATCGGGGGTGATCTCAAAGTCAGCGATGGGGTACTTGATGCCCTTCTGATAATCGGTGATGATGGAGAAGGCGGTCACCTCAGTGGCGGTGCCGGAGGTGGAAGAGATGGCGCAGAAGTGGGCCTTGCGGCGGAGCGGCGGAATGCCGAACACCTTGCACATCTCCTCAAAGGTGATCCCAGGGTACTCGTACTTGATCCACATGGCCTTTGCGGCATCAATGGGGGAGCCGCCGCCCATGGCAATGATCCAGTCGGGCTCAAACTTCAGCATGGCCTCTGCGCCGCGCATGACGGTCTCAACAGAGGGATCGGGCTCGATGCCCTCAAACAGCTCCACTTCCATGCCGGCTTCCTTCAGGTAGCCAACAGCGCGGTCAAGGAAGCCGAACCGCTTCATGGAACCGCCGCCGACACAGATCATGGCCTTTTTGCCGGTAAAGGACTTCAGGGCTTCCAGAGCACCCTTGCCGTGGTACAGATCGCGGGGAAGAGTAAAACGAGCCATAGGAAATACCTCCGATTCAATCAAAACTCTCTGGTTTGTGGATGTTTGACACAAAAATAACCAACTCTCTTACACAAAGTGTACTGCAAACCATCCAAAAGTTCAATTGCCGGAATGTGGAAAAATCAGACCCAATTTTGGGCATTTCGCTGGAAAGAGAGGGCTTCCCGGCCGGAGAAACCGGGAAAATGGCAAACAAAAAACCACCTGAAGCTCTAAGACTTCAAGTGGTTTTTTCAATGGAGCTGCTATCCAGATTCGAACTGGAGACCTCATCCTTACCAAGGATGCGCTCTACCAACTGAGCTATAGCAGCAAATGGCGACCCGGATCGGGCTCGAACCGACGACCCCCAGCGTGACAGGCTGGTGCTCTAACCAACTGAGCTACCGGGCCATGATCGCTCAAGTTCGTGCGGCGTTTACCGCCGGAACGTGCCTTATTATACCGGAAGATGGGCGGCTTGTCAAGCGGAAAAAACAAAAAAGCCGCAAAAAAGATGAAAAAGGCGGACTTCCTCAGTCTGCTCACTGCATTCGCAGCCAACTCCTTCAATGAGGGAGCCTCTTTGCAGGGGCACAAAGGCCCCATCCCAGAGGGGGCTGGCATCGTGCAGCGATGACTGGGGGAGTATGTTTGCGCAAAAACAAAACCTCCGGAGCGGCTGCTCCGGAGGTTTGTGGCAGGGGTAGTAAGTCTCGAACTCACGGCACGCGGTTTTGGAGACCGCTGCTCTACCAACTGAGCTATACCCCTAAATCTATGCTGCATTCGCTGAATGCCTGCTTATTATATAAGATTCGGCGCAAAATGTCAAGCATAAATTTTCAGATCTTGGTGTTGCAGCCGCAGCAGCCGTCCTTGGCGGCGGGCAGGCTCTGGGCCAGCTGCTCCAGAGTGACGCTGTCGATGTACTGGTTGATGACCTCGTCCAGCCCGGCCCAGAACGGCAGGGTGAAGCACTGCTCGGACATGGGGCACTCGTTGGTCTCGCTGCCAAGGCAGGGGATGGGGGCCACGCTGCCCTCAATGGCGCGCAGGATCTCACCGGCGGTGTAGTCGGCGGGGGCCTTGGTCAGCCGGTAGCCGCCCTGGCTGCCGCGCTCACTTTTCACAAGCCCCACCCGGGCCAGCGGGGTGACGATCTGTTCCAGATATTTCAGGCTCAGGTTCTGCCGCTCGCTGATCTCCTTCAGGGAGACGGTGGTGCCCGGTGCGTAGCGGGCCAACTCGGCCATCAGCCGCAGGGCGTAGCGGCTCTTTGTGGAAAATTTCATGGTCTACTCTCCTTGCTTCTCTCCTTAGTATACCACGCGGTACAGGTTTTGCAAAGCGAAAACGCCGGTTTCTCTTGCCGAAACAAAAAACGTCTGTTATCATATAATAGAGAAATTATCGGAACTTGGAGATGAGACAATGGTAGAGAAGATCACTCCGGCCGAAGCCATCCGCCTGCTGGATGCAGGCAAGGCGCAGGCCGTGGATGTCCGGGAGCCGGACGAATTTGCCGTGGGGCATATCCCTGGCGCAAAGCTGCTGCCCCTGGGTGACGTGCTGACCCGTGCAGAGGAGGTCATGCCGGACAAAAACGCCCAGTGGCTGATCTACTGCCGCACCGGCCGCCGCAGCGCCGATGCCGCACAGAAGCTGGAGGCGCAGGGCTACACCCGCCTGCGTGATCTCGGCGGCATCCTGAGCTGGCCGTATGAGATCGAGGGCGATTTTGAGGGGCATTTTTAAAGGAAACTCCCCCAGTCTGCTTCGCAGACAGCCCCCTCTGAGATGGGGCCTATCCGTGCGGTAAGCCTCCCTCCTAGAGGGAGGTGGCAGCGCACAGCGATGACGGAGGGAGTTTTGTGCAAAAGAAAGGATGTGCACTTATGGCGTTCGACCCGAAAAAGTTTGCCGGAGCCCATTGCGGCTGCCGGTATCAGCAGGACTACCGCCCCACGCTGGGCCGGGATGGCAAAAAGGAATCCGGTACGCTGGAGGTCATCAAATTCTATTATGATGGTGCCATCCGCTTTGAGCAGCACTGCTACGGCGAGGCGGCGACCTTTGTGTTCGGCGTGTGGGCTTCCGGCATGGATGCCGACGGCACCCTGCACTGGGCCCTGCCGGATAAGCGCAAGAGCTATTATGATGAGGAGTACCTGCCCAAAAAGCTGGATCGTGTGGACGAAGCGGGTAATCTGTACTTCGATGGCAGCACCTTTCCCTGGAAGCTGGCCGACGATTTTGCCGAAGATCGGCGCTGGGGCTACCCCAAATGGAAGGTGGTTCTGGGAAAGCTGGCCGGAAAAGGCCGCTGATTTTGCAAAGAATCTTACGAAATGATGAAATCAGAGTATTCCTATTGACCTACTAGGGAATGATATGGTATACTGTCAGCGTCAAAGAGTATTGAGACCGGGCCGAAGCCCGGCAATACGGAAAGATATCTGTATTGTGCTTAGAAAGGATTCTTCCTATGGAAATCAGCGAGAAAGTGGTTTATCTCGACAATGCCGCAACAACTGCCTGCGCCCCTGAAGCACTGGCTGTTATGGTCGAGGCCCTGAG
The DNA here is from genome assembly GCF_049545105.1 of Faecalibacterium hominis (ex Afrizal et al. 2022). Classification (NCBI taxonomy): domain Bacteria; kingdom Bacillati; phylum Bacillota; class Clostridia; order Eubacteriales; family Oscillospiraceae; genus Faecalibacterium; species Faecalibacterium hominis (ex Afrizal et al. 2022). Next base: position 1,764,841 of record NZ_CP186860.1, on the reverse strand, counting down.
CGGAGCCTGCGGCAACCCCAGCAGCCATTACAGCATCGGCTACGAAGCCAAGGAGTTTGTGGATACCGGCCGCGCCCAGGTGGCAAAAGCCATCAACGCGGCTCCGGCGGAGATCTTCTTTACCGGCTGCGGCTCTGAGGCCGACAACTGGGCCGTGAAGGGCACTGCCTTCACCAAGGCCCGCCAGAATAAGAAGCACCTCATCACCAGTGCTTTTGAGCACCATGCCATCATGCACAGCATGGCTGCGCTGGAGCGCATGGGCTTTGAGGTCACTTATATCAAGCCCACCCCGGAAGGTTATATCCGCCCGGAGGATGTGGAGGCTGCCATCCGTCCCGATACCGCGCTGGTCAGCATTATGATGGCCAACAACGAGATCGGCACCATCCAGCCCATCAAGGAAATTGCGGAGATCGCCCACAAGCATGGCGTGTGGATGCACACCGATGCGGTGCAGGCCGTTGGCACCATTCCGGTGGATGTCAAGGAGCTGGGCGTGGATATGCTGTCCATGAGCGCCCACAAGTTCAATGGCCCCAAGGGCATGGGCGCACTGTACTGCCGCAAGGGCATCTGGCCCCAGAACCTGATCGACGGCGGCAGCCAGGAGGCCCGCCACCGCGCCGGCACCGAGAACGTGGCCGGTATCGCCGGTATGGGCAAGGCCCTGGAAATGGCCGTCGCCCACCTGGACGAGCGGATGGCCCACGAGAAAGAGCTGCGTGATTACGTCATTGACCGCGTGCTCAAGAACATCCCGGAGGCCCGCCTGAACGGCGGCCTGGAGCACCGCCTGCCCGGCAATGCGAACATCAGCTTCCCGGGCCTGGAGGGCGAGACCATCCTGCTGGATCTGGATATGCACAACATCTGCGCATCCACCGGCTCTGCCTGCAACTCCGACAGCCTGGACCCCAGCCATGTTCTGCTGAGCATCGGCGTGCCGGAGGAGATCGGTCATGGTTCCATGCGGTTCACCTTTGGCCCGCAGAATACCATGGAGGAAGCAAAATATCTGTGCGACGTGCTGGAGGAGGTCATTCCCCGCCGCCGTGCTATGAGTTGTATGTGGCTGCAGGGCCAGAACACCGCCCGCCAGTTCAGCCTGAAGGGAGAAAACTAAGATGGCAAGTATGTATAGCGCAAAGGTCATGGAGCATTTCGCAAACCCGCACAATGTCGGCGAGATCCCCGATGCAAACGGCGTGGGTGAAGTCGGCAACCCCAAGTGCGGCGATATCATGCGCATGTACCTGAAGATCGAGAACAACGTGATCGTTGATGTCAAGTTCCTGACCTTTGGCTGCGGTGCCGCCATTGCCACCAGCAGCATGGCCACCGACCTCATCAAGGGCAAGACCATTGACGAGGCCCTGAAGCTGACCAACAAGGCCGTTGTGGAAGCTCTGGAAGGTCTGCCCCCCATCAAGGTGCACTGCTCTGTGCTGGCCGAGCAGGCGGTCAAGGCCGCTCTGTCCGATTACTACCGCCGTCAGGGCATTGATCCGGAACCCATTGTGGGCAAGCTGGAAGAAGATTGTGACCATTGCAGCGGTGAGAGCTGCAAGGTCTGAGCAGGATCCGCAGAATCATAAAAAGGGGTGGTTCCCGGTCGGGAACCACCCCTTTTTTGGTATCATACGGAGCTGCGGTGAAAGTTCAGCGCAGATTTGCCTTCTGGATCAGGCTGCGGATATGGTGGACCAGCATCTCGATGGCGGGGCCGTTTTCACCGCCATTGGGGATGATGATATCGGCGTTGCGCTTGCTGGGCTCCACAAAAGCCTCATGCATGGGCTTGACGGTGGCGCGGTACTGGGCAATGACACTGTCCAGAGAGCGGCCCCGCTCCTTGACATCCCGCAGGATGCGGCGGAGGATCCGCTCGTCCGCGTCGGTGTCTACATAGATCTTGTAATCGAACAGGCTGCACAGCTCCGGCTCAGCCAGGGGCAGAATGCCCTCCACGATGAGGACGGGGGCAGGCTCAATATGCTGCACCTCGCTGCTGCGGTTGTGGTTGGCGTAATCGTACACGGGGCAGTCGATGGCGCGGCCCGCTTTCAGCTCCTTCAGGTGCTGGATGAGCAGGTCGTTGTCGAACGCGTCCGGGTGGTCATAGTTCAGCTTGCAGCGCTCTGAAAAAGGCAGTTCATCGTGGCGCTTGTAGTAGCTGTCGTGGGAGATCAGACGCACCTCGTCCTCCCCGAACCGCTCCTTGAGCCGGTAAGCCAGCGTGGTCTTGCCGCTGCCCGAGCCGCCTGCGATGCCGATGATCAGATTGTTCATGTCCCAAAATCCTCCCGCCTGCCGATTCCGGTAGAAAAATCGGTCAGAATAAGCTATAATAGGTATATTGTTGGGGAACACCCCTGTTTCTCACTGCTTATGATATCACAAAACCACTGTTTTTGACAGAGTAAGAGGAAAATTGATGAAAAAGATCATTCCGGCCCCGTATATCGACCAGACTGCCCGCTGGGTGAACGGCTGCGAGAGCATCAGCAGCGTGATGCTGCTGCAGGCCGTGGGCATCCCCATTGACCCGGACGTGTTCATTGAGCGCGACCTGCCCCACGCCCCCTACTGGGAACAGGAGGGCAGGCTCTACGGGCCTGACCCGATGTTCGTCTACCCCGGCGACCCCCACGACCACACCGGGTACGGCTGCTATGCCCCCTGCATCGTGCAGGCCTTGCAGAGCGCGTTGAAGCATGAAGGGGCGGCGGACCGGTTCGAGGTGCTGGACGTGAGCGGTGAGACTGCGGCGCAGCTGTGCCGGTTCATTGACGAGGGAATGCCGGTGGTGTTCTGGGCAACGCTGGATTTTACCCCGGTGCCCGAGGAGCGGGATCACTGGCTGCTGGCCGATGGCACCGACTTTGCCTGGAAGTGCCACGAGCACTGCCTGCTGCTGGTGGGCTACGATGAGGAAAGCTACTGGTTCAATGACCCGTGGCATGACCACGGGGTCTGCGCCCAGCCCAAGGAGCTGGTGGAGCGCTGCCACGCGGCACAGGACTCCTATGCGGTGACCCTGCGGCGGAAATAAGAAAGGCGGAACATGAAAACAGAGAAACTGAAACAGAACGTCAAGGGCTATGTTCATCAGTTTGAGGATGGCGGCCTGCGGTTGCTGAGAAAGGGGCAGAAGGGCGTGATCCACGCCATCTTCAGCCGCTTTGGCCTGGTGCTGATCCTCCTGCTGCTGCAGGTGGGGCTGTTGTTCAGCATCTTCCGGTGGTTCGGCAACCTGTGGCCCCATTACTTTGGCGGCAGCGTGGTCGTTACATCGGCCATGGTCATCTACCTGCTCAACAGCAAGATGGACAACAGCGCCAAGATCACCTGGATGGTGGTGGTTGCCATCGCACCGGTGGTGGGCATTCCGATGTTCTTCTATGTCAAGAGCAATTTCGGGCACAACATCCTGCGCAAACGGCTGCTGGAGCTGGAGGATCAGCTGCGCGGCTGGCTGCCGCAGAGCCAAAAGGCCGTGGAGCAGCTGAAAGCGCTCGAACCCGGCGCGGCTTCGCTGGCAAAGTACCTGTATGGGCGGGGCGGCGGCTTTCCGGTGTACCAGAACACCGCCATGACCTATTTCCCCGGCGGCGAAGCAAAGTTTGAGGAACTGCTGCGCCAGCTGGAAACGGCAGAAGAATATATCTTTGTGGAGTATTTCATCATCGACGAGGGCCTGATGTGGGGTAAGATCCTGGAAGTGCTGGCCCGCAAGGCGCTGCAGGGCGTGGATGTCCGGGTGATGTACGACGGCACCTGTGAGTTCTCCACCCTGCCCCGCAATTACCCCCGGCTGCTGGAGAAGCTGAACATCCAGTGCAAGGTGTTCAGCCCGGTGCAGCCGTTCGTCTCTACCCATTACAATTACCGCGACCACCGGAAAATTCTTGTCATTGACGGGCGGGTCGGTTTTACCGGCGGCGTGAATCTTGCCGACGAGTACATCAACCACATCCAGAAGCATGGCCGCTGGAAGGATGCCGCCGTGATGCTGGAGGGCGAGGCAGTCCGTTCGCTGACGGCTCAGTTTCTGCAGATGTGGGGCATCCTGAAGGAGCCGGAATATGAGCAGTTCTTGACCCGGCCCATTCCGGTGCCGGAAAATGCAAAGGGCGTGGCGGCTCCCTACGGGGACTGTCCGCTGGACGGCGAGCGGGTGGGCGAGATGGTCTACATCGACCTGCTCAACCGGGCCAGGGATTACATCCACATTATGACCCCCTACCTCATTCTAGACGGCGAACTGGAGACCGCCCTGAAATTTGCCGCTGAACGGGGCGTGGATGTCCACCTGATCCTGCCCGGAAAGCCGGACAAGCAGTTCCCCTACGCACTGGCAAAGAGCCACTATTCGGCCCTGCTGGATTCGGGCGTGAAGATCAGCGAGTGGAGCCCCGGCTTTGTCCATGCAAAGGTGTTCGTGGTGGATGGCAGGGAAGCAGTGGTGGGCACCATCAATCTGGACTACCGCAGCCTGTACCATCACTTTGAGGATGCCGTCTGGATGGTGGATGCTCCCTGTATCCGGGACATTGAGCAGGATTTCCAGCACACGCTGGAGCAGTGCCGCACGGTGGAAAATACCTCGGCCAGCATCTGGCAGAAGCAGTATCTGCTCCGTGCCACCGGAATGCTGCTCAAGGTCATTGCACCGCTGCTGTAACAGCTGAATTAACAGAACAACAGCCCCCTCAGGCTTATGGGCCTGAGAGGGCTGTTTCTGTGTGTGGTTCAGTTCAGCTTCACCAGAGCTTCGTTCAGTGCGGCCAGCTTTTCTTCATCGAACATTTTGTTGCTGTAGAATTGCAGGTCGTTCACCGAAATGCCCCGGGAGCCGGGCTCCTGCTGCACATATTGGGCCAGCTCCGGCAGCAGCTGCTGGATCAGGGCAGCGGACTGAGGAGTGTCCAGCAGGGTGCCGATCTTCATATCAAGACAGAATTCCTTGACTTCCTCCGGGGCGGGCACCAGCACGTCGTGGTTGAAAATGTGGTTCAGGAAGCCGAGTGCCATGCCCTGCCACACTGCGGATTCCGGGTTTTCCGGGTTTTGGGGATTGGCGATGTGGCGGCTGCCGGTGGAGAAGCCGTGGTCGCCGTAAGCAAAGATATGCATCTCATAGGGGATCTTCCGCTCTGCCAACAGGGTGGCAAACTGCAGGGACTGTGTGGCGGGCACCAGATGGTCGCCCTGAGTGGCAAAAAGGAAGGCAGGGGGAGTCTGGTCATCCACCTGTTGCAGCAGGTCCGGCAGCTCCATGCCCAACGCCTTGCCCGGGACGCTGAACACAGCGTAGCCCAGCAGCATGGCCGCAGGACGGACCCGGCCCATGGTGCCCACCGAGGCGGCAAGATGCCCGCCGGCAGAGAAGCCTACCACGGCGATCTGCTCCGGGTCGATGTGCAGGTCACCTGCGTTCTGATGCAGGTAGTCCATGGCCTCCTGCGCCTCGGCAAAGGCATTGGTATAGACCTCCTCCACCGGACAGTTCTGGGAGACGCTGTACCGCAGCACAAAGGCATTGTAGCCTGCGTTCAGGAAGGCCAGCGCTACAGGATCGGCTTCCCGGTCTGAGCAGAAGGCATAGGCTCCGCCCGGAAAGATCAGGATCGCAGGACAGCGGTCCAGAGCAGGCATTTCGGTGCAGGGATCCTGCAGGTAGCAGGTCAGCTGGGCATTGTGGGCCCCCATGGGGATCTGAGTGATTTTCATAGTTGGCTCCTTTTTCCTGTAGTAAAACGGGCCTTCGTACAGATAACCCCAAAAGGCAGGGGGGTCCCTGTGCGAAAGCCCAAAATCGACTTTGTTATTCCGATATCAATATAGCAGATAGCAGAAACACTGTCAAGGAGATTTACTGGTATTCCTTTTCCATCGAGAAGCCCCGGCCGCTGACTTCGGTCACGCGGCTGACGATGAGGAAACAGGCGGGGTCGATGGAATGGACCAGCTTTTCCAGCCGGGGCAGCTCCCGGTTGGAGATGACGCTGAGCAGCACCTCGCTGGGCTCGCCGGTGTAGCCGCCCTCGCCGTGGAGCACGGTCACGCCGCGGTCGATTTCAGCCAGAATGGCGGTGCGGATCTCATCCGACCGGGTGCTGATGATCTTGACCTCGGTGCGGCTGTCGCCCAGCATCAGCATCTTGTCCATGACGATGGTGTGGGTGATGACCAGCACGATGCCGTAGAGCACCTGCTCCGGCTGGCTGAACGCTGCCTGCACCAGCAGGATGGCGATATCAAAGAGCATCATGGTGATGGACACCGGCCAGCGGAACCATTTCTGCAGCACCAGCGGAGGGATATCCATGCCGCCGGTGGAAGCGCCCGCCCGGATGACCATGCCCAGCGCAACGCCGATGCCCAGACCCGAGAAGATGGTACAGAGGAAGATATCCTCAGTCAGCACCCGGCCGTCCAGCAGCCGCTCAAACAGCCCCAGAAAGGCGGGGCTCAGCACGCTGCTGGCAAGGGTGTTCAGTGCGAACTTCTTGCCCAGCACCGCCCAGCCCCACACCAGCATGGACATGTTGAAGAGAAAGAGGAAACCGGAGACGGAGAGCCCCGTCAGCCGCCCGAAGGCCAGCGCGATGCCGGTGGCACCGCCCGTGATGAGCCCGGCGGGCTCCAGAAACAGGGCCACCGCCAGCGAATACAGCGCGTTGCCCAGGATGATAGCCAGACTGTTCAGCAAAAGCTGCTGCCAGCGACGAGTAGATTTCATAGCAGTACCTCCCATACTATCCTTATAATACAGGAAAACTTCAAGAAAATCCACCCGATGCGGTTGCTTCCCATCAGAACAGCGGGATTGATGTGGCTGCCAAGGGCTCCCCCTTTGGGGGAGCTGGCGCGAAGCGCCTGAGAGGGCGAGACCGTTACTCCTCGTCCAGCAGCCGCAGACCCGCCGTATCGGTCACGGGCAGGGAGAATACGATGGCTCCCGCCTTGGGGTCTGCCCCCTGCATGATGGCTTGCATGATCTGGTTTTTCAGGGTGGTGCGGGACACGATGAGCACCAGCTCCTTCTCGTTGACCAGCTCCACCCCCATAAAGTGGGCGGCACCCTCCATGCCGGTGCCCTTTGCATGGATGACGGTGCCGCCGCCAGCTCCGGCGGCGCGGGCCGCGTCCATGATGGAGCCGGTGTGGCCCTGATTGGCAATGACGAGCAGCAGCTCATAGCGGGTATCCTTCAAGGTGCTTTCCTCCTTCAGTGCAAAGGTCTGGTGTTCGGTCAGGAATTGCAGCGCCCGCTTGCCGCCGATGCTGCTGACCGGGATGATGAACGCGATGCCGGTGCCCGGCACATCGATGCGCATTTTGCGGCGCAGGTCTTTTTGCAGGCCGGGCCAGGTCTCGGCGGTGATCATGGCAAAGAGCACGGCCTTTTCGGTCTGCTCCAGCCCCAGGGTGGAAAGGGTCTCCCGCACCGCCGTGCCTGCACCCACCGTGCGCAGGCTGACCGTGATGCCGTGCTCCTCGTAAAGGGCCAGAAAGGCATCGGTGGAGTGGCGGTCGGTGATGGTGATGAGCCAGTATAAAGTATTCACAGCAGGACCTCCTTACAGCTCGATGATGGCATCATCCGGCAGGTCGGCAAAGGCCAGCGCGGCGGCGGGCACAGGCTGTGCCTGCCGGGCCCGGCGCTGCTTGAGCTGGGCCATCAGACCCATGAGCTGCACCGTGATGAGGGGGGTCATGGCGACCATAGCCACCACGCCGAAGGCATCGGTGACGATATTGCCGCCCACAGCCACACAGGCACCCTGCGCCAGCGGCAGCAGGAAGGTGGCCGTCATGGGGCCGGAAGCAACGCCGCCCGCGTCAAAGGCGATGGCGGTGTAGAGCTTGGGCACCACGAAGGAGATGCCGATGGCAAAGGCATAGCCCGGGATGAGGAACCACAGGATGGAGATGCCGGTGAGCACCCGCACCATGGCAAGACCCACCGAGAGGGAAACGCCTGCCGAGAGGGCCGCGCCCATGGTGCTGGCGGAGATGGCACCGTCGGTCACTTCCTCGACCTGCTTGTTCAGCACATAGACGGCGGGCTCGGCCTTGACGATGAAGTAGCCGATGAGCATCCCGATGGGCACCAGCAGCCAGCGGAAGCTCTGGCCTGCCAGTACCTGACCCAGATAATTACCGGCAGGCATAAAGCCGATGTTTGCGCCTGCGAGGAATAGCACAAGACCGAGATAAGTATAGGCCAGGCCCACGCCGATGCGGCCCAGCGTCCGCCGGTCGAGCTTGAGGGCCGCCAGCTGGAACACGCCGAACATGGCGATGATGGGCAGCAGGGAGGTGGCGATCTCCTTGATGTAGGTGGGCAGGCCCTCGTGGAAGAGCTGCCACAGCTCCACAGAATCGCTGACGTTGGGCAGGATGGGCGGAACGTAGGTGCTGTCGCTGGCCTGGAACGCAATGCCCAGAATGAGCACCGCCAGAATGGGGCCGATGGAACAGAGCGCCACCAGACCAAAGCTGTCGTCCGCGGCATGGCGGTCAGAACGGATGGCGGCCACGCCGACACCCAGCGCCATGATGAAGGGAACGGTGATGGGGCCGGTGGTCACGCCGCCGGAATCAAAGGCCACGGAAAGAAATTCCTTTGGCACAAAGGCGGCCAGCACAAAGATGAGCCCGTAGAACACCACCAGCAGTTTGGGCAGGGCAATGCCCAGCAGCATACGCAGGAAGGCGACCACGAGGAACAGACCCACGCCTGCCGCCACCGAGAGGATGAGGGTCATGTTGGGGATGGAGGGCACCTGATTGGCCAATACCTGTAAGTCGGGCTCCGAGATGGTGATGAGGAAGCCCAGCAGAAAGCCGACACCGATGATGAGCGGTACGCTCCGGCTTTTGGTGAGCATTGCGCCCACCCGCTCGCCCATGGGGCTCATGCTCATCTCCGCGCCCAGCGTAAAGAACATGATGCCCACAATGATCATAGCCGCGCCCAGCAGGAAGCAGAGCAGGATGCTGGGGGAGACGGGAGCAATGGAGAAGCAGAGCACCAGCACAATGGCCACGATGGGCAGCACCGCCTGAAGCGCTTCCAATAATTTTTCCCGCAGTTTGGGGATGGATGCCTTGAGAATAATGTCCACCGACCTTTCGAGAAAATATTTCCGCAGCGTACAAAAAATGTGCGGATATATGAATAGTATACCGAAAAACGAAAGAGGGGGTCAACTAAGAAACGGTAAAGATGGATAAATGAATGCAAAATTTACAAATTGGAAATTAAATGGAACCTGATGAGAAATAAAATGCCCGGCGGGACAGACCGGCCGGGCGGGAAAAGCATTATTTGACTTCCTGTTTGCCCAGAACGTCTGAGGTGGGGGTCTGGAAGGTGGGGATGGCGGCGTAGGGATCGGGGGTCGTATCGGCAGGCAGGCTCTTCATGTACTTGTCCATGGATTCGGCCACCTGCTTGGCAATGGCCACGGCCTCGACCACGGTACGGGCACCCATAACGGCATCGCCGCCGGCAAACACGCCCTCGCGGGTGGTGCTGCCGTCCTCGCTGACGGTCAGCAGGCCCTTCTGGTTGGTCTCGATGCCGGTGGTGGTCTTGACGAGGTTGCTCTCCGAGCCCTGGCTCACCGAGACGATGACACCGGTGTGGGGGTAGAAGGTCTCGCTGCTCTCCACCTGCACGAACTTGCCCTCTTCGTTCTTGACCGTGTCGCGGCAGATCAGGCCGTTTTCCCGGATCTCCACCGGGGCCTTGCAGAAGCGGAAGCCCACGCCCTCGAGCCTGGCATAGCTGACCTCGTACTCAGAGGCGCTGATGCAGCTCTCGTCCCGGCGGGCATAGCAGGTGACATGGCGGGCACCGTTGCGGATGGCAGTGCGGGCGCAGTCCATGGCCGAGTTGCCCACGCCGATCACGGCGATGTCGTCCCCCAGCCGGAAGGCCTTGGAGTTGGCCAGATAGTCGATGCCGAAGGCCACGTTGCCCAGGGTCTCACCCTTGATGTGCATGGCGTTGGCCTTCCACAGACCGGCACCGATGAACACGCTCTTGTAGCCGTCGCGGAACAGGTCGTCGATGGTGATGGTCTTGCCGATGGTTGTGTTGGGTCGGACATGGATGCCCTTGAGCTCAAGGTGGCGGTACTGGAAATCGTCCAGCACGCTGTCGGGCAGGCGGTAGTTGGGGATGCCGTACCGCATCACGCCGCCGATCTTATCCCGGGCATCAAAAATGGTGATATCATAGCCCCAGCGCGCCAGCAGCACGGCAATGGTCAGGCCGGCAGGGCCTGCACCCACCACGGCGGCCTTCATGCCGTTCTTGGGGGCGGGGCCCTTGGTCATCTTGTTGGCATAGGTGGTGGAGATATAGTCCTCGATGATGGAAAAGTGGACAGGATCGTGGCTGGGCATCCGGTTGCGGATGCAGTGGCCCTCGCACTGGTTCTCGTGGTTGCAGACCAGAGAGCAGACCGTGGTCAGGGGGTTGTTCTCAAACAGCATCCGGCCTGCGGCATCCAGCTCGTTTGCCTTGAGCAGACGGATGACCTCGGGGATGTTGGTGTGGATGGGACAGCCCTGCTGGCACATCGGCTTTTTGCAGCCGAGGCAGCGGTTGGCTTCGTCCAGAACGTGTAATGCCATGGAGTTCCTCCTCTTGTCCCACAGGCTGGGGACGCTTCGTTGTATCCAATACTATCATTATGATACACCGAACCGCTGCCGGGATACAAGTGTGGAAATGTAAAAATTTCAGGAGAAAATTTTGCTATTTCGTCAAAAAGATAATTTTTTGACGAAGTGCACTCCCCATCGGCTCCGGCTTTTTACGACACAGCGCGCCAAAATCACAGGCCCGCAGCTGAGCGTCCACCACCGCCCGGCAGGGGACGTTCTGTTCGGCCAGCCGTGCAAGGGAGTGGGACACCGGCAGTGCGGCAGCCTTCAGGAGGGGAAGGGCATCCTTCTGCGCCCCCAGCAGGTGGAGATAGGGCGGCAGGGCGGGGAAGGCATCGGCAGAATAGTCCAGAGCGGCATCCATGGCCAGGCGGCGCATCCGTGCCCGTGGATAGCGCACGGTGGTCAGGCTGTCCAGCAGCTCCGCATGGGTGGTGCTGGAACGCACGGCGGCTTCCAGCCGGTGCTCCAGACCTTCCGAAATGCCCCGCACCTGGGCAAACGGCGCGGTTCCTGCGCACCGGCTGCGCAGAAGCGCCAGCTGACAGCGCTGGGCGGCCGCAAGATCGGTGTACTGCCCGGCGGCAAAGGCTTCCCGGTAGAGCGGCAGGACTTCCGCCGGAACATAGGGAGCAGCGGCATCCGCTCCGCCGTTCTGCCAGAGCGTGCGCAGGGCGCTGGCACTGGCAAACTGCCCCCCTGTTTCGGTCAGGGCCTGCCCATGACCGGCACCCTGCCGGGGCAGGGGGATCGGCACCAGAGAAGCCCCCAGCTCCAGAATAGCCTTGCAGTATTCCACGGCCAGATTGTTGTTGGGCTTGTCCAGCAGGGCGGCAAGGCCGGTGCCCGGGCAGACTGCTTCCACCGCTGCCTGCCGGGCTGCCGCAAAGCTGCGGGCCCCGGCAGCAAGCCGGGCCTTGAGGGCAGTGCGGTATTCCGCGCCGGAGAGCACCCGGGCGGCTTCCATCAGAAGCGCCGCATCCGGGGTCTCGGCTCCGAACACCAGAGCGTCGCACCCGGCGGCGGCCAGCAGCTGCACCCCGGCCCGGGCAAAGCATTCCGCCCCGGAACAGGCATAAGGGGCGGGCAGGGCGAACACGAGGTCGGCCCCGCAGGTCAGTGCGGCCTGCACCCGCACGCTTTCGGGCAGCAGGGGCAGCGCGCCCCGCTGGGTCAGCCCGCAGCTCATGGCCACCGCCACCCGCTGAGCACCCAGTGCCTTTGCCTGCTGCAGCTGCCAGGCGTGGCCGTTGTGGAAGGGATCGTATTCGGCAATGATCCCGGCGAGCTTGTACATTGTGAAATTTATATCGTTCATACAGAAATAACCTGTGTCTCTTTCCATTTGTGGGCAGGGTGTACAAAAAAGCATGGATACTTTGTGGAACCCTTTGCCCGGTTGCGGCTTGAAAACCCTTGGAACCTATTATATAATATTTCTAGGAATCTGTAAAATTCTGTCCGCATCTGCGAACCGAAAAGAATATGGAGGCACAAGAAGATGAAAGTTCTGGTTATTAACTGCGGCTCTTCTTCCCTGAAGTATCAGCTGATCGATATGGACGGCGAGAAGGTGCTGTGCAAGGGCCTGTGCGAGCGCATTGGCATGGAAAGCAGCATGATCACCCACGAGGCCAACGGCCACAAGGCCACCACCCCGGCGATCTTCCCCACCCACACCGAGGCTTTTGCTGAGGTGGTGAAGAAGATGACCACCGGCGAGGGCAAGTGCATCGACGATATCAGCGAGATCAACGCCATCGGCCACCGCGTTGTCCACGGCGGCGAGAAGTTCAAGGCCAGCTGCCTGATCACCGATGAAGTCATCAATACCCTCCGGGAGCTGAGCCCTCTGGCCCCCCTGCACAACCCCGCAGGCATCCTGGGCATTGAGGCTGCACGCAAGGTGTTCGGCAACATCCCCATGGTCGCTGTGTTCGATACCGCTTTCCACAGCACCATGCCTCCGAAGGCTTATATGTACGCCATCCCCTACGAGTACTATGAGAAGTACGGTGTCCGCCGTTACGGCTTCCACGGCACCAGCCACAAGTATGTTGCATACAAGGCTGCCGAGTACCTGGAGGAGCCCATTGAGCGCCTGAAGCTGATCACCTGCCACCTGGGCAACGGTTCTTCCATTGCCGCTGTGGACCAGGGCAAGGTCGTGGATACCTCCATGGGTATGACCCCGCTGGCCGGCCTGATGATGGGTACCCGCTGCGGCGACCTGGACCCCTCTGTGGTCAACTACCTGAAGTACACCCTGAACATCACCGGCCACGAGCTGGATGAGATCCTGAACAAGAAGTCCGGCCTGCTGGGCATCTCCGGTGTCTCCAGCGACAAGCGCGATGTGGAGGAGGCAGCTGCTGCCGGCAACAAGCGCGCACAGCTGGCTTCTGACATGCTGAACTACCAGATCAAGAAGACCATCGGCAGCTACATTGCCGCCATGGGCGGCGTGGATGCCATCGTCTTTACCGGCGGCATCGGCGAGCATGATGCTGCTGCCCGTGCAAAGATCTGCCACCACATGGATTGGCTGGGGATCCGCATCGATACCGACAAGAACAAGCACATCCAGGGCGATGTCTGTGAGATCACTGCCTGGGGCGCAAAGGTCCGCACGCTGGTCATTGCTACCAATGAGGAGCTGATGATCGCCCGCGACACCAAGGAAGTTGTCGAGAAGTAAGCCGTTTGTATTTTACGCGGTTTTTACAATGCAATAAAAAGGGGAACGCGCTTCTGGATGGGGCGCGTTCCCTTTTGCTGTTTTCCGGGACGCAAACCCTGTCTAATTGGGCCGAATGCACAAAAATGAAGCCGAAGGTTTGTTTTTTGGTTGACAAATCAAAAAAAGAACGGTACAATAGAGAAGTCCTCAACCAGAGGATGTTCTATCATTCAAGCCCCTGGTAGCTTACGATCAGCGCGATGGTCCCTAAAAACCAAAGGTATGGTTACAATCCTTCCGCGGGCAAGAACTAAACAAAGAGGAGATACTACTATGTTCGAAGACAAGACTTTAGTTTGCAAAGACTGCGGCAAGGAGTTTGTTTGGACTGCTGGTGAGCAGGAGTTCTACGCATCTCGCGGCTTTGAGAACCAGCCCCAGCGCTGCAAGCCCTGCCGTGACGCTCGCAAGAACGGCGGCGCACGCAGCAACAGCGGTGAGCGCCAGATGTTCGATGCTGTCTGCGCAGCTTGCGGCAAGGCTTGCAAGGTTCCCTTCCAGCCCCGTGAGGACCGTCCGGTCTACTGCTCCGACTGCTTCGCTCGTATGAAGCAGAACTAAGCGCTGATTTTTAAATCTGAAGCTTGGCCCCCGCTGTCGCAAGATGGCGGGGGCTTTTTGCTGGGAAGTTGCTCACCCTCTCAGTCAAAGCCGAAGCAATGACGGAGAGGGTGAGGTCGCTAAAAATTGTGTCAACTACTTGCAAAAATACCTAGTAATAGGGTATAGTATATACGAATGGTCTGTTTGACCACGAAAACACCCACAACAGAAAGGAATCCCATCATGTTTGATATTTTTAATATGCTCAAGAAGAATGAGGAGAACAAGACGATGCAGGTGACCCGCGAGACCATCATTGGCGATATTCTGGATATGGATCAGACCACCGCTCCCTATTTTATGGAGATCGGTATGCACTGCCTGGGCTGCCCCGCTTCCCGCGGCGAGACCATCGCTGAGGCCTGTGAGGTCCACGGTGTGGACTGCGACGAGCTGCTGGAGAAGCTGAACGCCCATCTGGCTTCCAAGAAGGCCTGAGTGCTCCCCACACTGGATGCGCGTCTGACCGCCGCCGCCGAGCTGGTGCTGCCGGGCAAGCCGGTGGCCGACATCGGCTGTGACCACGGCAAGCTGACAGCGGTGCTGGCGGCCTCGGGGAAATACCCCCGGGTCATCGGGGCCGATCTGCGCCCCGGCCCGCTGGCAAAGGCAGAACAGACGCTGGAACATGCAGGATGCAAAGACCGCGTTGAGCTTCGGCTCGGCGACGGTCTTTCTGTGTTGTCTGCGGGCGAGGTGGGTACCATTGTGCTGGCGGGCGTTTCGGCACAGACCACCTGGGAGATCATCGAACAGGCCCCGTGGGTGTCGCAGGTCGGCGGGCCCCGGCTGGTGATGGTGCCGGCCACCCGCCACAGCGAGCTGCGCCGCTGGCTGTGGGAGCACGGCTTTGCGCTGGCGGCAGACCGCCCCGTGCAGGCGGCGGGCCGCTGGTACGCCGTGATGGCTGCCGAGTACACCGGCGAGGTGCGCACCCCCACCTTTACCGAGTGCCTGTTCGGCAGAACAGCTGAATGGCCCGAGGGGGCAGGATATGCCGCCTGGCAGAAGGCCAAGCTCCCCCGTTTCCGGCTGGGCGTGCCGGATGGGACGGAGCTGGCGGAGGAGATCGATAAATTGTTAGATGGCTCGCCCTCTCAGACTCGCTGACGCTCGCCAGCTCCCCCAAAGGGGGAGCCCTTGGCAAAACCGGAAACTTTGCGGGGATTGTCAAAACCTCGCCCTTCGGGAGAGGTGGCATTGCGCAGCAATGACGGAGAGGGTGAGGCTGCTGAAATTGGAGGTACAGCTTTATGGCTACAACCAATGATATTTACGCTGAGATGCAGCGCTATGCGCCGCTGGAACTGGCAGAGAGCTGGGATAACCCCGGCCTGCTGGTGGACTGCGGCCGTGAGGTGTCCCGGGTGCTGGTAACGCTGGACATCACCCCCGAGGTGGTGGAGGAAGCTGCGGCCGGGGGCTGCGAGCTCATCGTGTCCCACCACCCGGTCATCTTCAGCCCGCTGAAAAAGCTGACCCCCCGGGATGTATCCTTCCAGCTGGTGCAAAAGGGCATCTCTGCCATCTGTATGCACACCAATCTGGATGCCGCCGAGGGCGGCGTGAACGAGGTGCTGGCGGGCATCTTCGGGATGCGGGACTGGGAAGTGTTTGCCGATGGCTGCGGCCGGGTGGGTGAGGTTGAGCCCATCACGGTGCCGGAGCTGGCCCGCAAGGCGCAGGCTGTGCTGGGCGGGCGGTGCAACCGGCCCCGGAGCGGCCCCGCGGTGCAGGTCAAGTTTGCGGATAGCGGCAAGACTGTAAAGCGGCTGGCGGTCATCAGCGGCGCAGGCGGAAGCATGTTCGAGGATGCCCTTGCCGTGGGGGCGGACTGTCTGCTGACTGGCGAGGCCAACCACCACGCGGCCATAGATGCCGTGCGGCTGGGGCTGTCGCTGGTGGCGGCGGGGCACTACGCCACCGAGTTCCCGGTGTGTGCCGCCATCGCTGACCGTCTGCACGCTGCGTTCCCGGAGCTGGAGGTGCGGGTGAGCGGAGAGAACAGAGATCCGTTTACTTATATATAATAAGGATTAAACCTCTCAGGCGCTTTGCGCCAGCATACGGGTTGCGGCTCCCAGCATCCACTTCGTGCAAAGGATTGCACTCGTGTCCTGCTGGCCGCGGCCCCAACAACTCCTCCCTTCATCCGCCACTGGCGGCGGTCGTCGTCGTTGCCTAGTAGGGGAGCCCTTGGCAAAACCGGAGTGTTTTGCGTAAACGAATAAGAGATTCTATCAGAGAAACAGGTGATTATAAGATGGCACTTGATGCCGCGACGCTGGCGCTGACGGCTGGGGAGCTGAAACAGACCCTGACCGATGCGAAGATCGCAAAAATATTTGAACCCACCCGCGATGAACTGGTGCTGACCCTGCGCACCCGCACCGAGACCTATGCGCTGCTGCTCTCGGCACGCAGCGGCTCGGCCCGGGTCTGCCTGACCGAAGAGAGCTTCGAGAACCCCGAGACACCGCCCTCCTTCTGTATGCTGATGCGCAAGCATCTGACCGGCGGCAAGCTGCTGGATGTGCAGATGGAGCCGGGTGACCGCATCGTGTACTTTACCTTCCAGTGCACCAACGAGATGGGGGACCTGGTGCAGAACATCCTCTGCGCTGAGCTGATGGGCCGCTACTCCAATCTGGTGCTGGTGCAGAACGGCAAGATCATCGATGCCCTCAAGCGGGTGGATTTTGAGGACAGCGATGTCCGGCAGCTGCTGCCGGGCCTGCCCTACACCATTCCGCCCAAACCGGCCCGCCCCGACTTTTTGCAGGTGAGCGCCGCATCTATTGTGGCGGCGGCCTGTGAGCGGGACCTGCCTGTGGCCGATGCCCTGAACAAGACCGTGGCCGGTGTCGGCCCGGTGGTCTGCCGGGAAGCCGCCTGGCGCGCCTTCGACGGGGAACACCTGCTGGCCAACGAGCTGGACGATGCACAGAAGCGGAAGCTGATGGCCGCCATCGACGAGCTGAAGGAGCTCCACCACAACGGCGGCTGTCCCTGCAGCGTGACAGCCCCGGACGGCAAGCCGGTGGAGTTCACCTTCTTCCGGCCCTTGCAGTACGGCGATACCTATATTATAAAAGAATGGCCGTCCTTCAACGCCCTGCTCGAGGGCTACTATGCCGAGAAGGACCGCGCCGAGCGCCTGCGCACCAAGAGTAAGGAGCTGCACAAGGCCGTGCACAACATGTACGAGCGTGCGGTCCGTAAGCAGGCCGCACGGCAGGAGGAGCTGGCCGCCAGCGGCAAGAGCGAGAAGCTGCGGCTCTACGGGGAGCTGCTTTCGGCCAACCTCTATTTGGCCCAGAAGGGAATGAAGAGCATCACCGTGCCCAACTGGTACGATGAGGGCAAGGAAGTGACCATCCCGCTGGACCTGCGGTTCAGCCCCAGCCAGAACGCCCAGAACTTCTTCAAGAACTACAAGAAGAAGCAGACCGCCGCCCGGATGCTGGTAGACCTGCTGGCAGAGGGGGAAAAGGAGATCGCCTATCTGGAAACCGTACTCTATGAGGTGGAGACCGCCGCCGGTGAGGCGGCACTGAACGAGATCCGGGCCGAGCTCAAGAGTCAGGGCTACCTGAAATACTACAAGCAGCGCGACAAGCGCCAGAAGCCTGCCGACTTCCTGCGCTTTACCTCCAGCGATGGCTTTGAAATTCTTGTGGGCCGCAACAACGCCCAGAACGACAAGCTGACCCTCCACACCGCCCGGGGCAAGGACCTCTGGTTCCATGTCCAGAAGGCTCCCGGCAGCCATGTGGTCGTGATGAGCCGGGGGGAGGATATCCCGGACACCACTCGGCAGGAGGCCGCCGAGCTGGCCGTGATCTATTCCAGCGCCTACAAGGCCGGGACCGGTGCCAAGGTGGCCGTGGACACCACCGAGGTGAAGAACATCTGGAAAGCCAACGGCGCAAAGCCCGGCATGGTTCTGTATGAGGTGTACACCACCGTCTACATCACTCCCCGGGATGGGTTGGAAGAACAGCTGAAACAGAAAAAGTAAAGAATGACCCTCTCCGTCAAAGCCTGCGGGCCCTGACGGAGAGGGCCTTTTTGTATAAAGCGCCCCATTCCGGTGCATCCTGAGAGGCAGGGGAGTTTTCCACGCGAAAACGTGGAACGCGGTATGCAAAATGCACAAAAAATGCGCCAAAAGACCGTGCGGAGAAAATAAAAAAGAAAAATACGATTTTTTTGAAAAAACACTTGCCAAATGCACGCAGATGTGATAAAATATCTCTCGGCTGCAAAGGGCTTGTGCGATACAAGTCGTGCAGGCCAGCGATATGCGTAGATGCGGGAGGTTGTCATCCGGCAATAGTCGTGATGGGTTATTTCCGCGGAGTATGTCCGATCTTAGAACCGGGCGAAAAAATTACTGACAGCGATGGAATACGTTCCCTCGGCGGGGCAACCTGCGAAACGGGCGGAACCAATGTTCGGATTTGATTTGCTAATATATCTCCGGGAGAACTGCCAGGCGGTTCACCGGTTTTTCTAGTGCCAAATCGAGGAACACCCGGAACTGTGTAGAGCAATTTATCGGCTCGCCTAGGGCAAAATCAATTTTTTCAGGAGGCGTAAGCAATGGCAGTCAAAGAGAAAATCAGAATCCGTCTGCAGAGCTATGATGCTCAGCTGATCGATGCCGCAGCAGAGAAGATCGTGGAGACCGCAAAGCACACTGGTGCCCGCGTGTCCGGCCCCATCCCCCTGCCCACCGATCGTGAGATCGTTACCGTTCTGCGTGCTACCCACAAGTACAAGGATAGCCGCGAGCAGTTCGAGAGCCGCACTCATAAGCGTCTGATCGACATTCTGAAGCCGTCCAACAAGACGGTCGAGGCTCTGATGAGCCTCCAGCTCCCCGCTGGCGTGGACATCGAGATCAAGCTGTAACAGCTGATTCAAGCGATGCTCCTCGTTTCCCGAGGGGTCATGTTGGCGGTGACGTGCGCCGCCAACCAATAACCTTTACAGGAGGAAAAGAAAATGGTTAAAGGCATTATCGGCAAGAAAGTCGGTATGACCCAGCTGTTCGATGAGAACGGCAAGGTTATTCCCGTAACTGTCATCGAGGCTGGTCCCTGCACCGTGGTGCAGAAGAAGACCGTCGAGAGCGATGGTTACCAGGCTGTCCAGCTGGGCTTCGGCGAGGTTTCCGCCAAGAAGGTCAACAAGGCAGCTGCAGGTCACTTCAAGAAGGCAAACGTTGCCCCCAAGAAGACCCTGCGCGAGTTCCGTCTGGAAGATGTTTCCGCAATGAACGTTGGCGACGTGCTGAAGGCTGATGTCTTCGCAGCAGGCGACAAGGTTGACGTTGCAGGCGTTTCCAAGGGCAAGGGCTACCAGGGCGTTATCAAGCGCTTTGGCCAGCACCGTCTGCGTGAGAGCCACGGCACCGGCCCTGTTGCTCGTCATGCAGGTTCTATGGGCGCTATTTCCAACCCCTCTCGTGTGTTCCCCGGCAAGCGCCTGCCCGGTCACATGGGCTTTGTGCGGGTCACCGTGCAGAACCTGACCGTTGTCAAGGTTGACACCGAGAACAATCTGATCGCTGTCAAGGGTGCGGTTCCCGGCTCCAAGGGCACCATCGTCACTCTGGCCAACAGCGTGAAGGCGTAAGGAGGAAAGCTACAATGGCAAAGTTTAATGTAGTCGATATGAACGGTCAGCACGTTAGCGAGATCGAGCTTTCCGACGCCGTGTTCGGTATCACCCCGAACGAGAAGGCTGTCCACATTGCTGTGGTGAACTTCCTGGCCAACCAGCGTCAGGGCACCCAGAACACCAAGATCCGCATGGAAGTTTCCGGCGGCGGCAAGAAGCCCTGGCGTCAGAAGGGCACCGGCCACGCTCGTCAGGGCTCCATCCGTGCTCCCCAGTGGACTCACGGCGGCGTTGCTCTGGGCCCCAAGCCCCGCAGCTACAACTACCACATCAACAACAAGGTCAAGCGCCTGGCTCTGCTGAGCGTTCTGTCTGACAAGGCTGCCAATGGCAACATGGTCGTTGTTGATAAGTTCACCTGCGACGAGTACAAGACCAAGGCTGTGGTTGCAATGCTGAACGCTGTTGGCGCTGGCAAGAAGAACCTGCTGGTCAACGAGACCGTCGATGCAAAGTTCGTCAAGAGCGCTGGCAACATTGCCGGTGTCAAGACCACCTTTGCAGGCAGCGTGAACACCTACGATGTGCTGAACGCCGACAAGCTGATCATCAGCGTCGACGCAGCGAAGAAGCTCGAGGAGGTGCTTGGCTAATGAAAACCGCACATGATATCATCCTGAAGCCGGTCATTACCGAGAACTCCATGGCTGGCATCGCTGATAAGAAGTACACCTTCAAGGTTGCTACTGATGCCACCAAGGTCGAGATCGCTCAGGCTGTCGAGACCCTGTTCCCCGGCGCTAAGGTCGCTAAGGTCAACACCATTTCCGTGCGTGGCCGCTTCCGCCGCCAGGGCATGCATGCTGGTTACACTGCCGCTTCCAAGAAGGCAATCGTGACCCTGACCAAGGACTCCAAGGAAATCGAGTTCTTCAACAGCATGGTCTAAACCGAACCCGCCGAGGGTTCCTCTATGGGGATATGACCCCGATAATAATTCATAAGATAAACAAAGGAGAATAGCACAATGGCTATCAAGAAGTATGGCCCCACTACTCCGGGCCGCCGCGGCATGACCGTCACGGATTACAGCGTCCTGAGCAAGGTCGCTCCCGAGCGCAGCCTGCTGGAGCCCATGAAGAAGCACAGCGGCCGCAACAACACCGGTCGTATCACCGTCCGCCACCAGGGCGGCGGCAACCGCACCAAGTATCGTGTCATCGACTTCAAGCGTCAGAAGACCGATATCCCCGCTACCGTCAAGACTCTCGAGTATGATCCGAACCGCAGCGCATTCATCGCTCTGGTCGAGTACACCGATGGCGTTAAGAGCTACATCATTGCTCCCGATGGCCTGAAGGTGGGCGATGTGGTCATCAGCAGCAAGTCTGCCGACATCAAGCCCGGCAACTGCCTGCCCTTCGAGAACATCCCCGTTGGTACCATCATCCACAACATCGAGCTGTATCCCGGCCGCGGCGCTCAGCTGGTTCGTTCCGCTGGCAACATGGCTCAGCTGATGGCTAAGGAGAATGGCTACGCTCTGGTTCGTCTGCCCTCCGGTGAGATGCGCAACGTGCCCGTGAACTGCACCGCAGTTGTGGGCCAGGTTTCCAACATCGACCACGAGAACGTCAACCTGGGCAAGGCCGGCCGTAAGCGCCACATGGGCGTTCGTCCCGGCAGCCGTGGTACCGTTATGAACCCCTGCGACCACCCCCACGGCGGTGGCGAGGGCCGCGCACCTGTTGGCCACTCCGGTCCTATGACTCCCTGGGGCAAGCCCGCTCTGGGTCTCAAGACTCGCAAGCATCATAAGCGCTCCGATAAGCTCATCGTGAAGCGTGCAGGTAAGTAAGAGAGGAGTTTAAGACAATGGGTAGAAGCATTAAAAAAGGACCTTTCGTCCAGGCTGCTCTTCTGAAGCACGTTGAAGCAATGAACGCTTCCGGCAAGAAGCAGGTCATCAAGACCTGGAGCCGCGCCTCCACGATCTTCCCCGAATTCGTTGGTCACACCTTTGCCGTTCACGACGGCCGCAAGCATGTGCCTGTGTATGTGACTGAGGACATGGTTGGCCACAAGCTGGGTGAGTTCGTTCCCACCCGTACCTTCAAGGGCCACACCGGTAATTCTAAATAATAGAGGGAGGAACACAACATGGAAGCTCGGGCAATTCTTCGTTATGCCCGCATTAGTCCCCGTAAGGTGTCTATCGTTATGGACCTGATCCGTAACAAGCCCCTGGACGAAGCGCTGGCAATCCTGCAGTACACCCCGAAGGCCGCTTGTGAGCCCCTTCTGAAGCTGGTGAAGTCTGCAGCCGCTAATGCGGAAAACAACTTCAATATGGACAAGAACAATCTGTACGTTGCTGAGTGCTACGTGTGCCCCGGCCCCACGCTGAAGCGCATGATGCCTCGTGCACAGGGCCGCGGCTACCGCATCCTGAAGCGCACCAGCCACATGACCGTTGTTCTGAAAGAGAAAGAGTAAGGAGGGAAAACAATGGGCCAGAAAGTAAATCCGCACGGCATTCGTGTCGGCGTTATTAAAGACTGGGACAGCCGCTGGTTTGCCTCCAAGAAGGATTTCAGCGATAACCTCGTCGAGGATCACAAGATCCGCACTGAGCTGAAGGCTCAGCTGAAGGACGCTGGTGTCCCCAAGATCGAGATCGAGCGTACTGTGGATCCTTCCACTTCCGCTCCTCGCGTGACTGTTAACATCTACTGCGCTAAGCCGGGCATGGTCATCGGCAAGGGCGGTGAGGAGCGCGTTGCTCTGCAGAACAAGCTGACCAAGGAGTATGGCAAGACTGTGATCGTCAATGTCATCGAGGTCAAGAGCGCTTCCACCAACGCACAGCTGGTTGCTGAGGACATCGCTCGTCAGCTGGAGAACCGTGTGACCTTCCGCCGTGCCATGAAGCAGTGCATGCGCAATGCTATGAGCCCCCGCGATCGTTCCACCGTTCCCGCTAAGGGCATCAAGGCTATGTGCTCCGGCCGTCTGGGCGGCGCTGATATCGCTCGTACTGAGAGCTATCACGAGGGCACCATCCCCCTGCAGACCCTGCGTGCCGACATCGACTACGGCTTTGCTGAGGCTGCTACCACCTACGGCCGCATCGGCGTTAAGGTGTGGGTCTACAAGGGCGAGGTCCTGAAGAGCGCTAAGACCGCTCAGAAGAAGGAAGGAGGCAACAAGTAATGTTACTGCCTAAGCGTGTTAAGTACCGCCGCGTTCAGCGCGGCCGCATGACCGGCAAGGCTACCCGCGGCAACGTGGTGTGCCAGGGCCAGTACGGCCTTGTTGCTCTGGAGCCGGCATGGATCTCTTCCACCCAGATCGAGGCTGCTCGTGTTGCCATGACTCGTTACATCAAGCGTGGCGGCAAGGTGTGGATCAAGATCTTCCCCGATAAGCCCGTTACTGAGAAGCCCGCTGAGACCCGCATGGGTTCCGGTAAAGGCTCTCCCGAGTACTGGGTCGCTGTCGTTAAGCCCGGCCGCGTTCTGTTCGAGCTGGCAGATGTCGATGAGGCAACTGCCCGCGAGGCTCTGCGCCTGGCTATGCACAAGCTGCCCATCAAGTGCAAATTTGCAGTCCGTGAGGACTCCGTGAAGGAGGATGGCACCAATGAAGGCTAATGAACTCCGCGAAATGCAGACCGCAGAGCTGACCAGCAAGCTGGCCGATCTGAAGGCTGAGCTGTTTAACCTGCGCTTCCAGCATGCCATCAACCAGCTGGAGAACCCCGGCCGCATCGACGCAGTCAAGAAGGACATCGCCCGCGTGATGACCGTTCTGGCTGAGAAGCAGTAAGGAGGTTAAACGATGGAAGAACGTAATCTGAGAAAGACCCGCGTCGGCGTTGTCGTGTCCGACAAGATGGATAAGACCATCGTGGTTGCCGTTAAGGATAGCGTGCAGCACCCCCTGTACAAGAAGATCCTGAAGCGTACCGTGAAGTTCAAGGCTCGTGACGAGCAGAACGAGTGCGGTATCGGTGACCGTGTTGAGATCATGGAGTGCCGCCCCCTGAGCAAGGATGTGCGCTGGCGCCTGGTCCGTATCGTTGAGAAGGCAAAGTAATCTTTGCCCGCTGCTTTGAACAGTTTGAAAGGAGATATCTGAAATGGTTCAGATGCAAACTTATCTCAAAGTTGCCGACAACACCGGTGCCAAGGAGCTGATGTGCTTCCGTGTGCTGGGCGGCACCCGCAAGAGATACGCAAACATTGGTGACGTCGTGGTCTGCTCTGTCAAGAAGGCAGCCCCCGGCGGCTCCGTTAAGAAGGGCGACGTCGTCAAGGCTGTCATCGTGCGCAGCAAGCATGGCGTGCGCCGCGACGACGGTTCCTACATCCGTTTTGATGAGAACGCCGCCGTTATCGTTATGGCCGACAAGAACCCCAAGGGTACCCGTATCTTTGGACCTGTTGCTCGCGAGCTGCGTGATGCCGGCTACACCAAGATCCTGAGCCTGGCTCCGGAATCGCTGTAAGGAGGTTTTAAAAATGAATAATCTTCATGTTAAAACCGGCGACAACGTTATGATCATCAGCGGCAAGGACAAGGGCCACACTGGTAAGGTCCTGCAGGTCAGCCCCTCTGAGAACAAGGTCATCGTTGAGGGCCAGAACATGGTTACCAAGCACGTCAAGCCTCGTCGTCAGGGCGAGCAGGGCGGCATCGTGAAGGCTGAGGGTGCTATGTACGCATCCAAGGTCATGCCCATCTGCCCCAAGTGCGGCAAGGCCGTGCGCGTGGGCCACGTCGAGAAGGACGGTAAGATGGTCCGCGTCTGCAAGAAGTGCGGCGCTGAGCTGTAAGGAAAGGAGTAAGGAACAATGGCTCGTTTGAAAGAACAGTATGTCAATGAAATTGCTCCTGCTCTGAACTCTAAGTTCGGTTACAAGAGCGTTATGCAGATCCCCAAGCTGGACAAGGTCGTCATCAACGTTGCCTGCGGCGAAGCCAAGGACAACGAGAAGATCCTGGAAGCTGTTATGAAGGATCTGGGCCAGATCACTGGCCAGAAGGCAGTCGTCTGCCGTGCCAAGAAGAGCGTTGCTAACTTCAAGCTGCGCCAGGGCACTCCCATCGGCTGCAAGGTCACCCTGCGTGGTGAGCGTATGTACGAGTTTGTCGATCGTTTCTTCAACGTCGCTCTGCCTCGTGTCCGCGACTTCCGCGGCATCAACGGCAACGGCTTTGACGGCCGCGGCAACTTTGCATGCGGCATCAAGGAGCAGATCATCTTCCCCGAGATCGACTTTGATAAGGTCGATGCAGTCCGCGGCATGGATGTCTGCTTTGTTACCACCGCTAAGACCGACGAAGAGGGCAAGGAGCTGCTGAAGGCTCTGGGCGCTCCGTTCGCTACCGAGAATAACTAAGGAGGAGATTGATACAATGGCTAAACTGTCTATGAAGCTGAAGCAGTCTCGTCCTGCTAAGTTCTCTACCCGTGCATACACCCGCTGCCGCATCTGCGGCCGCCCCCACTCCGTGCTGCGCAAGTACGGCGTGTGCCGTGTGTGCTTCCGTGAGCTGGCCTACAAGGGCGAGATCCCGGGCGTGAAGAAGGCTTCCTGGTAATCAAGCCAGAGGGCTGGATAGAATGTCGGATATCCGCCCCGGGGCAAGCATGTTTCGGGGCGGTATCATTATAAAACAAATGAGAGCTAATCTAAGGAGGTTAGTGGCACATGCAGATTACTGATCCTATCGCGGACCTGCTGACTCGCATCCGCAACGCTAGCACTGCCAAACACCCTTCTGTGGAGATCCCCGCTTCCAACATGAAGAAGGCTATCTGCCAGATTCTGGTTGACGAGGGCTACATCAAGGGCATGCAGGTGAAGAACGACACCGTTCAGGGCACCATCGTTGTCACCCTGAAGTACCAGGCTAACGGCGAGCCCGTTATCGCTGGCCTGCGCCGCGTGTCCAAGCCCGGCCTGCGCATCTACACCAACTGCGAGGATATGCCGAAGGTCATGAAGGGCCTGGGCACCGCAATCATTTCCACCTCTAAGGGCATCATGACCGATAAGGCTGCTCGTGCTGCGCACGTTGGCGGCGAGGTCCTGGCCTTTGTGTGGTAAGAAAGGGGTAAAAGACAATGTCGAGAATTGGAAGAAAACCCATCGTCATTCCTGCCGGCGTCACTGTTACTGTTGATGAAGCAGCACACACCGTCGCTGTCAAGGGCCCCAAGGGCAGCCTGAATTCCAACTTCCACCCCCTGATGACCGTTAAGGTCGAGGGCAATGAAGTTCTGGTTACCCGCCCCAATGACGATCCCCAGGCCCGCAGCCTGCACGGCCTGACCCGTACCAACATCGCTAACATGGTCAACGGTGTTGTGAACGGCTACGAGAAGAAGCTGGAGATCGTGGGCGTTGGCCTGCGCTGCCAGAAGCAGGGCTCCAACCTGGTTATGAACCTGGGCTTCTCCCACCAGGTGAATGTCCCCGATACCGAGGACTGCACCATCGTGTGGCAGGACCCCAACCACTTCTCTGTTACCGGTATTGACAAGCAGAAGGTGGGCCAGTACGCCGCCGAGATCCGCGCCAAGAAGCCGCCCGAACCCTACAAGGGCAAGGGCATCCGCTATGTGGGCGAGGTTGTCAAGCACAAAGAAGGCAAGGCCGGCAAGGGCAAGAAATAAGGTAAGGAGTGAAAGACAATGGTTAAGCAGATCGACAAGAACGAAGCTCGTCTTCGTCGTCATCGCCGCGTTCGCAACAAGATCAGCGGCACCGCAGCACGTCCCCGTCTGGATGTTTTCCGCTCCGCCAAGCACATTTACGCTCAGATCATCGATGATGAGCAGGGCGTGACCCTGGTGTCTGCATCCACTATGGACAAGGACTTCAATGGTTTCGGCGGCAACGTCGAGGCCGCAGCTGAGATCGGCAAAAAGGTCGCAGCAAAGGCTCTGGAAAAGGGCATCACCGAGGTCGTGTTCGACCGTGGTGGCTACGTTTATCATGGCCGTGTTAAGGCCCTGGCTGATGGCGCCCGTGAGGGCGGCCTGAAGCTGTAATGAGAGGAGGAAACACATTATGGCTATGAGAAACCGTGAAGACGACGGCATGATCACCAAGGTTGTCTCCATCAACCGCGTTTCCAAGACTGTCAAGGGCGGCCGCATTATGAAGTTTGCCGCTCTGGTTGTCGTGGGCGACGGCAAGGGCACCATCGGTTATGGCATCGGCAAGTCTGGCGAAGTGCCTGAGGCAATCCGCAAGGGCGAGGCTGCTGCAAAGAAGAATATGCACAAGGTTGCCCTGAAGGGCACCACCATCCCCCACGAGATCGTCGGCAAGTACGGCGCAGGCGCCGTTCTGCTCAAGCCGGCTGCACCCGGTACCGGCATGATCGCCGGCGGCCCTGTGCGTGCCGTCATTGAGGCTGCTGGCATCAAGGACATCCGTGCGAAGTCTATGCGTTCCAACAACCCCATCAACGTTGTTTCTGCTACCTTCGCAGGTCTGTGCGGCCTGGTCAGCGCGGAGTCCGTCGCTGAGAAGCGCGGCAAGACCGTGAGTGAGATTCTGGGTTAAGGAGGTAACAAACCATGGCAGATAAGATGCTCAAGATCGAGCTGAAGAAGAGCCTGATCGGCCGCGGCGCTAAGCAGATCGCTACCGCTGAGGCCCTGGGCCTGAAGAAGCCGGGCGACGTTACCGTTCAGCCTGACAATGCCGCTACGCAGGGCAAGATCGCAAAGATCGGCTTTATGCTCAGCGTCACCGAAGCCTAATAGCAGGGGGTATACGCATAATGAAACTTCATGAACTGCACGCTATTCCCGGTGCAAACAAGGCTGTGACCCGCAAGGGCCGCGGCATTGGCTCCGGCAATGGCAAGACTGCCGGTTTCGGCAGCAAGGGCCAGAAGGCCCGTTCCGGCGTGAAGCACGCTGGTTTCGAGGGCGGCCAGATGCCTCTGGCACGCCGCCTGCCGAAGGTTGGCTTTAACAACATCTTTGCTACCCAGTACGCCATTGTTAACGTGGCTGACCTGGAAGCAGCTTTCAACGCTGGCGATGTCGTTGACACCGAGGCTCTGAAGGCAAAGGGTCTGGTCAAGAAGACTCTGGACGGTGTTAAGGTCCTGGGCAACGGCGAGCTGACCAAGGCTCTGACCGTCAAGGCCGCAGCCTATTCCGCTTCTGCCAAAGAGAAAATCGAGAAGGCAGGCGGAAAGGCTGAGGTGATGTAAGGTGTTCCAGACATTCCGTAACGCATGGAAGATTCCCGAGCTTAAAAATCGTCTCCTGTTCACGCTGGCGATCCTCGTGGTGTATCGTCTGGGCAGCGCCATCCCCGTTCCGTTCATCACCGGTTCTGCACTGAACCAGATGTTCTCCAACGGCAATATGCTCTCGTATCTTGATATGATGAGCGGTGGTGCCCTGTCTCGGTGCACACTCTTCGCGTTAGGTGTGACGCCTTATATCAACGCTTCCATCATTGTGCAGCTGCTCACCGTTGCGATCCCCGCCCTGGAAAACATGGCGAAGGAAGCCGACGGCCAGCAGAAGATGC
Source organism: Faecalibacterium hominis (ex Afrizal et al. 2022) (assembly GCF_049545105.1). Classification (NCBI taxonomy): domain Bacteria; kingdom Bacillati; phylum Bacillota; class Clostridia; order Eubacteriales; family Oscillospiraceae; genus Faecalibacterium; species Faecalibacterium hominis (ex Afrizal et al. 2022). The sequence continues at coordinate 1,736,608 of NZ_CP186860.1, read as the reverse complement.
AGCAGATCACCCGGTATGTCGGCGGTGTCATTGCTCTGGTGATGAGCCTCGGCTACTACTTCGTGATCCGCAATATGGGCGCACTGAAGTACACCAGCGGCGCGGCCGGTATCTTTACCGCCGTTGTCATCATTGCCACCTTTACCGCAGGTGCGCAGCTGATCACCTGGTGTGGTGAGCAGATCGACGACAAGGGTATCGGCAACGGTATCTCTCTGTTGATCTTCTCCTCGATCGTTTCCAACTGGTCCGGTGTCTACACCACCGTCACGGGTCTGCTGACCCGCGCCGCTGCAGGCGAGACCCGGTTCTATATCCTGCTGCCCCTGCTGCTGGTTCTGGCACTGGTTGTGATCGTGTTCATCGTTGTTATGACCAACGCTGAGCGCCGCATCACCATCCAGTATGCCAAGCGTGTGGTGGGCCGCAAGCAGATGGGCGGGCAGAACAGCTACCTGCCCCTGAAGCTGAACATGAGCGGCGTGATGCCCATCATCTTCGCTTCCGCGATGGTTTCGATCCCCGGCACCATCGGCAGCTTCCTGCAGATCGATCAGGCAGCACATCCGTTCTGGTATGCTTTCTTCCATACCTTCAACTACACGTCGCTGCTCTACATCGTGATCTACCTGCTGCTGATCCTGGCCTTCAACTACTTCTATGTGGCCATCCAGTACAACCCCGTTGAGATCGCCAACAATCTGCGCCGCAACAACGGCTCGATCCCCGGCTTCCGTCCCGGCAAGCCGACCAGCGATTTCCTGACCCGCACCCTGAATAAGATCACCCTCATGGGTGCCATCTTCCTGGCTGCGGTGGCTGTACTGCCGATCATTCTGGGCAACCTGACCGGTATGAGCATCCAGCTGGGCGGTACCAGCCTGCTGATCGTGGTTGGTGTGGCACTTGATACCACCCGCAGCCTCGACAGCTTTATGACGATGCGCAACCACAAGGGTTTCCTTGGCTGATCTAAAACAAAAGCACTGATGTGAGAAAGCACTGGAAAGGAGAGCATGCTCGTACTTTTCAGTGCTTTTTTGCTTTGAAGGGGCGTTAGTTCCTTCAAACATCAAATAAGAGGCTCCTTTGATAGAGGAAAGGAAGAATACCTATGAATCTGATTCTGTTAGGCGCACCCGGCGCGGGCAAAGGCACCCAGGCCGAGATCATCTGCGCAAAGCTGAACATCCCCTCCATCAGCACCGGCAACATCCTGCGCGCTGCTGTCAAGGAAGGCACCGAGATGGGCCTGAAGGCAAAGAGCTTCATGGATGCTGGCGCTCTGGTGCCCGATGAGGTCATCATCGGCATCCTGAAGGAACGCCTGGCACAGGACGACTGCGCCAATGGCTTCATCCTGGACGGCGTGCCCCGCACCATCGCTCAGGCCGAGGCCATCGAGACCATGGGCATCCGCATCGACAAGGTGCTGGAGCTGTCTGTGGCGGACGATGTCATCGTGGAGCGGATGAGCGGCCGCCGCGTCTGCGAAAAGTGCGGCGCAAGCTACCACATCATCAACAAGAAGAGCAAGGTCGAGGGCGTGTGCGACCTGTGCGGCGGCAAGACCGTCATCCGCAAGGATGACCAGCCCGCTACCGTTCTGGATCGCCTGAAGGCTTACCACGAGCAGACCGAGCCGCTGGTGGCGTTCTACCGTGAGCGCGGCAAACTGGCCGTGATCCCCTTCTGCCCCTCCATCGAGGAGACGACCGCTGAAGTGATGAAGGCACTGGAGGCATAATCGTGATCCAAATCAAGAATGCGAAAGAACTGGACGGAATGCGCAGGGCCAATGCCCTGAGCGCAGCTGCCCTGAAGTACGGCGGCCAGCACATTGAGGCTGGCATGACCACCTGGGAACTGGATAAGCTGATCTACGATTTCATCGTAAAGCACGGCGGTACCCCCAACTTCAAGGGACTGTACGGTTTCCCGGGAACGGCCTGCATCAGCCTGAATGATACCATCATCCATGGCATCCCGTCGCATGATATCGTCATCCGCCCGGGCGACATCGTCAGCATCGACACCGGTGCAAAGGTCGATGGCTTCAATGGCGACAACGCCTGCACCTATGCGGTGGGTAAGATCGACCTGGAAGCACAGCGCCTGCTGGATGTGACCAAGGCAGCCCTCTACAAGGGCATCGAGCAGGCAAAGGCCGGCAACCGCATCGGTGATATCGGCTATGCGGTGCAGAGCTACTGCGAGGACGCAGGTTTCTCCGTGGTCCGGGAGTTCGTGGGCCACGGCACCGGCCGTGAACTGCACGAGGACCCCGAGGTGCCCAACTACGGCCATCAGGGCCGCGGCCCCCGCCTTGTGCCCGGCATGACCATTGCCATTGAGCCCATGATCTGCCAGTACGACTGCAAGATCACCCAGGCCAAGGACGGCTGGACGGTCAAGACCAAGGACGGCGGTCTGGCAGCGCACTTCGAGCACTCGAACGCGATCCTGAAGGATCACACCGAGATCATGACCCGCTTCTGGGATGATCCCGATTTTGATCCCGAGACCTTCTGCCTGAAGTAAGCAAACCGGTACAGCATCCCCCAAGGCCTCCCGGAAACGGGAGGTCTTTTTGCATCCGGAGCAGGTCCTTTGTGCAATTCTGACAAGTTTTAGTGAAAAATTTTCATCTTCCCGGTGGAGAAGCGCAAAACCGGGGCGGGGAAACAGTCGGTTTGAAAATGCGAGAATTTTTTATCGGAAATACGGAAAAAACACTTGCAAATCCATTGCAAAAGGTGTATAATCTATAAATGGCCGTGACAGCCAGATGCTTTCTCGGTGGACAGGGATTTTCTGCCCACTTTGCGGATTTTGTGCCGCAGGAGAAGAAGTATGTGGCGGTTATCGCCGCCTGTCCGTCAATTCATGGCAAACTGAGCAGATCCAATGAGGAGGCAAATAGCTTGTCTAAAGAAGACGTTATCGAGATCGAAGGCATCGTGCGTGAAGCCATGCCCAACGCCATCTTTAAGGTGGAAATGTTGAGCGAGGATAAGAACACCGGGAAGCTCACTCCCAGCGGGCACATCCTCTTAGCGCACATCTCCGGCAAGCTGCGGACCAATTTCATCCGTATCCTGCCCGGGGACAAGGTTACCGTAGAAATGTCGCCCTATGACTTGTCAAAGGGCCGCATCACCTGGCGCTCCAAATAAGTGCCAGGGCATCAATCAAAAGGAGGTTCAACATCATGAAGGTCAAGCCTTCCGTGAAACCCATCTGCGAAAAGTGCAAGGTCATCCGCCGCAAAGGCCGCGTGATGGTCATCTGCCAGAACCCCAAGCATAAGCAGCGCCAGGGCTAATTCGGGCGCCTGGGGGTCAAGTGCGTAGAGTCCCGGCGCAGACCCCGACACTGACATGGGATGATTTTGGAGGATACTACTATGGCACGTATTGCCGGCGTTGACCTGCCCCGCGAGAAGCGCGTTCAGGTGGGTCTCACCTACGTTTACGGTATCGGTCAGACCACTGCTAACAAGATCCTGGAAGCAACTGGCATCAACCCCGATACCCGCGTCAAGGACCTGACTCTGGAAGAAGAGGCTAAGATCCGTGACTACATCGATCAGGCTAACATCATCGTTGAGGGCGACCTGCGCCGCAACGTTGCTCTGGACATCAAGCGCCTGGTTGAGATCCAGTCCTTCCGTGGCACCCGCCATCGCAAGAATCTGCCCTGCCGCGGCCAGCGCACCAAGACCAATGCACGTACCTGCAAGGGTCCCAAGCGCACTGTCGCTAACAAGAAGAAGTAAGGAGGATTTGAGAAATGGCAAGTGCAAATAACGCCAAGAAGGGCGCAAATGTCCGCATGAAGCGGAAAGAGCGCAAGAACATTGCTGCTGGTCAGGCTCATATCCAGTCTACCTTCAACAATACTGTCGTTACCATCACCGACCTGCAGGGTAATGCAGTGTCCTGGTGCTCCTCTGGCTCCCTGAACTTCCGTGGCAGCCGTAAGAGCACCCCGTTCGCAGCCCAGTCTGCTGCCGAGACCGCAGCCAAGGTTGCAATCGAGCATGGCATGAAGACTGTTGAAGTCTACGTCAAGGGCCCCGGCGCTGGCCGTGAGTCCGCTATCCGTGCGCTGCAGGCTACCGGCCTGGAAGTCACCCTGATCAAGGACGTGACTCCCATCCCCCACAACGGCTGCCGTCCCCCGAAGCGCCGTCGTGTCTGATCGAAGGAGGAAATTGAATTATGGCAAAGAATACGCAGCCTATCGCAAAGCGTTGCAAGGCCCTGGGCATTTCTCCTGCGGTCATGGGCTATGCAAAGAAGAATACCACCCGCAACTCCAACGGCAATGTCCGCAAGAAGCAGTCTGAGTACGCATCTCAGCTGAAGGAGAAGCAGAAGGTCAAGTTTATCTACGGCGTTCTGGAGAAGCAGTTCCACAATGCTTACCTGCGTGCTGAGGCTCGCCCCGGCAAGACCGGTGAGAACCTGCTCCAGATCATGGAGTGCCGTCTGGACAACGTCGTGTTCCGCCTGGGCTTTGCTCAGACCCGCCGCGACGCTCGTCAGCTGGTGAGCCACGCTCACTTCACCGTCAATGGCAAGAAGGTCAACATTCCTTCCTACCAGGTCAAGGCCGGTGACGTGATTGAGGTCCGTGAGTCCAGCCGCTCTTCTGCTAAGTTCGCAAAGCTCGTTGGCCCCGAGGCTCCCGTTGTGGCTCTGCCTTCCTGGCTGAACCGTGAGGCCGGCACCCTGAAGGGTGTTGTGACCAAGCTCCCCGAGCGCAGCGACATCGACTACGAAGTTGCAGAGCACCTCATCGTCGAGCTGTACTCCAAGTAATCCATTAAGAAGGGGAGGCCTTCCTTCTGGATGGCGACCTTTCGCATTCTTTTTAAAAGAATTTAATAATGGGCCGATGGCAACATCGGTTTGACAAGGAGGGCATAGATATGATGGAGATTGAACGTCCCAAAATCGAAACGGCAAGCCTGTCCCCGGACGGCCGCTACGGCAGATTCGTGGCGGAGCCTCTGGAGCGTGGCTTTGGCATCACACTGGGCAACAGCCTGCGTCGTGTGCTTCTTTCCTCTCTGCCCGGTGTCGCCGTGACCAGCGTCAAGATCGACGGCGTGGTTCACGAGTTCTCCACCATTGAGGGCGTCAAGGAAGACGTTACCGAAATTGTCCTGAACCTGAAGGGTATTGCTGCAAAGCTGTACACCGACGGGCCGAAGACAGTGCGTGTTGAGGCAGTCGGCCCTTGTGAGGTTACTGCGGACAACATCAAGCAGGGCGACGATATTGAGATCCTGAACCCTGAATGGCACATTGCAACCCTGGGCGAGGGCGGCAAGCTCGTCATGGAGCTCACCTTCGATAAGGGCCGCGGTTATGTGCCTGCAGAGCGCAACAAGCAGGCCATCGTCGAGAAGAACGATATCAACACTCTTCCCGTCGATAGCATTTACACCCCCGTGCTCAAGGTGAATTATAACGTTGAGAGCACCCGCGTTGGACAGGCCATCGATTACGACAAGCTGACCATCGAGGTTTGGACGGATGGCACGATCAATGCACAGGAAGCCGTTTCTCTGGCTGCCCGTGTGCTGACCGAGCACCTGAACCTCTTCGTCAACCTGTCCGATGAGGCTGCCGGTACGGAGATCATGGTGGAGAAGACCAACGACGATAAGGAAAAGGCTCTGGAGATGACCATCGAAGAGCTGGATCTGAGCGTCCGTTCCTTCAACTGCCTGAAGCGCGCCGGTATCAACACGGTGGAGGATCTGGTCAGCAAGAGCGAGGACGAGATGATGAAAGTCCGTAACCTCGGCCGCAAGAGCCTGGAAGAAGTCATGGCAAAGCTGGACTCCCTGGGCTTCAAGCTGAACACAGACGATGAGTAACTAAAATAATAAGGAGTGAAACGGGATGCCCGGTACCAGAAAGCTCGGTAGAACCAGCGACAGCCGCAACGCTATGATGCGCGCTATGGTCACCTACCTGTTAGAGAATGGCAAGATTGAGACCACTGTCACTCGCGCTAAGGACGTTCGTTCCATGGCCGAGAAGATGATCACCCTGGGTAAGGCCAGCGACCTGCACACCAAGCGTCAGGTCTACGCCTACATCACCAAGGAAGATGTTGCAAAGAAGCTGTTTGATGAGATCAGCCCCAAGTACGCTGACCGCAACGGCGGCTACACCCGCATCATCAAGATCGGCGCTCGCCGCGGCGACGCTGCTGAGATGGCAGTTCTGGAGCTCGTCTGATCGACTCTGACTGTTCAAACAGTGTAACAAAGGCTCTTTCCCTTCGGGGAAAGGGCCTTTTTTGCATCGTGTGGGCCGGGCAGCGGGGTGTTCCCAAAGCAAGTGTCCGCTGGGGTGGGACCCTGCTGCCGCAGGCAGTAGGGCGGGCGATGGAATGGCCCGTTTCACTTGCGTGGGAATGCCGCGCTGCCCGGTTGGGCGTTAGCAGCTGGGGCTTGTGATGGCGGGACAAGAATGCTATAATTATACTGTATTTCTGCACGACTTTGCGAATTTTCCACAGAAGGGAGGGGCGGTGGTTGAAAAGACGACGGTTTCTGGTGCTGAGTGCAGGCTGCATGATGGGCCTGCTCTCGGCGTGCGGCCTTCCGATGTCGGAAAATGTGCAGGTGGAGGAGCTGCTGCGTGCCCCGCGCCTTCCGGGCGACTACGGTGCACTGCAAAATGCCCTGAATGAGTGGCTGGGGGAGAGCGCCCAGCTGAAATACCCGATGCAGGGGGAGCTGCTCTCGCCGTTCCTTTTGCAGGATCTGGATGGTGACGGCCAGCAGGATGCTGCTGTTCTTTACACCACGGCCCAGAGCTCCAACGTCTGCATTGCATTTTTGCAGAAGGATGCCGCAGGCGTGTGGCAGGTCCGCCAGAGCATCGAGGGTCTGGCGGATACAGTGGACAATGTCCGGCTGGCACAGCTGCAGGATGGTTCCGCAACCCAGCTGGTGGTGGGGTACCTCGCCGCGCAGGGGGACAGCTATCTGGCGGTGTACTCCTACGAGAACGGCACGGTCAATGCCATTCTGGAACAGTCCTATGAGCAGTATCTGGTGGAGGATATCACCGGCGGCGGCAACGAGGATCTGATCCTGATGTCCACGCTGGAGGACGGCGGGGTGCAGATCGAGCTGCTGACCGTTGACCGGGACGGGATGTTCCAGCAGGTGGCTGTCATGGGCCTTTCGGCAGATAAGTTCTCGGGCTGCGCCGCTGTGGCGGCGGGCCTGGGAGCGGACGGCAAGCGCTATCTGGTGCTGGACGGCTGGACCGGCCTTTCGGGCAACAATCTGGCCACGGTGCTGCTCTACTTCGATGAGGAAAGCCAGCAGATGCTGCCCGCGGAGCAGATCAGCACCAGTGAGCTGTACAATGCGTCCCTGCGCAATGTCTCCACGCTGGTCAGCCGGGATCTGGACGGCGACGGCATCGTGGAGATCCCCACCCAGCCTGACGAAGCGGGCCTGCTGAACCTGAGCCAGAGCCGACGAATGGATTTTATCGTCTGGATGGACTACACCAGCCCGGAGCCGGAAAAGAGCTTCGGCCTGTTGGACGAGGAGAGCAGCTGCTACATTGAGCTGCCTGCCGAGTGGGAGGGCAACCTGATGCTCACCGACAGCGCTGAGGGAGAGGAAGCCGTGGAGCTGCGCACCGTGGACGAGGGGAAACTGGTGCTGACCATGCGCCTGGTTCCTTCCAGCGAGAGCGCGGCGGGCTGGACCCGCCTGGGCGTGGTGGCATCCCGCCAGATGCAGGCCAGGTTTGGGCCGGACGTGGTGCTGAAGGATCAGAGCTATCGACTGTCCCGGTCGTTGTATCGGTTGAATTGATGATGCCGCTCAGTTTTGCAGAAGTTTACCGGATGCAGGCTGGGTGTTCTGAGGTGAAATGCTTCTCCGTGTGCTCTTGGACAGAGGGAGAAGGCAGAAAAATATGGAGGTCTTAGATGGTCAAGGTACTTGTGGTAGAGGATGAAGCCAGCATCCGCGAGATGATCGCGCTGAACCTGCGGCTGGCGGGGATGGAGGCGGTGGAGGCCGACAGCGCCGAAGCCGCCCTGCCTCTGCTGGAGCAGAAGCCCGGCTGTGATGCTGCCATTCTGGATGTGATGCTGCCCGGCATGAATGGGTTCTCGCTCTGCGAGACCATCCGCCGCACTGATCAGAAAATCGGCATCATCATCCTGAGTGCCAAGGGACAGGAGCAGGATAAGATCCGCGGCCTGTCCATCGGTGCGGATGACTATATGACCAAGCCCTTCAGTGTCAGTGAGCTGCTGGCCCGTGTGGAGGCCCTCTGCCGCCGTGTGGGCCGCTCGGGCGGCGGCTCCGCTGCCGACGAAAATGCCCCCACCACACTGGTCAGCGGGGAATTTGTGCTGGATGAGAACCGCCGTGTTCTCCTTAAGGCCGGACGGCAGATCGAGCTGACCCAGGTGGAGTTCCAGATCATGGAGCTGTTCTTCCACAACCCCGGCATCGCGCTGGTGCGGGAAAAGATCCTGAAGGGCGTGTGGGGTGAGAACTACTTCGGCGATGTGAAGATCGTGGATGTGAACATCCGCCGCCTGCGGATGAAGGTGGAAGATGAGCCCAGCCACCCCACCCACATTATGACAGTGTGGGGCTACGGCTACCGGTGGGAGGAGTGAAGAAAAACCTCTCAGTTGCGCTGTGCTCGACTGCTCTCCCAATAGGAGAGCCAGGATTACTGACAGAAAGGAGGAAAAGCAATGCGCAGTGGTATTACCCGCCGCTGGCTGCGGGGAAGCCTGTTCCTGACGGTGCTGCTGGTGCTGCTGGTGGAAAGCATGTTCGTGTACAACTTCGGCCGCAGCTACTACAACAGCGTCCAGCAGACCATGATGCGGCGTTTTTCCTCCATCAACGGTCAGCTGAAAATGTACACCGGCGACACGGCCCAGAAGACCGCGGCCAACCGCAGTGTGGCCCTGCGCCGGATGGTGGAGCAGTTTGCGGATAAAGACAAATATGAGTTCATGCTGCTGGACGGCTACGGCGGCGTGATCGCCTCCTCCAGCGGCACAGGTGCGGACGGCATCGTGGTGCAGGACGACTTTAACAAGGCACAGGATGCACCAGACGGCGTGGGTGTGGCCATCTACCGCACCGCCAGCGGGGAAACGGTCATGGCTGTGTGCAGTCTGGTGCCCTATGCGGCCGAGGACGTGGCTGCCATGCGCCTTGTCACCAGCCTGACGCTGGTGCAGGCGCAGCTGAAGAGCGTTTTCATCGTCAGTCTGATCGTGGTGGCGGCCATTCTGGGCTTTACAGTGGCCTCTGGTCTGTACTTCGTGCGGGGCATCGTGGTGCCGCTGGGGCAGGTGGAGCGGATCGCTGCCAGCATCGCCCGGGGAGAACTGGATGTCCGCCTGCCTGTGACCGGTGACGAGCGGGACGAGGTGGACCGCCTGCGCGGCACCATCAATCAGATGGCCGAGGGGCTGGAAGAGACGGAGAAGATGAAAAACGAATTCATCAGCTCGGTCTCCCATGAGCTGCGCACGCCGCTCACCTCCATCCGGGGCTGGGTGGAGACCCTGCGCACCCTGGATGATCCCACCGATGAGAACTACCGCAAGGGGCTGGAGATCATCAACAACGAGACCGCCCGCCTGTACAACATGGTGGAGGAGCTGCTGGATTTCAGCCGCCTGCAGAATGGCCGCCTGAAAATGGAGTGCCGCCCCCTGGACCTTGTGGCCGAGCTGACGGACGCTGTCCTTTTCTGTGAAGCGCGCATCCAGCGGGAGGGGCTTCTGCTGGCCTATGCGGAGCCGGAGGAGATGATTCCGGTCTACGCCGACCCCGACCGCCTGCGGCAGGTGTTCATCAACATTCTGGACAATGCCATCAAGTATTCGGCCCCCGGCGGACGCATCACGGTCAAGATCTGGCAGGGCGAGTACAAAGCCTTCATCGAGATCATCGATCAGGGCCGCGGCATCCCGCCGGAGGATCTGGAAAACGTCAAGACCAAGTTTTACAAGGGCAGCAACTCGGTGCGGGGCAGCGGCATCGGCCTTGCGCTGGTGGATTCCATTATGACCGCACTGGACGGCACCATGGACCTCAAGAGCACGCTGGGCCGGGGCACAGTGGTCACCCTGGGCCTGCCGATCTACAAACGATAAGAGATTGTCCATATTTATCTGGTAAGATAGAGGGGCAGTTTTTACGATAGAGAGGGGCCGCAGCGCCCCATAGGAGAGCCAATGAATCAACCGAACAAGGAACGCTTCAAGACGAGTGTGGGCGGGCAGGCCCTGATGGAGGGCATTATGATGCGGGGCCCGAAAAATATCTGCTGTGCTGTCCGCAAGCCCGATGGAACCATTGAGACCAAGGTCGAGCCAACCCCCACCCACGGCGTGTGGACAAAGATCCCGCTGGTGCGGGGCGCCATCTCGATGATCGAAAGCCTGATCATGGGATACAAGTACATGATGTACTCGGCACAGGTGAGCATGGGGGATGACTACGACCCCGCCGAAGAGGAGACCGCCTTTGAAAAATGGGTGGGCGACCATCTGGGCAAAAAGGCCGAAGATATCATGCTGGCGGCAGCTGCCGTGATCGGCGGGCTGTTTGCCATCCTGCTCTTCACCGTTCTGCCCACGGTGCTGGTGGGCGGCCTGAACCATCTGGTGCCGCTGGGCCGCTGGGCCAAGGTGGTACTGGAGGCGGTGCTCAAGGTCGCCATCTTCCTGACCTACATGGCCGCCATCTCCCGGATGAAGGAGATCCACCGGGTGTTCGAGTACCACGGGGCCGAGCACAAGACCATTGCCTGCTACGAGGCCGGAGACCCCCTCACGGTGGAGAATGTCCGCAAATATACCCGCTTCCACCCCCGGTGCGGCACCAGCTTTTTGATTCTGGTGGTCATTGTCAGCGTGTTCCTGTACAGCGTGCTGCCCTGGTCCAGCACCAGCCTGCGGGTGGTGTTCAAGCTGCTGCTCCTGCCGCTGGTCATGGGCATCAGCTACGAGCTGCTCAAGTGGTGCGGCCGGTCGGACAACATCGCCACCCGCATCATCCGGCAGCCCGGCATCTGGGTGCAGCATCTGACCGTGTTTGAGCCGGACGACAGCATGATCGAGGTGGCCATTGCCGCCGTCACGCCGGTCCTGCCCGAGGACCCGGAGGACGGCAGATGGTAACCGCAGGGATGCTGCCCCGGGCAGCAGTCCGGGAGGTGGAGGCACGCCTGCGCGCCGCAGGCTGCCCCGACGCAGATTTTGACGCGGCCGAGCTCTTCCGGCTGGCAGTGGGCGGGGATGCCCGCCTTGCCGATGCTCCGCTGGGTGCAGAGCAGGCAGAGCGGCTGGAAGCCCTGACGGCCCGCCGCGCGTCCCGGGAGCCTTTGCAATACCTTTGCGGCAGCTGGCCCTTCCTTGATTTTGAGCTGGCTGTCGGCCCCGGCGTGCTCTGCCCCCGGGCCGATACTGAGGTGGTGGCCGAAGCCGCCGCCGGAATGCTGGCTGGGGTGGAGGCACCCCGGGTGCTCGACCTCTGTGCCGGCACAGGCTGTTTGGGGCTGGGTGTGAAGCGCTTCTGCCCGGCGGCACAGGTCACCAGTCTGGAGAAGAGCCCTGCGGCATACCGCTATCTGGAGCAGAACGCCCATCTCTCCCCGGTACTGATCATCACCCCAGTGCAGGAAGATCTGTTCACCTACTGGCAGACCCTGCCGGAGGGGCAGCTCGACCTCATTGTGTCGAACCCGCCTTACCTGACCGCCGCCGAGATGGGCGCATTGCAGCCCGAGGTGGCGCAGGAGCCTGCCATGGCGCTGGAAGCGGGGGAGGATGGGCTGGTATTTTACCGCGCCATTGCGGAACACTACCAGAAAGCTCTGCGCCCCGGCGGTGCCCTTGCCCTGGAGATCGGCTGGCAGCAGCGGGAAGCTGTAACGGCCCTGCTTGCCGCCAACGGGTGGACGGAGATCGTGTGCAGAAAAGATTTTGGCGGCAATGACCGCTGTGTGATGGCGAGAAAACAGTGAAAATATCTACAACTTCCTGTTGTAATATCTGTAAAATGTGTTATACTAGTACCGAAAGAATTGGAATGCCCGCGCCTGCGTTTGGCCGCACCGCGCCGGGAACAGATGACAAAGGAGCATGACACTATGGCAAAAAATCAGAACAACAACGTTGCCCCGGCGACCCAGAAGACCGATCCCGGTGCCAAGAAGGATGCGCTGGCCACGGCACTGGCCCAGATCGAGAAGCAGTTTGGCAAGGGCGCTGTGATGAAGCTGGGCGACAACGCCGCCATGCAGGTGGATGCCATCTCGACCGGCAGCATCGGCCTGGATCTGGCACTGGGCGTGGGCGGCGTGCCCCGGGGCCGCATCATTGAGGTGTACGGCCCTGAATCCAGTGGTAAGACCACGCTGGCCCTGCATGTTCTGGCCGAAGCCCAGAAGAAGGGCGGCGATGTTGCCTTCATCGACGTGGAGCACGCGCTGGACCCTGTGTATGCCGAGGCGCTGGGTGTGGACATCAACAACCTGCTGGTCAGCCAGCCCGATACCGGTGAGCAGGCCATGGAGATCTGCGAGGCGCTGGTGCGCTCCGGTGCCATTGATGCCATCGTTGTGGACTCTGTTGCCGCCATGGTGCCCCGCGCTGAGATCGAGGGCGAGATGGGCGACAGCCATGTGGGCCTGCAGGCCCGCCTGATGAGCCAGGCCATGCGCAAGCTGACCAGCGTCATCGGCAAGACCAACACCGTCTGCATCTTCATCAACCAGCTGCGTGAAAAGGTCGGCGTGGTCTACGGCAACCCCGAGGTCACCACCGGCGGCCGCGCCCTGAAGTATTATTCCTCTGTCCGCATCGATATCCGCCGCGTGGAGGGCCTGAAGGATTCTTCCGGCCAGTTCATCGGCAACCACACCCGCGCCAAGATCGTCAAGAACAAGGTGGCTCCTCCGTTCCGTGAGGCGGAGTTCGACATCATGTTCGGCGAGGGCATCTCCAAGATGAGTGAGCTCATCGATCTGGGTGTCAAGCTGGGCATCGTTCAGAAGAGCGGTGCATGGTTCAACTACGGCGATATCCGCCTGGGTCAGGGCCGCGACAATGCCAAGCAGTTCCTGCGCGATAACCCCGAGATCGCCAACGATATCGAGGGTCAGGTGCGCGCCAATGCCGACAAGCTCTATGCCACCCGCCGCCCGGGGGGCAAGGCTGCCGCTGCCCCTGCAGAGGGGGAACCGGCAGCTCCTGCCACAGCAAAGGAGCCGGTGGTCAAGGCTCCCGCCCGCAGCAGCGAGAGTGAGCTGGATATCATGGTGGAAGAGTAAATGGCCTTTTACAGCCGTGGCCGCCGCCCGCTGGCCGAAGAGGAAAAATCCACCGATGCCGCCAAGGCCCGCACCCGGGCCATGGAGCTGCTGGCCGGGCAGGAGCTTTCCTCGGGCCAGCTGTATGAGCGGCTGAACCGCCGCTATACCCAGCAGACCAGTGCCGCCGTGGTGGCAGAGATGGTGCAGCGGGAGTATATCAACGATGCCCGCTATGCTGAGACCCGTGCCCACGCCCTGTTGGCGGCAAAAAAGAGCCGCCGCGCCGCTGCCCAGAATCTGCGGCAGAAGGGCCTGGCCGCAGGCGAGATCCAGCAGGCGCTGGATGCTGTTTACACCCCCGATGTTTCCGGCGAGGATCCGGAGCTGGAAGCCGCCGCCGCTCTGGTGGAAGGGCATTACCGCAAAAAGCTGGAAGCGGGCCGCAGGGATCTGGTCATTGCGGCTCTGCAGCGGCGGGGATTTTCGTATTCCGTCATTAAGGAAGCCATTCGCAGGGTGGAGGAGGGGGAATAACCCTCTCAGTCAAAGCCTGCGGCTTTGCCAGCTCCCCCGAAGGGGGAGCTTTTCCGGAGCAAATCGTAAAAAATCAAAAGCATCCCTCAAAAGAGAAAGAGAGTATCATCCCTTATGAAAATTGCATGTATTTCCCTTGGCTGCCCCAAGAACCAGGTCGATCTGGACGTGATGGTGCACATCCTGCTTTCGGCCGGTCACGAGACGGTGGCCGACCTGGGTGAAGCCGATGTTATTCTGGTCAACACCTGCGGCTTTATCGAGAGCGCCAAGACCGAGGCCATTGAGAACATTCTGGAGGCCTGCGCCTACAAGCAGCAGAACCCGGAGCTGAAGGTCATCGTCACCGGCTGCCTGGCCGAGCGTTACCGCAGCCAGATCGAGGAGGAGATCCCCGAGGTGGACGCTGTGGTGGGCTGTGCCTCCAACAAGGCCATTGACACCATCGTGGCCCGCCTGTTCCACGGTGAGAACCATCTGGAAAGCTACGGTGCCAAAAAGGACTTCCCGCTGGGCGGCAAGCGTGTCATCGGCACGCCTGCCCACTATGCGTACTTAAAGATCGCAGAGGGCTGCAACAACCGCTGCCACTACTGCGCCATCCCGGGCATCCGCGGCCCGCTGCACAGCCGCGATCTGGCCGACTGCGTGGCCGAGGCCCGCTGGCTGGCCGGTGAGGGCGTGAAGGAGCTGATCGTGGTGGCCCAGGACCCCACCGCCTATGGCGAGGACTGGGGCAAGCCCGGCAGCATCTGTGAGCTGCTGGACAAGCTGAACAAGGTGCCGGGCCTTGAGTGGATCCGCATCATGTACGCCTACCCCGAGCGCATCACCGATGACTTTATTGCTGCCATGAAGCGGAACGAGAAGGTGGTGCCTTACCTCGACCTGCCCATCCAGCACTGCAACGATACCATCCTCAAAAACATGAACCGCCGCTCCAACCGCGCAGAGCTGCTGGAGGTCATCGGCAAGCTGCGCCGGGAGATCCCCGGCATCACCCTGCGCACCACCCTGATCGCAGGCTTCCCCGGCGAGACCGAGGAGCAGTTTGAGGACCTGTGCAACTTCGTCAAGGAAGTCAGATTTGACCGTCTGGGCTGCTTTGCCTATTCTGCCGAGGAGAACACCGTGGCCGCAAAGATGGACGGCCAGATCGATCAGGAGACCAAGGACCGGCGCGCTGAGCTGGTGATGCAGATCCAGACCGGCATCATGGCCCAGAAGCAGGCCGAAAAGGTGGGCCAGACCGTCCGTGTGCTCTGTGACGGCATCGACGAGGAGAGCGGCCTGTACCTCTGCCGCACCACCGGCGATGCCCCCGAGGTGGACGGCAATGTCTGCGTTTCCAGCGAGGAGCCGCTCTACCCCGGCCAGTTCTATGATGTGCTGGTGGAGGACAGCGACCTTTACGATCTGTACGGAACGGTTGCAAAATAACAAATTGGAGGAATCTATATGAATCTGCCCAATAAGCTCACCCTGACCCGCATCATTCTGGTGCCGGTGTTCATGGTCTTCGTTTCCCTGACCCAGATCGGCATGGAAGATTTCAACCCCACCTGGTATCTGGTGGCGGGCATCATCTTTGCCGCGGCCAGCTTTACCGATTTTCTGGACGGCCATCTGGCCCGCAAGTGGAACATGGTCACCGACTTTGGCAAGTTTGCCGACCCGCTGGCCGACAAGCTGCTGACCACCGTGGCCTTCATTTACATGCTGCGGGACGGCGTGTGCAGCCCGGTGGTGCTCTGCATCATCCTGGCCCGCGAGTTTGCCGTGTCTGGTCTGCGCATGGTGGCCGCCGGTGCCAAAGACGGCAAGGTCATCGCCGCCAACATGTGGGGCAAGGTCAAGACTGTGCTGCAGATGCTGACCATCATCTTCTACTACTTCGGCATCGCATTGACCTGGGGCAATTCCGTTATGATAGGCGCTGACTGCGTATTCCTCTCTTACTGGCTGTGCTGGCTGGTGGCCATTGCCACTGCCATCTCCGGCATCAAGTACCTGTGGGACAACCGCAGCTTCATCAATACCGCAAAATGATCAAGAAGATCGCCATTCTCTGTTCCATTTTCCTGAACCTCTGCATCGTGTGGTGGGAGCCGGTGGCCATCCGGATGACCTGGGAAGCGGTGGGCAGCCAGACCTTCACCTTTTACACCGAGAACTCCAATGTCTTTGCGTTCTTTGTCTGCCTGCTGGTGGCGGTGTGTCAGGTGATCTGCCTGTTCACGGGGCGGCAGCTGCCCCGCTGGGTCAAGACGCTCAAGTACATTGCCACCTGCTGCCTGACCATGACCTTCCTGACCGTGGTGTTCGTGCTGGGGCCCTACTGTGCCGACCAGGGCGGCGTGGTGTTTCTGCTGACCGAGAGCTCCATGCTCTACCACCACCTGCTCAACCCGCTGTGTGCCTTTGTCTCCTTTGTCCTGCTGGAACGGGAGCCAAAGCTGCCTGCGCGGTGCGTTCCGCTGGCGCTGGTTCCCACGATGCTCTATGGCTCTGTGGCCCTCTGGGCCAATTACCAGCGGCTCATTACCGGGCCTTACCCGTTCCTGCTGGTCTATCAGCAGACCACCCGGCAGACGGTGCTGTGGTGCGCGGCCATCCTGGCCATGAACCTGCTCTATGCCTGGCTTGTCTGGCGGCTGGGCGGGAACTGCCGCAAAAAGAGAAATGTGGGCTTGCTTTTCAGAAGCTGAGATGCAAAAAGGCTCTCTGCCAGTTTTGGCAGAGAGCCTTTTCTCGTGTTTTGCTTACAGCAGGGGGATCCCGGCCTTTGCGCAGGCCGCGCGGGTGGCTTCGTCCCAGACGCTTGCCTGTACTTCGCCGATGTGGGCGCTGCCCAGCAGCAGCATGCACAGACGGCTCTGGCCGATGCCGCCGCCGATGGTGTAGGGCAGCTCACCGCTCAGCACTGCCTTGTGGAAAGGCAGGGCGCGGCGGTCGTCACAGCCTGCCATGGTCAGCTGCCGGTCCATGCTCTCGGGGCTGACGCGGATACCCATGCTGCTCAGCTCGTAGCTGCACTGCAGGGGCTCGTTCCAGAACAGCAGGTCGCCGTTCAGGTCCCAGTCGTCGTAGTCGGGGGCGCGGCCGTCGTGGGGCTTGCCGCTCTTCAGGGGAGCACCGATCTTCATCAGGAAGGTGGTGCCGTTCTCCTTTACAAAGGCGTTCTCGCGCTCCTTCGGGGTCAGGTCAGGGTACTTGTCCTCCAGCTCCTGGGTGGTGATAAAGGTCACGTTGGGGGTGTGAAGGGGCAGATCCTGCAGCTGGGGGAACATGGCGTGCAGGTTCATCTCGGTGGCACAGACAGCCGACACGATGGAGCGCACCACGTTCTTCAGGTAGGCCTCGCTGCGGTCCTCCTTGCGGATGACCTTCTCCCAGTCCCACTGGTCCACATAGACGGAGTGGAGGTTGTCCAGCTCCTCGTCCCGGCGGATGGCGTTCATGTCGCAGTACAGGCCCTTGCCCACGCGGAAGCCGTAGTCCTTCAGAGCCTTACGCTTCCACTTTGCCAGCGACTGCACCACCTGTGCCTCAATGCCGCTGTCCCGGATGTCAAAGGTGACCTTGCGTTCCACGCCGTTCAGGTCGTCGTTCAGGCCGGTGGAAGCCTCCAGAAACAGCGGAGCCGACACGCGGTAGAGGTTCAGCGTAGCACACAGGGTGTCGGCGAACAGCCGCTTCACGGTGCCGATGGCACGCTGGGTGTCGTACAGGTTCAGCGCGGGTGTGTAGTTCTGCGGGATCATCGTTTTGCTCATAACAGTTTACCCCTCTCTTTCCGTTCTCCGCCGCCGAGTTGCGGCACCGGAACGGCTTTCCCTTTAATACAGTAAATTATGGCACAATTTCAGAGCGTTGTAAAGGGGAGAACGCAAAGCCGGTGCAATTCGGGAGCTTACGCCTCTGCCACGGCCTCGATCTCGCACAGGACACCCTTGGGCAGATCCTTGACAGCAACGCAGCTGCGGGCGGGCTTGGAGGTGAAGTACTTTGCGTAGACCTCGTTGAAGGCGGCAAAGTCGGCGATATCGGCCAGGAAGCAGGTGGTCTTGATGACCTTGTCGTAGCCGGAACCGGCGGCTTCCAGGATCGCACCCACGTTCTTACAGCTCTGCTCGGTCTGGGCGGCGATGCCTTCGGGCACAGTGCCGTCCGCGGGGTTCACAGGGATCTGGCCGGAGGTGTAGACAAAACCGCCTGCGATGAAGCCCTGGGAGTAGGGGCCAATCGCGCCGGGAGCCTTTTCAGTAGCGATGACTTTCATGGAAAATACCTTCTTTCTGTGTGTTTGATGGAGCTTTTCTCTTCGGGGAAAAAATTCTGCTGCTTGAAGTCTACACCATGCGGCGGGATGTGTCAATCCGGGAGGGACTTTTTGCCCATGCGGCCTTTACAAGCAGGCAAAAAGGCGGTATCCTTAATCTATTGATACACCACCCTTCAGGAGGAACCCATGGATATCCGCCAGCTGCACTATTTTCTGGTTTTGTGCGAAGAAATGAACTACACCCGTGCGTCACAGCGGCTGTTTCTGTCGCGGCAGGCCCTGCGGCAGAGCATCACGGCGCTGGAAGCCGAGCTCTGCGGCCCGCTGTTCGTCAGCGCTCACCACAAGCTTTCGCTCACCGAGCGGGGGCTGAGCTTGCAGCGCCATGCGGCCCCGGTGGTGGAGCAGTTCCAGCAGATGCAGGCGGCCCTCCATGCGGAGATCCAGTCGGCCCAGCCGGTGCGCATCGGCATCAGTGTCTCGCTGGTGCCGGACTACCTGCCCGGGCTGGAGACCCAGCTGGACAAGTTCCGCCAGCAGTACCCCCACATTGAGATGCGGTTCCGCCTGCTGGAAAACGATGCCGTGGCCGATGGTGTGGAGCAGGGCGAGCTGGACGCGGGCCTTGTGATGGATCTGGGCACGGCGGCTCCGGTGCTGGCCCGCACCACCCTGCGGGCCGACCCGGCCTGCCTGCTGGTGCCGCGCGGCCATCCCTTCTGGGAGAAGGAGCGGGTGCCGCTTTCGGCCCTGCGGGGCCAGCGGGTGCTGCTGCCCAGCCTGCGGCAGGATCTGTTCAGCCCCCTGTGGGATGCCTGCGCCAGGGAGGGCTTTGCGCCCAACGCGGAGATCGGCCCCAGCTTCTATCAGGCGTACTATCTGGTCCAGGAGCAGCTCTGCACCTGCCTGACCCGCTACGAGCCGGGAGCACGGCGGGAGCTGGACCGGGTGCGGGACGTGCTGCTGGAAGATCTGCCGCCCCTCTGCGTCTCGATGGTGCAGCGGCGGGACCACAACTCGGCCTATCTTGACCTGCTGCGGGGCTACCTGATGGAGGTCATCGGGGGAGCGGCATCCCTGCCGCCCCGGCGGGGCCGCCCGGCAAAGCCCTTCTACAACTTCCCGGTGCTGTCCAGCGCCGCCCCCAAGGCGGCACCGCAGCACCCGGCTCCGGGCACCCAGCTGCCCTTTGCGGGCGGGAACAACTTCCGGGAGCTGGGCGGCTACGAGGCCGACGAGGGCAAGCATATCAAGTGGGGGCAGATCTACCGCGGCATTCCCACCGGACTGCTGACCGGGGCGGCTGACCGTAAGCTGCTGGACAGCCTGGGCCTGCGGCTCATCCTTGACCTGCGCAGCGAGTCCGAGGCAGCGGAGCAGCCTGACTATGTGCCCGATGGCGCGCGGCTGGTGCGCATCTGCGGGCTTTGCCACCCGGACGGAAGTGAGATCTCCTTTTCTCCCGGGGACATTGAAAAGCTGCTCAAGGGCAAGAAGGACGAGGAGCATAACCTCGCCGATGCCATGTATGAGCAGATGCTCTTCCGCAATAAGGCCTACAAGGAGCTGTTCCGGGCGCTGGAGGCGGGCGAAACGCCGATCCTGTTCCACTGCTCCGGCGGGAAAGACCGCACCGGCGTGGCGGCCATGCTCATCCTGCTGGCGCTGGGTGCTTCCGATGAAACGATCTGTCAGGATTTTGTCCGGACCAATGTCTGCCGCCGCCCGGAGCTGGAAAAGATCTGGGCCGCCCATGCCGAGGAGATCGAGGCACATCCGGAACAGAAGCAGTTCTATCAGGGCATTGCCGGTGTCCACCCGGAGTCTGCCCCCTTTGTGCTGGACACCATCCGCAAAGAGTATGGCACCACCGATGCCTATCTCGAGGCGGAATACGGCCTGACCCCCGCCCGCCTGATGCGGCTGCGGCGGATGTATCTGGAATAATGGCTGTTTTTTAGAAAATTCCTTTCACTTTACTTGACATTGTACCAAATGTTTCGTAATATAAGAAGTAGTATGGAATCCATGACGCTGCGTGCAGGGATCTTCCGCAACCAAAGTTCAATGGGGCTTCATCTGCCCGTTTTTATATGAAAACCTTGTAGATAAAAAAGCTGCATCAGGCCGCAGGGGCAGACATGCCCTTTTTGTGCGGTGCTGTTGTCTGTTTTGTTGTTGAGAGCTTGATTTTGTATTGTTGACCCACGCCTTGCGCGGCAGCGTCTCCAGATTTTAGTTGTTTTTGAACTTTAATTGTAAGGAGAGTGAACACGATGTCCCCGATCATTCTGTTGATCGTGGTCGTGGTTGCTGCTGTTGCTGCTTTCGGCGCGGGTTATTTTATTGGTTACAACAACCGTAAAAAGACCGCCGAGGCACAGATCGGCAGCGCAGAAGCCGAGGCTACCCGCCTGGTGAACGAAGCAATCAAGACCGCTGACCAAAAACGAAAAGAAGCTGTTCTGGAAGCCAAGGACGAGGCCTTCCGCCTGAAAGCCGAGGTCGATGCCCAGAAGGCAGAGGCCGACAAGGAGATCAAGCAGCGCCGTGCTGAGATCAGCCGCCAGGAGAACCGCATTGACCAGAAGGAAAATGCGCTGGACCGCAAGACCGAAGCCCTGGAAAAGAAGGAAGAAGAGCTCAAGAAAAAGCACGAGGAGGCCGACAGCCGCCTGGCTGAGGTGGATGCCATCCGTGCCAAGGAGATGGAGCGCCTGGAGACCCTGGCGGGCCTGAGCCAGGAGGATGCCCGCGAAGTGCTGCTGCACAAGGTGGACGAGGAGCTCACCCACGAGAAGGCTGTCCGTGTGGCTGCCTACGAGACCGACCTGAAGGAAAACTGCGATAACATCGCCCGCAATATGATCGGTCAGGCCATCAGCCGCTGCGCCGCTGACCACTGCAGCGAGACCACCGTCAGCGTGGTGCCCCTGCCCAGCGACGAGATGAAGGGCCGTATCATTGGCCGTGAGGGCCGCAACATCCGCGCGCTGGAAACTGCCACCGGCGTGGATCTTATCATCGACGATACCCCGGAGGCCATCACCCTGTCCTCCTTTGACCAGACCCGCCGCGAGGTTGCCCGCATGACGCTGGAGCGCCTGATCGGTGATGGCCGCATCCACCCCGCCCGCATTGAGGAGACGGTGGAGAAGTGCCGCCACGACCTTGAGCTGCAGATGAAGCGGGAGGGCGAGCGCGCCGTGATGGAACTTGGCATCCACGGCCTGCACCCCGACCTCATCAAGCTCATCGGCCGCCTGAAGTACCGCACCAGCTTTGGCCAGAACGCTCTGACCCACAGCATGGAGGTGGCCTGGCTGGCCGGTCTGCTGGCAGGCGAGATGGGCGTGAACGTCACGCTGGCCCGCCGTGCCGGTCTGCTGCATGATATCGGCAAGGCCCTTGACCACGAGATCGAGGGCAGCCATGTCCAGATCGGTGTGGATATCTGCCGCAAGTACAAGGAAAACACCCAGATCATCCATGCCATTGAGGCCCACCACGGAGATGTGGAGCCCAAGACCCCGCTGGCCTTTATCATTCAGGCCTGCGATGCCATCAGCGCCGCACGTCCCGGTGCCCGCCGCGAGAACGTGGAGAGCTATGTCAAGCGTCTGGAAAATCTGGAGGAGATCTCTTCCAGCTTTGAGGGCGTGGAGCAGGCCTTTGCCGTTCAGGCCGGCCGCGAAGTCCGCATCATGGTCAAGCCTGATGTCATCAGCGATGATCAGGTCATCCTGCTGGCCCGCCAGATCGCCAAGAAGATCGAGGATACCCTCGATTATCCCGGCCAGATCAAGGTCAACGTCATCCGCGAGAGCCGCGCCATCGAGTACGCGAAGTAAGATCAGAACCAAGAGGAGCCCGTTGTGTTCGTACAGCGGGCTCCTTTTTTGTCTGTGAGCCTCTCGGGCGCGTCGTGTCAGATCTCCGGGCAGGGGTGCAGGTTTATGAGACCGCCTATCCTGCTTCTCCTGCTGGGAGAGGTGTCATTGCGAAGCAATGACAAAGAGGACTGCAATAGGCTGAACTGATTTCAACTCTTAATAAAATGAAGTGAACGAAGTTAAATGTACTCTGTAGGAATACAAGTTATGACTTTAATGCAAGAACTGTCTTTGCACAAAATACAGTACAGGAGAAAAACTATACAAAAATTAGTTTCCATTTTCGGCGGGATGTTGGACAAAGGGGAGAAATGGGCCTTTTTGGAGGACAAATTCCCGAAAAACCCTTTTCAACGGCGGGGAACAGCGGTATAATGCGGCCATGGCACAAGGGTGTGCAGAAGCTCCAGAGGGGGAGCAGAGCCCCTTGTGCATTTTCAGAAATTGATGCTTTATCAGTGTAGAGCATTAAAGAGAGGGGAAAACATATATGAAATTCGATCGTCGTATTTCGCGCCGCAGCTTCCTGGCAGCTGCCGGTGTCACCTCTGCCGCACTGGCTCTGACAGCCTGCGGCGGCTCTTCCAGCTCCACGGCTGCATCTTCTGCAGCCAGCGGCGCTTCCTCTGCTGCGGCTGGCACCGCACAGGGCGGCACCCTGAACATCATGCTGGAGACCGAGGTCCAGTCTCTGGACCCCCAGGTGGCCACCGACGGCACCTCCTTTGAGGTCATCGCGGATTACACCGATGGCCTGATGCAGATGGATGCTGACGGTGCAGCAGTTCCCGCCATGGCGGAGACTTATGACCTCAGCGAGGACGGCAAGACCTACACCTTCCATCTGCGCGATGCAAAGTGGTCCAACGGTGAGGCCGTGACCGCCGCCGACTTTGTGTTTGGCTGGCAGCGCGCCGTAGACCCCGCCACCGCTTCCGAGTATTCCTACATGCTGTCCGACATTGGTCAGGTGGTCAACGCCGCCGAGATCATTGCCGGTGAAAAGCCCGTTACCGACCTGGGCGTGACCGCAGTGGATGACAAGACCCTGGAGGTGCAGCTGAATGTTCCTGTCAGCTACTTCCTGAGCCTGATGTACTTCCCCACCTTCTACCCGGTGAACGAGGCCTTCTACAACACCTGCGCTGACACCTTTGGCACCAGCCCCGAAACAGTGCTGTCCAACGGCGCGTTCGTGCTGACCGATTATCAGCCCGCCGCCACCGCCTTTGCGATGGAAAAGAACCCCGATTACTATGATGCGGATAAGATCGCTCTGGACGGTCTGGCCTATCAGGTCATCAAGGACAGCCAGCAGGCTTTGATGAGCTATCAGACCGGCACGCTGGATATCACCCTGCTGAACGGTGAGCAGGTCGATCAGGTCAAGGATGATCCCGAGTTTACCAGCGTGGGTGCCGGTTACCTGTGGTACATCAGCCCCAACATCGACGCTGTGCCTGATCTGGCAAACCTGAACCTGCGCAAGGCCATGACCTTTGCGCTGGATCGGGATGCCATTACCGGCGATGTGCTGAAGGATGGCTCCACCCCCGCATACACCGCTGTTCCCGCACAGTTTGCAACCGGCCCCGACGGCAGCGATTTCAGCGCCGACCAGACCAAGTTTGCAGATGACTGCGCTTATGACCCCGAGAAGGCCAAGGAGTTCTTTGAGACCGCCAAGGCTGAGCTGGGTAAGGATACCTTCACCTTTGATATGGTGGTGGATGCCGACGATGCACCCCAGAAGGTGGCTCAAGTCGTCAAGGAGCAGCTGGAGACCACGCTGGAGGGCCTGACCATCAACCTGACCGTGGAGCCCAAGAAGCAGCGCGTGCAGGATATGCAGGACGGCACCTTTGAGCTGGGCCTGACCCGCTGGGGCCCCGACTACGCTGACCCCATGACCTATCTGGGTATGTGGGTGACCGGCAACTCCAACAACTACGGTCTGTGGAGCGATGCCGACTACGATGCCATCATTGACGAGTGCACCACTGGTGATCTGTGCACCGACCCCGAGGGCCGCTGGGCTGCCCTGTATGAGGCAGAGCAGATCGTTCTGGAGCAGGCGGTCATCTTCCCCCTGTACGGCCAGTGCAACGCCGAGATGATCTCCTCTGCCGTCAAGGGTGTCGAGCATCACCCCTGCGCTCTGAACCGTGTGTACAAGAACACCACCAAGAGCGAGTAAACAACTGAATCGCTGAACAAGGCCGCACAGTGGCCCGCAAAGAGCCACTGTGCGCCTTTTTGGCATTGTGCCTGTCCGCGGCAGACGAACGACTGACCGCGAGATCCCGGAAGGAAAAGGGGGTCCACCCGACGTGAAAAAATATACGCTCAAGCGAATCCTGACCTCGCTGTTCACACTGCTGGCAATTTTGCTGGTGCTGTTTATCCTGATGCAGCTGATGCCCGGTTCGCCCTTCAATGATGAAAAGCTGACACCCGATATGCGGGCTGCCCTGTACGCAAAGTACGGCCTGGATCAGCCCATCTACATCCAGTTCTTCCGCTATGTGGGCAATATGCTCCGCGGAGATCTTGGCGTGAGCTATAACATCTCCAAGAATACACCCATCTCCCAGCTCATCCAGAGCCGCCTGCCCATCTCCATTCAGGTGGGCGGCATGGCTGTGACGCTGGGTGCCGCTGTGGGCCTGGTGCTGGGCATCATTGCCGCACTCAAGCGGGATACCATTTTTGATACCATCGCCACCATCATCTCGGTCATCGGCGTGTCGGTGCCTTCCTATGTGTTCGCACTGGCCCTGAGCTATGCCTTTGGCTTCAAGCTCCGCTGGTTCCCGATGCTGTTCTCCGCCAAGGATGTCTTTGGCTCCAGCGTCCTGCCCAGCATCTCGCTTTCCATGTTCACCATGGCCTCCATTGCCCGCTTTACCCGCAGTGAGATGATCGAAGTCCTTGATTCCGATTACATGCTGCTGGCCGAGAGCAAGGGCATCTCCGGCCCGGCGCTGATCTTCCGCCATGCCCTGCGCAATGCCCTCATCCCCATCATCACGGTGCTGGCACCCCTGATCGTGGATCTGATGACCGGCTCGCTGGTGGTGGAAAAGATCTTCGCCATTCCCGGCGTGGGCAGCCTGCTGGTCACGGCCATCCAGTCCAACGATTACAACGTGGTCATTGGCCTGAGCTTTATTTACAGCGCTATGTACATTGGCATCATGCTGGTCGTTGACCTGCTCTACGGCATCATCGATCCGCGCATTCGTCTGGCAAAGGGGGATGACTGATATGGCAGAAAAAGCGATCCGCCTGGGCGGCGAATCCACAGCGGATGCCATTGTCAGCGCGGTGGATTCCCTGTATCCTGAGCACACCTTTGAGGACAAGGAGTTTGCCCTCAAGCACAACGACGATGAGATCGCCGTGGATACCAACTTTGCGGCCCAGAGCTTCTGGAAGGATGCCATCCTCCGTTTTTTCGGCAAGAGGAGCGCCGTGCTGGGCCTGATCCTGATCGTCGTCATCGTGCTGCTGGCCGTTTTTGGCCCGGGCATGAACAGCTATACCTACTCCGGCCAGGATCTGAGCCAGAAGAACTTTGCTCCCCGTGTGCCGGGCATCGAGCGCCTCGGCATCCTAGACGGCAGCGAGAAGATGAGCACCACCACCGGCAGCAAGAGCGTCAACGCCTATGTGGAAAAGGGCAAGGACGATGTCTACTACTGGTTCGGCAGTGACCTGTACGGCCGCGATATCTGGACCCGCACCTGGGAGGGTGCCCGTGTCTCCCTGATCATCGCGGTGGCCGCCGCTGTCATCGATATGGTCATCGGCATGAGCTATGGCCTGATCTCCGGCTACTTTGGCGGCAGGGTGGATATGGTGATGCAGTGCTTCCTCGAGGTAGCCAACGGCATTCCCCGTCTGGTCATCGTTACGCTGCTGCTGCTGGTGCTGCAGCCCGGCATGGTCACCATCATCTTTGCCCTGATGCTGACCGAGTGGGTGGGCATGAGCCGCATCGCCCGCGCCGAGATGCTCAAGCTGAAGGATCAGGAATTCGTGCTGGCTTCCCGCACGCTGGGTGCAGGCAGCTTCTTCATCATCTTCAAGGAAGTGCTGCCCAACATCATCGGACCCATCATCACGCAGGTCATGTTCAGCATCCCCACCGCCATCTTTACCGAAGCATTCCTGTCCTTTGTGGGTCTGGGCATCCCGGTGCCCCAGTGCTCGCTGGGTTCTTTGATCAGTGAGCTGTACAACAGTTTCACCACCCACCCCTATCAGATCATTCCGCCCATTGTGGTGATGAGCCTGCTGATGCTCAGCTTCAATCTGGTGGCCGATGGTCTGCGCGAGGCCCTAGACCCCAAGATGAAGAGTATGTAAGGAGGAACACCCCATGCCTGAGAACAAAAAAGAACAGGTCTTGTCGGTGCGAGACCTTGATATCACTTTTAAGACCACCGCAGGCCCGGTGCACGCCATCCGGGGTGTGAACATCGACCTGTACAAGGGCGAGACCGTTGCGCTGGTGGGCGAGTCCGGCTCCGGCAAGTCCGTGACCATGAAGGCCGCCATGGGCATTCTGGCCAAGAACGCCACCGTGAACAGCGGCTCCATCCAGTTCAGCTACCACCATGCAGACGGCTCTCCCGAGACGGTGGACCTGCTGCAGAAGGACAAAAAGTGGATCCGCCGCCACATCAATGGCAAGCGCATCGCCATGGTGTTCCAGGACCCCATGACCAGCCTTGACCCCACCATGACCATCGGCAAGCAGATCATGGAGGGAATGCTCTGGCACTTCAAGATGCCCAAGGCCGAGGCCTACAAAAAGGCACTGGAGCTGCTGGAGGAGGTGGGCATCACCGATGCGGAAAAGCGGATGAAGAATTACCCCCATCAGCTGTCCGGCGGTATGCGCCAGCGCGTGGTCATTGCCATTGCCCTGTCCTGCGACCCCGACCTGCTCATCTGCGATGAGCCCACCACGGCACTGGACGTGACGATCCAGGCCAAGATCCTGGAGCTGATCCGCAGCATCCAGAAGGAGCGCGGCATCTCGGTCATCTACATCACCCACGACCTGGGCGTTGTGGCAAAGGTGGCCGACTATGTGGATGTCATGTACGCGGGCAAGATCGTGGAGACCGGCACCATTGACGAGATCTTCTACGACCCCAAGCATCCCTACACCTGGGGCCTGCTGTCGGCCATGCCTGATCTGGACACCGCCGATGACCGTCTGTACACCATCCCGGGCTCTCCGCCGAACCTGCTGCATGAGAAGCCGGGCGATGCCTTTGCACCCCGCAACCGCTTTGCCCTGCACATCGATGATGAAGTCGATCCTCCCATGTTCAAGATCAGCGAGACCCACTATGCGGCCACCTGGCTGCTGGACCCCCGGGCCCCCAAGGTGGAAATGCCGCCGGAGCTGGCCCAGCGCATCAGCCGCATGAAAGCGGATGCAGAAAAGATCAAGGAGGCGGAATAAATGGCTGCACAGAGCGCGACCCCGCTTCTGAAAGTAGAGGGCCTGAAACAGTATTTCAAGGTGAACAAGAACTTCACCGTTAAGGCTGTGGACGACGTGAGCTTTGAGATCTACCCCGGCGAGACCTATGGTCTGGTGGGCGAATCCGGCTCCGGCAAGTCCACCATCGGCAGGAGCATCATCCGGCTGTACGACCCCACCGCAGGCAAGATCACCTTTGACGGGCAGGACATCAGCGGGCACCTGAGCCACGCACAGAACAACACCCTGCGCACCCAGATGCAGATGATCTTCCAGGATCCCATGGCCAGCCTGAACCCCCGCAAAAAGGTGGAGGACATCATCGGCGAGGGATTGGACATCCACCACATGTACAAGACCCCGGCGGAGCGCCGGGAGAAGGTGGAAAAAATTCTGGCCAAGGTGGGCCTTGCCCCGGAGCACGCCGAGCGCTATCCCCATCAGTTCTCGGGCGGCCAGCGCCAGCGCGTGGGCATCGCCCGTGCCCTGATCATGAACCCCAAGCTCATCATCGCCGACGAGTGCATCTCGGCACTGGATGTGTCCATTCAGGCGCAGGTGGTCAACCTGATGAAGGATATCCAGCAGGAGACCGGCACGGCCTACCTCTTTATTGCCCATGACCTTTCCATGGTCAAGTATATCTCTGATCGCATCGGGGTGCTCCATCTGGGCCACCTGCTGGAGACCGGCACCACCGAGGAGATCTTTGAGCATCCCATCCACCCCTACACCCGGAGCCTGCTGTCGGCCATCCCGCTGCCCAACCCTGTTGTGGAAAAGCGCCGCGTGGCCGAGACCTACGATTACGCCGCCTCCGGCATCGATTACAGCCTGGGTACCAGCCACCATGTTGCGGGCAGCCACTACGTCAAGTGCACAGACGCAGAGTTTGCCCAGTGGTGCAGGTAGACCATATCCTCCCAGCAAATGCAAAGCGCCCCCGCTCACCGGTGTTTCCGGCAGGCGGGGGCGCTGCTTTTTGTAGGAAGTTCAGAAGGTCAGCCGCATCTGGTACCACACCACGCCGCCGTGGGTGGAGCCGGAAACGCCTTCGCTGACAAAGCCGAAGCCGGCGTAATAGTGCACGAGCCTGTCCTTGCAGGTGAGCACCAGCCCCCTGCGGCCCTGAGCCTTTGCATCGGCGATGGCCCGGCGGAGCAGCTGCCCGGCCAGGCCCTGCTTCCGGTATTCGGGCAGGGTGTTCACCCCAAAGATCATCTGCCACGCCCCATGGGCATCGTGCAGGGAAGCGTCGGCGTACATCTCGTCTGTCAGGTCGGGGGTATTGGTCACAAAGCCGTCCACAAAGGAGACGAGCTTTTCGTCCTCGAACAGCAGCCAGAAGTGGTCGGCATAATGGGTCAGCCGCCCGGCGAATTCTTCTTTTGTGGCCGCCTCTGCAGCCGGGAAGCAGGCCGCCTCCACGGCAGCAATGGCATCCAGATCTTCAAAGGTGGCAGTACGGATCTTTTGCATAGTCATTCTCCAGAGTTTGATTTGTTGAGCTGAGTATACCACATCATCCCGCAAAGCGCCAGCAAAACAAAAAGAACCACCGACCGAAGTCGATGGTTCTTGTCCCCGGGTGGAACAGGGGCCTTCCGGGACTTCACTTCTCAAGCTCCTGCGAATTTCCGAAGTGCTCTTGTTGGGCGTGCCTGTCGGGGCAACGCCCCTCCATCTGCTGTCGCAGACCGCGCTGCCGCTTAAAAGCCCCACTGGGGCTTTCATTGCTCCGCAGCGCTTCGCAAACGCGGTCCCACCCCAAACCCTGCCGGGAACGTGTATGGCAAACTGGAAGTTGTAAATACATGTTTTCCCAAGTTCTTTTGCCATATCATGTATTCTTGAATTTAACATCAAATCTACAATTCTATCAGGCTCTTACTTTTCCATTTTCCACTCTTCCATCTAAGCACCATTCCAATTGCTCTAGCGCACTCATCACCCGCCATGGCAATATATGCTCCTACCGCCAGAAGTCCCATGTGTATTCCAAGAAAATATGTTCCACCAACTGCAAACAGATACATAAATATTGCACCAATTATAACTGGAAAAATAGCATCTCCACTTGTTTTTAATGCCTGTCCATATACAAGATTTGTCACTCTTCCAAATTCAAGGAATATATCTACTATCAACAATTTTACTACAAGCTCAATCATCTGTGTATCATCCGTAAATATATGAACGATAAAACGTCCGGTCATTGCAAATGTCACAGAAAAGCACGTTGCTGTTACAAGACCATATATCACAGCTTTCCGTGTACCCCTGTCGCATTCCTCATACTTCTTTGCCCCGATTCTCCAGCCAGTCATAATAGCATTTGCCTGTGCAAGTGCTGCCCCCACACAATATGAGAAATTGGCTATCTGCATAGCATACGAACGAGCTGTAACATTCATTCCATCCGTATCCATCTGGTTCATAAAACGCACTATAAATGTCATTGCTACATTATAAAGTGCTGTCTCAAATGCAGAAGGAAACCCAATCTTAACAATCTGTGCAAGTATCCTTCGTGGTTGTTCACGTTCAGGACTCTGCTTTGCTTTTATAAGTACAGCCCCCATTGCCGCTACAATAATAAGATTCACAGCTTTTGAAATAACTGTTGCAGTAGCAACTCCCATGACTCCCCAGTGAAACACAAACAGGAATACTGAATTCAGTATAATATTAATTACATTACCGACAACTGTCCCTATCAAGGAATGTTTTGTATATCCAAATACTCTTAAATAGCTGGAAAAAATAGGAATAAGCGCATTTAAAAAGCTTGCGCCTCCAACAATTTTAAGATATGTTTCAGCTGATTCAAGCAAAGCAGGAGCAATACTCACTGCCCTCAGTATCCCTCCTGAAAAGACAGCAAGAACAACAGATATCAAGATACCTGTCAGTGCATTAAATACAAGTCCAAGCTGTCTCGCCTGATATGCAATTCCAGGTCTTCCAGCCCCGATATTCTGTGACATCACCGCTACCATACCAGATGATATTACCCCGAACATAATGATAAAAACACCTATATATGTATTTGCTGTTCCGACAGCCCCAACAGCCTGGTCGCTTACTGATGATAACATCAGTGTATCAACCATACCTGAAAGCATATAAAATAAAGTTTCTAGACATATTGGCACAGATAGTTGTGTCAACGTTTTTCTTTCACCTTGCATGTTTTCCTCCACAAATTCCGAGTTGTTGAACTGAGCCGAGTATACCACACCATCCCGCAAAGCGCCAGCAAAACAAAAAGAACCACCGACCGAAGTCGATGGTTCTTTTCTGCGGGTGGAGCAGGGGCCACAGCGGGCGAATTTTTAAGCCGGCATATCGTTGCTTCGGTCGGTGCGCTTCAAGCCGAGAAACGGCGGCACCTCGGAACGCTTCAGCCCTTGCTCGTGTGCTTTTTTCAGTTGGTATTCGTGCAAGGCAACGGCTTCCACAAAGAATCTGTCCTTTTCGGAAGCGGCAGAATAATCTACGTTGAAACGTTTGCAAACAACGCTGAGCTGGTCGAGCAGTTCCATAGTAGAAGGAGACATTCGGTTGACCTCGATATCCATAAAAACTCCTTTTCCCAAAGGCGTGAGAGAAAGAACCGTCCCGTGGCCACAAATTTTCAATTCTTGAAAATTTTCTGCCCATTCGGGACTTCACTTCTCAAGCTCCTGCGAGTTTCCGAAGTGCTTTTGTTGGGGTGCGCTTGTCGGGGCAACGCCTCTCCATCTGCTGTCGCAGACCGCGCTGCCGCTTAAAAGCCCCACTGGGGCTTTCATTGCTTCGCTGCGCTTCGCAAACGCGGTCCCACCCCAAACCCTGCCGGGAACGTGTACGACAAACTGGAATTTTCAAATTAGGCTTTGCAAATAACCTTTGAATCTTCACCATCAATTACAATTCCCTGACGGTTGTTAATTGGGCATAGATTCAAATCCGAAAACTCAGTCATTATTTTCTCGGTAACTTTCTTAAATGGTGCTGTAAGATAATGCGGAAGAACATAGAAATCAATCAAATCAAGCCCTGCATCATCTTCTTGTGAGTAGTCCTCCGGCTTTTCATCCATTTGCTCGATATATTGGATGCTTGGAGCGCATATAATTGCGCCTGCCGATTCACCAATCATCAGTTTTCCCTTTGCCAATTCTTTCTTCAACAGCTCATCCGTTCCCGTTTTACGGAGCTGGTCTATAAGGAAAAAAGAATTTCCGCCGGTAAAATATATCACATCCGCATCTTCAAAAACAGACTGTATCGTTGAATAAGCCTCCGTTGAAATATCAATTTCAGTTACGATTGCTCCCAACTTTTTGAATAATTTTCGAGCCGAGCCGACATAACCGGTGTAGCCTTCACGCAGCGAAGCTGTTGGAATAAATGCGACTTTCTTATTTTCAATTTCTTCCTTTATCAGACTTCCTACACTTGAAAAGTGCGAACATAAAAATAGTTTCATCAATATTCTCCTTTATAAATTCCGAGTTGTTGAACCAAGCTGAGTATACCACACCATCCCGCAAAGCGCCAGCAAAACAAAAAGAACCACCGACCGAAGTCGATGGTTCTTGTCCCCGGGTGGAACAGGGGCCTTCCGGGACTTCACTTCTCAAGCTCCTGCGAGTTTCTGAAGTGCTCTTGTTGGGCGTGCTTGTCGGGGCAACGCCCCTCCATCTGCTGTCGCAGACCGCGCTGCCGCTTAAAAGCCCCACTGGGGCTTTCATTGCTCCGCTGCGCTTCGCAAACGCGGTCCGTACGGTAAACGGGAAGTTATAAACATCTTTGCAAATATATCATATCTATCAACTGTACACCGCCCTCATAAATTGGGTGGTCATAATTGTCAGTAAAGAAATTGGGAATCTTGTGAGAACGAACAAATCCACATTTTTCATAAAATGGTATCGTCAATGGACTGTCACCTGTTCCAACTTGCAAAACAGAATATTCATCTGCATATTTACTGGCAAGAAAATCAATTAGTGCTTTGCCATAGCCCTTTCCCTGATTTTCCGGATCGACTGCGATATTCTTGATTTCGAGTATTCCATTACCTTCATCGGTAACAACACATTCTGCTTTTTCATCATTGTCTTCAAGCACATACATAGTACCTTTTTCAAGATACCGATCAACCATGCTCTCCTGTTCATCAGCTAATAACAATAATGATATAAACTGCTTTTTATTCTCATTCACTTCTCGGATTTTCATATCCATTACTCCGTCAAACTGGAATTTAGTAACGCAAAAGAAAATATATGACATACACCCAACTAAGTAATCCATGAAAAATCGCCCAACCGACAGACTTCCACGTTGTATAACTAATAACCATAGCTAATGCACTTCCAAAAGTTATTCCCGATTTTACCGTTTTCTTGACATTCGTTGATTTATTATCTTCCATGTTTGTTTCCTCCACAACTTCCGATTTGTTGAACTAAGCCGAGTATATCACACCATCCCGCAAAGCGCCAGCAAAACAAAAAGAACCACCGACCGAAGTCGATGGTTCTTTTTCACGAGTGGAGCATTGTCCACAGCACTCGAACCCAACACTTCCTCACGGGTGACCGTTTTGGCATCATCCGTGAAGTTGAAATTGAGTACGACCCGGTCATCAAAGACGTAGACCGAGTTGACAAAGGTATCAATGATCTGCCGCTGGTGTTCCGTGCTGCCCACGTCACCCTTGCGGAATTTTTCAAGCCAGAACCGAATCCACTCACGGGTCAGGACGGGCTTTTTCAGCTCTTCTTCCAGAATGCTGGTGTTCAGGGCTTCCTTCCGGGCTTCCAGCTCATCTAATCGCTGCTTGGTGGTCGGGGTCAGGATGCCCTGTTCAATGGCTTCCAGAAGGTTTGCCAGCCGTTTCTCCGTGTCCCTGAGCTGGTCTTTCAGGACAGGCAGCCGGGTGTTCTCCTTCTGCTGGGCTTCCATGACCAAATCTATCAGCCGTTCGATGATTTCATCGTTAAAAATCACCTTGATGGCGGTATCCACCACGAACCGTTCCAGCGGCTCCTTGCGGATGGCTTTCAGGTCGCAGTGCGCCTTGCCGTGGCGTTTGGCGTTGCCGCACTTGTAGTAATAGTAGGTGTTTCCCATGTGGCTGGTGCCGCTTTCGCCACCCATCAGGGTGCCGCACTTGCCACAGAACAGCTTGGTGGTCAACAAATAGCTCACATCCTCTTTTGCAGGCCGACCATGGGCGATCCTGTTCTGCTCAAAACGCTGCTGCACCCGGTCAAACAGGTCCTGGTCAACAATGGCCGGAATGCCGCCCGGCGTCACAATGTCCTTGTAGCGGTATTCGCCGATGTAGCGGCGGTTGCGGAAGATCTGGAAGAAGCTGTTCTTCACGAACGGCTTTCCGGTGCGGGTACGCAGGCCGCGCTCGTTCAGGGATGCTGCGATCTTCTCAGCCGGTTCGCCGTCGGCATACCGGGTGAAGATCTCTTGCACGATGGGAGCCGTCTCCGGGTCGATATGGTACAGCCTGTCCTCCTTGCCAATGGTGAAGCCCAGCGGTACAACACCGCCGTTGTATTTGCACTGGAGGGCATTTTCGCGCTCACCGCGCGCCACTTTCAGAGCGAGTTCGGCGGAATAGTATTCCGCCATGCCAATAAGCATACTCTCCACCATAATGCCTTCAGGCCCCTGCGAAATGGGTTCCATGGCAGACACCAGATGGACACCGTTCTTTTCCAACTGGTGCTTGTAGTTCACGGCATCGTAGCGGTTTCGGGCAAAACGGTCGAGCTTCCAGACCAGAACCACATCGAAGATTTTCTTCGCGCTGTCCTTTATCATGTGCTGGAACTCCGGGCGGTCATCCGTCTTGGCAGAATATGCACGGTCAATGTAGGTGCCGACCACGGTGATGCCGTTTTTCTCGGCGTAGTCCTTGCAGTCGCGCAGCTGTCCCTCAATGGACGCTTCGCGCTGGCTGTCGGATGAATAGCGGGCGTAGATTACGGCGGTCATGGTAGCACCTCATATCACATCTATGTAAAATTTCGTATAATGTGTATACCACTTTTATGATTGGATGTCAAGAAATCTTATTTAAGTATTCTATACTCCCTTAAATAACGTAGTGAATATTATGTCTTGTTTTAAATTCAGTAATTTATTCAAGCATTATGAATTCCCAATTTTTCCGTCTTTTAATAATGTTACAGTATCGCACAGCATTTCTATGTCTTCTTTATAATGACTTGCAATTAAAACCGTTACACCTTTTGCTTTTTGGGTTAAAATAAGATTTCGTACAATCTCAACCGCTGTTTCATCTAAAGAATTCATTGGTTCATCCAAAATCAAATATGGACGTTGTTCCATAATCGCTTGCGCAATTCCAAGACGTTGTTTCATACCTAATGAATAATGTCCAACTTTTTTATTTCTCGCCTCATCCAGACCCACGCACTTCATAAAATATGCTACATCTGGATTGACTCCACTTAATTTTCCAAGAAGCTTTAAATTTTCATATCCTGACCGATCTTCAAGAAACCCTGGAGATTCTATTAGAGCTCCAATTTTAGTGAATTGCGGTTTTGAAAAACAAACAGGAACTCCATCAAGTTCTATAAGTCCGCAATCATATGGAAGAAGTCCGCAAATGCATTTAAAAAGAACAGTCTTGCCAGAACCATTTCTTCCAATAAAGCCGTGTACTTTTCCACAATCTAAACTAAGATTGATGTTGTCAAGGACTTGTGTTTTCCCAAATGACTTGCATAAATTTTTTATCAGAAGCATATTTCACCCCAGAAAAGAATTTCTGAAAAATATAAAAGGCTGCTAATGCTAATGCGCTAATGATACAAAATCCAACAGCCCATTCTAGTGTAATATACCCTATTTTAGGTATAGAACTTATACAACGCAAATTGTGAAAAGTAATAAATGAGAATCGAAGCCATCGACTACATGCTAAAGGATCGGTTCTTACCCAAAAATCAAG
Organism: Faecalibacterium hominis (ex Afrizal et al. 2022); assembly: GCF_049545105.1. NCBI lineage: Bacteria > Bacillati > Bacillota > Clostridia > Eubacteriales > Oscillospiraceae > Faecalibacterium > Faecalibacterium hominis (ex Afrizal et al. 2022). The sequence continues at coordinate 1,701,048 of NZ_CP186860.1, read as the reverse complement.
TAAAACAAAAAAGCCTGCAATCGATGAACCTAGAAATATTTTTTTGTAGATGTCATTACCTATTAAAATAATAATTCCTAAAATCCAGCCCTCTAGAATACTTAAGAAAAAACATATAAGTGTTGCGAATGTGGGAGAGTAACGATTGACAATCATTGATGAGAAACGGATGGAGTAAGTTCCAAGTAGATTTTCTGGTATATCACGTGCCAAAGTTCCAATAACCTTTCCCCAGTGCGAATTCCATTCAATGTATCTAAAAAACAGAAAAATTGGACTGGCTGAAACGACTGCCCAAAAAAAAGAAACCCTAAGAAATGCAGCGAATAATCTTCCAATGCGAAGTGCCCATACTGGCAAACGTAGTTGAACATATATATCAAATCTTTTTTCCACTCCAAGATCGCACAACAAAAGAAGAAGTGCCAGCCATAAGACCAAGTCTACAATTCTTGTAGTGGCCATAAAAGGAAGCAGCCATGGCGTAAATCCCAAATTATAGCTATTTGCAAATGTTGCCACTCCCAAAATATTTTCATATAAAAAAATCATAACACATAGAAACACGCAAATGGTACGTAGATCTATAACCCATGAGCGAAAATTATGCCATCCATATAATAATCCACGATAAAGGTAATTTTTCATTTTCCTGCCATTATCTCCTTGCTTGCTTTAACCAAAAATATAAGCAGAACAAAAAATGTCGCTCCGCCAAACAAAGCAATTCCTTGCATCAAAACCACTAGCTTTGAAGTGTCATCTGCAAACGCCAAAAGATTTCCGCATAGGTATAAAGTTGGATTTAAATTTTCTGGCAAGAAAGAAAAACAAATTCTACCTATAATGTACTGCAAAACAAATGGACTTGTTAGAGCAACAAAACGGTTTGGCACAAACACCGATAAGGTCAATCCACATTCACACCAAAATGCTACAACAATCGAAGTTTCAATGGTTAAATATATTAATACTTTTAGAGAGCCAACAGGCAAGAAAACACACCATATCAATATCATTACAACGCATAGTATGCCTGTTCCTGCAAAAGCAGATATAAAGCACTGTAACCCTCGTGCCACTAAATAATATTTACATGGAATTCTTAATAGCAAGTTAAGTATAAAGTTGTTTTCTTTGTCCCTAATATATAACGTTGAACTATATGCTGCAACTAAAACAATACAAAGCTGAAATAAAAATCCTGTATCCAGAACATAGTACATCAACATTACACTATCAAATGTTTTTGGCATCTGTAATGCAACTATTACATCTTCTCCATTTCCAATAAATACAAACAAAATAGAAACTATCGTACTTCGCAATACCGAAGTTATCCATGTTGTCGAAAAAAGGTCGGATATGATAAGATTAGTTGTCACCTGATTTATAGAAGTTTTCCGTTTTGTGCATTGACTAAAAGACATCCAATGTTTCCTCCCTGTGTATAATAGAACGCATACACGGGTTTTAATTCTATACTTTCATTTTGTCGGCAGGCTGCATATTCAAGTTGAATTTTATAAATATCAACAGAATTATCAGAACTCAAGATTAAATTTTCAAAGTAGGTGGCTATACTTTCGCAAGCAATTGAAGCATTTATAACTGTTACGTTTTTATTACTCCGTTGAAAATCACTAATAGGAGATTTCATATAAACATAAATCAAGCCATCTTTTGTTACAAACAATTCTGTTTCTGGGCAAATTATTGGATTTCCTTCTGAAGTTGTCTTGACTTTTAATATCTGGCTATCTCTATAAATTGGATAGCTTTCAATATTCATTGAATAGAAGAATCTATATCCACTGGCAGATTCAAGCCAATCATCTGTAATTGTCAGCCCTGCGTTAATAGACGATTCCTTTAAATTCTGTGACTTATAAATTTTTTGCAACGCCTCATTTGTAATAACTTCTGTTCGATACGCCGTGAAATTATATCCATCAAACCGTTGCATTTGTTTGTCAACAGCTCTTTTCGTTTCTTCAATTGTCTGAAACTGTAAATCATCAGTTGAGTTTAGTGCATCTGGAATATAATTATAATGTGCTCCAGAAGGCCGTATATGAGTTTCATCATACATTGCCCCAAAAACGCTAAAAAACAGGCTATAATTATCAAAAAGTTTTTCTCCATTGTTTTTTGAATCAAGCTTATAATACTCCATGGCAATAGCAGCATGCGTACTTAATTTTGCACTTTCCGACCTAATAATATCGGTTCCATCATCAAGTTCTGAAAATGTTATTTTTTTAGAATCAGAAAAGAATGCGTTGATATAACTTTCACTTTTTTCTCCAATTATAGCAGTATAAGTAGGGAGGGTCACCTGCGTTCCAATATCTGGCTTCGCTGATACAACAACATTATCGCATAATTTCTGCGGAATAGAATTTGATGCTTGATCGTTGTTTTTGAAAGAACAACCCGTCTGTAATAATACAACTGTCATCGACAATGAAAGCACTATAATACTTTTCATTCGATGCTGAAACATATCAGATATAATCCCCACAGGTGTCCCTCCCACTATACACGAAAAATATTTTACGGAGCCCAATATCCTTCTGCTACGCAATCATTTTTAGTTGTCCAGCCATACATAGCAAACCAGCCTTGTGTCGTTAAATACTGGCTTGTGTAATTCATTTGAATTTGCGTTGTCGAATTGCTAGTAATAGCACATGAATTTGTTGCAAGGTGCATAGCCCCATTTACAGGATTCACCTTATATACCCGGAAATTCAAGGAGTTTGCTGCATTTTGAAGTTTTGTAAAACCTGCATTTGCATATGTTTCTTGTGTTAAATCTTCGTCTCTCAGTGCCGGATCAGTCATTGCATTGTCATCGTCCGTTCCAACATAAAGTTGAAATGCGTACCAGTTCATCGCAGCACGATTGGCATTTCGCTTGATGGAATTTTCTGCTGCTGCACCAATGCACATTGATGCAATCGAGCACCCCAAAACAACTACGGCGAAAACTTTCAGAAAAACTTTCTTCATGAGATAGCTCCTTTCTTGCCCAAATAGTATAATCTTGTTATGAACCAAACTTTTCCAAAGATTCCGGAATGTCTGGCTGATATGCAGTAAAGAAACAAGTGCTATTTACACTTGCTACGGCCATTCCCATTGCAATAATGCAAGTGAGCCTGCTCAGCCAATACACTATTTTTTTCATTTTGCCACCTCCTTTCTTTATATTTATTAGAAAATCGGTCATCCCAAAAGGAAGCCGAATTTACTTTCGGATTTTTCTGGTAAAACATGGGATGAGTGCAAACACAACCACTGCCCACTTTGAAAAATAGTAAACAGTTGCAAACTTCAAGTATGGCACAATATTAATTGCGGCAAGTATAACATCAAAACCTGCTAAGCAAATACCAATAAATCTATACTTTTCGCGTTTCTCCACTGTAAGATGTTTATTTTCTGCTTCAATGGGAGCACACAAAAATGCAATTGTAAATAGTATAAAAGTCGTTATCAAGCGAAATCTATATGTTGCTTTGATTCGACAGCTCAAGATAACACTTGCTAGAAAGGCCGAAGAAAAGGCCAAATAACAATTAAAATGCGAAGACGCATGGTAGCCACCTATATATATCCGGAGTGGAATAAATCCAACAAGAAAAAACACTGAATACCACACATTTCCGCAAATATATGATAATATAAAGACAATGAGGACGCTTATCACGGATGAAATCAATAGTTCATAGGCATATACATACGCATTTGATTCCGCACTGTCAACAATTCCATGATCACATAGTCGTTTAACAATTTTTTGAGAGAGAACACGTTCTAACATATAATTTTCCATCAATAAAGAAACAGACGGGCATCCTTCTTGGTTTGTCGGATGCCCGTCTGTTCACAAGAAGTTAATAAAAACCATTCTTTTAACTAAACGAGTAGATAGCAGGTGTGATTTTAGATTTTTTAAATTTCGTTCGAGAAATCAATTAAATTATCAATATATGTTTAGCTGATATTACCATAATTTTATACTAAAGCAATCCCTTTGTCATGAATGGTCGGCTTTTTGGCACGAATGGTCAGTAACCCATCAAAAAGGGCTCAACAGCACAACGATACAGTAGGAAACAAAAACAATCTTATTTTTAAAGAAGTCAAATCTAGTATTTGGTTTTTACTTTAGCTTTCACAATTCAAACGAATCTGTATAACAAAGAGTCCCTTACTTTTCTCCACCTGAAAATTCCCGTTATTTTGATTCACGGCACGTTCTACATTTTTCAACCCGTAACCATGGTGCTTCCCTACGCGCAGCTGGGTAACAGCATCTATATATGGATTTTCGATACTGTAAAACAGGATTCGGTTCTGTTTTCGTAGTTGCAAGTGAATCACCCGTTTTTCTGGGGCGATAAGTCGGCAAGCTTCAATTGCATTATCGAATGTATTACCAATAACAACGCTTAACAACAATGTTGAGATAGCAAGAACTTCTGGAATTGTTATATCCAAAAGAACTTGAATCTGATTTTCTTTTGCAGAACGGAGATATTGATTTAGTAAAGCATCGACCACAGGATTACCAACAGCAGAGATGTCTTTCACACGTTCATAAGCATCCTCAGCTGCTTGAGCAATCTGACGGAGTTGTTCAGAGTCATTTTGCGCTGCAACCGCTTGCATTGCGGCGGTATATTTTTTAATGTCATGCCAAAGGGCCTTTGTTTCCTGCTGCTTTTCCAGAAGTTGCTGATAGTACTCTATTTGTAAATGATAGTGCTGTTCTGTTAGTTCTGCCAAATACTTTTCTTTTTCATTTTTCCGCAGGGCTTCCACATAGAAAACGATCATAATATTCACAAAAAGCAGGACGGCCATGAAGAAAACCATATAGTCCGGAAAGTCTTTATCTGCTGCATGGCACTGTACAACATAGCACACGGAGATGCTTGCAAGTTGAATACTGATTAGAGGAAGAAGCCATACAATCCGTAAATCACTTTCTTCGCGGTTGAAAAAATGCGACACTAAAATAAGAAGTGGTATTTGAATCAGATTAGAGAACACAACATAAATCACTCGCGCTGCTCCGGCCTGCATTAAAAGATCTGTATCTGGCAGACGAACGCCAATCAATAACATCGCAAGAATCTCTACCACGGAACCCAAGACAAAAAATGAACCGCTTGCGAAAGCCGCTGGCCAAGTCTGAACTTCATAGAACAGCCTTGCTAGTAAAAAACCTCCAAGCAGTAAGTAAAGCGTCCTCGGTATCACCCAATTCGGAAAAAGACTTAGAACGCACTGTCCTGTGCATAGTAAAATAAGAAAGGCGAAGTACCATTTGCTTTGAATCTTGTTTCGCACAAACAATCGACTCATAAACAGACTGAGCAGTGCAATGTTTGTAACACTTCCGGCTAATTCTATAAAATAATACATTTTACCGTCCTAAATATGTGTTAAACGCTTGATTGAATTCCTGACGTTTCCTTCGGCTAATAGGCAGCTTTGCCCCGTTGGAAAGCATGATTTCGTCTGATGAAGTATAAAGGATGTGTTCCATGTTAACGAGATAGCACCTATGGGGTGCTGTAAAGCAACGTTTGGGAAGCTGCTTGGCTGCATCTTGAATATTCATCCGAAGCTGAAAGTCTTTACCTTTGCTGTGAACTAAAATTGTATGGCCATAACTTTCAATATAGTAAATATTTGCAGTTTCCAGTGATAATGTTCCACCATCACATTCAACAAGGAATCGACGTGATGCAAGTTCTTGAGTTGCCGCATCCATTGCGGATTTAAACAATAGGTCATTTAATGGTTTTGTCAAATAGCGAAAAGCTATTCCATAACCTTGAACGGCATACTCATGCTGTCTGGTTACAAAAATCACCATTGGATGCTTTGGCAAAGCTTGTAGAGTTCGTGCAAGTTGAAATCCATTGGATGGCATTTCTATGTCCAAAAGCAAGAGGTCAATGGATGTTTTTTGTGATTTTAATTCGTCAAAAAGTAGTTCTCCATCTGTATAGGTTTTGATTTCAAAGAGCTGGTGAGTGTCGTATTCTGTGATTTTTCTTACGATGAAACTTAAATCTTCTTTTTCATCATCGCAGACCGCGACCGTATATTTTGCCATCTGAAGATCCTCCAGTTAGATTTTGTGTTTACAACTATTATAAGCGTTCAATCTACAATCATCAAGGCATCGACTCGACCGTTCCTGCCATAAATCAAACCGTTCGTGCCAAGGCTCTTGTGTTTTTCTGATTGTATGATACTTTTAAGACAAAGATGTACTAGGTGAGGTGAGTCCCATGCAGACCTTGTGACCATTATGACACACTCAGAGCAGAAAACTTATCTGGGAGGAATAGCTATGAAATCGTTAAAAAAGATTTTTACGCTCTTTGCGTTGTTTGCTATGGTTGCTTGCCTGTCAATTTCTTCTTTTGCACTGGAGCCTGATACTGCCATGGAAGAAGTATCCTCTGAACCTGACATGGCTATGAGCGAAGCTGATATGGAAGCGGATACCATTCTGGAGAAAGCCATTCCGGAAATTTCGCCCGAAGCAGGCATTGTGGATCCGGTTGAACCTGCTGATGTTTATCCGGCTTGTGACCATAACTATATTACTTCCCCTGTTGGCAGTCCTCGCGAGGTGTACGATTCTTCAAGCGGAATGTTTGGCCATGCGCAGGACTACATCCATCGTTGCACTAAGTGCGGTGAATATTACTACACAACCGAATACACATGGCATAGCTAAAAATATCTGTAAAAGCAGATAGTGGTGCTTGATACAATAATATAACCAGCAATCACTTTCTGTCTGCTCACAGGCATTTGTGAGCAGACAGTTTTTTATTAAGGATGTTTGACTATCCTGCAGCGAGGATGCCTTATGAAAATCAAAGAAAGTCCATCTATCATTCTGGCGTTTCATGGGATGCTTGGCCGCAAGAAGCAGACCAGCCTATTGCTGCTTTTGCTGACACTGGTTTTCTCGTTCCTGACGGCGGCGGTGATCTACTCCGTCAGTTCTGCACAGGCATTGCAGGACACCCGCTGTGAGTTATATGGCAAATGGCAGTACCTGCGTTTGTCGGATACTGCTGCGGACGCTGCACAGGCACAAAACACCTTGCCCGCATCCGCACAGGTCAGCACAGTGATCCAGAATGGAATCGTTCTCGGTGCAGACGATAGCGTGGCGGGCGGGATCGGAACGGTAGACGATATCTTTGCACAGCTGGGACGTATCGTGCCGATCAGCGGTAATTTTCCCATGCAGCCCGATGAGATCGCCATGACGACGACGCTGCTGGATGCGCTGGGCTGCTCCTATGACGTAGGGCAGACGGTCACGCTGAAGGTGGCTGCCAATGATTACGACCCGCTGGCAGGCTCCGGCACAGTGATGGAAAAGGCCTATACCCTGTGCGGTGTTTTGCCTGCCTATGATGTGTATTGGAATCTGAACGGCAATCTGACCGTCAGCGGCATTGTGACAGAGCCGCTTGCCTTGGACGGACAGAAATTCCAGACGTTTTATTACCTGAATACAACCGCACCCGTGACCGCTTCGACCGACCCTGCTTTAGTGGCAAACGAGTATGCCTACCCGCAGGAGGATACCGTCTCGTTCTCCCTGCGCTTTTTACTGGTCGCAGCGATTCTGGTCAGCTTTTTTGCAGTGGCGCAGTATTTCCTGATCGTTCTGCACAAGCGTGTACATACCATCAATACCTTCCTGACGCTGGGGGCTAAGAATCGGGATCTCCGGCTCATGTGCCTGTGGGAAGCGCTTTTTGCCGGGCTTGCAGCAGTTGCTGCAGGGTTTGCACTGGGCTGCGGTGCCGCTGCCGTCGGTCTGGGGTTGCAAAAGCACCTTTTGTTCTTTGCAGTCCCCGCTGCATCTCTTGTGCCGCTGGCGGTGCTGTTTCTGCTCTCCGTACTGCTGGGCGCACTTTTGCCTGCGGTGCTGGTTCGCCCGCAGACCGCAAAACCCAAAGAGAAGCCTGCAAAAAAATTCCGCTTGGCACAGCTGCCGCTTGCACCGCAGATCGGTGTCGGCTGCGCGGTATTGCTGATCGCCGTCAGTTGTTTGTATGTCGGCTGGCGTGTCATGCTGCCGTATGATCTGGATGCACCGTATGCCTGTCTGTCCATCAAGATGAACGGAACCTCCGGGATGCCGTTTTCTTTAAAGGATGACCTCGCTGCATTGCCCGGTGTGGAAGAGGTTTCCGCTGCAATTGATCTGACCGATATCTATACCGTGACATCAGACAAGATCCAGTCCAGCCAGATGCTTGCCGATATTCGAGTCAAGGACAACGGCTTTTATACGGACATCCCGAGTTTAATGCAAAATGCCTCAAAAGGAACACTAAATACGACAGTCTGTGCTTTGCCGGATGATGAACTACGCCGCATTGCTGCAGATGCCGGCGTTTCGGACGAGGAAATAGAGACGCTGCTGGCAGGGGATTCTGTTTTGACCCTGTGGGGAGATTGCTATTATGACCCCGCTGCGGATGAATATTATCAGGGCTTCCAACCGGATGGCAGTACGTTGGTTGAACCGGTTTTTGCGGCCGGAGACAAGTTGAGCATCCAATACCGGCGTTATACCGGGCAGGATGAAGCCGGGAATGAGGTCTACCGGACGTATACAGCCCAGCTGCCCATTGCCGGGGTCGTAAAGTCTGCGAACAGCTACACGCTGTTGACAACAGACCGGCTCCTTTTCAGCGGCACGATTTTTGTCAGTACGGCTCTTTACCATAAAATGTTTGAGAGCGCAGGAAGTTTCTTTATGGAAAAGGAAGGATACAGCAGCCTGAACGTGAAACTGTCTGCTGGCAGCAATTTCTCTTTGCGGCGGTCTATTTCCTCCATTGCAACGCGCAGGAATGGTATCCTGCGTGCAGATAACTACGATCTGATTAGCCAGAGCTACACCGAGGGCACACAGAGCGCTTTCCTTGTCGGCATCCTTGCGGTATTCGGAGCCCTTCTGGGGTGTGCGCTACTGGTGGTTTTGAATCTTTCGGCTTATGAAGTCCAGCAGCAGCGGCTGTCGCTTCTCCTGACGCTGGGCGTTTCCCCGAAAAAACTGGTGCTATCCTATGCAAAGCTGCTGCTCCCGGTCATCGTTGGGACGACGCTGCTTGTGAATATCGTTGTCTATGCGGCAGTTTCGCGTATCGTTCCGATCCAGAGCATTCTCGACCTGATCCGTATCCATACAAGCGGACGGGTGTATGTATTCCATAAACCTGTGGGAAGTCAGATCATGGTCAGCATTCTGCTGATGGTGTTTTGGTTGTCCGCAGCGTTGCTGCCGATCTTCTCCTTTATTCGTAAAAAAGCATCCAAGGGGGATATCTTATGAAAGATAAAATTCTGGAAGCCGTGCAGATCTCCAAAACCTACGGGGAAGGGGAAAGCGCGGTTCACGCCCTCAGAAATAGCGACCTGACCCTTGAAAACGGTACATTTGCGTCCATCATCGGTTCCAGCGGCAGCGGAAAATCCACGCTTCTGAAAATTCTGGGAGGACTTTTGCCACCCACCACCGGTAAGGTGCTGCTGGACGGTCAGGATATTTATGCGATGAATGCGGAGCAGCTGGCACAGGTGCGGCGGCAAAAGATCGGCTTTATTTTTCAGGATTTCCGCCTGTTCCCGGAGTACACGGTGCGGGATAATATTCTGATCCCGTTTTATCTGGACCATAGAGCACCGGATGAACAGATGCTCCATAAGCTGACCGGGATCTTGGGTATTGCGGGCAAACTGCATTCCCGCCCTGCGCAGCTTTCCGGCGGACAGCAGCAGCGTGTGGCAATCGCCCGTGCACTCATCGCAAAACCCCGCATCGTTTTCGCAGACGAGCCTACCGGAAATCTGGATACGCGGACGGGCGAGGATACGATGCGGCTGTTGATGGAATGTGCTGCGGAGTTCGGGCAAACGCTTATCGTTGTTACGCACAACCCGGAAATTGCGCAGAAGGCGCAGCAAGTCATTCGGATCGAGGATGGGCAGATCCTGAAAGGAGAAGCGCAACATGAAAAAGGGAATTTGGATACGCAATAAAATCGTCCCCTACTACTTAAAAGGAGCCAAGCTTGCATTGGCTATGTTGCTAACTGAAAAAACATTGTCGGCATCCCAGATTGTAACGGTCATTTCGGAAAAAGGGATAAAATGTGACCGAAAAGAACTTGGAAAAATGCTGGCAAGTCTGGAGCGGATGGGGGTGATCACTCTGTTAGATGGAATCTATTCGTGCAACTCCAAGAAGTTGAAAAACTGTCAGATTCCATATTCTGAGGATCAGTTGATCGATTTGATTGGCATGACGCAGGGCACCGTAAACGGCAAAGCTTTTTATAGTGCAACACCGCCAATGAGCGTCAGTTCTCGCGGGAATAGCGGCGTATAAAGGCAGATCATTCAAATTGAAGATGGGCAGATCCTGAAAGGAGAAGCGCAACATGAAAAAAGGAATTTGGATACAAAACAAGATTTTCATCTATGATGATTTTGTTTTATCGCAAGACAAGAAGCCCATGCCAACACCTTTGTTTGCTATAATAAGTCCTACTCTCTCCACTTTATTGCCATAAATTTTCCAAAACCCTCTTGACGATTTTCACATACAGTGGTATTTTTCTTGTAAATCCCACTGATTTTGTGGAGTGGCCCGAATCTCTCCACAAGATGTGGTCGTGTTCGCTCTGAACACAGCCGCAGAAAGTGGTTGGTTATCACCGTGAGACCCACCACTTCAGTGAGGGAAAGTCCGCGAAAGAATTTACCGCCCCGCAACACACCCGATTCATTTTGCCGCTTACTTCACCCGACAAAATCATCGCTGCGCTGCGTGGGCGGTATTTTTCTTTTTTACAAATAAAATCTTATGTAGTTGTTCAATCTTCCAAAATTTGTTTTTGGTTGTTTACTGCACAACCTCAAAGTGTTATTCTGATACTTGAAAGAAGCAGGTTGTCGTGTCCGCACTGCGCCCGGCTTTCTTCATACTGTACCTTGAATCCTTCATAAGCCGTCTGAACGTGATATCGTGCCGTGACCTCACACTTTCTGTGGGTGAGCCGGAAAACGCCGCTGCGCAAACAGGGGCAGGAACTGCGTTCGGGTCAATCGGCAATTCTATATACGAGCAGTGACCCTTTACTTATTTTTGCGTCTTAACAATTCGGAAACAATTACCAAAAGCGTGTTTTGAGCGAAGCGGTAGAGGGCAAGAATCGTCCCGTGGCCACAAATTTTCAATTTTTGAAAATTCTTGCCCCTTTGGGACAGCTTCTTGTTGGGGCGTGCCTGCCCCAAACCCTGCTAGGAACGAGTACGACAAACTGGAATTGTTTACTGTTTCTTCTTTACAACGAAACCAATAACGAACAAAATAATTGCAGGAATTACCAAAAACAAAGCATTTACTAACACCCACAAATAAAAAGGCGCAGAGTTTAGCGATGTTGAGTATTGAGTATAATCAACGATGCTCTTAATAACAAATACAATTAACAGAATGAGACTCACAATGTTGCATATCATAGGTACTTTCTGTTTCATTCTAAACACCTCAATAAATTCCGATTGTACGTTTATACAAAACACCTTTATTTCAAACGTATGAAAAATACTGACATTCGCCGAGACTATTTAGCACGTCTCTCAGTACAAACATAAAATTCAACTTGCTTTTGTTTATAGTTTCTCCTTCAATTTTACTACAGTAATTTTGTACTTTCTCAAGTTCTTCAAACAGTAATCTATTACAAATTTCTTTAGCTTCCTCCAAAACAAGAGCATCACAATACACAGCATCGATAGAGTATTCTTCTTCTTCCACTATTAAGCATTGTTTTTCAGAGTGAAATCTTTTTGCGAAATTTGAAACAATTAGCTTTTTGTAATCTTCATCACACAATTCTATTGTACAAGGAATAAAATTATCATTATTTTGTTTTTTGAAAAATGTAATATCAAGCATTGTTGTTACCTCCAGCTTTCCCTTTTTTCACTTTTTCACGAACTTCTTTAACTTTTTCAGGTGAAAGGTCATCGTAAAGTTTTATCCCTTTTGCTTCAGCCCTTTGCTTCGTTTTTGGAGAAGCTTTAGCTTGGACTAAAGCTATGCCAACCCCTTGCTCGCTGAATTTATCAATATCACTTGGAAAAATTTTTGCTCTTGCTTTAATTTCTCCATAACCTTTTTCAGCCATTCTCGGCTCCCTCCAATCATCTGCCAATATTTATTATCTGCGCTAATCTTTTAAATACCTATCCAGAATAGCAATTAACTTTTGTTCATCTTCCTTGGGATAGCTAAAATCACCCAAATGTGAATTTCCTTCTGTAGATTGAATATCTATTCCATATTTCTCGCCAATCTCTTTAACCATCAGCTTAATGTCTCTATGTTCAGCCAGTTTTTGAATAGCTTTATTTTCATCCTCGGATTTCTGATAATCAACTATAGAAAAATTATTATACATCATCTTCTACATCCTCCTTAGTGAACACCTTAATATGTAAATTCATAGCTAAAAATTTTACTCTGTCATGCCACATGCTGCGAACTTCTCACAGTATAAGCAATTTTTTGTTCACCTTCTGCATCTAAGACATATTAAAACAATTCTGATTGTTCTAATCATTCTCAATTACACCTTCGTACCCTTCGGATAAGAAGTATCCCTCACTCAAAGAGCTCGGTCAATCCCGATTTACTGGGCTAAGCCGAGTATACCATACTCTCCAATGAAAGAACACCCCCGATATAGTGAAATTTTGCCATTTTCCTGCGTACGTGCGTACACGCTCCGCAGGGATTCCAAAGGGGCTATGCCCCTTGGCACACAGACTTTGGAACAAAGTCTAGTGTGTTACACCTTGCCAGAGGTGTACACGCTCTCCCGGTACGCACGTACGCAGCGATTACCCCCAAACGCGCCATATAGGGGGGACGACCAAGTTCGCACAAAGCGAACTTGATCCCGCAAAACAAAAAGGCAGGATACCATCGCCAACGATGATACCCTGCCTTTGCTCGTTTACAGTTCCGAGTAGTCCTTTCTCAGAACCTCCTGCAAACAAAAAACGTACCCGAACCCTTTTTCGTAAAGAATCGGGTTCGAGTACGAACTGTATGGTGGACGGTACAGGACTCGAACCTGTGACCTCCTGCACGTCAAGCAGATGCTCTACCAGCTGAGCTAACCGTCCATATTCTGTTTGTGCCGCAATCAGCTTGATTATGATATCATACCGCCGGGCAAAAAGCAAGCCCTTTTTTGAAAATTCTGCAAACTTTTTGAAGTCTGGTTTGCCGGGAATGGAAAATCAGCCGCCCAGCGCACATTTTGTAAACCGACTCAAGGCGTTTCCGTTGCCCTGAACGCCGGTTTGTGGTATAATACATTGATTATAATAGGAAAGGTATCGCAGAATGAGAGTTTTGGGCATCGACCCGGGTTACGCCATTGTGGGCTGGGGCGTTTTGGACTATGCGGGCAACCGGTTTGCACCGGTGGATTTCGGGGCCGTGTGCACCGATGCCGGGGTGCCGTTTGAGCAGCGGCTGGACGAGGTCTATACCGGCATCCGGGAGGTCATCGAGCGGACACAGCCTGAGGTGCTTGCCATCGAAAAGCTGTTCTACCAGCACAACCAGACCACTGTGATCGGCGTGGCCGAGGCCCGCGGGGTCATCCTGCTGGCGGCGGCGCAGGCGGGCATCCCCATCTACGAGTACACCCCCATGCAGGTGAAACAGGCCGTTACCGGTTACGGCAAGGCCGTGAAAAAGCAGGTGCAGGAGATGACCCGCATCCTGCTGCATCTGCCCGCTGTGCCCAAGCCCGATGATACCGCCGATGCACTGGCCATGGCCATCACCTTTTGCCATACCAACGGCAACCAGCTGAACCGCTTTGCAAGAAGGGGCGTTGGGCCGATCTGAGCCCTCTCCGTCAATGCTGCGCATTGCCACCTCTCCCGAAGGGAGAGGCAATTGCGGCTTTTGGTATCAGTGGATGAGTACAGTAGCAGCCGCCCAATTCGATGCTTTGGCTCCCCCTTTGGGGGAGCTGGCGAGCGAATGCGAGACTGAGAGGGGAAGGCTGCTGGAGGAAAACTATGATTTACAGTCTATCCGGAAAAATCATCAAAAAGACCCTGAACGCTGTGGTGGTGAGCTGCGGCGGGGTGGGCTACTATGTGCAGTGCCCGACCAGCGTTGCGGGCGCACTGCCCGGGGTGGGCCGGGAAGCCACCCTTTACACCGTGATGAGCGTGACGGAAAATGACATCAGCCTGTATGGCTTTGCCACCGAGGAGCAGCAGAGCTGCTTTGAGCTGCTGACCGCCGTTTCCGGTGTGGGCCCCAAGGTGGGTCTGGCCATTCTCAGTGTCATGGAGCCTGATCGGGTGGCGCTGGCGATCTCGGCGGGCGACCACAAGGCCTTCAAGGCGGCATCCGGCGTGGGCCCCAAGCTGGCCCAGCGCATCGTGCTGGAGCTGAAGGATAAGGTGGCAAAGGGCTTTGTGGATGGCATCAACCTCGAGGATGTGGGCGCGGCCACTGCCGCCCCCGCCGCACAGGGAGCCGGGCAGGCCATTGCGGCGCTGGTCTCGCTGGGGTACAGCCAGAGCGAAGCAGCCCTGGCCGTTTCCAAGATCGACGCAAGCCTTCCCGTGGAAGAGATCATCAAGCTGGCCCTGCGGGGCATGGCAGGCAGGAGGTAATCCATGCAGGACGAAACCGCGCTCTATGGCGCAAAAATGATGCAGCCCGGCTTAACGGCGGCGGACAACGAGGAAAACAGCCTTCGCCCGCAGCATCTGGAGGACTACATCGGACAGGACAAGGTCAAACAGAACCTGAAAATTTATCTGGAAGCCGCCAAGCGGCGCGGCGAGCCCATGGATCACATCCTGCTCTATGGCCCCCCGGGCCTGGGCAAGACCACGCTGGCGGGCATTATCGCCAACGAGATGGGGGTGCAGATCCGCATCACCAGCGGCCCGGCCATTGAGAAGCCCGGCGACCTTGCCGCCCTGCTGACCAATCTGCAGGAGGGCGATGTGCTCTTCATTGATGAGATCCACCGCCTGTCCCGGCAGGTGGAGGAGGTGCTCTACCCGGCGCTGGAGGATTACGCGCTGGATATTATGATCGGCAAGGGCCCCAGCGCCCAGAGCATCCGGATCAACCTGCCCCGCTTCACGCTGGTGGGCGCTACCACCCGTGCAGGCCAGATCACCGGCCCCCTGCGGGACCGCTTCGGTGTGCTGCTCAAGCTGGAGCTGTACAGCCCCGATGAGCTGAGCCGGATCATCCAGCGTTCGGCGGGCATCCTCGACCAGCCCATCACCCCGGAGGGCGCTTACGAGCTGGCCAAATGCAGCAGGGGCACCCCCCGCGTGGCAAACCGCTTCCTGAAGCGTGTCCGCGACTTTGCCACCGTGCTGGGGGATGGCATCATCGACCGGGATGTTTCCCTGATGAGTCTGAAGCGGATGGACGTGGACGCGCTGGGTCTGGACGAGCTGGACCGCAGCCTGCTTCGCGCCATCATTGAGATGTACAACGGCGGCCCTGTGGGCTTGGAAACGCTGGCGGCGGCGCTGGGCGAGGAGGCCGTGACGCTGGAGGACCTGTGTGAGCCCTACCTGATGCAGATGGGATTTCTGACCCGCACTCCCCGGGGCCGCTGTGCCACCCGCCTTGCCTATGAGCACCTGGGCCTGAAAGCCCCCGAGACCGGAAGCCCGGAGGACAACGGCCAGCAGAGCCTGTTCTGAGCCGTTTGAAGAGAGAAAGGAGGACGCTTATGCGCCCTGCAGATAGTTGGAAAGATTATGAGCTGCTGGATGCCACCGATGGCAACCGCCTGGAGCGCTGGGGAGAGACCATCCTCATCCGGCCCGACCCGCAGGTGGTGTGGAAAACCGAGAAACAGAGCCCGCTCTGGGCCAAGGCCGATGCCGTCTACCACCGCTCCAATCAGGGCGGCGGCGAGTGGGAGTACCGCCGCCGTCTGCCTGAGAAGTGGAAGATCTCCTGCGGTGAGGGCGAGGACAAGCTGACCCTCATCGTCAGCCCCACCGGTTTCAAGCACACCGGCGTGTTCCCGGAGCAGGCTGTCAACTGGGCCTGGTACGCCAGAAAGATCCGCGCGGCAGGCCGCCCTGTCAAGGTGCTGAACCTGTTTGGCTACACCGGCGGCGCAACGCTGGCCTGTGCCGCTGCGGGTGCTGCTGTCTGCCATGTGGATGCTTCCAAGGGCATCGTGGCGTGGGGCAAGGACAACGCTGTGGCCAGTGGTCTGGCGGACCGGCCCATCCGCTGGCTGGTGGACGACTGTGCCAAGTTTGTGGCCCGGGAAAAGCGCCGGGGCAACACCTACGATGGCATCATCATGGACCCGCCCAGCTACGGCCGCGGCCCCGGCGGCGAGATCTGGAAGCTGGAGGACTGCATCTACGAGCTCATCAGCCAGTGCGAGGAAGTGCTGAGCGACACGCCCCTCTTCTTTGCGGTCAACAGCTATACCACCGGCCTGTCCCCCGCGGTCATGGAGTATATGCTCAAGACCACGCTGGTGCCCCGCTTTGGCGGCAAGACCAGCTGTGATGAGATCGGCCTGCCCGTTTCCGCCACCGGCGGCGTTGTGCCCTGCGGCGCAACGGCCATTTGGGAAGAATGAACTCCCTCAGTCACGGCTGTCGCCGTGCCAGCTCCCTCGGGGAGGGAGCCTTTGGCATGGCGGAAACGTTGACCGTTTGCCGGAAAACTTCTCGGTTGCGCCAGAGGCCCCATCTCAGAGGGGGCTGTCTGCGAAGCAGACTGGGGGAGTGTCCTGACGGCAGCCATTCTGAAAAAATGAAGAAGAACCAAGAATGGGGTACAGCCCTTTTGAGAAGGGCGCACCACCGGAAAGAGAAAACCTATGGAAGAAACAATTTTAACTGCGAAAGATCTGAAGTTCCGCTATGATCCGGAACAGCCGGACTACGCCCTGAACGGCGTGTCGGCTGAGGTGAAGCGGGGCGAATTTGTGGCAGTGCTGGGGGCCAACGGCTGTGGAAAATCCACGCTGGCCAAGCACTTCAACGCCATCCTCCTGCCGGAGAGCGGCACTGTGCTGGTGGAGGGGATGGACACCAAAGACGAGGGCAAGATCTACGATATCCGCCAGACCGTGGGCATGGTGTTCCAGAGCCCGGACAACCAGATCGTTGCCACCGTGGTGGAGGAAGATGTCGCCTTTGCGCTGGAAAATCTGGGCGTGCCGCCGGAGGAGATGCGCCGCCGCGTGGATGAAGCGATGAAGATGGCGGGCATCTACGAGTACCGGGAGCGTGCACCCCACAACCTGTCCGGCGGCCAGAAGCAGCGCGTTGCCATTGCGGGCGTGGTTGCCATGCGGCCCGACTGCCTGATCCTGGACGAGGCCACCGCCATGCTTGATCCCCGGGGCCGGGAGCAGGTGATGCAGACCATCCACCATCTGAACAAGAACATGGGCATCACGGTGGTGTCCATCACCCACTATATGGAAGAAGCTGCTCAGGCCGACCGCGTGCTGGTGATGAGCAAGGGCAATGTGGTCATGGAAGGAACCCCGAAAGAGGTGTTCAGCCAGACCGAAAAGGTGCGCGCCCTGCGGCTGGATGTGCCGCAGGCTGCCGAGCTGCGGGATGAGCTGGTCAAGGCCGGCATCCCCATGCCCGAGGGCATCATCGACACCGGCGCGTGCGCACAGGCTCTGTATGAGCTTTTGAAGTAAGGGAGGGGACGGAAGATGGGAAGCATTATCAAAGTAGATCACCTGAGTTATGTCTATAACCCGGGAATGCCCAATGCCGTCACCGCGCTGGATGACGTGAGCTTTGAGGTGGAAGAGGGAGATTTTGTGGGCATCATCGGTGCCACCGGCTCCGGCAAGAGCACCCTCATCACCCACATGAACGGCCTGAACAAGCCCACCAGCGGTCACATCATCATCGATGGCCGCGACCTGTGGGCAGAGCCGGAAAAGATCCGGGAATTCCGTTTCCTCACCGGTCTGGTGTTCCAGTACCCGGAGTACCAGCTGTTTGAGGAGACTTGCTATAAGGATATCGCCTTTGGCCCCAGAAACATGGGGCTGGACGAGGCCGAGATCGACAGACGGGTGCATGAAGCAGCGGACTTTGTCGGCCTGGATGAGGCGCTGCTGCAGCGCAGCCCCTTTGAGCTGTCCGGCGGCCAGAAGCGCCGGGTGGCCGTGGCGGGTGTGATGGCCATGAAGCCCCGCATTCTGGTGCTGGATGAGCCTGCCGCCGGTCTGGACCCCGAGGGCCGGGACGAGATCCTGTCTGAGGTCAAGGAGTACCACAAAAAGACCGGCACCACCGTGCTGCTGGTCTCCCACAGCATGGAGGATATTGCCAAGTACGCCGACCGTGTGCTGGTGATGAGCAACAAGAAGATCGCCATGTACGACACCGTGGAGAATGTGTTTGCCCGTGCGCCCGAGCTGCTGGCGCTGGGCCTGAGCGTGCCGCAGGTCACAAAGATTTTCCTCAAGCTGCGGGAGATGGGGGTGGATGTCCCGGCGGATGTTTACACCGTGCCCTATGCCGTCAAGATGATTTTGGAAGCCAAGAAGCGCCGGGACGCAGGCGAAAGCCTTGTGCTGCCCCGTGTGGATGCAAAGAAGGGGGGCGCTGCCACATGCTGAGAGATATCACCATCGGCCAGCACTTCCCGGGCGACAGCCTTGTGCATAAGTTTGACCCCCGCATGAAGCTGGTGCTGACCATCGTCTACATCATCCTGCTGTTTGCCGCGTCTAACCCGCTGGGCCTGACGCTGTCCCTTGTGTTCCTTGTGGCCATGTACGGCGTGGCAAAGATCCCCTTCAAGCTCATCACCAAGAGCCTGAAGCCCATTTTGCCCATCATCCTCTTTACCGCGGTGCTCAACCTCTTCTTTGTTTCGGGTGAGGGCGAACCGCTGGTGCACTTCTGGGTGCTGAACATCTACGCCGAAGGCCTGCGCTATGCCATCCTGATGGCGGTGCGCGTGATGGCACTGATCGCGGGCACCAGCCTGCTGACCTATACCACCAGCCCCATCGTGCTGACGGATGCCATTGAGCAGCTGCTCAAGCCTTTGGGCAGGCTGCACTTCCCGGTGCATGAGCTGGCTATGATGATGAGCATTGCCCTGCGCTTTATCCCGACCCTGATCGAAGAGACCGACAAGATCATGAACGCCCAGAAAGCCCGCGGTGCCATGCTGGACAACGGCTCCATGATGGAGCGCGTCAAGGCGCTGGTGCCGGTGCTTATCCCGCTGTTCATCTCGGCCTTCCGCCGCGCCGATGAGCTGGCCATGGCCATGGAGTGCCGCTGCTACCGCGGCGGTGATGGCCGCACCCGCCTGAAAGTGCTGCGCTGCACCCGGCAGGATTATATCGATCTGGCGGTGTGCATCGTCTGCTTTATGGTGATCCTGAGCTCGAGACTGGTGTTCCCGAATTTTTAAAAACTCCCCCAGTCGCCTGCGGCGACAGCCCCCTCGAGGAGGGGGCCTTATAGCCTCCCTCTTTGAGGGAGGTGGCACGGCAAAGCCGTGACGGAAGGAGTTCCATGCAGAACTATCTACTTACCCTTGCCTATGATGGCACCAACTACTGCGGCTTTCAGGTGCAGCCCAACGGGCGGAGCGTGGCCCAGACCTTTCAGGATGGGCTGGAAGCGGTGCTCCACAGCCGCCCCGATATCAAGGGGTGCAGCCGCACCGATGCCGGTGTCCACGCGCTGGGCTTTGCGCTGAACTTCCACGCGGAGACCCGCATCCCCCCCGAAAAGCTGCCGTTGGCCATCAACCAGCACCTGCCCCCGGATATCCGGGTGCTGTGCGCCCGGGTGGTGCCGGAGGAGTTCCACGCCCGCTATGCCGCCCATACCAAAACCTACCTGTACCGCATCCACAACCACCCCATCGATTCGCCTTTTGATGAAAAATATTACACCCGGGTGCCCCGGCGGCTGGATGTGGATGCCATGCAGAGGGCGGCGGAACAGTTTGTGGGAAAGCACGATTTTCTGGCCCTGTGCGCGGCGGGTTCCTCTGCTGCTGCCCACGGAGATACCGTGCGCACCATCACCGACTGCCATGTGACCCGGAAGGGCGACGAGGTGGACATTGAGGTGACGGCGGACGGCTACCTCTATAACATGGTGCGCATTCTGGCAGGCACCCTGTGTGAGGTGGGGGCGGGCCGGATGCAGCCCGATGCCATCCCCGGCATCCTTGCCAGCCGGGACCGCAGCCAGGCCGGGCCGACGCTGCCCGCAAAGGGGCTATTTTTGAAGAAGGTGGACTACGACCTATGAGAAAAAATCGCAACCGTCCGGAGAGTGACGAGCCGCTTTCGGAAGGGCGGGTCGAATATCTGGAAGCTGCCCGCCAGCGTGTGCGGAACAGGCGCATCCGCCGCACGGCGGTGCTGCTGGTGCTGCTGACGGCGGTGGTGCTGTTTGCCACCGGCATCGCGGGCAGCTCGGTGGCGGCCCTGAAGGACCTGACCGATACGGCCCGCATTGCCCTGCTGCCCGGCTCCGGCTGGCCCCAGCAGACCGGTGTGGCCGAGCTGGAGCAGATGGCCCCCCTGACCGGCAGCTTTGTGGAGCTGGGGGACGAGGGCTGTGTGGTCTGGTCGCGCACCGGCAAAAAGCTGAACAACATCCAGAGCGGCTATGCCCGCCCGGCGCTGGCCGCAGGCAAGACCCGCTTTGTCCTCTACAACCGCTCCGGAAACGAGCTGCGGGTGGAGAGCCGCACCCAGAACCTCTACACCAAGCAGCTGGAAAACAGCATTTTCCTCTGCGCCATGTCGGACAACGGCACGCTGGCTGTGGTCACGGAGGACCAGACCAGCATGGCAAAGCTGCTGGTATACAGCCCCTCCATGGAGCAGCAGCTCAGCTGGAGCATGACCTCTAACGATGGCACCCCCCTGCGGATGGCCTTTTCCCCCGACAGCCGGAAGCTGGCGGCGGCAGCCGTCACCGTCAGCGGGGGACAGGTGATGACCAACCTCTACCTCATCAATCTGGCATCGGGCGATCCCGTCAGTCTGGTGAATCAGGGCGGCGTGCCCCAGTGGCTGGGGTGGACCTCCGCTTCCACGATCCTGGCTGTCTACGATACCAGGGCCGTGCTCTACAATGCGGGCGGCGGCGAGCGTGCGGTCTATGATTTTGCGGGCACGGAGCTGAAGGATGTTTCGGTGGACGCGGCAGGCAATGTGGCCCTGCTGCTGGCATCGGGGCAGGTCTCTCAGGCTGTGACGCTGGACAAAAACCTGAACGTCCAGTTCAGCGCTGCTGTCTCGGCGGCAAATTCCATTGTCCGGGCGGGGAACCTGTTCTATCTGCTGGCCGATAACGCCGTGGAGTGTTTTGATGCGTCCGGCACCCAGCAGTGGAGCCAGAACCTTGACACCAGCCCGCAGGCATTGCTGGCCAACAGCAAGGATCTGCTGCTGTTCAGCGGCAACACGGTGCAGAAGTTGGAAATCCCTGAGAGCTAAACCTCTCCGTCAATGCTTCGCATTGCCACCTCTCCCAAAGGGAGAGGCAATTGCGGCTTTGAGGAAAAAGAGTGCAATTTATTTTGTGGCTTCCCCTGTCAGAAGCGTTGGCTCCCCCTTTGGGGGAGCTGGCACGACGGCAGTCGTGACTGAGAGGGTGAGCCAGTTCGGAATAAGGTTAAACGTATGTTCAAGAATCCGTCATTTATTTTTGATATCCTATGTACGGTGGTCTGGCTGGTGCTGGCCGTCCGGTATGCCCGCAAAGGCTTTCTGGCCTCGGTGGTGCAGCTGACGGGCAGCCTTGTCAGTTTGTTCGGTGCCAGGGCCTTTTCGGGCTGGGCAGCCGGGCAGGTGTTCGAGCGCTTCCTCGCCGGAAGCTTCCGGGACCAGATCGCTGCCAATATCGCCGCAGGGGGAGCCGTCAGTCTGGATGGCATTGCCCAGCGGTACGCGGGCTTTCTGCCCGAGGCGTTCCGGTCATCCATCGTGGATGCCTGCGAGCGCTCCATCTCTGCCGTCCTCAATGACAACGCCGTTGTACTGGCGGATACCATCGTCCAGAAGGTGCTGGCTCCGCTGCTGACCCCGGTGATCTCGCTGGTGCTGTTCTTTGTGGCGTTTGCCCTGCTGCGGATGCTGGTCAGCCTGCTGGTCACGGTGCTGGGGCTGGTGAACAAGCTGCCCGTGATCGGTGCAGTGAACCACTGGCTGGGCTGGGGCGTGGGCGGCATTGCCAGCCTTGTGGACATCTATCTGGTGCTCTGCGTGGTCTGGGCGCTCATTGTGATCACCGGCGGCAACCTCACCATGCTCAACGACACGGTGATGAGCGGCAGCCTTTACTATAAAGTATTCAATGTGTTCAACCCGTTTGTCTGAGCGGGGAGGGAAAAGGAGGAACAATGGTCTGCATTCGATGCCAGAAGCGGCCTGCCATTATTTTTGTCCAGCGGATGGAAAATGGCCAGATGAAAAACGAGGGGTACTGCCTGCACTGTGCCCGGGAGATGCACATCAAACCGGTCGATGATCTGATGAAGCAGTTTGGTATGTCCGACGAGGACATGGATGCCATGGAAGACCGGATGGAAAACATGATGCAGGAGATGGGGGACATGAGCAGCATGAACCCCTTCTCCATGATGATGGGCATGGGCCAGCCGGACCAGAGCGAGGAGGACGGCGACCTTGTGCCCGGCTCCAGCGCCACCTTCCCGCTGGGGGTGAACGGCGGTGCCCAGAACGGCAAAAACGAAAAGAAGGCGGGCAAAAACGACAAAAAGCCGCCCCGACGCAAGTTTCTGGATACCTACTGCGAGAACCTGACCCGCAAAGCCCGGGAGGGGAAGCTGGATGATATCATCGGCCGCGACCGGGAGATCTACCGCACCATCCAGATCCTGAGCCGCCGCCAGAAGAACAACCCCTGCCTCATTGGTGAGGCGGGCGTTGGCAAGACCGCCATTGCCGAGGGCATTGCCGAGCGCATCGCCAAGGGGCAGGTGCCGGCAGGGCTGCAGGATAAGGAGATCTTCCTGCTCGACCTGACCAGCCTTGTGGCAGGCACCCAGTTCCGCGGCCAGTTCGAGCAGCGGGTCAAGGGCCTGCTGAGCGAGGTCAAGGCCGCGGGCAATGTGATCCTGTTCATTGACGAGATCCACACCATTACCTCCGCCGGTGAGAGCGAGGGTGCCATGAATGCGGGCAACATCCTGAAGCCCGCCCTCTCCCGCGGCGAGATCCAGGTCATCGGTGCTACCACCTTCAACGAGTACCGCAAGTATATCGAGAAGGATCAGGCGCTGGAGCGCCGGTTCCAGCCCGTGCGGGTGGAGGAACCCAGCGTTGCTGATACGCTGGCCGTGATGGGCGGCATCAAGCACTACTACGAGGAGCACCACCATGTGCAGGTGCCTGCCGATGTGCTGAACGCCACCGTGACCCTGAGCGAGCGGTATATCACCGACCGCTACCTGCCCGACAAGGCCATCGACCTGCTGGACGAGGCCTGTGCCTGCTGCAATCTGGCCCACCCGGTCATCTCCGAGTACCTGACCATGCAGAAGGAACTGGAGGCCCTCAAGCAGGAAGAGGCCGACATGGAAAACGCCGATGTGAACGAGCCCATCGATTACGAGCGTGTGGCAGAGCGCAAGACCCGGATGGCACAGCTGGAGCGGGAACTGCCCGCCAAGCAGGCTGCAGCCGGGGAGATCCAGGTGACCATGGACGATGTGGCCAAGGTCATTGAGCTGTGGACGGGCATCCCGGCGGTGAAGATCCGGGAGACCGAGTACGCAAAGCTCGCCAGCCTTGAGACCGAGCTGAAAAAGAAGATCATCGGTCAGGACGATGCCGTGCATCTGGTGGCCCAGGCGGTCAAGCGCAGCCGCGCCGACCTCTCGGGCCGCCGCCGTCCGGCCAGCTTCATCTTTGTGGGCCCCACCGGCGTGGGCAAGACGGAGCTGGTGAAGCAGCTGGCAAACCAGCTCTTTGACGGCCCCGACCCGCTGATCCGGCTGGATATGAGCGAGTATATGGAAAAGTATGCCGTGTCCCGCATGATCGGTTCCCCTCCGGGCTATGTGGGCTACGAGGAGGCGGGTCAGCTGACCGAAAAGGTCCGCCGCCGCCCGTACAGCGTGGTGCTGTTCGATGAAATCGAAAAGGCCCACCCCGATGTGATGAATATCCTGCTGCAGATCCTGGACGAGGGCAAGATCAACGATGCCCAGGGCCGCACCGTGGATTTCTCCAACACTGTCATCTGCATGACCTCCAATGCGGGCAGCAGCGACCAGACCACCGCAAGTCTGGGCTTCAACCGCAGCGAGGAGGAGCGGAACGAGGAGAAGAGCCGCAAGGCACTGAGCCAGTTCCTCCGCCCGGAGTTTTTGGGCCGCGTGGATGAGGTCATCACCTTCAAGCCGCTGAGCGAGGAGACCCTGCAGGGCATTGCCGCCCTGATGCTGGACGAGTACAAGCCCAGCATGGAGGCCAAGGGCATTGCCTACAGCTATACCCCGGCGGCACTGGCAGCGCTGGTGCACAAGAGCCAGGGCGGCAAGTTTGGTGCCCGCGACCTGCGCCGCACGATCCGCAAGGCTGTGGAAGACCCCGCCGCTGAAAAGATCATCGACGGTACCCTTGTTTCCGGCTCCACCCTGACCGTGGATGCTGAGAACGATGAGATCGTGCTGAAATAAAGAGCAAACAGAAAGCCGCTGCACAGCGTAACAACTGTGCAGCGGCTTTTGTGATGTATAAAACCTCTCAGCCGCCTGCGGCGGCAGCTCCCCTGATAGGGGAGCCAAGCCCTGTGGGAGAGGTTACTCCACGCTGACCGGTTCCTCCGGCTTGTTGGTGGTACGGGCGCTCGTGCGGCCCTCGGGGATGATCTCGCCTGCGGCGGTCAGGCTGATCTTGGCCAGGGTCGGGCCGACCAGCTCGTACACCAGCACCGAGAAGAGCACCACGTTGCGCACCATGTGGCCATCGGAAAGCTCCGCAGCTTCGGCGGCCATGCCCAGCGCCACACCGGCCTGCGGCAGCAGGGTGATGCCCAGATACTTCTGGATCTTCTCGCTGCAGCGGGTGGCTTTGCAGCTGACATAGGAGCCGGAGATCTTGCCCAGAGAGCGGGAAGCGATATAGACGGCACCAATGAGCAGGACCATGGGGTTTGCAAGGATGTTCAGGTCCAGCTCCGCGCCGGAGAGCACAAAGAACAGGATGTTTACCGGGCTTACCCAGCGGTCCAGGCGGTCCATCAGCTCATCGGAAGTGGGACAGATGTTGCAGAACACGGTGCCGGTCATCATGCAGACCAGCAGCAGCGAGAAGCTGCAGTGGATGGGGCCGACCTTAAAGCTGACCATGGAAAGGCCCACCGTCAGCAGCACAAAGGCCACCGAAAGGCTCATGCGCTTGGAGCGGGAGTGGAAGTAGATCTCCAGCTGGTTGAGCAGCAGACCTGCCAGTGCGCCCAGACCCAGGCTGAGTACGATCTCCACCAGAGGCTCCAGGAGGATGCTGATGGGGTCGATGCGGCCCTGCTCCAGCGCGTTTGCGATGCCGAAAGAGGCTGAGAAGAGCACCAGACCCACGGCATCATCAATGGCGACCACCATCAGCAGCAGACGGGTCAGGGGGCCGCTGGCCTTGTACTGCTTGACCACCATCAGGGTGGCGGCAGGGGCTGTGGCAGAGGCGATGGCACCCAGTGTGATGGCGGATGCCATTGAGATGACATCCGGCCGGGCGAAGTGCAGGGCCACCAGAGCGATATCCACCAGCACGGTGGTGATAACGGCCTGCAGGATGCCCACAGTGACCGCCTGCCTGCCCATGCTCTCCAGCGCGCTGAGCCGGAACTCGTTGCCGATGACAAAGGCGATGAAGCCAAGTGCCACCTGTGTGATGATGCCGTAGCCTTCGACCTGTGCAAGGCTTCCGAAACCGAAGCCCCAGCCGCTCAGGCCCAGCCGACCCAGAAAGAAGGGTCCCAGCAGAAGTCCTGCCACCAGATAAGAGGTGACGGCCGGCAGGCGGATCGCTTTCGCTGCACGGGATGCCAACAGGCCTGCAATGAGCGAAAGAGACATGCAGATGAGCAATTGCTCCATAAAATAAGATCCTCCTCAGAAATTAAGATACGTTAAAAAGTATATCTTATCTGAGGAGGAAAAGCAACATTTGTTAATTGAATTTAAAAATCTTCTGTGCAATGCGGTAGCCGCCCAGCACGAGCTTGTCGCCCTTGGGGATCTTCAGGTTGGTCACGCCGCCAAAGCCGTAGCGGATGGAGCGGTAGACCCCGGCACTGGTGTGTGCCTTGAGGTAGGCCCACAGTTCGTTTTCCTTCTGCTTGGCGGCGGCGCTGCCGTCCAGCAGCAGGAAGATGTCGCTGATGGCCATCATCATGGAGAGGTAGTGCAGCATATAGCTGCGCAGCTTCTTCTGGCCCTTGAGGGCATCCAGGTCCTGGCAGTCGATCATGTGGCGGGTCACCCGCAGCTGCTGATCCACCCGCTTGACCATCACACTCTCGTTCACGCTCTGGTCGGCCCGGCCGATGAAGTAGCGGTACAGGTCCAGATCCATATAATACATGCTCTTAACAAAGGGCAGGGGCTGGTAGACAAAGATGTTGTCTACATAGAAGGTGTGCTTGGGCAGCACCATGCCGCAGTCCCGCAGCACCTGTGTGCGGTACATCACCGAGTGCATCAGCAGGTTCTGGTCGGGCCGGAAGTGGCCGACATGCGTCCAGTTGAACAGCCGGTTCTGGGGGAACACGTTGGTGTAGCGCACGGTGTGGCTGGTGTTGTCCTCCACATGCTCGTAGACATAGTTGCAGATCATCAGGTCAGGCGCGGTGCCCCGGGCAGTCAGCGTGTTCAGCTTGGCCAGCACGGTCCGGAGGGCGGCTTCGTCCAGCCAGTCGTCGCTGTCCACTACCTTGTAATACAGGCCGGTGGCGTTGCGGATGCCCTGATTCACGCCCTCGCCGTGGCCGCCGTTCTCCTGATGGATGGCCTTGACGATGGTGGGATATTTGGCAGCGTACTCGTCGCAGATGGCGGGGGTGTCATCCCTGGTGGAACCATCGTCCACCAGGATGATCTCGGCCTGCTCCCCGGCGGAGAGCAGGGTCTCGATGCAGTGGCGCATATATGCCGCCGAGTTGTAGCACGGGACGGCGAAAGTGATCAATTTCTGAGCCATACAAAATACTCCTTTGCTCTTTTCCGGCAGATGCGCAAGGCAGGGGCCGGGATGGAGATATGTACCCATATTATAGCATTTTTGTGCAGGAAATGCTATCGAACGTGGGAAATGTCAGAGATGTTTTACAATTATCCGGGGAGTTGTGGTATACTGATTGGGTTATAAACCTCTCAGGCCGCTTTGCGTCCAGCTCCCCTAGTAGGGGAGCTGGCATTGCGAAGCAATGATGGAGCGGTTTTGTATGGATAGGAGGAACCATGGAAAGTCCGCATAGTATTCTGAAAAAAGTCTTTGGCTACGACAGCTTCCGCCCGGGGCAGGAGGAGATCGTCTCCCGTCTGCTGGCCGGGCAGGATGTGCTGGCTGTGATGCCCACAGGTGCGGGCAAGTCCATCTGCTATCAGGTGCCGGCCCTGCTGCTGCCGGGCATCACCATCGTGGTCTCGCCGCTGGTGAGCCTGATGAAGGATCAGGTGGGGGCGCTGGTACAGGCCGGTGTGGCGGCAGCTTTCCTGAACAACAGCCTGACGGACAACCAGAAGGCCCTGATGCTCCGCCGCGCCCGGGAGGGGTGGTATAAGATCATCTATGTGGCTCCGGAGCGGCTGGAGATGCCGGGCTTCCAGCGGTTTGCGCAGGAGCGGGAGATCAGCATGGTCACGGTGGACGAGGCCCACTGCATCAGCCAGTGGGGGCAGGATTTCCGCCCCAGCTACCTGCGCATCAAGGCGTTTGTGGACAGCCTGCCCAAGCGCCCGGTGGTGGGAGCCTTTACGGCCACCGCCACGGCCCATGTGCGGGAGGACATCCGCACCCATCTGGAACTCCACACCCCCTACGAGGTGACCACCAGCTTCGACCGGCCCAACCTCTATTTTGCCACCCGCAGGGCCCTGCCCAGCGAGAAGCCCAAAGTTCTGCTCGACCTTGTGCTCAGGGAGCGGGACCATGCGGGCATCATCTATTGCAGCACCACCCGGCAGGTGGACGAGACCACCCGCCTGCTGCAGAGCCGGGGCATCCGTGCGGCAGCCTACCACGCAAAGCTGGATGCGGACACCCGGCGGCAGAATCAGGACGATTTCCTCTATGACCGGGTGCAGATCATGGTGGCGACCAATGCCTTCGGCATGGGCATCGATAAGCCAAACGTCCGGTTCGTCATCCATTATAATATGCCCAAGGATCTGGAGAGCTATTATCAGGAGGCGGGCCGCGCGGGCCGTGACGGGGAGCCAGCCCGCTGCACCCTGCTCTATTCCGGCACCGATGTGCGCACCATCCGGTTCTTCATCGACAAGGAGATGGAGGCTGACAACGGCCTGCCTGCGGATGTCAAGGCCGAAGCGGCACGCAAGGCAGAGGAGCGGCTCAAGTACATGACCTTCTACTCCACCACGCCGCGCTGCCTGCGGGGGTATCTGCTGAGTTACTTCGGCGAGGCCGCACCCCAGAGGTGCGAGAACTGTTCCAACTGTCTGCTGGCAGCACAGGCTGCCGAACAGGTGGAGGAGCAGGCGGCACAAGCCCGCCAGCGCGCCGCGGCCAGTGCAAAGCGGCTGGCCTCGGCCTCCCGCCGCCGTGCCGACGAAGATGCCCTCAGCGAAGCAGACGAGAAGCTGCTGGCTGCCCTCTATGCCCTGCGCAAGCGGCTGGCCGCAAAGCAGAAGCTCCCTGCCTATATGGTGTTCAATGATTCCACCCTCCGCCAGATGGCGCTGAAAAAGCCCCTGAGCGTGGAGGAATTGCTCAATATCCCGGGTGTGGGCGAGAAAAAAGCCGCCCGCTACGGGCAGGAGTTCCTGAGTGTCATTGAGGATATGGTTTCATCCCGTTAAATGACAAAGCGCCCGATTTTCCACTCGCTCTGCGTAGAGCGTGGAAAATCGGGCGTTGTTTACAACGCGAGACGTATGCTGGGTGCCGCAACCCGGGCCTGGCGCGCGTCAGCGCGACTGAGAGGATTACATCGTGTGTGTAGCAAACACCTGTTCGTCCTCCCACCAGACGGGGGACTTTGCGGCAAGGCTCTTGGGCACATCCAGAAGCCGCTGGTTGGAGCTGCCCCGGAAGCGCAGGGAGATATCGTGCTGGGCTTCCACAAAGCGGCCGTCCACCAGAACATCCAGCAGGCTCAGCAGCTCATCGGTGACCTCACAGCGGGCCGGGCAGGGAACACTGCCGGTCAGCTGCTCCCAGGTGTAACCAGAATAGCACCAGACGCTCTTATTCGGGTATAACGCCCTGAAGTTGCGGACAAAGGGCAGCAGCTCCCGCTGATTCTCCGGCTCAAAAGGCTCACCGCCCAGCAGGGAGATGCCTGCAATATAGTCGGGCTGGCAGGATGCAAAGATCTCATTGCGCACGGCTTTGCCGAAGGGCTGACCGTACCCGAAATCCCATGCCACCTCGTTGAAGCAGCCCGGGCAGTGATGCCTGCAGCCCGAAACAAAGATGCTGGTGCGCACCCCCGGCCCGTTGGCAATGTCGTAATACTTGATTGTTGCGTAATTCATCACAGATGCAGCACCCGATCCTTGATCTCTTGTGTCCGGCCCTGGTTCCAGAACTGGGTGCCGATATAACCGCAGGTGCGGCGGGCAACGTTCAGCTTGTTCTGGTCACGGTTGCCGCACTTGGGGCACTCCCACACCAGCTTGCCGTCATCCTCAACGATCTTGATCTCTCCGTCGTAGCCGCAGCACTGGCAGTAATCGGACTTGGTGTTCAGCTCGGCGTACATGATGTTATCATAGATGAACTGCAACACGCTTATCACGGCCTCCAGATTGTCCTGCATGTTGGGCACTTCCACATAGCTGATGGCACCGCCCGGGGACAGCTTCTGGAACTCGCTCTCAAACTTGAGCTTGGTGAAGGCATCAATGGGCTCCGAAACATGGACGTGGTAGCTGTTGGTGATATAGTTCTTATCGGTGATACCGGGCACGATGCCGAACCGCTTCTGCAGGCACTTGGCAAACTTGTAGGTGGTGGATTCCAGCGGGGTGCCGTAGAGAGAGTAATCCATGTTCTCGGCCTTCTTCCACTCGGTGCACTTGTCGTTCATGTGCTGCATCACGCTCAGGGCAAAAGGCTTGGCACCGGCATCGGTGTGGCTCTTGCCGGTCATATACTTCACGCACTCATACAGACCAGCGTAGCCCAGGCTGATGGTGGAGTAGCCGCCAAAGAGCAGCTTGTCGATCTTCTCGCCCTTCTTCAGGCGGGCCAGTGCGCCGTACTGCCACAGAATGGGGGCGGCATCGCTGGGGGTGCCCATCAGGCGCTGATGGCGGGCCTGCAGTGCCTTGTGGCAGAGAGCCAGGCGCTCGTCAAAGATCTTCCAGAACTTCTCGAAGTTGCCGCCGGAGGAAAGGGCTACATCCACCAGATTGATGGTGACAACACCCTGATTGAAGCGGCCGTAGTATTTGGGCTTGCCGGTCTCGGGGTCCACATAGGGAGTCAGGAAGCTGCGGCAGCCCATGCATGTGTAGCAGTGGCCCTCACCGTTTTTGTCCACCTTGAGCTCAAGCATCTTCTTCTCGGAGATGTAGTCGGGCACCATCCGCTTGGCAGTGCACTTGGCAGCCAATTCGGTCAGGTAATAATAAGGAGTGCCGGGGCGGATGTTGTCCTCTTCCAGCACATAGATCAGCTTGGGGAAGGCGGGGGTGATCCAGACACCGGCCTCGTTCTTCACGCCCTGATAGCGCTGACGGATGGTCTCCTCGATGATGATGGCAAGGTCGGCCTTTTCCTGCGGGTTGCGGGCTTCCCCCAGATACATGAACACGGTGATGAAGGGGGCCTGACCGTTGGTGGTCATCAGGGTCACGACCTGATACTGGATGGTCTGGACACCGCGGTTGATCTCGTTGCGCAGGCGGCGCTCCACGATCTCCTTCTTGCGCTCCGGGGTAACGTCCAGCCCTTCCATCTCCGCTTCGACTTCAGCGGCGATCTTCTTGCGGGAGACATCCACAAAGGGAGCCAGATGGGTCAGGCTGATGCTCTGGCCGCCGTACTGGTTGGATGCCACCTGCGCAATGATCTGGGTGGCAATGTTGCAGGCGGTGGAAAAGCTGTGGGGCTTTTCAATATAGGTGCCGGAGATCACGGTGCCGTTCTGCAGCATATCCTCCAGGTTGACCAGATCGCAGTTGTGCATGTGCTGCGCAAAGTAGTCGGAATCGTGGAAGTGGATCAGGCCCTCGTTGTGTGCCTTGACGATCTCCGGGTCCAGCAGAAGGCGGGCGGTCAGGTCTTTGGAGATCTCACCAGCCATATAGTCACGCTGGACGCTGTTCACGGTGGGGTTCTTGTTGGCGTTCTCCTGCTTGACTTCCTCGTTCTGGCACTCGATCAGGCTGAGGATGCGCTCGTCGGTGGTGTTGGTCTGGCGCTTCAGGCTCTGCACATAACGATAGGTGATATAATGGCGGGCTACATCGTGGGCCTGAATGTCCATCAGCTTGTTCTCCACCATGTCCTGGATCTCCTCCACGCTCACGGCACGGTTCAGCGCCTGGCACTGCTCCGTGACATCGTTGGCGATGGACAGGATCTGCTCCTGGGTCAGGCTGCTCTTGCGGCTGACCGAATCGCTGGCCTTGGTGACCGCAGTAATGATCTTGGTGATATCAAATGGAACTTCCGAACCGTTGCGCTTGATGATCTTCATAGTGTTCCTCCGTCGTTCTATCTGTGTACAGTTCAAACGGGTGCCTCTTGCGAAAGAGACACCCGCAAAGCAGTCTTGGGATGCGTTCAATTGATGTGATTCTATGATATCACTATTTAGTGATATGTCAATGGAGAAACCACTACATTTTGTGTTTTGGCGGTTTCGCCAAAATTGAGCCGAGAATCTTGGAGCAAAATTTGAGGCCAAAGCTCTTGACAAACTGTGCAAGGAAAGTGTTTGCATTCCGGGGCGTAATATCCACGACGGTGTATACTTCTCTGGAAGTTTGGATAGAACAATACCTTATTATATAGAGAAAAATGACCTCTGAGGTCGCCGCAGCTTCCGTGTCAAGGAACGTGTAAATTGCAGTTAAAAAACTAGTCAAAAAGTCAAAGACGAAAAAAGAAAAGAAAAAAGTGAAAAAAGGGGTTGCCAAACGTGTCGGGATATGGTATTATACTTGAGCGCCAAGGGCCGCCGGAAAGAATGACTTCTGAAAGCGGCAGAAGCAAAGCGAAAGAACCAATGAGGGAACGCTGAAAAGCGGAACTTATGTTCGAAAAGATCGAAAAGCTTCTAAAAAAGTGCTTGACAAAAAATCACATCTGTGGTAAAATAATCAGGTCGTCAGCCGTAAGGCTGAGGCGCACAGGACCTTGAAAATTGAACAATATCGAAAAACTTGTAACGGAACCTATTTTCGTGTTGGAAAAACACGTTAAACAATTCCAAACAAAGTAATTCACACAGGACGCAAGCGATTGCGTGCTGAGCGAAACAAGATTTAACACTTTTAAGTGATAAATGTCATTTATAAAGAGTTTGATCCTGGCTCAGGACGAACGCTGGCGGCGCGCCTAACACATGCAAGTCGAACGAGAGAGAGGAAGCTTGCTTCCTCAATCGAGTGGCGAACGGGTGAGTAACGCGTGAGGAACCTGCCTCAAAGAGGGGGACAACAGTTGGAAACGACTGCTAATACCGCATAAGCCCACGGGTCGGCATCGACCAGAGGGAAAAGGAGCAATCCGCTTTGAGATGGCCTCGCGTCCGATTAGCTAGTTGGTGAGGTAACGGCCCACCAAGGCAACGATCGGTAGCCGGACTGAGAGGTTGAACGGCCACATTGGGACTGAGACACGGCCCAGACTCCTACGGGAGGCAGCAGTGGGGAATATTGCACAATGGGGGAAACCCTGATGCAGCGACGCCGCGTGGAGGAAGAAGGTCTTCGGATTGTAAACTCCTGTTGTTGAGGAAGATAATGACGGTACTCAACAAGGAAGTGACGGCTAACTACGTGCCAGCAGCCGCGGTAAAACGTAGGTCACAAGCGTTGTCCGGAATTACTGGGTGTAAAGGGAGCGCAGGCGGGAAGACAAGTTGGAAGTGAAATCTATGGGCTCAACCCATAAACTGCTTTCAAAACTGTTTTTCTTGAGTAGTGCAGAGGTAGGCGGAATTCCCGGTGTAGCGGTGGAATGCGTAGATATCGGGAGGAACACCAGTGGCGAAGGCGGCCTACTGGGCACCAACTGACGCTGAGGCTCGAAAGTGTGGGTAGCAAACAGGATTAGATACCCTGGTAGTCCACACCGTAAACGATGATTACTAGGTGTTGGAGGATTGACCCCTTCAGTGCCGCAGTTAACACAATAAGTAATCCACCTGGGGAGTACGACCGCAAGGTTGAAACTCAAAGGAATTGACGGGGGCCCGCACAAGCAGTGGAGTATGTGGTTTAATTCGACGCAACGCGAAGAACCTTACCAAGTCTTGACATCCTGCGACGATGCTGGAAACAGTATTTTCCTTCGGGACGCAGAGACAGGTGGTGCATGGTTGTCGTCAGCTCGTGTCGTGAGATGTTGGGTTAAGTCCCGCAACGAGCGCAACCCTTACTGTCAGTTACTACGCAAGAGGACTCTGGCAGGACTGCCGTTGACAAAACGGAGGAAGGTGGGGATGACGTCAAATCATCATGCCCTTTATGACTTGGGCTACACACGTACTACAATGGCGTTAAACAAAGAGAAGCAAGACCGCGAGGTGGAGCAAAACTCAGAAACAACGTCCCAGTTCGGACTGCAGGCTGCAACTCGCCTGCACGAAGTCGGAATTGCTAGTAATCGTGGATCAGCATGCCACGGTGAATACGTTCCCGGGCCTTGTACACACCGCCCGTCACACCATGAGAGCCGGGGGGACCCGAAGTCGGTAGTCTAACCGCAAGGAGGACGCCGCCGAAGGTAAAACTGGTGATTGGGGTGAAGTCGTAACAAGGTAGCCGTAGGAGAACCTGCGGCTGGATCACCTCCTTTCTAAGGAGTCAGGCAGATGGAAGAACATCGAAGATGGTCGGCCATCTGGAACAGGTGACAGATACAAGCAGAGTAGATATTGTTCGATTTTGAGGGCCCTGAAAAGGACACTCAAAGACGTACCTTGAAAACTGAATAATAACTGCGAAACAAAGATTATAGTAAGTTCTTTTAAGAAACATTGCAATTTCAAAAGGAAGGGTAACAATAATCTTCGTTGGCAATAAGAGAGAATCAAGAGGATACCAAATGTTCTGAAAGAACGTTTGAAAGGTCAAGCGAACAAGGGCGCAGGGCGAATGCCTTGGCACTGGGAGCCGATGAAAGACGTGATAAGCTGCGATAAGCTTCGGGGAGCTGCAAATAAGCATTGATCCGGAGATTTCTGAATGAGGAAACTCACCTGGGTTCATACTCAGGTACAATACATTGAAATTTAAAATAGGTGTATTGAGGGAACCGCCTGAACTGAAACATCTAAGTAGGGCGAGGAAGAGACATCAAACGAGATTCCGTAAGTAGTGGCGAGCGAACGCGGAAGAGGGCAAACCGAGAGTAGAAATACTTTCGGGGTACGGACTGCTTTTAAGACTTAATCTGTTAACCGAACGGCATGGGAAGGCCGGTCAGAGAGTGTGAGAACCACGTAGGTGAAAACGGAGAGAGCTGCGCAGGATCCAGAGTACGGCCAGACACGTGAAACCTGGTCGGAATACGGGGGGACCACCCTCCAACCCTAAATACTACCCAGTGACCGATAGCGTATAGTACTGTGAA
This sequence comes from Faecalibacterium hominis (ex Afrizal et al. 2022), assembly GCF_049545105.1. Taxonomy (NCBI): domain Bacteria; kingdom Bacillati; phylum Bacillota; class Clostridia; order Eubacteriales; family Oscillospiraceae; genus Faecalibacterium; species Faecalibacterium hominis (ex Afrizal et al. 2022). The sequence goes on along the minus strand of NZ_CP186860.1, from coordinate 1,665,889 downwards.
GGAAAGGTGAAAAGCACCCCGGGAGGGGAGTGAAAAAGAACCTGAAACCCTGTGCCTACAAGCACCTAGAGCGCGTCAAAGCGTGATAGGGTACTTTTTGTAGAACGGTCCGGCGAGCGATTGTATGCAGCAAGGTTAAGGACTTAAGGTCTGGAGCCGAAGCGAAAGCGAGTTTGAAAAGGGCGTTAAGTTGCATATAATGGGCCCGAAACCGGGTGACCTACCCATGGTCAGGTTGAAGTGGAAGTAAAATTCCATGGAGGACCGAACCGACCTCCGTTGAAAAGGCGGCGGATGAACTGTGGGTAGCGGAGAAATTCCAATCGAACCCGGAGATAGCTGGTTCTCCCCGAAATAGTTTTAGGACTAGCCTCAAGTTAGATACCTGGAGGTAAAGCACTGAATAGCCTAGCGGCCGAGAGGTTAGCGAAGCTTATCAAACTCAGAATGCCAGAGTATTGATGCTTGGGAGTCAGACAGTGTCAGATAAATGTCATTGTCAAAAGGGAAACAGCCCAGATCTACAGCTAAGGTCCCAAAGTCAGGTTAAGTGGAAAACGATGTGAAGATACGCAGACAACCAGGATGTTGGCTCAGAAGCAGCCACTCATTCAAAGAGTGCGTAATAGCTCACTGGTCGAGCGTCTTTGCGCGGAGAATTTAACGGGGCTAAACCTGACACCGAAGCTTAGGCAATACAGCAATGTATTGGGTAGGGGAGCGTTGTATACGCGGAGAAACAGTAGCGTAAGCGGCTGTGGAGTGTATAGAAGTGAGAATGCCGGAATGAGTAGCGCGAATGCAGTGAGAATCTGCATGGCCGAAAGCCTCAGGTTTCTGGAGGAAGGTTCGTCCGCTCCAGGTTAGTCGGGAGCTAAGGTGAGGCCGGAAGGCGTAGCCGATGCACAGACGGTAGAGATTCCGTCACCACCAAAAGAGTTAAGCACAGGGACACATATGAAGTCTCAGAGCCGGGTGTTGGTTCCGGTAGAGATCGAGGGAAATTAGTACCGAAGTCTGAGATGGAAGATGGCGAGAAAAGCTGTGTGTATTTCTGAGGTGCCCGTACCGCAAACCGACACAGGTAGGTAGGAAGAAGATTCTAAGGCCAACGGGAGAAGGGTTGTTAAGGAACTCGGCAAATTGACCCCGTAACTTCGGGAGAAGGGGTGCTCCAGAGATGGAGCCGCAGAGAATCGGCCCAAGCAACTGTTTACCAAAAACACAGGTTTGTGCTAAATCGAAAGATGACGTATACGAGCTGACGCCTGCCCGGTGCTGGAAGGTTAAGAGGAGATGTGCAAGCATTGAATCGAAGCCCCAGTGAACGGCGGCCGTAACTATAACGGTCCTAAGGTAGCGAAATTCCTTGTCAGGTAAGTTCTGACCCGCATGAAAGGCGTAATGATTTGGGCACTGTCTCAACAGCCCGCCCGGCGAAATTGTAGTACCGGTGAAGATGCCGGTTACCCGCGACAAGACGGAAAGACCCCATGGAGCTTTACTGTAGCCTAATATTGGGTTTCGATGTTGCATGCACAGGATAGATGGGACTCTTGGAAACCAAGGCTTTGGCTTTGGCGGAGAGGCCGTTGGGATACCATCCTTGCGATATTGGAATTCTAACCTGCGGCTCTGAATCGAGTCGGGGGACATTGTTAGGTGGGCAGTTTGACTGGGGCGGTCGCCTCCTAAAGAGTAACGGAGGCGTTCAAAGGTTCGCTCAGCTTGAACGGAAATCAAGCAAAAGAGTGCAAACGCAGAAGCGAGCCTAACTGCGAGACTGACGGGTCGAGCAGTAACGAAAGTTGGAGTTAGTGATCCGGTGGTATGTGAGTGGAAATGCCATCGCTCAACGGATAAAAGTTACCCTGGGGATAACAGGCTAATTCTCCCAAGAGTCCACATCGACGGGGAGGTTTGGCACCTCGATGTCGGCTCATCGCATCCTGGGGCTGTATTCGGTCCCAAGGGTTTGGCTGTTCGCCAATTAAAGCGGTACGCGAGCTGGGTTCAGAACGTCGTGAGACAGTTCGGTCCCTATCTGTCGTGGGCGCAGGATATTTGATGGGAGCTGTCCCTAGTACGAGAGGACCGGGACGGACGTACCTCTGGCGCACCAGTTGTTCCGCCAGGAGCATAGCTGGGCAACTACGTACGGATCGGATAAACGCTGAAAGCATCTAAGCGTGAAGCCGACCCAAAGATAAGATATCCCACTGATTCAATCAGGTAAGATCCCTTGTAGACTACGAGGTTGATAGGCACGATGTGTAAGTGGAGTGATCCATTCAGCAAGTGTGTACTAATAGATCGAGGGTTTGACCACAATTCGCTTGAATTCTCAAGTCAATGATAAAATGTGAGCAGTGATTATTCAGTTTTGAAGGCACGTCCTTCAAGAAATACTGGACAAAGTAAAACAGAAATGTTATACTGAACCAGTCATATTGGTCGGTGACGATGACGGTGAGGTTCCACCTGTTCCCATTCCGAACACAGAAGTTAAGCTCACTCGTGCCCAAGATAGTTCGCTGGAAACGGCGCGTGAAAATAGGTAGTCGCCGACTTACATGAAACCCCTGAGGAAGAAATTCCTTGGGGGTTTGTTGCTTAAAAAATTTGTAGCTTCTGCCTTAAAACCCGTCCCTGAATCGTATATGGGATAAGCATGTATTCCGTCTGCGGTGAGATCGCAAAAAGAGGAGGGGCAGGATGAAGCTTTTATTCAAACAGCGGATGTTTTCGTGGTTCGACAGCTACGATATCTATGATGAAAACGAGAACACGGTCTATGTGGTAAAAGGGCAGCTCTCGTGGGGGCACTGCCTGAAAATCTTCGACACGGAAGAGAACGAGCTTGGTACTGTCAAGCAGGAGGTGCTGACCTGGCTGCCCAAGTTTGAACTCTATGAGGGCGAAAATTATATCGGCTGCCTCGAAAAGGAACTGGGCTGGTTCAAGCCCAAGTATAACATCGATTTCAACGGCTGGCATGTGGAGGGAGATTTCCCTGGGTGGGATTACACCATTACAAAGCCGGTGGGAGAGACAGTCGCAACGGTTTCCAAAGAGCTGCTGCAATGGACGGACACCTATGTGCTGGATATCGTTGACCCGGCAGACGCGCTCCATGTGCTGATGTTCGTGCTGGCTATTGATGCCGAAAAGTGTTCTGCAAAATGAAATTGAATTGGCCCGACTGTGTGGGAGTGCCCGCATGGCCGGGCTTTTTACGTTGCATGGGTTGGGAAACAGTGGTATCATTAAAAAGTACGATAAAACCTGAAAATAACGAGGTGCAAATGGAAGTATTTGAAATCGAGACAGAGCGTCTGCAGCTGCGGCAGTTCCGGGTGAAGGACGCGCAGGACGTATTTGCGATTTTCTCGGATGAGCAGACCACGCTGGATTGCGGCGGTTATCATGCCTTTGATGCAATGGATGAGGAATATGACCGTCTGATGCAGAAATTTGCGGGACAGACCCGTTACAGCGTTGTCCGCAAGGCAGATGGGCGTGTGATCGGCGTGATCTCGCTGATGGATGCCGAGCGTGCCGTGCCCGGCTGGGAGCTGGGCATTGAGATGGCCCCGGATGTCCGGCGGCAGGGCTATGCCCGGGAAGCGCTGGCGGCTGTGATTCAGGCGTTCTTCGAGAAAACGGATACGGTGCTTTTCACGGGTGGGCATTATGCCTATAACACCATCTCCGGGGAGCTGCTGAAAAAGCTGGGCTTTGCCTATGAGGGCATCGAACACAAGGCCATGCGCCATGCAGAGCGCGGCCCCACGGATCTGGTGTGCTATTATCTGGAAAAATAAGTTCTCCCTCAGAATTCCTACAGATTTTCCTGTTACAATGATAGCATCATTGAAAGGGGAATTTGTATGCTGACAAAATTGAAAAACGGGTTGGACGGTACCCAGCTCAAGACCATTGCACTGGCGCTGATGGTGCTGGATCACATTCATTATTTCTTTGAATTCACCGGCTGCATCCCAACGGTGTTCAGTATGCTGGGGCGGCTCAGCGCACCGCTGTTTTTGTTCTGCACGGTGGAGGGCTTTGCCCACACCCATGACCGCAGGCGGTATTTTATCCGCATCTGGGGTATCGGAACGGCCATGGCGGCGCTGGAATTTTTTATGATCTACGCCAAAGCCTTCCGGCGCGGGGATGGCTTCTACCCGCTGAACGCTATTTTTCAGGATCTGATGCTGCTGTGCATCGTCTGGCAGGGCATCGATTGGCTGCGGGAAAAGAAATTTGCAAAAGGCATAGCTGCCATTGCCGCCGTTTTGTGCTGGCCGTTTGTGATGGTGGCGTTTCTGAGCGCCTTCCCCCAGATCCAGCAGATGCCGTGGGCTTCCACGGTGGTGGCGTTTGTCATCACCAGCCCGCTGCCCCTGTGGACCGGCATCACAGACGGCAGCTGGAGCTTTTTGCTGGGCGGTGCGCTGCTGTATGCATTGCGTGGACGGCGCAAAGTGCAGCTGACGGTATGGGCACTGGTGATCTTCCTGTGTGATTTTGTGCTGACCTTCGGGATGGCTTGCCGGCAGGAGGGTTTTGTGTGGACCCAGATGTTCACCACCTATTACGAGTGGTTCGGCGTGTTTGCGGCCCTGCTGATGCTGCTGTACAACGGTCAGCGCGGCAGCGGGCATAAACAGCTGTTCTACTGGTTCTACCCGGCCCATGTGTATCTGCTGTATGGGGCATCCTGCCTTGTTTATAACGCTTTGAGGTGATCTTGTGGCAAATATTCTGGCAGTGGATGACAATATAGAACTCTGCAAGCTGATCCGCACTGCCTTGGAGCGGGACGGCCACCGGGTGGAAACACGACTCTCCGGCGCGGAGCTCACCGAACAACTCTGCCGCTGGGCGGACTGCATCCTGCTGGATGTGATGATGCCCGGGGAGGATGGCTTTGCCGTCTGCCGCCGCATCCGGGGCCTGACCGATGCCCCCATTCTGTTTCTGACGGCCCGGACAGACGAAGCATCTATTCTGGAGGGGCTGGGCATCGGGGCAGACGATTACCTTGCAAAGCCTTTCCGGGTGGCAGAGCTGCGTGCCCGGGTGGCGGCGCATCTGCGGCGGCAGAGCCGCACCCCGGTGCATCGGCTGGTGCGTGGCGGAGTCAGTTTTGACCTGTCCGCGCGGGAGGCGGCGGTGGGAGAAACTCCTCTGCCGCTGACCCGCTCCGAGTATGCCATCTGCGAGCATCTGGCGCTGTACGCCGGGCAGACCTTTACCAAGGAGCAAATTTACGAAGCGGTTTTTGGCATTGACGGCACTGCGGACGACACCGCCGTGACCCAGCACATCAAGAACATCCGGGCCAAGCTCCGGGCGGCGGGGGTGGCAGAGCCGGAAACACTGCTGAAAACCATCTGGGGAGTGGGATATCAATGGAAAAACGAGGGCTGATCTCCCTGCGGGGCGTACTGCTGCGATATCTGGTGCAGACCGTCTTTTGCTGTGTGCTGGCGCTGCTGTTGTGGTTTGCGGCGCTGATGTGCGTCATCAACAGCGGGCTGGCGCTCCCGGCCAATCAGGCCGCGCAGGCCTGCCAGAAGGCTGCACAGGACGTTTTGCCGGGCATGACTGCCGCCACCTTTGATGAGACCCAGCTGGACTCCTTGTGCCGTTACGCCCTGTTTGCCGCGCCGGACAGCAGCGAGGTGCTGGCCACCAACATGGATGCCGGGCACTTGCAGCGGGCAATGGAGAACCGGCAGGGGAAAAACCGCTGGCATTTTGGATACACACAGTATTATATGATGTCAAAATTGCAGGACGGAACGGTCTGTCTGCTGCAATTTGACTATGCCGTGCCCTACGCCGCCCCTGCGCTGCGGGGAAAGCTGCCAGATGTGCAGACGGTGCACTGCATTCTGGGCATTCTGCTGCTGGTGGGAGCGGTGGTGTGGAGCACCCACCGCTCCAGAAAGTTTCTGGCCCGAGAGACGGCCCGCCTGACCGAGGTCTCCCGGCAGGTGGCTGAGAAAAAGGGCGTGGAAGAGATCGATTTTTCCGGGGCGCAGGTGCGGGAATACGCCGAGACACTGGCTGCCCTGCAGACCATGGGGCAGGAGCTGACGGCCAGCCTGCAGGCCCAATGGAAAATGGAGCAGCAGCAGCGGGAGCAGATCATCCAGCTTTCCCATGAGCTCAAAACGCCGCTGGCCGTCATTGAGGGCAACGCCGACCTGCTGGCCGAGGACGAGGCCCTGACCCCGGAGCAGCGGGAACAGGTGGAGGCCATCCTGCGGGGCACCGAGCAGACCCGGACCTATCTGCTCAAGATCCGTGCTCAGGTGCAGACACCGCTGAAATATAAGCGGCCCTGAGCAGACCCGAATGATGAAAAAGGAAGCCGCCCGGCTGTGTGGGAACGCCCACATGGCCGGGCATTTTGCATTGCATGAGCAGGAAAACCGTGGTATTATAAAAAACGATAGGGTCTGAAAATAGAGGGGAAAATGAACACTTACGGCCATTCGTTCGTCTATCCAAAAAAGAGAGGGGAAAAACAATGAATTTTGAAGAGACAGAAGTCCTTTACAATGTTTACCGTGGAATCCTGCGGAACAATCGGAGCTTTCAACCGGGAAAGAGCACGGCGGTGGAATATCGCATGGACTGCCCGGAGTATGCCGACCTCCTGAAAAAGTATCCCTTTGAGAAAATTGCAGGAAAAGGCACGGACCTGCAGCGGGCAATTCGGGTGCTGAAATACCTCTCGCCTAAGCTGACGCACAGCCCGTGGTACGACGGCCATGTGGACTGCAACGCCCTGGCGCTTTTGGATTACAGTCTGGATAAACCGGAACAGGGCATCAACTGCCTGAATAAGGCCAAAATTCTGGAGGAGGTCTGCCTGGCACTGGGAATCTACGCACGGCGGGTGCGCTTCCTGCCCTATTCTCCCTTCGATTTTGATTGTCACGTTGTCACGGAGATCTACGACCGATCACAGGAAAAGTGGTGTATGCTGGACCCAACGACCAACGGGTATCTGGTAGATGAGCAGGGCACGATCCTGAGCCTGCTGGAAGCCAGAGAGCGGATGGCAGACACCCGATTTGTGACGTATTGCAAGGCGACGAGCCGGGAAAAGGATCTGCAGAAGCTCTACCGGAAAAATATCGCAACGACCGCTTACTATGCGAAGAATCTGTTCCGCATTCAGGTGGACGCGGTCTCGCAGTTTGGAGAGAGTGGAAACTGGCTGAATTTCCCGCCGGAGCACTTTTCTATCCGGGAATGGAGCGTTGCAAGTGCAGAATACCGGTTGGAGATGGTGCCTGCCTACGCAAAGGGATATGCGGATTTTGATGAAGCCGTCCAGCTGCCGCGGATGCGTGAGGCCGTGGAGCGGACGCGAAACATGGAGGAGCCGGAGGCAATCTCTGCCGCCGCTCTGACCGAAAAGCCGATATCATAAAAAAACAGATCGCCGCTGCTTTCCTGACGGAGAGCGGCGGCTTTTTCACACCCGGCGCTCCATGGGCATAGGATGACGCAGACCATGGGGAGGAGGGGCCGGGAATGGACGGACAAAGACGATTTGCGGTGATCGGAACGGACGCGCGGCTGGCGGCGGCAGGCCGGGCGCTGGCCCGTGCCGGGTTTGCGGTGGGCGGGCCGGAGCAGACGGCGCTGGCCGATTACATCTTACTGCCGCTGCCGCTGGACGAGAGCCGCACCCCGCTGGCGGAACTGCTGCGGGCCGCAAAACCGGGGGCGCTGGCACTGGGCGGAAAGCTCTCGGCGCAGGCAAGGCAGATCGCGGCGGAGGCGGGCGTGGAGCTGGTGGACTACTTTGCCCGGGAGGAACTGATCCTCTGCAACGCCATCCCGACAGCAGAGGGCTGCATTGGCATCCTGATGGCGGAGCGGACGCGGACGCTCTGGAACAGCGCCATCCTGCTGGCCGGTTTTGGGCCGGTGGGGCAGGCGCTTGGGGTACGGCTGGCGGCACTGGGCGCACAGGTGACGGTGGCCGCGCGGCGGCCGGCCCAGCGGGCACTGGCGGAGAGTTTCAGCCTGCGGGCGGTGGATCTGGCCCGGCTGAAACAGGCCGCTCCGGCCTTTGACACGGTGGTAAACACCATCCCGGCCCCTGTTCTGACGGAAGCCGTGCTGGCAGCCCTGCGGCCCGGGAGCCTGATCGTGGATCTGGCATCCAAGCCGGGCGGCACTGACTTTGCCGCAGCCCGGCGGCTGGGGCACCGGGCCATCCATGCCCTGAGCCTGCCTGCGGCCTGCGCCCCCGAAACGGCGGGCGAGGCTCTGGCCCGGACGGTCTGTGAGATCCTGGCGGAAAGGGAGGGGACACCATGAAAAGGCAATTGCGCGGGACAGTGGCGTTTGCGGTCTGCGGGAGCTTCTGCACGCTGGGCGCGGCGGTGGCTCAGGCTGAACAGCTGGTGCGGCAGGGCTGGGAGCTGCTGCCGGTGATGAGCTATGCGGCCTCCGGCCTGAACACCCGCTTTGGCCGGGCGGATGAGTGGAAGGATCGGCTGGAGACCCTGACCGGCCACAGGGTGCTGGATACCCTGCAGGATGTGGAGCCGCTGGGGCCGCGGCAGCTGGCCCGGGCACTGGTGGTGGCCCCCTGCACCGGTACCACACTGGCCCGGCTGGCGGCGGGCCTTTCCGACACGCCGGTCACGCTGGCGGCAAAAAGCCTGCTGCGGGTCGGGTGCCCGGTGCTGCTGGCTGTCTCCACCAACGATGGGCTGGGGGCTTCCGGGGAGAACATCGCCCGGCTGATGCAGCGCAAGCACTATTACTTTGTGCCCTACGGACAGGACGATGCAGCGCAGAAACCCCAGAGCCTGAAGGCGGATCTCACCCTGCTGCCCGCTGCACTGGAGGCTGCCCTGCACGGTCAGCAGCTGCAGCCGGTGCTCCGGGAGTGGAACTGAGGGTTTCTCTTTTCAGAGGGATAAAAATGTGGTATACTATATCATAATATCTTGAGATAGAGGAACTGGAATGAAAAAACACATCGCCATGCTGTGTGCGGTGCTTTTGACCGCACTGGCGGCGTTTGCGCCGGGCGCGGCAGCTGCCGGGCCTGCACTGACGGCTACGGAAGCGTACTGCATCATCGATGCCGACACCGGTCTGGTGCTGGCCCAGCAGAACATGAACGAGGAACTGCACCCGGCATCCATCACCAAGGTGATGACGCTGGGCCTTGCCTGTGAAAAGGCCCAGGGCAAGTGGGACAATGTCAAGCTGACGGTCAGCCACGAGGATGTCTACTCGCTGGCGGGCACCGATTCCAGCCACATCGCCCTGCAGGAAGGGGAGGAAGTGCCCCTGACCGATGCCCTGTATGCCACCATGATGGCCAGCGCCAACGATGGGGCCAACCTGCTGGCCGAATACTTCGGCGGCGGCTCCATTGAGGGCGGTGTGGCCGCCATGAACGCGCAGGCAAAGGAGCTGGGGCTGGAACACACCCACTTTGCCAACCCCCACGGCATCAGCGATGAGGACCACTACACCAGCTGCTATGACATGGCGCAGATCCTGCGCTGGGCGCTGACCCAGCCCGGGTTCGAGACCCTGTTTACCCGGAACGAGATGTACACCATGGGCCCGACCAATATCCAGCCCGTGACCCGGTACTTCCACCAGCAGGATAAAATGCGGGTGGGCTCCAGCCGGTACTATATCCCGGCCATCCTGGGTTCCAAGATCGGCTACACCAACATTGCCCGGTACAGCTATGTCTGCCTGGCGGAGCAGAACGGCGTGCGGCTGATCTGCGTGACCATGCAGAGCCAGATCAAGACCGACAAATACAACGATGTCCGCACCCTGCTGGACGATGCCTTTGCCCGCTACACCGGCTACACCGAGATCCCTGCCCAGGGCGTGACCGGGGAGCTGGAAGTGGCGGGCGGCGGCAGCACGCTGGGCACGGTGACGGTTTCTGACCCGGGCGTGAAGCTGCTGCTGGCCGACGGCCTGACCGCTGCGGATGTGTCGGTCACGCTGGAACTGCCCGAACGATACCTCTTGGGGGTTGACCCGGCGGTGTATGCGGTGTATACCATTCATGGGCGGGACGTGCAGGAAACGGCCAGCGTCCGGGTGCCTGCCGCTGTGACCGGGCTGGAGGAGCTGCTGGCCAAGAGCGCCAACGCCACCCTGCCCGCCTCCCGGGATGTGGGGCCGAAGAGGATCGCAGGCGGCCTGCTGGCCATCTCGGTCGGTGCCACCGTGCTGGCCGCTCTTGCTGCGTTCGGCGTGGTGCGGCTGAGAATAAAATGGAAGAAACGTAAATCAAGAAGTAAGCACTGACCCGTTTCGCCAGAGGCTCCCCTACCAGGGGAGCTGTCGAGCGATTGCGAGACTGAGAGGTTGTATGAAGGGAAAGCTTCTCCTCTGTCCAACCTCTTCGTCATTGCTGACGCAATGCCACCTCCCCTAGTAGGGGAGGCCTTGGCAGGAAGGGACAGTTTGATCTATCGCGCAAAAGCCCGCAAGGACTTTTCCATATACTACAAACAGACAAAATTTTCTGAAAGAAAACAGAGAGGAAAAAGAAATATGGGCAAGTTTACGTTTACTGAGACCGAGATCCCTGGTGTTGTGGTCATTGAGCCGCAGGTGTTCGGTGATGACCGCGGTTATTTCATGGAGACCTACCAGAAGGATCAGTTTGCTGCTGCCGGCATCGACAAGGAGTTCGTGCAGGACAACCAGAGCCGCTCCACCCGCGGCGTGCTGCGCGGCCTGCATTTCCAGAAGAACCACACCCAGGGCAAGCTGGTGCGTGTGACCAAGGGCGAGGTCTATGATGTTGCCGTGGACTGCCGCCCCCACAGCGCCACCTTTGGCAAGTGGGTGGGCGTGACCCTGAGCGAGGAGAACAAGAAGATGTTCTATATCCCTGAGGGCTTTGCCCACGGCTTCCTGGTGCTGAGCGATGTGGCCGAGTTCTGCTACAAGTGCACCGATGTCTATGACCCCACCAGCGAGGGCGGCATCCCCTACGATGACCCCACCGTGAACGTGCAGTGGCCCGACTGCGGCTGTGAGCACAAGACCAGCGCAAAGGACAAGCTGCATGAGCCCTTTGCAGCCCAGAAGTTTGAATTCTTTGAAAAGTGGTGATAGCCCGTGGCGAAACTGAAAGGAATGTTCAACGGCTTCTGGCGCTACCGCTATCTGCTGTGGAATCTGGTCAGCCGTGATTTCAAGCTGAAATACCGCCGCAGCGTGCTGGGTGTGCTGTGGAGCGTGCTGAACCCCCTGCTGATGTGCCTGGTCTACTGGGCTGTGTTCAGCAGCCTGATGGATATGCGGGGCAGCGGCATCGACAACTTCCCGGTGTTCCTGATGTGCGGTCAGCTGCTCTTCAACTTCTTCAACGAGGCCACCTCCTCCAGCATGAGCAGCGTGCTCAGCGCCGCCCCCCTGCTGAAAAAGGTGTATATCCCCAAGTATATCTTCCCGCTGGAAAAGTGCTGCTTTGCCATGGTGAACTGCGTGTTCAGCTTTGTGGCCCTGCTGCTGGTGATGGTCTTTACCGGCGCGCCCTTCCACCTGACCCTTCTGGAAGCGCTCTACCCGCTCATCACCCTCTTCTTCTTCAGCCTGGGGGTGGGCCTGTTCCTGGCGGCGGCAACGGTGTTCTTCCGGGACATCATGCACATCTGGAGCGTGTTCATCACGGCGCTGCTCTACTTCTCCGCCATCTTCTATGACCCTACCCAGATGACCTTTTCCATCGGCGGGTTCAACATGCAGCAGATCATCAAGCTGAACCCCATGTACTGGTATATCACCGGCTTCCGCCGCACCCTGATGTGGGGCATCCCGCTGGACCTCAACATGTTTGCGGTCTGCGGCATCTGCGCAGTGGTCTCCATGTGGGTGGGCGTGCACATGTTCCGCAAAACGCAGGATCGTTTTGTGCTGCATATTTAAGGAGGGGAGAAGAATGGAACCGATCATCAAAGTGGACAACGTGTCCATGTGCTTCAACCTCTCCACCGAAAAGCACGAGAGCCTGAAGGAATATCTGCTGGCCATGGTGCAGGGCCGCCTGCAGTACGACGAGTTTTACGCCCTGAAGGACGTGAGCCTGGACATCATGCCCGGCGATTTTTACGGTCTGGTGGGCCTGAACGGCTCGGGCAAATCTACCCTGCTCAAGACCATTGCGGGCGTGTACAAGCCCACCAGGGGCAAGGTCACCGTCAACGGCACCATCGCCCCGCTCATCGAGCTGGGTGCGGGCTTTGATATGGACCTGACCGCCCGGGAGAACATCTACCTCAACGGCACGGTGCTGGGGTTCTCGCCCAAGTATCTGGACGAGAAGTTCGACGAGATCGTGGAGTTCAGCGAGCTGCAGAACTTTCTGGATGTGCCGCTGAAAAACTACTCCTCCGGCATGGTGGCCCGCATCGGCTTTGCCATTGCCACCATCACCAAGCCCGATATCCTGATCGCGGATGAGGTGCTCTCGGTGGGCGACTTCCTGTTCCAGCAGAAATGCGAAAAGCGGATGAAGGAGCTGATGGCAGGCGGCACCACCGTCATTCTGGTCTCTCACTCCATCGAGCAGATCGAGCGGATGTGCAGCAAGGTGGCATGGCTGAGCCACGGCCACCTGAAAATGAACGGCGATACCGAGACAGTCTGCGCGGCCTACAAGGCCACCCAGCGCGGCGAGGCCTGAGCCATGAATGTGCGATTGAAACGTGCCAGAGAGCTGGCAGGCTATGCGGTCCAGCTGACAAAGGACGAGGGTCTGGGCACCATGCTGGCCCGGGGCGCGGGTTTTGTCAGGCGGCGGTGCTTTGGCAAAAAGGCCCGCTACCTGCCCGCAAAAAAGGTGCTGGAAGCCCAGAGAGCCGAAATGGCAGGAAAAAATTTTGAAAACTGCCAACTTTCGACGATTTCCGTGTTGACACCGTTGTATAATACTCCTGAGGTGTTTCTGCGGCAGTTTCTGGATTCCTTCGTGAACCAGACAGCCCCCAATGGTGAGCTCTGCCTGGCGGATGCCTCCGATGCCGCCCACAGCAGTGTGGGGGATATCGTAAGGGAATATCAGGCAAAATATCAACACATCGTATACAAAAAGATCGAAAACAAGGGCATTGCGGCCAACACCAACGCCGCCGCTGAACTGGCATCGGGGGAATATCTGGCGCTGGCCGACCACGATGACATCCTTGCGCCCCACGCCATGTATACCATGGGCCGGGCGATCCGGCAGCTGCGTGAGGCAGGGGAGCCGGACGGCTTCCTGTACAGCGACGAGGCCCTCTTCACCAAAAAGATCGAAAAGCCGCTGGTGGCCCACTTCAAACCCGATTACGCCCCGGATTATCTGCTCTGCTGCAACTACATCTGCCATCTGGCCGTGTTCCGGCGGGAGCTGTTCGAGCAGGTGGGCGGGGAACGCCCCGAGTGTGATGGCAGTCAGGACCACGACCTTTTCCTCCGGCTCATTGAGCAGGTGGGCGGCGCGGCCCATGTGCCGCAGGTGCTCTACTACTGGCGGGTGCACGAAGGCTCGACCTCCGGCGGCACCGATGCCAAGCCTTACGTTGCCAAAGCGGCAAAGAAGGCGCTGGCCGACCATCTGGAGCGCACCGGCCGCACCGGTACCATAGAGGATGGCCTGTACCCCAGCACCTATCGGGTCAGGTGGGACATTGTGGGGGAACCGAAGGTGAGTATCCTCATCCCCAACAAGGATCACACCGAGGATCTGGAAAAGTGCCTGCAGAGCATCTGGAAAAAGACCACCTGGGACCGGTTCGAGGTCATCGTCATTGAGAACAACTCCACAGACCCGGCCACCTTTGCCTATTACGAGAAGGCCCGGCAGCGGTACGATGGCCTGAAGGTGGTCACCTACCCGGGCAAGGGCTTCAACTTCTCGGCCATCAACAACTTTGGCCGGAAAGCGGCAGAGGGCGACTATCTGCTGCTGCTCAACAACGATGTGGAAGTGGTGAACGGCGACTGGCTCACGGAGCTGCTCCGGCAGTGCGCCCACCCCGGCGGCGCGGCGATCTGCGGTGCCATGCTCTGGTACCCGGATGAGACCATCCAGCACGCCGGGATCGTGACCGGTCTGGGCGGCTACGCGGGCCACAGCCACAAGTATAAGAAAAAGGGCGGCAGCGGCTATCTGTTCCGCACCTCTACCGTGCAGGACTTCTCCGGCGTGACCGGTGCCTGCCTGCTGGTAAAGACCGCCGTCTATGACGAGATGCACGGGCTGGACGAGCAGTTCGCCGTGGCCTTCAACGATGTGGACTTCTGCCTGCGGGTGCGGGATGCGGGCTACCGCATTGCCTGGACCCCCTACGCCGAGCTCATCCACTATGAGAGCAAGAGCCGGGGCGGGGATGAAAAAGACCCCGTTAAGGCGGCCCGCTTTGCGGCGGAACAGCAGCGGCTCTACACCATCCACGGCAAGGAAAACATTCTGGATGACCCCTACTACAACCCCAACCTGACCCGTGACCGGGAGGATTTTTCGGAGAGCGACGATCTGCGCAGGTTGAAAGAGGGCAGGGTAACGGTAAGATTCCGGGGAGGTACCCTCCAATGAACATCAAGGGACACTTTGAGACCATCACCCGGCATAAACTGCTGGTGATGAAGTATTGCTTTGAATGCGGCCTTTATCAGCAGGGCCTGACCCATGACCTGAGCAAGTACAGCCCCACCGAGTTCATCCCGGGCTGCATCTACTATCAGGGCGACCACAGCCCCAACGAGGCAGAGCGCGCCGCCCGGGGCTATTCCTCGGCATGGCTCCACCATAAGGGCCGCAACAAGCACCATCTGGAATACTGGATCGACTACACAACCAACAAATCCGGCCTGGGCGGCATGAAAATGCCCCTGCGCTATGTCTGCGAGATGGTCTGCGACCGCGTGGCGGCCAGCCAGATCTATCTGGGCGACAAGTACACCGACGCATCCCCGTGGCAGTATTATGAAAAGAGCAAGGATCACTATCTGCTCCATCCCGAAACAAGGGCACTGCTGGAAAAGCTGCTGCTGATGGTCCGGGATCTGGGGCAGGAGCGCACCTTTGCCTACATAAGATTCCTGCTCGGGTGTGAAGATAACGATTAAATAAAATCAAGGAGGCATTGCAATGAAACGTTTCAAAAAAGTTCTGGCACTCGTTCTGGCCGGTGTTCTGGCACTGGCAATGCTGACCGCCTGCGACGGTGGCACCACCGACCCGGATAGCATAATGCCGGAGGACGGTACTCCCGAAGTGGTGATGACCGTGAATAACATGGCTGCCAATAAGGGCCTGGGCCAGGTTAAGTACAGTGCAAAGTACAGCGCAGTGACGAAGGCTCTGCTGGAGAACTGGCTGGAGTATACCAATAACAAGATCAATAACACGACCTACTGGGAAAATTACCGTAAGATCACTGCTGAACTGGGCAGTGTGAAGATTGTGGTTGGCATGACCAAAGATTACCGTCCCATCACCAGTGATTATAACCCCGCTTCCAAGACCAGCTTCAAGTATGATTCTCTGTTCAAGGACGAGAGCGTATTCAATCTGGCTGAAAAGATCGGCGTTGCATACGTTACCACTTCTAACGGCACTGTCTATCAGGCGGTCTGCCTGTTCGACGTGAACTGAGCATCACATAACGCCAAAACAGCATAACGCATAAAAAGCCCCCGGAAGCGGCGCGAACCGCTTTCCGGGGGCTTTTGTGTCAGAGAAACCGCTTACTGCTCGTTCTCGTAGATCTTAATATAGTGGGGGGCGTTTCTGTCCTGCACAAAGAGAAGCGTGCAGGTGAGTGCGGCGGCTAAGAACGTGAAGATGGCAAGCAGAGCTTTGAGAACTTTCATGGTATCCGATCCTCCTTGGCGGGCATGGCCCGGTCGTTCAAATGCGGAGCAGGGGACGTTCCGCAGGGTCATTAGCAACAGTATACCATAATCCCGGCAGAAAGGCAAACGGTAGTAAAGTTGCGTGAAGTTGGTGGTTGTTAATAAAAAAACAATTGGTTAGATACGACTAATCGTTAAAAATGGCAAAGAAAATTGAGGAAATTGCATCATTTTGGTGCTGTTGTCGTTGAACTTCCGGCTGTAAAATGATACAATAACTGTGTTAAGCAGCTGCTGTCCCTGCCGCAGTGCGCCCGCATGAGGGCAGGGGTGGCAATTCAAGCAGAATGGGGGATTTATTCCATGTTGAACAAGCTGAAACGTGCGGCGCTTGGCGCGCATACGCCGCATGACAAGGCAACCGCTGCAAGCAAACCAGTTCCGATGCCTCTGCCCGCGCAGGTACGCATCCTGATGAGCCAGCACATCGGCGCTCCGGCGAAAGCCCTGGTCAAAAAGGGCGACGAAGTGTTTGTTGGCACTAAGATCGGCGAAGCAGGCGGTTTTGTCTCTGCAAATATCCACTCCAGTGTTTCTGGTACCGTGGCCGCTGTGGAACCCTTCCGTCTCTCCAATGGCCGGATGTGCGACTCTGTTGTCATCAAGACCGATGGCAAGCAGACCGTGGACCCTGCCGTGAAGGCACCTGAGGTCACCGACAAGGCCAGCTTCCTGGCAGCCGTGCGTGAGTGCGGCCTGGTGGGTCTGGGCGGCGCAGGCTTCCCGACCGATGTCAAGCTGCAGCCCAAGCAGACCGTGGACACCCTGCTCATCAACGCTTCCGAGTGTGAAGTCTGGCTGACCAGCGACACGCAGGAGATGCTGAACTGCAGCGATGATATCGTCCGCGGCATCGAGGCCGTGCTGAAGTACACCGGCATCCCGAAGTGCATCATCGGCATTGAGAACAACAAGCCCGAGTGCATCGAGCTGTTGAACCAGAAGACCAAAGACAAGCCCGCCATCGAGGTCAAGGCACTGCCCAGTGTTTACGGCACCGGCGCAGAGCTGATCCTGATCGAGAAGTGCCTGGGCCGCGAGGTGCCGCATGGCGGTCTGCCCGCAGATGCAGGTGCCATCGTGATGAACGTGACCTCTGTTTCTACCCTGGGCAAGTACCTGGCTACCGGTATGCCGGTGGTCAGCCGCTGCATCACCGTGGACGGTGATGCCTGCGCAAAGCCCCAGAACCTGATCGTTCCCGTAGGCACTGCCTACGAGGATGTTCTGAACGCTGCCGGCATCAAGGGCGGCGTGGAGCTGGGCAAGGTGGTTGCCGGCGGTGCCATGATGGGCCCCGCTGTGGAGAACCTGAGCTACCCCACCACCAAGACCACCTCCGGCCTGATCATGCTCAGCGCCGCTGCTGCAGAGCCCCCGCAGGTCAACCCCTGCATCCGCTGCGGCCGCTGCGTGGAGTACTGCCCCATGGGTCTGGAGCCCGTGGAGGTCAACCAGGCTTACGCTGCCCGCGACGTTCAGGAGCTGGGCAAGCTGCATGTTGATTACTGCTTCAACTGCGGCTCCTGCACCTTTGTCTGCCCGGCAAAGCGCCCCTGCACCCAGATGATGGGCCTGGCAAAGGCGTTCTATCTTGGTGAAATCAAAAAAGGAGGCAATAAGTAATGGATACGAAGCTTATTGTTTCGGCCTCCCCGCACCTGCGCAGTGAGGAAACGACCCAGAGCCTGATGGCCAACGTGATCGTTGCCCTGTGCCCCTGTGTGGTGGCCTCTGCAATCATCTTTGGCGCGCGTGCCCTGCTGGTCACTGCAGTGTCCGTTGTGGCATGCGTGGCCTTTGAGTGGCTGTACTGCAAGCTGCTGAAGAAGGCAAACCCCATCAGCGACCTGTCCGCTGTGGTCACCGGTATCATTCTGGCCATGAACGTGCCCGTGGGCATGCCCATCGGCCAGCTCATCATCGGCGACCTGGTTGCCATCATCGTGGTCAAGCAGCTGTTCGGCGGCATTGGCATGAACTTTGCAAACCCTGCACTGGTGGGCCGTATCGTGCTGTTCATCAGCTTTGCCGGTTCCATGAACAATTGGGTGTTCCCCGATGCAGCGGTTGACCAGCTGTCCAGCGCTACCCCGCTGGCTGTGGCTGACACCAGCAAGCTGAGCCTGCTGGATCTGTTCATGGGTGTGCACGGCGGTGTTCTGGGCGAGACCTGCGCTCTGGCCATCCTGCTGGGCCTGATTTATATGGTGGCCACCAAGACCATCAGCATCGCCATCCCCGCTTCTTACATCGGCAGCATGTTTATCTTCTACCTGATCTCCACCGGCAGCCTGCACGGCGCACTGGTCGGCATCCTGTCCGGCGGCCTGATGTTCGGTGCTGTGTTCATGGCAACGGACTATGTCACCAGCCCCTTTACCCTGAAGGGCAAGCTGATCTACGGCCTGTGCCTGGGCATCGTCACCTTCGCCATCCGTCAGTGGGGCAGCTACGCCGAGGGCGTTTCCTTCGCGCTGCTGTTTATGAACCTGTGGGTCCCCTTTATCAACGATTGGACCCGTCAGACTCCTTACGGCTATGTTAAGCCTGCAAAGAAAGCAAAGGAGGGTGCTGGCAAATGAATAAGAATTCTTCCTGGGAGACCAGTGTAAAGCCTGTTGTTGTGCTGAGCGTGATCGCACTGATCGTCAGCCTGCTGCTGGCCATGGTCAACTCCTTTACGGCTCCCATCATTGAGGAAAACCAGAAGGCCGCAACGCTGGCTGCCTATGTGGACGTGATGCCCACCGTTTCCAGCGCCTCCGATCTGGACGAAGTGACCGACTACACCACCGAGAACATCACCGGTGCTGTAAAGGCCAGCGACGGCTCCCTGGCCATCAAGGCTGAGGAAAAGGGCTTTGACGGCGGCATCCTGTCCGTCATCATCGGCTTCGACACCAACGGCACTGTCACCGGCATCTGGGTGGACGCTTCTACCCAGACCAAGGGCATCGGCAGCAACGTTGCCACCGACAGCTTCCTTGCTCAGTTCGATGGCATGGATGGCACCCAGAACATCACCCTGGGCCAGGGCTACGACGCATACAGCGGCGCAACCATTTCCTCTAAGGCTCTGTTTGCCGCCATCAACGATTGCATCAACTGCTACAACGAGTTGGCATAAAGGAGGTTGGTAAGAAATGGCAAGCGAAAACAAGTCCAAGGTAAGCATCCTTACCAACGGCATCATCAAAGAAAACCCCGTTCTGCGTCTGGTTCTGGGCACCTGCTCCTGCCTGGCTGTTACCACGGCAGTTTCCAGCGCGCTGGGCATGGGCGCAGCCTTCACCTTCGTGCTGGTGTGCTCCAACATCCTGATCTCGCTGCTGCGCAACGTGATCCCCGCTAAAGTCCACCTGCCCTGCTACATCGTCATCATTGCAGGCTTCGTGACCATCGTTCAGATGGTGATGCACGCCTACATGGACAGCCTGTACACCGCACTGGGCGTGTTCCTGCCCCTGATCGTTGTCAACTGCATCATTCTGGGCCGTGCCGAGATGTTTGCCTGCAAGAACAATGTGGTGGATTCCGCACTGGACGGCATCGGCATGGGCATCGGCTACACCCTCACCGTGGTGCTGATGGCCTCCATCCGTGAGATCCTGGGCAGCGGCACCTGGCTGGGCTTCCAGATTCTGCCCGAGAGCATGGCCAAGATGAGCATTATGACCCAGGCTCCCGGCGCATTCTTCTGCTACGGCGTGCTGATGGCCGGCTGCGTCTGGCTGGAAGGCAAGCTGGATGCCCGCATCGAGCGCAAGAGCTGCTGCGACCTCGACAACCTGAAGAAGGAGGCAGAATAAGATGTTAGTCAAACTTGCTGCGATCTTCTTCAGCATGATCCTGGTGAACAACTACGTGCTGGTGAAGTTCTACGGTATCTGCCCGTTCCTGGGCGTTTCCAAGAAGCTGGATTCCTCCATTGGTATGTCCGGCGCTGTTATCTTTGTTATGCTGGTGGCAACGGCTGTCACCTTCCCCATCCAGATCTTCGTTCTGAACCCGGCTGACCTGGGCTACCTGCAGACCATCGTGTTCATCCTGGTCATTGCAGTGCTGGTGCAGTTCATCGAGATCTTCCTGAAGAAGTATGTTGTTGCACTGTACAATTCTCTGGGCGTTTACCTGCCCCTGATCACCACCAACTGCTGCGTGCTGGCCGTGACCATTCTGGTCGTGGACGACTACGGCGCAGACGTTGCTACCCTTGGCTTTGCCGCTGCCTACATTGAGGCTCTGGTCTGTGCCGTGGGTGCAGGTGTCGGCTTTATGCTGGCCATGGTCATGTTCAGCGGCGTGCGCAAGCGTGTGGAAGCCTGCGATCCCCCGGCACCCTTCAAGGGCCTGCCCATCACCCTGATCGCAGCAGCCATCACCAGCCTGTCCTTTATGGGCTTCGGCGGTCTCGTCGAAAACCTGTTCAACGTGACGCTGTAAGGGAGGAACAGGATTATGAATATTGTATCTGCTGTGATCCTCTGTACCATCGTGGGCGCGATCGGTGCCGTTGTTCTGGTGCTGGCCGCAAAGTTCATGGCGGTTGAGGAAGACCCCCGTATTGAAGAAGTTTCTGCCTGCCTGGCCGGTGCAAACTGCGGCGGCTGCGGCT
This sequence comes from Faecalibacterium hominis (ex Afrizal et al. 2022), assembly GCF_049545105.1. Taxonomy (NCBI): domain Bacteria; kingdom Bacillati; phylum Bacillota; class Clostridia; order Eubacteriales; family Oscillospiraceae; genus Faecalibacterium; species Faecalibacterium hominis (ex Afrizal et al. 2022). The sequence continues at coordinate 1,645,332 of NZ_CP186860.1, read as the reverse complement.
ACGCCGGCTGTGCCGACTACGCAAAGGCCGTTGTTATGGACGGCGTTCCCTGCGACAAGTGCGCCCCCGGCGGCCCCAAGGCTGCTGCCGCCATTGCCAAGATCATGGGCGGTGAGGCAAGCGCCGTGGAGAAGAAGGCTGTGGTCCAGTGCCAGGGCAACTCCGAGCACTGCAAGCCCAGCTACGAGTACAAGGGCATCCAGACCTGCGCTGCTGCTGCCACCCTGTACGGCGGCCCCAAGACCTGTACCTTTGCCTGCATCGGCCTGGGCGACTGCACCAAGGTGTGTAAGTTCGATGCCATCCACATTGTGGACGGCGTGGCCAAGGTGGACAAGGACAAGTGTACCGGCTGTGGTGCCTGCGCCAACATCTGCCCCAAGCACGTCATTATGATCGACGCAGGCGGCCCCCGCAAGCCCGTGGTCATGTGCTCCAATCAGGATAAGGGCCCCGTTGCCATGAAGGCCTGCACCACTTCCTGCATTGCCTGCGGCATGTGCGAGCGCACCTGTAAGTTTGATGCCATCCACGTTGTGGACGGCGTGGCCCGTGTGGACTACGACAAGTGCAAGGGCTGCGGCATGTGCGCCCAGAAGTGCCCCAAGCACATCATCCTCTTCCCGCTGAAGGACGATCCGAATCCCCCCAAGCCCGTGGTGAAGCAGGCTCCGAAGCCCGCTGCCGCTCCTGCCGCTCCGGCAGAGCCCGCCGCAAAGGCTGAGGAAGCAAAGGCTCCCGAGGCCCCCAAGGCTGAGTAAGCGGAATCCATTGTAATAGGACAAAGCGCCCCCATTGCTCCTTTGAGTGATGGGGGCGCTTTTTGGTGGCTCAAACCCCCAGTCGCCTTGCGGCGACAGCCCCCGCTAGTAGGGGGGGCCTTGGCATTTCGTGAAGCCTTATGGTTTTGCCAAGGCCGCCCCTATTAGGGGCGGTGGCATCCCGAAGGGATGACGGTGGGGTTTTCCATCTCCTCCGAAAACTTTTTTCAAAAAATTCCGAAAAAAAGTGAAAGGAATCTGCGTTTCATGTATTATAGAGAGTGAAACTGCGAAGATACAACACAAAACTGCGCGATATATCAATGCGGCGGGCGGTGCGGATAAGTTAGACTGCTCTACTCCCCGCAATATATTACGGCGGTTCATAACGTGCTGTATATCGCAGAATATTTTGTCTGAAAAGGGGAAGGAAAAATAAAATTTCACTATTGAAAATACTGGATATACATGCTATAATTACGATAATGGGTTTGTCTGGTAAAAATAACCTGCCAAGGGAAAGAAAAACGACAAAAGTTGAATATCTTTTCCTCCGGCTTTGCCAAAAATACTATGATGCAGGGAGGGCTCCACTGTGCGGAAAAATCATCACGGAAAAAAAGATAGGCTAACGTGAAAAGAATGCGTAAAGTATCCCCCGGGCTCGTCTGCATCGTGCTGGGTGTGGTGCTCCTGCTGGCGGCGGGCGGCCTGTACGCCTACAACCGCTACGAGGATGCCCACGCCGGTGCCGAGGCCCAGACCGTGGTGGCCGACCTTCAGCAGAAGGTGGAGACCCCGGAACCGGAGGCAGAGAGCGGCCCTCTGGACCCCGAGCTCCCGGTGGTGGAGGTCGATGGCAACGAATATGTGGGTGAGATCTCCATTCCCGCCATCGGCATTGACCTGCCGGTGATGAGCGAGTGGAGCTACCCCCGCCTGAAGATCGCCCCCTGCCGCCAGTTCGGCTCTTCCCGCACCGATGATCTGGTCATTGCGGCGCACAACTACGAGAGCCATTTCGGCAAGCTGACCTCCCTCACAGCGGGGGACAACGTCACCTTCACCGATATGGACGGCATCGTGAATGAGTACGTCGTGAACAAGGTCGAAGTGCTTGACCCCCACAGTGTGGAGGAAGTGGAACACAGCGGCTACGCCCTGGTGCTGTACACCTGCACCTATGGCGGCAAGACCCGTGTCACCGTCTTCTGTGATCGTGCATCGTAAAAATCAAGGCTGAAAAACAAAAAGAAGCCCCGACATTTGTCGGGGCTTCTTTTTTACTATGTGGGAACTCCCTCCGTCATTGCTGACGCAATGCCACCTCCCTCTCAGAGAGAGGCTTTTCGCTGCCGTAAGGCTCCCTCCTAGAGGGAGCTGTCGCCGGAGGCGACTGAGGGAGTTACTGTTTTTTCCACCGCCGCATCACGCCCATGCCCAACGCATAGGGGCCGGTGTGCACGGCAATGGTGCAGCCGATCTGCAGCAGGACCACATTGCACTCGCAGGTGGGGTACTTGGCGCGCAGGGCGGCGCGGGTCTGCATCCAGAGCCGCTTGCCCTCGTCGGCATCGTAGCCGTAGCCCACCGTGATGCAGTAGTCATCGGGTGTGCCGTTGTGTTCGGCCAGATAGGTCATCAGCAGGTCGAGGGCCTTCTCAAAGCTCTTCTGGCGGCCGCGGGCCACGCCAGCGGAGAAGATCTCGCCCTCCTTGAACAGGATCATGGGTTTGATGCCCAGAATATTGGCGGCACGGCCCGTGACTTTGCCGATGCGCCCGCCCTTGATGAGGTAGTCCAGATTACCCACCGTGAAGAAGATCTGGTTGGTGATCTTTTCCGCTTCCAGCCAGGTCACGGCTTCGTCCAGCGTACAGCCTGCATCCCGCATAGCCACCGCGTTTTCCACCACGATGGATTCGGTCACGGTGGCGGCGGTGCTGTCAATGACCTCGATCTTAGCATCGGGGAAATCCTCCAGCACCAGCTCCCGGGCGTTGCGGGCACTGCCCACGCAGCCGCTCATCTTGCTGGTAAAGCAGATGCAGAGCACCGGGCGGCCCGCCTCGGCATGGGCCCGGAAGACGGTCTCAAAATCCTCCAGAGAAGGCAGGCTGGTCTTGGGGTAGGCCGCGGGGTTATCTACCATGAACTGGTAGAAATCGCGCACGGCGATCTCCTTGCCTTCCTTGCGGTAGTGCTCACCGTCCAGCGAGACATAGAAGGGGATGATCTCAATATTCAGTGTTGCGGCCGTCTCAGGGGTCAGGTCACAGGCGCTGTCCGTGATGATATCAAACATAGTCACGCTTCCTTTTCAATGCGGCGGGTTCTGTGGCGCGGATCAGACGTTGTGATGGATGTAGGCCTCACGCTCGGCACCAACGGAGATGTAGGTGATCTTGCAGCCAATAGCCTTTTCCAGATACTCAACGTAATCGCGGGCTTCCTGGGGCAGATCCTCCCACTTGCGGGCAGCAGTGATATCGCAGTGCCAGCCGGGCAGATATTCCACCACGGGCTGTGCGGTGTCCAGAGCCATGCCCATGGGGAAGCGCTTGGTGATGGTGCCGTCGGTCAGCTTGTAGCCGGTGACCATGGGGATCTTCTCCATGTAGTCCAGCACGTCCAGCAGGGTCAGGGCAACCTCATCGCAGCCCTGGCAGAACACGCCGTAGTGGCTTGCCACCAGGTCGATGGGGCCAACGCGGCGGGGACGGCCGGTGGCTGCACCGTACTCGTGGCCAGCCTCACGCAGGGCGTGCTTCTCTTCCTCGGTCATGGCCAGCTCAGTGACAAAGGGGCCGTCGCCCACGCAGGAGGAGTAAGCCTTCATCACACCGATGCTGTTGGTCAGCTTGTGGCCCGGGATGCCTGCGCCGATGGGGGCGTAAGCGCCGATGACGTTGGAGGAGGTGGTGTAGGGGTAGATGCCGAAGTCGATGTCGCGCAGAGCGCCCAGCTGGGCCTCGAACAGCACCTTCTTGCCGGCGGCATCAGCGTCAGCCAGATACTGGCCCACGTCGCAGATGTAATCCTTGAAGATGGCGGCATACTTCTCCAGCCATGCCCACATCTCGTCCACGCTGATGGGGGCGGAGTGGTAGCTGCCCTCCATCACCAGGTTCTTGGAATCCACCATGGTCACCAGGCGCTTCTTCACGCTGTCGTCCAGGTGGAGCAGGTCGCCCATGCGCAGGGTCTTCTTCATGTACTTGTCACCGTAAGTGTAGGCGATGCCGCGCTTGGTGGAGCCGAACTGTGCGCCGGTCTTGGCCAGGCGGGCCTCTTCCAGGCCGTCCTGATCGACATGGTAGGGCATGGTGATGGTGGCCCGGTCGGAGATCTTCAGGTTATCGGGGGTGATGGAAATGCCCTGCTCCCGCAGCTTGTTGATCTCGCCGTCCAGATGGTGCGGGTCGATGACCATACCGTTGCCCATCACGCAGACAACGTTGGGGCGCAGGATGCCGGAGGGCAGCAGGTTCAGCACGAACTTGCCGCGCTCGTTCTTCACGGTGTGGCCTGCGTTGTTGCCGCCCTGATACCGTGCAACGATGTCATACTCCTGGCTGATCAGGTCGACCATGCGGCCCTTGCCCTCATCGCCCCAGTTGATACCCGTAATTGCAGTAAGCATAATAAATGACCTCTTTATCATTTTTTCAAAAGACAGCCTTTTCCGTGCACCTTGCCCGGGATACGCCACCTTGGGAATCTGTACCGCCCGCGGAAATGTCCGCAACAATACAATTATAGTATAGCACGAAACGCGGAACAAAAAAAGAGGGAAGAAATACTTTTCTCTCAATTATCCACAGGGCGCTCCTCTTCGTGATGCTGCTTTAGTTCTTCTTCCCCAGCTTGTGCACAGTGCCATCCGGCTCTTTGATCGAGGTGTTGTTCAGCTGGGCGCGCAGGCTGGCCTTTACGTCCGCAACATACTCCTGCCGCAGGGCCTGCTGCTCTGCCTTTTCGGCATCGGTCAGGCCGGTGGTCTTGCTCTTTTTTGCCAGCTCGTTGATACGGGCAATCTTCTCGTTTGTCATCGCAGTTCTCCTATTAGATAAAATGTGATATAATATGACCGGGATGCCCCTTCCGGCAGCTGCGGCTCTTTTGGCGAGGCAGCAGGAGGGAGCTATTTGAATCAAAGCAAGTATAACAAAGGATGAAACCGATGTCAAAACAGTTGAATTTTGCACAGCAGATGGACGAAGTGTTGAAAACGCTGGGGCCGCAGCGGCCAAAGCTGCTGCTCCATGCCTGCTGCGGGCCCTGTTCCAGCGCCGTGCTGGAAAAGCTGTGCCGGTATTTTGAGATCACGGTGCTTTACTATAACCCCAACACCTGGCCTGCCGAAGAATACTACCGCCGGGGCGAGGAGCTGAAAAAGTTTGTGGCGCAGGCGCACCCGCTGGGGGTCACGGTCATCGAGGACCACTACGATCCGCAGGAGTTCTATACGGCTGTGCAGGGGCTGGAAAACGAGCCGGAGCGGGGCGGGCGGTGCACCGTCTGCTACCGCTTGCGGATGCGCCGGGCGGCACAGTACGCAAAGGAGCACGGCTTTGATTGGTTCACCACCACGCTCTCCATCAGCCCCCACAAGGATGCTGCCCGCATCAATCAGATCGGGCAGGAGCTTGAAGCCGAATTCGGCATCAGGCACCTGCCCTCGGATTTCAAAAAGCAGAACGGCTACCTGCGCTCCCTCCAGCTCTCGGAGGAGTACGGGCTTTACCGTCAGGATTACTGTGGGTGTGAGTTCAGCGCAAAGGCGAGGGGATGAACCGCTCAGTCGCCTGCTGCTTGCCTCTCCTGCCAGGAGCGGCGGCATTGCGAAGCAATGACGGAGAGGTTTACTCCTCCCGCATTCTGGACACCAGAATCGCAAAGACGATCAGCCCCACACAGGGCACGATGTTGGTTGCCATACCAACAGCAAGACCGGCGCTTTCAGCTACCTTGCCGATGACCCAGGGCATCAGGATCGCGCCGCTGGATGCCACCGGCAGCATGATGCCCATGCTGGTCACGGTGGTCATTTTACCGGCGCTGGCCACGGCGGTGGGGTTCATACCGGCCATGGAGAAGGCAAAGGCGAACAGCAGCAGGATGGCAGGCAGCTGGCTGTGGGTCTGCATCATGGCAAAGTAGAAGGCAGTGCAGAAAACCGCCATAAACACCATGGCCTTGCGGGGCTGTTTGAGTGGGAACACAAAGGCGATGAGCAGGCGGCCGATCAGGGTGGCACCCCACATCACGGTGACGGTATAGGCCGCCAGCGTGCCTGCAATGATGCCGCTGTCCTTGAAGTAGGTGACCATCCAGCCCACAACGCTCTGCTCGGCGGCGTTCTGGCAGAACAGCAGGCCGGTGAGCAGCCAGAAGCGGGAGGAGCGCAAAAAGCTCCAATCGGTGACAGCTTCTTTGGCCTTGGCGCGGCCTGCCATGGGGGTGAACAGGTATACCAGCCAGAGCACCAGACCCAGCGCCGCCAGTGCCAGCACGGCCAGCGTGGTGCTGACCCTGGCCGCGGCAGAGATCAGAAAGGGGCAGAGCAGGGCACCGCAGGCGTAGCAGGCGTGCATGGTGTTCATGCCCCGGGTGCGGTCTGCAGAGTTGCCGCTGACAAGAATGGTGCAGGTGTTCAGGACACTGCCCTTGGCAATGCCCACAATGAAGAAGGCCAGCGCCAGCAGAATGGGCAGGCCGGTCAGGCTCATCAGGCCGTAGCCCACCGCATAGCCGATGGTCAGAAGCAGGACGCTTGGCTTCATGCCCATTTTTCCCACCAGCGCACCGGCCAGCAGGCCCGCCAGCAGGTTGCCGATGCTCAGCAGGCTGAGCAGGGTGCCGGTCATGCCGTAGGCAAAGCCGTATTCCTCCTGCAGCAGGCTGACCACCACACCGCTGGAAATGGTGCAGATGCCGCTGAAAAAGAAGGTGACGAAGCCCGCGTTCCGCAGGCGGGTGTTCCGTTGTTCCATGGGATTCTCCTTGCAGTATTCGGGGGCGCAGCGCCCATAGTTGCTTTTATTAAAGCATATTCTGGTCAGAAAGCAAGGGCTGTTGAGCCAGCAAAAGCAAAATCAGCGCCCAGTGGAAGCGCCCTGCCGTTCGGTGGGGCGCTTCTGTATTTTATTTTGCGTCTTCTATTGACAAAGATCGAATCGTGCGTTATGATATTGTACGGCATCAAACAGTTCTAAGGAAAACAATCCTGTCACAAACAATTCAAAAGGGAAACCATTATGCACGATGAAAGCAAAAAACAGCCCTGCTGCAACCCCCCATGGGAGCCGCCGCAGGTCATCCCGGCACAGGTGCGCCGGGTGAACAACCTGATCTTCCGCAAGATCAACCAGTTCCACCGGGAGAACAACGTGGACAACGTGACCCCCATGCACGACTGGATCATGAGCTACCTCTACTGGCACAAAAATGAGGCCGTATACCAGCGCGATATCGAGCGGGAGTTTTCCATCACACGCTCGACCGTGACGAACATCCTGCAGCTGATGGAGCGCAAGGGCTACATCGAACGCCAGAGCGTGCCGCAGGATGCCCGGCTCAAGCGGCTGATCCTGACGGAAGAGGGGGGCCGCGTCCATGAAAAGACGATACTCTCCCTGCACCAGACCGATGAGTTTGTGGCCGGATTGCTGACGGAAGAGGAAAACGCAGAGCTTCTGCGGTTATTGAACAAGCTGCGCAAGGGGCTGGAATGACCCCTGCAAATAAACTTCAGGAGGATTACAACAGATGATCAAAAAACTTGTGTCACATCTGGGCGAGTACAAGCGCGCCGCGATCCTGACACCGATCCTATCTGCTCTGGAAGCCATCATGGATGTGCTGCTGCCTACCATCATGGCCGTGATCATTGACCAGGGCATTGAAAAGGGCGATATGAACGCCGTTATCAAGTACGGCCTGCTCACCTTCCTGGTGGCGGCCATTGCCCTGCTGCTGGGCGTGCTGGCCGGCAGGTTTGCCGCCACGGCATCCACCGGCTTTGCAGGCAACCTGCGCGATGCGATGTATGAGAACATCCAGCATTTCTCGTTCTCCAACATCGACAAGTACTCCACGGCCGGTCTGGTCACCCGTATGACCACCGACGTGACCAACCTGCAGAACGCGTTCCAGATGATCGAGCGCATGTGTGTGCGTGCCCCCGTCCATCTGGTTTTCGCGCTCATCATGGCCTCCATGATCAGCCGCTCGCTGACCATGGTGTTCCTGGTGGCGATCGTGTTCCTGGTGGCAGTGCTGGCAGGTATTATGGTCCCCACCTTCGGCATCTTTGATAAGGTGTTCAAGAACTACGATAACCTGAACGCCTCCGTGCAGGAGAATGTCTCGGCCATCCGCGTGGTCAAGAGCTTTGTCCGGGAGCACTTTGAGAACGAGAAGTACACCAAGGCCTGCGAGAGCCTGTACAAGCAGTTCGTCCACGCCGAGAGCCGTCTGAGCTTCAACAACCCCGCCATGCTGGTCTCTGTGTACGGCTGCAACATCGCCCTGAGCTGGTTCGGCGCACATTACGTCCTGAACGGTGCAATCACCACCGGCCAGCTGAACGCCCTGTTCGGTTACATTATGAACATCCTGATGGCCCTGATGATGCTGAGCATGGCCTTTGTGATGATCGCCATGTCCGCCGCTTCTGCCCGCCGTATCGTGGAGGTGCTGGACGAGACCACCGACCTGCCCCCGGCAAAGCAGCCGGTGCAGCAGGTGGCAGACGGCAGCATTGAGTTTGACCACGTTACCTTTAAGTATAAGCACGGCTCCGGCCAGCCTGTCCTGAACGATGTTACCTTCAGCATCCGGCCGGGCGAGACGCTGGGCATCATCGGCGGCACCGGCAGTGCAAAATCCAGCCTGGTGCAGCTGATCCCCCGCCTGTATGATGCCGAGACCGGCTCTGTCAAGGTGGGCGGCGTGGACGTTAAGGATTACAGCCTGGATGTCCTCCGCCGGGAGGTCTCCATGGTGCTGCAGAAGAACGTTCTGTTCAGCGGCACCATCCTCGACAACCTGCGCTGGGGCGATGAGAACGCCAGCGAGGAAGAGTGCATCCGGGTGGCCAAGCTGGCCTGCGCCGATGAGTTCATCGAGCGCTTCCCCGACAAGTACAATACCTGGATCGAGCAGGGCGGCTCCAACGTGTCCGGCGGCCAGAAGCAGCGCCTGACCATTGCCCGCGCGCTGCTGCGCAAGCCCAAGGTGCTGATCCTGGACGACAGCACCAGCGCCGTGGATACCGCCACCGATGCCAAGATCCGCAAGGCCTTCCGGGAGGAGATCCCCGGCACCACCAAGATCATCATTGCACAGCGCATCTCCTCCGTGCAGGATGCAGACCGCATCCTGGTGCTGGACAACGGCCAGATCAACGGCCTGGGCACCCACGAGGAGCTGCTCAAGACAAACAAGATCTATCAGGAAGTTTACAACAGCCAGACCCAGGGCGGCGGCGATTTTGACAAGCAGGGAGGTGAGCAGTAATGGCACAGGTGAAAGAAGTAAAGGGCCCCGGCCCCCGTGGGGTGGGCGGCCCCAAACCGAAGGTCGAGAACCCGGGCAAGCTGCTCAAGCGGATCATGGATGAGGTGTTCAAGCACTATCTGCCCCACTGCATCCTTGTGCTGGTCTGCATCATCGTCAGCGCGCTGGCAAATGTGCAGGCAAGCCTCTTCCTCAAGACCCTGATCGATGATTACATCGTCCCCATGACCAAGCAGGCCACACCGGACTTCGGCCCGCTGACAGGCGCACTGGTGCGCATCGGCTGCATCTACGCCATCGGCGTGCTGGCCGCATGGCTCAACGCCCGTATCATGGTCAACGTGACCCAGGGCACCCTGCGCAACCTGCGCGTCCAGCTTTTCACCCACATGGAAAGCCTGCCCATCCGGTATTTTGACTCCCACCCCCACGGCGACATCATGTCGGTGTACACCAACGATGTGGACACCCTGCGCCAGATGATCAGCCAGAGCATCCCCCAGCTGGTGTCCAGCGCCATCACCATCGTGTCCGTGTTCACCAGTATGTGCCTGATGAGCTGGCAGCTCACCATTGTCACCATGCTGATGGTGGCTCTGATGCTGTTCTGCTCCAAGAAGATCACTGCCATGAGCGGCAAGTACTTTGTGGCCCAGCAGAAGGATCTGGGCAAGGTGAACGGCTACATCGAAGAGATGATGGAGGGCCAGAAGGTCGTCAAGGTGTTCACCCACGAGCAGAAGGCTCTGGATGGCTTCCGGCAGCTGAACGATAAACTGAAGGAAAGCGCCAAGCAGGCCAACAGCTACGCCAACATCATCATGCCCGTTACCGCACAGCTGGGCAATATCAGCTATGCAGTCTGTGCTCTGGCGGGCGCGGCCATGGCCGTTGGCAATGTCGGCGGCATGACCCTGGGCACCGTGATGGCCTTCCTGAGCCTGAACAAGAGCTTCAATATGCCCATCAGCCAGGTGTCCATGCAGGCCAACAGCGTGATCATGGCACTGGCCGGTGCAGAGCGTATCTTCAAGATGATGGACGAGACCAGCGAGACCGATGAAGGCTATGTCACCCTGGTCAACGTCAAGTATGGCAAGGATGACGAGCTGGTGGAGACCACCGAGCGCACCGGCATCTGGGCCTGGAAGCATCCCCACCACGACGGCACCACCACCTACCACAAGCTGGCGGGCGACATCACTTTTACCGATGTCGATTTTGGCTATGTGCCGGAAAAGACCGTTCTGCACGGGATCAACCTCTATGGCCGCCCGGGCCAGAAGATCGCCTTTGTCGGCTCCACCGGTGCCGGCAAAACGACCATCACCAACTTGATCAACCGCTTCTACGATATCGCAGACGGCAAGATCCGGTATGATGGCATCAACATCCGCAAGATCAAAAAGGACGACCTGCGCCGCTCTCTGGGCATCGTTCTGCAGGATACCCACCTGTTTACCGGCACGGTCATGGAGAACATCCGCTATGGCCGCCTGGATGCCACCGATGAGGAGTGCATTGCCGCCGCAAAGCTGGCCAATGCCGATGGCTTTGTCAAGCGTCTGCCCGATGGCTACAACACCATGCTGACCAACGACGGCGCAAACCTGTCGCAGGGCCAGCGCCAGCTGCTGGCCATTGCCCGCGCCGCGGTTGCCGATCCCCCGGTGCTGATCCTGGACGAGGCGACCTCCTCCATTGATACCCGTACCGAGGCGCTGGTCCAGCGGGGCATGGACGGCCTGATGTATGGCCGCACCAGCTTTGTCATTGCCCACCGCCTGTCTACCGTCCGCAATGCAGACTGTATCGTGGTTCTGGAGCAGGGCCGCATCATCGAGCGCGGCAGCCACGACGAGCTGATCGCCAAGAAGGGCAAGTATTACCAGCTCTACACCGGTAATCTGGCTGAAAATTAAAGAAAAATCGTAAAAAACGGAGCCGCTGTACAAAATGATGTGCAGCGGCTCCGTTTATTTTCAATTTGTTCAAATTCCTCACAAAGAAACTCCATTTTTATCCTGTACAATAAGGGTGCAGTCAGGGAGGAACAGAAAAACATCCTCCCAAGATGCCATGCAGGCAATGAAAACCGCGCATCTCCGGCAGAAACCGGGCGGCGCGGCCCCTTTAAAAAACACTGTCCCCTGCTGATGCGAGGCAATAGCCAAGGCAGCGGACAGACTACCAACCATCTCCTGACAGCCGCAAATGTTTGGGAGTTCTCATACACAGCCAGCGCCGCTTTCTCCTCCTTTCCACGGCGCTGGCTGTTTTTGTTTGGCTAAGAGTTAAACCTCTCAGTCTCGCTTCGCTCGCCAGCGTCCGGGTTGCGGCTCCCAGCATCCGCATCGTTACTTAGTAACTGTCCTAGTACATGCTCCCTTAACTGTGGCAGATCTATTACATGGATCCCCATTTGTTCCATCCGATACAAGACCAGAGCGGGGCTCTGGTCTTTTTTTGCGGCAGAAGCCATAATGCTGCGTGTAAAGGCGAGAATCCTATCCTTTTTGTAGAAAAAGATCAGCTGCACATGGCCGGTGAACAGGGCAAACAGGGCTGTGCGCAGCTCCCGGGAGCCGAAGAGGAGGAGCAGGTCGCTCTCCTCTAAAAAGAGAACGTCTGCCCGGTCAAGAAACTGCAGGGCGGTCTGACACAGAGCCTCCCGCTGCGGCCAGTAGGGCGCGGCCTGCGCCAGCCGGGGAAGATAGCAGCAGAGCGCCCCGGCATCCCGGGCGGCGGCAAGGGCCTTGAGGTGGGCCAGCCGCAGGGGGCTGTCCACAAGCCCGGCGGAGGAAAAACAGAAGGCAGAGGCTCCCCGGAACGGGGCGGCCTCCAGCTGCTCCGGCCCAAGGGCCAGCCCGGCGGTGTGGGCACGGTAGGGCAGAGCGGTGTCTGCTCCGGTGAACACCACCGGCGTGGGGAAGGCATCCGTGAAGCAGAGCAGGGAGCAATCCACACCATCCCGGGCAAGCTGGGCCGCCAGCTTGCGGCCAAAGGGGTCGGCTCCCAGCTGGGCCAGCAGAGCCGCCTGCCCGCCCAATGCGGCGTACCGGCGGCAGAAGCCTGCACTCCAGCCGCCGGTCTGCGCCCGGAACGTCTCCGTCAGCTCCGGAGCCGTGGCAGCGTTCAGCTCCAGCCAGACTTCGCCCAGACACAAAACAGACATGTGCACTCCTCCCTCCGCAAATAAAAATCGGGTTACAGTATACACGATTTGCCCACCGGATGCAACCGATCCGGGACAAATCCTGACGGAGCGAAATGGTGCGGGCAGGAAAGATCCGATTTTACAAAGACCACCTGTTTTTTACCAATGCCTGTTTTTCTTTGCCCAGGGTTTACCTAAGATTTTCCTTACCGTGGTTTCCCCTCTTTCTCTGAACGGGTACAATAGAACCGTTCCCAAGAAACATTGCAACAGGGCCCGGGAGGGCTCAGGATAAGAGAGGAATTATCGTATGAAAGAACATAAAATGTCCCGCCGCAACTTCCTGAAAGTGGGTGCTGTGGCATCTGCCGCCGGTCTGATGACTGCTGCCCCTGTGGCTGCAAACGCTGCCGCTCCGGCTGCTTCCATCGCAGCTGACGAGGAGAACTGCTTTGGCCTGTTCCAGAATAAGCCCAAGTACATCTTCCTGTTCATCGGCGATGGCATGGGCACTGCCCAGATCCAGTCTGCCCGGTTCTATCAGGGCACTGTCACCAACAACGGTGCCATCACCGAGGCAGAGCTGAGCTTTACCCAGTTCCCGGAAGTGGGCAGTGTGACCACCTACGACAGCACCTCCTTCTGCCCGGACTCCGCTTCCACCGCTACCTCCATCGCTTCCGGCAAAAAGACCGAGAGCGGTGTCATCAATATGTGCCCCTGGACCCGTGATGTGCCCTATGAGACCATTGCGGAGAAGCTCCATAAGCAGAAGGGCTACAAGGTTGGTATTGTTTCCACGGTGAATATTGACCACGCCACCCCTGCTGCCTTCTATGCACACCAGAAGACCCGCAAGAACTACTATCAGATCGGCGTGGAGCTGGCAAACTCCGGCTTTGAGTATTTCGCAGGCGGCGAGTTCCAGAAGGTGAACGGCGATGGCACCGGCCCCAACAACCACGAGGTGGCTGCACAGGCCGGTTACAATGTTGTCACCACCCAGGCCGGTGCAGTTGCCCTGAAGGCCGGGGCCGGCAAGACCCTGATCATTGCCGAGAACCTGGCCGACGGCAAGTCCATGAACTACGCCATGGATGCCGCTCCGGGAGAGTGGCAGCTGACCGACTATGTCCGCAAGGGCATTGAGCTGCTGGACAACAGCAACGGCTTCTTTATGATGGTGGAGTCCGGCAAGATCGACTGGGCCTGCCACGCCAACGATGCCGCTGCCTCCATCCATGATGTGATCGAGATGCACAACGCGGTGCAGGCCGCTGTGGAGTTCTACGCCCAGCATCCCAATGATACCCTGATCCTGGTGACCGCTGACCACGAGACCGGCGGCCTGGGCATTGGCTACAAGACCACCAACTACGATACCTTCCTGACCAACCTGGCCCACCAGAAGATGTCCTACGCAAAGTTCGATTCCACCTATGTGAACCACTACGTGAAGAATCAGACTCCCTTTGAGACCGCGATGCAGGACGTGAAGGCAAACTTCGGCCTGACCCTGCCCACCGACCCCGCTGCCGCCAACGCAGGCAAGCTGCTGCTGACCGACTACGAGGTGGAGAACCTGCGCACCGCTTACGAGCGCACCCTCAAGGTCGGCTCTTCCAGCCAGAGCAAGATGAGCCAGCAGGATTACGAGTTGTATGGCACCTACATCCCCTTCAGCATGGCTATCTGCCACACCATCAACCACAAGTCCGGTGTGGATCACACCACCTACGCCCACACCGGTGCCATGGTGAACCTCTACGCCCGTGGTCAGGGTGCAGACAAGTTCCGCGGCGTGTATGACAACACCGAGATCTTCCACAAGCTGGCTGAGCTGACCGATGTGCAGTAATTGACCAGACCTTCTGTACCCCAAAGCTCTCCGGGACGAGACGCACCGGAGGGCTTTTTGTATAGGCCCGGAATTGTGCACCCTGTCAAAAATCTGCCCCGCGAATTGGGAAAAATGATGGGAGTTGTGGTTGCAATGGGCCGGAAAAAGGCATATAATAAGACCATCAACAGAGTAAGGCCATGCGCGTTAAGTGCCGCATCAACGGGGAGTTGTGCTGCGGACGAAGGTAAGACCCGCGGTGCATGGCCTGCATCCCGCTGCTGCATGGACTTGGGTGCAGATGGGGCCGTCTGCGGCCCCGTCTGGATGTGAACCGTTGAATCACGCCCTCCTTTGTGCGGTTTGTCACAGGGGAGGGCGTTTTGCATTGCCCGCCCCGCGGTTCCCGAAACAGGGGAGGACAATTGATATGAACCATTCCAGAAATTCTATCCGCAAGCTCACCATGCTGGCCCTGCTCACTGCCATGAGCATCGTGTTTGCCCGGGTGCTGAGCATTTCCACCGGCTTTGTCCGGTTCAACCTGGGCAGCCTGCCCACCCTGCTGGCCGCTGTGCTGTTCGGGCCGGTGGAGGGCTTTGCTGTGGGTGCAGTGGCCGATATGATCGGCGGCACCCTTTCCGGCTACGCCATCAATCCGCTGATCACGCTGGGGGCAGGCTCCATCGGCCTGACGGCGGGCCTTCTCTGGCGCGCCCTGCCCAACCTGCGGCTGGGCCTGCGCACCCAGATCAGCGTGTTTGCCGGCCATGCGGTGGGCTCCATTGTCATCAACTCGCTGGCACTCCACCTCTTCTATAACTATCCGTGGAGCGTGCTGGTGACCCGCATTCCCAACGCGCTGGTCCTGGCAGCGGTGAACACCGTGCTGGTGCGCCTGCTGCTGGAAAACAAAACGATCCGAGGCATTGCACAATGAACTATGAAGAAGCACTGAACTATATCCACGCCGTCCAGTGGGCGGGGCACAAGCCGGGCCTGACCCGCACCCGGACCCTGCTGGCCGCACTGGGAGATCCGCACAAGCAGCTGAAATTCATCCATGTGGCGGGCACCAACGGCAAGGGCAGCACGGCGGCCATGCTGGCCTCCTGCCTGCAGGCGGCGGGTTACCGGGTGGGCCTGTATACCTCGCCCTTTATCAACCGGTTCAACGAGCGCATTCAGGTAAACGGCCAACAGATCCCGGACGAGGCGCTGGTGCGGCTGGTGGAGCGTGTGAAGCCTGCTGCCGATGCCATGACCGATATCCCCACCGAGTTCGAGATCATCACGGCGTTGGGGATGCTCTGGTTCGCTGAGACGAAATGCGACATCGTGGTGCTGGAGGTAGGCCTGGGCGGCACGCTGGATTCCACCAACGTCATCGACCCGCCGGAGTGCGCGGTCATCACGGCGCTGGGCATGGATCATGTAAAGGAGCTGGGCCCCACCCTGGCCGATATCGCATCGGCCAAGGCGGGCATCATCAAGCCGGGCAGTCCGGTGGTGAGCTATGGCGGTGTGCCCGAGGCCGATGCCGTCATCGCCCGTACGGCGGCAGAGCGGCACGCGCCGCTGACCGTGGTGGACCTCAGCAGGCTGACCATCGAGGACGGGGATCTGGATGCTGTCACCTTTGATTTTGACGGCCTGAATGGCATCCGCCTGCCCTTGATCGGCAGCTATCAGCCACGGAACGCCGCCACGGCCATTACGGCCCTGCGGGTGCTGCGCAGCCGGGGCTGGAACATCCCGGACAGCGCCATCCGCGCCGGTCTGGAACAGGTGCGCTGGCCGGGCCGGTTCGAGCTGCTGCGGCATTCGCCCGCCTTTTTGCTGGATGGCAGCCACAACGCCCACGGAATGCGGGCCACCGTGCAGAGCCTGAGGGACCGCTTTCCGGGGCAGAAGTTCGTGTTCCTGCTCAGCATCATGGCGGATAAGGATGTGGACGAGATGCTGGAACTGCTCCTGCCGCTGGCCGGGCAGTTCGTCACCGTGGCGGCCCATACCCCCCGCGCCATGCCCGCCGAGACGCTGGCCGAACAGATCCGCGCCCGGGGCGGCAGAGCTGAGCCCGCTTCCACCATTGAAGCCGGTGTAGCCCGGGCGGCCGCCCTTGGGGGCACCGGCCCCGTGTGCGCGCTGGGCACGCTCTACTTCTCCGGCGATGTGCGGAAAGCGTTTGCAAAATTGAACCAGTAAAGAAGAGGGGCTGCGGCACACGGGAAAAATCGGTGCAGCAGCCCCCTTTTTGCGGACTGGCTTACAAAAAACGCCCCGCTGTTTTGTGATGCACAGAACAGCGGGGCAATATCATTTATGGGGCGGGAATGTGCTCAGGAGATGCGCTTCGGCTCAGGCTTTGCCTGCGCAGCCGAACAGCTCGATCTTCTCCTTGCACTTGTCGATGATGGCCTGAGCGCCGGGAGCCAGCAGCTTGCGGGGGTCGAAGCCCTTGCCCTGCTGATCCTTGCCAGCTTCGATGTACTTGCGGGTGGCCTCAGCAAAGACCAGCTGGCACTCGGTGTTGATGTTGATCTTGGAAACGCCCAGGCTGATGGCCTTCTGGATCATCTCGTCGGGGATGCCGGTGCCGCCGTGCAGGACCAGAGGAATGTTGTTGGTGGCCTTGTGGATGCGATCCAGAGCCTCAAAGTCCAGGCCCTTCCAGTTGGCGGGGTAAACGCCGTGGATGTTGCCGATGCCGGCAGCCAGGAAGTCGATGCCCAGATCGGTGATCTTTGCACACTCGGCGGGGTCTGCGATCTCGCCAGCGCCCACAACGCCGTCCTCAACGCCGCCGATGGAGCCGACCTCGGCCTCGATGCTCAGGCCCTTGGAGTGTGCCAGCGCGACCAGCTCCTTGGTCTTTTCCACGTTCTCCTCGATGGAGTAGTGGCTGCCGTCGAACATGATGGAGGAGAAGCCGGCCTCAACGCAGGCCTTGCAGCCCTCGTAGGTGCCGTGGTCCAGGTGCAGGGCAACGGGAACAGTGATGCCCATGGTCTCCACCATGGAGCTGACCATGGCGGCAACGGTCTTGAAGCCGGTCATGTATTTGCCTGCGCCCTCAGAGACACCCAGGATAACGGGGCTCTTCATTTCCTCGCAGGCGGTCAGGACTGCCTTGGTCCACTCCAGATTGTTGATGTTGAACTGGGGCACACCGTAGTGGCCATCGCGTGCCTTGATCAGCATTTCGGTTGCATTTACCAACATTATTCATTACCTCCGCAAAATCATTTTGGGGTGAAAAAGCCGTTTTGGATACAAGATTGCGCATCCTTTAACGAACCTAAGGGTAGTATACCCCAATTACAGGATAAAATCAAGGCGGTTCCCGCGGCGTTTTCAACACAAATTCACATTGGGCATTTTGATGTTGGAGATTCTGGCAAAAACCACTGGATCTCCCTTCAAAAAATTGTCATAATTCCGACTTGAATTTTACAAAAAGTACGGCGGAAAGTTTGCGTGTCGAACCCGGGAGGTTGAAAACTCGGTGGAAACTGTGGAATTCCACCTGGAAAGTGGGCGTACAAACTTGATTTTTGAACATTTTCAACCGGGTTTTCAACATGTGGAAAAATTTGAGCCGAATTACCGATTGTATAGCCTGCTGAATGTGGAAAACTTTTGCCTTCGGCAAACATTGCGAAGAATGCCGGGGTATGCTATACTTTAGAATGTATCAGTGTCAAAATATAGTAAAACTGAAACAGAACGAAACCATGGCGCGGCTCAAACGGCCCGCCTTGCCATAGAATGGAAGGAGAACACATCAATGGACGAACAGAAAATGCCGCGCCGCCCCCGCCGCAGCAGCACGGAGGAGCAGCCCAAGAATGAGAGCCTGGTCTACGGCAAAAACCCCGTGACCGAGCTGCTCAAGAGCGGTTCCGGCGTGGATACCGTGCTGATCGCGGAGGGCATGGCCCCCGCTGTGGCAGCTTACTATACCGCCATGGCCAAGGAGGCCGGGGCCACGGTCAAGCGGGTGCATCCCAACAAGCTGCGCCTGATGACCGGCACCGAGAGCCATCAGGGCGTGGCTGCCTTTGCCAGCGAGATCGAATATGTGACCGTGGAGGACCTGCTGAACGTTGCCAGAGAGAAGGGGGAGCCCCCTTTCCTGGTGCTGAGTGACGGCATCGAGGACCCCCATAATCTGGGCGCGGTGATGCGCTCTGCTCTGCTGTGCGGAGCCCACGGCATCGTCATCCCCAAGCGGGGCGGCGCGTCCGTGACCCCCACCGTTATCAAGTCCAGTGCCGGTGCGGCCGAGCGCCTGCCTGTGGCCCGCGTGGCCAACATCGGCGAGACCATCCGCCGCCTGAAGGATCAGGGTGTGTTCGTCTACTGTGCCGATATGGACGGTGTGCCCCTGCGCAAGAACAACCTGACCGGCCCCATCGCACTGGTGCTGGGCAGCGAGGGCAGTGGTGTGTCCCAGCTGGTGAAAAAGCTCTGCGATGGCGTGGTGCGGCTGGATATGGCCGCTCAGGGCACCGGTGTGGACAGCTTCAATGTCTCGGTAGCGGCTGGCATCATCCTGTACGAGATCCAGAGCCAGCGCGCCGCAGAGTAAGAAACAGCGGCCAGACCGCCGTG
Source organism: Faecalibacterium hominis (ex Afrizal et al. 2022) (assembly GCF_049545105.1). Taxonomy (NCBI): domain Bacteria; kingdom Bacillati; phylum Bacillota; class Clostridia; order Eubacteriales; family Oscillospiraceae; genus Faecalibacterium; species Faecalibacterium hominis (ex Afrizal et al. 2022). The sequence continues at coordinate 1,626,434 of NZ_CP186860.1, read as the reverse complement.
ACCAGAACAGGGAGGGACTAGGATGCCAAAGGATGATAAGCGCAAAGAGCTGACACAGGAAGAGATCGATGCGCAGAACGAGAAGTTCCGCACGTTTTTCAGCACCAGCGTGGCACAGGTGCCCGAAGAGATGAAGCGCCGCGATGAGGAAAAGGAGAGCACCGGCAGCCTGCTGGGCAAACTCTTTCACCGCGAAAAGGACAAAGAGGAGCCTGCCGCCGCCCCGGCCGTGCAGAATGAGCTGCCGCCCACGGGTGAGATCGTGCTGGGCCATGAGGAAGAAGCCGAGGCCGGCCTGGAGCTGGCATTGGAGCCCGGAGAGCTGGAGGAAGCAGAGCCTGTGGCTCTGCCCACCGCGCCGGAAGTCCCCGCAGCGCCGAAGCCGGAACCCCGGCCCGCACCCCAGCCCGAGAAAAAGCCGGAGCCGCCCCGCCGCCGGGAACCCCTGACCCCGCAGGAGCAGCAGGAGGATGCAGAGATGGCCGAACTCAAGGCCATGCTCTATGGCACCCCCAAGCCCGCCCCGGTGGAGGAGGTGCAGGATGCCCCCGAAGAGGTGCTGGCCGTGGAGCCGGAAGCTCCCGCAGCGCCTGAGGGCCCGGCCATCCCCATGGTGTTTGCCGAGGATCAGTCGGTAAAGCAGGCGAAGTCTGCCCCGGAAGCCGCGCCAGAGGTTGAGCCGGAACCGGAAACGGCTTTCCAGTTCTTTGGCAAGGGCGCGGACGAGAACGAGCCGCAGGCCCCTACCCGCACCGAGGCCCCCAGCAAGGACGACAGCATGAGCCTGCCGCTGATGGGGCTGGAAGAGGACGAAGCACCCGCCCGGCCTGCCGCCCCGGCAGAGGAGACCCCGGCCCAGCCTGCTGAGGAAGCGGCCCCTGCCGCGCCGGAGGCTGCGGAGAAGCCTGAAGAAGAAACCGAGCCGGAAACGCCCGAGCAGGTGGGGGAGAAGCTCCGCCGGATGGGCGCGGAGCTGACGCTGCGGTGTGTGCTGGAGGGCATCCTTGCCGTGGTACTGCTCCACTTTGGCCTTGTTGCCGAGGGGCTGCTGGCCCCTGTGGCCTCCCTTGACCCCGTGATCGCCCCGGCGGCGTTCTATGCTGCCAACCTGCTCTTTCTGGCCGGTGCGCTGGCTGTGGGCTGGCCTGTCCTGCGGGATGGCCTGCAGGGTCTCAAGGGCCGCCCCAGTGCAGACACCATGCCGGCGCTGGCTGCCTGCGGTGCGCTGGTGCAGGCTGTGGTCGCCCTGCTCAACGCCCAGAGCTATCAGAACTCCAGCTGGACGCTGCTTTCCGGTGTGGCCGCACTGGGCCTGTTCCTGGCCCTGCTGGGCAGCCGTGTCCTGCTGACTGCCGTCAGAAACGGCTACGACCTCGCCGCCCGATCCCCCGAGGGGCTGCAGGGCGCATTCCGTGTCCGGGATAAGGATCTGATCCGGGTGCTGGCCCGGAGTCTGGATCAGAAAGACCCCTGGGTGCTGCTCAGCCGCCCTGTCCAGTGGGACGAGGCGCTGGTGGAGCAGAGCTTCGGGGAGCGCGCCAGTGAGCGCCGCGCCCGCAAGACAGCCCTGATCCTGCTGGGTGCCGCCGTGCTCAGCGGGCTGGTGTTCCTGCTGTTTGGCGGCGGGCCCAACGGCATGGCCGCAGCCCTGACCTCCATGCTCTGCATGGGTGCACCGCTGTCCTCCACCCTGGTTGCGGGCATCGCGTCTCTGCGCCTGCAAAAGACCGCCGCCGCCGCCGGTGCCGTGGTGCCCGGCTGGGCTGCCATTGAGGAGCTGGGCGGTGTGGACACCGTGCAGGTGGATGCCGACGAGCTCTTTACCGCCGACAGCGTGAATCTGGAGGACATCCGCATCTTCAAGGGCGGCCGCATCGACCGTGCCATCCTCTATGCGGCCAGCATCCTCAACCACAGCTGCGAGACCCTGCGGGGGCTGTTCCGCCAGATCATCGAGGACCGCACCGAGATCCTGTACCCTGTGAAGGACTTGGAGGTCCACCACGGCCTTGGCTTTGCCGCCTGGTGCGATAACAACCGGGTGCTCATCGGCAACCGGCTGTACATGGAGCGGGAGGGCGTGCCCCTGCCTGAGCAGGAGTACGAGGATGAGCACTCCCAGAACGGCGCGCTGCAGATCCTGTATCTGGCTGTTTCCGGAAGCCTGCACGCCATGTTCGTGCTCCACTATGTGGGCGGCCGCAACGCCGCCCGCGGTCTGGAGGTGCTGCAGCGGGAGAACATCCGCCTGCTGGTCACCTGTGAGGACCCCAGCCTGACGGCCCGCCACATCACCGAGGCTTACCATCTGCCCGAGGGGATGATCACTCTGCTGGATCAGGAGCAGTGCAGCGCGCTGACCCCAGCCCGGCCGGACGAGACCGCCCGCTGCTGTATGCTGCATGATAAAGGTTTTGCCAGCCTGATCGGCGGTCTGCGCGCGGCGGAAAAGGCCCAGAACGCCGAGACGAGCGCCACCACGGTGCAGATGGTCTCGGTCTGGTTCTCGGTGGTCATCGGTGTTCTGCTGACCTACGCGGGCAGCATCGGCACCCTGTCGGTGGCCGCTGTCCTGATGTATCAGGCGGCATGGAGCGCTTTGAGCATTGCAGTCTGCGCTCTGAAACAGCATAACTGAGAGATATTCTCAAAATAAATAGGAATTATTCTTGATTTCAATTCGGAACTCTGGTATAATCAGTGCAGAAGGAACGCCCCGGCGGTCACCGGCGGCGAAATGATACACCGCACAAACAAAAGGAGAGCATGAATATGGAACTCAAGGGTACCAAGACCGAGAAAAACCTGTGGGAAGCCTTTGCAGGCGAGAGCCAGGCCCGCAACAAGTATACCTTCTTCGCCAGCGTGGCCAAGAAGGAGGGCTATGAGCAGCTGGCAGCGATCTTTGAGGAGACGGCTGCCAACGAGAAGGAGCACGCCAAGATGTGGTTCAAGGCCCTGAACGGCGGCTCCATCCCCGATACCATGACCTGCCTGGAAATGGCAGCCGGCGGCGAGCACGACGAGTGGACCGAGATGTACCCCCGGATGGCCGCAGAGGCCAAGGAAGAGGGCTTTACCCAGCTGGCTGCCCTGTTCACCATGGTGGCGCAGATCGAGAAAGAGCACGAGGAGCGCTACCGTGAGCTGGCCGAGAACCTGAAGAACAACAAGGTTTTTGCCCGGGAAGAGCAGCAGGTCTGGCAGTGCCGGAACTGCGGCTACACCTATATCGGCAAGTCGGCTCCCCTGAAGTGCCCGGTCTGCGCACATCCCCAGAGCTACTTTGAGCTGAAAAAGCACAATTATTGATCCTGTCCGGAACGCCGCAGCTCCCACGCCGGGACTGCGGCGTTCTTTTTGCACAAAATTTTCCGGAAAAACTGGTATAGTCCACGAAATCGGGTGCGAAAGCACAGCACTTTGGGCGAAAAACTTGACCCACATTGGCCGGACGTGTAAAATAAATCAATAGTGAGAAAAATCATGGACGCGAAATTTTTCCATGTGTGCGGCATTCCTTTGATCCCATGGGATGAAACAAGGAGGGAAGTTCGACCCAATGAAATGGAAATTCCAAACCGCGGGGCGGCTTCTGGCCCTGCTGGCTCTGAGCGGGGCCCTGCTGGCTGTCCCTTTGCCCGCGCAGGCCGCGCCCGGTGTGCTGACAGGCCTGACCGGAACCGGCTCCAAGCTGGAACTGGAGCTGACCGAGATGGAGCTGGAGATCACCGATGATGACCCCCGCCCCAAGGGCTACCTGTACACCAGCGGCCAGAGCGATTATTACTTCATCGTCTGGATGAGCAGCAACTCCAATGTTGCCACGGTGGATGGCGACGGCAAGGTGACGGGCCGCAATGCTGGCACCGCAATCATCACCGCCATCTCCGACCACGGCGAACGTGCCGCCTGCAAGGTGACCGTGACCCGCAAAAATGAAGAAGCAGCCAGAAAAAAGCCCACGCTGGATACCACCAGCCTGAGCCTTGTGCTGCAGTACAATGACCTGCACCCCACCCATCAGCTCCAGTTGACCAACAGCGACCACTCCTTCCTCTATGTCTACCAGTGGATGAGCAGCAACCCTGAGGTTGCCACAGTCAGCGACAAGGGCCTTGTCACGGCTCAGGCGGCGGGCACCACCACCATCACGGCAATGGTCTCCAACGGCCAGGCTCTGCGGTGCAGCGTCACGGTGACTTCGGATATCGGCAAGGTGACCCTGAACAAAAGTGACCTGCTGCTCCGCACCGTGGGCACCCAGGAGCGCCTGACGGCCACCGTTGCGGTGGAAGGCGGCGGCAGTGTGCCCATTACATGGGTCAGCAGCAACCCCGGTGTCGTTACCGTGGATGCGGATGGCGTGGTGACCGCCATTGCCGACGGAGAAGCTAAGGTCACGGCTCTTTCGCCCGCCGGACGCTTTGACGTGTGCAGCGTTGTGGTGGGCATGGCGGCGGAGAAGTACGAATCTGAAGCCGACCTTGCTGACGAGCTCAAGCTCCCTGACCCCTACGTTGCCGTAAGGCTGAATAAACTGGCATAAAGAAAAAGCACCCGCCTATGGCTGTTTTTGACGGCTATGGGCGGTTTTTGCGTGTATGAAAACGGATGCGCTGGGAAAAACTTGCCGAAGAGGAATTTTTTTCAAAAAATATTTTGCGTTGCATGGTGTGATGTACATGACACATCCGGCCGCCTCCGGCAGGTGAAAAAGGACAAAATGGCCCGAATGTTGTTTAAGACAGGGAGCGGCTGCCCCACAGAGCGGCGAAATCTCTACAAAAAAGGCGGCTGTCCGGCTTGAATGACACATTTAACAAAAATTTGACGTGAAGTGATTGAATTTGCAACTCTTGACAGAAGGCGGGACAAACCATTATCCTTTTATCCAGAGGAAAGTATTTTATGTCGCCAGACGTTGGAATGCCTGGTGGACAAGTGTGTGTCAGGAGGGAAAGAATATGACCAACTACAGGAACCGAATCGGGGAAGCCATTGCCTTTGCCCGGAACGTGGCGGGCAGATTCCAGCAGGAGCTTGCGGATATGCTGGGGCGGGACAAGCGCACCATTCAGAAATGGGAGCGGGGCGAGATCCGCATTGCGCTGGAGGATTATCTGGATGTATTCGATACTCTGCACCTGCCGGTGGGGCCCTATGAAATGTGGATCCGGCATCCGGAACTCTTTCCGCGCGGCATGGAGGATATCAAGGGCTTCAGCACGGAGAAAAAGCGGCGGGTACTGGCGGATTATTACCTACATCAGGCTGCACCGCTGGAGATCGAGCAGGAGTATTACATCCTGTTCGGTGACCACGGCAGCAACAGCTGCGGCATCCGGCAGGAGCAGCTGGCCAACCTGCAGACTCCGCTCCGTGACCGCAAACGGATCGTGAACCAGATCATCGACAACTACTATGAGGCCCGGGCCATCGGTCATCTGACCGACCCGGAGGGCCAGCAGCCAGTGATGCCCATTCTGGAAGCCTGCTACGATGCCAGTGTACGGAGCGTGGAAGCCAACGAGAACCGGTACAGCATCGGCAGCATCGAGGACTATCTGGACGATGCGGCAAAACCGGCAGAAGAGTGAACCGAACAGCAGACGGCCATGTGCAGCCGCCTGCTGTTTCTGCGTTCGGCTGCCTGCGGGAAAATATTGTGAAATTTGCGGATTCCTGCTATACTTATCCTATTGATGAAAAAGAAGGGTGAGATAAATGGCATACAACATGGGCGGTCGGCGCTTCCGGCCGGTGGGCAGCGGAAAAAAGCGGACTGCGCCGCAGTACGGGCCGGTGGGCACAGGCTGCCCGTTTGTGGAGGAGGCCGTGGCGCGGCTGTACCGGGAGCAGAACGAGGAACATTTCTGGAGCCTGATGAACGCCCTGAACTATGCGCTGGAATTGCAGACCAAGGTGCTGGTTCCGCTGGATGCGGCGGTGGACCCCCAGAGCGGGGCCGCCCCCTGGGCGCATCTGCCCATTCCGGAGGAGCGGGCTGAGGGCCTGCCGCCCTGGCTGCTCCACGCCCGGAAAGAGCGGCACTATCTGCCGCTGTTCACTTCGGTAAAGAACGCCGAGGCGGAAAAGGCCAGCGCCACCCGCCCCATGGTGGAGCGCAGTCTGCGCAGCGCCATGGAGTATGCGCTGGAAACGGACGGCATCGATGGTGTGGTGCTGGACCCGTGGACAAGCTCTGCCACGCTGGATGTCTCCCTGCTCAGCGGGCTGCTGAGATCGGAGCGGGGGAGCGATAACACCGGCGCTCAGGAGCTGGAAGCCGGGCACGCCGCCGCCCGGGCCGGGGATTGGCCGGAGGCAGCGGCCCGCTACACTGCCGCCGCCGAGGCGGGCAGCGCAGAGGCGCTTTCTGCCCTGGGGGACTGCCTGTATTATGGCCGGGGTGCCCGGAAGAATAAGACCCAGGCCCGGCGGATGTGGAAAAAGGCCGCACAGGCCGGGGAGGTGCAGGCCATGATCGCCCTGGGGGATGACTGTGCCGCATCGGGTGGGGAGATGGCGGAGACCCTGCAATACTACCGCCGCGCCCAGAGCGCTGCCCGGGAGGTGCCGGACATCGCCTACACCCCGCAGGTCTGCCTGCGTCTTGCCCAGTACGAGACCCAGTACCTCTCCCGCAAAAAGGCGCTGCTGCAGGTGGCGGAGGCCGTGCAGGGCTTTCGGATCCTGCAGGCCGAGGGCGAAACGGATGCTGCCGACTGGCTGCGGGAGGCTGAACTGCTGACGGATCAGCTGCTGGCCGACGATAAAAATGCCTGAAACACAGTTTCTTTACATTTGTTCTAAGAAATCGTCATAGGAAACCGGTAAGATATTCAAGGAAATATTCTGCGCCGAAGAAAAGAGGACAAGCACTATGAGCAAAGTGATCGGAATCGATCTTGGTACCACCAACTCCTGCGTGGCGGTGGTGGAGGGTGGCAAGCCTGTGGTCATCACCAACGCCGAAGGCGAGCGCACCACCCCCAGCGTGGTGGCCTTTACCAAGGATGGCGAGCGTCTGGTGGGCGGCGCGGCAAAGCGCCAGATCGCCACAAACTCAGGCCGCACGGTGTCCAGCATCAAGCGGTACATGGGTTCTGATCACCGGGTTCATATCGATGGCAGGGACTTGACCCCGCAGGAGATCAGCGCCATGATCCTGACCAAGATCCGCCGCGATGCCGAGAGCTACCTGGGCGAACCGGTGACCGAGGCCGTCATCACCGTGCCTGCCTATTTTGACGACAGCCAGCGCAAGGCCACTCAGGACGCGGGCCGCATTGCGGGCCTGAATGTTCTGCGCATCATCAACGAGCCCACCGCCGCCGCGGTGGCCTATGGCTTGGACAACGAAGCTCCCCAGAAGATCCTGGTCTATGATCTGGGCGGCGGCACCTTTGATGTTTCGATCATTGAGATCGAGGACGGCACCTTTACGGTGCTGGCCACCGGCGGCGATACCCATCTGGGCGGCGATGACTTTGACGAGCGCATCGTTGAGTGGGCTGTGGCGGAGTTCCGCAGATCTGACCGCATCGATTTGACCAAGGACCCCGCCGCCATGGGCCGCCTGAAGGAGGAAGCGGAAAAGGCCAAGAAGGAGCTTTCCAGTGCGCTTTCCGCCCAGCTGAACCTGCCGTTTATCGCGGTGGGCAAGGATGGCCCCCACCATCTGGATCTGAGCCTGGGCCGCCCCCAGTTTGAGATGATGACCGGTGACCTGCTGGCCCGCACCGTTCAGCCGGTGCAGAACGCCCTGCGGGATGCCGGGATTTCCGCCAGCCAGCTGGGCAAAGTCCTGCTGGTGGGCGGCAGCACCCGGATGCCTGCTGTGGAGCGGCAGGTCCGGGAGCTGCTGGGCTGTGAGCCCAGCCATACCCTGAACCCCGATGAATGCGTGGCCATGGGTGCCGCCGTGCAGGGCGGTCTGCTGCAGGGCGGCGGAAAGCTGGCCGGTGCCACTGGTGCGGCCGCGCAGGGCCTTGTGCTGATGGATGTCACCCCGCTGACGCTGTCCATTGAGACGCTGGGCGGCGTGGCCACCCCCCTCATCACCCGCAACAGTATGATCCCCACCCGCAAGAGCCAGATCTTTACCACGGCCCGCCCCATGCAGACCAGCGTGGAGATCAATGTGCTGCAGGGCGAGCGCCACTTTGCCCGCGACAACAAGAGCCTGGGCAAATTCAAGCTCACCGGCATCCGCTCCGGCTTCTCCTCCAAGCCCCAGATCGAGGTCACCTTTGACATTGATGTGAACGGCGTGGTCAAGGTGTCTGCAAAGGATCTGGGCACCGGCCGGGAGCAGAACATCACCATCACCGGCAGCACCAATCTTTCTGAGAACGAGATCCAGCGCGCCATGGCCGATGCCGCCGCCTACGAGGAGGAGGATACCCGCCGCAGGGAGCGGCTGGAACTCCACAATCAGGCCGAGATGCTGGCTTACAAGGTGGATGAAGCCCTCTCCAAGTGTAAAAAAGAGCTGGATAAGGACGAGAAGAACCGAGTCAGGAATGACCTTGCCGGCCTGCGCCGCTGCCTGCGCAAGGATAAGCCCGAAAAGATGAACGAGACCGAGGAGGCGAACCTCCGTCAGGCAAAATCCCAGCTGGAAGCCAGCGCCAACCACCTGATGGTGCTGTACAGCACGGAGCAGGATGCCGGCCGGCAGTAAGCAGGCAATTCCCTACTGAAAAACTTCGTTGAAAGGGTTGACAAACCCGGAAGAGTGGGGTATTATGTATGCAATATCACAAAAATGGCTGTGAAGAGAAGAGTAGGTTTTCGCATTGATCCTTCCAGAGAGCCCGGGCGGTGGAAAAGGGCAGGAAACAGGGGGCTGAAAATGGTCTCGGAGCCGCGGGGGCGAAGTGCAAGAGTGCTAAGCCTGCGACGGGAGCGCCCGTTACAGCGTCCGGTTGTCGCGTTGCAAAACGCCGCAGCAGTGAGGCTGCCTCTGTGAGGGGACAGTAAACCAAGGTGGTACCACGGAAGTTTTACGCTTTCGTCCTTGTGGGTGTATGCCCGCTGAGGACGGAAGCGTTTTTTATTTTGCTTCCGGTGCAAAGGGTGCGGATTGTGCCGCACCGCACAAAAACATTTTTTGTAAAAGTAGAGAGGGAAAACAAAATGTCTAAGATCACTCGTCGTAATTTTCTGAAAGTTTCCGGCGTGGCCGCTGCTGCCGCTGCCCTGACCGCCTGCGGCGGCTCTTCCTCCACCGCAAGCTCTGCCGCTTCCGGTGCTGCATCCTCTGAGGCTGCCTCCACCGCTGCCAAGCTGGACAAGATCAAGGTCGCGGTTCCCAACGACACCACCAACGAGGCCCGCGCTCTGACCCTGCTGGAGAAGAACGGCTTCTTCAAGCTGAAGGCAGATGCAGGCCTGACCGCCACCAAGAACGATATCGAGGAGAACCCCCTGAACGTCAATGTGGACGAGGTCGAGGCTGCTCAGGTGCCCAACGTCCTGCAGGATGAGGACTACGCTGTCATCAACTCCAACTACGCCATCTCTGCCGGTCTGGACCCCATGACCGACGCTCTGGCCATGGAGGATGGCACCTCTGCCTACGTCAACGTTCTGGTCTGCAAGGAAGGCAATGAGGAGGAGCCCAAGATCAAGGCTCTGATCGCTGCCCTGCAGAGCCAGCAGGTCAAGGACTTTATGACCGAGAGCTACGGCGGCGCTGTGGTCTCTGTTGTGGAGGACCCCACTGACGGCTATGATCCTTCCATCGATTATGACGCACTGAACGGTGAGACTGTCAGCTGCGCTGCCACCCCCGCCCCCCACTGCGAGATCCTGGAGGTCTGCAAGCAGATCCTGGCCGACAAGGGCATTACGCTGGACATCCAGGAGTACGATGACTACGTGATCCCCAACACCATCGTTGAGGATGGCCAGTGCGACACCAACTACTTCCAGCATCAGCCCTACCTGGACAACTTCAATGAGGAGAAGGGCACCCACCTGGTCTCCGTTGCAGGCATCCACGTTGAGCCCATGGGCATCTACGGCGGCAAGCAGAGTGACCTGAGCCCGATCGAGGGTTAAGCGAACTCCCCCAGTCACCTTGCGGTGACAGCCCCCTCGGGGAGGGGGCCTTTGCTTGACCGTTCTGTTTCAGGCTCCCTCCATGAGGGAGCTGGCAAATCCGTAAGGATTTGACTGAAGGAGTTTATTCAACAGCAAGGAGCAATTTCTGTGATCGAGATCAAACACCTTTCCAAGACCTTCCAGATGAAGGACGGCGCAGTGAATGCGCTGAAGGACATCAGCCTGACCATCCCGGATGGTTCGATTTACGGCATCATCGGCATGTCCGGCGCGGGCAAATCCACGCTGGTGCGCTGCATCAACCTGCTGGAGCGCCCCACCGAGGGCAGCGTGGTCATTGACGGCGTGGAGATGGAAAAGCTCACGCCTGCCCAGCTGCGTCAGCGCCGCCGGGAGATCACGATGATCTTCCAGCAGTTCAACCTGCTGATGCAGCGCAGCTGCCTGAAGAACATCTGCTTCCCCATGGAGCTGGCAGGTGTGAAGAAAGAGGAAGCCGAAAAGCGCGCCAAGGAACTGCTGGAAATGGTGGGTCTGCCCGATAAGGCCAACGCCTACCCGGCCCAGCTCTCCGGCGGTCAGAAGCAGCGCATTGCCATTGCCCGCGCACTGGCAACTGACCCCAAGGTTCTGCTCTGCGATGAGGCCACCAGCGCGCTGGACCCCAACACCACCCACTCCATCCTGACCCTGATCAAGGACATCAACCGGAAGCTGGGCATCACGGTGGTGGTCATCACCCATCAGATGAGCGTTGTGGAGGAGATCTGCGATCACGTTGCCATTCTGGACGGCGGCGTTGTGGTGGAACAGGGCGAGGTGAAGGAGATCTTCGCCAATCCCAAGACCGCCGCGGCAAAGCGTCTGGTGGCTCCCAACGGCGGCAGCGCCGCCCGCGACCTGTCCAGCTTTGCGCCGGACGATCATGTGGTGCGTGTGACCTTCAACGGTTCTTCCGCCGCAAAACCGCTGGTGGCAAGCCTTGCCGCTGAAAAGGGCATTCTGGTGTCGGTGCTCAGCGCCGATACCCGCGACCTGAGCGGCCAGTGCTACGGCTCCATGCTGCTCAAGCTGCCCGCTGACCTGGACGAAGCAAAACAGGCTGCTGCCTATATGCGGGCACAGCCCGGCATTACGGTGGAGGAGGTGACCGGAGAATGACCATTGCAGATTATGGCTTTGCCATCTGGGAGACCTTCTATGTGACGGTGCTCTCCACCGCGTTCTCTCTGGTCATCGGCCTGCCGCTGGGTGTGCTGCTGGTGGCCGGTGATAAGGACGGCATTCTGCCCCTGCCCGGCTGGCTGATGCACCTGCTGAATATCATCATCAACATCCTGCGCAGCGTGCCATTCCTGATCTTGATGATCTGCGTTTTTCCGCTGACCCGTATCATCGTGGGCACCACCGTAGGCACCAAGGCCACCATCGTCCCGCTGGTGGTGGCGGCCTTCCCGTTTGTGGCGCGTCTGGTGGAGACCAGCCTGCGCGAGTTGGATGAGGGTGTGGTGGAAGCCGCCCAGAGCATGGGTGCGACCCCCTTCCAGATCATCACCAAGGTAATGATCCCCGAGTGCCTGCCTGGCCTGATCTCCAGCATGACCACGGCCCTGACCACCATTCTGGGTTACTCGGCCATGTCCGGTGTCATCGGCGGCGGCGGTCTGGGCAAGATCGCCCTTTCCTACGGCTACTACCGCTACCAGACCAACATTATGATCGTCTGCGTCATCCTGCTGGTGCTGCTGGTGCAGATCTTCCAGACCGTTGGCACCTTCTGGGCCACCAGAAGCGATAAGCGGCTGAGGAAGTAACTCCTTCAGTCGCACTTCGTGCGCCAGCTCCCTCGGAGAGGGAGCCTTAAAGCCTCCCTCTTTGAGGGAGGTGGCAAAGCCGAAAGGCTTTGACGGAAGGAGTTCCCTCCTCATTTCGTCCCGGACGGGAAGTAAAATTCAACGTTTCAATTCCCCGCCGGAGGCATGTGCTCCTGCGGGGAATTGTACTATTCGGACAAACCCAGTAAAGGAGTATGTTGCAATGAACCGTGATACCATCTGTGTGCAGGGCGGTTATACGCCCGGCAATGGCGAGCCCCGCCAGATCCCCATCATCCAGTCCACCACCTTCAAATATGCCACCAGCGAGGATATGGGCAAGCTGTTCGACCTGGAAGCCGACGGCTATTTCTACTCCCGCCTGCAGAACCCCACCTGTGACCTTGTGGCCAAGAAGATCTGCGAGCTGGAGGGCGGCACCGCCGCCATGCTGACCTCCAGCGGTCAGGCAGCCAACTTCTTTGCCCTGTTCAACCTCTGCGAGGCCGGTGACCATATCGTGGCATCCAGCACCATCTACGGCGGCACCTTCAACCTCATCTCCGTCACCATGAAGAAGATGGGCATTGAGGCCACCTTTGTGGACCCGCTGTGCACCGAGGAGGAGCTGAACGCTGCCTTCCGGCCCAACACCAAGGTGGTGTTCGGCGAGACCATTGCCAACCCCGCCCTGACCGTGCTGGATATCGAGAAGTTTGCCAAGGCTGCTCACGCCCACGGCGTGCCCCTGATCGTGGATAACACCTTCCCCACGCCGGTCAACTGCCGCCCCTTTGAGTGGGGCGCGGATATCGTGACCCACTCCACCACCAAGTATATGGACGGCCACGGCGCAGTGCTGGGCGGTGCCATCGTGGACGGCGGCAAGTTTGATTGGATGGCCCACGCCGAGAAGTTCCCCGGCCTGTGCACCCCGGACGACAGCTACCACGGCATCACTTACGCCGAACGCTTCGGCAAAGAGGGTGCCTTTATCACCAAGGCAACGGCTCAGCTGATGCGGGACTTCGGCTCCATGCAGTCCCCGATGAATGCCTATATGCTGAACCTCGGCCTGGAAAGCCTGCATGTCCGGATGCAGCGCCACTGCGCCAACGGCATGGCCGTGGCAAAGTTCCTCGAAAGCCATCCCAAGGTGGCCTATGTGAATTACTGCGGCCTGGAGTCCAGCCCCTACCACGCACTGGCTGAAAAGTATCTGCCCAATGGCAGCTGCGGCGTGGTCAGCTTTGGTCTGGCCGGCGGCCGCGAAGCTGCCAGCACCTTTATGAAGGAGCTCAAGCTGGCCGCCATTGAGACCCATGTGGCCGATGCCCGCACCTGCTGCCTGAACCCGGCTTCCAGCACCCACCGCCAGATGAACGATGAGCAGCTGAAAGCCGCCGGTGTGCCCGCAGAGCTGGTGCGCATGAGCTGCGGTCTGGAAAGCGCTGAGGATCTGATCGCAGATATCGCACAGGCTTTGGATAAAATTTAAAAGGCAAACGGGCTCGCCCTCTCAGCTTCACTTCGTTCAGCAGCTCCCCCAAAGGGGGAGCCTCTGGCGAAAAATAAACTTTGTGGTTTTGCCAAGGCCTCCCACTTTGGGGGAGGTGGCACGGCGTAAGCCGTGACGGAGAGGGCGAGGCCGCTATCAATATCCGCACCAAAGGAGTAACCATCTATGCCCCTCATCATCCCGAAAACGCTCCCCGCCTACGATGCCCTGTACGAGGAAAACGTCTTTGTCATGCACCGGGAGCGGGCAGCGTCCCAGCATATCCGCCCGCTGGAGATCCTGATCCTGAACCTGATGCCCACCAAGATCGCCACCGAGACCCAGATCGCCCGGCTGCTGGCCAACACGCCGCTGCAGGTGCACATGACCCTGCTGCAGACGGTCAGCCATGAGGCAACGCACGTCTCCGCGGCCCATCTGGAGGCCTTTTATAAGACCTTCGACGAGGTGAAGCATAACCGCTACGACGGCATGATCATCACCGGCGCTCCGGTGGAGACCATGGACTTTGAGCAGGTGGATTACTGGCCGGAGCTGTGCGAGATCATGGATTTCAGCGAGACGAACGTCTATTCCACCCTGCATGTCTGCTGGGGTGCGCAGGCGGGCCTGTACTACCACTATGGCATCCGCAAGGAGCTGCTGCCTGCCAAGATGTTCGGCGTGTTCGAGCACCGGGTCATCCGGCCCTCCAACCCGCTGGTGCGCGGCTTTGATGAGGTGTTCTATGCCCCCCACAGCCGCCACACCGCCATGAGCCGGGAGGATATCGACCACTGCAGTGCGCTGCGCATCCTTGCCGAGAGCGATGAGGCAGGGCCTTTCCTGATGAGCACCGAGAACGGCCGGCAGATCTTTGTCATCGGCCATCCGGAGTACGACAAATATACGCTGGATGCGGAGTACAAGCGGGATGTGGCCAAGGGTCTGCCCATTGCAGTGCCCAAAAACTACTACCCCAACGATGACCCCAGCCAGCCGCCGCTCTTCCGCTGGCGCGCGCACGCCCATCTGCTGTATGAAAACTGGCTGAACTACTACGTCTACCAGAACACCCCCTATGATCTGGGGGAGATGCAGCGCGTGAAGCACTCTGAGGGGTGAACCCCTTCAACCGCCTGCGGCGATAGCTCCCCCATGGGGAAGCCAGGTTTACGCACGACTGTTTTTCTGCCTTTCGGATCAGGAGGGGCGGTATTGGAAAGCAATAACGGAGAGGTATTTATGGGAATCGATAAGAATGAATGGGGCTTCCGGGTGGGGCATCTGCCCCACGGGGAGCGCAATAAGATCAGTGATGTGCCGGGCGTGACAGTGGGCCATTGCACACTGGCGGATGGCGACATCCAGACCGGTGTGACCGCGCTGCTGCCTCACCCCGGGGATGTGTTCCATGACAAAGTGCTGGCGGCCTGCCATGTCATCAACGGCTTCGGCAAGACCACCGGCCTTGTCCAGATCGATGAGCTGGGCACGCTGGAGACCCCCATCCTGTTTACCAACACCCTGAGTGTGGGCACCGTGGAGACGGCGCTGGTCAAATATATGCTGGAGCGCAACCCCGATATCTGCGAGACCACCGGCAGTGTGAACCCGGTCGTCTGCGAGTGCAACGACAGCGGCCTGAACGATATCCGGGGCCTGCATGTCACCGAGGCACATGTGGCTGCCGCTCTGGCAGACTGTAAAGCTGATTTCGCCGAGGGTGCAGTGGGTGCCGGACGCGGAATGCGCTGCCATGGGCTGAAGGGCGGCATCGGTTCTGCCTCCCGGCTGGTGGAGCTGGACGGTAAGTCCTACACCATCGGGGCACTGGTGCTCTCCAATCACGCCACCTTCGATGACCTCATCGTGGCGGGCACACCCATCCACGAGCTGCTGGAGGCCCGCATCCCGCCCCATGAGGACAAGGGCTCTATCATCACGGTGCTGGCAACAGATATCCCCCTGAGTGAGCGCCAGCTGCGGCGGCTCTGCCACCGGGCGCTGGTGGGGCTTTCCCGCACCGGCAGTGCCTGCGGCAACGGTTCGGGTGAGATCGTTCTGGCCTTTACCACGGCCAACCGGATGCCGCATTACTCGGACAAAGCCCTCCTGCCCATGGAGATGCTCCACGATGATGCCATCAACCCGCTGTTCCGGGCGGTGGCCGAGTGTGTGGAGGAAAGCGTCCTGAGCAGCCTGCTCCACGCCGAGACCGTCACCGGCTACCATGGCCGGACGGTGCAGTGCCTTTCCGACCTGTTGAAAAAGTAACGAAGAAATAAGCCTTTCCGTGTGGTACACCTCACAGTGTGACACCAACGGAAAGGCTTATTTTTTATCGCTGTCTTTATCTCTGCACCAGCGCGATGAATGCTTTCATCTGGGGGGTGAGCCATTTATCCTTGTGGTAAAACAGCTGCCGCCGCATCTCCACGCGGCAGGCGGGGACATTCAGGCGGGCCAGCGTTCCGGCGGCGAGGGCATTCTGTACGATGTACTCGGGCAGGAAGGAGAGGCCCATGCCGTGCTCGACCATCTGGCAGAGCAGGGAAGCGCTGCCCAGCTCGAGGAAGGGCTTGATGGCCAGCCCCTGCGCTGCCATGCACTGGTCGAGGGCATCGCGGTAGCTCATGCCCCGCTCGGTCAGCAGGAACTCCTGCCCGGCCAGTTCCTGAAGCGTGACCTCTGCCTGCCCGGCCAATGGGTGCCCGGCGGGGGCCACCACGCAGATGGGCTCCGGCTCATCCACAGCCAGCACAAAGCTGGGTTGCAGCAGCGGCTTGTCCAGCGTGTAAGCCAGGTCGATCTGATTGGAACCCAGCATCTGGAGCATCTCATCGTCGGTGGCGGTGCGGAGCACCAGCTCCACCTGTGGGCAGAGGGCGTGATACCGCTGCAGCAGGTCGGGCAGAAAGGTGCTGCAGACCGAATCCGCCAGTGCCACCCGCAGGGTGCCGCTGACCTGCCGGGCAGGCTGCAGGGCCGCTTTGGCCTGCTCGGCTGTGGCCAGCAGGGAGCGGGCATAGGTCAGAAAGGTCTGCCCGGCATCGGTCAGGCGGACCGTTTTGCCCACCCGGTCGAAGAGCGGCGTTTCCAATTCGGCTTCCAGCTGGGCCACCTGCGCGGAGACTGCCGACTGGGAATACCCCAGCTCCCGTGCCGCACGGGAAAAGCTGTGCAGCTCCGCAATATGCAAAAAGGTGTTGATGGTACGCAGTTCCACGGCGGTACCTCTCAGCGGCGGGTGATGCCGGTCACGGTCAGAACAGCACCATCTACGACAAAATGGACTTCTAATCCAGAAAATTCCATTCCGTATACCCGTTCCGGGTCGTGCTGGTAGGAGGGACGGGGGTCGTTTTCCAACACGCCCCGCAGGCCGTCCCGCTCGGCGGCGGGTATGGTCTCCCACAGCTCCGGCGGGCATTCGACCTGCAGCCTGTGCGTTTGGGTCTGGGCCGTGAAGCCTGCCGCCGCGTCCGGGTGACAGTCGGCGTAGGGGATGTAGGGCTTGATGTCGTAGATGGGGGTGCCGTCCATCAGGTCTGCGCCCCGCACGATGAGCACCGGGCCCACCTCGGGGCGGTGCTCGATGGCCTCCAGCCTGACGCTGGAAAGGCCCAGCGGATTGGGCCGGAAGGGGGAGCGGGTGGCAAACACGCCCATCCGGGTGTTGCCGCCCAGGCGCGGGGGCCGGACGGTGGGAGACCAGCTCTCCCGCACCGCGCCGGAGAATTGCCACACCAGCCAGATGTGGCTGAAATCCTCCAGTCCGCGCAGGGCATCGGCGTTGCGGTATTCCGGGGTGAAGATGATCTCGCCCCGCAGGCCGTCCACCAGCCCGCTCTGCCGGGGGATGCCGAACTTGGTGGGGAAGGCGGTGTGGATGTGTGCGATGACCTTCAGGGTCATGGTTTCGTTGCTCATATTATAAACCTCTGCAGAAGCCTACGGCTCTGCCCTCGATCTGGATCTCGTTCAACTGTGGCCCGGCATAGATCATGGGCGGGCAGACGGCGGCGTTGTCGGCCAGCAGCATAACGGTGTCGCCCTGCCGGTGAAAATGCTTTAAGGTGGCCTCGTCGCCGATCCGCACGGCGGCGATCTCGCCCTGCTCCACCTCGGGCTGGCAGCGGATGCAGACGATGTCACCATCGCAGATGGTGGGGGCCATGCTGCTGCCGTGGCAGGTCAGGGCAAAGTCGGCGTGCCATGCGGCAGGAACGCCGATGTAGCATTCGATGTTCTGTTCGGCGGTGATGGGGGAGCCGCAGGCAATGCTGCCCACCAGCGGCACCCGCACCATTTCGGGCAGGGGCTCAAACCCCGGCGGGACAAACGCAGTGTTTTCCAGCCCCATCAGCCATGCGGGTGTGGTCTCCAATGCAGCGGCAAACTCCTCCACCTTGGACTGCGGGATGTCGTTGACCCCTTTTTCCAGCTTGGTGATGGAGGATTTGGAGCGGTAGCCCATCCGCTGGGCAAGCTCTTCCTGAGAGAGCCCCAGCTCGAGCCGACGCTGTAAGATACGGCGGGAAAGTTCTGACATGGCAGAGACCTCGCTTTTCTTGAAAAAGAATGTTCTGCCATGAGTATATCAGAAAAGTTCTTAAAAATCAACGATTTTCGCGCGATTTTGGTAAAATAGTTGACAAAAAATCAACATCGAACTATAATACAACCAAAGATTGTGAAACGACACGCAGAGATCCAGATGAAAGGAGAATCTTTGATGACAAATACCACACAGATCCGCGCCTACATTGAAAGCCAGGGCCTGAAACTGGGCCATGTGGCACGGGTGCTGGGCATCAGCAGCAGCGCCCTGCATCAGAAGCTGAACGACGAGAGTGATTTCAAAGTCAGCGAAGCCGACCGGCTTTCTGCCATGCTGGGGCTGACCATGGAACAGCGGGATGCCTGCTTCTTTGGCCCGGGCACCCGGATGTGCCAAAGAAAGGGGGCGGCGTGATGACCACTGAACAGCGCAGAAAGACCCGGGAGGCCCTGCAGAACTACGGTACCCGCCAGTGGGCCCGCAGCCCGGCCAATTGGGGCTGGGCCCGGGCCATCCAGCAGACGCAGGAGTATTACCGCACCGCCGACCCCATCCGTGCAGGCCTGCTCCAGCTGCGCTACCTGGAGCGCCGCAAGGAGGAGGATGTGCTGGAGCGGCTCTGCATCGGACGCACCACCTACCAGAAAGCCCAGCTCGATCTGCTGAGCACCGTAGCCGTTTTTGCCGCCCGCTACGGTGCCCTGTGACGCAAAATGCCCCCGGACAGCCATCCGGGGGCATTGCAGTCAGTGCGTTTTCTTTTCCGGAGTATCGCAGTGCTGGTGGCAGGAGGCGCAGTTGCCGCCGCAGCCTTCGCCTTTCCAGCCGCCCTGCTTGGAGATCCAGACCACTGCCAGGGCAAACAGCCCTGCCAGCACCAGAATGGTAATGATCCCACGAAGTGTCAGCATTGAAAAAACCTCTCTTTTTGCGCTGGAATGCGCAATTTCAGTATACACCATTTTGCGCAAAAGAGCAACTGCCCCGCTGTGGAAAAAAATTGCGAAAAAATCAAAATTAGGGCTTGCCAATCCACTTCGGTTGTGGTATAATTCTCTCGTTCCGATTCGGAGGATTAGCTCAGCTGGTTAGAGCACCTGCATCACACGCAGGGGGTCTGGGGTTCGAGTCCCTAATTCTCCACCATACAGTTCGTACCCGAACCCGATTCTTTATGAAAAAGGGTTCGGGTACGTTTTTTGTTTACAAGAGGTTCTGCGGAGGGAGTATGCAGAACGGTAAGCAGGAACGAGTAAAGGCAGGATATCATCATGGCGATGGTATCCTGCCTTTTGTGTTACAAGGATATTCTGGGGGCGATTGCTGCGCACAAAGCGCCTTAAGCCCCTGTGTTTGCTTCGGTCAGCACAAAGGTCAGCTCCGCTGTGGCGGCGCACTTGCCATCCACATAAGCAGACGCTTTCCCGATGCCCACCGGGCCGTGCTGTTCCACCAGCTCACAATGGAGCGTAAGAACATCCCCTGGGGTGACCTGTTTGCGGAAGCGGGCATTTTTGATGCCGCCGAAGAGGGCCAGCTTGCCTTTGTTTTCGGGAACGCTCAGCGCCGCCACGGCTCCGGTCTGGGCCAGTGCTTCCAGGATCAGCACTCCCGGCATGACCGGCTGGCCCGGGAAGTGACCGCAGAAGAATTCTTCATTGCGGGAAACGCACTTGCGGCCAATGGCCCACTGACCCGGCTCGTAGTCCAGGATACGGTCCACGAGGGCAAAGGGGTAGCGGTGGGGCAGAAGGGCTGCGATCTGCTCACTGTTCAGAGCGTTTGCGTTCTCCCGCACGGTGCGCGGTTCTGCCATGGCTCAGCCCTCCCATCTGCGCAGGGCGATGCAGGCGTTGTGCCCGCCAAAGCCCAGGCTGTTGCTCAGTGCGTAGGTCATGGCCTGTGCACGGCCTGCATTGGGCACATAGTCCAGATCGCATTCCGGGTCAGGCTGCTCGTAGTGGATGGTGGGCGGAGCAAACTGGTCTCGCAGGGCCAGCGCCGTGAATACGGCCTCGATGCCGCCCGCACCACCCAGCAGGTGGCCGGTCATGCTCTTGGTGCTGACCACGGTCAGCTGCTTTGCGTGTTCACCGAACACGGCATGGATGGCAGCCGTCTCGCAGGCATCGTTCATGTGGGTGCCGGTGCCGTGGGCGTTGATGTGATCCACCTGCTCCGGGGCAATGCCTGCATCGGCCAGTGTCAGCTTCATGCAGTCGATGGCACCTGTGCCGCCGGGAGCCGGTGCGGTAAAGTGGTAAGCATCGCAGTTGGCACCATAGCCTACCACCTCGGCGTAGATATGCGCACCGCGTGCCCGGGCGTGCTCCAGCTCTTCCAGAACCAGCACACCGCTGCCCTCGCCCATCACGAAGCCGCCGCGGCGGGCATCAAAGGGCAGGCTGGCAGCGTCCGGGTCGGTGGCGGTGGAAAGCGCCTTCATGCTGGTAAAACCGCCGATGCCCAGCGGGCTGATGCAGCTTTCGGCACCGCCGCAGACCATGGCAGTCTCGTAACCGTCCCGGATGCGGTGGAAGGCATCGCCCACAGCATTGGTGCCGCCGGCGCAGGCCGTGACCGGGCAGGTGCACATGCCCTTCAGGCCAAAGCGGATGGCCACCTGTGCCGCCGCCATGTTGGCAATGGACATGGGCACAAAGTAGGGGCTGACCTTCTCCATGCCTTTTTCTTCCCCGCGGGTGTGCTGCTCCTCGATGGTGGGCAGGCCGCCAATGCCGCTGGAAAGGACCACACCGATGTTTTTGGCCTCTGCTTCCGTGTTCAGGCCGCTGTCGGCAATGGCCTCGGTTGCAGCAGCCAGTGCCAGCAGGGTGAAGCGGGCCATCTTGCGGGCTTCCTTTTTGTCCACAACGGTCTCGGGGTCAAAGCTTTTCACTTCACCGGCCAGCTTGCACTTGAAATCGGTGGTGTCAAACTGGGTGATGGGGCCAATGCCGCACCGGCCTGCCTTTGCGGCAGCCCAGCTGTCGGCAGCAGTGTTGCCCAGCGGGTTCACGGTGCCCAGACCGGTGATCACGACTCTGCGTTTTTCCATAGAGAATTTCTCCTTTTACATTGCCATGCCGCCGTCCACACAGAGCACCTGCCCGGTGAGATAGCTGCTTTGTTCTGCGGCAAAAAACGCCACCGCGTTTGCCACGTCTTCCGGCTGGCCCGCGCGGCCCGCCGGGATATCCTTTGCCATTTCGGTGCGGACAGCCTCCGGCAGGGCGGCAGTCATATCAGTTTCAATAAAGCCGGGCGCAACAGCGTTTACTGTCACATTGCGGCTGGCCAGCTCCCGGGCCAGGCTTTTGGTCAGACCGATGAGTCCGGCCTTGCTGGCAGCGTAATTCGTCTGGCCCGCATTGCCCCGCAGGGCAACGACGCTGCTCAGATTGATGATCCGGCCCCAGCGCTGGCGCACCATCCGGCGGGCCGCCTCCTTGCAGCAGAGGAACGCACCCTTGAGGTTTGCGTCCAGCACAGCATCAAAGTCTGCTTCGGACATGCGCAGGATCAGGTTGTCCCGGGTGATGCCTGCATTGTTCACAAGGATATCCACCCGGCCAAAGGCGTTCACCGCTTCCTCAAAGAGCTTTTTGCAGCCCTCGGCGGTGGAAACATCGGCCTGCACGGCCACAGCCTGCGCACCCTCGGCCCTGCAGAGAGACACGGTCTCAGCGGCGGCCGCTTCGCCGTGGCAGTAGTTGACCACCACATGGCAGCCCTGCCGGGCAAGCTGTACGCACACGGCCCGGCCGATCCCCCGGCTTCCGCCGGTCACAACGGCGGTACGGATGATGGTTTCTTCGTTCATTGTTCTTCCTTCCATGCGTTCAGAACGGTGTCCAGCTGCGCCGGGGTCTCCACCGACACACAAGTCACACCGGGCAGGGTCTTTTTCACAAAGCCGGAGAGTGCATTGCCGGGGCCGACCTCCAGAATGTGATCCACACCCAGCTCGCCCAGACGGTGCAGGGTGTCCTCCATGTAGACACTGCTCTGCACCTGCCGGACCAGCAGGGCCGGGATGCTGTCGCTCTCGGCTTTTTCACGGCCCAGGCAGTTAAAAAGCACCGGAACGCTCATTTCGCCAAAGGGTTCGGCGGCAAAGCGCTTTGCCAGGGCATCCCCGGCGGGAGCCATCAGACGGGTGTGGAACGGGCCGCTCACCTTGAGCGGGATGCACCGGCGGGCACCGGCCTGCTTTGCAAGCTCTGCAGCCTTGTCCACTGCGGCCTTTTCGCCGCCAATGACCAGCTGGCCCGGGCAATTGTAGTTGCAGATCTGCACACAGCCCAGCGCGGATGCCTGCTCACAGCATTCTGCAAGGGGGACCCGGTCGAGGTTCAGCACTGCGGTCATGCCGCAGTCGATGCCGCTGGCCGCGTCGGCCATGGCTTTGCCGCGGTAGGCTGCCAGCTCAATGGCCTGCTTGGCGGTGAATACACCGGCGGCTTCCAGCGCGGAATATTCGCCCAGAGAGAGACCGGCCACATAAGCGGGCTTGACCCCCTGCTCGGCCAGAACGGCGGATACGCCGCAGGCAAAGGCCACCATGCAGGGCTGGGTGTATTCGGTCTGATTCAGAACGCCGTCCGGGTCGTCGAAGCAGACGCGGTGCAGATCAAACGGAAGGTCTGCAGCGTCGAACGCGGCACGGAAAGCGGAAGATGCTTCGTAAAATTCTTTGCCCATGCCGGGGTGCTGCGCACCCTGACCGGCATACAAAACGGCAAGCTTCATCGGTTTTGCCTCCATTCGGTCACAAGTTCATCCATCAGCTCACGGACAGTGTACATCCGGTCCAGCCTGCCCACATTGGCCCCGCAGAAGAAAAGTCCTTCCTCCAGGTTGCCCTTGACCGCTTCGATCAGTGCATGGGTGATGCAGTAGGGCACCTTGGCGGGGTCGCAGGTCTTCAGGCAGCGGGCACAGTGCCGGGGCGGGAAGCGTCTGCCCTCCGCCATAGCCTGCACCAGCGGCGTGTTCAGCGCCCGGCCCGGCATTCCCACCGGGCTGTGGATGATGCGCACATCCTCAGAACCGGCGTTCAGCAGAACATCCTTGTACCCCTGGGATGCATCGCACTCGTAGGTGGTGATAAAGCGGGTGGCAAGCTGAACGCCTGCGGCACCCAGTCTGGTAAAGTGAGCCAGATCGGCCCCGGTGTACACGCCGCCCGCCACAAACACGGGGATGCTGTGGCCGAACTGCGCCTCATAGGGCTTTACCTCGGCCAGCACCTCCGGCAGGATCTCATCCAGCGTCTGGCAGGTTCCGGAGAACAGGTCCTGCTCCGCAAAGCCGAGATGACCGCCTGCCTTGCAGCCCTCAATGACCACAAAATCGGCGGTGCGGCCGAACTCCTTGGCCCAGCGGCGCAGGATGAGCTTTGCCGCCCGCCCGCTGGAAACGATGGGCGCGATGGCGACCTCCATCGTGTTCACAAGGCCGGGCAGCTCCAGCGGCAGACCCGCGCCGGACACCACAGCGTCCACGCCCGCTTCCACCGCGGTGCGGATGGCGGCGGCATAGTCCTGCGTGGCCACCATTGCATTGATGGCCACCATACCGGCACCGTTTGCGATCTGCTTTGCTTTCCGGATCTCAGCGGTCAGGGCGCGGTGGTTGGCGTTGGCCGGGTCACGGGCAAAGTCCGGCTCCCGGTAGCCTGCATCGGCGGTGGAGATGCACCCCATGCCGCCGCAGGCCGCTACGGCACCGGCCAGCCCGCCCAGAGAAACGCCCACGCCCATGCCGCCCTGCAGGATGGGCACAGACAGGGCTTTCTTTCCGAGCGTCAGCATTCCTCGCTCAGCGCGTGGATACGCTGCCTCCCGCCGTTCCACAGGTCATCCAGAATGTCCGCCACAGGGCGTACCTCGTGGAGCATTCCGGCCACCTGACCGGCCATCAGACTGCCGGTGGAGATGTCGCCTTCAAACACGGCCCGGCGCAGACTGCCCAGGGTGAACTTTTCCAGCTCCATCTTATCGGCACCAGCCTTTTCCTGCCGGACATATTCACGGCTCATCCGGTTTTTCAGCACACGGACCGGGGAACCGCCGATGCGTCCGGTCACGATGGTGTCGCTGTCCTTGGCATTGAGCAGGGCAGCCTTGTAGTTTTCGTGGATGGGGCACTCCTCGCTCACCAGCAGGCAGGTGCCCACCTGCACGCCGCAGGCACCCAGCGCCAGGGCTGCTGCCAGCTGACGGCCATCGGCAATGCCGCCTGCCGCAATGACGGGCAGATCCACTGCGTCCACCACCTGCGGCACCAGCGCCATGGTGGCCATTTCGCCCACATGGCCGCCGCTCTCGGTCCCTTCGGCGATCACGGCATCGATGCCCAGCTTCTCCAGATGCTTTGCCAGCACGGCGGCAGCCACCACGGGGATCACCTTGATGCCCGCCGCTTTCCACATGGGAACATATTTGCCCGGGTTGCCTGCGCCGGTGGTGACCACCTGCACGCCTTCTTCCACAACGATCTGGGCAAACTCGTCTGCCTGCGGGTGCATCAGCATGATGTTCACGCCAAAGGGCTTGTCTGTGAGCTGTTTGCAGCGGCGGATATTTTCGCGCAGGGTGTCGGCATTCATACCGCCTGCGCCGATGATGCCCAGTGCACCTGCATTGGAGCAGGCTGCGGCAAACTCACCGGTGGCAATGTTTGCCATGCCGCCCTGCAGGATGGGGTATTTCGTGCCTAAAATTTCATTTAAAAGTTTCATAGTTTTATCCTATCGGTAAGCGTCCTCGCCCTCTCAGTCTCGCTCTGCTCGACAGCTCTCCCAAGGGGAGAGCCCTTGGCAGTACGGTAACCTTTTCGGTTTTGCCAAAGGCTCCCACTTTGGGGGAGCTGTCACCGAAGGTGACTGAGAGGGCGAGCCCGTTTGCCGAACATGATTTTCACTCTTTGTATTGCAGGATCGCGCCGCCCCAGGTCAGGCCGCCGCCAAAGCCGATGCAGGCCAGCGGTCTGCCCGGGGTCAGCTGCCCGCTCTCGGCCAGCTCGTTGAGGGCGACCGGAATGCTGGCGGCGCTGGTGTTGCCGTGGCGATCCATGTTCTTATAAAATTTTGCCGGGTCGGCCTGCAGGGCCTTGATGCAGTGGTCGATGATGCGGCTGTTGGCCTGATGGCAGACCACCCACGACAGATCCTCGAGGGTCAGCCGGGTCTCGTCCAGCACCGTGTGCAGGCACTTGGGCAGGGCATCCACCGCAAAGCGGAACACCGCCTTGCCGTCCATGGTGATGGGGGCAGAGCCTTCCCGGCTCGGCCCGCCCGCATGGAGGACATCACTGCCGCGTGCCCCCAGCGTCAACGCAAAGGGGGTATCTGCCAGCCGGAAAATGGCGGCTCCGGCCCCGTCGCCGAACAGCACGCAGGTGGAGCGGTCGGTGGGGTCCATCAGGCGGGAAAGCGCTTCGCACCCGATGACGAGGGCATACTGCCCGCCCAGAGTCGTCAGCATTCCCCGCGCCACGGCCATGCCATAGAGAAAACCGGAACAGGCCGCGTTGATGTCCAGTGCGGGCCGATTTTCGGGCAGGCCCAGCGCCGCCTGTACCTGACAGGCCACGCTGGGGGTGGCATCCGGGGCAGAAAGGGTCGCGCAGACACAGCAGGCAATGTCCGCCGGGGCAAGGCCGCTGCGGTCAAGGGCCTGCCGCGCGGCCGCAATGGCCAGCGTGGCGGCAGATTCGTCCTCGGTGCACCAGTGCCGGGTGCGGATGCCGGTGCGGCTGGTGATCCATGCGTCACTGGTGTCCACCATGCGGCTCAGCGCGTCATTGGTGATCGTCCGTCCGGGAAGTGCCCCGCCGGTGGCGATCAGCTGTAAACCATTCATGCGTTCCTCGTTTCTCCGATCTGGCGGTACTTTTTATAGCGCTGATCGGCCAGCTGCCGGTCACTCATGCGGCACAATTCTTTCAGGTGGGCGCGCAGAGCGGCATCCATGCGCTCAAACAGGGCCGCGTGGCAGCGCTGGGCACCGCCCACCGGCTCCGGGATCACTTCTTCCACGATGCCGCCGCGGTACAGATCCTGCGCCGTCAGCTTCATCATCTCACAGGCTTCGCCGCTGCGGGAGGAGTCCTTCCACAGGATGCTGGCAAAGCCCTCGGGGCTCAGCACTGAGTAGACCGCGTTTTCCAGCATGAGGATGTGGTTGGCCACACCCAGTGCCAGCGCGCCGCCGGAGGAACCCTCGCCGGTGACCACGGCGATGACCGGTACCGTCAGGCCGCTCATCTCCATCAGATTCCGGGCAATGGCCTCGCCCTGCCCCCGCTCCTCGGCATCCTTGCCGGGGTAAGCGCCCGGCGTGTCGATAAAGGTGATGATGGGACGGCCGAATTTTTCAGCCTGCTTCATCAGGCGCAGAGCCTTGCGGTAACCCTCCGGCCCCGGCATTCCAAAGTTGCAGGCCAGATTTTCCTCCAGCGTGGAGCCCTTGCGGTGGCCGATGACCGTCACCGGCATCCCGTGGAAACGGGCCACGCCGCCCAGAATGGCCGCGTCCTCCTTGCACTGCCGGTCGCCGCGCTGCTCAAAGAAATCCGTGAACAGGGCAGAGATCGTCTCGTCGATGTGCGGACGCTCCGGGTGACGGGCCAGAAAGACCCGATCCTCGGCAGTCAGCGGGCCGCAGGAGCGCAGAATCTCGTCCTCTTCCACCGCCAGCTCTGCCAGTTCGGACGCATGGGCGGTGATAGCCTCCATGTCACTGCCGCTGCCCTTCAGCGCGGCGATCTGTGCGTCCAGCGGGGCCAGCTGCTCCAAAATATCTTTTATCATTCGTGTTTCCCTCCGGCATGAAGCTGCAGGACCTGGATCAGCGTATCCCGCAGCTGACTGCGGGGCACCACCTGATCCACAAAGCCGTGTTCCATCTGGAATTCGCTGCGCTGGAACCCGGCGGGCAGTTTTTCACCGATGGTCTGCTCAATGACACGGGGGCCGGCAAAGCCGATGAGTGCCCCCGGTTCGGCCAGCATGATATCGCCCAGGCTTGCAAAGCTGGCGGTCACGCCGCCGGTGGTGGGGTGGGTCAGCACGCTGACGTACAGCCCGCCCTTTGCCGAAAAGCGCTGGATGGCGGCGCTGGTCTTGGCCATCTGCATCAGGCTGAAAATGCCCTCCTGCATCCGCGCGCCGCCGCTGGCCGAAAAGATGACCAGAGGCAGGCGCTTGGCAGTGGCGTACTCCACGGCGCGGGTGATCTTCTCGCCCACAGCCGTGCTCATGCTGCCCATAAAGAACCGGCTGTCCAACACGGCTGCCACACAGGCCACGCCGCCAATGCGGCCGACAGCGGTGACAGCAGCCTCGTGCAGGCCGGTCTTGTTCTGGGCGGCGGCAAGCTTTTCCCCGTATCCGGGGAAGTTCAGCACATCCTGCGGATCAAGGTCAGCGTCCAGTTCCCGGAAGCTGCCGTGATCCAGCACCAGACTGAGCCGGTAATACCCGCCAATGGGCATGTGATAGCCGCAGTTGGGGCAGACATACAGGCTTTTGCCCCACAGGGTGCGGGCAGCGCGGCGGCCGCACTGCTTGCACTCCACAAACTGCGGCTCGTGCCAGACAGCTCCGGCATCCCGCTTGGCTTTCAGCTGGAAAGTGCGCTCCCGCATCCGGTTGGGGAGCAGATCTCGGATATCATTCATCGCATGTTTCCTCAGATATGTGCGGTGATGTAGTTGTAGATGTCACCCACGGTCTTGAGCTTTGCCAGCTCCTCGTCCGGGATGGACACACCACAGGCATCCTCCAGCGCCATGTTCAGCTCCACGGCATCCAGGCTGTCGGCCTCCAGATCCTCGGTCAGGCTGGCCTCCATGGTCACCTTGTCCTCCTCGCAGTTCAGGGTGTCAACAACGATCTTCTTCATTTCTTCAAACGTCATGGTAATATTCTCCTTTGATCGGTTTGTATTTTTATTATCTAAAAAGTTTGAGGTTTCTTGCGAACACGACCATTATATCTGAATCGTCGGATAAGTCAAGAATAATAGCTAAAATATTTTAACTTTTACAATTCTGACACACTTTCCTCCACAGGGGCAGTTCCTCTTTTCCATTGCCCTTTTTCCCCAAACGTGCTAATATGGGTTCAGCACTCAGACAAGAAGAAACGAAAGGATGGATCCCATGAAATTCAGCGAAATGAGTTATACCCGCCCGGACATTGATGCCCTGCTGGGCCAGTGCAAGGCGCTGGCTGCCAAGGCCGCCGGGGCCGCCAGCGGCGAGGAGCTGGTGAATGTTTACTACGAGCAGAGCCGCGCCTTTGCCGATTACAGCACCGCCGCACAGCTGGCAAGCATCCACTACACCTGCGACACCCGTGACGCTTATTGGAAGGCCGAGCAGGACTTCTTTGATGCCAACAGTCCCGCCGTGGAGAACGCACGGGTGGAGATCAGCCGGGCATTTCTGGCCAACGCCCATGTGGACGCGCTGACCGAAGCCTTTGGCACCACCTGCGTGGCCGGTATGAAGAACGCCGTGCTGGGCATGGATGACCGCACCGTGGAGCTGCAGAAGGAGTACAACGCCCTTGTCAGCCAGTACCAGCAGGTGTACGGCGGCGCACTGGTCGAGTTTGACGGCAAGCAGCTGACCATTCCCCAGCTGGGCCCCTATAAGGAGAACCTGGACCCTGCTGTCCGCCGCGCCGCCTACGAGGCCGAGGCAGCGTATTTCGATGCCCACCGTGACGAGCTGGATGGCCTGTACACCAAGATCGTCAAGAACCTGAACGCACAGGCGCAGATCCTGGGCTACCACGATTACAGCGAGCTTTCCTATGTGCGGATGAACCGCATCGGCTACGGCCCTGCCGAGATCCGGAAGTTCCGCGACCAGGTGGCCAACGATGTGGTGCCCGAGCTGAAAAAGGTGATCGAGCTGCGCTGCAAGCGCACCGGCATCTCCCACCTGACCTTCTCCGACCTGCCTGTGGCGTTTCAGGACGGCAACCCCTCTCCCATCCCCGGCTACGATGCCCGGATGGCCGCCGCCCGCACCATGTACCACGAGCTGAGCCCCGAGACCGCAGAATTCATTGACTTCATGCAGGACAATGAGCTGTTCGACGTGGAGAGCCGCCCCGGCAAGATGTCCGGCGGCTATATGACCAGCCTGCCCACCTACAAGGCCCCCTTTATCTTTGCCAACTGGAACAACACCTCTGCTGACGTGGACGTGCTGACTCACGAGTGCGGCCACGCCTTTGAGGGCTATGTGGCCGAGCGTGACCCCAAGGTCCCCGCAGACCTCGAGTGCCCCGGCATGGAGAGCGCCGAGATCCATTCCATGGCCATGGAGTTCCTGACGGCTCCCTGGCACCATCTGCTCTTTGGCAAGGACACTGAGAAATACGCCCTGCTCCACGCCGAGGACAGCTTCCTCTTCCTGGCCTATGGCTGCATCGTGGACGAGTTCCAGCACAGGATGTACCAGAACCCCAACCTCACCCCGGACGAGCGCAACGCCGTCTGGCTGGAGCTGGAGCACAAGTACCGCCCCTGGATCGATTTCGACAACCTGCCCTTCTATGGCCGCGGTGCCGGCTGGCAGCGTCAGCTCCACATTTATGAGTGCCCCTTCTACTATATTGATTACTGCCTGTCCACCATGGCTGCGCTGCAATTCTTCCTGCTGAGCCTCAAGGACCACAAGGATGCCTGGGAACGCTACCTCAAGCTGGTGCGCCGTGCCGGTCTGGCCAGCTACACAGAGCTGATGCAGACCGCCGGACTGAAGGTTCCCTTTGAGGATGGCTCGATCAAGGCCATCGCCCAGCAGATGGGCCAGTGGATCGCAGAGCATCAGGTGTAAGCTTCCCGGATCTACGGAGATTTTTTCTTGCAAAATCCGCTCTTTTCTATGAAAATGCACAGCGCCCCCGTTCACTGTAAGATCGCAGTGAGCGGGGGCGCTTTTTCGTGAATAGGAGGTCGATTTTATCGCAAATACAGACTATGGATATATCAGGGTCAGCACAAACTCCATGACCGGAAAGAAAAATTTCCATAAAACGCCAAAAAGCCTTTGGATAAGTCATACCTATACAAGAAAGTTTGAACTTTTCGTGAATTTTCTGTGTTTCGACCATGGACAGGGGAAAACAGTTCTGCTACAATGGGAGCTGTTCTTTCCGCCGGTTCCCACGCGGCGGTTTTTGTTTTTACTATAACACAGGAGGAACTTTCATGTTAGAAAAGATCTTTCACCTGAAAGAAAACCACACCGATGTCAAGACCGAACTCATGGCGGGTGTCACCACCTTTATGACGATGGCCTACATCCTTGCGGTCAACCCCAGCATCCTGTCCGCTTCGGGCATGGATGCCAATGCGGTCCTGATCGCCACCTCGCTGGCATCGTTCGTTGGCACTGCCCTGATGGCTCTGCTGGCCAACTATCCGTTCGCTCTGGCTCCCGGCATGGGCCTGAACGCCTACTTCTCCTACACGGTCGTCCTGACCATGGGCTACAGTTGGCAGCTGGCTCTGATGGCCGTTTTTGTGGAGGGCATCATCTTCATCGTGCTGAGCCTGACCAATGTGCGTGAGGCCATCTTCAATGCCATCCCCATGACCCTGAAGAGCGCTGTCAGCGTGGGCATCGGCCTGTTCGTTGCTTTCGTCGGCCTGCAGAACGCAAAGCTGATCGTGAACAGCGATTCTACCCTTGTCACCTATCAGCACTTCAAGGGCGAGACCTTCCACAGCATCGGCGTAGGTGCGATCCTCGCGCTGGTGGGCGTGCTCATCACTGCCATCCTGCTGGTCAAAAAGGTCAAGGGCGGCATCCTGTACGGCATCCTCATCACCTGGGTGCTGGGCATCCTCTGCGAGCTGACCGGCATCTACATCCCCAACCCCGATGCCGGCATGTACAGTGTTATCCCCACCAGCTTCATCAGCTTCGATTTCTCTGCTCTGGGCAAGACCTTTGGTCAGGTGTTCAAGACCGATTTCTCCGGCGTGGGCATCCTGAACTTCTTCGCCGTGATGTTCTCCTTCCTCTTCGTTGACCTGTTTGATACCCTGGGCACCCTGATCGGTGTTGCTTCCAAGGCCGACATGCTGGATGAGGAGGGCAAGCTGCCCAACATCAAGGGCGCGCTGATGGCCGACTCCATCGCCACCTGCGCCGGTGCCGTGCTGGGCACCTCCACCACCACCACCTTCGTCGAGAGCGCTTCCGGCGTGACCGAGGGCGGCCGCACCGGCCTGACCTCCATGACCACCGGTGTGCTGTTCCTGCTGGCCGTGGTGTTCAGCCCCCTGTTCCTGACCATCCCCAGCTTTGCGACCGCTCCGGCCCTGATCATCGTTGGCTTCTACATGATGGGTTCTGCCCTGAAGATCGAGTTCGACGATCCTGCTGAGGGCATCCCCGCATTCCTGACCATCCTGGCAATGCCCACCGCATACAGCATCTCTGAGGGCATCGCCATCGGTGTTATCTCCTGGACCCTGCTGAATGTCATCACCGGCAAGGCCAAGGAGAAGAAGATCAGCCCCCTGATGTATGTGCTGACCGTTCTGTTCATCCTGAAATACGTCCTGCTGTAACAGGCATTTGCAGCAAACAGAAAGCCCCGGCTCCGGCCGGGGCTTTCGTGCGTTTATGGGTTTCTGCGCGGGTGGGGCGGGCAGGGTTCAGCCGCCGAACAGCCCGAAAAAGCTGGTGTGCGTCATGCCCAGCACCAGAAACAGAAGAATGAGGGCAAACAGCACCCCAATGATGATGTCCATCTGGTGGACCGTGAGGGGGAATTTATCGTAGAGCTTTTCCTTGGGGTTGACGAAATTCGGGTCGTTGTTGTCCAGCAGAGTCTTTTTGCGCTCAGCGCTCTGGGCTTTGGCGGCGGCAAGTTCTGCCTGCTCCTTTTCCAGCTGGGCCTCCCGCTGGGCAAGCAGTGCCTCACGGCGGGCCAGCTCTTCTTCCCGCTGGGTCTGATTCGTTTCTGCCATGGTGGTATCCTCCGGCGTTTTTTCTACCAGTATACCATAGAATTGTGACAGAAAAAACTCCTCCCGCAAAAAGCGGCCTTATGCCGCCAGCAGATCCTCCACCACATCCATCAGCTGAGACGGATCGAGCTGGCACGCGGTACAGCGCGCGGCCAGGCGAAGGACCCGCACCGGGTCAACGGAGACATCTGAGATGAACCGCAGTTTTCGGTGTCGTCCGTGAGATGTAGAATACGCGGCGATGCCAAAGGATGTATACGCACCACACGCGGGATGATAAAGTCGTTCCATAACACAATGATACCAAAACACACCAATCACCTCTCTGTCAAAATTGTCACGCCGCTTTGAAACGGCTGCATGAATGCAGGTTCGTACCCGCAAAATGTTCTGACAAAATTTATATACCATCTCTTGGTTTCAAAATAAACAGCCAAAATTTCGAAATTTGGCGGCGTGTTTTGCATGTCCGGTGAAACCGGTGGTGCAGTAAAAAGACGAACTGGAAAATGGAAATGAACAATTTTACGGAATATCGTGTAAAATTGAGAAAATCAACTTCACGCAGCAGCAGATGAAAGAATGCTCCGCGGAAAACCGAAAGCACAAAAAGAAAAATCTTTGCCGCATCTTAACCACTTTTTGGCAGAAAAAGTTGAGAAATCGGTCGTAAGACCGAGCTTTCTGGTATATCACTTGTTCGCTGTGCGGATAAGGCTGCTCGTTCTGCTTTGCCTCCGCATCGTCTGCCGCAGACCCCGGCGCTGCCCTTGTCTGAAATGCTTTCACTCCGGATGCAAACCAGATGAAAAATCCGACGGGCCGCATCACTTGACTTTCCCCTTGCAGGGGAGTATACTCCGGGGCAGTGAAATATTCGGCTATGACGAGAAAGAGTACCCGGAAAGAATGCTGCAGAGAGCTGCCGGATGGTGCAAGGCAGTGCAGGGTGTCCGTGGGAAGATCCTCTCCGAGCTTTCCGGCTGAATGGGCGGCATCTGCGCCCCAGTAAGCGGGAACGGCAGGCCCCCGTTATCACGGGCCGCGCATTGTTGGATGCGCACTGAGGGGCCGGGTTTTGCACCGGCAATAAGAGTGGTACCGCAGAGGATCTACGCCTTTGTCTCTTACAAACCGTAAGGGACAAAGGCGTTTTTGTTTGCGGGAAAGCCATTTTCCGGATGTTTCATTGCCTTTGCAT
Source organism: Faecalibacterium hominis (ex Afrizal et al. 2022) (assembly GCF_049545105.1). NCBI lineage: Bacteria > Bacillati > Bacillota > Clostridia > Eubacteriales > Oscillospiraceae > Faecalibacterium > Faecalibacterium hominis (ex Afrizal et al. 2022). The sequence goes on along the minus strand of NZ_CP186860.1, from coordinate 1,593,274 downwards.
CCGCAAAAATCAGGACCTGGAAAAGGAGAGTTTAACATGAAAACACTGGAAAAAGTAAGCGACTTTGTAGGCAAGTATATGGCTGGCATCGTCATTGTGGTGGCAGCGCTGGCCCTGTTCTTCCCCGGCACATTCAGCGTGGTAAAGACCGCATGGGTCAACACCCTGCTGGGCATCGTTATGTTCGGCATGGGCCTCACCCTGAAGCCGGAGGATTTCAAGGTGGTGTTCAGCCGCCCGAAGGACGTGATCATCGGCTGCATTGCACAGTTCACGCTGATGCCCTTCCTTGCATGGGCGCTGACGCAGGTGTTCCATCTGCCCACTGAGCTGGCCATCGGTGTCATCCTTGTGGGCACCTGCCCCGGCGGCACCTCCTCCAACGTGATGACTTATCTGTCTAAGGGCGACGTTGCACTGTCCGTTGGCATGACTGCTGTTTCCACCGTGCTGGCTCCGTTCCTCACCCCGCTGCTCACCCTGCTGTATGCCGGTCAGCGCGTGGAGGTGAACCCCGTGAATATGTTCCTGTCCATCGTCAAGGTGGTGCTGGTTCCCATCGCACTGGGCTTTGTGGTCAATCACTTCTTCCATGCCTTCACCCAGAATGCCGTCCGTGTGCTGCCGCTGATCTCCACCACTGCCATCGTGCTCATCATCTGCGCCGTTGTGTCCGCAAACTCTGCCAAGATCATGACCAGCGGTCTGCTGATCCTGGCCGTGGTCATCCTGCACAACCTGCTGGGCTACCTCACCGGCTTTGGCGTGGGCAAACTGCTGAAGCTGGATTCCACTAAGTGCCGTGCAATTTCCATCGAGGTCGGTATGCAGAACTCCGGTCTGGCCACCTCTCTGGCCGCTGCCCACTTTGCACAGTATCCGCTGGCAACCATCCCCGGCGCTGTGTTCTCTGTGTGGCATAACATTTCCGGTGCCCTCCTCGCCAACTTCTTTGCCCGCACTGCAGAGAAGAAGGACTGATGGTCCATAAGAACCTCAACCGCCCGGAAACCCCAGTATAACTTTCGATCTACTGAACGAAACCGAGGATACGATAATATCAAAAGGCAGGATACCACCATCATGGTGATACCCTGCCTTTGCTTGTTTACCGTTTGGTTGCTGCGGTAAACTTCAATAAACAAAAAAGTACCCGAACCCTTTTTCGTAAAGAATCGGGTTCGGGTACGAACTGTATGGTGGGGCGTGCCTGCCCCAAACCCTGCTAAATTTATCCTAGAGCACTGCGTATTTTGGCGACGCAATCAGAACTCCAACTTCTCGCAAGTTCATCCTTTAACTCTACAACAAAACAGTCATACGACTCTCCATAGGTGAAATTTTTATATTTGTCAAACTGAATCGTTACTATCGCACTCGTACCTTTTCCTTTAATCTCGGTAACGATACCTTCTCCTTGGATTTTATGTTTAACCTTTTTTCCTACATAAAAAGTTAATTTTGGACCTTTGTAATGTTCTTCCAAGTAGTTGACAAAACTCTTAAGAATAAATACATAATCATTAAAGTTTTCTTCAACCTTACGGTAGCACCGCATTTTCCATTCAAGAACACTTCCATCTTTATCATATAACTCATTTAAGTCATAACAAAGATAATGCATACCAGGCATGATAAATGCTGAAAATGAGGCCGGCGATCGTATGGTTGAGTGCGTTTTCCAGTAGCGGTCCTTTCCGATTTGAATATGTAGCAGAAGGTGTTCTATATAATTGCAGTATACCAATCTATCAGCTTTTTGGCTTGCAAAAGGACTTTTTATTGCATAGTGAGGTTCGGAAAGATCATCATGTATATTTTCATCGATGTGATGACAAAGCAATCCTTCCGATGTTCTCGTTACTTTCCGATTTTTTGAAACGCATTTATCGGTTAGAAAATAGTCATACTGAGCTTTACCATATTTACCCAGAAGATATGCAACTAGATCATCGTAATTCATTTCCATTTCTGCGAGGATTTCACTACTGTCCATATATTTGTCTCCTTTTTCGCTCTTTAAGACGAGTATATCATACCGTTGTCTACAAGAATACCCCTATATACGAGAACTTAGTCGTTTTGCTACGCACGTGCGTACACGCACCGCAGAGGTTCCAAAGGGGCGCAGCCCCTTGGCACAAAGTCTAGTGTGGCACACCTTGCCAAAGGTGTACAGGCTCTCCCCGGTATGCACGTACGCAGCGATTACCCCCAAACGCGACATATAGCACAAAAGGCAGGGTACCACCTCCATGGTGATACCCTGCCTTTGTTCGTTTACCGTTCCGAGTGGTGCCTCCGCAGGAACCTGTCGGGGCAAGGCCCCTCCCTCTTGCTGCGCAAACGCGGTCTTGTTGGGGCGTGCCTGCCCCAAACCCTGCTGGGAACGAGTACGGCAAACTGGAAGTTATATATGTCTTTGCAAATATACCATATCTATTAGTTGTACACCGCCCTCATAAATTAGGTGGTCATAATTATCGGTAAAGAAATTAGGAATCTTGTGAGAACGAACAAATCCACATTTTTCATAAAATGGTATCGTCAATGGACTGTCACCTGTTCCAACTTGCAAAACAGAATATTCATCTGCATATTTACCGGCAAGAAAATCAATTAGTGCTTTGCCATAGCCCTTTCCCTGATTTTCCGGATCGACTGCGATATTCTTAATTTCAAGTATTTCGTTACCTTCATCGGTGACAACACATTCAGCTTTTACATCATTGTCTTCAAGCACATACATAGTTCCTTTTTCAAGATACCGATCAACCATGCTCGCCTGTTCATCAGCTAATAACAATAATGATATAAACTGCTTTTTATTCTCATTCACTTCTCGGATTTTCATATCCATTACTCCGTCAAACTGGAATTGTTCTAAATCTTCTCGATTGCACCTTCTTGCCCTTCGGACAAGGAGTCTCCCTCGATCAAAGTTCTTACAAAATTTCTGTTTAACGATTTCTTTTTCCAGTATTCTCTGTCCCACGGATTTCCTCATGATAGAAATAATCCACGATTACCGGATGCCCCTGCGGGACTCTGCCATAAGGCATTTCATTATCCACAAAGGGACAATCATACTTCTTAGCCATTTCCGCAGCTTTTACTTCAAGTGCTTCAAAGTAGCTGCGGTTATGCTTGTTATAGATCTCGTCGTAAAGTGGTACAAGATCAGGATGTTTTTCGGTGATATAATCCATAATTGTCTTTTTGAAACCGCCTCGAAGATTGAGATTTTCGAGCCAGAACAGATCGCACTGATCCTTTACCCGCTCAAAGATTGCTTCAAAATTCGTGATACCGGGAAATACCGGGGATACGAAACAGACTGTACGGATACCTGCTTCATATACCTGCTTCATAGCAGCGATACGCCGCTCAATGCTCGAAGCAGAGTCCATATCGTTCTTGAAATTTTCATCCAGTGTGTTGATCGACCATGAAACGGTTACACGTCCAAGCTTCTTCAGCAGATCAATATCCCGTACCACAAGATCCGACTTTGTGCAGATCAGAATATCTGCGTCACTGCCGATCAGCTGCTCCAGAAGTTTTCTGGTATTCCCGAATTGCTCCTCCTGTGGATTGTAGCCATCTGTCACAGAACCGATGACCACCCGCTGTCCGGCATATTTCTTCGGATTTTTAATTTCCGGCCAATGCTTCACATCAAGGAAAGTGCCCCATTCCTCCGTGTGTCCGGTAAAGCGCTTCATAAAAGAAGCATAGCAATACTTGCAGGCATGTGTACAGCCTACATAGGGATTGACCGAGTAACCACCTACCGGCAGACTAGACTTAGTCATGATGTTCTTTGTTTCCACCTCACGAATGAGGATTCCATTTATTACTTCTTCCATGATTTCTGTACCTCTAACACTTTATTAAATTCTTCCGGCATTTCCTGAATCATATTTTCATCCCCTATGATAGAGACAAGGTCTTCCTTCATAAACACCGGAATGCCGAGCTTATGTGCCTGGTCCGCCAGAGACCATGCCCATTCCGGCTCCGTATGAATCTTCCTGCTCTGAGCTCCGGTCATGGTGCCCACAACGATCCAATTGATTCCGGAAAGGTCAACTGTGCCGGGATTGTCGAATAACGGCTCAAAGGTAACATGGTAATGTTTTGCTCTGACGTTTTTCCGAAGGGCGTCGATACGCCACAGTTCTGCTTTCCTCGTCACCGTAACGCCAAACCATGCGTTTTCCAGATTGGTATCAAAATCCAGCAGATCGGGGCGCTTGGTCAGAAACAGAAACTGATGCTGTGGATTTTCACGGATCTTTACAAATACCTCGTCTCTCCATTCCGGCTTCCATCCGGAGAGATCGCTCATCCCAGTAAGAAGAAAGTTCTGCGGACGTTTCTTTTCCATCATCTTGAGCTTACCCGGAAAGAATTCAGGGTCAGAGAAGTCTTCAATCATATGCCAGCGTTTCACGTTGTTGCGGGCATAGCAATATGTACACCCCACTGTGCAGCCAATGACGATATTCATGTTCTGAATCTGATCTTTGATACAAATACTCATGACTTCTGCCACCCCTCAAGATTCTTTCTGATGCGGTCGAGGCATTCCTCAAACCGGGTAATTTCTTCCTCTGAAAAACCTTTGTAATAAATACTGCCCATCTCATCAGATACAGAATCGTACTCGCCCTTTAAGGCGTGTGCTTTCTCAGTCAGAAACAGGAGTGTTTTCCTTTTGTCCGTTTCAGACTGAACGCGTCTTATCAGCCCTTGATTTTCCATTCTTTCCAGCATCGTAGTAAGAGATGTTATCGCTAATCCGCATTTAGTCGAGAGTAACCTGATTGAGATACCATCCTCCTGCCACAGCACATAAAGAATACGCCCCTGAGCTCCATTAAATGCATCAATATTCTTTTCGCTGAGAATTTTCTCGAAAATCCGGTCTCCAAGCTGTTTTATTTTGGTGACAAGAAATCCGCCATTCATTTTCACACAAAAAACTCCTACATAGTATTTTATCAAATAATACTATATAGGAGTTTTACTGTCAACAGTTTGTATGTCTAAGTAGAAGTAAATTCCGATTTGTTGAACTAAACCGAGTATACCATACCGACAGCCGAAAGAACACCCCTATATGCAAGAACCTGCCCTTTTTCCTGCGTACGTGCGTACCGGCCATGTACGGACGTACGCAGCGATTGACCCGAAACGTGCAATATAAGGGATGCAAAGCAAAAGGCAGGGTACCACCTCCATGGTGATACCCTGCCTTTGCTTGTTTATCGCTCTGAGTAGTCTCTTTTCAGAACTTGTTGGGGCAAAGCCCCTCCATCTGCTAACGCAGACCGTTCTGCCGCTTGAAATCCCCACTGGGGCGTTCGTTGCTTCGCAAACGCGGTCTTGTTGGGGCGTGCCTGCCCTAAACCCTACTTCATAATATCGATTATGACCGATCAACGACTGATTTATAGTAATTGCCAAAGTCTGCAAGTGCATTGACGATTGGTAACATTTCCGTTCCGAGATCGGTCAACCCATATTCTACTTTGGGAGGATTCTCGTGATAATCACGGCGGTAGGCAAGCCCATCATCAATCATCTGTCTTAAGCTCTCGGTCAAAACTTTCTGCGAGATCCCGTCGATGCTTCTTTGCAGCTCATTGAATCTCCATGGACGCTCTTTCAGATTGCGCAGAAGCAAGAGTTTCCATTTTCCGCCAATCAGGGATACTGCTGTTGCAACCGGACATTCCGGCAGTTCTTCTTTTGTACGCATATCAGTCACCTCTGTGTATAGTATATCACATTCATTTTTGAGTGTACAGTTACAAAAAGGTGCGTACTTGTTTTTGAATGTGCGAGCTTTTATACTTAGCTCAGGCAATGAAAGATTGCGAATCAAAATGGAGGTGCTTACAATGGCAAGCTACACAAAAATGACCGTTGGAAAAGAAGATCGGACGGAGCTTCACGAAAAGCTCGCCCTGACTGGTGCGGAGATCAGCCTGAATACGCTTCCTGCGGGAGCAAATGTTCCGTTTGTCCACTCCCACAAGGCAAATGAGGAAATCTACGGTGTTCTTTCCGGCAAAGGCAAGGTCGTTATCGATGGCGAAGAAATCAGCCTTGCAGCAGGCGACTGGCTGAAGATTTCTCCCGTGGCAAAACGTCAGTTCTTTGCTGCAAACAATTCTGAAATCACTTATATTTGTATTCAGGTCAAGGAGAATTCTCTCGAAGGCTATACTGCAACGGATGCTGTGATCTACTGATAAAACATATCAAAACAAAAGGCAGGATACCACCGTCATGGTGATACCCTGCCTTTGCTCATTTACCGTTCGGTTGCTGCGGTAAACTTCAATAAACAAAAACGTACCCGAACCCTTTTCCTAAAAGCGTGAAAGCAAGAACCGCCCCATGGGCAGTTCCCCGATGCGATGAGGATGTGCGGCGAACTTATTCGTTCCAATGTTCAAGTTCTTCAGCGGGGTATGCTTTTGTCCAATGATAGGGCTGCAATTCTTTCAGCTGTACGAATTTGATTTTTTCTTCTTCTGTGGTAACTGCTACCTGCACATCTTCACCCCAGTATCTTAATCTCTCTTGGCAAATACCGCACGGAGACAATATCTGATAGGGGGATTTCTCATCTTTACGGACAAGACACATGCAATGCGTTACCTTTTCATTGAATTTATGTGCTTCAAGCATTGCACCTGTCTCGATGCACAAAACAGCAGATGCGTTAGCAGTCTCAATGCTGACACTTGTGTAATAATTTCCATTCGATGTATGCACGACACCAGCACCACCCCAACCGACAGGATACCGTGTTTCAATCAGTTCTACCGCCCTGCGGTACATTTCGTTTTCGATTTCATAGTTTCTCATATAAATCTCCATGCCAACTTCTGAATTGTTGAGCTGAGTATACCATACTCTATGAAGAATAGCAAAAGGCAGGATACCACCGTAATGATGATACTCTGCCTTTGCTATTGTACGACCGCTCGGACTTGCGCTGGCGGGGCCGCCCTGTTCGAGTTCTGTACCGTCCTGCTCTGATGTGAGACAGTGGCAGACGCAACAAAAAAGCCTCTAACTTTCGTTAGAGGCTTTCGTATGGTGGAGCATTGTCCACAGCACTCGAACCCAAAACGTCTTCACGGGAGATGATTTTGGAATCATCCGTGAAGTTGAAATTGAGTACGACCCGGTCATCAAAGACGTAGACCGAGTTGACAAAGGTATCAATGATCTGCCGCTGGTGTTCCATGTCCCTCATGTCACCCTTGCGGAATTTTTCAAACCAGAACCGCATCCATTCGCGGGTCAGGACTGGCTTTTTCAGCTCTTCTTCTAGAATGCTGGTGTTCAGGGCTTCCTTCCGGGCTTCCAGTTCGTCCAACCGCTGCTTGGTGGTCGGGGTCAGGATGCCCTGTTCAATGGCTTCCAGAAGATTTGCCAGCCGCTTCTCTGTATCCCGGAGCTGGTCTTTCAGAACGGGCAGGCGGGTGTTCTCCTGCTGCTGGGCTTCCATAATCAAATCTATCAGTCGTTCGATGATTTCATCGCTGAAAATCACCTTAATAGCAGTTTCCACCACGAACCGTTCCAGAGGCTCTTTGCGGATGGCTTTCAGGTCGCAGTGCGCCTTGCCGTGGCGTTTGGCGTTGCCGCACTTGTAGTAATAGTAGGTGTTTCCCATGTGGCTGGTGCCGCTCTCACCGCCCATCAGGGTGCCGCACTTGCCGCAGAACAGCTTGGTGGTCAGCAGATAACTCACATCCTCTTTTGCGGGGCGACCGTGGGCAATCTTGTTTTGCTCGAAACGCTGCTGCACCCGGTTGAACAAGTCCTCGTCCACGATGGCGGGAATGCCGCCCGGTGTCACGATGTCCTTATAGCGGTATTCGCCTATGTAGCGGCGGTTCCGGAAAATCTGGAAGAAGCTGTTCTTGACAAAGGGCTTGCCGGTACGGGTGCGCAGACCGCGCTCGTTCAGGGATGCTGCGATTTTCTCGGCAGGCTCGCCGTTGGCGTACCGGGTGAAGATCTCCTGCACAATGGGCGCCGTTTCCGGGTCGATATGGTACAGTCTGTCTTCCTTGCCAATGGTAAAGCCCAGCGGCACCACACCGCCGTTATACTTGCACTGAAGGGCATTTTCGCGCTCACCGCGCGCCACTTTCAGGGCGAGCTCGGCGGAATAGTATTCCGCCATGCCGATCAGCATACTCTCCACCATAATGCCTTCAGGCCCCTGCGAGATGGGTTCCATAGCAGACACCAGATGGACACCGTTCTTTTCCAGCTGGTACTTGTAGTTCACGGCATCGAATCGGTTCCGGGCAAAGCGGTCCAGCTTCCAGACCAGAACCACATCGAAGATTTTCTTTCCACTGTCTTTGATCATCCGCTGAAAGTCCGGGCGGTCATCCGTTTTGGCAGAGTAGGCACGGTCAATGTAGGTGCCGACCACGGTGATGCCGTTCTTCTCGGCGTAGTCCTTGCAGTCGCGCAGTTGTCCTTCAATGGACGCTTCTCGCTGGCTGTCAGATGAATAGCGGGCGTAGATCACGGCGGTCATGGTTGCACCTCCTTGGCGTGTATTCGACTTGCCTTTATAGTATCGGGTCAAGCGCAGCTTGTCAACAATCTGCGAGCAGATTGAAATGTGAAAATTGCGAAACGCAGCGAAAAAGGTGAGAGCAAGAATCGTCCCGTGGCCACAAATTTTCAATTCTTGAAAATTCTTGCCCCTTTGGGACAGCTTCTTGTTGGGGCGTGCCTGCCCCAAACCCTGCTAGGAACGAGTACAGCAAACTGGAATTGATTTACTTTGTTTGTAAATCTTCCAGAAAGAAAATTCCCTCTGTTAGGTTGACAAACATTTCCTTGTCCTTGATTACATGAATTTTATTGTTCCACCAGACAGTAGTGTTATTAGCGGAGATTGTTTTGCTTGTTCCATCCTTGAGAAAATAAGTAATTGTAATAGCGGGTTCTTCTTCGCTATTCACTTCCCCAAATAAATCATATTTCAGAAATCCCGTTAGCTTTAAGGCTAACTCAATGTCCTCACTGCTCGAAATTTCTTTAACATCATCCGTGACACTCGGATACGTGATATTTACAGACTGAATATCATTTATGCGGGGCAATCCCCAAAGATACATACCATTCGTAAATATGTTGATCCCAACAATCAAAACAGTCATAACTATCACTTCTATCAAAAATCGAATAAGACCTTTGAAAATCTTGTTCACCAACTTATCCTCCAATCTCGATTTCTCCTACTCCCTCAATTCCGATTTGTTGAACTAAGCCGAGTATATCATACTCTTCAATGAAAGAACACCCCGATATAGTGAAATTTTGCCGTTTTCCTGCGTACGTGCGTACACACTCCACAGGAATTCTAAGGGGCCTGCCCCTTAGCACACGGACTTTGGAACAAAGTCTAGTGTGTTACACATTGTCAGAGGTGTACAGGCTCCCGGTACGCACGTACGCAGCGATTACCCCCAAACGCGCCATATAGGGGGACGATCAAGTTCGCACAAAGCGACCTTGATCCCGCAAAACAAAAGGCAGGATACCATCACCACGATGATACCCTGCCTTTGCTCGTTTACCGTTCCGAGTAGTCCTTCCGCAGAACCTCCGATAAACAAAAAACGTACCCGAACCCTTTCTCATAGAAGATTGGGTTCGAGTACGAACTGAATGGTGGACGGTACAGGACTCGAACCTGTGACCTCCTGCACGTCAAGCAGATGCTCTACCAGCTGAGCTAACCGTCCAGATGTCGTATCGACTTAAATATAATACCACATTTTTCGCGCAATTGCAAGGGCTTTTTTGAAAAAAGTCTGCCTTTTCCGTTTTTTGCCCCGGGGGATTGGCGCAAAGGCCCCTTTGCGGGGGCTGGCAGGGGAGAGGTGCGCTCAGAGCGCCCGGCGGATGATGTCATAGAGGATGGGCTTCATGTTGTCGATGTTGTCGGGCTTGCCCTCCAACACGGAGGTATAGCACACCGACATGCACATGCTGCCCAGGGCGGTGATGCGCTGGTAGATCTCCCGCTCGGTGCGGCCTGCCATCTCGGGGCTGCACATCACGGTCTGGAGGACCTTGCGCATCAGCGGCTCGGCCTCGCCGCTGGCTTCGATCTGATCCAGCCCGGGCCAGACAAAGCTGCGCTCCAGGAAGCGGAGCATCAGGGTGTCCGCGCGCAGGGCTTCGATGATATGGTCAATGACAAAGATCATCTGGTCGGGGAAGCTGGTAAGCTCGGCGGCGTGCTGCTCGGCGGCGGCACAGGCGTTGTCCAGCAGCTGGTAGCTCACCCGGGCCAGCAGGGCCTGCGTGACCGAACCCTTATCGGCAAAATAGAGGTAGAACGTGCCCTTGCCCACCTTGGCGCGGGAGGTGATATCCTCCACGCTGGTCTTGGAGGTGCCCCGCTCCAGAAACAGCTCGTAAGCTGCGTCCAGAAGCGCACGGCGCTTTTCCTGTTTCTTTCCTTCCACGGTGCTCATAGCTTGCTGCATCCTCTTTTCTGACGTTGTTTTGTCGTGTAAACAATATTTTAGCAGGGAGAAGGGAAGAGCGCAAGAGCAAAAGCCCCCGGACAAGCTATACAATTTTTGCTTTGTGATAAGAAAACTGACTTTTGGTCATTTTCTATCTTGACACCTTGCGTCGATTGGTTATAATAGTGCTTGCTCAGAAATGACCACGGGTCATTTTAGGGCAGATCCAATCAACTTTCGTATGGAGGGTTCCCATGAAAAAGATCGCACAGAGCATCGTGCGTCTGCGCAAGCTGATCTTAACAGTAGCGGTCCTGCTGTTGATCCCTTCCGCAATCGGCGCGGTTGCTACCCGCATCAACTATGATGTCCTGACCTATCTGCCGCAGGAGCTCGACTCCATGATCGGCGAGGTAGCGCTTGAGGACGACTTCCATCTGGCCTCCACCGGCATGATCACGGTGGAAGGCCTGCCTACCAATGAACTGATCGCCATGAAGAAGGACATTGATGCGGTGCCCGGTGTCACACAGACCTTCTGGCTCAGCGATGTCATCGACCCCAGCATCCCCACCGAGATGCTGCCCGCGGATGTCCAGCAGTTCATGTTCGGTAAAAATGATTCCACCATGCTCATCGTCCGGTTTGATGCGCCCAGCGCCAGCGACGAGACGATGAACGCCGTCCAGCAGATCAAACAGGTGCTGCGGCACGACTGCTACTTTGGCGGAATGAGCGTCATCTTGCAGGATACCAAGGCGCTGATCAATGAAGAGATGCCGCTGTACATCCTGTGCGCTGTGGGTGCCAGTATGCTGGTGCTGTTCCTCTCGCTGGAGAGCACCATCACGCCCGTGCTGTTCATGCTGGGCCTGCTGTTCCCCATTGCGTACAACTTTGGCACCAACATCTTCCTGGGTCAGATCAGCTACATCACCCAAGCGCTTTCCACGGTGCTGCAGTTGGGCGTGACGATGGACTTCTCCATCTTCCTGCTCCACCGTTATCAGGAGGAAAAGGAACTCCGCTCCTCCAACGAGGAAGCCATGGTGACCGCCATCTGCAAGACCATGACCTCCATCACCGCTTCCTCCCTGACCACCATTGCAGGCTTCCTGGCACTGTGCGCCATGCGCCTGACGCTGGGCCGCGATATCGGTGTTGTTATGGCAAAGGGTGTGGCGCTGGGTGTCATCTGCACCATCGTCATTCTGCCTGCTTTGATCCTGACCTTTGATCAGCAGGTCGAAAAGTACAAGCACCGCACCATCGTGCCCAAGCTGACCAAGCTCAGCTACTTTGTTTCCAAGCACGCAATGCCCATCGTGGTCGTCTTTCTTGTGCTGCTGGTGCCCTTTGTGGTGGCCCAGCAAAAGACAGAGGTCTACTACACCCTGTTCGACTCGCTGCCCCAGGACCTGACCGGTATCGTTGGCACCAACAAGCTGGGCGAGGACTTCGGCATGACTACCTCCCACTTTATTCTGGTGGATGAGGACCTGACCGCAACGCAGGTGTCTGACCTCTGTGATGAGCTCAAGGATGTGGACGGCATCACCCAGGTGGTGAGCCTGGATTCCATCACCGGCCCGGGCTTCCAGACCGAGCTGCTGCCCGACAGCGTGACCGAGATCCTGCAGTCCGGCGGCTACAAGCTCATTCTGGCCAACAGCTCCTATAAGACCGGCACCGATGCCATCAACAGCCAGCTGACCGAGATGAATGGCCTCATCAAGGCGGTTGACCCCAACGGTGTCATCACCGGCGAGGGTGCCATGACCAAGGATCTGATCGAGGTTGCGGACGTGGACTTCAAGAACGTCAACGTCTGGTCGATCATGGCAGTCGCTGCCATCATCCTGATCTCCTTCCGGAGCCTGTCCATCCCTGTGCTGCTGGTTGCCAGCATCGAGGCCGCCATCTCCATCAATATGGGCATCCCGTACTTCACCGGTACCCAGCTGCCCTTCATCGCCAGCATCGTCATCGGTACCATCCAGCTGGGCGCGACTGTGGATTACTCCATCCTGATGACCACCCGTTATCACGAGGAGCGCAGCTATGGCCGCACCCCCCGGGAAGCTGCCCAGCAGTCGCTGGAGCACTGCAGCCAGTCCATCCTGACCAGCGGCCTGACCTTCTTTGCCGCTACCGTCGGCGTGGCCGCCATCAGTAAGATGGAACTGCTGCAGAGCATCTGCCGGCTCATCTCCCGCGGCGCACTGATCAGTATGGCTGTCATTCTGGTTGTTCTGCCCGCTGCCCTGATGCTGCTGGACTGGGTCATCCGCCACACCACCATGCACTGGCTGGTCCCTGAATCTTCCAACGCCAAGAAGTCTGATAAGGAGTAATTACCATGAAAAAATCGCTTCGTTTCGCCAGTGCGGCGCTGGCGCTGACTCTCGCCGCAGGCATGACCCTGCCCGCCTTTGCAGCCGCCAAGGCCGATTATTCCAAGGATGAGACCGTCTACGCCGTGATGAACGCCGACGGCTCCATCAAGTCCACCACCGTCAGCGAGCACCTGTACAGCGCTTCCGGCCTGTCCAATGTCACCGATGAGAGCACCCTGACCGATATCCAGAACACCGAGAGCGATGCCGCGTTCACCCAGGACGGCGAAAAGCTGGTCTGGAACACCGACGACACCGACGTGTACTATAAGGGCAATACCGACAAGCCCCTGCCCATCACCGCAAATGTCACCTATACGCTGGACGGTGTGACCGACAGCCTTGAGAACCTGATCGGCAAGAGCGGCCACCTGACCGTGACCATCGACCTGACCAACAACGAGACCGGCACCGTGACCGTCAACGGAAAGGAGCGCACCGTTGTCACCCCGCTCATCACTGCTGTGGGCGTGATCTTTGGTCAGGATGCCACCAACCTGAGCGCCGAGCACGGAATGCTGGAATCTGCCGCCAAGAGCAGCGTGGCCGCTTTTGTCTGCCTGCCCGGCGTGAAGGAATCTCTGGACGGCCTGCTGCCCGATGACCTGTCCACTGTGGAGGATTATCTGCAGGACAGCGTCACCGTGGAAGCCGATGTTGAGAACCTGACCGCACCGCAGGTCATGCTGGCCTGTGCCACCAACGCCGATGCGCTGGGCACCAATGCCTTTGACCTGAGCAGCCTCAACGAGCTGACCGATGGCATCAGCCAGTTGAACGATGCCATGAACCAGCTGATGGATGGTGCCGCCCAACTGGTGGACGGTGCTTCCCAGCTGGCCAACGGTACCCTGGCCCTGCTGGACGGCGCTTCTCAGCTGAACAGCGGTGCTTCTGCCCTGGACGATGGTCTGGGCCAGCTGACCAACGGTCTGGATACCCTGAGCTCCAACAACGCCGCCCTGCAGGCTGGTGCCCAGCAGGTGGCCGATGGCATTCTGGCCTCCGCCAACAGCACCCTGATGGAGGGCGGCCTGATCGACACCCCCATGACCTGGGACAACTACGCTTCCGTTATTGACGAAGTGCTGACCATGAACGAAAAGACACTGGCCGCTGCCCGCAAGAAGATGGTGCGCACCGTCTGGGAGCAGGAGCCCAGCTTCAAGGCCAGCCAGCTGGACATTGCCCTGTATCTCTCCGCAACCAAGACCAACCATGACCTGGAAGCTGCTCTGCGGCTGATGCAGAGCTACGACCCCTCCATGTTCAGCGCCATGCTTGATCTGAGCACTGCCAGCGCCAAGCAGACCGTGCATGACGAGCTGAAGTATCAGGCTGAGAACAGCCAGGATATCGCAGATGTCCGTGCCCTGAAGAACAGCCTGGCGCAGATCCAGTATTTCGTGTCCAGTGTCAACCAGTACACCAACGGTGTTGCCACCGCCGCTGATGGTGCCCATTCCGCAAAGGACGGTGCCGCCCAGCTGGCCGATGGAACCAAGACCCTGTATGACGGCGTGACCACCCTGAATGATGGCGCAGGCCAGCTCAGCGATGGCACGGTCCGGCTGAACGATGGCCTGAACCAGTTCAATGAGGAGGGCATCTCCAAGCTGACCGGCGCTCTGGACGAGGAGCAGATCCATGGCCTGAAGACCGTGCTGGACGAGATGACCAGCCGTCTGGAGGACTACACCAGCTTTGCCGGTAAGTCCGAGGATGCTTCCGGCAGCGTGAAGTTCATCTATAAGACCGGTGAGACGGTCGCCGCTGCGGATGTTACCGCCCAGACCACCGCCGATGTGCAGGAAGGCAACTTCTTCACCCGCCTGTGGCAGCGGATCGTGAACCTGTTCAAGTTCTGAAAAAACGGCGTGCCTGCTTGACAAGCCGCCGGAGATTGACTATACTACAAATAGATTCGTCAAGAAAAATGACCGCTCAGGCACTGAAACGTTGAGGCGGTCATTTTTTATGCCAATTTTAAGGAGACCACAGCATGGCAGAGAGGGAATTGTATCCGGACGGGGAACAGCGCCGCCGCATCATGGATTTTATCATGGCGGCTGGGCAGACCCTTTTGGAGAACGGGGCAGAGGTGTTCCGGGTGGAGCAGACCATGGAGATCATGGCGGCCAGCTTCCACCTGCGGGAATTCCATGTCTATGTGCTGACCAACGGCATTTTTGCCAGCGCAGGTACGGCGGAGATGAGCGAGGTGCGCAACGTGCCCACCCGTACTACCCACCTGGGGCGGGTGGCGGCAGTGAACCAGCTTTCGCGGCAGATCGCGTCCGGGGAAGTGGAGACCGTCGCCGAGGCCGAGGCCCGTCTGGCTCAGGCCAGGTGCATCCCTTTTCCAAAGGACTGGGTGCAGCTTGCGGCGGGCATGGGCGGCGCGTTCTGCTTTGCGCTGATCTTTGGCGGCAATCTGAAAGCCGGGCTTGCCGCCGCTGCGGCCGGTGTTGCGGCCAACGCCTATCTGCTGTTCTGCGGGCGGCGCGGCGTGGGGGGCGGGTTTCGCACCATCTCCACCGCCGCCCTCATCACTCTGTGCTGCATTCTGGGCTGCGGCCTGCTGGGCACTGAGTCCAGCCACGCCATCATCGGCACTCTGATGATCCTGACCCCCGGCATCGCCTTTACCATGGGCATCCGGGACTTTGTGCAGGGCGATTACCTGTCCGGCACCATCCGGATGATCGACGCACTGCTCATTGCGGCCAGCATCGCCATCGGCACCGGCCTTGTGCTGAGCCTCTATGCCTTTTTGAAGGGGGTGGCCGTGGTATGACAGAGCTTCTTTTCACCGGGGAGCAGCTGGGCCGTCTGGCCCTGCAGTTCCTGCTGGCCGGGGCGGGCACCCTGAGTTTTGCCATCCTCTTTGCCTGCCCCAGGCGCACCCTGCCTTATTGCGGGCTGGTGGGCGCAGTGGGATGGCTGGTATACGAGATCGCGGAGCTGTTCGGAATGGAAGCCTTTGCAGCCTCGCTGCTGGCGGTCATCCCGCTGACGCTGCTGGCCCGCATCCTTGCGATGACCCTCAGAACACCGGTGACGGTGTTCCTGCTCACCGGCATCTTTCCGCTGGTGCCCGGTGCGGGCATCTATTACAGCGCCTACTACTTCATTCAGGGCGACAACGCGCTGGCGCTGGCAAACGGCATCTCCACCTTCAAGATCGCCGTGGCGCTGGCCGTGGGCATTGCGCTTGTGCTGGGCATCCCCCTGCCGCAGAAACGCCGATAAAACAAAAACGAGACCGCCCACCGGGCGGTCTCGTTGGTTATGCGGGGAAATCAGGTGGTGGGAACCATCCGCAGCAGCTGGGCCCCGGTGGTGACATCCAGCTGGAAGTATGCCTTGTTCAGCTCGGTGTTGTAGGAGACACTGACCGGCGTTTCAGTACCGTCGGCATTGATCTGCATCAGGCTGTAGCCGGAAACGGTATTGGCGGGTACCTCGATGCTGGCAATGACCGGCTGAGCCATCACTCGGGCGGGGGTGATCTCCTCGCTCTTTACGGTGCCGCACTTTTCGCAGATGACCCGTTCAATAACAGTGGGATAGTAGAATGCTGCTGTCATTACCTGCTCACCGTTTTTCAGAGTCCCGGTGTGAACAATCAGGTTGGAAAAGTTGGAGAAGACACCGTTTACCTTGGTCAGCTGGGTGTTATTCTTTACCTTGCCGCATTCGGGGCAAAGTGTAAGGGTCTCAGTGGTGCCATCGGGAAGCTTATGCTGGAAGGTGGTCTCCACACACTCGGTCTTATACTCTGTCGTGGTCTTCCAGGTGTGTTCTTTGCACTCGGTTTTGCCCGGGGTCTCTTCGGCCATGCCGACCACAGAACTGCCCGCCAGCACGCAGACGGACAGACCAAAGGCGGCCAGGGCTTTCAGCATACGATTTTTCATAGCAGGATCCTTTCTCCCCGCATCCCGGCGGGGCAACGCGGTTTGAGCTTGGTTACTTTTTACCGTTGTTCCAGCCTGATTATATCAATTGGAAGGAAAAGGTGTCAATGTCCGGGATTAAGTCCCGTGGGAACATTTTCCGGCAGAATGCAGCGGAATGACAGAAACACAGAAGTAAAATGAATATATACACTGAAAATGGGATGCAACCTGTATAAATGTTTTCAAAAGGGTTTCATTTGTTCCGATTTTTTGCACAACACTTGACTTTTTTATTTGTACAACATATACTAATTCTGTTCCTTGATGACACGATGAAGCGCATCGTGCCGGGAAAGTGAAAAAATATACAATCAACAGAGGAGTGTTTGAATATGAAAAAGATCAATCGCCGCAGCTTTCTGGCTGCCGCTGGTCTGACCGCTGCCGCTCTGGCTCTGACTGCCTGCGGCGGTTCCGCCTCCAGCACCGCTTCTTCCACTGCAAGCAGTGCAGCTTCTTCCGAGGCTGCTTCCACCAGCGCTGCCGCTGAGCTGACCACCGTTGAGGCTGGCAAGCTGACCATGGCCACCAACGCCACCTTCCCTCCGTACGAGATGACCACCGACTCCGGTGAGATCGAGGGCATCGATGTGGACACCGCCAAGGCGATCGCTGAGAAGCTGGGCCTGGAGCTGCAGATCGATGATATGGACTTCGACGCAGCACTGCTGAGCGTGCAGCAGGGCAAGGCCGATATTGTCATGGCTGGCGTTACCGTGACCGACGAGCGCAAGGCTGTGATGGACTTCTCCGACAGCTACGCTACCGGCATCCAGTCCATCATCGTTCCCGAGGGCTCTGATATCACCTCTCCCGATGATCTGGCAGGCAAGAAGATCGGCACCCAGCGCGGCACCACCGGCTACATCTACTGCTCTGATGACTTCGGTGATGATGCTGTGGTCGCATACGACGACGGCCTGACCGCTGTGCAGGCTCTGAAGAATGGCCAGGTCGATGCAGTTGTCATCGACAATGCCCCTGCAAAGGAGTACGTTGCCGCCAACCCTGGTCTGGTCATTCTGGACACCAGCTACGCCGAGGAGGACTACGCCATTGGCATGGCAAAGGGTTCCGCTCTGGAGGATGCTGTCAATGCCGCTCTGGAAGAGCTGAAGGCTGACGGCACCCTGCAGTCCATCGTGGACAAGTACATCACCGCTGAATAATTCAGCTGTACCTTGTATCACGGGGAGGCGGCCCCATCTGGGGCACCTCCCCTTTTTTGGAAAGAACAGGTTACAAAATTCTAACAATTTCAGAAAGCGAGGATGCGAATGGCCGCACAATACGAACTGCTGAAAGAGCTGCTCAACAGCGGCACGAAGCTGGACTTCGGGCAGGAAATGTTCTTCAAATTCTATCAGGCGTTCATCCTGAACGACCGCTGGGTGCAGTACATCCAGGGCGTGGGCACTACGCTGCTGGTCACCGCCATTGCGCTGGCACTGGGCGTGGTGCTGGGCAGCGTGGTGGCACTGGTGCGTGTTGCGCACGACCAGCAGCGTCCCGGCCGCAGGAACCCGGTGCTGGGCTTCTTCAATGCCGTCTGTCAGGTGTACACCACCATCATCCGCGGCACCCCCATGATGGTCCAGCTGCTCATTATGAGCATGGTCATCTTTTCCAACAGCCGCAACTTTACCATGGTCGGCGCACTGGCACTGGGCATCAACTCGGGCGCTTACGTTTCGGAGATCATCCGCGGCGGTCTGATGGCGGTGGACCCCGGCCAGATGGAAGCCGGCCGCAGCCTGGGCCTGAACTACATGACCACCATGGTGGTCATCGTCATTCCGCAGGCCATCCGCGCGGTGCTGCCTGCACTGGGCAACGAGTTCATCGTCCTGCTCAAGGATACCTCGCTCATCACCGTCATCGGCGGCAAGGAGCTGCTGTATGCGGCGCAGGGCATTATGAACCGTACTTACGAGGCCATGTTCCCCCTGTTGGGCGTTGCAGTGGTCTATCTGATTTTAGTCATGATCTTTACATGGCTGCTGTCGAAGTTTGAGAGGAGGATGGCGCAAGGTGACCGCTAATCATGCTGAAAAGATCCTGGAAGTCCGTGGTCTGACCAAGACCTACGGCGGTGAGGTCAAAAAGGGCGCAAAGCAGCCCACCCCCACCCTGGATGTCCTGAAGGGCATCGATATCGACATCTACCGCGGCGATGTGGTCTGCCTGATCGGCCCCTCCGGCTGCGGCAAGTCCACCTTCCTGCGCTGCCTGAACCGGCTGGAGATCCCCACCGGCGGCTCCATCAAGTTTGAAGGCATCGAGGTGGATGATGCCCACATCGATGCCGTGCGCCAGAAGATGGGCATGGTATTCCAGCACTTCAACCTCTTCCCCCACCTGACCGTCAAGCAGAACCTCTGCCTGGCCCCGGAGCTGCTCAAGCTCAAGAGCAAGGAGGAGGCTTCCAAGCGTGCCGAGGAGCTGCTGGCCCGTGTCGGCCTGTCCGATAAAGCCAATGTGTTCCCCAAGAGCCTTTCCGGCGGCCAGCAGCAGCGCATTGCCATTGCCCGCGCTCTGGCCATGGACCCGGATGTCATCCTGTTCGACGAGCCCACCTCCGCCCTCGACCCTGAGATGGTCGGCGAGGTGCTGGAGCTGATGAAGGAGCTGGCCCACACCGGCATCACCATGCTGGTGGTCACCCACGAGATGGGCTTCGCCCGCGAGGTGTCCAACCGCGTCATCTTCATCGATGAGGGCAGGATCCAGGAAGATGAGCCCCCGCAGGAGCTCTTCTCGAACCCCAAGCATCCTCGTCTGAAGGCTTTCCTTTCCAAGATGCTGTAATTGAAGCTGAAAATGCCGTCGCACAAATTCGTGCGGCGGCATTTTTTGAATGGTTTAAAACTTCCAGAGACTTTGTGCCTGTTTATAAAGCCAGAGGGCACGGGTCTGAATCTCACTCTCGTTCCAGTCCGTTTTTGTCAGGGCATTCTGAAGCGTGGAAAGGCCCGATGCGCAGAGCGTAAGACCGGGCTTTGCTTGGCCCTTTCCGGCTTTCTTTGTGCTCCAGTCACTGTCCCGGATGGAGGCGTTCAAAGATTGCGGGATGATTGCAAGATTTCCCAGAGTCAGAAGGATAGAATCTCTCTTTTCTGCGGCCAGCGGGGTAGAGCAGGCGGGCCAGTTGTTGCGCCATTTTTTGGGCATCAGATGCTCAAGACTGTAATTGTTGAAACCATGCAGCACAACAGCACTCTGAGCAGGGCGGATGTGGCTTTCAATCAGATAAAGAACACCTTTAGAATAAAGGTTCATCAGTTTAGAGTGTTCAAAACCATCCCGAAGTTCAGTGTCATCAGGAATCGAGGAGTTGGTGCCGCCAAGCACTTGCAAACGGTCTCGTAAATCCTGTGGAGTAAGTATTTCGTTGGCGATAAAGGAGAGAAATAACTTTGTATAATTTGTTGTGGAAGCACGAGTGACAATACGACGCATAACGTAGCTTTCCAGAATGCCATACATCTCGTTTAGAATGGCTAAATTAGAAATGTTTTTTGCAAGGTAGAGAACGTAAGGAATCAACGTTGTGGTTTTTAGACCAAAAATAACGATGTTCAAACGTTCGATGCCAAAATCTGATGGAATTGTGGTGCTGCAAAAATCGGACTTGAAGGTTTGCTGGAATAAAGTGGCATAATCCTTTAGAGTATCCAGAATAGTATTTTTATTACCGCCACAATATGTGTTTACAAAACTCTGATAGGAATTGGCAAGCTGATCTGTGCGAGCATATATTAATTTGTCGTCAACACTAATATTATACTTTTTCTTTTGGATAAACTGCTGAAAATAGGCATCGAAGAAGATATCAATAAGTGGGCGTTTTACGCGGCCGGCCTCAATTTCGGTATCCCAATAGGCTTTTGCGCTTTCGTTGGCTTCAAAAACAGATTCCCAAATATTTTGATACGCAGTGATGTTATTCCTGCTAAAAAAGTAATTCTTTAAAAGCTCGGAGGTGGTTAAGCGAACACCAAGGGAATTTAGAGAATCAAAAATCTGCTGTTCATCATCGGTGGGGCCCAAATCAATCCGGACAAATTGAACGTTGGAAATGACTGTCATATAGTCGTTCAAAGTACTCATTTGCAAATGTGAAGCAAAATAGTTGAATGCCTGAACAATTGGAGACGAGGAGCGGTTGTCTATGATGGGCACTGCATTTGTTTGATCCATAACGCATTTGAATGCTTCGGAATCATTTTTTCCATGCTGTAAAGAAAGCTCCCGCGTTGTTATTAGGCGAAAATTTGTATCAAAGATACCCGGCTGATTCATTTTTAAACAGAGCACCTTTAAGAAAATCAAAAATGTCGTAAGACGTTGTTGACCATCAACAAGAACAAGTTTTGATGCATAAGAGGTGTTTTGCTGAGGAACAGAAGCGTCTTTCAGGATGAGAGTTCCAAGAAAGTGGGGGCGGTTATATTGAACAACGAACGCCATGTCGTCAAGAAAACGTTCCCATAAATCCTCTTTCCAAACATAGGCTCGCTGAAAAAATGGAACTTCAATGAGAGTGGAGTTGTTTACAATGTCAGGTATTTTCGCTTTATGTGCGTCCATGGAAAATCCTCCCGTTACTTTTCAGATTTATTAGTAGAATAGCACGAATCCACTGTGAATTCAATGAATCACAAACAAAAGCTCCCGTTTCTCAGGAAAAGCTGAAAAACGGGAGCTTTACAATTCTACAAAACAGAAGCTATGCGCCTATCCCATGGTCACAACAACTTCCACACCTTCACCGGCCTTTGCCAGCGGCAGGAGGGTGCCCGCAATAGGAGCGCCGTTCACGGTGACGCGCTGCACGCCCTTCTGCACGGCGTGGGGGTTCTCCACCCGGATGTGGTACACGGCACCCCGGTAACGGCGGGTGACGGTGTAGCCTGCCAGCGTGTGGGGGATGCAGGGGTCAACGCGCAGGCCGTCCAGAGTGGGCTGGATGCCCAGAATGTACTGGCTCACGTTCACGAAGGTCCATGCCGCCGTGCCGGTCAGCCAGCTGTTCTTGGCCTCGCCGAAGGTGGGGGCATCGCGGCCTGCCACCATCTGGCTGTAAACGTAGGGTTCGGTGCGGTGGATCTCGCTGATGTCCTCGATATAGGCCGGGCAGGTCTTTTTGTAGACAGCAAAGGCCCGGTCACCGTGGCCCAGCACGGTCTCAGCACAGCTGATCCATGGGTTGTTGTGGCAGAAGATACCGGCGTTCTCCTTGTAGCCCGGGGGATAGCTGGAGATCTCGCCCAGATTGAGCCGGTAGGTGGTGTAGGCGGGCTGGAGCAGTACCACGCCGTACGGGGTGTCCAGCCGCTCCTCCACGCTCTTCAGTGCGGCTTCAGCCTGACCGGTCTCCCGGCCGATCCCGGCCATCACGCACATGCCCTGGGGTTCGATGAAGATCTGCCCCTCGTCGCATTCCCTGCTGCCTACGGGGGCACCAAAGGCATCGTAGGCACGGCGGAACCATGCGCCGTCCCAGCCGGCGGTCAGGGTGGCCTGTTCTACTGCGTCAATGGCGGTGCGGGCACTGGCGGCCTCCTCGGTGAGGTGCAGGTGGTCACAGAGTTCGGCGTACTCGCGGCCATATTTCACGAACATGCCCGCAATGAACACGCTCTCAGCCACAGGGCCCTCGCTGGGGCCGGTGATCTGGAAGCTCTCGCCCGGGTGCTCCGAGAAGCAGTTCAGGTTCAGGCAGTCGTTCCAGTCGGCCCGGCCGATCAGCGGCAGGCCGTGGGGGCCCAGATGGGTATGGGTGTAGCGGAAGCTCCGGCGCAGATGCTCCATCAGGGGCTGTGCTCTGGTCACGTCGTTGTCAAAGGCAACCGGCTCGTCCAGGATCGACCAGTCACCGGTCTCCCGCAGATAGGCGGCGGTGCACGCAATGAGCCAGAGCGGGTCATCGTTGAAGCCGCTGCCCACGTCGCTGTTGCCCTTTTTGGTCAGGGGCTGGTACTGGTGGTAGGCACTGCCGTCCTCAAACTGGGTGGCAGCAATGTCCAGAATGCGTTCCCGTGCGCGGGAGGGGATCATATGAACGAAGCCCAGCAGATCCTGACAGGAATCCCGGAACCCCATGCCGCGGCCGATGCCGCTCTCGTAATAGCTGGCACTGCGGCTCATGTTGAAGGTGACCATGCACTGATACTGGTTCCAAAGGCTCACCATCCGGTCCAGCTTTTCCTCGCCGGAGGTCAGCTGCCAGCCCGAGAGCAACTCCTGCCAGTAGTCGGCCAGTGCCCTGCGGGCGGTATCCACCTGTGCGTCGGTGGCATAGCGGGCCATCATGGCCTCGGCCCGGGCTTTGTTGATGATGCCGGGAGCGCTGAATTTTTCCCCGACCGGGTTTTCAATGTAGCCCAACCCGAAGATGATGCTCTTTCTCTCACCCGGTGCCAGCGTGAGATGGAAATGGTGGGCACCCACCGGAGCCCAGCCGTGGGCAATGCTGTTCGAGCAGTGACCGGCTTTGACCGCTTCCGGTGCGGCGGGGCCGCCGTATACGCCGCAGAAGGCATCCCGGCTGGTGTCGAAGCTGGTAACGGGGGCGTTGGCCCAGAACACGGCGTAGTGATCCCGGCGCTCCCGGTACTCTGTCTTATGATAGATGGCACTTTCCACCACTTCCACCTCGCCTGTGGAAAAGTTGCGCTGGAAATTGGAGCTGTCGTCCATGGCATCCCACAGGCAGAACTCCACATAGCTGAACACGTCCAGCGTGCGGGGGGCGGCGGTCTTGTTTTCCAGCGTCAGCCGGTCGATCTCACAGGCATCGCCCCGGGGTACGAACAACTCCTGAGCGGCCGCAATGCCGTTTTTTTCGCCCTGCAGGATCGTGTAGCCCAGACCGTGGCGGCAGGTGTAACGGTCCAGTTCCGTCTTGGCGGGCTGCCAGCCCGGGTTCCAGATGGTGCCGCCATCGTTGATGTAGATGCGGTGGCCGTCCATGTCCAGCGGGGAATTGTTGTAGCGGTAGCGGGTCAGCCGCCGCAGCCGGGCATCCCGGTAAAAGCTGTAACCGCCGCCGGTGTTGGACACCAGACTGAAAAAGTCCTCGCTGCCCAGATAGTTGATCCAGGGCAGGGGAGTGCGGGGCGTGTCGATCACATATTCCCGGCGCGCATCATCAAAATGTCCGAATCTCATAGCCTTGTTCCTCCTTATAGGGTAAACCGGAAATGCTGAAATCATCTGATAGCGAAAACGATTTAGGATTTGCGGCCCAAGGGTGGGAAAGGCACTTGTCGCCCTAAGAATAGTCTATCCTGCGGGAAAAATCAAGAGCGGACCTGAAATATACAACAAGGGTGCAGCGGGCTGGTTCAGGGGTGGAAACCGGTATGGGAACGAAAAAATTATCGAACGGTAACGAAATGTAACGAAAACGATACAGACTGCATAATTCTGAGGAAATGAAATCTCGCAACCTGCTGAAAAGCAGTCTTTTGAAATAAAACTTTTCTTCTTCTGCTTGATTTTTAGTGCAAAGTGCGCTATATTGAAATTGCGAAAACGATTTAGGATTCGTTCGGAAGCCCTGAGCGGGTCTCTGTGAGGGAGGGCGGCGAAATGTCATCCTTAAAAGATCTGGCGCGTGAATGCGGTGTCTCGGTGGCAACGGTGAGCAAAGCGCTCAATGGCCAGTCGGACATCTCTGCTGCGACCCGCGACCGTGTCCGCGAGGCGGCCCGCCGGATGGGCTATGTGCCCAATATGGCGGCCCGCGCGATGAAGACCAACCGTACCTACAACCTTGGCGTTCTGTTTGTGGACGAGCGGCAGAGCGGTCTGGCCCATGAGTACTTCTCGGCGGTGCTGGACAGCTTCAAGGTGCAGGTAGAAAAGCTGGGCTATGATATCACCTTTGTCAACCGAAACCTCGGCGGCAGAACAATGACCTATCTGGAGCACTGCCACTACCGGGGCGTGGACGGAGCGGTGATTGCCTGCGTGGATTTCAACGATCCGCAGGTGGTGGAGCTGGTCAACAGTGATGTGCCGGTGGTGACCATCGACCATGTGTTCAACAACCGGATGGCGGTCCTTTCCGATAATGTCAACGGACTTTCGGCTCTAGTGCGGTACGCCTACGCCAACGGCCACCGCCGCATCGCCTTTATCCATGGCGAGCGCACGGCGGTGACGGAGAATCGGCTGGCGGGCTTCTACAAGAGCTGCGCGGAGCTGGGGCTGCAGGTCCCCGAAGAATATGTGCGCAGCGGTGTGTATCACGATCCCGACCGCTGTGCCGAGGAGACCCGGGCCCTGCTGGCACTGCCCCAGCGGCCCACCTGCATCCTCTTCCCCGATGACTTCTCGGCCATGGGCGGCTGCATCGCTCTGCAGGAAGCGGGCCTGAGCATCCCGGAGGATATTTCCGTGATGGGATATGACGGCATTTACCTCTCCCGCGTGATGAAACCCCAGCTGGTGACCTGGCAGCAGAACACCAAAATGCTGGGCCGGATGGCAGCGGATAAGCTGGTGCAGATGATCGAGCATCCCCGTGTGACGCTGGCCGAGCAGATCCCGGTGACAGGAAAACTGCTGGAGGGCGGCTCGGTGCGCAGCATCGAATGAATGGGTTGGATTTGGTTCCGGGCGAACCGGAGCCTTGAATTTGAAACGCTTTTTCACGAAAACCATTGAAGGAGGTTTTTCATTATGAGAAAGATTTCGCGTCGTAATTTCCTGCTGGCTTCCGGTGCAGTTACCATCAGTGCAGCGCTGAGCGCATGCGGCGGCTCCTCTTCTTCTACCGGCGCGGCATCCTCTGCCGCAGCCTCTTCCGCCGCTTCCGCTGCTCCGGCAGCTCAGGGCAAGGTGCTGAATATCTGGTGCTGGAACGACGAGTTCCAGGGCCGCTTCAATAACTATTATCCTGAGGTCGCCTCCATCGCTGAGGACAAATCCACCACCACCCTGAAAGATGGCACCGTTGTCAAGTGGACCATCAACGCCAACGAAAACAACAACTACCAGAATAAGCTGGATGAGGCCCTGCTGAATCAGGACTCCGCCGCCGATGATGACAAGGTAGATATCTTCCTGATCGAGGCTGACTACGCACTGAAGTATGTGGATTCCGATTACGCGCTGGATGTCAAGGCAGACATCGGCCTGACCGATGCCGATCTGGCCGGTCAGTACCAGTACACCAAGGATATTGTCAGCGTGGACGGCAGCCAGCGCGGCACCACCTGGCAGGCGACCCCCGGTCTGTTCGCATACCGCCGCAGCATTGCCAAGGAAGTGCTGGGCACCGATGATCCCACCGAGGTGCAGAGCCATCTGTCCGATTGGGATAAGTTCAACGAGGTGGCTGCACAGGCCTATGCAAAGGGCTACAAGATGCTGTCTGGCTTCGATGATGCTTACCGCACCTTCTCCAACAACGTGGACGCTCCCTGGGTGGACGGCACGACCGTCAAGGTAGACCCCAACATTATGAAGTGGGTCGATCAGACCAAGGAGTACACCGATAAGGGCTACAACAACAAGTCCAGCCTGTGGGACAGCCAGTGGGCAGCCGATCAGGGCCCGAGCGGCAAGGTGTTTGGCTTCTTCTATTCCACCTGGGGCATCAATTTCACCCTGCTGGGCAACTCTCTGGAGACCCCTGTGGCCGAGGGCGGCAAGGAAGAAGTGGGCAACGGCATCTACGGCGATTACGCAGTCTGCGAAGGTCCTCAGCCCTATTACTGGGGCGGCACCTGGATCTGCGCGGCAGCCGGTACCGATAATACCGATATCATCCGCGACGTGATGCAGAAGCTGACCTGCGACGAAGCCATTATGAAGCAGATCACCCTGGATACGCAGGATTACACCAACAACGAGAAGGCCATGGAAGAGATCGCAAACAGCGATTATGCCTCCGACTTCCTGGGCGGCCAGAACCATATCGCCCTGTTTGCAGAAGCTGCAAAGAAGATCGACATGTCCAACGCAGGCCCGTACGATCAGGGCCTGAACGAGAGCCTCCAGAATGCCTTCAAGGATTACTTTACCGGCACGGTGGACGAGGATACCGCAAAGGCAAACTTCGAGACCGCCATCAAGGAAAAGTACCCCGAGCTGACCGATGTGGTCTGGCCCGCATAAGCGCAGCCGGAACCTGAAAACCTTTTGAACCGAATCTGAATGGGGCGGGCCGGACGCTGATCCCGCCCGCCCCGTTTTGCTTTGGGCAGTGTACGTCAGGAGGGCAGTTACTATGGGAGCAAAACCAAAGAAGAACGGCTCAATCAGCTATGCAAAGTGGGGCTATATCTTCATTGCACCGTTCTTCCTCATCTTTGCGCTGTTCCAGCTCATCCCACTGGGGTCTACGATCTATTACAGCTTTTTTGAATATTACCGCAGCGGCCTGAAGATCATCGGCCCCACCTTTGTGGGCCTGAAGAACTACATCACCCTGTTTGCAACCGACCTGCCCAAATACTTTGGCAACACGCTGCTGCTCTGGATCATTGGCTTCATTCCGCAGATCGCCATCTCGCTGCTGCTGGCGGCCTGGTTCACCGACCTGCGCTTGAAGCTGAAGGGCCAGACCTTCTTCAAGACAGTCATCTACATGCCCAACCTCATTATGGCTTCGGCATTTGCCATGCTGTTCTTTGCCCTGTTCTCGGATAACGGCCCCGTGAACGCTGCACTGGTGGGCATGGGCATCCTCAAGGAGCCCTTCAGCTTCCTGAACAGTGTCTGGGGCAACCGCGGCCTTATCGGCCTGATGAACTTCCTGATGTGGTTCGGCAATACGACCATCATGCTGATGGCGGCCATCATGGGTGTGGACCCCACCCTGTATGAGGCAGCGGAGCTGGACGGCTGCACCCCGAACCAGATGTTCTGGAAGATCACCATCCCGCTCATCCGGCCGATTTTGGTCTATGTGATGATCACTTCGATGATCGGCGGCCTGCAGATGTTCGATGTGCCGCAGATCCTGACCAACGGCAAGGGCGGCCCCGACCGCACCTCCACCACCATGATCATGTACCTGAACAACCACCTGTTCAGCAAGAACTACGGCATGGCCGGCGCGGTCTCGGTGGTGCTGTTCCTGGTGTGCGCAGTGCTCTGCGTGATCGTTTACATGGCCCTGACCAAGGAGGACGACGGCCTGAGCAAGGCCGAGCGCAAGGCCCGCAGGCAGGCGGCCAAACAGGTGAAGGGAGGAAAAGCATAATGTCACACGCAGTCAAGACAAGATCCGAAAAAGCGACCCTTGCGGCCCGCCGCACGGTGTGCTATGCGGCGCTGGTGCTGCTGAGCTTTTTATGCCTGTTCTTCTTCTATGTGCTGGTCATCAATTCCACCCGCACCCATTTTGAGATCCAGAAGGGCTTTTCCTTTCTGCCGGGCAGATCCTTGATGACCAACCTGAAAAACGTGCTGTCGGATGCCAACATCCCGGTGCTGACTGGTGTGCGGAACAGCCTGATCGTGTCCGGCTGCTCGGCTGCCCTCAGTGTCTATTTTTCGGCCCTGACAGCCTACGGCATCTACGCCTATAACTTCCGGTTCAAAAAGGCGGCGTTTGCCATCATCCTGCTCATTATGACCATGCCGACCCAGGTCTCGGCGCTGGGTTTCCTGCAGCTCATCACGAAGATGGGGCTGAAGAACAGCTTCATTCCCCTCATCATCCCCAGCATTGCGGCCCCGGCGGTGTTCTTCTTTATGAAGCAGTATCTGGATGCCAGCCTGCCCATGGAGATCGTGGAAGCCGCCCGCATTGATGGCGCAGGGGAGTTCTACACCTTCAACCATATCGTGCTTCCCATTATGAAGCCCGCTCTGGCGGTGCAGGCCATCTTCTCCTTTGTGTCCAGCTGGAACAACTACTTCATCCCCGCACTGGTGCTGGATACGGCAGACAAAAAGACCCTGCCCATCCTCATTGCACAGCTCCGCAGTGCCGACTTCCTCAAGTTCGATATGGGCAAGGTCTATATGCTGGTGGCCATTGCCATCCTGCCTGTGATCATCGTTTATCTGCTGCTGTCCAAGTTCATCGTCCGTGGTGTTGCACTGGGCGGTGTCAAGGGCTGAGCATTCCGTTCTCTCCTTTGAAAAAAGCACCCGCAGCCAGCTGGCTGCGGGTGCTTTTCTATCCTCTCGTGCTCAGTCGGCTTTGGCAATGCGCTGCATCGCAGTGGAAGCAACATGCTTCTCCTTGATGGCGCGGAGCTGGGCCATGTGGTCGGTGTTTACGTGGGCCTGCTGCTGGGCTTCGGAGTCCCACTCCTCAACGATGAGCAGCTCGTCCGGGTCGGCGGCGCTCAGGTAGTAATCGTAGCGCTCAAAACCGTCCTCCTGCTGGACCTTTGCCAGAATGCCGGCAGCGGCAACCTCCTGCAGAAAAGCGTCCCGCTGGCCGGGGAGCATACGGTAGGTGACCAGAAGCATCATGTGTTCCATGGTGAAATCTCCCTTATAATGTTCCAATGTGTGTTCTTTTAGACAAAAGCCGCCGGAAATCGCTTCCCGGCGGCTTTTGCTTATTAGGAGGATCAAAAGATGATCCCTGGAGAACTTAGTTCAGGATGGTCTGCTCGGTCTCGACATCAAAGAGGTGGACCTTGTGCGGATCGAATGCAACGCGGACGGTGTCTCCGTTGCGTGCCTTGGAGGTGGGAGCGACACGGGCGGTCATCTTGTTGCCCTTGTACTCCAGGTACAGGTAGATCTCAGCGCCCATCATTTCGGACACATCGACCTGAGCCTCCAGGTGGCAGTCGGGGTGCTTTGCCATAAACTCGGGCTCGTCGTCGATATCCTCAGGACGGATGCCCATCTTGACCTTCTTGCCAACGTAGGAATCCAGCTTGCCGTCAGCGGTCTTTTCCTTGGGCAGGGGGATGGTGTCGCCGCCCAGGTCAATGGCGTACTGATCGCCGTTCTTGGTCACGGTGCCGTCCAGGAAGTTCATCTGGGGGCTGCCGATGAAGCCGGCAACGAACATGTTGCAAGGCATATCGTACAGGTTCTGCGGGGTATCGACCTGCTGGATGATGCCGTCCTTCATAACAACGATGCGGTCGCCCATGGTCATAGCCTCGGTCTGGTCATGGGTAACGTAGATGAAGGTGGTAGCCAGCTTCTTGTGCAGCTTGATGATCTCGGTGCGCATGCTGGTACGCAGCTTTGCATCCAGGTTGGACAGGGGCTCGTCCAGAAGGAAGACTGCCGGGTTACGAACCATTGCACGGCCCAGAGCAACACGCTGACGCTGGCCGCCGGACAGAGCCTTGGGCTTGCGGTCCAGCAGGTGCTCGATCTCCAGGATCTTGGCAGCCTCGTGAACGCGGCGGTCGATCTCGTCCTTCGGGGTCTTGCGCAGCTCCAGACCGAACGCGATGTTCTTGTAAACGGTCATGTGGGGGTACAGAGCGTAGCTCTGGAACACCATGGCGATATCACGATCCTTGGGGGGAACGTCGTTGATCAGGCGGCCGCCGATGTACATTTCGCCCTTGGAGATCTCCTCCAGACCGGCGATCATGCGCAGGGTGGTGGACTTGCCGCAGCCAGAGGGGCCGACGAAGATGATGAACTCCTTATCCTGGATCTCCAGGTTGAAGTCGGTAACAGCAGGAGCAGTAGCGCCCGGATAGATCTTGTAGATGTGCTGGCAGCTAATCGAAGCCATAGGTCATTGCCTCCATTAAAATTTTTCTATGTTACGGCACCTTGACGGTGCACGCTCTCGTTGGTATTATAATAACAGATAACTTTGTGATATAAAATAGCATTTTATTGATTTGAGGTGTCAGATATTGCTTTATGATTGGACAAGCACCGCAGCCCTTGGCGTGGTGCGGGATATCCAGCCCAAAGAACCCCTGACCCTGACCGGCGAGGGGCTGTGGGTCTGCCTGATCTCCAGCGGCAGATGCACTGCCAGCCTGACCGATGTCTCGCCCTCCCCGGCGGGCAGCGCACTGATCCTGCCGCCCCAGAGTGCGGCGGCGGGCCATCTGGTGCTGAGCCGCGCCCCGTTGACCCTGACCCCGGAAGGGGAAAGCCACCTGCTCTGCATCCAGCTGACCGGGCAGGCGGCGGTGCAGTTCCTTGCCGGGCTGACGGAGCTGCCGTTCCTGGCCCGGGGCGAGACCTGCCCCGCCGCCGCAGAGCTGCTGGGCCGCCTTGCCGCCGAGGCCGACACACCCCGCAGCCGGGCCGCCAGCCAGCTGGCCTTTGCCCTGCTCTGTGAGCTTGCGGGGGCCGACAGCGCCGCCCCGCCCCTGCCGCCGCTGGTGGAGGCCGCCATTGAGGATATCCGCCAGAACTACGCTGGCCTGTACGGCGTGGAGGAGCTCAGTGAGCGGCTGGGAGTCTCCAAGAGCCACCTTGTCCGCACCTTTACCGCCGCCGTGGGGGTGCCCCCGGGGCGCTACCTGACCACCGTGCGGGTGGAAGCTGCCATGCGGCTGCTCCTGCACCGGGAATACACGCTGGATGTCATTGCCAGCCTGTGCGGCTTCTCAGGGGCCAACTACCTGTGCCGGGTGTTCAAAAAAGAGACCGGCCAATCCCCCGCACAGTGGCGGGCCTTGGCCGGTCAGACAGCGCGGCCCCTCAGCCCGGCGGAAAGCCAGCGGGAGCAGGCACTGTATATTTAAAATGTTCAGGAGCCGGGGCAGCACCCGGCTCTTTTCCGTGGAGGCGTTCAGCTGCACACAGACTGCGGGCGCTTGAGCAGGAACACCGTCAGGGCCAGCGTGATGGCCTCGGCGGCGGGGAAGGCCGACCACACGCCGTTCATGCCAAACAGGGCGCTCAGGAGCAGCGAGCAGGTGACGATGGCGGCCACGCCCCGGCTGACCGAGGTGATGGTGGCCTCGGTGGGGCGGTTGACCGCACCCAGATAGCCCGCCGCAACAATATTGCAGCCTGCAAAGAAGTAGCCCAGGAAGTAGATGCGCATACCGCTGTGGGCATATTCGGCCATCAAAGCAGAGCTTTCGCTGTTGAAGAGGGCAACAAAGGTATCGGTAAAGCCAAACACGGCACCATACAACACCGCCGCCAGCGCCAGCGCGGTGCCGCAGCCCAGCAGAAGCAGCTTTTTTGCCCCGGCCATCTCGTTTTTGCCGTAGCACTGGCTGATCAGCGGCTGGGCACCCTGGGCCACGCCGTTGAAGATGGCTGTTGCCACCAGCGCAAAGTTTGCCACCACGCCGTAAGCGGCCACGCCCACGTTGCCCGCCAGCCGGAGCAGCAGGAAGTTGAACACGGTGGTGGTCACGGCAGAGGAGAGCTCCCCGACAAAACCGGAGATACCCAGCTGGCAGCTCTGCACCAGCAGCCGGGCCGAGGGGGCCTGCCGGACAAAGGTGAGCGTGTTGTTCTTTTGAAAGAAGTGGCGGCTGCAGATGGCGATGCTGAGCACCGGCGAGATGGCGGTTGCCAGCGCCGCGCCGGGCAGGCCCAGCCCCATGGGGAAGATGAAGATGTAATCGAACACTACATTGAACAGGCTGCCGCTCAGGGTGGCCACCATGGCAAGGGACGGGTCGCCGTCGTTGCGGACGAAGGCCGAGAAGATGTAGTTGCACATGAAGAAGGGCGTGAACAGCAGGAAGATGCGGGTGTAGTTCAGGCCCAGCGCCACGATGTCCGCATCGCCGCCCATGAGCTGCAGAAGCGTGCCCGGGCAGAACGCGCCCGCCAGCATGAACGGGATGGCGATCAGGCAGGCGCAGAGGATGGCGTTGGAAAAATACCGCTGCGCCCGCGCCTCGCCCTGCGCCTGCAGGATGGCGTACCGGGTGGCCGCACCCAGGCCGATCATCGAGCCGAAGGCAAAGATCAGGTTGTACATGGGCAGGCAGAGGTTCAGCAGGGTCACGCCGTCGGTGCCCGCCGCCTGGGCAATGAAATAGGTGTCGGCCAGAATATAACACGATGTGCCGATCAGACCGAAAATATTCTGCGACACATACTTGAAGAACTGCTTTGTCAGGTTCATGGGAGCTTCCTTTCCGCAGGGAGAGTAGGGGAGTGAAACATAAAAACGACTACTACTATATCATAAAACTTGGCATATTTCAACGAAAAAGCGAGAAAACACGCCATCATTTCCCAAACGGAACACTTCTCCCCGGGGCGATGCGCTATCCGAAAATGTTATACAAACACTGCTGCTTTTGTGCAACTCGCCAAAGATGCTTTTGGGTTATTGACAAAAAAAAAAAAAAAGTTTTATGATTTTTGTGTAAGTTGCCACATAAAAATAGAAGAATCGGCAAACCAGTCGAAAGGCTGCGGCGCAAAGCTAAAGGGCCTGTAATATGGCAGCCAGCTGCACTTTCTCAACCATACCGCACATGGGCATCACCTCAAGGGGCGGTAGATTCCCAAAGTACAAAACGCAGAGCGTTGTACCAGCCATTTGGCCGGTGCGGCGCTCTTTTTGCTTTGTGCGGGCATGGTTATATTTTGGGAGTAATTCATAAAAGGAGGATTTTTATGAGATTGAAACGTGTGATCAGCGCCGCCTTGGCAGTGAGCATGGCAGTTTCCATGATGCCTGCTACTGCGGTTTCGGCGTTTGCAGCGGGAACGAGCACCAATACTGCGGAGACAACCACTGTTACTGGCAAGAATAGCACCGAAAGCGAAGCAGAAACCTCTGGTTATTGTGGTGCAGAGAATCAGGAAGAGAGTGTTCAGTGGAAATACGATGAATCTACAAAGGTTCTGACTATTTTTGGCAATGGCCCAATGGCAGATTATGAGGGAATTGCTGATACGGATGTTGGCACAGACAATGATCTGCGTCCATGGAAACCCTATCTCAACCAGATTACAGAGGTACATATTGAGGAAGGCGTTACTGCGATTGGCAATAGTGCATTCCGTGGGATGAAGGCTTTGAAAAAAGCTAATATTCCTGCCAGCATTCAGCATTTGGGTGATTACATCTTCCGCCATGATGAAGTATTGGAAGAAGTAATCTGGGCAGAAGGATTTGAAGCGGCTGAAACTACTGACGTGGATTCAAACCAGAATGTATATACAGGAAAATATTTGCCTACAAGTATGTTCGATTTCTGCTCTGAACTGGGCAAGGACAAGGAACTGACTGAATGGCTTCCCAAGAGCTTTGAAGGTGTTGGCTGTGCGGCAGTTCGAGGAACACAGTTTACAGTTGATTTTGATAACTGGAGCAATCTGAAATATATTGGTGCGTATGCTTTTTCAATGATGCGGAATCTGGAAAGCTTTACTGTTACAGATGACATCGAGTTTGGATTAAGAAAAAACCCACAGGTTCCGGATGGGACTTCTAATGCACTTCAAGGTTCTGGTTTGAAAAAAATGATTGTTAGGACCGAAAAACTTCCCTATGCAATTGTGCGGGGTTGTGAGAAATTGAGTGTGATTGATTTGGGAAGCAACCCTACAATCATTGGAGATTCTGAATTCGCAGGGACTGCTATTGAGAAAATTGACATTCCGAAGAGTGTGACAAAAGTTGATGCATGGGCGTTTGCAAATTGTCAGAATTTGAAGAGAGTGACCTTCTACGGTGAAACCGCATTGCATCATGTTCCTTTCCCAGCATGTGGCATTGAAACCTTTATTATTGAAGAAGGCGCAAAAATTACTAGCGATGATTCTAATCCCTTCCGAGAACAACCGACAGGTTCTTATCCGGCTGTAACCTCTTTGAAGAACGTGGAAATTCTTGGCACATTGAATACTAGTCGGACAGATATGACGACAGAAACTCTTTGGAAAAATATGTTCTCTCCTAGTGAACAACTCAAAGAAGTTACTGTGAGCGATGCAAACCTGCAATATGTAAAAGCTGAGACTTTCCCGAAGATGGAAAATCTGAAAGTGGTTGGCGATGATGCAACGTTTGAAGCATCGCTTGCGGGATGCACCAACCTGAAAACCGTTGACCTGACCGGCTGCAAAAAGATTGCCAGCTATGCAGCTGGCTGCTTTGGTGATGGTATGAATGATTCTACTGTCATCTATGTCAATGATGCAAGTGCAATTCCGGGGAGTGACACTGGCATTTCGAATCGTCACGGTATCGTTATGGTTGTTAAGGGCGGTACAGTCAATACGGATAAGACCGGTTTTGACAGTGTAACCAAGGCTGGATGTACCGCAAAATGGTATGAGGACGCTAATTGCCAGATTGAAACCAAGGATACTACCCCCGTAACTGGTAAAACCTATTACGCCAAGTGGAAAGTCATCCCCGTTGCCGCAACGATGACTGCAACCACTTCCAAGAGCGCCTATCTGGTCAATACCCCGGTTGATGTGAACATTACCGTTAACCCGGGCACCTATGGGGCAGAGATTCACAAAGGTAAAGTTGCTCTGACCTACGGCGACGAAGTAGAGAAGGTGGAGCTGGACGGCAAGGAACTGACCGAGAAAGAATACACTGTTCAGGAGCTGGCTCAGATGATGAAACTGACTTCCCGAAGCAGTAATATCAAAGCAACCCTGAATGTGACCTACAAAAAAGTCGGCAAGTTTGATTTTAACGTTGCCCTGAAGGACGCAAATGGTGCCCAGATTTGTGCTGATGGCACTCAGGTCGTTGTTGCCGAAAAGGCCGCCGAACTGACCCCTGCAACCGAGCTCTACACCCTGACCGTTAAGAATGCTGATGTTACCATTAAGAATGGTGACGAAGAGATCAAGGCTGAGAAGAACGACAAGGGCGAGCTGATCGCCAAAGTGCCCGAAAAGGCTGACGTGACCGTGACCTACACCAGCCAGAGCGATGCCGTTGCATTTGACCAGTGGACTATTACCACCGATGAAACGCTGGATGTGGATGTCAAGAACAACCCCCTGAAGTTCCAGATGCCTGCCGGTGGCGTGACCATCGAAGCCATGACGAAGGATGCCTCCATTGAGGAGGACGAGCCCAACATTCTGGGCACCGCCGCAGTAGTCGGCACTGCCGCTGCTGGCACCGCCATTCTGGCATGGCAGGGCTACCAGCTGGGCACGGAGCTGTACCTGAAAACCGCTCTGCCCGCCGGTACTGCCATCCCCACAAACCGTGCCGAGCTGGCCCTGCTGGTGTGGAACCATGCCGGTAAGCCCGCACCCGCCGCAGTTCTGCCCGCCGATGCCACCGATACCCAGAAGGCCATTGCCTGGGCTGTGGAGAACGATTTGCTCAAGGCCGCAAAGGACAACGGCGAGACCTATGTGGATACCGATTCCGTGAGCCGTGTCGAAGTGATCCGCGTGTGGAATAAGGCACAGGAAAAGTAAACCCCACCGTCATCCCTTCGGGATGCCACCGCCCCTAATAGGGGCGGCCTTGGCAAAAAGGTGAAACTATCCGCCATGCCAAGGGCCCCCCTATTAGCGGGGGCTGTCGCTGAAAGCGACTGGGGGGTTGCCCCCACAACCGAACCATTCTCTATTCCCAAATAACCTGTGGAAGCGCCCTGCCGGGGAACCGGTGGGGCGCTTCTGCATAGGGGCGGGAGCCGAAACCGCCGCTTTTTCCGCTCTAGCGCCGTGGTTTTTATTGACAAGCTCCCGGCTTGCTATTATAATAGAACAGTCATAATAGCATTCGTGCGCGGCTTTGCGGCTGCGTCAATCCAATAGACAAGGAGAAGATCCAAAATGGCACAAGAAATCAAGATGTCCGCTTCCGGCCTGAAGGCGATGCAGGACGAACTGGAATACCTCAAGACGGTCCGCCGCAAGGAGCTGGCCGAGGAGATCAAGGAAGCCCGCAGCCACGGCGACCTTTCTGAGAACAGCGAGTACGATGAAGCCAAGAACACCCAGGGTCTGGTGGAGAACCGCATCACCGAGCTGGAGCAGATGGTCAAGAACGCTGTGATCATCGACGAGAGCGAGCTGAGCGTGGACAGCGTTGCTGTTGGCACCCACGTTTCCATCAAGATGATCGGCGATGATGAGGCCGAGGAGTACGATATCGTTGGCCGCACCGAGGCTGACCCCATCAACGGCAAGATCAGCGACGAGAGCCCCGTGGGCCACGCTCTGCTGGGCAAGGCCGTGGGCGAGAAGGCTGAGGTCCTGCTGCCCTCCGGCCAGACCGTCGAGTACGAAGTGCTGGCCATCACCCACGCCGCAAACTGAGCCTGAACGGGAGGAAACCATGGAAGAGCAAAAGAGAAACCCCGCTCAGGGCCTGTCTGAGAGCGAGCAGGTGCAGGTGCGCCGCCAGAAGCTGGCCGACCTGCAGGCTGCCGGAAACGACCCCTTCACCCTGACCAAGTTCCCGCAGGACGCATACTCTGCCGACCTGAAGGAAGAGTTCAAGGAGCTGCCCAACGAGACCGACAGCGGCAAGCAGGTCGCGCTGGCTGGCCGTATGATGTCCAAGCGCGTGATGGGCAAGGCAAGCTTTGCCCACCTGCGCGATGACAAGGGCGATATCCAGCTGTATGTCCGCCGCGACGAGCTGGGCGAGGAGGCCTATGCCGCCTTCAAGAAGCTGGACGTGGGCGATATCATCGGTGTCAAGGGCGAGGTGTTCCGCACCAAGACCGGCGAGCTGAGTGTTCGTGCCACCGAGTTGACCCTGCTGGCCAAGAGCCTGCGCCCCCTGCCCGAAAAGTTCCACGGCCTGACCGATACCGAGATGCGTTACCGTCAGCGCTATGTGGACCTGATCGCAAACCCCGAGGTGAAGGATACCTTCGTCAAGCGCAGCCAGATCCTGAAGGAGATTCGCGCCTATCTGGACGAGAAGGGCTTCCTGGAGGTGGATACCCCCATCCTGACCCCCTTTGAGATCGGTGCCTCCGCCCGTCCCTTCTACACCCACCACAACAGCCTGAACATGGACATGGTGCTGCGCATTGAGACTGAGCTGTACCTCAAGCGCCTGATCGTGGGCGGCATGGACCGCGTGTATGAGGTTGGCCGCATCTTCCGCAACGAGGGCATGGACCCCAAGCACAACCCCGAGTTCACCAGCATCGAGCTGTATCAGGCCTTTACCGATTTCCACGGCATGATGGATCTGGTGGAAGAGCTGTACAAGCGCCTTGCCCTCAAGATCTGCGGCAGCATGGTCATTCCCTATCAGGGCAAGCAGATCGATATGGGTCACTGGGAGCGTCTGACTATGGTGGAGGCTGTCAAGAAGTATTCCGGCGTGGACTTCAACGATTGGAAGTCCGACGAGGATGCCATTGCCTCTGCCAAGGAGCATCATGTGGAGCTGCCCGAGGTTCCCACCAAGGGTGCCATTCTGGCCGAGTTCTTTGATGCCTTTGTTGAGGACAAGCTGATCCAGCCTACCTTCATTTATGATTACCCTGTCGAGATCAGCCCGCTGGCCAAGCGCAAGCCGGACGATCCCGCCTTTACCGAGCGCTTTGAGTACTTCATCGACTGCACCGAGTACGGCAACGCCTTCAGCGAGCTGAACGACCCCATCGACCAGAAGGGCCGCTTTGAGCGTCAGGTCGCCGAGCGCAAGGCCATCGAGCCCGACTGCAAGGCTCAGGTGGATTACGACTACGTCAACGCTCTGGAGTATGGCCTGCCCCCCACGGGCGGCCTGGGCTTCGGTGTGGACCGCCTGGTCATGCTGCTCACCGACAGCGCCTCCATCCGCGATGTTCTGCTGTTCCCCACGATGAAGCCGATTGAGCAGTAAATTTCCAATTTAAGCGAAACAAAGCCTGAAACTTCTTGATGAACCGAGAAGTTTCAGGCCTTTTTCTTTTGACGGATTTCCAGCGAAAACTACGCCATACGCCAATTTTACGCCAAACGATGCAGGATTTTGTGCAGAGCAAAAAGAGCGTTGTTCGCGTTTAGCGTAAAATTGGAGCGTGTGGTGGATGGGTGTAGACCTGCAAAGGGCTGCATCACAAAGCGAATTCATAAATCTGCAAACGGACAGCCGGAACTTTTCACCGCAAAAGAAGCAAATGGGAAGAACATGGAGGCTTTCTTATGAACAACCTGCTTTCTTGCCGTTACAATATGGACACCAACCGGGTGGAAGCTCGGTTCGAGGGTGGCACTACCCTTGCCATCGACTGCATTGCCGTCGAGGACGAGTACGGCAACACCCCGGCACAGCGGGCAGAACTGGACTGGCTGCTTTACAACAAGCCCTTGGAGTATGCCCAGATGGTGCTGGGTGGGGAGATTGGACATTATCTCTCGCTTGGTTGCGACCATGGCAGACTGGAAGATTAAGCCCCTATAAAGAACACGATGTCCACTGGCCTATGGCTTCTGCCATAAGTCGGTGGGCATCATTTTTCCTGATGCGTAAAAATGGTCTGGTTCATTTTGAACCGGACCAGCCAAAGTGCAGTTGTAATCAAAAGCTGCTACGGAAAAGCAGAACATCCAAAGAAAACAAACATATTCCGTAAAATAAAGTCCTTTCCTCTTTGAAAAGAAAGCAGTAGCATGATATAACGTTTTTGCTCCAGATGGCGAGAATGACTGCCACAACGGGCGGCAGCAGACTCAGGAGGCCATAGTTCATGATGTTCCTTCTTTCTTGGCGATTCACGTTTTGTTCATAGAATGACTTTCTTATCATGCCTGAAAACAGCCGATGCGTCAATCATTTTTTACGATTTTCAGCCACAAAAAGCCCCTTGGCTTCCTGTTACAGGAGCCAAGGGGCTTCTGGCAGCATCTTTTCAGCAAAACGCCCCCGAAGCGATGCTCTCGCACGCCTCAGGGGTGTTCTCAGTCGTAATCGTAACGACCTGAAGGTTCAGTGGACTTTTCAATCACTATGCCTTATGTAGTTTACTGCTCAATCTGCATCATCGGCAGGAGCCTGAGGGCAGACAGTTTGTAACGTTTTGGCCTGTTCCCCATCGTCTGCCGTTGGAGCCGCCGAACCTGCCTCATCGTCTACGCCCAGGACTTGTTTCAGGTTCACCAGCTGAGGAACACCGTCGACAAAGTACAGGAAACGCTCACCACGCTTGTTATAATTGAAGATTCGCAAATCACTGGAGAACCAGATTTCCTGGCCATTGATCTTTGGCAGAACAGGCTGGATTGATTCCCAGATTTCGCGGATATGATCATCATCTTCGCAGATCAAAACGATAATGGGCCTCTGCGGGAAACTGATCTCGTCCTTTTCGTGGTAAAGCTGATCCAAATTGTCAAACATGAGAGCAAAACGTTCGATTTTTTCACGCAACCATTGTTTTATGCTTTCGGCTTCAAAGTCTTCGGTGCGCCGGACAGGCTCTGCCACCATCGGGCAATCGTTTATGGTTACGGTCGCATAGAACCGGGCACCGGTATACTCCGTACCCTTCAGTTGAATGACGCAGCTTGTTTCGAAATTCTCACCAACTTCGTCCTTGTAGGTACGCAGCCAATAGATCAGCCATTGGTTCGTCGCCAGGATGCGTTTGACCGTGTTGCCGTCCTGGAAAATGTCGAACGCATTATAGCGGCCGCCTTTTTTGCCCAGTTCACGCAGCAGGGTGCTGCCGTTCTTTCCCAACGTAATGATTCGCATGACGGAGCAGCTGCTGCCATCCGTACTGCCGTCCTCATTCAGCGTCACAAAGCGGGTCAGGCTGATCAGCCCATATTCCGCCATTCTGTTTGTAATTGTAGTCAGTTTAGCCTGTGTGACACCACTTCGCCAACCGAACGATACATAACCCGCCTTTATCAGATCGACCAGCATCGTGCTTGTAACATAGCGAAGCTTTGCGATCCATTCAAGAAGGCTGATCTCGAACGGGCCAATGCCACCCAGAGAGCCCTTGTTCATTGCAGCGACCAGAGCAATGAGTGGCTTTGGAGAACTTGGGCTGCCGTCTGAAGCATCCGCAGCGCGCAGTACCGTTCTTGGATAGAAAATAAAGGAAGATTTCTCGGCATTTTTTACGCGTCCGAACTCGTTTGCTTCTCGGACCGGCTGTTTGGGCGCGTGCAGGATGGGAGTGTTTTCATCTGCCGGAACGCTCGATTGTGTACAGTTCTCCGGCAGGGGCGGTGCAGCAGCCGGTACAGAGGAAGCTTCTGTGGAGGGGGACTCCGCAGGAAGGGTACCGCCTCCGGAATACTGACTGTATTCTCGCGCGATCAGCGCGCACAGATCGTACCAAGACAATCGGTCGTCGTTCCAGCGCCCCATCCACTGAGGTGTCCAGATGATGGGCTTTTCTTCCCCTTCCAGTTTCCTGATCCGGAAGCCTTTTATGACGCTTTTCTTGTACGGCAGACTCACATCCGCAAAGCAGGCGGTCACATTCCTCACACGGGGGAACAGGATCTCTGCTGCATCCGACGGGAGGATACTGTCTTCGTGCAGAACCTGTCGCTTGTATTCCTCAGCAATGATCCCCGACAGCGTGTTCCAGTCCATGCCGGTGCCGGCCCATTGATCGTGTATTTCTTTGGGCATATAGATATGGAGACTTTTCAGTTCTTTGATATACACCAGATGAATGCCGGGGATCTGTTCCCCGGTAGCTCTTATCATAGCCGTGACCTCAGCCTCTGTCTTGTTCACGGAGGAATAGAACGTGCAGAGTGGCTTTTTGTTCGGAGCAGCAGCGGTGCCTGCCGCTCCGTCCGGTTGCTGTTTTGTAGGGGCAACGAGTAGGTACTTCTGCGTAACTGCCTGGCGGACATCGCTCCATTGAACCTCAGTATACGACCAACGGGTGTGCATCCATGCCGGCATATGAACCATGATGCCGCCGCCAGGGCCGATCTTGACCTTCAGATCACTGACGACGACCCCGGTCTCCCGGAGGGTCACATCCGCCAGACAGCTGTTCTCCTGGTCAAAATCGTGCAGCGTCACCGAAACCGGCGGATCAAAACTTTCCTTTCGGTATGCTGCGGTGATCAGTTTTCTCACCTCGGCCCATTCGATCTCCGCCGAGTAGGGCCATGTGGTCCCCATAACAGCAGGCATATGCACCTGGATGCCGCCGCCCATGCCAGGCCTGACCTTGAACCCGGAAATCACCGTGCCGGAGACGGGGAGTGTGATGTCTGCACAGCAGCCTCCCTGCGCATCGAAATCGTGAAACGAAATGCTGAGTTTATTCGTTGACGTCATGAATGATACCTCCGTTCTGGATGAGAAAACTAATGTTCTTGTGATCCGTCATATTTCCCTGGATTTCATTAAAGGAGCACCTAAAAATCCAGATCCCTGTATAGTTGGTATATTCAATTTTTCGGTAAGAAGGAATACGTTCGATCGCCATCAGTGAGGAATCCATCGTGTAAAAGCGCTGTGCATCTTCGTCATTATCCGTAGGAATATCCAGAAACTCATATCTCCAACCCAACGGTTCAAACTGATCGGTCTCATAAGTATACCGCGCCCCGTAGGGAAAACGTCTCAGCGGTAGGAAGGCCATCTGGATATCATCGGTCAGCCTGTCGCGCACCCAGACAAACCTGCCCGTGATTCCTGTATATCGCATATCCTGAACGACCAGTTCATGGTTCAGCCTTTTTATTTCGCCGGTGGAAGAAAGGACATAATACCCATCACTCTTATAATCTTCAAGGACACGACGGATTGAGTTGATCTGCGAACCCCGCAGGACTTTTTCCTCTGAGAAATCGGGATCCAGTAAGACCAGATGAGAACCAACTCCGACGGCAATTCCATTTTCCCAATAACAGGCGCATCGGACATTGGATGAGAATGTCTTCCGATTTAGCACATCGAAGGATTCAGTATCATACTCGACCAGTAAGTTCTCAATCGCGACTAAGACGCGTGTACCATCTGCACGATATTGGATGCAGCAGATTCCCCCGGCCCCCAAAGCACCGACATCCCTCAAACTTTGGAACCGCGAAGGGTCGAATTCCCGGTCGCCGCCTTTGTGGGGGATGGTATCCTCAGAGGAATTTTTAAAAAAGGTTTGAAGTTTCCATGAATGTGTGTCCTCGTCAAACCGTGTCACGGAAAACAGCTGTAGCAGATTGCTCCGGGCGAATTCTTGTCGCTGCGGATTCCATCTGGCGCATCTTGCCGGAATATCATAGGGCAAACCGGAAGGAAGTTTCTGCCCATGAACATCGTACCAGATCAAAGGCTCCAGATCGAACGAAACATTCAACTCGTTTTCTTTTGAGAACTGAACATAGCGAAAGCTTTTGCTCCGGCTGTCATTGCCGTAACTTTTCACCACGCTCTTTGTTGCGATCGAATAGCAGAAAACGATATTTTCGTACAAGATGGCCAACAGTTCCCCGCTGTGATCCAGCGCAAGGTCAACGACCGGACTGGACTGTAATTGGATCGTGTCGAGGTAGGATTGCTCTGCAAGGCTGTAGATTTTCACAACGCCCGCCTCATCACCGCTGAACACATGCGCGTGGCTGTCGGCCGCAACAGCGCTGATCGGTGCTTCATGACCGTCTGTCAGAAAATTGGCCCGGTCGATCCATGCCCGGTCAAAGAGGCTGGGATAATAGGCATCCCTGTACCAGACCGTGAACACGCATTTATTCAACCAGCATTTCCGGAGATCAAGATCCGAGAAATCGCACCAGGCCAGAAGGCCCTTCCGGCCGATTTTCATAATGTTTATAAGGTTCGCAACAGCGTTCTGGGCAAGGTCGCCGTTTTCTGTTCTCCACAGGGAGAGTAATTGTTCGGCAACACTTTTTTCCGGCGCTGAGATCGTTGTCTTTCCCGGAAAGTTCCAGCCGTCTTCTGCCCGCACCGGTCGGGCATTTTCCTCCCGCAGGATATCTGAAACGAAACCGAGAATATCATTCGGATAGATAGTCTGCTGCAGAACAGGCTCCACGTCATCCTGGCGGTCAGGATCGTATGCAAATGCCTTCATCTCATTTGCAATATGGAATGCTGCAAAGTAGTCGCGGAAGCTCTGATGCAAAAATTCGTATCCGGCATCTGATTCATGCAGAAAATGCAGAGAATCCGTTGCAAGACCAACAAGGATCTCTGTATCAAAACGGCTTCTCCCACGGAGCAGCCTGCAGAGCGTAT
Organism: Faecalibacterium hominis (ex Afrizal et al. 2022); assembly: GCF_049545105.1. Lineage (NCBI taxonomy): Bacteria > Bacillati > Bacillota > Clostridia > Eubacteriales > Oscillospiraceae > Faecalibacterium > Faecalibacterium hominis (ex Afrizal et al. 2022). The sequence goes on along the minus strand of NZ_CP186860.1, from coordinate 1,549,365 downwards.
CTTTTTTGTACCAAGTGTACCGATCACAGTTCTTATCTATCTCGCCGATACTGCGCCAGATCTCATCCTCGCTCAAATACAGTCGCTGTTTTTCCAACATTTTGAATGCAAGAGCAGGAAGCAGATATTCCAACAGCACAAGGTGGGCGGCCTGATCAAAATTATCTTCTTCCGCAGCACGGTACAACTGTGTCTGAAAGAAGTTGCTCAGGATCTTTCCGGCGGTGTCCGGATGCTCTTCCAGAACAATGCCCTTGATGTATTGGTATTTGGAACGGTGCTTTTCAACATCCGAGAACAAGGTCAGCATCAACGGTGTCCGGATGACCGCAAACACCTTCTCGTCCGTAACAGGCGGAAGGCCCATGTTGTGTAGATATAACTCAATGGATTCTCTGTCCAACGTCTGCATCTCAAGCGAGACAACATTTCCCATCAGGCAATGCAGCAGGGAGGCGTCAAACCATCTTGAGGTCATGATAATTCGGATCCCACTGTAGGCAATGATATAATCAGTATTGAGTTTATTTACGAAGGTCTTTACATAGTCCAGTGAAATTTCGTTGATGCCATCCAGCAGGAGAACAACATTGGGTGCCGAGGTATAGGGCACGCTCATCAGATTTCTTAGAACACCCCACATGGACTGATTTCCTCCGCAGACAACGCGAGCCAGATATTGGTCCAGGGTCATACTGGCATTAATCTTGCTGAGCGGGACATAGATGGCGTTGATTCGTTTGCTCAACAGGTAATCACAGGTCTTCAGCAGGGAAACGGTTTTTCCCATGCCGCCTTCGCCGGTGATCAACAGGTGTTTATGAAGATCATCCTGTCCGTCGGTTTCGGAGAAGAACTTTACCAGAGAGACATCCTTCTTCTGATCATCCTTGTACAGGATATTGATCTCAGGGTTCTTAATGGCGGGGAACAGTTCGCTCCGGATCTCGTTCAATGCGTAGTTTTCACTCTGCTCATACTGATGTTCATGATAGAGCCGCAGGCGGTCCATCAGATACTCCGGCGTGTCGATCGGCGGCAGATCCTTTTCGTCCCCACTGCAAAGGAATCTCTTCAACTGCATCAGGGGGACGCTCTCTGTGATCTCACGCGCAAAGGATGCGATGCCATCAGAACTTTCATTGATTCCTGCCCCAAAACCAAGAACATCATGGCCGGCACAAAACGAGAACATATAGGCGCTTTGCCGGTTCGCGCTTTCACTCACATCGTCCAGACAGACCGCTACGATGCTTTTCTCCCTCTGGATCGCCAGGTCGAATTCGTGAATACAATACGGCTTGTTGACATAGGTCTTGGAAAGAAAGGCAACAAAGACGATCGAGTCATCAATGGCAATGTCAATCGAAGAGTTGAATTTTTCTGCCGCACGCAGTCTTTCTTTATCGATCCAGCAGGAAAAGTCCGCTGCAGAGATCAAACCCGCGATTTTTTCCACCAGTTCACGGTCATCATGTGAATAGGACAGGAACACATCAACGTGTCCGGACGGTATATTTTCCATCATTCTTCACACCTCCATTTTGTATTTTGACATCCTTTTCTCTAACGATCCGCCGCAGAGGATGCGAAACGGTGTGCTCTTCTTCCCGGTGCTTTCACCGGAGATTCAACCTTTTTCGCGCAGTGAGAGAAAAAGAAACTTTCCTACTTTGCAAGTATAACATAGTGCAAAATCATCTGCAACAAGCAAGGGGGGGGAGAGATTTTGGCGCAAGGCAAGCCGATCACCCCTTATGGATCGGCCGCAGTCCAGAGAGGGGTACCGCGCACCCCGTTTCTTTGACCAACGCGCAAAATCATAAGGAGCACCCCCTTTAAGCTGCCAGATCTTCTTCCAGAACGGCGTCAACGGAAACAAGCATCCGCAAATTCTCGTTGGACGGCTTCAGCACCGTACAGAACACTTCGGTGCCGGGAAGCAGCCCGCTAAAGAAAGCAAAGGCCTCCTGCCCGTTTTCAAGCGCAAGGATCAACCCTTTCCGGCAAGTATCCCGAACCACGCCACGAGCTCCATCACGCACGTCATAGTTGTCATTGGAATCCCACATAAAAACTACCTCCTCTTTTTTGAACTGCCCCCCATTTGTTAGACAGTATGGTATACTGTTTAGGAAATGGGGTGTTTTTGTATGCCAAAGGGACAACGAAAGTACAACGGAACGCAGAAGGTAGAAATCATTAAACGAATCCACAGAGAAAATCTGAGCTTTAAGGGAGCGTCCAGAGAATATGGCATTTCGGACCGTACACTCAGGGACTGGGAGCGCATTTATTGGGAGGAAGGAGAAGAAGCACTTCTGTTAGAGCGTCGAGGACGAGCCTGTGCCGCCAGTGGGACGCAGAAAGGTCGGAAGCCGAAATTAGACAAGCAAGTAGAAGAAGATCTCATTGCAGAGAATCAACGGCTTCGTATGGAGATCGACTATTTAAAAAAATTGAGAGCCTTGGTGCTGGAAGAGGAACGCCAAAACAGAAAGCACAAGTAGTTCAGGAGCTAAGGCAGAAATATCCGTTGAAAGCATTGCTGCAACTTGCCGGACTTCCTCGCAGCACATTCTACTACTACCTGCATCGGTCTCAAAATCCTGCGAAGTACCAGATGGTAAAAGAACAGATCATTACAATCTTCAATGAGAACAAGAAGCGATACGGATATCGCAGAATTACACAAGAACTACACAACAACGATATTTGTGTGAATCACAAGACGGTTCAGAAACTCATGAAGCAGCTGGGCTTAGTCTGTCAGGTTCGCGCAAAAAGAAAGTACAACTCCTACAAGGGTGAAGTCGGAGAAGTTGCGCCAAACTTGCTGGAACGGCACTTCAAGACAAACCAGCCGAATCGGAAATGGGTCACAGATGTTACTGAATTCAAAGTGAACGACCAAAAACTCTATCTGTCTCCAATTCTCGATCTGTTCAATGGCGAAGTTGTCAGCTATAACCTGAGCCGCCATCCAAATTTCAAACAGATCACGGAGATGCTGGAGGGCGCTTTTCAGAAGCTGCCAAATAAGGTTGACAATCTGATTCTGCATTCGGATCAGGGCTGGCAGTATCAGATGAAATCCTACCAGAATCTGCTGAAAGCAAAAGGAATTACGCAAAGTATGTCTCGGAAAGCCACTTGTCTGGACAATGCTGTTGCCGAGAACTTCTTCGGACTGCTCAAGACGGAACTGTTCTATCTGGAAAAATTTGATTCCATTGACCAGCTTGAAAAGGCTATTGTCGATTACATCGACTATTACAACAACCGCCGAATTAAATTAAAACTAAACGGCCTGAGTCCTGTGCAATACAGAATTCAGACCGTTGGGGCCGCTTAATTCGTTTTTTTGTCTAACTTTTGGGGTTCATATCATTTTTGCATCGTGTTTTTTGTTTCTGATAAAATGGTATCATCACCGATTTCACACAGACGAGGGGGGAAAACTGTGTCCGGTGCAGTGCCAAACAAAGATCCGGCCAGTACGCCATCGTAAGAAGGCCTGCCGGCCGGATATCATACTTCCGGAGATGACCGCGTAAGTGTCTGCCCTTATGCAGCTGCCGTTCAGCTCTCCGGCTGGCCGACCGCTTCAAATTGAGCAGCCTGAGCTGTGTTGGCTTGGACGAGAAACACACAACGATTTTCTTCTTCCACGCTACTGCGGCAATCGGTGGCTTCGAATCCCAGACCGTAGCAGATCAGCTTGCCGGAGTCCACACCTGCTGCAACAAGGCAATCCCGCACGACCTTGGCCCTTACCAGAGAGAGGTGTATGGCCCCTTCGGTGGTTGAGCCATCCACCTTGGCCACACTGCCTGCGACCACATAAGACGATGACGAAGTCCGGATCTGCTCGGCAAGCTCGTTGATCACTGTGCCGGCTGCAGCCTCATCTGCGAACTCGACACTATCAGGGAGAAACGCGATCTGCTCATTTGTGATCTTCACAAATTCGATGCCACCGTCAGCGGCCATGGGAGAAACAGTGTGTCCGAACTCTGTGAGCGCCGGGCCGCTGATCACGTCGCTGTGGAAGGTCAGGGAAGCTTTGGCACGGTTAAAATATTCAGACCAGAAAGCTTTGATTGCTTCCGTCTGCTTCGCACTCAGGGTGGGCTGGCTGCCTGCCGTGTCACCGGCTCCGAACCATTCCACAGAAACCCCTTCCAGATCCGGGATCATGGCAGCCTCTTCCAGTCGATCAACGAGAGCCACAGGATCCTCGTTGACAATATTAATATCCTCCATCGGTAACGCGGCTGCGGTCGAGACACCGCTGTGAAGTATAATGAGCTGTTTATTCTCAGCTGTCCCGGCATTCAAGACTCTCGCAGCGAGACTGACAGATGTCAAGACATCGGTCTCCGGCACCTGCGCCCGGGCCTCCTTCACGATCTCCACAAAAGAGGCTTTCAGCTTGTTGTTTGCCTTATTTTGCTGTATCTCGTTGTTCTTTTTAACATTGAACTTGACCGGCCCATACACCTGCGGCTGTCCGTCCGTGATGATCAGTGCTGCACTGCCGCCGAAAGCCGTGTTTATGTTTTCAGTGAAATCTTCAGGATTTGTCAAAGCGGGGACGCCATCGCCCTGTTCCAACAGTAACACAGTGTCCGTTGGGGCGACAGTGGTACTGTCTCCGTAGGAAGGCACGGTGCTGCAGCCCACCATCAGGCCTGCGGCCAAAGCGGCAGCTGCAAGAACTGCGGTCAGTCGAAACATCTTTTTCATAAGGATTTTCCTTTCTTCTTATCATGTTGCAAAATCGGATATCAGGATGCCAGTGCTTCTTCCTGGGGTGCTTCCTCGGCTGTTTCCTCCAGATGCAGCGCCGGCTGTGCTGGTACGGCATCTGCCTGGGGAGGGATCAGCATCTCTCGGATCTTCGCTTCATCACATGCAAAGGGATCTTCCAGTCCTGCACGGGTCAGTAGGGCCTTGGCCGCTTCGGCGCTTCCGAGTTCGTTGGTCAGGATAATTTTGACAGCCAGCTGAGCGCTTTTGGCTGCGCAGGCCAGGGATTGGAGCTTCACGCAGGCCAGGCGGTAGTCCGCTTCGTCCGCGTTGAAATTCGCCATCGCAAATTCCTTATGACGGATCGCATTGGCAGTCTCTGCCTGCAGATCAAGGAGTTCCAGACGTTCCGCCTCCAGCACAGCCAGACGGTCGTGATGGTTGCATTCCCAGCCAAGGCCAAAGGCGGCGGCGCTTGTGACCAGCGGGACCAGTGCTCGTGCAATCTGACCGATGAAGTACAGCGTCGCGTCACCGTCCACATCTGCGATGTTCATCTTGGCCGTGACGATGCAAAAGACCAGGAACACGAGGTATGCACCCGCTGCCGCAGCCATGAGGAGACAGATCCGCCGTTTATTGGGACGTTTATCGCTCTTCAACAGGTCGCTGTGATTGGCAAGGAGTGAACCGGCAAGCGCAGGGCTGACGTCGAGGACAAGTGCAAGGACCCCGGAGACCGCCCAGGCGAGCTCCACACGTTCGTCAAAAATGTTCTGCGCGTAATAAGCAATCGTAAGGGCATCGATCACCATGAAGAGGATGGTCATCGGCAAAAGTGCATGATGGATCAGAGTGTCCAGCAAGCTGCTCTTCTGACGGCTATTTTTCTTGATGATTTCGATCTGCTGGACCGGATTCTTTTCATTTCCAGTATACATATGCGTTTCCTCCATTCTTATTTTAGGCTTTCAGACGAGCAATCGCAGCTTCGACGGCGTCGAGTTCATGCTGGATCATAGCTTCACTCGACTTCAGATTGTCGATTTGAAGGAGCAGATCGGACCGGAGATTCAAGGCGGTACGGTGGTGACTCTGCCGTGTTTCGACCAGCGAGGAGAGCATACTCTGGTACGCTTTCAATTTCACCATTTCCGTGAAACCTTCCGTCGTTGTCTCGTCCAGATCCAGAGACTTGATAGCTTCCTCTGCCTTTGCAAGCACATCTGAAAAATATTCCGGAGAGGAATAATCTGGATACGCTCCACAAGATGTATAATCGTCAGGATAGGCAAAGAGAAGGTGATGGATTATCGTGTGATGCTCAAAATCTGTCTCCACCTGTTTGCGCCCCTGGGCGGGCATCTGCGGCTTCTTCTTAAAAAGGCTCATGATACCACCTCCTCAATTCCGAGACGTTTGGCATAATCCGCTGCCGAAAAAACTGCAGTAAAGTGCGGGATTTCTTCATCTAGCACCTTGAACTTGCTGGCCTTGCCATAGCGGGTAAGCGCGGCGTTGGCCGTGCAGTAGGCGGTGTTGATCTCGCCTTCTGCCGTCAGCAGTTCACTGCGGATGGAGGCGATCAGCTCACGCCGCTTTCCCTGCGCGGCAGCCCGGCGTGCGCCTGCTTCGCGAGCCGCGCGTCTCGCACCGGTGGTGGAACGCGGCGTGCTGTCGCCGTAGTCAGAGGCATGGGGCATTGCCTTGAATTCAGCAATTTGGGGGCCAAGGCTCTTGTTCAGCCATGCCACCTGCGCAGCTTCCAGCGTCTGAAGTTCACGGCGGACGTGCTCATAATATCCGCCACTGAGGGTGTTCTTTTCACCCTTCATCCGGAAATCGGTTTTGTGCATGAGTGCATCCGCAGTGCCGCGCAGACGCATGAACCGATCCGCCTTCCAGATGGGCACCTCATGATACTTGCTTTTTCGGTTGTTCGAATAGATCAGCATAGTCTCAACTCCTTTTCTTTTGTTTTGTCCGTTGGCCCTTCGGCTGAGATAATTTTATCAGATTTCATGTTTCAGGTGTTTCACAGAGAGGTCTTTCCTGAAAGTAACCTGCGGTTTTTGTGAAAGAAGCCTTGCTGTCATGCCCTGCGGATGCTATACTGGTCAAAACGGCGCAAAATGCACCGGAAGTCATTCATTCGCAGAGGTTCCGGTTTGGAACATGGAGGAACGTTTATGATGACAAAGCCCTCTTTGAAAGAAGAATGCCGCCTGAAGGTAATGGATGAAAAATGCTTATCTGGCCCCTTCCGGATTTCACTGGGCGGCCTGTATGCACGAAAGATGCGGGACAGGATGACCACGGCTCTTGCAAAGCAGGCGGGACGGCCTGAAGAGAGAGATACCGATAAAAAGAACAACCAGCACCGCATCCTATGCGCAATACTGCCGGCGGAGTATCGCCTGATGCCCGACGGAACGGATCTCGCCAACCTGAAGGAAGCTTCCATCAGCCGTTTTTTTATCTGCGCAGAGAATCCCAACACAGGAAAGCTCTACTCCGAACGTCAGTACGAGGCCGTAGGGAACAACCTGATCGATCTTGCCCGGAAAGCGGGATTCAGGACCGGTGAGTTCACCTTGCTTCCTCACATCCGTGGGCAGCTGCAGATCATGCTGGCAGAGCTGACAGAAAACGAGCGAAGAGATTTTTCGGGAGACGTGATGACGCTGCTGGAACGGCTCAAAAAGAAATCAAAAGAATACCCCGACCTGGCCAGCCACTCCGAGGGTCTGAAAAAACTGGGCACACTGGAGGAGCAGCTGGCCTACCTGACCGTGATCGCACTCACCTGGTCCTGCTGGAGTTGGAATAACGACGCTCTGACAAAAGACCTCGTTTTCCTTCTCCTTACCCCCAAAAAGGAAGGCACAGAGATCCAGGCCATTGAGGCATGGAAAGAAAAGCGGCTAGCAGAAGACAACGACCGCTCTGCCAAGCTGCTGGAGCAGTGCAGAGACGCGTTCAGGCAGAAGGATTTCTTCACCTGCGGTGAAGCCGCAGAAGGCATTCTTGCGCTGCGGTTCGCGCCGGACCTTGTCCGGGGCGAAGCATATTACATGCTGTCTGTCTGCTACGCAGGACACGGGTACAAGAGATCCGGCACTCTGCTGAGTCCGAAGGAGCTGATGCTCCGCGCTTACAAATTCGGTTATGCCAGGGCGCGGGAGGTCCTGCTGAACAAATACGGGTTCGATGCAGCGCCGCTTCTTCTGCGTCCGCGTGCCAAAGCACTGCACGGAACAGCAAGAGTGGTCTCCAACTGCATCAACCAGTACACAAAAACCGTCTTGCAGTCTGCACCGGATACACTGCGGAAAGAAGCAGATGATGCATTGAAAAAGAAAGAAGCTGCAGAAAAGTGGGTGTACTGTGCACCCGGAAAAAAAGCCCTTCAGGATTCTGTGGACTTCAGACAGGAGACCCGCTACCTGTTGTTTGATGATGACCAGGAAAAGAATTTCCATGATCTGTTATGTCTTCTGGACCGGATCGCCGCTGTGGAGCGCAGCAATCCGGTCAGCCCGGAGCAGTCTACCCGGCACTGGAGCGGAACTGCGATCTATCTGCGAGCCTCGGAGGATCGTTATGCCGCGCTGGTCGATACAGCTATGAAGCGTCTTGGTCAGTTCGTTGTCAAGGTATTCCTCATCGACGATGAAAAATGGGCAGCACAGGCCCTCCTCACCCGGCATCCGATCTACGAGCTGATCCAGTGCGTGTCCGGCAAGGAACTGAAGCGCGGCCCGTTTGTCATCAATTTCACGGTGATCTGTGACAGGAATGCCGCGCTTGCCAGCCGCCTGCTGCGCGAAGCATACTGGCTCAGTACTTTTTCTTACCCCGGACTTACGGTAAAGTTCCATCTGCTGTCGCCCGTTGCGCAGGAGATCAAAAATACAATGCGGCTGGAGTTTCCCGCCATGTTTGAAGCACTTCCGGATGCCGACATGACTTCCCATGTGACGTTTCTGGCAGAGGATCTCACGCTTCCGGCGCTTTCAGATTATCGGCTCGCAGGATATGTTGACAAGATCGAAGCGATGCCGAACTCGTTCAATTATTATGTAATCGACGCAGGCAATGACATCTCAAGCCTCAACCTTGCAATCCGGCTGCGGGAGTGGAATGTGCGGAGTTGTGTCGCAGGGCGTACACCTCTTCAGAACGGCAGCCAACCGCGCATTGCCTTCTACTGCAAAGATCCGGACATCGCATATCTCGCGGAGAATATGGTCGTCCAGACCGTAGATCATGGTAGCAGTTGGTATAACAATTACAACCTGATTTCTTTCGGCCTTCTCACAGACAGCTACTCCTGGGATGCCATGGATGGCGGCTACTGGGAACGAGTGGCAGAATCCGTGCATCTGCAGTATTGCGGGATTGCCTGGAATGCAGCGGATGACGTAAAGAATGAAAATCTGGTGGACTACTATGCCAGAATGTACAACCGGGATTCCTCCATGGCTGCCGCCTTGTATCTGCCCTACCAGATGTTCCAGATCGGAACAGCCAATGCGGAACACATTATGTCTGATGCACCACTCGGCACCGTCGGCTCAGAGGACGCAAACGCAAAGCTTGCCCATGACATGGGAGATCAGTTCCGTGAAGCCATCGGGGAAAACGGCAAAGTCCTTATCCCGGAGCTTGTCTGCATCGAACATGCACGCTGGATCCGGTGGGCTTATTCTCGCGGCTGGAGAGCCGCACCGCCGGAGCAGGTGCTCTTCTATATGGAAGAAGGAAACCCCAAGCAGCAGCTGTACATTGCGCGGCTCCACGGCTGCCTGTGCGCATCGCAGGAACTGGCCGTGCTGGCAGAGCAGATGAAACAGGCGCTGACGCCAGATGACGGAAAACAGCCCCACAAGAACGACTGGAAGCGCTTTGCTGCATCCCGGGAAAAAGACACCGTCAAGCTGAACAATACCGACCGTGCCACCACGATTGGCTGGATCTATACGCCGAAGGACTTTGCCGAGTTCGACCGCTCTCATGTTCTCGCAAGCGCGGAACTTATCGAAGCACGCTGGATCGAGCATGAACCTCCGGCCCCTGTGCAGGAGGCGCTGAACGGCATCTGACAGCCGGAAGGCTCCACCCTCTCCTTTGGAAAAGCAAAAGCAGGCCCCGCTTATGCACAGTGGTGGCCTGCTTTTCTCTGTTCGTGCGGCAGTGCGGGAAATCTGCGGGTTTCTGGCCGGGCCCGAAATACCGCTCTCCGGATGGCCGGATCCGTCAGACGACCCGATAGGTGTCCGAAAAATCCCGGCCGGAAATGACATAGAGATCCTCCGGATCCGTGATGTTGATATACCCGCCTGCGTCCACATTCCATTCTTCTCCCCACTGCACGATGTGGATGGCCTCCGAAAGAAACACAAAGCGCTGCGGACCGCCCATGGGCTTGTACAGATCAGGCTGACCCGGTATAGCCGTGTATTTTCTCCGGAACGTACTGTCGCCGATGATCCACTGATTAAGGTGGGCATGACAGTCGGCCACAGGGCTGCCTGACGCATCCGCCTTGGTGGCGATCCAGTCCGGATGGCCGGATGCGTCGGTTGAAACCACCGCCTCTTTCTCTTTCACAGCCGCACCGCCGGCATCCACAGACCACGAAATGACCTGTTTCCCCGGCACGCCCGGACAGGCAAGGATGCGCGCAGTCTTTTCCGCTGTGCAGACCGGTGCGCCGCTATTCAGCAGCTCTTGGACATAGACCTTCAGATCGGTGATTTTTTTATATGCAGGCATTTTCCTTTTTCCCCTTTGTTATCGCAAAAAAGATCTGATCAGCACCCACAACATGATGATCACGATGCCGATCGGCATGACCGCGTTGATCCATGCCCAGGTGTTGTTGGCAATAGCTGCGGCGATGCACTGCCTGTAGCGCACGCAGCTTATAAGCACCAGCACCGCTCCTGCAGCCAGCCAACCGAGAAGAAACCGCTTGATGACAGTCCAGACGGTAACATCCTGATAATACATGACAAATTCCTCCTTCTTGCATTTACCATCTTCTGAAGCCCCTGGACAGGCTCAGGATCAGACATAGGATCTCCGCTACAACGGCCAGGATGATGATCGCCGATGCCAGCAATTCCGACACCCACATCGCGATCACAGCGGTGATGATATTGAAGTTGATGATCACAAAGATTGCCGCAGCAATGGAGATCGCTGACAGGATCAGGGTGGTTATTGTAACTGCGGAAATACCGGTGTCCGCGCCAAAGCCGCGTTCGGAACCAAAGATATCATTTTCATTTTTCATTTGCAATTCTTCCTTTTTCTCTGCTCTGGTTCCATTATAGCATGCCCTTATTTTCAGAGCTGCTTTTTTTGCACTGATTCTGAAAGTAAAAGCAGGATCTTCTTCAGGCTGGACAGTGAACCGGTATCAGGCGTGAAGTGCAGCTCTTGTCAGGGATGCTCCCTTTGATGACAGGAACCGTGCAGAAGAAACCAGATAGATGTACTCATTCGCAGCAGTCTTTACCGCAAACTGATCCGGGATCTGCCCCAGAAACCCCTGTCGCGGAAAAAGGTCGGCAGCACGGACTCTCAGTCGCTCCTGCGTTGCGATCGCCCAGTTGACTGTTTTGCGGGGAGTGAAGATCAGAGCCGGCGGTTTGCCGACATTCGGCACCGGGTAGCTGTAGAGATAGGTTCCCCATAAAGTCTGGGACAGTTCTTCTGTGACTGCCGGCTGATCATGCCCCGACAGCACAACATTGGAAAAACTCAGGGCCGCGCCTTCCGTGGATTCTTTTGCATTCCGGGAGATATAGATCAGTTCGATCCGTCCCTGCCGTTTCATACTAAACAAATAACGGAGAAGCACATCTTCCGGTACGAACTCCAGTTCATCCACGATCACACGGATCCGGTTGACCTTTTTCAGGGCGGCCGCCAGTTCTTCTTTCAGGTATTCGTTCATCAGGGCCTGTTCTGCGGATGTCGTATAGAGCGCCTGCAGTGGGATGCCCTTCTGTGTTCCGCTCTGAAGATCGTATTTGGTATCGGCGTCAGGATCTGCCACAGCGTCAAATACAGAACTGAGCTTCTCACAGATGCGCCGCAGACAGATGCCTGCCTCGTGGTTTGCCAGGATCACGTCAGTGACCATGTTGTTCAGCCCCAGTGTAAGCGCATATCCGGCGATTCGATCATCGTCTTCCAGAAGCAGTGCGGACAGTGCCGGCAGAGACACCGGATACTTCATGGCAACAATGTTCAACGCTGCAGAGGCATATTGCAGGATCCGATCGATCATGGTGTGATATCCCAGCAGCTCCGCTGCACGATGGATAAAGTGAAGGAGTTTCTCTTTTCCCAATCCATAGAAGGGCTGGTACTTCCGTTCAAGCGAATCCGAAATGGCGATCTGTTCCTCCGCTCCTGCGCACATCCCGCGAATCCGGCCAAACAGTTCCGGGTGGCACGACAGAAGGATCGTCGGCATATCCTTCCGGCATAGATATTCCAGAACCAGGTCGGTGATGAGTGACAGGTTCGAAGCAAGATATCCGGAAATCAGCAGATCTCCCTGGATCCGGTGGAAAAAGGTCGTATGGCTCACGCTGCCGGTCATAACGCCTCTGGTTTCATTCAGTCGGTCGCACTCGCGCAGGACCATTCCTTTGTTGCTCTCAAACATACTGCTCGTCTCCTTTGTTTATCAGTGATACCGCGGCATCCGGAAAAAGAACGGTGCCTCATTTTTCAGGCTGACGATTGCTTCGCCCAATCCCAGCGACAGGATATCGTTATCCTCAACTGTGTGGCCTTCCCGCTGCGTGTGGATATTGCTTTGCTGGCTTGAAAAAGACAGGTTCTGGTAGTTCGCACCGAACCGGTTCATCAAAAAGCAACGCGTGTCATAGTCTGCATTGTGGAAAGCGACGATGTTCTGGAACGATGACAGGACACGTTTGGCTCCGATCTCTTCATAGATATCTGCCAGGCTGGAAAAATTCTGAAGTCTGCACAGGATCTTTACGCCCTGCGAACGCCCAAAATTCAACCCATCAGAGAAATGCGTCAATTTAGGCAGCAACAGCATTTCGTCCCAGATGAAATAGACGTTGTTTCTGGCTGTATTCCGGCCTCCCAGCGCATTGGCGAGCGCACTGTCCATCAGCAGGCCATACATGGGCGCAAGGGTCTTGCCGCGGCGGAGGTCATACTCAACGAATACAACCTTCCGGTCTGCAGCATCCACGACTTCCCGCATGGAAAACTCCCTGCCCGGATCATGCTTTGCAAAGGGGCCAATGAACAATTCCCGGAGGACTGTGCCGATGTAGCTGCTGACACCCTGCGTCTGGTTATTGGTACCGGCAATATAACTGATGCAGTTCCGGTAGTCCTTCATATAGTCCAGTTCAAAGACGGCCTTCAGTTCCGCATTCGTACTTGCCGTGACAAACCGGATGAACGCCTCATTGTTCAGCATCTCCGGTTCCGACATCCAGTACCGGCGCATGAAATAGATCAGCAATCCGGCCACGATCTGCTCAGCCATGGCAGGGAAGATGGGCTGCGACTCGCTCTGCATCCCGGAAAAAAGCTGCTTTGTTTTTTCCAGCGCATCGGAATCCGAATCCGACGTATACACCAACCGGCCATTGCCGGCGCGGGGCATGATCTCCGCAAAAAGATTGTGGCAGCCGGTCAGGCCGGCATACTCGCTGCCCGCACCGACCACAATGCAATCCTTCTTCGGGATGCGGTCGCTGAACTCCCGGTAATAATCGCCCTTGGTATCAAAGATGATGATCTTGTCGCCTTTTTCCTGGCTGACAAGGAGCTGCCTGGTGATCATGTTCAGCAGATTGGTTTTGCCGCCGCCCGGCTCCGCAAGGGTGAGGAACCCGTAGGACAGCATGTCTTTGCTGATCCCGATCCGTTTTCTGGTGGAGGGATCTTCAAACGTCACAAACGGATGCTGTGCCGCTTCGGCGGTCCATACCGGGACAGGTGTTTCCCGGATCGTCTGTCCGATCAGCGTTCTCGTATAAACTCCCGCATTCCGGTTCTGATTTGCCGCAGTACTTTCCGCGAGGCGGTTTCCAAATTCGTATGCCATTATGATGCTCCTTTCTCACAGGTCCAGATCTCCACCCAGACCTACATCTTCGTCACAGCCTTCGCTGTTGCTCACGCCGACATCTGTGCCGGCATCCACGCCTGTGTTCACCGAGGTCTGCTCTGTCTGTTCATTCACGGCACCTGCAGAGGCCTGTTCTACCGGTCCGCCGGTATTCAAGTTGTCGTTCACAGCACCGATCTTGTTTTCTGCATTGTTTTCCATGGCTGCTTTGTACTCCTCCACCGCCGTCAGATAGCGTTCGGCCGCTTCACCGGATGTCCGCAGCGCTTCTTCCTTGCTCATGTTCGGGTCGTTCATGGCGTGCACATAGTACTCGTTGACCGCATTGCGAAGAAACTGGTCATATTCTTCGACTGTCATCGGTGTATATTGGAAACTCATATTCTGTTGCTCCTTTCCCGTGGATAACGACCTTGTCGTGACAGGCTGCAGAGCTTGCCGACTCTGTACCATTTCGTTCTTGACAGCCTGTTCTGTTCTGGCATCCACAGACTTGTGGGTGCCATAATACTGGTTCATCAGCACCTGGTTTAGGTCTTTTACAAAGTCCGGATTCTGAAAACGCTGGATCGCTTCCGCCTCCATCACGGAATAGCCATTCGCCTGCAGCGTTTTTTCGTAGGCCTCAAACGATGGTTCCATGCCGTACTTTGCTGTGAGTTCCTGCACGATGCGGCTTGCTTCCTCTTCTGACCACCGGAAAGCATCCCGTTCTGTGGCCTGAAAGTAATAGATGTAGTAGCCGTTGGATGTTTCGCCTGTAAGGTACTGGCTTCCAAAGTCCAGGTTGTTTCCCTGCTGGACCATACTTATCGTGAAGTCGTTGGCGCGATATTCTGCCGCAAGCTGTGGATCCGCATTCCGGATCGTGCCGTCAATGATCTGGTCCTGATAGCAGTGCACATTCTCGTGGAGCACTGTGACCAGGCTCTGTATATTGTAGTCATTGATCGTATGCTGCAGCGTTTTGCCCTGATACGTCGCCGTCCGGGTTCCGTTCACCGCCAGATCACGGTTCACGGAAATGACGCCTTTTTCAGCATAGCCGTCGGTCCTGGACGGCATATTTTCAAACCGGACCTTCGGGCTTCCCACCTCACCTCTCGCTGCGGCGTCCCGGTTTACGGTTTCCTGCAGCAGATCCAGCTTCTGGCTTTCGCTGAGGCTGCGGTATACGCTCTCGCGGTACATCGCATAAAGGTTTCCATCGCTCAGGTTCCCGTACTGGGTCGGATGCGCTCCATAGTCGCTCACCTGGATCACCTCCGCGTCCGCCAAATCCGGCGTTCTGCCTTGTCGCGGTCACCGGTCAGATACTCCGCAAGCACCTCCATTGCTCCGAGAAAATCCGGGCTGTGCCAGAGTGCCAGGAGCATGGGAACGGAGTATCCGTCGATGCTGATCTCTGTCAACGGTTCTCCGGCTGCCCACTGCTCCAGATTCTTCTGCAGTAGATCCGGGCAGTGCTGCACCGCCTCCTGCGCCTGCTTTTTTGCGGCGTCCTCGCTCAGAAAATATTCCTGGCTGATCCGTTCAGCCAGCTTTGCCTGTAATTCTGCGGTCATTGTTCTGTTCTCCTTTCGGGTTGGTTTCTTGCATCATCATACCGTATGTTCTTCTTTCAGCCGCTTCTTATTCCGTGTCTTCGTGAAGGTCCCTGAAAGAAAGCATGAAACTGGCATAACGAAAAAAGCGTCCGCTCATTCTCAGGCAAATGAGTGGACGCTTCGTATTTTTATAACAGAATCAGGATTTTTCCGGATGGTGCATTCACATTTTCAGAAGTCCGTGTTATTATAAATGTACCCCGGCTGATTTTATGGGCACGAACGGGCCGGCGGTTCTGCCGGTGCATTGCAAGGAATGCAGGAGGAGCTTAGATGAAGTACATCAAGCTGTTTATCGCGTCTTCCATCATCGAATTCGCGCAGGAGCGGGCAAGCCTGAGCGATTTCATCCGCTCGCTGAACGATATTTACGTCCCACGCGGCATCTATTTTCAACTCACCATCTGCGAGGACCTTTCCAATGCGGTGGCAAAGGACCGGAAGCAGGCGGAGTACAACCAGACCATCCGGGAAGCACAGTATTTCTACATCCTCTTCGGCAGAGGCTCTGACCGGGCAGACGATGCCATCTACACGATCGAGGAATTTGATACGGCACTGGATCAGTTCCGAAAAGCCGGTGCTCCTAAGATTTACACCTACTTCCGGCAGCTGCCAGAGGGGGAATCTGCCAGCAAGAACATCCGTGATTTCATGAACCGTCTGGATCAGGAGATCGGGCATTATTATTCCACCTTCTGCAATGTGGACACGCTCAAACTGAATATGCTGCTGGAACTGACCCGCGATCAGACCGTAGGCGGCACAGTGAAGGTCGAGGACGGCATGGCATCCCTGGACGGCCACAAGATGTTCTCCGTGGCAGACATCCCGCTTTACAGTAAAAATGAGACGGTCCAGAAGCTTCTGGCACAGAAGGCCCAGCTGGAAGACGAGATGGGCAAACTGGCACTGGAGTATGCAAAGAACCCAGCGGGAGATGCCATGCAGCGCCTGCTGGCAAACAGTGGGCAGCGGAACAAAATTGCAGAGCAGCTCCACACGCTGGAAATGGATGTCCTGCAGCTGTTCCGTCAGTCCACGGAAAAACGCCAGCTGGGCCAGTCCTTGAACTGGCGCGAGCGGGACGCCCTGCAGATGATCGACATGGGCAACTACGAGGCTGCCAGAACTCTGCTGGAAGATCAGACGTGGAAAAAGGAGATCCGCCAGGCGGAGGAAATCATTGAAATCAAAAAAGATGCGATCCTGGAATATATCTCCGGTCAGAAAACGCTGATCGACACCTATAAGGCCGAGGGCAATACGGCGGAGAATGCTCGAAAGGTCATCGCTGTCTATGAGGACATCACCGCATTGGCAGCGAAACACCACATGGAGCCAGACGTGCTGTATGACTACGCCTCTTTCCTGTATAATCAGCGCCAATATCAGAAATCTCTTGAGATCGCACAGCGGCTGGAGCACTGGTATGCGCTGGAGCCGGATACCAGCGCGGTACGGCGGGCAAAGTTATACAACCTGATAGGATTGGATTATTCCGCACAAAATGATTTTCTGACAGCAAAGAAAGCGTATCAGGAGGTATTAAAAATATACCGGGATCTCGCCGGGAAAGATTCTGATGTCTATCAGCTTAATCTGGCAAACAGCTGCAACAATCTGGCAATTCTTTTCTTCGATATCGGCTCTTTCAAGGAAGCCGAAAAATTGTACCGGGAGGCATTGAAGATTCACCGTGACCTCGCCGAGAAGAGTTCTGATGCCTATCTGCCTTATTTGGCAAACAGCTGCAACAATCTGGCAACTCTTCTCCGTAATACCGGTTCTTTCAAGGAAGCCGAAAAATTATACCGGGAGGCATTGAAGATTCACCGTGACCTCGCCGAGAAGAGTTCTGATGCCTATCTGCCTTATTTGGCAAACAGCTGCAACAATCTGGCAGACCTTCTCTGTAATACCGGTTCTTTCAAGGAAGCCGAAGAACTGTGCCGAGAGGCATTGAAGATTTGCAGCGACCTTGCCGAGAAGAATTCTGATGCCTATCTGCCTTATTTGGCGCGAAGCTGCAATAATCTGGCGGACCTTCTCTGTAATACCGGTTTTTTCAAAGAGTCTGAAGAACTGTATCGGGAGGCTTTGAAGATTTACCGCAGTCTCGCCGAGAAAAATCCCGACGCCTATCTGCCTGATCTGGCACTCAGCTGCAGCAATCTGGCAAGCCTTCTTCAGGATGTCCACTCTTTCAAGGAAGCAGAAAAATTGCATCGGGAGGCATTAAAGATTCGCCGGGATCTGGCCGAGAAAAACCCTGATGTCTATCTGCCCAGTCTGGCAATCAGCTGCAACAATCTGGCATACCTTCTCAGTGATACCGGTTCTTCCAAGGAGGCGGAAGAACTGTATCGGGAGGCATTGAAGATTTGCAGCGACCTTGCCGAGAAGAATTCTGATGCCTATCTGCCTTATTTGGCGCGAAGCTGCAATAATCTGGCATATCTTCTCTCTGATATTGACTCATTCAAGGAGGCGGAAGAACTGTATCGGGAGGCATTAAAAATACGCCGGAATCTGGCCGAGGAAAATCCAAAAGTCTACCTGCCGAAGTTACAGCTGGTCTGCGACAATCTGACAGCCCTTCTGGAAAAAACAGGCCGCAGAGAAGAAGCAGACAGTCTGAGGCGCGAAGTGGCAGAATTTTACCAGAAGCAGCTTGCACAACAGTGATCCGCCCTGAAACGCAGAAGCAAACCAAAAATAGGCGTCCTGTCTGCTGAACAGGTTCACAAAAAGTAGACAACAGACAAAAAGCCTCCCTGTGCAGGATCATAAACCTGCACGGGGAGGCTTTGCTATGCCCGGAAAGCTGAGCTGAAAACGCGCTTATTTTATTATTTCATGCCGTTCCGGAACTTGTTTCATGGAGACCCGGAACTGCGTCTTCTGGGGGTCGATGCACGTCACGACCACCTTTACAACGTCGCCTTCCTGCACAAAGTCGTGGATATCGGACACATAGCAGTCGGCGATATCTGAGATGAACAGTGCTCCGTTCACAACAGTGCCCTTGTGGCGGACGCCGATCTCCACAAAGGCAGACTTGGCGATTATGCCGACGATCTTACCATAATAGACCTGCCCTTCCTCAAGGTCCTCAAACGGAATGATCCGAGCCGGTATGGAATCCGCCACAGGTGCGGCGGTCGGGCGCAGAAAATCGCTCCAGGTATCGACTGCGTCGTTCATGATAGCAGTCAGCGTGCGGCCAA
Organism: Faecalibacterium hominis (ex Afrizal et al. 2022); assembly: GCF_049545105.1. NCBI lineage: Bacteria > Bacillati > Bacillota > Clostridia > Eubacteriales > Oscillospiraceae > Faecalibacterium > Faecalibacterium hominis (ex Afrizal et al. 2022). The sequence continues at coordinate 1,530,634 of NZ_CP186860.1, read as the reverse complement.
GCATCCCGCTCTGGAAGCACTCCCTGCCGCACAAATAAACCCCGCGCGACCGGCACTTCATGGCATAGTTGCTCAGCACATAAGTCCCATTGGCAGCAAGGATAAACATCGGCAGCGCAGGAGCTGCCAGAACCGCCTTGCTGTTCAGCCCGAAATGCTCCGCCTCATAGCGGATCTCATAAGCGACCATGTTCAGATAATTCAGATCCGGATCTGCAAACGCACCCTCGTTGCGGGCTTTTACGCTGATGAACAAAGACCGGTCTGCGCTGGTGCAGAGAACATCGATCTCATTCCGGATCTCGGAGCCTACCGAATGACGGAAGGAAAGGCCGTTTTCCACATCATCAAAGCCACAGTCCAGCAGAGCGGTATAATACACATAGGCTTCTGCCAGATTGCCGGCTTTTTCCATGATATGCCGCATTTCCTGGCTGGCAAGCCGGAACGTACAGGTTTTCGGGTCACTGTAGACAACATCATAGATCCCGCCCAATTCCGTGAGCCGCTGCAGGATCGTCTTATGCCCCTTGAGGTACGCCGGATTATCATCTGCCAGCGAAACCGTACAGTGGAGGCCGGATACCTGCAGGGTCTTATGGTTATAATTCAGGCTGAAGGTCATGGTCTGCGGATCAAATCCATCGCAGAGGGACTGCAGCGCCGCCTGGAACTGCGCAGCATCCGTGATGCCGGGCCGGACTGAAAAAAGGATCGTCCGTGCCGAACCATAGACCGAATCAAACGAGATATCCCGGATATACTGGAGCTGCACCATCTGCTGCAGCACCGGGAAGAGCTTTTGTGCCACAGCCTGCTGTGTCCGGATCGTGACTTCCCCGCCTTCTCCGGCAAAGGGAAAGGTATACGTCCGGTCATCCGGCAGAGCGATCCGTTTGTCAGGAAGCGTGTTCCAGTACATACTGTTCTGCAGGAAGAGATCCCACAGCGGCTGGTAAATGTTCTCCAGGCCTGTGATCCGGGAGGATTCCACGCCGATGGTGTCTGCGCCGTTGATGGAGAACATCTGCTCCACCGTAAAGCCCTGCTTCGGGAACGGGTACTCCAGTTCCTCTGCACGGGAAATATTCAAGAAGGTGCCACCGCAGTTGTAGAACACCCCGCAGCCCTGCGTATCCGCATACTCCATCGCGGCAGCTGTCAGGAGCGGATCCGCTCCACTGACATCAATGTACGCCGGAGCTGCCGAAAACAGCATGCTCATTTCATCGACAAGTGCCTTGCGCTCCAGCAGCGGAACAAACACGAGATCCTCGCGTTCCTCGTCTGCGGTGCCGCACAGTTCATTGGGTACAAAGATGGAGTATTCAAATTCCGTTTCCTGCAGGTAATGGGAAACATAGCGTTTCAGGTTTGCAAGCACTGTATCGATCTGAGCAAGCTCCATTGCGGTACGGGCAATCCCCACAAACGTGACCGCCGCAGGATCCATCTGCTGGATCGATGCAATGTTGTCCGTTGTTTTGGAGGAAAGCAGTTTAAGAACCACCGGACGGAACTGATGGGTCAGGGCATAAGGAATGCCCCGGCACAGGATCCGGTCCTGTTCCTTGTAATCCTTCCGGGAAACGTATTCAATGAGCGATCCCATCTCTGCCTGCAAATTATCCAGGATAGAGGTCAGCACCGCAGCGTGCACACCGTCATCGGCCCGGATCTGGTCATACAGTTTTTTCCACGACCGACGATAAAGGGAAATCGCGCTTCTTTTGTGGATCCGCAGTTCAGACACTGCAAGAGACAGCTGTTTGAACGACTCATATGCAGAAAGGGGAAAGCTTGCATTGTCCGCGAGCAGATCCTGGATCGTTTTCAGCAGGCTGTCCACCGTGCTGGTGTGTGCTTCTGCATTTTCTCTGCATTTCTGATGGAGCAGCAGTGTCATCTGATCCAGCGGGTCGAGTCCGGGGTCGGATACCGTGCCGGATTCTGCCGCCTGCCAGATCTCCTGTGTGATAGAGGAAACTCCGGTGTGATCTACCGGCAGCAAGCAGGTATGCCACTTCTGCGCAGAACTGTGGGTGGTATTGCCGTCCCGGTAAATCAAGGTCTGATCCTGCAGCTGCCGGTATCCGGCAAAGATCTTGCTGAATACCCAGCGGTCGTGTTCCACCGATGCCAGCCGGTCGATGAGAGCCGGCTCCTTTGCGATGCGTGCAGAAAACTCTTTGGCCGCCTGCTTCAGGTCGCTGCAGGAAATGCCGCAGCAGAGGAGCTTTGCCTTGATGTGGATGGCTGCCTCCATGTTGGACACATAGGTATACTTATCATGGTAAAAATCGTGGAGCACGCTGTTGGCGGAATACCGGCTGTCCGCCGAGCGAATGTAGGAACTGTGGAGGTTAAGGCCGATTTTTTCCAGTTCCTCCGAAAACTCTGCCCCATCGGCATCGAAACCAAATGGAATCAGCTCGGCCTGTTCTGTGGACGGCATCGTCAGCCCAGGCTTCTTTTTTCTCTGCACATAGGCGATCAACACCGGCTCATCGCGTCCGCAGCTGCCAAACGCCCGTGCAAGCTCGGCATTTTTCTCATCGGTTCCGGTTGAAATGATGACATACCGATAATCGCTGTGTTCCCCGGCAAGCTGCTGCATTCCCTCTGCTGTCAGCTGTGCTTTCTCAAAAGAAAGCGTGCACCGGTTATCCTCCATCTCACTTTCAGAGACCCGCTTGTTCATGCAGGAGATTGCCGAAAAATGTGGCAGATAGGGTACCTTCTGAAGGAGCGTGTCCACGCACTGCGACGGGTTGGAACTTGCCAGCGTGATATGAAGCGCTGTGTCGAGAAGCTGCCCGTTCGTTGCGACTGTCGGCAGGATATCATCCAGGATCCGCTGGCCATAACCGATCAGAAGAACTTTCAGCTCTCCTGCGTCATCCCGGTAAGGATAAAGGGGATGACGGTCCAAAAAGCTGAAAAGTGATAGCCTGAACCCGGTAAAACTTTTCATATATCCAACTCCTTTTTACATTTTGAGATTCACGCCCTGAGTTTATGGTTTTATCATATCACACCTGCCGGACTGTAACAAGGAAAATCTCAATGTTTCCTGCATACAGTCCCGATGATCTTCCCTTTGAATTTTCCCCCTTGGCACACAAAACCCACTATTTGTTTTGTATCAGGATGAAAAAAGCCAGACCTTTCACGCCCAAGGAAAGGTTCGGCTTTTCTCTATGAGCCACTTTCATTCCCAACTTTCAGGTAAAATCTGTTTTTTTGCACCGGTGAAAGAAAACCATCTGATATCTTTATGCCAGACAAAAGAGACCAGACCGCACTGCAGCCTGGAGTTCTCAGGAAAAGGAAAGGAGAGTTCGACCATGAGCAACTGCAACCTCATCATGTTCCGGGCGAGCGGCAGAAGCGCTCCGGCAGACAGACAGGCGGAAGATCCCCAATCGGTCTCTGTTCAGGATAAGGCTTGCTTGTACGACAGGGTCATCCCATTCGGGGAGATTGCAACGCTTTTAAAAGCACGGGAGGATCAAGGCAATGGCAAAACGTAAGACCCGATCTTTGAACATCCCGGCAAAGTACCCGGACAGAGCCGACCGCATGATCCTGGGCGATGGTTGCATCTTCAGTACAGACTGCCGGAAAACCGGACTGAATAACAATATCCTTGTCGTGGGCGGCAGCGGCTCCGGCAAAACGGTTTCGATCGTGGAACCATTCCTTCTGGAATCCTTTTCGCGCTCGATCGTCTGTTCTGTTACAAAGCGCGGGATCGTGAACAAATTCATCCCGCTGCTGCAAAACCGGGGGTATAAGATTCTGGATCTTGATTTTGTCCATCCATCGCGTGGAAATGTCTGCTTTGATCCGCTGGACTATATCAACAGCTTTGCCGATATTTCGTTCCTGTCCCAGAGCATCATATCCGGAACAAGAAGAAACCATAATCCGGACCCCTATTGGGATGAATCGGCAGCTTCCCTTCTCAACGCTCTGATTGCCGAGACACTGATGCTGAAAGATGACCCGACATTTGCGGATGTACTGGAAACGATCGATTCCCTTTCCATTTCCTCACGCTATGATGAACTGGTCACAACCGATCTGGACGAAAAGTTCAAGTTTCTGGAATCAAAAGATCCGCTCAATTACGCTTCTTCCAACTGGCGGACTTTCAGCAATCTGCCTGTCAAAACAGCGGGCTGCGTGTTCAGCACGCTGCATTCCATTATAGATTCGACTTTTACCCCTGAACTGCGTGTGATGCTCCGGATGCGGAAAAGGCTCCGATTTGAGCAGCTGGCCAATGAAAAGACAGCGCTTTTTATCACATCCAGCCCCGTCAATCCCAGCATTAACAGTTTTATCAGCCTGTTCTATGCCCAACTGTTCAAGGAACTGTTCGATTACGCAGAAAACCAGCCGGACGGAAAACTGCCCGTTCCCGTCCACCTGATTGCAGATGATTTCGCTACCGGCTGTCCTGTTCCGCTATTTGACCAGTACATTTCGATCCTGCGTGAAAAGCAGATCTCAGTCACCCTTCTCATCCAGTCGGAAACGCAGCTGGCTTCTCTTTACGGAGATGGCCCGGCAACTACGATCAGAAACAATTGTGATACCTATGTCTACATGGGCAGTAACGACCTGGCAACCGCACAGAATATCAGTGTCCGCGCCAATGTTCCGCTGAAGGATATTCTGGAGATGCCCATTGGCAGCCAGATCCTGTTCCGGCACGGTTCCAAACCGCATTACGGACAGCGTTACAATACGTTTGCGAACGCGGAATATCAGAATGTCCTCCGGGAATACGAGAAACGTGTCGCAAAAGAATTCAGACTTCGGCAGAGAGTCCGTTCCGGGCAGAAAGCAAATCCGGAAAATGATGATGCAAACCGCCGGCACACTGCGTTTTTGCAGGAAATCTTCATCCGTGTTCCATCAGAAAAATCGTTCGTTGGCAGCGTTTCGGCCGAGGAGCCAGATCTGTTGGCACAGCTTTTTGAAGAATAAAAAAGGAGGATCCTTATGACAGGAATCAAACGATCAAGCAAACAAATCCTGCCGATGGTCATCGGCAGCACACTGGTCCTGGGTCTGATCTGGCTGAACACTTTCATTCATCAGAACAGTTTCAGCGACAGTTATGGAGATTTTTCGTTCCTCATAGAAATTATCCCGGCCATCAGCCTTGCAACCCTGTTAAATACACTTGTGATGTTCCGGCCAGCCGTGTGGCAGTCTACATACAGCACAGCGGACTGTGCGCAGGATGCGGCATGGGGCGCGATTGCCATGATGGCTCTGCTTTTTTGCGAGATTAGGGGCCAAGGCAACGTTTCCTTTTTCTCGTATTCCAGTGTCGCGCTCGGAAGCTTCACATTCCCCAAACGATATATCTACGATTTTTGGGTCATCATCTGGTTCCCGATCCAGGTAGATGCCATTCTGCGGGCGATGAAACATGAGGACTTCAGTCGGGATGCCCAGCAAAACGGTTTCACCTCGCTTTTTGTCATGACGCTTGAAGAACTTCTGTTTTTTCAGGCAATGCCGAATATCTGGCAGTTCGATCTTCTGCTCCTCAATACGTTCACACTGGCTGTTGCAGTGTGGAAATATGTACCAACCGAATATGCCGAAAAATCCATCCTGCATGTTGGGCTGTATGCAATTATCCGAACGCTATGCCTGCCCCTGCAGCTGAAGCTTCCGGTGGAGGGTGATACCATCTGTATGCTCTCCAGTAACTGGGAGGCACTGAAAGTAGCGGTCCGTGAAATCGCAACGCATGCCGCGTTCTTTGGTACATCGGACTTTTTGAAAGTTTCCGCTGATGCACATTACTGGCTGGCAGACAATCGCACACCCGTGCTGCAGCTTCTGTACTATGGCGGCTGGGCTGCCGTGATCGGTCTGACTCTGGTTCTGGTTGGCTTCATCTGGGTGCTTGTAAAGCTGGTTGACTTCCGGAATGCCCGCGTCCATAAAGAATGGTCTGTATACGCTACCGCAGCAGGGATGCTTTCTTACCGTGCCGTGTGCGGGATGTTGTACGGTTTTGGCGCTCCCTGGCCGGTCACTCTGCCTTTTCTCGGCAGGAACAGCCTGCTGGATCTGCCGGTCTTTGCCCTCATACTGTGGGGTGCATGGGAGAACATCCAGATTTCCAGACACCAGCATCTGGAAGATACGTTCGTTCCAGCTGAAACACTTCTTGACGCAGGCGATCAGTTGCATTGTCAGGTCCACAATCCAGATGGCACCCCCTGCACTACGGACTATCTATTTGACGAACCGGTTCTTGTTTCAGGCAAAGAAGGTGAGCTTTCGTGTACTGCCGATGAATACGCTCTGCCGGAAAAGTCATTCACAGTCTTTACAACGACAGTTGATTCCCGCACGATCCGGTTCATCCTGGAACACGAACCCGATGAATGGGTGCTCCCGGATTCGTCCACAAACGAACTTCAGCAACGGGTCCGACAGCGGTACAGTGCGTATCATGCCCCTGTTTCGATGGAAGGCGTACATACAGATGAATACATGGAGGAACCATACGATGAAGATCCTGAAACTGTTTAAAAAATATTTTTGCCTTACAGCCGTCAGCATTGCACTGCTTGGCCTGGTGCTTGCCGGGTGGAAATTCAGCCTTCAGGCGGCCAGACAGGCGCAGAAAGTGAATTCGATCAATGCGTGGATACAATTTGACACTGCATTGGAACAGATGTTGTCCGCCTGAAGCATCTTGTCGGTCTGCGAAATGTAAGTGTCACAAACCGGCTCTTATTTCAGTTCAGAAGTTACTTTCCGTATCCTGATACAGCGAGTTCGTTTTGACCTCGGCGGCGCTGCCCGCAAAGGCGCGAGCGGCGGCTGGACGCTGGAAACGCTCCGGAACATGGCCTTGGAGCAGAACTTTGCCTGTGCCGTGGTCTTTCTGGGCGGCGGCAGCAGCGTCGGGGAAATTCTGGAAAATGCAGATCTCTCCCAGTGCGGCTATGTGAAAGAGATCCAGGAAAGCCGATATGTCTCTGCCCCGGATGGCGGGTACGAACTTTACTGCATCGTCCCGGCCTACGGTGCCACGCTGGCCGTCAATGAATGGGTGTGCAATGAGGGCAACGGCTTTGTGGGCGAGACCGGGCAGGTGCTCTACCGCAGCGACGAGGCAGACCCCATCCTGCTTTTCTGCAATGTCAGTGATATCATCCCCAGCACCGAAGTCGTCATCACGACCCGGCAGGGAGATGTTCTGGACTGGAACCCCTGCCTTTCCCTTCAGGACGGCACGGTGAACACCCCGTGGAACCTCGGTGGCGGCGTATGGGACCTGACGAGATACGAAAAAGAGCCTTTTGAGGGTTGATGGTCTGCGTTGGCCCGGGGCGAAGACGGGCAGGCACTCAGCCTGAACCTGCTTTTTGAAAGGTCCGGCAACGAGCTTTATTACAGCTATGGCCCGGGCAACCGTGCGCCGATTGCAGAGTACAGCGGCAGCTGGCTGATTCTGGACGGCGAAGGCGGTGCATGGGATACGCCCCGGCAGATCAAATTTACCCTTTTCAGCCGAACCGATGGCGCAGCAGATCTGTCAGGTATTTTCGAGGTCACGCGCCGGTCGGACGGTCGGCTGGAAATGACCCATCTGGATGGCGACCCGCTTCTGTCCGGCCCGACTTCCGGAACGCTGCTTCTGGATCCTGAGAGCTGAGACAGTCTGAGCCGGATCCCGGACCATGGAGGAATGATATGATGAAACACACAAAAAAGATCACCATCCTGCACTCCAACGATATGCACGGCGATTTTCTGGCCGAACAGCTGGATGACAAACTGGTAGGCGGCGTGTCGATGCTTTCGGGCTATGTGGAAAAGGTGCGCAGCGAAGAAAAAATGTTCTCTATGCCATTGCAGGCGATATGTTCCGCGGCTCGGTCATCGATTCGGAATACAAGGGGCTTTCCACGATCGAGATCATGAACGCCCTCGCCCCGGATATCGTCACCATCGGCAACCATGAGGTGGATTACGGTGTCGCGCATCTGCTTTTCATCGAAAAGCTGGCGCGATTCCCCATCATCAACGCCAACCTCTACATCAAGCACACCCAGACGCGGCTGTTCACGCCGTATAAGATTTTACAGATAGATGGGATGAACATCCTTTTCATCGGCATCATCACACAAGACGTGATCAACCAGACAAAATCCGAATCCCTCATCGGCTCCTTTGTAGATACGGCAGCCGCAGCGGTGGAAGTGGGCAAGATCTGCAACGCCCACAACAGCATCGACATTGATTTTACGGTCCTGCTCACTCACATCGGCTTTGAAGAGGATCGGCGGCTTGCCAGCCAGCTGGACCCGGCCTGGGGTGTGGACCTCATCATCGGCGGGCATTCCCACACCTTTTTGGAACAGGCATGGGAAGAAAACGGCATTGTAATTACACAGACCGGGACCGGGACGGATCAGATTGGCCGGTTCGACATCGTAGTGGACACCGACAACAACTGCATCGACTCCTACACATGGAAGTCCGTTCCCATCATCGACAAAAACTGTCCTCGGAACCCGGTGATGGAACAGGTCATTGCACAATTCTCCTGTCAGGTAGATGAAAAGTATAATCACATCGTGGCGCGGTTCCGCCGGGAACTGACCCACCCGGAGCGCAATCAGGAAACGGAGCTGGGCGACCTGCTGGCCGATATCTTTACCCAGAGCCTTGGCGTGGATGTCATGCTGCTGGGTTCCGGCAGCATCCGGGCCGAAAGGCTGGGACCTGTTGTGACCTACAGAAACCTGACCGAGGCGTTCCCCTACGATGACGGCGTGTATCTGTTCAAGGTCACCGGCAGACAGCTGCGGCATATGCTGCGTTTTATGCTGCGGGAAGAATCTTTCGCGGGCCACACTGAGTTTTACCAGATCCCGGCAGCGCTCCGCCTGCGGTACAGCCGCAGCAACCATGATTTTGAGTCGCTGACCTACAAGGGTGAGGAAGTAACAGACGAGAGAATTTTCACCGTCGGGATGCAGAATTTCCACTTCCAAAACATCACCAGCTTCTTCGATGTCACTCGGGAGGAAATCGCCCGCCTGCAAAAGCCCCGTACCATTGCAACCTCCTGTCAGGATGTGCTTATAGAATACTTTCAGGAGTACGAGTGGCTGGATCACTGGCTGGATGGCCGGATCACCGTAACACCATAACAGGAAAGGGCGGATCCTATGAAACGATCCTTACGGAGGCAGCGGAAAATGGCATTTCTCGCTTCGCTGCTGGGAATAACACTTGCGATGCCGGGGTGCACCAGAACGCCCAAAGCATCTTCAGTTCCCATCACTGAGGTACAGAAGATCAGCTTTTCGCAACAAGGGATGGCACGCGCTGCAATCACCAACCGGATCATCCGCCGTACCGATCAAGGTGCAGAGATCGTGCTGGAACTCTGGGACGGTGAGGAGCCGGATTCTGTGTATCCTACAGATGCATCGGTCCTGCAAGAGGCCAGAGAACTTCTTGAGACCTACGATGTCGGCAGCTGGAACGGTTTCAAAGGCAGCAACCGTGCGGTGCTGGATGGTGAAAGCTTCGGTTTCTACGTTGAATTTACAGATGGCTCTACGATCTCGGCGTATGGGACCAATTCGTTCCCACCGCATTATCGGGAAGTATACAGTGCCCTGTGGGATCTGACTGCTCCTGCGCAGGAAGCCTATGAACTGGAACACCCGGAGGAATCGTCCACTCTCTGAGTGCGAAGAATCGTGTTGAATCAGGAAAGGCGGCCTGCATCCAACGGATGCAGTTCACGGGTTTGGGTGTTCCCAACAAGTATTTTGCAACGCAAAATAAGCAGATGTATATACGTCTGCACTGCTTGCGGGTACTATGAAGCCTCTCAAACTGCCCTCCAATTTTGAAGATTATTTTGCAAGCCAGACCGTCCGTTTTCAAGTTTAACTTGAAGCGGACGGTTATTTTTGTGCAAAACGAAATGCACGCAGCTAAAGCAAGTTGCACGCAAAAGCGGAGGCGATACCTCCGGTTTTTTGTGTCTAAACCGGAGGTGCGACCTCCTGAAAATTCAACGAGATTTCTGCTATGATAAAAGCGATCCAGTGGTTAGCCGGAACTAAAGCTTCCGGTTTTTGCCCATAAAAGCCGAAAAAAGGCCTCAAAACCGGAACGAATACTTCCTGTTCAGTAGCCAAAGGATACTGTATACTTATTCCATGGACCTTGAAAACCGCATGACCGTCTGCATGGAATACCCGGCGAAGACCCCGCAAGGGTGAGCCGGAAAACGCCGCTGGAAAGGGGCAGGAACACCATGCAGAGAGAACGGCGTAAGAATAATGATATTCTATTTCATTTCAGAAAGGATGATTTGCCTATGACAAAACTGAGCCAACTCAAAATTGACCCGGAGTTCCAGCGTCAGATCAATCCTCCAACATTTGAAGAAAAACACCAACTGGAAATGAACATCCTCAAGGAAGAGCGTGTGCTGAATCCGATCATCACTTGGAACGGCTACATTGTTGACGGACACACGCGCTATCAAGTCCTTCAAAAATATCCATTTATTCCGTTTGAAGTCATCGAGAGAAAATTTTCTAACCGTTATGAAGCACTGGCATGGATCTGCAAGAATCAGCTGGGTCGGCGTAATCTGACCCCAGAGCAGAAAAAGTTCCTGATTGGAAAGCAGGCAGAAGCGGAAAAGCAAATCAAATCGTTTCACGGCAATCAGTACACCTTGGCACCCGAAAGTGGTCTGGTTCAAAATGAACCAAACCACCAAAAGCATGGTTCGCGTTCAAAAGTTGCAGCAGAGAATGGAACATCTGAAAGTTATGTTTACCGTGCAGAACAATTTGCAAAAGGTGTGGAAGCGGCGGAGGAAGCAGTACCCGGTGTGCAAGAAGAAATCCTGAGCGGAAAGATTCGTGCAACTGACCGTGAAATTTCCTCGATTGCAAAGATTCCAAAGAAAAAGCGTCCCGAAGTTGTGGCAGAGTTGCGTAAGCCTAAAGCTGAACGGAATTCCAGTATCACGGATTCTTATTCTTCGCCTTCAAAGGACAATGAGTTTATAACGACCTTCAAGCGAGACATTCAGGGGCATAAGAAAGGACTCAACAAGGAAGAAAAACAGAATCTCAAGGATGTCGTCAAGAGTATCTATTCGCCTCGCCGTTTGGCAGATGGCGAAGCCATGATGTGTGAGATTCAGGGCGCACAGGAGGATTTTGTGCGGCGGTGGGAAATGTGTTTTCGTGAATACCCCGATATTCTTACCGAACCAAAGAACAATGAGAAACTGCTGGTGTTTATCGACCGCGCCAGCCGGTATCTTCAGACCGTAAAAGACCGCTTGAACAGTGATGGAAACCATCAATCTCAATGCTAACGCTGACTTCTCCGAAGATCACTGCCTGCACATTTATCAGGGCAAGATTCGCCCGGAGTAACTCAAAATCCCATTTGGGCTTTTCATACCGGGCATCTTGATGGGGATTCTGCTCCCCATGCCCTCATACAGAACCGTCCGTTTCTGATGGTTGGCTTGATGAAAATTCATCTTGCAGCCACAATGCTCCCGCCTCGTGGGTGGATGAAATTTTGAAAATTTCAAAAAATTGTATATGAAACTGCCCTTGCGGATTCCTATTTGTGAGACAGCAAAAAATCTGTAAAGATTTTGAAAGTACCTTGCGAAACGGGCTTTCTCCAATTCTAAGATTGAAAACCAGTGTTCCTTGACAACAGAATCGTCGACTGCAAGCCAATATAACTTTCCGGTGAAGTGCCGCCAGGACAAGAGCGCACCAAGGAAAGCCAGAACGCCGGAGTGAATCGGGCAGGAATAGCTTGCGGAGAGACCGACAGCAAAAAACCGGACAAGCAGACAGCAGGGATTCGCAAATCTCTGTTGAATGGTTGTTCGGTGCAGGGTGTGGGATGCAGTCCCACACGTCCCCGATGATGCCCTGCATCTCGGCTGCTCACCATTTTTATGGGGAGCCAAAATCTGAAAATTGCAGATTTTCAGATTTCATCGAGGGACTGGGGAGTGAAATCTCCAGCAAGTTCGCCGTCGGCCAAAATTACGAAAGTGAGTTTTGAGGCGACACGGGCGAATCTTGCGCTTACAATTCTCAGCCCCCTAAAGCACCATGATAGAACGTAAAAATTGGAGGTGAAGATTATTTCAGACTACTTGAAAGCCAATATGCCACTGCCGCAGTATCTGCCCTATGCCCGGTTTCTTCTCGACGCTGACCTGAGCCACACGTCAAAGCTGCTCTACACGCTCCTGCTCGACCGTGCCACACTCTCGCAGAAAAACAACTGGGCCGATTCACAGGATTGCATTTATGTGGTCTATCCGCTTTCCAATCTGGCGAAAGATTTGGGGTGCTGCGTTTCCAGTGTGACACGCTCTTTTGCTGAACTGGAAAAAGCGGAACTTGCCGAGCGGGTGCGCAGCGGATTTTCCAAACCCAGCCATATTCTGCTTAAAGTTCCGCATACTGTGCAGAATTGCGCAGTCACAGTATGCACCAGTGCGCAGTCTGATTGTGCAGAAACGCGCAGCATGATTGCGCAAAAATGCACACCTAACCAACGTAATAAGAACAACCTGAATGATAACCACCTGATAAGAACAAACACGGCTCGCCTATCATTGGGAGAATACCAGAATGTCTTTCTGACGGACAAAGAGTACAAGCGGCTCAAGGCTGACTTTGTAGGGTTGGACAGTCTGATCGAGCAGTTGTCCTCTTATATCCAGTCCACCGGAAAGAAGTATACTGACCATGCCGCTACACTTCGTATCTGGGCGAAGCGGCAAAAGTCAGAGAAAAAGACAATACCGGGCATCCCGGACTACACCTTTGCGGAAGGAGAAAGCCTATAAAGACGATTGAGAAAATTTTGGAAAACCCCGTTTCAAGTATGCCCAGAAACGCAGCGGACTATCACGGAGACAACGGTCTGCTTTATTGCAGCAAGTGCCAAACGCCCAAAGAAGCCTTCTTTCCCAAAGGTCTTGTTCTGATGGGAAGGAACAAGCATCCGGTAGAATGTGCCTGTCACAAGGCCGAACGGGAGCGGCAGGAGACAACTGTTAAGGAGCAGAAGCACCTCGACCTTGTGCGGCGGCTGAAAGCAGATGGCTTTTCGGATTCTGCGATGCTGAACTGGATATTTGCAAACGACAATGGGCGCAGCCCGCAGATGCACCATGCACACCGTTATGTGGAGCAGTGGCAGACCATGCACTCAGAGAACATTGGGCCGCTGCTCTGGGGCGGTGTTGGCACCGGCAAGAGTTTCCTTGCCGGGTGCATTGCAAACGCTCTGATGGAGCAGGAAGTGCCTGTGTGCATGACAAACTTTGCTCATGTCCTGAACGAATTGAATAATAGTTTCTCCGGGCGCAATGAGGTCGTAGACCGGCTGTGCCGCTATCCGCTTCTCATCATTGACGACTTCGGGATGGAGCGCGGCACAGAGTATGCGCTGGAACAAATCTACAACATTGTAGACAGTCGCTACCGCAGCCGAAAGCCTCTGATCGTCACGACCAATCTGACACTGGATGAGATCCGGCACCCACAGGATACTGCTCACGCCCGCATCTATGACCGCCTGTTGGAGATGTGCGTGCCCATCTCCTGTATTGGTGTCAGCTTACGGAGAGAAAACGCACAAGAAAAGCTGGAACGGCTGAAAGCATTGATTGGATAATCCGAGATAGATACCTGAAAAAGAACTGCTGGATATGCAATATTGCATCCGGCTATAAGGATATGGAGGTCTGCCTATGAAGGATGTCCCAATCTGGGAAAAGAGCAATTTAACGCTGGAGGAAGCTGCGGCTTACTCCGGCATTGGCATCAACAAGCTACGTTCATTATCGGATAAGGAGCATTGTCAGTTCGTGCTGTGGGTGGGTTCCAAGCGGCTCATCAAGCGGCGCAAGCTGGATGAATACACGGAGCGAATGTACTCGCTTTGAAAATGTCCCGGATATTTTTCAAAACGTCTTGCAGAGAATGGCGTATCTGTGGTACTATGAACACAGAACAACGCTCTTTTCTGCACCGCGATGTAGAAAGGAGCAACGCTCATGGCAACAAATCAGAATACGAAACGCAAGGACAAGGCGCGTGTGGTTCTCCGCAAAGGGGAATCCCAGCGCAAAGATGGCAAGTACGATTTCCGTTGGACTTCTCCGGATGGCAAGCGACATTCTATTTATGCCGCGACCTTAGAGGAACTTCGGGAAAAGGAAAAAGACATCCAGTTGGATTCACTGGAAGGCATCAAGGCAGAAGCGCGGTATGTCACCCTGAATGATGTGTTCACCCTGTGGGCAAAGGTGAAGCGTGGTCTGAAGGACAACACTTTCCAGAACTATCTGTACCTTTATCGGCAGTTCGTGGAGCTGGATTTCGGCAAATCGAAGGTGTCTGCGCTCAAAAAGTCGGATGTGAAGCAGTTCTACAACACGCTGGCAGACGAGCGGGGTTTGCAGATTTCCACGATTGAAAGCGTACACACGGTTCTGCATCAGGTGCTGGACATGGCGGTGGATGACTGCTATCTGCGGAGCAATCCCTCGGACAATGTTTTGCGGGAGCTGAAAAAGGCACACCAGTTTGAAACCAACCGCCGTAAGGCATTGACCGTCGCAGAGCAGAATCTTCTGCTGTCCTACCTCTCCAAAACGCCGAAGTACCAGCATTGGTATCCAATTTTCGCGGTTATGCTGGGAACGGGACTGCGCGTAGGAGAAGCCACTGGTCTGCGCTGGTGCGATGTGGATTTTGAGGAAGGGACGATTTCCGTCAACCACACGCTGGTCAACTACGACCACCGTGAGAACAACGGTGGTAAGAAGGGCTGCTACTTCAACTGCCACTCGCCCAAAACGAAGGCTGGTGTCCGCACTGTTCCGATGATGGACTTCGTGAAAGAAGCCTTTGAAAAGGAACGTGCCTATCAGGAAGAAGCAGAGATCCGCTGCACGGTAACGGTGGACGGTTACACGGACTTCATCTTTGTCAACCGCTTTGGTGAGTGTCAGCATCAGGGAACGCTGAACAAGGCCATCCGGCGCATCATCCGGGACTGCAACGATGAAGTGCTGACGAAGAATCCGAATAGTACCGTACTTCTGCCGCGTTTCAGCTGCCACACCCTGCGGCATACCTTCACGACCCGCATGTGCGAAGCGGGCGTGAACATCAAGGTGATTCAGGATGCGCTGGGACACTCGGATATTTCCACGACCTTGAACATCTACGCGGATGTGACCAAGGAATTGCGGAAGTCCGAATTTGAAAATCTTGACCGTCAGTTCGCACAGTGGAAAGACCCTGAAGAATAAAATAAAGCGTACGCCAAATACGCCATACGCCATTTACGCCATTTCATACGCCAAACGATACAGTTCGGATAAAGGCTTGTGTAGAGACGTAAATGGAAGGGCAAAAATCAACCCTTGCGGTGTAGAGTAGTATCAAGAAATAAAGGCTTATAACTGCTCGTCGATGACATCCCCACGATGCGCCCTGAATCCAACTGAGCTACGTGGTAATCTTTGTGTCTCCGACAATGAAATACATCGCGGATTCCGACACGGAAAGTGTCAGAAAGCTGACATCCTTGACGGATTTCCGCATGGACTGACGGAGATGCAAAAAAATTCCCGCTAGGACAGACGGATTCTCACATTCTGGCTACCAGCAGAGAACTGTAAACGAGAAAACAGCCAAGAGGACATTTCACCATCAGCGATTGCTGACCGTGAGGTGTCCTCTTTCTATATCCTGATAACGCAAGTATACCACTACCCTTGACAAAGGAGAAGAATGTCATGGAACATAAAGCTGCTTCGTTTGAAGTTCCCGAACTGGAAAAAATTCTGGCCAAAAAGAAAAAGAGATACGTCGGCTACGAAGAAGGAATGGCTCTCTATTCGATGGGCAAGATTTCGTTCCGAAAGCTGGCACAGGAAGCTCACGCACTACTCCGCATAAAAAAGATAGCGATTATTGATCTGGACATTCTGGACGATTATCTGGAACAGCATCGCAGCAACAACTGAATCAGCGTTTTCTTACATAGCGCACTTTCCATCCGAAGGTGCGCTTTTTCTTTTGCCCGAAAATCAGAATCAAGGAGGTTTTGCACATGAAGAAATGCTTAGAGTTAAAAATTCGAGGACACACCAAATGACGCTCGACTATTTCTATGGGCAGTCGGGCGAACTGTTTTCCTACTTCCGCATCCCAAAGGCATTGTTTCAGGACAGCCGTTTCCGGCAGCTCTCCACGGATGCCCGGACGCTGTACGGTATCCTGCTCGACCGCATGAGCCTGTCGGTCAAAAACGGCTGGATGGACAAGCAGGGGCGGGTGTATATCATCTACACTGTCCGGGAAGTGCAGGAATCGCTCTGCTGCGCCGAACACAAGGCGGTCAAGCTGTTCCGGGAACTGGAGCAAATCGACCTGATCGAGCGCAAGCGGCGCGGTCTGGGCAGAACCAGCCTGATTTACGTCAAAGACTTCACCACAGGGCTGTCAAAAACGCACAATCTGAATTGCGCAAACAGCAATTCAGGCGTTGCCCAAAGCGCAGTTCAGGAGCGGCAAAAACCGCAAGCAAATAAGACTGATAAGAATAAAACAGAGTGGAACGATCCTGATCCTATCTATTCCGGGGGCATCCGGGAACAGCTTGAGGATTATTTTTATCGGGCGTTGGAGGTCGAGCTACTTCTCCGGCTCTGCCCGGACGATGAGGACATCATCTATCAGATCGTGGATTTGCTGGTGGATACCTGTGCCACCAAACGCAGGATGCTCCGAATCGCCGGGGATGATAAGCCTGCCGAGGTGGTACGCAGGCGGCTGAAAAAGCTGAATGCAGACCACATCCGCTTTGTGCTGAACAGCCTTACCGAAAATGCCACCCCGGTGCGGAACATGAAACAGTATCTGCTTGCCTCGCTCTACAATGCGCCCACGACCATGAATCTACACTATCAGAACTTAACGAACCATGATTTTGCGCACGGTTCCCGGAAGGTGGGGTGATGTTATCGCAAAGAAAGCAACGATTATCGCAGTCACGAACCAGAAAGGCGGTGTCGGAAAAAGCACCACCTGTGAAAATCTGGGCATTGGGCTGGCAATGGAGGGCAAGAAAGTTCTGCTGGTGGACACCGACCCGCAGGGCAGTCTTACCATCAGCATGGGCTGGCAGCAGCCCGATGAACTTCCCACCACCCTGTCCACTCTGATGCAGAAAGCCATGAACGACCAGCCCATTCCGCCCGGCGAGGGCATTTTGCACCATGCAGAGGGCGTTGACCTGATTCCTGCCAACATCGAACTGGCAGGGCTGGAAGTAGCTCTGGTGAACAGCATGAACCGAGAAAAGATGCTCAAACAGGTGTTGGACGGAGCAAAACAGGAGTACGATTATATCCTACTGGACTGTATGCCCTCTCTGGGGATGCTCACCATCAATGCTTTGGCGGCGGCTGACACCACACTGATTCCTGTACAGGCACAATACCTGTCTGCCAAAGGTCTGGAACAGCTTTTGCAGACCGTCGGCAAGGTGCGGCGGCAGATCAACCCGAAATTAAAAATCGAGGGCATCCTGCTCACCATGACGGACAGCCGCACCAACTACGGAAAGCAAATCGACACCCTGATACGCCAAGTATACGGCAGTAAAATCAAGGTGTTCGACCAGACCATTCCCCGGTCTGTCCGTGCCACCGAAACCAGTGCCGCAGGAAAGAGCATTTTCCGGCATGACCCAAAGGGCAAGGTGGCAGAAGCCTACCAATCTTTAGCGAGGGAGGTGTTGGCGGATGCCGAAAAGCGGCTTAAACGTAGCTCTGAAAGGGCTAGATGACCTGTTCAGTTCGGAGGAAACCCGGCAGGAAGAACAGCGGGAACAGGTACAACAGATTCCTGTGGATGAACTTTTCCCGTTTAAGAACCACCCATTCAAAGTTCTGGATACATTTGAACAGCTCGCAAAGGAAGCAGGAGCAATTTACAAGATTCGCCGTGTGGTGCTGGTGAATCTGGACATCTTTGATGAATATCTGGACACCTTCCGTATGTGAGCATTTTGCACCTCCGGCGCACCGCCGGAGGTCTTACATAAAACCCTGTTACCTGTTCTTGTGATTCCGGGCAGATTAGAGTATAATGAACATAATAACATTCGCACGATGGGAGGTGCCTGCATGGGCAGTTATCTGAATCCGGGCAGCAAAGGCTTTCAGGAAAGTCTGAACTCGGAAATCTATGTGGACAAGACAGGACTGATCGAAAAGACAAATGCGGTTTTGAACACGCGGCAGAAGTTTCTCTGCGTCAGCCGCCCCAGACGCTTCGGCAAGTCGATGGCTGCGGATATGCTTGCAGCTTACTACGACCGTGGTGAAGATACCGCATCCCTGTTTGACCCTCTGAAAATCAGCAAGACAGGTTCTTATCAGCAGCATCGGAACCAGTACGATGTCCTCAAGGTCAATATGCAGGAATTTCTGAGCATGACGCACAGCATGGATGAAATGCTGACCATGCTGCAAAAGTATCTGGTCTTTGACCTGACCGACCACTTTCAGGAAGTGCGTTTTCGGGATGAGAGCAATCTCATTCAGGTGATGAAGGACATCTACGCAAAAACGAAACGGTCGTTCGTGATCCTGATTGACGAATGGGACTGCCTGTTCCGCGAATATCAGCAGGATCAGGATGCGCAGAAAAAGTATCTCGACTTCCTGCGGGCATGGCTCAAGGATAAGGATTATGTTGCGCTGGCCTATATGACGGGCATTCTTCCGATCAAGAAGTACGGCTCTCATTCTGCGCTGAATATGTTCACCGAATATTCCATGACCGACCCTGGCGATCTGGCAGAATACTTCGGCTTCACCGAGCAGGAAGTAGCTGCTCTCTGTGACAAGTATCAGATGAACTTTGAGGAAGCCAGAGCATGGTACGATGGCTATGACCTGATTGCACACCGGCAGTCCGGTGATGTGCATTATTCCATGTACAGCCCGAAATCGGTTGTGGAAGCCATGCTGCGGCACAAGTTCGGCACCTACTGGAACCAGACTGAAACCTACGAAGCCCTGAAAATTTACATCCAGATGGATATGGATGGTTTGCAGGATGCCGTAGTTCGGATGCTTGCTGGCGAGCGTGTGAAGATCAACACCGGCACATTCAGCAATGATATGACCACTTTCTCCTGCAAAGATGATGTGCTGACGCTGCTGGTGCATCTGGGCTATCTGACCTACGATAGTTCCAGCGAAACCGTGACGATTCCCAACAAGGAAGTTTCGCAGGAGTACGTCAATGCCATCAGCACAATGAACTGGAAAGGTGTCATGGATTCCGTTGACGCATCCCGCAAGCTGCTCGAAGCATTGTGGGCAATGGATGCGGATGCCGTGGCAGCCGGCATCGATAAGGCACATGAAGAAGTCTCTATCCTGCAATACAACGATGAAAACTCTCTGAGCTGTACCATCAATCTGGCGTTCTATTTTGCACGGGAGTATTACACGCTGGTGCGTGAACTGCCCGCAGGTAAAGGCTTTGCGGATGTGTGCTTTATTCCCCGCAGGCTGCATCTGGACAAGCCAGCGATAGTGATCGAGCTGAAATGGGATAAGAGTGCGGCTGGCGCATTGGCTCAAATCAAGGAGAAGCACTACGGCAATGCGCTGAAGGATTATCAGGGAAATCTGCTGTTGGTTGGCATCAATTATGATAAGATCACGAAAAAACATGAGTGTGTCATAGAACACATCCAGAAAGGTGTTTAACTTGAAAAGCTTCTATTCACATCTAGACCCCGTATGAAATCCGAATTGATTTGAAGAAAATTCCAATGAGTATCCTCTTAAAAGAAAACGGATATAAAATCTATGAATGATGAAATTCAAATGAGTATTTCAATTCCAACAGACGATGACGGTTATGCACTTCTGAAATGCGACCACTGTGGCAATCTTTTTAAGGTGATGCCATCTGACGCACAGGATGACGGTGTACTTCAAATCTATTGCCCTAGTTGTGGATTGATAAGTGACAACTACCTCACTGAGGATGTATTAAATCTTGCGATGAACATGGCAGAGAATATTGCCAATGACTATATTTATGACATGGTTAAAGACTTGGAACGAAAAAGCAACAAGTATGTTAAAATAAAAGCAGGAAATCGTCCGATACATAAAAGTGAATCTCCGCTTCATTCTGGCATTGAAGCATTAGAAAGCGGTACATTTTCATGTTGTGGACGGACAGCCAAAATTAAGCCATTATTGAAAATAGCAGGAGCATATTGTCCATTTTGTGGGGTAAAAGATTATGAAATTGAATAAACGAGAACTCCGAAAAATTCTTTATGATTTCAATAGCTACTCTAATCGCTTGATTCAAGCAAACTACGGAGACTATACTGGTGTACTTCAAAAATATCTGAACTATTTGGACAGTACACCTATTATTGCTGATTATATTAAAAGCTGCGGCGATTGTGATATGAATGTTGAGGAGGATATTAAAGAAGTTCAACACTCATATGGGAGAGAAATTTTCGCACCTGGTGATACAGAGGAGGAAGAAGTTCGGAATATTTATGCTGTTCTACGGTATATTGCAAATGAAAATATTGATGTTTATAATGCAATCGCCATAGGGTATGCCCGTTCCACTTCAAAGTTTCAGGAAAGAGTGAAGGCCTTTAATGATCGCTTTGTTATGATTTTGATTGGTCACATTGAAAGATATTTAACGAAAGTTGGTATTGATATGGGATTAGATGAAAAAATTGTTTATAATGTATCTGTGGAAAACGGTCAGGCTATTATTGCAACAGATGGCTCAACTGTTAATGCAACAAATCAGGTAAAAGCTGATTTGGATGGATTAGAGAAGTTGATTGCGGCAATCAAAGAAAATGCAGATGTACTTGATGTAGATAGCCGAGAGGCTGCTTATGAAAGTCTAGAAGTAATAGAAACCGAAGCTGCCGCAGAAAAACCTAAAAAGAGTATGATTAAAACTGCTCTTGGAACATTGAAGGCTATTAAAGGCACCGTGGAATTTGGCGCATCAGTTGCAGCACTGGCCGATTTTATTGCACCGCTTCTTCCAATGTGATTTAAGGAAGATGAGATGAATCGTATGAAGTTCAACCTACTATTTATAACATTGATGTTGATATAGTATAGGTGGAATAACGCTTGTCGGCATATATTATCGTCTGTGCTAAGTATTGGGTGCAAAAGTGATTTTGTACCACTTCTGTACCAATCTTGTACCAATTGTACGCTAAAACATCGCTGTTTTTGAAGATTTATTACTCAACAATGAAGTTGAAAATGAGTGAAAAGTAACGATTTGAAGCGATTTATAAGGATTCGTCTGGGTGTGTTAGAGCAATCCCCACGATGAAGCCGATTGAGCAGTAAAACACGAAATTAAAACGAAGATACGGCAGCTATGTTGCGTAAAACAACGTAGCTGCCGCTTTTTGTTTCATATAAGGATTTTATGCTACCAATCGGCGTTCCCTGCGGTTAAATCAGCTCGTCGCTGGTGATTATAAAATGCACCTTGATTCAGCATACGCCAAAATTTACGCCAATGATTCATAGCACACGTTCCACCCAACGCAGTGCAGCGTTAAGACGCTCACTTTGCCGGTCATGATGGCCGTAGTCATCCAGCACAGTTTTGGCTCCACATGTCGCTTGCAGGGCAGTGTGGACTCGTTGGGCATAGCTATAGGCATCACACAGGCGGTTGTTGTGGCCTTCGCCCTCCCGGATACCATTTTGCAGATAAACCTGTGCGGAGTGGTTTTTGGGGACATGTTCCTCTATGAAATCGGCAACACCCGGATACCAGAACGACCCACAGAGGGAAAATACTGCAGCAAAGGCATCTGTTTCCCAGAGACTCATGGTTGCAGCCAGACCGCCCAGCGAATAGCCGCCATACGCCAGCTTTTCCGTGTCAAGGGCGTATTCGTCTATAAGCGCCGGGAGAATTTCGTTGTTCAGTTCTCGATGATATTGTCCTAGCTGCCCACCAAAATCCGGCGTGCCCGGTCGAATAGCCGGTTCCGGCCACGGGGTATATTCTGAAAGTCTGTTATTGGGGTATACCCCCACCAACACTGCTCGTTCCGTGCGCAGATTCAACTGCTCAATCAGTTCCCCATCGTTGAGTAGGATTGCAGGATTTTTGCCTTTGCGCAGTCCCTTTTCCGGGAACCGGACTCCAATTCGATGTGAACCGAGATTTAGAATTTCCATCCATAACCGCCCTTTTTTATCAATTATTACGCAGTGTGGGGTGCTCCCCACATAGACAAACGGTAGCATTTTGTGCTATATTAGCATTAGCTAACCGCTTTTGCACAAAGGAGCTCCCAATGAATCAAATATCCGCGCTTCCTAATCCGCTGGAAATTTTATTTCAGGAATACAATCAGGGCCGAATCGAGTCTGTCGGCTTCCGCAGCTTTACCCTGCACGCTGGTGAGAGTAATAGCTACCGCACCCTGAAAAGTGCACTGATTGTTCCGGTGTCGGGTCGGGCCATCTTCTCATTTGAGCACGAACCTTTCATTGCCAAGCGAGGACTATTCCTGCACGGATGTCCCGACAAGACCCTGACCATTTCGGCTTTGGGCGAGCAGGATTTCCACTACATCAATATGTACTACGAAAACGACCGGCCTTTGCTGTTCTCCCACAAGCTCAAAAATCCGGAACAGACCTTTTCCATTCTGGAGCAGATCCTAAAGCTCCACCCGGACGCTGACATCCGCAGTCAGTACCAGCAGGAAAAGCTGACAGAAGAGTTCTTCGCCCAGATTTTTGCAGATTTTCAGCCCGAGGAAACTTATAACGAGAGCCAGATTATGAACATCCTGCTGGATTTCATCGCAGAGCACTATGCAGAGCCGCTGACGCTGGACGCACTGGCCGAGCAGGTCAATGAGAAAGCTGGACATGTCAGCTATCTCTTTTATAAGTACAAAAACATCCGTCCCATCGATTACCTCATCAATTATCGTGTCCGAATAGCCACTGAGCTTTTGCGTTCCGGCGACTACACTGTGACACAGGCCGCTCATGAGGTCGGCTACCGAGATGCCTGTTATTTCAGCCGCATTTACAAAAAACGGATGGGCTTTCCGCCCACCCGTATTCTGCCATAACCGAAATTTTTGATTTCAGGTTCCGTTAAGATGCACTGTACATGAAGTTGTACAGGGTCTCAGCAGAATCGATGACCCGTGCACCGTAGTCCATTACGTCATCATAATCCATCTCGATGACCTTCTGGTTGGCGATGGCGGGAACTTCCTGCACGACGGCGTTGGAGGTCAGCTGCTCCACCGCGTCGGCATCGGTGGCACCAAAGCGATCTGCGCGGACGTAGACGATGATATCCGGGTTCATGGAGACCAGATTCTCCAGAGTCAAGCCGTTGCCGCCCTTGTCCAGAACATTTTCAGCGTTCAGGGCATTCAGCATACAACTGCTCATCTTGGAATTGAAGGCCACGAAGGTGCCATCGGCGTAGCCAGCCATGAACAGAACCTTCAGGGGTTCGCCACTCTGGCTGCTGACCTTGTCCATCAGCGCGTCGATTCTCTCCTGCAGCTCGTCAGCGTAAGCGTTTGCAGTCTCCTGCACGTTGAAGATCTCGCCGATGTTCCGCACATCCTCTACAATGTTATCCAGCGACTGATCAATGGAAGCGCTAGCCAGCTCAGTGTAGACGGGAATGCCCAGCTCCTGATAGGACTGGACAGTGCCAATGCTGCTTTCGGTGAACATCAGGGGACCCTTGCCAAGGATCAGATCCGGCTCCGTGGCAAGGATGGTCTCCTTGGAAACAGACTTCTTATCGCCAAGGCTATTTAGAGATGCAATTTCATCAGCAATGTCACCCTTCAGGGCATTGTCATTATCGAACACGCCGACGATTTTATCCTTGAGCCCCAGCTTGATGAGCAACTCAGTCATGGACAGCTGTGTGGACAGCACCTTCTCCGGTGCATGGTCGTAGGTCATATCTACAGCATTGCCATCAGCGTCATAAATCTGCAGGGTCAGGGGGTAGGCAGTCTCCTCAGCGGAAGAAACGGTGCTCTCGGCCACCGATGAAGCCACCTCAGAGGAGGCGGCAGCAGACGATGCCACAGAAGATGTAGTCTGACTGCAGCCAGTGGCCAGCATGACGGCTGCCAGTGCCGCGGCAGCAACACTCAGGGTTTTCTTTTTCATAAAGGTTCCTCTTTCTGCGGGGTACTCCCGCGTTTTTGTTATAGATATTGAATCATCAGTTTTCCGTTGATCGGGCTGGGGTAGACACAGGCTTCGACATCAAAGATGCGGTGCAGGTTTTCAGAGGTCATTACGGCTTCGGGCATCCCCTGCGTAACTATCTCCCCTTGTTTCATCAGGTAGAGATAGTCGCAGAACTGCGCCGCAAGGCTCAGATCATGCAGAGCAGCCAGGACCGTGATCTGCAAATCTTTGATGATTGAAAGGATTTCTAACCGATAACGGATATCCAGATGATTTGTCGGCTCGTCGAGGATCAGGATCTTGGGCGACTGGGTCAGCGCGCGGGCCAGAACCACCCGCTGCTTTTCACCGCCCGAAAGGGACTGGAAGTTCCGGTCGCGGTAGCTTTTCATGCCTACCTTGTCCAGTGCCTCCAAAGCCATCTCATAATCCCGCTCTTTTTCCTGCTCCAGCAGGGAGTGAAACGGATACCGTCCCATCAGGGCGATGTCCAGCACGGTATAGTCAAAATTGATCTGGTTGAATTGTCCCATCACCGCCATGTTCCGCGCCAGCTTTTTGCCGGAAAAGTGTGTGATGTCCTCGTCATCCAGACGAACGATGCCGCTGTCCATCTTTTGTGTGCGGTAGATGGAGCGGAGTAGAGTGGTCTTGCCGCTGCCGTTGGCACCCAGCAAGGCCGAAAATTTCCGGTCCGGCACCTCAATGGAGAGATTCCGAACGATGGGTTTTCCGGCAATCGAAACGCTGACGTTTTTCGCATCCAGTTTCATTCAATTGCCTCCAAATCCATACTTTTTACGCACCATCACATAGACGAAGAACGGCGCACCCACCAAGGCAGTGAAGATGCCCACAGGCAGCTCGGTGTTGGGAATCAGACTGCGGGCGATGGCATCTACCCAAAGCATGAACAGTCCGCCGGATAATGCTGCAATGGGCAGTAGTTTTCGGTGTGCTGTGCCTGCAATGGCGCGGGAAACGTGCGGGATAATAAGCCCTACAAAGCCAATCGTGCCGCAGACCGATACAAGTGCACCGGTCAGCACCGAGAGCACCAGCAGGTAAACCAACCGACACCGGAAGGTGTTGATGCCGATGGTGGAAGCTGCTTCCTCGCCCAACATCAGGCCATCCAGCGTCTGCGCCTGCGTCCGGAAAAAGACTGCTGCTGCCAGTACAATCAGTGCGACAAGGCCGATGTTCTTCCATCCGGCACGGGTCAGTGAACCCATCGTCCAGAACTTGATGGACATCATACCGTCCGAATCACCGGCTACTGCAATGATAAAGTTGGAAAATGCGGTCAGCAGCGCATTGACGATCATGCCAGAGAGAATCAGCTTGACTGAGGTGGTCTTGCCATCCGCCGATGAGAGAGCCAATACGAGGAAGCAGGCACCGCCTGCTCCTACAAAGGCCCAAAAGCCGGAGATTACGCCCAGCCCTAAAAAGAGTGAACCGGTGGCTCCCAGCGTTGCGCCTGCCGACACACCAAGAATGTATGGGTCTGCCATTGGGTTTTGGACAACTGCCTGCATCACGCAGCCACAGAGCGCCAGCCCGCTTCCTGCTAGAAAGCCCAGAATAATTCGGGGCATTCGGATCTGCCAGACGATCTGTTCAAATGCCACAGATACCGAGGTGCCTGTGTCTGTCCCGAACAGGTGCCGAAGCAGGATCGATAGTGTATCTTGTACCGGAATGCGGACTGCTCCCATGCAAAGCGTAATGATTGCAGAAACAAGCGTTAGAATCATCAATAGAATGATCGTCAGTCGTGTCTTTTTCATATAGAAATCACCCTCTCAAGTGGTCAGGGGTTAGCTTTGACTACCTGCAAAGTATTTTACAGGCTGCTTGCAGATTTGTCTATGGACAATTCTTTAAAGAATGGACGATTCTTAAAAACCGCATGACCGTCTGCATGGGATACCCGGCGATGACCCCCAAGTGGGAGAGCCGGAAAACGCCGCCGGAAGGGGGCAGGAAATCCATGCAGGGAGAACGGCTAAACGTTGATTCCTCAGTTACCAGAAAACAATGTGGTCAAATTGACCACATTGTTTTTCCGTAACGCCAACGAAAGGATGGAATGCCTATGAGTAATTTTACCCCTGCATGGTTCAAGAAGGTTTTTTTCAACGAATCCCTGTTCTGTGACGATTTTCTGAGCACCCATCAACTGCTTTACTCGAATGGTGCATTTTTCACCCCGGACGGCAGAATGGTGGACCCCATGCCCCTGCGCTGCGTGGACGATGATATGCGGATGGAAGCCCTGCGTCAGACCAACTATGTCAAATCCATCGTGACCGCACAGGGACAGATGGACTTGGAGCGCAAGGGCAAGCAGAGCTATCAAGGCTGGATGTACGCCCGTCTGCTGGCGTTCAGCAACGGCGATCTGCAGGCATTGTATGACCGCTCGGACGGTTTCTATCGCCGTCAGCTCATCCTGACCACCAAGGACAAGCCCCTGTCTCGTGTGGATGACCCGGACATTGCCGAGAAGATGGCGGC
This sequence comes from Faecalibacterium hominis (ex Afrizal et al. 2022), assembly GCF_049545105.1. Classification (NCBI taxonomy): domain Bacteria; kingdom Bacillati; phylum Bacillota; class Clostridia; order Eubacteriales; family Oscillospiraceae; genus Faecalibacterium; species Faecalibacterium hominis (ex Afrizal et al. 2022). The sequence continues at coordinate 1,503,711 of NZ_CP186860.1, read as the reverse complement.
AGAGGTCGAGGGCATCCTGCTGTGGGCATTTGAGGGCTTGCAGCGGCTGGTGAAGAATGGCTTCCAGTTCACCGAGAGTGACCGTGCCAAGCGGAACCGGGAACTGGTGAAGCGGAACAACAATGTGTTCGATTTCCTCGAATCCGAGGGCTACATCCGCCTGAAGGCGGATGCCTGCACCAGCTCGAAAGAGCTGTATGAGGTTTACAAGATGTGGTGTGAGGAGAACAGCCTGAACGCCATCAAATCCCGTGGGTTCAGCGATGCCCTGATCGCCAACCAGCGCAGGTACAATCTGGAATCCACCAACAACATCATCAATTCTTCCGGGCGGCGGGTCCGGGGATTTGTGGGCATCGAGACCCTTGTGCAGCCTGACCTTACCCCAAACGGCTGGCGGGCATGACCCGCTTTTGATCCCCCTATATGGCACGTTTTCGGTCTTTCGCTGCGTACGTGCGTACAGAGAACGCCGCCTGCTGTGTACGCACGTACGCAGAAAAACGCTCAAGTTCTCCTTTATAGGAGGCGTTGGCAAAGTGTCATCTTGACAGTTTGCCAAGAGTGGTAAGTGTCGGAGAGCGGCATTTACCAAATCAGAGGGTCAAAATGACCCTCTGAAAAGCCGGACGAGCTGTCCATTCAGGACAGCTTGCCCGGTGCAGGAGTGCAGAGGATGCAGTCCTTTGCCCCAGTGATATGATGCTGTGCGTCATATCCTACTGGGTATTATCTGGCGCAAAACGGCGGCAGATCCAGCAGCTCCGCTGCTGCGTTTTTCCACGCCAAGCTGTTGAAACGGAGGGATGTCTATCTGAAATTAACGCGACACAACGGACGAGCCGGAAAGCACGGCACCTATAATCCCAAGCACAACGACCGGAATCTCGACCTCACCAACAGCGAGCACATCGACCCCGAACGAGCCAAGGGCAACATCTACTGGGACTGCTTTCACGGTTTCCGTTCGGCTCTTGTCCCACAAGACCCGGATGATCTGGCAGCAACCTTCTCAGATGTGGAACGGCAATTCTACGAGACCCACTACACGGCCTTCATCGAAAACCAGAACGAGCGTAACGCAAAGATCCGGCACACGGAACGTAACCGCTCCATTCCTGACCTGCTGTCCAGCCGCAAGACCTGCCCGGAAGAAACCATCTATCAGCTGGGAACAAAGGACGACCATGCTTCGGGCGAAGTTCTGCTGGCGGTCGTGACGGAGTTTATTGAAGAGTTCAAGGCGAGGTTCGGAGACCATGTTCATGTACTGGACTGGGCGTTGCATCTGGATGAAAGTATACCGCATATCCACGAACGTCATGTGTTCGACTGCGAGAACAAACACGGAGAGGTCGCACCCCAGCAGGAAAAGGCGCTGGAAACACTGGGCTTTGAGCTGCCCGACCCGGACAAGCCCCTCAGCCGCCGCAACAACCGCAAAATCACCTTTGATACCGCCTGTCGGAAGATGCTGTTCGAGATCGCCAAGCGATATGGGCTGGATCTGGAGGAGGAAGCGGAGTACGGCAACCGCAAGTATCTGGAGAAGCAGGACTTCATCCTTGCCAAGCAGAAGGAGCAGCTTGCCGCTCAGCAGAACAGGCTGGACGAACTGACCCTCAAGGTCGGCGACATGGAGACCCTGCTGGAAGATGTTTCAGCAGCAGCTTACGACAAGGCGGTGGAGGTCGTGACGGATGTGGTACGCACCGAGATCCGCAAGGAAGATATGCGGATGATCGAGGATACGAAAAAGTGGGTGCTGTCCCCGGAACGCAAAGCTCCGCAGGCCACACGGGAGTACACTGCAAAACATCTGGATAGCGTGCTGGACAAGTTCCTCAAGACCATGTAGACCACCTCTGCACGCTTGCAGGAGAAGCTCTTGAAGCCGGAAGTCCGGCAGAAAGGCAAGGAGCAGGTCAAGGAGAAAGCACGGGATTCCGTTCTGCAACTGCTGAACCGCTTGCAGGCAGAACAGGCACAAAACAAACCAGCGGCACAACCCCGCACACAGGAGGGGCACTCGGAAATCTGAACCTCATCGGGAGCGTTTGGGGCAGAAAGCTGGCACCTTCTGCCCCGGCACCCGGTTACAAGGATATGGAGGTGCAAGTGAAAGAAGTTTGCGTTTGCGAAGCAATGAAGTCCCCAGTGGGGACTTTAAGCAACGGAACGGTCTTGCGTCAGCAAGATGGAGGGACTAAGTCCCGACAAGTTCCGATTTGGCAAAAGAGCAATCTGACCTTGGAGGAAGCGGCGGCGTACTCCGGGATCGGTGTCAATAAACTGCGGTCGATGACCGATAGCGATGAATGCAAGTTCGTCCTTTGGAACGGAACCAAACGGCTGATCAAACGCCGTAAGCTGGACGAATATCTGGACAAGGCATTCTCGATCTGATGCGGTGTGAAAATTGACCGTTTGATGTTGCAGGGAGTCTTGCACCATGGTATACTCATGGTGTAAGGCTCCTTTTCAACATTCTGTGAACGAAAAGGAGAGTTTATATGCAAAGACGTAAAGATAACAAAGGCCGTGTTCTGAAGGATGGCGAGGTCTACCGCAAGAGTGACGGGCTGTATATGTACCGTTGGACTGCGAAAAACGGAAAACGCCATACCATCTATGATGCAACCTTGGAGGGGCTGCGCGAAAAGGAAGAGAAGATACAGCGCGACTTGGCAGAGGGCATCCGCATCCCGGAGTGCAGCCTGACCCTGAATGACTTGTTTGAACTGTGGCGTAAGAACAAGGTGGGCTTGAAAGAGCATACCTTCGCCAATTACGTTTATATGTACAATCGGTTCGTTCGGGATGAGATCGGCAGGATGAAGCTCAAGGATATTCGCAAGTCGGATATCCGCAGCTACTACAATGGCATCGTCCGCAATGGCAAGATGGCACTGAACACGCTGGAAACCATCCAGAATGTTCTCCATCAGGTCTTTGCGGTGGCGGTGGACGATGAGTACATCCGTGTAAATCCCACGGATGGTGTCCTGACGGCCATTAAAGCCGCCCACCAGTACGAAACGCCCAAACGCCACGCTCTGACCTTGCCCCAGCAGCAGGCATTCCTGAATTTCATTAAGAAAACGCCGAAGTTCCAGCACTGGCTTCCGATGTTCACTTTCATGCTGGGAACCGGATGCCGTATCTCGGAAACGGTAGGCCTGTGCTGGAGTGACATCGACTTTGAGAGTGGGTTTATTACCATTCAGCACAATCTGGTCTACCATGACCACGAAGTCGGTGGCTGCTACTTCACCATGTCCACGCCCAAAACTGCCGCAGGCAAACGGGCAATTCCCATATTGCCTGAAGTTCGAAAAGCGTTGGAGCAGGAACGAGCCAATCAGCAGGAACTGGTGTGTGAGTACGAAATCGATGGTATCTCGGACTTTGTGTTCCTGAACCGCTTCGGTCAGCCGCAGAATCCGCAGACCGTCAACCGTGCTATCAAGCGCATCAGCGTTGCCTACAACGAAGCCGAACTGGAAAAAGCGGAAAAGCAGAAGCGCGAACCCGAACTGCTGCCGCCTTTCTCCTGCCACAATCTCCGGCACACATTCTGCACCCGGCTGTGCGAAAATGAGACCAACCTGAAGATCATTCAGGACATCATGGGACACAAGGACATCAGCACCACGATGGAGATTTACGCGGAAGCCACTAAGGAAGCCAAAGCCCATTCCTTTGCAAATCTGAACGGTAAACTGGGCATTTCGGTCTGAAATCTACTACACCAACTACTACACCACTTTTACACCAAATTGCCGGTAAGTTGTGGAGAGTTGCGTAGGGTGACGTACGGGAGCAGGAAAAAGGAAGCCGCATGGATAGGCTTATAAAGGAAAATAAAGCCATTTGTGAGCCTTCCTTGACCTGTCCCCACGATGCGCCCTGAATCTAACTGAGCTACGTGGTAATCTTTGTGTCTCCGACAATGAAGTACATCGCGGATTCAGACACAGAAAATGTCAGAAAGCTGACATCCTTGACGGATTTCCGCATGGAGTGACGGAGATGCAGAAAAATCCCCATTAGGACAGACGGATTCTCACATTCTGGCTACCAGCAGAGAACTGTAAACGAGAAAACAGCCAAGAGGACATTTCACCATCAGCAAACGCTGACCGTGAGATGTCCTCTTTTTATATCCTGATAACGCAAGTATACCACTACCCTTGACAAAGGAGAAGACTGTCATGGAACATACGCCTGCTTCGTTTGAAGTTCCCGAACTGGAAAAAATTCTAGCCAAGAAGAAAAAGAGATACGTTGGCTACGAGGAAGGAATGGCTCTCTATTCAATGAGAAAGATTTCGTTCCGAAAGCTGGCACAGGAAGCTCACGCACTCCTCCGCATAAAAAAGATGGCGATCGTCGATCTGGATATTCTGGATGATTATCTGGAACAGCATCGCAGCAACAACTGAATCAGAGTTTTCTTACATAGCGCACTTTTCATCCGAAGGTGCGCTTTTTCTTGAATTTGTATGATTTTTTTCAAAAGTGAGATTTTTTTGATTGAATTTCTTTCAAAAGTGTGATACTCTATCATTGGAGGGTTGTAATATGCTGATAGAATTTCGGTTTAAAAATTATCGTTCATTTCGCGATGAAGCAATAATGTCTATGGAGGCAATGGGCTTAGGCAGTAAAAAAGATTGTCTGATTCATTATAAAAGTCAAAAAATTCTACCAACTGTAGCGATTTATGGAAAAAATGGCGGTGGAAAGAGTAATGTTATCCGTGCTTTTTGGCTAGCCGTTCAGTTTATAAAAAATGCACAGCGAACACAACATGAAAAATCCGAGATTCCAGTTCATTCATTTGCGTTAAATGATTATTCTGCAGAACAACCGACAGAATTTGAGTTTATTTATACCAAAAACAGTATAAAGTACTGGTATGGATTTTCTGCGACACGGCAGAAGATTTTAGAAGAACACCTATTTCATGCACCAAAAGGGCAAAGGGCAACTGTTTTTCATCGAGAAGGACAAAATTTTAGCTTCACAGAGGATAAAGCTCTTCGAAAGCTGATTGGTAAAATGGTATCAGAAAATCAACTGTTTTTCTCCGTTGCGTGTACAATGAATGATGCCGATTGTGTCAAAGCGATGCAATGGTTTAGAGAGGATGTTCGTTTTTCGAGGGATTATGCAGATATTCCAGATCAACTAATTAACTACACTGATGATCCACTCATGCTAAAAGCAATTTCAAACTATGCAAAAGCCGCAGATCTCGGCATTGAGGATGTCCAATTTGATGTTAATAATCAAGAAATCGACAGCAGTGATAAATTCCCCGAAAATATGCCAGATGAACTAAAAAGGGCATTATCGCAATTTGCACAGGCATTGGCATCTAGCCCCCACGTGAAAATGCAACAAATGCGGGTTGACCAAGTTGACGCTAAAACAACGCACAAAGGAAAAAACAAAGATGGCTCGAAAGGGCTTTACAAATTGGACTTGGACGATGAATCAGATGGTACACGTAGATTAATGTCAATTGCTCCTGGAATTGAATCAGCTTTGCGAACGGGTGGACTCCTTCTGATTGATGAAATCAATCGGGAGCTACATCCAATTTTGGTAGCATATATCGTTGCAAAATTCCAGAACAAGAGTACAAATCCAAACGGTGCACAGCTTGTTTTCACAACTCATAATACAGAACTTATGGGTATGGATTTGCTAAGGAAAGATCAATTCTATTTTGTGGATAAGCGCAATGCGGATGGTGTTTCTGAGCTTTATAGTGTTAGTGAACTTGGAACACGAACGACGGAAAACATCCAGAAAAATTATATTCTTGGCAAGTACGGCGCAATTCCGAATGTTGAAATTGAGGAGGTAGAGTAATGCCTCGTCAAGTAAAACGTATTAAGCCTTTAATTTATGTATTTTATGAAGGAGAGAGCGAGCAACAGTATATTGATTATTTAAAGAGTTGTTTCTCTGATGTGGCTGTAATTAAACGATGTTCAAAGAGGGCTTCTACAAATTTATTTGCAGATACAAAAAGTAGATTTGAAAAGGATAAAAAATATAGAGATGTAGCTGAAGCAACAGATGAAATATGGTTCTTTTTCGATGTCGAATCAAAGGATAGGGCAGATGAAATATGGAGTGAACGATTAAAAACCATTAATTACCTTCGCAAACTACGAAAAAAGCCTAATATCCGTGTTCGGCTTTTGATGACTTCTGGCTGTGTTGAGTATTGGTTTATGCTTCATTTTAAGGACTGCGCTCCTCCCACTCAAACTGATGCGGACAAAAAGAAACTCGTAGAAGATGTTAAAAAGATTATCCCAACTTACAGGAAAGGCGACAAAGACTCCATTTGGAAAATTGCTCCTAATTATCCAACGGCAATAAAGTATGCTCAAAAGCGTTTGCAAAGCATTAAGGAAATTCCTTGTATTGAAGATACCGATGAACGAAATCATTGGCTCTGTAAAAATTGTTTAACTTTTTCAACTGTATTTGAAGCACTTGATTTTCTGGAAAGTCTTAACTCTATGGTCTAAAGATTGCTCACTATCAGGGGAATTTTATTGTAAAATGATAATTTTCCTTTGTCTTTTCTTCGGGCACCAAGGATACGAATGAAGCACGATGGATACCAATAGAGTCTTTGCTTGCATTTTCCCCACGATGAAGCCGATTGAGCAGTAAAAGAAGGCTGCCGGGGCTCCGCAGGCGCAAAGCTGTACGAAGCTGCCGGAAGTGTCCCCGGAGCGTCCGGAACCTAGAATCAATGTAAAAGAGCCGCTGCACCTGTGTGAACTGCCCCCCATTTGTTAGACAGTATGGTATACTGTTTAGGAAATGGGGTGTTTTTGTATGCCAAAGGGACAACGAAAGTACAACGGAACGCAGAAGGTAGAAATCATTAAACGAATCCACAGAGAAAACCTGAGCTTTAAGGGAGCGTCCAGAGAATATGGCATTTCGGACCGTACACTCAGGGACTGGGAGCGCATTTATTGGGAGGAAGGAGAAGAAGCACTTCTGTTAGAGCGTCGAGGACGAGCCTGTGCCGCCAGTGGGACGCAGAAAGGTCGGAAGCCGAAATTAGACAAGCAAGTAGAAGAAGATCTCATTGCAGAGAATCAACGGCTTCGTATGGAGATCGACTATTTAAAAAAATTGAGAGCCTTGGTGCTGGAAGAGGAACGCCAAAACAGAAAGCACAAGTAGTTCAGGAGCTAAGGCAGAAATATCCATTGAAAGCATTGCTGCAACTTGCCGGACTTCCTCGCAGCACATTCTATTACTACCTGCATCGGTCTCAAAATCCTGCGAAGTACCAGATGGTAAAAAAACAGATCATTACAATCTTCAATGAGAACAAGAAGCGATACGGATATCGCAGAATTGCACAAGAACTACACAACAACGATATTTGTGTGAATCACAAGACGGTTCAGAAACTCATGAAGCAGCTGGGCTTAGTCTGTCAGGTTCGCGCAAAAAGAAAGTACAACTCCTACAAGGGTGAAGTCGGAGAAGTTGCGCCAAACTTGCTGGAACGGCATTTCAAGACAAACCAGCCGAATCGGAAATGGGTCACAGATGTTACCGAGTTCAAAGTGAACGACCAGAAACTCTACCTGTCTCCAATTCTTGATTTGTTCAATGGCGAAGTTGTCAGCTACAATCTGAGCCGCCATCCGAACTTTAAGCAGATCACGGATATGCTGGAAGGTGCTTTTCAAAAGCTGCCGGACAAGGTTGACAATCTGATTCTGCATTCGGATCAGGGCTGGCAGTATCAGATGAAATCCTACCAGAATCTGCTGAAAGCAAAAGGAATTACGCAAAGTATGTCTCGGAAAGCCACTTGTCTGGACAATGCTGTTGCCGAGAACTTCTTCGGACTGCTCAAGACGGAACTGTTCTATCTGGAAAAATTTGATTCCATTGACCAGCTTGAAAAAGCTATTGTCGATTACATCGACTATTACAACAACCGCCGAATTAAATTAAAACTAAACGGTCTGAGCCCTGTACAGTACAGGATTCAGACCGTTGGAGCTGCTTAATTCAATTTTTGTCTAACTTTTGGGGTTCATTTCATGTGAGGTGCGGCGGCTCTTTTTGCATCTTTTCAGCGAAAGCTGGGGCGCGGGGGCGCTGTTGCCGCCGGAATTCAGGATCGCGGCAAACTGCTGCAGCTGCTTGAGGGAGCTGACCCCCAGCTTTTCGTAGATGTTCTTGTTGTGGAAGCGCAGGGTGCTGTCCTTGATGTCCAGCTGCTCCACGATCTCCCGGGAGCGCAGCCCGGCCACATAGCCGTCAAAGATGCGGCGCTCGGTCTTTGTCAGGTTGGGGATGCCCTCCAGAAAGGTCTGGAAGGCATCGGGGACGGATTCGTTGCGGCACACGTCCGCCAGCCGGGAAAGCTCTGTCTGCATCTGCTGGCGCTCCATCTGCAGCTCGTCCATCCGCCGCCGGGACTCCCGCCGGTCCTCCTCAAACTGCCGGAACGCAGGCGAGAGGATGTGCTGGTGGAAGTACATGCAGCAGAACACCACAAAAAAGAGGATGAACAGGCCGATCAGCAGCATTTGCAGATTGCCGGAAAAGATCAGCCTGCGGTAGTCCGTCATGGGGATGCAGACGGCCAGCCGGTAGGACTGGTTCTCGCTCAGGCGGCAAAGCTCCGAGATGCCTGCATAGGCGCTGTCGGAGCTGATCAATTGGGTCAGGCTGCTGCCCATGCTGCGCAGCACCAGCATTTCCCGGGGGGCGTGGAAGTAGCCGCCGGTGGTGCCGCTGCTGAGGGCGGCACTGGCGTTCAGCCCGCTGTCTGCCGGGGCAAACAGGCAGATCAGGTGGTCAAAGCCGGTGGGCTGGGCAAAGTTCTGCTTGAAAAAGCTCTGGCTGATCTCAAAGCCGCACAGCCCGTACATGGTGCCGTCGCGGCCCCGCAGGGGCAGCAAAAACAACTGCACCTCCTCTTCCGAGGTGCCGGGGAGGCTGAACCGCTCCGTCAGCGTATAAGCCTGGTACAGCGGGGTGCTGCTGGGGGTCATCCAGCGGTCGTAGTCCGGGAACTGGTCGGTCTGGAATTCCATGCGCCATTTGCGGTGGGGCAGCAGGGGCACGGTGGGGGTGTCGGCACCGCCTTTCTGCACATAGAGCCCGGCGCGGGAGTACCCGGCCCCCCTCCATGCGGGTGTTGACGGTGGCATCCAGCAGCACAAAGGCACCGGAGCAGCTGGTCCGGCGCAGGCTGCGGGTGGTGTCCTTTTTGGTGTTGTGCAGGCTGGCAAACAGGAACAGCGCCGCGCCAAAGGTCAGCAAACAAAAGATCCGAACCCTTCTCTTTCGAGAAACGGTTCGGATCTTTCTTGTCTGGTGCGAGTAGCGATACAGAACTTTTCAAAAACCATCGTAGTACAATTTGTTTTTGAGGTCATCGGATAGCAACTTGCTTGTATCGCACCCCGATGGGCAGCCGTGTTTGAAATATAGTTGCCTTTTATATACCATACAACCTAAAAATTATCAAGTACGCGCAGCGTTCACTTCTCCCATCACCGGGAGCAAATGAACGCTGCTTTTTTGTTTACAACGAAAGGAGGCATCCGTGAAATGGCAGTATTTCGGGTAGAAAAGAACAGCGGCTACACGGTCATGTCAAACCACCACCTGCGGAACCGGGCCTTGTCCCTGAAAGCCAAGGGCTTACTCTCCCAAATGCTCTCCCTGCCGGAAGATTGGGACTACACCCTGCAAGGGCTGGCCCGTATCAACCGGGAAAGCATTGACGCGATACGGCAGGCCATCCGGGAACTGGAACAGGCAGGATACATCCAGCGTTCCAGAGAACGGGACGAGAAAGGGCGGCTGCGCGGCGCAGATTATGTGATCTTCGAGCTGCCGCAGCCTGTTCCTGCATCAGTTTCACCTACATTGGAAAATCCAACGTTGGAGAATTCCACGCAGGAAAACCCTACGTTGGAAAATCCAATGCAATTAAATAAAGATAAACTAATTACAGAAAAACAAAAGAAAGAGGGATTAAATACCGATTCCATTCCTATCCATTCCCCAAACCCCTTGCCTTTGGACGAGGGCGAGGCAGCGGCATCGCCGCCGGAACGAACGGGAAGCCGAAAGGAAGCGGCCTATCAAATCTACCGGGACCTGATTTTAGAGAATATCGAGTATGACACCCTCACTCAGAATCCCCGGATAGACCGGGAACAGTTGGACGAGATCGTGGACATCCTGCTGGAAACGGTCTGCACCAACCGCAAATCCATCCGGGTGGCTGGGGACGATTACCCGGCAGAGCTGGTCAAGGCGAAATTCCTGAAGCTGGACAGCCATCACATTGAGTTCGTCATGGACTGCCTGCGGGACAACACTACCAAAGTCCGCAACATCAAGCAATACCTGCGGGCCATGCTTTTTAACGCGCCCAGCACCATCAACAGCTACTATGCGTCCCTTGTGGCGCACGATATGGCACAGCCCGATTGGGGCCGTCCGCCCAACACCTGACCGAAAGGAGCGTCCACTCATGAGAGCCCTTTATCTGCGGCGGCTGGTGGTTCCACCCTAGCTGCCGCCCTGAATTTTCTGCAACAAGGAGGGATTCATATTGCAGGAAGAAATCACCCAGAAAACCATTGCCCTGTCCATGAAAACAGGCAAACTCACCGCACAAGCTCTGCAAACCGCGCTGAAAAAATATTTACAGCACCGGGCCAAGGAGCCAACGCTGCATCACGGCAAGCAAAGCCTGAAACAACTGAAAGCCCACGGTGCATCCCTGACCAACATTGAAGTCACGGAGGCGAACATCGGGGCGTTCAAACCCTGCGCCAAGAAGTACGGCGTGGACTTCACCTTACGCAAGGACAAGACCACCCAGCCGCCCCACTACATCGTGATCTTCAAGGCCAAGGATACGGACAATCTGGAACAGGCGTTCCGGGAGTTCACAGCCAAAACGCTCTCCAAGGAGCAGCGGCCCTCCATCCGCAAGGTGCTGACCGCAGCCAAGCAGAAAGCCGCCCAGCAGTCGAAACGTGCGAAGGAAAAAATCAAGCAAAGGGGGTTAGAGCGATGAAGCCTGAACTGAAAAAGCTGCTGTTGCTGAATCTGCCGTATCTGCTGTTCGTGTACCTGTTCGCCAAATGCGGGCAGGCGTACCGTCTGGCTGCGGGCGCGGATGCTTCGGCCAAGCTGCTGCACCTAACGAGCGGCATCTCCGCCACCTTTGCAAACCCGCTACCCAGCCTGCATCCGTTTGACCTGTGCGTGGGCGTTGCCGGGGCGGTGGCTGTCCGGCTCATCGTGTACAGCAAGGGCAAGAACGCCAAGAAATACCGCAAGGGTGAAGAATACGGCTCTGCCCGATGGGGCACCGCCAAAGACATTGCCCCCTACATCGACCCCAAGTTTGAAAACAACATCCTGCTGACCCAGACCGAACGCCTGACCATGACCGGGCGGCCCAAAGACCCCAAGACGGCCCGGAACAAGAATGTGCTGGTGATCGGCGGCTCCGGCAGCGGCAAAACCCGCTTCTATGTGAAGCCCAACCTCATGCAATGCTTTCCCACTTCCGACTATCCCACCTCATTCGTGGTCACAGACCCGAAAGGGACTCTGGTTCTGGAAACGGGCCAAATGTTCCAGCGGGCAGGCTACCGGGTGAAAATCCTGAACACGATAAACTTTTCCAAGTCCATGAAGTACAACCCCTTTGTCTACATCCACTCGGAAAAGGACGTGCTGAAGCTGGTGAATACCCTTATCGCTAACACCAAGGGCGAGGGTGAAAAATCGGCAGAAGATTTTTGGGTGAAGTCGGAACGGCTGTTCTACACGGCTCTGATTGGCTACATCTGGTACGAGGCCCCGGCAGAAGAAATGAACTTCACCACCCTGCTGGAAATGATAAATGCCAGTGAAGCCCGTGAAGATGACCCGGACTTTCAAAGCCCTGTGGACCTCATGTTTGAGCGGCTGGAACAGAAAGACCCGGACCACTTCGCCGTCCGGCAGTACAAAAAGTTTTTGCTGTCGGCGGGCAAGACCCGTTCCTCCATCCTGATAAGCTGTGGTGCCCGTTTAGCCCCATTTGACATCCGGGAAGTGCGGGAGCTGATGGAGGACGATGAAATGGAACTGGACACCATCGGGGATGAAAAGACCGTGCTGTTTTTGATTATGAGCGACACAGACACTACGTTCAACTTCATTCTCGCTATGCTCCAAAGCCAGCTTATCAACCTGCTGTGTGACCGTGCGGATGATAAATACGGTGGTCGGCTGCCTGTCCATGTACGGCTGATTCTGGACGAGTTCGCCAACATCGGGCAGATTCCCAACTTCGACAAGCTGATCGCCACCATCCGCAGCCGGGAAATCTCGGCATCCATCATTTTGCAGAGCCAGTCGCAGCTGAAAGCCATCTACAAGGATGCCGCCGAAATCATTTCGGACAACTGCGATTCTGTTCTCTTTTTGAGTGGGCGGGGCAAAAATGCCAAAGAGATCTCCGATGCGCTGGGGAAAGAGACTATCGACAGTTTCAACACCAGCGAAAACCGGGGCTCTCAAACCTCCCACGGACTGAACTATCAAAAACTAGGAAAGGCGTTGATGTCAGAGGACGAAATCGCAATCATGGACGGCGGCAGATGTATTTTGCAGCTGCGGGGTGTGAGGCCGTTCTTCTCGGAGAAGTTCGACATCACCAAGCACCCGCACTACAAATACCTTGCGGACGCGGACAAAAAGAATACCTTTGATGTGGACAGGTTCTTATCCACTCTACGCCGGAAACGGCAGCAGGTAGTCGCACAGGACGAAAGTTTTGACCTGTACGAAATCGACCTGTCGGATGAAGATGCAGCCGAATAATTTTTATTTTGAGTGTCGCAGAATAAGCGGCAGAAAGTGAGGACCTTATGGAATTTTTCAACAGTGCAGTCGATACTTTGCAGACCATCGTGGTCGGTCTGGGCGGTGCCCTGTGTGTCTGGGGCGGCATCAACCTGTTGGAGGGTTATGGACAGGATAACCCCGGCAGCAATGCTCATGTACGGTAAGGAAGCAAGCAACCGAAAACAAGAGATAGACCGCCAGCACTACACTATTCCGAACCAAAGACCAAAAGATAAGCATTGTGGGAAAATCTAAACTTTTGGATTTTCCTACAATGCCAACTACGGCGGAATCCCTCCCACTCCTTATATCTTTCTGTATACATTGAATTTGTATTTAGTAAAATGCAGACAACACCACGGATCGGCTTTTGGTTGGACAATTCCAACCAAACACCACAGCAGACAGCAGAAAACATTCTGAACGCTAGGAAGCCGGTATGATTGTTACATATAAGGGGAAGAAAAATTTCTTTTAGGTACTTGCTTTCCTAAAACTGATGTGATACAATGATTTAATCCAGAAAAGGAGTAAAAAATATGCGGCAAGGTATTCTTAAATAAAACTATAATCAAATAGTGGGAACAAAGGATTATGATAGCTCCTTTTGTAGGGGCTTAGTTTTTTGTACCCAATTTAAGAATACTTTTGCCTTATCAATTTTGACATATCCCCAAAAACAGCAATCACAAACAGGTGTATGCTGTATATGTGTATGTCCGCAACTTATAATCCCCAGTGGTAAAAGTATTTTACTGCTGGGGATTTTTATGCCCTTTGGGGCTGTAAAGGGAGGACAATCACATGAAAATAATCAATATTGGAATTCTTGCCCATGTAGACGCTGGAAAGACGACCTTGACGGAGAGCCTGCTATATGCCAGCGGAGCCATTTCAGAACCGGGGAGCGTCGAAAAAGGGACAACGAGGACGGACACCATGTTTTTGGAGCGGCAGCGTGGGATTACCATTCAAGCGGCAGTCACTTCCTTCCAGTGGCACAGATGTAAAGTTAACATTGTGGATACGCCCGGCCACATGGATTTTTTGGCGGAGGTGTACCGCTCTTTGGCTGTTTTAGATGGGGCCATCTTGGTGATCTCCGCTAAAGATGGCGTGCAGGCCCAGACCCGTATTCTGTTCCATGCCCTGCGGAAAATGAACATTCCCACCGTTATCTTTATCAACAAGATCGACCAGGCTGGCGTTGATTTGCAGAGCGTGGTTCAGTCTGTTCGGGATAAGCTCTCCGCCGATATTATCATCAAGCAGACGGTGTCGCTGTCCCCGGAAATAGTCCTGGAGGAAAATACCGACATAGAAGCATGGGATGCGGTCATCGAAAATAACGATGAATTATTGGAAAAGTATATCGCAGGAGAACCAATCAGCCGGGAAAAACTTGCGCGGGAGGAACAGCAGCGGGTTCAAGACGCCTCCCTGTTCCCAGTCTATCATGGCAGCGCCAAAAATGGCCTTGGCATTCAACCGTTGATGGATGCGGTGACAGGGCTGTTCCAACCGATTGGGGAACAGGGGGGCGCCGCCCTATGCGGCAGCGTTTTCAAGGTTGAGTACACCGATTGCGGCCAGCGGCGTGTCTATCTACGGTTATACAGCGGAACGCTGCGCCTGCGGGATACGGTGGCCCTGGCCGGGAGAGAAAAGCTGAAAATCACAGAGATGCGTATTCCATCCAAAGGGGAAATTGTTCGGACAGACACCGCTTATCAGGGTGAAATTGTTATCCTTCCCAGCGACAGCGTGAGGTTAAACGATGTATTAGGGGACCAAACCCGGCTCCCTCGTAAAAGGTGGCGCGAGGACCCCCTCCCCATGCTGCGGACGACGATTGCGCCGAAAACGGCAGCGCAAAGAGAACGGCTGCTGGACGCTCTTACGCAACTTGCGGATACTGACCCGCTTTTGCGTTGCGAAGTGGATTCCATCACCCATGAGATCATTCTTTCTTTTTTGGGCCGGGTGCAGTTGGAGGTTGTTTCCGCTTTGCTGTCGGAAAAATACAAGCTTGAAACAGTGGTAAAGGAACCCACCGTCATTTATATGGAGCGGCCGCTCAAAGCAGCCAGCCACACCATCCATATCGAGGTGCCGCCCAACCCGTTTTGGGCATCCATCGGACTGTCTGTTACACCACTCCCGCTTGGCTCCGGTGTACAATACGAGAGCCGGGTTTCGCTGGGATACTTGAACCAGAGTTTTCAAAACGCTGTCAGGGATGGTATCCGTTACGGGCTGGAGCAGGGCTTGTTCGGCTGGAACGTAACGGACTGTAAGATTTGCTTTGAATACGGGCTTTATTACAGTCCGGTCAGCACGCCGGCGGACTTCCGCTCATTGGCCCCGATTGTATTGGAACAGGCATTGAAGGAATCAGGGACGCAACTGCTGGAACCTTATCTCTCCTTCACCCTCTATGCGCCCCGGGAATATCTTTCCAGGGCTTATCATGATGCACCGAAATACTGTGCCACCATCGAAACGGCCCAGGTAAAAAAGGATGAAGTTGTCTTTACTGGCGAGATTCCCGCCCGCTGTATACAGGCATACCGTACTGATCTGGCCTTTTACACCAACGGGCGGAGCGTATGCCTTACAGAGCTGAAAGGATATCAGGCCGCTGTCGGTCAGCCGGTCATCCAGCCCCGCCGTCCAAACAGCCGCCTGGACAAGGTGCGCCATATGTTTCAGAAGGTAATGTAAAGATACATAATCGTCAAGACGGCAACAATCAGAAGTTATGGAGGGTAACAATGGAATATAGTAAGGAAGATTTAATGGAAGCAAAAAAGCAAATTTGGGGAGTGGGAGAGAACATGGGAACAGAGGAAAGTAAAAAAATCTGGGAGGAGAACGCACAATTTTGGGATAATGCAATGGGTGACGAATCTAATGAATTTCACAGAGAGGTAGTGCGCCCCAAAGTAACGGAACTTCTATCTCCTAATCCTGCGGATTACATTTTGGATATTGCGTGTGGCAATGGAAATTATTCTTCGTATCTTGCACAAAGAGGTGCTTCGGTTGTCGCTTTTGATTACAGCAAAAAAATGATAGAATTGGCTAAAAGACGGCAATCACAATATGCAAAACAAATTGAATTTTGTGTGGCGGATGCGACCGATAGAAAAAGTATATTAGAATTAAAAAGAAATCGAGCCTTTACGAAAGCAGTTTCTAATATGGCAATTATGGATATTACGGACATTGAACCACTTCTTATGGCTGTTTATGAACTGTTGCAGGAAAGCGGAATTTTTGTCTTTGCAACGCAACACCCTTGTTTTGTCACGTTGACTGAAAAATATATGACACCGCACAGTTACTATGATATAGCGATTGAAGGGCAACCGAAAGAGCAGATTTATTATCATCGTTCCATACAAGATATTTTTAACCTTTGTTTTAGAGCTGGATTTGTCATTGATGGATTTTATGAAGAATGTTTCAAAACCAACAAAGAAATTCCTATGGTAATGATAGTAAGGCTTAAGAAGGTAAAACGTGATAGCTTAAAATAAATTCAAGTTTGTCGGGTAAATAGCAAACCCAGCCGAGCCAGTCAACGATAAAATGAACGCCGCTTCGCGCCGTCGTTGACAGCCCCGCCCGTCTTTGCTGGTAGGCAATCAAGGAGCGACAGCCTAAAGTGCTGCCGCCCCTTACTATCATAAAAAGCAACTACTAACCAGCCACAGCCCTTTTGGGAGGAAAGGGGGATTTTCCATGACCTGTACAGAAGAATATCGGGAACATATCGAGTACACTTTCCATGCCTTTTGCAAAGTCGTTATCCGAAATGCAACGATCAACGCAGCGAGGACACGGAGCAGGAAGCACAAAAGAGAAATATCCCTTGAATACCTCACAGACGAAAAGCACTACCCTTTAGGCACGACAGATGAATATTTCCAAGCCCCGGAGCCGGACGAGGAATACATACTTACCCTTTGCGGCGATACGGTCATTTTCAGCAGCGGTTTACTTGCGGAAGCCCTGTCACGGCTGGACGAACGGGAGCGGGAAATGATTTACCTGTCCTTTTTCAAGCGTATTCCACAGCACGAAATTGGCAGACAGTACGGGCGCAGCCGCAGCACAGCGGGCTACCATATCCGAAAAGCCCTACGGCAGCTCCAAGCGGAAATGGAGGGAATGGCATATGAGAAATAATAGGCTTCTCCCCTATGAAACAATCGTCCAAGCCGCCAGCGGGGAGCCGGAAGCGGTGGGAACTGTATTGCAGTATTACCGCCGCCGCATACAATGTGCCGCCCGTGTGAATGGACGGGTAGACCAAGATACAGAGGACTACATCACCCAGACGCTTCTCACAGCTATTTTCAAGTTCCGCTTTGGGAGATAGCCCTACCGCCTACAACTGAATAACCGCCGCTTCGCCGGCAACCAGAAAGCAGTAAATCTATTCAACAGATTTGCTGCTTTTTTTCGTTCCTGTTTGGCATTTTTGAAAATCCCCAGTATGAAAAAACAAAAGGGAAAATAGCCGCCGCAGTTGGCAAAATCCCTTACTTATCCGTAGAGGGTATCAAAGAAAAAAATACTGCCATTGTCCGCCTATTCCGGCTTGCGTGGTGTTGTAGGGAATAGAGGGGAAATTCTAAAAATCTCCGTCCATTTTGCTTTGCGTGGTGTTGTAGGTAGTGAAAGGAAAATTTTCAAGATAAGCCGGAATAGCGGGTAGCAAAGCCCTTTTGAAACGTCTTGTTAGCGGAAAGTACGGAAGCCGGGGAACGCCGGAGTTTTTCAGAGCAAGATTCTACCGAGGTGCCAAAATTCGCTCTCCGCTTATTTTTGCCCCTGCGGGAATCTTGTTGGGGAGTGCCTTCCCCAAACCCTGCTATGCGCCCTGTCGGGCGAGAAAGGAGGTCACAGACCATGCGAAAGAAATACAATACGCCCCACCGCCGTCATGTGGTAAAGACCCGCATGACCGATGAAGAATACGCCGACTTCACCGGGCGGCTGGCGGCTTATGAAATCAGCCAGTCCGAGTTTATCCGGCAAGCCATACGGAAAGCGACCATACGCCCCATTGTCACCGTTTCCCCGGTCAATGACGGGCTGCTTGCCGCCCTCTCCAAGCTCACGGCAGAGTACGGGAAAATCGGCGGCAACTTAAACCAGATTGCCCGGAGCCTGAACGAATACGGAAGCCCCTACCGGGGGCTGGAAAAGGAAGTGCGGGGAGCCGCCGCCGACCTTGCCGCCTTGAAGTTTGAAGTCTTGCAGAAAGTAGGTGAAGCCGTTGGCGATACTCAAACATATCAGCTCTAAAAATGCCAACTACGGGGACGCTGAAAAATACCTCACATTCGAGCATGACGAGTTTACCATGAAGCCCACCCTTGACGCAGACGGGCGGCTCATACCGAGGGTAGACTACCGCATATCCTCTCTGAATTGTGGCGGGGAGGATTTTGCCGTTGCCTGTATGCGCTCCAATCTCCGCTACGGCAAGAACCAGAAACGGGAGGACGTAAAGAGCCACCACTACATCATCAGCTTTGACCCACGGGACGGCCCGGACAACGGCTTGACCGTTGATCGGGCGCAGGAGCTGGGCGAGAAGTTCTGCGCCGAGCATTTCCCCGGACACCAGGCCCTTGTCTGCACCCACCCGGACGGACACAGCCACACCGAAAATATCCATGTGCATATCGTCATTAACAGTCTGCGGATTGCGGAGGTTCCCATGCTGCCCCACATGGACAGGCCAGCGGACAGGAAAGCAGGCTGCAAGCACCGCTGTACGGACGCAGCTATGAACTATCTGAAAGCCGAAGTCATGGAGATGTGCCACAGCGAGGGGCTTTACCAGATAGACCTTTTGAACGGCAGCAAAGAACGCATTACCGAGCGTGAGTATTGGGCGCAGAAGAAAGGACAGGCTGCCCTTGACAGAGCCAACGCCCCTATTGCTGCGGACGGTATCGCGCCCCGGCAGACCAAGTTTGAAACGGATAAGGCGAAGCTGCGCCGGACTATCCGGGAAGCCCTTGCCGCTGCTTCCGGCTTTGATGAGTTTGCCGCCCTGCTTCTCCGGCATGGTGTGACCGTCAAGGAGAGCCGGGGGCGGCTAAGTTACCTCACGCCGGACAGGACGAAGCCAATTACCGCCCGGAAGCTGGGGGACGATTTTGACCGGGCTGCTGTCCTCTCCGTTTTGGAGCAGAACGCCGCCAGAGCCGCCGAAAAACCCGCAGCCATAGCGGAATACCCCGGCAGTATCAAAGACCGCTTACGGACGAAAAAAGAAGCGAAAAACGCCCCGAACAATGACGCTGTACAGCGCATGGTAGACATAGCCGCCAAGCGAGCCGAGGGGAAAGGACGGGGCTATGAGAAGTGGGCGACCATGCACAACCTCAAACAGATGTCGGCTACCCTCATGCTCTACCAGCAGTATGGCTTTTCTTCCCCGGACGAGCTGGACGCTGCCATTTCCGCAGCCAACACCGCCACGCAGGAGAGCCTTGCCGGACTGAAAGGGCTGGAAGCCGCTATCCGGGAGAAAAAGGAATTGCAGCGCAACCTTTTGGGCTATATCGGCACGAAGCCCGCCCGTGACGGTCTGAAAGCGCAGAAATCGGAGAAAGCCCGGAGAGCCTACCGGGAACAGCACGAAAGCGATTTTATCATAGCGGACACAGCCGCCCGTTATTTCCGGGAGCATGGAATAACCAAGCTGCCAGCCAGCAAAGCCCTGCAAAGGGAGATTGAGCAGCTTACCGTCCAGAAGAACGCCGGATATAACGACTACCGGGAGAAACGCCAGCGGGCGCAGGAGCTTCAGACAGTCAGACGCAATATCGACCAGATTTTAAGGGGCGCACCGAGCCAGCAGAAAAAGCGTGAACAGGAGCGTTAAAGACCGCCCCGAAATGATACCGAAACCCTACAAAAATACAGGTATGATATGAACCCTTACCGCAATACTCCCCGACTTCCAAACGGGGCTTACAGGGCAGAAAAAGCCCGAAAATGATACCGAGAACATACAGAAAATGCCCCCTATCCCGCTACACCGATAGGAACGGCAGAAAGGAGCTTACCATTGCCGAGAATGAGCAAGAAGCGGCGGCTGGAATGGTCTTTCTTCCTCAACCACCGCAACCGTATCACTTACAACGACCTATGCCGGGGCTGCACCCGTGACTGCAAACAGAGCTTCCGGGCGGTTATCATACTATGCCCTCGCTATTATTCCAAACGCTGGAAAAAGGAGGACGCAGCCTATGGCAGATAACCGCAAATATTACTACCTCAAGCTGAAAGAGAGCTATTTTGACGATGATGCAATCGTTCTGCTGGAAAGTATGCAGGACGGCGTTATCTATTCCAACATTCTCTTGAAGCTGTACTTGAAATCGCTGAAAAACGGCGGGAAATTGCAGCTTGACGAGAATATCCCCTACACCGCCCAGATGATTGCGACCATTACCCGCCAGCAGGTAGGTACCGTAGAGAGAGCTTTGAAAATCTTTATGAAGCTGGGGCTTGTGGAGCCTTTGCCAAGCGGCGCACTCTACATGAGCAACATTGAGCTTTTAATCGGCCAGTCCTCTACCGAGGGGGAGCGCAAGCGCAGGGCGCGGCTGGCTTTGCAGGAACAAAAAGCCCTGCCGCAGACAGGGGCGGACAAATGTCCACCATATCGAGCGGACATTTGTCCACCAGAGATAGAGATAGAGAAAGAGATAGATATAGAAATAGAAAAAGAGAGAGAGTTAGAAACGGGACACCCCGCCCCCGCCGCCTATGGCAGATACCACAATGTCATTCTTTCCGATACGGAGCTTGACGGGCTGAAAACAGAGCTTCCCGGCAAGTGGGAGTATTACATTGACCGCCTATCCTGCCATATCGCTTCCAGCGGGAGGAAATACAAGAGCCATGCAGCCACGATTTTCAAGTGGGCGCAGGAGGACGCAGCCAAGAAAGCCCCGAAAAAGGGCATACCCGATTATACCTGTAAGGAGGGCGAGAGCTTATGACGAATGGATTTGATGAAATGATTTTGAATATGACCGACACCACGCCGGAGCCGGAGGACTACACCGGCGAGGACGGGCTTTTATACTGCGGGAAGTGCCACAAGCCCAAAGAGGGCTATTTCCCCAAAGAAACCGCCGCATGGCTGGGGCGTGACCGCCACCCGGCAGAATGTGACTGCCAGCGGGCAGAGCGTGAGGAACGGGAAGCCGCAGAGAAACAGCGCAGTCACCTTGAAACTGTCGAGCGGTTGAAGCGGCGGGGCTTTACAGACCCGGCTATGCAGGGCTGGACGTTTGAGAACGACAACGGCAAGTGCCCGCAAATGGAACACGCCCATTTCTATGTGGAGAACTGGGAAACCATGAAAGAGCGCAACATTGGCTATCTGCTATGGGGCGGCGTTGGCACAGGCAAGAGCTATTTTGCGGGCTGTATCGCAAATGCCCTTATGGAGCGTGAAATCCCCGTGTGCATGACAAACTTTGCATTGATATTGGGTGACCTTGCCGCCAGCTTTGAGGGCAGGAATGAATATATCTCCCGACTTTGCAGCTTCCCGCTGCTTATCCTTGACGATTTTGGAATGGAACGGGGAACGGAATACGGCTTAGAGCAGGTCTACAACGTGATTGACAGCCGTTACCGCAGCGGCAGGCCGCTGATCGTCACGACTAATCTCACGCTGGAGGACTTGCAGCACCCGGAGGACACCGCCCACGCCCGCATTTATGACCGTCTGATTGAAATGTGTTCTCCTGTCCGCTTTACCGGGAGCAACTTCCGAAAAGCCACGGCGCAGGAGAAAATGGGACAACTGAAAAAGCTGATGAACAGAAAGGAGAGCCGCCTATGACCAACACCCCAAAGAATGACCGCAGCACCCGCCGCCCGGATTGCGTGACGGAAATCCGCATAGGTAATTCTGTCCTTGTCGTTTCCGGCTATTTCAAGCAGGACACCACCGCCACCGCCGCCGATAAAATGCTGAAAGTGCTGGAAGCGGAAGCTGCTACACAAAAATCGGCAATTTGACGGGACGTAAAGAAGCAGAAAGGACTGTACAGCCAGCCCCGGCGTGTGGTATGATAGTCATACGGAATAGTGGGGCTGGCTGTCGGAAATGGAGGACACTATGTTAAGACAGACCACCCGAAACCTTATTACCGCCCTTTATCCGAGATTATCCCACGAGGACGAGCTGCAAGGTGAGAGCAATTCTATTTCAAACCAGAAGCGTATTCTTGAAACCTATGCGAAGCAGAACGGCTTTTCCAATCTGCAATGGTACACAGATGACGGTTATTCTGGGGCGAACTTCCAAAGACCCGGTTTTCAAGCCATGCTTGCGGACATTGAAGCCGGAAAAGTCGGCACCGTTATCGTCAAGGATATGTCACGGTTAGGGCGAAACTATCTGCAAGTGGGAATGTATACGGAAATGATTTTCCCACAGAAAGGCGTCCGCTTTATCGCTATCAATGACGGAGTGGACAGCGCACAGGGCGACAATGATTTTGCCCCTCTGCGGAACATTTTTAACGAATGGCTGGTGAGAGATACGAGCAAGAAAATCAAAGCAGTAAAACGGTCTAAGGGTATGAGCGGGAAGCCCGTCACGAGCAAACCCGTATACGGCTACTTTATGGACGAGGACGAAAATTTTATCATTGACGGGGAAGCCGCCCCTGTTGTGCGGCAGATTTACAGCTTGTGCCTTGCCGGGAACGGGCCGACCAAGATAGCCCGTATGCTCACAGAGCAGGAGATCCCCACGCCGGGAACGCTGGAATACCGTCGGACGGGAAGCACCCGCCGCTACCACCCCGGCTATGAGTGCAAGTGGGCGACCAATACCGTGGTACATATCCTTGAAAACAGGGAGTACACGGGCTGTCTGGTAAACTTCAAGACGGAGAAGCCGTCCTACAAGACCAAGCACAGCGTAGAGAACCCCATTGAGAAACAGGCGATTTTCGAGAACCACCATGAGCCTATCATTGACACCCAGATGTGGGAGCGTGTGCAGGAGTTACGCAAGCAGCGCAAACGCCCGAACCGCTATGATGAAGTGGGCTTATTCTCCGGCATACTCTTTTGTGCCGACTGCGGCAGCGTCCTTTACCAGCAGCGTTACCAGAACGCCACCCGCAAGCAGGATTGTTATATCTGCGGGAGCTACAAGAAGCGTACCCGTGACTGTACGGCGCACTTTATCCGCACCGACCTGTTGACCGCCGGAGTGACCGACAATCTGCGGAAAGTCACCAGCTATGCAGCGAAGCACGAAGCCCGGTTTATGAAGCTGCTGATCGAGCAGAACGAGGACGGGGGCAAGCGCAGGAACGCCGCAAGGAAAAAGGAGCTGGAAGCCGCCGAGAAGCGTATCAGCGAGTTATCCGCTATCTTCAAGCGGCTGTATGAGGACAGCGTGACCGGGCGCATTTCAGACGAGCGTTTCACGGAGCTGTCGGCAGACTATGAAGCCGAGCAGAAAGAACTGAAAGAGAGAGCCGCCGCTATCCGGGCAGAGCTTTCCAAAGCGCAGGAAGCCACGGTAAACGCAGAAAAGTTTATGAATGTTGTCCGCAAGTACACCAGCTTTGAAGAACTTACCCCTACCCTTTTGCGTGAGTTTGTGGAGAAAATCGTTGTGCATGAGTGCAGCTATGACGAGAACGGCACACGCAGACAGGACATTGATATTTATTACTCTTTCGTTGGCAAGGTAGACCTGCCCGAATGACCGCCCGACCTATCCGGCGCAATGCGCAAACGCCGGATAGGAACGGCAAAATTTTTTACACTTCTACTACTTCTTTATCACACATCAGCAAAGAGCCAGGGCGTGAAGCAGCTGGTCGCGGGCGGCGGCGTTGCCCTGATCGGCGTGACCCTTGTCCCGCTGCTGTCCGGGCTGCTGGGCTAAGCCCTGCATCGCTGCCCACAATTTTCCGAACAACTAACACTTAAAATCCTACTCCGCGCTCTCCCACCGAACCGGGAGGGCGCGGGAAAGGAGGTATCTTTGCTTGATTAGTGAGATCATCGAGAAATGGATAAAAGGCATTTTGATCGATGGCATCACGGGCAACCTCTCCGGCCTGTTCGATAACGTGAACGCCAAGGTGGGCGAAATCGCTTCCAACGTTGGCTCCACCCCGCAGGCGTGGAACAGCGGCATCTTCAATATGCTGCGCAACCTTTCCGAAACGGTGGTGCTGCCCATTGCAGCGGCTATCCTTGCCCTTGTGATGTGCCATGAGCTTATCCAGATGATTACCGAAAAGAACAATATGCACGACTTTGACACCTCCATGTTCTTCCGCTGGATTTTCAAGTCTGCTTTTGCCATCCTCATTGTCAGCAACACATGGAATATCGTTATGGGTGTGTTCGATGCCACCCAGAGCGTTGTCAACCAAAGTTCCGGCGTTATCATCGGCGAAACGTCCATCCACTTTGACCGCCTGATACCCGGACTGGAATTTCAGCTGGAAGGCATGACCATTGGCAGTCTGCTCAGCCTGTGGTTCCAGACCCTTGTGGTGGGCCTGACCATGAACATCCTGTCCATCTGCATCTTCCTTGTGACCTATGGCCGCATGATTGAAATTTATGTAGTGACGGCGTTAGGGCCTATCCCGCTGGCGACCATGGGCAGCAGCGAGTGGTGCAGCACCGGGCAGAACTATTTGAAGTCTTTGCTGGCACTGGGTTTCCAAGCGTTCCTGATTATGATTGTCGTGGGTATTTACGCGGTGCTGATACGCAACATTTCGGGCGCGGCGGACATTGCCGGGGCCATCTGGGGCTGCATGGGCTACACCGTGCTGCTCTGCTTCTGCCTGTTCAAGACCGGCAGCATCAGCAAATCCGTGTTTGGTGCCCATTGAGAAAGGAGCGTTTGAATGGCGTATGTGACCGTTCCCAAAGATTTGACCCATGTAAAATCCAAAGTCTTATTCGGGCTGACCAAGCGGCAGCTGGTCTGCTTCGGCGGTGCGCTTTTAACGGGCGGACCGCTTTATTTTTTGGCCCGGAACTATCTTTCCAACAGTGCAGCGGCCCTGCTGATGATTTTTGCCATGCTGCCGGGGCTGCTGTTCGCTCTGTTCGAGCGGCACGGCCAACCCCTTGAAGTGGTGATTCAGCAAATGATTCAGTGCTGTTTTCTGCGCCCCAAGGAAAGGCCCTATCAGACCAACAATGCTTATGCCGCCCTTGTGCGGCAATACCAAATGGAACAGGAGGTAAAGGCCATTGTCCAGAAAAACGACACCCCGCGAAACCGAAAAGCCCAAAAAGCTCACCCGCACCCAGAAAAAAGAAATTGATGCTGTTCTCCGCAAGTACAAGGGTGACGGCAAGCCCCGCACGGCACAGGCCACCATCCCGTATGAGGCCATCTACCCGGACGGTGTGTGCCGCATTGACCGACGCACGTTCTCCAAGTGCATTGCCTTTGAGGACATCAGCTATCAGCTGGCCCAGCCGGAAACGAGGACCGCCATCTTTGAACACCTGTGCGACCTGTACAACTATGTGGATGCCTCCATCCATGTGCAGCTTTCGTTTCTCAATCGCAAGGTTGACCCGGTGCAGTACGCAAAAAGTTTTGAGATCGCACCGCAGGGGGATGATTTTGACGACATCCGCGCCGAGTACACCGCCATCCTGCAAAAGCAGCTTGCCAGCGGAAACAACGGCATTGTCAAAACCAAGTACCTGACCTTCACCATCGAGGCAGACAATCTAAAAACCGCACGGGCGCGGCTGACCCGCATTGGTCTTGACCTGCTGGGCTATTTCAAGACCATGGGCTGCGTGGCGCACGTCATGGACGGACAGGCGCGTTTGGAGGTGCTGCACGGCATCTTCCACCCGGACGGGGAACCGTTCCGCTTTGACTGGGACTGGCTGGCGCCCTCCGGCCTGTCCACTAAGGATTTTGTGGCCCCGTCCTCCCTCTGCTTCGGCACGGCCAAGACTTTTGGACTGGGCGGCAAATATGGAGCTGTGAGCTTTTTACAAATCCTTGCGCCGGAACTTTCGGATGAAATGCTGGCCGATTTTCTCAAAACGGAAAGCGGCATTCTCGTCAATCTCCATGTGCAGGCCATCGACCAGACCGAGGCCATCAAAACCATCAAGCGGAAGATCACAGACCTTGACGCCATGAAGATTCAGGAGCAGAAAAAGGCTGTCCGTTCCGGGTACGACATGGATATACTCCCCAGCGACCTTGCCACCTACGGTGAGGACGCCAAAAAGCTGCTGAACAAATTGCAGACCCGGAACGAACGGCTTTTCATGCTGACTTTTTTAGTGCTGAATGTGGCCGACACCAAGCAAAAACTGGGCAACGATGTGTTCCAAGCGGCAGGTGTGGCCCAGAAGTACAACTGCTCTCTTGTCCGGCTGGACTACCAGCAGGAGCAGGGCCTTGTGTCCAGTCTGCCGCTGGGCATCAACCAGATAAGGATTCAGCGCAGCCTTACCACCTCCAACGTGGCGGTGTTTGTGCCCTTTGTCACGCAGGAGCTTTTCCAGAGCGGTGCGGCCATGTACTACGGCATCAACGCAAAATCCCACAACATGATCATGCTGGACCGCAAGCAGGCCCGGTGTCCCAACGGCTTGAAGCTGGGCACGCCCGGCAGCGGCAA
Organism: Faecalibacterium hominis (ex Afrizal et al. 2022); assembly: GCF_049545105.1. Taxonomy (NCBI): domain Bacteria; kingdom Bacillati; phylum Bacillota; class Clostridia; order Eubacteriales; family Oscillospiraceae; genus Faecalibacterium; species Faecalibacterium hominis (ex Afrizal et al. 2022). Next base: position 1,477,066 of record NZ_CP186860.1, on the reverse strand, counting down.
ATCCATGAGCTGCAAGTCCGAAATCGTCAGTGTGTTTTTAACGACTGCTGACGATATTTTTATTTCAGACCCAGAGGCCGAGTATTATCCGCTGGTCAAGCGGCTGCATGGGCAGGTCATCAAACTTTCGCCCACCAGCAAGGACTATGTAAATCCTCTGGACATCAACCTGAATTATTCCGAAGATGACAGCCCGCTGGCCTTGAAGTCGGATTTTGTGCTGTCGTTCTGTGAACTGGTCATGGGCGGCAAAACGGGTCTGGAAGCGATTGAACGCACCGTGATAGACCGTGCCGTGAAAGCCATCTACCGCCCCTATCTGGCGAATCCCTGCCCGGAGAATATGCCGATTTTGTCTGACCTCCACCAAGCCCTGCTCGACCAGCACTTGCCGGAAGCGGACCGGGTAGCGCAGGCATTGGACTTGTATGTGTCCGGCTCGCTGAATGTGTTTAATCACAAAACGAATGTGGACATCCACAACCGGCTCGTGGCCTTTGACATCAAAGAGTTAGGCAAGCAGTTAAAAAAATTGGGGATGCTCATTATCCAAGACCAGATATGGGGCCGTGTCACCCAGAACCGCAGCCAAGGCCGGGCCACATGGTATTTTGCGGACGAGTTCCACTTGCTCCTGAAAGAGGAACAGACCGCCGCGTATAGTGCCGAGATTTGGAAACGCTTCCGCAAATGGGGCGGCGTGCCCACAGGCGCCACCCAGAATGTGAAGGACCTTCTTTCTTCCCCGGAGATCGAGAACATTCTGGAAAACAGCGACTTCATCACGCTGCTGAATCAGGCATCCGGCGACCGCAAAATCCTTTCGGAACGGCTGAACCTCTCCGCAGACCAGCAGAAGTACATCGACAATTCGGAACCGGGCGAAGGACTGCTGATTTTTGAAAACGTGGTGCTTCCGTTTTCCAACCCCATCCCGAAAAACACACAGCTCTATAAGATCATGACCACCCGGCTCAGCGAGGTGGTGGAGCTATGAGCTTAACACATTTCAGCTTGTTTTCCGGCATCGGCGGCATCGACCTTGCCGCGGAAGCAGCGGGGTTTACCTCTGTCTGTCAATGCGAGTGGGCGGCATTTCCCGCCGCTGTGCTGGCAAGCCACTGGCCGGAGGTGCCCCGCTTTCAGGACATCACCACTGTAACAAAGGAGGCTTTCTTTGAAAAAACAGGACTTCGCACCGTCACCCTCATTTCAGGTGGCTTCCCGTGCCAGCCGTTCTCCACCGCAGGGCGGCAGCGCGGCTTCCACGATGAACGCTACCTGTGGCCCGAAATGCTGCGGGTCATCCGGGAATTGCAGCCCCGTTGGGTGCTTGGAGAAAATGTTGCTGGCTTCCTCCGTATGGGGCTCGACAAAACGCTCATTGACTTGGTGCAGGCAGGTTACGATGTTCGGGTTTTCGTATTACCTGCTGCTGCCGTTGGCGCGTGGCACGAACGGAAACGGGTATTCATCATCGGCTCCGCTGCTTCCCACACCCCTTGCCAGCGACACCGGGGATGTGGGCAAGGGGTTGGACATCCAAATCTCTGCGAACGGCAGCTATCGCAAGATGAACAAGGATGGCAAAGCATGGACGGCGCGGCTCTCTCATGTGGTCTACCGAATGACCCCCACCACGCTGGAAAAGCCCTACCTCAACCCGGACTGGGTAGAGTGGCTGATGGGTTTCCCGCGCAAATGGACGGACATTCCCTTTGGGCCGAAGAACCCGCCGACATCCCGCGCCTGACCGAAGATGTGCCGAACCGCAGCAAGCGGATGAAAACACTGGGCAATGCGGTTTCGCCGCCGCAGGTGTTCCCGATTCTCAAATACATTGCGGACATTGAAACAAGCTGCTGCCCGATGGGAGGTGAAGAACTTTGAAAGAATTGCAGACAAAAGCCAAAGTCACCCAGACTATGACCCGTGACGGTCTGGTGGTAGAAAATCAGGCGGACGGCACTGTGGAGAACGTTTCCAGCCGGGAGGCGGAACAGGACTACTCCACGGATGCCGAGGGCAAGGCCGAAAAAATTCTGGAACGGGCCGAGGACATCAAGGACGGGCATAAAAATAAAAAGAAAGCGAAAAAGGCGGCAGAAACCGCAGCCACCGCCGAAAGTGAAGATGGTCTGCACCGTTCCGCCGCCCGTTTGGAATTGATCGAGGAAGAACGGGCAGACCCGGCGTTGCAGCCGTACATCCAAAAGGCGGAAGCAAAGGCCGACAAGCTGGATGCGGCCCGCGCCGCTCTGCCGAAGAAGCGTGTCCCGGTCAAGGAAAAAGTTTACGATGCAGCCAGCGGCAAGGCAAAATCCACCCTGCGGTTTGAGCAGCAGGACAAAGGCCCGCCCAGCCTGAAACCAAACCCGGCCAGCCGCCCGCTGTCGGAAGCATTGCTGTTCGCTCACGGAAAAATCCACGAGGTCGAACACGAAAATGTGGGCGTGGAGGGCGGCCACAAAGGTGAAGAACTGGTGGAGCGTCAGACCGCCAAAGCCATCCGCAGCGGCATCCGGCACCACAAGATGAAGCCCTACAAGGCCGTGGAAAAGGCAGAGCGTCAGCTCATGTCTGCCAATGCAGAATACTTTTACCAGAAATCCTTGCGGGACAATCCGCAAATTGCACAGGCGGCCAGCAACCCCATTTCCCGGATGTGGCAGAAACGGCGTATCAAACAGCAGTATGCCAAAGCTGCACGGCAGGCCGGACAAGCCGCCGCGCAGGGTGCAGCCGCCACCGCAGAGAACGGTTTCCGGGTAACGAAGCTGGCGGCCGAGGGCGGCGAACGGGTAGCCGAATTTGCGGCCCGGAACTGGAAAACCATTCTGATCGTGGCGGTGTTCGGTCTGCTGGCTCTGCTCTTGATAACGGGCTTGCAGTCCTGCACGGTGATGGCGGGCACCGCTGGGACCGGCGTGACGGCATCCTCTTACTTTTCCAAGGACAAGGATATGCTGGGTGCAGAGAAAGCCTACGCCAAGCTGGAACAAAAACTGCAACGGTATCTCGACACCTACGAGGCCACCCACAACTACGATGAATACCATTTTTATCTGGACGAAATCGAGCATGACCCCTATGTGCTGATCTCGATTTTGTCCGCGCTCCATGATGGCGTTTTTACATTGGCCGAGGTGCAGGGCGAACTTGAAATGCTCTTTGAAAAGCAGTACATCCTGACCGAGACCGTGACCATGCAGATACGTTACCGTACAAAAATGATGGTCATTATTGGCCCGTATGGTGTGCCGCAGGTTATCACTTACCAAGAACCGTATGAATACTACATCTGCACCGTCAAGCTGAAGAACAAGGATTTATCCCATCTGCCCGTGGAAGTGCTGACCGAAGAACAGCTTAGTGCCTATTCGCTCTATATGCGCACACTGGGCAACCGGCCGGATTTGTTTGGCAAAGCGCAGTACCCCAATGCGTCCACCATCAAGCAGCCCACCTACTACGATATTTCCCCGGAAGCACTAAAGGATGATAGGTTTGCCGCCATGATGGAGGAAGCCACGAAGTACATCGGCTACCCGTATGTGTGGGGCGGCAGTTCGCCCAGCACCAGCTTTGATTGCAGCGGCTACATTTCGTGGGTGCTGAATCACTCCGGCTGGAACGTGGGCCGCCAGACCGCACAGGACCTTTACAACCTCTGTACTCCTGTTTCGACGGCGCAGGTCAAACCGGGCGACCTTGTATTTTTCAAGGGAACCTACGATACCCCCGGCGTGAGCCATTGCGGTATCTATGTAGGCAATTCCATCATGCTGCACTGCGGCGACCCTATCTCCTACACAAACCTCAACTCAAAATATTGGCAGGAACATTTTTACAGCTATGGGCGTTTACCGTGACGCCAGAAAGGATTTTGTATGGCAAAAAGACTTTCCCGCATTGAGCGCGACATCGAACGGCTCAAAGAAAAAATCAGCGAATATCAGCAGCAGTTGAAAGAACTGGAAGCTGCAAAGACTGAACAGGAAAACTTGCAGATCATTCAGCTGGTGCGCAGCATGAACATGAAGCCGGACGAGTTCGCGGCTTTCCTGCGCAGCGGTGCGCTGAACGCTGCACCCACCGTCACCCCGTACCACAAACAGGAGGATGCCGCCGATGAAACCTGATTGGAGCCGCCGTTTTGCAGCCGGGCTGCTGGCTATCCTGCTCTGCCTCTGCTCCTTTTCCATGCCCGCTTTTGCAAGCGGCTCTGACCCTGCCCCGGAACCTCTGCCGGAAATTCTGGACGAGAAAACTACCACTGGCGGCATGGAGCCGGAGGGTGTACCTATCACGCCCAAAGGCAACGCAACATTGGTGGATGATTTTTACGGCGACAAGCAGCTTATCACTGTGACCACCAAGGCCGGGAATTATTTTTACATCCTGATTGACCGCGCCAACGAGGACAAGGAAACTTCTGTCCACTTTCTGAACCAAGTGGACGATGCCGACTTGCTGGCCCTGCTGGATGAAGAACCGCAGGCCGCCGAAGTCTGCACCTGCACCGTGAAGTGTGATGTCGGGGATGTCAACGAAAACTGCCCCTTGTGTGAAAAGAGCCTGCGCGACTGCACGGCCCCGGAAGCGGTGAAAACTGACACCGAAACGCCGCAGGAAAAGCCCAAGTCCAACATGGGCAGTCTGATGATCCTGCTGGTGCTGACTTTGACTGGCGGTGGCGCGGCACTCTATTATTTCAAGTTCCGCAAGCCCAAGACCGATACCACCGGCCACGATGATTTGGACGAATACGATTTTGGCGAGGACGAAGATGCAGACGAGGAACCTGCTGAAATCGAGAGTTCTAATGATATTTCCCAATAATCTTTCTCTTATCATAAAGGAACCGGGTCCACCCATTGTCGAGCAGACCCGGTTCTCATTTTTCAAAATCGTGAGAATTGGGATTGTACCAGCGAGAATCGTTCAAAAGAACAAGATTTCCTCTTTCTTTGCGCTCTCCCTCATAAATCGCGTGGCAATTAGGGCAGGTAAAGAAAAATCTATAATGGTTTGAACTACTCAGCGTTTCATATTCTCCTTGCATTTGTGAGCCGCAGAACTTGCACGTTTGAAACATTTTATCCCCCTGCCTTTATATCACTGATTGCTGCCTGTAACATTGCTGCCGCAACAGCAGCGGCAATATCTTTTACCGTATCCAATGCCAAAGGCAATCCCTTTTCCTTTATAACTTTTAGGGTTTTATTCCACACGGTGTCATTCTTTATTTTGTCTAGGAACTCATGTCCTTCCCAAGTTAGTCTGCCTACATAAAAAGCATACAATCTATCATCTGCATAACGCGACACATAGGAAGATACCAATTGCGCATCATGTAAAAGACTACAATGATATGCAACCACTTCTGGTGTATAATCGTTCAATCCCAAATCGTGATATGATAAAGCCCTGTCTGTGTATTTTTCCTCTATTGCAAAAAGAATTTTTCGGATTAGCACCATATCTCTTTCCATTGTATCACCCCTTTTTTAATCATTATACCACATATTTCATCTACATAAAAGGATGGTGTTCTATATGAATTTAGTTATTGCCGAAAAGCCCAGTGTTGCCCGCAGCATTGCCACCGTGATCGGGGCCGATGAAAAGCAAAACGGCTACTGGCAGGGCGGCGGGTATCTTGTCAGCTGGTGCATCGGGCACCTTGTGTCCTTTGCGGAAGCGGGCCAGTACGATGAAAAATACTGCAAGTGGAAGTATGAAGATTTGCCCATTCTGCCCCAGCTGTGGCAGTTCATTGTCCCGGACGAAAAGAAACAGCAGTTTGAAACTGTGCGCTCTCTGCTCAACCGCCCGGATGTGGACAGTGTGACCGCAGCGACCGACGCAGGCCGGGAGGGAGAACTGATTTTCCGTTTCGTCTACCAAATGGCCGGTTGCACAAAACCTGTGAAGCGGCTCTGGATTTCCAGCATGGAGGATGCAGCCATCCGGGAGGGCTTTGCAAACCTGCGCCCGGATTCGGATTATGATGCTCTGTATCAATCGGCCCTCTGCCGTGCAAAGGCGGATTGGCTGGTGGGTATCAATGCAACGCGACTGTTTTCGGTGCTGTATCACAAAACCCTGACGGTAGGCCGGGTGCAGACCCCGACACTGAAAATGCTGGTGGACCGGGATGCAAAAATCCTGCGCTTCCAGAAAGAAAAGTATTATACGGTCGGCATCCAGTCCGGCAGCCTGAAAGCGGACAGCGGACGCATTGCGGATGCAGAAACCGCAAATTCTCTCAAAGAAAAATGCACAGGTGCAAATGCAGTCTGCACGTCCATTCGGCGAGAGAAAAAGGCGGAACAGCCGCCCAAACTTTATGACCTGACTACCTTGCAGCGGGAGGCAAACCGCCTGTTCGGCTTCACAGCAAAGCAGACCCTTGACTATGCCCAGCAGCTTTATGAAAAGAAACTGCTGACCTATCCCCGCACCGACAGCCAATATCTGACCGAGGATATGGGCCAGACAGCACAACATCTTGTGTCTGATCTGCTGGGGCTGCTGCCCTTTGCCCAAGGGCTTGCACTGACTGCGGATGTGGGCCGGGTGCTGAACAGCAAAAAGGTATCGGACCACCACGCCATCATCCCCACGTCCGAATTTGTAAAGCAGGGTTTCACTGGTCTTGCCGAGAGTGAATGCAAGCTGATGAGTCTTGTCTGCGCCAAACTGCTCTGCGCGATAGCCGCACCCCATGAGTACGAAACCGTGACTGCGGTATTTTCCTGTGCAGGAAATGAGTTCACCGCCAAGGGAAAGACCGTGCTTGTCCCCGGATGGAAAGAGATCGACCAGCGGTTCCGCTCCACTCTGAAAGCAGACGGTGAAGAAGAAACGGAAGCGATGAACACTCTGCCGGAACTGGCCGAGGGACAGAACTTTTCCGTGACAACTGACATTTCGGAACATTTCACGTCCCCGCCAAAAGCCTACACCGAAGATACGCTCCTGTCGGCAATGGAGCGGGCAGGGACCGAGGATATGCCGGAGGAAGCGGAACGTAAGGGGCTGGGCACTCCGGCCACCCGTGCCGCGATTCTGGAAAAACTGGTGCAAATGGGCTTTGTGCAGCGCAAGGGCAAACAGCTTGTCCCCACCAAGGACGGCATCAATCTGGCGGTGGTTCTGCCGGAAAGCCTGACCTCTCCCGTCCTGACCGCCGAATGGGAAAACCGCCTGACCGAGATTGCCAAGGGCAATGCAGACGCGGACGAGTTCATGGCCGAAATTGAAGCGCAGGTGCGCCAGCTGGTCAAGACCTATTCTTGTATCAGTGCAGATAAGCAAAACCTGTTCCAGTCGAAACGGGTTATTATCGGCAAGTGTCCCCGGTGCAGTGAAAACGTCTATGAGGGCAAGAAAAACTTCTACTGCGGGAATCGTAGCTGTCAGTTCGTGATGTGGAAGAATGACCGCTTCTTTGAGCAGCGCAAAAAGGCGTTCACACCGAAGATCGCCGCTGCTCTGCTCAAAAACGGTAAGGCAAAGGTCAAGGGCCTCTATTCCGAAAAGACAGGCAAAACCTATGATGCAACGATGCTTCTGGCAGATACGGGAGGCAAGTACGTCAATTACCGGGTAGAGCGCAAAGAGTAAGGCAAAAATACGAGGGCCGGTTATGGTAAGGTGAAGCATTCATTTTGCCATAACCGGCTCTCTCTATCCGTAGGATAGCAAAAAAAGGAGTGTGACCAAATGAGCGAATTATTTTCCATCCAGCTGCAAAATCGACAGCAACAAGGCGGAGATGGCGTCTGGCTGGACCTGCCCACTACAACCGAACAGGTACAAGCGGCCCTGCGGCAAATCGGCATTTCGTCCGATAATCCGCAGGGCCTTTTCATTTCCGGCTATTTTGCCGAGGAAGAAAAGCGTTTTGCCATCCCCTACAACATGGTGCTGGCATCCAATGTGGACGAACTGAACTTTCTGGCATCACGACTGGAAACACTCTCTACCGGGGAACGCGCAGAACTGAACGCCGCCTTGCAAGCCCCGCAGAGTGAGCTTTTCAGCATCGGGAGAATCACCGACTTTCCCGAAAACGTGGACTATTATGTGCATCTGCCGGATGTGCGCGGGCCTGCCCAGCTGGGCGACTACTATCTGAACCGTTCTGGCATGGTGGATATGCCGGAAGAATGGAAAGGCGGCATCGACACGGCGCAGTTCGGCCGGTATGTGGCCCAGCAGGAGCAGGGCGTGTTTACCGAGTATGGCTACCTTGTCAAAAGCGGGGACGCGTGGCAGAAAGTCCACGAGGGCCAGCCTGTGCCGGAGGAATACCGGGTACTGTCCTTTCCTGCGCCGGAAGTTTTGCGAGATTCGGCCAACATCCCACCACCTGTTCAGCCTGAAACGGAACCGCAGAAAGTTATTCCCATTATCCTAAACGGCAAAGACAGCGTAGAGCGCATGAAAGAAATCACGGACCGGCTGGAAACGGGCATTCAGCAGTTGTTCGACAGTGACCACTACAAAGCTTACCTCACCACGATGGCAAAATTCCACAATTACAGCTTCAACAACACCTTGCTGATCGCCATGCAGGGCGGACAGCTGGTGGCGGGCTTCAACAAGTGGAAAGACACGTTCCACCGCACCGTAAAGAAAGGCGAAAAAGGCATCAAAATTCTTGCTCCTGCACCGTACAAGGTCAAGCAGAAGATGGAAAAGCTGGACGAACAGGGCAAGCCGATTCTGGACAAGGACGGCAAGCCGCTGACCGAAGAAAAAACGGTACAGATTCCGGCCTTTAAGGTGGTGTCCGTGTTCGATGTCAGCCAGACTGAGGGTGAACCACTGCCGTCCATTGCTGCGGATGAACTGTCCGGCAGCGTGCAGGACTACCAAGATTTTTTCAAGGCATTGGAGCAGACATCCCCGGTGCCCATCGGGTTTGAGGACATCGAGGGCGGGGCGCACGGTTATTTCCACCTGCTTGACAACCGCATTGCCATCCAAGAGGGCATGAGCCAGTTACAGACCATCAAGACGGCTATCCATGAAATTGCCCACGCCAAACTTCACGCCATCGACCCCACCGACCCGGAACAGGCCAACCGCCCGGACAGCCGCACCCGCGAGGTGCAGGCCGAAAGTGTGGCCTATGCCGTCTGCCAGCACTATGGGCTGGACACGTCCGAGTATTCGTTTGGCTATGTAGCTGGGTGGAGTTCGGGCCGGGAACTGGACGAACTAAAAGCCTCTCTGGAAATTATTCGCAGCGCGGCCCATGAGCTGATCTCTGCGCTGGACGAACATCTGGCAGAACTGCGCCAGCAGCGGGAAGCAGACCTTTCCGCTACACAGGAGGCCGCATTTGCATTGGACAACGGCAGCATCCTGTTCATCCAGACCTGTGATTCCGGCTATGACTATACACTGTATGATGCGGACAAAAAGGCTCTGGACGGAGGCCAGCTGGACGCGCCCGGTCTGACCCTGCCGGATGCCGGGCAGGAAGCGCTTAACCTGCTGGGGCAGACAGCCACGGTGTCGGAAATTCTTTTGGGCGATAAGCTGGCGGCATTCCAAGATGCAGCAGAAAAGGCCAACGAACTTCCCGTGCCTGTCAAAATTCCAGACCCTGCCGCAGCGCCCACGGTCACAATTCTTTGGAGCGAAAGTGACAAGCTGCAGGACGGCGAAATCATGCCGCTGTCTGTGGCAAACCGCGTTTTTGAAGAACTGGACACCGCCCAGCACACAGACCGGGAAAAGGATGGTTACGAGGGTGGCTGGTACGACAAGACCGCGTTCCGCATTGATTTTACCCTGAACGGTCAGCCCGACAACTACGAGGGGCGGCAGGATTTCGGTGACGGAGAGGGCTCTTTGGTTCAGCACATCCAGAACTACCACGAATACTACGCCAAAGATGAAAACTGGAAGAATTTTGTTCTGCACAACAAAGGCCCGGAAGCGTGGGAGCAGGACAAGGCAGAGCGGGAAATGGTGCTGACCGAGTTTATTCCGTACCTCAAACAGCACTGCAATCTTTCCGCTATGGAGCAGACCGCCACCACTGCTTTGCGGGAGGAACAGAACGCTTCGCCGGAACGAACCGCTTATTACAATGCCATTGTAACCTATGTGCAGGACTGCCGCCCGCTGCTCAATCAAGGCCAGTATGACTTGCCGGAACCGCCCAAGCTGACCGACTTTGACCAGAGCTTGCAGGACTATAAGGCACAGGTGCAGGCCGAGATCGCGCAGGAAGCGGCGGCTGCCGGAATGACGGTAGAGGAATACGCAGCGGCAGGATTTGAAGCACCGCAGCAGGACAGCTTTTCCATCTACCAGCTGCGTAATGAGGATTCCACCCGTGATTACCGTTTTGAACCTTACGACCGCCTGCAGGCTGCCGGTTTGACTGTGGACAAGGCCAACTATACGGAAGTTTACGCCGCGCCGCTGGCTACGGGCACCACGTTGGAGGACATTTACCGCACGTTCAATGTGGACCATCCGGCAGACTTCAAGGGCCACTCGCTGTCTGTTTCGGATGTGGTGGTGCTGCACCAGAATGGGCAGGACACCGCCCACTACTGCGACAGTGTGGGCTTCCAGCAGGTGCCGGAGTTTTTGCGGGAAAATCCGCTGCGCACCGCAGAACTTTCCACCGAACAAAACGAAAATATGATTGATGGCGTGCTGAACAATGCGCCCTCTCTGGGCGAGTTGGAGGCCAAAGCAAAGGTCGGGGAACAAATTTCTCTGACGGACCTTGCCGCCGCAGTCAAGGCCGAGGAAAAGGCGCCGAAAGCAAAAAAATCCCGAACGGCCAAACCGAAAAAGCCGTCCATCCGGGCACAGCTGGATGCCGCAAAAAAGGAACAGAGCAAGCAAACGCTGCCACGGGAAAAGGCAAAGGAATTGGAGGTCTGACTATGAATTTTAGCGTGGAAGAAGAAAATTTGATCTGTATGTACCACACTTCTGACCGCCGCCGGACGATGGCGCGGATGCTGGCCGCCCTGCCGGATATGGACACAGAAATGCGGCGGCTGGCGAATGGAACCATTGCAAAGTTGGAGCACATGACTGATGCGGACTTTGACGGACAGAGGTTCGATTTTGCGGGTGAGTGATACCGCCAGCTCGACAATGACACATTATTTTCAGCAAAAGTGATGTGTCGTTGCCAACACAGAAATAGCCGGACACGGTGGCCTTGTGGCTGCTGTGTCCGGCTATTTTTCATGTATCAGTCTTTATCTTTTTTCTCGGTGGGATTTTCCGGCAGTTCGGCGGCATCTTCTACAACGTCGGTCACAAGCTGCTGGAAGTCAAACGCATTTTTTTCTGTAATAACGGGCTTGCCGGTTTCCGCTTCAAGTGCCTGCCGCGCAATGCCGGCCACCTTGCCGCCGCGTTTGGCAACCTGCTTGTTTTCTTCAAAGGTCTGCGGCTTTGCAGTCTTGGAAATATCCGTGGTGGAGGCTTCGGCCAGCATCGTCAAAACAAGTTCCAAATCGGTCATGTTGTCCCGGAGATTTTCTTTTGTCAGGCCTTTCAGCCGCTTGTACTGCCCTGTGGTCATGCCAGACCATGCGCGGGAAATTTCATCGGTCAGGATGGCGTACTCCTTGCCTTTTTGCACCCCGCGCTTCTTCCATTCGTCTGTCAGTTCGTTTCGGATACGGATTGCCAAAAGCCGCTGGTGAATCCATTCTTCGGAGTAGCCTTTCTTCAAATAGGTATCAAGCGCACGGTCAATGGCCTGCTCCGGGTCGATTGTTTCCTCAATGCGTTCTTTGCCTACCATTGCCAGCCATGCCTTGAACGGTTCAGCTTTCGGAGATGGGATTGACTGGATGATGCGCAGGAGCTGTTCAGTGTTAGCGACATCCGTTTTGCGCTTTTTGCCGTCAGGAGCGGTCATTTTCAAACCATTACAATTTGTAATGGTTTCATTTCCTTCGTCTTTAAGACGCTTTTTTAGAACGCGCCAATAGTTCTGTGGGTCTGCGCTGTCAGTCAGAACAGCAATCACATCAACGATGGCAAAATACCATTCTTCCTTTTCTGCATCCCATGCAGTGCGGATTTTCTGATCTTCAAAAAGCTGGATAGAACTGTTATCGTTCACTTCTGCCATAGAGGGTTCCTCGCTTTCGTTGTCTAGTTCTATTTTACATGATTTCGGATGGAAACGCCACCCGGTCTAAGCGTTTGGGATTCAAAAATCCGAACAATATTTTGTGCAGATTTACCGTTCCTGCATCTGCTCCTTTCCCGGTGCTGTCCGCAGAATGCCGTCCACATTCTGCTTGATGGTACCATATTCCTGCATCTGGCGTTTGGCTTCGCTGTACCGCCGCTGCAGCTGGTCTTTCTGCTCGGTCAGTTGCTTATACTCGGCTTTCAGGGCGTAGAGGTCGGGCCGCTTTTGAAAGCCCTGCTCTTTCAGGGCCTTGGCCGCCGCTTCATAGAGAATCAGGGTGCCCTCGTGCTTGTGCCGGAACTGCTTTTTGTCAGCGGCCCGCTGGTACTCCTGCACCAACGAGTGCAGCTCCTTACAGGTGGTAACATCCTTTATCAGCACGGCCATTTCTGCAAGCCGGTGTTCGGCCGCTTTCAGTGCGGCGGCAGCTTCGGTGCTGGCGGCGGTGATCTCGGCCACCCGGCTTTCCAAATCCGGGTAGCTTTCGATTTCATGCTCGGTCAGGAAGTTCAGCGTCCGGGCCGCCTGTTTCAGATTGTGGAGTTTTGCCCACTTCTCATACCCTGCGGACTGCTGGGCCTTGATGCTGTTTTCCAAATCAATCCGCAGAGAAATTTTGCGGGTTTCTTTGGGCTTCCGCTCCACGAACTGCCCTTTGATGCGCTCGGTGATAGCTTCCTCGGTGTAGGCTTCGCCCAGCGTTTTGCAGCGGATGAACCGTCCCTGTCCGGGCGCACGGAACGAAACATACTTGCCCCTCTTGACCTCATAGCTTTGCTCCTGCAAGAGCCGCAGAAAATCGTCAAAATCCTTGGCCTGCGGGATGGCTGCATCTATGGAAGCTCTCAGCTTCGCCTTCCAGCTCGTGCCTTTTCGGTGCGCGTCCCACTCGGCATAGTTCTTGCCCCGGTCTTGACCGGGCATTACCACGGATAGGTTATGTTCCTTGCACAACCGGTCACTGGTGCGCCGGATGTAGGCATAGCTTTGTCGGTTGGAAACATACTTTCGTTGGTTCACCATGTCCACGGCGCAAAAGATGATGTGGTTGTGGACGTGCCCTTTGTCAATGTGCGTGGTCAGTACATACGGGTATTTGCCTTGCAGGACTTCATCTGCAAGCTGCCGACCAATCTGGTGGGCCTGCTCCGGCGTGGTTTCTCCCGGCGCAAAAGACTGTATCAGGTGGTGGGCCAGATTGTTGCCTTTCTGCATGGCTTGTGATAGCAGCAGTTCAAATTCGATGTCGGCGGTTTCATAGGAGCAGGCAAAGGAGGACACCAGCATTTTTTCATCCGTCTTGGCTGGATTCTCAATGTAGTCCAGTGCCTTTTTCAGCGTTGACTTGATAGGATGTATCTTTGTAACTGCCATATCTGTGCCAGCGCTCCTTTGATGTCCGCAATATCTTGTGTGTACAGCGGCCCCATGCTGTTCAGCCGCCGTGCGATCTGATTGACGTTGACGCCAATCTTCTGCAATTCGGCGGTCTGCGCCCGGATGTCGGTGGTGTCGATGTGGACAACATATCCGTCTATCAGCATCTTCCGGGCGTATGCAGAAAAATTCCGTGTGTGCAGCAGAGCCATCCTCTGCCGGATAAGTTCCCGTTCCTCCGGCGTCACTGGAACACGCAGAACAATTTTTCGGGTTCGGTTCGTCATAGTTTCACCTCGTTTCTTGGGGGTCTGGGGTACTCCCCAGCAAGCATTTCTGCCGGGAGTGGCTACACTCCCTATGCTTGCTACGTTATCTTTTCCCACTACTATGACACCACAACACCCCCGTTTTGCCCGCAAAATGCAAAAAAAATAAGAGGACGCTTTTGCATCCTCTCAATGACCGTGCATGACAATCAGACACACACGGGCTCTTTTTCCTGTTCATGGATTCGCAGGGCACCGTCAATGGCACCTTCTACGATGGGTAAGTATTCTTCCGGGCAAAGCTGCAGCTTGTGGCTGACCCGCTGACGTTCCGCACTTTCTTCCCGCATGAGTTCCGGGTTGAAGTACCGCTCCACGGGCAGACCACATATTTTTATCAGCTGAATCACCACCGGCAAGCTGGGCAACGTGCCTTCGTTTTCGATGTTCGCAAGATACCGGCTGTCACAATGTATCATGTCGGCCAGCGCACTGCGGGAAAGCTGTTTTGCCTTTCGTGCTGCCTTAACATCCGCTCCGAACGTTTCAAAGCCGGGACAGTCCTCAATTTTTGCCATTCTGCATCACCCATATACATTTTATAGTTCATGGACGATTGGCGAAATGATGCAAAGTGCATTGCTGCTAAACTTTATTGTTCATAGTTTGAGCATTGTATTCTCTGGAAAATCGAAATATAATAGAATATGGAGGTGTGAGCATGAAAATCTTCATTATAGAAGATGAACCGGCAATCCGCGAGGAACTTGTTCAGCTTCTTCAAAAGTACGGCTACCACCCTATATCATTGTACATTTCTGGTCAGGTTATGAGAATGTAATCAAATTTGATGTAAGGTAGTATTTTGTTTCATTTCAAAAGTGGCTCTGCCTTGCTCTAATGCAACAGAGACGGTATAATTAAAATAATATGTGAGCTTTAATTCGGAAATCTGAGAAATGATAAGGAGATAATAGTATGGAAACTGGAACACACCCACATCTTCTGATTATTGAAGATGATGTGTTGCTCAATGATATGACGAAGCGGCTTTTGACCCAACATGGTTATTGCGTAACCTCTGCATATTCTGGAAGCGAGGCGCTTCTGTTGATTGAGAAAGGCACTTTTGACTTAATTTTACTTGATTTAATGCTGCCCGGCATACCGGGGGAAACAGTATTGGAAAAGATGAAAAGCACGATGGATATTCCGATTATCGGTGTGTCCGCTAAAACGGATATAGACAGCAAAGTGAACCTCATACGAAATGGTGCAGATGATTACATCACAAAGCCATTCGACAATCAAGAGCTGCTGGTGCGGATTGAAGCAGTGCTCCGGCGCTTTCAGAAGTCTACCACCCCCAACAATAGCAAAATACTTCGCTTTAAGGACTTGTCCCTTGATACAGAAGCTATGGAGGCTAAAATCAGGAATACCCCCATTACTTTGACACGGTATGAATACCTGATTTTGCAACTTCTGATGTCCTCGCCCTCAAAGGTATTCACAAAGAACAATATTTTTGAAAGCATGTGGAATGAAAATTTTATCGGGGACGATAATGCAATCAATGTCCACATTGGAAATCTCCGCAAGAAGTTTGCCAAGGTCAATCCAGAGGAAAAGTATATTCAGACGGTTTGGGGCCTCGGTTTCAAAATGCAGGGCTAATCCTTAGAGAAATCTTATGAAGTTTGCACACCAGTCTGCTACAATAAGACAGCATGGAAAGGGGATGATTATTTTGGAGACTGCTTTGGAAACAGCCGGGTTGACCTATGTTTTCCCGGATGGAAACGGAATTAAAAATATCGCGTTTCAGGTAAAACGCGGAGAAATCTATGCACTGTATGGCGGCCATCACGCCGGGAAATCTGTACTGTTGCAAACCATTATAGGTACACTTAGACCTCAAGCTGGTACGCTCAAATTATTTGGCAATATAGACTATCAGAAGGAGCGCCGCCGGATTGGGTTTGTACCACAAAAGCCTGTGACAATCGGCTCTCTGTCACCTGCTGATATGCTGCGTTATTTTTCTTCCGTTTTTGGAACCACAGAAATCCATATTTTAGATATACTGCATTTGAACCTGAAAGAGAAAAAGGCGGTACGGCGATTGCCATTATCGACCCAGCGTTTAGTGAATTTGGCTGTTGCCCTTTTGGGAAATCCAGATATGATAATTTTGGACGATCCTTTTTCCGGGCTAGATAAGGGAGAATGTGAACACCTGCTTTCTGTTCTGAACTATCTGCATGAAATCAACCATACCACACTTTTAATCTCTGGACAGGATTATACGCTGCTTTCCCGGCTTGCATCCAAATATGGCGTAATGGCAGATGAAAAGCTGCTTTGTGAGCTTACGGCTGGGGAATTGAAAGAGAGCTGCCAGCGGTGCATAAAGATAAGAACTCCACAATTAGAACGGGCTATTACGATTTTAAGCCAGCAGTTCCCGGATTTTGAAGTGTTGGGTCATGACCTGATTAGAATTTTTCATTGTAATGAGCAATCCGGGGAAATCAATACGCTGCTGGTTCATTCCGGGATAGAGGTATCAGAAATCTGGCTTGCCGGTATGGAGCCGACCGACTATCTTTTGAAAATGACAGGAGGTGCAAAGAGTGATTCAGACGATGCAAAGTGAGTTGTTCCGTATCCGCAAAAGCCGCCTGTTTTGGGCCTGCCTCGTATTGGCTGCGTTTTTTGTCTTTGCGCTTGCCCTGACCTTTTATCACAATTCGGTAAATGGTATGCTTCCGGTTATATCACTGGTTTCGTTCACGGAGTTTCTGTTTTCAGATTACAGTCTGATTTTTCCATTGACGCTCTTTTTGTGCCTGTACTTTACAGAAGATTTTCATACCGGCACATACAGTATCACACTTTCTAAAGGTACAAGCAGAGTACACCTATTCTTTGGAAAACTGCTGGCCTCATGGGGTGGCGTTTTATTTTTTCTGTTTGTATGCTTTGGTGTTGCGTATTTGTCAATTCTGATGATGGGAGCATCCCGGTATGACATAAAGTATTCGTTTTCTGCAATCGGAGTCTTTCTTTTGTTTCAATGCCTGTGCTTTTTAGGTTACACTGCATTTCTCAATTTGTTAAGTTACCTGCTCCGGCATCGGATCATTGTTACGATTACCGCATTTTTTATGCTGGGGGTTTTGTATTTATATCTCACAAAGATAAGTACAGCACTGGATATGGATTATTCGCTCTACAAGTATTGGGTTGTAGGGCTATCTCATAGCTTGCAGATCAATACCTTTGGGGAGGATTTAATACCCATTTGTTTGACACTGGTAGTATATCTGTTTTTACCAACAGCCATTTCGCTCTCCCTGTTTCTAAGGTTGGACTTGCGCAATTTGGAAAGGCGGTGATGGCTACATGATGGTGTTATGTATCTTGCTTGCAATGCTTTCCCTGTTTTTGTCCCTGAAACTGATTTATCAGCGAAAGTTGGTTCAGAAAGTAAAAAAACAGATTGACTTTCTGATTGACCGTGATACGCAAACCGAAATTATGGTGGAAAAAACGGATGGGACAATACAGGATTTGGCTGCAAGTATCAATCATCTTCTGAAAAAATATCGTAGCATGGGGCAGGAAATTGAACGGAGCGATACACTGTTCCGAGATACCATTACCAGTCTTTCCCATGACTTGCGAACGCCGCTGGCAACAGCAAATGGCTATATCCAGCTCTTACAGGAACAGGATTTAACAGGGGAGCAAAAAGAATATGCAACGATTGCGGGAGAAAGAATTTCCGCTGTAAAGCTGCTTCTCGACCAACTGTTTGAATTTGTAAGGATTGAGGCCGACGAACTGAAATTGAATTGTAGAAATACGGATATACACAGTGTACTTCGGGATGTTGTCGCCTCATACTACGGCGATTTTGAACAGAAAAAATGTGTCCCCTATATCGTTATCCCAAATCCACCAGCTATCATTTGGGGCGATCCAGATGCCTTGACCCGGATTTTCTCAAATGTGGTTTATAATGCACTTGTTCACGGGGAGGGAAATTATCAAATCACCGCAGCGATAGAAGAAGTTCAAACGGTCATAACCATTAAAAATGCGTCGAGCAGTATTCAGCAAGAAGATATTCCTCATTTGTTTGACCGTTTTTACACCACCGACCAGTCACGAACAAAAAAGACAACCGGGCTGGGATTGGCAATCGCTCAAAGACTTGTGACCCGCATGGGCGGGCAAATTGTCGCTTCCTTGCAAAACGGTATCTTTGCAATTCAAGTCGTGTTTCCCATTGTCAATTCCTAAAGGGCTGCTTCGGCGGCTCTTTTTTCATCCTTAGACTTTCCTTAGACTTTTCTCAAACAAATCTTAAACCTCTTTGGTAAAGTATGAGCCATAGGAGGTATAAACAAATGGTTAAAGTAGCTTTAGTGGTTTCTATCATCGCTTTGGCGGTGTGCCTGCTCACGGCCTTGCATGGCGTATTGAGCGATGGACTAAAAGGACTAAAACAGAGATCAAAACCCATTAGTATTTCATTTTTGATTTATGCTGTGGCCTTTTTGCTTTTCATCTTTTTTCAATAACGGAGGTATTTCATGCTGCAAATCAAAAATGTAAATTTGAATGTTGGAAATACCGCATTGCTGTCCAACATCAACTTGACTTTAGAGCAAGGAAAAATCTATGGTGTACTGGGGCCAAACGGAGCCGGTAAAACAACACTGTTTAAGTCCATGCTGGGTCTGACTGCCTTTTCGGGAGAAATCCTCTCTGATGGACAGCCCGTTTCCAGTAGATGTTTTGGAAGTTTGATTGAATACCCGGCTTTTTACCCCCGGCTCACCGTAGAGGAAAATTTGAAGCTCCACGCACAATATTTAGGTCTGAAAAGACCAAACATCGAAGTGGCGCTCAAACAAGTGAACTTGCTGGATGCCCGAAAAAAGCTGTTCTCTCAACTTTCTTTGGGGATGCGCCAACGACTGGGAATTGCTCGCGCCTTTTTAGGCGATGTTCAATATTTACTGCTGGACGAACCTACCAACGGTCTTGATCCGATGGGGATAAAGGAAATCCGGCTGCTTCTGAAAGAACGCTTAAAATCTCCCCAACACTGTATTTTGGTATCAAGCCATAATCTGACGGAGATTGCTGCTGTCACGGATGTTCTTATTTTCATTCGTGACGGAAAAATCATCAAGATTGTAGAAAACGACTATAACGAAAAGGAACTGGAAGCCCTGTATGAGGATATTATGACTTCCGGCCAGAGGGAGGAAGCATAATGGGAGTGTTGATTAAAAATGAGTTTTACAAGTTGAAGCGGGAATGGTTTATGGTATTTCTTCTGTTGTTGTCGCTTCTTCCCATCATTACCGGCGGAGCAGGAGCAATTTTCAACAGTAGCACAACATCACTTGCTGACCTGTTCTTCTTTATGAATAACCAGTTTTCCATGTTCTTCCCAATGGTGCTCTTCATTTTGATTGGTTCGCTGTTTTATCAGGAATACAAAAACAAAACTTACATCAACTGGATTACCTACGGGTTTTCAAAGAAGAAGCTCTTTCTATCGAAAGTTACTGTCAGCGTCGTTATCGGCATCTGTTTTGCGGCTGTCTTATTTATCGCATTTGGCCTATTGGTGGCGATACTCAATGGAGCTGGCAGGTTGACCGGCGGTATTTCCCTGTTCCTCAAGCTGGCAATCGGGTTTGGAATTGAAGCCGGTGTTATAGTTTTTGTAACGACCTGTTTAGGGGCAATCGTTATCAATCTGAGCCGCAATATTATTGTAACAAGCGTTGTCGGAGTTATATATGGCTTTGTATCTTGCCTGTTCATCGGTTCAGAAAGAGGCTTTGTCATTCCGGGTAGCTTTGCATATCGTGTGTCTATGTTCTTCTCGGATAAATCCACTTACTATGAGGTGCCTATATCGGCCACCATTGGCGGATGTATTAGCATTGTATTTTGCTTTATTGTTCTGTTTCTGGTTGGATTGATTGTCTTTTCTCATAAGAAAAAAATAGAAAATTAACTGCCGGACGACGGCAAAAGAAAAAAAGCCGTCGTACAGCAGACATATCCGCGCGCCCATTTTGAACCGGCGGCTTTTGAGAAAATCAAGGCCGCCGGTTCTTTTTGCTTATCAAAGCGTTTCATCGTCCGTATGGCGGCCACTAGGAGGATGCCGCCATGCGCCTGATATTCTATCGAACGCCTAGTTTTGAACTGTCAAAAAAAGCCTTGCTCCCGCACAGGGTCAGCAGGGCTTTTACTATGTACTATACGATGTAGCTACTGCGCGTTTCGTGCTGCCATTATGCCCGGTTGGCCGTTTTCGGTCTGCTGGGCTTTTCTATTGCCGCCTGAAAAGCTGCCTGTTTCAAAAATATTTTTGGAAATTTTCAAAAAAGCGGGCAGAATCGGGTGTTTCAGGTGTCATATTAGCGGAAAGGGAAAAATCCACCCGACATCCCCACGGAAAGGGGGTGAGAAGATGGAAGCTATCCCTCGCAACGATGGCGAACAGTACCGATTCGATGCGTTCTGCAAAGCGGTGCTGCGAAATGAGGCCCGGAACTATCACCGAAATAAGAAACGTCTGCTTGACCGTGAAAAGTCATTCAGCGTTCTTTCGTTGGAAGAACTGGGGCAGCTCACGAGTGTAGACCATTATCCGAGTGAAGAGTTTGTATTTTCATCCTACGGCTGTGATCTGCACATCGACAATGAACTTGTTGCCAATGCGTTTGCCGCCCTGCCAAAGCAAGAACAAAGCATTTTGATTCTGTTTTGCGTTCTGGAACTGGGCGATGGCGAGATTGGCGACCTCATGGGAATGTCCCGGAGTGCTGTACAGCGCCACCGGACAAAAACGCTGAACGAGCTGCGAAAAAAGCTAAAGGCGCACTTGCCGGAGGGAGGTTAGGCGTAAATGAACTCCTATGAACACACGAGCAGAGATTTTTTGCCGCTCTCGGTGATTCGCTCTGCCTGCGCTGGGGACACCGATGCAGTTGAACAGGTTTTGCGACATTACAGAGGTTATATCAACAAGCTCTGTACAGGCATTCTCTATGACAAGCACGGTCAGCCTCATGTGTGCATAGACGAGTACATGAAACGCCATCTGGAAATCAAACTGATTTCTTCTATTGTAACCAAAGCCGAAACGGGCTGACCCTTTCCACGTTTCGGGACAGCACCTTGAAAAATATGCCCGCAGGATAATGGCGGTGCATCATAGGGCAAACGGATACGTTGCTGTCTGTATCGAGCCGGACGGCGGGTGCGCCAAGATGCTTTTCTTTGAAAAGTGGAGCGATCATCACCACGCCGCAATGCAAGCGCGGCTGCTTGCGGGCCATGACATACCGACAGGCTGATACTCCCTTACCGTCAAAGTCCGAGCGTTCAGAGCGTCGCAGGCAATGAGTAGGGCTGCATGAGGAATGCAGGGGTGAGATTCCCGTGGGCTGCTGCCAGCAGCCATCCGTTGGCTCATTTTTTAATTTTAAGAAAGGGGATTTTTACGATGCAAGCGAAAAAGACAAACCCTGAAAAAACAAAAAATCCAGAGATGCTTACTCTGGATTCGACTTATCGTATTGGCAATCGCTCCTTTATCGTTGAGCCGGTGTTCAAAGAAGAAAGTTCCCAGACCTTAGGAGAAGTTCTTCTCCGGCTGATGAAATCCGAAAGCGAAAAATTATAATGACCTTTCGGGAGGCAGCGGACAGAGAAAGCGGATCGTGTTATAATATAGGTGTACAAGTGAATTTGCTATTCGACTGTCCCAAGAAAGGAGCGAGTATGAAACAGTCGAGTAACAAGAAATCCCGTGAAGCAACCGCTTTTCTCTATGAGCGTCTTTCCCGTGATGATAATTTGGAGGGCGAGAGTTACAGCATCGGCAACCAAGATGTAATATGTAGAGGGTGGTTTCTACCGCCTAATACTATTACATGACTGGCGGCTCATTTGTGGTGAATTGGTCTGGCAGTTGTGGGAAAGGAAAAAAATCCGCATAACTGCTGACATTTTAGCACGAAGGGAGCATGAAAATGAAGTCTATTTTTGAAGAAATGGGCGGCACATATACGAAGGTTGGCGATTACTATATCCCCGACCTTGCGCTGCCGGAGACCGAGGAATATCAGATCGGTAAGTATGGCCGTATGCGCCGCCGCTACTTGAAAGAGCATCGTCCCGTCCTTTATGCACACTACCTAACAAGCTGCACCCTGCATGAACATCTTGCAGAGATAGACAAATCCTGCAATCAGCGTATGGAGATCATGTGCGAAGCTATGGCACGACTGGAAGGTGTGACCGAGGCACTTAAAGCTACCGATCAAATGGAATGGGTACGGCGCATGAACAACATTCATAACCGTGCAGAGGAAATTGTTCTGACGGAGCTTGTATATTGCTAAACACATGTTAGCCCCGCATCAGCATGAATGAACGCTGGTGTGGGGCTAATTCTGTATCACTTAGCTCTTTATATTCCAGTAGCCTTTTCGGTCAGACCCGATGCGCTCGATGATTCCTTTTTCCTTCAGCTCCTTCAGACGCTGAGAAACTGTTTTTCTGCTGATAGATAGCTTATCTGCTATGGTGGTAGATGTGTATGCAGGATCTTCGGAAATCAGGGCCAGAATTTGCATGGATTTTTCATCCAAGGTTTCTGTTACCTTTTCTGTTACCTTTTCTGTTACCTTTTCTGTCACCTTGTAGGTGGCAGATCGAATAACCCGATCCTCTGACGCTGTAAACTGAATCATAATATCGCCGGGATGCACGGTGTACGCAGGAAGCGGGCTTCCATCTTCCTTGCAAGCCTGACAGATTTTCTCAATACCACGTCCCCAGCTCTCGATGAAGCCGGCCAAATAATACACATTCGCAATCGCCGTGTTGTAAGGGCGGGATGCGTGTTTGGACATCAGGCTGTCTGCCGTCCAGTTGTCTGGAAGCCTACCACAGTTAGCGATATACAGCTTATCCTCATACACGCTGATCTGAATCGGAACGCCGCTTTCATATTGCTTGTGGCATAGAGCGTTAAGAAGGGCTTCACGCAGGGCAGCGTCGGGAACAAAATAACGCTCAATGCGCTGCATCCCTTCGTAAGTGATTTTCGCTTTCATATATTTCAGATGGATGACTTCAATGATCTTGTCAATCTGTTCCAACAAGGAGCCGTGAATTTCATCCTGATAACGGAGATCGGCATCATTCTCGAAAAAGCCGATTTTTGTGTATGCGCCCAGCTGCCAGCGGTCAGGGTCTTTGCAGAACAGCAGCATCGCTGCGTTGGTATAATACCCGGCATTGGTCAGACGCAGCTTTTCCATTAAATCCGCTTTGTCCTCGTCTAAAACGCTTTGGTCGATCCGGCCCTTCTTGGCGGCAAGGGTCTTGAATCTCTTGACCAACTCATCATCAATATCATCCAACGTAAATCCCGGCAAGGGCATATTATCCCACGAAGCACCACGTTTGCGTAGAATGAAGCTCTCCAGTTCTGGGCCAGAAAGGGTCTGCATGGTGCTGCCGCTTCTATAATAATAGACACCTTTGCAGTTTATGGCAACGGGATATGGTGGAACAACGATTTCCAGATATTCTTTCCCGTCACGCTCCAGCTGATTGACATCCACCACGATGCTCATGGCATTTCGGATTTTGTTTGGAACATCCTCCAGCAGCTTGCGGATATTGGGCAGGCCGATAACTTTTCCATCATCGTCACAGCCAATATAAATCTTGCCGCCCTGTGCATTGGCGAAGCCGCAAATCCATTCCAGATAGTCATCCTTCCACTTAGCTTTCCATTCTATGTTCTGATTTTCAGGCATTATTATCACCATCCTCTGATTTATTCTTTCCCCGGCTCTTATAAACATTATACTGATTTTTACACCTTGCACTGCAAAAAGCGGAGTTAGCCCGGTTACTCAGGAACACTTTCTGACACTGCTTGCACATCCGCAACGGCTTTGTGCTGTCCACCAGCATGAAGCTGAACATCATCTGAATCCCCAACAGCAGGGAATGGAAATCCCAATAGATCGTTGGCCTATCCAACAGCTCTATATGATAGGTGGGTGCAATGCCGCCAAATGCAGCCATAGACTTACGCAGCATATTCCGGCTTTCTTCCTCCATGGAATCATAGTCATTATAATAGAAGAAAGAGGTCAGCATATTAAATGCCCAATCCTTGAGTTGCTGTGCCACCCAATCGTAAGGCTCTGCATACGCCCGCTGGAAGCTCATGGTCTTTGCCATCGGCTCGTCCATAAAGGTCATGGTCAGTGCAATCATTGCCCGGTCGCTGGACACATTCCAACTGGATTCCACACCGTTCTTGACCACATCCAGCTTATCAAAGGGGTAAAACAGGGACAGATACTTCTCCGTCTCCATCGTTTCTTCCTTGATAAAATGGTTCTTTGGCAGATATACCGCCTCATAATCCATAAAGGACGGCGTGGTGGGCAGGGCCGTCATCAGGCCCAGCAGCCCATAGTGGGTAATAAATTCCAAGATTGCCTTTTCTACCTCTGGCTCAGAGCTTTTCTTGCCGTTCATCATCAGCATCCCCACATTCAGAGCATCCAGCACAATGTCCGGGGCTTCCTTGAGTGGGTTATAGACATCCGGCCTGGCATCCTTTGCCGGGGTGATGTATTTCTTCCCGTCCTTGCCTGTTTTGATTTCATAGCGTTCATACCGCACCCAATGGGAACGGGATTGCTCAAAAAATGTATTCATAACGCAAATCCTTCCTTTCGGTCATCTGCTTATCAAATTCAATCAGATCATTCGCTGTCCTTGCTGCTGCCAAGGGCAGCTTTCTTTTTCCTCGGCTTTGATTTGTTCTCCCGGAGGATAACGGCGTCCTTGCCATAGGCTTTCAGCAAAAGCCCATATTCCTCTAAGAACTGCCGTTCCCGCAGCGTTAGGCTTCCACAGTCGTTCTGTTTTTCCAAAAGGTAATCATAAACCGCTCTTTGCAGCTTCTTGTGGATATTCTTTCGGAGCTTTCTAATGTTTCGGTCTGTCTGTCCCCGTATCATACCCACCTGTATGGTGCTGTACTGCCGGATGGACAGGTAATACAGCACTTCCTTCTGATCAATGGTAAGGCTGCGTATCAGCTCAGAAATAAATGAGCTTGCAACCAACTCATGCAGTTCATAGGGGCAAGAAAAAATGATATCCAGAAAATTGCCGCTGGCAAGCTGGCGGTATCGTGGCAGATTCAAATACAGCGGAATCATCTTCGGATTGGGAACTGCCATGTATTCTAACGGAACATCTCCCCGGAGATTTTCATGGTCACGCTCCCGTCGTTCCCGATTCCGATCCAACCTGTCCCATTCGCTGACAACGTATCGAAAGTCGTCCTCTGTTCTTGCAGCATCCTCCAGCCGTGCCAACGCCTCTGCCCGTATCTGGCGCTTTAAGCGTTTTTCGCTGACAGGAGCAGCTTCTTCCTCTTCGTCCTCCAGTTCTACGGTGTAGTCCCTTGGGTTTTCGTCCTGCTCCAGCTCTCTTTCCAGCTCTAAGGCTCGTTCTTCGGAGAGGATTTCCTCTAACTGCTCGTTTTGTATCGTCAGATCGGAGGCTTCATCCCATTCGGTTAGGTCATCACCGTCATCCGGGAACAGGAGAAATGTTCTATTTTCATCTGTCATGACCTCACCTCCGAAAATTTTTTGAATTTCTTTCAAAAACAGTTCCGATTTACACCCCGGATTTCTCCTATTAGTGAGAGGGTAATCTGATAAGCGGTTATTTAGGTTACTTTTTCAACCCGTATCAAGAGAAAGGAGGACGCAAGTTGCGGTAGCTTTATGAAACATGACACAAGATGCCACCGACTTACATCAGTCGGAACCACCATTAGTATATCAAACGAACATGAATTTTTCAAGGAGGAACGCTATGGATAAAAACAAACAGGCACAGTATATGATAAGACGTATTGGCGGCACCACCTACAAGGTGAGAGTCGCTTTCAGTGAAAGTGGGAAAGAGACAATGGAGGATAAAATTTTACGAATGATACGCAACGAAGTAGTTACAAACGACGGAACTTGTGATATAATTGGTGTACCACAAATGAGCCGTCAGTCTGAAAGGAGCGCATCATGAGCATCATTCAGACTGAGGACAAGATCACCGCCTTATACGAACGACTTTCCCGTGACGATGACCAGATTGGGGATAGCAACTCCATTGTGAATCAAAAGAAATACTTGGAGGGCTATTGCGCACAGCAGGGGTACACAAACTTTGCCCATTACACGGACGACGGATTCTCAGGCGGCACATTTGAAAGACCGGCATGGAAAAAGCTGGTGGCAGACATTGAAGCTGGCAAGGTGGCTCGTGTGATCGTAAAGGATATGTCCCGAATCGGACGTGACTACTTGCAGACCGGCTTTTACACGGAGGTTATGTTCCGTCAGCATGGCATTCATTTTATTGCCATCGCCAACAGCGTGGACAGCAACGACCAGAACAGCAATGAATTTGCTCCGTTCCTCAACATCATGAACGAGTGGTACTTGCGTGATCTGAGCCGCAAGCAGAAAACCGCTATCCGTGTGAAGGGGGAATCAGGCAAGCCTACCACCAACAGTGCCATCTACGGCTATAAGAAAGACCCGAACGACAAGCACCATTGGTTGATTGACGAGGAGGCCGCCGCCGTTGTGCGGCGCATCTTCCGTCTGACCATCGAGGGAAAAGGCCCCTATGACATTGCCAGAATCCTTTTTGAAGATAAGGTAGAAGCTCCGGCGGTCTATTTTGCAAGGAAAGGCATTGGCGTTTGGAAAAGTAAGACCGAGTTCGCATATCCTTATAACTGGAGCGGCTATATTGTGGGGCAGATATTGTCTAAGCCTGAGTATATGGGGCATACGGTCAATTTCCGTTCCCACAAGCTGTCATATAAGGACAAGACCTCTATTCCTAATCCCAAGGAGGACTGGCTGATCTTCGAGAACACCCATGAGGCCATTATCGAGCCGGAAACATGGGAGCTTGCTCAGCAACTGCGGAAAACGCCACGGCGTATTGATACCATAGGCGAAGCCAATCCCCTGACCGGGCTTTTATACTGTGCGGACTGCGGCGCAAAGATGTATAATCATCGTTCCAGAGGCGGTACAGAAGGCACTCCGTATCCGTCGGATTTCTTTGACTGCTCCTCTTATACACTGGCACATCAGAAGCATGGAAAGGACTGCTGCGGGCACTATATTACCACTAAGTCGCTGCGTATCCTTATTTTAGAGACAATCCGCACTGTCAGCCAGCTTGCCATAGCAGATCGGGAAAAATTCACCGAGAAGATACGAGCCGCTTCACAGGTCAGGCAGGTGGAGGCGGCCAAAGATGCCAAACGAAAGCTGAACAAAGACCGTAAGCGCCACAGTGAGCTGGATACGATCATTAAAAAGCTCTATGAATCCTTTGCCGTAGGCCGAATTTCTGAGGAACGCTTTGACAGCCTGCTTGCTGAGTACGAAGTCGAACAGAAAAACCTTTCCGCACAGATTGCAGAAACGGAGGAAAGCCTGACGAGCTATGAGGAAGATACTGCCCGTGTAGAGCAGTTCCTTGCTTTGGCAGAAAAGTACACCGATTTCTCCGAGCTGACTACACCGATGATCAATGAATTTATTGATAAAATCATCGTTCATGCCCCGGAGCGCATCGACGGGGACAGAACGCAGGAGGTAGAAATCTTCCTGAAATTCATCGGAAAGTTTGAACTTCCTGCCCCGGAGCTGACAGCAGAGGAAATCAAGCGGCAGGAGCAGCTACGCCAGCATCGCATCAAAAGCCGGGAGCGCTATCAGTTGATTAAGGCCGGGAAGCACACCGTTGGGCAGCCTTTTCAGCTAACCTGTAAGTGCTGCGGTCAGGGATTTGAATCCAAAAGCTCGGCTGCTATGTTCTGCGGACCGAATTGCCGGGCGAAGTTCTACCGGCAGGAAGCGGCAGAAAACAGGCGGCGTGACTGCACTTGTGAAAACTGCGGTAAGACCTTTTCCACCACAAGAAGCAATGTCAAGTATTGCAGTGATGAGTGCCGATATGAGGGGCATATCAAAGGCCAGCGGGTTCGCAATGCAGCGAACAGGAAGGAAAAACTGGCAGCGGAGACAGTTACCTCTCCGGCTTAATATTTCCAATAAAACAATAAATTTTGAGGAAGCGGTTTGCCTTATATCAGGGCAAGCCGCTTTTTCTACGCAAAGGAGGACACATGAATTTATTCGAAACCGTAAAAAACAACGTCAGCCTGCGGGAAGCGGCACAGGCGTATGGCCTTGAGGTCAACCGGCACGGCAAGGCGCTCTGCCCCTTTCACAATGACAGACACCCCAGCTTGTATGTGGCAAACGACCATTATTATTGCTTTACCTGCGGAGAGCATGGAGATGTCATTGACTTCACTGCAAGGTTGTTTGATCTCAAGCCCTACGACGCAGCCATGAAGCTGGTGATAGACTTTCATCTTGACCCGGACAAGCCGCCCAGCGCAGCGGCACTCAATGCAAAGCGTATCCGAACAGAAGCACAGAAGCTCAAAGAAAACGAGCGTCTGTGCTTTTCTGTTTTATCGGACTATTACCGTTGCTTGGAGGAATGGAAAGCATACTATGCGCCGCAAACGCCGGATGAGCCAGTCCATGATTTATTCGTGGAAGCCTGCCACAAGCTCAGTCAGATTGAATATGAACTGAACATTCTCACCTTTGGTGACAGCTATGAGCGTCGGGAAATTGTACAGGACTGGATGACGGATGGTGAAATCATAGCACTAAAGGAGCGTCTGGAACAACTGCGAAAGGAGGAAACCTATGGACGAATTGAATACCCCAATGGTTATGCCGCCTGAAGAAAGCATTCCCGATTGGTATGATGGAAAACGCATCAACGAAGTGCTGTTTTGTCAGCAGTTCTTAAAAAAGCATCCCATGAAATGTGTCAGAGGAAGGCTGTTCACAGTGGATGGACTGATTGAGGACGAGGCGCAAATCGGCAATCTCATTCTGGAGGAGATCTCCGGCTGTCTGACCTCCGGGCTTTCCAAGGTGGTGGCAAATCTGCTGGCCAGTATCAAGCTGCAAGCCTATTCGCCGCCCCTGCCCATCGAGACTGACCGTATCCATGTGGCAAACGGGACACTCTTTCTGGATGGGCGTTTCACCGAGGACAAAAGCTATTGCAACAACCGTCTGAGTGTGGCCTATCTCCCCGATGCACCGCCGCCTGTGCGCTGGCTGCAATTTTTATCCGAGCTGCTTGTCCCGGAGGACATTCCCACCTTGCAGGAGTATATGGGCTACTGCCTATTGCCTACCACAAAGGGGCAGAAAATGCTCCTGATGATTGGTAAGGGCGGCGAAGGAAAGAGTCGAATCGGACTTGTAATGCGCTCCATGCTGGGAGATAACATGAATACCACCAGCATCCAGAAGGTAGAGAACAACCGTTTCAGCCGTGCAGACCTGGAAAACAAGCTGCTGATGGTGGATGACGATATGGATATGAGTGCCCTGCCCAAGACCAACTATATCAAATCCATCGTGACCTCAGAGTGCAAGATGGATATGGAACGCAAGGGTGTTCAAAGCTATCAGAGCCAGCTTTATGTCCGCTTTCTTTGCTTCGGCAACGGCGCTTTAACCGCTTTGCACGACAAGTCAGACGGCTTCTTCCGCAGGCAGATCGTGTTGACCACCAAGGACAGGCCAGCAGGACGAGCCGATGATCCATTTCTGGTGGATAAGCTGACACAGGAGCGTGAGGGCATCTTTTTGTGGTGTCTGGAGGGTCTGCGGCGGTTGATTGGGAACGAGTATCAGTTCACCATCAGCGATAGAGCCAAAGAAAATATGGAGACAGTAAAGCGCAGCAGCAACAATGTGATCGAGTTTTTGCAATCCGAGGGCTATATCCGCTTTAAGGCCGACAGCGAAGCCAGCTCCAAGGCTATCTATGAAGCCTATCTCCGCTGGTGCGAGGACAACGCACAAAAGCCTATGTCAGCAAATCGTATCAGCTCAGAGCTGGCCCAGAATGAACGGCTTTATAATGTGGAGGCTACCAACAATGTGTACGCAGCCGGAAAGCGGGTGCGTGGATTTATCGGAGTGGAGGCGATGAACTTGCTTCCTTATTAAATATGAGAACTGGACTTCAAAACTGCCGTACATGCCGTACACGATGTACGGCAGTTCTCAACTCCGTTTTCAAAAAGCTATTTTACCGCAAAATCAGCGTTCTTTATGTGCAATGTGCTGCGATTACCGCATTTTCTTGCGGTATAAACAGCGATTTGACAAAGCAAACGCAAAATCCAAAGACCAATCGGTGTACAGCGGCGTACAGCACTGGCGTTTACCGTACAGAGCCGTACACAAACAATCTATTTTCAAGGCCGCACAGCGGCAGAAAGGACAAACTATGAACTATATGAACAATAACCCTATAATCATCGGCATCGACCACGGCTATGGGAATATCAAGACTGCACATTGCTGCTTTCCTACGGGCGTGATCATCTCTGACAAGGAGCCGACCTTCAAAAGCAATCTGCTTGTCTACAACGGCAGCTATTACACCGTGGGCGAAGGTCACAAGGAGTTTATCTCTGACAAAATGACAGACGGTGACTACTATATTCTGACCCTTGCTGCCATTGCAAGAGAGCTGAATATCCGCAAGCAGACCTCTGCCCGTGTGCATTTGGCGGCGGGGCTCCCTCTTACTTGGGTCAGCGAACAGAAGGATAGCTTCAAGGCGTACCTGTTGCAGAATGAAATGGCGGATTTCATTTTCCGTGGTGTCAGCTATCATGTGGAGTTTGCCGGAGCGGACATCTTCCCGCAGGGCTTCTCCGCTGTGGCGGACAGACTGCGGGGATTCAAGGGCATCAATATGCTTTGCGACATTGGCAACGGAACGATGAATGTCATGTATATCAACGAGCGCCGTCCGCTATCTCAGAAGTGCTTCACGGAGAAGTACGGGACAAACCAGTGCATGATTGCTGTCCGGGAAAATCTCATGCGGCAGTTTGGCGCATCGGTAGATGATACGATTCTGGAGCGTGTGATTCGCTTTGGGACGGCAGACATCAGCGAACGCTACCTAACTGCTATCCAGAACACAGCGAGGGATTACACCGCAGGCATCTTCCGCAGACTGCGTGAGCATGAGTATGACCCGGAACTGATGAGGCTCTATGTTGTCGGCGGTGGAAGCTGCATGGTGAAGAATTTCGGAGAATATGATGCCAGCCGGGTGATGATCAATGATGACATCTGCGCCACAGCCAAGGGCTATGAGCTGCTGTCTGCACAGAAAATGCAAAAGAAAGGCGATCTTGTATGAAGCAAATCTACACAACAACACTTCGGCTGAATCTGGAGAACGAAGCAGACCGCAGGGCGTGGGAGCATTTGCAGAGCCTTGACAGGCGAGAATATCGTTCAGTCAGCAAGGCAGTCGTTTCGGCGGTCAACGCTTACTTTGACCGTAGCAAGCAGCTTGCCGATGATCCCTATCTGGAAACACGGGAGAAGGAGGACGCTTTCCTCAGCCGGATCGAGGATACCATCTCACGCAGCTTGCAGAGCTGTACGCCGGTAAGCCTTGGCGGTATCCTACAGCTTATGCAGAGCGCACAGCCTGCCGCTGCTCTTGTTTCGGAGGAAACCGAGGAGGACATTTCAGCTGCGCTGGATTTTGCAGACGGCTTTTGAAATTACTTTTCTTGATTTTACTACTATGTTGGTGGCAATACAATCCGTCTTTGCTACCAAATTGGCAATTCTCAGAATGAGGAAAACAATTTACCATCAGTTCTGCAGGGAGTTGGTATCTGTGTGATACCAGTTCCCTGCTTTTTACTATCACGAAGCCGCCCAGCGGCAGAAAGGAGCCAGATATGGCAAATAAAAAGATCATGACCAAGGAAGAATTGCAGGCCAAGCACCGATTGGAGGAGGCACAAATGCGGGATCGGGCGAAAGAGCGAAAGGCCCGTACCAGACGCTTGATTCAGGAGGGCGCTGTTTTGGAGAAAGTATTTCCAGAGGCTCAGCAAATGGAGCTTGAAAAATTAGAGGACTTGTTATATGAGAAGCTACACTAATCTGCGAGGGGCGTTCCGGGCAACCGGGGCGTCCCTTCCTTTTTTATCCCGAAGGGCGCACTTACTCACCACCTGCGAAGCAGGCGGTGGTATCCCTTCCGTTGGTCGGGCTCGTGCGCTCTTCACGAACTGTCCATCGGACACTTCTCCAGAGAGGGCAGGAAATGCCGCAAGTCAGCATTCCCTGTGCAGTCGGCGCTTCTGCTGATGCAGAGATTGCTGCTTGTCGCACCAATCCGGCAGATACTCTGCCCGCCTCCTGCCTGCGAAAACCTGCCACCGGCAGCTTTATCGCAGATATGGGCAGCAATGCAGCCCATTTTCTCTTTGCAAAGAGAAACAGAAACCAAGGGGTGGCGTTTTACCACCCCCTCACAAAATACGAATCGAGGTGAACGCAAATGGCAATTTACCACTTGGAGGCAAAGGTGGTCAGCCGGGGAGCCGGACGCTCCGCCTGTGCAGCCTCCGCTTATCTCAGCTGCTCCCACATCCTCAATGACTATGACGGAGTACAGCACGATTACACCCGAAAGCAGGGGCTTGTGTGGCAGGAGGTATTCCTGCCGGACATGGCCCCACCCGCATGGCAAGACCGAGAGGTTCTCTGGAACGCCGTGGAGGAAAACGAGAAAACCAAGGACAGCCGCTTAGCCCGTGAGTTTGTGGTAGCCCTGCCCATAGAGTTGTCCCTAGAGCAATGGCAGACGCTGTTGACGGACTTCGTACAAAACCAATTTGTCGCAGACGGGATGTGCGCCGATCTGGCAATCCACGATCCTGATCCACCGGGTCATAATCCACATGCCCACATTCTCTTGACGGTGCGCCCGCTTGATGAAAGCGGCAAATGGCAATACAAAACGGAGAAGGAATATCTCTGCAGCCGTGACGGTGAGGAACGGGGCTTTACCGCTGCCGAGTTTAAGGCTGCACAGGCTGACGGATGGGAGAAACAGTACCAGTACAAGGTAGGCAGGAAGAAAGTGTATATGACACCATCCGCAGCTGAGGAACATGGATATGAGCGTGCCAGCAAGTATCCCAAAAGCACCAAATACGGGAGACAGAATCCCATTTCTGAACGCTGGAACAGCGAGGAACAGCTCCTTATCTGGCGCAAAGCATGGGCAGATGTGACAAACAAATATTTGGAGCGATACGGTCATGAGGAGCGCATCGACCACCGCAGCTTTGTCGAGCGAGGCATTGACGAGCAGCCCACCATCCACGAGGGCGTGATTGCCCGTGCTTTGGAACAGAAAGGTATCGTGTCCGACAGGTGCGAACTCAACCGTCAGATCAAGGCGGACAACAGGCTCCTGCGGGAACTGAAGGCGCAGTTCAAGAAAATTACGGAGGCGGTGAAGAACACGCTGCCCGCTATTGCAGAAGCGTTGGAAAAGCTGCGGGAAAATATGCTGATCTTCTGCTATCAGTTAGGGCATATCCGCAGCAGCAAGAAACAGATGACCGGTGCCTTGAATATTCTGAAGCCAAATCTGGCACAGTACCGCTCCCTTGTGCAGCAGATAAAGGAAACAACCAAAGAACGGAAGTCCCTACTGGCTGAAAAGAAATCCCTTCCTGCGATCCACTTTGTCAGGCACCGTGAGCTTGCCTCCAAAATAGCCGAGTTGACGGAAAAGTTAGAGGAGCTAAAAAGCGAAAAGGCTATGCTGCTTCATTCTCTGGAATACCCAGAGGACGCCACAAGCGATATCTTCCAGCGCCAGATTGACCGCTATGAAGATAATCTCAAACGGCTTGAGGCGCAGGAGAATAAGTATGCCGGAGAGCTGGAGGCTGCATTGTCTGAGTATGCCGAGCTGAAAGAGCAAGCTTCCGGCTTTGATTCCTTGCAGCTTTATCTGGAGCGGAAGGCACTTCGACCTGACAGAGAGAAAGCAGCAGCCCAACGCATTGAAGCGGCTTATGGCGACAAGTTCAGTTGGTGGTTGATGGAGAGTGGCCTACGGGATGTGTCTGGCTATCTTGACGAATATGCACAGGAAAAGACAATGGATCGAGAACTGCGGCAAAGGCGGCGATCGGAGCGGCTTGAGCGTAAGATGAAAAACAGAGATATGGAACGTTAAAAGTGCTGGAGGTTGAAACTTCAGGTGAAGTCTGTGACATAGGGGGATGGAGATAATCCCTATACGTCAAGCGTAAAATAAGCACCGGTATGGGTTTTCCATACCGGTGCTTGCAATATTTAATCGAATTCTATCACTTAAAATCAAAAGAGTTTTCCAACAACTTATCAAGTGCTGCCATCAGTTCCGCTCGAACAGCCTCTCTTTCACTTTCTCCGCCTGCATTTTCGATATAGATGGAATAGTTATCAAATGTGATATAGGCGTAATAGATCACAGTCTTAATTCCTTCGCTGTTTGCATTTGTAACGAAGTAGCCAGCTTTAACTGGCGTATCTCCAACCATAGATACATTTCCCTTGCCAATTACGGTAGTATCCATAAGATTGTTCCCAGACAGCGAAACAACAAATTTCATATCGCTGTAATGACCATCAAAGCCAACAAATGCTACATCGTCCAAGGTAAAGAGGGCATCTCCGGAAATCGGAAGATCACCGAAAATAGTCTGAACCTCATCTTTGGTCAATGCTCGTGCTTGCAAGTTCAAACTCAGAGCAGAGGCTACCGTATCTGCTTTAGTGAAAGATATGGTAGTTCCATCACCTAATGTAGCTGTTTCTGTACTTTTGCCGAATAATCCCATACTAAACACTCCCACCACGATTAGACAGAGACACGCAGCAATTGCCCCAAATTTCAGCCAAATGCTTTTTTGTTTCTTTGCCTGATAACTCGCCGTTTCTTCGATATGACGGCTACCAATGCCACCAACGGCGTCAGAGATGTTCTTTCGTGTCATAAATCATACCCCGCTTTCTGTAAATGATTTTTAAGTTTGCTTCTGATTCGGGAAAGGCGAACAGACACATTGTTATTTGTTGTACGAAGCCTCTTTGCAATTTCTGTAATGCTATCTGAGTACCAATACCTTGCTACAAACATAACCCTGCTTTCCTGATCCAAGCTGTCAAGGAAACGATCAATTTCCTGTGACAGCTCCTTTGCATCCACTTCCTGTTCAATAGTAGATGCAGAAGTTAGGCACTCTTCCAACTCATCAAGTGCAACATCATAGTAACTGTTTCGCTTTAGTGCAGTATTTGCGTGGTATTTTGCGGTAGCGATATTGCGGGTAATACGAAAAATATAGGTTCTGAGTGGGTCAGGTCTTTCTGGAGGAATTGCATTCCACGCAGCAAGGTATGTATCATTTACACATTCTTCTGCGTCGGGTTCGCATTTCAAAATGTTGTTTGCAATTCTTTTGCAAGTTGAACCGTATTTTGCAGCAAGTTCAGCTATTGCCTGCTCAGTACGAGCAAAGAACAGTTCAATGATCTTCACATCCTCTAACAAGGTATCCACCTCCTCACCTATGTACTATGGATCTGGCGGACAATCTTACAGAAGCGAGGGAAAATTTCACACCTTTATTATAGTACATTGCAATTCTATTTTCTATCGCCTCAGCAAAATCGTTTGGCACCAGTCGAGGTCGCTCGGCAGTCTGAAAATATGGTCCTTCGGTTTTGGTAGAGTTGCTCGCAGCAGAGGAGGCGTAACAAAAAATTAAAGGTAGCTGCCCGGACAGAATGGGTTGGGTGGAAAAATAAATAATATCCGAAACAGGATGACGGAAATTGTTAGCGCCGAGTTAATTCGTACACAGTTAGTGTTTAAGTGTTTACAAACAGCCCATTGATATTGTTCGTTTGTGCGTATATAATATATATAACTATTTGATGCGGAGGTAAACTATGTTTGAATACATGACAGTACAGGATGCGGCTAAACTTTGGGGAATATCGGTGCGTCGTGTTCAAAAGCTGTGTGAGGAGAATCGCATTGATGGAATTGTTCGGCTACCTCGTGCATGGCTAATTCCCCAAGATGCCCAAAAGCCGGCTGATGGAAGATATAAACAAAATAAAAATGAATTTATAGCTGACAACAAGGAGAACACACGATGAGTAAATTGTTATTAGTGGAGGATGACCAAAGTATCGTATCCTCATTATCAGACTATTTAGGAAATGAAGGGTTCAAAATCGAAAATGCTCCCGGTCAAAAAGAAGCAATAGAAAAATTGGATAGCGACCAATACGATATAGCCTTGGTGGACATTCAATTATCAAACGGAAATGGTTTTTCTGTTTGTTCTGCAATTAAAGAAAGAGGAACTATGCCAGTTATTTTCTTAACGGCTTCTGATGATGAATATAGTGTTGTGGCTGGGTTAGATATGGGGGCTGACGATTATATCAGCAAACCGTTCAGACCAAGAGAACTGCTTTCAAGGATCAACAGCGTATTAAGGAGAACTAAGAACACACAAAACATTATCAGTTACCTCGACTTAGTTGTGGACACAAATCAAGCAACCGTATCAAAGAATGGGAAAGAGATTTTGTTGTCTGCTATGGAATATAAGTTGCTGTTAGTCTTTTTGCGTAACAAAGGTATTGTCCTTTCTCGCAGAAGATTGTTGGAGCTTTTATGGGACACTACTGGGGAGTTTATCAATGATAATACATTGACTGTCTATATGAAAAGGCTACGTGACAAAATTGAAACCAATCCGCAGGAGCCGGAAATCATAATTACCGTTCGTGGGCTTGGCTATAAGGTGGGTTGATATGGACTTTATCAGAAATAAAGAAGTTAAAAGGCAAATTGTTGTCAGCAGTATTCTTATTCTATTTTGGGGCGGCATTGGCATTATCGTTGATAGCAAAGCTGTGTGGATTGTTCTGTCGGCTATCATTTCATCCAGTGCAGTTTCCCTCTTTTTCACATATCAGAGATACAAGAAAATTGCTGATTTTAGTTTGCATATTGATAGGCTGTTACATGGAGATGAAAAAATTTCTTTTGGGCAGTTTCAAGAAGGTGAGTTATCTGTTTTACATGATGAAATATCCAAGATGACAAGACGGCTTATTGAACAGGCAGAAGCTCTGAAAATGGAGAAAGGTAATTTGGCAAATGCTTTAGCCGATATTTCACATCAATTAAAAACACCTTTGACATCGCTGAATATCTTAAATGCTTCTCTGTGTAATGAGGAACTGACTGACGAAGAAAGGTATGAGCTGATCCGCGAACAGACTATGCTCTTATCAAGAATGGAGTGGCTGATAGCCACACTTCTGAAAATATCCAAGCTGGATGCAGGAACGATTACTCTAAAGCCACAGGCGGTATACTTAAAAGATGTGGTAGAAAAAGCAATTCGTCCTCTGGAGATTGCGGCAGAATTAAAAATGCAGACAATCACGCAAGTGATTCCGGCAGAATTAAAACTATCTCTTGATACTGATTGGACTGCTGAAGCCTTGGGGAATGTAATCAAAAACTGTATCGAACATTCACCAGAGGGCAGCACTATCGAAATCAAGGCAATAGAAAGACCTCTTTTGACACAGATCATTATAGAGGATAGCGGAACAGGTTTTCAGGAAAAAGACATCCCCCATTTATTTGACCGATTTTATCAAGGAAGTGGCTCTACAATCGGTAATGCCGGTTTGGGGTTGGCTCTGGCAAAGACGATCATTGTCAATCAGGGTGGTGTCATCCAAGCGAAAAATCGGGAGTCAGGCGGTGCAAAATTTGAAATCTGCTTTTATCGGGGGACTGCTTAATGCAGCCCCTTTTTAAGTGACATTTTTGTAATGAAAAAGTAATGAAGCAGTCACTTGGCTTTGCTATACTGAATTGCAAAAATATATGGAGGAACTTTTTATGGAGATATTAAGAGTAGAGAATATCTGCAAAACCTATGAAATGGACAATGCTCCTGTCCATGCTTTGTCAGATGTTTCTTTTTCCGTCGATAAAGGAGAGTTTGTTGCAATCATTGGAGCATCTGGGTCTGGCAAGTCTACCCTGTTGCACATTTTAGGTGGTGTTGACAGACCGACTTCGGGAAAAGTATTTGTGGATGGACAGGATGTTTATGAGCAAAATGAAGATGAATTGGCTGTATTCAGAAGAAGGCAGGTTGGGCTTGTCTATCAGTTTTATAATCTGATCCCGGTTTTGACTGTCGAGGAAAATATCACGCTGCCGATTCGATTGGATGGGCGTAAAATCAATCAGGAGCGTTTGAAAGAACTGCTATCCACACTCAAACTGGTAAAGCGTAGAAAGCACCTGCCAAGTCAGTTATCCGGCGGTCAACAACAAAGAGTGGCAATCGGACGAGCGTTGATTAACGCACCTGCGATTATCCTTGCGGATGAGCCAACGGGAAATCTGGACACGGAGAACACAAGGGATATTATGAAACTTCTGCGTGAATCCAATGAAGTCTATCGCCAGACAATGATCCTGATTACCCATGACCGTGAAATCGCAATGCAGGCAGACCGTATTCTGGAAATTCAGGATGGCAGACTTGTGAGGGATGAGGTGATACGCTGATGAATATGATTTTCATGCTTACACTCAGGAATCTGTTGTCGAATAAAAAGCGTACCCTACTCACACTTTTAACCATTCTTTTGTCAATCAGTATGATAACCGCTATTCTCTGTGGGGGATGGTCGTTGGTTGATTTTTTGAAAGAGAAAGAAAAAGTGTATGGTGGCGATTATGACTACTACATGGAGGATTTGACTTGGGAGCAGGTTCAAGAGCTATATAGTCAAAACAATGTAGGCGAAGTTTCGCTTCTCCGCTTTGCCGGAAACAGTTTTTACGGGGAGAAATCCAACAGTACAATGCTCTCCGTTGGCGAGATTGACGAGAACTTTACCCAAAGATTTTCGTTAAATCAGTATTTGCTTGCAGGGCGTTTCCCGCAAGATGAAAATGAGATTGTTATTTCAGAATCTTTTTTGAAGAAAAACAACATGAATACAGAGATTGGAGATACGATTTCTTTAACTCTTGGTTCAAGAATTTGGGATGAATATAATGCCCAGCTTTCCGGGCTGACAAATTATAGGGGCGAAGAAGAAAGCTTCGTTCCAACAAAAGAGAAAGCGTATGTAGTTGTTGGTATTCTGTCAGATGTGAATGACTCAAAAATCGCAGCAAACTATAATGCCTTTGCAGGTGTTGACAAAACGGCATCCGATTTTGCTGCGTATGTCAAGGCAAAGAATTTATCCAATTCGATCTATACAGAAGCCGAAGAAGTGGCTGCGGCAGTAGACAGTCATGTAGCAAAGTTTCATTCGGAATTGTTAGTCTATCATGGAATTACCGGGGGTAAAGGAGCTGCAAAACTGATTGCTTTGGTGGTCATGGTCGTTTGTCTTTTGATGGCTGCATCTGCTTCAATGATCAGCAACGCCCTCTCCATTTCCTTACAGGAACGAATTAAGCAGATGGGAATGCTATCCAGTATTGGAGCCACAAAAGGGCAAAAACGCCTTAGCGTATATTTAGAAGCCTTCCTTTTGGGAGTGGTGAGCATACCCTTTGGATTGGTTGTTGGTATCCTGCTATCTGCTCTGTTATTAAGTGTGGTCAGGGCAGCTTTTGGAGAAACATTCACTTTTGGCATCGTAGAACTGTCCTTGAAGGTAAACGGATTGATCCTGCTCGTCAGCGGATTATCCGGCATTGCTTCTTTGTACTTCGGAAGTAGAAAGCCTGTGAAGCAAGCAGCTAAAATTACAGTTATTGAAGCGATCCGCCAGTCTAACAATGCGGTATCAAGAAAGAAATTCCGTGACGGAAAAATCGTTTCTTTGGTTTTTGGCATTTATGGTTCGTTAGCAGCAAAAAATATTAAGCGTAATCCAAAACGCTTCCGAGCGATTACCGGCTCTATTTTCTTGTCGGTGGTAATTGCCCTTTCCTTATATAGTTTCTCTGATTTTATGCTTTATCAGACATCCTTGGATATGAAGGAGGACGGTTCCTGTTATACTGATGTGATTTCGATGATTCAATACAAAGATATTCCTGTCGCAATCGGGGCATTATCGGATGAAAATATCACTGCGGATGTTTCCTATTCTTTTCAGCGATATATGACCGCTGAATTTTCGCAGGAACAAATCAATCCTGATATGCAAGGATATTTTATCAATGGTACGAAAGCAGAGGTATATGTCGTAGGATTGGACGAAGAACATTTTGTCTCTTTTTGCGATGAAAATGGATTCAGTCTGGATGTGACAAATTTCAATCATGGAATTTTGCTCAATCAGACTATGGGATACTATAATTCGGCACAAAATCGGGTAATTGCAGGCTCACCGTTTCTTATTGAACCGGGAACAGAAATCATTCCGCTGGGGGCATCCGAGGATGCCTTGCCGATTATCGTGGAAGAAATCGTTTCAGAAGAAAATGCAAATATCCAATCCATGTTTGTGAGAGATCGAGCTGTCCTCATCGTGCCTTTAAGTTATTTTAACTTGCTGATAGATGATAACGCCTATGTGGAAATGAGAATACAGACAGCACAGCATAAAGAAGCAATGGAATGTCTGGCTGACAGAGGATTTCCGCAAACTGTGGACATTGCAGCCGCAACGAATAATTCCAGACAGGTATATACGATTGCAAAACTGGTAATCTGCCTGTTCTCGATCCTGATGACGGTTATTATCAGCTTGAATGTTTGTAACACTATCTCGAATACGATTCATTTGAGAAGAAGCGAATTTGCTGTTCTGCGTTCTGTTGGTATGACTGCCAAAGGATTAAAATGTACGCTATTGCTCGAAGCTGTTTTGTACGGCGTAAAAGCATTGGTTCTTGCGTTGCCTGTGAGCTTTTTGATTCATTGTGCTATCTACTACTTCATATCGTCGGGTATGACACCATTTGCTTTTTATATGAACGGCGGTATTTATGCTCTTGCAGTTATGGCTGTCGGCGCTATGGTATGTATCGCTATGCTGTTTGCTGTTAGAAGCGTATCAAAGGTGGAAATTGTAGAGGAACTGAAATTGAGCAATATGTAATCATTCAATCTAACAAAGCAACTGAAACAGAGGTAATAGAAATTGCGTAAAAAGAAACTGGTAAAGAGAGTTGCAGGCATTGCTTTGACTGTTGGTGCAGTTATACTTGCCATTGTATGTGTTGGTAAAGTAAATCGCATTCAGAACGAAAAAGATATTATTGGCACATGGAAGGATGCAAATGCTGAGGAGATATTTACCTTTCAAGAAAACGGGGAACTTGCTGTGAGTAAAGATATGCCCGATTCGGGTCTATCCTGCGGTGACGCATATTATAGTTTTTCTTACTCGGATATAATCTGTGTTACACAGGGAAATAGTAGTGTAGAATTTGAGATAGAAGTAGATCAAAACGAATTGAAAATCTTCTTCATGGGACAAGAATATCTGGAATTGGAAAAGTAATGATTACAAATAAAAGAAAACCATTGAGCCGATAATTCGCATCCTCTGCGGACTAACGGCTCTGCATATATTTTGAACGCTATTTTCAGAAACATTGTGTTTTGCAGAAAAGCCCCTTGACAAATTCCATCTCAAAAGAAACTGCTCACCAAAGTTGCAAAGGAAAAAGGCTATACCAATCTGGTTCACTTTCTGGATGATGGCATTTCCGGCGTGACCATGAACCGTCCCGGTTTCGTTGAAATGATGCAGCAGCTTGAACAAGGAAAAGCCTCCGCCGTGTTCGTCAAAGACCTTTCCCGTCTGGGCCGAAACTATATTGAGGTCGGACGGCTGACAGAAGAATTTTTCCCGGACCATGACATCCGACTTGTTGCCGTTTCGGACAACATCGACACGGCCGAGGGAGAAAACGAACTGGCACCCATCCGAAACCTGTTCAATGAGTGGTATGCCCGCGACATCAGCAAGAAACGCCGTATCAGTAATAAAATCAAAGGCAACTCCGGCGAACCGATGGGACTTCCTCCCTATGGGTATATCAAGGACCCGAACAATCCCAAGCATTGGGTCATTGATGAAGAAGCTGCACAAGTTGTCCGGCGCATTTTTGATATGACGTTGGAGGGCTTTGGCACGGAACAGATTGCCACTCAGTTTGAAAAGGAAGGCATCCTGACGCCGCAGGCCTACTGGATTCAGAAAGGCATCGGCCGTCCCGGAAAGACCAAGACGCGCCCCGCCACCAAGTGGAATGGTTCCACGATTACCCATCTTCTGTACCAGCAGGAGTATTGTGGTGATGTTCTGAACTTCAAAACCTACTCCAAGTCCTACAAGAACAAGAAGCGGATTCATAACGACCCGGAAAATTGGGTGGTGTTCCAAGATGTTCACGAACCCATTATTGAACGTGCCGTGTTTGAGCAGGTACAGCAGAAGCGTGGAAAGATGCGCAAACGCCGTACCAGCAACGGAGAACACAATATGTTCTCCGGCCTGCTTGTCTGCGCAGACTGCGGCTGCAATCTGCATTTCCACTTCAATCAGGGCAACCCGGAAATCAAGTATTTCAACTGCTCCAACTACAAGGGCAACCGTGGCACCTGTCAATCCACCCACTACATCCGGGTAGACTTTCTGGAAGAAGTGGTGTTGGGCGAGATTCGGCGGCTGACCAAGTTTGCCAGCCTCTACGAGGACGACTTTCTGAAAGCTGTTATCGGGCACTCCCAGCAGGCGGACGAAGCCGACCGCAAGCTGAAAGAGAAAGAGTTGAAAGCTCTCCTTGCCCGTGATGAAGAACTGGACGGCCTCTTTGAGCGCATCTATGAGGACAATGTTTCCGGCAAAATCTCTGATGAACGCTTTTCCAGAATGTCCCGGAGATATGAGGACGAGCAAAAGGAGCTGACCGAGAAAATCAAACAGCTCCGCGCCAAAATCGAAAAGCAGAGCAGCTGCACCATGACAACGGATATGTTCATCAGTCTGGTTCGCAAGTACACCAGAGCAAAAAAGCTGACACCCCGGATGCTGAATGAACTGGTTGAAAAAATCGAAGTGTTCAATGCAGAAAAGGTCAACGGTGTATGGGAGCAGCGGCTCCGCATTCACTACAACTGCGTGGGCACCATCGAGATTCCAAGCGCACTTCCTTTGCCGACACCCGATGTGTCGGTGAATACAAGAAAAGGCGTAGTTGTGAACTACGCCCCTTGTGATGTCGCTATTTAGCAAATAAAAAATGACGAATGTTCTTTGACAGCTAAATGCTGTAAGAACATTCGTCATGGTGCAGGAATGCAATCCAAATCCGAACCATTTCCCTTTGATGCGACTTCTGTCGCTTCTCCAAAGGTGACGGTCTGTGTTCCTTCTTTATAATTAAAGGTTATCAAAACCTTATCATCATACAGGTAAATCGCATTGATGAAGGTATCCACCAGTGCCTGCCGCTGGTCCTTCAGGCTCATATCCAGCTTGCGGAACCGCAGCAGCCAAAACCGGATGAACTCTTCAGTCACTTTCGGCTTTGCCAGCTTTTCTTCCGCAATACGGGCTTCAAGCTCACGCTTGGTTTCTTCCAGCTGCTCTAGCCGTTCCTTGGTGGAGCTGGTCAGGATGCCGGCCTGAATCGCATTCAGCATATTCTGGATACCAGATTCTGCATCTCGAAGCTGCTTTTCATAAAGAGGAATGTTGGTGTTTTCTTTGTTTTGCAGCTCCATCACCTTGGCGATGATGGATTCCATAGCGGCATCATCCTTGACAAGCTGCATGGTCTGATTGACCACCAGATCTTCCAGCCACTGTTTACGGACGGTCTTTTTCTTGCAGCCCTTGTGCTTTTTGGCAGTAGCACATTTATAATAGCGGTGGACTTCGCCCGTCCGGCTCGTGCCGCTCTCTCCAAACATCAACGCCCCACAGTAGCCGCAGAACAACTTGGTGGTGAGCAGATAGTCGTCCTCTGCCTTTCTACGGGCAGGGGCTTTCTTGTTTTTCAACATCTTCTCCTGTACATCGTTGAAAAGCTCTACGGACACGATAGGTGGAATCGCATCGGGAATCAGGACGTCCCGGTACTTCAACTCGCCGATATATCGGCGGTTGCTCAGCATGTGCTGGATGGTGTTGAAGGTCATCGGCCCGCCGCGCTGGTTCTTGATGCCTTTCTCGTTCAGCCAGTCCCGGATTTCCCGCATGGTCTGACCATCGTTATAACGCCGAAAAGTTTCAGCTACGAAAGGCGCAGTCAGTGGGTCGATTTCAAAACGGCGGTCGGCATTGATGGTGTATCCAAAAGGGATTGCACCGCCGGTGAACTTGCCCTTGAGGGCATTCTCCGTCATGCCGCGAATCACTTTCTCCGACAGGTCGGCAGAGTAGTATTCCGCATAGCCCTCCAGCACCGATTCCAGAATGATGCCCTCCGGCCCCTCAGAGATGATTTCCGTTGCCGACATAAGCTTGACGCCGTTCTTCTTCAGCTGGGTCTTGTACCGGGCACTGTCGTAGCGGTTCCGGGCAAAGCGGTCAAGTTTCCAGACCAGAACGATGTCGAACAGCTTCTTGTCGCTGTCTTTTATCATCTGTTGGAACTGCGGGCGGTTGTCTGTCTTGGCAGAGATAGCACGGTCAATGTAGTGCTTGACGATGGTGATGCCATTCTTTTCCGCATAGGCCGTGCACTCCCGGATCTGGCCTTCAATGGATTCTTCACGCTGGTTATCCGATGAATAGCGGGCATAGATCACAGCGGTCATGGTGGGGGCTCCTTTCACTCTGTATGGAGATAAATGTAGCCACAGTATATTTCGTATAATATATACCATATTTTATGAGGCATTACAAGACATTTTTCTAAAAAAAGCGAAGAAAACGCGAGCATCCAGAAGAAAACTGCTACAGATAAAGCAATTCTTGTTAAAACCCCCAAAGTAGCA
Source organism: Faecalibacterium hominis (ex Afrizal et al. 2022) (assembly GCF_049545105.1). Taxonomy (NCBI): domain Bacteria; kingdom Bacillati; phylum Bacillota; class Clostridia; order Eubacteriales; family Oscillospiraceae; genus Faecalibacterium; species Faecalibacterium hominis (ex Afrizal et al. 2022). The sequence goes on along the minus strand of NZ_CP186860.1, from coordinate 1,432,119 downwards.
CCATAAAAATCATACAGATTGACGAAAAGGCTTTGTTTTATAGTTCTTTTGCCTTTTTGATTGCCGCAAATTATTTCGTGGACACTCCTGTGGGAACATGGTACACTGAATGCGTCCAAAGGGCACAAACAAAAGAACTCGTCGTTAGCATCTTTTGTAGATATTGCTCTCGGACGCACAGTATTGGATTCAAGCAGCCTGTGGCTGTATGGATGCACGGTATCATTCATTGATGGAGGTAATCAATTATGAAGAAGATCATCCTGCTTTGCAGCAATGGTATGTCCACCAGCATGATGGTGGCAAAGATGAAGGAAGCCGCCAAAAAGATTGGTTATGACTGTACTATTGCGGCCTATGCTCTGTCTGCCGCCAGCGAGGTGACTGCCGATGCCGACTGCATTCTGATCGGACCTCAGGTCAAACACAAGCTGGGCGAGGTACAGGCTGCCTGCCCCGGCATCCCCGCCGCCCCCATTGATATGAAAGACTATGGCATGATGAACGGCGTAGCCGTCCTCAAGGCCGCCCGCAAGATGATGGGCGAGGAGGTCTAATAATCATGGCAAAGATAAACTTCTCCGAGACGCTGACGCTTGCCAGTGACAAGGTCAGCCGCAATATCTACCTGCAATCCATCTCGCAGGGCTGCATGAGTATGCTGCCCGTCGTCATCATCGGTTCGTTCGCCAGCCTGTTCAGCGGCCTACCGGTGAATTTCTGGCAAAACTTCATCCAGTCCACCGGCATTTCCGGCATTCTGGCGGCCGTCGTGTCGGCGACCACCAACATGCTGGGCGTCTTCTTTACCTACGGCGTCGCCTCTGCCTACGCCGAAAAGCTCAAAATCACCAACAAGGTGGCTGTCATCCTGGCCCTGGTGGTCTACATTGCCCTGCTGCCCACCGCTACTCTGGATACCGGCACCACTACCCCCAGCACCAGCTATATGGGCACCTCCGGCATGATTGTCGGCTTTCTACTGGCTTTCCTCACGGTTCGGCTGTACAAGGCCATCGTGGACGCCAACATCGTCATCAAGATGCCTGCCGGCACCCCGGACTACGTCTCGAACACCTTCGTCTCCCTGATTCCTGGTTTTATCGTGGTAATCGCCGCCATGGTACTACGCGGTCTGTTCAGCCTGACTCCTTGGGGCAACATCTTTGATTGCCTGTACAACCTGCTGCAGATTCCTCTGACCGCGTTGATCGGCAGCAACGTCATCTCTCAAATGATCCTGCAGATCATCGGCCAGGTATGCTGGGCCCTCGGCATCCACCCCGGCTTCCTCACCAGCGCGACCGGCCCCATCATGTTCGGTCTGGACGGTATGAACCAGGCTGCCTACGCTGCCGGTCAGCCCATTCCCAACATCATCGGTATGGCCTTTTCCTACTCGATGACCATTGCCGTCCTCTACCCGGCCTTTGCGCTGGCCGTCCTGATCTTCTCCAAGTCGAATCAGCTTAAGACCGTCGGCAAAATTTCCATCGCACCCGCCTTCTTCGGCATCTCTGAGCCGCTAATGTTCGGCGTTCCCGTCGTTATGAACCCCTTTATGGCCATCCCCTGGATTATCTCCCCAACGGTTAATGTTCTGCTGGGCTGGCTGGCCTGCTCCTCTGGCCTGGTCGCTCGATACGCCGGCGTCACTGTCTTTAACTTCCCGATGGGCGTCACGGGTATCCTGAATGGCAGCTTCACCATCGCCATTCTGGAGGTCGTGGTCTGCATCATCGACATCCTGATCTTCATGCCCTTTGTCCGCATCCAGGATAAGAAGTACCTTGCTGAAGAAAAGGCAGCGGCAGAAGCGGAACAATAACGCGCGTTTCTCTTATTCTCTTTTTCCCCGCAGCCATGTGGGCGACGCCGTGCGCTGCCTGCATGGCTGCTTTTAATGATTTTAATGAAAGGATTCTACGATGCACATTGCGTTTGTATCCCTTGGGGCCTTTGGCCATATTAACCCCACTCTGGCCCTTGTCACCGAGCTGGTCAAACAGGGCGTTCGGGTAACTTATTTTACGACCGAGGCTTTTCGGAACATTATTGAACCCACCGGCGCAAAGTTTGTCGCCGTCCCATCCTGGATGGCGGAAAACGACAAGCACAACGACGGCGAGAAAAAAGAGGACGACGGCGGTGTGGCAGCTGCGGTGCCTTTCCTCTTTTTGAACGAGGCCGGAGCCTACATCGACACCATCCTCGATACCCTCCATGACGATAAGCCCGACGCCATCGTCCACGACTTTGCCGGCATCGCCGGCACCATCGCCGCCGACAACCTGAACGTGCCCAATGTCATGCTGTACACCAGTTACCCTTCCAACGACAGCTATTCGGTGGCCGCCGGTTTTGAAAGCTGCCCTGCAGACCATCCGCTGCGCGAGGCTGCCGCCGGTATTGCGGCAGGCTACGCCGAAAAGTATGGCTGCCGGGTCATGACCGTAAAAGAGATTTTTGACGGACACGGGGATTTCAACCTGGTCATGATGCAGAAAAAACTGGTGCCCAATTACGAGAGCTTCGATGACAGTTTTGTGTTCACCGGCGTTCAGATTGGCAAGCGGACCGCCTTCGGCAGCTGGAAAGCCCCCGACAACGGCAAACCTCTGCTGTATTCCTCCCTGGGCACCGCCTTCAACAACTGGCCCGAATACTATCCCATCCTGTTTGATGCAGTCCGGGATCTGGATATCAATGTGTTTGCCGCCCTCGGCTCCATCGACCCGGCCAGCCTGAAAGACATCCCGGCCAATGTGGAAGTCGGCCAGATGGTGCCTCAGCTGGACATCCTTTCTCAGGCGTCGGTGTTTATCACCCATGCCGGGATGGGCGGCACCGGCGAAGCCATTTATTACGGCGTGCCCATGATCGCTATCCCGCAGATGGAGGAGCAGGCCATCACCGCCCGGCAGATCGAGAAACTGGGGTTGGGCGTTGCCTTTCTGGATAAGAGCGCCATCACCAGCGAGGCGCTGAAAACTGCCATCCAGAAGCTTCTCACTGAGCCCTCCTACAAGGCTGCGGCGGAGCAATTCAGCGCGGACATGAAGACCCTGGGCGGAGCCAAAGCATCGGCAGAGGCGCTGCTGCATTTCCTCAGCAAGCCGTAAAGGAGAAAGAACTATGCCGAAATTTCCTGAAAATTTTTTGTGGAGCGCATCCACTGCGGCCACCCAGATCGAGGGCGGCTGGAACGCCGACGGCAAGGGCGAGTCCATCTGGGACACGCTGGTTCATGACGGCACTGGCCGCATCGCCCACAGCGAAAATGCCGACACCTCCATCGACTTTTATCACCGCTGGAAAGAGGACGTGGCCCTGATGAAACAGATGGGCCTGAAAGCCTACCGCTTCTCGATCAGCTGGCCTCGCATTCTGCCCGAGGGGATGGGCCAGGTCAATCAGGCAGGGGTGAAATTCTACCAGGACCTCTGTGACGAGCTGCTGACAAACGGCATCCAGCCTCTGGTGACCCTCTATCACTGGGACCTTCCCACTGCTCTCTATCGAAAAGGCGGCTGGAAGAACCCTGAGATCGTCGAATGGTTTGCCAACTATGTGGACGCGGCCTCGAAGGCCCTCAGCGGCCGTGTCTCCTACTGGATGACCTTCAACGAGCCGCAGATGTTCTGTGGGCTGGGACTGGTGGCCGGAGTCCACGCCCCCTTTGAGCACAACGACGATGCCGCCATGATGGCGGTGACTAAAAACATCCTGCTGGCCCATGGCCGGGCGGTGAAGATTCTGCGGAAAAACTGCCCCGGCGCCAAAGTGGGTATGGCCCCTACCGGCGACTGCTGCCTGCCCAAAGACGACTCCCCCGAAGAAGTGGAGAAAGCCCGGCAAAAATCTCTGTCCGAATATCCGGGCTATATCATGTCCAACACCTGGTGGGCAGACCCCGTCTTTTTGGGACGCTATCCCGACTGGGCGGCAGATAAATTCGGCGGTTTGCTTTACACCATGACCGATGCGGAATGGGCGCTTGTCTCCCAGCCGCTGGACTTTTACGCCTACAACTGCTATCAGGGCACGGTGGACCTGGTGCCTGACCCGTCCCGATACGACGAATACGCCTACCAGGGCAGTCCCCAGACGGCCACGGCTTGGAACATCACCCCCAAGGTGCTCTATTACGCCAGCAAGTTTTGGTATGAGCGGTATCATCTGCCTATCCTTATCACCGAAAACGGCTATTCGGGGCTGGATCATGTGATGCTGGACGGCAAAGTCCATGACCCGCAGCGCATCGACTTTCTGCACCGGTATCTGCGGGAGGTGGCCCACGCGATCGAGGACTGTATCCCGGTGATTGGTTACTCGGTCTGGAGCCTGTTCGATAACTTCGAGTGGGCGGCGGGCTACAGCTGCCGCTATGGCCTGATCTATGTGGACTACCCGACACTGAAACGGACCGTCAAGGATTCCGGCTGGTGGTACCGGGATGTGATTGCCGGGAACGGCAGCAACTTGTAAAACATCATATTTTGAAAAGTGAGGGCTTATTACAATGAAACGCAAAGAAATTTTGGACCGGATGGGCCTGTGTCTGCCGCAAGGCAAGCAGATTCGCGTTGTCATCTCCAGCGACGTCAGCAACGAGGCGGATGATCCCTTTGCCATTGTCCATCAGCTTTTGACCCCCATCTTCGATGTGCGCGGGGTGATCGCCGCCCACTACGAGGGCAAGACTCACGGCGACCGGCAGTCGATGGAGAACAGCTACCGGATGCTGACCGCCCTGATGGAAGCCACCGGGATGACTGACGTGCCCATGCTGCGCGGCTGCGCGACCCCACTTGCCGGTGAGCATGATACGCCGGACGCAGAGGGGGTCCGTTTCCTGATCGAGGAAGCACAGCGTGACGATCCCCGTCCCCTCTATGTGACAGTACAGGGCGCGCTGACCGACGTGGCCGCTGCTCTCAACCGCTGCCCGGCCATTGCCGGGAAGATGACGGTGGTCTGGATCGGCGGTATGCCTTACCCCAAGGGGGGCTGCGACTTCAACATGAAGCAGGACCTGGCAGCCGCACGCGCTGTCTTTGGCAGCGAGGTAGCGCTCTGGCAGCTCCCGGTCAATGTTTACGGTACGGTGGAGGTGACGATGGCCGAAATAGCCCACAAAATCCGCCCCTGCGGAACAGTTGGGCGCTACCTGTACGACATGATGGAGCAGTATAACCTCACCAACAACGAGCCGTATACTCTGCGCAAGGGGGAGAGCTGGAACTTTGGCGATTCGCCGGTGGTGGCGGCCCTGCTGGGCTGCGACTGGCGGCAGAATTTCCACATGGAACCCGCCCCCGTCCTCGCGGACGGTGGGCGCTATCTGCCTGGGAGTGGGCGGGCTATCCGGGTCTACGATTCAGTGGACGTGCGCTTTTTGCTGGAGGACTTTTTTGCAAAGCTCGCTCTCTGCTATGGGCCGAGGACAAACAAAGCGTGAAGCCGCGCCGCTTGGGTGCAAACTGACGAATCCTGTTCCTGTTTCCTGTCAAAAATGACGAAGCCAAGGACGTGCAGGGCCGGCTATCGTCTTTGACGGCGGCAAAAAACTTCGTGGAAAAACCGGCGCGGAACTGGTACACTGGTAGTGTCAGAAAAGAGTGTGCGTGATCGAAAGGAGTAGGGAAAAATGAAGATCATTTTCCGGGCCGACGACCTGGGTTTCAGTGAGGCGGTCAATTATGGCATCCGCAAGGCCATCGTAGACGGGGTCATCACCTGTACCGGTCTGATGCCCAATATGCCGTATGCAGCCGCTGGTTATGCGCTAGTAAAGGACACCGGCGTCGAGGTGGGCCAACACACCAATATCTGCGTAGGCCGACCACTGACCGATTCGGCCCGTATTCCTTCCCTGGTACAGCCCAGCGGCGAATTCTGTACCAGCCGCGAAATACGCGCCCGAAAACAGGATACCATCGTCCTGGAAGAAGTGGAACTGGAGATTCAGGCGCAGCTCGACCGCTTCCGCGCCATCACCGGGCGGGATCCCGCTTACTTCGAAGGACACGCGGTTATGTCACCCAACTTTTTCCAGGGGTTGAAGAATGTGGCTGCCCGTAATGGCCTGCTCTACTGCGACCCGGTGGATCCGCAGTGGTCGGTCGAACACGGCATCCAGTGCTCTGCTTTCTATCGACTCGACGAGCGCGGCCTCTACGATGTGCGCAAGTTTGTTTTTGAGGACGAGGCCGGGCTGCGCGGCAAAGAGTGTTCGGTGCTGGTTTTTCATCCAGGGTGGCTGGACCAGTATCTGCTGGAACATTCTTCCTATACCTTCATCCGCCCGATGGAGACCGATTTTCTGTGCAGCCAGGAACTGAAAGATTGGCTGGCTGCCAACTACGTGGAACGGACCACTTTCGCCCGCCGGGCTGCCGAAGTGAAAAAAGAACAGGAAGAACGCCATGCTTGACAGCAACCTCATGAGCCTGCTCACTCTTTTGTCGGAGAACGACTATCTCACAGCCCAAACATTGGCTGTCAAAAGTGGCGCCAGCAGCCGTACTGTGCAGACCCGCATCGGGCAACTGCGCGCGGAACTGGAAGGTCACGGTGCAACTGTTGAGTCGCGCCAACGCCACGGCTACCGCCTCCGAGTGGAGGACCGCAACGCCTACGAGACATGGTACAACGAAAACCGGCACTCTTTGGCCTCCGCCGTCCCCAATACAGTAGAGGATCGCTTCCGCTTCCTGCTGGCCTGCTTTTTGGACGGCGAGGAATACTTCAAGCTCGATGACCTCAGCGAGGAGTTGTATGTATCCAGCAAGACCCTGTCGGCCGAGCTGAGGCAGGTGGAGTTCGTTCTGGGGCAGTATAACATTACCTTGAAGCGTAAACCTCACTACGGTGTGCGTGCGCATGGCAGTGAATTTGACCGCCGCCGCTGTTATATGGACTACCTGGTCCAGTCTCAAAACTCCCTCTTTGCTGACCAGCGTGACCAGGCCGAGATGCTGCCCAGGATCGGCGAGGTTCTGCTGGACATGATGATACGCCAGCGGATCAAATTTACGGAGGCAGCTTTTCAGAACATCGTCATCTATCTGTATGTAGCCTTCCTGCGCAGCGGCGCGGGCCACCTAGCTGCCGCCAAGCCCGGCGAGCTGGCCCAGGTGCAGGCCATGCCTGAATACCAGGCCGCTCTGATGCTGGCCGACAGGCTGTGTCAGGCGGGCATCGAAATTGCGCCGGAACCGGCCGAGACGATGTACATTGCCATTTACATCGCAGGACGGCGCAGCTTGGGCGAGGGCTACCATCCCCAGTCCAGTCCAGTGGTCCAGGAAAACGTCAACCGGCTGACCACCATCTTGCTGGATTGCGTGCAGCGGGTCTACAACCTTAATTTTCGCGATAATCTCAACGTCCGCATCTCGCTGTACAACCATATCGTCACCTTCAACATACGGATGAAGTACGGCATCCAGATGGAGAACCCCATCCTGGAAGAGATCAAGCAGAACTACCCCTTCGCCTTTGCGATGGCCCAGCGTGCTATGGCTGAGTACGAAAAATTCTATAGCAGGCCAGTGCCCGAATCCGAGACGGGATACTTTGCCATTATTCTGGAAATGGCACTGGAATCTCTTAAAGCGCAGATTGAGAAAAAGAACATCCTTCTGGTCTGTATGACGGGCAAGGCTAGCAGCCGACTGCTGGCCTTCCGTTTCCGCAACGAGTTCGGAGTCTACATCGACCGACTGGATGTGTGTAGCATGTACGAATTCGAGCGATATGACTTGAGCCGGGTGGACTACGTCTTTACTACCGTGCCGCTGCAGACCGCGACCGCCGTCCCTATCTACCAGATCGGCAACTTCCTCGACGCCAGCGATGTGCCGCAGGTCCGCAGGCAGCTGGAACTGGGCAGCGTCAACTTCCTGAAAGACTACTATCGGCCCGATCTGTTCTTCCCGCATGTGCAGGGAAACACACGGGAGGAAGTCATCCGGCAGATGTGTCAGCTGATGGGCAAAGTTTACCCCCTGCCTGAGGGCTTCTGTGACTCGGTGCTGGAGCGGGAGGCGATGGGCGGCACCGACTTCGGCCACCTGGTGGCCATCCCACACCCGGCTGACAACCTAGTCAATGAGAACGTGGTCTGCGTCGGCATTCTGGACAAGCCCGTCCTCTGGTCGGTCAACAAGGTCCAGCTTGTGATCCTAGTGGCTATCTATGACTCCGCCTCGGCCCAAACCCAGAAGTTTTACCAGCTGACCACCGCCCTGATCACCGACGAAGTGCGGGTCAAGCGGATCATCAGTCGGCGGCAGTATCTCCATTTTATGAAACTGTTCCAAGAATAAGCCGAAAACGAAAGGAGAGCAAAATCCATGAGCCTGCCCAAAGACTTTTTGTGGGGTGGCGCGGTGGCCGCCAACCAGTGCGAGGGTGCTTACTGCGAGGACGGCAAGGGTCTAAGCGTCGCCGACGTGATGACCGCCGGCAGCAAGGACAAAAAGCGCCAGATCACCGACGGCGTGGTGGAAGGCCTTTACTACCCTAACCACGAAGGGATCGACTTCTACCACCGCTACAAGGAGGATATCAAGCTCTTTGCCGAGATGGGATTCAAGTGCTTCCGTACTTCTATTGCGTGGAGCCGCATCTTTCCTCAGGGGGATGAACCCTCTCCCAACCCCGCCGGCATCCGATTCTACCATAACCTGTTTGACGAGTGTCATAAGTACGGCATTGAGCCGGTGGTGACCATCAGCCACTACGAGATGCCCCTCGGCTTCGTGCAGAAATACGGCGCATGGCGCAGCCGCAAACTGGTGGATTTCTTCGAGCGGTATTGCCGCGTCATCTTTACTGAGTACAAAGGCAAGGTCAAATACTGGATGACCTTCAACGAGATCAACGCCATCGAGTTCGGCCCCTGGAACCCGGCCGGCCTACTGATCGCTCCCGGCGAAAACCGGGAGCAGGTCATCTACCAGGCAGCCCACCACCAGTTTGTAGCCAGCGCCAAAGCGGTGCTGCTGGGCCACCAGATCGATCCGGAAAACAAAATCGGCTGCATGACCCTGTTCGGCGTGGTCTACCCCGAAACCTGTCACCCACTGGATGCTAAGGCCGCCGACGACATGATGTCCACCATGCTGGCCTTCGCCGACGTGCAGTCCCGCGGCGAATACCCGCCCCGCCTGCTAAAAAATCTGGAGCGCCACGGCATAGCTATCCAGATGGAGCCGGGCGACCTCGACCTGCTGCGCCGCGGCACGGTGGATTACATCGGCTTCAGCTACTATATGTCGATGGTGCAGGCAGGCCGTCCCACCGAGGCAGGCCAAGCCAAAGGCAATGTGGTGGCCGGCGTGGTCAACCCCTACCTGCCCTCCAGCGAGTGGGGCTGGCAGGTGGACCCGATGGGCCTGCGGCTGACGCTGCGGCTGCTCTACGACCGCTACCAGAAGCCGCTGTTCATCGTGGAGAATGGCCTGGGTGCAGCGGACACCGTCGAGCCGGACGGTTCCATCCACGACAGTTACCGCATCGAATACCTGCGAGAGCACATTCGGGCCTTCAAAGCCGCGGTGGAGGAAGACGGCATCCCTCTGATGGGTTATACCCCCTGGGGCTGCATCGACTTGGTCTCGGCCGGCACCGGCGAGATGAAAAAGCGCTACGGCTTCATCTATGTAGACCGGGACGATGCGGGCCATGGTACCCTGGCCCGCAGCCGCAAGGACAGTTTCTATTGGTATAAAAAGGTCATCGCTTCCAACGGCGAAGACCTCGCATAAACAATACGTAAAAACGGTACAAAGGAGATATAACTATGGCAGAAATGACGGAACAGGAAGAGCTGCAAGTTTTTCAATTAATCACCGCAGCTGGCAGCGCCAAGAGCACCTTTATGGAGGCCCTTTATAAGGCCAAAGAGGGCAAATACGATGAGGCCGAAAATCTCTTCAAAGAAGCCGACGGCTACTTTGTAGAAGGACACCACGCCCATGCAGCCATGATCGAGGCTGAGGGCCAGGGCGTCGAGACCACCGTCCGCTTGGTACTGGCACATGCCGAGGATCAGCTAATGAGCGCCGAGCTGACCAAGACGATGGTTGAGGAGATGATCGCCCTCTACAAAAAGCTGGATCAGCTGGAAAATAAGTAAAAATCTCCCGTTTCCGCAGCCATGCGAGCAATGCTGTGCGTTGCCTAGGTGGCTGCTTTTTGTAACAGGTCCAGAAAATCTTCGTGCATCTTTAACAATAGAAAAGATTACACTTTGTGGTCTCTGTTAAATTGCAAGTTACCTGCTTGACAGAATACCACCTCTCATGGTATTCTCTTACCCATCCCGGCCACTTTAGTATGCTAAACAGCCGCCCCGCAACCGCACCGAACCATTTTGCCGCCGCTTTCCTCCGACAAAATCCTTTGGTCTTTTGCGGGGCGGTTTTCTTTATTTCCCGAGAGAATTTGCAGCCGGGCGACCGGCCTGCAATTCTTCATACCCGAACCTTGAAAATTGCATGAGCCGACCGAACGTGATACCGACTTTTCGTCAACGCCGCTGCAAAACAGGGGCAGGAACTTCGTTCGGTGTGAACGGTGACTCCCTTACATGAGCAGCACTACCTCTACTTATTTTTGCGTCTTAACAATTCGGAAACATTTGTCGAAAGTTGATTTTGAGCGCAGCGGTAGAGGGCAAGAACCGTCCCGTGGCCACAAATTTTCAATTCTTGAAAATGTTGTGCTCCACCGGGACTTCACTTCTTCAATGCGTCTGCATTTCCGAAGTGATCTTGTTGGGGTAGCGCTTGTCGGGGCAACGCCCCTCCATCTGCTGTCGCAGACCGCGCTGCCGCTTAAAAGCCCCACTGGGGCTTTCATTGCTCCGCTGCGCTACGCAAACGCGGTCCCACCCCAAACCCTGCTCATGGTTCGCACCTGACGGTGCGAACAGCAACGGCGTGTCGTGCTTTACATAACTTCACCGAGGAGTTATCGAATAGACAGGAGGTACAATGACCAAAACGAATGTTCAATCGACCCCTAGCAATTCCCAGCACCACGACACGCCGAACAACAAAACGCACATCATCAAGTTCCGTGTGACAGCGGAGGAAAAAGCGTCACTGGAACTCACTTGCAAACTCCTGAATCTCTCCCTCTCCACTTTTATCCGCCGCGCCATCCACAACGTCAAGATCGAGAAAACAATCATCGTTGCAGGCGGCGGCGAAGAAACCCTGACCGCCGTTTCCACCCTGCTTGCCCAGTGCAGTAAGGTAGGAGGCAACCTCAACCAACTCGCACGACACTTTAACTCCGGCGGCGCAGACACCGAACACCTGCGGGCGAAAATCCTTGACGAACTTGCAGACCTGACTGCCTTCCGGCTCCACGCCGAGAAAGTTCTGGGTGAACTGTATGGCAACGCTCAAGCATATCGCCTCTAAAAATTCGGACTACTCTGCCATCGAAGCGTACCTCGTTTACCAGCACGATGAATTTTCCGGCAAGGTAATTCTGGACGAACAAGGCCGACCCATGCTGCGGGAATCGCACCTGCTCGACACTCTTGAATGTGGCGAGGCCTCGTTTGCAACTGCCTGTTTGCTGGCAAATCGAAAGTACAACAAGAACAACCACCCGGATGATATCAAGAGCCACCAGTATATCATCAGCTTTGACCCAAGAGATGCAGCCGACAACGGCTTGACCATGGAAAAGGCACAGGCACTTGGCCTGAAATTCTGCGAAGAAAACTTCCCCGGTCATCCCGCCATCGTCTGCACTCACCCGGATGGGCACAACCATTCGGGAAACATCCATGTCCACATCGTGATCGGCAGCATCCGAACACGGGAAGTGGAGCGCAAGCCTTATATGCAAAAGCCCCGCGACTGGCGTGAGGGCATGAAGCACTCCAGCACAGCCCAGACCATGAGGCACTTGCGTGTCGAGGTCATGGAGCTGTGCGAGGGTGCCGGACTGTACCAGATCGACCTGCTCAACGGCTCGAAAGAGCGTGTCGGCGAAGCTGAGTATTGGGCGCGTAGGCGTGGCCAGTTGAAACTTGACCGTGAAAACGCAGCCCTCACCGCAGATGGACAGCAACCCAAGCAGAAGAAGTTTGAAACCGTGAAAGACACTTTACGGAGACAGATTTCTTCGGTGCTGTACCGTGCCACCAGCTTTGAAGATTTCTCTGACAAGCTCATGCAGCAGTACGGCATCGCCGTCAAGGAAAGCCGTGGACAACTCAGCTATCTGCCCTCTGGCAGAACAAGGTTCATCCGGGCGAAACATCTCGGGGACAAGTTCGATAAGGCGGTAGTGCTTGTCACGTTGCAAGCAAACGCCGAACGCAAACCCAAGGCGCAGTTCAAGCAGGATACTATCGGGAAACTGGTGGATATTCAGGCGAAGCTGAAACAGGGCAAGGGCATCGGCTACGAGCGTTGGGCGAAAAAACACAACCTCAAAGCCATGGCACAGACCTTGATTCTCCTAGAAGAAAAGGGCTTGACTGACGAGGACGCACTCGACCAGAGAATCGCAGAGCTTGACACCAAGTTCCATGAATCACTGACCGTAGTGAAAGACCTCGAAGGTCGCATGAAAGCCAACAAAGAGCTGCGCTATCACGTCGCAGCCTACACCAGCACCAAGAGCGTTGCACAGCAGTTAAAAGCTGCAAAACGACCCGCAGCCTTTGAAGAACAGCACCGTGCAGAGCTGACAGCGCACCGGGCGGCAGCAGCCTATTTCAAGGCAAATGATATCACCAAGCTGCCCAGCCCGAAGAAACTGGAAGCCGAGTATGCGCAGCTGGCATCCGAAAAGGCAAAATTCTACGAGCAGTACAAGGAAGCCAAAGAGGAACTGCTCAAGCTGAAAACCGCAAAGCAGAATGTTGCGTCCTTTTTCCGGGAGGAAGAACAGACGCAGCAGGAGAGATAAAGGAGTGTGCGTATGATCAATCTGAAAATCGACCCGGAGTTCCAGTCCCAGATTCCCCCTCTGACCGATGATGAATTTAAGCAGCTTGAAGAAAATATCCTCAAGGAAGGCAAGCTGATTTCTCCTTTGATTGTCTGGGGTAATACCCTTGTTGATGGACATAATCGCTATGCCATTCTCCAGAAGCATCCTGAGATTTATTTTTCCACCATGCCGCTCCGATTTGAGAACCGCGAAGAAGCCATTGCGTGGATTTGCCGGAATCAGTTGGGACGGCGAAACCTGAGTCCCGAACAGAAACGCTATCTGCTTGGGAAGCAGTACGAAGCCGAGAAGAAGGCTGCAAAAATCTTTCGGGGCAATCAATACACTTTAGCAAAGAAAAGTGGTGGTGCTCACGATGATAACCACCACTCCGGGAAGAAAACCTGCGACCGGATCGCAGAAGAAAACGGTGTCAGCCGTGCCTCTGTTCTTCGTGCCAGCCACTATACACGAGGCATCGACATCGCAGATAATCTCTCTCCCGACATCAAGCAGAAAGTCTTTTCCGGCGAAGTAAAGTTCACCAACGAAGAAATGTCCAAACTCGTGCAGGCAAGTGTCGAGCATCGTTCAGATGTCCTTGCTCAAATCCTGCATCCAGAGGCATTGGAAGTGTTGGAATCTGCCAGCGCAGAATTTGAACCTGAAAAAGCGGAACCCGTTCCCATGCCCACACCACAAACAGAAGAATTCCGGTGCTATCATGTACCGGACGAGTTTATGAAGGTTTACAAATCTTTGAGCCGTGCGACCGAAATGATGAAAAACTCATGGAAGAAAACGCTCAAAAACAATCCCAGCTATTTCACTGACCCGGAAAAGCAGAAGGTTCTCCGCTTCGCAATGCAGCGACCTGCTAACTACCTGACTGAAATCGAAACCTATCTGGAAAAGGCTCTTGCAGAAGCCCTTGAAGAAGAAAAGACCGCATAACAGCAGACACCTGTAAGCCATCAACGAGCCACCAGCCACAAGTGCAGGGCGGAAAGCATCCGCGCCCTTGCGCCTGATAAAAATTGGAACTTTGATTTTCTCACCCGGCTTTGCCACGGTGGGACGATCAAAGGAGCGTGCGTTTGAACAAAAAGAAAAAGTCCACAAACACTTCCCCTTACCCCGATGAAGTCATCGACCGTCTGGCACGGGCATTCTATCCGGCCATCCTTGCCTGCTGGAACAGCGAGGAAGGCCAGCGGGAGTTTGCCGCGTGGCAGGCGGAACAGGCTCATCTCTCTGGCAAAGAAAAACAGAGCGTTCCCGACTGCTGGGTATCCGTAAAACAGTTTTCGAGAAATGACACAGCAACTGCCTGTCAGGATTGGTTACGAGTACCCGGCTAAGCCGAGGAAGCATCAAGTCCCATGTCCGCACCGCAAAGGTGTTGGGCATGGGACTTTTTGCATATCAGGAGCGTATACACCTCTACCAAGGTGTAACACACTAGACTTTGTACCAAAGTCGTGTGCCAAGGGTGTGCTGCACCCCTTGGAATCCCTGCTCACATCGCCTGTGGGCGATGTGGATTCGCCGCACAGAAAGCTCTCACAAAGGTGCACCGGGCTGTCTGCGGCGAGGAAAAGGCACTTCTGCGGAAGTGTAATAACCCACTATGACACTTTCATCCCTGCGGTCTGCAAAGTGTAGTGGGCTCTCCGAGGGGGAACGGCTGTATAGAGTGCGTTTCGGGCAAATCGCTACGTACGTGCGTACAGGGTTCTGGTACGTATGTACGCAGTAAATCGGCCAAATTCTCCTATATAGGGGTATTCTTTCATTGGAGAATATGGTATACTTGGTTTGGCCCAGTAAATCGGAATTTGTAAAGGAGATGTACAACATGAAGAAAGTTTGCTTAGTGGTTTTGCCGGCTTTAACAATAGTGTTAGAATCGCTGCCTTTGGGAGCAGTTTGCATTTTTGCAACATCTCCAACAGAAAGAGTAAAAGAAACATTCTCATACTTTAGCCTTACACCGTTTGGCTATGCAAATTTTGCCCCACTTATTACAGCCATACTTACCGTTGCCATCTTCTTGCTTTCATTGTTTTCATTGAAGAAGAACAGTGTTCTCAAAGCATTGTTTGTCCTTTCAATTATTACAGTAGTTGTTTCTCTTTTGCCGTTGATGTATGGTTTAAACTACTACACCTTTGTAGGAGCCTTTATAACGGTAACACTTGTAATAGAAAGTATTTTGGCTAAGATTCAACAAAAAATAAAGTGACAGCTTCCAGCCTTTTAAACAGAAAGCTAATTTCCTATTTAGCGGAGAACAAATAGAGCAAAAAATCGGAATCCAACAAGGGCAAAGCAAATGGAGCAGATCATCAATTATAGAGACATACCTACAGATAAAAGAACTGATATTCTAAACGCTCTTGCGCAAATAGGTTTTATTCCAGCATACGGCGGAGTGAAAACAATGCAGCGAATTATGGAAAAATCGGTTCCGGGTTCAGGACCTCAATTCTATTTTGTTTTTCGCGAAGAAAAGTTGATAGGGTACAATTTTCTCATTGGTGACACTAAAAGATATAAGGCATTCCCATGGCTCGCTATTAGTAATGCAGATGAGCAGAAAATGGTTGTTTGTGAAGAAATGATGGGAATGCAGGTTGCTTTTTTCGAGAAACTTGGAATGAAGAATATAGCAGACCATTGTGTTAGGCTTATGGAAAATTACAGAAAAGGAATTGGAAAACGAGAAGAAAGTGGTAGCAGATAAATTCCAGTTTGCCGTACTTGTTTCTAGCAGGGTTTGGGGCAGGCACGCCCCAACAAGAAGCTGTCCCAAAGGGGCAAGAATTTTCAAGAATTGAAAATTTGTGGCCACGGGACGATTCTTGCTCTCACGAAAACCTATGCTTTTTGAAAATCCGCTTTTCACAGCCAAAGGAGGATGAACCATGAAAAAAGAAATCGAAGCCTTTGTCAATGCAGCCAACGAACAGGAGTTGGAAGCCGCATGGAACAACCTCTCGGCAGAGGAACAGCAGGTTTTCGAGCAGCTCATGGAGGAAGACCCGCCCGAAGATGCACTGGCATTTTTCGCCCAGCTGTATGACGATGCCCCGAAGGAGCAGGCCAGCGAGACCGTGAGCATCTCCGAAAATGAAATCTATTTCAAGCGGCAGCCCTTGACCGAAGAGCAGAAGAAACACAGCTCTTATGTGGACGAGAACGGCAATCTCCACGTCAAGAACCTGTCCGCGTTCTGGATTCCTGAACTGACCACCACGGAGAAAGTCGGTCACACCACCTACACCGTGACCGGCAGCTATGAGGGTAAGGAATCCTTTTTGAAGAAGCTGGAGCGCATTGTTGCCAAGAACGCCCAGCAAAAATTTGAAGATGAGGGTGCAGACGAATGACAACTGCGCCCAATTCTGCTATACTTGACCCGGTAACCAATCCTGTACTGACAGTTGCTCCACAGAGTAAGGAGGACACAACAATGTCTGGAGCAACGAATAAAATCACCGCACTTTATTGCCGACTGTCACAGGAGGACGCGCGACTCGGTGAAAGTCTTTCTATCGAGAACCAGAAGGATATCCTTTTGGACTACGCTAAAAAGAACCACTTCTCGAACCCGGTGTTCTTTGTGGATGATGGCTATTCTGGCACGAACTACGACCGCCCCGGCTTTCAGAGTATGCTGGCCGAGATTGAAGCAGGGCGTATAGGAATCGTTATTACGAAAGACCTGTCCCGACTGGGGCGCAACTCTGCCTTGACGGGACTGTACACAAACTTCACCTTTCCCCAGTATGGCGTTCGCTACATTGCCATTAACGATAATTACGACACCATTGACCCGAACAGTGTAAACAACGATTTTGCAGGCATTAAGAACTGGTTCAACGAGTTTTACGCCCGTGATACCAGCCGAAAGATTCGGGCTGTCCAGAAGGCCAAGGGAGAGCGTGGAGTGCCGCTGACGGTCAATGTGCCGTACGGTTATGTAAAAGACCCGGAGAACCCGAAGCATTGGCTTGTTGACCCGGAAGCGGCTGCGATTGTGAAGCGCATCTTCTCCATGTGCATGGAGGGACGTGGGCCGACCCAAATTGCGAACCAACTGTGGGAAGATAAAGTTCTGAATCCTACCGCCTACAAGTTGAGCCATGGCCGGAGTACAAACGCACCTGCCCCGGAAGACCCTTATCGCTGGGATAAAAGAGCAGTAAGTTTGATTCTGGAACGCCTGGAGTACACTGGCTGCACAGTCAACTTCAAGACCTATACTAACTCTATCTGGGATAAAAAGAGACATCTGAATCCTGTGGAAAATCAGGCTATCTTCCCAGATACACATGAGCGCATTATTGACGATGATGTGTTTGAAAAGGTTCAAGAGATTCGTAACCAGCGTCACCGCATGACCCGGACAGGCAAGAGCAGCATTTTCTCCGGTATGGTCTACTGCGCTGACTGCGGTTCCAAGATGCAATATGGTTCGTCCAATAACAGGGACTTCAGTCAAGACTTCTTTGATTGCTCTCTGCACAAGAAGAACGGGAGCAAGTGCAAGGGACACTTCATCCGGGTAAAGGTTCTGGAAGGACGTGTGCTGAGCCATGTTCAGCGGGTGACGGACTACATTCTCCGTCATGAGGACTACTTCCGCAAGGTCATGGAGGAGCAGCTTCGGGTGGAAAGCACCGAAAAGCTGACCGTCCTGAAGAAGCAGCTTGCCCGGAATGAGAAGCGGATTGCAGACCTCAAACGGCTGTTCATGAAAATCTACGAGGACAACGCCAGCGGAAAGCTGAGCGATGAACGTTTTGACATGATGAGCCAGAGCTACGATGCCGAACAGAAGCATCTAGAAGAGGAAGCTCTCTCTATCCAACAGGAAATCGAAGTACAGGAACAGCAAATCGAAAATATTGAAAAATTCGTCCAGAAAGCACACAAGTACGTTCATATTGAAGAGCTCACCCCATATGCTCTCCGTGAACTGGTATCGGCCATCTATGTGGATGCCCCGGATAAGTCCAGCGGAAAACGGGTGCAGCACATCCATATCAAGTACGATGGGCTGGGGTACATTCCTCTGGATGAACTGGAAGCAAAAGAAAAGGCGTGACCGAAGTCACGCCAAATCTTCCCCATTTCGGGAGCTTTTGCAAATACTGTTTTATGGGAACTCTGCTACGGGGAACGCCCTGTTGTACATATCGCTATCGTATGTGGATTTTTCAGGGTGCGTCCTATTCAGGGGCGCACCCTGTTTTTATTTTGAGCCTTCACCGGCTTTTTGAGCCTCAGCCCTCTGCTTTCTGAACCAGAATCGTCAGCTGCTTCTGAACGCTGTCATCTGCTGTGACGGTCAGATGAATTTCGCCGGCAGCTTCTCCTGCACGGACCACCGCCATGCAGCAGCCGTCAAAGGTCTCGCTTTCCGGGGTGTCGTAACGCTCCTCGGAGCAGGGGTTTGCGCTGCCTACGGCTTCCAGAATGCCTGCACCCTCCAGCTCCACTTTCAGGGTGTGCTTGGTGTGCAGATCTGCGGTATCATTTGCGTCCACAAATTGGATCATCACAAAGGCGGCATCTTCGCCGTTGGCTTGCAGGGTCTTACGGTCTGCTGTAAGAGTCATCTGTGCATCCTGTGCGGTGCGCAGCGTGAACACGCCGTCACACACACCGCCGGTATAGCCCACAGCCTTCAGCTCACCGGAAGCGTAGGGCACGCTGTAGGTGGCGGTAAAATCCACCACGGTACGGCGACCCAGAGAAGCACCGTTCAGGAACAGCTCCACCTCCTCCGAGGCGGAGTACACATCTACCGAAGCCGTCTGTCCTTCAAAACCGGGCCATGTCCAACTGGAAAGGTTATCTTTAAACATCCAAGGCGTTTTGCTGGAGGTCTGACCGTTGTGTTCCATCCGCAGCACTGCCAGATAGGGGGCCTTCCGCAGACCGTAAACGATCTCCCGCAGATAGCTGATGGGGCGGCGGTTGCCCAGCAGATCCAGATCTCCAATGTAGGCAGTGCGTTCCGGGTAAATGCTGCTGAAGTTGGCACCGCCATCGTAATGGAAGATGCCGCAGCCGGCCTCTCCCAGATAATCGTAGCCGGCCCATGTGAAGTCGCCGATCATGTGAGGATTCTCCTCCACGATGCGCCACAGCCGCACGATGTCTGCCGGGTAGGTCTCGGTGCCCAGCACTGCCTTGTGGGGGTGCAGTTCATGCTCCAGCACATGGCGTCCGGTAAGGTAGTTCAGACCGATCACATCGCAAGAATCCTCGCAGCCGGACAGCGCTTCGGTCAGCAGCGGATGGGTGGCAAAGTAGTCCCCCTTTTCCCCGGACATCAGGCTCATAAAGCTGTTCAGGGCATTGCTGCCGCCGCCATCGCCGCCGGTGGGACCGGGCTGTGCTGGGAACTTTCGCATCACATCCCCCATGATCTCCCGCAGACGGTAACCGGCTGCCATCAGACCGTTAAGGGCGTTGGTGGTGTAGCGGGTGGGGTCCAGCTCCCGGAAGGTGTTGCAGAGCCGACGGTTGGTCTCTGCGCCGCTTTCCGAGCCTGCCTCGGAGATCTCGTTGCCTACACAGTACAAAATAACACTGGGGTGGTTGTAGTCCTTGGCTACCATCTTTTGAATGGTCTGCTTCCAGTCCTGCTCAAAGTACAGGGCATAGTCGTAGGGATTCTTCCGCAGGTTCCATACGTCGCTCAGCTCGTCCATCACCAGCACACCGTACCGGTCGCAGGCATCCAGCAGCGCCCGCCCTGCCGGGTGATGGGAGGAACGGATGGCGTTGAAGCCTGCTTCCTTCAGTTGACGGATGCGGCGCTCCTCGGCATCGGGCAGGGTAGCTGCACCCAGAATGCCGTTGTCGTGGTGGATGCAGGCACCTCGCAACTTGACGGTCTGCCCATTGATGCGTACCCCATGCGCTGCATCAATGCTCAGGGTACGGATGCCAAAGCTGGTCTCTTCCCGGTCCAGTTCTTCCTCGCCCTCCAGCACCTGCATAATGCTGGTGTAGAGGTTGGGGTCCTCAGGGCTCCACAGAGCCGGGCTGTCCACGCAGTACCGGAAGGAGACGGTCCTGCTTTCACCGGGCTGGAGCAGGAGGTTCTGCCGGTCGGTGAGCACTGCCGTGCCCTCCCAGCAGATGGTCTGCTGCAGGGTCACCCGTTCTGTAACGGTGCTGGCAGACTGCACCTGTGCCGTCACATCCAGCAGGGCAAAGCCCTCGCCCACCTCCCGGGTGGTGATACGCACGGTATCCTGCGGCAGATAGACCTTGTTGCCCACCAGCAGCCGCACCGGGCGGTAGATGCCACTGCCGGTATACCAGCGGCTGTTGGGTTCCAGACTGTTGTCTGCAATAACCTTCAGCAGGTTGTCGGCACCATATTTCAGGTAGGGGCCAACCTCCACGGTAAACTCCGCATAGCCGTTCACGTTCCGGGTCAGCAGCCAGCCGTTCAGGTAGACCAGCGCCGTCTGGTATACGCCCTCAAACACCAGCGATACCGGCTTGCCCTGCCACGCCTGCGGTGCAGTGAAATGCTTCTGAAAAATGTACTCGCCGCCGGGGTAGAAACCGGTCTGTGCACCGTTTTTCGTGTCCGGGGTGCGGGCTTCGTGGATCATGGCATCGTAGGGCAGATGCACGGTTTTGGTCTGGGTGTTTCCCAGAAAGGAATTCATCCGGGAATTGCCATCGCCCTTTTCTACTGTCCAATCTGCGTTGAAATTCTGTCGAATCATGCCTGTGCCTCTTTCTGGTGTTCAGCATCCCACTTCTTATTGGCCTTTTCCACATCCAGGAAAGCCAGCAGCACCGTGATAATGATGCCGATCACGAAGGGGAAGGTGATGTACAGGTTGAAGATCATCCGAATGGCGCTTTCGCTCTGGACCGTTGCGGTGCCCACAAAGCCGCCCAGCTTCAGCAGCCAGCCCACAGCAGCAGTGCCGATGCCGCCGCCGACCTTCACGCCCAGAGAGGAGCAGCTGTACATCATACCGTCCATGTGGATGCCGGTGGTGCGTGTGGTGTAGCCGCTGGCCTCAGCGATCAGGGCATTCAAAGAGCCGCTGAGGGTACCTGCAAAGATGCCCTTAATGAACATGAACAGCAGGAACATGGAAAGGTTCTTCTGCATGGCAAAGTAGATCATGGGAATGCCCAGCACGCTGCTGATGGCGTAGCCCCAGAAGTTGACCTTCTGCATACTGCCGGTCTTTTTGATGAGGACCGGTGCAATGGCCAGTGCGATGATAACGGGGAACATCTTCATCATGGAGAACTGCCCCAGCAGGCTGCCATCGCCCCAGTAATAGGTGGCGCAGAACACACCGGCACCGGTGGTCAGGTTGCTCATGATGTAGTATACGATGTAGATGGCAAGAATCATCAGGTAATACTTGTTGTGGATGAGGATCTTAGCGGTCTCGGCAAAGCCATGCTTTTTCTCCTTGGCAACTGCTTTGCCTTCCTCTGCGGCTTCGCAGGTGTTATCGCTCAGTTCCTCCTCCGGCAGCTCTTTAACAGCAAGGCAGCTGATGGTGTTGACCACCAGACCAACGATCGCGAAGATCAGAGCCGTGGTACGCCAGCCTGCGGCACCGCTGCCGAACTGCTCCACCATGCCGGTAACGGCAAAGCCCATGAAGATGTTGGTGACGACTGCAAACATAAAACGGAAGGAGCCCAGCTGCACACGCTCATTGTTGTTCTTGGTGATCAGCGCCACCAGAGAGGAATAGGCAATGCCGTTGGCAGTATAGAACACTGCGTTCAGTGCCGTGTACACGATGAAGAAGTAGATATACTGCATGGTTGTGCTGCCAGCCGGGATGGCAAACAGCAAAAACAGGCAGAGGGAAACACCTACCTGACCAAACAGCATCCACGGACGTGCCTTACCCAGCTTGGAGTGGGTGCGGTCGATCAGGGTGCCAAAGATCACATCGCTGATGCCGTCCAGAACCTTGGAAGCCAGCATCAAAGAGCCGATGATGGCGCTGTCCAGACCCAGTGTTCCGGTCAGATAAAGCAGTACAAAGCTGGAAACCAGACCATAGGAGCAGTTAGAGGCCAGATCGCCGGAACCGTAGGCCAGCTTCTGATACCATTTCAGATATTTTTTCTCTGTCGTTGCAGGTGCAGACATGGGAATTCTCCTTTCAAGACGTGCTGTATCATTCGCAGCGACAGAATGCATCTGTCGCTTTACATTTTTTCAAAAGCACTCTATAATAAAGCCATCGGCCGCACAGCTTTTACAGAATGTTTTTGTATTGTGCCTATATTTTAGCAATTCCGTTCACATTCCACAATGACAGCATCGTGTGCCGCATTCATCAGATTGTATCATATTCGCACATTACAGAAAAGGAGACGCTTTCATGAAACCGGATTCCACCAGCTACGAGAATATTTTGGAGGTTGAAAATCAGGGCAGTCAGCTCTCTACCTTCTACAAGATCATGTCCCCGGTGCAGATCACGCTGGAGTCCTGTACCGGTCTGGGGGAAACCGACCAATACAGCATTCAGATGTTCTCACCGAATGGCTGCTGGCTGCATGAAAACTCTATGGATGCTTTGTTTCGTGCGCTCAGCTCCCGTCCGCTGCACCGCCACGATTATTTTGAACTGATGCTGGTGTTGGAAGGGGAGGTCATCCAACAGATCGAGGAAAAAGAATACCCCTACCGTGCCGGGACCTGCTGTCTGGTGAACCGCAGCATCCTCCATAACGAACGGTTCACAGGCCCTGCCAAGCTCTGTTTTATTGGTCTGTCCGTAGATTTTGTCCGCAGCCTGACGGAATCTGCATCCCTGCAATTATTTGAAGCCGAGCGTCATCTGCCGGAAAATCCCGTTTTGCAGTTCATGCTGGCAAATCTGGGACAGGACCTCCGAAAGGAATATCAGGATCTTTTCCCCACACCGGAAAACACCGATAGCGTTCAAGCCCTGACAGCGCTCATCGCCCGCATGACCCACATCCTGCACGAACCCAGTGCCGCCGCCACCTATTATTTGAAGGGCGCACTTTGCGAACTGTTCGATTTTCTGTCGTCCGGGTTCTATGTCACCCCGGTGCACCTGAGCAGCAGCCCCGAAAGCCTGCTCTTTCTGCGTATCAGCCGTTTGCTGGAAGATACAGATGGTCGGTTGCCTCGCAGCGAACTGGCACGGCTTTTGAATTACAATGGCAGCTACCTCAATTCCATCGTCCAGCGCCGCACCGGTCTGTGTCTTTTCGATTACGGCATGACCTTCTGTTTCCAGAAGGCTGAACGGCTGCTGCGGGAAACAACACTTTCCGTCAGTGAGATCGCCCTACAACTCAAATTTACCAACCGCACCCACTTCTACGAACTGTTCCGGCAAAAGTACGGCATGACTCCGCAACAATGGCGCAAGATGCAGAAAAGTGCAGAGCACTCTGAATAAGGTGCTCTGCGCTTTTCTCTTAATCTTCTAGCCCATGGCTCCCGGTTACGTTTTTCAAGTATTCTTCTAGATTGCCGTTCAGAATCAAATCCGCATAGCCCAGTGGGTCATTGTAAATAAGGTAATCCAGCTCCGTCTGCTGCGCCATGGTCACATCCAGCGCATCCTCGACCCCGGTGCAATTGATGGAAATCTTTCTCCCATCCCGGAGCAGCAGCTCCACACAGCCGGTATCCATGTTGAAATGGCAGGCTCTTGCATCGTACTTCATGTTTGTGTCCTTTCCGCCTTACGGCACCTTTACAGTTGTGACTTTCATTACGCGTTTTTTCTGATAAGGTTTTGGACACACAGCCGTCGGGAAGGAGCCGGAGCTTGTCGGAGCAAGGCCCCTCCATCTTGCTTACACAAGACCGCTCTGCCGCTTAAAAGCCCCACTGGGGCTTTCATTGCTGCGCAACCGCGGCATTTTGCTTTCCGAAGAAAACAAAAAATCCGAACCCTTCTCCTATCGAGAAAAGGTTCGGATTTTCATGGTTTGGTGCGGATAAGAGGACTTGAACCTCCACCGAGTTGCCCCGATTAGAACCTGAATCTAACGCGTCTGCCAATTCCGCCATATCCGCATATTCTGTTTTGTTCGTGTGCCGTTCGGCTCGGAACGTTAGTTATTATACCATGGAATCCGGAATTGTCAAGCACAATTTCAAAAAAAGTTGTACTTTTTGGCAGAAAACAAAAAACAACGGAAATGCGTTGCAAAATGGGAAGAAAAAGGCAAAAAATCAGACCGGAAACCTTTCGGCTTCCGGCCTGATTCCTAGCAGGGTGCCTTGTGGGACTCGAACCCACGGTCTCCAGATCCACAATCTGGCGCGTTAACCGACTACGCTAAAGGCACCACATAATATGCGCCCGAAGGGACTCGAACCCCCGGCCCACTGCTTAGAAGGCAGTTGCTCTATCCACCTGAGCTACGGGCGCACGTTGTTATCCCATGGGGTACTTATCTGGCGGCAGTGTGCGTTCGGCACACGCTGCGAGAAGTATAATACCATACGCATAGGCTTCTGTCAAGCGGAATTTCAAATTTTTTTGGATTTTCCGGCGCAGGGGGCATTTTGGGGTCACAGCAGCCACATTCCGGCGGCCCCAAGGGCAAAGCCGAGCAGAGCACCGGCGGCCACATCCCGGACATAGTGCGCCCCGGCAAGTACCCGCAGGGCGCAGATGAGCAGGGCCACCACCACCATGCAGGCCCCGGCGGCGGGGTAGAAGTAGCACCACACGGCGGCCAGCACGGCGGCGCTCAGGGCGTGGCGGGAGGGGAAGGACTTGCCGTGGGTCTCTTTGGGCACCAGCGGCGTGAAGCCGGGCTGCTCATACGGGCGGGGAAAGTTCAGCCTGGCCCGCAGGAGCGTGCCGCCCAGAAAGACGAAGGCCGGCACAAAGACTGCCCGGGCGATGAGCTGCATAAAATCCAGAGCGGCGGCGCGGTTTGCGGAGAGCAGCCGGAACCACCGGACATTCAGCAGCACCAGCAGCAAAGGGTAGCAGGCAAAGGGCACGGCAGGCAGCCAGCGGTTCAGGGCGATCACCAGCTTTTTCAGGGCGGGGCGGGTCTCCAGCCAGCGCAGCAGGGCCTGGTAGCGTTCCGGGGTCATGGTATCCCTCCCTCAAAAACAGGTGTCCAGATAGTTTTCAACATCAAACGGCTCGGGTGTGGAATCTTTGCGCAGGTAGAGCGGGTGATGGGGATGGCCTTTTTTGCTCCGCTTGCCAAAGGTGACCCACGGGATGTCCCGCTCCCTTGTCAGGGCCACCATCTCCCGCATCAGGCCGGGCAGGTAGTCCCGCTTTTCGATCAGGGTGCCCCATGCGGCCCACATGGTGGGCTCGGTCTCGGCCAGAACGGCCCGCAGCCAGCGCAGGTTCTCGTCGCAGAGGGCGCGGTCCGGCACCCGGTCCATGTCGTTGGGGTCGGTGGCGCGCTGGGGATATACGTTGAACATGATCCAGCTGTCAAAGCCGTTGGCGTTGGCCAGCCGCTCCACACTCTTTAAGGTGGGGTCCAGCGCGCCGGGCTGGGCGGTGCTGGGGTTGATGCCGATGCATACCAGCGGGTGCCTGCCCACCCGGCCCAGCACATAGCGGTAGGGCAGGTAGGTGTGGGGCTCGTAGTACCAGATGCCGCCGGGGTATTCCCCCGCTTCCAGGCGGGGCAGCTGTTCAGTCTGCATGAAAATGTACCTCACAAATATGGTTTCCTATTTATCGTACCTGAAAAAATTCTGTAAATCAACACCTTTGCCGGAGAAAGTCTCCCATAAATCCGAATTTCATGCTATACTGTTCTTGGACCTGTGCCGCATACACGGCGGCGCGGGCCGGGAAAGGAAAACAGGAGCCATTGAAGAAGGGAGTTCTGCTATGGCCATGATAGAAGATTATAGAAGCGCCCTGCGCGCGGGCCAGCGTGCCTACCGTGCCTGCGTGGCGCGCGGCCAGTCGCCGTACCTTGCGGTGCTGGATGATATCCTGAACGGGGTGAACATCGTTGCCCAGGAGCCGCTGGGGCTGGTGGATATCCCCGCCGAGAGCATTGTGGGCACCAAGACCAGCGGGCGGCACACGGCCTTTGCGGCCAACTTTATGCCTCTGCTGGAAGAGGACACCGAGTTTGCCGTCAAGTGGTCGAATCTCTGCGAGGCCCATCTGGAAGAGGGCATCCACACCCCCATCATTGCCTACGAATACCTGAACAAGTTCTATGTGCAGGAGGGCAACAAGCGGGTGTCTGTCCTCAAATACTACGAGGCGGTCACCATTCCGGGCACGGTCACCCGGCTTGTTCCGGCCCGGAACGACACGCTGGAAAACAAGATCTACTACGAGTTTCTCGATTTTTATAAGCTGAGTAAGATCAACAATGTCCAGTTCTCCCGGCTGGGCGGCTATGCAAAGCTACAGACGCTGGTCTGCAAGGCCGCCAGCGAGGTATGGTCGGATGACGACCGGCTGAACTTCTCGGCCCTGTATACCATGTTCAGCCAGCAGTTCTATGCGCTGGGCGGCTCCGCCCTGGGGCTGACCCCGGGCGACGCGCTGCTGGTGTACCTCTCGGTCTACCGGTATTCGGATGCCTGCCAGTCCACCCCCAGCCAGGTGCGGGAAAACCTGGCCAAGCTGTGGGATGAGATCAAGATCCTGACGGAGCCCCACGCCGTGGAGCTTTCGCTGGAGCCAAAGCCCGGCAGTGAGCCGCTGCTGAACAAGCTGAACATCTTCAGCAAGCCCAGCCAGCTCAAGGTGGTGTTCCTGCACGAGTACAATGCTAAAAATAGCGCCTGGGTGCGGGGCCACGAAAAGGGGATCGAGGCCCTGAAAAAGGAATTCCCGGACCGGCTCATCATCACCAACCGGGAAAATGTCTCCCCCGAGGTGGACGCGGAGCAGATCATGGAAGAGGTGGCCCACGACAACGCGGACGTGGTGTTCACCACCAGCATCCGGATGCGGCCCGCCTGCCTCAAGGTGGCGGCCCAGCACCCCAAGACCCGGTTCCTGAACTGCTGCCTGAACGCGCCCCATCCGTTGGTGCGCACCTATTATCCCCGCACCTATGAGGCCAACTACCTGCTGGGAATGCTGGCGGGTATCCTGAATCTGACCGACCGGGTGGGCTATGTGGCGGCCAACCCCGTTTATGGTGTGCCTGCGGCCGTCAATGCTTTTGCCCGGGGCCTGCGCACCGTGCGGCCCAACAGCCATATCCTGCTGCGCTGGGCCTGCCTGCAGGAGCCGGGAAAGCCGCTGGATTTCTCCGACTGCCCGGATATCGAGCTGTTCTACGCCTGCAGCCCCTTTGAGCCCACCGGCAGCGCCAGGGAATACGGCCTGTGCCGCCGGATGCCGGATGGCAGCATCCAGCCGGTGGCGCTGCCGGTCTGGAAGTGGGAAGTGTTCTATATCGGCATCATCCGCTCCATTTTCGAGGGCACCTGGGACAGCGGTTCCAGCGGCAAGGCCATCAACTACTGGTGGGGCTTCCGCAGTGACGCGGAGCGGCTGGATTACTACGAGACCCTGCCCAAGGGCACGCAGCAGCTGCTCGATCTGCTGGAAAAGAACCTTGCGGCCAACGAGTTCCCCATCTTCCCGGCGGGCATCTTTGCGCAGGGGCATATCCCCAAGGCACCCACCGCAGACACCTACACCCCCAAGGAACTGATGGAGATGGACTGGCTGGGCGAGTGCGTGGAGGGCAGCCTGCCCCGGTACGATCAGCTGGATGTCAGAACGCTGGGCCTGCTGGAGATCAACGGCCTGAGCAGCCTGAAAGAGACGACGCTGTAAAAAGCTCAACAGAACGGAGTGTTGCGGACGTGAAGATACTTGCAATTTCCGATACCCCCTCCAAGGCGCTGTGGGACTATTGCTCCCGGGAACGCCTGGCCGGGGTCGATCTGATCCTCTCCTGCGGGGATCTGCCAAAAAAATACCTCGAATATATAACAAATTTTACAGCGGCCCCCATTTTGTATGTCCATGGCAACCACGATGGCTGCTACCGCACAGAGGGCGAGCCGGGCGGCTGCATCTGTGTGGACGATCAGGTGTATGTCTGGAAAGGGCTGCGCATCATGGGTCTGGGCGGCAGCATCCGCTACAACTGCGAGGAGACCTTCCAGTACACGGAGAAGGAAATGCGCCGCCGGATGCGGCGGCTCTGGTTCAAGGCCCACCGGGCGGGCGGCATCGACCTGCTGCTGACCCATTCCCCGGCGGCTGGCCTGAACGATGGCAATGACCGGGCCCATAAGGGCTTTGCCTGCTTCAACGACCTGCTGGAGGAGTACCAGCCCAAGTGGTTCGTGCACGGGCATGTCCACCTGAGCTATAATGCCAATCTGCCCCGGGTGTGCACCCACGGCCAGACCACGGTCATCAATGCAACGGAGCGCTATACGTTTGAGATCCCGGACCCGGACCCGGTGGCCCGGAGGCGCTTTTTCTGGAATGACCCGGCATTTCCCACCAAAAACTGAAAAAGGAGAAACACCCAATGGAACAAAATGAGAAGCTGCGGGCGCTGGAGACCCTGCAGAAGAAGCTGTACGCCTACAACTGCGCCTCCAACAGCCTGTATCTGGACGCTGTGACCGTGGCCCCCAAGAACACGGCCGAGGGCCGGGGTGTGGCTCTGAGCATTCTGGCCGGTGAGATGCAGAAGCTGATGACCGCCCCCGAGACCCTTGCACTGGTGGAGGAGCTCTATGCCCGGCGGGAGACGCTGGACACCCTCCACCGCCGCGAGGTGGAGGAGCTGCGCCGCAGCTGCCGGCAGCTCACCCGCATCCCCGCCGAGGAGTATATGGCATACAGCGAGCTGACCAACCGCGCCAGTGATGTCTGGCACAAGGCCAAGGAAGAAAACGACTTTGCCTCCTTCTGCCCCATCCTGCAGGAGCTGGTGGAGTATAACCGGAAGTTCGCGGGCTATTATGATGCGGAAAAAGCGCCCTACGATGCCCTGCTGAACGAGTATGAGCGGGGCGTGGACACTCAACAGCTGGACGTGTTCTTTGACACCCTGCGCAAGGGCCTGGTGCCCCTCATCCGGGCCATCGGCGAGAAGCCCCAGATCGATGACAGCTTCCTGCATCTGGAATATCCGGTCGAGCAGCAGAAGGCGTTTGCGGACTATCTCATGGAGGTCATGGGCCTTGACCGGGGCCACTGCGGCCTGGGTGAGACCGAACACCCCTTTACGCTGGAGTTCAACAACAAGGATGTCCGCATCACCACCAACTACGACCTGCACAATGTGGCCTCCTCGATGTACTCCGTTCTCCACGAGGGCGGCCATGCCCTGTATGAGCTGGGCATCCGGGATGACCTGCAGTACACCTGCCTGACCGGCGGTGTGTCCATGGGCGTGCACGAGAGCCAGTCCCGCTTCTACGAGAACCTCATCGGCCGTTCCCGCGCCTTTATCGGGGCCATCTATCCCAAGGTGCAGGAATTCTTCCCCGCACAGCTGGGAAATGTGACTGCGGAGCAGTTTTACCGCGCCGTGAACAAGGTGGAGCCCAGCCTCATCCGCACCGAGTCCGATGAGCTGACCTACTGCCTGCACGTCATGGTGCGGTACGAGATCGAGAAGCAGCTCATTGCGGGCACCCTGACGGCAAAGGAGGTTCCTGCCGCGTGGGCAGAGTTGTACAAGGAGTATCTGGGCGTGGAGGTTCCCAATGACCGCGAGGGCTGCCTGCAGGACAGCCACTGGTCGGGCGGCTCCTTCGGCTACTTCCCGTCTTACGCTCTGGGCAATGCCTACGGTGCCCAGATGCTCCACAATATGGAGCAGGAATTCGATGTGTACGGCGGCGTGGCCCACGGGGATCTCTCCGCCGTCACCGGCTGGCTGCGGGAAAAGGTGCACCAGTACGGCCACCTGCTGGAGCCTGCTGAAGTCGTCAGAAACGCCTGCGGCACCTTCGATGCACACTACTATCTGGATTATCTGACCAAAAAGTATACGGAACTGTACAACTTGTAATTGAATTGCGCAAAACAAAGCCCTCCCGGCCAATCGGCTGAGAGGGCTTTGTTATATATGCTGTTGCAAAGGGCAGCGGGAAGCTTTCCCGCGCAAGTGAAACGGGCCATTCCATCGCCCGCCCTATTGCCTGCGGCAACAGGGTCCCACCCCAGCGGACACTTGCTTTGGGAAACTTCCCGCCGCCCGTCTGTTACTGCTGTGCGAAGATCTTTACTTCATCCTTGTCCATAAAGGCGGCACCGGCGAAACCGGAAGCCTCCAGCTGGCCCAGCTGCTTGCCCAGCTTCTTGGCCTGAGGCAGAACGGTGACGTTGTAGGTATCGCGCAGCTGTGCGGCTTTGGCCAGCACGGCGGGGAAGTCCACGTCGCTGTTGTAGAGCAGGGCGATCTTCTGCTTGGCACCGGGGATCTGGTAGCCCTGCTCCAGCAGGATGCCGCAGACGCGCTCGAAGCCGATGGAGAAGCCCACGGCGGGCACCTTGGTGCCCAGGAACTTGCCGATCATGTTGTCGTAGCGGCCGCCGCCAGCCACTGCACCGCTGAACTGCGGGCAGGTGATCTCAAACACCATGCCGGTGTAGTAGCCCTGGCCGCGCACCAGGCTGGGGCAGTAGGCCACATCGAAGCGGCCGTTGGCCATGGCCTTTGCGGTGGCCAGCACATACTTCAGGTCATCGGCAATGGCGGGGTCGGCGCAGCGGGAAGCTACGGACTCCAGTGTCACATCACCGGCGGCAATGAAATCGGCCAGCGCGTTGATGGCAGCATCGGGCAGCTGCTTCTCGGTCAGCTCGGCCTTCACGCCCTCGGCACCGATCTTATCCATCTTGTCAAAGGTGATGCAGACAGAGTCCAGTGTGTCGGCGGCAAAGCCCATGCTCTCCAGCATTCCGCGCAGGATGCGGCGGTCATTGATGTTCACGGTGAAGCCGGTAAAGCCGATGCCCAGCAGGGCACGGGCAGTCACGTCGATCAGCTCCACCTCGGCATTGGGGCTCTCGTCGCCCAGAATGTCGATGTCACACTGGACGAATTCGCGCAGGCGGCCCTTCTGGGGGCGCTCGGCGCGGAACACGCGGTCGGTCTGGATGACCTTGAAGGGGTGGGGGAGCTTGTCCTTGTTGGCAGCGTAGAAACGGCTCAGGGGCAGGGTCAGATCATAGCGCAGGCCCATGTCGGAGAGCTGCTTGGGGTCGCCGGATCCCAGGGCGCTGGTCAGCTTGTCACCGCGCTTCATCACCTTGAAGATGAGGTTCAGGTTGTCGCCGCCATCGGATTTGTCCAGGTTCTCCATATCCTCCAGCATGGGGGTGGAGATGCGCTCAAAGCCGGAAGCACGGTAGGTCTCCAGGATCTTGCCCTGGATGTAGTCGCGCAGGGTCTGCTCAGCGGGCAGCAGGTCGCGCATACCCTTCAATGCCTGTGATTTCATAGTTGGTTCCTCTTTCTCAGCATCCTCACCCTCTCAGTCTCGCATTCGCTCGACAGCTCTCCCAAAGGGAGAGCCAAGGGCAATCCCAGATGAGGCTTTTCAAAGAACCGCCAGAGCCTCCCCCTTTGGGGGAGGTGGCAGTGCGTCAGCACTGACGGAGAGGGTGAAGTTATTTTAATTTGAACATCTTTAATTATAAAGAATCATGCCGTTTTGTCAATGAAAAAGGGCACACTGACAGAACGAGGTGATAAAACAGATGAAGCAGTTTGCAGCAAAACACCCCTGGGCGATCCTGGCGGCGGGGGCGGCCATTCAGATCCTGACGGGCCTGCCTGCGGCGTGGGGCGTGTTCCAGCAGCCGGTGATGGACGAGTTCAGCCTGACCGAGGACGGCGCGGGCTATGCGTTCGGCATCCTGATCGCAGCGTTCGGGGTGGGATGCGTCATCGGTGGTTTTTTGCAGGATAAAAAAGGCCCGCGCTGCGCGGCGCTGTGGGGCACCGGCCTGCTCTGCGGCGGGTTCTTTGCGGCGGCCCTCCTGCCCGGGGAGAAGGGAGTATGGTTCTGGGCAGTGTTCAGCATTCCGGCGGGGCTGGGCACGGCGTTTCTCTACCCGTCCATCCAGTCCTGTGCCCAGAAATGGTACGCCGGGCGCAAGGGCCTTGCCACGGGGGTCATTGGCGGCGCGGTGGGTCTGAGCGGTGCGTTCCTGACCGGATTCGTCCGCACGGCGCTGAAGGGCTTTGGCCCTGTGCAGGGGATCCGGGGGGCGTTCTGGGCGCTGGGGGCACTCACGCTGCCGGTCTGCCTTGTGGGCAGTGCCCTGCTCACCGACCCGCCCCCGGCAAAGCAGAAGCCCGAAGAGCAGGGCAGGGGAAAGGGCACCCCGGCCCTCGACCTTGCCCCGCTGCAGATGCTCAGAACAAAACAGTACTGGCTCTGCGCCGGAGCGGTCTGCTGTTCCACCCCGGCGGTGCTGCTGTTCAGCCCCATCATCTTAAAGCTGGGCATGGAGCGGGGCCTGGACGAGGGCGCTGCCCTGTGGAGTGTGGTGCTGGGCAGCGTGGGCAGCGCGGCGGGCCGCTTGCTGATGCCCCTGCTCAGCGACCGGATCGGCCGCCGCCCCACTGACCTGATCCTGTTCGGCGTGTCGCTGGGGCTTTCAGCGGCCTTCCTGTTCGCACAGGGCTGGCTCGTTGTGGCTGTGTACGCAGGGCTCACCTTCTGTTATTCGGCGCTGGCGGCGGTGCTGCCTTCCCTCTCCACCGACCTGTTCGGCCTGCCCCATGCCGGGGTAAACTACGGCTTTCTGGCGCTGGGACAGAGCGTGGGCAGCCTTGCCTTCCCCTTTGCGGCGAACCTGTGGGGTCTTGCCACCGGGCGGCACTGGCTGGCCATGGCAGGCGCGGCGGCGGGGTTTGTGTGCATCTGGGCGCTCCGGCCTGTCAGGGCCCAACAACCGCCCAGAAAAAACTGAACCGGACAGCGCAAGATATTCCTTTTGACAAATATGATAGAAATGTGACGAACTGGGCAGTGAAAGCGGTGAAAGTGCTAGTTAGTGGAATATAACCGTTAAAAATGCTTGTGAAAAAATCCGCAAAACGTCTTGCAAATTCCGCCAAGGTTCTCTATAATAAAATCATGCGTGGTAGTACCGGCGTGGCGCGGAAGAGAGCGGCGCAGCCGGTCAATGCAAACGGCAGGACACCCCCTGCCAATGGCATCAATTTGTCAAAAGGAGAGTATGATTATGACCTATTCGCAGCAAGTACAGAATATGTGCCCGATCACCAAAGGTCCTAAGCATGGTCCGGCTCCCATCCCCGAAGAGGGCGCATGGGTCAAGGCCTATGAGATCAAGGACATCAGCGGCTACACCCATGGTGTGGGCTGGTGTGCACCCCAGCAGGGCACCTGCAAGCTGTCTCTGAACATCAAGAACGGTGTCATCGAGGAGGCTCTGGTGGAGACCATCGGCTGCTCCGGCATGACCCATTCTGCCGCTATGGCTGGCGAGATCCTGCCCGGCAAGACCATTCTGGAAGCTCTGAACACCGACCTGGTGTGCGATGCCATCAACGTGGCAATGCGCGAGCTGTTCCTGCAGATCGTCTACGGCCGCAGCCAGACCGCTTTCTCTGAGGACGGTCTGCCCATCGGCGCAGGTCTGGATGACCTGGGCAAGGGCCTGCGCTCCATGACCGGCACCATCTTCTCCACCAAGGCCAAGGGTGTCCGTTACCTGGAGCTGACCGAGGGCTACATCAACAAGCTGGCTCTGGATGCCAACGATGAGGTCATCGGCTATCAGTTCGTCAAGCTGGGCAAGATGATGGAGGATATCCGTCACGGCAAGACCCCCAACGAGGCTTACGAGAAGAACGTGGGTACTTACGGCCGCTTCAGCAAGGAGCAGGGCGCTGTCAAGTACATTGACCCGCGTGAGGAATAAGAGAGGAGGAACAACTCATGGCAACTTTTGAATCTATGGATCGCCGTATGCCGAAAATCGAGGCATGCCTGAAGGCCAACGGCCTGGAGTCTCTGGACGCTTGCAACGAGATGCTCCTCGCTAAGGGCATCGACTGCGACAAGATCGTGCGCGGCGTGCAGCCCATCTGCTTTGATAACGCTGTCTGGGCATACACCCTGGGCACCGCCATCGCCGTCAAGCGCGGCCTGACCGACGCTGCCGAGTGCGCTGCTGCCATCGGCGAAGGTCTGGAAGCATTCACCATCCCCGGCTCTGTTGCTGAGCAGCGTCAGGTCGGTCTGGGCCACGGCAACCTGGGCGCTCGTCTGCTGAGCGAGGACACCACCTGCTTCGCTTTCCTGGCAGGCCACGAGTCCTTTGCTGCTGCTGAGGGTGCTATCGGTATCGCCCGCACTGCAAACAAGGTCCGCAAGACCCCCCTGCGTGTTATCCTGAACGGCCTGGGCAAGGATGCAGCTTACATCATTTCCCGTATCAACGGCTTCACCTATGTGCAGACCGAGTACGATATCCCCTCCCAGACCCTGACCGTCGTCAAGGAGATCCCCTTCTCTGAGGGTGAGCGCGCTGCTGTCAAGTGCTACGGCGCAAACGACGTTATGGAAGGCGTTGCCATTATGAAGAAGGAGGACGTTCAGTGCTCCATCACCGGCAACTCCACCAACCCCGTCCGCTTCCAGCACCTGGTTGCAGGTACCTATAAGAAGTGGGCCATCGAGAACGGCAAGAAGTACTTCTCCGTCGCTTCCGGCGGCGGCACGGGCCGTACCCTGCACCCCGATAACGTGGCTGCAGGCCCCGCAAGCTATGGCCTGACCGACTCTCTGGGCCGCGTCCATGGTGATGCTCAGTTCGCAGGTTCCTCCTCCGTGCCCGCACACGTTGAGATGATGGGCCTGATCGGCATGGGCAACAACCCCATGGTCGGCGCTACCGTTGCCTGCGCTGTTGCTGCTGCACAGGCCAACGCCTGATCTTTTCCTAGTTCGGCAAAGGGGGCTGCCTTCCGAATGGGCAGCCCCCTTTTTATGCTGAGATATGTTCGCGCAGGCTAACTGCCTGCAACGTTGCTTCAACTAAGAAGGAAAAAGAAGAAACCATGAAAAATACGAAGATGAAACAGAGCATTGCAGCGCTGGCCATGGCCGCTGTCGTTGCAGTGAGCCTGCTGGGCTACGGCTGCGGCAGCAAGCCCGCCTCCACCACCGGCGCTGGTGCTACCGGCGATTTTACCGGCACTGCCAAGGGCTTTGGCGGCGATGTTACCGTTACCCTGACCCTGACCGACGGCAAGATCACCGGCTGCACCGCTGAGGGTGCCGATGAGACCGAGGGCGTGGGCTCCAAGGCAATCGAGCAGCTGCCCGGCGAGATCGCCGAGAGCGGCAGCATTGCCGTGGACGGCGTGTCTACCGCAACCATCACCTCCAATGCCATCAAGGAGGCAGCCGCTGCTGCCATTACCGCTGCTGGTCTGAAGCCTGAGGATTTCCAGACCGCTGTGGAGAACAACGCTGAGCCTGCTGAGGACTCTACCGTTGATACCGACATCGTCATCGTGGGCGCAGGCGGCGCAGGTATGACCGCTGCCCTGACTGCCACCAGCGAGGGCAAGAGCGTTGTCGTCGTGGAGAGCCAGCCCGTGGTGGGCGGCAACTCCGTGCGCGCTACCGGCGGCATGAACGCCGGCAAGACCGTGTATCAGGATGAGAACGAGTTCGGCGAGTCTGCCGGTGTCGAAAAGACCCTGAAGACCGCTGCTGAAAAGTATGCTGACAACGAGACCATCACCGCTCTGGCTGCTACCGTGGCCGAGCAGTGGGCTGCCTACCAGGCCAACCCCACCGGCTACTTTGACAGCGTTGAGCTGATGGAGCTGGATACCATGATCGGCGGCAAGGGTATCAATGACCCTGCTCTGGTGGAGACCCTGTGCTCCAACAGCGCTGATGCCATCGACTGGCTGGGTGAGCAGGGCATCACCCTGCACAGTGTTTCCAGCTTCGGCGGCGCATCCGTCAAGCGAATCCACCGCCCGGTGGACGCTGAGGGCAAGACTCTTTCCGTGGGTTCCTACATGATCCCTCTGCTGGAGGAGAATTGCCAGAAGGCTGGTGTTCAGATGATGCTGAACACCACCGCCACCGAGATCCTGACCGATGACAACGGCGCTGCTGTTGGCATCAAGGCCACCGGTGCTTCCGGTGAGACCATCACCATCAATGCCAAGGCTGTGGTGCTGACCACCGGCGGTTTCGGCGCAAATCTCGATATGGTCGTTGAGTACAAACCCGAGCTGAAGGGCTTTATGACCACCAACGCCCCCGGCATCCTGGGCCAGGGCATCAAGATGGCACAGGCCATCGGTGCTGACACCGTGGATATGGATCAGATCCAGATCCACCCCACCGTGGAGGCTAACACCGCTGCCCTGATCACCGAGGGCCTGCGCGGCGACGGTGCTGTGCTGATCAATGCCGAGGGCAAGCGCTTCATTGATGAAGTCGGTACCCGTGATGTGGTTTCCGCTGCCGAGATCGCTCAGACCGGCAGCTACAGCTGGCTGGTGGTGGATCAGGCTATGGTGGATGCTTCCAGTGTCATCCAGGGCTACATCAAGAAGGGCTACACCGTGACCGGTGAGACCTATGAGGAACTGGGCAAGGCAATGGGCGTTGATGAGGCTGCTTTTGCCGAGACCATGAACACCTGGAACGGCTATGTTGAGGCCAAGAACGACCCCGACTTTGGCCGCACCAGCTTTGCAAACAAGCTGGATACCGCTCCCTACTATGCCATCAAGGTCACCGCAGGCGTGCACCACACCATGGGCGGCCTGAAGATCAACACCAACACCGAAGTCCTGAACGAGAACGGCGAGGTCATCCCCGGCCTGTTCGCAGCAGGTGAGGTGACCGGTGGTGTCCACGGTGCAAACCGCCTGGGCGGCAACGCCGTGGCTGACTTCACTGTCTTTGGCCGCATTGCAGGCGCAGCTGCCAGCAAGTACGCTGCATGAAACGCCTGAAAAGCTGGCAGAAAAATCTGATCTTTGCGGCCGTGGTGCTGGCCGCGGCAGCACTCCTGTTCGTGCTGTACCGCGCCAACGCCCCCAAAGCGGAGCCGCTGGTGGCCGTGGTCGATTTCGGCGACGGCATCACCGAAACGATCCCGCTGGACGAGGACCACGATTATCTGTATGATGTGGGCGATTACATCGTGCATCTGCAGGTAAAAGATGGGGCCGTTGCCTTCCTCGACAGTCAGTGCCCGGACCATGTGTGCGAGCAATTCGGCTGGCTGAGCGAGCAGGATGCCTGGGCCGCCTGTGTCCCCGCCGGGGTCTATGTAACGGTGCAGGCCGCAGAAACAGAATAAAACAAAGAGGCCGCCGTGCAGGATCATCTCCTGCACGGCGGCCTCTTGTATAGGGGAAAATGTTATTTCACGTATTTGCCTTCGCAGATATTCTTGCAGCAGGCGCTGATGGGGAACCAGCAGCAGTCCCGGCAGATATCGGCCAGCATCTCGGGGGTGGCTTTTGCATCGATCTCCCGGATGAGGGCCTGGTAGTCGTATTCCTTTTCCTCCAGCCCGAAATACTCCACGGTCTTGCGGTCGTATCGCTTGACCTTTTCCTGTGTGTCGCACAGGTCGGTGCCCAGCTTGTTGGGGCAGCAGGAACAGAGGGTGTCGGTGGAGAAGGTGAGCTGGATCTTCGTCCCGGGCACCTCCCGCAGCTGGTGAACGACATCGTTCATGTGCTCCACAAAGGCTTCGCTGTAGCCATGGCCGGAGTAGCCCTGGGTGCAGAGCAGGTGATGCGGGCGCAGTACGATGCTCATGCCTTTTTTACCCCCGGGATCCGCTTCCGGATGTTCAGGCCCAGCACGCAGGCCAGCACAGCTTTGATGATGGCGGTGGGGATGAAGGGAAGAACGCAGGCAGAAACAGCCACGGACACGGTGCTGTGGGCGACGATCACGAACAGGATGACACCCACGATATAGTTGACCACAGTGCCCACGACAACCGCCACGGGGAAAGCACCCTTGAAGGCATCCCTGTGCTCCACGCCCAGGCCGATGATGTAGGCCATGATGGGAAAGGAGATCAGGAAGCCGCCGGTGGGGCCGACAAACTTATCGATGCCGCCGGAGAAGTTGGCCAGCACCGGCACGCCCACAGCGCCCAGCAGCAGGTAAACGAGCGTGGCAATGGCGGACAGCTTGGAGCCCAGCACCACGGCAGCCAGCGTGATGGCGAAGGTCTGCATGGTCATGGGCACGCCCAGCGGCATGGGGATGGAGATCTGTGCCATCACGGCGATGACGGCGGCAAACAGGCCCGCGTAGCAGATATCGCGCACCGAGAACTTACTGGTCTGATTCATGGTAAAAAATCCTCCTCTGATTTGGTATAAACAACGTCCCGATTAAACCAGAAAGCGGCAGGCAGGTCAACTTGCGATTTGCGCAAAGGTTTACAATCTGTGAAAATTTGCTGAAAAGCGTTCAAACGAAATTTGGACGCTTGTGTATCCGGGCAAAATGCGATACACTACACCTATACATAGGAAAGGAATCTGACAGGCCGCCCTCCGGCGGGCCTGAATCTGATAGGAGGAACATGATGATCTGGAACAAGAAGAAGGACGGCGCGGAGAACCCGGGCACGGAAACGTCTGCGGCACAGACTGCCAAGGCCCCGGTGCTGTTTTTGCAGAAGAACTGGAAATGGCTCGTGCCGGTGGTCTGTGTGGTGATCGCGGGCGGTGTGTTTCTGCTCAAGCCCAAGAGCGCCAGCACCACAGCCGTGGACCCCAGCTATCTGGAAGCCAGCCCTGAAGTGCGGGATGTCTCCAACACCCTGAGCGGCACCGGTACCCTGAACCCTGCCAACACCTACACCGTGAAATCTCTGGTGGAGGGCAAGGTGCTCACCGGCGAGTTTGAGGAGGGCGATGTGCTGGATGAGGGGAGCATCCTCTACACGCTGGACAGCTCGGATGCTTCCACCAATTTTGAAAAGGCCGAGATCGCCATGCAGCAGGCACAGCGCAGCTATGACAAGGTGGTGGACCGCCAGTATGTGCGTGCCGAAGTGGATGGCACCGTGAGCACCCTGAAGGTCGCCAAGGGCGACGAGGTGACCAGCGGGCAGGAGGTCGCCATCATCCGCGACAGCTCCAAAATGCTGCTGACGCTGGAATTCCCCGCCGCTGATGCCGCCAATTTCAGCGTGGGCCAGACCGCCCAGGTGACGCTGGACGGCACCTTTGAGCAGTTGGACGGCACCGTGACCAGCGTGACCGGAACGGATGCACTGAGTACCGGCAACCTGCTCACCCGCACCGTGACCATTGCCGTGCGGAATGCAGGCGGCCTGACCACCGCGCAGGCGGCCACCGCCTCCATCAACGGGGTCAGCTCCATCGGCTCTGCCACCTTTGGCTATCAGGCAGAGCGTACCCTGACCGCACAGGCCGCAGGCACCGTGACCTCCATCCATGTGCAGGAGGGCCAGACTGTTGCCAAGAACGATATCCTGATCGAGCTGAGCGGCGATGACCTGACCGAGAGCATCCAGTCGGCCTCTGAGACCCTGCGCAGCGCTGAGATCTCCCTGCAGAACCTGCAGGATACCATGGCCAACTATACCGTAACCTCTCCCATCAGCGGCACCATCATTGAAAAGGATGCCAAGGTGGGCGACGCGGTCAAATCCGGCGATACCCTCTGCGTCATCTATGACCTGAGCTATCTGGAAATGGTCATCAACGTGGACGAACTGCAGATCAGCTCCCTGTCTGTGGGCCAGAAAGTGCAGATCACAGCCGATGCCGTGCAGGATAAGAACTATGTGGGCACTGTGACCCGCGTCTCCATGAAGGGCGCTTCCAACGGCGGTACTACTACCTACC
This sequence comes from Faecalibacterium hominis (ex Afrizal et al. 2022), assembly GCF_049545105.1. Lineage (NCBI taxonomy): Bacteria > Bacillati > Bacillota > Clostridia > Eubacteriales > Oscillospiraceae > Faecalibacterium > Faecalibacterium hominis (ex Afrizal et al. 2022). The sequence goes on along the minus strand of NZ_CP186860.1, from coordinate 1,392,264 downwards.
CGGTGACCATCCGCATTGACGAGACCGACGGCCTGCGCCCGGGCATGAACGCCAACGCTGAGATCGTGGTGGCTGAGGCTGCCAATGCCCTGACCGTGCCCAATGCGGCCATCGTCCGGGGCGGCTATGTGCTGGTGACCCAGGATTCCCCCAGCGCTTCCAAGGCGGATACCACCATGGAGGCACCCGAGGGCTTTGTCTATGTGGCCGTCAAGACCGGTGTCAGCGATGATGATTACACCCAGATCGTCAGCGGCATCCAGGAGGGGGACACCATTGGTTACGACCCCAACTCGGTCAGCAGCGACAGCTACTACTATGACGATGGCAGCAGCATGATGATCTTCTGATGGGAGGATGGAATGAGCGCTCTGATCGAATTTGATGCGGTCTGCAAGTATTACCAGATGGGCGACACCACGGTAAAAGCTGCCGACCACATCACCATGAAAATAGAAAAAGGCGAGTTTGTTGCCATTGTGGGCCAGTCCGGCTCCGGCAAGTCCACCTGCATGAACATCATCGGCTGTCTGGATGTGCCCACGGCGGGCACCTACCGGCTGAACGGCCGGGATGTGGGCAAGATGAGCCGGAACGAGTTGGCCTCCATCCGCAACGAGATGCTGGGGTTCATCTTCCAGCAGTATAATCTTCTGCCCAAATTGAACCTGCTGGAAAACGTGGAGGTGCCGCTGGTCTATGCGGGCATCCCCCGCGCCGAGCGCCACCGCCGGGCCCGCGAGGTGCTGGAGCAGGTGGGGCTGGGCGATAAGCTGAAAAACAAGCCCAACCAGCTTTCGGGCGGCCAGCAGCAGCGCGTATCCATCGCGCGGGCGCTGGTGCGCAACCCGGCGATCATTCTGGCTGATGAGCCCACCGGCGCGCTGGACAGCCACACCGGCCGCGAGGTGCTGGGAATGCTGCAGGACCTGCATGGACAGGGCCATACGGTGGTGCTCATCACCCATGACAACTCCATTGCCGTGCAGGCCGACCGCATCATCCGGCTGGAGGATGGTCAGGTGGTCTACGATGGCGACTCCCGCGCGCCGGAAGCCATCGTCCAGCCGACGCTGAACTTTGAACCGGCAGAACAGGAGGGGAACAAATGATCATTGAGACCTTCCGTCAGGCCCTCCAGAACGTGTGGAGCAACAAGCTCCGCACCTTTTTGACCATGCTGGGCATCATCATCGGTGTCATGGCGGTCATCGTCATCGTGGGTCTGGGCAACGGTATGACCCAGAGCATGCGGGACAGCTTTTCGGCGCTGGGCACGAATGCCCTGTCCATTCAGGTCTGGGGCTACGGCTCCCGCACCGCCTCGGTGGAGGATGTGTATAAGATCGCGGATAAGAACAAGGAGCTCATCTCCGCAGTCTCGCCCCAGATCGATTTCAGCAACAACACCCCCAAGGTGGGCACCACGACCTACCGCTACGGCACCAGTGTTTACGGTGTGGACGAGCACTACGCCGAGATGAAAAACTATACCCTCGCCCAGGGGCGCGGCCTGCAGTACATGGACATCAAGGACAACAAGCAGGTCTGCATCATTGGCGATTACCTCAACCGGGTGGCCTACGGCGGCAACGCGGTGGGCCAGACCATCAAGCTGGGGGCCTACAAGTTCCGGATCGTGGGCGTGCTGAACGCCAAGGTGACGGACAAGAACATGCAGCAGGGCTCAGACGATGACTGCGTCTATCTGCCCTACACCACGGCCATGCGGCTCTCAAACCAGTCCAGTGCCAAAAACTTTGTTGCAATTATGACGGACGAGAGCCGGGCCAACGAGGCCAAGGCGGTGGTGGAAAGCGGCCTGTACGACCTGCTCAAGAGCGACAACGCTTATTACATCTACAGCGCCAGTGAGTGGCTGGAGGAGATGAACGAGATGATCAACATGGTCATCATCATCCTTACCGGCATTGCCAGCATCTCGCTGCTGGTGGGCGGCATCGGCATTATGAACATCATGCTGGTGTCGGTGACCGAGCGCACCCGGGAGATCGGCATCCGCAAGGCACTGGGTGCCAAGGAGCGGGTGATCCTGTCGCAGTTTGTGGTGGAAGCCGCCACCACCTCCGCACTGGGCGGCGTGCTGGGCATCGTCCTTGGCTATATCGTGTCCATGGCGGCAAACCGCATCCTGCCTATGATCTCCAGCAGCATTGATGTGACCGTCAGCCCCTCGTTCAACTCCATCGTGGTGGCCTTTGGCATCTCAGTGGGCATCGGTGTGCTGTTCGGCTACCTGCCCGCCAAGCGCGCCGCAAGGCTCAACCCCATTGAAGCGCTGAGATATGATTAAACCTCTTACCGCTTCGGTCTGGCTTTGCCAGCGCCTTACGGAGCTCCCCTGATAGGGGCAACAACGACGACCGCCGCCAGTGGCGGATGAAGGGAGGAGTTGTTGGGGCCGCGGCCAGCAGGATGCAAGTGCAAGGCTTTGCACGAAGCAGACGCTGGGAGCCGCAACCCGGAATACATTAGAAACTATTTTAAGGAGGATTTTCCATGAAAAAGCGAATCCTTGCATTTCTGCTGGCGGTGAGCATTGCCGTGTCGATGCTGGTGCTGCCGGCATCGGCAGCGGGCAACGCCAACACGGCGGTCCAGCTGTCCATCACGCTGAACGCGATGGACAGCAGCCAGCAGGCTGCTCTGAACGCTGTGGTCACCCGCGGTGCGCTGGCCCGGATGCTGGTGTCCTACTCCACCTACCGCGAGAGCGTGGGCTCTCAGGGCACGGTGGGCACCCTGTTCACCGACCTGCCCGGCACTTCGCCCTATGCACCCTATGTCCGCATTGCGGTGCAGAACGGCTGGATGAACGGCTACACCGACGGCTCTTTCCGGCCCGACAATGCCGTGACGCTGGAAGAGGCGGTCACGGCCATCCTCAAGCTGATGGGCTATAAGATGACCGACCTGAGCGGCTCCTTCCCCAACGCACAGCTGAACAAGGCCAGTGAGCTGGGCCTGCGCAATCAGGTGGACCGCAGCCAGGGCGAGGTGCTCAACTACGAGGAGTGCGCCCTGCTGTTCTACAACGCCCTGACAGCCAACACCGCCAGCGGCAGTGCCTACGGCAGCAGCCTGGGCTTCACGGTCTCCAACGGTCAGGTGGATACCTCCAGCGTCATGCTCAAGAGCCTGAAGGGCCCCTTTGTGGCGGGCGATACGGTCCAGCTGCCCTTTGTTCCCAAGATGGTCTACCGCAACGATAAAGCGTCGGAATCTGCGGAACTGAACAAATACGACGTGTATTATTACAGTGAGAGTTTACAGACGCTGTGGGTCTACACCCGCCGCGCCGCTGGCCGCATCACGGCAGTTTCGCCCAGTGCCAGCGCCCCCACCAGTGTAACGGTGGCAGGCACCAGCTATACGCTGGGTTCCTCTGCGGTGGCCTCCCAGGTGTCCTCCCTCAACGGCGGCGGCGTGGGCGAGGTCGTCACCCTGCTGCTGGGCATGAACAATGAGGCTGCCGGGATCGTGACCGGCGAGGAAGCCGACAGCGTGTTCTACGGTGTCGTGCAGACCGCCACCCGCAGTCTGGTGGAAGAGAACGGCGCGGATGTTCTGCAGAAAGTCTCCGTCATGTGCACCGATGGCATTGCCCGCATTGTGAACGTGGACAAGAGCCTGAACTTTCCGCAGGGGTGGCTGGTAGAGATCAAGGTCACCCCGGAGGGCGAGAGCGTGGAACACATCGATGACCGCCGCGTCAACGGCACCATCAATACCAATGCCACTGCGCTGGGCGCTGCCGCCCTGGCCGACGATGTAGAGATTCTGGATACAACTTCGGAGGGTGTGGCTGGGACGGTTCGTCCCAGCCGCTTATCGGGGGTAACACTGAGTGACCTCGATGTCCGCTACTATACCGTCAACGATGCCGGACAGATCGACCGGCTCATCCTGAACGATGTAACCGGCGACCTGTGGAGCTACGGCGTGCTGGACGATGTGAAAAATCTGGCCATGAATTATTCTGACCTGAAGAGCCTTGTCACCAGCATTGCGGCGGGAGATTCCGCTTCCGGCACCAGGACCACGACAGGCACCACCACCGGAGCGGCCACGGGCGGCACCGATGGCTCTGGCTCTACCTCGGATACCACCACCACTGTGACCGGTGCCACGGCGGTAGACCGCCTGTCCAACCTGCTGGTGCCAACCACCAGCGAGATCCTGTGGGGCATCGTTTCGGGCGATATCCTGAGCACGGCCTGGCAGAAGCTGACCAGCAACACCGGCTCCCTGATGAGCATTGGCTTCCAGCAGATCGCGGAGATCACGGGCACCCCCTTCAAGCAGATCTTCAATTACATCGGCGGCGGGGCGACCTATATCTGCTACGTCAACGGCGCGGTGGCCAGCTACACCACGGCCATCAAGTATCCGGTGCTGGCGGGCGGCATTGCCGTGCGGCAGGAGACCACCGGCTCTGTCAAGGCCATGATGCAGCTGATGCCCCTGAAGATCGACAAGGTCGGCGCGGCCTCGGTGCTCTCGGGCAATGAACGCTACGAGATGGCCGACAATGTGCAGGTCTACCTGTGGTACAAGGGCCAGTATTACCCCACCAAGCTGGCTCAGGTGGATGCGGACGGCTACCAGCTGACCGGCTGGTACGATAATTTCGGCTGCGCTGCCGGAAAAAAGGTCCGCGTCATCATTGCGGTCAAGAACGACTGATGCTTTATTACAGCGGCCTGAGCCGCACACTGCGGCAGCTGCGCTGGGTGCTTTACCCGCGCCGCTGCCCTTTTTGTGATCGGGTGCTGGGAAACCAGCCTGCCTGCCCGGACTGCGCCGATGGGCTGGCAGAGCTGCGCCGTGCACCCTCCATGCGGCTGCGCGGCTCCGAGCACTACCTGGGGCGGCTGGATGGGGCAGCCGCGCCCTACCGATACACCGGCCTTGTCCGCCGCGCGGTGCTGCGGGCGAAATATCAGGGCGCGCCCTGGGCAGCTGTGGAACTGGGCGTGGAGATGGCCCGCCTGCTCTTTGGCAGCGAGATCAGAATGTGCGGCTCTGAGCCCCTGCCCGAACCGGTGCCGGGCCTTGATAGGGGTTACGACTGCATCCTTCCAGTACCGGCCTCCAGCAAAAAGCGCGGCTACAATGTGCCGGAGCGGATGGCACAGCCCCTTGCCCGGGCGGTGGGCGTGCCGGTGGTCACAGACGCGCTGACCCGTGCCCGCTCCACCCGGCGGCAGGAAGGACTTTCCCTTGACGAGCGGCTGGCCAATGTGGCGGGTGACTTCCGGGTAGCCCGGCCGGAGGCTGTGGAGGGAAAGCGCATCCTTCTGGTGGACGATGTTCTGACCACCGGAGCCACGGCCTCGGCCTGCGCGCAGGCTCTGCTGGATGCCGGTGCGCAGAGCGTGTTCGCTGTGGCGCTGGCTACGGTGGAGTTTCCGCAGCCGGTGGGCAGCACAACGGCCATTGCCGAAAATGAAGAAGAAATTTGAAAATAGTGCTTGACAAAACACCATTCTTCGGGTATACTGATTGAGCTGTGAGTGACAAGCTCGATCAGATGTCCGGGTGTAGCGCAGTTTTGGTAGCGCGCTTGAATGGGGTTCAAGAGGCCGTGAGTTCGATTCTCGCCACTCGGATTGAAACAAGACCGACGATTTCAAAAGAGATCGTCGGTCTTGATTTTTTATTCGGCTGTTTTCGGTGCGCTGTCCCGGAGGGGCGGGCACCGCTGCAAGGAGGGCGAGTCTATGAATGCTGCACTGCGCCTGGATGCGGATGTGATCCTTCGTTCCAGCCTGAACGCTGTTCTGCCGGATGAGGCGGTGCGCCGCGCGCTGCGGGATCTCCGGCCCGGGAAGGGCCGGGTGCTTCTGGTGGCGGCGGGCAAGGCGGCCTGGCAGATGGCACACGCGGCGGTTGAAACGCTGGGCCGGGTGGATGGCGGCGTGGTCGTGACCAAGTACGGCCATGTGAAAGGTGAGATCCCAGGTGTGACCTGCTATGAGGCGGGCCACCCGGTGCCGGATGCAAACGGTTTTGCGGCCACCCAAAAGGCGCTGGAGCTGGTGCAGGGGCTGACCGCCGGGGATACGGTGCTGTTCCTGCTTTCCGGTGGCGGCAGTGCGCTGTTCGAGCAGCCGCTCGTTCCCGGGGCAGAGCTGCAGGACATCACGAGCCAGCTGCTGGCCAGCGGGGCCGACATTGTGGAGATGAATACCATCCGCAAGCGGCTTTCCGGTGTAAAGGGCGGGCGGTTCGCGCAGCGCTGTGCCCCTGCACAGGTGTTCAGCATCGTGCTGAGCGACATTCTGGGGGATCCGCTGGATATGATCGCCAGCGGCCCGGCGGTGCCGGATACCTCCACCTGCGCCCAGGCGCTTGCCGTTGCCGAAAAGTATCATCTGGCACTCTCAGCACAGGCCCGGGCCCTGCTGGCGCAGGAAACGCCCAAAACGCTGGACAATGTGACCACCCGGATCACCGGCAGCGTGCGGGAGCTTTGCCGTGCCGCGGCCAGTGCCTGCCGGAATCTGGGATATGAACCAGTTCTCCTGACCGACCAACTCTGCTGCGAAGCACGGGAAGCAGGCAGCTTTCTTGGCTCCATTGTCCGCACCCAGGCAGGGCAGGGGAAAAAGCTGGCCTACATCGCGGGCGGCGAGACCATCGTTCACCTGACCGGAAAAGGGCTTGGCGGAAGAAATCAGGAGCTGGCCCTTGCGGCTGCGCCTGCCATTGCCGGGCTGAACGCGGCGGTGTTCTCTGTGGGCAGCGATGGCACAGACGGCCCCACCGATGCCGCCGGCGGCTATGTGGATGGGGATACCCTTGCCGCGCTGGAGGCCGGGGGCTGGAGCGGATACGCTGCTTTGCAGAACAACGATTCCTACCACGCCCTGAAAGCAGTGGATGGCCTGATCATCACCGGGGCAACGGGCACCAATGTCAACGATGTGGCGGTGGCCCTGATCGGGGAAAAAACACCGCCTGTGAGCCCGGAAGTTTCCCCGGAGTGGTGATTGCATTCCTCCGTTGAGTATGTTATACTGAACAGCGAACTGAATAGAAAACAGCAGGTGCGTACCGCCCGCGGCTCTGGCCGGGGGCAGGTATGTTAAAAGGGAAGCGGGTGCAAATCCCGCACGATCTCGTCACTGTGATAAGGGAGTTTACCGCCAGGGTGCAGCTGCACCGGTCACTGGAACGTATGTTCCGGGAAGGCGGCGGTGGATGTTGAGCTTTCAGCCAGGAAACCTGCCCGCTGTTGGTACGGGGGCGCAAGCCCCAGATCACGAGGAATTGGTTGTACCCAAAAAGCCTGAAAAAACTGAAAAGGGCCTTTTTGCTTTGCCGTCCCGCAAGCAGAAAGGCCCCTTTTGTTTTGCCGGGCACTCTTTCCTGTACCTTCTGTTCAGCAAAAATTATGTTCAAAAACAGGAAAGGAACGAACAAAAATGAGAAAACGCACCATCCACAAAGCAGCGGCCGCTCTGACCGCTCTGGCCCTCTGCGCCGGTGTACTGACCGGCTGCGGCGGTGCCGCAAGCAGCACCACTGCTTCCAGCACGGCAGGATCTGCTGCCAGCAGCGAGGTTTCCGGCGAGGAGGCTGACGAATTGGCCGCAAAGAACGTTGCAGACCTGATCGATGCCATCTATGTGCAGGAGCGCACCGATGACACCGATGCCCAGTGTGAGGCCGCCAAGGCCGCATGGGATGCCCTGACCGATGCCCAGAAGGAGCTGGTCGAGGGCGAAGAGGCTGACCCTGACTACTTTGGCCGCGACACCGGCGATGCTTCCAAGGACGACAGCCGCAATCAGGACGACATCGGCGAGAATGAGCTGCTGGTGGTCTCCTTCGGCACCTCCTTCAACGACAGCCGAGTGAAGGATATCAAGGGCATCGAGGATGCGCTGCAGGCCGCTTATCCCGATTGGTCTGTCCGCCGCGCCTTCACCGCACAGATCATCATCAACCATGTTCAGGCCCGCGACGGCGAGAAGATCGACAACATGCAGCAGGCTCTGGACCGCGCTGTGGCCAACGGCGTGAAGAACCTGGTCGTCCAGCCCACCCACCTGATGCACGGTGCAGAGTACGACGAGATGATGGAGATGATCGACGAGTACAAGGACAAGTTCGAGAGCGTCGCCGTTGCCGAGCCCCTGCTGGGCGAGGTTGGTGCCGATGCTGCAGTCATCAACGCCGACAAGGAAGCTGTTGCCAAGGCCGTTACCGCTGCTGCTGTGAAGGATGCCGGTTTCGACAGCCTGGAGGCCGCTGCTGAGGAGAAGGTCGCCTTCGTCTTTATGGGCCACGGCACCTCCCACACTGCAAAAGTGAGCTACAGCCAGATGCAGACCGCCATGCAGACCCTGGGCTACAGCAACGTGTTCATCGGCACGGTAGAGGGTGAGCCCGAAGAGACCGCCTGCGAGAACGTCATCGAGGCTGTCAAGGCCGCCGGTTACACCAAGGTCATCCTGCGCCCCCTGATGGTCGTTGCCGGTGACCACGCCAACAACGATATGGCCGGTGCGGATGACGATTCCTGGCTGAGCCAGTTCCAGGCCTCCGGTGACTTCGCGTCCGTGGAGTGCCAGATCGCCGGTCTGGGTGAGATCGAGGACATCCAGCAGCGCTACATTGAGCACACCAAAGCCGCCATTGATTCCCTGAACGGCTAATATTCCGCATTCCAATGCCCGAAGGGAGAGATCTTTTCGGGCATTTTTTATGGAGAGCTTCCCCGCATGAGGAGAAACACTCCCATTTCAAATTCTGAATTTTTGAGGTATTTTGTTTATGCACTGCAAACAGTTTGTTTCCCTGTCCGTTGCTTCTCTGATGCTGGCCGCCGTCCTCACCGGCTGCAGCGGGGCTTCTTCCACTGCTTCCTCTGCTGTCAGCTCGGAAGCCGCTTCTGCCGTGAGCGCTGCCGCCGCTTCCGAAAGCACCGAAGCTGCCCTGCCGGACGGCGTGTACACGGCTGAGTTCGACACCGACAGCGGCATGTTCCACGCCAACGAAGCCTGCGATGGCATGGGCACCCTGACCGTGGAGAACGGGCAGATGACCTTCCACGTCAGTCTGGCCTCCAAGAAGATCGTCAACCTGTATGTTGGCATGGCTGCCGATGCCGAGGCCAACAAGGCAGACTGGCTGCTGCCCACCACCGACACCGTCACTTACTCCGACGGCACCTCGGAGGAGGTCTACGGCTATGATATCCCCGTGGCCGCTGTGGACCAGGACTTCCAGCTGGCACTCCTCGGGACCAAGGGCAAGTGGTATGACCACACCGTGAGCATCCGCAATGCACAGCCCAAGGCTGAGGAAGCTGCCGAGACCCCTGCGGACGGTGAATACAGCGTGAATGTGACCCTGGAGGGCGGCTCTGGCCGTGCCACCGTGGAAAGCCCTGCCGTCCTGACCGTGGCGGATGGCAAAATGACCGCTGTCATCCTGTGGAGCAGCCCCAATTATGATTACATGATCGTGGATGGTGAGAAGTATCTGCCCACCAACACCGAGGGCAACTCCACCTTTGAGATCCCTGTTTCTGCACTGGGCACCCCGCTGGCTGTCACTGCTGATACCGTAGCCATGAGCACCCCCCATGAGATCGAGTATACGCTGACCTTTGCGCTGAACTGATGAAACTGACGAGACAACAATTCCTGCGCGTTCTGCCTGTTACAGTACTGGCCCTGTCGGGTTGCGCCGTCTCCGAGACAGCGCCCGCCAGCACAGAAGAACTGGTCTTTGACCATGCCTGCCCGCTGGATTACGCCACACAGTTTACTGCCGACTGCTATGAGGGCGGCTATACCATGCTGACCCTGACCGAATCGGGGGAGCAGTTCCTTGTGACCCCGGAGGATGCCGCTGAGGTGGAAGGCCTGCCCGAGAGCGTGACGGTGCTGCGTCAGCCCATCCGGAACATCTACCTTGTCTCCACCTCGGTGATGGATCTGTTCCTCGCGCTGGATGGGCTGGACAGCGTGACTCTTTCCGGCACCCGGGCGGAGGGCTGGTATCTGGATGAGGCCAGAGCCGCCATGGAGGCCGGGCGCATTGCCTATGCGGGCAAGTACAGCGCCCCGGACTATGAAAAGATCCTTGCGGCCAACTGCGGTCTTGCCATCGAGAACACCATGATCTACCACACCCCGGAGGTCAAGGAGCAGCTGGAACGGTTCGGCATCCCGGTGCTGGTGGAGCGCTCCAGCTATGAGAGCGGCCCGCTGGCCCGGCTGGAATGGCTCAAGTTCTGGGGCATCCTGCTGGGGAAAGAGGAGCTGGCGGAACAGGAATTCGCCCGGCAGGTGGAGCGCCTTGCACCGCTGGCCGGGCAGGCTTCCACCGGCAAGCGCTGTGCCTTTTTCTCCATCACAGCCAACAACCTTGCCAATGTGCGCAAGGGCGGCGACTATGTGGCCCAGATGATCGAGATGGCGGGCGGTGATTATGTTTTTGCGGACCTGACCGACAACGGCAACAACCTTTCCACCATGAACCTGCCGCTGGAGGATTTTTACGCCGGTGCAAAGGATGCCGATGTGCTCCTTTACAACAGCACCATTGAGGGCGTGGTGCACACCACCGAGGAACTGGTGGCAAAATGCCCCCTGCTGGCCGAGTTCAAGGCCGTGCAGAGCGGCAGTGTCTGGTGCACCACCCAGAGCTTTTTCCAGCAGAGCACGGCGCTGGTCGATTTTGTGCTCGACCTGCACCGTGTCTTTACGGAGAACGACCCCGCCGACCTGCAATTTCTGAGGAAAGTAGAGTAACCTATGACCAGCAAAAAGCGCCTGATCCTTTCTTACGGCATCCTTGCCCTGCTGCTGGCGGTGTTGTTTGCCGCCAACCTGTTCTGGGGCAGTGTGTCCCTGACACCGGGGGCAGTGCTGGCGGCCCTGACCGGCCGCGGGCAGGACGCTCTGAGCGTGGGCATCATCACCCAGCTGCGCCTGCCCCGGGCCGTGATGGTGGTGCTGCTGGGGGCGGCGCTCTCGGCGGCAGGCTACCTGCTGCAGACCTTTTTTGCCAACCCCATTGCAGGGCCCTTTGTCATGGGCATTTCCAGCGGGGCCAAGCTGGCCGTGGCACTGGTCATGGTGGCTTTTCTGAACCATGGCCTGCTCACCAGCTCCCTTACCCTGATCACAGCCGCCTTTGCGGGGGCCATGGCCTCCATGGCCTTTGTGCTGGCGGTTTCCCGGCGGGTGCAGCGGATGAGCATCCTTGTCATCTGCGGCGTAATGATCGGCTACATCTGCTCGGCCGTTACGGAGTTTGTGGTGGCCTTTGCCCAGGACAGCAACATCGTCAACCTCCACAACTGGTCTCAGGGCAGCTTTTCCGGCATGACCTGGGGCAATGTGCAGGCGGCGGCGCTGGTGGTGCTGCCCGCTCTGGCGGCAGCGTTCTGCCTTTCCAAGCCCATGGCCGCCTACCAGATGGGGGAGGCCTACGCCCGGAGCGTGGGCATCAATGTCAAAGCCTTTTCCCGGCTGCTGGTGCTGCTTTCCAGCCTGCTGGCCGCCTGTGTCACGGCCTTTGCGGGGCCCATCTCCTTTGTGGGCATCGCGGTGCCCCATCTGGTCAAGCAGCTGTTCGGCAGCGCAAGGCCGCTGGTGGTGCTGCCCGGGTGCTGCCTGGGCGGGGCGGCCTTCTGCCTGCTGTGTGACCTCATCGCCCGCAGCATGTTTGCCCCCACCGAGCTTTCGATCAGCGCCGTAACGGCAGTGTTTGGTGCACCGGTGGTCATCTGGCTGCTGGTGCGCCGGGGTCAGGAGGGTGTGCGATGAAATACCTCTGTGAAACGAAAGAACTGGCCATCGGCTATGGCGGTGCGCCCCTTGCTTCCGGCATCACGCTGGGGGCGGTGCCGGGGCAGATCCTGGCCCTCATCGGGCCAAACGGCGCGGGCAAATCCACCCTGCTCAAAACGCTGGCGGGCCAGCTGGCCCCCCTGGGCGGGGCTGTCCTGCTGGATGGCCGCAGTCTGACCGATTACACCGGCCCGGCCCGGGCCCGGAAGCTGGCCCTGATGCTGCCCCATACCCGCCGCACCGAGCTGACTTCCTGCTTTGAGTTTGCCGCCGCCGGGCGCATCCCCTATACCGGGCGGCTGGGCATCCTGTCCGATGCCGACCGGCAGGCCGTGCGGGATGCGCTGGAGCTGGTGGGGGCTGCCCCTCTGGCGGACCGGGATTTCAACTGCATCAGCGACGGCCAGCGCCAGCGCGTTCTGCTGGCCCGTGCCATCTGCCAGCAGCCCGGAGTTCTGCTGCTGGACGAGCCGACCTCTTTTCTGGATGTCAAGGGAAAGATCGAGCTGCTGACCATCCTGCAGAAACTGGCCCATGAGCAGGGGCTGGCCGTGATCGTCAGCCTGCACGAGCTGGACATGGCGCAGAAGATCGCGGATGCGGTGGTCTGCGTGTTCCCGCACAGCGTTTCGGGGGTGCTGACCCCAAAGGAGGCCTTTGCCCCGGAGAACATCCGGGCGCTGTACAGCCTGACCAAGGAGCAGTACGAGGCCGTGTTCGGCCCGGAAAAGCCTGCCGGGCCAAAGTTTGAACATTACGTCCGCAGTGGACAGAAGCTGCTCCGCTGCGGGTACACCACCGGCACCTGCGCGGCGCTGGGTGCGGCGGGGGCCGCGCGGCTCCTGCTCACCGGCCATGCCCCGGAGAGCGTTGCCCTGCGCACGCCGAAGGGCATCGTGGTGGAGGTGGCCCCGCTGTACTGCCGCCCCGCCGGAGCCGGTGCCGAATGCGCCATTGAGAAGGACGGCGGGGATGATGTGGATGTGACCACCGGCCTGCCCGTGATCGCCGCCGTAGAATTGCTGCCCGATACCACCGAGATCCGCATCTCCGGCGGCAAGGGCGTGGGCCGGGTGACCAAGGCCGGGCTGGACCAGCCGGTGGGGGAAGCTGCCATCAACCATGTGCCCCGGCAGATGATCGCTGAGGCCCTGCAAAGGGAAGCCGAGAGCGCCTGCTACACCGGCGGCTTTGCCGTGACCATCTCCATCGAGGGCGGGGAAGAGGTGGCAAAGCGCACCTTCAACCCCCACATCGGGGTCGAGGGCGGGCTTTCGGTGCTGGGAACCAGCGGCATTGTGGAGCCTATGAGCCAGCAGGCGATCCTGGATACCATCCAGCTGGAAATGAATCAGGCCGCTCTCCGGGCGGGCAGCCCCAGGCGGCTCATTCTGGCACCCGGCAATTACGGGCTGGACTATCTGCACGAAAGATACCCGGAGTTTCACGCTGTTCCGGTGGTGAAAACCTCGAACTTTATTGGAGACACGCTGGATATGGCTGCTGCGGCCCGCTTTGAAGAGGTGCTTCTGGTGGGCCATGTGGGCAAGCTGGTCAAGGTGGCGGGCGGTATTATGAACACCCATTCCCACACTGCTGACTGCCGCACCGAGCTGTTCTGCACCCATGCGGCGCTCTGCGGCGCTTCCCGGGAAGTCTGCGCCGCCCTGATGAACGCTGCCACCACCGATGCCTGTCTGGAACTCCTGGACAGCGCCGGCCTGCGGGCTCCGGTGCTGGAAAGCCTGCTGCGGGCAGTCCAGCTCCACCTTGACCGGCGGGCCTGCGGGGCGTTCCGGGTGGGGGCTGTGCTGTTTTCCAACCAGCACGGCCCGCTGGGAGCCACCGATACTGCCGCACAACTGCTGAACGAATGGAAGGAGCATTGAGATGGTACATTTTGTAGGCGCAGGCCCCGGCGCACCTGACCTTATCACCCGGCGGGGCGCGGCCCTGCTGCAGGAAGCCGACTGCATCATTTATGCGGGCAGTCTGGTCAACCCGGCCCTGCTGGGGCTGGCGAAGCCGGAGTGTGCCGTATACAACAGCGCTGAGATGACGCTGGAACAGGTGCTGGACGTGATGCACCGGGTGGATGCCGCAGGCGGGACCACCGTGCGGCTCCACACCGGCGACCCCTGCCTGTATGGGGCCATCCGGGAGCAGATGGACGCACTGGATGCGGATGGCATCCCCTACGATGATACCCCCGGCGTGTCCAGCTTTTGCGGGGCGGCGGCGGCGCTGAACGCCGAGTACACCCTGCCCACCATCAGCCAGACCGTGATCATCACCCGGATGGAGGGGCGCACCCCGGTGCCGGAAAAGGAGCAGCTGGCCAGCCTTGCCGCCCATGGGGCAACCATGGTGATCTTCCTCTCCATCGGCCTCATCGACAAGGTGCAGCAGGCCCTGCTGGCGGGCGGAGCCTACACGTCGGAGACCCCTGCCGCCGTGGTCTACAAGGCCAGCTGGCCGGAACAAAAAGTGGTGCGCTGCACCGTGGGCACGCTGGCCGGGAGCACCCGCGCCAACGGCATCACCAAAACAGCGCTCATCGTGGTGGGGGAGTTTCTGGGCACCCGGTATGAGCGGAGCAAGCTCTACGACCCAACCTTTACGACGGAGTTCCGCAAGGGGGCAGACCAGTGACCCGCGCCTATCTCGCCTTTACGGAAAAAGGGCTGGCGCTGGCCCAAAAGCTGGCCAGTGCCCTGCCCGGCACCGTGGCCCGCTGCGGCCATGGCGGGCCCGGCCTTGCCGATTGGGCTGCGGAGCAGTTCGCCCATGCGGATGCCCTGATCTTTGTGGGGGCTGTGGGCATTGCGGTGCGGGCCATTGCGCCCCACTGCCGGAACAAGGCGGTGGACCCTGCCGTGGTGGTGCTGGACGAGTGCGGTCATTTTGCGGTGCCGATCCTTTCGGGCCATCTGGGCGGGGCCAACGATCTGGCCCGGGCGCTGGCGGCGGTCTGCGGTGCGGTGCCGGTCATTACCACGGCCACCGATGCCAACGGTGTGTTTGCCGTGGATGCGTGGGCCAGGCACCAGAACTGCGCTGTGCTGGAGCCGGGGCGCATCAAGCGCGTCAGCAGCAGACTGCTGGCGGGCGGGCCGGTGCGGTACCGCTCGGAATTCCCCATTGCCGGGCAGGCCCCTGCCGGGGTGGTCCCGGCGGGGGAGGCAGAGCGCGCCGACTTTGCCCTGACCCTTTTCCCGACGGGCGATGCGCTGCACCTGATCCCGAAGATCGGTGTGCTGGGCATCGGGTGCAGGCGGGGGACCAGCGCTGCACAGCTGGAAGCGGCCTTTGCACAGTTCTACGCGGCCCACGGCCTTGCAGCAGTGTGCATCACGGCGGCAGCCAGCATCGACCTGAAAGCCCATGAGCCGGGCCTGCTGGAATTTTGCAGAGCCCACGGCTGGCCGGTGCAGTTCTATTCTGCCGCACAGCTGCAGAACGCCCCCGGGCAGTTCACACCTTCGGCCTTTGTCCGGAGCGTGACCGGTGTGGACAATGTCTGCGAGCGGGCGGCGGTGCTGGCGGCAGGCGGCACGATCATTCTTCCCAAACAGGCGGGCGGTGGCGTGACCTTTGCGCTGGCGCTTCGTCCCTTTGCCCCGGATTGGAGGTGGCAGGATGCCTAATGTTGTTTTTGTTGTCGGGCTTGGGCCCGGGGATCCCCGGTTTCTGACCGCACAGGCGCAGAGCGCCTTAACGCAAGCCGAGGTGCTGTGCGGCTATACGGTCTATCTGGATCTGGTGCGCCCTTACTTCCCGGACAAGCTCTATTATTCCACCGGCATGACCAAGGAGATCGACCGCTGCCGCTGGGCACTGGAAACGGCCCGGAGCGGCAGGGCGGTGGCGCTGGTCTGCTCGGGAGATGCCGGGGTCTACGGCATGGCAAGCCCTCTGCTGGAGCTGGCCGAGCACTTCCCGGACGTGACGGTGGAGGTGGTGCCCGGCCTGACCGCCGCCCTGAGCGGCGGTGCGGTGCTGGGTGCTCCGCTGGCCCACGATTTCTGCGTGCTCTCCCTCTCTGACCGGCTCACGCCGTGGGAGGTCATCGAGCGGCGGCTGGCGGCAGCGGCCATGGGGGATTTCTGCATCGCGCTGTACAACCCCTCCTCCAAGGGGCGGCCGGACTATCTGGCGCGGGCGGTGCGCATCCTGCTGGCAAATGGCAAAGCACCCGGAACGGTCTGCGGCATCGTGCGGAACATTGGCCGGGAGGGGCAGGAAAGCCGCGTTCTGACGCTGGCTGCGCTGGAAACCACCCCGGTGGATATGTTCACCACCGTGTTTGTCGGCAATGCCCAGACCCGCCAGCTGAGCGGGCGGATGGTCACGCCGCGGGGGTACCGCGCATGAGGGTCGTGGTATTCAGCGGCACCACCGAGGGCCGTGTGTTTTCGAAGCAGCTGGCCGCACTGGGGGCCGAGGTACTGGTCAGCGTGGCCACCCCGCTGGGGGCCGAGGAACAGGGCGAAAGGTCCGGCATCACCGTCCACTGCGGGCGGCTGACCCCGGAGGAGATGACCGCCCTGCTGCAGGGGGCTGACCTCTGCGTGGACGCGACCCATCCGTATGCGGTGGAGGCCACCCGGAACATCCGGGCGGCCTGTAAAACAGCGGGCACGGAGTACCGCCGCCTGCTCCGGCCCGAAAGCCCGCTGCCTGCCGGGAGCATGGTGTTTGCCTCTGCGGCCCATGCGGCGGGATTTCTGGCCCGGACGCAGGGAAATATCCTGCTTGCCACCGGGGCCAAGGAGCTTTCTGCCTTTGCTGTGCTGGAACCGGCACGGCTCTTTCCCCGTGTCCTGCCCACCCGGGAGGGCATTGCCGCCTGCGAGGGGGCAGATATCCCCCATAAGAACATCATCGCCATGCAGGGGCCGTTCTCCTATGCGCTGAACCGGGCACTGATGGAGCAGTTTGCCATCCGCTTCCTCGTTACCAAAGACGGCGGCGCGGCGGGCGGCTTTGAAGAAAAAGCCCGGGCAGCGCAGGACACCGGGGCACAGCTCATCGTCATCCGCCGCCCGGCCGAGCAGGGCGAAACGGCGGAACAGATCCTGACACATTGTAAGGAGATGCTGCAATGATCACACTCATCGGGATGGGGTCAGGCACGCCGGAAAGCCTGACCGCGCAGGGCCTTGCCGCCCTGCAGAACGCCGGACTGATCCTGGGGGCAAAGCGCCTGCTGGAACAGCTGCCGCAGGGCTGCACGGAACACCGGAAGGCCCTGTATCAGCCTGAGGATGTCCTCGCCGCGTTGGCGGCTGACCCGGAGGTGGATGCTGCCCTTGTGTACAGCGGCGACACCGGGTTCTATTCCGGCGCGGCCCGGCTGCTGCCGATGCTGCGGGCCTTTGGCATCTCCTGCCGGGTGCTGCCGGGGCTTTCCAGTGTTCAGCTGCTGGCCGCTGCGGTGGGCCGCTCCTGGCAGGAGTGGAAGCTGGTCTCGGCCCATGGCTGTGCCTGCGACCCGGTGGCCGAATGCCTGACGGCCGGGGGAAAGCCTGTGTTTTTCCTGACCGGCGGGGCAGAAACGCCTGCCTCTCTCTGCGGCCGGCTGGCTGCTGCCGGGCTGGGCGATGCCCATGTGCTGGTGGGCGAAGAGCTGGGCCGGGCAGAGGAGAAAATCCTGTTCGGCACGGCGCAGGAGTTTGCGCAAAAGCAGTTTGCAAGCCTGAGCGTTCTGCTTGTGGAGCATCTTCCTCAGCCGCCCCGGCGGGTGCCCGGCTTCCCGGATGAAGCTTTTCTCCGGGGGGAGGTGCCCATGACCAAGCAGGAGGTGCGGGCGGCGGCGCTGGCCAAGCTGGCCGTGCAGCCTGCCGATACCCTGTGGGATGTGGGCGCGGGCACCGGCAGCGTGAGCGTGGAGCTGGCACTGGCCGCACCCCGGGGGCATGTGTATGCCGTGGAGTGTGACCCGGAGGCCTGCGGGCTCATCCGGCAGAATCAGGAAACGTTCCACGCCTGCAACCTGACACTGGTAGAGGGCCGCGCCCCCGCCGCGCTGGCTGACCTGCCCGCCCCGGATGCCGTGTTCATCGGCGGGACCAAGGGGGGCATGGAGGCTGTGGTGGACACGGTGCTTGCCCGGAATCCGAACGCCCGCATCTGCATCTCTGCCATTGCGCTGGAAACGCTGAGCGCCGCCGTGGCCGCACTGACTGCCCACGGCCTTGCTGCGGAGGTGACGCAGATCGCGGTCAGCCGCACCCGGCCTGCGGGCAGGCTCCACCTGCTGATGGCCAATAACCCCATCTTCCTTATCACAGGAGAACGTAAATGATCCAATTTCTTGTGGCCGCGCCCTGTTCCGGCAGCGGCAAAACCACACTGACCTGCGCTCTGCTGGCGGCGCTCAAGCGGCGGGGGCAGGACCCCTGCTCCTTCAAGAGCGGGCCGGACTATATCGACCCCATGTTTCACCGGGCCGTGCTGGGGGTGGAGAGCCACAACCTCGACCTGTTTTTCTCTGCGCCGGAGACCGTGCGCGCGCTCTATGCGCAGGCCGCAGCCGGGCACGGGGCAGCCGTGTGCGAGGGTGCCATGGGCTTTTACGATGGACTGGGCGGCGTGAGTGATACCGCCAGTGCCTGGCATCTGGCCGATACGCTGGGCCTGCCGGTGCTGCTGGTGGTCCAGCCCAGAGGGGCCAGCCTGACGCTGGCGGCCCAGATCAACGGGCTGAAGCAGTTCCGCACCCCCAGCCATCTGGCGGGCATCCTGCTCAATGACTGCGCCGCCCATTTGTATGCCCTGCTGGCTCCCATGCTGGAACGGGAGACCGGCCTGCCGGTGCTGGGCTATCTGCCCCACCTGCCGGATGCCGCCCTTGAGAGCCGCCACTTAGGGTTGAAAACTGCCGGGGAGATCGCGGACCTGCAGCAGAAGATCAGCCGGATGGCCGATGCGCTGGTGATGGATTGGGAGAAGCTTTTTGCCCTGACCGAGTGCGTAGCGCCTTTGGTGCACACAGATCGACTCCCCCCTGCGGGAGAGCTGCCGCTCCAGGGAGGAGAGGAACAGCGCCCCCGCGTTCCCATTGCCGTTGCAAGGGATGCGGCGTTTTGCTTCACCTACGCCGAAACGCTGGAAGCACTGGAGCGGGCGGGGGCGGAGCTCTGCTGGTTCAGCCCCCTGCAGGACTCCGCCCTGCCGGAGCAGATCGGCGGGCTCTATCTGCCCGGCGGCTACCCGGAGCTGTATACCGGGCAGTTGAGCGCGAATCGCTCCATGCTGGTCTCTGTGCGCCGGGCTGTGGAGCGCGGCCTGCCCACGGTGGCCGAGTGCGGGGGCTTTCTCTATCTGGGCCAGAGCCTGGAGGATGCCAACGGGGAACGCTGGCCCATGGCAGGTGTTCTGCCGGGGCAGGGCTTCCGGGTGGGGCGGCTGGTGCGGTTCGGATACGCGGCATTGACCGCCCGCACCGACAGTATGCTGTTCCGCACGGGAGAGCGTCTGCCGGTGCATGAGTTCCACCACTGGGATTCCACCGACAACGGCACCGGCTTTACCGCCGCAAAGCCCAACGGGAAGCAATGGGACTGCGGCTTTGCAAACGAGCATTTCTATGCGGGCTTCCCGCATTTGTATTGGGCGGGCACGGCCCTGCCCCGGCGGTTCGTGGATGCCGCCGCACACTATCATCAAGAGGAACAGGACCAATGACAGAGCTTGAACTGAAACAGCTTCTTTCCAGGATCACCCGGCCGGACGAGACCGCCCGCACCGCCGCCCACGCCCACTGGGCCAGTCTGGCCAAGCCGCTGGGCGGGCTGGGCAGACTGGAGACCATGCTGGAGGATGCCGCCGCCCTGACCGGTACGGCAGAGCTGGCGTTTTCTCGCCGGGCCGTGCTGGTGCTCTGCGCCGACAACGGCGTGGTGGCGCAGGGCGTGAGCCAGACGGACCAGAGCGTGACCCGGGCCGTGGCCGAGAACCTTGCCGCCCGGCGCACCAGTGTCTGCCAGATGGCAAAAACGGCCCGCTGCGAAGTGGTTCCTGTGGACCTTGGCATGGCCAGGGAGCCGGTGCCCGGGGTGCAGAACTGCCGCATTGCCGCCGGGACGGCGGATTTCACCACCGGCCCTGCCATGACCCGCCAGCAGGCGGTGGATGCCATTGCGGCGGGCATCGGGCTTGTCCGGGCGCAGAAGGCGGCGGGGGTGCAGCTGCTGGCCACGGGGGAGATGGGCATCGGCAACACCACCACCTCCAGCGCCGTGGCTGCGGTTCTGCTGGGGCAGCCCGTGGAGCAGATGACAGGCCGTGGTGCGGGCCTTTCCGACGCAGGGCTTGCCCGCAAGCTGGATGCCATCCGGCGGGGCATTGCGCGGAATCGGCCCGATGCCGCTGACCCGCTGGACGTGCTCTCCAAGCTGGGCGGGTTCGACATCGCCGGGCTGTGCGGTGTTTTTCTGGGCGGCGCGCTGGAAGGCCTGCCCGTGCTGATGGATGGCTTCATCAGCGGGGTGGCGGCGCTGTGCGCGGTGCGGCTCTGCCCCGCCGCGGAAAAGGCCGTGTTTGCCAGCCACTGCTCCACCGAACCGGCAGCAAGGCTGGTGCTGGAAGCGCTGGGCAA
This sequence comes from Faecalibacterium hominis (ex Afrizal et al. 2022), assembly GCF_049545105.1. NCBI lineage: Bacteria > Bacillati > Bacillota > Clostridia > Eubacteriales > Oscillospiraceae > Faecalibacterium > Faecalibacterium hominis (ex Afrizal et al. 2022). The sequence goes on along the minus strand of NZ_CP186860.1, from coordinate 1,371,825 downwards.
AGCGCCCCTGCTCACCGCCGGGCTCCATCTCGGCGAGGGCACCGGAGCGGTGGCAAGCATCCCGCTGTGGGATATGGCGCTGGCCGTTTACTGCGATTGCTATTCCTTCACGGAGGGCGGCATTACGCCGTACACCCCCCAATGCTGACGCTGGTATTGGGCGGTGCCGCCAGCGGCAAGAGCGGGTATGCCGAGAGCCTGGTGCTGAAAACCGCGCTTCCGCGCTATTACATCGCCACCATGCAGGTGTGGGATGCGGAGTGTGCCGCCCGGGTGGAAAAGCACCGGAAGATGCGGGCGGCAAAGCAGTTTGAGACCGTGGAGTGTCCCCTGCATCTGGAGAACATCCGTCTGCCTGCCCGGGGAACTGCGCTGTTGGAGGATCTGGGCAACCTGACCGCCAACGAGCTCTACGACCCCGCCGGGGCGGGAGAAAATGCGGCTTCGGTCATTTTGGAAGGACTGGACCAATTGGCCGGACAATGCGCGCACCTCATCGTGGTCTCCAACGAGGTGTTCAGCGGCGGTGCCGATTACGCAGGCGACACCGGGCGCTACCTGAAAGCGCTGGCGCAGGTGAACAATGCCCTTGCCGCCCGGGCTGACCATGTGGTGCGGGTGGTGTGCGGCATCCCGGTCTATTATAAAGGAGTGGAAAAATGATTGGATTGCAGACCATTGCAGTGGCCTTTGCCATGTTTTCGGCCCTGCCCGTGCCGCAGTTCGCGTGGAACCAGAAAAACATGCGGTATGCCATGTGTGCCTTCCCGCTCATCGGGGCGGTCATTGGCGGGCTGTGGTGCCTGTGCGGCGCTCTGCCCCTGCCGATGCCCGCAAAGGCGGCGGGGTTCTGCCTGATCCCGGTCTGGGTCACGGGCGGCATCCACCTGGATGGCTATGCCGACACCTGCGATGCCCTTTCCAGCTATGGCGACCGGGAAAAGAAGCTGGAGATCCTCAAAGACCCCCACTGCGGTGCCTTTGCGGTGATCCGGCTGTGCAGTTATTTTGCGGCCTACCTTGCCCTTTGTGCCTGCGTGGACTTTACGCCCCGGGTGGGCCTTTGCTGGACACTGGCCCTTGTGTTGGAACGGGCCCTCTCGGGCCTGGCCGTGGCATCGTTCCCGATGGCAAAGAATACCGGCCTTGCCCACACCTTTGCCACGGCGGCGGATCGAACTACTGTCCGCCGGGTGCTGATGGTGCTGGCCGCTCTGCTCAGCGCCGCCCTGCTGGCACTGGGCGGCTGGGCGCTGGTGCTGGCGGCGTTTCTGGTGTTTGCACGCTATCATGTTGTTTCAAACAAGCAGTTTGGCGGCATCACCGGCGATCTGGCCGGGTGGTTTTTGCAGAAAGCCGAGCTGTGGATGCTGGCAGCGCTGTGTGCCTGCCAGTGGGGAGGACTGTTATGATCTTTATCACCGGGCCGCTGTACAGCGGCAAGCGCACCTTTGCCCAGCGCCTGCCAGGCACCCGCATTGCGGAGGTGCAGGCCCTGGCCGCAGAGGCTGAGGATCTGGAAAAGCTTGCGGAGGAGCTCTCCGCTTATGATATCGTGATGGCCACCGAGGTGGGCGGCGGCGTGGTGCCCGTGGACGCAGGGGAGCGGGCCGCCCGGGAAGCCGCCGGGCGGCTGGCCTGCCTGCTGGCGGCCCGGGCCGGGTGCGTGGTGCAGATGTTCTGCGGCATCCCCACAGTATTGAAAGGAGAACTGCCCCCATGCTGATCTATCTTCTGCGCCATGGCCTGACGGCCTACAACGCCGAAAAGCGCTATCAGGGCCAGCGGGATATCCCCCTGTGCCCCGCGGGCCGCGCCCAGCTGCGGCAGGCTGATCTCCGGCCGGAAACGGTCTATATCACCCCGCTCTGCCGCACCCGGCAGACCGCGGAGGTGCTCTTCCCGGGTGCAAGGCTCGTGGAGGTGAAAGACCTGCAGGAGATGTGCTTCGGCAGCTTTGAGGGCCGCAATTTCATTGAGATGGAGCACGACCCGGATTATCTGGCCTGGGTGAACGCCAACTGCGAAAGCCCCTGCCCGGACGGCGAGACCAAGACTGTTTTTTCGGAGCGGGTGTGCAGGGCCTTTGCCGCACTGGTAGACAGGGCCCTTGCCGATGGGGAAGAGACACTGGTCATTCTGGCCCACGGCGGCACCCAGATGGCTGCCATGGAGCGCTACGCTCTGCCCCATGCGGATTATTACCATTGGTGCGCCCCCAACGCGGGCGGCTACGTTCTGGATGCAGGAGATTGGGCGGAGCAGCGGGTGCTGCACCTGCTGAAGACTGTGCAGTACACAAAGGAGGATGCCCGATGATCGAATACGCAGTACTCGGCGGTTTTGTGCTGGACTGCCTCTTCGGCGACCCGGCCTGGCTGCCCCACCCGGTGGTGTACATGGGCAAGGCCATCTCGGCGCTGGAAAAGCGCCTGCGGGCCCGTCTGCCCAAAACGCCTCAGGGGGAACTGCTGGGCGGTGCCATTGTGGCGTTCTGCCTGCCGGTGGGTACCTTTCTGCTGACGAGCCTTGTCTGCCTGGGGGCTGCCCGCATCAGCCCGTGGCTGGGGCTGGCCGTCCAGATGTTCTGGTGCGGGCAGGCACTGGCCGCAAAGGGGCTGGCGCAGGAGAGCACCAATGTTTACCGGGAACTGGTCAAGCCCGACCTGCCTGCCGCCCGCAGGGCGGTCAGCCGCATCGTGGGGCGGGACACCCAGGATCTGACGCTGGAGGGGGTGACCAGAGCCGCTGTGGAAACGGTGGCCGAAAACGCCAGCGACGGCGTGATCGCGCCCCTGCTCTATATGCTCATCGGCGGAGCACCGCTGGCCCTGACCTACAAGGCCATCAACACGATGGACAGTATGCTGGGCTACAAAAACGAAAAATACCTCTACTTTGGCCGCATCCCGGCCAAGCTGGACGATGCGGCAAATTACCTTCCCAGCCGCCTTGCCGCCCTGCTGTGGGTGGCTGCCGCGGCCTTTACGCACAATGACGCAAAAGGGGCGTGGAAGATCTGGCGGCGGGACCGCCGCAACCACGCCAGCCCCAACAGCGCCCAGACCGAGAGCGCCTGCGCCGGTGCGCTGGGGGTGCAGCTGGCCGGGCCCGCCTATTACTTTGGCGAATACTACGCCAAGCCCACCATCGGCGATCCGCTGCGTCCCATTGAACCGGAGGATATCCTGCGTGCCAACCGGATGATGTACGTGGCAAGCGCCTTTGCACTGGCGTGGGGCGTGGCAATACGGGCTATTTTGTAACGACCTCGCCCTCTCAGTCATGCCTTGCATGACAGCTCCCCCAAAGGGGGAACCAGGAACTGATATCCATAACCATCCGGGAAAAGGAGAACGAAGATGCAACTGGTACATGGCGGCGATTGGGCCGGTTATCGGGCCGAGTTCGGGCGGGATGCGCTGGATTTTTCGGCCAACGTCAGCCCGCTGGGCCTGCCGGAAGGGGTGGCCCGGGCCATCACGGCGGCATTGCCCACGGCGGACCGCTACCCCGACCCCCTGTGCCGGGAGCTGCGGGCAAAGCTGGCGCTCCATGAGGGGGTGCCGGCAGAGCAGATCCTCTGCGGCAATGGGGCGGCAGACCTCATCTTCCGGCTGGTCTGGGCCAAAAAGCCCCGCCGGGCGCTGGTCACCGCACCCACCTTTGCGGAGTATGCCACTGCGTTGGAAAGCATCGGCTGCACGGTAGGACGCTTCTTTTTGCGGGAGCAGGAGGACTTTGCGGTCACGGATGCGTTCTGTGCGGCCATCCGCCCGGGGGTGGATATGGTGTTCCTCTGCCAGCCCAACAACCCCACCGGCCAGCTGACGGCCCTGCCGCTGGTGGAGCAGATCCTCCACCGCTGCGCGGCGTGCGGCACCCTGCTGGTGGTGGACGAATGCTTCCTCGATTTCCTGCCCGACCATGCCCTGCACACGGCAAAAGGTCTGCTGGGGGAGGGAGATCTGGTCATCCTGAAAGCCTTCACCAAGCTTTACGGCATGGCGGGCGTGCGGCTGGGCTATGCCCTGAGTGCCGACACGGCGCTGCTGGAACAGATGCAGGCCTGCGGCCAGCCCTGGGGCGTGTCCAGTCTGGCGCAGGCGGCGGGCCTTGCCGCACTGGAGGAGACTGCGTATGTGGAAAATGTCCGGGCCCTCATTGCCGAACAGCGGCCCCGCCTGACGGCCGGGCTGCGGGCGCTGGGCCTGCGGGTGCTGGACGGCAGGGCAAATTACCTGCTGTTTCAGGCCCCGGAGACGCTGGGAGAAGCCCTGCGGCAAAGGGGCGCTGTGCTGCGCAGCTGTGCGAACTACCCCGGGCTGGGCCCTGGCTGGTACCGCACCGCCGTGCGCACCGGACCTGAAAACGAACAGCTTTTGAAACTTCTTGCGGAGGTGCTGGAATGAGCAAGGCAAAGTGCATCATGGTGCAGGGAACCATGAGCGGTGCAGGCAAAAGCCTGCTGTGCGCCGCCCTCTGCCGCATTTTTGCGCAGGACGGTTACCGCGTGGCTCCCTTCAAGAGCCAGAACATGGCGCTGAACAGCTTTGTCACCCGGGATGGGCTGGAAATGGGCCGGGCACAGGTGGTGCAGGCGCAGGCCGCAGGCATCGAGCCGGATGTGCGGATGAACCCCATCCTGCTCAAGCCCAGCAGTGACGTGGGCAGTCAGGTCATCGTGAACGGCGAGGTGCGGGGCCAGATGTCCGCCGCCGCCTACTTCAAAATGAAAAGAGCGCTCATCCCGGAGATCCTCTCGGCCTACAACAGTCTGGCCGAAACCGTGGACATCATCGTCATCGAGGGGGCCGGAAGCCCGGCGGAGATCAACCTGAAGGCGGATGATATCGTCAACATGGGCCTTGCCCGGCTGGTGGATGCCCCTGTTCTGCTGGCGGGAGACATCGACCGGGGCGGTGTGTTTGCCCAGCTGTACGGCACGGTGGCGCTGCTGGAGCCAGAGGAGCGCGCCCGCATCAAGGGGCTGCTCATCAATAAATTCCGCGGCGATGTGGAGATCCTGCGCCCCGGCCTTGCGATGCTGGAAGAAAAAACGCAGCTGCCGGTGCTGGGGGTCGTGCCCTACCTGAAGGTGGACATTGAGGACGAGGATTCCCTTTCCACCCGGCTGGATGTGGGCAAAACGGTCCACCCGCTGGATGCGGCCATCCTCCGCCTGCCGCACATCTCCAACTTTACCGATTTCATGCCGCTGGAGCAGCATCCGCTGCTGGGCGTGCGGTATGTGCAGAATACCCGCCAGCTGGGCACACCGGATCTCATCATCCTGCCCGGCACCAAGAACACAGTGGATGACCTGCTCTGGCTGCGGCAGTCCGGGCTGGAAGCAGCCCTGTTGAAGCTGGCGGCCAGCGGCACGCCGGTGCTGGGAGTCTGCGGCGGGTATCAGATGCTGGGCGAGACGCTGGCCGACCCTGAGGGCACGGAGAGCGGTACGGTGCAGACCGTGCGGGGGCTGGGGCTGCTGCCCACCCACACGGTCTTTACCGGTCAGAAGCACCGCACCCAGGACACTGCCGCCGTGACCGCCGCCCCCTTTGCGGGTGCGGCCCTGACCGGATATCAGATCCACACCGGCCGCACCGAGGTGCAGGGTGTGCCCTTCTGCACACTGGCAGACGGCACACCCGAGGGCTGCGTGCAGGACAATGTGTTCGGTACCTACCTGCACGGCCTGTTTGATACCGGGGAGCTTACCGAGAAACTGGTGACCCTGCTCTGCCGGCGCAAGGGCATTGCGCCGGACAGCGCGGCCCTCATCCCGATGGAGCAATACCGCCAGCAGCAGTTTGACTTGCTGGCCGATGGCGTGCGCGGCGCGCTGGATCTGGATGCCGTTTACGCGGCCATGGGGTTGGAGAACCCGCGGAGGAATGCACAATGATCCCACAACATCATCTGCCCGCCGACATTGAGCGGACAAGCCTTTCCATCATCACGGCAGAGCTGGAAGCGCAGGGCCTGACCCCGCCGCCCGAGACTGCCGCTGTGGTCAAGCGGGTCATCCACACCACCGCCGACTTTGACTATGCGAAAAATCTGCGCTTCACGCCGGGGGCTGTGGCAGCAGGTGTGGCCGCCCTGCGGGCCGGGACCCCTATCATCACCGACACCAACATGGCGCTTTCGGGCATTTCCAAGCCTGCCCTTGCCCGGCTGGGCGGCAGTGCCCTCTGCTATATGGCGGACCCTGAGGTGGCGCGGATCGCAGCCGAGACCGGAACCACCCGGGCAGTGGCTTCCATGCACCGCGCGGCGCAGGAGCACCCCGGGGCCATTCTTGCGGTGGGCAATGCCCCCACCGCCCTGCTGACCATTGCGGAAGAGATCGAGGCCGGGCTGCGGCCTGCCCTGGTCATCGCCGTGCCGGTGGGGTTTGTGAATGTGGTGGAAAGCAAGGAAGCGCTGTTTGCCGCCTGTGCCGCCAACGGCGTGCCTGCCATCGCGGCCATGGGCCGCAAGGGCGGAAGCACCGTGGCCGCTGCAGTCTGCAACGCCCTGGTCTACTCTGCCGCCGAGATGCTGGACCCAGCGGCAAGAGGGTGGAAATAGGGTGGAACCGGTACAAACGCCCCTTTTTACGCTTTTGCTTGACTTTTTGGCAGAAACAAGGTATCGTTTATCTGTATGACGATTGATATATGAGTGGAAGCTTTGCGTGAAAAAGGAAGCATTATGGCACAGACGATTTTAGAAGAAAAGAAGAAATCACGGCTGATGACAGAGGGCAGCATCTGGAAGAGCATCCTGCTCTTCTCGGTGCCGCTGATCCTGGGCAACATGCTGCAGCAGCTGTACAACACCGCCGATTCCATCATCGTGGGCAACTTTGTGGGCAGCAACGCGCTGGCAGCCGTCGGCTCCAGCGGCTCGCCCATCTTCCTGCTCATCGGGTTCAGCCAGGGCATTGCCGTGGGTGCCGGTGTCGTGGTGTCCCAGTTTCTGGGAGCTAAGGACAGGGAGGGCGCGCACACTGCGGTGCACACCTCGCTGGCCCTTTCGGCCATTCTGGGCACGATCCTGACCGTGTGCGGCATTGCCGTCAGCCGGGCTCTGCTCACCGCCATGAACACCCCCGCAGAGGTGCTGGAGGATGCGGTGCTCTATATACGGCTCTATTTTGGCGGCGTGCTGTTCAGCGTGGTGTATAACATGGCGGCCGGTATCCTGAACGCTGCCGGCAACTCCAAGCGGAGCCTGCTCTACCTGGGCGTTGCCTCCATCACCAACATCGTCCTCGACCTTGTTCTGATCGCCGGATGCAGGATGGGCGTGGCCGGTGCGGCCATTGCCACCGATATCAGCCAGCTGGTGTCCTGTGTGCTCTCCCTGCGCTTTCTGATGCGGGTGGAGGACGATTACCGCGTGACGGCAAAGGAAGTGCGCGTGCACAAAAAGATGGCGGTCCGCATCATCAAGGTGGGCCTGCCCACCGGTATCCAGAATATGGTCATCTCCCTTTCCAATGTGCTGGTGCAGGTCAGCGTCAACGGCTATGGTGCCGCTGCCATGGCAGGCTTTGCCGCCTATATGAAGGTGGATGGCTTCAACATTCTGCCTGTGCTGAGCTTCGGCATGGCGGCCACCACCTTTGTGGGCCAGAACTTTGGTGCGGGCAAGATCGACCGTGTCAAAAAGGGCACCTTTGTCACCCTGGGCATGTGCATCGTTTACACCATCCTGACCGGCATCCTGCTGCTCGCCTTCCAGGACCCCATCATGCACCTGTTCACCGGCGATGAAACGGTCGTTGCCTACGGCAAGATCTGTATGCTCTATTTCTGCCCCTTCTACTGGATGCTGGGCATCCTGCAGGGCCTTGCCGGTACGGTGCGCGGCACCGGCAAGAGTGTGCCGCCCATGGTGGTGCTGCTGATCTCCCTGTGCCTGTTCCGCATCGTCTGGATCCAGTTTGCCCTGCCCCTGTTTGCGGGCATTGAAGGCGTGCTGCTGGTCTATCCGGTGTCCTGGGCTGTGGGTGCAGTGTTGATGGTGCTCTACGCCTGGAAGGGCAAATGGATGCAGCTGCCGGAAGCAATTTCGTAAATCAAGCGCACCCGATCCCCCGGTGAAAGTGCATTTTATACAAAAAGTAACGTATGAATGCATAAAATATTCGGGGGGGGGGGGCTAAAAAATCTGCGAAAATCAGTTGATTTTTGCCGAAAAATGCCGTATACTGAATTATAGTTTCAAATCGAACGACAGACTTCGACAAAAGGGGCTGATGAGATGGAGTGCACGCAGGCAGAGGCCTTTGAACAGTATATTCGGGATCTGCGCGTTGTGCGCTCGATCTCCCGGCCCAGCTTTCCGGAGGGCAAAGCTCCCGCTGCCGTGCTGGAAGAGATCCAGACCAACGCGCTGAGATGCAATGCCCTGATGCGGCAGAATGAGGCACTGCTGGCGCAGTTTGTCTACGACCGCGACCCTGCCTCCCTGACCGAAACGGATATCCAGGGACTGAGTGCCTTTGCGGGCAGGCTGTTCAACTATGCGAACAGCGAGGATATGGGCGTGGCGTTCAAGGTGCATCAGCTGCTGCTGGCAGCGGCCCGCAGCCGGGAAGACGTGCCCATGATCGTCAGGGAGCTGTACTACACGGGCATCACCCTGCATTATATGAACGTCCGGGATGAGGGAACTGGCATCAACCTGTTGGGAGATGCGATCCAGGTCTATTTTACGGAAGCTGCTGAATATATGTCACGGTATGAACAGCTGGACAGGAATACCCGGCAGTATCTCATCCGCTGTGTGGGCAACACCCGGCTGGGGATGTCCCGCGGCACCCATGCGGAAAGCTGCCGGTATCTGGAGCGGTTCCGCCGCGCAATGGAGGTCATCCAGTCTGCGCATTACCATGCACTGGACCCGGAGTTCCCCTGGGAAAGCTACATCTATTCCATGCACATGGACCGCATGACCCTGCTGACCCACCTGCGGCAGGAGGAGGATCCCGAGGTGGCGCGGCAGGTGCTGGAATCGGCGGAATACATCTGGACGCACAAGAAGAAACACAAGGGCCCGGATGCACGCCTGCAGAACTGGCGGGTGCCCTACTTTTATGCCGCTGCCCGCTACCATGCCGGGGTGGGCAGCCTGGAAGACGTGGTCAAGATCCTTCTGGAATCGGCGGGAAGCGTGGCGCAGGATGATTATTCTGCCGAGGCCATCAACCGGAAGCTGGTTCTGGCGGCCTATCTTTCGGTCTATGCAGAACGTCTGGACGAGGCGGGAGCACAGAGGTATCGTGCAACCGTGGAGCAGGTACGCCGTTCTGCGTATCAGTATCTGGAACAGATGCCGGCCAGCCAGTATCCCCGTGTGGTAAACTCTGCCGCTTGGGAGTTGAGCAAGATCAACACCAGCTCAGATGAAACGGCGAACCGCCGGATGCTGGGCAGTATCCTGGCCGGGCACAAGCCGACCTATGTCCACTCGCTGATGGTGGCAGAGCTGACCCGTGCCCTGCTGCATCGGCAGATCGAGACAAGGCCCGAAACACTGGTTGGCCTGCTGGGCTGCAGGAGCGCGGCCGAGGTGCAGGCCCGGCGGGAAGAACTCTGCCAGACGGCCTATGAGTGCGGCCTGTACCACGACCTTGGCAAGTGTGCTGTTCTGATGTACATCGACAACAACGCCCGCCGCCTGCTGGATGAGGAGTTTTTCTGCATCCAGAGCCACCCAGGGATCGGCGCTGCCATTCTGAATAGAATGGGCTGCGGAAGAACGCTGGCCCCGGCGGCACTCTATCACCACTGCTATTACAACGGCAAGGGCGGATATCCCAATGATGTACCCTCCTGCCCGCCGGAGATCAAGGGAATCGTGGATGCGCTGAGCGTGGCAGACTCGCTGGATGCCGCCACCGATAATATCGGCCGGTGCTACAACCTTGCCAAGCCCTTCCGCACGCTGCTGGAAGAGCTGCGGGCCCAGAGCGGCACCCGCTATGCGCCCAATGTGGTCGCCCTGTTCGAGGATGAGCGTTTCTGCCAGCAGCTGGCAGAGAACACGGATGCCGAGCGCAAAAGGGTGTATCTGCAGGTGTATCACGCCGGAAGTGAAGAAAAATAAACGACCCTCTCTATCATTGCTTCGCAGTGCCACCTCCCCAAAAAGGGAGCGGGCATACGTCAGCGTGATAAAGAGGGTCGTTTTTTTGTTTAAGTCAGGATGAAGCTTTCCCAGTCCACCCTGCCGGTGCAGTTCAGCCGGAAGAAGAGCGGAAAGGTTCCTGCCGGGGCAGAAAAGCTGCCCTGTACCTCCTGCCAGTCCGTGCTGGCGGGGAAGGTGACCTCGGCGGATTTCCGGGTGCAGGCCTCGTCCAGATAGACGGCCATGCTGCCCGGTGCACTGGCCCGCAGGCGCAGGGTGAGCCGGGAAGCATCCCCCAGTGCGAAGTACTTGAACCCTGCCAGTGTGCCGTCCTGCATATTGGCGATATAGTGCAGGCTGTCCTCCCGCTTGCCGCTGGAGGCAGGCTCTTCAAAAATGTGGGGCTGGGTGTCCCGCGCACACTTGCGGATGGTGAGCCGCTCTTTGCCGATGGTCTCGTGGGTCAGGTTGCAGGCGTAACAGGCATTGTAGCTGCCGGTGCCGGGCAGCGGCCCGCCGTTCAGGCCGCAGCTTGTGATCTCGGCCTGGTGAAAACGGCCTTCCGCATCCAGCACAACGGGTTCGGCACAGCCCTGGCGGCAGCACTCGATGCCGTGGGTCTGGCGGTGGTAGAAGATGTACCACTGACCACCCAGCTGGCCAAGGCCGCCGTGGGTGTTGCCATAGGGGGCCTTGGGCGTGGTGTTACCGTTCCGTCCGATGTCTGCATTGGAAACGAGGACCCCGCCGTACCGGTAGCCGGTCAGCGGCTGGTCGGAGACAGCATAGCACAGGTCGTGGCTCTGCTCAGAGGAATACACAAGGTAATACCGTTTGCCGATTTTCCGGGGAGAAGAGGCTTCGTAAAAGCCGTGGCCCTCAAAGCCGGTGCCAGCGGTAGCCTGACAGCCGGGCAGCACCTCAAAAGGCCCGGCCTTGATGGTATGCATGTCCGGTTCCAGCTCAAAGCCCAGACTGTACTTGCCCAGCTTGAGTGCCCATGGGAAATCCGGTGTGGGGCAGAAGCCGATGTAGAGATAGATCCGGCCATCGTCGTCCACCAGCACGCCCGGGTCGAACATCTTGGTGGCGGGTATGGTGCCATCCGGGAAAGTTACATTGCACAGATAGGTGAAGGGCCCCTGCGGTGTGTCGCTGACAGCGACCTCACAGGAATCGTATTTTCCACGATTATAATACAAATAGTATCGTCCATCCGGGCCCTGCACGCAGTCGGGGGCGGCAAGGTTGCCGCCCTCTTCCAGTGATGCAGTGGTGGCGGTGTAGGGATAGCTGATGCCCTCGTATTTCCAGCTGCCCAGATCATCCAGCGGGGCGCTCCACACAACGTAATCGCCCTCGCAGAACTGGGTGGAGCCTGCCACGTCGTGGCTGCCGTAGACATAGAGCCGATCCCCCCAGATACGGGGCTCGCCGTCCGGGACATACTCCCACAGGGGCAGATAGGGATTCATGGCGGGATGCTTCATTCAAATACCTCCTTGCAAAAAAGAGCCCTCCGGCGCTCACGCAGTTTACCCCGGAAAAGCAGGGGGGTCCCTGATGCGTGAGCCGCCGAAGGGCTCCATCTTCTGTTTGATTTTATTAAATCAGATGCAAAAAGCTTTGTCAAGCACCGGTGGCTGCATCGCTTCAGCCGGGGTACTTAGCCACTTCCAACAATTCCTCCGCCCGGCGGACCTGTTCCGCCGTGGGGGGAACAGCATCGGGCAGGGGATAGGAGATGCCCAGCTTCTGCCACTTGAACAGCCCCAGCGTGTGGTAGGGGAGCACCTCCACCCGCTGCACCGTTTTCAGGCTGCGGATGAAATCTGCGGTCCTGCGCAGGCCCTCCTCGTCATCGGTGAGGCCGGGCACCAGCACATGCCGGATCCAGAGCGGAACGCCCAGATCAGAGATGTGCCGTGCCATGGCTAGGATGTTGGCATTGTCCCTGCCGGTAAGCTGACGGTGCTTCTCCGGGTCGATCTCCTTGAGATCCAGGATCACCAGACTGGTGGAAGCCATCAGGGTATCGAAGGCGGCCAGGTAGGCGGGGTCATCGGGCTGGAACGGCTGACCGGCCGTGTCCAGCGCGGTGTGCACCCCCTTGGCGCGTGCCAGCTGGAAGAATTTTGTCAAGAAGTCCATCTGCCGCAGCGGCTCGCCGCCGCTGACGGTGATGCCGCCCTTCTTGCCCCAGTAATTGCGGTAGCGCCAGACGTGCTGGAACAGCTTCTCCGGAGACCATTCCGTGCCGCCCTCAGCGCTCCACGTTTCGGGGTTGTGGCAGTATTTGCAGCGCAGGGCACAACCCTGCAGAAAGACAACGAACCGGACACCCGGCCCGTCCACTGAGCCGAAGCTTTCCAGCGAGTGGACGAGACCGACTGGGTCACAGTGCGGCATGGCAGGTACGGGAGATCACGTCCATCTGCTGCTCGCGGGTCAGGTCGATGAACTTGACCGCATAGCCGGAGACGCGGATGGTGAAGTTGGCGTATTCTTCCTTTTCGGGGTGCTCCATGGCATCCAGCAGCTTCTCCTTGCCGAACACGTTCACGTTCAGGTGGTGTGCACCCTGATCGAAGTAGCCGTCCATGACCTGCACCAGGTTCTCCTTGCGCTCCTCCTCGCTGTGGCCCAGAGCCTCGGGGTTGATGGTCTGAGTGTTGGAGATGCCGTCCAGAGCCCAGTGGTAGGGCAGCTTGGCAACAGAGTTCAGGGAAGCCAGCAGGCCGTTCTGCTCCGCACCGTAGCTGGGGTTTGCACCGGGTGCAAAGGGGGTAAAGGCGGCACGGCCATCGGGCAGAGCACCGGTGTACTTGCCGTACACCACATTGGAGGTGATGGTCAGGATGGAGGTGGTAGCCTCGGAGTTGCGGTAGGTGTGGCGCTTCTTGATCATCTCCAGGAAGGTGCGCAGCAGCCAAACGCCGATCTCATCGGCACGATCGTCATCGTTGCCGTACTTGGGGAAGTCGCCCTCCACCTCATAGCCGGTGGCAAGGCCGGTCTCGTCGCGCACGACCTTGACCTTGGCGTACTTGATGGCGCTCAGGGAGTCGATGACGTGGGAGAAGCCTGCAATGCCGGTGGCAAAGGTGCGGCGCACATCAGTGTCGATCAGGGCCATCTCGGCTTCCTCGTAGTAGTACTTGTCGTGCATATACTGGATCAGGTTCAGCACGTTGACGTACAGGCCGGCCAGCCAGTCCAGCATCTGGACATACTTGGGCAGGACCTCGTCATAGTTCAGGTACTCGCTGGTGATGGGGGCGTAGTTGGGGCCGCACTGCTCGTGGCTCTTCTCGTCCACGCCGCCGTTGATGGCGTACAGCAGGCACTTTGCCAGGTTGGCACGGGCACCAAAGAACTGCATCTCCTTGCCGGTCTGGGTGGCAGACACGCAGCAGCAGATGGAGTAATCGTCGCCCCAAACGGGCTTCATCACATCATCGTTCTCGTACTGAACAGAGCTGGTGTTGATGGACACCTTGGCAGCGTACTTCTTGAAGCTCTCGGGCAGGGCAGAGGAGTACAGAACGGTCAGGTTCGGCTCCGGTGCGGGGCCCATGTTCTCCAGAGTGTGCAGGAAGCGGTAGCAGTTCTTGGTGACCATGCTGCGGCCGTCCATGCCGATGCCGCCCACTTCCAGGGTGGCCCACACGGGGTCGCCGGAGAACAGCTGGTTGTAGCTGGGGATGCGGGCAAACTTGACCATGCGGAACTTCATCACCATGTGGTCGATCAGCTCCTGAGCCTGGCTCTCGGTCAGGGTGCCGTTCTCCAGATCGCGCTGGATGTAGATATCCAGGAAGGTGGAGATGCGGCCCACGCTCATGGCAGCGCCGTTCTGGGTCTTGATGGCAGCCAGGTAGCCGAAGTACAGCCACTGGCAGGCTTCCTTGGCGTTCTTGGCGGGCTGGGAAATGTCGCAGCCGTAGGCCTCGGCCATCTTCTTCATGCCCTTCAGGGCGCTGATCTGGCGGGCGATCTCCTCGCGCAGGCGGATCACATCATCGGTCATGGTGCCGTCGCCGCAGTTGGCAAAGTCCTCCTGCTTGAACTTGATCAGGGCATCGATGCCGTACAGGGCCACGCGGCGGTAGTCGCCCACGATGCGGCCGCGGCCGTAGGTGTCGGGCAGGCCGGTGATGATGTGGGTGTGGCGGGCAGCTTTCATCTCAGGGGTGTAGGCATCGAACACAGCCTGGTTGTGGGTGCGGGTATAGTCGGTAAAGATCTTGTGCAGCTCCTCGCTGGGCTGATAGCCGTAGGTGGTGCAGGCCTGCTCTGCCATCTTGATGCCGCCGTAGGGCATGAATGCACGCTTCAGGGGCTTGTCGGTCTGCAGGCCGACGATCTGCTCCAGATCCTTCAGGGTCTCGTCGATATAGCCGGGGCCGTAAGCGGTCAGGCTGCTGACGACTTCGGTCTCCATGTCCAGCACGCCGCCCTTGGCGCGCTCTTCCTTCTGCAGCTTCTGCAGGGCACCCCACAGCTTATTGGTGGCTTCGGTGGGGCCAGCCAGAAAGCTCTCGTCGCCATCGTACGGGGTGTAGTTCTTCTGGATGAAGTCGCGGACATTGACTTCCTCTTTCCAGATGCGGCCCTCAAAGCCTTCCCACTGTTCAAAATTGATCATTGGAACCTCCTTGCTCCATTTCATGCGCAAGTTAGCGCATTCTAACTAATGAGCCTTTGAAAAACCGCACTGCATAGGCGGCTTTCTGGGGGCGAAACAGTCCTGAACTGCCGTCTGCGGCAGTTCTAACTACAAGGTGTAGACAAAAATGAAAACCTGCCCACAAAATCTTGCGTTACTATAATAACAAGAACCACTTTAAAAAGCAATAGAAAACAAGTGGGTTTTCTTCCAAAGCAAGGGGGATTCTTTGGGCAGAATGTAGAAAAAACGCTGAATCCCCGGCGGTGTACACTTTTTTCGGGAAAAATTGCAAATTGAGGGTTGACAAGACTAACTGCGTATGGTATCCTGTTCTCACAGCACAGGTTAGCTATTTCTAACCGCGCTGCACCAAAAAACGGAACGTCTGCAAGCGCTCCGTTCCATTCCTCCATTCCATACTCTCTTTTTCTTGGCAGGATGCAGCATTCTGGTTTGCTCTGCATCCGCTGCGCGGCACACAGGGCTCTGGTACGGCACTGTGCGCAGATGAAAACAAAAACGGGACACTCAGCTTGACCACCTGAGTGCCCCGATTTTTGTTTTGTCCCGGTCGTTGATCAGCCGCATCCCGGGGAGCGGACAACATTCTTTACACCACCGCGTCCCGCAGCAGCTGGTAGATCGCCTCTGCGTTTCCATCGGGGGAGCGGAGGGAGACGAATTTTCCGTTTACCTGGCAGACTCCGTCTGAATAGACGGTGAAAAGCAGGTTCTGGCTGGCACCGTCTGCAAAGCGCAGGGTGATGGAATGCGCTTCGTAGTCGTGGGAGTAGGAGCGGGCGTTCTGGCTGAATTTTTGGTAGCAGCTTGCGTTTTGCAGGATCTTGAAAAATGCCTGATAGGTGTCATCGCCCGCAGAATAGGCGTGGGTGGTAACCACCGATGGGCTCAGGCTGACGGTATCCTCCACACTGACAGAGACGGAAGTGCTTTTATTGATATCAGTTTTCAGGTCAACGCGGCGGTTGGAAACGAACAGCAGCACGAACAACAGGACCCAGAGGGCCATGATGGCATAAAAACGGAGACTTTTGTTTTCCATAAGGCGTTCTCCTTTGGTGGGCCGCACAGCTGGGCGGCCAGAGATCTTCAGAGAGTACGCTTTCATTATAGTGCCGGAACGCGCAGGATGTCAACTGTTCTCCAGATGCTTCTGTGCCGCAAAGGTACCTGCGGCGCTGGCGGCAAACACAAAATAGTAGCTTGCGATGCGGAAGAGCATCAGGGTGCTCATGGCCTCGCCGCTGGTCATAAAGCTGCTGAACACCAGCAGAAAGGCCGTTTCAATGGAGCCCATGCCTGCTACATTGGGCAGTGCGTTGGAAAGGAAGAGCATCAGGCTGGTGAGCAGCTGTACCTGCCAGAAGCTCAGCCCGCAGGAAAGCCCCATGAAACGGATGCAGAACCACGGCAGGGTGAACATCAGAAACAGCTTGAGGGTCTGCATGGCAAGGATGCGGGCACAGCGGCCTTTGTCGGCCAGCAGGAGGCGACTTTCGGCGGCCAGAGTGTCCAGCTGCTCCAGCCACTTTTCCCGGCGGGTCCGCCATGGTTCCGTTTTGGGCAGAAAGCCCATGGCCCAGCGGGCCAGCCGCTGCACCAGCGGCGAGACACAGAGCAGCACCAGCGTCACGATGACCAGCGCCACCACGCAGTAGGCGGCGGGCAGATAGTGCATCACGCCGGAGGTGTTGGCGGCGAGCCAACGGTGCTGCAGCAGGAGCATCACAGTGGCATAGAGCAGAACGGTGGTCTTGTGGAATACATATTGCAGGGTCATCAGGCCCACACCGGGGCCCAGCGGCAGGCCGCAGTGGTAGAGATAGTAGGACTCCATGGGCACAGCCCCGGCACCCAGGCCGACCACGTTGCCAAAGATGCCCACAAAGGCGGCATCCATGCCGCGCCGCAGGGTGAAGCCCGGCAGGCGGCAGCGGATGATGAGCCAGCAGACGATTCCCTCAAGCAGGGGGTATGTCAGGCCGATGGCCAGCACCAGCAGCACCTGCCAGAGGGAGAGCTGGGCCAGCGCGGTCGAGATCTCGGCCCAGTGGCTGCTGAAGATAAAAACCACTACACAGGTCAGCGCCAGCAGCACCAGCAGAGAAAGGATCGCTTTTTTGCGGGAGGGCTGCTGGGGGGTGTTGGTCTGTTCCATGAGACAAGGCTCCTTTCACGATACTGCTTGCAGTATAACACAGCGGGGCCTTGCTTTTGTGAACTGAAACAAAATTTTTCTCGTCACTTTGTGTGATATGATAAAAAAGAACCTCTCCGGCTCACTTCGTTCGCCAGCTTTCCCGGTAGGGGAGAGGCGGCATTGCGAAGCAATGACGGAGAGGTTTTGTGTTACTTTTTCGCTGTCAGATCTTCCACAGCAGCCCGGAGCGTCTGCTCAAAAGCCTCCTTGGAATAATACTGCTCGTACATTTTACGGCATTCTGTCCGCATGGAGGCCAGCTCTTCCGGGTGTTCAATGGCGTGCTCCAGCAGGACAGCCAGCTGCTGCGGGTCGTCGTTGTGGTAAACGAAGCCATTCCGCCCCTCGGAGATGAGCCCGGCGGTGCCGGTGTGCTCCGACACGATGGACGGCTTGCCGAAGATCAGACCCTCGGTGACAAAGGTAGGCATGGGATCATCGCGGGAAGCGCAGACCAGACCGGTGCACTGCTCCATCAGGCTCTTGATCTCGTCACGGGTGAGCCGCTTGCAGTAGTACACGTTTTCCGGGTAGTCTGCGGTCAGGGCGCGGACGGAGTCCATCATCTCCTTGTCAGCGGCCTGGCCCACAAAGAGGAAGGAGGCTTTTTCCCGCACCTCGGGCGGCAGCAGGCGGATGGCCTTGCAGAAGATATCGTGGCCCTTGCGGCGCTCAAAGGAGCCCACCGTGGCAAACAGAGGGCGGCCGCGGTTGTAGCCCAGATCGGTGCGGACAAAGTTCTCTGCCGCGTAATCGGGCAGGCCGTAGATGAGCGGCCGGATCTCGAATTCGGGGCGCACGGCGTGCATGGCGTTGGCGGCGTGGCTGCCCACTGAGTAGACCCGGACATTCTCCCCCAGCTGGGTGGGGATCTGGTGGGCAATGTGGGGATAGCCTGCAAAGGCATCGTGGAGCCACCACAGTACCGGTACGGCGGTGCCGCTCAGGGCACGGACAGCCCGGGCCATGACCACCGTGTTGGCGATGACGAAGTCGGCACAGAGGGCCATGCCCCAGGCATCGGAGACATTGCGGCAGGACGACCGGGTGATGACCGAGGCCCCGGCATCCAGGAAGAGATGCAGGGAGCCGCCGTCACTGGGGCCCAGCACAAGTACCTCATACCCCATGCTGCGCAGCACCGGCACGGCACTCACCAGCACGATGGGTGCGCCGGTCATATCCAGCACATGGCTCATAATAAAGGCACGTTTGCCGTGGGCCGAAAACGCATCCTCGGCGCAGATGCCGCGCTCGTAGTGGAGCAGGGCCTGCGGGATGAGAGTGGGCTTAGTGCAGAGCTGCGCGGCCAGCGCCAGCAGCTCAGGCACATTTTCGGGGTCATGGGCGGCGGCGCGGCAGCGCTCCAGCAGGGTGCGGCTGACCACGGCGCAGCGGTTCTGCGCCTGCAGCGGCTGGCTCTGATAGAGGGCGGTTGCCCCGCCAAAACCGAACACCGCATTGCAGACGGCGTAATCCGCCCCATCCTGCAGGGCTTTGGCAAAGTACATCAGGGCGGTGGACATCAGCTCTACGTCCTCAGCGGCCAGAAGCACACCGTCCACGCTTGCGGTCAGTTCCCCATCCAGCCGGTCCACCAGCCGGAACTTGCGGTGGAGCTGGTCAGTCAGGGTGGCTTTCAGGGCCGTGCTGCGGGCCGATGCGCAGACCAGCAGATAGGTGCTCTGGGTGTTGCTGTACTCCTGCAGGGCCAGCTGACGCTGCTGCAGGGGGGTGTAATTGTTATACATGGCTGTTCCTCCGTTCCGCTTCTCAGTTTCCACGGTGGAACAGGCGCATCAGGCTGCGGATGGGAGCAGTGAGCTTCCAGCTTTTACTGGAAAACACGCTTTCCAGCGAGGTCTCGTAGGCATTGCTCCGGGCCTGCAGATCGGCGTTTTTCTGGCACAACTGTGCGATCTCCTGCTGCAGGGCGGCTACCATCTGCTGCTGGGCCGCGGCATTCTGCTCCAGCTGCTGGATATGCTGCTTTTCGCTGTCCTTGCGCAGCTGGAGCTGCTGCACGCCCTGCAGCACGGCGCAGAACAAAGGCTCGTCCGTCAGGGTCTCCAGCGGGAAGTAGCCGTAGCTCACCACCAGCTTCATCCCGGCGGGGTAGTGGGTGGTGCCCTCCAGCCGGTAGTTGGGGTCATCGCCCAGGAACAGGGTGCTGCCGCCGGAAAGGTTCAGGCCGTTGGTGGGTGTGCAGATGATGCGGTCATCTGAAAAGATCAGGTTGGTGATGCAGCAGGGCAGCTCACCCGGGTCGAACCGCAGGGCCTGTGCAGCCACCGGCAGCTCAAAGGTCGCGGTCACGGCACCGGTCAGCTCGTCGGTGGTGCAGTCGGGTGCGGTCAGGGTGTCCTTTTCCGAAAAGCCGAAGCCTGCATCATAATAGAGCAGCGGCTGCAGCAGAGTGGGCGAGTCAGTGTGCATCTCGCGCTGGGGGTGTGCCGCAAGGTAGGACTGCACCTTCTGTTCCAGGGCAAGGCAGCGTTCTGCCAGATGGGAAACGCTTTCGTCCGAAAGCTTGAGCTGCTGTTCCAGCTCGGCGATCTTTTCCTGCAGAGCCGCAGTGTTCTCAGGAGCTGCGTTGTTCATAACCGGATTCTCCTCATAATATTATTTCACTTCAGCAGAGGGGGCAACCTCCGCAAAAATCAGTGTTTTGCCGCAAAATGACGCTCAGGCGCTTCGGCGCGGGCGCTGCGCCGGCGGGGCGCTTCCGCCGCCTTCTGCTCCCGGCGGGAGGTGAGCCAGAACTTCAGGTCCCGGCGGCGCACCAGCAGCTCGCAGATGAGCAGGGTGGAGCCCAGCGAAAGGGTGAACTGCAGCACCATGCCCAGCACCGGGTGAGCCGCAAACTTCTGGGGCATCAGATACCAGGGAATGGCCGTGAGCTCCACAGTGTGGACGCAGAAGATGAACAGCGAACGGCGGCCAATGGCCTGGATGGCGTGGGTGACAACGTTCTCCACCCTGCGCTGGAACCAGATGACGATGGAAAGGATGCCCAGGCCCGTCACGGCATCCAGCAGGATGCTCACGGGGCCGAGGGTCCACTCGGCCATCGAGACGCAGTCGGTGCTCTTGGTAAGAAGCACCAGTGCGGCCACAGCCAGCGCTGCCGCGATCATCCCGCCGCGCAGACGGGGCGAGAGGGGCTGTTCAAAGATCTTATACTTCTTGGCAAGGTAGCCCACATACAGAGCCGGAACAGTGACCATGCCCTGGCCGATGCAAAAAGGAGCCTCCCAGGTGATGCAGATGCCCCAGCCTAACAGCATGGTACCCAGCACCGCCCAGTTTATGTACTGCTCCGGGAAGATATTCAGGATGAGATCCAGCAGGATCCATGCGATCATCAGCGAGAGCAGATACCACATGGGGCCGCAGGAGAAGAACAGCTGGCCGAAGTAGGTGGCCGTGTGGGGCAGGCCCAGTGCAAAGCCGCCCAGCACCTTGTAGGTCTCGTAGGTGGCGTTGTGCAGGCTGCCGAACAGGCTGTAATGGATGATAAAATGGAACACGGTGGTGGCAATGCCTGTATAGATGTAAGGCTTGAGCAGCGTTTTGAACTGCTGGTCGATGCACTTGCCGATGGAGCGCTTGCGGAAGCCGTAGCCGCTGGCAATGTAAAAGGCCGCCATCAGGGATTCGCGGTAGGCGAACATGAAAAAGGTCAGCGGGTTGATGTGGCTGGCATCGCCCATGGGATAAAGCTCACCGGTGTGGGCAAAGACGATGGTCAGCATGCCGACACCCTTGAGCAGGTCGAACATGCCCAGCGAATTTGCGGCACGGCGTTTGGTTCCCTCCATAAAAAGGTCCTCCTCTGCGCCGCACCCCGCCCCGGGATGGCAGAATTGCCGGATTTTTGGCGCATCATGTTAAAAATTAGAGATATTTATAATAAGTATAATGCTTTTTGCCCCTGCTGTCAATCAAACCCAGGGAGAAAGCACGATGGGCGGATACCGGGAAAAGTGTACCACACTCACGGCCTGCCCGCAACAAAAGGCAGGATTTACATCCGGGTGCACAGATTGACTGTAAGTTTAAGTTGCATATTTGTGCAATTAAATCTTGCGTTTGAGCCTTCTATGCGGTATACTCTAGGCTAGAGTACCCAGAAGATTCCATTTAGCGGAAACAAAAGGGAATATTTTAACAAAAATAAACAGGGAGTGTAAAATAATGGAAAACAAGGCTTGTAAGGAAGTTGTGACCGTGGCAAATATGCCGATGACCGTTTTTGACATGATCTCTGCGATGCAGAATAAGTATGCTGACCGTGTGGCGTTCCGCTATGTGGAGGGCAAGGACACGGTGGTGGAAAAGACCTACGCCCAGTATGTGCAGGATATCCGCAAAGTGACCGGCTACCTGCAGCAGGAGCTGGGCGAGCCCAAGGGCAGGAAGATCGTTATCCTGAGCCGCACCAACTATGAGTACGGCGCGGTCGTTTTCGGCACCATGATGGCAGGCGCTGTCATCGTGACCCTGAACCAGGGCAAGACCTGGGCCGAGCTGGAGCATGAGCTGGGCATGATGGAGCCGGACCTCATCTTCAACGACGGCATCGATTACGGCTACCGCGCCCAGCTGGAAGCACTTTACGGCGCTCGGCTCCGCCCCATGGATGCCTGGATCGCTGCCCCTGAGGCTGAGATGGTCAACCGCATCGACCACGAGGGTCTGCTGATGCTGATGTTCACTTCCGGCACCACCGGCCGCAGCAAGGGCGTGATGCTGAGCGAGAAGAACTACTTCACCGCCTGCCAGATGTACATCGATGGCCAGAAGGTCATCCCTGATCAGAAGGAGCGGCTGGCACCCCAGAACCTCGACCAGACCTTCAGCCACTTTACGCTGGTGCCCATGTTCCATCTGGCCGGTTTCATCTGCTACTTTGTCTATGGCATACAGGGCTGGACCCTGAATCTCTGCTGTGATGCCCGCGACCTGCGCCGGGATATGAGCATGATGCACAGCGATGCCATGTCTACCCCGCCGGTGCTGGTGGAGATGATCTACAACGAGGTCAAGCGCGGCCATGCCGACCGCCTGAACGGGCTGTGGAACCTGAGCTGCAGCTCCGCCATCCTTGATCCCGCCATTCTGAGCGACCTGGTGAAGAATGGTTTCTACATCAATCAGTGCTACTCCATGACCGAGCTGGCCGGCTATGGCCTGCTGAACGTGACCCAGGAGGGCGACCACCTGCGTGCCCTGGGCAAGCCGGACGGCTTCTGTGAGGTCAAGGTGGACGAGACCGGCGAGATCTGCGTCCGCGGCGGCTGCGTGATGCTGGGCTACTATAAGGACCCCGAGACCACTGCCGAGACCATCGACAAGGACGGCTGGCTCCACACCGGCGACCTGGCCCGCGTGGACGAGGAAGGCTACTACTATATGACTGGCCGCAAGAAGAACCTCATCATTCTGGACAGCGGCGAGAACGTCAGCCCCGAGGAGCTGGAAAAGCTGCTGGGCAAGTGTGATGCCATCAAGGAGTGCATCGTCAAGGAGATGGGCAAGAAGATCGGCACCGTGGTCTGCTGTGAGGATGACAAGCAGCAGCAGGTGAAGGATTTTGTCACCGAGCTGAACCGCACCCTGCCCATGTACAAGCGCATCTCCGTTGTAGAATGCAGCGCCGAGCCCCTGCCCCGCAACGCGCTGGGCAAACTGCTGCGCAAGTAAAATCAAACGGGAGAAAAAGGAGCAGACCATGGTAAACAATGTCTATGATCTTGTCACCCGGACAATGGAGCAGGAATTCCCCGGGCGGGTGGCCTTCCGCTGGGTAGAGGATGCCACCGGCACCGTGAAGGAAAAGACCTATGCCGAGTATGCACAGGATATCCGCCGCGCCGCTGCCTGGTTTGCCCGGAACATCCCGGAGGTGGAGGGCAAGCGGGTGGTCCTGTTGAGCCGGAACTGCTATGAGTATGGCGTGAACACCTTTGGCGCTGTGCTGGCCGGGGCTGTTCTGGTAACGATGAACCAGAAAAAAACCTGGGATGAGCTGAGCTGGGAGCTGGAGCTGGCAGAGCCTGCCCTCATCCTGAACGATGGGGTGGACTACGGCTGCCGTGAGCAGCTGGAGGCTGCGTATGGGGAGCGCCTGCGGCCGATGGATGTCTGGAAGGACACCGCGCCCGGCGGGCTGGAAAAGAAGATCGACCCCAATGCCCTGATGGTCATGCTGTTCACCTCCGGCACCACCGGCCGCAGCAAGGCTGTGATGCTGGCGGAGCGGAACTTCTTTACCGTGATGCAGATGCACGTTGCCATGGGCGACCACATGCTGGACTTCAAGCACCGGCAGCTGCCCGAGGACAAAAACGATGTCCTGAGCAACTTTGCCATCCTGCCCCTGTTCCATCTGGGCACCTTTATCTGCCTGTTCTCCTGGCCCTTCAAGGGCTGGGCCCTGAACCTTTGCAGTGACCTGCGGAATTTCTACCGGGATCTGGGCCTGATGCACAGCGATTCCATTGCCGTGGCCCCGGTGCTGATGGAGAGCATCTACAAGGATGTCAAGCGCGGCCGCGCCGATAAGCTGAACGGCCTGTGGAACCCCTGCGGCAGCTCTGCCATGTTCGACAGCGAGCTGCTGCTGGGTCTGGTGGAAAACGGCATGTACATCACCCAGTGCTACGGCATGACCGAGACCTGCGGCGATGGTCTGGTGAACTACGCCCAGGCAGAGCCCTATATCCGGGCGCTGGGCAAGCCGGACGGCCACTGCGAGTACAAGCTGGATGAGACCGGCGAGATCTGCATCCGGGGCGGCTGTGTGATGCTGGGCTACTATAAAGACCCCGAGGCCACCGCCGAGATCATCGACAAGGACGGCTGGCTCCACACCGGCGACCTGGCCCGTGAGGACGAGGACGGCTATTACTACATGGTGGGCCGGAAGAAGAACCTGATCATTCTGGGCACCGGCGAGAACGTCAGCCCCGAGGAACTGGAAAGAAAGCTCAACGCCTGCCCTGAGGTGCAGGAGTGCGTGGTCAAGGAGATGGGCAAAAAGATCGGCGCGCTGATCTGCTGTGCCGAGGAAAAGCAGGCGGAGGTCCGGGCCTTTATCACCGGGTTGAACCGTACCCTGCCGCTGTACCAGCGGATCACGGCGGTGGAGTTCAGTGCCGAACCCCTGCCCCGCAACGCCATGGGCAAGCTGCTGCGCAGGTAAGCGCGGAAATTGCGAAAAAAGCGCGAAACCGGGCGGCCTGTGTGTTGCATTTCCTCTATAAAACAGGTATTATAAAACACAGGAATGCCCCGCCCGGCTGGCTAAACCGGCCCGGCGCGTGGCATACTGAAACTGCGCCCTTACAGGCGATAAAAAATCCCTCACGGAAAGGAAGATTTTTTGATGGAAAGAGCAGAAATCGTGTCTCAGATCCTGGCAATTCTGGAGGATGTGGCAGAGATCTCGCCCGAGGATGTCAACGAAAACAGCGTGATGATGGATGATCTGGATCTGTCCTCTATGGAGATCCTGACCGTCGTGGCCGATCTGGAAGAGACCTTTGGTCTGCGCATCCCCGAAAAGGAGCTGCGCAACTTTGTGACCATCGGCGATCTGGCTGATTATCTGGCCGAGAACGCGGGGTAATTCCGGATGAATGCAGAGCAGCGTGCGGTGTTTCAGGGCATCGTCTACTATTACCGTGAAAATCAGGTCCTCTGCCGCTATCAGGCCACGCTGAAGGAGGCCGTTGACCCGGCTCTTCTGCAGCAAGCACTGGATGCGGCCCGCCCGCTGGCAGAGTATTATTTCTGCCATGTGGTGTGGGAAAAGCGGGAGGTCCGTCTGGAGCCCAACACTGCCCCCTGCCGTGTGCGGCAGGGCAGCACCCAGCCAAAGATCCCCGAGGAGACGAACGATTATCTCTTCTCGCTGGGCTGTGAGGGGAACACGGTCTATCTGGACTGGTTCCACTTCCTGGCCGATGGCCGGGGCGGCTCGCCCTTTTTCACCCTGCTGCTCAAGCTCTACTGCAACCTGCGCTCCAACGCCGGTTTTGTGTGCGAGGCCCTTGCCTCTGACCCACCCTACGATGTGGAACAGCTGCTGGCCCGCTACCCGGAGAGCCAGGTGGCCAACGACATGCAGAAGGACGTGCTGCAGATCCACGAAGGCACGCCCCATTTTCAGCGGCTGCGGCTGGACAGGCAGAGCCTTGTGGATCTGGCGCAGAAGGAGGGCGTGAAGCCCTTCAGCGCCCTTATGGGGCTGACCTGCCGGGCAGCGCAGCGGTATCTGGAAAAGAATGACCTTGTGTACAGCTATGCCGCCGACACCCGCGCGGCGCTGGGGGTGCCGCACGCCCTGTACAACTGCATTGCGTCCTTTCAGCTGCCCCTGCGGCTGGAACCGCAGGCCCGGCTCCACAGCTTTGCAAAGCGGCTCGACCATGAGATCCGGGAAAGCCTGACCCCGGAGCGCCGCCTGTTCCGCATGGCCGAACAGATGGGCTGGGTGTATCAGGTGTTCCAGCAGAAGGCCGCGCTCAAGATCAAGAAGCGTGTGTTCCAGATGGGTGAGTACATCAGCGGCTTCCCGGCAGATTTCTGGGTCAGCTACATCGGCAGCCCGCTGCTGCCGCACAGCCCGGAGCTGGAAGCATACCTGACCGATTTCCAGACCTGGGTGCTGCCGGACGGTGCGTCCCTTGCAATGGAGGTCACCAGCCTGCACGGCGTGCTGACCTGCTGCATTGAGAACAAGGTGGACAAGCCCGGCTATCTCGAGGCCCTGCGCGACGTGATGGAGCAGGAGGGCATCAGGGTGCTGGAAGCGGTACAGATTTCCTGAAGCAACAATAACAGCGAACCCCCCAGTGCAGATCGCACCGGGGGGTTCGCTGTTTAGTTAGCATCCTCACCCTCTCCGTCATTGCTTGCGCAATGCCACCTCTCCCGAAGGGAGAGGCAAGACATCACAGAGGGCAGATGCTGCTAAATCTGGGATTGCCCTTGGCTCCCCCTTTGGGGCAACAACAACGACCGCCGCCAGTGGCGGATTGAGGGAGAAGTTGTTGGGACAGCGGCCAGCAGGATGCAAGCGGAGCGAAGCAGACGCTGGGTGCCGCAACCCGGATCACGGCGTTAGCCCGTGACTGAGAGGTTGTACGAAGGATAACCTGCCCTCTTTTATGCGTTTACTTTATGCGTTTACTTTTCCCCAGCTCCGAATAACCTCCCAGCGGCTGACGGAATCCTCCGCGGACGCATCCGGGGTGAGGAGCTGGTTCTCGATGGCCCATGCAAAGGCCTGCTGGACCGGGGCAGCATCGGCAGGGAGAAGAGCAGCGGGGGCCGGGGTCCCGGCTGCTTCCCACAGCAGCAGGGCCAGCTCCCCGGCGTTGTTGGGGACGGCCGCACCGGCAGGCAGGACGGTGTTCAGGTACAGCTCGGTGCCGATCATGTAGCCGGTGTAGCCCAGCACAGCCGCGCCAGCACCCGCCGTGCCGATTATGGCGGCGGTGCCCAGAATGCCGGGGCCTTCGCTTTCAATGGTGGCCTCCCGGTACTGGGCTTCCACGGTAACGGTCTTGCCTTTTTCCACTGCATTGGCCGGGATGGTAAAGCTTTCGGCGTTGTAGGCCACATTGGGGTTGCCCAGCAGGCTTTCCTCACTGATGGTCCACTGGTCGAACACCATGCCCTCCGGTACGGCATCCGGGTTCAGGGTCACTTTTGCTTCTGCATCCACCGGCACGGTGCCGCTGGTCAGCGCATCCCTTTCGCCGGTCGTAAAGCTGCCGCCCACCACTTTCAGGGTGTAGGTCTCCGGTTCCGGTTCAGGCTTCGGTTCGGGTTTGGGTTCCGGTTTCGGGTCGTTCAGCTGCAGCTCAAGGTCAGCCGTAAGAGGCAGCTGTACTTCCCGTACCTTGCCGCTGCTCAGGGTCACATACAGGGTGCCGGCGGGCTGGCCGACCACATAAAGCTCCTTGGCGGCGCTTTCCAGTGTGGTGGTATCGCCGCTGGTTTTCAGGGCCGTAATGGTTCCGTTGTCCGAAACCGTGATCTTTTTGGCGCTGTTTTCGCAGCCGGTGGGAACATTCAGGAACACGCCGTTCAGGGCGCTGGCGCTGCCGGTAACTTCTTTCAGGAAAATGCCGTTGGTGATGGTGGCGTTGCTGTCCACCGTAACCGGGCAGTTCACCGCCACTCTATGGGGGTTCAGGTCGGTGTTGTTAAAGTCATAGCTTTTCTCGGCGGTAGGCTCCAAAATCAGGCTGTTGTTTTCAAACTTCCAGCCGTTGCCGCTGTAATCCTGGGTGCCGCCCTTGGTGCCAACGGGGTAGCCGTCTTTATCGATCACCAGCCGGGTCAGCATGCTCAGGGTAACGGTGCCCGCATGGGCGTGTGGTGCGGTAAAAGTGACAGAAAAATTACCGCTACCATCATCGTGATATCTTGCACTTGGTGCCCAATCTTCAAACAAACAATGTGTGTCGTTTGAGTCCCCGAATGTAACATCAATAGGAAATAATACTGCTTGACTGTTTTTAAGAGAAATATAGATGGTGATGCTGGTATCATGGTCGGAATTGGGAATGACATAACCGCTGTTGCCGAAATAACTGATTTCTGTATCGAAACTCTCATAGCTACCATTCTGCTGGGAATTCACTTTCAAGGTATAGCCGTCAGCGACTTGGCCATCCTTTGGTTTTTTATGAAAAATGCCGCCCTTTATGGTGCCAGTGTTGGTAACGGTAGAATTAAACATGCCGCCGGTAATTGTACCATGATTTATAACGTGCATTGAGTAAACGCCACTCGTTATAGTGCCATCATTGGTAATACTGGAACCATGATTTCCGGTGTCCCAAAATTTACCATTTTCAATCGTTGCGTTTTCCCCTATGATGGCAGAACATAAAATACTCTTTGGATCCAGACGGATGTTTCCGCACTCTTTCAAATCATAGGTAGTAGGGTTTTCGGGGGCGATGGTCAAAACTTTAGCCGTAGCATCATAGCTCCAGCCATCACCGGTATAAATTTCGTGATTTTGGGAATCGGTTGTAGGAGTTATATCATCGAGAACCGGATAACCAGACCGAATTTGTAAAGGTTTCAAGGTGGAGCCGCCTTCCTCCGCCCACGCTGTGATTGCCGACACAGGCAGGAGCGTTACCGCCATGCACAGCGCCACCAGAAGGCTGATAAGTCGTTTCTTCATAGGAGATTCCTCACTTTCCTTGCGCCGGTCTCCCGGCTGGGTGGTATGGGGGCTTATACTCTTCTACTTCCTATAATGCAAAAAATGAGGAATCCTTTCACCTGACTGGGAATTTTTTTTTTTTTTTTTTTTTGAGGACGACCTCTCCTCCTTGACAATCCACCTCACCCTGTCCTTGTCGGCCGGATGCTGACCTCACCATGCTGCAGGGCAACCTGTCTGCCGCCCTCGCGCTCCACCACCAGACGGCCCGCATCGTCAATGGAAAGGGCCTTTGCGGCATAGGTCTCGGCCCCGGTGCAGACAGTGACCCAGTGGCCCGGCACAAAACAGCGGGCCCGGTACTCGTCCAGACAGTCGAAGGCCGGGCAGAGGGAGAGCAGCTCCCGGGCAATGGCCCCGGCCAGCACTGCCCGGCTCACGGGTGCGGGCCCGCCGGGGTAAAGGCTGCCCGCCGTGCGGGCCAGCTCCTCGGGCCAATCGGCAGGGGAGGTGGTCAAGTTGAGGCCGATGCCCACCACCAGCCATTCCAGCTGGCCGCTCTCCATGTCGGTCCCGGCTTCGGTCAGGATGCCGCAGACCTTGCGGCCCTGATAGTAAAGGTCGTTCACCCATTTGATGCCCAGTTCCAGCCCGCACAGGGCCTTGACAGCCCGGGCCACGGCCACCGCTGCACTGATGGTCACACTCTGGGCATCGGCGGCAGAGAGGGCGGGCCGCAGGATGAGGGAGAGGTAGACCCCCTTCCCGGCAGGGCTTTCAAACCGCCGCCCCAGCCGCCCGCGCCCCGCCTGCTGATGGGCCGTGAGCACCAGCGTACCGTGGGGTGCACCGCCCAGTGCCAGCTGCTTGGCCGTCAGGTTGGAGCTTTGCAGCGTGTCGTAGATGTGAATGGGGGCGGGGTAGGGGCCCACTGCTTCGGCGCAGAAGGGGTCACCGCCTGCCAGCCGGTAGCCCCGGCGCGGGGCGGAATCCAGCGCGTATCCCTGGGCCGAAAGCGCCTGTGCCGCCTTGTGGACAGCCGCGCGGCTCACGCCCAGCGCTTCGGCCAGCTGCTGGCCTGAGATATAGGCTCCCTCTGCCGCCGAAAGCGCCTGCAGCAGGGCCTGTTTGGTGCTTCCCCCCATGGAAAACGCCTCCTTCTTGTGCTATAGTAGTAATAGTATAGCATAACTTGAAGTTTTGCAAAAGAGACTTGCCCATTATGCCAAGGGCTCCCCTACTAGGAGCAACAGCAACAACCGCCGCCAGTGGCGGATGAAGGGCGTTGCTGTTGGGGCCGCGGCCAGCAAGATACGAGTGCTGTTTACAGCACGAAGTGGATGCTGGGAGCCGCAACCCGTACTGGCGCGAAGCGCCTGAGAGGTTTGATCCATTTTTTTTTTTTTTTTTCAAAATTTTTGCAGGAAAACCGCGCTCTGCCTCGTATTCATTTACAGAGCGGCAGGAAAGGAGGGATGCGGACCGTTGACAACACTGGAATTCAATGCGCTGGTGCGGCAGTATCAGGGGCTGGTCTACACGGTCTGCCACCAGCTGGTGCCGGACGAGGGCGATGCCCAGGATCTGGCACAGGAGACTTTTCTGGCCGCATGGCGGGCCATTGACCGCTGCCCGCCCGGGTACGAAAAGCAGTGGCTGGCGCGTATCGCTTCCAACAAAGCCAAGGACTACCTGCGCAGTGCGTGGGTGCGCCGGGTGAACACCCCGGGAGATGATATCCTTGCACTGGAAGGCGCGCCGCCCGGCTCTGACCCGGAGCAGCAGGTGCTGGATGCCATGAGCGAGGAGACCCTGACCGGGAAGATCCTGGGGATGCGGGAGCCGTACCGCACCCCCTGCCGCCTGATGCTGCTGGAGGGCCGCACCGCCGCCGAGGCGGCAGCCCTCTGCGGCAGGCCCCAAAAGACGGTGGAGGCGCAGATCTACCGGGCAAAGAAAATGCTGGCGGAGCAGATCCGTCAGGAAAGGAGGAGCGAAGATGGAATTGTTTCGTGAAGATGGCTGCATGACCGACGCGGGCTTCCGGGCCATGATGGACGGCCAGCTGGATGAGCTGGGCAGGCTGGAAGCCGCCGAACACCTCTCCTATTGTGACCAGTGCATGGACCGATACACGGCCCTTTTGACCGCCGATGCACTGGAAACACCGCCAAGGAGCGTGCAGGGCGCGGTGATGGGCACGATCTGGGCCCGCCTGATGCAGAATACCTACGGCAGGGCTGCTGTGGCCGGTGTGGCTGCTGTGCTGGCCCTGACTCTGTGGCGGAGCGGGGCGCTGCAGCAGATCATCCAGTATGGTGCCGGGCGGGAGACCGTGCTGGAGACCGACCAGAGCCAGCTCTGGGAACCCGGCCAGAACGACCCGGCTCCGGAGGACACCCCGCAATACCGCCCCATTGAGGACGACCGGCCGCAGGCCGCGCCGGAACAGCTGGGGAGACCCGTGGAGACAAAACAGGACCGCCGTTATGCCGGCGAAGGCTCCTCTTTGCTCCACAAGCTGCTCACGGATGTGACCGATAAGATTGCGGGCAATGCCCCGAATACTGAGAAATGAGGGAACGATTATGAAGAAAAATGGCATCCTGACCCTGCTGTTCGCCTTTATCCCGGGCGCAGGCCAGATGTATCAGGGATATATGAAGCGCGGCCTTTCGCTGGTGCTGATGGCTGCTGCCATCGGCATGGCATCCGTACTGATCCCGCCCGTCGTGTTTACGCTGCTGGTGGTGTTCATGTACAGCTTTTTCGACACCTTCAATCTGCGTGCCCAGATCAGCATGGGCACCGCCCCGGAGGACGATTATCTGGTACACTTCGACCCGCAGGACAAGCGCCTTGCCCGGATGATGATGGACAGCCACAAGCTGGTGGGCTGGTGCCTGATCGCCATCGGTGCGCTGATCGCTTACGAGCAGATCATTATGAACACGCTGGGCGATATCCTGTGGCGCTGGGGCCAGAAGGCTCCGGTGTGGCGGGCCATCTATCTGGTGATGGATCAACTGCCCGAGGTTGTGCTCTGCGTGGCGCTGATCCTGTGCGGCATCTGGCTGGTGCGTGGGCCCAGGGCAAAGAAGGCTGCCCCGGAAGCCGCCCTGGAGGAAACCGATTTTCAGGAGTATCAGCCCGAAAAGAAGATGCCCAGCCTGCTGGATCGCTTTGCCCGCAAGGCAGAGCCGGATACGACCGGTGAGGTGACCCTTGACCCGGAGGATGAAGACGATGGACGAGAAGAATAACACAACAGTGCGCCCGACCCCCAAAGCCCCGGAGAGTGCCCCGGTGCGCCGGGTGGGCACCCTGACGCTGGGAGTCTGCCTGATCGTCTGCGGCGTGCTGTTCCTCTGCTATTTCTTTGTGCCGCATTTCAACTGGGAGCTTGCGCTGAAGATCGCCCCGGCGGCAGGGCTGATCCTGCTGGGGTGCGAGGTGCTGTATTTTGCCGCAAGGCCCCAGCGCTGGAAGTACGATTTCCTCTCGGTGCTCCTCTGCATCGTGCTGATGATCAGCGCCTTTGGCGGGGCCTGCCTGATGGCAGCCTTTGATTTTGCCCTGCACCGGGGGGAGTTCTGGATCGAATACGATGCCCGGCAGGAACGGGACCTGACCGATGAGGAAAGCGACCGCCTGCGCCTTGATCTGGACGAGGGCACCGGCCCTGACCTCGATGAGGAAAATGAGGACAGCGGCGCGGCCTCCCACACGGAAGTGTGAGCCATACAAAAAACATATCACAGCAATACAAAAGATACCTTTTACAGGGGGCACCTGTCCGGGTATACTGAATGTGCACCCGGACGATGGGTGCTCGAAGAAAAAAGTGTAAAAGCGAACCGCCATGGCAACTGTCACCATGGCGGTTCGCTTTTTGCTGTATCGTGTATTACCTGCGGGCGATCATCTCGGTGTAGGCCAGCACCAGGGGGCCTACGCCCTTGGCATCGTTGCAGACCACAGGCTCACTGAAGTAATAGGCCAGGGAGCCGTCGCGGTGGTCCTTGCCGCCCAGACCTGCCACCAGGCAGATGCCATCCAGCTGCAGGCTGCCGTCCGGGTTCTTGGAGAGGTACTTGTCACAGGTGCCGTAGAAGGCTTTCTCAGCCCAGGCAGCCATCCGCTTGGGCAGGTAGCCCAGGCGCACGCCCTTGAGCACCGCATAGGCGAACAGGGCAGTGCCGCTGGTCTCAAGGTAGTTGCCCTCCACGCCGGGGTGATCCATCACCTGCCAGAACATGCCGGTCTCCTCGTCCTGGAACTTGTGCACATCCTCAATGGTCTGCTTGAGCATGGCCATGATGCCGCGGTACTCGTTGTACAGCTGCTCGTCCATCCGCTCCAGCACATCCACCATGGCCACCATGAACCAGCCCATGGCCCGCAGCCAGAAATTGGGGCTGCAGCCGGTCACGGGGTCAGCCCAGTACATCTGGCGGCTCTCGTCGTAACCGTGGTAGTACAGGCCGGTCTTTTCGTCCCGCATGTGCTTCTTGATGTTCATAAACTGCTTGTAGCTGTCAATGCAGCCCTGCATCTTGTTGTAGCGGGTCTCGTACTCCATGTAGAAGGGCTGGGCCATGTAGGTGCCGTCCAGCCAGACCTGCCAGGGGTAGATATCCTTGTGCCAGAAGTTGCCCTCCTTGGTGCGGGGCTGGGTGAGCAGCTGGCTGCGGATGGTGTCAATGGCCCGGCGGTACTTCTCGTCCCCGAAGATGTCGTACAGGGTGAACAGGTTCTTGCCCTGATTCACATTGTCCAGGTTGTACTCCTTGGGGTCATAGGTCCTGATGGAGCCATCCTCCTGCACAAAGAAGTCGATGAAGTCCCTGGAGAAGCTCAGGTACTTCTCGTCGCCGGTGGTCTTGTACAGGCTCAGACAGGCTGTGATCATGCAGCCGTCGATGTAGTTCCACTTGTTGGGCTTGCCGCTGCGCACTTTTTCAATGTTCCACATGGGGGCCTCGGCGCTGGAATTGGCGATCAGGTAGTCCACATAGTCGCCCAGCAGGGTGAGAATTTCTTCATGGGTCATGGGTCAGTCCTCCTCGAAATGGCCGACATTGGCAAAGCGCAGGCGCTCGCCCTCGTAGCCGGTGATCTTGACGTTGTGCAGGTCGATCTCCTTGACGTTCTCCGCGTAGATGGCCAGCTTTTTCACGTTGGGGCGGTTGTCCGCCATGGCGGCCTGACCGGCTTCGGCATTGGGGTCAAAGGTGATGGTGACATTCTTCATGGAGATGCGCTCGATGGGCTGCTCAGGCAGGCCGTCGAAGTAGCAGCCCGCGAACTGTGCATCGGTGGCCACGATATCCTCCATGGTCAGGCTGCCCAGCCTGGGGGTGTACTCATCCACCGGCATAGCATCACGGCACTGGACATAGGGACCGTGGCCGTCCGGGTCACAGAAATAGAACATGTTGATGACAAAGGGAGCCTTGACACCGCGCATCTCCACGTTGCGGAACACCAGCCCGTCGATGACGGCGGTGTTGCCGCGGCCGCGCCGGGTCTTGACCCGCAGGCCGCGGTCGGTGTGGTCCATCAGGCACTGGGTCACCACCATATCCTTCACGCCGCCGCTCATCTCGCTGCCAATGACGATGCCGCCATGGCCCTTGTCCAGCAGGCAGTTCCGGATGATGGTGTGCTCGCAGCTCTTTTTCAGCTTCATGCCCAGGAACACCTTGCTGGCTTTCATGGCAATGCAGTCGTCACCCACGTGGATGTTCGCGCCGATGATGCGGGTGTACTCGCAGCTCTCGGGGTCGATGCCGTCGGTGTTGGGGGCGTTGTAGGGGTTGTTGATGTTGAAGTTCAGCAGGTCCAGGTGCTTGACGAAGATGGGGTGGATGGTCCAGGAGTAGCTGTTCTGCACTGTGATGCCGTGGAGGCAGACATTCTCGCTGTCCACCGCAGCCACCGCGCGGGGCCGCCATGCGATCCGCTTGACCTTCTGGTTGATCCACCAGTCGCCGTTCTGGGCATCGCAGTCCAGCGTGCCCTCGCCGGTCACCACCACGTCGTGCACCTGAGTGATGTTCAGCAGACCGGCAAAGCTGTCCAGCGGGTTGCCCTCCCAGCCGGTCAGGTAGTATTCATCCACCTCATTCTCACTGGGAATGACACCGGGCAGGATGGGGTAGTGGGTGCGGTCGTTGTCGCCCAGCAGCACAGCGCCTTTTTCCAGGTAGAGGGTGGTGCAGCTCTTCATAAACAGGCTGGAGGTGCGGTAGCGCCCGGCGGGCAGATAGACCGTGCCGCCCTTGGGGCAGGTGGAAAGGGCGGCCTGCAGTTTGCCGGTGTTGTCGGTGGTGCCGTCGGCCACCAGGCCGTAACGGGATGCGTCTACAAAGAAGGTCTCGGCCTCAGTGGTGAAATCGAGGGTCAGGGTCTCGCCCTCAGCCTGCACGGCAACCGTGTAGGAGGTGCCGGGCAGCAGGCTGAACAGGGAGAACACGTTGGTCTCGCAGGCGGTGTAAACAGTCTCGCCGTTCAGCTGGACGGTGAAGGGATGTGCCGGACGGTAGCACAGGCCGTTTTCCAGCTCGAACACGGCACTGCGGGTCATGGAACGAATCAGGGAAAGCTTCATAAACAGGATGCCTCCTTGGATGTTGAAAGATTTATGGGTTGCCCATAGGTGGCGGGCATGTTTTACACTTGACCATGTAAAGTGTGTTTGAGTAGGGGGTTGCCCGCAGGTGGCGGGCATGGTACACTGAGAAAAAGAAACTGTTGAATGGGGTGTGCGGATGAAAGCGGAACGGGAAAAATGGAGCGGCCGGGTAACGGCAACGGCGCTGCGGTTCCAGACCGGCCAGTATGAGCTGGCTGAGGAGGAGGAGATCTGCCGGATCATTCTGGTGTCCGGCGGCAGCTTTACGCTGGTGCGGGGCGGTGAGAGCCTGCTGGTGAACCCGGGCTGTGTGCTGCTGCTGGGCCCCGGCGGGGGCCTGCTGCAGCAGGCGGGCCACATTGCCCCTGAGCTCATCGGCTGTCGGTTCCCGGCGGGCGTTCTCCCGGTGCTCAAGAACCTGATGCAGCGGGATTTTATGCCGCTGTTTGAGCCGGGAGCACAAACGGCCCTGTACGGCCCGGTGCAGTGGTCGGGCCGCCTGCGCACTCTGCTGGGCATGATGCAGAGCGCCGAAAGCGAGCCGGAAAGCCCCGGCATGATCTATCTGGCCCTCATCCTGCACTATGTGGAGCAGGAGTGCCGCAGTGAAAGGCAGGACATCCGCCCCCGCAACGAGACGGTGGAGCAGATCTGCGCTTACCTTGCAGCCAACTACCAGCAGAAGTTCTCCCTGACAGATGTGGCTGCGCGGTTCTACCTGTCGCCCTATTACCTGAGCCGCCTGTTCCGGCGGGTCACGGGCCAGTCCATTGTGGATTACATCAATGGCCGCCGCATTGAGGCTGCCCAGCGCCTGCTGGAGAGCACCGACCTGAACATCAGCGCTGTGGCCGAGCAGACCGGCTTTGCCTCCGCCGCCCATTTCCGCCGCGTGTTCCGCGAGACGATGGGAACGGGGCCGCTGCAATACCGCAAGAGCCACCGCGGATAAGAACAACGCCCCCTGTGCACAGCACAGGGGGCGTTGCTTATTCATCGAAAGTCAATGGTTCTGTCCGCAGAGGGGGTGCTTAGCCCTTGACAGCACCGGCGGAGATACCTTCGACGAACTGATCCTGTGCACAGAAGAAAACGATCAGCTGCGGCAGGATGGAGATCAGGGACAGGGCCAGGATACGGTTCCAGGCAAAGCCGGTATCACCGTCCATGGACAGCTTGACGAACAGGGACATGGGGTACTTTGCAGGGGTCTGCACGTAAAGCAGGGGGCCCATGAAGTCGTTGCAGCTCCACATGAACTGGAACAGTGCGCAGGACACCAGAGCGGGCATCAGCATGGGGACAATGACCTTGTACAGGGTCTGGAAGGAGTTGCAGCCATCAATGGCGGCAGCCTCGTCCAGATCGCGCGGGACATTGCGCATGAACTGCACCAGCTGGTAAACAAAGTAGGTCTCAGTTGCAAATGCAGTGTGGACCCAGATGGCCAGATAGAACGGGCTGTTGACCCAGCCGAACTTGGTGTACAACAGGAACTGAGGAACGTTCAGAACGACCTGGGGCAGGAACAGGGTGGCCAGCATGATGCTGAACAGGATCTTCCGGCCCGGGAAGTCGAAACGGCCAAAGCCGTAGGCTGCAATGCAGGAGGAGACCACCGTGCAGATGACCTTGGGCAGAACATAAGAATAAGTGTTCAGCATGGCCTGCAGGATGTTGATGGAACCGCCGAAGTTGTTCAGCGCGTTCCGGTAGCCCTCCAGGGTGGGGTTCTTGATCCACAGGCCGATGCCTGCAAAGATCTCGCTGTTGTCCTTAAAGGTGGCGCTGACCATCCACAGCAGGGGATAGATCATGATCAGGCCAACCAGGATCAGGACAAAGTACTTAAAAAACGTCGCAATGGCGTTGGATGCTTTCATTCCCATACTGTCACACCTTACCTTTCATCCGAGTAGTAGACCCACTTCTTCTGGCTGGTGAAGGCGATGATCGTGAGGATGCAGACGATCACGAACATGATCCAGGCCAGAGCGGAAGCCATGCCCATCTGGTTGGACTTGAAGGCGTAGTTGTAAACCAGAATGGAGATCAGGGTGGTGGAGTTGCGCGGGCCGCCGTTGGTGATGATGAAGGGGCCGTTGAACTCCTGGAAAGCCTGGCAGATCTGAGTGACCAGGTTGTAGAAGATGATGGGGGTGATCATGGGAACAGTGATGGAGAAGAACTGCTTCCACTTACCGGCACCATCAATGGTGGCAGCCTCGTACAGGTCTGCAGGCACGCCCTTCAGGGCGGCTAGGAACAGCACCATGGCGGAGCCGAACTGCCAGATGCGCAGGAAGCAGATGATCCACAGCGCATAGTTGGGGTCGCTCAGCCAGGAGGGGCCCTGTGCGTGGCCGAAGGTGATGGCGCGGATGATGGTGTTGACCAGACCATCATCACGGAAAACGGCCTTCCACAGCACGGCGATGGCAACGGAGCCGCCCAGAATGGACGGGATGTAGTAAACGGTACGGAACAGGTTCACGCAGGCGATCTTGAAGTTCAGGATGTATGCGATGAACAGGGCAAAGATCAGCTTCAGGGGCACGGTGACGAACGCGTACTTGAAGGTGGTGACCAGAGCCTTGGTGACCTTGGCATCAGAGAAGGCGGTGACGTAATTCATCACGCCATACTGGTGGATGCCGTTGAAGAAGTTCATGTCGGTGAAGCTGTAATACAGCGACTGACCGAAGGGGATGGCCTTGAACACGATAAAGCCGATGATCCAGGGGATCAGGTAGATCAGACCCTGCCACTTATCCAGGAACTTCTGTGCGGGGGTACGCCCGAGAGAGGGCGCTTTGCTTTCTTTCATCCGGGGATCCTCCTTTGGTGAAAATCAGTGCAACAAACCTTATGTCACACTTTGGCAACAGATTTGTCAGAGAATTGTAACCTGTACCTGAGAAAAAAGGGGCATCGGGCCTACGGGTGGACGATGCCCCTGATATGTAGCTTAACTCAGGTCAGCAAAGAAGATCAGACAGTGTAGCCAACAGCAGACATGCCGTCCAGCAGGGTGTCAACAACATCTGCGCCGCTCTTGTTGTCGTAGTCAACGGTATCGAACACTTCCTGATAGATGCCGGTGCCGGTAGCCTTCAGATCGGAAGACTCGAACAGGGGATCCAGCTGGCAGGAAACAAAGCTCATAACCTTGCCGTTTGCCTCGGCGACCAGCTCGTTGATCTTACCGGCAGCCTGAGCGGTAGCCAGACCAGCCTTGGAAGCGGGGACACCGCACTCGGAGCCCATGATGGCAGCGCCGTCGCCGTTCCACAGGTACTCGATCAGGGTAGCAGCCTCAGCGGGGTTCTTGCAGGTCTTGGTGATGGCCATGCCCATGGAGACCTTGGAGAAGCCGCCGTTGTAATCGCCGAACTTGATCTCCTCACCAACGGTGAAGCCGGGCTTGTTCTCCTCGTCCAGAGCGTCCTGGTACTTGGAAGCAGCGGAATCCCACTCGAAGATGCCGGCGATCTTGCCGGTGATCCACTCGTTGGACTGGTGGGTAGCACCGTCGCCGTTTGCACCGTAGTAGGTGGGCAGCGGCATGATGACGTGGCCGTCGACCAGGCTCTTGATGAAGTCGATGCCCTCGGCGATCTCGTCAGCGGTGTAGTTCAGGGTAGAGGTGGTGGGATCTGCCCAGTCCTTGCCGTACTTGGACTCGAGGTAGAACACCATCAGGATCATACGGTCGTATGCACCCAGGTGCAGGGGATAGTAATCATCGCCCAGCTTCTCCTGGAAAGCCTTGCCTGCTGCAAACAGGTCATCCTCAGTGGAGGGGACTTCGGTGATGCCGGCCTTGTTAAAGGTGGTCATGTTCCAGTAGAAGATACGGCCGGTCATGGAGATGGGCACGCACTGCTGTGCATTTGCAACATTGCAGGCACCCAGCTTTGCGTCGTCCCACTGGGACATATCCAGGTAATCGGTGACGCTGTTCAGATCCAGGAAGGTCTGGCCGTTGCCGGAGTAGTTGTACAGCCAGTTCCAGTTGATCTGGCAGACATCCTCAGCCACGCCGCCTGCAAACTTGGTGGACATGGTGTCCTCCCAGCCGGACCATGCAGCGAAGGTGGGGTTAACGGTGATGGTGGTGTGCTCAGCAGAGAAAGCCTTCAGGGCCTCCTGGTAAGCATTGTGGCGGGACTCGCCGCCCCACCAGCTCATGGTCAGGGTAACGGGATCGTTGCTCAGGCCAGCCACGGAAGCAGCCTCGGCTGCAGAAGAAGCGGTGCTGGAAGCAGCGCCGCCATTGCCGCCGCAGGCAGCCAGCAGACCAGCTGCACCGACAGCACCGGTGACCTTCAGGAAATCACGACGGGAAATTGCCTTGCTCATTGTTGTTCTCCTCCTAATAAATCAAAAAACATCGAGCGGGCCTTACTGCACAAGGCTCGTTGTATACAAATATGATAACAAAAGGAATGGGAAAAAGAAAGATGTAAATTGAAGTGATACGGACAAAAAACGAACAAATATTGCTCTTGTGATTTGCGGCGATTTGACGGCATTGCCGAAATGAATAAACTTGGGGCGAAAAACTATGCAATCTGCATAGTTGGATAGATTGCATAGAAACGGGCCGAGAAAGTGTGGCGGAACCTCTAAAATTGCAATGTTTTTGTAACTTATTGCGAAATTGACGGTATGTTGTTGTATACAACATGTGAAAAAAGTGACGATATCACTATTTTATAAACTGATATATCAATTGTGCAAAAAACGTTCGCCGTTGGATACAACTAATATATCACTTTGAAAGGCGGCAGGCAAAAAAGAGCGCCGCCCGGCCGGGCAGCGCTCTGAAAATTGTAAAAAACTTTTGGGAGATCCGGGCTCTCATGCAGGAAGGGCGGCTCCTGTGCCTGCCGGACATCAACGCTTACTGTGCGTTCCGTTTGGCGTAAAAGGCCCGCCGTGCCTTGAAATAGCACTGGGGGCACATGCTGACGTACTGCACATCGTTTTCCAGATCGATGGCAACCTGCTCGCCTTCAAAGACGAACTCCCCGTTGACCCTGCGGCAGTTGCAGGTAGCCTTGCGGCCGCAGGTACAGATGGTCTTCATCTCCTCAATGGTGTGGGCCAGCTCCAGCAGACGGGTGGAGCCTGGGAAGCCCTTGAGGGAGAAGTCTGACCGCAGACCGTAGCAGATGACCGGGATGTTCAGGTCTACCGTGACCATGAACAGCTGCTCGGCCTGTGCCGGGGTAAAGAACTGGCTCTCGTCGCAGAGGACGCAGGCCAGCGGCTGCTCCCCGGCTGAGGCGGCGCGTACGGCTTCGAACACATCCACCTCGGGCGGGATGAGCAGGTCAGCCCTGCGGCGCACGCCCAGGCGGCTGACCAGCTCGCCGCCGCCCTTGGTATCCACCTGGGGCTTCAGGATCAGCACCCGCATCCCCTGCTCTTCGTAGTTGTGGGCCACCTGCATCAGCGCGGTGCTTTTGCCGCTGTTCATGGCACCGTATCGGAAGTATAGCTTCGCCATAGTTGCTCTCCTCATAAAAAGGCAACCCTCTCTGCTCGTTCGGGGGGAGAG
This sequence comes from Faecalibacterium hominis (ex Afrizal et al. 2022), assembly GCF_049545105.1. Taxonomy (NCBI): domain Bacteria; kingdom Bacillati; phylum Bacillota; class Clostridia; order Eubacteriales; family Oscillospiraceae; genus Faecalibacterium; species Faecalibacterium hominis (ex Afrizal et al. 2022). Next base: position 1,331,404 of record NZ_CP186860.1, on the reverse strand, counting down.
GGCTGCCTGTTTTCTGTGATATGCTATAAGAATAGATCAGTCCTGATTGCGCAGGCGGTAACCCAGGCTCATCAGGCTGTCGCCCAGGTGGACGTTCTCCACCACCACTTCGGGGTAGGGCACCGACAGGTCGTAGTGGGAGAAGTTCCAGAAGCCTTTGATGCCCAGTTCGACCAGCCGGCCGCTGAGCTCCTCCGCACCGCTGCGGGGCACACAGAACACAGCCACCTCAGGCTTATGCTCTGCGCAGAAGGCCTCCAGCTCGTCAACGTGTAAGATCTGGATGCCGTTGATCTCTTTGCCCACCTCGCTGGGGGAATTGTCAAAGGCGGCGATCAGCTTGTAGCCGTTGGTGTCGGTGGTGATGAAGCGGCTGACTGCCTTGCCCAACCGGCCGCAGCCGATGAGGATGGTGGGCAGCAGGTCACCGTTGCCGAACAGCAGATGCTCCAGGATGGAAAGCAGGTTCTCCACCGAGTAGCCGATGCCCTGGCGGCCGTTCACGTCGCCGATGCAGTTGAAATCCTGCCGCACCTGAGAGGCCGTGGTGCCCATCTGGGCGGCCAGCTCGCGGGAGGAGATGCTGGTGATGCCGTCGTTCTTCAGCGTCCGCAGGTAGCGGTAGTACTTGGGCAGGCGCTTGATCACCGGAAGGGAAGCTTTGCCGGGATTGTTCATGGAAATGGTTCTCCTTTCATCCAAAGGGAATGCCGGTCTCTTTGCGCCCTGCAAGGTGCACCGGCGATTAAGACAGTTTCTGAACAATAATGATATATACTTGTCAATCTTATTCTTACATAAAGTATACTGCAATGAGACAGAATGTCAAATCCTCTGGGCCAATTTTTTTCAAAGTAAAGAAATCTTAACCGCCGCATATTGCTTCGATCCCCGGGAACACTGAAAAAAAACACCCTGAGGAGGAGCCAACATGCCGGAATATGAAAAGGAAACCACCGAACAGCAGCGGCTGGAGAAAGAGCAGCTGGAGGATCTGGGCACGGTGTGGCGCACCCGCGGCCCTCATGCCATCCACTGCCTGACCGTGATCGGCCAGATCGAGGGCCATGTGGAGGCCCCGCAGGGCCAGAAGACCACCAAGTATGAGCATGTGATTCCGCAGCTGGTGGCAGTGCAGGAGGACCCCGCTGTGGAGGGCCTGCTGGTGCTCATCAATACCGTGGGCGGGGACGTGGAGGCCGGGCTGGCGCTGGCAGAACTCATTGCCAGCATCTCAAAGCCCAGTGCCACGGTCGTGCTGGGCGGGGGCCACTCCATCGGCATCCCGCTGGCAGTCAGCGCCCGGCGCAGCTTTATCGTGCCCACGGCGACCATGACGGTGCACCCGGTCCGCCACTCCGGCATGATTCTGGGCGTGCCCCAGACCATGCGGTGGTTCGAGCAGATGCAGGAGCGCATCACCGGCTTTGTGGCGGGCCACAGCGGCATTACAGCAGAGCGCTACTCAGAGCTGATGCTCCGCACCGGTGAGCTGGTGATGGACGTGGGTACCATGCTGGACGGCAAAAAGGCCGTGAAGGAGAAGCTCATCGACCAGCTGGGCGGCATCTCTGATGCACTGGACTGGCTGTACCGGGAGATCGAGCGGGCAGAGTGAGAACACGGGTCTGCCCGGGGCGGTGTCAGGCTTACAGCTCGCCCTTCCGCAGATACTTCACCATCATGGGGGCTTCATAGACCAGCATGAGGATCCAACCTACAACATAGCTGTACGGCAGGGCCTCAATATCCATCTTCATCAGCAGCACAAAGAGGGCAGCGGCCGCCACACGGCCTGCCATGTTGAGCGTGCTGCTGTTCAGGGTGATCTTAAGATCGCCCAGGCCGCGGAAGCCGCCCTGGATGCCGTTGGTCAGCGAGGGCATCAGGTAGAACAGAGAGACCAGCTTTAAAAAGCGCACCCCCAGATGCACCACGGCGGCATCGGTGACGAAGAGCCGGATGATGGGCTCAGCAAAGAAGAAGCAGACAGCGGTGATAAAAATGGCGTAGAGGAATTCCAGCTTCAGGCCGCAGAAGAAGCTGGCGCGGACACGCTCTTTTTTGCCCGCGCCGCGGTTCTGAGCCATCAGGGTGGTGGTGGCATGGCCGATGTTCTGCTGGGGCACATAGGCAAAGTCATCGATGCGGCCTGCGGCGGCAAAGGCTGCCATGGCGTTGACACCCATGGTGTTCACGATGGCCTGAATGGCGATCTTGCCCAGCTGAACGGTGGCCTGCTGCATGGCGCTGGTCCAGCCGTAGCTGATGGTCTTTTTCAGCAGCGAGGAGTCAAAAATGAACCAGCGCCTGCCCAGCTGCAACACAGGAACTTTCCAGCGGATATAGATCAGGCAGAACACGCAGCAGAGCGCTTCGCTCAGCACGGTGGAAAGGGCACAGCCCTCGGAGCCCCAATCCAGCACCTCAACAAAGAACAGGTCACCGCCGATGTTCAGCACCGAACTGATCATCAGGAAGTACAGCGCGCTTTTGCTGTCGCCCAGCGCACGCATGGTAGCGGCGAGGAAATTATAGAAGAAGGTGAACAGCAGCCCGCCGAACACGATGCGCAGGTAGTTCACAGCGATGGGAAGGATCTCTTCCGGTACCTGCAGCAGACGGAGCAGCGGATTTGCCAGGATCACACAGGCCAGAGAGAACACCAGGGAAAAGACGGAGCCTGCAATGGCGGTGGTGGAGACCTGACGCTCCACCAGCCGGGTGTCGCCTGCCCCGAACGCCGTGCTGACAAGGATGCCTGCACCCAGGCAGACACCGTTGATAAACAGGATCGCCAGCGTCATCAGCGGGTTGGAGGTGCCCACGGCGGCAAGGGCATCCTCGCCCACGAATTTGCCGACAATGATGCTGTCCACGGCGTTATAGGTCAACTGGAACAGGTTGCCCAGCACAAGGGGAATGGTGAAATTGACCAGCAGCGGTGTGATCGGGCCGGTCGTCATATCTTTGGTCATTTGGAATTCTCTTTCCTTAAAAGTATAGTGTGCAGTCCAACGGTGAGCTTTCCCACGCAAGTGAATACGGGTTGCGGCTCCCAGCATCTGCTTCGTGCACTTGCACTCGCATCTTGCTGGCCGCGGCCCCAACAACAGCTTCCTGTTTCCGCCACTGGCGGCGGGCGCTGTTGTTGCAGGCCATTCCATCGCCCGCCCTACTGCCTGCGGCAGCAGGGTCCCACCCCAGCGGACACTTGCTTTGGGAAACTCCCCGCCGTCCTGCGAAAAACAACATCAAAAACTTAAATTTTGCCGTCCGCTGAAGATGGCCAGCGCCGAGCGGCTGGTGCCGGTGGCAATCAGCTGTGCAGCGGCGTGGAGGGCTGCACCGGCGGCAGGGGAGGCGGGAATGGCATCGGTGGCAAGGACCCGCTGTGCAGCGCGGTTGGCATCGGTACTGGTAACGGCGGCTACATTATCCACAACATAGGCGTTGTAATTGCCAGGCACGATGCCATAGCCGATATCCGGGATGCCGTGCCCGCCGGTGAAGCCGCCGCCCAGAGCCTGATTCTCAAAGGGCTCCACAGCCACGATGCGGACATCGTTGGTCCAGGCCTTGATGGTCTCGCCTACGCCGGTGATGGTGCCCGCGCTGCCCACGCCGACGGTGATGGTGTCCACGAGACTGCGGCCCTCCCGGGAGATGGCCTGCACGATGGCGGGGCCGGTCACCCGGCGGTGGTATTCGGGGTTATCGTCGTTGGCAAGCCAGTTCATATAGTACCAGCCTTTTTCGGCGGCGGTGGTCTCTGCCAGCGCCCGGGCCCCCGCAAGGCCCCGCTGGGCGGGGGAATGCAGGATCTGCGCCCCCAGCCGGAGCAGGTATTCCTGCCGCAGGGCCGGGGCATCCTCCGGCATGGTCAGCACCACGGGGTGGCCCGCCGTCCGCCCGGCAAGGGCCAGTGCCATGGCAAAGGAGCCGGAGGCCGCTTCAATGATGGGCTGGCCCGGGAGCAGCTTGTGCTTTTCCGCCGCAAGGGCCAGCATCCCCTCGGCCACCGAATCGCGGGACGTGCCGGTGGGCCCATTATAATCAAGGTAAGCATACAGTCGCCCTTTGAGCCCGCAGGCGGCAAGATAGCCCCGCAGCTCCACGATCGGACAGGGAACCAGGGTCTGGTAGATGTTTGGATAGATTGCCACGAAACTCCTCCCTTACGCAAACCTGAGCAGTCAGCACAGAACTGTCTGCCATGCCGGAGGCTCCCATGTTGGGGGAGCTGGCAAAGCATCGGGCTTTGACTGAGAGGTTTAATACCTATAAGGTAGCGCATCCTGTGCCCAGCGTCAAGCCGCAATTGGACAAAATGGAGAAAAACCTGCCGAAAAATCAGCAGAGTGATGGAAAAAAGCCTTGACAAGGAAAAGAATGTCTGCTATACTCCGTATGTAAAGCAAATGAACTTTACAACAAACGGAGGTCAGGGCAGAACGCATCATGGCAAAAGACTTTGAAATGGGCTATCTGCTCGATTTTTATGGCGAGGTGCTCACGCCCAAGCAGCGCGAGATGCTGAACCAGTATTACAACGACGACCTCTCCCTCAGTGAGATCGGGGAAAACTTCGGGATCACCCGTCAGGGCGCACGGGATGCCATCAAGCATGGCGAGACCACCCTGAAAGAACTGGAAGCCAAGGTGGGCTTTGCAGGCCGCTACCGCCGGGTGCAGGAAAAGCTGGAGGAACTGGAACAGCTGGTCATTGACGCGCGGTTCGAGTGCACCGGCCCTTATGCCAGGCTCACCACCACTGAGTATGCAGCAACGCTGAACAAGATGCTGGGGCTGATCCGCTCCATCGATGAAGTCAACGAGAGCTGACACCATTACTATTTTGAGAGGAGCACCGAACATGGCATTTGAATCTTTGACCGACCGCCTTGCCGGTGTGTTCAAAAAGCTGCGCGGCCACGGCAAGCTGACCGAGGCCGATATCAAAGCCGCCATGCGCGAGGTGCGGATGGCCCTGCTGGAAGCCGATGTCAACTACAAGGTTGCCAAGGATTTCTGTGCCAGGGTCTCCGAGCGCGCCATGGGTCAGGAGGTCATGGAGAGCCTGACCCCCGCCCAGCAGGTGGTCAAGATCGTCAACGAAGAACTGGTTGCCCTGATGGGCGGCGAGGAGGCCCCCCGCCTGATCGTCAAGAACAAGGGTCAGACCATCATCATGCTCTGCGGCCTGCAGGGCAACGGTAAAACGACCCACGCAGCCAAGCTTGCCAAATACTTCATCAAGCAGGGCCGCCGCCCCATGCTGGTGGCCTGCGATATCTACCGCCCCGCCGCCATCGATCAGCTGCAGGTGGTGGGCAAGCAGGCAGGTGCGCCCGTGTTCACACTGCCGGGTGCCAAGCCCCCGGAAATCGCCCGCAAGGCGCTGGCTCACGCCAAGGATTACGGCAACGACATCGTGATTCTGGATACCGCCGGCCGTCTGCAGATCGACGAAGTCCTGATGCAGGAGCTCGTGCAGATCAAGGAAGCTGTCCCCGTGGACGAGACGCTGCTGGTGGTGGATGCCATGGCAGGTCAGGACGCTGTGAATGTTGCCAAGACCTTCAACGAGACGGTGGGCATCGACGGCATCATCCTGACCAAGACCGATGGTGATACCCGCGGCGGCGCGGCACTTTCGGTGCTGAGCGTCACCGGCAAGCCCATCAAGTTCCAGGGCACCGGCGAAAAGCTGGACGATCTGGAAGTGTTCCATCCCTCCCGCATGGCCAGCCGCATCCTGGGCATGGGCGATGTGCTGAGCCTCATTGAGAAGGCACAGGATGCCGCCGATGAAAAGGCCGCAGAAGAGACCGCCCGGCGGATGATGGAAAACAAGTTCGATATGAACGACATGCTGGCCCAGTTTGCGCAGATCCGCAAGATGGGCGGTGCAGGTGCCATGCTGAGCATGATGCCCGGTATGTCCGGCATTGATGCCAGCCAGGTCGACGAGAAAGCCTTTGACCGCATCGAGGCCATGATCTATTCCATGACCAAGGAAGAGCGTGAAAAGCCTTCTATCATCAACCCCAAGCGGAAGCGCCGCATTGCAGCGGGCAGCGGTACCCGGGTGGAGGATGTCAACAAGCTGCTCAAGCAGTTTGAGATGATGCAGAAGATGATGAAGCAGTTCAAGAAGAGCCCCAAGGGCTTTGCCCGCCGCCTGGGCGGCATGATGGGCAACCCCAATGCCTTCCGTGGCTTCAAATAACAATGGTATACACCCCGCAGGGGTTGTACAGATAGATTTAATCAAACCCCAAACGGGGCACAAACATTTTTGGAGGATATTTACCATGGCAGTTAAGATTCGTCTGCGCCGCGTTGGCGCTAAGAAGGCTCCCTTCTATCGTGTTGTTGTTGCTGACAGCCGCTTCCCCCGCGACGGCCGTTTCATCGAGGAGATCGGCACCTACGATCCCAACCAGGAGCCCTCTGAGGTGAAGATCGACGCTGAGAAGGCCAAGGCCTGGATCGCCAACGGCGCACAGCCCACCGATACCGTCCGCGTTCTGCTGAAGAAGTCCAACATTCTGTAAGTAGGAGGGCTGACTCATGCAGGAGCTGTTGCTGGCAGTTGCCCGCGGTCTCGTGGAGGACAAGGAAGCCGTCAAGGTCACGGTGGACGAGCCCCGCGAGGACGGCACCATCGTCTACCACCTGAGCGTGGCAGAGGGAGATATGGGCCGTGTCATCGGCAAGCAGGGCCGGATCGCAAAAGCCATTCGTGTGGTGATGCGCGCGGCTGCTGTGCGGGTCGATGAAAAGGTCCTTGTTGAGATCGACTGAGCACCCTACGGGCCCTTTGCCGCAAGGCAAGGGGCCTTTTTGTATTATTAGGCAGCTCGCCCTCTCAGGCCGCTTCGCGTCCAGCTCCCCCAAAGGGGGAGCCCTTGGCAAAACCAGAAACTTTGTGGTGACTGCCAAGGCCTCTCCCCTCGGGAGAGGTGGCATTGCGTAGCAATGACGGAGAGGGTGAGGATGCTAAAGGAGTAAAAGCAATGCAGAAATACTTGGAAGCCGGCAAGGTGGTGACCACCCACGGTGTGCGCGGCGAGATGAAGCTGGAGCTGTGGTGTGACGGCGTGGCCTTTCTGAAAAAGGTGGGCCGCCTGTACACCACCCCCCAGGGCGGCAGGTGCTACAAGATCACCTCCATCCGCCCCCAGGGGCAGATGGCCCTGCTCCAGCTGGAAGGGGTCAGCGATATGGATGCCGCCCGTGCCCTGCGGGGGCAGGTGTTCTACTTTGACCGTGACGATGCCACCCTGCCTGCGGGCAAGTGGTATGTGGCCGACCTCATCGGGTGTGAAGTGCGGGATGCCGATACCGGCAAGGTGTACGGCGTGGTGACCAGCGTGGACCACCCCGGCGCACAGGATATCTACACCGTCAAGGCCCCCGGCGGCAAGGAATATATGTTCCCCGGGGTGGATGCCTTTTTGAAAGAGCGAAACCCGCCGGAGGGCTATCTCCTTGTCACCCCCATTCCGGGCCTGCTGGATGACGATTTTGACAGTGAGCGGGAGGAGGAGTGAGCCATGGGGATGCGTGTGGACATCGTGACCCTTTTCCCGGAGATGTGCCAGCAGGTGCTGGATTCCAGCATCATCGGCCGCGCCGCCAAAAAGGGATATATTGAGACTCACTGCCACCAGATCCGGGACTACACCCTGAATAAACAGAAGCAGACCGACGACTATCCCTATGGCGGCGGCTGCGGCATGGTGCTCTATGCCCAGCCCATTGCCGACTGCCTGCGGGCAGTCCAGAAGGAAGTGCAGGAACAGGGACGGCCTGCGCCGCATATAGTATTCCTGACGGCAGGTGGGCAGCGCTATACCGAGGAGCACGCCCGGCGGCTGGCCCAGTACGACAACCTGACCCTGGTCTGCGGCCACTACGAGGGCATCGATGAGCGCGTGATCGATGCCTTTGCGGACGAGGAAATTTCCATCGGCGATTATATCCTCACCGGCGGCGAGCTGGCCAGCCTGGTGGTGGCAGACAGCGTCCTCCGCCTGAAACCCGGCGTTCTGGCCGAGCAGAAGGGCTACGAGGAGGAGAGCTACTGGGACGGTCTGCTGGAGTACCCCCAGTACACCCGCCCCGAGGTCTGGGAGGGCCGTGCTGTACCGCCTGTCCTGCTGGAGGGCAACCACCAGAAGATCGATGCCTGGCGGGGGCAGCAGAGCCGGGAGCGCACCCGTCTGCGCCGCCCGGAGCTCTACGAGCAGTGGTGTGAGACCCATCCCCTGACCGAGATCCCCAAGTGGAAGCGGGGAGAGAATGTCCGGCTGGTCAAGACCGCTGAGCAGATGGAGGCTGCCGCAAAGCTGTTTGCGGAGGGCCGCCGGAGCATTTGTGCCGGGGGCTGGGTGCAGGAAGCGCTGGATGCCCTGACCCCGGAGATGTTCCTGCCGCAGCTGCAGCAGGAAAAGCAGGAAGGCTGGGTCTGCTACCTCCACTATACCAAGGATGTGCCGGATGCCACGGTCAGCGTACACCACAAGACCGGGCAGGTGGAGCATCTTTTTGTGACGGAGAGCACCCGGGGCAGGGGCATCGGCCAGAAGATGCTGGATTTCGCCCGGAAGAAGCTGCCAGAGCATGAGCACCCGGTGCTTACGGTGCTGAACACCAACACCCGGGCACTGGCTCTTTACCGCCGCATGGGCTGGCAGGTAGTGGGCGCAAAGGAGAAATTCGACCCGGCCAAAGACCCGCTGGTGGTGCGCCCCAGTCAGGTGCTGGAAATGCGCTATCAGGGCTGAAAACAGGGTCGAACGGGCCGGGAAACTGTCGAAGGTCGAAAAAATGTTGAAAACTTTTGTATTACCCGGCCAACACTGGGGGAATAATTTTGTTATCTTTGTATAAAAGGCGAAAAAGACCCCCCTCATCATTGGGAAAACCGCCAAAAATGCGTTCTGGGGCTGTACATTGGTTTCGGCTTGCGCTAAAATAGGTACAACGCAACAGGCAAGAAACAAATCGAATTCCCGAGAACGATAATAGATAGGAGCGTTTTACTATGTACGTCAAAGAAGTTACCGTTGAAAATCAGGTTGGTCTGCACGCTCGTCCGGCTACCTTCTTTATCCAGAAGGCTAACGAGTTCAAGTCTTCCATCTGGGTCGAGAAGGAAGAGCGCCGCGTGAACGCTAAGAGCCTGCTGGGCGTTCTGTCTCTGGGCATCGTGGGCGGCACCACCATCCGCATCATCGCTGACGGCGCAGACGAGCAGGCTGCTGTTGACGGCCTGATCAAGCTGGTCGAGTCTGGCTTTGCAGAGTAATTCGAGCCTTTGATTTTTGAGGCGGCGGGATGTTTTTCCTGCCGCTTTTTGTTTTACCAAGGAGCTGCCATGACCAAAGCAGAACTGTATCAGAAAGCCTGTATGCTGCCGCTTTTGCCCGGTGTGTATATCATCCGGGACAAAAGCGATACCATCATCTATATCGGCAAAGCCAAACGCTTGCGCATCCGGGTGAGCCAGTATTTCCGCGAGGGTGTGCCCCACGACAACAAGGTCAGCCAGATGATCGCTCACGCCTATGCGTTTGATGTTATCGTCTGCCAGAGCGAGTTCGAGGCGCTGGTGCTGGAAGCCAGCCAGATCAAGGCGCACACCCCCAAATACAATATCCTGCTGAAGGATGACAAGGGTTACAGCTATATCAAGGTGACCCGGGAAGCCTGGCCCCGCCTTTCCTTCGTGCTGCAAAAGGAGGAGGACGATGCCGAATACATCGGCCCCTATACCTCGTCCTTTGCGGCCCGGCAGATGGCCGAGACTGCGCTGGATGCCTTTTTGCTGCCCCGGTGCAGCAAACGGTTCCCCCAGGATATCGGCAAGGGGCGGCCCTGCCTGAATGCCCATATCGGCAAGTGCATGGCCGTGTGCAGCGGAAAGATCAGCTGCGAGAACTACAATCAGGCCGTAAAGAACGCGGTGCATCTGATCCGGTACGGCAAAAAGGACATTCTCAAGACCCTGAACGAGCGGATGCTGGAAGCCTCTGACCGGCTGGAATTTGAGACAGCGGCCCTCCTCCGGGACCAGATCAACGCCATCACCAAGGTGACAGCGGGCCAGAAGGTCGTGGTGGACCCGGAGGTGGAGATGGATGTGGTGGCGTTGGCCGGTACCCCCAGCAGTGTCTGCGCGGCGGTCCTGCGCTTCCGGGAGGGGCGGCTGACCGATAAGCGGGAGTTCCTTTTCCACGATACGGCAGATATTGCCGCCGTGCGGGAGGAGTTTTTGCCCCGGTATTATCTGGACGATGAGCAGATCCCAAAGATCATTGCCGTGGACGAGCTGCCGCCGGACAGCGAAGTGCTGCAGCAGGCCCTGAACGAAAAGCGGGGCAGTGAGGTGCAGCTCTATGTGCCCCAGCGGGGCGATAAGGCCCATCTGGTCGAGATGGCCCACACCAACGCGGTGGAACGGCTGGCCCGGGAGAGCGGCCGCTACGCCCGTGAGGAAAAGCTGCTGGATGAGATGGCGCAGGTGCTGGGGCTTTCCAAGCCGCCCCGCACCATTGAGAGCTACGATATCTCCAACTGGGGTGATGGCACCAGCGTCTGCGGCATGGTCACCTTCCGGGATGGCAAGCCCTACAAAGCCGGGTATCGGAAGTTCCGGATGAAGACCGTGCTGGGGACGGACGACTACGCTTCGCTGGCCGAGACGGTGTCCCGGCGGGCGGCAGAGTATGAGAAATACGCCGCGCTGGCCGCACAGGGGCAGGGCAGCGATAATTATTTCGGGCAGAAGCCGGACCTGCTGCTGATGGACGGCGGCCGGGGACAGGTCAGCGCGGCCAAGGCGGCACTGGCAGGCACTTCGCTGGCCGATGTGCCCCTTTACGGCATGGTCAAGGATGACCATCACCGTACCCGCGCCATCGTGGACAGTGAGGGCCGGGAGATCGCCATCAATATGAACCGGGGGACATTCACCTTTATCACGGCCATCCAGGACGAGACTCACCGCTTTGCCAATGCCTACCGCAAGCAGCAGATGCGGAAGAAGAGCTATTCCTCCACCCTGACCGAGGTGCCCGGCGTGGGCCCCAAAACGGCCAAGGCCCTGATGACACAGTTCAAGAGCGTGGGTGCTGTGCGAGAGGCCACCCCCGACCAGCTGGAAAATACCCCCGGCGTTGGCCCACAGCTGGCACAGACCATCTATGATTATTTTCACGCATAACAAAAGGAGGGCGGCTGCATCGCAGCCGCCCTCCTGGCGTATTCAGGAAAAGATCAATTCTCGGAGGAGATATCCTGACCGAAGTACTTCTCGCTCAGCTCCTTCAGGGTGCCGTCGGCGCGCAGCTCATCGATGGCGTTGTTGACGGCTTCCAGCAGGGTGGCGCTGTTGTCGCCCTTGCGCAGGGGGATGGCAACGTGGGAGGCATCCTCAGTCTGGGCCACGATCTTGAAGTCGGCATCCGGATGGACGTTCAGGTAATCGTAGAAGGAGACATCCGCATTCAGGGTCGCGTCAATGCGTCCGGCAGCCAGCAGCTGGATGGTTTCCTCCAGGGTGTCGATGCCCTGCACGGTAGCACCGTAGCTCTCAGCCAGCTCCATGTAGGTGGAAGCCAGGCTGTTGGCAGTGGTCTTGCCCTTCAGGTCCTCGAAGGTCTTGATCTCGTCGTTGTCCTTGCGGACGGCCAGAGCGGTGTGGATGTAACCGTAGGGAGTGGTGAAATCATAAGTCAGGGCGCGCTCGTCGGTGACCTCCACGCCGTTGCAGACCATGTCAAAGCGTCCAGCGTCCAGACCGGCGAACAGGCTGTCCCAATCACTCTCCACATACTCCGGCTCCACGCCCAGCTTTTCGGCAATGGCGCGGGAGACCTCCACATCATAGCCCACCAGAGTGTCGCTCTCGTCATGGTAGCTCCAGGGCTGCCATGCGCCCTCCAGTGCCACGATCAGCTTGCCACTGGCCTGAATGGCAGCCAGCTGGTCAGCAGAAGAACCGGCAGCAGAGGATGCACCGGCGCTTGCGGCGGTGGAGGTGCTGCTGTTGGAGCAGCCGGACAGGGTCAGAACGCCGGCGGCGGCCATGACACTCAACATCGAAATAAAAGTTCTGCGCTTCATAGTTAAGATCCTTTCATAGAAAAAGCTGTATCAAAAGGACGGCGGGGAGTTTCCTAAGCAAATGTTCCGCTGGGGTGGGACCCTGTTGCCGAAGGCAATAGGGCGGGCGATGGAATGGCCCGAAGCATTTGCGTGGAAAGCTCCCCGTCGGCCATCCCTTATGCTGTGTGCTCGATCTTCCGCAGGAACTCCCGGGTCCGCTCCTCGCGGGGGTGGGCAAAGAATTCGTGGGAAGGGGCCTGCTCCACCACCACGCCGTTCTCCATGAATACCGTCTTGGAGGAGACGTTGCGGGCAAAGCCCATCTCGTGGGTGACCACCAGCATGGTCATGCCCTCCTCGGCCAGATTTCGCATGACCGAGAGCACCTCACCGGTCAACTCCGGGTCAAGGGCACTGGTGGGTTCGTCAAAGTAAATGATCTCCGGGTCGGTGGCAAGGGCGCGGGCAATGGCAACGCGCTGCTGCTGTCCGCCGGAAAGCTGGCGGGGATAGTAGTCAGCCCGGTCGGCCAGACCGACCTTTTCCAGCATCCGTCTGCCGATCTCATCCGCCTGCTCTTTGGGCATCCTGCGGGCAACGATCAGGCCCTCGGTCACATTCTGCAGGGCGGTCTTGTTCCGGAACAGGTTGTAGTTCTGGAACACAAAGGCCGTTTTTTTGCGCAGGCGGGCAATGTCGGCCCGGGAGATCCTGCCAAGATCGAAGGATTCGCCGTCGAACACCAGAGTGCCGCTGTCAGCGGTCTCCAGAAAGTTCAGGCAGCGCAGCAGGGTGGTCTTGCCGGAGCCGGAAGGGCCCAGAATGGCAACAACGTCTCCCTTTTCCACACTCAGGTCCACGCCGTTCAGGACGTGCAGTGCGCTGCGCACCCGGCGGGCAGTGCCGCGCGGGAAAGGCCCGATGTGGAAGCGGGGCTTGTCATCATAGGTGTAAAATGTTTTGTGGATGTCTTTGATCTCTAACATGGCCATACCGTCCACCCCTTTCTCACTGGAAACCGTGCGCGTTCAACTGCCGCTCCACCAGCGCCTGCAGCTTGGTGATGATGGTGCAGAACAGCAGGTAGACCACAGCCACCTCGCAGTAGATGGGCAGGAAAATGTAGGTGCGGGCTGCCACACGCTGGCCTGCCATGAACAACTCTGCCACCGTGATGTTGGAGGCCAGAGAGGTGTCCTTGATCATGCTGATGAGGGAGTTGGACAGGGAGGGCACGGCGGTGCGCAGGGCCTGCGGCAGAACGATGCGGCGCATGATCTGCCACCAGGTCATGCCCACGCAGGAACCGGCCTCCAGCTGGCCCTGGGGCACGCTTTCCAGCGCGCCGCGCATGGTCTCGGCGCAGTAGGCACCCTCGTTGAAAGCAAAGGCGATGACGGCTGCCGGAAAAGCATCCAGCATGATGCCCAGGCTGGGCAGGCCGTAGAAGATGATGAACAGCTGCACCAGCAGCGGCGTGCCCCGGATGACCCAGATGTAGAACCGGGCAATCTGGCGCAGCACCGGAACATTGGCGTACTGCACCAGCGCAACAGCCACTGCAATGACCATGGCAAGGCTGAAGGAGATCAGGGTCAGGGGAATGGTCATGGTCAGGCCTGCCGTCAGGATGCGGGGCAGGGCCTCCCACAGCACGCTGACCGTGCGGTTGGTAAGAAGTGCTTCAAACATATTTTTCTTCCTTATTGATAAAAAACGGTGGAATATCTTTGGGATACACCTTAAACTGTGGTTCAGGTCAAGAGCATATCCTACAATTCCTACCAAAATACTATAGCATGAAATGGAGATAAGTGCAATCCATTGGCGAAAATCTTTCACTCTGGCCAAAAACAAAAGAAAACACAGGTTAACTTTGTGCAGACTGGCAAGGAGTTGACGCGGTACGATGTTTCGTGTAAAATGGAATCAGACAGGCCCCGTGCAGGAAGCGCGGGGAACAGGCCGGGCACACAAGCAGCCCGGCGCATACGGAGGACAAAACACAATGAAGCATAAAATTGGTATTCTGGGTGCAGGCACCTGGGGCATGGCTCTGGCGCGGATGCTGACGGTGAGCGGCAATGACGTGACCGTGTGGTCGGCGCTGGAACAGGAGATCGACAACCTTTCCACCACCCGGGTCCACCCCAATCTGCCCGGCATGACCATTCCGGCAGAGATGAAGTTCACCAAGAGCGTGGAAGAGGTATGCACGGACAAGGAGATCCTGCTGTTCGCGGTGCCGTCGGTGTTCGTACGCTCCACCGCCGCCAAGGCCCGGCCCTTTGTGCCGGACGGTCAGATCATTGTGGACGTTGCCAAGGGCATTGAAAAGGATACCCTGTTCACCATGACGGAGATCCTGGCCGATGAGCTGGGCAAAGAGGGTGGTCCCAAGGGGGTGCGTCTGGTGGCCCTGAGCGGCCCCACCCACGCCGAGGAGGTGGCGATCGACCTGCCCACCACCATCGTTTCGGCCAGCAAGGATATGGAAGCGGCCAGATTCGTGCAGACGGTGTTCACCAACAATGTCATGCGTGTGTACACCAACGAGGACATCAAGGGCGTGGAGCTCAGCGGTGCCATGAAGAACGTCATTGCGTTGGGCGTGGGCATCTCCACCGGCCTGGGCTATGGCGACAACGCCCGTGCCGCCCTCATCACCCGCGGCATTGCCGAGCTTGCCCGGCTGGGCGTGGCCATGGGCTGCAATGTCCACACCTTTGCCGGTCTGGCCGGTATTGGTGACCTGATCGTGACCGCCACCAGTATGCACAGCCGCAACAACCGGGCCGGCATCCTCATCGGCAAGGGTGAGACCCCGGAGCAGGCCGTGAAGGAGGTGGGCATGGTGGTTGAGGGTATGAACGCCCTGCCCGCCGCGCTGGAACTTGCCGCCAAGTATCAGGTGGAAATGCCCATCGTTCAGACCGTGAACGCTGTTGTGAACAAGGGCATGAGCGCCGCCGAGGCGGTGCGCTCTCTGATGGACCGGGACCCCAAGAACGAACTGTCTCAGAGCTACGAAAAGTAATATTTTTTCATCGAGAGGGACGACCCTCTCCGTCATTGCTTCGCAATGCCACCTCTCCCGAGGGGAGAGGTTTGGTGCTGTATTTTACGGCATCAAAAAAGCTCCCCCTTTCGGGGGAGCTGGCAAAGCCGCAGGCTTTGACGGAGAGGGCTGTCCCTCTTTCATTTTACTGCTGGGCCTCGATGGCCTTGACGATCTTGTCGGCGATGTACTTGTGGCCGGAGACGGTGGGGTGGCCATCCAGCTCAGTCTGAGCAAAGGGGATGGAAACGTAGGTGGCACCGTAAACATCGGCCAGCTGCTTTTCGTAGTTGTTCAGCTTGCTGAAGTAGTTGCTCCAGCTGGGCAGCAGGGGCACAGGGTTGGTGGCACCGATGATCAGGATCTGGGCATCAGGGTTCAGCTCCTTGACGGCTGCCACGATCTGGCGCAGGTTGCTGCTGCTTTCGGGATAAGCGTTCTCGCAGATCTTGTTCATGCCGGAGAAGAACAGGTTCCAGACGGCATCCTTCTCACTGCGGGTCAGGCTGAGCTTTTTCAGGCTCTCGTTCAGTGCGTCCTCGGTTTCCTTGCTGCTGCCGCGCAGGTTGCCGCTGAGCACGATGGAAGCCAGGTCTTCACTTTTCCAGTTAGTGGCCTCACCAAAAGAGACCACGGTGGGCACAAAAGCATCATTGGAGCCCAGCTGGAGGGAGATAACATCGGCACTTTTGATGTAATCTACAAACTCGGGGTAATTGTACTGGCAGCCGGAGAGGGTGTTCATCTCGGCCATGGTGCCGGTCTTGACCAGCTCCAGCATATCCTTGCTCATCACGCCGGGCAGGCCCAGATTGATGGCATGATCCCGGTCGAGGTTCAGGCTTTTGCCCACCTGACCCACATAGCAGGTCTCGGGGTAACCCTTGAAGTTGAAGGAAACGTCCACGCCCATCAAGTTATGTGCATATTGAACGGTAGTCAGGCCGATGCCGGCGCAGATGCTGTCGCCCAGGGCAACATAGGTGATGGAGTTGGGCTCCTTCTCTTCTTCGGTGCTGCTGGAGGTGAAGAAACAGTTCTCCTCCTCTGCGGCGGTCTGTTCAGTGGTCAGAGCGGGGTCTGCGCTCTCTTCCGGGACGGCTGCAAAGGCCGGAACGCTCAGGACAGAGAACAGCATGGCGGCCGAAAGGGCCAGGCCAATCAGTTTCTTTTTCATGGTGTCGTCACGAATCCTTTCCAATGTGTATTATTCTGCTTAATAATCGCGGGGAGTGATCTCTTCTTCCAGCTTGCGATAATCAAATTTAGCGGCCAGCGTCAGGGGCATTTCGGGGATGATCTTGTACCCCACAGGCTGGACATATTCGGGCAGCTCTTCAATGCAGAGCTGGCGCAGCTCCTTGATGATCTGCTTACGCTTGGCGGCGGGAACCGCAGGGTCAAGCACCAGATAGACAAAAGGCAGGCGGCCCTGCACATGATCCTTGTCAACGCAGCCCACCACAGAGCACTGATGCACGGCGGGATGCTGGCTGACCACATTTTCGATCATGGAGGGGAACACCTTGAAGCCATCGTGACGGATGATGAGCCGCTTGATCCGGCTGTCCAGATAGACAAAGCCGTCCTCGTCCAGATAGCCGATGTCACCGGTATGCACCCAGACCCGGCCATCTGCATGGGTGCGCAGGATGGCGGCGGTCTCGGCAGGCTTGTTGTAGTAGCCCTTCATAACGCCGGGGCCGGAGATGCACAGCTCGCCCCGCTGGCCGATGGGCAGCTCCGTGTCGGTGCCCGGCTCAAAGGCGGACACCAGCGTGTTGACCAGTGGCAGGCCCACGCTGCCGGGTTTGTTGTTCTGTCCGGCAGCAGCGGTGGCAGCAGAGGATGCCTCGGTCATGCCGTAGCCCTTGGCGATGGGGAATTCCACATTGTGAGCGGCCAGGAAGTCGTTGACCGTCTGTTCGGCACCCCGGGCGATGGCATCGCCGCCCGCGGCATAGTTGCGGATGAAGGAGAGATCCTTGTTCTGCAGCTTGGGGTCAACAGCCAGCTGCTGGTAGTGGGAGGGCACGCCGAACATGTGCTCGGGCTTGTACTTCCAGATCAGGCTGCCCAGCTTATTGGGGTCGAGGTTGGGGACGATGACCACCTTGATGCCCAGCGTCAGCGGCAGATGTACGCCGCAGGCAAAGCCGTAGGCAATGAAGGGGGGCATGATGTTCAGCAGGGACTGACCCTTGGAAAACAGCGTGTCGCAGGCAGAGAACTGCATGGCGATGCCGTTGAAGTTGTTATCGGTCAGCATCACGCCCTTGGGGGAGCCGGTGGTGCCGCCGGTGTGCACCACCACGCAGGCGTGCTCCGGGTCATAGGGCTCCGCGGCAATGCTCTCGTCCTTCCCGGCAGCAAGGAACTGCTTCCAGTGGATGACATTGGAGTGATACTTGTTCTTGTCGAGATTCTGGACCTTGTAACCCAGCGCCAGAGGCAGCGGCAGGGAATCGGCCGGGGAGAGCACCACCACATGCTCCACATGGGTGCGCTTGGCAGCCTGATGGCAGCGCTCATACACCACATTCAGGCAGATCAGCAGGTGGGAATCCACCTCTTCAATGTACTCGCGGATGCCCTCCACACTGTAACGGGGATCCACCAGGTTCAGAGTCGCGCCGATCATGTCGGCGGCATAGAACGCAAAGATGATCTCCGGGGTCATCACGCTGACCACAGTGGCGATATCGCCCTTTTTCAGGCCCGCGGCCCGCAGGGCGGCAGCTGTCTTTTTGACGTTGACGATAAAATCAGCGTAGGTGAACTTGCGGCCATAGTATTCCAGTGCGGTCTCGCCCAGCCGGTTCTTGTTCTGCCGGCAGACGAGCTCAAACGCCGTGCAGGCGGGCATGGTCTGGTCAATGTACTTCTGATCGTAGAATTTCAGCCAGGGACGTGCCTGGGAAGCGTAGATCGGGGTGTTGGATGTTGTCATAAATTGTCCTTTGTCCTTTGAGCAGTCACTGCACCCGCAGCCGGGGCAGCCAGATTCAATGGGGTCTTAAATTTCGTCCGTTTGTCAAAAACAACACAATACGTACAAGAGCTATTGTAGTAGAGCAGGGTGGAAATGTCAAGAAACAAAGGGCGAACTTTGCCAAAAAACGCAAGAGAAAGTTTACATTTCAGCCAGCCAGTCTTTGGCCTCCTGCTCGCTGCAGAGCACCCAGTGGCTGGGGCGCAGCTCCCGCCACTGGGGAGCCTCCTGCGTGTAATCGTGCATGGCGGGGTCGTAGACCAGCAGCTTTTTCTTCCGCTCCAGCCTGGGGTTGGGCATGGGGATGGCGGAGAGCAGGCTGCGGGTGTAGGGGTGGATGGCATGGGTCACCAGCTCCTCCGCATCGGCCAGCTCCACGATATCGCCCTTGTGGATGACGGCGATGCGGTCCGAAATGTACCGCATGACCGAGAGGTCGTGGGCGATGAACAGGTAAGTGATGCCGCGCTCCTTCTGCAGATGGCGCAGCAGGTTGAGCACCTGGGCGCGGATGGACATATCCAGAGCCGAGATGGGCTCGTCGGCAATGATGAACTCAGGCTCCACGATCAGGGCGCGGGCAATGCCGATGCGCTGGCGCTGGCCGCCGGAGAACTCATGCGGGAAACGGGAAGCAAATTCAGGCAGCAGACCCACATCCAGCAGTGCCTGCCGGACCTTCTCCTCCCGCTGGGCGGCGGTCAGGTCGGGCCGGACATTCTGCAGGCCCTCGCCCACGATGTAGCTGACCTTGGCGCGCTCGTTCAGGGAGGACTGCGGGTCCTGGAAGATCATCTGAATCTCCTTGATGACCTGCTGGTCCAGCTGGCGGGAGATCTTGCCGTTGATCTTCTGGCCCTTGTACAGGATCTCGCCGCCCGAGGTGGGCAGGATGCGCATGATGGCGCGGCCGATGGTGGTCTTGCCGGAGCCGGATTCGCCCACCAGACCAAAGGTCTCACCCTTGTAAATTTCAAAGTTGGCACGGTTCACGGCCTTGAAGGCTTTGCGGCCGGAGCCGTAGGTCACCTCGAGGTCCTTGACCTTAAGCAGGACCTGCCGGGGCGAGGCCTCTCCATCTTGTTGGCGCAAGACCTTTTTTTCGCTCGAACACTCCACTGGGGTATTCGCTGCTTCGCAAACGCGAATGTCACGATTTTCAGGCATCCTGCATCCCCTCCTCTTTCAACAGTTTGACGGCGGCAGGTGGTTCCACCTTGGGAGCCCGGGGGTCCAGCAGCCAGGTCTTGGCCTTGTGGGTGGGGCTGACCGTAAAGTAGGGCGGGCGCTTGACAAAGTCGATCTTCAGCGCCTGGGGGTTGCGGGGCGCAAAGGCATCGCCGTGGATCTCGGTGAACAGGTTCGGGGGTGTACCCTGAATGTTGAACAGATCCTCGCCTTTGATGCCCATCTGGGGCATACTGGACAGCAGCGCCCAGGTGTAGGGGTGGCGGGGGTCGTAGTAGATCTCATCGGAGGTGCCGATCTCCACGATGTCACCTGCGTACATGACGGCCACCCGGTCGGCGATGTTGGCCACCACGCCCAGATCGTGGGTGATGAGGACGATGGTCAGGTTGTACTTGACCTGCATCTCCTTGAGCAGCTGCAGGATCTGGGCCTGAATGGTCACATCCAGTGCGGTGGTGGGCTCGTCGCAGATCAGGATCTGCGGGTTGCAGGCCACCGCAATGGCAATGACGACGCGCTGGCGCATACCGCCCGAAAACTCGTGGGGATACTGCGCAAAGCGCACCTCGGGGTCGGCAATGCCCACGTCCCGCAGGTACTCAAGGGTCTTTTCCCGGGCGGCCTTGCCCTTGAGATGCTGGTGTAGCTCCACGGCTTCCATGATCTGGTCGCCGATGGTCTTCAGGGGGTTCAGGCTGGTCATGGGGTCCTGCATGATCATGGCGATCTCATGGCCCCGGACCTTCAGCCAGTCCTTCTCCTTTTTCAGGTCGGAAAGGCGGATGGGCTTGCCGTCATCGGCACCGTAATAATCAATGGTGCCCGAGGTGATGGAGCCGTTGGCATCCAGCAGGCCCATGAAGCTCTTGGTGAACACGCTCTTGCCGGAGCCGGATTCGCCCACGATGGCAAGGACTTCGCCGTGGTAGATGTCCAGGTCGATGCCGCGGATGGCATGCAGCACCTTGCCGCGCAGGTTGAATTTGATGTTGAGGTCCTTTACAGAAAGGATGAGCTGATTTTTTTCCATCTTCTGTCCCTCCTTACTGCAGGTGGTTCTTCGGGTCAGCAGCGTCCGAGAAGGCGTTGCCGATGAGGTAGAACGCAATGGTGACAAAGCTCAGGATGATGGTGGGGTAGAGCAGCTGGTACCGCAGGCCCGCCTGCATCATCACCTTGCGGCCGTCGTTGATCAGGTTGCCCAGAGAGGGCGTTTCCACAGAAAGACCCAGGCCGATATAGGTGATGAACACCTCGCTGCCGATGGCGGCGGGGATGGTCAGGGCCATGCGCAGCATGATGACCGATACCAGATAGGGCAGCAGGTTGCGCAGCACGATGCGGCGGATGGGGGTGCCGATGCAGCGGGAAGCCACGTTGTAATCACGGTCGCGGATGATCAGGATCTGGTTGCGGATAAAGCGCGCCATGGCGATCCAGCCCGTGATGGACATGCCCAGGATCAGGGTCTGGATGCTGGGGGATGCGACATAGGAGATCAGGATCAGGATGATGGTGGAGGGGATGTTATCACAGATGTTGTACAGCTCGGTGAAGAAGAAATCGAGCTGGCGGACATAGCCCCAGAGCACGCCCACCGTGATGCCCACCACGGCCTCGATGAGGGCCACGAAGAAGGCGATGGTCAGACTGGTGCGTGCACCGGCCCAGATGCGGGCCCACAGGTCCTGGCCGATGGCGTTGGAGCCCCAGATAAAGCCCTCTTCCCCGGGGGCGATATTGCGGAACTGGATACCGGTGGTAGAGTCTACCTGGCAGAGATTGGGATCTGCCTGACCGGGCAGATAGGGCTGCAAAAAGGCAAAGCCCACCACGAACACCAGTGCAATGAGCAGGGCCACGGCGATCTTATTCTTGAAGAAAGCACGGAAGGTGCTGCCCCAATAGCTGTAATTGGAGTAGGAGGTGGCCTCGGCACGCTCCTCGCTGAACCCGGCGGGGGTGAACAGCTCGTCCTCGGGCAGGTCGGCCCAAGCGGCGGGGCCGTCCTTCTGCAGCTTGTTCAGGTCGTTTTCCAGAACAGCTGCCTTGTGATCTTTCATGTGGAACAGCATTATCGGCCACCTTCTTTCTTGCCAAAGCTGATGCGGGGATCGATGAGCACCATGAGCAGATCACCCAGGATCAGGCCGATGATGCCCACGCAGGCGTACAGCAGCACGATGCCCTGCACCATGGTGTTGTCGTGGCGCTGGACGCAGGTGACCAGCAGGCCGCCCATGCCGGGGATGGAATACAGGCTCTCGATGTAGATGGAGCCGACCACAGTGTTCAGGAAGGCAGAGGGAATATACTGCACCAGCGGCACCATGGCGTTGCGGAAGATGTGGCGCAGGGCGATGTTGCTCTCGCTCACGCCCTTGGCCAGCGCCAGCCGGACGTAATCCTTGTTGCTCTCGTCCACCATGTAGCGGCGCAGCCACATGGCGTAGAATGCCACGTTGCCCAGGCTCATGGAGCAGACCGGCAGCACCCAGTACCGCCAGTCAGAGGCATCAAACAGCAGGCCCACGCCCAGGGCGGTGGTGCCGTACATCTGAATATAAAGGTAATACACGGCGGCAGGCACGGCCTGAATGAGCACGATGATGGCGGTGCCGATCTTATCCGGCCAGCGGTTCTTGAACCGGCCCATCAGCAGACCCATGGGAATGCCGATGACCAGGCTCAGCAGCATGGCGAACACGCCCATCTGGATGGAGATGGGCAGCTTTTTGGCCAGGATGCCGGTGACCGAGGCATTTACCTTATAAATATGGCTCACGCCCAGGTCGCCGTGGAGGGCATTCCACCAGAAGCGGCCGATCTGCACCGGCAGCGGGTCCAGCAGGCCCATGGACTGCAGGCCCGCCTGGATCTGGGCCTCGGTCATTTTTTCGTAGTTTGCAAAGTAGCCTTCCACCGGCATCAGCCGCAGCAGGCAGAACACGAGCGTTACAATGACGAACAGCGTCAGGATGGAACGCCCGATGCGTTTTGCCAGATATTTCAGCATATCTGTGCGCACCCCTCTTTCGTTTGTGGTTCCTCCGCGGACAGTGGACCTGAACAGCGGATAGGAATAGAATACATCAAAATTGCACTTTTGGAAAGTGATTTGCCCGGATTTTGAAAAATGTTTTTGTAAAAGCAGGGTAAAGTGAACGTTTCTCTTACAAAAACAACCCTCTCCGCCGGGTTGACGGAGAGGGATAAAAGTTTTTATAAACCTCTGCGCTTCAAAATCTCATCCAGAATGGCATCGGCCACATCGGCCTTGTTCATCAGGGGAAGCTCCAGGGTGCCGTCGGGGGTGATGAAGGTGACCACGTTGGTGTCCACCCCAAAACCGGCCCCGGCGACCTTCAGGTTGTTGGCCACCACCATGTCCAGATTCTTCCGAGTCAGCTTGGCCGTGGAGTTTTCCACCATATCCCGGGTCTCCATGGAAAAACCGCAGAGGAACTGGTGGGTCTTTTTCGGGCCGATGGTGCCCAGAATGTCAGCGGTGCGCTCCACAGGGATGGAGAGGTCGCCGTCCTTTTTCTTGATCTTGTCGCTTGCCACCGTCACGGGGCGGTAGTCTGCCACGGCGGCAGCCATCACCAGCACGTCCATCTCCTCAAAGCGGCTGGTCACGGCATCGTACATATCCTGCGCCGTGGTAATGGGAACATCGGTGGTGAAGCGGACCGGCGGCAGGTCGGTGTGACCGTGGATGAGGGTGACCTCTGCTCCCCGCATGGCGGCGGCCCGGGCGATGGCATAGCCCATCTTGCCGGTGGAGTGGTTGGTCAGGTAGCGCACGGGATCCAGCGGCTCCTGCGTGGGCCCGGCGGTCACAGCGATGCGGACACCGGCCAGATCCTTGGGCCGGGCGATGGTGTGCAGGATGTACTCGATGAGCACATCCTCCCTGGGCAGGCGGCCGCTGCCCACATCCTTGCAGGCCAGCATCCCGCTCTCGGAGGGGATGACCGTGAAGCCGTAGTGCTCCAGCGTTCTGAGGTTGTCCTGCGTGATGGGGTTTTCCAGCATCCCGGTGTTCATGGCCGGGCTGACCAGCTTGGGGCACTTGGCTGCAAGCACCACGGTGGTGAGCATATCATCGGCAATGCCGTGGGCCATTTTGGCAATGACGTTGGCCGTGGCCGGTGCCACCAGAACGACATCCGCCTTTTTGGCCAGCGAGATGTGGGTGACCTCGAACTTGAAGTCGCGGTCGAAGGTGTCCACCATGCATTTGTGGCCGGTCAGCGTCTCAAAGACGAGAGGGGTGATGAAATGGGTGGCGTTCTCGGTCATAATGACCTCCACGTCCGCCCCCAGCTTTTTGAGTGCGCTGGCCACATTTGCCATTTTATAGGCGGCAATGCCGCCGGTAACGCCCAAAAGGACGCATTTGCCCTGCAGATCCATCCAAAAAACCTCCTGTTTTGCGGGTTTGCCTCTTTAGTATAATCCAAAATCACCGCCAGCACAACAAAATCTTTCGGTTGGGTCTTGTATCCAGCGCAAAAATGCGGTAAAATAGCTTGACTTAGAATAAAACCTCTCCGTCAAGGTCTGCGTCTTTGCCGCCTCTCCTGCCGGGAGAGGCAAGCCAACCGGCTCCTCTGGCAGGGGAGCCGGAGCAAAGCGCCTGAGAGGTTTTGCAGGAAAGGTAAAATATGATCTTAGCCATTGATATAGGCAACACCACCGTCGCCCTGGGCGGCATCAAGGACGGACGTGTATGCTTTGTGGCCCACATGGATACGGTGCGCACCCGTACCGCCGCGGAATACCGCATTGAAATGGAAAAGGTGTTTGCTCACCGCCGCCACCCGGAAAAGCCCATCCGGTTCGAGGGCGCGGTGCTGACCAGCGTAGTGCCCCAGATCACCGGGGCACTGGCTGAGTGCGCCCGCTATTACACCGGCAAAAAGCCGGTCATCGTTTCGCCGGAGATCCGCACAGGCCTGACCATGGGGGTGCCAGACCCCCATGCCGTGGGCAAGGACCGGCTGGTGGATGCCGCTTACGCTGCGGCGAACTTCCCGCTGCCGGTCATCACCGTGGATCTGGGCACTGCCACTACATTTAATGTTGTGGATGAGAACCGGGTATTCCGGGGCGGTGTGATCTGCCCGGGGCTTTCCACCGGCCTGCGGGCTCTGGGGGAGCGCTGTGCCCAGCTGCCGCAGGTGCGGCTGAGCTCCCCCAAAGCAGCCATTGGTGTGAACACTGAGAGCTGTATGCTTTCGGGCTCTGTGCTGGGCACGGCAGTTCTGCTGGACGGCATCACCCAGCGCATTGAGGAAGAGCTGGGCCGCCCGGCCACCCTGGTGGTCACGGGCGGGCTGGCAAAGTATGTCACGCCGCTCTGCCGCCATCCGCTGACCTACGACCCGGAGCTGCTGCTGAAGGGGCTGGCACTGCTGTACCAGATGAATGCACCTCAGCCGCACTATGCCGCCGGGGGCAGGCGGCGGAACCCGAACAACAATTTCCGCCGGGGCCGCCGCCCCCGCTCCCAGCGCCGGGAACGCCGCGAGGAGGAGAACAAAAACGGCTGACGACGAAACAGGATGGAGAGAACAATGAAACTAGGGATCCTGGGCACGGGGATGATCGTGCGGGAGTTTCTGCCCTGGCTGGCAGGGCCGGACTGCCCCTTTACGGTGCAGGCGCTCTGCAGCACCCAGCGCAGTGCGCCGGTGGCCGACGAGATGTGCGAACAGTACGGCATTCCCCAGCGCACCACGAACTATTTTGAATTATTGCAGTGGGTGGATGTGATCTATCTGGCCGTGCCCAACCTGCAGCATTACCGCTATGCCAAGGTGGCGCTGGAAGCGGGGAAGCATGTCATTGTGGAAAAGCCCATGGCCTGCACCGCTGCCCAGACCGAGGAGCTGGCAGCGCTGGCCCGCCGCAAAAAGGTGTTCCTGTTTGAGGCCATGACCACCCAGTACCTCGAAAACTACAACAAGATCCGGGAGCTGCTGCCCCGCATCGGCAGGGTGAAGCTGGTGCAGTGCAATTTCAGCCAGTATTCCAGCCGCTACGATGCCTTCTGTGCCGGGGAAACGCCGGTCTCTTTTGACCCGGAGTGTGCGGGCGGTGCCCTGATGGATCTGAATGTCTACAACATCAGCTATATCGTGGGCCTGTTCGGCGAGCCGAATCAGGTGCACTACCTGCCCAACATGGAGCGCGGCATCGACACCAGCGGTATCCTGACCATGGAGTACAACAGCTTCAAGGCAGTCAGCATGGCCGCCAAGGATTGCGGTGCGCCTGCCCGGTATATCATCCAGGGCACAAAGGGCTATATCCTGCAGAAATCCACGGCCAACTGGTGCGGCGGCGTGACCTTCCACCCCAATCAGGGCAAGGAAGAACATTTCAACCTGAACGGCGGCAGGCCCCGGCAGGCGGCGGAGTTCCACGCCTTTGCCAGGGCCATCGAGGGCGGTGACCAGGAGCTGTGCAGCCGGATGCTGGATACCTCCGTGGCCGTCAGCCGTGTGCTGACCGTGGCCCGGCGGAGCGCCGGCATCAAATTTCCCTGTGATAGATAAACATCCTAACCCTCTCAGGCACTTCGTGCCAGCTCCCCCAAAGGGGGAGCTTTTGACAAAACCGCAAACTTTGCATGGATTGCCAAGGCCTCGCCCTTCGGGAGAGGTGGCATTGCGAAGCAATGACGGAGAGGGTGAGGTCGTTTATAAATTTTCAAGCATCCCTGACATTTTATCAAAAACCAGATTTGCGCCGTATCCGACGTATAGGGCGGAACGGCAGCAGGAGGAAAACTGAATTATGAAAAACAACGATCTTCGCACTCTCACCCGACTGGCACTGCTGGTCGCCATCGAGCTTGTAATGAAGGCCATCGGCCTGGGCAGTGTGCCCATGGGCCCGCTTTACATGAGCTTCCTGACCCTGCCCATTGCGGTGGGTGCCATCACCATGGGCCCTGTGGCCGGTGCTGTGCTGGGCGGCGTGTTCGGCGCGGTGAGCTTCTATGATGCCGTTACCGGTGCTTCCGCCATGACCGGCGCTCTGTTCCAGGTCAGCCCTGTCAACACCTTTATCCTCTGCGTGGGCATGCGTGTGCTGATGGGCGTGTGTGTGGGCCTGATCTTCAACGGCCTGAGCAAGCTGGACAAGAGCCGCACCTGGAGCTATATCGTCAGCGCTATGTGCGCTCCGGCCCTGAACACCCTGTTCTTCATGGGCTATATCGTGCTGGCGTTCTACAACTGCGACTATGTCCAGAACCTGGTGTCCGTTAAGGGCGCTGCCAACCCCCTGATGTTCGTTGTGCTGCTGGTTGGTGTCCAGGGCGTGGCTGAGTTCCTCGTCTCCGGCATCCTGGGCGGCATCGTGGCCCGCGCCGTGCACAAGTTCCTGAAGTAAGACCCCGCGTTCCGCGTCAGGGAAGAGCGTATGGGTTTGTAACATTGTAAAACAAAAGACCAGAACTGAACTGCCACTTGGCAGAACAGCTCTGGTCTTTTTCTGTGCGGTGAAAAACAGAAACGCAGCCTTTACAGAGGCAGCTTGCCGCCGACCTTGTTGACGACATAGTAGGCGGCCTCTTCCTCAGGCTTGACGTAGATCTTGCAGGACTGCACGCCCACTTTGTGGGTCAGGCGGTAATCGGCCTTGGCGCGGTCCACAAGATCGGTGATGTTATACTGCTTGCCGGCAAATTCAACGTAGATCTCAGGGGAAAGCGGGGGACGGCCCTTGTGGGCGGTCTTTTCCGTTTTGGGGGCTTTCTCCGTTTTGACAGCGGACTTTGCGGTCTTGCGTGCGGGCTTTGCCTCGGCTGCGGAAGCTTCTGCAGCGGCAGGAACGACAGGCTTTTTCACTGACATGGATTCTACCTTCTTTCTCATATCGTTTTGCGTGTGGGAATAATACCGGAATGCGCCGGTAGAAAAACTTTGCATCAAACAGCAGCATATAACTATATAATAGTTTTTTGCGGCGCATTTGTAAAGAGGTTTTGTGAAAAAAGGTTCGTTTTCAGGCAGGAAATGCTTTTTTGTTTCTGGAAAAGTTACTGGGCGCACAGCCCCTCGGCCCGTGTGACGATGGACAGCAGCAGTTCGGTGTCCCAGTCCTCTGCCAGTACAAATAGATCATCGCAGATCTCCTTCTGGATTTGTGCCGTCGTTTTTTGTCCGGCAAGGACGCAGACCGCAGAAAGCAGTCGAACTTTCAGGGCACAAATTTCTGCGGGTGCGCCCCACAAACGGGCGAGGTCATAATTGCTGGTGTTTCCGCAGGGCATGGCACAGGCAGCACAGTTGGGCGCCACCCGGTGCTTCTCCGCTTCAACGATGTCAGTCATCCGGAGCAGTGCGCTCTCGGCGGCCTCGGGGTCAGCCGCCAGCCGCAGACCGGCAGCCAGTATGCGGTCAGTGTCCTCCGTTTTGGGTTCATTGACTGTGGAGCGCGCCAGCCCCACCAGCGCACCCAGCAGAGTGTCCCGCTGACGCTGTGCATCGGTAACGGGAGCAGAAAACGTGTGATTCATAGGAACCTCCAGGCTCTTTTTTTGCTGTAAGGATACCACGGAATCCCCGGAAAGGGAAGGCGAAAAATTCTTTTTTCTGCAAAAGGGAACTGCGTCTTGATTTTGGGCGGAAAATCCGCTATAATAATACCGTTCTACATACGCCGGTGTGTCGGAATGGCAGACGAGGGGGACTCAAAATCCCCTTCGTGATTTTTCGTGTCTGTGCAAGAAATCCACGAGTATTCGTTGAATTTTGAAAGTTTGTTGAAGCAGGATTTCTTACATCCCTCCTGAACATCCCTCCAATCTTCAGAAACCGGTACTAATGTCCCAAAATTGAATATCAGCCGATGTGGCGGAATGGCAGACGCAAACGACTCAAAATCCGCTTCGTGATTTTTCTTGTCTGTACGAGAAATTCACGATTGTGCGTTGAATTTTGAAGGTTTGTCGAAGCAGGATTTCTTACATCCCTCCTGAACATCCCTCCAATCTTCAGAAACCGGTACGAATGTCTCATAATTGAATATCAGCCGATGTGGCGGAATGGCAGACGCAAACGACTCAAAATCGTTCGGGAAACCATGTGGGTTCGAGTCCCACCATCGGCACTCCATCATAAAACAGCTTAGAATCGAAAGATTTTAGGCTGTTTTTCTTTTTTGCCCATTTTTTATACTTTGGCGTTTTCTGGGAAGATATTGACGATTGCATTCGCCGAAGATACCTTACTGGAGAAATCCAGATGTGTATAAATGTTGCTTGTCGTGCTGATGTCGCTGTGCCCCAGCCACTCCTGAATCTCCTTCAGGCTCACGCCATTGGCATAGAGCAGACTGGCGCAGCTATGCCGTTACGGTATAATAACGACAAACAGAAAAAGCCTTTATTTTCAAGGGGTTTGAGCGTTTGTCGTCTTTTATTCAATTCCTTTTCCAAGTTGAAAATTGACGAAAACTATAAAGAAAAAAGGAGGCTGTTTTATTAACGACAAAATTTAATAGTGCCAGCGGTCCGGCTTTATGTCTGACCGCTGGTTGCCGTGGGCGTTTCACTTTTATAGGTGGACGCCCTTTTTTCATACTCATTTTCGAGAGAAAGGAGATCCACATGGAATTAAACGAAATGGAAAAAAAGCTGCTCTTTCAAGTGGAGGGCGATTATCAGACAAAGATCCTGAATGAACTTTATATGACCGTGCGGTATTCAAATAATTCCGAACAGCGGGAGGCGGCAGAAGGTCTTATGGCAAAACTTCGTGTTCTGTCAAATGCAGAGTGCATGGACTTGGTAAAAGATATTCAGAAGAATTACCGTCTGCCCTATCCAGCCCGGACGATTGGAGAAAAGATCGCCGAGGCCAGACAACAATCAGGGGCAGAAAAATTGAAGGGGCATGACATCATGGCACTTGAACGCTTTGATCCAGAAGTAAAGCACATGATCGTCTTTGATGTATTGTCTTACGATTCCCCTGTTGGCGACAAAGGCGATAAGATGCGCTTGTTCCTTACAGATGCCGGCTATCAGAAATTTTTAGAGAGCCAGGAACGGGGCGAAGTGAAACTGAAAAACCATGCGAAGGTCTCTGACGGTCATCTCCATTATGACCGCAGGGATCATGCCTTGTAACGGAATAGTCGAAGAAAGGAGGCGGTACAATGGCAGTATTCCGTGTAGAGAAAACAAAGGACTTTACGATAATGAGCAATCACCATCTGCGCAATACGGAGTTGTCCTTAAAGGCAAAGGGGCTTTTATCACTTATGTTGTCGCTGCCGGAAGATTGGGATTATACCACAAAGGGACTCGCCCATATCTGCAAGGATGGTGTGGATTCTATCACTACTGCCCTGAAGGAACTGGAGCGGCATGGTTATCTCACCAGACAGCGCCTCCGCTATGATAACGGGCAGTTGGGAGACATTGAATATACGATCCATGAGCAGCCTGTAAGTACCGAAAACACAGGGCTTTCACCTAAACGGGAAAATCCAAGACAGGTAAAACCAGAACAGGCAAAACCTAAACAGGCGGAACCTGAACAGGAAAATCCGGCACAATTAAATACTAATCCATTAAAAACAAAAAAATCAAAAAAAGATAAATCAATAACTTATCCATCAATCTATCCGGCAGAGCCGGAAGCGGCAAACCGCACGGATGGGATGGATCGGATAGAGCTGATAGAAGCCTATCGTGAAATCATCAAAGAAAATATTGAATATGACTTACTGGTCTTACGGTATGGCAGGGAACGTTTGGATGAAGCCCTTGAACTTATGCTTGAAGTGATTTTGTCGAAACGCCCTTACATTCGCATTGCCGGAGATGATTTTCCGAGGGAAATCGTCAAGAGCCGGTTCCTGAAGATCAATTCCGGCCACTTAGAGTATGTCTTTGACTGTATCGACAAGAACACAACGAAGGTCGGAAACATCAAAGCGTATCTGCTGGCGGCGCTGTATAATGCCCCGGCTACAATGGACAGCTATTACCGTGCCGAGGTCAATCACGACCTGTACGGCTGTTAGGCACCTTTGGGTGTCTTTTTTCATTTCATCACAGGAAGGAGGCAAAGCACAATGAAAAGAAACACTGTGCCGGTACTATGCCCGGCGTAACCAAAGAACAGATTCAGGCAGCGCGGGAAGCTGACTTGTTTACTTACCTGCAATTCCATGAACCCGGCGTGCTGAAACAGGATGGACCTAATTTCCGGCATAAGGAGCATGACAGTCTGGTATATGTGACCGGGAAAAGGTACTGGTACTGGAACAGCCGCGGACGGAGTATCAATGCGCTGGACTACCTGATCCAGATTCGGGGATATGGTCTTGTGGATGCGGTTCATGCTCTGGTAGGTGGCGAAATCCCACAGGAACCGGCTTACCGAAGTACGGCAGAAATACAGGTATCAAAAGAGCCGGAAAAGAAAACATTCGCTCTCCCCTGGGCCAGACGTTGCGCGACCGCTGCGGTCTTCTATTTGCAGAAACGGGGGATCAGCTCAGAAGTCATTCGCCAGTGTTTACAAGCCGGGATTTTTTACGAAGCCCGGTATCATGGAGAACCGGTTTGTGTGTTTGTTGGGAAAGATGATTCCGGGAAAGCGAAGTTTGCCTGTATGCGCAGTATCAGCGGCAATCTCAAAAAGGATGTCTATGGCAGCGACAAAGGATATAACTTTTGTTATCCCCCGCAAAGTCCGGGCAGCCGGCATGTGGCAGTCTTTGAAGCTCCTATTGATGCGCTTTCCCATGCGACACTTCAAGAGCTGGAGGGATGGAAATGGAATGGTTATCGCTTGTCTTTGGGCGGTACTTCCCATGTGGCGCTGACTTCTTTCCTGGAACGCCACCCGGAGATACGGCGTGTTACCCTTTATATGGACCACGACCTTGCCGGATTTGTCAATGCCCGGAAAATCAAGACCATGCTTCACGAGGATAAACGTTTCCGTCATATCCGGGTAAGTGTCAACCCTCCCCGGATGGGAAAAGATTACAATGAGAAATTGCTGCTGGTTCGGGAACAACTGCAAACCAGCCAGCACCAACGCCGCCCAAAAGAGGCGGCTGTTTCAATTTAGGGAGGATTTCAACATGAATGGATCTCAACATATCTGCTTTACAGACAGCGCCGGAAAAGCGCTGTTTTCCATTCCCGACAATGGTTTACTCTGCCTGTTCTATGGAAACGGGGACAGGCACTTTGCTGTTTGTCATCGTCTGGATGACACCCATGCAGAAATTGACGGGGTAAATTATTCGATGCCGGACTTTGCCAAAAGGATGAAACACAACCAGATCAGCTTTGCCCCGGCATAAGGCTGGAAAACAAATAACAGGAGGATTTGAAAATGAAAAAAATTGAAAATACCGCTTTGCAGATGATTGCCGAGGCTTCCCGGTGTCCAGACTACGGCCCCGATATGGTTAAATCGCTGATGAAAAAGCTGGACATGAACGAAAAGGGCTTTGCGCTTTTGATGAATGTTGCCCCATCCACAGTGCGTCTTTGGACCAGCGGAGCTGCACAGCCTTGCGGCACAGCAAAACGCCTCATGCAGATTTATGAAACCGGTCCGGAGATTGTCGGCAAGATTGCCGGCGGGCAGCTACCGGCAGATGGGAGGGATTGATTAAATGGCGGGGACAGATAGCCAGCCGTTTGCGGAAAATGAGCAGGTCAAAGAGCTGCTTCACATGAAAGGAGGAATTTGATTGAATCAGGAACCACTACCGCAGATTCATTTGATCCGTGATACAGACTTATCCGTCTTTGCGTATGAGCTCCATATTTTTGCCGGAGATTTTCTTAGGGAATGCGAATTCAATATGCGTTCTCTGGCGACAAATACCGGGGCTGATTCCATTGCCATCATGGGGAAAAATCACATGTGGCTTTCCGACGCCTTGTTTGCTTATTGTTCTACGGCGGATCTTCATCAAATGATCTCAACAACGGAGTTTATCGGAGCGAGGGCTTTCCTGTTTCATACGGACCGCAGAGAGGGCGGTCACTTGTACGGGGATGTCCTAATGATGGATTTAGGCACGCTGCGGCAGGATATAAAAAGAAATATCCTCTATCCCTGCGGCGTCAATGTCGAACGCAAAGGTGGTTCAGCAGCTATGGTCAGCCTGAAAGAATGGACTGAAATGGAGCTTTACGAAAAAGATGCTCTGAAAAGTTGGGGATTTTCTTATGCCCCGAATCAAGTTACGGAATGGCAGTACCACTATTCCACGATGTTCAGACAGTGGATGGATCAGGCATTTCGTTATATGCCCCAGGATTTAGAAGAACGCCTGAATATGCAATATATGGAGGCAGCCCAGAACCCGGATATGGATAAGTACCGCATACCACAGGGAACGGCAAAGCAGATGCTTCTTTATGACGAAGCCCCTGTGTATCGCCTTCTTCCATCCGGTTCGGAGAAAATTGCGCCCATCGCGGCAATCTCTACGGGCTTGTGGTATGAAAATTACCGGGAGTTTGCCATTGCACCAGAGGATTTAGGCGCTTTGGACAAACTGATCCGCAGGGAAACCGACCGGCTCACAGGAAACCTCCCACAACTTTACAAAAACGAAGAACGCCGCCCTGCCCCGGAGCGATAAGAATTCTACACTGACTGGAGGTGATGAAGATTGGCAGGAGTGCATGAAGATTTCGGCGAAAAGATCGGTGGTGCGAAAAAAGACTTGTGGAAAGACCGCGGGCTGTATGCGGATGATCTGGAAGCCATGAATGAGCGCGAAGCCGAAAAATTTGTGAAAAAGGATAATGTCTGGAAAAAGCCGGACTATGCAGCCATGCTGGAGGAAGGGATTCCTCTTGGCGTGGTCTATTTTATCAAAAAAGCGAGGGACGGCTTAAACGCTTCCCCTCAGTATTACCGCACGGATGACACCCCGGAAAAACGGACTGCGAGACAAAAGGAATATATAAAAACAGTCCGGGAATTGCAGGCAGTGCTTTCAGATGTCCGTACTGTGGAGGATACTGTGAGAGCCTATGACCGCTTTTTCGTTGACAATGGATATTTAGAAAAGGTACAGGGCTGGGGAAGCGGAATCCATTACCGGGCAACGAAAAAGGGACAGGACAATCCCGTGATCACAAACAAATTGTCCAATACCATGCTGATCCGCTCGGCTGAATATTTTGAGCGCAACTTTACTCAGAAAGCAAAAAAGGAACAGTTTTGTGTTTCCAAAGAGCAGAAAATACCGAAAGGTTATGCGATCCACTTCAACGACGGGAAACATACCTATTCTAAAAATGAGGACTGGAAACCCGGTACCTACTATGTGACAAAAGGCTATTCGATCCTGCGGACCAATTTTGAGACCAAAGAAGCTGCCCTGAAATGGGTGCAGGAACTTGCCAAAGGCAGGAACAAAAACGGAAAGATCCGGTTTGTCCCTCCCCAGCTCGCCCATGTCAAACGTACCGGGCCGGATTACCGGAATGGTGTGGAGATCACCGGACAGCATTATCTTGATACCTTTGGGTTTCGCGGCGGCGAGTTTGGAAACTGGATGAACCAGAACGACCGTCAGACCTCCCTTAACATGGGATTTGAAGCACTAAAGGATCTGGCGTCAGCCCTTAAGATCAGCGATAAAGATATTGCTTATCAGGGAACGCTTGCTATCGCTTTTGGTGCAAGAGGCAGCGGCAATGCTGCGGCTCATTATGAACCTTTGCGTACAGTCATCAATCTTACGAAAATGCACGGAGCCGGTTCGCTGGCACATGAATGGTGGCATGGACTTGACGATTATCTTGGTACAAAGATGGGCGCAAAAGGGATGCTGTCAGAACAGCCCCGCCTCTATGCGCCGTTCCAAAAACTCATTGACACCATGAAGTATAAACCGGAAACACCGGAACAGGCAGCAAAGCGCACGGAAGCACAAACAGAACGCACCCGGAAAAATGCAGCAAGCTGGCTGGATTCCTCGGTTCTTGCTTCCCTGAAACGGTATGGCAATGAGGAACAGATGGAAACCTACGCAGTCTTGCGGGAAGCATTTTTGTCCGGCGAACCCGGCTCTGTGGAACAGATCAGCGCATTTAAAAAGAATGTTACCGGCCGGGTAATTCCCAAAAGTGAACGGGAACGGCTGGAAATTTTTGAGCGTATGCTTTCCGGGATGCAGGCGCAGGAAGCTCCGCAGATTGGACGGACGGAAACTGATTTTTACCGTAATTCGGTACGCATGGGAAAAGAATGTGAAAAAGACGGCGGTTATTGGGACAGCAACGTGGAAATGACAGCCAGAGCCTTTGCCTGTTATATCAAGGACAAACTGCCCTACACATCGGATTATCTGGCAGGCCATGCCGACTGTGCCCTTACCCTGGTTTCCGGTAAAGGCGGAGAAATGGAGGTATTGAAAGCCTTCCCTGTGGGGGAAGAACGCCGTGCGATCAACGCTGTTTTTGACGAGATTATTCAGGATTTGAAACGGGAACAGCTATTGACCCATGCCGATGTAACGCTTCCCCTCTCTGTTTCTGAACTTCGTGAGGCAGCGGACGGTCAGCTATCCATGTTCGGCGTCGGCCGTCCTTCCGTGATGGATCAGCTTGCGGCAAACAGACCGGCAGATAAAAAATCACCGGCACAGACGGTTTCCAGAAAAAACCATGAGCCGGAAATATAGCAGGAGGTGAACAGCATTTTGGAAGAAAACAGGGATTACCATGCCTACCGGTATGGCGACCACTTGACGCCGGGATCAGAGCTTAAAATAGAACACAGCGTAGTTTGTGAAAATGTGGACATTTCTACTCTGATCACAATGGGAACAGATAGCCTAGAAGCTATGCGCCAAGGAAGTATCGACGGGGAGCAGAAAGCCTATGAAATCGTAGTAGCTGCCGCAAAACAGTGGGAACAGCAGGCAGCGGCAACACAGACGATCAACCGGGCTTTGGAATATCTTCGTACACCGGAGATTGAACATACCGGCAACCAGTGGAAAGACACCGATAACTGGAGGGCGGATCAGAAAATCAGCAACCGGGTCTATCAGATGACCTGCAGTATTTGGGAAGATACGAAATATGACAGAGAAACCAAACAGAGTGTTCCGATTGCCTGGTATGTGACATGGGAAGTCCGTATTCATTCCCCGAAGCAGGGATATGGAGCAAAGATTGCCGGACAAAACCAGAAACGATATACAGATAAGAACGCAGCCATAAAATACCTGGATGGGCGAAAGAAAGCCTATTCCCATTTATTCACGGAAATTTCCCCGCCAATCCCGAAAGAATATGAGCACCATTTTATGGTTCACGGTACTCTTTTACCTGGCTATACGGTTGAAGGACTGGAACAGGCCAAAACGGAACATGCCGCCGCCGAGGTTTCGGAGGGCGGTATTTTTACACCCGAAAACCAGGAGAAGCCTTCCGTCCTGGGGAAGCTCTCTGTGGCAAAAACTCAGGAAAAAACGCCAACCACTCCCGGTACGGCAATGAAAAAGAAGGAGGATATACAATTATGAAAGTGTTAATGGTAGAGCCGGGCAAGTCCCCTTATGCTGCGGAGATCGAAAGTGGTCTGAAATCCTTGCAGGCGGCAGTGGGCGGAGATATTCAGGCGGTCTATCCGTATGAGGACCCGGTGGCTCTGATCTGCAATGAAGAAGGCAAGCTGATGGGGCTGCCTTTGAACCGAGCTCTCTTTGACGATGACGGTCACATCTATGATATTGTGTCCGGGAATTTTCTGATCGTTGGTCTTGGCGAGGAAAATTTTACAGACCTTTCCCCGGATCTGATGGAGAAATATGGGGAGCAATTCAAGTACCCTGAAAAATTTGCAAGGCTTGCCGGCGAGATCATTGCAGTCAAGCAGCCTGCAACCAATGAGCACCGGGAAAAACCGATGATGCACCATTCCGGCCCGGATTTGTAGAAAGAAAGGAGCCAATTATGTTAATGGCAGTAAATGAACCTTATGCCCTTATGGTGCAGCCGGACGATATTCTGATCTCTCCCCGTGAGGTAGATGAACATTTTGGGACGATGGTATGCTTTCATCCCCGCTATGCGCTGGGCGACCATCACAACCATATGGACAAAGATGACTTCCTGCGGGAAATGTATTTAGATACCGTAGGACATGATGAAGCCGGCATGAAACGCTATGAACGGATGGTAAACATTGTAAGCAGCCGTTTCCGGCATGGACCAAAGACAGAGGAACGGGCGATCGATGAAGCAATGCAGAAAGTAATTTCGGAAAAGTATCTGATGCTCCCCCTCTATCTCTACGACCACTCAGGTCTTGCCATGAGTACAGAAAGTTTCTCAGGCAGGGCTCCTCATGCAGAATGGGACAGCGGACAGGTCGGCTGGATCTATGTTTCCAAAGAAGATGCCCTAAAGGAATTTGACGCTGACAAGATGACCGGCGCCATCCGGCAGAAAGCGGACGCACTGATGCGCAGCGAAGTCGCCGCTTATGATTCCTATCTGCGTGGCGAATGTTATGGGTTTGAGCTTTATAAAAACGGGGAGCTGTCGGATAGCTGCTGGGGCTTTATGGGTAACTTTTCCGATGTGTTGAAAGATATGGCGGCATACCTCCCGGATGAGTGCAAAGGGATGGTCGATCATCTGGAGGAACAGGAACGCCCGGCTACGATCATCAAGACGCTTTTGAAACATGCTAAAATTCAGGTCGATCAGGCAGCAAAAGCCTTTGAACACGCTTCCCGACAGCAGGTTCTTGGGGAAAGCCGGTAAAAAGTTATTTCCATATTATAAATACCGATTTTATCAGAAAGGAGGATGCTCTTGCAGGAAGATCTCGAACAACGAACGGTTTCTGTTTCTATACAGGCAGCAAAACTGTCAGGGCGGGTACTGCGTGCGGCTATTACTGCGGTACTCCAAAAGATGGAACAGGAACGCACAATGCCAAAAGTCGGGCGCAACAGCATGAAGCGGCTGACTTATAAAGACCCCGGAGCCAATACCATTGAAGTTTCAGGGCGAATCCGCTCTTTTGAACGGTATGCCAGGAAACATCAGGTACGCTACCATATAGAAAAGGAACTTGGGACCGATCCCCCAAAATGGATGGTATATTTCAAGGCAAACCAGGCGGATGCACTGACGGCAGCTTTTAAGGAATATACAAAGAAAGACCTTACACGCAGCAGCAGACCGTCGCTGCTTACACAGCTTCATAAGTTCAAAGAACTGGCACAGTCGCTTGGCCGTGACCGTGTAAAGAACAAAGAACACGGAGGACCGGAACGATGAAGATCGATGCAGAAACACTGAAAAAACAGGTTATTCTCCATCTTCCGTATCTTCTGCTCCTTCTGGTATTTGCCAAGCTGGGCGAGGCGGTGCGTCTGGCTCCCGGAGCGGACGCTTCCCAAAAGCTGTTAGGACTGTCCGAAGGCTTTGCCCTTGCGTTTCAGAGTATGTGGCCGGGGGCGGCAATGGACTGGCTGATCGGTTTATGCGGTGCAGCCATTATGCGGCTGGCAGTCTATCTTAGAGGGAAAGACGCTAAGAAATACCGCAAAAATGTGGAATACGGTTCAGCTCGTTGGGGAAATAAAGCCGATATTGCCCCGTTTATGGACCCAAAGCCGGAAAACAATATCATTCTTACCCAAAGTGAAGGACTGATGTTAAAAGGAAGGCCCAAAAATCCGGCCAATGCAAGAAATAAAAATGTACTGGTAGTCGGAGGATCAGGTTCGGGAAAAACGCGCTTTTTCATCAAGCCCAATCTGATGCAAATGCACAGTTCCTACGTCGTCACCGATCCGAAGGGTTATAATTATCTAGGATAAAGCAAAGATGCGTTTACAAAATCGGAAAAGTATCGTATCTTTGTTACATATCGTACCCCCCTACTAAAAACACAAAGAAGGTGAAACTATGGCAAAATCCAACCAAGGAAAAATCACGGCACTGTACGAAAGGCTTTCCAGAGATGATGAACTGCAAGGTGAATCCAACAGCATTCTGAATCAGAAAAAGTATCTGGAAGATTACGCTCGCAAAAACGGCTTTAACAATATCCAGCATTTTACGGACGATGGATACAGTGGAACAAACTTCAACCGTCCCGGCTTCCAGTCCATGATTGCCGAGATTGAAACCGGGCATATTGCAACTGTCATTGTAAAGGACATGAGCCGTTTCGGACGCAATTATCTGGAAGTTGGATTTTACACAGAGATTCAGTTTCCTTCAAAGGGTGTTCGGTTCATCGCTATCAACAACAATGTTGACAGTGCCAATCCCACAGACAATGACTTTACCCCTTTCCTGAATATCATGAACGAGTGGTACGCAAAGGATACCAGCAATAAAATCCGCGCTGTGTTCAAATCGCGGATGCAGGATGGCAAACGGTGCAGCGGCAGTATACCCTACGGTTATAAGCGGGTTCCCGGTGATAAGCAAACTCTTCATGTAGATGAGGAAGCAGCTTCCGTTGTCCGCAGAATCTTCGATATGGCAGCCAGCGGTGCCAGTCTTGCGCAAATCGGTCAGACGCTTTCGGACGAAAAAGTGCTGATTCCGTCTGCATACGAAGAACGGCATCATCCCGAAGCTGCCCGAAACCATTCGTACCACGACCCCTATCGGTGGAATACGACCACCTTGACCTATATTCTTGACCGGCAGGAATACCTCGGCCATACAGTGCTATGTAAAAGTATCCGTGAGAACTTCAAGTTGAAAAAGCGCCGTGCTGCAACCCCGGAAGAAAGGATTATATTCAAAAACACTCATGAGGCTATCATCGACCAAGAAACATGGGATCAAGCACAACGTCTGCGCAAGAGGAATCCGAAAAAACTTCCGAGCGGAACATACTCACACCGTCTAGCCGGGATGGTATTCTGCGCCGACTGTGGCTCCCGAATGAGCTTTTCCAGCCCCGAATCCAAACATCGGGATTCTGATGTAGTGTATGATTCGGATTCTTCATGGCAGTGCAGCAAATACCGTAATATGTACGTTTCCTGCACATCCCATTTTATCAAGACCTCAACCATTGAAACCGCTATTCTCAATGCAATCAAAGCGATGACAAAAGAAATTATTGAAAATGAGGATGAATTTGCCAAGCAGCTTCAAGCTGCATGGGAAAACCAAAACACACAGGTATCTTCCGAGAGTAAAAAAGAACTGCATTCAGTTCAAAAAAGAATGGACGAGTTGGACGCTTTGATTCGGAGCCTATATGAAAACAGCGTCTTAGGAAAAATCCCCGAACGACAGTATCAACGTTTGATGGCGCAATATGATGATGAACAAACTGTCTGCGAAGCTCGCATTGCCGAGTTGAAGAAAGAACTGGACAACGCTGAAACAACGAAGGTTGATCTGAAACGCTTTATCAAACTGATTCGGAAATACAAGGACTGTGACACGCTGACAGATGAAATGCTGTACGAACTGGTAGAAAAAGTGGTGATTCATTCCGCATCCGGCGGACGGACGATCTACCGTCAGCAGCAAATCGACATCTACTTCAATTTTATCGGTGACACGTTCCCTAGTCAAATTGAGATTAGTCGCGGCGACAAGAAAAATCTTACAGAACAGCAACTTGCCAAGCGTAAGAAATATCAGAAAACTGCCGGGGAAAACCGCAAAAAGAAACGTGCTGCTCTGCGTGAAGCTGCTAAAACTGATCCACAGGCGGCAGCAGAGTATGAAGCCCTCTTGCAGAAAGGCCGTGAACGGTGCCGCAAGTATGCCCAAAATAAAAAGCCGGCTCAACAGGAGCCTGCTGATACAGTCCCCATTCAATTTGAACCGTCTTTTGAAACGCCTGAAGAAATGAAAGGAGAATCCGCATGAACGAACTAAAAAAATTCATCCATGACAACGCCAACGGTCTGGACTACACTCTTGTCAATGACCACTATCTGCCGAACCTGACCGCAGCAGCCACGGCAGAGCAGGACCCCACCGGGCGGTGGGGCCGCTTACATAAAATGTATCTGAAGGAGCAGCATCCCATCCGGTATAATCAACTGCTCCTGTCCGGTGAGTTGGGCGGCTATCTTGCCAAGCTGGACAAGCAAGCCGAGGAACAGCTTGCATTGACCGTCCAGCAGATGCAGGAAGCCGAGGGCGTGACCGAAGCCCTGAAAGCTGCCGATCAACTGGAATGGGTGCGCCGGATGAACAGCATCCGCAACCGTGCCGAAGAGATCATCAAGACTGAGCTGATTTTTGTCTAATACAATATCGCATCTCTGACCGCCCTGCACAACGCACGGCGGTCTTTTTTGTTACATCGGGTCTGCACAGGGCAGACCTTTTTTAATACGGAGGTACAAGCCTATGAAACTGACGTTTGATGAAAAGAAGCTGCTCTACACCTATGGCTGCGCCGATCTGGAGTTGACCCGCAAGCGGCTGTACGAGATCGCCGGGCTGACGGTTGACCCCGACCAGAACAAGCTGGTGCTTGACTTCTGCCGGAAGCTGGAGGACGAAACGCTGGCAGACTGGTACGACCAGATGTTCTACTTCGTCCGTGCCGAGATGGAGCATTATACCATGATGCAGAAAATGTCACGGGACATCGAAGAGGACGAGGACTGGGGTCCGACCATCTTTGACGAATCCGAGGAGGAAGAACTGATTGACGATGTTTAAGCTGGAGACCATGATCTACGCCAGTGAGGACGGAACGAACAGCGTGTTTACGCTGAATCCCGCCTTGCAGAAACAGCTTGCCGCTCTTGCCACACAGCACCCGGAGGTGTGCCAGCGGAAGGCAAGGGGGGAAGCTGGCGGGGTGACGTATCAGGTCAGGGGCGCTGCGCTGTCTATCCAGCCTGTGCGGGCATCCTGAAAGCGATAACCAATCTGCTATGGTAGAATAAAGAGCAACGGGCAAAGCGTCAGGAGGGATGCTTTGCCCGTTTTACATAGAACGATGAAATTCACTTTTAGCAGAAAGGGGCGATTTATTGGGAAATTTATATGGCTATATCCGGGTCAGCACCCGTGACCAGAACGAGGACCGACAGTTGATTGCACTGCGGGAACTGAAAATCCCGGAGAAAAATATTTTTATGGACAAGCAGTCCGGCAAGGACTTCAACCGTCCGCAGTACAAGCGGCTGGTGCGAAAATTAAAAAAAGACGATCTGCTTTATATCAAAAGCATTGACCGACTTGGGCGCAACTATGCGGAAATTTTAGAGCAGTGGCGGCTGCTCACCCAAACAAAGGGCGCTGACATCGTGGTGCTGGATATGCCACTGCTGGACACCCGGCGCGGCAAAGACCTGATGGGCACCTTCCTGAGCGACATTGTGCTGCAGGTGCTTTCCTTTGTGGCGGAGAACGAGCGCACCAACATCCGGCAGCGGCAGGCGGAGGGCATTGCA
The DNA here is from genome assembly GCF_049545105.1 of Faecalibacterium hominis (ex Afrizal et al. 2022). Taxonomy (NCBI): domain Bacteria; kingdom Bacillati; phylum Bacillota; class Clostridia; order Eubacteriales; family Oscillospiraceae; genus Faecalibacterium; species Faecalibacterium hominis (ex Afrizal et al. 2022). The sequence goes on along the minus strand of NZ_CP186860.1, from coordinate 1,289,603 downwards.
GCGGCAAAGGCTCGCGGTGTGAAGTTTGGCCGACCGCCCCGGCCGCTTCCAGACAACTTCTATGAGGTGCATAAAGCATGGAGAGATAAGAAATTGACCCTTAAAGAAGCTGCGGAAACCTGCGATTTACCCGTAGGTACGTTCTATGGGAAATCTATCCAATTTGAAAAGTCCACCTAAGCAAACTCCTTGCAAAATTTTGAAAGGTGTACTTTTCAAAATTTTGCAAAGCTCACTCTTTATAAGGCATTATGCCACAAATCTCGCTTTAATTCAAGAGAAATTGGAAGTTTCAACGAAAATATATCATCGTTTTAAAAAGTACACCTTTTAAATTCAAAGAACACTTCGAAGCAACCGCTAACCCAAAAGTGAGTATGCTATTTTCAGCTATAATATTAAGTTCCACTACTGTAATTATAGGATGTCTTGTCGTGTTAATTACCGAATCTTTGTACAACTTGCTCTACAACCTTCCATCCGCTCCACCTGAAATGGGTGGCTTGCTTGGGCAATCAAAAAACACAATTAATACCATTTTTGTCGATTCAGGAAAAATATCTTTTAGGAAATCTTGCCAGTATGTTCCCAATGAATTGCTTTTGAATCAAACAATATCGGACTGGGACGCTCAAGGAATTATTTTTAAAGGAATATTTCACACCCATAAAGAGGGGCACGGATGTCAATGCTTGTCATCTGCGGATATTGTCTATATTCGATCAATTATGAATGCTTATGTGAAAAAGTTGTATTTTCCGATTGTTATTCCTCATACTGGAGTTTTCCCTTATCTCGCAGTTTATGATCAATTATCCGGACTTTCTATTACGCCCGAAGAATTGAATCTGACACTTTAATACAATAAAAAGGAGAAAAACATTATGGACAAAAACAATATAACCTCTGTGAAAATTCCTGCGGGTGCCTTTTGCGGACACAACTGTTCTGACGGATGTATCTATTGGAACCCTTATGACCGTGATAGTAATGGCCGCCAGTACTGTTCGCATTATGATGCTTACTACTATCCGAGAGAGCGCCAAGGATGTCTTAGTTATGAAGACTAATTGCTTCGATTGCACGGAGGGCGTACCCCATGATGTGGCATTTCTATGAGATTCCGTACATTCCCGATTTAGAGCTAGTTAAATATCAATCTCTTGGTGAACAAGGTATAGATGGTATTCTTGAGCGACATAATCGTTTTTTACGTCAATGGCAAAGGAATACTGTTCTAATCCATACAACCCTACATTTTTTCCTTAGCTATACTCATGAACGTCCAAAAGGGAGTCGTCTGCAAATTTTCTTGGCATTTTCTTCCGATCAGACTGTAAACTTTGAATCAATAGATGCGCTTATGCAAGCAAGTCCTTTAGCTGACTACTATAAGATTGCTCCTATTGAAGATGTTCCTGTTTGCTTGCGGAAATCATTTACAAATATTCTTCTAGTCAAAAAACAAGAACAAACACGTCTTTCCACAGGAGATACGCTATTTACAGTCGAAGGCTGGAAATCCAATCCCAAGTCACGTCTTTATGAAATGGAAAAAACCGCAGAGGCTCTTAATGAGGATATGGTTTATCATATTTCAATCTATGGAAGTGACACCTATAAAACTGCACAGCAGGCCTTACAAAAGCCTATCGCAATTCTACGTGAGAAAGCATTGGGCCGTAGTGGGCAAATCACCCTCGCCGATAACAAAAATCGTCCGCGAGATGTCTCAGCCGAAGAAACCCTACGGATATACGAAGAGTTTTTATCAGATGTTGCCAAATCGCCTTGTTTTTTTGCCAACATTTTACTTTACGCAAACCAAAAAAGTAGTGCGCATTTTTTGATGGATGCTGTCTGCGGAGAAGCTATCAAAGAAGGAACTTGTGAAATTCAGGAAATTCCCAGTACGGCCACACCGTTGGAATTGCAGGAAGTAAATCAGCCTTACTGCAATCTTCTACCACCCTCTTTAGCATTCTGGCCAACCGCTTATACACTTGATGAACTTTCTTCTTTCTTTCGGCTTCCAATACTATTTGATGGCGAGAATATCGAAATAAAGAAGGAAACTGCTCCGAAGTTGGAGCAAACTGGCATTTACCTTGGACAAACCAACAATGGGTTGAGCGCTTTTATCGATGCATCATCCTTCAAAAAACACGCTTTCATATGTGGTGTTCCCGGCTCTGGTAAAACTAACACCATGCTGCATCTCGCTAATAGCCTATGGCATCATAAAAAGCTAATCAAGGATGATACCGATAATTTGTCGGTCACTTTTAAAGAAGAAAGTGATCCTATTCCTTTTTTGGTTTTGGAACCCGCCAAGCGTGAATATCGAGAACTTTCTAGGTATGATATTCCAGAGTTAATTATTCTTTCTCCTTCAGCTAGTACAAAATTTCCTATGAGGTTGAATCCCTTCGAATTCCCGAAAGGACTCACACTTTCAGAACATATCTCTAAACTGTGTCAGGTTTTTGAGGGTGCTTTTCCGATTGCTCCACCAGCTCCTTTTATATTGGATAAAGCTATCGAAGGTATTTATCGAGCACATGGTTGGAATACCAATGATATTAACACCGGGGAAAAAGAATATCCGACCATGTCGGAATTATATGATCGCTTTCAAAAAGAACTTAGCCAAACAACTTATGACAGCGAAATTCAAGGTAATATTCAATCTGTTCTGGAAATGCGTATTGGCAGTCTCCTACGTCGGGAAATGAAGGACATTTTTGATGTAAAACACTCTACATTCTCTCCAGAGGAATGGCTAAAGCACCCTGTCATTGTAGAACTCGAATCGTTAGGAGAAGGTCCTGCCAACTTTGTTACGTTGTTATTATGTACCCTCATTCGAGAAACTTTGAAAGCCTCTCCTCGTGCAGATGAAGAAAAGGTTGTCCGGCATATCATTTTTATCGAAGAAGCCCATAACCTTATCGCTCCTGAAGCACAAGTAGCATCTGGTCAAGATTCAAATCCTAAAATTGCTGCTACAGCATATATCGTTAAAATGTTAGCAGAGGTTCGTGCTTTACGCGAAGGTATTATCATCGCAGACCAGCTTCCTACTGCTATGGCACCTGAAGTTATTAAAAATACTAATATCAAGCTGATTCATAGACTTACCTCTATAGATGATCGACAACTGATTGGCAGCACAATGTCTGCTAGTGGCATTCAACTAGAACATGTTGCAGTTTATCGTCCGGGTGAGGCCCTAATGTCTTATGAAGGACTTCAGCGACCATTTGAACTCAGAATTCAAGAGCAAAAAGGTCATGGTTCTGAAACGCCCAATGACGACGAACTATATGATATTATGCTTCACAAGCCAGCATTTTTTCAGTTGGCGCAAAAAGAAGAAAATCTAAAGCTAGAAACTCTAAAAGAAAATGTTAAATCACTAAAGAAAAAGGAGGTTGAAGCTCTTTGTGCACTCTCCGAATATGACTCATCCGTACATACATCCACTCAAATCACAGATTTCTATTGGCACATGGAAAATATTTACACCTCGATTGTAATACTTCGTTCACAATACCGAAGAGACTGTCAGGCGATAAATGAACTTTTCATTTCAGCCGAAAGAAAAGCGATGTTGGATGAATTGATTCGCAGTATAGGAGAATCTCTCCAACAAAAAATCAAAAATAACGTTGTTTTTCTTGATTCGAATGGCCAATTAGAATGAGGTATTATTATGGCTGAAAATTTTAGTATTGAGCATTCCAGAACGAAAATCACTGAGGTAAAGAAAACTATTGAAGATAAAAAACAAAAGCTGGACGAGTTAAAGCAACAAAAAAAGAGTCTTATGGATGCCGGGCTTGCGTTGGATTCTTCAAATTTAGATTCAGCTGTTCAAGCTACCCTTATGGAAAGCATTAACGATTCTCTGCGTGATGTTGAGAACAAAGCTTATGACGTTTCGAAGGATGCAAATCAGAATCTACAGAGCCTTGAACAAATCCGGCAAAATGTTGACGATGAAATCACAGATAGTCAAAAGGCGAAGAAGAAACTCGACCAAACCAAGAAGCTGTTAGACACATTAGGTGTTGGAAAATCATTGGAGAAAGGAGTAAACAAGCTGGATGACCACTTACAGGAAGCAACCGGCTTAAAAGGTGAAGTCATTTCAGCTATGCAGGATTTGGAAAAAGTCTACCGTCAGTTAGATCAAATTTAAAATGGGAGGAATTATTTATGGGCTTACTCGGATCTCTTTTTTCGGCAGCCGCCGATATCGCAAAGGAAACTATCACAGAAACAATGAATCAAAATGAAACCGAAAAATTCATTAAGATAATGATGGAGCGCGATGCTCAAAACGCTGAAGCAAATGAAAAACTCTATCAAGACTGGCTCACGCATGAAAGAAGCAACTATTTTGCGGCTAAAAAGAATACTATCATTCATGATGCCTTTGATGTTCTGATGGATTCTTTTGAGGATACCGGAAAATTTGATTTTTCTGCTGTGGATAGTTTGAGCGATGAACTGAAGAGCAGCGATAGCTATAAGCAGGAGGCAGCTGATGTTGTTAATCTATGCTGCGAAGCTCTAGTTAAACTGCATCAAAAGTGTTGTATTTCCATTCGATTTGTTATGCAGACAATTCACAATTTACAGCGCTTCGCCGATATTGTCCCTAGCATTCGAGGCTTGGATCGTCATTATGATGCTTTCTTCCCTGTTGACAATGCCGATTGCAGTTTTTTGACAGATTTCGACAGCATTGCGGAAGGATTAGAAGCTGCCAAAAATGATTCTGATAATTATCTCGCGATGGTTGGAAGCAACAGTCCGTTGTCAAGGCTTGCAGCTTTGAAAGATATTTTGAAATCGGAAGACTATGTTGCTGCTGTTTCCAATTTACTTTTTGCCGATCAAGAGGTTGCTCCTTATGCAGGTATGAAAAAAATGATTCTCTGTCTCTCTATGGAGGAAACAGACGAAGCTACCGCTCTTCTTTTGGATACATATTGTACGGTTATTATGAATTATTTACGGCTTTCAACAGCTAAAGAAAAAGTCGGAAAAGATAATCCTTTTATTTCTGCATCAACAGAGCAAATCCTGCCAATCGATCTTTTGATTGCTCAATCTATTAAATCTTCGAAATCTGGTAGCCCGCAGGAAGTTGATACCAATCTCGATGAGTTCCTTGAATATTATCCTCTGATTTGTACATCTAGCTGGGAAGATCAGCTTTTCATACTTCAGAAAGTTTTTGCTTACCTCAAAATGTATTCTCAGGAGAGAAAGGTTCTTGAATTTTTAGTCAAAAACAATATTCCTCGTACTGAGCAAATTGATCGTCGGTTAAACTTTTTGAAAAATCTTAATCAAAATGACATTAGTAATGCGGCCAACAGCATAGAGGAATTTAGCATTCAGACAAGTGATAATGAAATTGCATATGATTATCGATTTATTTCTTGGACAGTTTCGGAAATAAACTCCTATATGAACCTTTTAACTAGCGAGGACAAAACACTCGATCTTCCTATGGTTGTTGCTGAATGGAACAAGAAAATTCCTCAAAAAAATATTCGCTGGAGTACAGATGCTATGCAAGTTTACCTTGATAAGTATCTCCATGAAAATTTTGGTGATCTGTATACAACCAAAATTAAAAACTGCGGTGCAGTACTCTCAAATGAAGTAGAGTACGAGCCTTCCGTCTATATTGAAGCAACCGACAGCGCTAAATATCCGTGGCTTTCGTTTGTTGTTACTGGTGAACAGCTTACCATGACACAAGTTTCCTTCGCTATTTATGCGTTGTATCTGCCTACGAAAGACTCCCAATGCACTCAGGCGGTTGATACAATCGAACAGAATCAGAAATACCAAAATCGACTGATTACTTTAAAACAAGCTCAGAATCCTAAAATCAAGAATTATATTGAGTCCATCAATGAAATTCTGATTTCTGGTCTTGAAGCATGGCTAAATAACAACAATACTTCTAGCATGTATGATTAAGGAGAAAAAGTATGGAAGACATCAATACCTTAACTCAAAAAGCCAATTCAGGTGACGCTGTTGCCATGCGTAAGCTGGGTTATGAATACCTGATTGGAAAAAACATTCAAAAAGACGAAAAAAAGGCATTTCAACTTTTCCGTGCAGCTGTTTGGGAAGGCGATTTGAATGCGACAATATACTGTGGCTATTGCTGTAAAACTGGTGCCGGTCTTGAAAAGCCTAACATCGTCGCAGCCGCACGATACTACGAGTATGGTGCACGTGCAGGAGTTGCCGCAGCGCAATATGAACTTGCCAGAATCTATATTGATAAAGAGATGGGGGATGCTTGCTTTATTGGCGGTGCTAATCCGTATATTGGTTGTGAGCGTTGGCTAAAAAAGGCGGCTGAACAAAACTATATTTATGCAGAAGAACTCCTTGCAGATAAATACTATGAAGGTGCCTATATTGTTAAGGATGTCAAAGCTGCAATTTACTGGTACGAAAAAGCTGCAAATCAGGGTAGTGTCTATGCAATGTATCAAGCAGGCTACGTCTACTACACTGTGCCAATTGACTATAATAAAGCTGGACAGTGGTTCTCTCTTGCAGCGGAAAAAGGCAATAAGGATGCTGAAGATGTATTGCGCAACCATCTAAGGTACAACCGTTTTACTAAGAAATGGGATGCTATTCGCTAATCGTATAAATCTTTTTATATAGCTCAAGAACCAGCGTATCTGTGAGATTCCAAAGCTCATAGATGCGCTGCTCCTTTTTTAAATCATTAGAGGAGCGTGATGCCATTGACCCAACCAAAAAACAGCCTATCCTACCTCCGCAGCGAAAAATCCAAAGCCGAACAAAAGCTGCGCTCTTGTCAGCACCGGGAGAAAATCCTTGAACGTCAGATGTCAAAGCTGAACCGGAGAGAGCGTGTGCATCGCCTTTGCACTCGTGCCGGAATGCTGGAAAGCTTTTTGGTCTGTCCGGGAGAACTGACCGACGATCAGGTGATGGAGCTTCTGAAGATCTCGTTCCGTCAGCCGGAAGTCGTACTGGCTCTTACAAAGATGGTGCATGATGTTCACGAACGCAGCAACGTCCAAAACCCTTTAGAATAAAGACCTGCTAATAAAAGTCAAGCCCTAAAATAAGAAAATTCGCCAACCAACCGCTGCCCATGACAAACAGCATTCAAATGCTAGTCAAAACACAGCGAGGGCGACGGAGGGGATAGCAAAGCAAGCCCAGCCAGCCCCCGCAAAATCAGGATAGCATTTGAATGCTTCGGTTTGTCAAGGGTTCGCTGCGCCAGCTAAGTGGTTCTTTGGATTTAGCTCAGGCTCAAGAGGAAATTACGTCCAAAAACAAATATCCATGCTTACTGTGAGCGTTCGGAGTCCATTACAGCTTTCACTTTAGCGTAGTAGATTCGTAAGAACTTGTTGGCCGAAGCCATCATGTAAACTTTGTAGGGCTTTCCCTCTGAGCGCTTTTTGTTCATGAACTGAAAAACAGGTTCATCCTGTGGCTGTGTTTGCAAAATAACAGTCATAATCAGAAAAAGTGTTCTTCGCAAAACTGCTGAACCAACTTTGCTGATTCCTTTGTCATTCCCAACGACCTTGCCAGAGTCGTTTGGCTGCGGCTCAATTCCCGCAAAAGCAATGAGAGATTTCTTGGAGGAAAAGCGGCGGACATCTCCGATTTCGGCCATCAGCTGAGGGCCGAGAGAAGGGCCGACGCCGTACATTTCCATCACGGTGTCAAATTCAGGAAGCTGCTGAGAGAGGCGAAGCATTTCCTGCCGGAATGCAGCAACTGACTGAGATACGGCTTTCAATTGAGCGACCTGTTGCTGGATAAGGAGTTTTGAGGTGGGCGATTTCGGAAGAGAAGCGGAATTAACGGCACAGGCATAGATCTCGTCCGATTTTGAACGAGTGAAAACGTATCCGTGTTTCTGGCACCACTTCAGATATTTTTTGGCAAAAGCATTCGCAGAAAGACTTGAAACGCACTCGCTGTGCCAGAAGTCTCCAATAAAATCGACCCATTTCTCGCACCCATTGTTCTTCACGGGGCTTGAAAACAATTTATTTGCATCTGGAAAGGTCAGGTCAAGAGATGAAATCAGATTATTCTTCAGCATAGTACGAATCGCTACGGCCTGCTGGTATTGGCGATAACAATTTTTCAAAGCCAGCCGGGTATCATCTTCTGGAAGGTACTGCCGCAGCCGTGTCCACTTGTCGAGCGTATAGTTGGCGATTTTAACAGCGTCTTTTTTGTCCGTCTTGACACGTCTTAAACTGTTGTTGTCGTAGTCGTGAATTAGAACAGGGTTGACTACGGAAACAAATAAGCCCGCATCGTGTAAAACGAAAGCAACCGGTTTGTGGTAATTCCCGGTGGCTTCCAGAACAACGCGGGTCTCTCCGTCCAGAGCTTTGAGCTTCTCCGCCAGATCGTGCAGGTTCTGGGCGGTATGTAAAACTTCAAAAGGTTCGAGTACCACTTCTCCGAAGGGGCGCATAACACAAACCATGCTCTTCCCTTTGGAAACGTCAATGCCTACTGCGTTCATGATCTTTCCTCCATTTTTTGTATTTGCAACCGGAATCCATCTTTACTCGTTGCCGATTCAATCTATTGGGTGACACGAACGCTCCGCTTGGCGGTGGCTCAACCTGCTTAAAACGAATGCTACAACAAGAGAGATGGCGAACTGTCTTTGTTGCGGGCGTAACTGCCCAGGGCGCAATGCGTCAGCCGATTACTCTCTTATTGTAACTTAGGTACGAGTTGGAATGGAATATGGCTGGCTACCATATCCGGTCCCAACCCTATTGTAATAGGGCGCAATTATACACCGTTCCGGTGAAATTGCGGTCTTGCAGACGGCTCGATGAAATCGAAGCTGGCGTTTGTGCGCCAGCCCGATTCCATCCCAAGGAAAACTGCATTTTCCTTGCGCTGCTACCGCAGCTATCCTTTTGCTCGCTACCATAAAACACGCATAGAAAAAGCCGATTGGAAACAGCAACATTTCCAATCGGCTTATCTTTTTGTTAGGCAGATTTCTTTTCAGCTAATGCCCGGACTTCCTCAATTGAAAGGTCGGTGTACTTTGCCACCTTTTCACAAGGCACACCATCTGCCAACATTGCCAATGCGTGTTTGACCGATGTTTCATGCTCGGTTTCATCCCGCATCTTTTCCATAGCTCTGCACATAGCTGCCACTCCCTTCGTGTCTTCTTTGAAATAACGAACCCTCTGTGCCAAAATGGAATAATTCATATCCTTCGAGTTGGTACAGAAAAAGTCGTGCATCAGTTTTCCTAATGCGGTTTCGTCCTTGATTTGTGAGTTTACATAAACGATGTGAGCCTGATCATTAAAAAACGTTCCAGTTTCCCGAATTGTACGGTCAACATGATAAATTGGAAGGCCGGCCTTTAATACGTCATTTTCGGTGATAAAGATAACGTATGTTTCGTTCAGCGCATCGTAATCATCGCCCGCATCAGTCAAGTTTGCATCCAGCAGACTGCTATTGTACCGTGCGCGTTTTTCACTAGCACCACGGTCACTGCGCTGCACCTCAATATTATATGCACGGTTTTCCCGATCCACTGCCAAAATATCCAATCGGACTGAACGGCCTTGCAGATTTTTGATGCTGTACTGACCATGAACCTCTTTAACGGTCAAATCATCCCGTTTCAAGATGATCTGCAAAAGAAACTCAGCACAGGCGCGTTCTTCAAACACCGCAGCCATGAAATCATCATCAATCAACCGCAATCCACGCAGCCGCTGCAAATCTTCTTCATGTTTCCGTTCAAAATCCAACTCTTGTTGTGATTTTCTTTCCGACATTGGTTCACCAACTTTCTGCTTGCTTATTCAAATTAATAGTACCATAAGTTCGTGATTTTTACAAGAGAACGATTCAAATATCATCAACGGGGGTGATGCCTATTCCGTGTCCGCATTTCAAAATTACTATCGTCAAACGCAGCCAAGGGCAGTCCGCTGTTGCCGGGGCCGCTTACCAGAGCGGCGAACGGCTGTTCAGCGAGTACGACCAGAAAACAAAATTTTACAACAAGAAGAAAGAGCTTGTCCATGCTGAGATTATGCTGCCGTCCCATGCGCCGCCCGGATATGCAGACCGGGCAACCCTCTGGAACGCCGTAGAAGCCGTAGAGAACCAATGGAACTCGCAGCTTGCCCGGCGCATCGTGCTGGCTTTTCCGGTGGAAATCCCGAAGGAGCAGTATCTGTCCATGATAAAGGAATTTTGTCAGGAGCAGTTTGTTTCCAAGGGCATGATCGCTGACTTTGCCATCCATGACAAGGGCGATGGTAACCCACACGCCCACATTCTGCTGACGCTCCGAGCAATAGACGAATACGGCAAGTGGTTGCCGAAAGCCAGAAAGGTTTATGACCTTGATGAGAACGGTGAGCGCATCCGGCTCCCCTCCGGCAACTGGAAGTGCCACAAGGAAAACACGGTGGACTGGAACGACCAGAAGTACGCCGAGGTCTGGCGGCATAGCTGGGAGACCATCACCAACCGCTATCTTGAAGCGGCTGGTAGACCAGAACGTGTTGACCTACGCTCCTTTGAGCGGCAGGGCATCCAGCAGATACCGACCGTCCATCTCGGCCCCGCCGCACACCAAATGGAAAAGCGTGGAGTGGAGACTTTTCTCGGCAATCTGAACCGGGATATTCGTGCGGCCAACAGCCTGATGCAGTCTATCCGCAGCGCGATTCGTGGGCTGCAACGCTGGATCACAGACCTGAACGAAAAGAAGCAGCTTCTTCTGGACGCTCTGGAAAAGGCGAAGGAACCCACGCTGTCCGACCTGCTGGTGGATTACTTCAATCTCCGCAATGAGCAGCGCACCGATTGGTCTGGCAAGGCAAAACTGAAATGCACTGTCCAGGACTTTGAGGAAGTCAAACGGGCTGTGGACTATCTGAAAGCCCATTCCCTGAACTCCATCGAGGATTTGGACACCGCAATTTCTAACCTGAACCAGACTGCCGCCCCTCTCCGCAGGCAGTTGAAACAGAACGAAAACCGTATGCGGACAATCGCCCAGATCAGGGACGCTGCTGCCGTCCATGCCAAGCTGAAGCCCATCCATGATACCTTTATGAAGAAAAACTTCAAGCTAACCAAGGACGCTTACGCTGCCCAGCACAAAGAGGAGCTGGACACCTTTAATAAAGCTGTCCGCACCCTGATGAAGCTGAACGGCAGCACAACAGTGGATTTTTCGGCATTGGATGCCGAATTTTCTGCGCTGCAATCCGGCAGCGCAGAACTGCGCACCCAACTGGAAACCTTGCAGCCGGACATCTCTGCCTTGAAAAATATCCGCAAGTATATCGACATGGTGCTGAATAAGCAGCAGCTTTCCGCACCGGGCGGCAAGACCCCGGAAAAGGAATCGGTGCTGAAGAAGTTGAACGATAGCAAGGCAGCACTTGAACAGAAAAAATCACAGACCCAGCCAAAAGAAAGCGAACACACATTGTAAGAGGAGAAGCGCAAATGAGCAAAACTATCACATTGACCGAACATCGCCCTGCGGATGGAATGTTGACCATGCGAGTCAGAAACACAACTTACAACGTCAACATTTTTTTCAATCCGAGCTCAAAGAACACATTAGACACTCAAATGCGGAAAATCATTCAAAAAGAAGCGAAAGCTGGTAATTTTTGAATTTACAGCAGCATCTTGATTTTTTATCTTGACAAAATGCAGCCCAAAGGTACAGTCCTTGTGGAATGCGGAAAGATGTTACAGCGAGGCACGCCAAAGCTGGACAAGGACGGAAAGCCTGTGCGGAATGAAAAAGGAAAGATCATCTATGAGCCCTATAAAATACGGGTATTCAATACGATCAATTTTCAGAAAAGTATGCACTTTAACCCATTCGCCTACATTCATTCCGAGAAAGATATTTTGAAAATCGTCACGACTCTGATCTCCAATACCAAAGGCGAAGGAAAAGCCGGAGACGATTTCTGGGTCAAAGCAGAAACCCTGCTCTATACGGCACTGATCGGATATATCTACTATGAAGCCCCGGCAAACGAACAGAATTTTGCCACACTGGTAGAAATGCTGAACGCAATGGAGGTCCGTGAGGATGATGAATCGTTCAAAAATGCCGTTGACCTTCTCTTTGACGCGCTGGAACAAAAAGACCCGGATCATTTTGCCCTGCGTCAATATAAGAAATATAAGCTCGCTGCCGGAAAAACAGCAAAGTCGATCCTTATTTCCTGTGCTTCCAGACTGGCTCCTTTTGACATTAAAGAAGTCAGGGAAATTACCATGTATGACGAACTGGATCTGGATATGCTGGGGGATGAACGGACTGCTCTTTTCCTTATTATGAGTGATACGGACGGGACCTTTGCATTTTTGATCAGTCTGATCTATTCCATTTTGTTTAACCGCTTGTGCGAACGGGCAGATGATATATATGGCGGAAGGCTTCCCATCCATGTACGCTGCCTGATCGACGAGGCGGCAAATATCGGGCAGATCCCGAACCTGGAGCGTCTTATGGCGACCATCCGAAGCCGTGAGATCTCTGCCTGCCTGGTGCTGCAGGCGCAAAGCCAGCTCAAAGCCCTGTATAAAGACAACATGGACACCGTCATCGGTAACTGTGACGCCTCTCTTTTCTTAGGAGGCAAAGAAGAAACCACCTTAAAAAGCTGGAACTCCCTATTGGGGAAAGAGACCATCGACCTGTATAACACCAGTGTCACAAAGGGCAATCAGGAATCCCACGGACAAAATTTTCAAAAGCTGGGAAAGGATCTGATGTCGGTGGATGAACTGGCAGTTATGGACGGGGGCAAATGTCTGCTGCAGATCAGGGGTGTGCGGCCGTTCCTCTCCCGGAAATACGATATAACCAAACACCCAAATTACAAACTGCTTTCCGATTTTAATGAGAAGAACGCTTTTAATATCGAAAAGTTTCTTTCTACCCGGATGCCGATGCGTCCCGGTGAACGATACCGCAATTATGAAGTCACAGCCGAAGATCTGGCTTCCCAGACTTTATAGAGTTGTTCCTGCCTGTCAAAGCATGATGCCCCGGCAGGCTTTGTTTTTGTCACGATGAAAGGAGGATTTTTTGAGGATTCGTGATTCTCCCTGAAAAGTAAATAACCGCAGGATTCTTCCTGCCCCATGCCGCCGTGCTGTTTGAAACAGATTTTTTTCTAAAAACAGTGCGGCGACTTTTTTTGTTTCCGGCCTGATACGGCCATATCACAAATTAAAATTTCTGAAATTAAAGGAGGAACATTATGGCATTTTTTGCAAGCGCGATTGATACTTTGAAGATCCTTGTGATCGCCCTGGGCGCAGGTCTGGGCGCATGGGGTGTTGTAAACCTTCTCGAAGGTTACGGAAATGATAACCCAGGTGCAAAATCCCAGGGGATCAAGCAGCTTATGGCAGGCGGAGGTATCGCTCTGGTTGGTGCAACGCTGATTCCGCTGCTTTCCGGCCTGTTCGGTTAAGGGCTGATTTATGGGCAGTCTGTTTGAACGGATAACAGACTGGATTAAAGAGGGCTTGATCGATGCGATCACCGGACAGTACACCAGCATTTTCAACTCCGTCAACAATCAGGTTGCGGATGTGGCAAATCAAGTAGGACAGACCCCGCAGGGCTGGAATGGCGGCGTATTTTCCATGATCCAAAATCTTTCGGAAACTGTCGTCATTCCCATTGCGGGCATGATCCTGACCTTTGTTCTGGTGTATGAACTGATCCAGATGATTCTCGAAAAGAACAACATGCACGAATTCGATACATTCAACATCTTCAAGTGGATTTTCAAGACTTTTGTTGCCACTTACCTGCTCACCAACTGTTTTACGATTGTGATGGCGGTCTTTGATGTGGCCCAAAATGTGGTGTCGCAAAGTGCCGGTGTCATAAACGGGAACCTGGATGTGCAGGCGGCGTTGTCTAATCTGGAAACCCAGCTTGAAGCAATGGGAATGTGGGAACTGATTGGACTGTGGCTGGAAACCAACATCATCAATCTGTGTATGTGGGTACTGTCCATCGTGATCTTTGTCATTGTATATGGCCGTATGATCGAGATTTATTTAACCGTGAGCCTTGCACCGATCCCGTTTTCCACAATGGCAAACCGGGAATGGGGACAAATGGGAACCGGGTATCTGCGTTCCCTTTTTGCCCTGGGTTTTCAGGGTTTTTTGATTCTGATCTGTGTTGCCATTTATGCAGTGCTGGTCCAGTCTATCCCATCGTCCGGCGACGTGCACGGCGCGATCTGGGGAACGGCGGGTTATACGGTACTGCTGGCCTTTGCCCTGTTTAAGACAGGTTCGTTATCCAAATCCATATTTAATGCAAGATAGCATGAACAAAACCAATTCTAAAAAGGAGGATTTTATATATGAGTAAAACCAATACAGAAAAAATGGCGCCGGAGACACAGACGCCGGAAATGACAAACGGCATGAAGCTGGATGTCCGCGTGCGTCCGATCGCCCCAATGGGAAACCTGCTGGCGTTTGCCAATGTTACGATTGGCGGATGCTTTAAGATTGACGGCTTCCGTATCTGTTCCAGTGAAAAGGGGCTGTATGTCAATATGCCCGCAACCCAGGATAAGGGAGGCAACTGGAAAGATGTCTGCTGGCCGGTTACGGCAGAGTTCCGCAAACAGCTTAATGACGCTCTGATCGATGGGTATGGGCAGGCTATTGAAAATTTGCAAGCAACTCTTGAAGCAACAAAGGGAGCTGCGGAAAAACCTTCCCTGACCGGTGCATTGAAGGAAAATGCCGGTAAGGTCAAAGAACAGCCGGCCAAACCTGCCCCATCTAAGAATGAGCAGGCTCGCTAATGCCGGAAACGAAACAGTACGGCATTATCTATGCCGATCCGCCCTGGCGCTATGATAGGAAACATGGAAGCGGCGTTGCGGAGAACCATTACCCCACAATGAGCATTGAAGAAATCTGTGCCCTGCCGGTATCGGAACTTGCCGCAAAAGACAGCACCCTTTTTCTGTGGGCGACCTTCCCGCAGCTCAATGAAGCCTTCCGGGTGATCGATGCCTGGGGATTCAAATATAAAACGCTGGCTTTTCTATGGCTCAAACAGAACCGGAAAGCGGATAGCTGGTTTTATGGCATGGGCTTTTGGACCCGATCTAATGCGGAGGTCTGCCTGCTGGCAACCAGAGGCCGACCGAAACGCCAGTGTGCGGGAATCCATCAGTTTGTAATCTCCCATATTGAGCAGCACAGCAAGAAACCGGACGAGGTGCGGGATAAGATCGTAAAACTCATGGGCGATCAGCCCAGAGTGGAACTGTTTGCAAGACAAAAGACACCCGGCTGGGATGTGTGGGGCAATGAAGTGAACTGTACGCTGACTATGCCGGAGCGAAAGGGGTGATTTTGATAGAACAAGATGCAAAGCGGCTGCTTATGGAACGGCTGGACGAGTGTTTGAAGGTTCATGCGGATATGCTGGATGCACAGAACATCGGCAGCATTTACGAGTTGCAGGGACTTTCGGAACTCCACTATTATCTGAAGGTTGAGCATGTATTTACTCCGGCGGAAGTAGAGGCACTTCTTTCTTTTCAGGACCCGTTGGATGTAGCCCGATGGTGCTGGGAAGAAAATAACCATGAACACAGTTTCCCGATCTGCGATCTTCTCAAAGAAATTGATGCAGAGCAAAAATTTGAACATTTCACAAGCGAGCCTTCCGCACAGGACAAATATACGCTCCTGATGAAACGACTGGGACAGAATTACTTTGCCTACCGGGAAAGCCTTATGTCAAAGGATAAGGAATCCTTAATTGAAAAAGCTGCTGAAATTACAGCCATGCAGGAGGCGTATTCCTATCTGACAACAAAGTTTGAGTTCGGGGATGAAATGCTGGATGATGTGCTGGCGCTTGAGAATCCTTTGAAATACTTTGCAGACCGTTGGCTTTTGCCAGTTTCGGATGTGTTCGACGTGGATATGGATATTCGGGAAAATATTGCCGGAATCCGAGACAGCCAGGAATACCTGTGTCAGAGAGGACCGGCTGTTTCTGTCCTGGCACGGCTGCAAAATGCGGCTCAGGAAGTGCGGGAATGTCCGGCTGCGGAGAAAGCGGTACGCGATTTTGGTGCACGCTAATGGACCGGAAACTATATTACGATGGGAGGTGTATAGATGCCTTATGTACCTGTACCAAAGGATTTAACCAAAGTTAAGACCAAGCTGGCCTTCAATCTGACGAAGCGCCAGCTTATTTGTTTCAGCCTTGCCGGGCTTGTCGGCCTTCCGGTGTATTTCTTTACCCGCGGGGCGATCGGGAACTCGGCGGCTGTACTTTTGATGATCGGGCTGATGATGCCCTTTTTCTTCTTCGCCATGTATGAGCGTGACGGGCAGCCGGCAGAAAAGATCTTGAAGAACCGGCTCCGTTATAAGCTCTGGCCGAAGGACCGTCCATACAGGACGGATAACCTGTATAAATCTATGTCAAAGAAGGAGGTTACAAAGATTGCCAAAAAACAAGCAGCAGGAAGCTCAGGAAAAGCGTCTGCAAAAAAACATCAGGCAGGCCAAAAAGACCGGAGCCGATGCAAAGCAGGGCAAGACTAAGTCTGCCCGTTCCAAGCCGTCTAAAAAAGGCGGCTTTTTTGCCGGGCTGAAAGCAGATGCCCCGCAGACGGTCCAGCAGAGCATTCCCTACCGTGAAATGTACCGGGATGGGATCTGCCGGCTGACCGATACCCTTTACACCAAAACGGTGCAGTTTTTTGATATTAACTATCAGCTTGCACAGGCAGATGATAAAGCACAGATCTTCGAGGGTTACTGCGATTTCTTAAATTACTTCGACGCCTCGATCCATGTGCAGCTTACCTTTATCAACCAGCGGGCCAATATGCAGGATTTTACCAAAAGCATTGACATCCCTCCCCGCGGCGACGAGTATGACGGAATCCGCAAGGAATACGGGGATATGTTAAAGAACCAGTTGCAGAAAGGAAATAACGGTCTCACCAAACGCAAATACATTACCTTTGGGATCGAGGCAGATGACCTGCGTACTGCGAAAATGCGTCTGGAACGCATTGAAACGGATGTGCTGGCAAATTTCAAGACTCTGGGAGTTCAGGCGAGATCCTTAAACGGACTGGAACGTCTGGAACTTCTTCACAGCCAGCTTCACCCGGACGGCCAGGAAAAGTTTCATTTCCAGTGGTCGGATCTGCCTAAGACCGGTCTTTCTACCAAAGACTTCGTTTCCCCATCCGGGCTGTCTTTTTCAAAGGATGGAAAGACATTTCGGGTAGGCGACCATTCCGGTGCTGTCTCCTTTTTGCAGATTCTAGCGCCGGAGCTTACTGACCGGCTTTTAGCGGATCTTCTTGACTTAAACGACGCCGTGACCGTCAACCTGCATATCCAGTCTATCGACCAGGCGCAGGCGATCCGAAACATCAAGCGCAAAATGTCGGACCTGCAGAAAATGACCATTGAGGAACAAAAGAAAGCGGTCCGATCCGGGTATGACATGGACATCATTCCCACCGACCTTGCCACCTATGGAGAGGAAGCCAAAAATCTTTTGCAGGATTTGCAGAGCCGCAATGAGCGCATGTTCCTTGTGACGGTACTGGTGGAAAATATCACTGCCAAACGCCAAAAGCTGTTCAATGATATTTTTGCCGCTTCGGGTGTGGCACAGAAATACAACTGTGCCTTAAAACGGCTGGATTACCAGCAGGAACAGGGGCTTATGTCCTCGCTTGCTCTTGGTACGAACCAGATTGAAATTGAGCGCGGGCTTACGACCAGCAGCACAGCGATTTTTGTACCGTTTACGACCTGTGAACTGTTCCAGGAGGGCGAGGCGTTGTATTACGGCCTGAACGCCCTTTCCAATAACCTGATCATGGCGAACAGAAAAACGCTGAAAAACCCCAATGGGCTGTTTCTCGGTACCCCAGGAAGCGGCAAATCTTTCTCTGCCAAGCGTGAGATCGTCAATGTGTTCCTTCTGACGGAGGACGACATCATTATCGCCGACCCGGAAAATGAGTATGGGCCGCTGGTACAGCAGTTCGGTTCCCAGGGGCAGGTCATTGATATTTCCCCTACTTCCACGAACTACATCAACCCGATGGACATCAATCTGGACTATTCCGATGATGAAAACCCGATCACTTTGAAAAGTGATTTTATCCTGTCGCTGTGTGACCTTATCATCGGCGGCAAAGAAGGACTTTCCCCCATTGAAAGGACGATCATCGACCGTTGTACCAGACTGGTGTACCGGGAATACCTGCAGGACCCGTGCCCGGAAAATATGCCGATCTTAGGTGATCTTTACGAGCTGCTTTTGAAACAGTCTGAACCGGAGGCACAGAATATCGCAACGGCGCTGGAAATCTATGTCAATGGTTCCCTTAACGTGTTCAACCACCGTTCCAATATCCAGATGGATAAACACCGGGTACTGTGTTTCCAGCTTAAGTCACTGGGAAAAGCCTTAAAGGAAATCGGGCTTTTGATCATGCAGGATGCGGTGTGGAACCGTGTCACGGCCAATCGCTCCAAACATAAAACAACCTGGTTCTATATCGACGAATTCCATCTTCTTTTGAAAGGGCAGACAGGAAGTTTCAGCGTGGAGATCTGGAAACGCTTCCGTAAATGGGGCGGAATCCCATCAGGTTTAACGCAGAATGTCAAGGACCTTCTGGCTTCCCGTGAGATCGAAAATATTTTTGAGAACTCGGACTTTATCTATATGCTCAACCAGGCCCAGGGAGACCGTCAGATTTTGGCAAAGCAGTTGGGAATCTCCCCGCACCAGCTTTCGTATGTGACCCATTCCGGTCCCGGCGAGGGGCTTTTGTTCTTTGGAAATGTGATCATCCCCTTTGTGGACCACTTCCCGAAGGACACACTCTTGTACAGCGTGCTTACCACAAGACCGGATGAAGTAGCGGGGACCAAAGCGTGAGACAAAAATTAAAATGGATCGGAGGTGAGAACAATGGCACACGACAGGGAATTTCAAAGGAAGCGCAAAGATACCCGGATGCCGGTGCGTGATTCCCACGGGGAGGATCAACCGGCAGCCAGGCAGACCGAACAGGATTTTGACCTGCGCAGGGCACGGGACACCCCTTCTTCTGTCAACGGCAAGACACACAGGCAGGACATCCCTGTACAGACGGAATTTTCCCATCTGTCACCGGAAACACCGGCGTCCTTGCTGGAACAGGGCGAAGCGTATGCAAACGCTTTGGATGGTTTTTCGGAACACTTTGAGACACCGGATGCTACCAGGACAGCGCCCCCGATACAGGACAACGTGCGAAGCAATTTCCGGCAGGAGGCTTCCAAGCGTTCTTTTGTAACAGAGGATGTGACAGACCATGATACCGGAAAATATGCTCCTTCTTCCGAAGGCTCAGCCCCACCGAACGGCACAGACAGATCCGGTCAGGAACACCGTTACCGAACACACCAGCATGGGAACAAATATCAGCAGCGTTTTCAGGAAGCGGCACAGGCGGAGGAACAGGCAGCGCAGAAGGAAAAGGGTATGGATAGCGAACCGCCGAAAACATCCAAGCTGGAATTTACTGCGGATGAACTACCGCCGGAGACAAAGGATAAAAAGCTCACCCATGCAAGACGGAAGGCGGAACGGACTGCACAAAAAGCAGAGCAGGCGCAAAATCGTCTACCTGCCCGGAAGAAACTGCGCATGGAGACGGTTTCCGACCCGGAGACCGGAAAAGCCAAAAAACACTTAAAATTTGAAAAGGAGGTCAAATCCCAAAAGGTCCATGTAAAAGGACCTGTACCCCTGCGTCCGGTCAAGGCGGGCGCCAATACTGCCATTGGTTACGCTCATAAAAAGATTTATGAGGCAGAGGATGAAAATGTGGGCATCAAGGCAGCCCACCGCTCTGAACTTGTGGGCGAGGCAGGGCTTCGCACGGCATATCACCGGCATAAAACTGCCCCCTACCGAAAGGCAGCGAAATTACAGCAAAAATCAGCAAAAGCAAACGCAAGACTTGCTTACCGGCAGGCTCTTAGCGACCACCCGGAGCTGAAGAAACATGCGATTGCCCGGATATGGCAGAAACAAAAACTGAAAAGGCAGTATGCCAAGGCTGCCCGTGAAGCCGGGAAACAGGCAAAAAATGCCGCAGTCGCAACAGAGAGGGTCAGCGTCGGTATTGTCCATGCGGTCAAACGGCACCCTGTAATCTGCCTTGTCCTCCTGCTTCTCCTTTTGGTAATTTTCCTGATCACATCCCTGTTTTCCACGTTCTCCAATATCGGGACCGGCGGTTTGGGAAGTCTGGCTGCTTCTACCTATCTTGCAGATGATCAGGACATCAACCAGGCGGAGCTTACCTATACCGAATGGGAAACGGATCTGCAAATGGAAATAGACCGGGTGGAATCAGACCGCCCCGGCTATGACGAATACCGGTATAACCTGGGCGCAATCGAGCATGACCCGTATGTGCTGATGGGGTATCTGACTTCTGCTTATCAGGGATTTACTTACGATGAAGTGGAAAGCGTGCTGCGGCAGCTTTTCCAGGAACAATATACCCTGTCCTTTTCAGAAGAAACCGAGATCCGTTACCGCACCGAAACTTCCGTTGATCCGGAAACCGGGGAAGAAACCCAGAAGGAAGTGCCTTATGAATGGCGCATCTTAAATGTCAAGCTCACAGTCACACCTCTAGAAAACCTGGTCGTTTCCCGGATGAACGCAGACCAGAAAGAGATCTGCGAGATCCTGCTGCAGACAAAAGGAAACCGCCAGTATGTCAAAAATGTCTTTGGCACCAACTGGCTCCCTTATGTGACCAGTTATTACGGCTACCGGGTACATCCCATCAGTGGGGAAAAGAACTATCACACCGGTGTGGACATCGGGATGCCGGAGGGCACAGAGATCCTTGCCGGGCATGACGGAACGGTCACCCTTGCGGGAAATGCCGGCGGTTATGGCTTGTGTGTCGCTATTGAAGGCGAGGCATACGAAGGACATACCCTGACGACCAAATACGGGCACTGTTCCCAGATCCTTGTTTCTGCCGGGCAGGAGGTCAAAGCCGGGGATGTGATCGCAAAGGTCGGGAATACCGGAAATTCTACCGGGGCCCACCTGCACTTAGAAGTCCTGGTTGACGGCCAGTATTTGAATCCCCTGTATTTTGCCGGTACCGGCGATACCAGCGAACGGCACCTGCCGGAAGTTGGTTCAGGCGGCACAGGAAACTACTTCGATTATGACATTCCACCGGAAGCCCTTGCGGATGAACAGTTTGCCGCAATGATGGCCGAGGCGGAAAAATATCTTGGCTATCCGTATGTATGGGGAGGCGCAAGCCCTTCCACTTCCTTTGACTGTTCCGGCTATGTGTCCTGGGTGATCAACAACTGCGGCGTTGGCTGGAATTTCGGAAGGCTGACCGCGGATGGTCTTTTAGGTGTATGTACGCCGGTATCAAGTGCGGATGCAAAACCGGGCGACCTGATCTTCTTCCAGGGGACCTACAACACCAGCGGCGCAAGCCATGTAGGGATCTATGTGGGAAATGGAATGATGATCCACTGTGGAGACCCGATTTCTTATGCAAACATCAATACAAGCTACTGGCAGCAGCATTTTTATACATTTGGGCGTCTGCCTTAACAGATTGGAGGTAATAAATTGAATCCTAAAATTGAAAAACTGGAAAAGGAAATTGAAAAGACCAAAACAAAGATTGCGGAAATGCAGGCAAAGCTCCATAAGCTGGAGGAACAGAAAACAGAGCTGGAAAATACCGATTATGTAGCGGTGGCGCGCAGTTTCAAACTGACGCCCCAGCAGCTTGCGGATTTTTTGAAATCACAGCAGGCAGCCCCTTCGGAAACTGTTTTACCGCAGGAGAAGGAGGATGTGCATGAGGCTTAAAAAACTTTCCCTGCTGCTGGCGCTTACGCTTCTTGTAAGTGTCAGCGCATTACCTGTAACGGCTCATGCCGGCGGTTCCAAAGACACCACACCGCCAACGCTGACTGCTTCCATGGAGGGCGATGCCCTGAAAATAGAAAGCAGTGACGATCTATCCGGCGTGGAGGCGGTCTTTGTTGATGAAAACCGTATCAACTCCCTCACCGACGGGAAAGCGTCGGTCGCACTGAAAGATTATGCCGGAACAGAAAAACAGGTAAGCATATACGCAAAAGATTATGCCGGCAACCGTTCTGATGTGGTAAAGCTGGATAATCCGTATTACAAAGAACCGGCTCCTGAAAAGAAACCTGCTACGGCAGCACCCCAGAGTCCGTCCGGTACACAGACAAAACCGCCTAAGGAAGAAAAACCTTCCGGCTCAAACGCTGCAACCCCCTCCGGCGGCGGAAATTCTTCCGGTTCAGATAACAGTACCGGACAGCAGGAAAATACTTCTGCGATCCCGGAAGGTGCATTTACCCCGGAAGGCACCGGAACGGTACAGGACAACATCAGCGGTACGGATGGGGAAAAGCAGTTTTACACCATCACTACGGACGCGGGCAATGTCTTTTATCTGGTGATCGACGGGAAACGGGAAGATAACAATGTCTACTTCTTAAACGGCGTCACAGAGTCCGACCTGATGGCGCTTGCAGAAAAGAACAATGGCAGCATGAGCATGATTCCCCAGGAAGAAAGCTGCAACTGCACAGAAAAATGTGAGGCAGGAAAGGTTAATACTGGCTGTCCGGTCTGCAAAAATGACTTAAATGGCTGCAAAGGAAAAGAAAAGCCGGCGGAAACTGAAAAACCGGCAGAACCGGAAAAGCCGAAGAAAGAAACCGGCAGCGTCGGCACGATCCTGTTTATCCTTGCTGCCTTACTTGCGGTCGGCGGGATCGGTTACTATGTAAAAATCGTGCGTCCGAAACAGCAGGCCGAGGACGATGCGGAATTTGAGGATGACGGTTATGGCGAAGGCTTTGACCCGGATGAGGCATACGGGGAACCGGAATATCTTTCCGAGGATGATTTTGACGACAAGGACAGCAAATAAGGCTGTCCTTTTAGATTTTATGAAAGTGAGGATTTTTTCATGGAACATATCATAACCAGACGCCGCGGCTTTCGCAAGCTGTTGGCGTTTTTGCTTTGTATGGCAAGCATTTTGGGGCTTCTTCCGGCTCAGGCTTTTGCCATGTCTGTCGGACAGACGGCAAGCTCCTGGCTGGGCGACCAGTATGTGGGCTCTGATGGGAACCACTACCGTGCCCCGGCGCCTTACACCTATCTTGCCTACCATGCAGACGGAACCATCGATGTACACACCAGTTCCGGGGGCAATGCTTACCGGCACTATATGCTGACGGATTCTGACGGGATCAGCCACCAGGTTTACTGTGTGGAGAGCGGGATTCCTTACCATACTTCGGAAAATACCTATGTTTCGGAAAGCGGGACCAACAGCCAATACCTGAACCTGCTTCCTGCCGAGGCAAGGAGGGGGATCACCCTGACTGCGATCTATGGCTGGAAACCCGGTGCGGCGCTCCCTGTTTCCGGAATCAACGAGGATGACTATAAGATGGCAACCCAGATCATCCTTTGGGAATACCAGCAGCAGCTTAGAAGCGATCCGTACAACCGCCACGGAAACGGCCACGCAGATGGTGACCAGTATTTCAGCGTGATCGCCGGACGACCGGCTGAAAAAGCCTATGACTGGATTCTGGCACAGGTCGCTTCCCATTCCACAGTCCCTTCCTTTACTTCTTCTAAGAAAAGCGAAGCACCGGAACTGGAACTGAAATGGGATGTAGAAAAAAAGGTCTATACCCTGACGGTCACAGATACCAACAACTTGAAGATCGACCTGGAGGCTTTGAAAGGCAGCGGCGTTTCTGTGACAAGAAACGGAAATGAATACACCTTTACCAGCAGGCAGATGATGATGGATCCGGTGCTGTTTGAATTCCGAAAGAATATCCCGGTGGCAAATGACATGCTGATCTGGGGCAGACCAGGCTACCAGACCATGATGACCGGCGCCAGCGATCCGGTTTCCTTCTTTGTAAAGATCAAAACGGAAACTTACGGTACTGCAAAACTTGTCAAGACCAGTGAGGACGGCATTGTTTCCGGTATCACCTTCCATATTTCCGGTACGGACATTTTGGGAAATGAAGTCAATGAGGAAGTCACGACCGGAGAAAACGGCCAGATTGAAAAGAAGCTCCTGCCGGGAACCTATCTGGTAAAAGAGCTGCCGGTGGACCGCTATGTGACCCCTTCCGCACAGTACGTGACCATTGAAAGCGGGCAAACTTCTTCGGTACATTTCAGCAATATCCTGAAGAAGTTCCGCGTCCATGTGGTAAAGAGCGACGCTGATACCGGAAATGCCCAGGGGGACGCCACGCTTGCAGGGGCGACCTATGGGATCTTCCGTGATGGCGAACTGATCGACACTTATACTACCGGGCCGGATGGCAGCTTTATGACTCGCTATTATGTGTGCGGGGATAGCTGGACGATCCGGGAGATCGAACCGAGCACCGGGTATCTTCTGAATGAAACCGTTTATGAAGTGGGTGCATCCCCTTCCCTGTATGAAGTGGAACTCAATACCACAGAAAATCAGGTGACGGAAACGGTTATTTACGGAAATATCCAGCTTGTCAAGCACACCGATGACCTGGACCCGGATGTGCCTGAGGGCGAAAATACCGACGATCCCAATGCCGGTATCATCGAACGCCCGGAAGCAGGCGCAGTCTTTGAAATTTACTTAAAGGCAGCCGGAAGCTATGACGCGGCAAAGGAAAGTGAACGCGACCTTCTTACCACGGATGCGGATGGTTTTGCTTCCAGTAAACCGCTTCCGTATGGGCATTATACGGTCCATCAAATCGCAGGCGAGGAAGGCAAAGCCTTTGTCCCGGACTTTACGGTATTCATTTCCTCTGACGGAAAGACTTACAGCTATATCCTGAACAACCGCACCATCACAGCCCGTCTGAAAGTTGAAAAATGTGACGCAGAGACCGGAAAGATTATCCCTGTGACCGGAACCGGTTTTCAGATCAAGGATCTTTCCACCGGGGAATTTATCACCCAGACCGTCTACTATCCGAACCCGGAAACACTGGATACCTTCTATGTTTCTGACGAGGGCTGGCTGATGCTGCCGGAGCCTTTGGCCGCCGGGGATTATGAACTTTATGAGGTAGCTGCTCCTTACGGCTATGTGCTTTCCGACCAGCCGGTACCGTTTACCATTGACGGCAGCGAGGCGGTTGTGACGGTCACGCAGTACAATATGCCGCAGAAAGGCCAGCTTACCATCACAAAGACCGGAGAAGTATTTGCTTCTGTCCAGGAAAACGACGGACTGTACCAACCGGTATATGAGGTTGCCGGACTTCCCGGAGCGGTCTATGATGTGATCGCAGATGAAGATATTTATACCGGTGACGGTACCTTGCGGGCAGCAAAAGATACGGTTGTGGAAACACTTACGACCGGCGAGGACGGTTCAGCAAAAAGCGGGCCCCTTTATCTCGGCCGTTACCGGCTGGAGGAACGTCAGGCTCCTTCCGGCTGTGTGCTGAATCCTCAACCGGAATATGTGGAACTGACCTATGCGGGTGAGACCGTAGAGGTTACACAGACAGCGGCCGGTCTTTATGACGAACGCCAGAAAGTGGATGTCACACTTTTCAAGGCAATGGAGACCGATGACCTGTTCGGTCTTGGCATGAACGAGGAATATAAGGATATTTCCTTTGGACTTTATGCTTCCGCAGACCTGACGGCGACAGATGGCAGCGTGATCCCGGCAGGTGGACTTCTGGAAGTGGTCTCTGTTTCGTCTGTGGAATCCGGCGGTTACAGCGCTTCCTTCGCTTCCGACCTGCCTTTTGGCAGCTATTATGTCAAGGAACGCACAACCAACGGCGCCTATATCCTTTCGGATCAGGAATATCCGGTTGTCTTTGAGTATGCTGGTCAGGAAACCGCCCTGGTACAGATCCTTGTCAATGAAGGCGAGGCTGTTTCCAATGAACTTCTCCGTGGGCGTGTAGACGGTGTAAAAGTCGGGGAAAACCCGGAAGGCGGCGAGGATGTCACGCTTGCCGGTGCGCTCATGGGTCTGTTTAGACCTGATACCGAAGAATTTACTGAAGAAAATGCGCTGCTTACTGCTATTACCGGAAAAGACGGCAGTTTTTCCTTTGAGAACATTCCTTACGGACACTGGATCGTCAAGGAGATCTCTGCCCCTGACCTTTATACGGTAAGCCCGCAGCAGCACCATGTATATATCGGTGCAGACGGACAGCATATCGAGATCCGTGTGGAAAACACCCTGATCCGCGGCAGTGTTCAGGTAACCAAAACCGAAGCTGTGGAGGAACCTTCCCCTGTGGAAAAGGAGGATAAGAAAGACAAGAATTCTTTCCTGCGCTTCCTGTCCGGTGCAGTGTTTGACCTGTATGCGGATTCCAACGCCAACCAGGAATATGATCCTGACGATCAAAAGATCGGTACGCTGAAAGAAACCGATGCAGGCTATCATACGGCGGAAAACCTTCTGGCTGGCGGCTACTTTATCAAAGAAAGCAAAGCGCCGGAGGGCTATCAGCCTGACTCAAACGCTTACTATTTTTCCATCACAGAAGATGGACAGGTCGCAGTTGTGGAAAATGGAGAAGCCGGGCACGGATTTACCAATGAGGCTTACCGCGGCAACTTAAAGATCACAAAGGATTCCAGCGACGGGCGCAAAGATGGTTTTGCCATCGAGGTTAAGAGTGCGGACGGCTCCTACTGCGAGACATTCACCACTCCAAAATCCGGCGTGATTGAAGTTAAGGGCCTTCGTGTCGGTATTTATACCGTAACAGAAGTTGCAAACCGGGCAAGCAAGGATTACATCATTCCTGATGCCGCTACGGTGGAGATCAAGGCAGATCAGACATCTACGGTCCAGTTCTTTAATGAAAAACCGGAAAAGCCGGATAACCCAAAGAACCCGGAAAAGCCTTCTGTTCCCTCCAATCCTTCCACCCCTCAAAAGCCGGTACCGCAGACCGGGGATGATCCGTATATTTTCCTGTATGGCGGACTGCTGGCAGCCGCACTGATCGGCGGCAGCGTATTTGCTGTGTATTATTTCAAAAAGGGAAAATACAGCAGGACTTCCCTGAAAAGAACGGCTGTCGGGGTTTCTGTCCTTTCACTCTGCGTTCTGGTGGCTCTTGGCAGCGGTTTTTTGGTGTTCCGTGACTTGAACCAGTATGCTGAGAGTAAAGATGCCTATCGAGATCTTGCCGGATATGTGGAAGTACCGGAGCAGACAGCTTCCCCGGAGTCGGCACCCGATCCGACAGAACCAAAACGGGACGATACCGATATTGTCCTGCCTTCGGTAGACTTTGAAACGCTCCGTGAAAATGGACCGGACATCATCGGATGGCTTTCCCTTCCTGATACGGTGCTCAATTATCCGGTAACGCAGACCGACAACAACGAATATTACCTGAACCATCTTTATGACGGAACCTATAACAAGGTTGGCTGCCTGTTTGCCGATTATGAAAACCGGGCAGATTTTTCAGACCGCAATACGATCATTTATGGTCATAATATGCGGGATGGTTCCATGTTTGCGCTGCTGAACCGGTACGATGAACAAAGTTACTTTGATGCTCACAGGCAGATGTATCTCGTTACTCCGAAGGGTGGTTATGTCATGGAGATCTTTGCGGCTTTTGCAGCAAAGCCGGAAGAATCCGGCAGTGAAACTTCTCCCTGGCAGCTTTCCTGGAAGGATGACGGTGCTTATACTACCTGGCTTACAGCTATGAAGGAACGTTCTGCGGTGGAAAGTGATGTGACTGTGACCTGCAGCGATAAGGTACTGACCCTTTCTACCTGTACGCCGGGCGGCACAGGACGCTTCCTTGTCATGGGAAAACTCGTGAAAGTAGATAACGAAATATAGATTTTAGACGGTGCGGGGGCAAAAGCTCCCGCACCTGCTGTTTACAAGGAGGATTTTATTTTATGGTAAATACCATTATTTCCATTCCCGGCTATGTCCATCTTTACCGCTCACTTTTGCGGTTTTACGACATGCCGGAAAATGAAGTCCGGGAAATGCTCTATCTTCTGAATACGGCAAACCTGGACTGCTACGAGTATTATCACCCGGACCGCAGTGTGATCCAGAGCGGACCGGTCGCTTTTTGCGGATGGCTGGAAACGAAAGACTGCCGCCCTTACCGCACAGAGGTACAGCTTTACAAGTCGCTGCTGTTTTTGAAGCGCAGCATTGACCGTGACCTGATCGTATCAGCTCAGAGGGAGGCTCTGCAAACCCTGCGCTGTATCATCTCCAATCTGGAATACCGCTTTTATAAAGCCTATGGCATGGAGATCGAGGACAAACGCACGGTCTATGGGGAATGTACCTACCGTCTGGTTCCAAGGGAGGACGAACCCAGCGTGTGCCTGATGCACGACTGGATCTACCTGCCGAGTGCTTAAAATGTCCCGAATAATACACAATATTCGGGACAAAATAAGAATACGATAGTTCCCATCTCCTGATATAAAATTTGAAACTGATGTATAAATTCTGTTCTATGTGGAATACTATTGCTAAAACTCTTGAAGCCTATTGAAAATTTGTCCCGAATAATATATAATATTCGGGACAAAAGGAGGTGAGCAATATGGCAAATGGCTATTCCAAACAGATTCAGGAGCAGATAAAAGCAGCGGCGGAAGGAACTATTTTCATCAGTTCTGATTTTGCGGATATTGCCGATACGGAAACCATAAGACGGAACTTAAACCGGCTTACACAGGCAGGTATGCTTCGCCGCATTTTGAAAGGTGTTTATGAAAAACCAAAATATAGCAAACTTCTGGATGAATATGTGGCGGCAGACCCGGAAGCGGTGGCGAACGCATTGGCACGAAGTTATCACTGGACGATTGCCCCATGTGGGAATACAGCATTGAACCTGTTAGGTCTTTCAACACAGGTAACAGCAGTATGGTCCTATATCAGCGATGGTCCATATAAGACCTACGAGTGGAACTCTACAAAGCTGGAATTTAAGCACCGGACCAATAAGGAGATTACCGGATTGTCCTATATGACAAGTTTGGTTATACAGGCATTAAAAACGCTTGGCAAATCGAATGTTACGCCAGAAGTCATACAGATGCTTTCCGAAAAACTGACAGACAAGGATAAACAGGCTTGTTTGAAGGAAGCAACAGAGTCTACGGATTGGGTTTACGATACGATACGACAGATTTGTGGAGGTGAAAAGGTACAATGAGAAATATAGCAAGACTTTCAGATAACGACCGCAGGGAGCTGTTCAGAAATACAGCAGATAAAATGGGACTGAATGATGCCATCGTAGAAAAAGACTTTTGGGTATGTTTTACGCTGGATTATTTATTTCACCGCTCACCATGGAAAGAGTCCATCACCTTTAAGGGAGGTACCAGCCTTTCAAAAGCCTTTCACCTGATCAGCCGGTTTTCAGAAGATATTGATTTGATTCTGGACTGGCGTGTATTGGGATATGGCAAAGATGAACCATGGGAGAAACGTTCCAATACAAAACAGGATGCTTTTAACAAAGAAGCCAATGCGCGTGCGGAGGTATTTCTGTCCGAAACATTCTGCCCGGCAGTCAAAGCCGGCTTATCCCAGGAAATCGGTTGTGAAGCAAATGTCTACATAGATGAAAAGGATAAACAGACGGTCATTTTCGCCTATCCGCACCTTTTTACAAATACGGCGACCTTACAGGTGATCCGTTTAGAGATTGGTGCGCTGGCAGCGTGGACTCCTGCAAAAACAGCGCAGATCGAACCTTACGCGGCAAAATATTATCCGAAGATTTTTGAGCAAAAAGAAACTGCAATCCTTACCGTTGCCCCGGAACGGACCTTCTGGGAAAAAGCCACAATCCTGCACCATGAAGCGAACAGACCGGAACATTTGGAAATGCCGCAGCGGTATTCCAGACATTATTATGATCTCTACCGCATGGCTGCAACACCGGTTAAAGAAGCTGCTTTTTCCAGGCTTGACCTCCTGAAGAAAGTTGTAGATTTCAAAATGAAATTCTATCCCAGATCATGGGCGAAGTACCCGGAGGCTGTGCCGGGCACATTAAAATTACTCCCGCCGGAATATCGGTTTGCAGCATTGGAAGCGGACTATAACTCTATGCAGGATATGTTGTATGGGGATGTTCCGACATTTGAGACAGTCATAGCAGCGGTCCAGGAACTGGAAAAAGAGATCAATACACTATAAACAATTACATATCCATTTATTTGCCGGCTATTCTAAGATGCTTTAGAATAGCCGGTTTCTTGTTTTCAAAGGAGGGATGCTATATTACGCAAAATGAAGTCAATGCCGTTTTTGACGAACAGGTGCGGCTCTGTGCTGATACCTTGAAACGGAAAACCAAAGAATACACCGGGGATGACCCGGACCGGCTGGGTGCATTTAAGGCAGCGGCAGCTTTACAGCACACAACGCCCCAGCGTGCCCTTGCCGGTATGCTGGCAAAGCATATTGTTTCTCTATACGATATGTGCTTTGCCGAAGAAGTGGTTTATCCGATGGACACATGGGACGAAAAGATCACAGACAGTCTTAACTATCTGTTCTTACTGAAAGCGATTGTAAAGGAGGGACATACCAATTAAACAGATTGAAGTAAAAATTTTGAACTGCCAGGCGGTAGCGGAAGCAGAAAAAAACATGGTCTTTGCGGCAAGGCTTACCCAGCAGGGACATAAGATTGCCTCAATGGACGACCTGATGGAGCTCTACGAAAAATCATTCAGCGTTCAGACAGTAGCAGCTATGGGGGCGCTTCCCCATCCTACCATCCAGAAATTTGCGGTGATCACGGTAGCCATTGTCGGCGCCAGCAGGCGTTTTCTGGCGCAGATCACCCGCCACCAGAACGAAGTAAAATTTATGAGTGCATCGCTGCAGTACAGCAACTATACGGGACAGGCGGATTTCGCTGTCCCGTATTCTATTATGACGGCTTCGGCAGTGGTACGGGAACTGTACTTAAAAAGCTGTAATGAAAGCATGAAATGTTATGAAGCCCTGTGCACTGCCGGAAGCGGGCACGATGCGGCCGGCTATGCCACGCCCCAGGGATTGCGGAATGTACTGCTCATCAGCGCCACCCCTTATCAGTGGAAACATATCATCAGCCAGCGGGTATGCCGGAGAAATACAGATGAAACAAGGATCGTGCTGCTAAAGGTCTGGAAAGAACTTTATGAACTAAGCCCTACTTTGTTTGCCCCATCACTGACCGGGCCTTTTTGTCAGATGGATCGATGTCTGGAAGGGAAAATGACCTGCGGACGAAAACTGCAGGCAAATATGACGCCAGAGGATATTTTGGAAAAAGATTATCCTGCTCTTTGGGAAGGAGACTGCCGATGAAAATAAAACTGATCGACTTTGGCGTACCGGAGCACCAGCGTCCTTACCGTCCGCATGGCAATGATGCCGGAGCGGATGTTTATCTGCCCTATGACTGTACCTTACAGCCCGGAGAAATCGCCAAAATTCCTTTGGGTTTTGGACTGGAAATACCGGATGGATATGCGGGATATATCTTTCCCCGTACCAGCATGGCGGTAAAAGGTCTGGTCTGTGCACTGCCGCCTGTGGATTCCGGCTACCGTGGAGAGATCCATGCGATCATCAGCAATGTAAGCAATCAGGCGCAGTCTCTTTTTAAGGGAGCCCGTATCGGGCAGCTTGTGATCACGCCGATCGTCATTGCGGATTTTGTAACCGATCTGGGAACAGAACGAGGAACCGGCAGCTTTGGCAGTACCGGCGAATAGAAAAAGGCTGTTTGGAGAACAGTTTTTGAATACTTATCGGTATAGGGAGCGGACATTTCGAGAACATTATAAAATATAATAAAGAAAGTCACGAAAAAAGCGGCCATTACCGTGACCGCTTACTTTCTGCTATTGAGTTCTTTCATAATACCGAGGATATATTGCATGGATTGAGGATCAAGCTGTCTTGCCTCTGCAATGAATTCCTTTAAGGTTTCCGGGTAGGTATTTCCTTCATCAAAGAATTCCTGCGGTGTCACACCCAGATATTCGCAGATGTAGAAAAAAGACTGCATAGCGGGAAGTGACTTTTTATTCTCAATATTATTGATGTAGTTGTTTGCCTGACCTAACGATAAAGACATATCGCGTGCGGAAACTCCTTTTTGTGTCCGCAGCTTCGCTAATCGTTCCGGGACAAAATCTTCATACATCGCCTTCACCTCCCATTCTGTAATAGATTGTACCTCACGCCCCCTTTATTATCCGCAAAAGGAAAAAGGGTATTATCGTTGACTTGCTAAATTAAATCTATTACTATATGAAAAGTGAAGAATTTTACCTATCAGATGGAGGGATGACCGATGAAAGGAAAAACTTGCTGTGTTACCGGACACAGGGATTTACCGCAGAATGAGATCAACAAAATAAAAACAGCCTTGGCACATGAGATCGATGCTGCTGTTACAGATGGGTTCACCTGTTTTATGAGCGGTTTTGCAGATGGCGTAGACCAGTATTTTGTGGAGCTGGTGCTGGAAAGAAAGCAGACCACCCCGGCACTGGAGCTGATCGCAGTGATCCCTTACCGCAAGCGTCTGGACAGCCTAAATAAGAAAACAAGAACCCGTGAACTGCTGGAGGCTTGTGCGGATGTTGTTGTGATACAGGAAAAATATCTCCCAAGCGTCTACTCCCACAGAAATCGTTATATGGTGGAACACTCCGACCGAGTGATCGCTGTATATGACGGACGGGAAACCGGAGGTACAGCAAAGACGATCCGCTTTACCCATCGGATGAAGAAGGAACTGCGGGAAATCCCAGTTGGAGAAATCGTCCTGCCGGATCACTTGAAACCAAAAACAAAATAGATACCTGTTGATGCGCTCACTTTGAAGTGGGCGTTTTTCTTTACCCATTTTTAGGAGGAATGCTTATGTGGAACCTGATTTCACATTTCCTTACCTTTGCCGGAGGAATGGCTTCCGGCGTTATGTTGATGTGTCTTATGCAAACCGGAAAACTTGCGGATAAAGAATTTGAAACTATGAAGGAGGAATAAAAATTGAAACTTGTGATTGCAGAAAAGCCCTCTGTTGCTATGTCACTGGCAGCAGTATTAGGCGCAACGGAAAGAAAAGACGGTTATCTCGAGGGTTCCGGCTATCTGGTGAGCTGGTGCGTGGGACATCTTTTGGAACTGGCACAGCCGGAGGCTTACAAAGAACAGTACGCCAAATGGCGGTATGAGGATCTTCCGATCCTACCGGAAAACTGGAAATATGAAGTGCCAAAGGATAAGAAAACGCAGCTTGCCCTTTTGTGCCGATTGATGAAGGACAAACGGGTGGATTCCGTGGTATGCGCTACGGATGCCGGACGAGAAGGAGAACTGATCTTCCGTCTGGTCTATGAATATGCCGGATGTAAAAAGCCTATGGAGCGCCTTTGGATTTCCAGTATGGAGGATGCGGCGATCCGTGAGGGCTTTGACCATCTCCACCCCGGCAGTGATTACGATAAGCTCTATGATGCGGCGGTCTGCCGGGCAGGAGCCGACTGGCTGATCGGGATCAATGCCACCCGGCTTTTTTCTGTCCTGTATGGTGTCACCCTAAATGTCGGCCGTGTTATGTCACCGACACTGGCACTTTTGGTACAGCGTGAGTCGGATATTGAATCCTTCATCAGTAAGCCTTTTTATGTGCCGGAAATCACCTGCGGAGGTTTTACTGCTTCCGGCGAAAAAATGACGGAACGATCCGAGGCTGAAAAAATCCGTATGGACTGTGACCACAACTCCGCTTTTGTGCGTTCTGTGGAAAAGCAGGTAAAAACTATACAGCCTCCCCGCCTTTATGACCTTACAACTCTGCAAAGGGAATGTAACCGTATTTATGGCTATACGGCTCAACAGACCCTTGATTATGTGCAATCTCTCTATGAAAAGAAGCTGGCAACCTATCCGAGAACGGACAGCCAGTATTTGACGAAGGACATGCAGGCAACCGCCGCTTCCCTGATCCTGTGGCTGCGTGACAATATGATCTTTGGAAAAGGCTACGCCGGAGAGCCGGACATTGACCGGGTAACAGATGACAGCAAAGTGACTGACCACCATGCCATTATCCCAACTGTGGAAATCGCACGGACAGACCTGTCAGAGCTTCCTTCCGGGGAGCGGGATGTGCTTACCCTGCTTGCCGTCAGACTGCTTTGTGCCACAACGCAGGTACACCGATTTGAAGCGGTCACCGCTATATTGGACTGCCAGGGATATACTTTTACGGCAAAAGGAAAGACTATTTTACAGTCCGGCTGGAAAGAGGTGGAACGGATTCACCGTATGAGTATCAGGCAGAGTGAAACGGAACACAAAGAAAATGAAGCTGTCGCTCTCCCTGTGCTGCAGGAAGGACAGACTTTTGAAGCTGTATCAGCAAGTCTCCGTGAAGGGAAAACTTCACCGCCGAAACACTATACGGAGGACACACTGCTGTCCGCTATGGAGACTGCCGGTGCGGAAGATATGCCGGAAGATGCCGAGCGTAAAGGATTGGGTACTCCGGCTACCCGTGCGGCAACACTGGAAAAGCTGGTTTCTGCCGGATTTGTACAGCGAAAGAAAAAGCAGCTCATTCCTACGGAAAAAGGAAAGAACCTGATCGCAGTCCTGCCGGACAATATCAAATCTCCCATCTTAACTGCAGAATGGGAATCCATGCTGAAACAAGTGGAACATGGCGAACTGTCGGCAACATCTTTTATGGATCAGATTGCAGATATGAGCCGGACGCTGGTAAAAGAACATACTACCCCGGAAGAACGTTTTGCGGATCTGTTTCCTTCTTCCAAAGGAACTGCACACGAAGCCGTGGGGGTATGTCCCCGCTGCGGTGCCCCGGTATTTGAAGGAAAGAAAGGTTTTTTCTGCGGCAACAGGGAATGTTCTTTTGCTCTTTGGAAAGATAACCGTTTCTTTTCCAGCAAGAAAAAATCTATCACAAAGTCTGTGGCAGCGGCTCTTTTGAAAGAGGGCCGCATTTCTATGTCCGGGCTTTACAGTGAAAAAACAGGAAGGACCTATGATGCGGAAGTGATCCTGGATGATACCGGCGGTAAATATGTGAATTTCAAGCTGGAATTTCCCGTAAAGAAAGGCAGGCGCAAATGATTGATCGAAAAACCTTTGAATATGGAGGTTATCACTTCACGCCCATACGAAAATTTTACAAAAAAGAAGGCGACTTTTTCGCCATATCGAAACGGCTGGCAAGTGACCCCAACTTAGGGCTGTGTACCTATCAGGAGCGGCAAAAGGTACCCTTTGATTATAGAGGGTTTTATGCTGTTTCAACTGACAAAGAATGTGATATTTTCCGCTGCGAAGAAAATGGCTTGTTGTATGTACCGGGAAAAAACGAACTTTTTATTTACCATGAACCAAAACAGAAAAAGCGGAACTCTATCGCCGATGCCCTTTCACAGTCCAGGAATGTTACTGATGCAACCGGAATTTCCGGCGGCAGACAAAGCAGTGACCCGGAAAGGTAGGCATTATGGCAGAGAGGGAATTAAAACGCTCGGAGCAGTCTGCAATCCGAAAGCTGGTTACAGAGCTTTGCGCCAACTATGACTCTCAGGATAAGATCTGCCTTCCCCTGGACAGCCCTTGCTACATGCTGAATAAATGGTGGACCGGTGCTTATTGCCGGTACTTTGAAAAAGCGGTGTTGCCGGTGGATGCAGCACTGGAATCAGCCATTACCGGCGGGGACACCTCCATGAGACAGAAAATATGCTCTGTGTGTGGAAAATCATATCTTCCTATAACCAGCCAGGCATATTGCTCCGATGCCTGCCGGGTCTATGCAAGACGGAAATCCGAGCGGAAACGCAAACGCCGGCAGCGGCAAAACCAACCATGATATGTCCGCAACTTAGCCCCAAAAGTCCTTGATTTTCAATGGCTATTCGCATCTGTTTTTAAGGGAGCTGTATAAGAATACTCCGGTGCTTTGAAATGAGGTTAAGTTGCGGACAAAACTTATATTTTAACAAAAACGATAGGAGGCGATTTTTTGAATATCAACACGATTACTGCAGAGGATCTTCGCCGTATGCCGGATAAGGAAGGACTGATTTTACAGGGCTGCGGCGGAGATCTGACAGAATGGGTGGACGGGATCAACGAAATGCTGACAAATGCAGGCATATTGAAAGATGGCAGCCAGTTTGAAAATGTGTTTGCTTTTCAGCACGGAGAACTGACCTGTCTGCTTTACCCTTTTGATGATGTGAAACTGGATATAGGGAAACTTGCCCTGTGGCGTTTACAGACCCATGAAGTCTATGGCGGCACATGGCTGTCGGACTTTGTGCCGAATTATTTAGGCGGATTTATAGAAACACCGGAACCATTGGCAGATAAACCGGACTGCCCTCTGATCGGAGCAGATGGGAACATTTTTAATCTGCTTGGTATTGCTTCCCGTACTTTGCGGGAGCATGGTCTAAAAGAACAGGCAAAAGAAATGTCTGACCGGGTATTTGCTTCCGGCAGTTATGGAGAAGCGCTCTGTATCATTGGCGAATATGTCAACATCACAGATTCCGAACCGGAGCATAAGAATTCTCTCCGTCAGCAGCTAAAGGCAACAAAACCGGCAGACCCAGTAAAAAAGCAACAAACTTCCAAACAGCAGGAACGATAAGGAGGGATGCGAAATGGAAAGGAAACGGACCTATGGTGTATGGGCAGTACGAAGCAGCACTTCTATTTTCGGACCGGCACAAAGCTGGTGCAAGGAAAATGGAAAACCGTTGGGGTTTGATAGCAAAGCCGACGCTGAAAACTATGCAAAGGAAGCCAACGAGCATACGACAGCAAATGTCCGATACTATGTGAAAGAAAAAGAACCGGAACCCGGCGCTGTTCGGAAAGGAACATCTCAACCGGAACTGGATGCGCGCAGCCATGAAGAAGTAATACCAAGAAATGATGCAGCGGAAAAACAAAACGAGATTCCGGGCCGACAGATTCCTTCTCAAACAGATCCGCTGGTAGAAATCCGCTCTGCGGTCCATAGTAATTACGCGGGTATGGTCGCTATGCTGGGTGCGGACAACCGTGTGTATTTGGGGCGTGAGGAACGTTGCCATTACCAGGATATGCAGCCATCTTACTATGACAATCAGGACGGTTCCCTGTGTTTTGTCTGTGATCAGCCCGATATGTATTATTTTCTTTATGGAGAAGGCTGGGCGCATACCCAGACGGAAATGTTGGAACGAGGGCTTACCTTGCGCCAGTATGAAGAATTTGCGAGACTGCAAAATGGGGTCCTTGCACAGTTTACCACCCAAAGAGAAATTCTGTTTGCCGGACAGCCGTTTCAGGCGCCGGAAAGTTATCTTCGCAATGCGGAACTTTATGAGGAAGGACAAACCGGGAACTACAATATGCTGGATGGCAGGCTGAACAACGAACCTCCTGTGCGCCCGGATCTGACAGACGGACAGACGGATGAAGAAATCCGGGAGCTGGTGCCGGAAGCAAAGCCGTCTTTGATGGACCGTTTGAAAGCAGACAAACCGGAGCATGAAGCAAGGCAGATGATCCCTCCTGTGTCGGAAAGGGAACGCTGATGGCCGGGGTAAGATTTGAGGATGTAGATCTTTTGGGTGCTCTTTCCCGTATCGTAGATCTTCATACCCAACATTATAAAGAGGACTTTGACCTGGATAAGGAACTGATTTCAAAACTGGCTGTGTCAGACCGTTCAGAGGATAAACAGCTTCTTTGGATGTCACGCCCTTGCGGAACCTATACCCTGCGCGAACGGGAAGTTTATCTGGATGGAAGCCATGAAAATAAAGTGTGGCGGTTTTACCAGGAACAGACAAATGATCCCGTTTTGGCTTATGCCATCTCTTTGAAAGAAGTCAGGGACGGAAAAATATTTGGCAATCTCTATCCGCTAAATTATAGAGAACATGTGGAACGGATGAAAAAGCTGACCTGTCCAATCGGAAATGTAGCCGTTGCATTTGCGGATGGAAATGTTATCACGATTCCCTATCAGGAACGGAGACAGCTTATGAACCGGTTTATGCCAGAGCATGGAGCCCCTAAAACAATGACTTATCTGCCGGAAAATGAGCCGGAGCTGATGATGATTCTAAAACGGGAACGCTTCAAACGCAGCTATCATGCGACAGCCGGAAATCTGGAGGAATATCTTGATAAGCTGGAAAAGACCACCCTGCGGGAAAAACTCAAAAGAGCAAAGACGGTGGTTTCAACACAGGAGGTCTCATCTCATAAAAGAGGGTTGGAACGATGAAGGGCGGGCATAACAAAAAATCCGTCCGCGTCGAATTTGTCATGTCCGAACCGGAGGCCGAACTGGTAAAAGAACGCATGGCGGAACTTGGCATTACCAACCTGTCGGCATATCTGCGAAAGATGGCCGTAGACGGTTACATCATTCACCTTGATATGGGAGATATTCAGGAAATGATCCGGCTTCTCCGCATTTGTTCCAATAACTTAAACCAATATACCAGACGGGCCAATGAGACCGGCAATATTTATGCCGCAGATATAGATGACATCCGCACCCGTCTGGACAGCCTTTGGGATGGCATGGACAAACTGATCCGGGGATTTGCAAACATTTCATAAACAGCCGGAAAGCCGTTGCTTTCTTTTTGCCGTCACGGTAAAATTTTTATAAGGGCAGATGCCCTTCTGAAAGGAGGCAAAGCGTATGCGTTTGATAGGTAAATTACTGGCACTTCCCTTTATGCTGGTTACGGGGATTCTTTATCTGGTATGTAAATTTTTAGTGGTTCTTTCCGGTGCGGTACTTGGGATTCTTTCTGGGATCATCTTTCTGGCGGCATTGGTGCTGTTCTTTGTCGCAGGATTTTTGCCGGGTCTTGCATGGCTTATGATCGCCTTTCTTATCAGTCCATACGGTCTGCCTCTGGCGGCTGCATGGCTGGTAGGGATCATTGGCGGGGCAAACAGTGCCTTAAAGGATTTTATATTTGGTTAAGCAGATTTGGCGGGGCGCATAGGCAGCCCCGCTCTTTTTCTGCAATTATAACTTCTCTGATTGGAATTAAGTTAAGGAGGTGACGAAAATAGCGACCACAAGACTGATGCCTCTGCATGTAGGAAAAGGTCGGAATATCTCTACTGCGATCTCAGATATTATTGATTATGTAGAAAATCCGCAGAAAACCGATTTTGGAAAATTCATTTATGGCTATGAGTGTGATACCCGGCTTGCTGATGCAGAGTTTCTTCTGTCCAAACGACAGTATGCAAATCTGACCGGCAGAAATCAGGGTGCAGATGATGTGATCGCCTACCATCTCCGTCAGGCATTTAAGCCCGGCGAAGTTACGCCAGAAGAAGCTAATCAGATCGGCAGGGATCTGGCACTGAAGCTCACAAAAGGAAACCATGCCTTTGTTGTCTGCACCCATGTGGATAAGCACCATGTCCATAATCACATCATTATCAACTCTACTACACTGGACTGTCAGAAAAAATTTCGCAACTTCTGGGGCTCTACCTGGGCAATCCGGCGAATGAATGACAAGCTGTGTTTGGAGCATGGACTTTCGATTGTAGAAAATCCGAAACCCAGCCGGGAGCATTATGGCACATGGCTGGGAAATAAAAAGCAGCCTTCCTTTCAGGAGCAGATACGCATTGCTATTGATGCTGCATTAGAGGAAAAGCCAAAAGATTTTGAGGAACTTCTACAGAAGCTGGAAACTGCTGGGCTGGAAGTCAACCGTGAAAGAAAACATCTTCGGTTCCGAGTTCCGGGACAAGAAAATTATACCCGATGCGATACGCTCAAAGGCGATTATACAGAACAGGCCATCAAAAAACGGATTGCCGGTACACGGACAGTAAAACCCCGCCATGCCTTTTCTAAAAAAACGGTTTCCAAAGTTGGATTGCTGGTTGATATTGAAGCTGCAATCCGTTCCGGCAAGGGGCCTGGTTATGAGCGCTGGGCAAAAGTGTTCAATCTAAAGCAGCTTTCTCAGGCAGTGCTCTATTTAAAAGAACATGGCGATATGGGTTATGAGGATCTTCTGGAAAAAGCCAACGCCACTACCACTAATTTCAATACCTTATCCGTTCAGATCAAAGATCTGGAGTCAAGAATGAATGCCAATGCCGAGCTGCAAAAGCAGATCGTAAACTATGCGAAAACGAGGGCTGTCTATGTAGAATATCGCAAAGCCGGGTACAGCAAAAAATTCCGAACAGCACATGAGGCTGAAATTTTGTTGCACCAGGCGGCAAAGAATCATTTTGACGAGTTGGGAATCAAAAAGCTCCCCTCTGTCAAATCTCTCCGGGAGGAATACACCGACCTTCTGGAACAAAAACGGAAAGCCTATTCTGCCTATAAGCAGGCCAAAAATGATATGAAAGAACTTCATAATGTTCGGGCCAATGTGGAATATCTATTGGAGATTTCTTCCCCGCCACAACCGCAGCGCAGCACAGAAAAATCCCGTCAATAAGGTTTGTCTGCTTTTCGCTTTCAGCGTTCCAACGGAATGCGCAGCCATTGCCACCGGCAATGATTTCAGGGGTTTGGGGATATGTCACCAACAAGCATTTAGCAGGAATTCCGGGAACGGGATTTCTGCTAAATA
Source organism: Faecalibacterium hominis (ex Afrizal et al. 2022) (assembly GCF_049545105.1). Classification (NCBI taxonomy): domain Bacteria; kingdom Bacillati; phylum Bacillota; class Clostridia; order Eubacteriales; family Oscillospiraceae; genus Faecalibacterium; species Faecalibacterium hominis (ex Afrizal et al. 2022). The sequence goes on along the minus strand of NZ_CP186860.1, from coordinate 1,248,655 downwards.
CGCAATCTTACGTAAGATTGCATTGCTTGCCGATTTGCTAACACCTTGCATTTTTAATGAGGATGTAGTAGTATATATCGTGGTTAGTTGTGGCTAATCAAGAAGAATGAAATGGGGTGATTTGATGGAAGCGGCGATGAAACAATCACAGCTTCACGATATATATTTTCCTGAAAAAAAAGAAAAAAGTGCAAATTTGATTCTTCAACAAAGCACAGATACCGGAACCGGAGAAATGACCTGTTATGATGTGGCCCCTGGAATACAGATAACATATAATCATCTCAATATGGATTCCTGCTATCAACCTTTAATTCCGAAAGAGGATTTTCTTCAAATCGATCACTGTCTGGAAGGATGCTATGAGTGTGAATTGGCCGGTGGCTCTGTTAGCTTTTTAGGTGAAGGAGATTTATCGGTTAGTAATCTTTGTAAAGGGCAACAGTTATTTGTTGGTTCAAGGATTCCGTTAAAAAAATATCGTGGTATTACTGTTCTCTTAGAAATGGAAGGAGCTCAAAAGACCCTCAATACAGATTTTCGGCAAGGAGATATTAACCTGCAGCAAATCCGTGATACTCTATGTGGTGATGGACGTTCTCTTTTGATTAAGTCTAAGCATGAAATAGATCATATTTTCAGCGAACTTTATCGGGTGGATGAGAGAATCCGGATTCCGTATTTCTGGATTAAAGTGATCGAACTTTTGCTGTTTTTAAGCCTATTGGATGCCAGCTATGTGAAAAAACCCCGACAGTTTTCTGAGGATGTTTCCAAAGGGACACAACAAGCATACCAATATATCATTGAGAACCCTTTTTCCAAAATAACGATCTCTCAACTGGCAGAGATGTTCCATGTGGCAGAATCCAGCATGAAGCGGTGTTTTACTTCTATCGCTGGCAACTCGATAGGTACCTTTATGAAAATAAAGCGTATGGAGGCTGCTGCGGAACTGCTTGTTTCCGAACCACAGCTTAGTATCTGCGAAGTAGCCGAGGCTGCCGGATATGAAAATCAAAGCAAGTTTTCCGCCGCTTTTAAGTCAATTATGGGCGTTACTCCGTTTGCATATCGCTGCAAATCGTGGTGAGCTAATTGGATTAAAAATTCACCCGCTTGGTTATAGAAGCCACCCTTTTCGGCCTGCTATAATTAACAATAGCCGGTGGCAATAAGAGTTAATGAAAGAGCCGCAGTGTTGCGGCTCTTTTTCAAAGTCATGGGTTAGGCGTTGCTAACTATATAAAGAAAGCGAGTGACATGGATGTGTTAAACAAGGGAAGTATTGGGAGAAGAATTTTGAAACGCCTCGTTAGTTTTATCATCGTGATCTGGGGCGTTGTAACTTTAAGTTTCTGCTTGCAGGTGTTTACTGGCACGGATCCAGCGGAAATGATTGTAAGGAAAAACAGTATTTTTGCTACAGAGGAACAAATTCAAGCAGTGAGGGAACAGCTTGGTTTGGATGCGCCGTTCCACGAAAGATATTTTGACTACATAACCGGTGTGGCAACTGGTGATCTGGGCACTGCCATTACAAACAGGCAGCCGGTGATTGAAAACATAAAAGCTGCCCTGCCAGTCACTTGTACTGTCATAGTCATGGCAATGGCGTGGGTAATTTTGTTTACAGTCATCCTATCGGCGATTTCGGTGATACGGAAGAATGGTATCTTTGACAATGTAACGCGGATTATCTGTATCATTGGAATCTGCGTCCCAAGTTTTTGGCTGGCCCTTATTCTTTTGACGGCTTTCGCAGTGAACATTCCGATTTTTCATGTCATTGCAGATGGCAGCATAAAATCGCTGATACTACCCTCAATCGCTATGGCAGTGCCAATCATCTGTATATCGACAAGAGTGCTACGCGCCTCTGTTCTAAATGAACTTAAAAGCGATTATGTGCTTTATGCCAAAGCAAGGGGATTTTCTAATTCACAGATTGTTTTTGGAGAGGTTTTGCGTAACGCTCTGCCTGCGGCAATCACTTTATTCGCTCAATACTGTGCCGCATTGTTTGGAACATCTGCCTTGGTGGAAAGCGTGTTTTCCATTGATGGGCTTGGAATCTATCTGATGGAATCCTGCGAAAGCATGGATGTATATGGAATATCCGGGGCTATTTTGGTGTGTGCAGTTCTTTTCGTTCTATTTAATACAGTAGCAGACATCCTTTCCAGTATGATATGCCCGGCATATAGGAGGAAGCGTGTATGAAAAGAAAACCACAAATTATGATAGGAATCGCCTTAATTGCCCTCTTTGTAATATTGGCTGTTGCCGCTCCCATATTGGCACCCAATGATCCCAATGCAACAAATCTTGCCTTGAAAAATGCACCACCATCTGCCGAATACCCTTTGGGCTGCGACCAGATGGGACGGTGTGAATTGTCACGCCTGATTTATGGGGCAAGATACTCTCTCGGCCTGTCCATTCCTGTGTTGATTGTCATTGCGGCGATAACCCTTTTTGTTGGCTGTTATTCCAGCTATAAAGGCGGTATATTGGACGAAATCATGCGGCTGGTGTGCGATATTTTAATGGCTTTTCCTTTAATCGTCATTGCGATGTCGCTGGTTTCGGCTGTGGATGATTCGGTTGCCAGCATCATAATTGCGATTGGCATTTCCATGGCTTCATGGTTTTTGCGGATGGTACGTTCTTACGCAAAAACAGAGTGTGGAAAAGAATACATAGAAGCCTCCAAAATTTCCGGTGCCTCTAACTTTCGTATTGTGACCCGCCATTTGATTCCAAATGTGCTTCCACAGTTTATTGTTTATTTTACAACCGGAATTGCAACTGCGATTATGTCTGTTTCCAGTTTTGCATTTTTGGGGGTGGGTTTGATTGCAGGCACACCGGAATGGGGCGCCATGCTGGATGAAGCCAGAAGCAGCATTTACATCAATCCCAGCCTGATAATATACCCCGGTATCTGCTTGATTGTCTGCTGTGCCGGTTTCAATCTCTTGGGCGAAGGTCTGCGTGACAGGATTGGAAAGGAGGACGAAATCAGTGCCACTTGAAGTGAAAAAACTTACGATTTCTCTCCCCTCCGGTGAGCCTGTAGCAGAAAACATATCTTTTCAAATTGAAAAGGGAGAAATGCTTTCGATTGTCGGAAGTTCAGGTGCGGGAAAAACAACGATCTGCAAAGCGATTATGGGGTTGCTTGGTTCCGCTTACCAGGCTACGGGCCAGATTATTTTTCAAGGGATTGATCTTCTGGCCCTGCACAAAAAGGACCGAAAACAGATCTATGGGAAAGAAATATGTTTCATCATGCAAAATCCAATGACAGCTTTCAATCCTTCGATACGTGTAGGAAAGCAGTTGGAGAAAACCTATCGGCTGCACCATGATCGTTCTTCCAAAGCGGAAATGCACACTTTATTTGACAAAACTTTACGGCGGCTGGGGTTAGAGGATACAGACAGGATATTGAAAAGTTATCCTTTTGCCCTTTCCGGCGGCATGCTGCAGCGGTTGATGATAACTGCTGCGCTTATCAATGAACCGCAGATTTTAATTGCGGATGAAGCAACCACGGCTATTGATGCCTGTAATCGTATGGAGCTGATGAAGGAACTGAAAAAACTTTGCACAGAGGGTATGTCTGTACTCTTTGTTACCCACGATCTGCGTGCCGCCTCCTTTTCCGATCATTTGCTGATAATGAACCACGGAAAAGTAATTGAAGCTGGAAATACTCAGGAAATTATCAAGGCTCCCAAAGAAGAATATACCGCCTATCTCTTAGGTGCGTGCCGTTTAGAAAGGAGGGGTGACGATTGATTGAAACAAGAGATTTAAGCTGTACTTTTTCAGAAGGCTCGTTTTCACAAAACAGATTTACAGCGGTATCGCCGATCAGTGCCGTTTTCAAAAATGGAGGACGTTATGCGATTGTCGGTGAATCTGGCTCTGGGAAAACAACACTTGCACGGATGATTGCTGGACTGCAAAAACCGGATGGCGGAAATGTATATTTTGATAATATGCCGCTATATGGCAGGCGCTATAAAGCCCGGAAGGAACATTTTAAGAGAGTGCAGATTATCCAACAAAATTCCGCTTCGGCATTGGATCCAAAGATGTCTGTAGGAAAATCCATTGAGGAACCGCTGATCTGCTTTTTTGGTATGGACAAAGCGCGGCGGAAAAAGCGGTGCGAAGAATTGCTGACACTTTGTAATCTTCCGGTGTCCTACTATGCACGGCTTCCTTCGGAATTGTCCGGTGGTGAGCAAAAGCGTATTGCGATAGCACGAGCGTTGGCTGCGGAACCGGAGTGCTTAATTTTCGATGAAGCTACAAACGGTTTTGACCTGCCGCTTCGGAAAAAAATTGTGGAGGAAATCATTGATCTCCAAAAAGAGGTCGGCTTCACTTTGATTTTCATTACCCACGACATGGAACTTGCTGTAGTAGTGGCAGATGAAATTCTTGTGATGCGGAGTTCGAAACTGGTTGAGCAGGTCACTTTTTCCGGGGATCCTTCGGTATTTCAGCAGCCGTATAGCAAAGTGCTGTTAGAAGCCAGTGGAATTATTTAATTTGGAATCCAATGAATTTGGGTAAATAAAAATCAAGAAAGGAAAATCACACGATGAAATTCAAACGATTAGCGGCAGCTCTGCTGTCCGCAGCGATGGTTGTTTCCCTTGCGGCCTGCTCCAACAATAAGGAATCAGCAGAATCCGGTTCAGGGACAACAGGAACAGAGGCCGTACATGTTAATTTGGCTGAAAGCTGGGGATTTGAATATTTCTATACGATCCTCACTCCCGAAGTATCTTCCAGCCAGTACGATATTACCTATTACCTCACCAGTTTCTATGATACGCTGGTGACATACAATGAAAATAATGAACTGGTCGGATCTCTGGCCGAAGATTGGTCTATGAGTGATGACGGACTGGTGTATACCTTCCAGATCAGAGAAGGCGTTAAGTTTTCGGATGGCTCAGATCTGACCGCCGAAGATGTGGCAAAATCATTGATGGCTGTGCCTGTAAATCTCGGCCAGTATAACGGAGGGTATGGACGCCTTTCTACAATCATTGAAAGTGCCGAAGCCACCGGGGATTATACAGTAGAACTTCGGCTGACGCAGCCTTACTATAATACTTTGCGGGAACTTTGCCTTGCCAATCCTTTTGGTATTGTCTCCAGCGAGCAGTTGAATGATGATTTAACCGCTAAAGATACTTTTCGGACAGCCACCTATGGAACCGGCCCATATATGTACGAAGGGGACAATGATGGCCAGACATGGAATTTTGTACGCAATCCCAACTATTGGGGTGAAACACCGGAAGTAGATAGCTTTTCTATTAAGAGCATCCCTGATAATGATGCCAAGATTCTTGCGCTGAAAAATGGAGAAGTTGATTTTATATCCGGTATCAAAAATGTTTCTGCTGAAAGTTATGACGAAATCAGCCAGACCGAAGGCTTTGGAGCACAAATCGATGATAAGGCTTTGCAGACTTACTATGTGGGATATAACCTGAACGATACTGTTTTTGGCGATTCGGTTATCCGAAAGGCGATTGCCTCTGCTATTGATAAAGATGCCGTAGCAGACAGCATTTATGGTGGCTTGCATGATCGGGCAGACAGCTTTTTCTCCACAGACCTGCCGTATTGTGATTTGGAGCTTTCAGAGGCAACCTTTGATATTGATGCGGCAAATCAAATGTTGGATGAAGCTGGATATGTTGATACAGACGGTGACGGAATCCGGGAAAAGGATGGGGCAAATATTTCGGCTGCTTTCCTGTATCAGACCGGCTCTGCTTCGGACGATAACTTGGTTGTCTACATCTGCAATCAAGCACAGAAAATTGGCATTGAATTAACACCCCAGTCTGCCGCAATGATGGATTGGTATGCTATGGTTCAAAGCGGGGATTATGGTTTGACGGTATTCAAAACTCAAGGCGGTTTTTATGATCCGGCTAATGTTGTTACGAATATTAACCCTCAGACTTCCATGGATCCTATTGTGATGCTTTTAGGCTCCACCCAGCCGGAACTTGCGGATCTGGTTGCTGAATTGGATTCTTCTACCGATGAAACGAGGATTCAGGAAATTTATCAAACGATTTTAACAACAATCGCCGATGAAGAACTGACAACCCCTCTTGTATATATGCACCAACTGGCAATTTACAGCGATAAAATCACCGACTATACATTCCCTATGGATTCTAATTTTACATCCGTTCAAAACATAAAAGTAAACTGATTGCCTGTGGGAAAAGGCGGCTTTCGCCAGCCGCCTTTTCTTTCACCTTTTATCGTGAGCTGATTGGAGTAACAATATACCTGATAGGTCGTTGAATGTATATTTTCCACCAATTATAATGAAAGAAAAGGTTAGTTATTGCTAACCAATTTGAAAGGAGGCTTTGTTTCGATGAAACAAAAGAACGGCGGGATAAAGCGGCTTCTCGAATTTACAGGAGAAAAACGCAGTTTATTGAATATATCCCGTATTTTATCCGGTGTTAGTGCCATCTTTATTTTAGGACCATTCCTCTGCGTCTATTTTGCAGCACGTGAATTGGTAAATGTCTTTACCGGCAGTGCTTTGGACACGCAAAGTTTAGTTCGCTGGGGAATGATTGCCTTAGTTTTGGAGCTGATCGGTCTGGCATTATATTTCTGTGCTTTGCTATGCTCTCATGTGACGGCGTTTCATACCGAAAAGAATCTAAAAATGGCTGCGCTGAAACATCTGGCGAAAATGCCTATGGGATATTTTGATACCAATCCCAGCGGCAAACTGCGGAAAATCATTGACGAAAATAGTTTTCAAACAGAAACTTTTATAGCCCATCAACTTCCAGACTTGGTTGGCGCACAAGTAACTATGGTAGTAAGCCTGATTTTAATGCTTCTGTTTGACTGGCGCATTGGTGTACCACTACTTCTGCTTTTTGGAATCGGCTTTTTCCTGCAAAAATCTCTGATGGGCAAGGAAGGCATGAAACTGATGCAGACCTATCAGGACTCGTTGGAAACGATGAATCACGAGGCGGTAGAATACATCCGTGGAATTTCCGTCTTGAAGGTGTTTGGGCAAACGGTGCAGTCCATAACAAAATTTAATGAGGCAATCAAGTCCTATCGAAAATTTGCTTTAGCTTACACGATGTCTTGTAAAAAGGGTATGGTTGCCTTTAATTCCGTTATCAATTCCAGCTTCCTTGTATTGGTTCCTACTGCACTGATTATAGGGTTGGTATCTTCTGACCTTGTTGGGTTCACACAAAGTTTTCTGTTTTATGTGATTTTTTCACCGGCCTGTGCGGTAATGCTGAACAAGATTCTCTATATGACGAGTTACAAAATGCAGGCTGAAGAATCCATGCGGCGTATTGATATGATTTTGAACGCAGAACCGCAGGAAGAAACTGCACAACCGAAACGCCCTGCAAGCTATGATATTTCTTTTGAAGGAGTAACCTTTACCTATGAAGGCGCAGAGCAGCCGGCAGTTTCTCATCTTAGTTTTTGTGCAAAAGCCGGTACAACAACCGCCCTTGTGGGACATTCCGGCTCCGGTAAGAGTACCACTGCCAGCTTGATTCCCCGATTTTATGACGCACAGGCCGGCAGCATTAAAATTGGCGGTGTAGACATTCGCAGCATTGCCCATCCAGATTTAATGAAGATGGTCGCCTTTGTATTCCAGGACCCAAAACTGTTCAAGGATAGTCTATTTGAGAACATTCGGGCTGGACGCCCAAGTGCAACAAGAGAAGAAGTCATGCGGGCAGCACATTTGGCTCAATGTGATGATATATTGGCTAAATTCCCTAAAGGAATCGATACAGTAGTCGGCAGCAAAGGTGTGTACTTATCGGGGGGTGAAACCCAACGTATTGCGATTGCAAGAGCTATTTTGAAAGATGCACCTATTATCGTACTTGACGAGGCTACAGCCTATGCTGACCCCGAAAACGAGCAGCAGATACAGCAGGCATTTGAGGGGCTTACAAAGGGAAAAACAGTTATTATGATTGCTCACCGGCTTTCAACGGTGCAGGATGCCGATCAGATTTTGGTCATGCGGCAGGGAGAGCTTGTTGAAAGCGGCAGGCATAACGAATTGGTAAAGAAAAATGGTGAATATGCCCGTATGTGGGAGAACTATACCAAGACAACACAGTGGCATATTGGAAATGAGGTGAAAGTATGCTAAAGCGTCTGTTTGCTTTGAGCGACCAAGGCTCAAAAGACTTAAATAAAGGGATTGCCGCAACGACTCTCAGCAATATTTGCCTAATTATCCCGTCCAGCCTTTTAATCATGGTAATCTGGGAACTGCTGAATGTAATATCGGGCGAATCATCTGGAATTTCAGAATATATTCCTGTTTTTTGCATTATGACGGTGGTTTTGTTTATTATTGTATTTTGTACCCAATGGCTTCAATATAACAAAACCTATACCGTGGCTTATGAGGAAAGTGCGAACCGCCGAATTGTTCTTGCTGAAAAACTTCGCAGACTTCCGTTGTCCTTCTTCGGGCAGAAAAATCTTTCCGATCTGACCACAACTATCATGGGTGATTGTACGGCGCTGGAGCGTGTGTTTTCTAATGCCCTTCCGCAACTTTTTGGAACCATTTTCATGTTTATCATTACGGCGATAGGTCTGCTTGTAATGGATTGGCGGTTAGGGCTTTGTATTGTGATTCCTGTTCCCGTAGCAGCACTGGTGGTCTTTGCAGCACGAAAGGCACAGGCTAAGGCAGAAAGTGCTAATATGGACGCTAAACGTGCAGCCTATGATGGAGTACAGGAATATCTTGATACGATTCAGGAATTGAAATCTTGCTCCAGAGAAGAAGAATATCTGGCCGGTCTGGAAAAAAAGCTGGACTATGTGGTGAAATGCTCTTTCCGAAATGAGATCGCGCCTGGCGCAGCGACTACAACAGCACAATTTATTCTGCGCTTTGGCCTTGTTGCGGTACTGCTGGTAGGTGGCTATCTTGTGGCGGCTGGCTCCCTCACGATTCCCATGTTTATCTTATACCTTATTTTTGCTGGCAGAATTTATGACCCCTTCACAAGCTGCTTTATGTTGATGGCCGAGGTCTTTTCTTCACTGGTAAGCGTAAAGAGAATGAAACAGATTGACGCAACACCGGAACAGACAGGAAGTAATGTTTGCAATAACAAAGGATTTGACATTGAATTTAAGAATGTCCATTTCTCTTATAATGAGGAACCGGTGTTGAAAGGCGTTTCCTTCACAGCAAAACAAGGTGAAGTCACCGCCTTAGTAGGTCCGTCGGGAAGCGGCAAATCTACTGCTTCAAAATTGGCAGCACGGTTCTGGGATGCAGATTCCGGCCAAATCACTTTAGGTGGTGTCGATGTAAAGAGCGTAGAACCGGAAACATTATTCAAAAACTTTGCTATTGTTTTCCAAGATGTACTTCTCTTTGATGAAACTGTCATGGAGAATATTCGCCTTGGACGAAGCGGTGCAACTGACGAAGAAGTAAAAGCGGCGGCAAGGGCTGCACAGTGCGAAGAATTTATTTCTCGGCTGCCACAGGGGTATCAGACGAATATTGGCGAAAATGGCAGCGCCCTTTCCGGTGGAGAACGGCAACGGATTTCCATTGCGAGAGCATTGCTAAAAAATGCGCCGGTAATCCTTTTGGACGAGGCTACAGCCTCTATGGATGCTGAGAGTGAAACATTGGTACAGGATGCTCTTTCTGTCTTGCTGAAAGATAAGACCGTTATGGTGATTGCTCACCGTATGAGGACAGTTGCTAATGCGGATAAAATCGTGGTTTTGGATGATGGAAAGGTAAGCGAAATGGGTACACCACAGGAGCTTATGAAAAAGAACGGGCTATATGCTCACTTGGTTGCGTTACAGCGCGGTAAATGATAATCACGAATCTACTGAAAAGGAGGTGACGCACTCTATTGATTTCAATGATCGCAAAGATGGCATGGGAAAAACACAAAACTCAGGAGGCGGTTTCACCTTCCGAATCTTATGCCGAAGAACTTCGGGCTACGGGTGAAGATTATTTAGAAGCAGTTCTGATTCTTGATCGTCAGAAAGGTGATGTTCGCTGCGTTGATCTTGCAACCTTTTTAGAGCGTTCAAAGCCGACTATTACAAATATGGTTACAAGACTATGCGAAAGCGGATTCTTAGTGCGTGAGGATAATAAGTCGATTTCTTTAACGACTAAGGGTAAGGAAGTGGCAGAAAAGATTTATGAACGCCATCGTTTTTTTACCAAACGATTGATCGCTGCTGGTGTAGATCCAAAAACAGCGGAAAGAGACGCTTGCCGATTGGAACATGCTATCAGCGAAGAATCTTTTCAAAAACTGAAAGATGCTTTAGAGGACTAAGGAGGTGGTGATAACATGGGAAATTAGCCGTACTGGATTTAAAAGATTCCGGCAGGCAGATTGGTGAAAAGCTATTTACTCTGCTTTCTCCCTGCCAAAAGAAGGAGCTGGCTCAGTTTGTTCGTGATTATGAGGCTGGCAATATTCCGGCTGATGTCCCATACTTAACACTTCTTCGAGGCCAGTATTTTATCCCTCCGCAGGCAGATCAGCCATTGACGGAAATCCGGGAAGGTGATTTGTATTTCTGCTTGGAGCAGCACCTTGTTACCGTGCGGAGCCAGGTAATTCCGCTGACGGTCAAGGAATTTGAAATCTTCGCTTTGCTCATACTGAACCCAAAGCGGGTATTCACTTATGAAATGCTCCTGGATCTGGTATGGCATGAGGATTATTCCTACTATTCCCGGAAAGCGATCAACAACCATATAAGCAACCTGCGAAAGAAACTCCGGGTTGCCCCTGATTTGCCGGAATATGTGAAAAGCGTCTATGGTGTAGGTTATAAATTTGAAGTATAGAAAGGGTGCGGTATTTCTGCCGCACCCTTAAATTTTCGTTTTTTCTGCTGTGTGGATAATGCCTGATTTTGTCATGTATTGTTGATTAAATTCAGTAAAACCATGACGCTTCTGGAAGAATTATAGCATTTATCCCTATATAATGCCCCAAAATGAGGGAGGTGGACATAATAGGTAACTCTGCTCTCCTTCAATAAAGGAGGGCATGGAAAATGCTGCCGAGGTCAGAATACCGGCCTCGACATAGCCGGTCATATAAAAGAGATTCAAACCCCGTAATCCTGCGATGGATTGCGGGGTTTTTCCATTCGACAGGATTTTGCATTTTCCATTCTGCTCCGTCAGATGGTGACGGAATACGACAGGCGCAGCTTACCGCTGTACGGTGGGCGCTCTTTTTTACAAATAAGGCGCAGGACAAGCCTGCCGCCGGACCTGTACGGTGTAGATCACCGCCCCTCTGATTTCGATTTGCCCATTACCCACTCAAAAATCGAAATTGGAGGATTACCATGAAAGAAATCAATCTGCGGGAATTTTACCCGGAAATATATAAAACGGATCTGTTTATCAGCCTGCCCGATGAGGTTGTGGATGTGCTGGTAGAATATCAGCGGAAAGAAGTGGCATATCGCCGCCGTACATACCGGCATAAGGCATTCCTTTCTCTTGATTATGGGGATGATATTGAACGCGAAGCTGTTCTTTTTACCCCAACGCTGCAGGAGATCGTAGAAAGGCACCTGGAGGAAGAACGGCTGTACCAGGCGATTTCTTCATTGCCAGAGAAACAACGCCAGCGTGTGTACGCTCACTATATTCTCGGCATTACCCTGATGGATATTGCCAAGATGGAAGGTGTTTCTCTCCATGCTGTCCATGAAAGTATTCGGCGCGGACTTCGGCGTCTGGAAAAAATTTTAGAAGAAAATTTCTAAACCCCCTATAAATGTACCCCCGAAAATGTCACGACTTATAGAAGGACAATTTTTTGGGACAATGCCATTTCGGTGAGTGAGAACCTTCAACGGTGCCACACCCACCTGTATATGCAGACAAGCTCCCAATCCTTCATCTGGACCTTGAAAACTGCATATACGGTGCCATAGGTACTTTCCCTGTATTCCGAGCGGCAAATGGAGCGGCGCGATGACAGGCGGCTTTAAGGAGGTGATGAAGCCCAGCCGTCCGAGCGATCTACGCTATCCATTGATCTGGCTGTGGCAGGCCAGACGCGATGACTGATACAGGGTATAATGATACTTTCTCACGACCCGTCAAAGACTTGGGGGGAGTCCCTTCTGTGTTCGTTAGCTCTGGCGAAGCGACGGCACAAGCAGGGCTATGATGCGGTAAAGCTGGCCGCAGCCTGTGGCATCCCCGGCCCGGAAAAGGGCCTGCCGGGGGGCGTGGCAAATACGGCAAGTTACCAAGAAAACATCCATGCCGTTGTTTTGATTTTCGAGCAGCGGCATGGATTCTTATAAAATCGAAATCAGATACCATGAGGCCGGGCCGCTCTTTTCGTGTGTCCGGCCTTATTCATGTGATTTTGATGATCCAGTATGAAAAGAAAGGAGCTGTTGTTATGACTCAAACACCGGCCTATACGGTCATACATACCCCGGAAGCAGACAGACTTGCCGACATCCGGGATGTATCTGTCAATAAGGACCTGCCGCGGGAAGAAAGGATTGCCGAGTTTGTCCGGCAGATCCGGGACCCGTATCATTTCAAATGCGGTGGATTTGTTGTCAGGGCAAGTTTTTCCCAGGGAGGCGCTACCCTGGAAGAATGCCTCCGCGGAATCCTACGCTGAAAATTATTGATATTTTTTATTTTGGGGGCTGATTTTTCCCGCATGGAGCGTTATAATAAACATGGAAAAGGAATTGAATACCGATACGCAGACTGCACTCCTTGAATTGCGGGGATTTTTCCGTGATGAAAGGAGTGTTTTTCTATGCAGGTTTATAAAGCTGCCAAATATATCCGCTTATCTTATACGGATGACAAATCAAATGAAAGCAACAGTGTCGGCAATCAACGAAAGCTGATCGAAGATTTCGTGAGCCGTCACCCGGAAATCGAGCTGGTTTCCGAAAAGGTAGACGATGGGTACAGCGGGGTTATCTTTGACCGTCCGGCTTTTAAAGAAATGATGGATGACATCATGGAGGGAAAGATCAACTGTGTCATCGTCAAAGACCTTTCCCGTCTTGGCCGTGAGTATATTGAGACTGGCCGCTATATGCGCCGTGTCTTTCCGGCCTATGGCGTGAGGTTTATTGCCATCAATGACAATATCGATACTCTCAATGAGAGCGCAGGCGATGACCTGACTGTATCAGTAAAGAACATTATGAATGAAGCCTATGCACGGGATATTTCCATTAAGACGAGAAGTTCCCTGGAAACTAAGCGTAAGAATGGGGATTTCGTTGGAGCTTTCCCGGTTTACGGCTATCGTAAATCCGAAGATAACCATAATCTTCTTGTAGTAGACGAATATGCTGCCCAGGTGGTGCGGAGCATTTTCAGGATGCGCCTGGAAGGATTCAGCCCCTACGCCATCGCGAATGAGCTGAACCGGCTGGGTACGCTCTCTCCTTTGGCATATAAAAAGTATTATGGCCTTCCCCATGCCAAGAAAGGCTATACAGACCGGAAGGATTGCCGGTGGTCGGCAAATACTGTCACCCGGATCTTGCAGGATGAAACCTATACCGGTACGCTGGTCCAGGGCCGAAAGGGTTCCCAGCACTTCAAACTGAAAGAAATGGAGAGCCGCCCTTCCTCCGAGTGGGTTCGCGTGGAAAATGCTCACGAAGCCATTATTGATCGGAATGATTTTGACCTGGTGCAAAGGATTCGCAACCTGGACACCCGTACATCTCCCCAAAAAGATAAAGTCTATCTGTTTTCCGGCATACTGGTCTGCGGTTGCTGCGGCAGCCGGATGGTACGCAAAACGAACCGCTACAAAGACAAAGAATATCACTATTACTATTGTCCCACCGGAAAGAAGAACGGCTGCGCCCATCCGGTCATGGTAAAGGAACATGAGCTGATGGAGTGCGTGCGGGACAGCCTGAAAGGGTTTATTGCCAATGTAGTCTCTTTGGATGAAATCTTATCCGGCATAGACCAGAGCCGTATCAACCGTGAACTTATCAAAGAGTATTCGCGGCAGATCGCCCAGAACGAGCAGCAGTTGGAGCAGATCCGTCAATATAAGATGAAGCTGTATGAGAGCATGGTAAACGGCTTTCTGGACAAGGCGGAGTTCCTTTATAACAAAAGCAGTTACAGCGCCCGTATCACCCAACTGGAACAGGCGGTTGCCGCCCTTAAGGAAAAACGGACCGATGTAATGGAAAACCGGAGTGAGCGGAATCGTTGGATTGAGAATTTCAGGCGTTTTTCCGATCTGGAAGAACTGGACCGCAAGGCGGTGATCCAGCTTGTGCAGGTGATTACAGTGCTTGGAAAAGACGAATTGCAGATTCAATTTAATTATCAGGACGAATATGAAAAAGCCCTCGCCCTGATTACGCCGGTACAGGAAAGGATGGTGGTCTGAAATGGCGAGAAAGAGCAGGAAACATACTATGGCGCAGGCTGCCATGCCTGCTTCCCCGTTTATCAGCACGGCGCTGTATATCCGGCTGTCTGTGGAGGATAACAATAAACGTGGAAATTCTATCGAAACGCAAAAGCTGGTTCTCGAAAAATTCCTATTGGGAAAACCTGAACTGCGTCTTTATGACATTTATATCGACAATGGAGCAACAGGAACGAATTTCAACCGTGACGGCTTCCAACGGATGCTTTCGGATATTGAATCCGGCAAAGTGGGCTGTGTGATTGTCAAAGACCTTTCACGCCTGGGACGCAATGCCATTGACACGGGATATTACATTGAGCGGTATTTCCCTTCCCATAATGTCCGGTTCATCAGCGTTACGGATCAATTTGATTCTGAAAATCCTGATAATCTCCACGGCGGTATTATCCTTCCGCTGAAAAATATGATTAACGAAGCCTATGCTCTGGACATAGGACGTAAGATAAAGGCCCAGGCCCGTCAGGATATGAAAGAGGGCAAGTATGTGGGTGGCAGGGCGCCATTTGGATATATGAAAGACCCTGATGACTGCCACAAATTGATTATTGATCCGGTGGCGGCTCCTGTGGTACGCCAGATTTTCCAGTGGGCTTATGAAAAAGTCCCCCTCAACCGGATTGTGCTTCTGCTCAATGAAGGAAACTACCCTTCTCCCGGAAAGTATAAGATGCAAACCGGGGAGATCACCCATCAGGCGTTAGCAGGGCGCGGCTACTGGCAGACCTGGACAGTTGCCAAGATTTTGAAGGAGGATAAATATACCGGCGACATGGTGCAAGGGCGAACAAAAACGGTCCTTCACCGGCAGGTGCCCGCAGGCGAGGAAAACCTGATTGTCGTTACTGGAACCCATGAGCCTATCGTTTCCAAAGAGATTTTCGATGCCGTTCAGAAGTACCGGGCAGAAGTGGCCGAGGAAAGCAAGAAGCACCCCGTTATCCCATACACGCCCAATATTTTCAAGGGGCGTATCTTCTGTGGAGACTGCGGGAGAAGCCTGCACCGCCAGCGCCAACAATGCAATGGTTCATATCGCTTCCACTGCCTGACACCTACCAGGGTACATAAAGATAAATGCACTGGCGTTTCCATCAGCGAAACCGAGCTGATCGCAACGATACTGGATATTCTTAAAAGGGAACTTGCCGCCGTCCTGGGGGATTACGCGCTGCTTCTGAAAGACAACATGCAAAAGCACGAAAAAGAAGCTGCTTCCCGTGAGAAAATCAACCGGGCAAAGCTGCAGTTTAACCAAAGCCGTGAGCTTTTGCAGACTCTTTATGAAAATCTGATGAACGGTGCGATTGACAGTGAAGAATACTTCGACCTGAAAGCGACCTATGAAAAGCAGATACAGGCAGCGCAAAAGGAGCTTGCTTTTTACGAAAAGCAGGCTGATGTCCGCCAGAAGCAGGCTGAAAAGTGCAAAGATCTGGAAAAAGACGAACAGGAACTTTTGAGTGGAGGCGTCCTGACCGCCGCCCTCATTGGGCGGTTGATTGAGCGGATCACAGTCTACCCGGATAAACAGGTAGATGTAAAATTCACGTTCCGCGCAGAATTTGAGGCGTTTAAGGAGGCGGAGGCAGAATGAAGAAGTACAGGATTGCTCTTTACATCCGTCTCTCTTTGGAGGACGCCAAAACAGACAGTATGAGTATTTCCAGCCAGAGAAACATCCTTCGGGAATATGCCTCTGAACTGCCGGAATATGCTAATGCGGAACTTACGGAATTTGTAGATAACGGGTACAGCGGGGCAAACTTCGAGCGCCCTGCGGTGCAGGAATTGCTTGACCTGGTACGGGCTAATCGGATTGACTGTATCATGGTAAAGGATTTTTCCCGCTTTGGCCGCAACAGTTTGGAAACAGGCTATTTTATCGAGCGGGTATTTCCGCTGTTCCATACCCGCTTTATCTCTGTCAATGATGATTTTGATACCAAAAAGCTGAAAGGCGATACCGGCGGTATGGAAGTCGCCTTCAAGTATTTAATCAGCGAGTATTATAGCCGTGATATGTCGGTAAAGACCAAAACGGCCAAATACCTGAAGTTCCAGCGGGGCGAATACCAAAGTAAAATTTGCCCTTACGGTTATCGCAAAGGGGAAAACGGACGGATGGTGCCGGACCCGGAGACTTCCGAAGTAGTACAGAAAATTTTTGAATATGCCGTAAATGGCATGAACGCAACCGATATTGCGCGGGAACTTTCCCGTCAGCAGATTCCCACACCCGGAGAGCATAAGGCCCGAAAAGGGATTAAGACACACGATGTTTCAAGAACTCACGGAATGTGGTGCAATTCTACTGTGCTTCGGATTCTTGCTGACGAACGATATATGGGCACTTATGTGATTGGCAAAAGAGAGGTTACAGAAATCGGCGGCCACAAGATGCGGAGCAAAGCGGAAAGCGACTGGATCAAAATACCGGACCATCATATACCGCTGGTGAATGAGGAAATCTTTTCAAAAGCCAATGCCTCTATTCAGCGTTTTAAGATTCCAAATAGGAAAAAACACGACTATCTCCTGCGTGGGAAGGTTATCTGCGGATGCTGTAAACATGCCTTGCACCTGGCAAATGGGACATCTTACCGGTGCCGCTTTTCCAGCACGATTCCTTTACTTGACTGCTATAACATTCATATCCGGGAAAAAGAACTGAATCAGCTTGTATATGAATTGCTATGCAAACAGTTTCAGGTAGCCTTCGGTATTGACAGCTTAGCGGATCTCCGTAAGGTAGATACCGTTGCTATACGTCAAGCTGACTTTGACCGGCAGATTTTTGAACTGCAGGAAGAAAAGCGGAAACTGTATGAAGCTCTTGTTTCCGGCAGGATTCCGCTCTTGGAATACAAGGATCAAAAAGAGCAGATCAGTGAAAAACTGTTGGAAGTACAGAATACCAAAGCGGTTGTCATGGCCCGTCTTGAAGCCGAACAGGAAGAACGGCAGCACCAGCGCCAGCAGATGGATATTTCCCGGATGCTGACGGAAAGCGATGGGCTGACTTCGGAATTAGTTGATCTTCTGATTGATAAGATTTATGTTTATCCTGATAAACGGGTAGATATTGCCTTTAAGATAAGGGACAGCTTTACAACTCACGACTGAGGAAAGGAATTGGTTATGCGGATTGCGTTTTATTACAGAAAAGGCGGCACAACTTTTGGGTGTATGCTGCCGGAAGAAAAGGAGCGACTTCATGCGTTTTTTGCCGCCGAACAGAAACGGGAGGCGGCAAAATTCCTATCAAGAAAGCTGGAACGTGGGGACAAGAAAAAATAAATATTTTTTTGTCGTGGACTTGACATAAGGGTGGCGCAGATCGTGAAAGCGGATACGCTTCATCTGGTGTGCGACCAGAAAATCCGGGAAATGTTGGCTCAGGAAATCGGGCCGAATCCGTTTTCCCATCGGGTCTACATAGATATAGTCAAGATAATCGGTGCAATAGCTTTTGCCGCAGACCTTCCGATTCTGCTCCTGCTCCTTTTTCATTTTATTGAGCATCTGCTCACAGGCAGGGATTAGGGGAAGTGTCCGGCAGCTCGACTTTGTTTTTGTCTTATCTCGTGCGATTTCTGTTAGCGTTCCGTTGACCTTTGCGGTCACAACCGTATGCTGAATGCTGATTTTCTTGTTTTCAAAGTCAATGGCATCCCATTTCAAGCCAACAACTTCACTGCGCCGCAGGCCGTAGAATGCAGCCATGATAACGCCAAACTCCGAAGGGTCACCTTGAATCGCTTTGAAAAGCTGCTCCAGTTCTTCACCGCTGTAAATCTCCGACTTGAACTTTTCCTTACGAGGACGTTCAACGCGATCTGCCGGGTTGGAACGGATCATGCCGATTTGAAAAGCGTACTGCAAGCATTTGCGGATGTTGGCGTGATAGTGAATGACGGTGTTTGCCGTAAGGCCACGATCCAACTCATGCTGGTAGAAGTCTTGGATGTATTTGGGATGCTGTTCCATATCCTGCAATGTATAGTGGAGCGGTTCAAAATATGGGACGATCTTGTGAACGATTGCTCTTTCATAGCTGGTATAGGTTGTGATTTCCACTCGTGACTTCATCATTTTCAACCAGTCCGTGATGAAGTCGGTGAAAAGTACCGGGGAGTTATCAAGGCAGGGGTCAACTTCTTTGATGGGGCTGACCTTCAGCCAATTATTGTCAACGGCATATTGTAGGGCATCGGTCAACTCCTTGTGCCAATCCAGAAGCTGCTGTACACTGGCCTCCTCCTGCTGACGCTCATAGCGGAAGAACGTTTCCAGATCGCGCGGAGAGAGTGCTTTCAAAGACAGCCGCTTCTTTTCAAAGTATGGGACAACTACTCTTCCCAGATCATAAGCATATCTGCCATAGGTTTCGGGCGGAAGGTTCATCACGCTTTCCCGAAGCCAGCGGTTCAGATATTCCGATACCGGCAGGTCGGAAACCTGCTGCATCGTTTCAGGGTTAAACTCTTTTTGTGTTTTACGCAACAGAGATTCAGCTCTTTTTTTGTTTCCTTTAACAGGAAGTCCTGTGCTGATGGATTTGGTTCTGCGCTTTCCATCTGTGTCTTTCCAGCTCAGAATCATCTGATACATACCGTTTTGTTCTCTTAAATGTCCGGCCACATTTGTCATAGTTATGCTCCTTTCTGTTCGCAGCCAAACGTCCTTTGCTTAGGCATCATAAGTTTAGAAGATTCTGGAGTGTTTTGCAAGGATGGCACAAGGGAGTTTGAAAGGTGCATCCCTCCAAGTTGCCGATCCTGATCGAGCAGGTACTCTACCACGCAGAGTTTTGGTATCTTATAGCTGCGTCCTACACGCGCCGAGTGGATCTTATTCTGCTTGACCAACAGATACGCATTCTTCCGGCAGATGCCAAGCATTTCCTGAAGATGCTCCACCGTCACCACATCCGGGTAGTCCTTGAACATCGTCAGATACCTCTCCGTCTTTCGGTCAGGCTCTTCCTGAATCAAAGTGCAGGCTGCGATCTCGCTCATTCCTGTCCTCTCTTTCTAGTTCAATATGTCGATTATTCAGCAGAAAATACTATATGTAAAGTGTGATGGTCTTTTTCGGGAACCATCTCACTTGCCAAAGGAGATATTTGAGCTTAGAACTTCATCGGCAGTGCGTCTTTCCTGCACTTGCCGTTGTAGGTGGTGTAGATGGGGTAAACGTACCGCCGCCAGCCCGGAAGCTTGGCGGGGTTATCCCGGCTGACACGGTAGAGCTCCATGGGATGGACGCCGCTCAGCGCACGGACAAGCCGCTCCTCGCTGTACTGCCCATGATACAGCTGCACAAAGTACATCACGCCCCGCAGGACAGCCGCCCGGAAGGAATCCGGTTTGCCCTCCCACGCTTCCACGATGTGCCGCAGAGCTTCGCAGTAGATCTCTTCGCCCAGCTGGTCGTACAGCTTCAGCGCCGTGCCCACGCAGCCGATGCGGTAGTCGCTCAGCTGCATACTGTCGTAGTTGAGGGAAAGCCCCGCCCGGTTAGTGGCTGCGACAAACGCCTTGGAAGGCGCATCGCCGCCCACCACCTTGGCGCGCAGCTTGATGCCCGCCGACAGGGGTGCGGCGTGACCGTTCTGCTCGGCAAAGAGCAGGGCTTCCTGCTCCATCGTCAGACCGGTGTAGACCTTGCAGAGGATCGGGCGGTCCTCGCCGCCGTTGAGGAGGATGCAGCCCTCGATGGTGTGCTGCCCATCCATTACATAGTACCTGCCGTTGCGGAAGCTGACCTTCGGCTCGTTAACGATGTACTCGTTGAAGTCCCTTGCAATCAGCTCCACCCTCTTGCGCTCTACGCCCCGCTGGTAGATCTCGCGGGGATAGATCAGCTTGCTGCTGTGGATGACCGAAAGCTGGTACGGCGGGTTGATACCAATGAAAGTATTGTTGTCGTTCAGGCGCATCGCATTTCCTCCTTGATTCTCCAAATGTACTTCTCGGCTTCCTCTAAGATCTCAGTCACCTGCTGCTTCCGCTTCGGGCTGGTGAGCAGGCTGGGATTGAAGGTGAAGCTATATTCGAGCCGCTGGATCATGGCATGAACCGCGGATTGCAGTTCGGTGTACAGCATCATTTCCTCGATGCTTCCGGCGTTCTCAAAGGACGACCGGATGGGCGTATAGGGGTAGACAGGCGGTTTGCCATCCACCACCTCAGGCGGCGCATAAACCGCCGTAGAGCGCCGGATAGGCTCTATCTGCTGGATGCTGCCCATAGGGTTCAGCGCAAGGCTGATGCGAACCGCATCATCCACCCGGCGCATCTCCTCTGGGGTCAGATGCCCCAGATACTTCAGTGCCCGGCTTTTGTCGATGGTGAAGATCTGCTCTGCCTGCACAACGGACGGCATATTCAACCCCGCGTTTTCCAACAGGCAGTGGGTCGGCTGGTTTACTTTCTTTTCCGCCTTGCTTGTCATGGTCGCAACGATCAGGGTCGGAGAGTGATAATTGCCCACGTCATTCTGAAGAATGACCGCCGGGCGGTCACCGTGCTGTTCCGAGCCGGTGCTCGCCCCGAAATGGGTGAAGAAGATGTCTCCGCGTTGGAATTTCCAGTTTTGCTGCAAAATTGTACCTCCATGTTGTTATGTGCAAAGCCCGCTGCCGGATGTTCCGCAACGAGCTTCGTTCAAGGTATGGTGGTATGGTTGGGTCAGCGGTGCATGACCACATAATCATAGCCGCGCCGCATCTGGCAGACGGTGCATGTGTCCATGCTCCGGTCTGGGCTGGGTACAAGCGCGATTTTGAAAGCCTTTGCATCCACAAAGTGCCGCAGACAGGTACCGCAGAGAGTTCGGATGGACTTGACCATCTCAGGGGTCAGCTCCATCTCCTCGTAGATCTCCTGCTCGCGCACCGTGGGGTTCAGCTCATCCATAAAAGTGTCCTCCTATGTATCAAAAGTGGATATTCGAGTAAAGAATAAATTGGGATACGTAAAAAACGGGAACTGCCGGATGTGCAAAACGTACCCGGCAGTTCCCGGATCAATATGATTAAAGGTCTCGCATATTCGCCCTCGGCTCCCTGCGAGTGGGGCATGAACATCTGGCAGCGGACTTGTACCGCTTCATTGGCATTTCAGCCACCCCGTCTGCTTTGTGACCGGGCCGCGAATTACGGAAGTATCATTATCGGAGTACCAGATGACGGAACTATTCAGTTTTCAAGGTCCCTGAGGTCGGACGTTTCGCCCTGCGGCAGGTGCCGCTTGGGAAATTGTCCTCTCACTTGGTAGCCGACGAGAAAGGTCAATTCGTAGCATTGAAATTGAAGTTTTTCAAAAATTTAGTAATTCTCTTGATTTTGATACTAATAGTGGGCCGAGATACGCCGTAGACTTTAGAAATTTCAGTGATGTCGTATCCCTCGTAAGCGTACATGGTGATGATTTCCAAATCTTCGGTTTTCAAAGTTTCGAGTGCAGTAAGCAACTGCTCGTTCTCAATCTCACCAATCCATGCAAAACGGCTTTTAGTTTCGTGGTAAGTATCTGTCACGGTAATCGCATCCTGATAGCGTAGCATCAAAGGCGACGCTTCTTCCTCAGAGCTTTCATACGCAGGAGCGGTGAATTCCTGCGTCCGCTCGATAAAGGTACGCTCCGAATTGAATTGCTGACGGTCATAATCGTACATCTTCTGGATGGCCTCTTTCGTCATTCCCGCAGCTGCGTACTCGATGCGCAACTTTTCCCAGTGTGCTTCAAACTTCTTCAACTCATAGCCTTTATTAAAAGACATCGTAAACCTCCAAATTTTCGATAAGTCGTAAAAAGTCGAAAATTTGGAAGGCTACGGATATTTCGCCGCTTGGGGCATCCATGAAAAACGGACAAACATAAAGCCTGCTCCTTTTTACGGGAGCAGGCTACCTGAAGGCTAAAAAAATAGCCGGACAACCAACTAACAGAGCGGTTCTAAAGCAGAATCACTCTATCAGCTGTTGCCCGGCTATTTGGTGCGCGTTTCATACATTGCCTTGCGGCAATGGCCCGTTGCTCGGTGACGAACAGTCCATATTCAGGGTGCAATGCACCCGATTTTTGAAATTGTGGTTTGTCTAAAAAAGTCAGCGTCTGCGGTAGGCTAAGTCAACTGTTGCTATGTTACCGCACTTGAGGCACTTTATGCTGATAGAGCCTGAACAGCTCTCGTTTTTTTGGTAGAGCTTGTGTCCGCAAACCGGACAAAACCTCCAGCCAATGCTGAATTGTGCCTGCTGTATATTGTTCAGCGGTTTACTCTTAAAAGAGCGATTATTTGACCAAGTCATATTATTCTCCAAATCGAATGACGTCCAATGGATGGCAGTGGATGGGTTTTCCGTTGATGACCTGCATCTGCTGTAATCTGATCCTGATCGCAGACCACGATACCCCGATCCGTGCAGCCATCTCCAGAATTCTTTCATAGTTCGGGTCCGATGCGGATTTGTACAGGATTCCATTTGGCAGGCACAGCGCTGCACGTTCTATTTCGGCGTTGACCAGAAATGTTGGCATCAGCAGCTCCGCTGCAAGGGTATTCGCCTGCCATTCTTCCCATGAGGGCTGTCCGTTTCGTTCCCGATAGGCAATGTGCCCACGGCACTTGACTGCTTTTCCGTAGTCGTTCGGAAACAGGTCAGCCAGTATATGGTGCGCCGCTTCATGCGCTATCGTGAAATTCCGGCATCCGGTGCAGCTGTCTGACGCAAGGGCGGAATCGATTACAACGTCCTTCGGCATGAACACCTCCACAAGCTTTGTCCCGTCCCCCAAGGTTACGGTAAAACCGCATTTCTGGAAAACAGTCAGTCCTAGAATACTTCCATCGCTGCATAGCGGCAGCATTTTCACATTCAGCCCAAGAACAGAACTTGCGAGCCGTTCAGGGTCAATGGGTTCTGGGTCATCTTTACTGATCCCGAAACGGGTATAGTACTGGTCGATATACTTACCCGCTATGTGCGAAAGATCTGCGCGGGATAAGTATCTTGCCATTACGAAGCACAGCTTTCCGGCACGGAGCAGTAGGCTTCCACGAACCACTTGCCCCGTTCAAGCCAAAGATTCCGCTTCTGACCGCAGATCAGGCAGGTGAAGCAGTGACCTTTTCCGCCTAGGCGTGATGTCCCATGTTTGACTGCCAAGACACGATCAATTCCATAAGTGTGAGCCTTGTCATAGTTTATGGCAAGAGGGCGGATCTTACCGTCAGGAGTAAAACGAACGTCCACTTCGACGTATCTTTTCTCACGGCGAAGGTTGTAATCACCACACATCAGAATTCCTCCTTTTTGCGGATTTATCAAAACACGGCGTGCATTACTTGCGAATCATACTGCGTGCCACGAGCTGTTTTTCGTTCAACAGCGGAACGGACACTGTATGTTTTTTCCACTCATCCATAGAGCAGGTCACTGCTTTGCACAGACGGCATTTTGTCCAGCCACCGGTTTCATCAAGATCCACATCATAATTCATGGTTCCGCACATTGGACATCTTACATTTTCTTTTCTCATAGTATCACCTCGCAAAAAAACGCCAAACAAACACAATCCCATACGAAAATAACACCAAAAGGCTGTTATTTGTGGATTTGGTTTGATTATACACCCACTTTATGGAGATGTCAATTGCGCATTTGTCGCCATTTTAGAGATTTCCTGTTGATTTCTTATATTTTCTATACTATAATAGAGCTACCGGATCACAAAGGAGTGTTCTTGTTATGAAAAAGAAAACCACGCTCACCAAAATGCACATAGCCCCATCCACAGTGCGCTATGATGCAGTCGCTGCGAGGGATAGCAATGAGGTTGGTCAGATTCTCGCAGGCACACGAAAAAGGAATGGCTATTCACTTGTAACTTTCTCTGAACTTCTCCGTCACTATGGCGTCGATGTCAGTGATAAAGGAATCAGCAAATGGGAAAAAGGCTATACCACTCCTAGCATCTACCAACTAGTTGCAATCTGCTACGCATTGAACATCAAGGAGGGTCCTTCCTACTTTACAAAGAACTTCCAGAAACCCGCCCTTCTAAATGACATCGGGCAAAAAAAAGTCGCTGAGTACGAAATGGACTTGATTGCATCCCGGCGCTACCAGCCAGACGCAGAAGAGCCCGCGGAAATCGACTACATAATGATGCCTGTATCAGAGTTGCCAGTATCGGCAGGTCTAGGAGCTTTTCTTGAGGGTGAAATGTTCCAGCAGATACAAGTGCCTGCCAGTAGCGTTCCGGCTGGTGCCGAGTTCGGGATATATGTTAGCGGTGATAGTATGGAGCCACGCTATCATAACGGACAGATTGTATGGGTGAAGCGCTGCGAAGAACTTGAGTGCGGGGATATCGGGATATTCGTATATGATGACTGTGGATATCTGAAAAAATACGATGAACATACCCCAGACGAATCCCAAGCAGAGTTCCTTACCGACAGCTATGGCGTGGTGCATAACCAACCGGTTTTGGTTTCTCTTAACACCAAATATTCGCCGATCCTTATATCTCCAGAGCAAAGATTCGAGGTTGTTGGAAAAGTTTTGAACTAAAAAGATGGGAGGAGTTTTTGTGGATACGATCAAGCGTGTTCAGGATTTGATGCAAGTGCGTGATATGAATCTATGTGTATTGGCAAAGAAATGCGGAATATCGTACTCCACGATTCAAACCACCGCCCGTCGGGGAGGGCAGTTAAGCGTAGAGACGATTGAAAGAATTTGTCAGGGTTTAGGAATTACATTAAAAGACTTCTTCGATTCCTCCTACCTGTAAATATAGGGGCAGCAAAAAAGCCGTTCGCCACGCTGGAAAATCTGCGTGGTGAACGGCTTTAATACTGCTTCTATTTATCCTTTGGTAATCTCCAGATAAACACTAATCTCCATGATTGTTACCATTGAAGGAATACATTTGCGACGATCTTCGGGCATACCGAATAAGATTTGCATTGGCAGTTGAAGACGGCTCATGTTACCTATTGCAATTCTGACTATTTGGAAATATACTTGTAAGTATCAAATTATTTCACTTTATGGGAGGAAATTATTATGGCAAGACCCAAGGGAAGCAAGAATAAGGCTCGTACTGTAAAGGCCAGCGTTGATTATGTAGCAGTCATTGCAGAAAAGGCCGCAAAAAAAGAGAAAATCGAATCTGAGGTTGCTACGTTGACTGCAAATCTCGATGATCTGAAGACGCAGCTGAAAGCCAAGAAAGCAGAATTGAAAGCCGCCACCAAGGAACTTGCCAAAGCTGAAAACAAAAAAGCTGCCGCCGAAGCAAAAGCAGCAGAAGAAGCAAAGAAGGGCGAAGCAGAAGATGTGCTGAAGAAGCTGCTTGCCAGCGGTATGACGGCTGAAGAAATCCTTGCAAAGCTCCAGTAATGCAATATGATGAACTGGACAAGCTGCTGAAGTAAAGGAAGGGGCTGTTGCACAAGGATAAAACCGGTGTAACAGCCTCTTTTTCATTCATGCTGCAATTTTTTCAGCTTTTCAAACGTATCTAAATTAAAGTGGCATATCATCTTCCTATTTCACAAATCCTTGCCGTTTTCAGACAGGAGGTTGCTTTTATGAAAGTATCTGCCGACTATCGTATGCTCGCTCTCGATGCCCTGCGCGGAAAATGGAAAACTGCTGTTTTGACAGGTATTGCCGCCAGTGCGCTCGGTGCTACCATTGTGAGCAGTTCCAACAGTGCCGTATCCAATTCCAATCAGGCAAAGGACATCCATTTTGAACTGTTCTCCCAGCCCAACGGCGGTCGGCTGCTTGCTGTTCTGCTTGCCGGCATTGTTCTGTGGGCAGTCCTCCAACTGATTGTGGGCGGTGCAGTTCAACTGGGATATGCTCATTTTAATCTGAACCTTGTAGATGGAAATGATGCTGCCATCTCGGACTTGTTCTCTCAGAAAGACCGTCTGTGGGATGGCTTCTGCATGAAATTCCTGCA
This sequence comes from Faecalibacterium hominis (ex Afrizal et al. 2022), assembly GCF_049545105.1. Taxonomy (NCBI): domain Bacteria; kingdom Bacillati; phylum Bacillota; class Clostridia; order Eubacteriales; family Oscillospiraceae; genus Faecalibacterium; species Faecalibacterium hominis (ex Afrizal et al. 2022). Next base: position 1,222,098 of record NZ_CP186860.1, on the reverse strand, counting down.
GGGTCTGTACATCGCCCTCTGGTCGCTGCTGTTGGTGATTCCGGGAATCGTGAAAACATACAGCTATGCGATGACACCTTACATCATGTCCGAGCATCCTTCGCTGACCGCAAATGAAGCGATCACAGAATCCCGGCGGATCATGAATGGCAACAAATGGCGGCTGTTCTGTCTGGATTTCAGCTTCATTGGCTGGGAGCTGCTCTGTTCGGTGCCACTGTATGCCGAGGGTTTTCTGGTTCTCAAATATTTCACCGGTTCAGAGGCTCTGGCGATTTCTCTTGTTCTTCTGCTGACAATTCCATTGAGCATTGGCTTCTTTTTTGTACACCCCTATGAGGAAGCTGCATGGGCTACTTTCTACCGCGATATTACCGCAGCACCTACCGAACCGGATGAAGCATATTGACTTTTATATTAAAATTATCGTTGTAGTTCCCTTCATCGGCTATGACTCTAAATGGCCGGATCAGAGTAAACATAGATTGAAAAAGCTGATCCAAAACGCAAACGATTCTATTGTTATTTCACACTCTGCGGATGTTTCCAGTTATAAAAAAAGAAATTATTATATGGTCGATCATGCAGAGTACCTTATCGGTGTGTTTGATAATCAGAAAAAGCTGCGCTCAGGTACAGCACAGACCGTCAACTATGCCTTGCATCAGGGAAAAGTAATCACTCTGATCCATCCAGACACTATGGAGATAACAGCCCCTGCGCCTTAACAAATTCACAAAAATTTTTCATTAGCATTTCCAACAAAATATTTTCATTGAAGGGGTGCTGTGATATAATAAGATATAAAACTACGCTCAGAACAAATGGTGCCGCTATGAACAAATATATTGGACAGCAATTTGCTGCTTTAAGATACGAAAAAAATATTTTGGTTGTTGAAGAAACTACATCTGCTGGTGGATGCGGCTCCTTCAACGCGGCTTCTTCATGTCCTGCGTCAGCCTGTCTTTATGACAGTGCGGCGTGGGGCTTTTTTATTGCCTGAAAGGAGTATGAGAACATGAGTCTGAAATATACCTGCCCCAGCTGTGGGACCCCTTTGGGCTATGACGGATTGTGCTGGAAATGCAAGTGTGAGCAAGAGCGAAAAACTGCATTGGCCTGGACGCCGGAACAGATTGCTGCAAAGCAGAAAAACCTGATCCAGAACATCCATCGGCTTGCTGATATGGAGGACCCCGAATGCACCGACTTCTGGCAGCTGCTGGGTTACCGGGACGCCATCACCCCGGAAATCCAGCGGGCGGCGCTGGCCGCTGGGGTGTTCTGGCCCTGTGAGATCTATTATCACGCTCCCGCTGATGTGGGGGAGGGCCTGATCCACGCGCTGCTGTCCACAGAGGATTCCAGTGAAGCGTCCAACCTGATGTGCTGCCTTGCTTTCCAGGGCGATGGTCGGGCACTGGAAACGCTGTTGGAACTGGAGAATCATCCCCGCTCCTGGCGCAAGAAGCTCTATGTAGACCCGTCCATTTACGCCCAGTGCGGCGGCTGGACCTTTAATAAAAAGGGACAACGGACCCAACTCAACTTCGATACCTGCTTTTCCTTCGTCAAGGGAGCCCCCGGTGAAGTGCCCCCCGTTCGCATCGGGCGGGCACGGGAGGACACCTGTCCCCACTGCGGCGGGCGGATGGCGGACATGCTGGTGCTGGACGGCCGGGACGAGCGGCTGAAGTTTCTGGGGCTGGACGGCATTCTGACCGCCACCTGCTGTCCCAACTGCGTGGGCTTTCTGAAAGGCCCCGCTTTCAACCGCTTTACTCTGGACGGCGGCGTAGAGGTCTTTCCCTCAGAGCTCTTTGACGGGGCGGGAAAGATGGACTGCTATGTCCGGCCGGAGGACTACAGGTCCCTTACCGAAAATCCCTTCGTGCTGGGCGGTGCGCCAATGCCCCTGTTCTATGGCGCCGCCTGTGACGATGTGAACACCGTTGGCGGCTTTGCCAACTGGGTTCAGGACTGGGAATACACCGCCTGCCCCCACTGCGGAAAGCCCATGAAATATCTGGCCCAGATCCAGTGGGATACTTTGATGGACGGCACAGAGGGCACACTCTACATCGAGTTCTGCCCTGACTGCCAGATCGTATCCATGCAGCACCAGCAGACCTGATAGGAGGAAATCGCTATGAATTTGCCAAAGTTCAACAGTGCGGACGGGCGCTGTTACTGGATGAAGCCCGAGGTACAGGAAGAACTGCAACCGCTCTTTGACCAGTGTATCCAGGATGCCATTGACGGGAAAATCACGCGGCTTGATGATTCCCACTGGCCGCCGGTAGTGGTCAGCAGTCAAGGTGCACCCTTTGAGGTGTGGCAACTGCTTAGGGCATGGACCGAAATACAGCGGGCCGAGACCCTGGATGCGGAAAAGGCCATCGCCTTCAGCGAAAACCTGCGCCGCCAGAGCCGCTGGGGTGAAATTGACCACCATCTACTTGATATGCTGAAACGGGAGCTACAAGAGAAGTATTTTGTTGTAACAGGCGATGAAGATGATCGCTTCTGGGATCGGGAGTATTCCCTGAAACCAGGTATCCGTGCAGAGGAGGTCCCGGAGCCGCTGCTGCGTTTCGCCTGCTATGTGGCGGTGAGCTATAAAGTGTATGGCTTGGACTTTCAGTATCTGGACGCCAATTACCTCTTTGGATTGGTGGAGAAAGTCCGTCCTGATATGGTGAAAAAGCTCCGGGAACACGGGACCGGCAGGCTGCCGCTCTCTCTGCAAAAGAGGAAAACAGAGCACTTCACCGCATCGGCCAACGATGCCTTTGCTGCGATCCGTATTACTGCCAGGGACAATACGGAGGAATGCTGCCGTGAAGTGCTGAACTACCTGTGTGAGCTTCTGGAGCAGGAGGATTTTCCCCGCAGCTATGCGGTGGAGTTCAAAGGACCGGAAAAGAGGTATCTTCCCATCACAGGTCTGCCCAAAAAGGGAGTAAACCAGCTCTTTGCCTGTGCCGTGCAGTACCCCGGCCTCCACCCCCTGATGGAACGGTACGCCCGGCTTGCCATGCGGCAATATGAGCAGTACACCAATCTCAGCGATGAGCAGTGCGCGCTCCCCGGAAGTTTTGCCGTGTTCGCCCTGGGAATGCTGGGGCAAGAGTGGCGGCAGCTGGTATTGGATTATCTCGATCTCTGTGATGATGAGCACTCCCACTTACAGGAAAAATTCCTCCGGGAGTATGTGAAACAGTTCGGATTTACCGCCGATACCGTCCCTGTATTTGTCCGTGGGGTGCTGTCCATGCAGAACATGAAGTATTCCAAGGACTATGCCGCGTGGATGGCAAACGCAGAAAGCCTGGACGCTCTGCTGGAGGCAAAAATCCACCTGTCCGAGATCGTTCCAAGCGGTTTTTCCTCCGACGAGGATGACGATGATGACGAGGACGAGAAACCCGCAGAAGAAACAGAAGCCAGCCCGGAGGAAGTGCTGCAATACGCATGGGAAACGGTCTGCTATGTGATCTGGGGAAAGGGCAGCGCCAAGGGTGGTCAAAAAGTGGTGGAAGCAGCTTCGGAGGAACTGAAAGAGCGTTGCCGGCAGATTTTTATTCCAATCACGGAGAGCCTGGAAGAAAGAGGTGGCCTGCTATGAGTTTACCGAAACGAGACGGCGTGCATGGCCGTTATTATCTGATCCATAAACCGGACACGGACCCCGAAGTGCTGGAACAAGCCGATCAGTGCATTCAGGATGTGTTGGATGGAACCGCAAAAGAAAACCATTCCGGCTACCCGGTGGTTGTTCGGAATCAAAACGGAACACCCTTTCTTCCCAGCCAGCTGCTGGAGCGGTACCTGTCCAAACTGCCTTTGAAGGGATTTCCCTATGCGGATGCGGTCGCCTTCTGCGATGCCCTGCGGCGGCTGGCGGGCTGGAAAGAGATTGACCACACACTGGGACAATACATCGAACATCAGGTGCAGGAGCGGTATTTTGAGGTTGGAGAGAAAGAGGATTACTTTTCCGCTTACCCGCCCTGCACCGTGTGGCCCGAACTGAGGCCGGAGGATGTGGATGACGGCCTGCTGCGCTTTGCCTGCTATGTGGCGGTCTGTTATACGGTATATGGAGCCAGCTACAACTCCCTCACCACCGAGCGCATTCTCGGCCTGGTTTCCCAGATTCGCCCGGACATGGTGAAGCAGCTGAAAACGGGCGGCAGCGGCAAATTGCCAAAGGACATCCAGCGGCGTAAGACGGAGCATTTCACCGCATCGGCCAACGATGCGTTTGCCACCATCCGCATCACCGCCAGGGACTCCACCGAGGAGTGCTATGGGGAAATCCTGGACTACCTGTGCGCGGTGCTGGAGCAGGAGGAATTTCCCCGCAGTTACTCGGTGGAGTTCCGGGGGCCGGAGAAGATTTACCTGCCCATTCCCGGCCTGCCCAAAAAGGGAGTCAATCAGCTCTTTGCCTGCGCTGTGCAGCACCCCAATCTGCACTCGGCTATGGCGCGGTACGCTCGCCTGGCTATGCGGGAGTTTGAGTGGTACCAAAACCTCGCGGATGAAGCCTGTGCGATGCCCGGCACCTTCGCCGTGTTTGCCCTGGGGCTGGAGGGAGAACCGTGGGCACCGCTGGTGACGGAGTATCTGGATCTCTGCGATGACGAGCACTCCTCCCTGCAAGGGAAATTCCTTCATGCCTTGATCCGAAAGTTTGGGTTCCAACCATGGACGCTGGGGGTATTGGTGCGGGGCGCATTATCTATGCAGTGGCTGGAGCCTGCCAGAGAATTCCGCAGCCTGATAGCCAATGGGGAAAGCCTGGATGCACTGCTGGCAGTCAAGCGCCGCTTTTCCGCTTATCTCCTGCCGGAAGAAAACGAAGACCCGAAATTCCGGGCCATCGCTTGGCAGAGCCTGCTCTGGGCCATCTGGGGGCAAGCCTCTGAAAACGGCGGCAGCAAGGTCATTAAGACGGCTCCGAAGGAACTGAGAGAAAGGTATCAGGAAATTTTTCAATAGACTATAAGGAGGACTCGGATGAGTGAAGTAAGCTATTCAAATGTACCTCCCATGATGGCTGCCATCAAAAGTGGTGACATAGAGGCGATTCGTTCCCTGCTTCACGCAGGGCATTCTCCCAATGAGCCACAATGCTATCATGTAATGATTGGAGATTGGCCGCGGGATGACGAAGCCTCTCCGCTGGAATTGGCTGTACTGGAAAATCGGATGGACATGGTACAGCTCCTGATCGAATGCGGAGCAGATTTGACCCATAACCCGGAAGAATTGCTTTGTGGTTCCCTGCGCAGTCAAGACCTGACCCTGTTTTCCTTTTTGGTAGATGTGGGAGTCAGAATCCCCGCAACGCAAAGGGATATATGCAGGCTGTTTCTCCACTTGGTGGATCGGGATGAGCCTAATGTACTCCCCATTTTGAAAAGGATGGGCATGGATTTGAAACAATACGGCGGTGAAGCCCTGCGCAGTATGGCGAGCCATGGAAATCAGCTGCTGGTGGAGTATCTGATTCAAAACGGGGCGGACATCAACTATCACAAGCCAGATATGGTGTTTCCCTACGCTTCGACTCCTGTCACTGAAGCTGCACGGCACAACGATTTTTCTATGGTGCGCTGGCTTGTGGAACAGGGTGCAGACATCACCATCCCGGATAAATACGGTGACCGGCCCTACACCGTGGCAGTACAGAACAAAAATCAGGAAATGGCCGCCTACTTAAAAGCTCTGGAGCCGGAGGAATGGCATAACGAACAGGAAAAAGCGCGTCAACTCATGCCTTACAAGCTGCCTGCCAAGCTGGTGGAATACTTAAAGACCGGCCCCTTGCGTCTGGAATTTCCAGAGCGGGAACTGGTGAAATGGGCGGAACTGTACCCCTACATGGATGTACAGGAGATGACCTGGAAACGGAAAAAGTTGCTCTCCCTTATGGCGAAAATGGACAATTACAGCGACTATTTGCTGCTGTGGAGTCCCAGAGATAAGAAACTCTGGTATCTGGACATTGAGCATAAGGAGTTTCATCCGTTAGCCAAATGGGAGGAATTTATTGCTGATCCCGGAAAATATCTTAATGGAATGATTGAGGGCGAGTTTGAGGAATAAGGAGAGAAGCAAAATGGAACAGGCATACTGCACCGCAGTTTTCTGGCGCGGCGGAGAAAAGATTGATCTGAATGGACTAAAACCAGATGCGGTACGGTGTCTGTCTGTGACAGGAGAGCGGAAGGTGAATCTGTCCTTCCTGCGAGATTATCCCAATCTGGAGGAACTGACCCTAATGGAAAAGTGTGAGGGTGTAGAAGTTCTCTCCGGGCTAAAGCAGCTTCATACACTGTCCCTATGGCTGTCGGCCCCTGTTTCCTGGGACAATGTTTCTCTCCCCGGCCTGCGTGTTCTCCACCTGCGTGGGGAAAAGAATGGCGACATCACCCCACTTCTCACCAGCATTACCTATCTCCATTTGGAGGAAATGCGGAAAACGGAAGATCTTGCCCCTTTCCTGACTCCAGCGACCCGGCTTCAGAAACTCTATCTCCAGTCACTACCAGCTGTGCAGAAACTACCGGCTCTGGATGGGCTTCCTTCCCTTTATGCCCTGAAACTCTATGAACTGCATAAACTCAGCGATTTGTCCGCCCTCTCTCACAGCCATTTGCGCTACTTTGCCGCCTCTCTGATCGGGGATAAACTCTCCGCCCAGGCGCTGGCAGATGCTGTGCTGGCAATTCCCGGTCTGGAGGCAGCCGCGCTCCAGCTGGTAGACCGCTCCGGGCGGCGCTATGGCAGTATCCAAAAAGCCTTTGTCGCCGCTGGGAAATCCGGATTGCTGCGGGAGGAAATTAGTGCTTTGACCACATGGCTGTCGCTGTAACCTGGGGATTGGGGCAAGAATGATATGGAACAGTTTTTTGAACATTCCGATTTGGGATTGGGAGCACTGACCTTTCAGAAAGGACCAGGGACCATCCACTGCTGGACTGGAAGAATCGCAGACACAGAGATCCTGTTTTCCATTATTTTGAACACATCTGAACTCCGGTCGGCAAACCTGGATTTTATCCGTTCTGTGCTTCAAAACTGGCGGGAGTATCTTTCAAAAGCGGAGCATGAGATTCAGGCGCAGATTGGTAAAAGCCCTGAGAAGTTTGGATTGCAGCGCGCTCCATTCCCTGAAACGGAGATTCCCGCCGAGCAGCCGCAATTTCTGTTTTATGATGAGACAGAATGGGGCCTGCACTTTGAGATTTGTACCCTTCCTGTGGGGGAGCCATTTGGACTTATGGTTGAGTTTTCAGGGGATACGCCAACGGATGTATATGGCTTGTCGGAAGCGGAAGAAATAGAAGCGGACATGGAATAATATAAAGGAGCCGATCAGATTGTGTGAGAATGCGAAAATTCTTTGTCCTTACTGTTTGACGAGAGAAATTGACCCGGCACAAGCGATATGCTCTGCTTGTTATTCAAAAGAGGATAAATGGGAGCGAGGCAGTTGGGATGACCTACGCAAGCGCAAGAATGCCGATGAAATCCAGATGTTTACCATAGCCAAAAAAGTAGATGAAGCGTTCCAGATACCAGAAAATGAAGCTTATGCCTGTATAGAGAAACACGAAATGATTCAGGCTGAGGCCTTGGAACGGGAAATGGAGGCTTTTCACCGGCGGCGCATCCTTTGTATGGTGGAGATATTTTCCAAGATTGATTGCGGCATCCTCTTTTCTGGCTATGTAGAACTGGATACCTATTTTAAGAATGTGTGGGATTATGCCCATCAGCGCATTGCCGCAGAACAGCTCAGAGAGGTTCAGGAGTATCTGCGGTCACAGATTCCATGGAAATCCCTATCCAGTCAGCGGATGGATCTGGGGGCAGAACTTCTCAACTTTTGGTGCGGAGAAGATGAGTTGGATTGGGGCTATTCTCAATATTTTGAGATTGCAGCAGGTAATCTCAAGCCGTTTCTTGTAATGACCTTATTCACAGAGATTCTGTGTAAGCATTTTCCAGATGTAATGTCTGCGCCAGTCAAGCGGCTGAGCAGCAAACTTTGAGGCACTAAAAAGGGGGTACTTTCATGCCAGACTGGGCACAAATCATATCCGATGCGCTGGACATTCTAAAATTTGACGGAGCCGTACAGGACACTCTGGCGGAACTTCGAGGGAAATGGGGCGCACAGGTCCCGGCGCTGCTGGATGAACGCTTTGACGCCATCGGCATCCAATATATGAAATTGCCCCATGAAAAAGGAGCGGCGGCCTTGGGGCAGGAACTCTCTGCCTTCGGCTGGGCGTTGTATAACCTGGACGATGAGGACGAGTATCTGTTTGCCTTGATCCCAGAAGAAGAACGCAACGAATGGGAACGCTACTGCAAAAAGCAGGGGCAATATTGCCACCTGATGAAACAGCAAGGGCGAAAATGGGGCGACCATGCCAAGGAGCAGGACCCTGGGAAGCTGATGCCCTGCGAGGAGTACATACTTCAGGATGAGTACGATTATTTCTTCAACTCCCTGGCGGGTGATTTTGCGGCGGGCGAATGGAAAAACCAGGATGCAGAAGAATGGAAAAACGGCTGTGTGGCCGATCTGCGCCAGCGTCCGCCCCAGGTGACCCGCGCCCACAGTTTGCCGCATCTTGGGTGCCTCACTTATTCCGCAGAAAATGGACTCTATGCTGCGTCCAGGACCGCTGGCAGCGGGACTATTGGCCGAGCATTACTGAGCAAGAATCCAGCCACGCTCAACTGGGCCGAACCGTCCCCCGTTGGATATGACGGTCCGCCCCGGACCCTGTGCTGGGCTGACCATTCCCTCTGGGTGGGCGATCCCACCAACGCCACACGGATTGAACTCACCGACCGGGGCACCTGTCAGGATGTGAAAAACTGGCCCCTGCCGGAAGATGGATGGAGCACCAAATACCATTGCGGCATTACAACAGACGGTCTGGGCCGGGTCTACTTTTCCAACGAGTGGTACAAGGGGCAGATTTACCGCTGGGAAAACGGCAAGGTAACAAAACACACCTTCTCTCTGGATGGATACGACCATCTCTCCGAGGCTGTTCCCGTTCCCGGCACAGGCCGCATTACCATGATCCACGCAGTCAGTGGCAAGGGGCGGATGGAAGAATGCCTGCTGGAACTGGACATGGACACCGGGCGGTGCCGAATTGCCCCCCTGTCTGGAATGGGCGAGGGGCTGAAACTTCGCTGGTTTACCGGGGACTGGCTGCTGGTGCAGGGAAACGGCGAAATCCTCTCCAATGACTTTGCCCAGCTCATCAATAGGAACACCCGTGAAGTGCTGCGTATCCGTCCGGAAATGTTCGGCGGGGAGAAAATGCAGCACATCGGAATACTCACCGATGGCACGGTGGTCATCATCACCCGGCGAGATAGGGTTGGGCCGGTATTTCGTTATCCCATCGACTTCTGGGACTTCCTTCGGACGGCAAACAAGCCCAAAAAGCTGGAATGGCGGGAGTACAAAGAAGTGTACCCGAATCTGCCTATCTTTCTACCGTCCAAGGCCACGGAGCGAAAAATCATTCTCAAAAAAGACAGCCTGACCATCCTGGGGTCGGTATTTACGCCGCCGTTTACCCTTTCGCAGCTTGTGGCAAAGCTGGGGCCCGCCCGCATTGTCCTGCAAACTGGAACACGGAAAAGCCCCATGACTGGCCGAGAGAGTCCCTATACCCAAGCACTTGCTTTGTGGGACGAGCTTGGACTCCAGGGCTGGTTGGATGAAGATGAGCAGACCATCAAAACCCTTGGCGTCCGGGTAGCGACACAGGGAGAGTATGCGGTCCGGCAGGCATTTGACGGAGCGGTTTGGATTGGGTCCAAGGACTACCGGGAGGCCAGCTGGAAGGATTTCGCTGGATTTGCCCATACCCTCAAATTGGGCGGCTTTACTGTTTATACCCGCTTGCCGGGTCCTGTTCCAGAGGAGCAGTCCGCGCAGAAAGCAAAGCTGGAGGCCCTCTCCGCTATGGTACAGATCAGCTGGAAAGAGCCAGAGAATAAGGCGGCGAAAGCGCAGAAATACAAGTTATCCAAGCTGACTGAACCAGTGCTCACCTTTACCAGCTTCAACTTCAAGCTGGCGGTTATGGAAGTCCTGATGTACGAGAAAGGCTTACTGGCACCCAAACTGGATGCCCATGAGTTTGTCAGAGAATATAGCCGACGCAAAATCGACATTGACGCAGAAGGGTATGAACCCATCCCAGAGATTCGGAAGTGGCTGGAGCAATACCCGGTCCCGGAGCGGCTGGCCCCGGAGGTCACAGAGATCGAGATGGATGGCGGCAGCGAGATTTATACCCAGCTCTGTCCGTTCTGGGATGGCGAGAATGGGGCCTTTGATCTCAACACCATTACTGAGGCGGAACTGCGCCAGTTCCCCAATCTCAAACAGATTACCCTCATGTCCTCCAAGCCGGAACAGGTGCTGCCGGTTCTGGAACGGTGCGGTATCAAGGTAGAATTGGCGTGAGGGGAAATGATTCATTTTTTGTTTTAAGGAAGCGTGTGGGTGTATGAGCCGGATTGTTGATGAACCTTATTTTACCCATAGTGTTTACAGCGCCCTCACCACCGGCATCCAAGTGAAATGTCCCAAGTGCCACGGCGCAGGCGTTGTAACAGCGGATGATGATAACGCTTATTTCCGGTGCCTGAATTGCGGTTACCAAGCAATCAGTACGCGGACGATCTACCGCTATGATGTCCATAACCAGTGTGAAAACTGCGGAAAGTACTACCGGGTTGATATTGAAGATATGGCAAAGCATCATTTTCCGGTTCTCCATGTGGCCTGCCCCTATTGCGGGGCAACCATGCCGGGAGAGGTCCACAAAACGGCTCAGGCTTTCTCTTACGCTGCTGAGATCAGGAATGGAAAGGACCCTTGGTTCGGCCTGGAACTGTGGTTTTTGGCTTCCTTCCAGGGCAAACCGGTCTGGGCGCTCAACCGGGAACATCTTGCCTATCTCATTGATTATCTTAGCGCCGACCTGCGGGAAAAACCCCTGGGCAGCCCACAAAGGACCCAGGCCGACCACCTTCCCACTTTTATGAAAACAGCAAAGAACCGAGAGCGGATCGTAAAGCTGCTAAGAAAACTACAAGAGAAATAAGGGAGAACGATATGGCATTGCAGGAAAAGAAAATAATGCCTCCCCCTTGGCTGGCCCACCGGGAGATCGAGAGATACTCTATTGGCTGGCGCATGGGCTATGGGGAGGATTACATATACCGATTTGGCGATTGGCTGGACACCCTCTCCCCGGATGAGCGGACGGAATACCGCACCCTCTTTCCCGAGCCGGTAACCTGGAAGGGCTGGTGGGATGACGAAGATAGCAGCGAAGTGCTGGAACATGGGGACTTCTGGGTGAATGCGTGGCAGCCGGAAGGAAGCCCTAAGTACACTCGCCAGTGGCTCCAGCAGGAATTTTCCATGGGGAGAAAGCGGGAACTGTGTCTGTTCTGGGGCCATCAGCCTGCCGAGGACGGCCAGCTGACAAAAAGCTGTCTCAGCCAGTGGTGGATGGAGGATTTCTGGTCCATCGTCAATACCTATCTTTGTATGGAGCAGTATATGATGGCAGGCAAGGCGGAGCTGTTCGGCGATCAGGAGATTCGGGAGCAGATTTTGAAATGCAGCGATCCAAAGCAGATCAAGGCCCTGGGCCGCAAGGTGCGGGGGTTTGACCAGAAGGTATGGGACAAGTTCAAATACGCCATTGTATTGAATGGCAACTGGTGCAAATTCAGCCAGAACCTCGACCTGCGGGAATTTCTCCTCTCCACCGGAGATAGTGTGCTGGCGGAGGCCAGTCCCTACGATAACATCTGGGGCATTCGGCTTTCAGCCAACTCCCTGGAGGCACAGGACCCGATGAAGTGGCGGGGGCAAAACCTGCTGGGCTTTGCTCTAATGGAGATACGGGACGAACTGCGCCGGGTCACGCAGAATGAAATGTTATGCGACTGGGACGCAGTCTGAGGTAAAATGATGGAATTATTTGCAAAAAGAAGATATGCTGCAAGTGGAATATCCGAACTGCTTTCTGCTGGATATGGGCTGGTATCAGGACAGATACATCATTTCTGTCATTCATAACTTCGATTGGGCGAATCCAGTCCAGCAGTATGAAACGACAGAAACAAATCAGCTTCCCAAGCTGTTGACGGAGGCGGTTCGCCTTGTGGAAAGGGAATCACAGTCTGCCGGAGCAAATTGAAAGAGGTCTTGTTATGAACGAGAATTTATTTCGCCCACAATTTGATACATTAAAACTGTCAGATAAGCTCTGGCTGATGCAGACGCTGGCGACTCGTTATAATTTGACATTCAAAGAACTATACGCCTTTTCCCGCTGGGGACAAAGCTGCACCACCGGCCTGTTTGAAAAAGGTGGCCGGGAGTTTGTCTTTGTCCCAGGTGATACCGTGATTCTTGGCTGGGAGAGCTTTGTCCAAGGGATGGACAAGGCCAACCAAGAGGAACTGGCGGATATTTTTGCGGAAATCGAATATGAGGGCTCTGCGGAGGAATTTCTCCGGCAGGGCATGACCCCAGTACGCCAGGTGACCATCGGCCCCATGTTCGTAGGCAGAAAACTGGAGGAGATCGGCTGGGAAAGCGTACCTATGAACGACCCTCGCATCACCGCCCACTCCGACTGGCTGGAGAACTTGCAGAAGTGGGCGGGCCAGAACAGCCAGAGTTTTGAGATACACGAAACTGTCCGCTTTGAACGCAATGGTGATAGCTGGCGAGCGTGGCTGTGCCATCCGATGACCTACCCGGAGTTTCAGCGATTCCTGTTGTGGGAGGTGGCAGCCAGCCTTCCCACGCCGGATGAGTGGGCCTATCTGTGCGGAGGCGGATGCCGCACCCTGTTTCCCTGGGGGGATGGACTGGACCACAAGATGAAACTGCATCACTTTGAAAGCGAGGAAGATCAGGGCAAGCCATACGACATGGAGCAGCCCAACTTCTTTGGCCTGTCTATCGCTTACGACCCATATAAGCGGGAGTTGGTAGAGGGGAAAACATTGACCACCTGCGGCGGTGACGGCGGCTGCAATATCTGCGGAGGCATGGGCCCTTTGCTTGGATATTTACCCTGTTCCCCTCACTGTAAACCGGAGGTTCGGGAAGATAATGAGATTCACAATGACTATGACTTTTTCCGTCCTGTGATCCGGGTGCAGACATCCGGGTGGAGAATGGTAATAGATAGAGCGCAAGAGTAAGGAGGTAAACTATGGAATGGCCAAAACGGACACGAACAGCGGATTGGGAAAACGGTGTCCTAACTTTAGATGGAGAAAAGAAATTTGATATTCCAGAGCTGACCACAGAGATCATGGAACGGCTGGCCGGTTACACCCTGGTGGGCTTTCATGTGAAAGGCTATCCGGTGACCGATGAACTGCTTGCCCCCTTTGCCGGGCATAAAAGCATGGCCAACTTCGGCGTGGAGGACGGCGCGCTCACCGATGCCTGTTTCCCCGTTTTTGCCCCTATGCCCAAGCTGCGCTATCTGCTGCTGGACGGCAATGCCGCCATCCACGGCAGCGGCCTGCCCGCCCTGCAAGGCTGCAAGCTGGACCTTCTGACACTCAACCGCACCGGGCTGGATGATGCCGGTCTGCTCCTGGCAGCCTCCATCCCAAAACTCTCCCACATCCAGATTGACCATACCGCCGTTACCTATGAGGGCCTGCTGGCCATCGCTGGCAACAACCGCATCGAGCCGGTGGCCCATGTGCAATTCACCAGGGAGCAGATGGAACACTTCTCCCAGCTCCAGAGGGAAAAGGCCAAAAAGCCCGTCCAGCTGGATGAGCAGGCAGCGTCGGAATGCCGCAGGGTGTTGTCTGCCTTCTTTGCCGAGATGACAGAATGGGAGCAGTACATGGAGCAGGCTGGGTTTGAAGATCCCGAGGCTGTGCCCCGCCTGCTGACGATCTGGGAAAAGTATGTGAGCGAAAAGCCCCGTCCGGGCTACCGGCCTCTGGGCCTCTCATACAGTGCCCAGGGCACCTACAACGGGGAAGAATTCCTTGACGCGGAGCAGATCACTAAGAACAAACTCTACATCTACACCAGAGAGAAAAACACCGGCTTTGACCGCCGTTTCCTCATGAAGCGCGTGGGCGAGGGCTGGATGATCAACGGGGTGCAGGAGCGGCTGGACGGCTGGCAACGGACAGGATTGTAAGGGAGGCATAATGGATGATATATAGGTTTACGGAAGTATTAAACGATCTTGTTAATTATTTTCTCCTTGGTGACATTTTGTTGCTGGAGGACTGGAAGCAGGCAAATCATCTTTCAGATGATTTAGCGATGGAGTTTACCACAAACGAAAGCGGCGACAGGATATTTGCCGAAGGAATTGTAATCCCAATGACCGGTATTGAAAACTATCCCTATACCATATTGTTCAATCTCTCTGGTGATAGACCGGAGCTGTGCAAAGAAAGAAACCGATTGCAGCTTAGAAAAAGTGGCTATTCCCTCAAAGTAGATCATAATATGCTGATGCTTTTTACATGGCCAATATTGGAACAGTTTACGCCTGAAAAGGTGAAAGATCTGATTTCTTACTATAGAGTGCATAAGAAGCCGATGATTGAGCTTGCAAATGGCTGGTATCATATCGAGATTTTGGGTGGAGAAACCTTGCAGGACGGGGACTATGAACCTACATTTGAGTTTGTGATACAACCAGCCACAAATGAAGAAGCCACCATAAATGCAGATATGAATTTTAGCTTTGAAATTACAAGCTCTGCTTATTAGTGAAACCTATCCCTACCGAAGATGGAAAAGGAGATCATGATATGGATTTATTGAAACAATGCCAGCAATGGTTTGAACAGGATGAAGCGCAGAAGGTAATCGACACCCTGGAAGCGATTCCTGCCGAGGAGCGCACCCCGGAACTGGACAGCGAATTGGCCAAGGCATATATTGCCGTTGCACATATAGGAGAACGGGAGCCTTTTGAAAAGGCGCTGGAACTTCTGGCTCCCCATGAGGAGTATTTTGCCGAAGATCACTGCTGGAATTATCGAATCGCTTTGGCCTATTACTGTCTGGATGAGGAAGGCCCCGCCCTGCGTTACTTTGAAAAGGCCCTGAAAGCCCGCCCCGGAGACAAAGATACGCAGGAGTACATAAACGATTGCCGCCGTCGTTTGTCCCTGCCCCGCTTTGAAAAGAACTTCCGTGAAAGGACGCAGGAAGCATGGGCAGCCTTTTCTCAGATTGAGGCAGAACTGCGTCAAATCATAGATACGGACGAAACACACCAGCGCGGCGAAGAACTGGTTGAAAAATGCGGGAATGCACTCAAGACGGCCCTGCGTGATACTTCCTTCGAGCTGGGCTTCAATGGCGAAAAGCATGAATTGATCCTCAGTCCAGAGGGGCTTCGCTCCCGCCTGTTCCCGTTGGTGTACTTCCAGAAGCAGGCCCCAGAATCGGTGCTTGAGCATTGGAATATCTGGGTAGGCCGCCAGCCCTGTGAGGGGTTCGAGCTGCGAGCTGGAGAGATTGAAGTTCGGGCTGAGGATGTGCAGATGTGGGCAGAGGAAACAGAGGATCATCAGGTAAGTCTGGTCCTTTGCTGTGAAAAGCTGACGCCAATCTTAAAAGAGGACACAGACAAGGTCTGGTGGGCGCTGTCTATGCTGGTGGATCAAACCATCGGAGAAGTTTCCGCTATCGCCTTTGTCGCCGGGTTCGATGTTTATGCTCAGCCGAAAGAGGAACCAGCTATGCTCCTTTCCCAGCTGCCGGAGCTGCTGCAAAGCATGGGGCTTTCTCTCTGGCGGGATGGCAGCGACTACTTGGAAAACAGTTATCTTGCCTATGAACTGGAACCGGTGGAGGACCCGGAGGCTGACTGGCGGCTGGATGTTTATACTGGAAGCTGCCGCCTGCCGGTGCTCATCAACGACTACCTGACTGCCCGCAGTGATATGGTGGATGAGTACCACAAGGATGGCATTGCCGCTGGATTCCTCCTGTACCCGCTGTCCGGTTTTACCGGTGAGGAACGAGTGAAAGCTATTCTGGATTTCCGGGATAACCTGCGGGATGCCATCCTACGGGATGCAGGAGAGGAAGCCGTGACCTTCCTGGGTGGGGCCACTGGTCTGTATTGTGGGTATCTGGATTTTATCGCCTGGGATCTGCCCGCTGTACTAACAGCGGCACAGGCATTCTTTGAGGGAAGCGACCTGCCCTATGCTCACTTCCACGCATTTCGGCGGGATGTGGGCGGTGTGCCGCTACTGGACGAGAAAGAACCGGAGCCTGATATTCACGAGGAAACTGGCTCCCTGCTCTCGACAGAGGATATTGAAATACTGGAGTCCTTTGACGAAGGAACTGCCGCTTACTTTGGGAAAATGCTCGACTGGCTGGAGAATTTTATCAAAAGCGGCGTAGAAGAAGGACGATTCAGCGAAAAACAGGCTCACCAGGATTTACAGATTGCCCTCTGGTATGCCTTTGCCTGCCTTAACCTGGACGATTACATCCACTACTACCGCGCTGCGGAATGGATGAAGGATTCGGAGAAAAACGCCACGGGCTGCGCTACCTGGTACTACCGGTATTCTGTGGCGTTGATGTATTGCGGCAGGCTGGAAGAAGCACTGGAATATGCGGAGCGGGGCGCTCTGGAGGAGCCGGACTACCCCTGGATCTGGCTCCATCTGGGCAAGCTACGGGCGCATTTTGGCGATAAATCCGGTGCGCTGGATGCCGTCAAGCAAGGATTAAAACTGGAACCGGGAGATTATGAGTTCCTGACCTTAAAAAAAGAGATCAAAGCCGGAGCCACCCTGGAACAGATGGAATATCATTGGATCAATCCCGATGCTGACCAAACGCTCCAGCGGGGACTGGACGAGAATGCGGATGATAAACAATGCGCCATAGCCTGCATTCGGGTGGACGAAGCGGGACTTGCCGAATTTTATGAACTGTTCCACCCAGAGCGGTATAGCTATAAGAAAAATTCCCCCTGCTGTGAATTCCAATACCCGGTGAAGGAACATCTTGTGGAACTTTCCTTCCGTATGAACGAAGCTGGACTCTCCAAGATGGGAACCGACTGGCTGCGGCAGCTCAAGGAACGGCTGGACAGCGGTGAATGGCTAACCCACACCCCTGAAGGAGAACCAGAGGGCATTCTAACAGGTGTGTTTGTGGACCAGACCCGCCGCATTGGTCTTGTCTATCAACAGCCGGGAGACGATCAGTATTTTCAGATTTTCCTGAACCCGGACGGCACGAAGGCGGATGCCTTCTGGTCCTCAAGAAAAAACAGCGAGCCGGAGGTTTATTCGGAGGATGAGATGTCTGCGATAGAGCAGCACATCAAAAACACCTTTGGTGAGTTTGAGAATGTGTTCCATGAGCTGGTTTCCCCTGACATCCATGTGGACATCTGCGTTGTTCCTCCCTCTGATGAGCGGGACTATTACACACTGGTAACGATGGGCATGGGTGCTCACCGGATGAATGTGCCGGAGGAACTGGCGGAATACAAGCTGGAGCGAGCAGAGCTGGCCATCGCTCTGCCACCGGATTGGAAACTGGATGAGGAATCCCTGAAGGATGAGCTGTGGTACTGGCCGATTGGTCTCTTGAAAGTGTTGGCACGCCTGCCTATTTCCAACGATACCTGGCTGGGCTTTGGCCACACAATGGATAAGCAATCGCCGTTTGCTGAGGATACGGAACTCTGCGCCGCACTTCTGGTAGGTCCGCAGGATGTTGTCTGGAACGGAGGTGAAGTCTGCACTTTGCCGAGCGGCGAGGAGGTCAACTTCTATCAGGTGATCCCGCTCTATCGGAATGAGATGGAGTATAAGATGGAGCATGATGCGGACGCTCTGCTTAAAAAAATGGCAGGCATCAGTTTTGTGGTTAATCCCACCCGCCAGAATGCCATCACCAGAGGAACGCTTGCAGAGGAAGAATTCACCGGCGATATGGACGATGCCGCATGGCACCTGGAATCCATTCAGGAAAAGGGCTTGCCGGTGAATGAGATCAATGCCTACAACCACATGGCAATCTATCTGCGCTGGTGCATAGAGCATGATCTGATGAGCGCGGAATTTATGGAGCGGTACTGGGAGCAGGTGCAGCCGTTTATGGCAGATCTGAGCCGCGCCGATCTGCGTGGCTTTATCCGGGACCAGCTGAAAGGACAGCTCTTTGGGGCGCTGTTCAACAAGGAGGGCGCAGCCTTTGCTGGATATTACTACGGCGAGGCGGATAGCCCGTACTTCCCCAGCGACATTGATAACTATGCTTTGGAGTATTTCGGTTCAGAGCAATATTATTCCGATAAGTTCCAAGATGAAGCCTATCTGTTCATCCCATTTGATGAAAACTATTATCAGGCTATGGCAAAAGTCATGGAAAAGCGGTTCGCCAACTGGCAGGGACAGAGTTTCGATGAGGCCACTCTGGAGCCTTCAGACCTTGCGGAAGCCATGATGGAATATCTGGACTGTGAATGTACCTATTTCCCCTCAATGACGGATGATGACCCCATCATGTCGGCATATAACTATGCCAAACGGGAAAGTGTCAAAGAGGGCTTTGTGCCGGTTCTGATTAAGGCGGATGACGAAATCCTGTGGGAATGCCTGATTATGAATTCTGACCCGGACAGCGATGGCGAGGACGACTTTGCTTTCGACCCGGACAAAGTTGCCGAATACCGGAAGAAAATGCTCTCCGCCCCTGTCGAGAACAGTAAGGCAGTCCTGGAGGAAATGATTGGGCAGCGCAAGGAAGAAGCCGAGGATGACGATATGGACTGGGATGAGGAGATCCTGGGCGAGATGGAGGGCGGATATGATAACCGTCGTTTTTCAAGCTACTGGGATTCCGATAATAATATGACCTATCCTCTCATTCTGGCTAAAATCCCCGTGAAGAATCCTTGGGAGATTTTTGCCTATCTGCCCTTTGGTGGCTGGAATGAATGTCCTAACACGCCAGAGTTAATGGCAGTTGCGAAATACTGGTTTGAACAGCATGGGGCGGTGCCCGCTGCCATGAGCCACGACGAGTTGGAGTTCCTGCTCCCGGCTCCCGTTCCCGAGGAGAAGGCTATGGATGCAGCAGTGGAACTGTATGGCTTCTGTCCCGATGTGATTGACCAGGGGCCGGAGGACGCCACCGTGGGCGCTCTGGCCGATGTGCTGCGGCAGTCCACTGTTTGGTACTTCTGGTGGGATTGAAAAGAGGATTTTTGTGGGATACGATGTGAGTTTTCACCCGATTTCACCAGAGGAAATGCGGGAATGGTATTTTACTCCCTTAACCTGGATACAGCAGGGACAGGAGGAAAAAGTGCTGGCCCTTGCCGCGCAGCATGGAATGGAGGATTTCTATGCCGAAAAATATCTGAATACCTTGCGCGTTGGGGCTGAAACGGAATCTAACGAGCTGTTTGACAAAAGCCACGGCTTCTATATTGCAGTAATCCAAGGTTTTTTCCGAGATTATTATTACACCAGAGGTAGTGCCTTTTCGTTCCTGGTGGAACAAAAGCCAGAATATGCGCGCTACTTTACCTCATGGGAACAGGTGGTGCCAACAGCTTTTCCAAATCCGGCAGAAAATCAGATCATTGAAAACTACTGCGCCGGTGTCTACCTGTCTCCGAAGCAGGTTGTGCAACTTCTCCGTAATCTGGAGCAGGACCCCAAAGTGTGTGAAGATCTGGAGAGGATTTGGAGCAACGGACAGCTTGCTGTGCTGAAAAAGGCCCTCACTGCCGCGGCTGAACTGAGTGTCGGTCTGCTGGAAGCTACCGAGGTGCTGGAGCCTAACCCTATCCGCCCTAATGAGAGTACAAGCTACTCAAACCTGTACCACTGTGATCGGGATGGGGTGTATCTTTATATGGACACCGTCAGCAGACAGATCGAAGATGCCATCAGGAAAAGTGAGGAATAAGTATGAGCAATAAAGTGTTCCAGCAAAACCTGGATGACAAAAAAGGCCCCCAGCCCGGAGGCCCCTATCTCATTCAGATGCTGTTCAAAGAACCGGTAGAAATGCCGGATAAAGAAAAAATGACTGCCATAATGGAGAAGCACATCGGATCAACAGAGTGCTTCTGTTATGATAAGAAAATGGCCGGCTTTGCCGCACAGGAGCATATTGCAGAGTTCAAGGACGGAAAATGCCCGGTGCAGCTGATGGTGATGAAATGCGACAAGTTCAAGGGCAAAGGCTTCGATGCCTTTCTGATGAGCCAGATGTGGGACTGCCAGGAGGACCGTGACCGGATCTTCCGGGAGTGCAAATATCAGGTGGTGGCCACCGATATGCTGACTGCGGCGCTTCCGGCGCTGGAGCGTGCCAACCTGGATGCCGACTTTCTGGAGGCTCTGGCAGAGCTGTACCCCACCTGTGAGGCGTTCTATTTCCAGAACTGCGGCAAGCTGTTTCTGGCAGAGGATGTGCGCTCCCATCAGATTGAGGGGCCGGATCGGTTCATCCGCTTTGGCGTCAATGTCCGTTTCTTCAACATCGAGGGCACGGAGGATATGCTCATCGACACGGTGGGCATGAGCACCCTGTTTTTGCCGGATCTCCAGTACCACTTCCACGGCATGGACCCCAACTGGGTGGTAAACCACGCCTATAATGCAGCGTCCTATATTCTGGAGCATGATAACCCCATTGAGGATGGGGAAACCATAGACGGCGTGGCGGATGGCCAGATGTGCCGGGAGATCCAGTGGAAGTGCCAATATGAAGATGCCTTGATCCAGCCGCCCAGAGGGGTGCTGGACATCAACATGGGAAACTATGCTTCGGGAGGACGCTGAATGAATGGCGTTGTGCTCCTGGTAGGCGGACTTCTGCTTGTGGCGGTGATCAAGCTGATTATAGATCGAAATTGGATCGGCCTGCTTCTCTGTGCTGTCGCCCTGCTTCTGGTCTTTGGGGCTGGACACCATACAAAATAGGCCATTTTAAGAATCGAGGAGGTGAAGTATGCAGAATTCAACAAATATGCGGATACTGGAATTACTCCGGTTTCTCTATGAGCGGACCGATGAAAACCATCCCGCCACAGTATCTGACATCATTGCCCATCTGAATGGAAAAGGAATTCAGGCAGTGCGGCAGACTGTTTACGCAGATACCAATGCGCTGATCGATGCGGGGATTGATATTGTGGTGGTTAAGAGTACCCAAAACCAATATTTTATGGGAAACCGCCTGTTTGAGTATCCAGAACTGAAAATGCTGACAGACGCAGTAGCATCCTCGAAGATCATTTCTGCCAAGAAGTCTGAGGAGCTGGTGCAGAAATTATGCCGTCTGACCAGTCTACATCAGGCAAAGCAGCTTCAAAAATTTGCTGCTTTATCCAGCCGTGTCAAACCGCATAATGAAAAGGTTTACTACATCATTGACAATATCCAAACAGCGATTGGAAACCATCTGCTTTTTGGTACCAGCAGACACCAGATTTTCATTATCTATCTTTTTGTATTAAGGTCTACAGCAATCTAATCCCACGTTAAAACGAGAAAATGCTTAATTGTTCTCCTCAAAGTTCTCTACCTGTTCCATGACCTTTTTGAGAACTTCGGGGCTGTACTGCGGGGGATATCACGCTTTTCAAAGAACGAGCCGGAGTTGCGCGCAGCGCGCAGATAATCCCGGCAGTTAAACAAAATCTAATCAAGGTTGAGAGCTTTTTCTTCAGCCTTCGTCTTTGCCATGGCGTTTTTCTCCAATCTGAAAATTACAAATTGCGGACAAAAAGGACGCATTGTTGTGGCAAGCAGTGCAAGCTGGTACCAACTTGCAATTTTTGAATCTGATTTCTAAAAATCAAATTCAAAATGCTTGTTGGGCTGTGCCCAAACCCCTTGCGTTCTGCATCCGACGGATGCAGGCTGCGCATTTTTGCAAAATGCTTTTTAATCTGAGTGCCGATGCCTGTGGTGTCGGCACTTTTTGCACAGATGGATTTCCGGAAGCAGAAAATAGTGCTATGCAGCACATCCGGGATTGTGCTATACTTGATTTACATAAACTTGTTTGTCCTAAAAAGTTGGAGGTGTTCATGGCAACACGAACCATTTGTTTTCCCATATCCGGCTATCCCTATTGCAGAGAACAGCCGGTGACATTCACATGGATAAAAGGCAGCAAGCGGCAGAATATCCGTGCCGTCCATGATGCCGTCCATACAACAGACCCGGATGTTTCGATTCTGGAAGTCAGCTCTGCATCCGTTCAGCCGGAGGGTGAAGGTGTTTCTTCTCTGCGGCTTTTGCTGCATCTGGATTCTGTTGCGCAGGATGTACCCATCAGCACGGTTTTTGAAGCCACCAAAGTGTTTGAACATGGTGGGCCATTCGCTGACCTTCTGACCTGTGAGCCACCCAAAGTCCATAAGGACACTCGGCTGCGAACCAGTGGAGAGCTGCTGCGCTACTCTCTGGAAGAAAGTGAGTATCCGACAGAGCCGTACCCGGATTCGTTCTTTGAGTGGCTCTATTGCCGTGCGTTGAAGCAGTCCCCGGAAAAGGCTGCGCAGCTGAGCAGATATAATGCCTTTTCTGATATTGCTGCCGCAGCGGATTCAAAAAAGTATTATGGCGATTCCTCGCGAGCAGTTGCAATCTATGTAGGACTTGCAGCGGCAGGAAAACTTCCGTGCATCGATTCCTATGAATCATTCATTGCGGAAGTTTACACGGAGCCAAAACCTCTGCCTAAATCCGGAAAATCTGAGGTTGCTTCAGAAACGACACCCGAAGTTTCTGCACCAGCAAAAGAGATTCCGGTAGACGAATCGCCGCAGTCCGATAATGCAAATGCGGAAGTGATTCCGGACATTGCGCAGATGGAGCATATCCTTGAGCTGCCCAAAGTGACCTGCCTGCTTCTCTCTTTGGCAAAAAATGCTGGTCTTTCTGCAAATAATTCCAGTGAGCTGGCGTATAAGGGAAAGGAATTCCTTCTTGACACTTATCAGAAAGCACTGAAAAACAAAACGCTCCAAATCAATATCCAGAAGAACAAAATTACATTTCCGATGGAGGAGCATGACAGCGGATTTCATGCAGTCGGTATGTTGACCCGTTCGCCTGCTTGGGAATACGGATGGAAGTTTAACTATCTGACTGAGAATACATCCGGTGCAGAAAAGTCCGAAGTTAAAGAAAAAATCCCTCCGAAGCCTTTGACCGCATTGGAACATCTGGAACGCTGTGGGTATAAAATCGTTCAGCAGGTCGTACCGAAAAAACTTCCGCCGATTGCCGTTCAGCGGATGGCATGGAAAACAGGCGAAGCTCTTTGCGACCCGGTAGTGGTGGATTTCTTGCAGTTTATTCGGACACATATGCAGAGTGACGGCTCTTTTTCGTTCCGTATCCCAAAGGGTACTTCCAAGAATTCGTTTGCCACACTTTCGGAAATCGCTCAGACGTGGGATAAAATGGGACTTTTTGCATCCATTGTGATCTATCCGCAGAATATCGTCTATGAGCTTGCGCAAAATGAGACTGTCCGGCATTTCCTGAGCGGGAAGTGGCTGGAACTTTTTGTGGAGCATCAGGTTCAGCAGATTTTGAATCGCTATCAGGAGGAGCAGGGTGCAGAAGTTTCGCTTTGCTCCAATGTGATTCTTTCAGAAGCGGCATCCGCAGGGAGCACGCATGAACTGGATGTTGCGTTTTCCATCAACGGAAAATTCTTCTGGGTGGAAGCCAAATCGTCCAGCCGAAGTATTGATTATGGAAAATACGCTTCTCTATGCGAAAAGCTGAAAGTAACCTCCGACCGACTGCTTTTGGTCAACAGTGATTTGTCCGTGGAAGAGTGCGAAGGTGTTTCTTATTTCTGGAATTACCGAGTTGCAAATTGTGCAACGATCACGCAGGAACTGGAAAACATGATTGCCAAACAAATTGAAAGCGCCGGAAATGCTGCTCTGAGTATAGACTGAGTAATAAGCAAAAAAGGCCCCGAGAACCTTGCCGGATAAGCGGCAAAGTTCTCAGGGTCGTATTGTTTATCTGGAATGTTCGGTTTGCTTTGGATCCTTTTCCTCATCAAAGAAAAGCTCGATATTTTTCTGCGCTCGAAGAAGCTCCTGCATCTCATCGCGCGCCTTGCGGTAGTCCGGGTAGCGTGCTTTCTTTTCTGTCAGCAGTTTGGAATATTCCGCATCCAACTCCTTAATCTTGGGGAGCGTTTTCAAATTGGATTCATCAAACGCCGCTTTCGCCGCCTTGTGCAGCGTGATTTCTGTGCAGTGCTCTTCCAAAAACTTTTTGCTGTACCCAGCTTTACGGTAGGCATCATACACAGGTCGAGTCTTGGCATAGTTGATGATGTGTGCTTTCAGCACTGCGATTTCTGCCAGCCGCTTCTCAGAGGTTTTGATGGAATCGCCCAGTTCGTGATAGCGAGAAAGTGCAGCATCCGCACATTCCTTTAGCTCGTCTGCGCTGCTGATTTTCTGCTGTTGCAGAAAAATCAGCGTTTTGGACATCTCTTTCAGGTTGTGCTTCTTCGCCCAACGCTCGTATCCACCGCCCTTGCCCTCGGCAAGTTTCGCTTGAATGTCCACCAGCAACTGAAATGTCTGTTCCTTTGGTGGCTGTTTCTGATGGGGATGATGCTTTGCCCTACCAGCCAACACCGCCTTGATTTCTTCCTCACTGTACCCAGCACCCAGTGTCTTGAAACGGATAAAGCGCTTCTGCCGTGCGCCCTTGACGGAAGTGTATTTGCCGCGTTTGATTTCATAGCCCTGCTGTTCCAGCTTTTGCAAAAATTCTTCGTAGTCGGTGGGTTCCTGCTGCAAAATTTCATCGATGATACCGCACAGCCGGTCGCGGTTGCTTTCCCTTGGCGGGTAAGTGATGCGCTTCTGCCGCTCCCGGTAAGGCTTCTTTTCGATTACGGAAAGCTGATGTTCCAGACAGATCAGATCGCTCAATCGCTGCACTGCCAGACCGGAAAAGAAAAAATCCCGAAATTTCCGGGTGCCGTCCAGTGCAGTGGAATTGTAGATGATATGGTTGTGGATGTGTTCCCGGTCAGTATGAGTGGCAACAATAAAGGCGTGTTTGCCTTTCAGAAATCGGGAGGCCAGTTCGTAGCCGATGCGGTTGGCTTCCTCTGCCGTGATTTCACCGGGCCGGAAGGATTGCCGTATCTGATAGGCGATGACATTGCTTTTTTGGCTGCGCCCGGTGGCCTGCTCGTATAGCTTCTTTGTGAGCATGAACTCCTCATCCACGGTAAGCGGGCTGCATTGATAACTACTGACAAGCTCGCCCTTTTCAGTCTTGTCGGGGTTCTGTGCATAGTCAGTGCGGTCTTTTAGGCAGGCGGCGATAGATTTCCCTTTGTGCTGATGCAGTGCAATCAGACGAGTAGCAGCCAGAGCAGATCACCCCCCAAATGAAAAAGCCGCCCGAAGGCGGCAAAAGATTCAAAATCAAATCACGTCCCGGAACCAACCGCTGAATCGTTCAACGCCCTCCACCATTGCAGTTGCGCCGACAAAAAGGACAAAGCACAAAAATTCAGCAACCAGCAGAATCAAAAACTGATCCCAAGTCTGGCGGTAGACGGTGTAGATGCCGCAGCCGAAAATATACAGCATCAATGGCGCAACAATATAGCTGGACAAGGTAAGCAGCCACTTTGCCATCAGAGCCAGAAAAGCTACAAACAGAGAGATCGGGGCAAGCACCATCTTGAACAGAATCCTCATATCAAACACCAACCTTTCCTTTCGCCCCTATTATAAAGGTATCGGTCCCTGCCTTGCAAGGATGTCAACCGTTATGTAAGCCCGCAGCCTCCTACTGCGGGAAATTTTTTAAAGTTCGGTGAGTTTGTCGAGAAGTTGCTTGCCAATAGCTATCAGCTCATCCAACCGACTACGCAAGTCCTCTAAATCGGCGGCATAGAGCTGCCCGCTTTCATTGGCCCGTTTCGCCACCTGATTCAGGTTGTTGCTGCAATTCTGAAGAAGGTACGCCATCCGACGCAGCTGTGGTAAATCAAGATTCAGGCAGTAACCATCCAGAGCCATTTTTCGCAGATAAGAGCCAATGCTCAAAATACCGCAACTTTCCATCTTCTGACGAATGCGTTCCAGTTCGACTTTGCTGACACGAAAATGGATCTGCTGGTCACGGTGCTCCGTCACCGGGCATCACCATCCTTATCCAAGTAAGATTTGAATGGTCGGACAGGCTCCACTTTATCAGCCTTTTCTTCCAACGCAGCCAGCACAGAGGGGCGGGCATCCGGCTTTTCTTCCGCTTCGGGTTCTGTCCGGCTGGACTGATGCTCCATGTTCAACAGCGCATCCAATTCTGCAAGGCGGGCAGACTTGGTTTGCAGTTCTTCCTCCTGCGCAAACGGCTTGGCGATTTCAACCTCTGCGGCCTGCTTCTGCTGTTCCAGAGAATCCAGTGCGGCCTCAGCATCGGCAATGCGGTCGGCAAAATTGCCGATGGCATTGTCCAGACGGACGATGTTGCCGCAAGGGTCATCGCCCAGCGGTACCGGATAACTCAGCTCGCCGCGGAGAACGATTTGATGCTCATTCTTGAAACTGTCAAAGCGAATGTTAAGCTCAAAGCCGCGATAGGTGCCCAGCAGCATCATATCCGCATTCGGCATCTCCTTGCAGGCGAGCATCAGCCGCTCACCAGCTGCTTTTTTCTCATCGAACACCATGCCCTTGATCGTCATGCCGCAGAAGTTCTCCTTATCCTGCGGGTGTGCGTCTGCGATTTGGGCATCGTTTTTCAGAGCCGCAATACGGTTCTTCGCTTTCTGAATTTCCTCCGGGTAATGCTTGAGCAGCTTATCTTCCAGACGATATTTCTGGTTCTGGTAATCCGAGCGCAGCACCTTGAGCTTTGCTACCTGCACATCCAGATCCATCTTTTCCCGGATGCGCGGGTCGCCTGCGCATAGGGCCTTGACCTCGGCATACGAAAGAGCCTGCTCATCCACATCATCACAGGAGCGCATCGGAGATTTGCTCGTCATGATCTGCGAAATAAACTTCTGCTTGTTTTCCAGCGTTTGATCGGGTAAGAGGATGGCATTACTGCCAGCCCCTCCCCTAAGAACCGTACGTGAGAGTTTCCCCTCATACGGCTCAAGCCTTTCATAAAGCTCCCATCAGGGAACCCGGCTCAACAAAACAAGAATCGTTTTTGTGCAATACGGCATGGCATTCGGGATGCACCATTTCCAGCCATGGCGACTTCCCGCTTCGGAACACCTTATGAACCTTGAAACTCGTTTCCGAGGTAATAGGCTCATTACATACTGGGCAACAGCGGTGTTGATTTCTCCATACTTTCAGGAGTTTTTCGCGTCCGTTAGTGCTGTTCAACATTTTCTCACCATCGCGCTCTTCATAATAACCGCTCCATCGCTCATCGAAGGGATTTGCGTTAGAGACGATTTTCTTAAAGCGGATGATTTTGGTGTCCGTTGCATATTCAAGAGCAAAGTAGGATTGCTCACCGTTCTTCTTGGTGCGTTCCTCTGCGGCAAAAGTCCAGTTTCGGGTTCCGATGCAATGCCAGTATTTCACTGCTATCCACCGTCTGCCTTTGTTCTTATGCCTGCGCTTTGCCCACTGCCAAAGACAATTGTAAATCTGATAGTCGATTTTGCTGAATGTTTCAGCGGATACAACAAATCGCTGGTTATTGACCCATCCACGGATAACCGGGTTGAGCTGGCGAATCAGGGAATCCTGCTTTGCCGATTTGTTGCTCTTGACGATTTCACGCATCTTTTTCAGCAGAGAGCCGACCGACTGCTTCGAGGGCTTGATTAGAAGTTTTCCGTTATACTTACGGATGTTCTTGCCCAAGAAGTCAAATCCATCATCAATGTGAGTGATGACCGTCTTTTCTTCAGATAACTGCAACCCACGTTCCGTCATGAAATCTCTGATAATAGGGAGCACTTCTTCACGCAGAAATTCCGGGCTTTCTCCGGTTACGATAAAGTCGTCAGCATAGCGCACGAAGTTCATCTTATTAAAATGAGTTTTACCATTGACCTTTTTGCGGGTCGGCAGTCGTTCCTTTAAGAGCCGTTCCAGTCCATCCAGCGTCATATTCATCAGAGTAGGCGAGATGGCTCCACCTTGCGGTGTGCCTTCCTCAGTGGGGAAAAGTTGCTTTGTATCAACGTATCCACACTTTAACCACTTCTGTAAAACCTGCGTATCCATCGGGATATTCTCCATGAGCCATTCATGGCTGATGTGGTCGAAGCATCCCTTGATGTCACCTTCAAGAATCCACTGAGGAGACTTGCCCTTGTTCAGGTCGGTGAAACACTGCTCGATTGCATCGTGTGTGCTTCTTCCGATTCGGAATCCGTAGGAGTTGAGGTCACCGTAGGTTTCAGCAAGCGGTTCCAATGCAAACTTGTATAGGGTCTGCATAGCACGGTCTGTCATCGTCGGAATGCTCAGAGGCCGCAGTTTGCCGTTTTTCTTCGGAATATAAACACGTTTCAGGGGCTGAGGACGGTATCCTCTCCGTTTCAGTTTACTGATTGCCTTGAATTTTGCCTCAGGAGTTAGCCACAATTCATGGTCAACTCCAGCCGTATTTTTACCACGATTGCTTGTTACCCGCTTCACTGCCAAGGCTTTGGCGTAAAACGAGTGAGTTAACAGCCATTGCAGCGTTTTTACCTTGCTGTAATGACCTTCTTGTTGAGCCTTTACGATACGCATTTGCAGCTTTTTAACATAAGCACGAGCCTTGTTCCAGTCGATGCTGTCCCAATTTCCCGCTCTGCAAGTCGGTGCACACGATTTCTCGTTCATTTGCAATTCCTCCTTTTTGAAAAGTTCTGTAAATTCTCTCGTAAAGAAAGACCATAGATGGAAGTCTGCCTGCTTTCGCACGAGGTGATGTTGCAACCTCTATCCGTCCCCATTACAGGGTCGGCATTCGCTTTTTCCATCTTTCTTCTACCCGCATTTCATAAAGTCTCCTTACGGTTTCCGTCCGATTGCTCGGGGAAATACGGGCTTACCACGTTCCGCTTATTCAACAGTATGGGTTAGGTTTCACTTCTCCGCCAGCAGCTTTTGAATCCATGTGTTCCCACTCTATAGAGGAGCAACCAGCTGCGTTACCGTTTTGGTTCAGGCTTGTCAGCAACTTTAGCCTGTTCAGCTTTAACGACGTTTAACAGTGATTCACATTACATTAACCATACCATACAAGTCAGGCTCCCCAACCACATTGTTGCTTGCAGTTTATCGCTTCCACCTCGCGGTTTCGGCTTGAACCCTTTCGGGTGGGGCTACCCTTGTCCTGTCACGCTTCCTCACAGCCGTTACCAGCTGCTTTGTTGACAGTAGACTACTGCTAATGGAATAACAGGTCTGGTCATAGCCAGACAGTTGATTTAAGCGACTTCGTGTCGCACCCAGAGGTAGGCGTCGAATGTCCCCTCCGTGACGTAATTATAGACGTAAACTTGTTTGTTTTTGTTGCCCTGACGGATGATTCGGCCGTTGCGTTGGGTCATATCGGACGGTCGCCAGCCTACATCCAGATGATGCACGGCCACCAGCAGGGTCTGGACATTGGTGCCTGCGCCCATCTTTGCAGTGCTGCCCAGCAGGACACGCACCTTGCCGCTGCGGACTTTGGAGAACAAATCCGCTTTCTTACCTTCAGTATCAGCGTTGTGGATGAACTCGACCTCCGATTCCGGCACCCCGGCGGCAAGCAGCTTTGTGCGAATATCATCGTAGACATTGAACGAGCCGTCTCCCTTGGGCGTGGACATATCGCAGAAAATCAGCTGCGTCAGATTATCCTCTTTGGTTTCGTTCCAGATACGCAGAACATTGTCGACGCAGGCATTCAGCTTGCTGTCCGGGTCATCCGGGGTGAGCGGATTCATCAGCCGCTGGTCAAGGCCGATTTTACGTCCGTCCGAGGTGATCTTCAGCATATTGTCCACCGAGGGGTCAACCGCACCGCTATGCACCTCAGCAGCACGTTCGCTCAGGGATTTCACCATGTCCTGCTGGATTTCCGAGGGTTTGACCACGACAGTTTCAAACTTGGCTTCCGGAACAGGCAGATGCAACTGGTCGGAAGTCTTGATGTCCGCTGCCTCCTTGAACATATTCATCAGCTCCGGCAGGTTAAAGAACTTGGCAAAACGTGTGCGCGCACGGTAGCCGGTTCCTTCCGGCGCAAGCTCAATGGCCGTGGTGGTCTCGCCAAACGTAGAAGCCCATGCATCAAAGTGGGTCAGTTGTTTCTGCTGGAGAGTGCTGTACTGCAAATAGCGCATCAGGGTGTACATTTCCGTCATGGAGTTGCTGATGGGCGTTCCCGTTGCGAAAATCACGCCGCGCCCGCCAGTCACTTCATCCAGATAACGACACTTGCCGAACATATCGCTGGACTTCTGTGCTTCGGAGGTAGAAAGGCCAGCAACATTGCGCATCTTGGTGTAAAGATATAGGTTCTTGTAGTTCTGGCTCTCGTCCACAAATAACCTATCTACGCCTAATTGTTCAAATGTGACCACATCATCCTTGCGGTCGGTGGACTGTAGCTTTTTCAGTTTCACCTCCAGTGTTTTCCGTGTCTTTTCCATCTGTTTCACGGTAAAATGCTCACCGGACTGTTCTTTGGCCTCTGCAATGGCATTTTCGATTTCCTCGATCTGATCTTCGATGATCCGTGCCTGCCGTTCCGCAGAAAGAGGGATTTTCTCAAACTGCGAGTGGCCGATAATGACGGCATCGTAGTCGCCGGTTGTGATGCGGGCGCAAAAACGCTTTCGATTGGCGGGTTCAAAGTCTTTCTTGCTGGTAACGAGCAGCTTTGCATTGGGGTATAGCCGCAGGAACTCGCTGGCCCACTGCTCGGTCAGATGGTTGGGTACCACGAACAGGCTTTTCTGACACAGGCCCAAACGCTTAGATTCCATTGCCGAAGCTGCCATCTCAAAACTTTTGCCGGCACCCACCTCGTGGGCGAGCAGGGTGTTCCCACCATAAAGCACATGAGCAACTGCATTGCGCTGATGTTCCCGCAGATTGATCTCCGGGTTCATACCGACAAAATGGATATGGCTTCCGTCATACTCGCGGGGCCGGGTACTATTGAACAACTCGTTATACTGCTTCACCAGCAGATTCCGCCGCTGCGGGTCTTGCCAAACCCAGCCTGCAAAGGTATCCTTGATGGCCTGCTGCTTCTGCTGGGCAAGCATCGTCTCCTTCTGGTTCAGGACACGCCGCTCTTTACCGTCCTCCTCAATGGTATCATAAATGCGGCAGTCCCGCAAATTCAAGGTGTCCTCCAAAATCTTGTAGGCGTTGGCCCGGTGGGTGCCGTAGGTTTCGGTGGACATGATATCATACATTCCGGCGGCAGATTTGTTGCCGATGCGCCATTCGGACGTAAATGGAGAGTAGCGGACTTGGATCAGGTTGTTATAGCGGATGCGGTAGGGCGGCTGAAAAGTCTCCATCATAAACTGCTGCACAATGGCGGGATTCAGCCATGTGGCACCCAGTCGGATGTCGATTTCTGATGCTTCAAGGTCCTTCGGCTGCGCTTTGGTCAAAGCCTCCACATTGATCTTGAACTCCGGGTGGCTTTCAGCGGCAAGCTGAGCCATGCGCAGTTTATTCCGCACATTGCCGGAAAGATACTCGTCCGCAGTCTGCCAGCCTGCTTCCGGCTCATCTGCATCCGCAGAAGGGTCTTTGAAAATCACGCCTTGCAGCTCTGTGGTAATACGCTCATAATCGCCGGGAGAGCCGAGAAGTTCCGCCATATAGGGCAGATCAACACGGCCATGTTCTCCAATGGACACTGCCAGTGCTTCGCTGGGGGTGTCCACGCTGGTGACGGTGCGCTCCGGGCGAATCGTTCGCTTGGTGAACATATCCGCCTTGCTTTTGAGCTGTTTATTCTCATCGAGATTTTCCAAAGAGCAGAGCAGATAGTAGGAACTGTCATCATCGAACAGGCGGGCATTTTTCTTGTCGTTGATCAGCCCGTATTTTGCGGTAAAGGCATCGTAGGCGGCGTTCAATTTTGCTTGCGATGCCTTAATATCCTCGTCCGGGAAGTCCAACTGCTGGTCAATCAGTTCGTTGACGATTTGCCGCAACTCCACCATACCAGCTACACGGCCTTTGGCATTATCGGACAACTCCACCTGCGTCATAATCGAATTTTCTCGGTAGTACACCTCACCGTCCACCACGGCATAGGAGAAATTCTTTACATCTGGGTCAGCGGGGAGCGTCTTGCGCTCGACTTCTGCATCCGCAACATCTGGTGTTTCCACCTCGACTTCAACATACTGCCCCTCGATGTGCTGCACTGCCTCGGCAAGCTGGTCGGCAAGGTTTGCGCCCTCGATGGGTGCAACGGTCAGTTCCTCTCGTCCGTACTGGGTGCTTTCGGTAGTCAATTCGCCCAGAACCATCTCCGGGTGGTCCACGAAATACTGGTTGATGGCAAAGCCATCCTCGGTCTTGCCAAGCTGCACCCATGCAGGTTCGATGTCAGCAGGGCGGTCACGCTTCTGCAAAAAGATAATATCGCTGACAACATCCGTACCAGCGTTGGCACGGAAAGCGTTGTTGGGCAGACGAATGGCCCCCAGCAAATCGGCACGTTCTGCCATGTGTTTGCGGGCGGTGCTGTCCTTGCTGTCCATGGTGTAGCGGCTGGTGACGAACGCCACCACGCCGCCCGGCCGCACTTGGTCGATGGCCTTGGCAAAAAAGTAGTTGTGGATGCTGAATCCCAACTTGTTGTACGCCTTGTCGTTGGCCTTGTAGTTGCCGAAGGGCACATTGCCCACCGCCAGATCGTAGAAATCACGGCGGTCGGTGGTCTCAAAGCCAGCCACAGTAATGTCAGCCTGCGGGTACAGTTTTTTCGCAATGCGCCCGGTGATGGAATCCAACTCCACGCCGTATAAGCGGCTGTCTGCCATGCTGTCCGGCAGCATTCCAAAGAAGTTGCCCACGCCCATACTAGGTTCCAGAATGTTACCGCTGCGGAAACCCATGCGCTCCACCGCATCGTAAATACTACGGATCACGGTGGGGCTGGTGTAGTGGGCGTTCAGGGTGCTGGAACGGGCGGCGGCGTATTCGTCCTCGGAAAGCAGCCCTTTCAGTTCGGCACACTCTTTTGCCCAGCCGTCCTTATTGGGGTCAAAGGCATCTGCCAGACCGCCCCAGCCCACATATTGCGAAAGTACCTGCTGTTCCTCGGCGGTGGCACCCCGATGCTCTTCTTCCAGCTTGAACAGGGTACGGATGGCTTCGATGTTCCGGGCAAATTTCTGTTTGGGGCCTCCGACACCCAAATCATCATCCGTGATGTGGAAGTTCCCGGCAAGTTCAAGTGTGGATCGTTCCGGTTCAACTGCATCCAGAGCAGGTGATTTTGAGCCAATCGTCTGGATCACAATATCATAAGGCATACGGTTTTCTTCAGCAGGGTATATGGCAACCGTTTTTACAGTATCATCTGGCTGCGTAGTAACCTGTTCATTCTGCCGCAAGCCATCCTCGAATTGTCGTTTGTTGATAACTTCGTTATCCCACGACTGCCCCTGTGCGCTGGTGTCGATGCGAACATCCGTTTCGCCCACATAGCCGATTGTTCCTTCGATGGTTCGGGTAGGAAGGTCAACGATAACACTGTCACCGACCTTATAATCGGGCAGGGGGTGTTCCATCACATCCTGTTCCTGCTCGTACAACTCCCGGACAAGAGCCAGCGGCTCTTCCCGGAAAATAGGCATCCGCATTTCTGCCAGTGCCACATCCTGCAGGGTCACACTGTCCTTGCCGAAATTGACGTTATCCACCCGGAATGCTCGCCCCTCCATGTGGATGGTAGTGCCCAGCGGCAGATAGTCCTCCCGGCGCAGATACTTGGTTTGGTGGTGGGTGCCATCCTCGTTCAGCCCGGCAAGGTAGATGTTCTCGCCGCACTGCCACAGTTGTTTGGCACGGTATGCCCACTGGTCGCGGGGAAAGCCGATGACTGGGACGGTGCCCAGTGCTGTTTCTCTCGTAAACAAAGCACTGTTGAGAGCTTTTGCGACCTTGGCAGCATCTTCTCCATAGAACATAAAATTGCCGCCAGCTTCAAATCCAACCAGAGTATCCGGGTGCTGCGCCTTTAATGCAGTGTATTCGGCTGCACTGGCGGCGTTCAGTTCAAGGGGAAAGTCGATGGCTCTTCTTTCTTTGTCCGACAGGTAGCGGTCAGACTGAATCATCAGGTCAATATATTTTTCGACCCGATCCCAGCGGAGAAGCACTTTCTGATGGTCGGGATAATGCTCAAACGTCAGACCCTTGCTGTCATGGTCAAGCCAACCACTGCTTCCGTCTAGATAAGTGTGTGAAGAACCGCCGGGGCCATACGGTGCATATTCGTTGGCAAGAGCTTTTGCCCGGAGTTTTCGGTCAGGCTGCAACTGATAAATTTTCCATATCCGAAGTTTGCTGCCTTCAACATTGGAACCTCTCCGCAGCGCATTTTCAATCTCCGCCTGCGACAAAACAAAAGCGGAGGGCGATTTTTCGCTCTCCGCTTGGTCGATGGATTCAATTTGTTTGGCTTCGGTGGGAATGTGGGCATCGAAGAAACTTAACTGTAAATCAGTTCGTTCAGCACCAGTTCCTCGGCCTGTGCTTTCAGGCTGTTCATGTGCTGCACCCATGCCATCTGATTCTGCTCCTTGTCCGGGGCCGGGCTCTTCGCCAGCAGTTCGGTCATCATCTGCCGCATCCGGCTCTCTGCCGTCTGCTCCACCTCCATCAGGTGCGGGTACAGGCTCCCCGACAGGAGCATCGTGTTGTACAGCACCGGGCGATGATTCATCAGATACGTCCGGCGCAGCCTGCCGTACTTGCCCAGCGGGGTCTTCGGCTGATGGAGGGTCAGGTTCGGGAGAAGATAATCCCCGGTCTGCGTGTAACTCAGATTGCTGCTCATATTCATGCTGGCTCCTTTCATTGTTTCGGCGGCGAATGGTAGTTTTTACGGTGCGCTCGATGTTACGCAGCACCTCCCGGCTCATGTCGCTGACGGCTGCGCCGAGGGCGTAGACACTATCCGGGGTTGAGAAATTGTAGATTGCCTGAAAATCGTCCTTGTCGAACCACCCGGCAGGCTCAATGCCGCAGCGTTCCAGCAGCGTGTAGGTGACGCTGATGGCGGCGGCAGACTTGAACTGCATCTCCACCCCGGCTTCATCATAATCCATCAGCAGCGAACCGTCAACGATGGCGCGGATGTCCCCGCCGTTGTTGTCCCAGTAATCTGCCACCAGTTTCCCGGCAACGTCCGCAAGCTGCTGGCTGACACGCTCTCCGCTGATGCCATAGGTCTTGTTCAACATTTCCGAAACCGGCTGTTTCAGATCGTCATTGTATTGCCACACCTCCGGGTCACGGGAATTGCGGCGCACCCCGGTGTCGCTTACGTCAAAGACGTAGTGCAGCCGGGGGAATCCGCTGGATTCGTCCAGCAGGGCGATGCCCTTGGCACCCCGGCGCACATAACGGTTCATCCGGTTGTTCCAGATGTCAAAGTCGGCGCAGGCGGTGGCATCGGGGCGCTGGGCGTAGATCATCAACTGGTCCGCAAAGGGGTACTTGTACAGCCGGGATGCGGTGGTCAGATAGTCCGTCCAGCTTTCCCAATACCGGGTCAAGCCGTTCGCCGTGCGCTGGGCAAGGGCGAGATATTCTTCGGTTTTGCTTGGCATTTTAGCCTCCTTTTCCAGATTTTAGAGTATAAAAAGAGCGGGCAACCGTTTTGGGGCTGCCCGCTGGAAAGTGTATTGAGATAAGATTATTTGCTATTGTCCTTTATGTACTTCATAACGCAGCACCCCATCACGATGACAGGAAGCACTGTTCGTAAACCGAGGTCGCCGACCCGCACATTTGCATCAATCACAAGTCCTGCAAACCATGCCGCTAAAGTGAAAACAGTTGACCAACCGTAACTCATAGAACTGTACTCCTTCATATGTGAATATTCAAAACTCTCTTCTCAGCTTCAGCTTTCATAGCTGCCCGCAAGGAACTTACATTTATTCGACTCGAATGTTTACCGGATTCAGTGTAAGGTTGCCTCCGCCCGCCACCTTATACCATTTGCCTCGTTCAAGTTTGATTCTTTCCGTTACGCCCTGTGTAATATATCCGATTCTATATTTTTTTCCAGTCTCTACATCGGTAAAGACCACCTCAGTATTACAATCACCGCTCACTTTTACAGTTCCCCAAAGTGGCTGTATTTGTTCTGTCTTTATGGTGCCTTCATCGTTTGAAAGGGTGAAAGTATGGCTTCTCTGAATATTGATATAAATCGCCACCAGAAAAACCGTTGCCAGACATAAAGCAAACCTTCTTGTTTTCATCGAAACACCTCCTGCAAATTCGGTTTTATCGAATCATATCACATAAGCGGACTCTTCAAACTTACAGCTCAGTTTCCACCGCAAGCTGCTCCTGCTTCTCTTTTTCATCAGCGATTTGGACATCAACATCTTCGCGCATCTTTTTCAGAAGTGCAAGGACTCGCTTGATTTGACCTTTGGTATTCTCTACTCTGCTCTGTGCCTGATTGATGTGATCCAGAACTGCCCAGTCTGCAAAGAGCCCGTCAAAGAAGAAATCCGCAAATTTTAGAAAGCTGTCCACCGTAACCTGAAGGTCGGCGGCGATTTCAACATCGGAAAGTTCAGTTTTGAACCGCCGCAGTTCCACTTGAAGCTGTTCGATTTGTTCCTGCGCATCGTCCAGTTCCTCATACTTGGCAAGATCAGCCATCAAACCGCCGCCCATTACGTCCCATGTACTCCAGCCCTCGGCATTGTCGAGGGTTTCCAGAACTTCATTGACCGTATGCAGGGCGGTCTTTCCTGCGTTGATGGCCTCCAGCAGCTCCCGTTTTTGGACTTTCAGTGCGGCAATACGGCTTTCACTTTCCGCAACCAGCTGTGCGGCAGGGTGGGCAGATGCTTTGATGCTTTTGATTTTTTCGGAAAGAGCAGCTTGATACTGCCTTTCGCAATCGGACAGCCGTGCCAATCTATTTTGAATCTGCTCCAAGTCGGCATCAACGGAAGAAAGGTCATGGAGAGCCACATCGTACTTGACACGGGCTGCATAGGCTTCTTGCCGTTCCTTGTCCAGCTTCTCATCCATCTTTCCGATGACCTGATAGAAAAATGTGGCAAGGCTGTGTCCCTCCAGACGGTCCACGTCAGCCTGTTCCGCCAGCTTGGATTTTTCCAGCTTTTTCAGACGATCAGCAAGCGTATCTCTCTGGGCGGTCAGTTCTTTCTGCTTTGCTTCACAGTTCTTCTTTTCTGCGACCTGCTGCCAAAGTTCTTTCAATGTAGAATCACTCATATGGAATGTCCTTTCCCGGAATTACGTTTCTTCATTCAGAAGCTGGTTCAAAAAATGCTGCCGATTATTTACAAATGTTTTGGTGATAACGTAGCTGTCCGTATCTTCATACTGACAAGGATGAATCGTGCCATTGTCGAAGCTAAAAATTTCAGCATCAGGCATTCCGAGGAGAATGGGTGAATGTGATACGATAATGAATTGCGCCCCTTCTTGGGCACACCGATAAATGTTGATCAGTAACGTGAGCTGCCGCTGCGGGGATAAAGCGGCTTCCGGCTCGTCAAAAATATAGACTCCATCTGCACCCATGTAGTCCTGCGCAATGGCGAGGAAACTTTCACCGTGTGATTTTTGGTGATAGCCTTTGGAGGGATGATCGTCATCGGAATAGTCGATTTCCTTGGTGGCTACATTATAGAAACTCTCTGCTCGGAGAAAATACCCGAACTTTGGTCTGCGATACCCCTTGGAAATCGTCATAGCCTCACATAGTTCCGAATGGGAGTTGTATGTGGAAAATGAATAGTTCTTCGTTCCACCCTCTGCGTTGAAGCCGTAAGCAACAGCGATTGCTTCCAGAAGCGTAGATTTTCCACTTCCATTTTCGCCAACAAAGAACGTAATGGGCTTATGGAATGTAAAAGTGTCGATTCCACTGATGGCAGGAATCTGACGAACATAATTGTATGGGCGAACTCTGTTCCAGTCGATGGTCAGCCCTTGGATAAACAAATCGTTCATACAGCACTCCATACTATATAATGTAAGAAACACTTAGCTCCGCTCAAACCCAAGATAGCGGGTACCCTGAAAACTCAGCTTTCCAATGTCGCCCTCCACAAGCATTCCGTAGTCCGAACCACTTACAGTAAGCTCCATGCGGTCGCCGCTCTCTACCTGAAAGGTCACATAATAGGTCGTGAACGTATGCGCCATCGTATTGTCCGTATGGTGGCGAGAAACTTCCGTGCGCTTTGCCACAACCGTTGCCGGAACAGTCAGCCGCGGCGAATGGTTGTTTTTATTCCATGTGCTGATATTTCCGATGATGGTGTATAGGATCATACCCAAAACCACAAGGAACAGGATGGGAAACAGAATGCTGAACAGCATATCAAATCCAGCGTAAAACATCTTATTCCTCCAAAATTTCTTCCAGCAGGTTCTTTACATCGTTCAGAAAAGATTCTTCTCCGAGGGTGTTCACCTTGAAGAACACCGCTTGACTGCCTCCTGCGGTGATGGCAGACAGCCGAATCGGACTGTCCGCATTCTGGAACATGGTCAGTGTCAGACTCAGGCGGTTGCCGCCTATCATGCTGTACCGTTCAAATACACGGACACTGCACCGGGCATCGCCCTCTTTGAAATCACTGCCTGCTTCCAGATCGGCCTACCAGCTGCTGTCCGGGATCTCCTGTTCCAGCTTCCGAAGCAACTTGTCAAAATTCTTGTTTCGGATGGTCTTTTCAAAGATTGCCATAATGGCTCCTCCGTTCTGACAATTAAAATTCAGTCCCTTATTTTTGATACGAGCAGAGCCACAGGAAAATTGCGGAGAAATCGCTTGAAGAGAGGAATTTTGTCTAATTTGATTATAGCATATCTTTTGGAAGAACAAAATACTTTATGTACGCCGCCCGCAGGCGGCAAAGGTCAGTTCGGGGGAAATTCCAGCTCGGCAAACTCTGCATCGGTCAGCAGTTTCAGCTTTTCGATAACACTCTCCGACAACTCCCGCAGGGCAGTTTCGTCAGGCATCAGGTAGCACTGCATGAGCCGCAGTTCGTGGATAAGCCCCAGTCGGGTGCCGGAGTTGTAGAGCATCATCAGGGTCAATTCCTCGTGGTCAAAGTTCATGTTCATCCCTCGCTTTCCGGCAGACGGTAGGATTGCACTCCGGGGCATCGCACTTTTCCTTGAGATTCATCAGTACCGAATGGCGTTCCGGCTGCTTGTCCAGAAACCCCTGTAAATCTTTGAAGCCGATGCTGTCCACATAATGCACAGACACCTCGCCATTGCGTTTGAGTGCGATCACATCGCTGACCGACAGGCTGTGCCCCTCAAAATCCTGCGGATGGGAGAGGTTGAACATCTGAAATAGTTCTTCCAAAATCTCGTTGTTCGGCACATCCTGCCACATGGCGGGCAAATCAGCATAGTAGGTGACCTCATAATGCTCCGGGTCTGGCGTTTTGCCACAACGATGCAGTTCCCGCATGGAAGCAAATCTTTCATCGAGGATTTTTTCGTCATGCCGCAGCTGCATCACCATATAAGCATCGCACCCTGCGTTCAGAAACTTCTGCGGGATGTCTGTCATGGGTTCACCGTCAAAATTCTGGTTCCATTTTTGCTGCATCGCCCACCTCACAGTTCCGGTGCAGAACGTGCAGAGGATTTTGGCGCAGACGTATCACTTGCCAGTTCTGCCAGCTTTTCCAGTGTGGAAGGGTGATGGTCTGCACTCAGTTCCTCGGCTTCCGCAACTTTATCCATGACTGCATCGTAGTCCTGCAGTAGCCGCCGGCCCTTTTCCATGTGGTGTGCTTCCAGAATCTGCTCACGGGCTTCCTGAATGGTCAGTTCCGGGGCATCCAACTGCCCGCCGTCCATCACGGAAAAATCGCTGTGGTAAATGGTGTAGTCCCATCCATCCTCACAGGACTGGATGGCAAGATAACCTTTGCCACCCAGTTCCCATGCGGCCTGCTCGTCCTGTGTCTGAATTTCGGGGTAGAAGTCTGCATGGTTCCGCTCCATGACCTCGGCAAACTGGCAGATGTGGAACACATTGCCCAGACCGCCCATGTCAAAGTGATAATCATCCAGATGTTCCACCCGTGCCGTAAAACTGCGCCCATCCGGGTAATCCACCTGAATCACTCCGCCATCGGGAATGCGGTAGAGGTCGTCATAGTGGCTGTTGATGAGACGAATATCCTTCGGCAGCGTTTCCGGCTCCCAGATGCGCCGCCTGCCGATGCCCGCCTGTGGGATGTTTTCGAGGATATTTACGCTTTCCTGTTGGATGGCCTTACGGTCATCGTCCGAAAGTTCAAACAGATACCAGTTCCGGGCGGCAGGGATGGTGTTTTGTCCATCTGGCGGCAGATTCTTTTCCGAGATCTGCCCACTTTCCAGCGGCTCGCCAGTTACCTTGTTATAAGTGGCAAAGCCGACCCCTGCACCGTTTTCCCTGAGATGCAGATAGCGTTCATCGTTGATAAGGTAGACCGCTTCTTTTATCTGCTCCATCAGCACCCACCTTCAAATTCCAGCGAAAACTTGCTGCGGCCATCGGCTTCACAGGACAGCAGCACGGTGGCATTGTAGGTCTTGCCCTTGGCACTCTTGCAGTCCTTCAAGCGGACACGACCATCCCGCAGCAGCTTGTCCGCCACATGAGCGTCCAGCCGCTTGCCCAGACGCTTGAAGAACGCATTGTCCTTCCACAGAACGAAACGGCACTCCCTGTTCTCACAGAACCAGCCCTTTTCACGTTCCACGACAGGCTTCCCACAGTTCGGACAGACACCAATAATCTTGCTTTTCATAAGTGCATTCGCTCCTTTTTTCATTTCCGTGTTCTTTACCAGTTCGGTAATCATCGTATTGATCTCAGTCATAAATTCACCCGGCTCCATTTCGCTGCGCTCAATACGCAGCAGCTTCGTTTCCCAATCGGCGGT
Organism: Faecalibacterium hominis (ex Afrizal et al. 2022); assembly: GCF_049545105.1. Classification (NCBI taxonomy): domain Bacteria; kingdom Bacillati; phylum Bacillota; class Clostridia; order Eubacteriales; family Oscillospiraceae; genus Faecalibacterium; species Faecalibacterium hominis (ex Afrizal et al. 2022). The sequence goes on along the minus strand of NZ_CP186860.1, from coordinate 1,180,808 downwards.
CATTTCCGGGGATTGGATCTCTTCGGGCATCACAGTAATGAGGGCTTTGCCCTTGTCCGTGGGCAGAAGCACCTTGTTTTTCTTGGTGCCCTTGCGTTCCAGAAAACCCTTCTGCACCAGTTTTTCGATGGTGGCGGCTCTGGTTGCCGGGGTACCGATGCCCTGACGCTCCACGCCCTCCGGCATACTGTCCGCACTGGCGGTCTCCATAGCGTGCAGCAGGGTGTCCTCGGTAAAGTGCTTCGGCGGGGACGTTTGACCCTCCTTCAGCTCTGCGTTAAGGATGCCGCACTCGTTTTCTGCCGCATTGGGCAGGGCGGTGAGTTCCTGTTTTCGGTTCAGGATGTCGGCAAGCACCTTACGTTCCACCGCTTTCCAGCCTTCTTCCAGAACCTCCTTGCCCTTGGCGGTAAATTCCTCCCCGGCACATTCGGTGGTCAGCAGGGTTTCCAGATACCGGAAGGGCTTGCTGACTGCCATCAGCGTCCGGGCGATGATGAGCTTCAGAACGTTCTGCTCGCCTTTAGGCAGCGCTTCCAGATCGGCTTGCAGCATACTGCGGGTGGGCAGGATGGCGTGGTGGTCGGTGACTTTTTCCCGGTTGACGGTGCGCCGTGTCCGGGGTACAGCCTCGTCCACATCTTCTGGGGTAATGTCAAAAAAGCCTTCCAGTTCCTCGGTCAGCACCTCCAGCATTTCCTCGTCATCGTCGGTGATATAGCAGCTATCAGTCCGGGGATAAGTGGTAAGTTTCTTCTCATACAGGCTCTGCACATAGTCCAGCGTCTGCTGTGCGCTGTACCCCAGCAGGCGGTTGGCGTCCCGCTGAAGGGTGGTCAGGTCGTACAGCGGCGGCGGATTCTCGGATTTTTCCTTGCGGGTGATGCGCTGGATCGTTGCCACCATCTCCCTTCGACAGGCTTCCAGCAGGTTTTCTGCAACGGATTTTTCAGGAATGCGGCGGCTGGATGCCGTGCATCCGCTGGTCAGTTCCAGATCCACCGTGTAGAACTTTTCCGGCACAAAAGCGGCTATCGCAGCCTCCCGCACCACCGTCATGGCAAGCACCGGAGTCATGACCCGACCGACCGCTAAAGGTTGACCGTACAGACATGAAAAAAGCCGGGACGCATTGATGCCGACCATCCAGTCGGCACGTTCCCGGCAAAGTGCTGCGTTGTACAGCGCATCGTATTCAGTTGACGGTTTGAGATGGGCGAACCCCTCTCGGATGGCGTTTTCCTCCATGCTGGACAGCCACAGGCGGGAAAAGGGCTTTTTGCAGCCCGCTTGCTGGTAGACAAGGCGGAAGATTAGTTCGCCCTCACGCCCTGCATCTGTAGGATAGTTCTCGGAGGTGACTTTTCTGACATTGTTACTCGATGGCATCCAATGGGCCGATAAAGCGGTAGAAAATCTGGATTTTCTGGACGTATTCGCCATCGGCCTTTTCCGCTTTGGATACCAGAATCTTGTCAATCAGCTGATGCAGAATCCTATAGTTCAGTTCGGTGATGCCAGCGTACTTGCTGACTTCATCAATAAAATCCTGAATCTTGTCCAGCTGACCGTGTTCAGCACGGCCTTCCCGCTCGTACTGCTCAATCTTCTCGGTCAGTTCAGCCTGTTCTTTGTCGTAGCGATCTGCAAGCATTTGAAAACGTTTCTCCGGGAGAAGTCCCTTTGATACGTCCTCATAAAGTTTTGCATACAGGTCTTCGATTTCTGCGATTCGTGCTTTACACTGCTTCAAATCCCGTTTGTGCTGCGCCCGGTCAGAGGACACCCGGAGGTGCATCTGATTTGCAATCTTCTTCACAAGGGCTTCCCGATTGCTCACAGCGGCCTTTGCGTGTGCCTGAATGTCCGCAAGGACAGCTTCATGCAGAACACGGGCTTCCAAGTTGTGAGAGTCACAGGCTTTCGCACCATATTTCCGATAAGTGCTGCAACAATAAAAGGTCTGATCCAGAACACTGTTATGTTTGCGCCTGTGCTCAACCTTGACTAACATCGTTCTGCCGCAGTCTGCACAGCGGACGATGCCTTTGAAGATATTGTCGTAGTCGGTCTTATCGCACATAAAACTACTGGAACGGCTGTAAAGGATTCGCTGCACGTTCTCCCAACGGTCTTGTGGGATGATTGCTTCATGTGTATTCGGAACGATAGCACGTTCTTCAAAAGGAATATAACGCCGCTTTTTGGATTTCATGGACACGGTGGGCTTGGCTTCATAGATGATGTGTCCGGCGTAGACCGGGCTGTGCAGAACCTGACTGATATAGGCACTGTCCCAATCATACATCTTTTCATCATCAATAAAGCGGCCAAACATCTCTTTCTTGTAGTAACACGGCTTCAAGACTTTTTCATCGTGGAGCCGCTTGGCGATGCGGTGAAGCCCCAGCCCTTCCTCTGCCATTGAATAGATATACTCAACAACGGGGGCGGTGTTCGGGTCGATCACAAGGTGATTGTGGTCGGCAGGGTCTTTCTGGTAGCCAAACGGTGCGCCGCTGGAGATATACTTTCCGCTTTTCTTGCGTGTCCGAAGGGCACTCTTGATTTTTCGGGAAGTGTCTTTGGCGTACATTTCATTGATGATGTTTCGGAACGGGGCAATATCCATCTGAGATTGCTCGTTGGAATCATAACCATCATTGATTGCAATATAGCGGACACCGTGTTCAGGAAAGAAGATTTCCATATACGTTCCGGTTTCGATGTGGTTGCGTCCAAGTCGGGACTGGTCTTTGGTAATGACTGTTGCCACCTTTCCTTCCCGGATATCATCCAGAAGTTCCTGAAAGGCAGGGCGGTCAGAGTTCGTACCGCTGTAACCATCATCAACATAGTACTGGCAATTCCCGAAACCGTTGCGTGTGGCATACTCCATAAGCATCGCCTTTTGAGTGCGGATGCTCAGGCTTTCGCTGTTTGAACCGTCATCTTTTGACAGTCGGCAGTATAAAGCAGTTACTTTTTTGTCCTTTTCCATGTGTACCTCCATAATGGAAAAGAGACCTCATCAATCACATTGTAGCGGATGCTGCGTGATGATGCAAGCCCTTTTCCGCAGTAAAACGTCCAATTAGCCAGCGGCGAGATACGATTCGGCAGTTTTACGAATTTCTTCTTCCGCAAGCCGCTGAAAAAGCGTATTCATCGGCACATTGCCGATATAATGGCGTTCCACGATCAGGCGCACGGACTTCGGACTTCTCGGCGCACGTTTGCGTGTGGTGGGCTTCTTCTCAGATTTTTCTTTGTTCAAGGGCAGACCTCCTCATTCATGTGGTGCAAATACGGAAAGGAATGGATGGATTCTATTCGTTTTTCTCTTTTTGTTTTATTACGTTGGTTAGGTGAAAGTTTTCTTTGATACAGTCTTAAAGGCTGCTATACTGCATAGGAAAAATATCTTTTGCAGATGCCATTAAGAATCTGCATCACAGAATCGTGATTTTGGCGGTTCTTGAATCGTGAAAAACGCAGAACTATTCAACATTTGGAATTTTCACAAAGATGTGATTGGGCGAAGAAAACTGCGTTCGTCTGCGCTCAATCAATCCCGCAGCGTCCAATTCCTTAAGCGCACTGGAAACACTGACAGTGCTGCGCCCTAGCTGCTCAGCCAAAGAGCAAATCGTAAAAATGACAAACACGAAACCACGTTCATCTATCCAGAGATTTTTCTGCGAGAGCGTGGCACGGTCGAGCAGCAGCACATAAGTCATTTTTGCAGTCTGGCTCAGGTCAAGTTCCAAAAGGAAGCGTGGGTATGGGAGAAACGGCGGCAGCAGAGTTTGCGTGGTAAGATATTCTGAAATGTTGATCACCTCCAGCTGAAGCAGAAATCAGGAACAAAGAGTATGTAACGAGAATTGGTGGGTTCCAATTCTCCAGTCGCAGAAAAGCACGAAACAAGTGCTCAACTGCGTTAATAAGTTAAGGTCTCCCATATTGGTCCTCGACTTCCCTAGGAGTGGGGAATCGTCCGGCGGCGGGCTTGCACCGCACCATTGGCATTTCAGCCACCCCGTCTTCGTTATGACCGGGCTGCGAGTTACAGAAGTACCTTTTGTGAAGTACCGGACGATTGAACTATTCACTTGTCAAGGAACATATGGAAGATTTCTGGACTTTGACGGACGAAAAACATCCTTCTACTTGGTAGCCGATGAAAAAGGCCATTTCGTAGCATTGCAAGCAATTTTGTAAACAAAACGTCATAATAGTCCGAGAATGGTCTTGAAAAAGATGCCCTACACTTGGTAGGCATCGAGAACGCCTGTTTCGTAGCATTGGTGAGAAACTTGTAATTGAATTGTAATTCTTGAGACCGAATCTCCGCTTTTGAAAAAATCCTCTCAATAGGTAGGCAACGAAAACAGCCCAAAGACAACCATCTTTTTGAGAATTAACAAAAAGGTCACAAATGACTGGCCTTCAAAGAAACACTTCTACTATTAACAGAAAAAGTGGCCTAAAATGGGGGGTGTTGGAGAAAATTTCCGCCTTAAAAATACGCCTCTACTCACTAGCCAACGAGAATAGTCAAAAGCTAACAAAAACATACGAATTATGTATTTCTGCCACTGATTGCAACGGCGTATCGGTGACAGAAAGATCGTTTAGAGCGATTCTTCGCGGTTTGGGGTGGTGGAAATCGTTTTGTAGTTGGACTTTTTCTGCTGAAGCTGCTCCAGCTGTTTCAGCACCGATTCCTTCTCCGGCATCTTGCCGCCCGGCGCGGAAAGCTGCTGCTTATTCAGCACCATGTCGATATACTTGCGGATATTTTTCAGTGCAGAGATATCCGGCTGCAAGGTTTCCAGTTGGGTGCGCAGCTCTGCGCTGCCGGATTGCAGCGCAGAAAATTCGGCATCCAATGCCGAAAAATCTACCGCTGTGCTGCCGTTCAGTTTCATCAGAGTGCGGACAGCTTTATTAAAGGTGTCCAGCTCCTCTTTGTGCTGGGCGGCATAAGCGTCCTTGGTCAACTTGAAGTTCTTCTTGATAAAGGTGTCGTGGATAGGTTTCAGCTTGGCATGGACGGCGGCAGCATCCTTGATCTGAGCGATTGCCCGCATCCGGTTTTCGTTCTGCTTCAACTGCTTGCGGAGAGGGGCGGCGGTCTGGTTTAAGCTGTCAATGGCTTGGTTCAAATCCTCAACAGTGTTCAGGGATTGGGCTTTCAGATAGTCCACCGCCTGTTTGACTTCCTCAAAGTCCCGGACGGAGCATTTCAGTTTTGCCTTGGCAGACCAATCGCTGCGCTGCTCATTGCGGAGATCGAAGTAGTCCACCAGCAGGTCGGACAGCGTGGGTTCTTTCGCCTTTTCCAGAGCGTCCAGAAGAAGCTGCTTCTTTTCGTTCAGGTCTGCGATCCAGTGTTGCAGACCACGAATTGCACTGCGGATGGACTGCATCAGGCTGTTGGCGGCTCGAATATCTCGGTTCAGATTGCCGAGAAAGGTTTCCACCCCGCGCTTTTCCATCTGGTGTGCGGCGGGACCGAGATGCACGGTCGGTATCTGCTGGATGCCCTGCCGCTCAAAGGAGCGCAGGTCAACACGTTCTGGTCTGCCAGCGGCTTCCAGATAGCGGTTGGTAACAACTTCCCAGCTGTGCCGCCAGACCTCGGCATACTTCTGGTCGTTCCAGTCCACCGTGTTTTCCTTGTGACACTTCCAGTTGCCGGAAGGAAGCTGAATGCGCTCACCGTTTTCGTCAAGGTCGTAGACCTTTCGGGCTTTCGGGAGCCACTTGCCGTGTTCATCCATTGCCCGGAGCGTCAGCAGAATGTGGGCGTGTGGGTTGCCATCTCCCTTGTCGTGGATGGCAAAGTCAGCGATCATGCCCTTGGATACGAATTGCTCCTGACAAAACTCCCGAATCATTTTCAGATACCGCTCTTTCGGGACTTCCACCGGGAACGCCAGCACGATGCGCCGGGCAAGCTGGGAGTTCCACTGGTTCTCCACGGCTTCCACGGCGTTCCAGAGCGTGGCACGGTCTGCATATCCGGGCGGCGCATTAGGTGGCAGCATGATTTCGGCGTGGACAAGCTCTTTCTTCTTGTTGTAGAATTTCGTTTTCTGGTCGTACTCGCTGAACAGCCGTTCGCCGCTCTGATAAGCGGCCCCGGCAACAGCGGATTGTCCTTGGCTGCGCTTGACGATGGTGATTTTGAAATGCGGACACGGAATAGGCATCACCTCCAAACAAAAAGACCGCCCAGCAAGATTGCTCTTGATGAACGGTCTGGAATCGTATTCGGTTGTGCTCGCCGCCTTGGAACGGAGTGCCGTGCGCTTCGGTCTCAGGCGGGAGCCGCAAAAGGATAGCTGCAAAGCAGCGCAAGGAAAATGCAGTTTTCCTTGGGATGGAATCGGGCTGGTGCACAAACGCCAGCTTCGATTTCATCGAGCCGTCTGCAAGACCGCAATTTCACCGGAACGGTGTATAATTGCGCCCTATTACAATAGGGTTGGGACCGGATATGGTAGCCAGCCATATTCCATTCCAACTCGTACCTAAGTTACAATAAGAGAGTAATCGGCTGACGCATTGCGCCCTGGGCAGTTACGCCCGCAACAAAGACAGTTCGCCATCTCTCTTGTTGTAGCATTCGTTTTAAGCAGGTTGAGCCACCGCCAAGCGGAGCGTTCGTGTCACCCAATAGATTGAATCGGCAACGAGTAAAGATGGATTCCGGTTGCAAATACAAAAAATGGAGGAAAGATCATGAACGCAGTAGGCATTGACGTTTCCAAAGGGAAGAGCATGGTTTGTGTTATGCGCCCCTTCGGAGAAGTGGTACTCGAACCTTTTGAAGTTTTACATACCGCCCAGAACCTGCACGATCTGGCGGAGAAGCTCAAAGCTCTGGACGGAGAGACCCGCGTTGTTCTGGAAGCCACCGGGAATTACCACAAACCGGTTGCTTTCGTTTTACACGATGCGGGCTTATTTGTTTCCGTAGTCAACCCTGTTCTAATTCACGACTACGACAACAACAGTTTAAGACGTGTCAAGACGGACAAAAAAGACGCTGTTAAAATCGCCAACTATACGCTCGACAAGTGGACACGGCTGCGGCAGTACCTTCCAGAAGATGATACCCGGCTGGCTTTGAAAAATTGTTATCGCCAATACCAGCAGGCCGTAGCGATTCGTACTATGCTGAAGAATAATCTGATTTCATCTCTTGACCTGACCTTTCCAGATGCAAATAAATTGTTTTCAAGCCCCGTGAAGAACAATGGGTGCGAGAAATGGGTCGATTTTATTGGAGACTTCTGGCACAGCGAGTGCGTTTCAAGTCTTTCTGCGAATGCTTTTGCCAAAAAATATCTGAAGTGGTGCCAGAAACACGGATACGTTTTCACTCGTTCAAAATCGGACGAGATCTATGCCTGTGCCGTTAATTCCGCTTCTCTTCCGAAATCGCCCACCTCAAAACTCCTTATCCAGCAACAGGTCGCTCAATTGAAAGCCGTATCTCAGTCAGTTGCTGCATTCCGGCAGGAAATGCTTCGCCTCTCTCAGCAGCTTCCTGAATTTGACACCGTGATGGAAATGTACGGCGTCGGCCCTTCTCTCGGCCCTCAGCTGATGGCCGAAATCGGAGATGTCCGCCGCTTTTCCTCCAAGAAATCTCTCATTGCTTTTGCGGGAATTGAGCCGCAGCCAAACGACTCTGGCAAGGTCGTTGGGAATGACAAAGGAATCAGCAAAGTTGGTTCAGCAGTTTTGCGAAGAACACTTTTTCTGATTATGACTGTTATTTTGCAAACACAGCCACAGGATGAACCTGTTTTTCAGTTCATGAACAAAAAGCGCTCAGAGGGAAAGCCCTACAAAGTTTACATGATGGCTTCGGCCAACAAGTTCTTACGAATCTACTACGCTAAAGTGAAAGCTGTAATGGACTCCGAACGCTCACAGTAAGCATGGATATTTGTTTTTGGACGTAATTTCCTCTTGAGCCTGAGCTAAATCCAAAGAACCACTTAGCTGGCGCAGCGAACCCTTGACAAACCGAAGCATTCAAATGCTATCCTGATTTTGCGGGGGCTGGCTGGGCTTGCTTTGCTATCCCCTCCGTCGCCCTCGCTGTGTTTTGACTAGCATTTGAATGCTGTTTGTCATGGGCAGCGGTTGGTTGGCGAATTTTCTTATTTTAGGGCTTGACTTTTATTAGCAGGTCTTTATTCTAAAGGGTTTGAAACGCTGCGGCGTTCCTGCAAGTCGTGAATCATCTTTGCAAGTGCCAGCGCAACTTCTGGTTGACGGAACGCAATTTTCAGCAGCTCCATCACCTGATCGTTGGTGAGTTCTTCCGGCGCAATCAGAAAACTTTCCAGCATTCCGGCACGGGTACACAGACGATGCACACGGGCTTTGCGGGTCAGCTCCGGTATCTGATGTTCCAGAATTTTCTCACGGTGCTTGTAGTAGCGTAGCTGCTGCTCCGCTTTGGCTTTTTCGCTGCGGAGATAGGCAAGGTCGGATTTGGGCTGGGTCAATGGCATCACACTCCTTTTTCAGAAAATAAAAAGCCAAACAATCAGTATAAAGGCTGATCATTTGGCTGTGGAAACATATTTAATTTTCGCAGTTCAAGCGAACTTGAACCGTAAATACACCGTCTTTCTTTTTCGTATAGAAGTCACCATGGTTCTCCTGAACGATACGATTTATATTTTTTAGTCCGTAACCGTGATACTCTCCGATGCGGATTCCGCGAGAAGTATCACTGTATGGGTTTTCCAGCCGATAGAAGAGGCTTCGATACTGCTTGCGCAGCTGTAGATGAATGATTCTCTGTTCCGCTGGCAGACTGCAACAGGCTTCAATGGCATTGTCAAATGTGTTTCCGATAATGATGCTCAAAGACAACGATGAGATCGTCAGGACTTCAGGAATCGTCACATCCAGTTTGACGTTGATGTTATTCCTTTCCGCAATTCGTAAGTAATAATTCAAAAGAGCATCAACAACAGGATTTCCGACCGCAGAAATATTTGTGGAACGCTCGAAAACATCCGTGGCAGCCTGCGCAATCTTGTGAAGTTCTTCGGTATCACCGTGTTCTGCAACTGCCTGCATCGCCAGGATGTATTTCTTCACATCATGCCGCAGAGAACGGACTTCTTCCTGGCGTTCTTTGAGCTGCTGGTAGTATTCCATTTGAAGATTGTACTGCTGTTCGTTGAACTTAACTTTGAATTTTTCCAGTTCATTTTCCCGGAGAGCTTCCACATAGAACACGATCAGGATGTTTATAAGGAGAAGCACCGCCATAAGACCGACCATATAATCCGGGAAATACTCATCCACAGCATGATACTGTGCCACATAACAGACAGCAATACTTGCGATTTGAATCGCAATGATCGGCAGCAGCCATAGGATACGCAGAGCATTTCCTTTTCGGCTGAAAAAATGTGAGATCAGGACTACGAGTGGAATTTGAATCAGGTTTGAAAAAACAACATAGACCAACCGTGCTGCCCCAGCCTGCATTAGAATGTCGGTATCCGGGATACGCAGCCCAATCAGAAGCATTGCAAGCACTTCCACCAAAGCAATCAGTGTGAAGAAAGCTCCGCTTGCAAAAACCGCCTGCCACGGTCGAACCTCATAGAACAGCAATGCAAGGAAAAATCCGCCAACTAAAAGATAGATCGTGCGCTGCGTCACCCAATCCGGGAATAAACTCAAAGCACACTGCCCAGCAATCAAGAGTGCAACATAGGCATAGAACCACCTTGAGACGGGCTCCTTTTTGGGAAACAGCCGACCGATAAAAAGCAGCAACAGGGCAATGTTGGCAAAGCTCCCTGCAAACTCAACGAAATAATAAAGCATCATCTTCCCAAATAAGCGTTGAAGATCTGATTGAACTCCTGACGCTTCCTCCTGCTGATCGGCAGCTGATGTCCGCTGGAAAGAAAAACAGCGGTTCCCGTAGCGTAAACAATGTGTTCCATGTTGACGAGATAACTTTTGTGTGGTGACACAAAGCACCGTTTGGGAAGCTGCTCCAAGGCTTCAGGAATGCTCATTCGCAATGTAAGGTCTTGCTCCTTGCAGTGAATCAGAACTTTATGTCCGTGGCTTTCCAGAAAGTAAATGTCCGATGTTTCCAAGGACATGGTAACACCATCGTATTCGATCGTGAAATGTTTGGAGTTCAGTTCCTGAAGGACGGCATCCATTGCCGCAGCGAACAGCGTCTGATCCAAAGGTTTGACAAGGTAGCGGAATGCAATGCCATATCCCTGCACAGCGTACTCATGCCGCTTCGTGACAAATACCACCAAAGGATGCTTCTCCATCTGAATCAAAGACTGCGCCAGCTGAAAACCGTTGGATGGCATCTCGATATCGAGAAGAAGCAGATCAAAGGATTTCTTCTGCATTTGCAATTCGCTCAGAAGTTCGTTTCCATCCATGTAAGTTTCAATGTCAAAGCAGCCTTGCACATCGTACTGCTGGACGCTTTGAACAATGCCATCAAGGTCTGATTTCTCATCATCGCAGACTGCAACGTGGTACTTCAGCATTTCGACAACCTCCACAAAATAATGTCCTGCTACTATTATAGACTGTGCAAAGGCTCCTTACAAGTAGCCTGACCTACCACTTTTGTCACCAGAACGACCAGTTTTGCCAAACCTCTTGATTTTGCTGAAATTTATGATACAGTGAAGCAAAAATCAGAAGATAAGGTGGCGCAACTGCAATGTGGGAACGCACGCTGTCTCAAAAATCAGTCCGTCTTTTCTGCGAGCAAAAAGTGATAGATGAAGCAAAGGCGGATGCGTATGTCTATGGGTACGAGTTGCTCATATCGTCTGTTGTAAGTGTTTTGCTTGTCATCCTCGTCTCTGCCGTGTGTGGTGATGTTCGATACTCACTTTCATTTTTGATTGGGTTTATCCCGCAGAGAATCTACATTGGTGGATATCATGCAACGTCGCACACCAGATGCTATCTGGCATTTACCGGACTGGCACTTATCTGCATTTTGCTGAGTAAAGTAATTGCAGCCAATCACCTTTTTCGTATCCTGACAACAGCAGCTCTTATGGGCATCGCTATCTTTTTCTCTCCGATAGAAGCAACGAATAAGCCTTTAGGCAAAAAGAAGCGGTTAAGCTATAAGATGGTCGCATCTGTTCTTTCGTCAATAGATTTCCTGTTTGCCATTTTCAATGTGCTTCCGGACACCCGCAGTATAACGGTATACTACATTTCAAAATGGGTTTTAGTGATTTTTGCAATCATTCCGTTTTTTCAGAAACAAGCGAAGATATCCTAAGGTACGAGGGCGTTCATGTGTTTTCAGAAGATGAATGCTCTAAAAAATATCAAACGGAGGTAACAGAAATGAAAAAGATTATGTTGCTCTTGAGCAAGGTCACTTGCATTATGGCAATGGCTCTCGCAGTCTTGAGCGTGAACAGCACCTGTGGCTTTACGGCATATCAGCCGGATGTCCCGGAATCGCTTGAGCATGACTGAAATTCATATGAAAGGTAAGATAGCGATACTCTTACGGGATATATTTCTTGATAATTTTCTAAAAGGAACTGTTCGATTATGTTGGAGCTGCTTTCATTCATTATGTTGATTGTTCGTCAGCTTTTCTATATTCTAGGCGTCCTTGCATTTGGAAAATATCTCTTGAAAAAGTGAGAGCATCGATAATCAATGTACTTCGGAGGTGTTTCCGATGCACAGATGAGAGTCCGTTGTTCTATAGGAATGCATGAAAGGAAAAAACAAAATGAAAACAAAAACATATTTGCGTTATATTTCCTGCGTGTTAGCGGTGCTGCTTTGTGTTGCTTCCATTATGCCCATTGCCTTTGCAGATTCAACAAATCATGGCAATAGCGAATCTCTTTTGACAGGATCAAATTATTCTGTTTCGTACTCGATGAATGGAAAAGATGTTGTTGAACAGCTTACAATTCGTGATGGAGGTATCACACGAATTACGCGTACGGTGCATCCTAATGATGTGATGGACATTGTTGTTGTAGGTGCATCTGGTGAATCAACAACATCAACTGCAAGAAGTGACTATAGCTTGTTCTATGAAATTTATCAAGATCAGCAAAATTACAAAAACGGACAGCTGGCACAAATTCCTGCACTCACTGGAAGCGAGGTGACAGGGTCGCAGTTCAAGCACCGCTATGTTGGCACAAGTGCAACCGATACGGTTTATGCTAGTGATTTGCGTAAATGCAAAAAAGCATCTGATGTAGCCAGTATTTTAGCAACTGCATGGGGAAGCACACCAGCAGCAGTTATTTCTTCTACAGCATCGTTTATTTTCGATCAGATGCTTCAGAGTATGTCCTCGGACTGCTATAAAGTGACAATATCTTCTATTACGTATGAAGTCCTATTTTCCTATGACAATAGCTACTATACACATTGCTATCATCAAACTGTCAAGGAATATAAGTCAAATGGCTCTTTGATTCGGTCTAAAACGGATTATTATCAGGCCATTGGTGGCTGATAGTGACTTCAAAGAACAGGGAGAACATGTAATGGGATTCTTTAAGCAAAAAGGGCCACTCCAAAGAGATTTCTGCGAAGTATTGCTATATGTTGTGGCTTTATGGGCATTGAAGCCAGCAAGCCTTCAGGATATCCTGACGGTGAATCAATGCGATGGAATGTGGTTCTTTTCCGCAGCATTTTTTGCCATTGTTTTTGTAGGAATCGTTTCAGATTATCTTCTGATTACAAATCATTTCGTTGCATGGAAAGCAATACACGGCAATGTCAATCAAACAACATTTCAGGAACTTCAGAAATTTGCGCTGTGCGAAAATCAAAAAGTTGCTATTGAGCCAAAGTTGGCAAGTTGTATTTTAGTGGTTTTGGCAGGTTGTTTAACAGCGGCATTCGTATGGTTCACATTTATTTGCCGATGAGCATACACCTGAGTTGAAAATTTGCGGCTTTATAGTGTGATGAGGTGGCTGTTAGTGATATTGCTTTTGATCACGATGATGCCAATATACTAAAATTTTGTAAGAGGTGATTCCAGTGCAGAATTAAGCGAAAAAGAATCCAAATTGTAGCTGGGTGACTTGTAACAGTCAATAAAATATAAGGAGCAAATCGACATGAAAAAGATGACCCGAAATGAATTCCTTAAAATGGCTGGAACGAGTGCTGCGTTGGTTGTTTTCAACACAGTTTTGATGCCTGCTGCTGTTGCAGTTGAACCAGGCGTTGTAGCACTTTCTTCCAAAAAATCTAGTATCGAAATTGATAAAGGAACAACTGTAAACTCTGCAACATTCAAACTTGTCCCAATTTCTCGCGAAACCTTCTGGGGCGATGCTGGTTCATGTACACTTGATTATCTGTCTGAAGGGTATATCCAATGGACGATTACCGTTCCGGGTGCAGTAATTGTTTCCTTTGAAGGTAACCTGCATTTCAATAAACTTGGTACACCCTTTGGAACCTTTGATCATGCCATTTCTGCATACGGCACAATCGGTACGGAAGATGTAAAATATGGACTCTCTAAAGGAAAATGGGAGGTTGAGTTTACTGGAATTGCTACTGCGGCTAACGGCGATATGTATAGTGTCGTTGATGGCGCAACATTAGCTTTCAGTGTCACCAAATGATTCTGCCATATAATCTACGTATTTGATTTTTACAAAATAGCTTATCACATAGAACAAGCCCCACCTGCAGTAGATTCTTCGATTTGGAATATCTATTGTAGGTGGGGCTTTTAGATAAATTTATTTATTCAAGTTTGCCTTTATGTCTTTAAGGAGTTTTTATAGAGAGATAGCTTAAAAAACGATGATATCACAATTGCTGGATTTCTTGTTCGGCCAACCAAGCGAGTTTATTCCAGTTGTTTACACGACACCGTTTGCCGATAAATTCCAATATTTTTTTGTGAGTTTCTTTTGGCAGAGTATCGCCATTATGACATGCAAGAAATGTAAAAGGTTTAGGGATGTCTTCTTTTTTATCGGCCAATAATAAAATATATCCGATATACTTTCCCTGTTCAGATATCACATAAAATTCAGGTAGACAGTTTTCTTTACTGCTCTGAACAATTTCTTTAAAAATGTCTAATGGTATTTTTTGGGGAACAGCAGAGGCATAGACGTATTGAATGGCATTATCTTCATTTTTCAACCATGTAATCTCCATACTTATCTTCTTTTCCTTTTTGCAAACACAGTTAAAGCATTAAATATATTGTTATTATACCACATTTGTTGTGTGTTGGACTATGATTTGAAATTATTTGGCATTTTAACCAGTTTATCAAATGACTTATTGTGCGAGTAAGAGAATTTTAATCATAATCATTCGCTTGACCAATTTGTAACACAAAATACGTTACAATGATTTTCGGCGGTAGCCATGAAAAAACGATGACACTCAATCCTCCGTGTCAACCCCACTGTAAAGTAGCGGGTTGAGGATGTTCTGAGGCAGTTGGGCATCCTGTTGGCGACGGCAGAGCCATCCGTGAACCGGGCTTCCACTCGGTTGGTGTCTATGTTGTAGCGGAAGGAAAGCAGTTTTTGAGAGTGATTATGGTCGAAATTCTGATTTCGTTTCATTTGAATAGCTCCTTTAATGATTTTGAAATTTGATTTTTGACGAGATGAGGTCTCTTTTTTCTTTCTCTTGAGTCACCTAACCGCACTACCCTGCATCCGTTGCACAGACAATGCTATCCACATCTGGGCGGTCCATCAGCTTTTGCAGGATACCAAACTGCTTTTTGGTGGACGCAGACACCAGATACTGCCACCTTTCCGGCAGGATGGGCAGATCTGCGATGCTCCACTTGACGTATTTGGCATCGTAGATATTGGGCGGAGCAAGCTCCACCAGATGACCCACGCACCAGCTTACCAGATAACCGTTGCCCTCAAGGTAGCCGTCCTGACGGTTGGTGGCACCGAGGACTTTGGCGTAGGACATGGCAACCGAGGGCTTTTCTGCTACAACTAGAATTGAAATAAGCGTTCCCTCCAATCTGTTTTCATTTGGATATGTACGGCGGCAAAATGCCGCCTTGAAATCAGATGGGTTCAGTGTCCTGCTCGTCCGGGGTTTCGTCCTCGTCCGGCACATCGGTAGGGATCTCAAAATCGCCCTTGTCCTCGGTGTAGTTTGCATCGGGGTCGAGGGCTTCTTTTTCGGCTTTTTTCTTCTGCATCTGCTGGTGATAGAAATAGAAGCCGCCACCTGCTGCCAGTGCAATCAGCACCACCACACCCAAAAAGCCGGATGCGATCTTTGTGACCTTGTTTTCCTTGGGCTGTTCCGTGCCGGATGCTGCCGCTTCTTCGGCGGCTTTTTTCGCTTCTTCCTCGGCTTTCAGCCTGTCCTGTTCCGCCTGCGCCGCTGCTTCTTTTTCAGCGGTATAAGCGTTCGCTTCTTCCTCCTCCATCAGGGAAAGAAGGTCGGCTTCGTCCACAAGGTTCATAAAGTGAACGGTCTGCTGCCCCTTGGCGTTGCGGTCAATCACCAGATAGAAAGTCGCACCCGACTTCGACACCAGCGTAATGAACTGCTGACCGCTGCCATCGGAATAGTCGGTGTGGTAATCGTCCACCAGCGTCAAGTTGCCCTCCGGGGTCAGGGCACCGGTCTCCTCATCGGTCACGGTGACTACATCTTCTTCATCGGTGGTAGAAGTCAGGACGGGCTGTTCCACTTCCTCCACAGGCTCACCGCCATAGGCAAAAGCGGGAGCCGCCATGCCAGCGCACAGTGCCACCGATACCAGCAGTGCGCCCAGTTTCTTAATCTTCATCTGCATCCTCCTTCTCGAAAGTTGCACCCACGGCAGACAGCGCAGCAGGGTTCGGGGTGGTGGTGGCAGACTGCCGCAGCAGGGCGGCGAGCTGTTCCGGCGTGACCTTTGCCGTCCGCACCATCTCGTTGACCTCGGCAGAATCTTCCTCCTGAATGCGCCGCTCCAGGATCTCGATGCGATTGTTCAGCTTGATGCGGCGTTCTTTCTCTTTTGCCAGCATCGCCCGCAGTTTATCCGATTTTTCGCTCATAGTAACTTCTCCAATCATTTTGAAAGCCGTCCGAACCCGGCGAGATGCTTCTCCCAGTAGGACGAGTGAATGTTTGCGTACTTGATGGGGTCTCCGGCACTGACCATCATGCCGTTGCCGAGATAGATTCCAGTATGGCTCATGCCGGGGGTGTCATAGGTGCCTTTGAAGAAAACCAGATCACCGGGCTTTGCATCGGCTTCGGAGATGTGCTGGCTCTTGTTCCACAGACCGTTGGCGGTAGTGCGCCCTACATCGTAGCCGTTCTGGTTGTACACCCAGCAGACATAGCCGCTGCAATCAAAACCGGTTTCCGGGGTAGAGCCGCCCCAGACGTAGGGCGTACCCACATACTTTTGCGCCTCCTTGTAGATGGCGGCAAATTCGCTGTCCGTCAGGGCTTCTGCCGGAACCTGATAATCAATACCGGGTGTGCCGGAGCCATCGGAGCCACCGGGCGGCAGTCCGCCGTTGAACAGATACGGTCTGCCGCCCAAGGTGTCCTGAAAGATCTCGTAGCGTTTCCATTGGTCGTTGTCCAGTTCCTCCCGGATGACCACCTCCAAGCCACGGTTCACCAACTTGGTGTGGAAAATCTTGTACTCATACGGCACTTGGGTAGGAACAGGGATACCTGCCGGACTGATGACCCAGACCGTCTTATACCGAATCTGCACCTCCACCCATGTGGTCAGCTTGTACTGCTTTTTGAAGGTCTCCTTCAGCTTGCCCTGCACTTCCGACCGGGTGTAATCATCATACAGAGTGGTCAGGAATGAAGTGAGCTGCCACGGGTCGTGTTCAATGGGGTCAAGGTGGTACTGGTACTCGTTGTAGCCGGGGTGGTCGGTGGGGGTGCGCTTGATCTTTTTATCCAGTTCCTTTTCCAGCTTTTTGTAGTCCTGCTCTGCACCCCAGATGTCCCGATCCTCGGCAGAGTATATGGTCTGCCCGGACACCTGTGTGCCGCCCGAAAAGAGGATACCGCAGGAGGAAAAGCCCGACATCACCATGAGGACGAGCAAAAGAAAAACGCCCACAATCACCAGAACGTGTGCGTTGCCTTTTGCGGCATTCACCAGCCCCTTTACGGCGGTGCTGACGGCAGTTTTGCCCTTTTCTACCGCCTGTTCCACGCCGGACCGGGCAGCAGATGCACCGTTGGATGCCGCTTTGCCACCTGCGGTCTGCGCCGCCGTACCCGACCGGGCGGCAGCATAGTAGCTCTGCCGGATGTCTTGCTTCTGCCGCCATCGGGAAAGCCAGTTGGAACCGCCCTCGCCGGTGCCGGATGCGCCTGTATCTTGTGCCGCAGTTGGCTTCTGCACGGAAGATTTTGCGTTTCTGGCACCCTTCTTGCCCTGCATCTTGGCTTTCCTCTTGAGCTTCCGGGCATAGCGGCTCTTGGAAATATCCCGGACATTTCCTGCCGCCTTTTCGCCCTCGCTCAGCGCCTGCGTGCCCACATTGTCATCCTCGTACTGGTCAACTTCGTGATGCGCCGCAGACCGGGCGGCATGGGCAGCGTACATCTCTCGCTTCTGCGCCTTACTCAACCGGCTCAGTTCGTCCGGGGTCAGTTCCGCCTTGCCAAACCGCAGATGCTGTGCCTTTTCCGCAGCTTTATCTGCATCGGTTTTCAGCTTTTTCTTTTTGGGCACCGTCTGCTCTACCTTGGCTTTTTTCGGGGGAGAACGGGTCTTTTTGGTAGACGATTCCTCTTTGATGTTCAGTTTCGGTTCACTCATTTCTGCGCGCCCTCCGAGACTTCACCCAACTTGGTGGTCATAATGCGGTAGAGTTCCAGATCGGTGGGGAAACGGTCCACAAACGGCAGAATGACATTGCCGAAAAACAGCAGCCCCTCGCCCTCGCCGGAGTGGGTCACGTAGGAAAGCTGATGGGGCGAAATATTGAGCTGCTTTGCGAGGATTTGCCGGTCTCCTGCCGCCTGATTCAGCATGATGATCATGTCGCTGTTCTCGAAAATATTCTCGACTTCACGGGAAGAAAGCAGGTCTTTCACGTTCTGGGTCAGCCCTGTGGGAATGCCGCCCCACTTGCGGAAACGCTTCCAGATTTCCACGGAATAAGCGGCGGTCTGCTCCTCTTTTAAGAGGAGGTGCATCTCGTCCATATAATACCGGGTGGACTTGCCGCTGCTGCGGTTTGCCGTGACACGCCCCCACACCTGATCCTGCACAATGAGCATACCGAGCTTCTTCATCTGCTTGCCCAGCTCCTTGATGTCGTAGCAGACGATGCGGTTATTGACGTTCACATTCGTGCGGTGGTTGAACAGGTTCAGACTGCCCTTGACGTAGATCTCCAGAGCCGTGGCAACATGGTGGGCTTCTTTTTCGTCCTGTTGGAGCAGGGCATTGTACAAGTCCTCAAGGATGGGCATATTCTCCGGGCAGGGGTCCGCAAAATATTTGCGGTAAATCAGATGCACACAGCGGTCAATGACGGTTTTCTCCACCGGCAGCAGCCCTTCCTTGCCGCCCACCACCAGTTCGCACAGGGAAAGGATAAAGTCTGCTTTCAGGGACAGGGGATTATCTTCCTCGGAGTAGTTGGCATTGATGTCCATCGGATTGATGAACTGGGTGCTGTTGGGCGAGATTTTGATGACCTGACCTTTCAGCCGATTCACCAGCGGGGAGTATTCGCCTTCGGGATCGTTCACAATAATATCATCATCCGTCACCAGAAAGGCGTTTGCAATTTCACGCTTTGCTGAGAAACTTTTGCCGGAGCCGGGAGTACCCAAAATCAGGCCATTGGGGTTCTTCAACTTCTTCCGGTCCACCATGATAAGGTTGTTGGACAGGGCGTTCAGGCCGTAATACAGGCTTTCTTTGCCAGACTGGTACAATTCCTGTGTGGTAAAGGGGATGAAGATGGCAGTGCTGCTGGTGGTCAGTCCCCGCTGAATCTCAATCTGGTTATCCGCCAGCGGCAGACTGCTCATCAAGCCCTGCTCCTGCTGGAAATCAAGGCGGCACAGGTTGCAGTTGTGCTTCTGGGCGATGGAGCTAGCCTGAAAGACGTTGTTTTCCAGCTCCTGCTCCGTGTGCCCGGTGTTCAACACCAGAAAAGTGACGAGGAACATCCGCTCGTTCTGGCTCTGCAACTCTTTGAGCAGGGCTTTCGCATCCCGTCCGTAAGTTGCCAAATCGGACGGGATGATGTCAATATCATACCCGGCACGGATTGCTTTTTTCTGCTCCTCAATCTTGCTGCGGTCCAGTTCCGTGATGGTGCGCTTCACCGTCTTGATGGCTTTGTTCTGGTCAACAGACTGGATGTGCATCGTAACGATCTGGGAAGAATCCATATCCAGAAAATCCTTCAAAAGCTGGTCGCTGATGTCGGATGCCGTGATGCTCAGAAAGCTGGCGGCGCAAAAGATACCTCCCATCTGGAAGGAGCGGCTGTTCTTGAACGCAAAGGCGGTAGGCGCAATGGCATCCTTCACGGAAAGCCCGCTTTTCACAAGGTCTTTCCAGTCAAAGTGAAACTTGCTTGCACCGTCCATGTTGAACATATCGTGCATGAGTTTCAGCCGCTGGGCACCGTTCAGGGGCTTTGCCTGCACACCCAGCCGATGAAAATTATTCAGCAGGTCATTCTGGATGTGGTCGAGCCGGGGCTTGACCTGCGCCATGCTTTCGCCCTCCACACCAAAGGTGATGAATTTGGTCTTGGTCAGACCATTATTGCCCTTGGCAAGCTGCTGGCGCAGCATCTGGCTGTACTCCGCACGCACATCGTCAAAGCCGTCCTTCTGGAACGGGATGCGGATGCTCTTTTCAAACTCGGTGCTGTCGGTTGCCATGTTCACAAAGGACAGCTCAAATTTGATGCTGGAATCGAAAAAATTCAGAAAACTGCACCATTCCTCGAAAATGGCGGTCTTGTCCTCCTGCTGGGCAAGCTGGTAGTTGATGTCCTGATACTGGATGGTACGAGTGTAATAGTTGGGCTTCACCCTGCAGGTGCCATCCTCAAACATCCGCTGCATGGGGATGGACTGCTGGGCGGTTCGGGGCATAGCAGGCTTTGCGTTCTGCCTGCGCTTCTGCGCAGACTGCGGCTTGCTGTGCTTACCGGTCTTTTTCCAAAACGGGATCATGGGTCATGCCTCCCTTCATCAAAATCGCATAGTAATTGTTAGTCTTGTAGGGGCGGATCTTCGGGCGGACAAACCGGGACTGCACATAGTACGACAGCAGCTTTTCCAAAGGCTGGCCGTTCTTTTCGTACATCCCAAGGAAGAACGCCGGCAGCATCACCGCCATCATACCGAGGGTGGCAGCAGTGTTGCCGCCGGAATCCCGGAGAACAAAAAACAGCGGCACTCCAATGAGAGCCGCTGTGCCAAAGCAGACAAGCTGCCGTTTGGTCAGGTTGAACGCCACTTTGGATTTGACCTTGGTCAAATCGCGGGGAACGGAAATATACGCAGCCAATCAAACACCTCCTTTAGTGCGCTCCGAGGACGGATTTCGTCACCGAGCTGGTCTTGAACAGGCTGAAACAGAGCAGAACGGTGTAGCCCACAATGCTCCAAATGGAGTTGATGGCATCCCCGGAAATCGCTACCGACTGTATCAGCACGGCGTAAATCGCCACGCAGATGAGGATGAGAAAGCCCTGAAAACCCAGTGCAAACAGGCATTTCAGATAGTTCTGCCCCATGTGGCTCTGCTCGTGGTTGCCGAAGGTCGCCATGGGGATGGGCGCAAGGCTCACCATGCAGTAAATTTCAATCATTCTTCCGTAGACGATGACGAAAATCACGATGGACAGGATGCGCATGGTAATGCCGATGAAGAAGGACTGCAAAAACAGCCCGAACAGGGGGCCGACATCCATCTGCATCAGGCTGGATTGCAGCATGGACAAGCCAATGTCGTTGACACGGGTATTTCCGGCAATGATGCTGCTGGAATCGGATACCACCTTTTGGGTGACATCGAACACCGCCATCACGATGTCAAAAGTATTGCTGATGAGCCACACCGAAATAGCAGTCTTAAAAATCCAGCGCATGATGAGGGCAGGCTCAAACTGTGCCATATTGTTGTGCTGGGTAATCATCTCGATCAGTTCGTAACAGGCGATAAAGGTCAGGATGATGCCTGCAATGGGCAGCACCACGTTCCGGGACAGCGATTCGATCATGGCGAACACCCGTGGCTCAAAGCTGGAGGGCTTGGTGCCCACCTGCTGTGCGATGTTGCCCACTTGGGTGTTCACATCATCAAACAAGCCGGAGAGATTGGACATAATGCCTGCCGTCAGGATGCCTTTGATCCAGTCGGCAATGGCTTTGAGAACGGTTTCCATTCAGTCACCGTCCTTAGCTGAAATGGTTGATAAGGGTCTTGAGGAGATTCAGGAGAAAAATAATGTGGGTCAAAAACTGCATAATAGCACCGCCTTTCATGGATGGGTGGATAAAAACGCGGCTTGGAGCACGGACATTTAATAAAACTGCAAGCTGCAGAGGGCTTTCCGCTGCTGCTCAAGCCGCCGTATGGAACAATGCCCTCATTTCATCTATCATTTTTGATTGATGAATGATAGATGAAATGATATGAGCAAACACAAAAAGTGTTCGACGGAAACAAAAAAGCCGACTGCTTTTCGGCAATCGGCAAATCATAATCAAAGCTATATAGCTGTTTTTATAAGTCGGCGAACAGGAACCTTATGATAAACATCAAGGATGCGTTTTTCTCCATTTCGCCAAAAGGGGTTCATATAATAACAATCGCATTCTTTACAATACCAAATGTATTCAGCTTCTCCGTTGATCTCTAATGTGAATGCCTTCATTTTTAGAAGCGGATGCCACGGGCAATGTTTCTGAAGCTTTTCTTTTTGACGATCAGCTTTGCAAAGTCCAAAAAGCTTACCACATTTTAGAGGGGGCGGATTAAACTTAAAACGACTATCAATGGGATTTTCTATATAATCATTGAAGTTTGATAATCCAAGTTGATTGAGAGGTCTATAATGAAGCCCTGCATTATGTTGATTTTTTGCCATTATAACAATCCTTTCTCAAGCAAGCATTTTGCCCTCCAGATAGGAGCAGCGGAGATAATCAGGATTGGTGTAGTATACGTTGGAATTGAAATCGGAGATCTCATCCGTGATAAACGACGAAAAAACATCCAGAATTGCCTGTGCAGCATCTTCATCTTTCATGGTGGACAGCACCAGCCCCTGATACAGCATTCCGATGGAGGTTGCAGAAGGGACCGTATAGCGGCACTCCGCAGCAGTATCAAAATCCCCATCCGGGATGTTGAGATCTTCAATCAGCTCATCTGAAACCTGCTCAAAGGACAGACAGTGGTTTACTTCTGCCAGCCGGAGCTGCCGTTCGATGCCGGCTTTTGTGAAGTGACGAATCACATCCTGCCGATGATTTTTGGTCTTACGGGCGATGGTCTCGATCAGGCTGCAAACGTAGAGAACATCATTTTTCTGCTTTTCGGTCATGGATGGATTCACTCCTCTCAAAGGTCAGGCAGTGCAAAGCGTTTACGGTATGAAAGCTGATCTGGTGTGTTGGATGCTTGAACTTCGCCAATGCCCAAAATGCTTCACGGCTGATCTGCCCGGACGTAAATCCATTGACATAGTCCCAGATGGTGTCATCTGCCATGGGACCCTCCACAATATCATAGGGATGGGTTTCGCCTGCACGACATTTTGCAATGAAATCCAGCCATTCGTCCGACATTTCAGGGAAACGCAGGATTTTCAGGTCAGGATTCTCTACATAGCGATAGACGTTCACAATACCATCGGCAGAACGGCGGTCTGCCCAGCGGTAGGCTTGTTGATAGCTGTTCGTGCAGTAGAATCCCCAAGAAAAGTCCTTTGTATACCGTGTGATGCGGATTTCGGGATAGACAACTTCTTCTTTACTGCCATGATACAATAAAATCTCGCTCATCTGATTCACCTTCTGTATGTGAGATCGTTACTATGGCTTTCCTTATTATAAATATGTACCGGGCGGCAATCGCCGCCCGCTGTTCTTAACCGAACAGACCGCTCAGCAGGGGAATCAGGGTAATGCCCACCAGAGCAACGCCGCCGCCAGCCATGAGCTGCTTCATGCCCTGACTCTTGCTGCCGGGGTTGTCGTTACCATAACCTTCCAGCAGGTTGATGGCACCCCAAACGCCGAGACCGGCACCCAGAGCGACAACCAGAGTCTGAAGAACTTCGATAGCAGAGTTGAAGAATTCCATAGTCTTTTCTCCTTTATTATAAAGCGTTTCCGGTCGTTTGTACACACCCGAAATCTTGTAGTTTTACGTTGCATAACCGCAGCAAGGCTGATTTTCTGGTGCACCTTTCTGACCGGGATAAAAATAAAACCGCCTACCGGGTCAGGCAGACGGGAGCGAATCAGCATCCACCACGATGAACTCATCTCCGGGTTGGATTTTTTCTTTGCGGTTCAGATATTTTTCAATATCGAAGGTGTTTTTGGGGTCGTAGTCCGAGGTCAGCTTGTAGTTAGGGTGCTGGGTCAGGTCGTACTTGTCGCTCAAAAACGGTCTGACGCCACGCAACTGCAAAATACACTTGCCGCCGTCCAGCACCGCCAGCTCGTCCCGGCTCAACAATTCGTGGCCCATCTTTTGGAACGTAGTGCCGTAACTGGGGCTATTGCCACGGGTGTCTGAGGTGTTGAAGGCGTCGATGGTCTCCTTGCCCAGCATCTCGGACAAGTCTTTCAGGGTGGTCGGCTCACTGCCGCCGAGGAAAATCTGGCTGTCCATGTTGCCCACAATGGTATCCGCGTTATCCTTGTAAATGGCTTTCAACTGGCTTCTCGCCTGCAAAACAAGGCAGGCGGAGATCTCACGGCTGCGGATGGTGGCCACCAGCTTTTCCAGATTGGGAATCTGCCCGATGTTGGCGCACTCGTCGATGAGACACCGTACATGAACGGGCAGCTTGCCGCCGTATACATCATCTGCCTTGTCGCACAGCAGATTGAAAAGCTGGGTGTAGACCATGCTGATGAGGAAGTTGAAGGTGCTGTCCGTATCGCTCATGATGAGGAACAATGCCGTTTTCTTATCGCCCAGCGTGTCCAGTTGCAGCTCATCGTACATAGTGAGGTCACGCAGCTCTTGGATGTCGAAGGGGGCTAATCTGGCACCACAGGAAATGAGGATGGATTTTGCGGTCTTGCCAGAGACAAATTGTCAAGGACTTTTTAATCAAATTCACAAAAAATCTACAAAAAAGGTGCCAGAAGCGCTATATGGCTCCTGACACCTCGTTTGATAGATTACATTTTTCTGTTCAGCAGGTCTTTGCAGAGATACGCATAGTCTGGCAGCTGGTTGATATATGGCTCCCAGCGCCGCTTGATTTCGGCCAATTCCAGCGGATCGGCTGCTTCCAGCGCGTGATCGTTGCCCGTCATATACAAAACATCCGTAGCAACATCATCCAAACACCTGCTGCAAAGATCGGCGGCTGATTCGATTCTGATACCGGTATCCACATAGACTGGATTGACGCCAATCGTCAGCCAGACATAGCCTACCTTGTCCGACCAGAGCAGTTCAAAATCAGGGCTTTGCCGCAGATGTTCCGCAAAGACCTCCTTTACTCGTTCAATTTCATGCTTCTCTTTTTCTGTGTAAAGCATTTTCGTGTCCTCCTTGACAAAAATTTTGGTGCGTACCATCATCAGTTTAGCACAAGGCGGCTTCGTTTATCAGTCTGTCACATTTGCTGAATTTCATTTTTGAGCATACGCTTGATTTTATCGCTCATGGTTTCTGTGCTGGTATTGCTGAAATGGACATGAACCTTGTAGGTTGTCTTTCCGATTTTCTTTACCATCGTCGGCGTGTTTTCCGGCGCTCTGGACGCAGTAGCGGCGTCTGCCACCTGCATAGTACGGGGTTCTTTGTTCATGGCGCTCCTTTCTCCGAACGGGTCTGTGCCGCCCGGTAAAAAATCAGTCGTGCTTACTGTTTACAATGTCTTTTGCTGCCTGTCGGGTAGCACCGGCATTTTCTTCCCGGAAATTCTTCCCGTCAAAGAGAATCGGCGCACACCGTTCCAGAATACGGTCATAGATACGAGCGTGGGCCAGGTCAGGCGGGTTTTTGAGTTCGGCCAGCTTCAGGTTGGTGGTGATGATCATGGGCCTGCGGCTGCGGTAGCGGCTGTCAATGACGAAAAACATCTGCTCCATAGCATATTCGGTACTGCGCTCTACTCCCAGATCGTCAATGATAAGCAGGTCATACTCGTCAAAGCTGGCAATAAACTCCGACCTGTCCTCGGAAAACATCCCGGTCAGGCGGTTCAGAATGGTGGGAAAGTTCGTCATCAGCACCGGCACATCCTGGTCAAGCAAAGCATTTGCAATACATCCGGCGAAAAAAGACTTGCCGGTTCCCACATCTCCAAACAGCAAAAGCCCGATATTGCTCTTATATGCCTCTTTCCAGTTCTCCACATAGGCGCGGGCCTTGTCCATCAATGGGTTTTTGCCGTTGTCGTTGGCAAAGGTGTAGTCATACAGATAACGGTCTTGCAAGCCCTGTGCCTTTCGGCGTTTGATACGCTCCATGCGGCGCTGCCGTTCTTCAGCAGCCTTGCGCTGCTCCTCAGCCTCCCGCTGGCACTGGCAGATGCAGCGCGGCATAAAGTAGCCGGATTTCCCGAAGCATGGCACAACGGTCTGCCTCTGGCCGCCGCATTTCTTACAGTGAATGAGCCCGTCTGCCGGGTCTATGTACTCGTCCCCGGCCAGTTCCATACCGACGGCTGCCTTGTCGATCAGCGCCCGGATTTCTGCGGTAATCTCCATCATACGGTTTCATCCTCCTTTACGCTGTAATCACGGTTGCGGGTGGGCGGGGCCGCCTTTTTCGCGTCCTCACCGGCCCAGCGCCGGATGGTGGCGGCATGGCTCTGATACCGCTTACCGGTAGAGGCCATGTATTCGGACAGCTTTTCGATGTACTGGCCCCATACAGTGGGAAAACTGGCCTGCAAGTCTGCCAGTTCCTCGTCCGTCAGGAAAACATTCTGGTAACGGCCATAGGCGCGGGCGGAGCATCCCTTCTCTATCTCTCTCTTTATCTCTATCTCTTTCTCTAACTCTATCTCTATCTCTGGTGGACGAATGTCGGACAAATGTCCGCCGTTTGTCCGGGGCGCAGAAAGAGCCTTGTTTTGGAGCCTCGCAGCCCGCTTTCGCTCAGCCTCGGTGGAGGACTGGCCGATTAAAAGTTCGATGTTGCTCATGTAGAATGTGCCGCTGTCCAGCACTTCCACAAGGCCCAGCTTCAAAAAGATCTGCAAGGCTCTCTCCACAGTGCCGATCTGCTGGCGGGTGATGGTGGCGATCATCTGCGCCGTGTAGGGGATGTCCTCGTCAAGCTGGAGCCGCCCGCCATGTTTCAGCGATTTCAGATACAGCTTGAGCAGAATGTTGGAATACAGCACACCGTCCTGCATACTTTCCAGCAGCACGATGGAATCATCGTCAAAATAGTTTTCTTTGAGTTTCAGGTAATAATATTTTCGGTTGTCTGACATAGGGTTCCTCCTTGGGGTTTCTCTTGGGATTCTGTACGCATTTTAAGGCTATTTTAGGGGGCAGAGGATAAATCTATCAGACTGCCTTTGACACCCCCGAAAAAAGCCTTGATTTACAAGGGTTTTTCAGCCCCTAAAGCGTGACATTTCTCCCGTTGTTTCCGCTTGCGCTTTGCGGCGTTGATCCGCTTCATGCGTGCGGCACATTCCGGGCAGTATTTGGCTCGGTTGGAACCGGGGGTAAACAGCGCCCCGCATACGGAGCATTTCTTCGCATTCAGCCGGTGGAACAGTGCCGTTTCCAGTTCCTTATCCTGCGGCAATACCGCCGCCCGAAACCACCTGCACAACAGGGAGTAGGAAATAGACTGGACACAGACACATTCTTCCCCATCGTCCAGGGCGATACAGTTTCCGTCGATGTAGTTACAGCACTCATGCACCAGCCTCCGCACTCTGCGGTACTGGCGGTAATCCATGACGGGGATAGGTTCAGACTTATTGTTCTTCATAAATGATTTCTTTCATAAAGCCGGCAACCTCCTCAAATGAATTTATTATTAAATATTCGTGCAAAGTATTGTTTTCTTCGTGCAAATGGCATATACTATAATTGCCAGCAGAAAGGGGTTGATCGTATGGCTGGAAATACCACAAACATCAGTATCCGCATGGACGCAGATTTGAAAGCGCAGGCGGACGCACTGTTTACTGAACTTGGCATGAACCTGACTACGGCGTTTAACATCTTTGTGCGCCAGTCGCTTCGTGAAGGCGGCATTCCCTTTGAAGTAAGGCTGGAACAGCCGAACAAAGAAACGGTTGCTGCCATGCTGGAAGCGGAAAGGATTGCAAAAGACCCGTCTGTAAAGGGCTACAATGACCTTGACGAGTTGTTTGCTGACCTGAAAAGATGAAAGAAACCAAATATACCGTCAAGTACACGACCAGTTTCAAAAAAGACTACAAACGAGCCATCAAGCGTGGCTTGAAGATCGAGCTGCTGGAGCAGGTCGTAGCGTTGCTGGCGATGGGCGAACCGCTGCCGGATAAGAACCGTGACCATGACCTGTCCGGCGATTGGGCAGGCCATCGGGAATGTCATATTCTCCCGGACTGGCTGCTTGTCTACCGCATAGAAGATGATGTTCTGGTGCTGACGCTGGCCCGCACCGGCACACACAGCGACTTGTTCGGCAAATAAACCGACTGCCGCCGTATGGGGAAACCTGTACGGCGGTTTTTCTGTGTGCAAAAGGGTGTCGTGAAACGCGACGCACCTAAAAGGAGTACGCCAAAACGCGGTAGCCCTTACCGCTCCGGTTCCCGGTCGTGAGGTTTGTCCAGTTCCTGTCGGGACAACTGCTCGGCGGTTTTGCGGAGCCGTTCCACTGCTTTCAAATCCTCCCGCATGGCTTTCATGGCAAGCGTGTCCGTCTGCTTTCCAGCGGCCAGCTGGTCAATTTCCAGCTGCCATGCCTTTGGGGTGATTGCCTCGCCGCTGTCTTTCAGTTCTTTCAGATACCGGGCCGCTGCGTCATACAGAATCAGTTCCCGGCTGTGGCGCTGTTCAAACTGTTCCCGTTTTTCCGGCTTTACTTTGGCAAACTGCTTGTGGATGGACTTGTACTGGTTGTACTGTTTCCACATCTCCCCGCGCTCGGTAAGGGTAGTGATCCGGCGCTCGGCCTTGACGATCTTTCCCCGCAGGTCATAGTAACGGCTGTTCATATCAGCGATTTTTTCATGAAGCTGCTGCATAGACTGGATGCCGTTTGCCTGTAAAAAGCTGAATAGTGCAGCGCTTTCCTGCAAAGCCCGGATTTTGCCGGTGCGGGTGCGGGGAGCGTTCAACTGCTGCTGGGCTTCCCACAAGGCGGTCAAGCTGCTTTGCTGCGTTTGTGGTTTTTCCGCTTCGTCTTTCGACCAGAGATAAAGACGGGTAATGCGGGCTTTGATTTCTTTCAGCAGCTTGTTGTCGGCGGCGATCTGCCGGTTTACTTCACCCTTGTCGGTGCGGATGCCGCGCTTTTCCATTTGGCTGGCGGCTGGCCCCAGATGGACAGAGGGAATCTTATCAATGCCCTGCCGCTTGTAGCTGCGGTGGTCTACCAGGGCGGGATGACCGGCGGCCTCCAATGCCCGGTTGGTGCAGGCCGCCCATGCCGCCCGCCAAATCTCCACATTTCCTTTGTCGTTCCAGTCGGTGGTGTCCTCCCGGTGGTTCTTCCAGCCGCCTTTCCCGTCCGGGATACGCTGGCCGTTTTCGTCCAGGTCGTATGCCTTGCGGCACTTTGCGCCCCACTGTCCATTTTCTTTCAGAGGCCGGAGCGTCAGCATGATATGGACATGAGGGTTGCCGGTTCCCTTGTCAT
Organism: Faecalibacterium hominis (ex Afrizal et al. 2022); assembly: GCF_049545105.1. Classification (NCBI taxonomy): domain Bacteria; kingdom Bacillati; phylum Bacillota; class Clostridia; order Eubacteriales; family Oscillospiraceae; genus Faecalibacterium; species Faecalibacterium hominis (ex Afrizal et al. 2022). Next base: position 1,151,713 of record NZ_CP186860.1, on the reverse strand, counting down.
GGATAGCAAAGTCGGCGCACATTCCTTTGTCTACAAAGTTGTCCTTCACATAGGCACGCACAAGGGCAAGCTGCTCTTCGCCGGACAGTTCACGGGGCAGGGCTGCTTCAATCTCGCGGGCAAGCTGGCTGTCCCTTGCTTTCTCGATTTGCTCCACGCTGTTCCAGAGGATAGATCGGTCTGCAAATTCCGGCGGCGCGTGGGCAGGCAGCATGATCTCCGCATGAACGATGCCGCCTTTCCGGGTGTAGTCGTGGGTCATGCCGTCCCATTCATTTGTCAGCTTGGTTCCGCTGCGGTAAGCAGCTGCGGCAACAGCAGAACGGCCTGCGCTGCGCTTGATAATACTGACGGGGATATGACAGAAATCTATGGGTGGCACCTCCTTTCGGCGGGGATATTTCAGGCTCCGTGGAGCCGAACAAACGCGAAGCGGGTGTTTGGCTGCGCGGGGCGCACAAGGGGTTTGGGGAGTGTAGCGCCCCATCGCGGACGAAGTACGCAATGCCCCCGGCAGGGCGCACAGCACCGGCAACGGTGTATAAGTGCGCCCTTGTAAACAAGGGACTTATGGCGTGTCCCCGGATTTTGGCAGGTTTGCAGTCAATTCCGCAGCCCCCGGAAGATGGGACAGGGTAATCAGAAATGCTTTGACCTCTGCGCCGGAAAGGTCAGGAGCCAACGGGAAAATCCCCTCCAAAACGGCTCCGCGCTCAATCAGGCGGCGGGTGCGAACCCTGCGTTCTTCGTTCCACTGCTTGTTCTCCAAAATCTTCTTTCGGTTTTCAAGCTGCCGAATCTCCTTCAGGACTTTCTCCCGTTCTTCTTTTTGATGGTGGGCTGTAATTTTTTCGTTCATGTCAGGCACCTCTTTTCTTTGGAAATACTCATAGATTGACCGTCCATTTCTGTCGAGCAAAGTACCGGCGCAGCCTCCGCAGTGCGGCATGGATGGATTTTCCCGCCTGTGATGGCGTGATACCCTCCATTGCGGCAATATCTTTCACTTTCATACCCAGCATATAGCGGGCATGGACACGGCGAGCCTGCATAGGCGGCAGGGAAGAAATGGCTTCGTACAATCGCCGTATCAATTCTTCGTATTCGGCTAATTCTTCTTTTTCTATCAGGTAGTCCTCCGGCGATGGCTGCGCCCAGCCGATGGCGGCATTTTCGATTCCATCGTTACAATCGAGGGAATAAAACGCCTTATACCGGAACATCTTGCGATCTCTGGCGGCCTCGGCTCTCTTGTCCAGAAGAAACGCTTCGACGATCTCATCGGACACCTCCACAAAAATGTCCTCTTTGCAAAATGGATAATATTGTTTGAGATTGATGGTCTGCATAGGCACGCCCTCACTCTGTTTGAAAAAGGTCATCATAGCAGCGGCGCATATTCCGCAGCCCCCGGCGGATGGCAACGCTGACCTTGCTGCTGTGGACGCCCTCTCTCCGGGAGATTTCCGGCTGCTTGATACCGGCAATGTAGTAGGCGTGAACACGGCGGGCCTGTGTCGGAGTGGCATGAGCCAGAGCCACCGGCAGAGCTGCAATCAGGTGCAGGCGGGTGGTCATTTCTTCTCGTTCCAGCAAAATATCTTCCGGCGATCTGCTGTGTTCCAGCGCGTAATTTTCCAGCCAGCTGTATGCGTCCAGAGAGTAGTAGGCGCGGTGGTAGACTTTCCGACGCTCATAGTTCTCCATCTCCCGCTTGGCCTGATACATCGCTGCCCATACCTCGTCCGTAACATCCACAAACTCGTCATGCCGGTAGTGGGGATACATCCACCGCAGATTGATTGTTTTCATAGGCTTACCTCCTGAAAATCGGAGAGGATGACAGCTCGTCCGCTGTCCGCCCCTCGCTGAGATAAGGGAAATGATCCCTTTCACTTGGTAGCCAGAAAACAGGTCATTCGTTAAGCCTGTTCTCAAAGAAATTTATAAATTTTTTTCTGACCGCCTCCACACTTTGATACACAGCCACTTTGGAGCAGCCGCACAGCACACCAATCTCTGCAAGGCTCAGTCCCTCAAGCGCATAGAGCAGGAACCGGCGGCGCTGGGCCTCAGTACAGGTGTCCAGAACAGCCATCAGCTCATGCAGCGTTTCCATGTGGCAAAGATATTCTTCCGGCGTTTCTCCGTAGGCTCCTACGCCTTCGGTGGTAATGATGTACTCGTCAAACTCCCGGCCATCCCAATGCCGCCGCTGTTCATGGAACAGGTTCTCCGTTTTGTGATCGGCCCGGTCAAGAAATTCATAGACTTCCAGCGTGACCTCCACGGCCACAGCTTGTCCGTTATAATTGATGGTAACTTCCATCTGCCTTTCCTCCATTCAGATTTTTTCGGGAAAATCTGAATGGGGCAGCGGAGAACGGCACCGGGGATAAAGTTCGGGCCATGCTGGCCCGATGTTACGGCTCCACAGGGACAAAAAAGCGCCCGGACGGCATAAAGCCATACGAGCGTAATAGAGTATATTTTGCTGTTTAGTTACATGGTATAGTGCATACTTCTGACCGCATTGCTCCGCTGCTGGGAACAGGCTTTTTTTAGCTGGTGCAGGTCATGGGGACTGTGAAAAAAGGCAAAAATAGACACGGCGGCAATCCTCCTATGTGCCGCCGTGGATTTACACGGTGTTAGGTCGTCGTTGGTTTAGGGTAGACGAAAAGAAACGGCGGCTCTGATTTCTCAAAACCGCCGCCAGGGTATCTAGAGTAAGCGCACAAAATCAACCTGCCCAGCTACGGTTTTTTTCTTTCCCCATTAGGCGGGGCAGGTTTAAAAGAATATGAAAAGCCGATAACAGCAGTCATGTTAGCCTGCGTGTTATCGGCTCTGCGTCTATGCGTCTGGCTCTCTAATAACGGATATATTCAGTTGCTTTACATGAATGAGCGTTTCCTGTTTACATTTTGGACAGAACAAGGGGAAATTCCTTAATTCCGTGTCAATTCGTATTTTTATTCGGGTTTTATTATGGCATATAGGACAACTAACCCAACTTGTCTCTTTCATCAAAATTACCCCGTAACTTGATGTTTCTTTGATATATTTTTTGTTAGTCTATAAAATACGAATATCAATCCAATATTAAGGATGATCATAAAGACCGGCTGGCTCATACCGAAATATGTTTTCATATCAGAAAATATACCGTTTGCATGAAGCATAAAAATCGGGCAAATTTCCTGCATTTTTTGTAAAACAGGAAGGCTATCATTAAAATCAAACACAACTGGCAAGAAGCAGATGACGCAAGAAGTAATAAGCGCTGTAACAGGAGAACTCATTTGAGCACTTAAAAACAATGTAATAGTTGTCAAGGCTACAATCCCCAAAATATTCAATATTACAGAGATAAAGAACATTTGCAAAAAGGTCAAATTATATATTGAAGAAGCATAATGTAATGAAGATTGAATGCTTACATTCCACCCCTGTAACCCATAGGTACAGCCATACAGAACTAAATTTAGCAGTAAATACAAGAGGTATGTGCCAATTACAACTTCCAAGGCCGCTATAATTTTTGAAGTTGTGAGTTTGGTTCGGCCATACCGAGCCGAATAAATAATGCTATCTGTATGAAGTGCATACTCTTCTGAGAAAACAGGAGATAGAGTGATTACAACAATTAAACATATCATTATGGACAAGATGCTCCCCATTCCAGATAATAGCTTATCCCAGCCATCGCAATATCCTAAAGTCACAGTTGGACTATTTGGATATGCTGTTTCGAGTGACTTAAAACTACCATCAGAATTTGTCAAATATTCCAGAATCGCCGCTTGGTCACGATAAACATGAACAGCAGAAAAAGCAGAATTTTCATCTTGTCCAACAGTTGCTTGTTTTGCTTGGTCGATTTTTTCTTGCATAGTAAGTAATGTATTTTGAGAGAGTTTTCCTTCAAATATTTCTGCTACTTCCTTCCGTTGTTCAATGGCTGTAAAACCGCTTGCTAATGCCATTTTTTCAAGGTCATAATCATAGAAAACATTTTGATAATTAAATTGAAAAAAGAAAAAATAGGCAACGATAAGAACCACACCAGCTAAAAACAACATTCGTGTTTGCTTTCTCGAACATATTTTATTTCGTTCTGCTTTTATCATTTCATTCATGCTCGGATACCTCCGCAAAATAGTATAAATACAAATCTTCCAATGTTGGATCAACATTCCAAGCGGTTCTGCATGGTGCTTCTTGAGAAATAATCCTCAGCCGTTCTGCACCATTATTATGTTTCAGATTTGCTGTTACATAGTTCAATTCTAATTCTTCGGCCTCTTTTCGAGATACATCACATTCCCAAACACATTTTTCAATCGGCTTCAAAATTTCTTCTGGAGAACCATGTTGAATTAACTCGCCATTTTTCATAATCAGAATCTCATTTGCGATATATTCAACATCAGAAACAATGTGAGTGGACAAAATTACAATTTTATTTTCTGCCAAAGAACTAATCAGATTCCTAAACCGCACCCGCTCTTTCGGGTCAAGTCCAGCTGTAGGTTCATCCAAAATCAAAATACGGGGATCGTTTAGTAATGCTTGAGCAATTCCCAAGCGTTGTTTCATACCGCCGGAAAAAGTTTTGATTTTTTCGTTTTTCTGTGTGAGCAGATCAACAACCTGCAACAGCTCCATTGTGCGATTATGGGCTTTTTTAGGCGGCAGCCCCTTTATTGCAGAGATATACATCAAAAATTTATACGCTGTAAAGTTAGGATAATAGCCAAAATTTTGTGGCAGGTAGCCTAAGATATTACGATATTTCTCGCCCAAATCATGAATGTTTTTCCCGTTAAAAAAAATTGCTCCTTTCGTTTCAGTTTGGACATCGCAAATCATTCGCATCAAAGTTGTCTTGCCCGCACCATTTGCCCCGAGTAGACCATAAACACCATTTGTTAATTTTGCGCTGAAATGATTTACAGCTTTTTTTCTTCCATATTCTTTTGAAAGATCATTTATTGTAAGTTCCATATCAATTCTCCAATCATTTTTTCTTTTTTCAAGTACAGTTGAAGTGTTTTCCCTAATAGGATAATGGATAACACATAAAATCCAATCCATCCCCAGAACATAGACGCTTCAAAAATAAATCGCTGATGAAGTACAAGAGAAAATGTTCCAGAAAGAAAAATCATACAAGCAATTAAATGATACAAGCTATCGTTTGTCCTGCTTTTCGCACATATAAAAAGATAACAAGTGCAAGAAATATTAAACGGAATCAAACCATACAACACCATTTCAATCATTGATTTCTGGTAAATATATGCCATTGAAATTAAAATGACTGTTATTAGGAAAAGGTTGATTACTCCAATAATCAGCATACGACCTGCTATAATTTTTACCAGCGTTGTTCTACTAGACTGTTCAATTTCCCACATACCATAGATGTTGCTTTTAGATATTTCTATTGCACCTAATAACGCAAGGAATGGAACCATAACTGCAAGGATTGTCAATGGATAATAAAATGGAACCCTCCATTGGCCCAGGATACATGCTAATAATACTGCACATATAGTGAGTATTATTTGAATAATCCAGAAAGAAAGCGGCAGAAATTGAAGTTGGTTCAATATAATATCTCGCATTGAATTTTTATTGAATTCAGAACTATTCATGTAACTTTTTCCAGCTACGATTACTGCTTCAATTTTAGGTTCAGATGGAGCAGGCGTTTCACAACTCTGCAACCATTCTAATACACCATTTTGTTTTTGGGTCATACATTATCGCCTCCTCTAAAATCAGCCAAATATCGTTCCAGTTTTTTAATCCCCTGTTGGAGCCTAGATTTTACAGTAGAAACACTCGCTTTTGTAATGGTTGCAATCTCTCGGATTTTCAAATCATAATAAAATCGTAAAATGATGACCTCTTTTTGATAGTCCGGTAATGTGTTGATTGCATATTGAACTTGCGCTTTAAGTTCGTTAAGCTCAATTTTTTCAAAGGCATTATCAGTATCTTCTATATCTTCAAGAGTTTCTAAATCCATATACAGGGGTTTTGCTTTCTTAGTATAATTGTTACAGGTATTAACAGCAATCGTTAGCAGGTAGTTTTGAAATTTCCCTATCTTTCGTACTGATTGAATATTCTCCAACAATTTCAAGAAAACATCTTGTGTAATATCTACGGCGGTATCTGGATCGCCGTTCAATCGCCGACAACAAAATAGATAAATTGACTGATAATATTTTCGGACAATTATCTCAAATGCATCTGTGTCACCCGACTGGATTTTTTTTATTAGTATGAAATCTTCGATACCTTGTCACCGCCTTCCATGTGTAAAACGCCTTACACTTAATATACAACTGAATAACCCAAAAGGATTTAACTTTAGAATTATTTCTTTTACTTTTTTTATTTCCATTCTATTGTAATTCCTGTTCTTGAAAAATATAAGATGTAATATATGAATTATAAACTTCAACCAACCTGCATATAGCAACATTCCACGGGCAAAGTATGAATTATACAATGTAACTGGGTGATGTTATATGGCGAAAGTTGAAGATTGTCCCGGTTTTGAAACCTTTGGTGCAGATGTCAAAGCCGCACGAGAGGCAAAGCGTCTTGCACGAAAAACATTGGCAGAAATGGTTGGGATTGAATGGCGGTATCTTGCCAACATTGAGAATCAAGGTGCGATTCCGAGCTTGCCTGTGATGATCCAGTTGATTAAGGTCTGCGGACTTCCCGTAGAGCGATATTTTAACCCGGAGATCATGCGGGAAGAAAGCGATCAGCGGCAGCGGGTCAGCCACAAGCTGAAGCTCTGTCCTGAACAATACCTGACGATTATTGAAGGTGCCATAGACGGGGCGCTCAAAATGGAACAGACTGCGAAGCAGAAGGAGGACGCATAATCGCGGCCTCCTTCTGGCGTTTCTATATCAAGTTTCCCAGCATTTTTCCAAAAGTTCCCGGCATCTCTGCTGAATTTCTCCAGTTTCTGTCACAGTTAGGTCACGGTCATTTCCAGTAATCTTATCTTCCAGAAAGTTGGCGTATGTACCCAACAAAGCGTTCCGTAAATCCTCCGGGGTTTTCTGTATTTCAGCGCTGTACCAGTCATTCCGGTGGGGTTCCCATGCCATCAATGTATAACCGTGGCTGGTCTGAACCACCTCATACAGTGGATCATCATCCAGATATGCCTGAAACACTTTCAAAATCTTTTCAAAGGTCAGCATTTCCCGCACCTCCCATTCAGCTGCAAATCAGTTCCCTGATTAAAATTTCCTCAATCTGTGCCGTTAATGTGTTCATCAACCCCACCCAACGCATAGGGTCACAGGCTTTCAGTTCTTCCGTGACACCCGCAGTCTCCATCATGTGAGGCAACATGGTTTCCACACGCCCCTGTGCTGTCCGCTCAATCTCTAACAGGTGTGGATACAGCTTCTCGCTCATCAGCAGATGGTTGTAGAGAATGGGGCGATGTTCCTTTAGGTAGGATTTTCGCATTCTGCCGTACTTGCCGATAGAAGTTTCCGGCTGTTCAGAAAGTTTTAGGTTGGGTATATCATAATCTCCACAACGAATGTAAGTCAACTTACTCATATTCATTCTCCTTTGCTTCGTGATGATTAGACTGCTGCGCTGGCTGCTATGCTGCCTTTGCGCGGTTCTTCTTTTGGTAGCTGACCGATAGTAGAAAAAACACCTTTTTTCATATCCTCAGCCCGGATCAGGGCTTTCTTAGCGTCCATTTCCGCTTTTTTCTTCGCCTTGATTTTGTCCTCATACCGTTTCTGTGCACCGCTGGCTTTCCGCTTCAAATAGTTCTGATGGAGCCTGTCCTTGCGTTCTTCTTTTTTCCGCAATTCTTCCTGTTCCTCTGGAGTTAAAGGAACCGGCTGTAAGGATGGCGGGATATAGCGTCCTAAAAAATTGAAGTGGATTTCAATTTCCTGCGTGGTGTCCTGGGTGCCTTTTCGGGCGCGTTCGTGGACAAGGATTTTCTCTACAAACTCGTTGAGCATGGTGTTTGTCAGAGTGTCAAAATTCTCGTACTTATCAATCAAGGCTATAAATTTCTCCGCTGATTTCTGGCTTTGCTCGTAGCCGGTAACAGCCTTTTCCAGCTCCGCAATTTCAATCTCAAGTGCGTCCTGCTCTTTGGCATACTGTGCATCAAGTGCCCTATATCGTGCATCCGGCAGCTTGCCGAGGGCGTTGTCCTCATAGATTTTGCAAATCAGTTTTTCCAGTTCTCCGGATCTCTTTTGAGCAGCGGCCAGACGCCTGCGCTTTTTCGCTATATCGGCACTCTGTTGGGCAACCTGCGTTTCCTGAACGGCGTGAATAAATTCCGTCCGGTCATTTTTGGAATATTCAGCGATAGCCCGGAGCGTGTCAGAAACCAATGTCAGGATAGCACTCTCATTGATACGGTGTTGTGTAGGGCATAGTGTCCCACACGGAACTTTGGTATAATTGGAACAGGTATATTGAGAAATCCGCTTGCCATTGTTGGTGCGGTGGACATACATCTTGCCGCCACAATCGGCACAATAGAGCAAACCTGTGAGGGGAGCCGCTTCGCCCCAGCCGTTTGGATAACGCCGTACATTGCTGCGGATTTTCTGCACCATATCAAAGGTCTGCTGGTCGATAATGGCTTCATGGGTATTCTCAAAGATCGTCCATTCGTCCTCAGAAACATAGTGGCTTTTCTTGTCCTTAAAGTGTTTGCGGGTCTTGAAATTGATGGTATGCCCTAAATACTCTCGTTTTTTCAAAATGTTCACGATGGTAGATGATCCCCATCCATAGGGGTCTTTGACCGGCTTTGAACGGTTCACACCCTCGTTGAAGCGGGCAAGGTGTACGACAGGAATTTCAATCCGGTCTGTGGATAGTTTGCAAGCAATCTGATAAGGCCCATATCCCTCCAGCGTGAGGGAAAAGATACGGCGTACCACTTCGGCGGCTTCTTCATCTACCAGCCAATGCTCCCGCTTTTCGTCCCATAAGTAGCCGTAAATCACGGTGCCTGTCAGGTGCTTACCACTCATGCCTTTTGACTTAAACACAGAGCGGATTTTCCGGCTGGTATCACGGGCGTAAAATTCATTCATGATGTTGCGGAACGGGGTAAAATCGTCATCACCTTTCAGACTGTCTACACCGTCGTTGATGGCAATCAGACGAACACCACGCTGCCGCAAAACCTCCATAACCTGACCGACCTTCAGATAGTCGCGTCCTAACCGGCTCATGTCCTTGATGACGATTGCCTCTACACGCCCTGCCTCCACTTCCTCCATCATCGCCAAAAATCCGGGGCGGTCAAACCGGGTGCCTGAGATACCGTCATCTGTAAAATGCGTAGGATTTGGCAGCCCGTTCCGGCGAGCAAAATCCTCCAACATCTGTTTTTGGTTGGATATGGAATTGCTCTCGCCCTGTAACTCATCGTCCCGGCTCAGGCGCTCGTACAGTGGGGTGATTTTTTCGTTTCTCATAGCTGTACCTCCTGAAACAAAAATGCTCTAAGTGATTGCTTCACTAACCATGACAAAATCATGATTAAGAAGTCACTTAGAGCATATATCACCGGCAGCCAGCTTGTAAAGTTTGTACTGCCGCCCGGCAAAGGAATTGGGCTTCTTTTTCGCCAGTTCTTCAAACAGCAGATCCACCGGGTTCTGATATTCCTCGTCATCCTCCAGCACCTGCATGGTGTTGAGCATTTCCAGCAGGGTGGCGAAATTTTGCTCCTCCACCGGGGCTTCATAATGCAGATAGGCGATCAGGGCAGTGAGCAAAAGACGTTCGCTTTTCTCCCAAAATGGGTCCCCACCGGACCCTTCGCCTTTGGTGTTGGTCATCAGGGTTGTGACCAGTTTGAGAATGTCCTTTTCGCTGTGGACATAGGCGAAGGGGTTATAGTGCATGGACTTTTTGAAGTTGATGGTGTTCAGGATTTTCAGCTTGTAACCGTTTTTCAGAAGTGCGTTCCCGCACTCGACCACGATACTACCTTTCGGGTCAGTAACCACATAGGAACTGTGACATTGTAAAAGGTTGGGCTTGAGCCAAAACCGGGTCTTGCCGCTGCCGGAACCACCCACCACCAGCACGTTTTTATTTCGGGCATTCTTAGGGTCAGGCGGACGGTTGGACATCATCAGGCGCTCTGTTTTGGTCAGAATGATATTGTCCTCAAACTTCGGAGCCATGAACGGCTCAATGTCCTTGGGCGTCCCCCATCGGGCAGAGCCATACTCCATGCCGTGGCGGTACTTCTTGGCGTTCTTGCCACGCAGATAGACCGCCAACCGTAGCCCTGCGCCGCAGCACAGGCCCACCAGCAGATCCAGAGGATGCAAGCTGGGCAGAGGATTGGAAAATGCCAGCGGGACAGTGCCCATCATGGACATGATCTTATCGCCCAGTTCTTTGCCCTCCGCAAGCCGCCATGCTTCACCGAAGTTCGTTGCCACAAGCCCCAGCAAAATATAGGGCAGATACAGCGCCAGCAGTTTTGTCAGCTTTTTCGTGGTCACAGTCCGCGCTCCTGTTCCTTGTGCCGGACTTTGCCGGGGAGTTCTGCCGCCGCCTGCACCAGTTCATGCAGTTTTGCCAGCACTGAGGGGCGTTTGTCCTTGTTCAGCAGGGATGCCGAATACTCCTTGAACGCCGAGTGAAAGGCTTCTGCGTCCGGGGCCTTGAAAAAGACCAGATACCGGGGCGGCACCTCGGAGGTGTCCTTGCGGATGGCATAGTCGATGCCGTACTTTTTGGCATAGCGTTCCAGACCACGAATGCCGGTCTTGCTGATCTCCACGCTGGACACGCCCCGGTTTTGCCGCAACAGGGTGCGGACACTTTGCTTACCTTGGGATGTTTTGGACTGGTACAGCCGAAACGCCGCCTTTACCGCCCGGAGGACAGTCCGGGCGGACAGCTTTGTGGTGGAGATCATAATGTTGAATGACTTCTGTTCGATTTCTTCCTGCACTGCCATCACCTCCCGTGCAGCAGGGTGATTTTAGCGGTCATGCTCTGCCGGGGGCTTGGTGCGGGGCTTTTCTGCAGGGGGTTCATCGGGCACCGGCAGTACCAACAGACGGTTGCCCAGTTTCAGAAAGGCTTCCGGCTGATGGAAAAGCTGCTCGTACTTCTGCGCCAGTTCCGGGGTCAGGGATGCGAAATCCTCCTCGCCCAGACCCACCACCAGAAAGTCTCCGGCAACGGCATCGTACATCTGCCCGTTTTTATCCCGCAGGGCACGGTTCAAGGGCAGACCCATGAGCTTGCCGTCATCGTTATAAACGATGGCAACCGGGTCTTCAAACGGATAGCTTGCGCCGATGGAGCCGCCCACCGCCTGCTGCAAGGCTTTCAGGTCGTTATCGATCTCGACCTGCTGCGGATACTGTCCCGGTGCAATTTTCAGCACCGACAGGGTGTTCTCTTCCATGTGAATCCTCCTTTCCGTTCAGCCCAATTTCGCCGCTTCGTGCCGCCTGCATCAGAGCCGCCACGAAGAAACCGAAAAAGGCACCAGCCTCAAAAAATGCGATACCGATAAAAAAGTTCAGCATGGCACACCTCACTCCATGCAGATGCAGGGCAGCTTCTGGTCGTCTGCCATCAAGGTGATGCTGTGGCTTTCCAGATACTTCTGGAACAGGTAGACCTCATCAATGGTCAGCGAGATGACCTCGCCGTCCATGTTGGTGCGGACCAGAATCACCGGACCGGTCAGGTAGTGCTTGCCGCCCATCTTCAGCACCTGTGCCGGGTTGTAGCAGAGCAGCAGCGAGGTGTTGGGAAGGTTCAGGCAGGCATCGTCCTCCTCAAAGCAGGGCAGGATGTCGGGAGCCTCGTCCAGCGTGATGACGGTCAACTCCATATCCGGGGCAATGGCTGCAAGGTAGACCTCGCCGCCTCGGTTTGCCGCCAGTGCAGCGCAGATACGCACGTCAATGGTGATCTCCTCGGAGCGGATGGTGCGGGTAACGTTGTTTTTCATAGGCGTTTTCTCCTTTTGTTTGCAAAAGAAAAAGACCCCATCGGGTCTTTCGTTACGGTATAAGTCAGCGTTCATTCTGCCGCTGCTGTTTGCGCTGCCACTGTTCCAGCAGCTTGATGATGGTGTCCTCCATCTGTTTCGGGGTGTAGCTGCGGGGAAAGTATTTCCGCAGAGTGTCATTTTTGATAACCACCTTGTCCAGCTCGTCCTTTTTCTCTTCTCCCATGACAGCAAAAGCAACGTCATACGAGAAGTGCCCTTCCTGCGCCAGCTTTTTGAGCCGTTGCGCTTGGGAAAGGGACGGTGCATTTTGGGTGTCGTTCATCGCCTCTAAAAAATCCCGCTGTTGGCTTTCGTCCAGATAGGACAACTCCACAGCGGGATTGAAGGCAATTTTCTTTTCGTCTACCATGTCCAGCAGTTCGGGGATAAGGTTGGTCAGGCGGATGAACCGCTGGACGGTTTTATATCCCTCGCCAGCATCTTCCGCAACCCGTTCAATGGACAGCTTCGACTTCTGGACAATTTGTCCAGAAGTCAAATCTGACCTAGCACCTTGATTTTTTATTGCTTCCAGCTTCATTTTGTAGGCGAAAGCCCTTTCACTGGGCAGAATGTTCTCTCGCTGGAGATTGCTGTCCACCATGAGCAAAACGGCGGCATCATCGTCCATGTTGCGGACAATGACCGGCAGCGCATCCAGCCCAGCAAGCTGTGCAGCGTACTGACGGCGGTGCCCGGAGATGATCTCGTAGCCACCTTCCGGGCGAGGACGGGCAATCAGTGGAGATAGCACACCGTACTGTTCCACGCTTTCCACCGTGCGCTGCATGGACTCATCATCCAAAACCTTAAAGGGGTGGTTTTTGAAAGGAAACAGCTCTCCAATAGGAATCTGTTGCACCTGTTCCCGCTGCTGCTCCTGTCGGGATTCCTCGGTGGAGAAAATGTCATCTGCCCCTTTCAGCGACACGTTTAAGCTGTTTTTCGGCATTCGCCATCACCTCCCTTGTCAGAGATTTATAGGCTTCTGCCACCTTGCCTTTGGGGTCGTGCTGGAAAATGCTCTTACCCACAGCACTGATCTCCGCAGCACGGACAGACCGGGGAATGGTCTGGTCGAACACTTTGATCTTGCTGCCGTAGGCACCTCGAATCAGGTTGTCGATTTGCTGTCCGTAGTTGGTGCGGCTGTCGGTCATGGTCAGCAGGATGCCCTCGATTTTCAATTTCGGGTTGATCTGCCGCCGGACCTTCTGCACAGTCTGCAAAAGCTGTTCCAGACCCTTTGCGGAAAGGTACTGCGCTTGCACCGGAATCAGGGTGGTGTCTGCCGCCGCCAAGGCATTGACGGTCAGCATCCCAAGGGAAGGGGTGCAATCCAACAGGATAAAGTCGTATTCTCGTTTTGCACCGTCCAACACCTGCTTGAGCATCTTTTCCCGGTTCATGCAGTTGACAAGGGAAACTTCCAGCCCTGCCAGTTCAATGTTTGCCGGAATCAGGTCAACGCCTTCTGCGTGGTGCAGGATACCTTCGCCGGGTGGAATGCTCTGGTCGTTCATGGCTTTTGCCATCAGGGTGGAAAGGGTAGTGGGCAGTTCATCGGGCTGCTGCCAGCCCATGCTGATGGTCAAGCTGCCCTGCGGGTCAGCGTCCACCAGCAGGACTTTCTTGCCCTCCATCGCCAGCCCAATGCCCAAATTTTCACAGGTGGTGGTCTTACCGGTGCCGCCTTTCTGGTTGACGATGGCAATTGTGGTTGCTTTCTTTGAAATTTTTATCACCTCCGCATCGCTAAGTCGTGGTTGGTTTGGTTCTGGTAGGAAAGCTGCATCGTGGTGGGTGCGTTGTACAGAGAAGCGAGCAGATATTGTTTCATGTTTCGGATTGGGCTGCTGTTCTCTGCAAGGCACATCAGCACAAAACGGATATGGTCGGCGTTCAGCTTCATAAACCGGCTGCGTACCACCTCGGCGGGCTTATCGTCCCCGGCAATGCGCAGCAGCTTGCGGTTGGTAGCGCAGGTGTCCACCAACAAATCTACGATCTGATAGATGGTGTCCTCATCATCCGGGCAGAGCCGGAGCAGAAGGTCTATCTCCAAAGACTGAGAAAAATATTCTTCCAGTTGGGTGCGTTTGCTCATCCCATCCGCTTCTTCAGAATAGAATGGATCAGTCTCACTCATTTCAGTATCATTCTCTTTAGTCTTATTACATCGTGATTTTGAAGGGTCTTGACTTGCGTTTTTGAAGCCTCCAGAATCGTGAAAATCACGATTCTGGAATATTGATTTTGACGATTCTGCCGAAAAGTTCTTCACATATACCAAACTTGGCTTTCCCAGACCTCTGCGTTTTCGTTCAATCAGACCAAACTTTTCGAGTTCCCGGAGCAGCTTGGTCGCTTTGTTGTCTGCGCAACACAACGCCCTCTTGACATCCTCTATCGAGAAGATAATGAACACCCGGTTCTGCTCGTCCAGCCAGCCGTTTTTCACGGACAGGCTCATGCGGTCCAGCAGGATACCGTACAGGGTCTTGGCATCGGTTGACAGGCTCTGGAACCGTGGCTCCTGAAACAGAGCCTTTGGAATGCGGTAGAAGGAGAACAGCTCTCCGGCTTGTCCGTAGAAGTAGTCAAGGGTCATGTGGCTTTTTCAACTTTCTGTTCTTATTGCTGTGCAAAACTTGACCTCCCATCTAAAAAAATAAAAGCGCACAGCTCCTTGACATTGAAAAAGCAGTGCGCTATGTAATATAATATAGTCGATATGGAATCAATCGCTTAAAAGATAATCTATGAGATATTCTTTGGGGATCATAAAATTTCTGCCGACCTTCAGGTACCGGATACGGTTCTGATGGATGCGCCGTATCACGCCGGTCTGGCTTTTGAAGCCCAAGAGATTTGTTGCATCCTCCACGGTAAGAACATCGGGATAGTTTGCAAACATTTTCCTGTAAAATTTTCTGGCTTGAAATTTGTTCATCATCCTTGACTTTCCTTTCGTTTTGTGCCTAAGCAGAGGAGCGTTTTGCCCTGCATCCCTCCTGAACATCCCTCCAATTTCCATTTGGGCGGTCCAAAACGAAAAAACAGAGTAGAGGGAAAACGCATCGAAAAATCGTGAATATTTCAAATTTTTGTTCGTTGAGGCGTGAATTTTGCCTTTGCACAGTGGGAACCAGATATCACTAGATATCACTGAATGACACCAGATGGAAGATGAGGATAAAAACTCAAAATCCCTTGTGCTAATAACACGTGTGGGTTCGACCCCCACCACCGGCATTGAAAAGCAGCTTAGAATCGGAAGATTTTAGGCTGTTTTCTTCATATAGAAAACCACAAGCTATGCTTGTGGAAGAATAGAGCCGTAGCGTTGAAACGGTAGAAAAAGAACCTCCTTTTGCTATAATTAGAAGCGGGTAACGCCAACCGCATACTAAAGCAAAAGGAGGTTCATCCATATGGACGAGAAAAGTTTATCACATACGAGCTGGAATTGCAAACCTAAAATACAAATACGGAAGGAGAGTGTTCTGGGCGAAAGGATATTACGTAAATACAGTAGGTGGAAATGAAACCAAGATCCGCAAATACATTCAGGAACAAGAGTTCAACGATCAGATGTGCGACCAGTTGAGCTTCAAGGAATACGAAGATCCATTCAAGAATGTAGCTGACTTCGATGACGACGATTCGCCAGAAGTGCCTGCAGATAGTATGAGAAAGTAAAAGCGACGTCAGTGTGCGGTTGACATCGCTCATTGTGCGCCTTTAGGCGCGGCTGGTATTATGGCCCCTATGGGGCCGTTCTGCAAACCCCGCGTTTTCACGCGGGGTTATGATATCCTGTGTTATAATAAAAGCAGAAAATACTGCGAGGTGACATTTATGCCTTTGAATCATCCCATTACCCCGGCCCTTCTGGCCGACCCGGAAATTTTCCAGCAGAACCGTCTGCCTTTCCACGCCCACTTTGCCGACCAGACAAGCCCTGAACTGCCCTTGACCGTCAGCTTGGACGGCGAGTGGAGCTTCCGCTATGCGGAGAACCTGACTGCGCCCTTTACGGACTGGGATACCATGACAGTGCCGGGCTTTATCCAGATGCAGAGCCTGCAAAAGCCCGGCCGGCCTTACGGCACGCCCCATTACGTCAATACCCAGTACCCGTGGGACGGCCACGAAAAGCTGCACCCCGGCGAGATTCCGCAGGATTATAACCCCATCGGGGAGTATCAGCGCAGCTTTACCCTGCCGGAAAACTGGGCAAGCTGCTACCTGCGCCTGAACGGTGCCGACAGCGCCGCCGCCGTCTGGTGCAACGGCGTTTACATCGGCTATACCGAGGACACCTTTACCCCCGCGGAATTTGATATGACCGCCGCCGTCCACTCCGGCGAAAATACCCTGACCGTGCAGGTGTACCGCTTTTCCTCCGGCAGTTGGCTGGAAGATCAGGATTTCTGGCGCATGAGCGGCTTATTCCGCTCAGTGGAGCTGTTTACGAAGCCTGAACTGCATCTGGAAGATGCCTTTGTGAAGCAGGAGTTTGCCCCGGACTTTTCCAGCGCTACTGTCACCTTTGATTGCAGGGTCAGCGGCGCGGGCACCATCTCGGTGGTGTTTGACGGGCAGCAGCAGTCTGCTGAGGTGGGCGAGCCTGCCGAGTACGACAGCGGCGTGGTGTTCGGCGAGGGCGAGGCTGACCCGGACGTGGAAGAGGACGTGCAGGATGTCTCCTTCACCTTTACGGTGGAGCATCCCGCTCTGTGGAGCGCCGAGCAGCCGAACCTGTACGAGGCAGAAATTGCCCTGCTGCGCGAGGGTGATTTGGCAGAGCGCACCGGCCTGAAAGTCGGTCTGCGCAAATTTGAACTGAAGGACCGCCAGATGCTTTTGAACGGCAAGCGCATCGTGTTCAAGGGCGTCAACCGCCACGAGTGGAGCTGCCGCACCGGCCGCACCGTTAGCCGGGAAGAGATGCTGTGGGACGTGAAAAACCTGAAAGCCCACAACGTGAACGCCGTGCGCACCAGCCACTACCCGGACGACCCGTATTTTTTGCAGCTCTGCGATGAATACGGCCTGTATGTCATCGGGGAGACGAATCTGGAAAGCCACGGCACATGGCAGAAGCTGGGCGCAGACGGCTCGGATGAATGGACGCTGCCCGGTGCCCGCCCGGAGTGGCGGGAGAATGTGCTTGCCCGCGCCGAAGCCATGCTGGAGCGGGACAAAAATCACCCTGCTATCCTGATCTGGTCTTGCGGCAACGAAAGCTACGGCGGCAAGACCCTGTGGGAGATGAGCGAATACTTCCGCCGCACTGACCCCAGCCGCCTTGTGCACTACGAGGGCATTTTCTGGAACCGGGAATACCCCGCCACCTCTGATATGGAAAGCCAGATGTATACCCCGGTGGCAGACATCAAAAAGTTTCTGGCAGAGCACCCGGAAAAGCCCTTTATCATGTGTGAGTACAGCCACGCCATGGGCAACAGCTGCGGCGGCATCACCGATTATACCGAGTATGCCTATGAAGAGCCGCTGTATCAGGGCGGCTTTATCTGGGAGTACATGGACCACGGCATTGCAGTGACTGACCCGGACGGTAAGCCCGGCTTTGCCTACGGCGGCGACTTCGGCGACCGCCCCACCGACCGGGAATTCTGCGTGGACGGTCTTGTGCTGCCCGACCGCCGCAACACCCCAAAGATTGACGCAGTCAAGGCGGCCTACGCGCCCCTGAAAATTACCCTCACCGATACCGAAGCCGTGGTGGAAAACCGGAACCTCTTTACCGACCTGAACGCCTACGATCTTGTGTTTGCGTCCTCGGTCAACGGCCAGCCGGAGCGCCGTGCGGTGCTGCGGGCAGACTGCAAGCCGGGCGGGACGGTGCACATCCCGTTCCCATTTGCCCTGCCGGAGGCAGGGCTTGCCTGCATGACTGTTGCCGCAGTGCAGCGGGCTGCACTGCCCGGTATCCCGGAGGGCTATGAAGCTGCTTTGGGACAGGTATGGCACAACCACGCCGCCGCCCGGCTGACTCTGCCCGCCCCGCAGCTGGTAGAGATGGACTACAACATCGGCGTAAAGGGCGAGGGCTTCGAGTACATTTTCGGCCGCGGCAAGGGGCTTGTGTCCATTCGCTATAACGGTGTGCAGCTGCTGGATGATACCGTGCGCCCCAACTTCTGGCGGGCCCCCACCAACAACGACGAGGGCTGCGCAGAGCCTTTCGCGTTTGCCTTCTGGAAAACTGCCGGTCTCTATGCCCGCTGTGATCACCTGACCGCCGAAACCAGGGGAGAATTTGTCACAGTTCGTGCCGTCTACACCCTGCCGGACGGGCAGACGGTGCCCATTGATTTTGCCATCGACGGCGCAGGCCGCTGCGACATTACGATGACATGGCAGGGTGAAAGGGCAGAAGTACCGGAGCTCGGCTTGCTCTTCCCGCTGCGCCGGGAACTGACGGAGGTATCCTATCTGGGTCTTGGCCCCCGGGAGACCACTGCCGACCGCACCACAGGCGGCAAGATGGGCGCATGGAGCTACAACGTCCGGCAGGACTTTGCCCGGAACACTCCGGTCTACCCGCAGGAATGCGGCAGCCGCACCGGCGTGTACAGCGCAGCGCTCACCGGCCGGGATACTGAGGTGCCCGGCATCCGCTTTGCCAGCGATGACGGTATGACCTTCTCGGCCCTGCCCTACACGCCCCATGAACTGGAAAACGCCCGCCACCTCTACGAGCTGCCTCGGGATGACAATAAGACGGTCGTCCGCTGTGCTGCCTTCCAGCGCGGCGTTGGCGGCGACAACAGCTGGGGCGCAACGCCCCATGAAGCTGCCTGCTTTGCGGTGGAAAAGGGCATGACGTTCTCGTTCTCCATCCAAAAGTAGAATGGATAATTGATAAAGACCAAAGAGGCTGCTGCGCTGGTTTCTACCCTTGTGCAACAGCCCCTTTTGACTTCAACTGCATGATGAGCCTGTTCTGCCTGCCATAGGAAAATTTGCGTTTGCGCAGCGGCATAGACGAAAGGTTGAAATCGCGTTTGGGCGGCTCATGGAAATTTCAAGATGCATACTCAATCGCCGCTCTGCTGATACACCTCTTTCAGATGCGCAGAAAGCTTCATGTTTTCGCTGTAATCCACCGGCACCACAATGACGCTGGGCACCGTCTGCCGGAAGGCTTCCTCGAGGGTGGGGATGAGGTCGGAAGCCTTTTCCACCCGGTAGCCCTTGCAGTGCATGGCCTCGGCCAGCCGCTTGAAGTCGGGGTTCGTGAAGTCTACGTAGCAGTGCTCGCCGCCGAACTGCTCCTGTTCCTTCCATTTGATGAGGCCGTAGCTGGAGTCCTCCCAGATCAGGGTGACGAAGGGCACCTTCTCGCGCACGGCGGTCTCCAGCTCCTGACTGTTCATCATAAAACCGCCGTCACCGCAGACGGCCAGCACCTTTTTGTCCGGGTTCAGCAGCTTAGCCGCAAAGGCACCCGGAATGGAAAAGCCCATGCTGGCAAAGCCGTTGGAGATCAGGCAGGTGTTGGGGGCGTAGCAGTCGTAGTGGCGTGCGATCCACATTTTGTGGGCACCCACATCGCTCACAAGGATATCTTCCCGGCCCATGACCTTGCGCACATCGGCAAGGATGCGGGCAGGCTTCATGGGGCAGCTGTCATCGTCTGCCATGGCGGCGTGCTCGGCCACCATGGTCTCGCGCAGCCGGAGTGCGAATTCCGGTTCGCTGTCCCGGTGGGCGCAGCGCAGGATCTCGTAGATGCTCTCTGAGATATCGCCCACCACTTCCACGGCGGGCTGATACCGCTTGTTGACATCTGCCGGGGCATTGTCGATGTGCAGGATGGTCATATCCGGCCGTGCGCCCCACTTGGCGGGGGCACATTCCACGATGTCGTAGCCGATGGCAATGACCAGGTCGGCCCGGTCGAACAGCTGGTTCACATAGTCTTTCTGGGGGATGCCGATGGTCCACAGGCTGTATTTGTCGTCCATGGGGATGATGCCCTTGGCCATCATGGTGTTCACCACCGGAATGTGCAGCCGGTCCGCCAGCTCGGTGGCCATCGGCGGCGGTATCAGCGCAGCGGAGGCTCTGCTGCCTGCGATTCAGGCCGAGTTGGATTGGCTGTTTGAGCGCTGCACAGTCATGCCGGCGGTCAAGCCGGAGCTGGTGCGCTGCCACTATGGCAACGATGCCAACATGATTGGTGCCCTGAAGCTGTTTTTTGAGCAGAACCCCGCCTGAACCAGAACAAAATAGAATAGGAGTAGAAACTTATGAGCGTTTTCCGTGATGATTTCCTGTGGGGCGGTGCCTGTGCAGCCAACCAGTTCGAGGGCGCATGGGACGTGGATGGCAAAGGCCCCAGTATCCCTGACCTGTGCACCAATGGCTCTCACACCAGCCCGAAATGGGTGACAACTGCTGTCCGCCCCGACCGGCTGTATCCCAGCCATGAGGCCATCGACTTCTACCACCACTACGAGGAGGACATTGCTCTCTTCGCCGAGATGGGCTTCAAGACCTTCCGCACCTCCATCAACTGGACCCGTATCTTCCCCACCGGTATGGAGACCGAGCCAAACGAGAAGGGCCTTGAATTCTATGACAAGGTCTTTGACTGCTGCAAGAAGCACGGCATCGAGCCGTTGGTCACCATCAGTCACTACGAGCTGCCCTATGCGCTGGTGGAAAAATACAACGGCTGGGCCAGCCGGGAACTCATCGAGTTCTATATGAACTACTGCAAGGCTATTTTTGAGCGGTACAAGGATAAGGTCAAGTACTGGCTGACCTTCAACGAGATCAACTGCGGCACCATGCCCATGGGCGCGATCCTGGAAACAGGCACCATCCGGGGCTTTGAGGGCCCTACCGACAAGGTGCCGGACAACAAGCAGGAGCGCTTTCAGGCGCTGCATCACCAGTTTGTGGCCAGTGCAGAGGCTGTCCGGTATGCCCACGACAACTACCCTCAGTTCAAGATGGGCTGCATGATCTGCTTTATCACCAGCTACGCACTGACCTGCGACCCGGCCGACGAGATCGCCAACCAGAAGGCCATGCAGATCAGCAACTGGTTCTGCTCTGATATGCATGTCCGCGGCGAGTATCCTTCTTACATGAAGCGCTATTTTGCCGAGAATAACATCACCATCCGGCAGGAGCCGGAGGATGCTGCCATCCTGAAGGCCGGTACTGTCGATTTCTACACCTTCAGCTACTATATGTCCAACTGCATCACCACCCACAAAGATGCCGATGATGTGGGCGGCAACATCATTGCTGGTAAGAAGAATCCTTACCTGAAAGCCTCTGACTGGGGCTGGCAGATCGATCCCATTGGTCTGCGCTACACCCTCAACGAGATCTACGACCGCTACCGCATTCCCCTGATGGTGGTGGAAAACGGCCTGGGCGCTTACGACAAGAAGGATGCTGACGGAAAGATCCACGACAGCTACCGCATCGACTACCTGCGTGCCCACATCGAGCAGATGGCTGAGGCTGTAAAGGACGGCGTAGACCTGATGGGTTACACCCCCTGGGGCTGCATCGATCTGGTGAGTGCCTCCACCGGTGAGATGGCAAAGCGCTACGGCTTCATCTACGTCAATAAGTTTGACGACGGCACGGGTGATCTGAGCCGCGAAAAGAAGGACAGCTTCTACTGGTATCAGAAGGTCATTGCCACCAACGGCGAAGACTTAGGATAACAAAAACAGACCTCCGGGTGCCATGTTTGCAGTACCGGGGGTCTGTCTTTTTGAAAGAAGGAGGTCATTTATGGAAAAGGCATTTTGCTGTGCGCCGGATTTCCCGGTGGTTCAGACAAATTACGGTCCGGTGCGGGGATATCGCTTCCGGGAGATCAGCAGCTTCAAGGGCATTCCGTATGGGCGGGCGGTGCGCTTCCATGCACCCCAGCCGCCCCAGCCTTGGGCAGAGCCGCTGGATGCTTCCAGTTACGGCTGCGTCTGCCCTCTGCTGAGCATCGACAAGCCCGGCGGCGAACTGCGTGTGCCCCACCGCTACTGGGTGCAGGATGAGGACTGCCTGAACCTGAACATCTGGACCCCGGCCTGCGATGCCCAAAAGCGGCCGGTGATGGTCTGGCTCCATGGCGGCGGATTTTTTGCCGGCTCGTCCATTGAGCAGGTGGCCTACGAGGGCGGAAACATGGCGCGGGAAGGGGACTGCGTGGTGGTGTCACTGAACCACCGGCTGAACATCCTGGGCTACTTGGATCTCTCCGATTTTGGGGAGGAGTACGCAAACTCCGGCAATGCGGGTGGGGATGATATCATCCTGGCACTGCAGTGGGTGCGGGACAATATTGCAGCGTTTGGCGGCGATCCCGGCTGCGTGACGGTATTCGGCCAGTCCGGCGGCGGTGCCAAAGTGACAACGCTGCTGCAGACCCCGGCAGCAGATGGCCTGTACCACAGGGCGATGATAATGAGTGGTGTGCTGGAAGGTTTGCTGAACGACAGTGTCGGCAGCGGCAGGGACTGTGTGCAGGCGCTGATGCAGGAGCTTGGCGTGCAGACAGCACAGCAGCTGGAAACTGTGCCCTACCACCAGCTGGCGCAGGCTTACCGGAACGTCAGCCCGGCTCTGAAAGCAAAAGGCGCGAACGTGGGCCAAAGTCCCCACCCGAACCGCTTCTATCTTGGAGATCCGCTCCAAAACGGCAGTGGGTTTCGGCCCGAGACTGCAGACGTTCCGGTGCTGATCGGTACGGTTTATTCGGAGTTCTACGGTTTCTTTGATGGTCTGAAAGGAGTCGGCCCGGAGGAAGCAGTGGGCCTGTCTGCCGCAGAGACCCTGCGGAAGCAGTTCCGCACTGCCTACCCGCACCGCCCGGAGGAAGACCTGCTGCTGGCAGATACCAGCTTCCGCGCCCCCACGATCAAATATGTCCGGGAGCGTGCCAAGGCGGGCGGAAAGGTGTACAGTTATCTGTTTGATCAGGACTTCCCTCTGATGGGAAAAAGTACCCCGTGGCACTGTGCGGATATCCCATTTGTGTTCCACAACACAGAGCTTGTGCCAGTGTGTGCCTTTGAGGGAGCAAAGCAGCTGGAAGCGGAAATTTTTGGCGCTGTGATGCAGTTTGCCCGTACCGGTGCGCCGGGCTGGGCTGCCAGTACGGAGGATGTGGAACAGACCATGCTTTTCGGTCCCCAAAGCCGTCTGGTGCAGAACCACGATCACGCACTGATCGAAGCATTGGCACCCTTCACAGATTTACGGATGAAAAAAGCGACCCGGGCAGGCGGACAGATCCAGCATTAAAAAGCGCCGTTCAATACGCGGGAATTCCGGGAAACAGAAAGCAGAACAGGCATCCTGCATTACCGTTTGGCGGTATCGGGCAGGATGCCTGTTCTGCTATGATGATCTTCATTGCATTTTCTATATCCGCAACAGCCTGACGAGATCTCTGGCAGAGTTCATAGCAGATAAAAACAGCGTGCAGCTTTTCCGCATTTATGCTATACTTGACACAGCGGATCACAGGATCCTCCGGATGGGGAAAAGGAGCAAAAACGATGCGGAAACTGGACCTGAATGCGATCTATATTTCGGAGCGGGTGCAGGAGACCCTGCGCCCTGTTTCAGTCAGCGCACTGACGGCGGTGGTGGCTCCCATGGGCTATGGCAAGACCCCAGCGGTCAACTGGTTCTTGAACCAGCGCAAGCAGACGGAAAATGCAGTACCTTCTCTGCGCTTTCTCGCATGGAAGGTACTGCGTTTTTGCTTGCTGCCTTATCTGTGCGGAATGGATGCCGCACGCGGCATTCAAGGCTCAAACCGGTCTGCATTCTGTAATTGCCACTTGACCCAACCCGTGGTATAATGAAAGAATCGAATACTATGGGAACAAAGGACAGGGGTCAGAACAGAAAATGGCAAAACGAAAGCGAAAAACAACTGCAAAGCGCGCGTCTGCACGCAGAAAAAGCCGGGCCGAGGAGCGGATGCCGGCGGGGCTGGGCACCCTGTTTGTGGGGCTGCTGCTCATCGTGCTGGCGTTCGTGGAGGGGGACTCCGTCTGGAAGAGCGCCCATCAGATTTTATTCGGGCTGTTCGGCTGCGGCAGCTTTGTGCTGGGTGCGGCGGTGTGCTATCTGGCCATTCTCTACACCCGGGGGCAGGACCTGCTGATGCAGGTGTTCAAGCTGCTGCTGGGGCTGATCTTTGCCAGCGGCACGGTCATCGTGTTTTCGGATATCCCAGCCGATCTGACCGCTGCCCAGATGATCGCTGCCTGCTACCAGAACGGCGCGAACGCCTGGCTGGGCGGCGGCGTGCTGGGTACTCTGCTGGGCGGCAACCTGCTCCTGCTCTGCGGGCGGCCTGCGGCCAATCTGGTCATGGCGGTGCTGGCCCTGTGCGCCAGCCTGTATATTTTTGATATCACCCCTGCCGAGTGCTGGCAGTGGCTCTGCAATGTGGGCGGCGGTGTGCACGAAAAAGGCGTGGCGGTCTATGAACAGAACGCCGCCCGCCGTGCCGAACGCCTTGCGGCCCGGCAGGCGGAAGAGGAGGACCGCGCCGAGGAACCTGCGGACGACTACGATGATAATTTCGATGAGGAAGATGCGCCCGGCGGCATTCCGGTGCCCGGGTGGCTGTCCGGCGTGTTCAGCTGGGGCCACAAGGTGACCAAGGAGATGGAAGGCGAAGCAGAACCTGCTCCCGTGGACGATTCTCTGGGCTACGAGCCGCCTGCGCCGGTGGAGCCGGAACCGGCTCCCGCCCGGCCTGCTCCGGCCTTTGAGCCGGTCAAGGTGACCTCCAACCATCCCCGCGCGGCGTTTGATATCGATCTTGGGCCGGATACCTCTGTTTCCGAAGGCGGAAGCGAGCCTATTGAGCCCATCATCATCGGGCCGGGCGGCACCTTTGGGCAGGACCCGCTCCAAAAGGCCCCGCCCCGGGCCATCGTCAAACCGGTGGTGCCGGATGCCGTGGAGACTGCCGCCGAGGATTTCTTCGCGCCCGCCGGATTGCCTGCTCCGGCCCCGGTGGTGAACCCCACCGTGCCGCCTGCGGCCCCGGAAGCCCCTGCGGCTGCACCGGCAGAGCCCGTGCAGCCTGAGATGCAGGTGTTCCAGACCCCCACCCTGCCCACTACGGACGAGCCGGTGGTGCCGGTGCGGGTCAGCGCGGAAAACGCGGTGGCCATGCGCAGTGAGCCGGACGAGGACGGCTGGATCAGCATCACCAGCGAACCGGTGGAGGAAAAAGACCTGAACACGCTGGTGGCGGCCGCCATGGAAAAGCCCGCCGCAGGCGAGCAGGCCGCCGCCACCGCCCCAGCCGAGGAGCCGGAGGTGGTGGAGACCTTCCAGTATCAGTATCCCAGCATCGAGCTGTTTGAAAAGTCTGCCGAGGAGGGTGACCCCGGTGCCCAGGACGAGCTGAAGGCCAACGCCCAGAAGCTGGTGGATACGCTGGAAAGCTTCGGCGTGCGCACCCGGGTGCTGGATATCTCGCGGGGACCCTCCGTTACCCGGTACGAGGTCCAGCCCATGGCGGGCGTGAAGATCAGCCGCATCACCTCGCTGGCCGATGATATCGCCCTGAACCTTGCTGTGGCCGATGTCCGCATGGAAGCACCCATCCCCGGCAAGCCTGCCGTGGGCATCGAGGTGCCCAACCACAAAAAGACCCCCGTTTTTATCCGCAGTGTCTTTGAAAGCCAGGCCTTCCTGCGGATGACCTCGCCTCTGGGTGTGGCGCTGGGCAAGGACATCGCCGGTGTGGCCCAGGTGGCCGACCTGTGCAAGATGCCTCATCTGCTCATCGCGGGCAGCACCGGCAGCGGTAAATCTGTCTGTGTGAACAGCATCATCATCAGCATTCTGTTCCGCTCCAGTCCCGAGGACGTGAAGCTCATGCTCATTGACCCCAAGGTGGTGGAGCTGGCTGAATACAACGGCATCCCCCACCTGCTGATGCCTGTCATCACCGAGCCGAAAAAGGCAGCGGGTGCTCTGAGCAGCGCGGTGCAGGAGATGGAGCGCCGCTACCACCTGTTTGCGGAAAACAATGTCCGTGACATCAAATCCTTCAACAAGCTGGCGGCCACCGACCCCATGCTGGAAAAGATGCCCTATATCGCCATCATCATCGACGAGCTGGCCGATCTGATGATGGTCGTGGGCAAGGACGTGGAGGATTCCATCTGCCGGATTGCCCAGAAGGCTCGTGCCGCCGGAATGCACCTCATTGTCGCCACCCAGCGCCCCAGCGTGGATGTCATTACCGGCCTGATCAAGGCCAACATCCCCAGCCGCATTGCGTTTGCCGTGTCCAGCCAGGTGGACAGCCGCACCATTCTGGATGGTGCCGGTGCCGAAAAGCTGCTGGGCCAGGGTGATATGCTCTTTATGCCTGTGGGCGCGCCCAAGCCGGTGCGTATCCAGGGCACCTTTGTGCGGGATGAGGAGATCAGCCGCGTGCTGGACTTCATCAAGCAGAGCGCCACCGTCCAATACGACGAGGCCATGATCGAAGCCATGGAAAAGCACGCCATTCAGGATGGCAAGAAGGGCGCATCCTCTGCAGATGCGGATGAAGAGACCGGCAGCGACCCGATGCTCAAGCAGGCCGTTGAGGTGGTCATCGATGCCGGGCAGGCATCCACCAGCCTGCTGCAGCGCCGCTGTAAGCTGGGTTATGCCCGCGCCGCCCGCATCATGGATGAGATGGAGCAGAAGGGCATCATCGGCCCCTATGAGGGTGCCAAGCCCCGCGCTGTCCTCATCAGCCGCCAGCAGTGGCTGGAAATGCAGATGAATCAGCCGGAGGAATAAGAACACAAGCAACACTTTTCTTGGCTCCCTGTCAGGGGAGCAGACAGAGAGGTTTAACCAGTGAGGAACACTATGGACAACTCTTCCCCGATCTACACCGAATTTCTTCCCATCAGCCGGGCGGACATGGAAGCCCGGGGGTGGGATCAGCTGGACTTTGTGGTGGTGGGCGGCGATGCCTACGTTGACCACCCCAGCTTTGGCACCGCCATCATCAGCCGCCTGCTGGAGGCCGAGGGCTATAAGGTCGGCGTGCTGGCCCAGCCCCGCTATTCCGACTGCGAGGACTTCAAGCGGTTCGGCAGGCCGAAGTACGGCTTTTTCATCGGCGGCGGCAACGTGGACAGCATGGTGAGCCACTACTCCGTGGCAAAAATTCCGCGTGCCGAGGACGAATACTCTCCCGGCGGCATCGGCGGCGCGCGGCCTGACCGCAGCGCCACCGTTTACACCAGGCTGGCCAAGGAGGCCTACCCCGACCTGCCTGTGATCCTGGGCGGTCTGGAGGCTTCTCTGCGCCGGTTTGCCCACTACGATTACTGGCTGGACACCGTTCTGCCCAGCATTGCGGAGGACTCCGGAGCCGATCTCATCAGCTTTGGCATGGGCGAGCACCAGACCGTGGAGA
This sequence comes from Faecalibacterium hominis (ex Afrizal et al. 2022), assembly GCF_049545105.1. Taxonomy (NCBI): domain Bacteria; kingdom Bacillati; phylum Bacillota; class Clostridia; order Eubacteriales; family Oscillospiraceae; genus Faecalibacterium; species Faecalibacterium hominis (ex Afrizal et al. 2022). The sequence goes on along the minus strand of NZ_CP186860.1, from coordinate 1,124,168 downwards.
TCGCCCGGCGGCTGGCGGCAGGGGAGCCGGTGGAGTCCATCACCGATGTGGACGGCACCTGCTACCTGACCGACTTCGACCACCTGCCTGAAAAGTATGTGGAGTGCGCCGGTTTCCGGAAAGTGGCCTCCGATAAGGTGGCCTACGCCAAAGCCTGCCGCATCCAGATGGACAATCAGGATGTGGTCAGCGGCCAGATCATTGTCCAGAAGCAGAGTGAAAAGTACCTTGTGCAGAACATCCCGGCAAAGCCGCTGGTGCGCTGGGAGCTGGACAAGGTGTATGCACTGCCCTACACCCGCCGCTACCACCCCATCTACGAGAGCATGGGCGGCGTGCCTGCCATCCGGGAGGTGCAGTTCTCCATCATCCAGAACCGCGGCTGTTTCGGCGGCTGCAACTTCTGCGCCATCCAGCTGCATCAGGGCCGCCGGGTCACCAGCCGCAGTGCCGACAGCATTGTGGCCGAGGCCGAGCGGATGACCCACGAGCCTGATTTCAAGGGCTACATCCACGATATCGGCGGCCCCACCGCCAACTTCCGGTTCCCGTCCTGCCGGGAGCAGATGCTGCGGGGCATGTGCAATGGCGGCAAGCACTGCCTGGCCCCCACCACCTGCTCCCACATGATCGTGGACCACAGCGATTACCTGAAGATCCTGCGCCGTGTCCGGGAACTGCCCGGCGTGAAAAAGGTGTTCATCCGCAGCGGCATCCGGTTCGATTACCTGATGGCTGACCCGGACGACACCTTCTTCAAGGAGCTGGTGGAGTATCACGTCTCCGGCCAGCTGAAGGTGGCCCCGGAGCACTGCGCCCCCAATACACTGGCCTACATGGGCAAGCCGCCCATCCAGACCTTCAACAAGTTCAAGGATAAGTTCTACGAGCTGAGCAAGAAGGCGGGCAAAAAGCAGTACCTCGTGCCCTACCTGATGTCCAGCCACCCGGGCAGCACCCTGAGCGATGCCGTCTATCTGGCCGAGTATCTCTACAAAAACCACATGCGCCCCGAGCAGGTGCAGGATTTCTATCCCACCCCCGGCACGGTGAGCACCTGTATGTTCTACACCGGCCTTGACCCCTACACCCTCAAGCCTGTGTTCGTGGAAAAGACTGCGGAGGGAAAAGCGCTCCAGCGCGCCCTGCTCCAGTATTACGAGCCCCGCAATGCCGAAAAGGTCATCAAGGCGCTGAAAATGACCCACCGGGAGGACCTGATCCCGCTGCTGGTGCCCGCCGAGGGCCGCCGCGCGGTCCAGCGCTCTGCCCGCCGGGCCGAGCCTGCCGAGGTGACCATCCACAACGACGGCACTTATACTGTCCGCCCCAACAAGGGCAGGGGAGGCAGGAATCAGAGCCGCGGAACCGCCCCGGCCCGCACCGCAGGCGGCCGCCAGCCCAGCCCAGGCGCACGCTTTGCGCCCAACGGCACGGCACCCCGTAAGCCGAAGAATGATCAACAGAAAGAGAATACAGCGTGGAAAACTTCAAAAAAGAAAAAGTAAGCCTCTGGCGGCGCATCACTGCTCTGGCCCTTGCGGCGGCGCTGGCCCTTGGCCTTGCCACCTGTGATGCCTCGGCGGTGGTGCCGGGCAGCAGCACCCCTACGGTCAGCACTGCCCAGCCTGCCGGAGACGACCAGACCGCCAACTTTGAGATGCACTTCCTGGATGTGGGGCAGGCTCTGAGCGTGCTGGTGGAATGTGACGGCCAGTATATGCTCTACGACGGCGGCAACGTGGACGATGGCAGCTATGTCGTCTCTTACCTGCAGAATCTCGGCGTGGAGGAGCTGCAGTATGTGTTCTGCTCCCACGCCCACGAGGATCATGTGGGCGGCCTGTCCGCTGCGCTGGCCTATTTCCCGGCAGACCATGTGTACAGCCCCGTGACGGAAGCCTCCACCAAGTGCTTTCAGGATTTCGTCAAGTACACCCAGCAGCAGGGCCTGCAGGTGGAGGTGCCCACCGTGGGCACGGTCTGGCCGCTGGGCAGTGCCACGGTGACCATGCTGGGCCCTGTGGCGCAGTATGACAACACCAACGATACCTCCATCGTTCTGCGGGTGGATTACGGCTCCACCAGCTTTCTGCTCACCGGCGATATGGAATCGGATGCGGAGCGCGACCTTGTGAACAGCGGGGCCAACCTGAAGGCAGATGTTCTGCAGGTGGGCCACCACGGTTCCAGCACCAGCACGAGCTACATCTTCCTGAACGCCGTCCTGCCCGAGATGGGCATCATCTCCTGCGGTGTGAACAACAAGTACGGCCATCCCCACGAGGAGACCCTGAGCATCCTGCGGGATGCGGGCGTGAATGTTTACCGCACGGACCTGCTGGGGGCCATCGTGATCGGTTCCGATGGACAGAACTATACCATCCGCACCGAGAAAACGGCCACCGATGCCGAGCTTAACCCCACCGACCCGGCGGCATCGTCCACCGCGCAGCAGGGGTATATCGGCAACGTGAACAGCAAAAAGTTCCACCTGCCCAGCTGTGCCAATCTCCCTGCGGAGAAGAACCAGATCCTCTTCTCCAGCTACGAGGAAGCCATTGCGGCAGGGTACAGCCCGTGCTCGAGCTGCATCAAGTAAACGCATATCAGACAAGCAGCGCCCTGCCGGGGCAAACCGGCAGGGCGCTGCTGTTTTCTGGATTCATTTTTTCCGCTTCTTGAAATCAATCGGCAGAGTTGTCCACCGCTTCCGGAAGAGGTACGCCGCATCCTTGGGCTGACGCTGGCGGGTGAAGATGCCTTTTTTGTTGCCGTCCACCCGCAGGATGCCCTCGGTGGTCTGGAAATCGGCAAAATTCCACACCAGCTCACCCTGCACGAAATCGTAGTGGTCGAACACGGCGTGGGTCATCTCCAGATATTCATTCTGGTACTCGGCGCTCCACATCACGCTGGGGAGCTTGTGCGCACCGCTCAGGTTGTCGGTGCCGTACTCAGTGAAGATGAGCGGGCGGCCATGCAGGACTTTTGCCCAGCCTTCCATCTCATGGTGGAAGGCGGCTTCAGCATCTGCCAGCCCGGCCCCGCCCAGTACATACCAGCCGTAGTAGCGGTTCAGGCTGACGAAATCGGCAAAGCGCTGGCCCTTGCTGGTGTCGGGCAGGCTGGTCATCAGGACCGTATAAGTACGGGGGCGCTTCTGGGGGTCGAGGCGGCGGGCCAGCTCGAACAGGGGCTTGAAGTATTCCTCAGTGCCCGCGCTGGTGCACTGAGGCTCGTTGAGCAGGCTCCATGCGATGACCGAGGGATGGTTTTTGTCCCGGTCGATCATATCGGTCAGGGCTGCCTTGTGGTTCTTGAGCAGCGCAGGCGTGGTCTCCTTCTCAAAAAAGCCCTGCTGCCTGCCGTTGCCCTGATTGGCGGCCAGGAAGTTGGCCGTGCTCTGCATAAAGCCCACGGCGGGGACTTCGTCAATGATAAGGAAGCCCTCCTCATCGGCCATCTGATAGATCTCCTCAGCGTAGGGGTAGTGGCTGGTGCGGAAGCAGTTTGCGCCGATCCACTTCATCAGCTCAAAATCCCGCTTGACGGTGGGCAGGTCGAGCCCACGGCCCCGGATGTCGGCATCCTCGTGTCGGCCGAAGCCCCGCAGATAGACCGGGCTGCCGTTGAGCAGGAAACGCCCGTGCCGGATCTCAAAGGTGCGGATGCCGATCCGGTCCAGATACTCGTCCACCACCGCGCTGCCCTCGTGGATGCGGATGACCAGATCGTAGAGATAGGCGGCGTGGACGTTCCACAGCTTGGCGTTTTTGACCACCAGCGTACCGGTGGTGCCGGAGCTTTCGGCCACCCGGGTGGTGCCGTCGTAAAGCTCCACAGTCACGGGGTGGGGGCCGTTGGTGGACACGGTATAGTCGATCTCGGCCCCGGTCTCGGTCAGACGGTATCGTGTGGAATAGTCCAGCACCCGCTCCTTGGGCAGGGCCATCAGCCAGACGGGCCGGTGGATGCCGGCGTAGTTGTAAAAATCAAAGTAGGGGGCGGCGATCTTTCTGCCATCCGCAAGGGTGCGTGTGGTGCCTGCGGGCAGCATCGTCTCGCTGAGCTCGTTGTTCGCCAGAACACTGAGCTTGTTGAACTGGTTGTAGCGCACGATGTTGGTCACGGTGGCATCAAAGGGCAGGAAGCCGCCCTCGTGCTGGGCCACCTCTACGCCATTGACGAAGACCCGGGCCCGGTGGGTGACCGAGCCAAACCGGAGAACGATGTCCCAGCCGCTCCATTCCGCAGGGACAAAAAAGCTGGTCTCGTACCAGAAATCACCGCAGTACTCGCGGGAGGCCTTGTCGGTGAACAGGTCGCAGAAGGAGGCAGGCACCGGCATGGAAAGAGAGGAGGGCAGGTCCAGCGCCCATCCGGCCTCCACACCCTTGCTCTCGGGGTCGAAGCTGAAACGCCACATCCCGTCCAGGCCGATGAGACGGCGGGTGGTGGTAGCGCGGGGATACAGCAGGGAGCGGTTCATCAGGATGACCTCACATTCATCAGCCCGGCGGCATTTTGCGTGCCACAGGGGCATTTATTGTCTTTATACCCAGTATGACAGAAATTTTATAAAAGGGATAGAAAGATTTTTGAATAAATCCAGACTTTTTTCAGGAAAACAGGCGCTGCTCTGGGCAGAATACCTATTATCTCCGTCCGGGTTTAAAAACTTCCGTAAAGAGTGCCACAAAAAGTGAATGCTGGGAAAAAGAGGAAAAAACGGAATGTGAACGAACTGTGAAAATATACAAAAACAATACCTTAAAATTGTACGAATTCACCTAAAAAATATTCTAACATTTTTTGATAAAAGTTTGTCATAATATTGGAGTACAAACTTGGATACAGCAGAAGGGACACTGTACCGTTTGAATTGACCACCGAAGGAGAATACAATGGCAAATGAAATGCAAAAGACCACCCCGTTTGGGATGCGGGACAAGGTCGGCTATATGTTCGGCGATTTCGCCAACGATTTTACTTTTATCCTGTCGTCCAGCTTCCTGATGAAGTTCTATACCGACGTGATGGGCGTGAGCGCCGGTGTTGTGGGCATGATCATGATGATCGCCCGCTTTGTGGATGCCTTTACCGATGTGACCATGGGCCAGATCGTGGACCGCTCCAAGCCCACCAGGGACGGCAAGTTCCGCCCCTGGCTCAAGCGGATGTGCGGCCCTGTGGCCATCGCATCCTTCCTCATCTTCCAGTCCGGTCTGGCCGGGATGTCCTACGGCTTCAAGGTGGCATGGCTCTTTGTGACCTATATCCTGTGGGGCTCCATCTTCTACACCTCCGTCAACATCCCTTACGGCTCCATGGCCTCCGCCATCTCTGCTGACCCCAAGGACCGCGCAGAGCTGTCCACCTGGCGTACCATCGGCAGCACCCTGGCCGGCCTTGTGATCGGCGTTGGCACCCCCATGGTGGCTTACGTCACCGTCAATGGTCAGACGGTCCTCTCCGGCAGCCGCATGACCATCATTGCAGGCGTTTTCTCTGTCTGCGCCATCCTCTGCTACCTGCTCTGCTTTAACCTGGTGCGTGAGCGTGTGGATGTGCCCGCCAACAACAGCAAGATGGACATTGGCAAGATGCTCAAGAGCGTGTTCACCAACCGTGCCCTGCTGGGTATCATTGCTGCCGCCCTCTTCCTGCTGCTGGCCATGCTGACCATGCAGGGCATGGCAGGCTATGTGTTCCCCAACTTCTACGGCAGCGCCGCCGCCCAGTCTACCGCTTCTCTGCTGAGCAGCGTGCTGATCCTGCTCGTCTGTGCACCCTTTGCCTCCAAGCTGGCCAGCCGGTTCGGTAAAAAAGAGCTGGCCACCGTATCCTGCATCGTGGCCACGGTGCTGGAGATCATCTGCTTTGTTCTCAAGCCCGCCAATGTCTGGGTCTATGTCGGCTTCTACTGTGCCGCCTTCATCTGCCTGGGCTTCTTCAACACCATCATCTGGGCAATGATCACCGATGTCATCGATGATTCCGAGGTCCGCAACGGCATCCGTGAGGACGGCACCATCTATGCGGTCTACTCCTTTGCCCGCAAGCTGGGTCAGGCGTTCTCTTCCGGCCTGACCGGCGGCCTGCTGACCATGATCGGTTACAGCGCCGCCACTGCCTTTGACCCGGAGGTCACCATGGGCATCTTCAACATCTCCTGCATTGCCCCCGCCATCGGCTTCGTGGCCGTGGCCCTGAGCCTGTTCTTCATCTACCCCCTGACCAAACAGAAGGTGGAAGAGAACGTGGCCGCACTGGCACAGCGCCATAATAAGTAAGGAAACGGATCAAGCCGCCCACGGGAAATTCCTGTGGGCGGCTTGTTTCTGCTTCAAAATTGATGTATACTAATACTAATATATCAGGAATGATACAACGGCACGAGCGGAACAACAGGAAAAAGGAGCGGTGTACGATGCGGGTGGATCCCTTGCAGATCCTTACAAAGCTGGCAGCGGTGCAGAATATCCCGACCCGGCGGGTCACCCCGCCCTTTGAGGGGTTGGAAGAGTTTGACTACGGCCTGCGGCGATCGCTGGACCCCCAGTTCGACTGGCAGGAGTTCGGCCAGCTGCTGCTGGACAGCACCCCTGAAAAAACCCTGCTGCTGGTGGAGGGCACCTTTGAGCTGCACTTTGCCCTGTTCCGCATCCCCGATGAAAAAAACACGGTCTTTCTCATTGGACCCTGGACGGTGGGCCCCCGCACCCAGAGCGCCCGCAAATGGGTCAGGCGCTATCTGGGGGAAGCCGGAGAGGCCGCTGTGCAGGAGTACTACAACGGCGTGAAGATCCTGGAGGCCAGCGATTTCTATGGAGCCTTGCGGGTTGTGGTGGATACGATGTTCGGCTGCACTGTCCCGGTGCAGGAGCTGAAGGAATTCCTGCCCTTCCAGTTCCACCCGGATACCCGCTATTTCCACGAGCCGGAGTTCCAGAAGGAGATCCCGGTCACCATGCTGGAGCAGCGGTATGAATCGGAGAACCGCATTCTGGACGCGGTGGCCCGGGGCGATGAGGAAGCCGCCATCGAGGCCATGCACCAGCACTCCCGCTTTACCTATGGCGGCCGGTTCGAGGGGACGCTCTACCAGCAGAAGAACAAGATGATCGTGCTGAACACCCTGCTGCGCAAGGCCATTGAGCCCAGCAAGGTGCATCCCTATTATATTGATGCCATTTCCAGCAAGTACAGCCGCATCATTGAGGAAGCCAACGAGGTGCCCAACGAGATGATGTGGCAGATGACGCGGGATTACTGTGCCTATGTCCGCCGCTACTCGCTGAAGGAGTATTCGCCCGCGGTGCAGAAGGTGATGAACTACGTCAACCTGAACGTGGCCGAGCCGCTGACGCTGAAAAGTCTGGCCGCCATGTGCTTCATCAGCCCATCGTACCTGTCGGCATTGTTCAAGCAGGAGACCGGCAGCACCCTGATCGATTATATCAACACCCAGCGCGTCAACCGCGCGGCCCAGCTGCTGGTGCAGAACAACCACACCATTGCCGCCGTGGCCGAGGAAGTGGGCATTCTGGACGTGAATTATTTTACAAAGATCTTCAAAAAGACGCTGGGAGTCACCCCCACCCGCTACCGCCGCGAGCACAAAGAAAAGTGAAAAATGAAAAAAATGCCCGGTTTTTCCCGGAAATGTACGTTTTGTGCAAAACTCCCGGGAAAAAACGGGCATTTTCTGTACAGAGAAATTTGTTGCATGAACAGAACGATGCTGTAACCATTTTGAAAGGATTTATGGATTTTTGGCATGGAATTTGGATGTATGTTGCATTTTCGACTGATTTTGTACTTGATAGCAAAAAGAATGTTGTACACAACAATATCAACTGTGAAGAATGCACAAAGAAATGACCGGAATCTTGTGAACTTGTCCCATTGCGAATGATTTTCCAGACGGTTATAATACAAACAGAAACCATGGAACATACATGTAAGTATATTCCATGAGATGCTGTGATATGCGAATGAAGGAGAACAAGATTATGAAAATGATTTCCCGTCGTGACTTTATGAAGGCTTCTGCTGTTGTGGGTGCTGCCGGCGTTCTGACCGCCTGCGGCGGCTCCTCCAGCTCCACTGCTGCTTCCTCTACCGCCGCTTCCTCTGCAGCTGCTTCTTCTGAGGCTGCAACCGGCAGCGCAAACGTCGGTGTCTGCATCTATCAGTTTGCTGATAACTTTATGACCCTGTACCGCACCGACCTGGAAGAGTACCTGAAGGATAAGGGCTACTCCGTGACCATCGTTGACGGCAAGAACGACCAGAACACCCAGACCGAGCAGATCAACACCTTCCTGCAGCAGGGCGTTGACGTTCTGATCATCAACCCTGTTCAGACCACCTCTGCACAGACCATCGTTGATACCATCAAGCCCTCCGAGACTCCCATCGTCTTCATCAACCGTGAGCCCGAAAAGGCTGTTCTGGATTCCTACGCAGGCAAGTGCTGCTACGTTGGCGCTGACGCACGTCAGTCCGGTACTTACCAGGGCGAGCTGATCCTGGAGACCGAGACCCAGGGCGATATCAACGGCGACGGCAAGATCACCTACATTATGTGCAAGGGCGACCCCGAGAACATCGATGCTCAGTACCGCACCGAGTACTCCATCAAGGCTCTGACCGATGCCGGCAAGGAAGTGGAGTGCCTGTACGAGTACCTGGACAACTGGGATCAGACCACCGCACAGCAGGACGTTGCAAACGCTCTGGCACAGTACGGCGATAAGATCGAAGTTGTGTTCTGCAACAACGACGCAATGGCTCTGGGCGCTCTGCAGTCCATCGAGCAGGCTGGCCGTACCGTTGGCAAGGACATCTACCTGGTCGGTGTTGACGCACTGAAAGAGGCTGTCCAGAACGTTGTTGACGGCAAGATGACCGGTACCGTTCTGAACGACGACGTGGGCCAGGCTACCGCTGCTGCCGACGCTACTCAGCTGTTTGTTGAGGGCAAGGACGTTGAGGAGTACTACTGGGTCGACTACGTCAAGGTCACTACCGAGAACGCAGCACAGTACCTCTAATTCCTGTAGCACAAAACTCACGTTTGCAAGGTACGCAGTGAGTCCTATGGCTTGGTAAAAGCTTAAAAGCGCGTGCGTGCGAGATTTCTCTCGGGCGCACGCGCCTTCTTTTGGAAAGAAAGGACGCACCGCGCGGCCTGCAAATTGCAAGATAAGGAGGCTCTGCGGAATGTCAGAATACCGTCTGGTAATGAAAGGCGTGGTCAAGACCTTCCCCGGCGTAAAAGCGCTGGACCACGCGCAGTTGGAGCTCCGCCCCGGTAAAGTTATGGCCCTGATGGGCGAAAACGGTGCCGGTAAGTCCACCCTGATGAAGTGCATGTTCGGCATTTACAAGATGGACGAGGGCGAGATCGAATACGAGGGAGAAAAGGTCGTTATTGCGAACCCGTTGGATGCACTGGGCCGCGGCATTGCCATGGTGCATCAGGAGCTGCAGCCCATCCCGGCCCGTACCGTGGCTGAGAATATCTGGCTGGGCCGCTACCCTACCAAAAAGATTGGCCCCATCACCATTGTGGACCACAGCAAAATGTATGCCGATACCGATGCACTGCTGAAGAAGCTGAAGCTGCAGATCAATTCCCACGCAAAGCTGGGCAGCCTGAGCATTGCCCAGATGCAGATGGTGGAAATTGCAAAGGCTGTTTCCGCAAACTGCAAGGTGCTGATCCTGGACGAGCCCACCTCGTCCCTGACCGCCAACGAAGTGGAATCGCTGTTCCGCATCATGCGCGAGCTGAAGGAGCAGGGCGTTGCACTGGTCTACATCAGCCACAAGATGGACGAGATCAAGGTTATTGCTGACGAAGTGACCATCATGCGTGACGGCCATTACATCGGCAAGTGGGACGTTGCCAACATGACCAAGGAGCAGATCATCGCCAAGATGGTCGGCCGTGAGCTGTCCAATCTGTTCCCGCCGCTGGAGAACCACCCCTCCGAAGAAGTGATGATGAAGGTGGAGGACTTCACCTCCATCCATCCGCGCTCCTTCCGCCACTGCAGCTTTGAGCTGAAAAAGGGCGAGATCCTGGGCGTGGCTGGTCTGGTGGGCGCACAGCGCACCGAGCTGATGGAAGGCATCTTTGGTCTGCGTGCACACACCTCCGGCAGGGTGTGGATCAAGGGCGAAGAGGTCCACATCAAGCAGCCCCGCGATGCCATCCGGAAGAGCGTGGCTCTGCTGACCGAGGACCGCCGCGCAACCGGCATCATGGGTGTGCTGAGCGTGGCCGACAACATCTCCATTGCATCGCTGGACGCTCTGCGCAAGGGCCCCATCATGCTGGATGACAAGAAGATTTTGGATCTGGTGGCGACCAATAAGGAAAAGATGGCCATCAAGGTGCCCAGCCCCAAGACCCAGATCAAGAGCCTGTCCGGCGGCAACCAGCAGAAGGTGCTGATCGCCCGCTGGCTGGCAAATAACCCCGATGTCCTGATCCTGGACGAGCCCACCCGCGGCATCGACGTTGGTGCAAAGTACGAGATCTACTGCATCATTGCCGATCTGGCCAAGCAGGGCAAGAGCATCATTATGATCTCCTCTGAAATGAGCGAGATCATTGGTATGTCCAACCGCGTCATGGTCATGTGCGATGGCCGCGTCACCGGCTTCATCGACGGCAAGGACGCGACCCAGGAGAACATCATGGAGCTGGCTACCCAGTTTGAGACCGCGCCCGAAACGGCAGCGGCCAATCAGTAAACAAGGAGGCTGTCTATTGTGGAAGCTACCAAGAAATTAACGGGTAAATCCGTAAAGAAATGGCTGGGCAACAACGCCATTATCGTTCTGATGCTGCTCGTCTCTCTGTTCGTCGGCATCATCCATCCGAACTTTTTTGCACCTGCAAACCTGATCAACCTGTTCAAGAATGTGTCCATCCGCTACATCATCGCGCTGGGCATCTCCGGCTGTCTGATCACCACCGGCAACGACCTGTCCGCAGGCCGTCTGGCTGGTTTTGCTGCCTGCCTGGCCTGCATCTTTGCGCAGACCGAGGGCGCTGCCGGTAAGTTCTACCCCAACATGCCCAGCCTGCCCACCCCTGTGGTGTTCATTCTGGTCATTGCCATCTGCGCCATCGTGGGTCTGTGCAACGGTCTGGTCGTTTCTTACCTGAAGGTCCAGCCCTTTATCGCTACCTTGGGTATGCAGCAGGTCGTCTACGGTATCTGCCTGGTCTACACCGGCGGTACCCCCATCGGCTCCCTGAACAAGAACTTTACCTCTCTGGCCTCCAACACCATCCTGAAGGTCCCCGTGCTGATCTGGATCGCCCTGGTCGTAGCTGTGTGCTTTTGGTTCCTGTACAACAAGACCCGTCACGGCAAGTACATGTACGCCATCGGCGGCAACGAGGCTGCTGCTGAGGTGGCCGGTGTCAACGTCAACGCCACCAAGATCCGCATCTACATCCTGGCTTCCTGCATGTTTGGTCTGGCAGGCTGCCTGCTGGCTGCAAAGTCCGGCGGCGCATCCGTCAACACTGCAATGGGCTATGAGCTGGATGCCATTGCGGCTTCTACCATCGGCGGCGTTTCTACCACCGGCGGTGTCGGCACCGTGCCCGGCATTCTGGTCGGCGTTCTGGTCTTTGAGCTGATGAAGGTCGCTCTGCAGTTTATGAACGTCAACTCCTCTTACACCTATATCGTCCAGGGCCTTGTCATCATCGTGGCTGTGGCCATCGATATCCGTAAGTACCTGGCAAAGAAGTAATTCCTCATTCGCATACAGAGAAGCCCCCCGCCGGTTCTCCCGGCGGGGGGCTTCTGCTGTTATTTTCCCAGCTGCCGCTGCTGCAAGCGGTATTGGCGGGGTGTCAGCCCCTCCTGCTGCTTGAACAGGCTTCCAAATAGCCCTCCGCGTTTTCTCGCCCACTCTCCGAAAAAAGTTGGAGAACTTTTTCTTTCTCGTTGAATTGCACAAGAACATGCCTCCTTGTTTGGTGGTTGCGTTGAATTTATGAACGTTCTTTGAATTTTGATATTTTCCTTCGATTTATTATAACACAGCTCCCGGAAGAGTGGTATACTACAAGCCAGAAACAGTACCGTTAAGTTCGGAAAACAAAGATCGTTGAATGAGGTGTGTCTTATGAGCGTTTACGAAAAAATTTCCGGGTTTGCGGATGAGATCAGCCAGGACTTTGACCAGCAGCTCAAAACTGTGACGGATCTGGGGATGAAGTATATCTGCATCCGCAGCGCCGAGCACAAGGGCATTGCCGATTACACCCCCGAGGAAGTGCGCACCGTTCTTCTGCCAAAGCTGCGGGCCGCAGGCGTGGGCGTTTCCAGCCTGGGTACGGCCATCGGCAAGGTGGAGGTGGACGATGAAGAGGGCTTTGCCAAGCAGCTGGAGCAGCTGGAAACACTCTGCGAAACGGCCAAGCTGCTGGACTGCTCCTTCATCCGGATGTTCAGCTTCCTCATCCCCAAGGATGCCGATGCAGACAGCTATACCGATGTGGTGCTGGATAAGCTGCGTCAGTTTATCCGGATCGCGGAAAAGCATGACATTGTCCTGCTCCATGAAAATGAGAAGGGCATCTACGGAGACACCGGTGCCCGCTGCAAATTGCTGTTCGACCGGCTGGCCTGCCCCCACTTCAAGGCGGCGTTCGATTTTGCCAACTTTGTCCAGTGTGAGCAGGACACCGCGGAGTGCTGGGAACTGCTCCATGACCAGATCGCTTATATCCACATCAAGGATGCTCTGCCCGGCTACCTGCTGAATGTGCCCGCAGGCACCGGCCTTGGCAAGATCCCTGAGCTGCTTCGCCGGGCTTTCTGCGAGGAGGGCTACCACGGCTTCCTGACGCTGGAGCCCCACCTGGCAATGTTTGATTTCTTTGCACCAGGAGCCAAAGGCGGTAAGAGCCAGAAGCTCCAATTTGGGAATAACCCGATCGTCGAGAAGATGAAGTCCGAGATGGCCGAGCCGGGCCGCCCCAAGGACGGCGCAGAAGCTTACGCCACCCAGTATCATGCACTGGTCGAGATCCTGAATCCCATTCTCAATTGATATCCACTCTCTGTTTACCATAAGCTGCCACAACAGAAGCCCCCCGCCGGGAGAACCGGCGGGGGGCTTCTGTTGTTTGCGGCAAAAAAGCTGGGCCTCATGCTGTCAGCAACTTTTCATTTGGAATATGGCAATATTTTGGGCGGCTTGTCAGTCACTGGCAGGCCGCTTTTTTCTTTGTCAAAGGCAGTTTCGTGAAAATGACCAAAAGAGGATACCTGATTTGTGAATATCAACAAAAGTTTTTAAAATACTTGATTTTAATTTAGGGGGGGGGGGTATAATGAAATGACAGAAAATTCCTTTGAGAACAAAGCACTCAGCAACCTGGCTGAGACCTGCAATGCGGAAAATGGAACCTACAGGGGAGGTGACAGTGCGGTAGGAATCTGGAGGGTTCCTTGCGGGGAATCCGTTGCAAAAATGCAAATAGTGATGAAAGGAATGAAGAAAGTTGAAACAGAAAAGTCAAAACCGGTTTTTGGCTGCCCTGCTGGCAGTGGCAATGATGCTTCAGATGCTTCCCATGCTGGCATTTGCGGATGACGCATCCGGCACCGGAGAAACGTATAAAGCATGGATCGGAGATCAGGGCTATACATCCTTGGTAGATGCTGTGAGAGCGGCATCGAGCGGTGATACCATCATCCTTGGCGAGGGCAATTATACACTGTACAAGATCTCCAGCGAGGGTATGACCAAGGGAAAAAACCTGACCTTTGTGGGTCAGGGGCCTGACAAAACGGCCTGGAATATCGGTGCTGAGGTGCCGAACCCGGAGTATTATGGCACAGAGTATAACGGCGATTACAGCTTTGATGGTGCCGGAACAGTCACCTTCAAAAATATGACGCTTCGCTCCGGTGATAAAGATTATCTGGGCTTCATCCGTATTGACAATACAGTGGTAGAAAACTGCGTCATCAACGGCAGGACCTTCTACTGGGGTTATCAAAGTGCAAAGTTTATCAATACGACCTTCAATGCTCCTCCAAGTGGACAATATATGCTCTGGACGTATAGCTCCCCGACCATGGAATTTGATAACTGCAACTTTAAAGCAACAAAGGGAAAAGCAATCTATGTTCACACGGATGGAACAAAACAGGACATTACGGTTTACTTTAACAGCTGCACCATGGATTCCGGATCAATGCACAATAAAACTGCGTTGAAGATCGACGACAGCAACATGGACAGCCATAAGTTTACCATCTACATCAACAATCCCCAGACCATTGATGCAGCCCTGGATACAATGACCTGCTCGAAGGTGTTCGGCTTTGACGGTAGCTCTGCATGCAACACTGGCCGGACAGAGGTATACTGGAACAATAGTGCGGAGCCGGTCTGGAAAGAAGGCAAGATGCAGACACACTCCTATACCGATGGTGAGCATGACAAAGCCTTTACCTACACCTATTCGGAGTGGAAAAAGATCGACGAGCGAAATGAGTGGCGGGATGTAACGAAGACCTGCGATTACTGCCACCGGGAGTTGGAAAAACATCAGGAAACTGCCAGTGTGTACCGCCTCCAGTACAACCTGAATGGAGGCACTGGCGACGAAACTGCCTACAAAGATGCTTTTTCCCATGAAAAAGAGAACGTGACGCTTGCAGCAGCTCCCACACGAGAAGGCTACCAGTTTGCTGGATGGCTGAGCCTTAAAGGTAAGCTCTATAACGCCGGGAGTGAGCTTGTCCTGACGGGTGATGAAGTGTTTACGGCATACTGGAAGAAGGATGAGCCTGTCGTCAATCATACCCTGACCGTGACCGGCGGCACCTTTGCTGTGAAAAACGGCGACATTGATGTGACCGATACACTGGAAACCAGCACCGACGAGGCCAGCGGCAAGCAGACCTGCCTTGTGCCGGATGGTGCAGAAGTCACCGTGACGCTGGACCAGACGAAGGTTCCCGATGGTATGGTGTTTGATCTCTGGTCTACCGGCAATTTTGACCTGCCGCAGGATCAGGATTACAAGGCTGAGTCCATCACCTTTACCATGAATGATGATGTGGATGTGGCCGCACAGTACCGCAGCGCTGACATTGAGGATGGTTCTGATGTTGTTGGCCCCATCATTGTTGGTACGGCTGTTGTGGCTGGCGGCGCACTGGTTGGCTACACGCTGGGCACCGATCTTGTGGGCCAGATGTGGGGTCTGCCTTACTTCCCCAGCAACCGCAGTGCTCTTGCGATGATGCTGTGGGAGGATGCAGGCAAGCCTATGCCGGAATCTGAGATCCTTTACCCCGATGTTGGCCAGGAAGAACAGGATATGGATCTGCAGCATGCTGCCCGCTGGGCCATGGAGCACGACCTCATGCCTGACCTGAACGATCAGGATGCAGAGCTGCCCCCTGAACAGGTGAAGTTCTATCCGGACAACATGGTTACCAAGATCAGCGTGTTGCGTGCTTGGAAGAAGGCACAGGACCTCAAGCAGAACGCGCAGTAAAATTTGACATCCTCTGATATTTCCCAAACACAGCAGGAGCGCCCCACCGGGTCATACCGGCAGAGCGCTCCTGCTGTGTTTCTGTTAAGCTTCAGGAAAGGGGAACACACCCCACTCAGCGGCCCACGATGAGGTCGCGGCGGCAGCGCAGGCCGACCGTCAGGAAAGCGCTGTTGCCCAGCTGCCGCAGCACTACCCGCTGGGTGTCGGTCTGGCCCTCGCACAGCAGGGAAAGGTTCAGGGTGGTGGAGCCCTTCTCGGTGGTGAGCACCAGCGTGGACACGCCCTGATTCATCAGGGCCTTCATGTCCTGAATGGTGGTGCGGAAGGTGGCGGCACAGTCCGGCACGTCCAGCGTCAGGACCCGGCCCTCCTGCCGGGCGGTGTAAAGGACCTGACGGCCCAGCAGGCCCTTGACGGTGTACCGGGCTTCGGTAGTCTTTGCCTCGTCAGCGGAGATCAGCATGATGTCGCCCTGAATGGGGTCACCCTCCGGTGCGCCGTAGCCGCCGTAGGCGGGGTCGGTCTCGCCCACGGCAACGTCGCCGCTGTGCAGCGCGATCTCGCCCTGAAGCATCACGCTTTCGTCCTGCGGGGGCAGGTAGCCTGCAACAACGGTGTCATCGGCGGCAGCTGCAGCGGCAGGCTCTTCGGCAAATGCGCCGACACTCATGGGGATGGCAAGGGACAGCACCAGGGCTGCGGCAATGGCCTGACGGCCCAGCATGGTATTCAGAATCTTCATAAGAAATATACCTCCTGTACTATGGACGAAAAACCGCCCGTTCTGTAATGAATACGGAACGGGCGGCTTGTTTATTGCAGGGGGGTAAAAATTATTCCTCCCGGTTCAGGATCTCCATGAATTCGTCGCCGGTGATGGTCTCCTTCTGGTACAGATACTGGGCCAGCTCATCCAGCTTTGCGCGGTTGTCGGTCAGGATCTGCACAGCCTTGGCGTGCTGGGCCTTGACCAGCTCCACCACCTTCTGGTCGATCTCACACTGGGTCTGGGCAGAGCAGGCAAGGGAAGTGTCGCCGCCCAGATACTGGTTGTTGACGGTCTCCAGTGCCACCATGTCAAACTCATCGCTCATGCCGTAGCGGGTCAGCATGGCGCGGGCCAGCTTGGTGGCCTGCTCGATATCATTGGAAGCGCCGGTGGTGATGGAGTGGAACACCACTTCTTCGGCGGCACGCCCGCCGGTGAGGGTGGCGATCTTGTTTTCCAGCTCCTCCTTGTTCATCAGGTAGTGGTTGCCCTCGTCCACCTGCATGGTGTAACCCAGAGCACCCGAGGTGCGGGGGATGATGGTGATCTTCTGCACGGGGGCGGAGTGGGTCTGCTTGGCGGCGACCAGAGCGTGGCCGATCTCATGGTAGGCTACGATGCACTTTTCGTGGTCGGTCAGGATGGAGTTCTTTTTCTGGTAGCCTGCAATGACCACCTCAATGCTCTCCTCCAGGTCAGACTGGGTCACGCTCTTGCGGCCCGCGCGGACGGCCCGCAGCGCGGCCTCGTTGACAATGTTGGCCAGCTCGGCACCGGACGCGCCGGAGGCCATCCGGGCCACGGTGGTAAAGTCGATGCCCGGGGCCAGCGCGACCTTTTTGGCGTGGACCTTCAGGATCTCCTCGCGGCCCTTGAGGTCGGGCAGCTCCACGGGCACCCTGCGGTCAAAGCGGCCGGGGCGGGTCAGAGCAGGGTCAAGGGATTCGGGACGGTTGGTGGCGGCCAGAATGATGACACCGGTGTTGCCCTCAAAGCCATCCATCTCGGTCAGCAGCTGGTTCAGGGTCTGCTCGCGCTCATCATTGCCGCCGTACTGGCCGCCGCTGCGCTTTTGGCCAATGGCATCGATCTCATCAATAAACACGATGCAGGGCGCTTTCTCCTTGGCCTGCTTGAACAGGTCGCGCACCTTGGAGGCACCCATGCCCACGAACATCTCCACAAACTCGGAGCCGGAGATGGAGAAGAAGGGCACGTTGGACTCACCGGCCACAGCCTTGGCCAGCATGGTCTTGCCGGTGCCCGGAGGGCCCACCAGCAGGATGCCCTTGGGCATCTTGGCACCAATGCTCTCATACTTGCTGGGGTCGTGCAGATAGTTGACAACTTCTTGTAAGTTTTCCTTGGCCTCGTCTTCACCGGCCACATCCGCAAAGCGGATGCCTGCCGTGGACTGCACATAGACCTTGGCGTTGGATTTGCCCATGCCGCCAAACATCATGGAGCCCGGGCCGCCGCCGGCCTTTTCCATCAGCTTTTTGTTCATCTGGTTGCCGATGGCCGAGAACAGGATGATGGGCAGGACAAACCAGATCAAAAAGCTCAGCACCGGCGAGGACTGTTCCACGATCTCACTGGAGAAGGTGGCTCCGGCATCGTACAGCCGCTCGGTCAGGCCGGTGTCGTTCATCAGGCCGGTCTTGTAGACCTGCGTCTCGTCCTTATCGGTAAAGATGATCTGGTTGGATTCAATGTCTACCCGGCCGATGTTCTTCTCCTCGGTCATGGTCATAAAGGTGCCGTAGTCCACCTCTTTGATCTGGCGCTCCTCCATCCACGGCAGCAGCACAAGGTTGAGGAGCAGCAGCATCAGCAACACGATGGCGTAGTAGATCGCCAACGGCTTGCGCGGTGTCTTGACTTCTTTCATAGGATTTCCTCCTTAGTAGGCTTTGTCTCTACCCCAAAGCATAGCACGACTGATTTTAAGAAACCAGCCTTTTGAGGGCTTGTTTCCAAAAACTTCCCAGATTCTTAACAAACCCCGAAGCCTGGCGGGAGGGAAGCGGGGGAATGCCCTAAGCAAGTGTCCGCTGGGGTGGGACCCTGTTGCCGCAGGCAATAGGGCGGGCGATGGAATGGCCTGCAACGACAGCGACCGCCGCCAGTGGCGGATGCAGGGAACTGTTGTTGGGGCCGCGGCCAGCAAGACGCAAGCGTAAGCGATGCGAATGCTGGGAGCCGCAACCCGATTTCACTTGCGTGGGCATCCCCCCGCTTCCCCAGCGCTTTGCGATTCGATACAGAAAGCGCAAAATTTGGAAAATTGTGCCGCTCCTGATGTGAATTTGTTTCATTTTTGATATGAGCCAAACTTCTTGACAGCAAATCCGGCGTTTGGTACAATAAGCTCACTTTGAAACACAAAGACCAAATGCGTTGACGGGGAAAAAACGATCTTCTTCTGCTTCAGAGAGCTGCCGGGCGGTGCAAGGCAGTGCGGAGGGTTTCGGCTACTGGCCCCTGAGCGGCAGAGCTGAACGGAGAGTAGGCTCTGACGGATGCCCACCGTTACCGGGGCAGCGATTCGCCGCCAAAAGCTGATCGTGTGAGTGGCTGGTTTTCCAGCAAAGAGAGTGGTACCACGGGTGCTCTGTTAGAAAAAATGACAGGCCCTCGTCTCTCAAGGCTTATCGCCTTGGAGACGAGGGCCTTTTACTTTAATTTTAAATAAGTGTAGGATCTGGAGGAAACGAGAATGATGGACGCAACCAAGTACGCACCGGGATATTACCCTGTCCCTGCCGGTTATGACAGCTGGGTGAAGAAGGATCACATTGAAAAGGCCCCGGCCTGGTGCAGTGTGGATCTGCGCGACGGCAATCAGGCCCTGATCGTGCCCATGAGCCTGGAGGAAAAGCTGGAGTTCTTCCAGATGCTGGTAAAGATCGGGTTCAAGGAGATCGAGGTGGGGTTCCCCGCCGCCAGCGATACCGAGTACGAGTTCCTGCGCACCCTGATCGAGAAAAACATGATCCCGGAGGACGTGACCGTGCAGGTGCTGACCCAGTGCCGCGACCACATCATCCGCAAGACCTTTGAGGCTGTCAAGGGTGCCCCCCGCGCGGTGATCCACTTCTATAATTCCACCTCTGTGGCCCAGCGCGAGCAGGTGTTCCACAAGAGCAGGGAAGAGATCAAGAAGATCGCCACCGACGGCGCAAAGCTGGTCAAACAGCTGAGCCAGGAATACGAGGGCAACTTCCTGTTTGAGTACAGCCCCGAGAGCTTTACCGGCACCGAGGTGGACTATGCTGTGGAGGTCTGCAACGCAGTGCTGGATATCATGCAGCCCACCTCTGACCGCCCCATGATCATCAACCTGCCGGTGACCGTGGAGATGAGTATGCCCCATGTCTACGCCAACCAGATCGAGTACTGCGACAAGCACCTCAAGTACCGCGACAGTGTGATCATCTCCACCCATCCCCACAACGACCGCGGCACCGGTGTTGCCTGCGCCGAAATGGCCGTTCTGGCCGGAGCCCAGCGCGTGGAGTGCTGCCTGTTCGGCAACGGTGAGCGTACCGGCAACGTGGATGCCGTGACTCTGGCCATGAATCTGTACAGCCACGGCGTAGACCCCAGGCTGGACTTTTCTGATATGCCCGGGATCTGCGCTACCTACGAGCGCGTGACCCGGATGCACATCTACGAGCGCACCCCCTACGCCGGTCAGCTGGTGTTTGCAGCCTTCTCGGGTAGCCATCAGGATGCCATTGCAAAGGGCATGGCCTACCGCAAGGAGCGGGGCGAGCACCGCTGGACCTGCCCCTACATCCCCATCGATCCCCACGATATCGGCCGCACCTATGATGCCGATGTCATCCGCATCAACAGCCAGAGCGGCAAGGGCGGCATCGGCTTTGTGCTGGAACAGAACTACGGCTATAATCTGCCCCCCAAGATGCGCGAGGTGCTGGGCTACAAGGTCAAGAGCGTGTCCGACCACAGCCACAAGGAGCTGAGTGCAGGCGAGGTGCTCCGCATCTTCGAGGAGAGCTTCCTCAACCGCGAAAAGCCCCTCCGTGTGGTGGAGGCCCACTTTGCACAGGTCAACGGCATTACCGCCACGGTCACCCTGGACCTGAACGGCCAGCGCAAGGTGGTCACCTCGGTGGGCAATGGTCGTCTGGATGCTGTGGCCAACGCCATCCAGAGCGCCACCGGGATGGACTTCCATCTGGAAAGCTACTCGGAGCACAGCCTGGACGAGGGCAGTACCTCCCGCGCGGCTTCTTATGTGGGCCTTGCCTGGGGCGATGGCAGCATGACCTGGGGTGCCGGCACCGACACGGATATCATCGTTGCCGGCATCAAGGCGCTGGTGAGCGCGATCAATAATAAGTAACTCCCTCAGTCACGGCGCAGCCGTGACAGCTCCCTCGGAGAGGGAGCCTTAAAGCCTCCCTCCTTGAGGGAGGTGGCATCGCCGCAGGCGATGACGGAAGGAGTTTGTCAACAGTATAAAAGGAGAGTATCACCATGGGAATGACTCTGACGCAGAAAATTCTGGCCGCACATGCGGGTTTGCCGGAGGTCAAGGCAGGCCAGCTCATCAATGCCAAGCTCGATATCGTGCTGGGCAACGATATCACCACCCCGGTCGCCATCAACGAGTTTGAGAAGGCAGGCTTTGACGGCGTGTTCGACAAGGAGCACATTGCCATCGTGCTGGATCACTTCGTCCCCAATAAGGATATCAAGAGCGCAACCCAGTCCAAGCAGTGCCGCGAGTTTGCCAACAAATATGATATCCTCAACTTCTACGATGTGGGCCAGATGGGTGTTGAACATGCCCTCCTGCCCGAAAAAGGCATCGTGACCGCTGGTGACTGCATCATCGGTGCCGACAGCCACACCTGCACCTACGGTGCACTGGGCGCATTCTCCACGGGGGTGGGCTCCACCGATATGGCCGCCGGTATGGCCACCGGCATGGCATGGTTCAAGGTGCCCTCTGCCATCAAGTTTGTGCTCAAGGGCAAGTTCAGCCCCCGCGTATCCGGCAAGGATCTGATCCTGCACATCATCGGCATGATCGGTGTGGACGGCGCACTGTACAAGTCCATGGAATTCACCGGCCCGGGCGTGGCTTCCCTGACCATGGAGGATCGCCTCTGCGTCTGCAACATGGCCATTGAGGCCGGTGCCAAGAACGGCATCTTCCCTGTGGACGAGGTCACCAGAGCGTATCTGAACGGCCGCAGCCAGCGCACCCCGGTCTACTACGAGGCTGACCCGGATGCCGAATACGAAAAGACCATCGAGATCGATCTGGACAAGCTGGAGCCCACGGTCAGCTACCCCCATCTGCCGGAGAACACCCACCCCGCCAGCGAGGGAAAGGACATCCGGATCGATCAGGTGGTCATCGGCAGCTGCACCAATGGCCGTTTGGAGGATATGGAGGCCGCTTACAACATCCTCAAGGGCAGACACATTGCCAAGGGCGTGCGGGGCATCATCATCCCGGCCACCATGGCGGTTTATAAGGAGTGCATCCTGCGCGGCTGGACCGAAGCCTTTATTGATGCGGGCTGCATCGTGTCCACCCCCACCTGCGGCCCCTGCCTGGGCGGCTACATGGGCATCCTGGCCGAGGGGGAGCGCTGTGTCTCCACCACCAACCGCAACTTTGTGGGCCGCATGGGCCATGTCAAGAGTGAAGTCTATCTGGCAAGCCCGGCCACTGCCGCTGCCAGCGCCCTGACCGGCTATATCACCGACCCCCGCACGGTCTGATCGAAAAGGAGAAACAACGATGAACGCAAAAGGTTCTGTTTTCAAATACCCGGATAACGTGGACACCGATGTCATCATTCCGGCCCGCCACCTGAACACCCAGGACCCCAAGGAGCTGGCCAGCCACTGCATGGAGGACATCGACAAGGACTTTGTCCGGAACGTCAGGGATGGCGATGTTATGGTGGGCGGCTGGAACTTCGGCTGCGGCTCCTCCCGTGAGCACGCCCCCGTGGCCATCAAGGCCGCAGGCATCTCGGTGGTCATTGCCAAGAGCTTTGCCCGTATCTTCTACCGCAACAGCATCAACATCGGTCTGCCCATCATGGAGTGCCCCGAGGCTGTGGATTCCATCAGCGCAGGGGATACCGTCAGCGTGGATTTTACTACCGGCCTCATCACCGATGAGACCACCGGCAAGACCTTCCAGGCGGAACCCTTCCCGCCGTTTATCCAGAAGATCATTGCCGACGGTGGCCTGATGAAGTCCATCAAAAATAAGAAGTAAGGAGCTTTCCCATGGAAAAAAACATTGCTGTCATCTGGGGCGACTGCTCCAGCCCCGAGATCGTGAAACAGACCATCCGGGTGCTTGATAAGGTGGCTGAAAAGTATGGCCACACCTTCCACTATACCGATGCCGCCATGGGCGGCGAAGCCATTGACAAGTACGGCGACCCGCTGCCTCAGCACGAGCTGGACAAGTGCCTTGCTGCGGACAGCGTCCTGCTGGGTGCCGTGGGCGGCCCCAAGTGGGAGGGCCTGCCCGGTGAGCAGCGCCCGGAAAAGGGTCTGCTGCGCCTGCGCGCGGGCATGGGCCTGTACTCAAACAACCGCCCCGCTAAGATCTGGCCCCAGCTGGCCCCGGCCAGCCCCCTGAAGCCTGAGATCGTGGCACAGGGCATTGACTTCATCATCGTGCGGGAGCTGATCGGAGGCGTGTATTTCGGCAAGCACGAGACCCACACCCTGGAGAACGGCGAAAAGCAGGCCATCGACTCCATGCCCTACTCCGAGCACGAGATCGAGCGCATCGGCCGCATCGGCTTCGAGACCGCCCAGAAACGCCGCAAGAAGCTCTGCTGTGTGGATAAGGCCAACGTGCTGGATACCAGCCGCCTGTGGCGCAGTGTGATGCACCGCCTGCAGGCCGAGTACCCGGACGTGGAGTACAGCGAGATGTTCGTGGACAACTGCGCCATGCAGATCGTAAAGAACCCCGCGCAGTTCGATGTCATCGTCACCGAGAATATGTTCGGCGATATCCTCTCCGATGAGGCTTCCATGATCACCGGCTCCATCGGCATGATCCCGTCCTCCTCTTTGGGTGATGGCACCCGGGGCCTGTACGAGCCCATTCACGGCTCGGCCCCCGACATTGCGGGCAGGGATATCGTCAACCCCACCGCCTGCATCCTCTCTGCCGCCATGATGCTGAGCTACTCCTTTGGCATGACTGAGGAAGCCGATGCCATTGAGAATGCTGTGAACAAGGTGCTGAACAAGGGTCTGCGCACGGCAGACAACATGAGCGAAGGCTGCACCTGCCTGGGCTGCACCGCCATGGGTGATGCGATCCTGGCCGAGATCTGATCTGAAATGAATAGCCCTCTCTGTCAGCGTGAACGCGCTGCCACCTCTCCCGAAGGGGGAGCTGGCAAGGCCTGCGGCCTTGACTGAGAGGGCATTTTCGTTCTCCCAAAAACAAAAATGCAAACTTTTTGCAAATTCCTCTTGCAATTTGCATCCGAAGCGTGTATAATCTCCCTTGCACGAAAATGCAAATTGATTGCAATTTACTGCAATAAAGCACATTACAGTTGTTTTTGGAGTATCAAATGGAATTGTTTCTGGATGTTCTGGGCGAATCTCTGGTGGACACCGCCAAGATGCTGCCCTTCCTGTTTTTGGCCTATCTGTTCATTGAATATGTGGAGAACCGCCACGGCGAGCGCATCGAAGCCATTCTGGCGGGGGGTGGGCGCTGGGGCTCTGTTCCGGCGGCACTGCTGGGCTGTGTGCCCCAGTGCGGTTTCTCTGCCATTGCGTCCAATTTCTATGCGTCCCGGGTCATCAGCCTGGGCACGCTGATGGCCGTGTTCCTCGCCACCAGTGATGAAGCGGTTCCGCTGCTGGTCTCCATGCCTGCCTACTGGGATAAGCTGGTGCTGCTCATGGTCATCAAGGTGGTGTACGCCATTGCGGTGGGCCTGGTGCTGGATTTTGTCCTGCGGGGCGTTCTGCCCAGGAGCCTGCGGGGCGGCTATACCGGCAGCGCCGATGAGATCGACTGCCACGAGGAGCACAGCGATGAGGAGGGCAAGCCCGCCCCCATCTGGAAAGCCGCCCTTCGCCACACGCTGGAGATCTTCGTGTTCATCTTTGCGTTCAGTCTGGTGTTCGGCCTCATTGTGGAGGGCGTGGGCGAGGATGTCTTTGCCGACGCTCTGGGCCGGATGGGTTTCTTCCAGCCGGTGGTGGCCGCACTGGTGGGGCTGATCCCCAACTGTGCCGCCAGCGTCCTGCTGACCCAGCTCTATGTGGAGGGAGCCCTCCGCTTTTCCAGTCTGGTGGCGGGGCTGTGCACCGGCGCAGGCGTGGGCCTGGCTGTTCTCTGGCGGGCGAACCCCTCCTGGAAACAGAACCTCTTCATCACCGGCCTGACCTGGGCCGCCGGTGCGGCTGTGGGTGTTGGGATCCAGATCGTGGTAGCCATTTTCGGTTAAAGTAAAATATTCAGTCAAAACGCCGTTTCGGGATATCCCGGAGCGGCGTTTTGTGTTATACTAGACAGTATCAAAACGATAAACTGGCTCACCCTCTCCGTCATCGCTTGCGCGATGCCACCTCCCCCAAAGTGGGAGGTCTTGACAGTCATTGGGAAGTTTCCGATTATGTCAAAAGCTCTCCCTTTGGGAGAGCTGGACGCGAAGCGGCCTGAGAGGGTGAGGATGCTGAAATAGGAGCAACGATGCAATATAAACTTCTGGCAAGCGATTTCGACAATACCCTTGTTCCCTTTGGTGAGCCCTGCCCCCGCCCGGCGGTGGTCAAGGCCGTGAAAAAGATGCAGGCCGCAGGCGGCAAATTTGTGCTGAGCACCGGCCGCGGCTACTGCGTGATCAACAAGCAGCAGCTGGGCGGCATCCGGTTCGACTACGCCATCACCAACAACGGAGCCTGCGTGGTGGACAGGGACGGCGCGATCATCGCCGAGCACCCGATGACCAATGAGGAAATGTACGCACTGGTGGATTTCTGCGAGGATTACAACTACCCCCTGCAGTTCAATTTCCGGGATGGATACTATGCCTACTGCGAATACGAGAGCCTCCGGGATTTCTACGCCCAGCTGGGCGGCAGCGGCCTGATCTGCAAGGACGGCGAGGATCAGGACCGCCATCTCATCGATATGCCCCATGCCGCCTTTGCCTGCCTGCCCGATGAGGCGCTGGAGGCGTTCAACCGGAAGTACGGCCACCTGAACCTCCGCTTTATGATGGTGGGTGCTGTGCGTGAGGGCAGCTGGCACTGCTATGATATCGTCCGGGAGGGCATTGATAAGGGGGTGGGTCTGGCTGACCTGTGTGAAACCGTGGGTCTGACGCTGGCCGATGCTGTTTCGGTGGGCGATTCCGCCAATGATGTGGGAATGCTGAAGGCGGCGGGACTGGGCTGCTGCATGGCCAACGGTTCAGACGATGCCAAGGAAGCCGCAGACCGCATCATCGGGGATGTGCGGGAGGACGGCCTTGCCGCCCTCATTGAGGAGCTGTGGTTCAACGGCCCCCGTGCGGAGCCCTCGGGCCATGAACTTGGCTCCCCCTGGGGCCAGATGGAAGCCGCGGAGGAAAAGCAGTGAGCTTTGCACCGGTCTACAACGAGCACAGCCGGGCGCTGATCCTGGGCACCTGGCCCAGCCCCAGGAGCCGGGAAATGTCCTTCTACTACGGCCACCCGCAAAACCGCTTCTGGCCCATGCTGGCGGCCCTGACCGGGGAACCTGTGCCTGCCCGGGAGGACATCGAAGCAAAAAAGCAGATCATCCTGCGTCACGGGCTGGCCCTGTGGGATACGCTGGAAAGCTGTACCATCACCGGCGCGTCGGATGCGTCCATCCGGGACGTGGTGCCCAATGATATTGCCGGTCTGCTGGCAAAAGCGCCCATTGAGGCTGTTTTTTGCAACGGGGCCACGGCATATAAGATCTATACAAAGTATCTCGAGCCGGTCAGCGGCATCCCGGCGGTCAGGCTGCCCAGCACCAGCCCCGCCAATGCCGCCTGCAGGCCGGAAAAATTACGGGAGATCTGGCAGAAAGAATTGGCGAACTGGATTCTGCCTTGAATGCCGCGCGGACTTACCCGATCTGCCAGGGGCTCCCCTATGAGGGGAGCTGGCGCGCAAGCGCCTGAGAGGTTTGACATTTCGATTTCAAACCTGTAAATAATTCGTGAAACGCTTGCGCCCCGCTGGAAAAGGATTTATTATGGAAGATACAGGGGGCGCAGCTCCCGGAAAAGGAGGAACCCATGAGCAAGATCATTCGCACCCGGAAGCCCAGTGTCCTGCCGTACTATGCGGCGGCGCTGGCATTTGTGGTGCTGTGCGCTGTGCTTCCGGTCTATCGGCTGTGGGCACTGCTGGCGGCGCTGGGCGCGGCTGTGCTGGCCTTTGCCGGGGCCAAAAAGATCTGCCCGCCCCGGGTGGTGGAAACGGAAGTGCCCTTCCATACCGGTGTGGACGATGTGGATGCCATGCTGACCGAGATGCAGCAGCAGCTGGACACCCTCCATGCCCTGAACGAAGCCCTGCCGGACCCGCAGCTCTCCGCCGCCATGGCCCGGATGGAAAAGGCGGGCCGCTCCATTGTGGAAACGGTGGAAGCCACCCCCGCCAAGGCAAAGCAGGTGCGGCGGTTCGCCAATTACTATCTGCCCGATGCCGTGAACGTGCTGCAGCAGTATGCCAAGCTGGCAAAGCAGGGGGTGCGGGGCGAGAATGCCGCCTCCATCCGCGCGGAGGTGGAGCGCAATGCAGCCTCCATTGCCACGGCATTTGAAAATCAGCTGGATGCCCTGTATGCTGCCGAGAGCATGGACCTCTCGGCAGACCTGACCGTTTTGCAGAATATGCTGAAAGGGCAGGGATTGTAACAACCCTCTCAGTCAAAGCCTGACGGCTTTGCCAGCTCCCCCGAAGGGGGAGCCCTTGGCAAACCGGTTAGAAAATAGCGCACGCCGATAGGCGGCAGGCGCTGTCGTAATTGGAAAGGATGGAATCAACAATGGCTGACAACAACACTTTGAACTTCGACCTCGATGCTCCTGCAGTGCCCACCCTGACGCTGGACCCCACCCCGGAGGCAGCTGAGGAGAAAAAGCCCGAGCCCGCCCCTGCGGCCCAGCAGCCGGAGGTGCAGCTGACCCCTGAGGAGCAGGCAATGGTGGATTCCTTTGCGGAAAAGATCGATATCACCAACAGCCAGCAGGTGCTGCAGTATGGCTCCGCCTGCCAGAAGAAGATCGGCGATTTCTCCGAGGCTGCTCTGGCCAAGGTGTCCACCAAGGATCTGGGCGAGGTGGGTGATATGATCACCAACCTCATCGGGGAGCTGAAGAGCTTTGATGCCAATGAGGAGCAGCAGAAGGGCATTCTGGGCTTCTTCAAAAAGAAGAGCAATGAGCTGGATAACCTGAAGACCAAGTACAACAAGGCCGAGACCAACGTGGAGAACATCCAGTCCATGCTGGAGGGC
Source organism: Faecalibacterium hominis (ex Afrizal et al. 2022) (assembly GCF_049545105.1). Classification (NCBI taxonomy): domain Bacteria; kingdom Bacillati; phylum Bacillota; class Clostridia; order Eubacteriales; family Oscillospiraceae; genus Faecalibacterium; species Faecalibacterium hominis (ex Afrizal et al. 2022). The sequence goes on along the minus strand of NZ_CP186860.1, from coordinate 1,096,307 downwards.
CATCAGGTCCAGCTGCTGAAAGACATCGCCATGCTGGATAAGATGTATGAGCTGAACATGGCCTACTTCAAGGAGCTGAGCATGTATATCCTGGCCGGCAAGAAAAAGCTGGCAGAGGTCCGTGCAAACGAGCTGCAGCAGGCCATGGACAAGGCCAAGCAGTCCGGCCTGCCCGAGGATGCTCAGGCCGCCCGTGATCTGGCGGACCAGTGCGAGCGCTTTGAGAAAAAGCTGTACGATCTGGAGCTGACCCGGAACATCAGCCTGCAGATGGGCCCCCAGATCCGCCTGCTGCAGAACAACAACACCATGATGGCTGAAAAGATCCAGTCCACCATCGTCAACACCATCCCGCTGTGGAAGAACCAGATGGTGCTGGCGCTGGGTCTGGCCCACACTCAGAAGGCCATGCAGGCCGAGCGTGCTGTGACCGACATGACCAACGACCTGCTCAAGAAGAATGCCGATGCCCTCAAGATGGGCACCATCGAGACCGCCAAGGAGAGCCAGCGCGGCGTGGTGGATATCGAGACCCTGCAGCAGACCAACAAGAGCCTGATCGAGACCCTGGACGAGCTGAACAAGATCCAGACCGAGGGCCGCGCAAAGCGTGTGGCTGCCGAGCAGGAGCTGACCCGCATCGAGGACGAGCTGAAACAAAAGATGATGGAGATCCGGAGCTGAAATGGCAAACGCTGATTTTTCCAGAGAACAGAATCAAACGCCCGGCGGCTTTGACAGCGGCAGCTACCGCGAGGCAAAGCGCCCGGACACCGAGGCAGTGCGCCTGACCCCCTTGCAGCAGAAGCTGGCCGGGCTGGAAAAGGCGCTGCCCGCCGAACTGGCAAAGCAGGGCACAGCCCTTGTGCTGAGCGTGGTGGTGATGCTGGCGGCGTTCGCGGGCTTTGGCGGTGCCAAGGTCAGGGGGAAGTATAACGAGGCCCGCCAGTGGTTCACCACCGGCATTTCGGCCGACAACGGTTATGCCCTGAGCGAGGAGCTGACCACCCGTGCCAACACGGCAGCAAATATCATCACCACCGGCGCAAACACGCTGGGGGCCGACAGCGCCGAGGTGCAGGCCGCACAGGCAGCGCTGGATGATTTTTCTGCCTGCCTGGAAGCAGTGCAGAACGGCAGCAAAAAGCAGTCCCTGACCTCGCTGCCCTATTATCAGGGCAGTGCCATGCACGCCCTCTATCAGGCCAATGAGGCTTTGGGCACTGTGATCGACCAGCTCTACGCAAAAATGCAGGAGCAGGCCGCTGACCCTATGAAGATGGGGGCAGTGCAGGGCCAGTACGGCCAGTTCAACAGCGCCGGCACCATCATTGGTAATCTGCAGTACAATGATGCAGTGTATGAGTATCAGAACGATGTCGGCGGCTTCCCGGCCAGTATGCTGGGCAGGCTGTTCGGCGTACAGGAGGTGGAACCCTTCGCATGAAAACGATGAAACGATTTGCCGCCCGCATCTGCGCCCTGTTCGTGGTGCTGACCGTCAGCCTGACGGCTTTGGTGCCCGCCGCCTTTGCGGCCACTAAGGCCCAGCTGCCCGATCTGCCCAGCAGTCAGTGCGTGGTGGATGATGCCAACATCCTGAGCAGCAGCACAAAAACGGCCATTGAGAACCTGAATGCACAGCTCACCCAGCAGTGCGAGGGTGCACAGATCGGCGTATTGACTGTGGATTATACGGGAAGTTTATCCACGGAGGATTACGCCGTGCAGGCCGCCAACACCTGGGGGCTGGGCAGCTCCAGCAAAAACAACGGTGTGCTGATCCTGCTGGTCATGCAGTCCCAGCAGTACGCCGATGGCGACTATTACCTTGCCACCGGCGACGGCTTCCGCAATACCACGCTGGAAAAGCAGGCCAGCGCCATTGCCCAGACCATGGAGGATTCCTTCGCGGCGGGCGATTATGACGCGGCTGTGACCACCTGCGCCAACAATGTGGCCAGCACCATTGCCGATCTCTACGGTGTGACCCTGAGTGGAACCACCGGCACGGTCAGCAATGGCAATACGGATGGTTATAACAACGGGAATGATTACTATGAGGCCCCGGCAGCATCCTATCAATCGCCCTTCCTCACCCTTCTGGCAGTGGTGATCGTGGTGTTTGCCCTGACCTCCATCTTCGGCGGCATCCGGCGCGGCTTTGGCGGCGGCGGGTTTGGCCCCTTCTTCGGTTTCGGGCTGGGCTACGGCCTGGGCAGCAGACGGCGGCGCAGACCTCCGTATGATGATTGGGGCCCCGGCGGCCCCCGTGGCCCGCGCGGGCCTAGACCGCCCCGCGGCGGCGGGCCGCGTCCTCCCCGTGGGGGCGGCGGCTTTGGCGGTGGTTCCTTTGGCGGCATGGGCGGCGGACGCTCCGGCGGCAGCTTTGGCGGGGGCGGCAGCTTCCACGCAGGCGGCGGCTCCTTCCATGGCGGCGGCGGTGGCCGCGGGCGGTAATATCTGAGTAAACAAAAAGTGGACGGTTCACACGAACCGCCCACTTTTTGTTGATTCAGATTTACTTCGTGCCGTAGATGCGGTCGCCGGCATCGCCCAGACCGGGAACGATGTAGCCGTTCTCGTTCAGGTGGTCGTCCTTAGCGCCCAGGTAGATGTCAACATCGGGGTGAGCCTTGTGCAGGGCCTCAATGCCTTCCGGAGCAGCGATCAGACCGATGAACTTGATGCGCTTTGCGCCGTGCTTCTTGATCTGGGTGATGGCATCAATGGCGCTGCCGCCGGTTGCCAGCATGGGGTCCAGAACCAGAACGTCACGCTCGGCGATATCCTGGGGCAGCTTGCAGAAGTATTCCACGGGCTGCAGGGTCTCCTCGTTGCGGTACAGGCCGATGAAGCCGACCTTTGCAGCGGGCAGCAGGGTCAGCATACCATCCAGCATACCCATGCCTGCACGCAGGATGGGTACCAGAGCCAGCTTGCGGCCTGCCAGCACCTTGGTCTTTGCCATGGTGATGGGGGTCTCGATCTCGACCTCCTCCATGGGCAGGTCACGGGTGGCCTCGTAGCACAGCAGGGTTGCGATCTCGCCGACCAGATCACGGAACTCCTTGGTACCGGTCTGCTTGTTGCGCAGGATGCTCAGCTTGTGCTGCAGCAGGGGATGCTCAACGATCATAGGGGTCATAAATACACGCTCCTTTTTATGTTTATCGGGTTTCGATTGCCATCAGTTTTGCAATGCGCTTTTCGTGGCGGCCGCCCTCAAACGGGGTGTTCAGGAACAGATCCACCAGCTGGCAGGCAAGGCCGGGGCCGACAACGCGGCCGCCCATGCACAGGGCGTTGGCATCGTTGTGGCGGCGGGTGTACTCGCAGCTGAAGCTGTCGGAGCAGCAGCAGGCGCGGATGCCCTTGACCTTGTTGGCGGCCATGCTGATGCCGACACCGGTGCCGCAGAACAGCAGGGCTTTGTCGCACTGGCCGCTGACCACAGCGTCACAGGCAGGCAGTGCCATGTCGGGGTAATCCACGCTGGCAGTGCTGTGGGTGCCAAAGTCGATATACTCCAGCCCCAGCTCGTCCAGATGAGCCTTGACGGCTTCCTTCAGTTCAAAACCGCCATGGTCGGCGGCAAGCGCAATGGGTTTTGCCATGAGAAATTTCAATCCTTTCCGTTTTCCGTATCGTTGTTCCGGGCAGCGGCCTCGGCAGCAAGGCGCTCGGCGCGTTCCCGCTCGGCCTGGCTCAGGCGGTGATAATCCGGCAGCAGGGCCTCAGGCAGAACGGCTTCGCCTCGCTGGGCCATCTGCTTGGCCACCAGGGCCACGGCAGCGGCCCGGCCGCCCCGCAGCTCCGGCGGAACAGTGAGCACGCCCGGAACATTGCTGTATTTATTATAGCACAGAGATGCGCCATCACCAACAAAAAACAGGGGCTTTTTGCAATTTTCTACAAATTGGGCAAGGTCAGCCACAGCCCGGGCATCATCATCCAGCAGGCGGGTGTGGGTGGCCAGGTCAAAAGCGGCGCTGTACACCTGGGCACGGCGGGCATCCAGCGCGCAGAGCACGGTGCCCTCGCCGGTGTGGGCAGCGGCCAGCGCTTCCAGCGTGGAGACCGGGGCACATAGGGTCTCGCGGGGGAAAGCCAGCCCCTTGACGGCGGCCAGCCCGATGCGCAGGCCGGTAAAGCTGCCGGGGCCTGCGTTCACACCGAACAGGTCGATGTCTGCACAGGTCAGGCCGCACAGCTTCAGGCAGTGATCCACCAGCGGCATCAGGGTTTCGCTATGGGTCATGCCGCCGTCCAGATAGCACTCGTACTTCAGGCGGTCGTCCTGCAGCAGGGCCACGCCCAGCGTTTTACCGGCGGTGTCTACGGCTAAGATATTCATACGCTGACCCCCTCGATGGTGATGCGGCGGGTGGTGTCATCCACCCGGTCAATGTTGATGTGGATCGGGTTTTCCGGGGCCAGCAGGTCGGCGAAGTTTTCGCTCCACTCAGCGGCCACAATGGCACCCTGATCCAGATAATCGTAAAAACCGGCGGCACACAGGTCGTTCTCGGTGGAGATGCGGTAGAGGTCGAAGTGGGCCAGCGGGCGGGGACCGCGGTAATAGTTGACGATGGCAAAGGTGGGGCTGCTGACCGGGTCGGTGCAGCCCAGCCCCTCGGCCAGGCCCTCACAAAAGGCGGTCTTGCCCGCGCCCAGACCGCCGGTGAAGGCGATCAGTGCCCCGTCCGGCAGCACTGCCGCCAGCTTCCGGCCAAGCGCCACCGTTTCTTCTCTGGAGTGTGTAATATATTCGCTCATAGGATACCTCGATTATTTGATCAAACTTCAGGAGTTCAGCAGAAACGAAACCGTTTTGCCAAGGGCTCCCCTATTAGGGGAGCTGTCGCCGCAGGCGACTGAGAGGTTTAATCGTAATACAAAAGGGATGACAGAAGCTTCTGCCATCCCCCAGTATAATATAAATCGAGCAAAAGTGCAACGCTCAAGCGGCCTGCTGTACTACCTGCGGGGCAGGTGCCGCGTTCGGTTCGATCAGCCGGACCCCAACATCACCGAACAGCAGCGGGTAAGCTGCCGCCGCATGGGGGCGCTTGCCGCCCTGCGCGTTGTACCAGACCAGATCATCCGCACCATAGGTATCCATGGAGTGCTGAACGGATTCCTGCAGGGTCTGGCCCAGGATCAGGTGGTTGACGGTATCCCACAGCATACTGCGGGAATACACGGTGTAGACGTTGTTCACATAGCCTGCCACTGCTTTGGCACCACCGGCCAGCAGGGCATCGGCCATGGAGGTATCCAGACTGCCGCTCACGCCAAGGAACTCACAGGTCTCGGAGAGCACTACGGTGTCCTTAAGCTGGCCGCCCCGGTATGCCGCCCGGAAAAAGCTGGGCGTGATGCAGTACAGGCCGTTGATCTTGATGACCCGGTGGGTCAGCAGATCGATGCCGTAGTAGAGGTCCTTGTAGAAATCCGATTCCTCCGTCAGCAGGATGACCGGCTCGGTACGGGTCTGTTTGAACAGAAAACCGGAGGTGTAGGTGTAGTAGGAGCCGTGGGCGCTGAGGATGCACAGCCCGTAATCGTTCATCCGTTTCAGGTCAGAGACGGTGACCGTGCTATCGATTCGGGTGTGCAGGCCCATCGCGGTCCAGAAGCCCTTCATATAGGAGTAGTACGGGTAGCGGGAGCTGTTCACGGTGTTGTCAAAGGCGTAGTAGATCATGGCGCTGCCCAGATCCCCCTGCGGGGCGTTGGACATTTCGTGCAGATCCACAGCGGGCAGTTCGGAAAGGGCGAAGGGTGTGTTTTCCTCGTCCGGGTCCTCCACCAAAACGCCGCCCAGCGCGCCGCAGCTGTAGGCAAAGCTGACCATGCCGTTTTCTTCGTCCACATGGAGAGAGCGCGCCGAAACAAGCCCTTCCTCGGCCAGCTGCTGCAGCTGTGCCACGGCGGCATCCAGCCGCTGGGCACGGGTCATCTCAGCGTAAGCGTCGCTGCCGGTCAGGGCGGTCACGACGCTGTCGGCCTGCTGCATCTCCCGGGCATCGGCAGTGGTCAGCGTAGTCTGGGCCACGGTGTCGGCTGCCTGTGCGGCAAAGGCAGAAGCAGGGAAGAGCGCGGAAATAAAAACAGTCAGTGCGCAGAGCGCGCACAGAAAGCGATGAGAGTTTGTTTTCATCTTGGAAGTTCCTCCGGAAAAATCCTGCCGAAAAAGCAGGTCTCCAGCTTCCATTTTAGAAGGTGGAGGGGGCTTTGTCAAGGCTGCGGCAAATATTTTGCAGAGTTGTCACAGGATGAAAAGATCTGTGGAAAAAACTTCCGCAATCTTGCGCAAAAATGGGTGGTGCGGTATACTTATATAACATAATGGAGCAGTATACGCCCTCTCCGGCATTGCGGACGAGCGAAGCAGACCTGAGCGGGCGATCCAATGAAAGAAAGAGGTGTTTTCGTTTGGAAAACATTCGGCGCTACTTCAAGCGCACCGATAAAACTTACCTGCTGCTGTGCATCTTCAGCAGCGTAATGGCTGTGACAGCACTTTCGAGCTGGGCAGCCAAGCAGGGCAATGGCTTTGCCGTGGATGAGATCACCGGCCAGATCACCGGTCTGGGCGATTACCGCCGGGCGGCGGTGCAGGCGGGTGCAGCCCTCATCGGGCTGGTCATTGCGGTGCTGCTGTCCAACATCGATTACCGCAGCCTGGTGAAGGTGTGGCCGGTGCACGTGGCCCTGACCTGGGGCATGGTGCTGCCCACGCTGGTGCTGCGCAATGTGAGCATCGGCCCGCTGACCATCGGCTATAACGCGGGTGATACCGACAACTATTCCTGGTACAAGCTGGGGGGCTTTACCCTGCAGCCCACAGAGCTGGCCAAGATCAGCTTTATCCTGACTTTTGCCATGCACCTGAACAATGTGCGCACCCGGCTCAACGAGCCAAAGGAGCTGGGCAAGCTGCTGCTGCATCTGGCAGTGCCCATCCTTATCATCCATGTTCAGGGCGACGACGGCACCGCCATCATCTATGCCATCATCGGCTGCTGCATGATGTTTGCGGCGGGCCTGAGCTGGAAGTATATCCTGGGGGCGGTCTCGGCGGCGGCAGTGGCTATGGCGACGGCGTTCGCCTTTTTCAGCGATAAGATCGGCAAGGGATACCAGTGGTACCGCATCCTTGCCGTCATCGATCCCGATAACAAGACCGGCTGGGCCCCCAGCGAGACCATCTGGAAGAACATCATCTACCAGCAGCAGCGCGGCGAGATCGCGCTTGGTTCGGGAGGCATCTTTGGCAACGGGCTGTTTGGCGGCAGTTATTACAGCGTGCCCAACGCCCACAACGATTTCATCCTGAGCTGGATCGGCAACGCGGCGGGCTTTGTGGGCTGCTGCGTGGTGCTGGGCGTGCTGTTTGCACTGGTCATCAAGACCTTCCTCACCGGTGCCCGCAGCGAGGATCTGCTGGGCACCTTCATCTGCGCGGGCATCGGCGGCGCTCTGCTGGCCCAGATCGCCGTGAACGTGGGCATGAACTTGCGCGTCCTGCCCGTGATCGGTGTCACCCTGCCGTTCTATTCGGCGGGCGGCAGCTCGGTGCTGATGCTGTACATCTGTGTGGGCCTGGTGCTCTCGGTCTATACCCATAATACCAAAAAGCTGTTCGGCTGAGCCGGAACAAAACGCGGCCCCGGAGAGAAGGAAAAACTCTCCGGGGCCGCTTTTGTGTGTCAGCCAAAGGTATTGCGCAGCTTGTTGGCAAGCCGTTTCAGCAGATCTGCTTCCGTGTAAGCCCGCAGGTATTCCACATCCAGCGCACTACCCTCCGAAGCAGGGGTGTTCTGAATGTTCAGAAAACGCAGGTCAGGAGAATGGGCAAGGATCTGTTTGCAGAGCTTTGTGGTGACCCTGGTGTGATTTGTCAGGTTCAGACAGACCAGATCGGGCAGCTGGGACAGGGGCGAATAATCAATTTCTTTGTAAAGCCCGCTTTGCCCGACCCCGAGGCCGAGATCAAGAACGGCAAGATTGGTCTGAGCCAGCGGCTCCAGACTGGGAACTGCTGTGCCGGAACTGAGGGAGAGATAACGCAGTGCCGGGAGTTTGGTGACCGGTTCCAGTGAAACGATCCTGTCGTTTGAAGAGAGGGTCAGCGATTCCAACTGTTCCAGACCTTCCAGAGGTGTCAGGTCGAGGGTGCCGCATTCGGTCAGGGAGAGTTGTTTCAGCTGGGACAGGTGAGAAAGCGGCTCCAACGTTTCGGGCCGTGCCCCGTTCATGCTGAAGCGTTCGAGATGGGACAGCTCTTCAACGCCGGAAAAGTCCGTGAACGCCTGATTGGCCGTCGGCGAGGTGGAATAGGAAAAGGTTTGCAGGCTGTCGAAATACTGAAGATCGTGCAGAGAGACCAGCGCAGGAAGCGGACTTTCTTTTCCGACAGCCGATATCTCCTGTTCCAGTGTGGCATCTCCCTGCTGGGCGGTCACGGTAACGATGGTGATCGTGCCCGAATCGCCCTCAAACATGGTTCGTTCGGTGATGGTGAGCGTGTTAAGGCCCCAGACATCGCTGCGGCTGATGGTGCCCTCCGGGCGGTTCAACAGGAGCCGGACAGCGGCCTCTGTTCCGGCATCCTCCCAGACAATGGGAGCGTCCTCACTGTGTTTGACTTCTATGGTGAAAAGCGGTGTTTCCAGCGAAGCAAGATATTCTTTCAGAGCGGTATCATATTCCGTTTGAGGGTTGGAAATGGTGGATGCTTTGGAAAGCGAAAGGTAGTCAGAACAGCCGCACAGCAGAACCATGCAGGCGGTCAAAAGAGCAAAGATGTGAGAGCAGCTTTTCATACCGTTCCCTCCTTTCATGGAAACGAACAATGCGGAATAAGAGCCATTGCACTCTCTTTCGGTTTTGGAGGAAAATACCATTCCATTCTGATTTTATTGTAATGGACGATGGGAGGTGCGTCAAGAAAAGAAGGAACCGTTTCCGATGGGAGAACCGCTGAAATTTGAGAAAGAATTTTGGTGGAGTTGACAGTTTTCACCCGCAAAAGACGGCGTGTGTGGAATTTGCCCTTGACCCCGGGGCGTTCCGTGTTACAATATTTCCGGTGCAGCCTGTCTGTTTGGGCTGCGGAACACAAAAAAGGAGTATTGAACGGTAAATTTTATGGATACGAACGCGGAATCTTCCATGCGGAACAAGATCGTTGAATATGTCAAGCAGTATGCATTGATCACGCTGAGCATTTCCATCATGTCGGTGGGTGTGTACTTTTTCAAATTCCCCAACAACTTTGTCTTTGGCGGCGTGACCGGTATGGCGGCGCTGGCGGCCAAGCTCACCCCGCTGTCGGCTTCGGCCTTTTCCTCGGCGGCCAACATGATCCTGCTGGGTGTGGGCCTGATCTTTCTGGGCAAAAAGTTTGCCATGACCACCGGCTATGCCACTGTGGTCATGTCGCTGGAGCTGATGGCGCTGGAAAAGATCTGCCCCCTGCGCGGCCCCTTGAGCAACCAGCCCATGCTCGACCTGCTGTTTGCCATTGCCCTGCCGGCCATTGCGTCGGCTCTGCTGTTCAATGTGGGCGCTTCCTCCGGCGGCACGGATGTCATTGCCCTCATCGTGGAAAAGTATACCCACATCCACAACGTGGCAGTGGCGCTGTTCCTGACCGACCTGTTCATGGTCATTGCGGCCTGCTTCGTGTTCGACCTGTACACCGCCCTCTATTCCTTCGTGGGTCTGACCGTGAAATCGCTGGTCATTGATGCCGTGCTGGAAAAGATCAAGATGTGCAAGGCCATCCTCATCGTCTGCGACGACAGGAAACCCATCTGTGATTTTGTCATGCGCAAGCTGATGCGCGGCGCAACCTATACGCCCTGCTTCGGCGCATATACCGACAAGCCCCACTACATCATCTACACCACCCTGACCCGCCGCGAGGCCGACCAGCTGCAGGATTTTATCCACAAGCAGCACCTGAACGCCTTCATGTCCATGCTGAGCACCACTGAGGTGTTCGGCAAGGGCTTCAACCACGCATAAGGAGGAACGTATGGTACAGGTTGATCTCATCACCGGTTTTCTGGGTGCGGGCAAGACAACGTTCCTGCGCAGATATGTTGCGTATCTGACCGCACAGGGGCATCATGTCTGCATTCTGGAAAATGACTTTGGCGCTGTGAACGTGGATGCCATGCTGGTGCAGGATCTGCTGGGGGAACGCTGCGAGATCGAGACCATCAGCGGCGGGTGTGATTGTGATACCCATCAGCGCCGGATGCGCACCAAGCTCATCTCAATGGCCATGCGCGGGTTCGACCGGGTGGTGGTGGAGCCCAGCGGCATTTTTGATGTGGACGAGTTTTTTGATGTCCTGCGGGATGAGCCGCTGGATCGGTGGTATACACTGGGCAATGTGTTTGCCGTTGTGGATGCCCTGCTGCCCGAGACGCTTTCCCCGCAGGCAGAGTACATTCTGGCATCGGAAGCCGCCAGCGCCGGACGCATCCTGCTCTCCCGCAGTCAGCTGGCCACCCAGACCCAGCGGGAGAGCGCCATCGACCACCTGAAGCGTGCCCTTGCGGCCTGCAAGTGCAGCCGCACCCTGACGGAAGAAGATTTTCTGATCAAGGACTGGGCCGACCTGGAGGATGCAGATCTTGCGGCGCTGGATGCCTGCGGCTATCAGCATACCGACTGCGAAAAGCTCTGCTTTGATGCGCACGATGCATTCGGTTCGGCGTATTTCCTCGAGCTGGGCCTGCCCCGGCAGCAGCTGGAAGCGCGCATTCCCAGCCTGTTCACGGATGCTGCCTGCGGCCGGGTGCTGCGGGTCAAGGGTTTTGTGCAGGATGCCGCCGGCTGGGTGGAGCTGAATGCCACCGCAGACGGCCTGACCGCGGCTCCCATTCCGGCAGGGCAGGAGGTGCTCATCGTCATCGGCGAAGGGCTGGACAAGGAACGGATCGAAGCTGTTTTGCGGAACTGAGGGAGCGTGCGGGAAACACAGAAAAACACCGCTTTGCGGTGCATCGGCCCGGCAGATCGCGGCACATGGGTGTGCGCTTTCTGCCGGGCCCTTTTCTTTTCCACAGTTTTTCCGGCAAAATATAACAATCCTTGTCAGATATTGCTGTTGCGCCCCCGGAGGTTTTGGGCTATAATTTTGACTTAGCTGTTAGACAAGGGGGATTTTTTTACGAATTATCTGTTTCAATTTGCGCGTATCCTTGCGTTTTGCTTTCTGGGGGAAGTATGTCATGCTGTGCTGCCGCTGCCGGTTCCGGCCAGTGTGTACGGGCTTGTGCTGCTGCTGCTGGCCCTGAACTTCCGGCTGATCCGGCTGGAGGATGTAAAAGAGGTGGGCGTGTTTCTCACTGGTATCTTCCCGCTGCTCTTTGTGCCCGCCGCCGCAGGCGTGATGGAGCTTTGGGCGGAGATGGGGGAGATGCTGCTGCCCATCATCATCGCCATCATCCCGGTCACGGTTCTGGTCATGGTGACCGCCGGAAAGACCACCCAGGCTTTGAGCAACCGCAAAAAGAGCAAGGAGGCTGCTGTCAATGATGGAATTGCTGAATGAGTTCCTTTCGGGCTCTGTTGCCTGGGGTGTGCTGCTGACACTGGCCGCCTTTGCACTGGGAGCCCTTGTGAACAGAGTGACCGGAAAGGCATTTTTTAACCCGCTGCTGCTGGGTGCGATCTTTGTGATCGTTTTCCTGTCGGTATGCGGCATCCCCTATGCCGATTACAAGGTCAGCGCCGCCCCGGTGAACTACCTGCTGCTGCCCGCTACCGTGGCGCTGGCCATCCCGCTGTATGAAAAGCTCGACCTGCTCAAGGCAAACGCCGCCGCCATCATTGCGGGCATCTCGGTGGGCACGCTGGTCAGCCTGGGCAGTGCGCTGGCACTGGCACTGGCGCTGCACCTGACCCAGGAGCAGTACGCCACCCTGCTGCCAAAATCCGTGACCACCGCCATCAGCATGGATGTAGCTGCAGAGCTGGGCGGCATTGCAGCTCTGACCGGTGCCATCGTCATCCTGACGGGCATTGTGGGCAACCTGCTGGCCGAGACGGTCTGCAAGGCGTTTCACATCACCGACCCCATTGCCAAAGGTGTGGGCATTGGCACCTCGGCCCATGCCGTGGGTACCAGCAAGGCTCTGCAGATGGGCGAGGTGGAAGGTGCCATGAGCGGCCTGTCCATCGCTGTGGCCGGTGTGCTGACCGCAGTGCTCTGCCCGGTGTTCGTAAGCCTTATTGATTGATCGCATAAAAACACCCCTCTCCGCTGTGCGGCCGCACGGACGGAGAGGGGTATTTTTATGCGTTCTCTTTTTTCAGAACTCTGGTCACCATGAACACACAGTAGAGCAGTGCCAGACCCCAGGCAATGGGGTTGGCAATGCAGATGCCGAAGTAGCCCAGACTATGAACGGCCAGCCAGCCGCAGAGCGCGCGGCCGATGAGCTCGCCCACACCGGAGATAACGGCCTGCACACTGTATCCCAGACCCTGCAGGGTGTTGCGGAAGACCATCAGCAGGCCGTTGATGCAGAACAGCACGCTGATCACGGTCAGGTATTCCACAGCACCGGAAGTCACGGCAGGGTCGGCATCGCCCAGAACAAGGCCCACGGCCCAGCCCTTGACGAAGAAGAGCACCACCCAGGCAGCCGCGCAGTAGCACAGCTGGAGGATGCAGCCATCCCGGATGCCCTGCCTGACGCGGTCAGTGCGGTGGGCACCGTGGTTCTGGCCGACATAAGTTGCCATAGCCGTGCCCACGCTTGCCATGGGCACGGTGAACATCTGGCGAATCTTCTCACCGGCGGTCTGGGCGGCCACGGCGGTGCTGCCCAGCAGGTTGATGGCATCCTGCATGATGAAGGCACCGATGGCAGAAACGGAATACTCAAAGCCCATCGGAAGGCCGATATAGGCCAGCCGCCCGCAGTGCCCCGCCGAGAGGACACAGTTTTCCCGGGTGAAATGGATGCCCTCCACCCGGGTGAAGAACCACCAGGTGCAAAGCAGGCCGCTGAACAGCTGGCTGACAACGGTGGCGATGGCTGCGCCCTCCACGCCCATACCCAGCGGTACGATGAACAGCCAGTCCAGCCCGATGTTCAGGAAACTGGAGATTAGCAGGAAATAGAATGGGTGCTGGGAATCGCCCAGACTGTGCAGGACGGTGGAGGTGTAGTTGAACAGCATCGTGGCCGGAATGCCGAGGAAGATGATGCGGATGTAGGCCACCGCGTCCGGGAACAGCTCGGCCGGGGTGTGGATGAGCTGCAGCAGCGGGGCAGCAGTGAGGGTGGTGACGATGGTGAACACCACGCTCAGGACCACGCAGAGGACCGCGCCGTTGAACAGATACTTGTGCATATCCTCGCTGTCCCTTGCACCAAAGCTCTGGGCCACCGGGATGCCAAAGCCCGTGCAGGAACCCAGCACAAAGCCTAAAATGAGAAAATTCAGAGAGTAGGTGGTGCCCACCGCGCCCAGTGCATCGGTGCCCAGACAGCGCCCCACAATGACGGTGTCCACAAAGCTGTACAGCTGCTGGAACAGGGTGCCCAGCACCAGCGGCAGGGCAAATTTCAGGATCTGGGGCAGCGGCCTGCCCACCGTGAGGTCGGTGGTGCCGGAACCCTTTTTGGTTTTTTCCATAAGTTTTACATGCTCCCTCCGGGTTTGATCTGCCACTAAGGATATCATGGCATCCGCTCCCGGTGTTAGCATTATTTTATGGAAAACCCGGATAAATTCTGGTTTTTCTCACCAAAGGGGCAGGGAACTGACTTCATCCCGGAGCTCCAGTGCCTGGGTGTGGGTCAGCTTTTTGGCGCGCTCCATCCGCTCCACTACCACAAGTGCGCGCCTGCGGGCCAGATCCCCGTTGGCGGCGTAGACCGAGGGCGCGTTGGGCAGGCCGGCCAGTACCACACACTCGGCGCGGGTCAGCTCCCGGGTGGGTTTGCCAAAGTAGCCCTGCGCAGCCTGCGCCACGCCGGACCACTGGTTGCCGAAGTAGCAGCTGCCGGCGTACATCTCAAAGATCTGCTGCTTGGAGTAGTAATCCTCGATGTCCCTGGCGGCAAACATCTCCGCTGCCTTGCGGGCCATCTGCTTTTCCTGGGTGAACAGCTCGTTCTTGGCCAGCTGCTGGGTCAGGGTGCTGCCGCCCTCGGCCAGAGAGCGGGTGCGCAGGTCGGCCCAGAGCGCCCGGACAATGGCTGCCGGGTCGATGCCGTGGTGCCTTTCAAACCGGCTGTCCTCCACGGAAATGACCGCGTCGATATAGGTCTGGGGCAGCTGGTCACAGCTGGCAAAGCCGGGCCGGGAGCTGATCTCATCATAGAGGCCGGCAATGGGCTTTTGCGCCGCTGTGGCGCGGTAGAGCCGCCAGCCCTGCACACCCAGTGTTCCGCCAATGACCACCAATACAAACAGCGCCGCCAGCAGCAGGCAGCTGAGCAGCCGCTTTACAAAACGTTTCAGCATCTTCACGTTCCCCTTCGGTTTTGATTCAACGTTATCCTACCCGATTTGACGGCAGAATGCAAGTTACATTTTTGTGAATACGGCTGCACAAGAAAAAAGCGCCCTGCCGGGGCGAACCGGCAGGGCGCTTTTACGAGTTATGGAAAGGGGATGCAGAGACGCTGCTTACAGAGCGAAGTAACGCTTTGCGTTGTCGAAGCAGATGCCCTTGATGATCTTCTCCAGAGCCTTCTCATCGTTGGGATACTCGCCATCCTCGACCCACTGGCCGATCAGGTTGCACAGGATGCGGCGGAAGTAGTCGTGGCGGGTGTAGCTCAGGAAGCTGCGGCTGTCGGTCAGCATACCAACAAAGTTACCCAGCAGGCCCAGGTTTGCCAGGCTCTTCATCTGGTTCTCCATGCCGATCTTCTGATCGTTGAACCACCAGCCAGAGCCGTGCTGGATCTTGCCGGGGATCTCATCATTCTGGAAGCAGCCCAGAATGGTGCCGATCTGCTCGTTGTCAGCGGGGTTCAGGCTGTAGATGATGGTCTTGGGGCACTCATCGGTGTCGTTCAGGGCGCTCAGCAGAGCAGCGATCTCGCCGCCGCACTTGGCAGTGTTGATCATGTCGAAACCGGTATCGGGTCCCAGCAGGGCGTTCATCTTACGGTTGACACCGCGCAGGCAGTTGTAGTGCATCTGCATGGCGATGTTCAGGCGGTGATACTGCTTGCCCAGGTGGATCAGGATGTAGGTCTGGTACTTCTCAGTCTCTTCAGCGGTCACAGCCTCACCGGCCATAGCCTTCTGGTAGATGGCGTTGACCTCTTCCTTGGTGGCCTCACGGTAGGGCACATAGTCCAGGCCGTGGTCAGATGCGCGGCAGCCCATCTCGGCAAAGAACTCGATGCGCTGGGTCAGAGCGTCGGTGACGCAGTTGATGCACTCCAGCTTTTCCTTGCCAACGGCCTGAGCCAGCTTGCCCATGTACTCCACGAAGCCGGGCTTCTGGATGTTGAGGGCCTTGTCGGGGCGGAAGGAGGGAGCAACGGTGAACTTGATGGAAGGATCTTCCTTGATCTTCTTGTGCCATGCCAGATCATCGATGGGGTCGTCGGTGGTGCCGATGAAAGCAACATTGGACTGCTCGATCAGGCCGCGGACAGTCATGCTGTCGTCGTGCTGCAGCTTGTCGTTGCACAGGTTCCAGACTTCCTCAGCGGTGTCGCCGTTCAGCACACCCTGATAGCCGAAGTACTTGCGCAGCTCCAGGTGGCACCAGTGGTACATGGGGTTGCCAACACACATGGGCAGAGCCTCAGCAAACTTCTGGAAACGCTCGCGGTCGGGCTTGGTGCCGGTGATGTACTCCTCAGGCACGCCGTTGGAACGCATCACGCGCCACTTGTAGTGGTCGCCTGCCAGAGAGCCGTCGGGCTGGCGGCCGCCCAGCCACACCTGAGCGATGTTCTCAAAGCGGCGGTTCTCGTAGATCTCCTTCGGGGAGATATGGCAGTGATAGTCGCAGATGGGCATATCAGCAGCGTAGGTGTGATACAGATGCTGAGCCACAGGAGACTGGAGCATGAATTCCTTGTCCATAAATGCTTTCATGGGTCGAAAACTCCTTTTCATTCTAATGTACTAATATATCACTATGGGGTACCTTTAACAGCGCCCGCGCAGGGCGTGTTAAGCCTATCTTTAGTATAGCGGAAAACGATAATGTATACAACTGAAAAACTGACAAATTTTCAGACTTTTCCTTGTAAAAAACGCTGGAATTTATAAAAATGGCCTGTTTTGGGCCAAAAATCTAGCAAAAAACACTTGACTTCTTTGTATACAACAGCATACAATAGAGACAGAATGTGGGGCACAAAGGGGTGCCCCAGAGAGAAGCAAAGCAAGCAAAAAGGAGAACACGTGATATGGAAACTTTGAATTACAAGGTTCTGTCTGAGACCGGCTACAACGGCTACATCCTCAAGGATGCCCCTGTCAAGGTCATGCAGTTTGGCGAGGGGAACTTCCTGCGCGCATTCGTGGACTATTTCTATGATATTGCCAACGAGAAGGCCGGCTACAACGGCAAGGTCAAGCTGGTGCAGCCCATCGGCAACTTCCCCCAGATGGCTGACTGGATCAACGAGCAGGAGGGCCTGTACACCCTGTACCTGCGCGGCAGCGAGAAGGGCCAGAAGGTGGATGCAAAGCGCGTGATCTCCTGCGTGTCTGACTGTGTCTGCCCCTACATCGATGGCAAGTGGGATGAAGTGCTGGCTCTGGCCCGCTCTGAGGATCTGGAAACGGTTGTATCCAACACCACCGAGGCTGGTATCGCTTACACCCAGGGCGACAGCGCGTTCGATCAGGTTCCTCCCAACAGCTTCCCCGCAAAGCTGACCCGCGTGCTGTACGAGCGCTACAAGGCATTCAACGGTGCTGCGGATAAGGGTCTGGTCATCCTGAGCTGCGAGCTGATCGACAACAACGGCAAAGAGCTGAAGAAGTGCTGCAACAACTACGCCAAGGACTGGAATCTGGAAGCTGAGTTCATCGACTGGATGAACAACGCCAATACCTTCTGCTCCACTCTGGTGGACCGCATCGTTCCGGGCCGCATCCGTGACCCCAAGGAGCTGGCTGCCATGGAAGAGGCCAACGGCTACCACGATCAGGTGCTGGATGTCGGCGAAGTCTTCGGCGTGTGGGTCATCGAGGGCCCTGCAGGTCTGGAGGACAAGCTGCCGTTCAAGAAGGCCGGTGTCAACGTCATGGTCGTGCCTGATGTTACCCCCTACAAGAAGCGCAAGGTCCGCATCCTGAATGGTGCACACACCGGCTTTGTTCTGGGCGCATATCTGGCTGGCTTCGACATCGTCCGTGACTGCATGCACAACGATACTGTCCGCGGCTTTATGAACAAGATGCTGCATGAGGAGATCATCCCCACCCTGCCTCTGGACAAGAAGGATCTGGAAGAGTTCGCTTCCGCCGTTGAGGACCGCTTCAACAACCCCTTCGTCAACCACGAGCTGATGAGCATCTCCCTGAACTCCACCTCCAAGTGGAAGGCCCGCAACATGCCTTCCTTCCTGGCTTACATTGAGGAGCAGAAGCAGCTGCCCAAGTGCCTGACCATGTCTCTGGCCGCTTACATTGCCTTCTACTCCAATGATATCCAGGAGCGCACTGCCGACGGCCTGATCTGCAAGCGCCCCGCAGGCAACACCTACAAGATCCAGGATGACGCATGGGCATTGGACTTCTACTATGCACACAAGGACGACACCGACGCTCAGCTGGTGCACGCCGTTCTGACCAACACCCAGATGTGGGATCAGGATCTGACCAAGATCGAGGGCCTGGAGGCCGCTGTTCTGGCTGATCTGGAGCTGATCCGCACCCAGGGTGCCGAAGCTGCCTACAAGAGCTGCCTGTAAGCTGGAATATCACCTGCACAACAAGGGGCTGCTGCTTTGGGCAGCGGCCTCCTTGTGCTTTGTAAATGTCATTAAGGAGAATAACTATGCCGCAGGCGATTCATATCAGCCCCATTGACAACGTGGTGGTTGCACTGCACCCCATTGCCAAGGGTACTCTGGTGGAGGTGGACGGCCTTGCCGTGACCGCGCTGGAGGATATCCCTCAGGGCCACAAGATGGCAGTAAAGCCCATCAAGAACGGTGAAAATGTCATCAAGTACGGTTTCCCCATCGGTCATGCCACCGCCGATGCCGAGCCGGGCACTTGGATGCACACCCACAATGTCCACACCAACCTGTCCGGTGAGGTGGAGTACAGCTATCACCCCGCCCCCGACCTGGCCCCCCTGCCCAAGGTGGAGCCTGAGACCTTTATGGGCTTCCGCCGCAAGGATGGCCGTGCCGCCATCCGCAACGAGATCTGGATCATTCCCACGGTCGGCTGTGTCAACGACATCGCCAAGAAGATGGTGAACGACAACCAGGATCTGGTCACCGGCTCCATTGAGGGCCTGTACACCTTTACCCATCCGTTTGGCTGCAGCCAGACCGGCCACGACCATGCCCAGACCCGCAAGCTGCTGGCCGCGCTGGTCCGCCACCCCAATGCCGCCGCTGTTCTGGTGCTGCATCTGGGCTGCGAAAACCTGCAGCACGATCAGTTCGTGGAAGAGCTGGGCGAGTATGACCACGACCGGGTCAAGTTCCTGACCTGTCAGGATGTGGACGACGAGTTCACCGCCGCCCGTGAGATCCTGAAGGAGCTGGCTGCTTACGCCGGTCAGTTCAAGCGTGAGCCTATCCCTGTGAGCGAGCTGGTGGTCGGCATGAAGTGCGGCGGCTCGGACGGCCTGTCCGGCATCACCGCCAACCCCACCATTGGCCGCTTCTCCGACATGATGGGCCAGCGCGGCGGCTCCACCGTCCTGACCGAGGTGCCCGAGATGTTCGGTGCCGAGGGCTTCCTGATGGACCGCTGCATCAACAAGGAGGTATTCGTCAAGGCCGAGCACATGATCAACGGCTTCAAGGAATACTTCATCAGCCACAACGAGGTGGTTTACGACAACCCCTCTCCGGGCAACAAGCAGGGCGGCATCACCACCCTGGAGGACAAGAGCTGCGGCTGTGTCCAGAAGGGCGGCACCGCCCCCATCATGGATGTCATCGGCTACGGTGACCCCGTGGTGACCAAGGGCCTGAACATGCTCTACGGCCCCGGCAACGATCTGGTGTCCGCAACGGCCATGACCGCTGCAGGCGCTCACCTGATCCTCTTCTCCACCGGCCGCGGCACCCCGTTCTCTGCCCCGGCCCCCACCCTGAAAATCTCCACCAACACCCCGCTGGCCGAGAAGAAGTCCGGCTGGATCGACTTCAACACCGGTGTCATCGCGGATGGTGAAAAGACCATCGATGAGGCCGCCCACGACCTGCTGGATCTGGTCATCCGCGTTGCAGGCGGTGAGCAGACCAAGGCCGAGAAGCACGGCTTCCGCGAGATCTCCATCTTCAAGGATGGCGTTGTTCTTTAATTGAAAAATGGCTGCTGTGCGTGCTTTTTGCGCGTACGGCGGCCTTTTTGTATCAAATGATATGGAGGTACAACTTATGAACCAGATCACCACCCAGTACGTCACCGAGGGCGGCGCATGCTTTGAGCAGTATGTCATCACCGACCCCGTGGCAAAAACTGCCCTGACCATCACCCCCGAGCGCGGCGGCATGGTCACCGGCTTTACCCTGGACGGCGACGAGTACATCTGGACCCGCCGCCCCAACTTCAGCGAGTGCAACCGCCCCCGCTTCGGCATCCCTGTGCTGTTCCCCAACTGCGGCAAGCCCGACAACGGCGTGCACATCTTCAACGGTCAGGCCTACCCCATGGAGATCCACGGCATGGCTGACCTGTGCCCCTGGGAAGTGGAGAGCGTCGGCCCCGACGGCGTGACCCTGATCCTGGAGTCCAGCCCCCTGACCAAGTTCCTCTACCCCTTCGATTTTACTGTCCTGATGAACTACAACCTGCAGGGCAACACCGCTTCCCTGAGCATGACTGTAATCAATGAGGGCGATGTTCCGATGCCCTTCAGCTTTGGCTATCATCCCTACTTTGTGGCCTCTGCTCTGGAGAATGTGGACTTTGACATCAAGTGTGCCACCTGCTCCGAGGATGCCAAGGGCGAGCAGCCTGCCGCACCCGAGAAGATCACCCTGACCCGCAAGGAAGGTTCTGACAACTCCATCCGCCTGATGACCGGCGTGGAGTTCCCCATGACCTTTACGGATAAGGGCAACGGCCACAAGGTCACCGTGGATGCTGACGAGAGCTTTACCAACGGTGTGCTGTGGCAGCAGGATGCCGAAAACTTCGTCTGCATGGAGCCATGGAACGGCTGGGCCAACAGCGTGAACGAAGAGGGCAAGCACGAGGTGCTGGAGCCCGATGAGGCCATGACCAGCGAGTGGACCATCACCATTGAGAAGGTCTAAGCTTGAAGTCCCTTTCTTTTTGAGATAACAGAAAAGACAAACGCCGCATGTGCTCCGGGGAGGAAGCCATGCGGCGTTTGTCTTGCTGATAGAAGAGGGTCTCAGAGGTTATGCTGGTAAAAAAGGAGAAATGTCATTTGAGGAGGCTGGCCAGGGTGCGGGCATCGGGGATGTCTCCGGCGCTCTTGCCGTAGTGTGCGTAGAGGATCTTCCGCTCCTTGTCCACCACAAAGCAGGCGGGCAGCTGCAGCTCGTTGCCCTCGTAGGCACCGTGCTTGTAGCCTGCGGCAGTTGCTTTGGCAATCTTCAACATCGTCCCGGCATCAGCCATCTTGGCCATAGAGGCCGCGGGCTGGATGCCAAAGCGCTCATACAGAGCAGCTTTTGGGTCACACAGGATGGAGAAGGGGAAGGTATCAGGCTGCAGCTCCTGCGCCAGCCCGGCGGGGTCGGATTGCAGGACAACGATGACTTGACCGCCTACATCGGTGATCTGATGGTAGTTCTCAGTCAGCTGATGGATGTCGTACTGGCAGAGGGTGCAGCCGTAGTAACGTAGGAAGAGGAGTGCGGTCTTCGAGGTCTTCTGCACCGTATCGGATAGAGTTAGAGCAGTTGCAAAAGGTGTGTCATAGGTGAAGTTGGGCATCACCTCGCCCACCGTCAGGCGGGCAGCAGTTTCAGCAGCCATAACTCACACCCACTCTCCGTTGAACACGTGCTTGTCCAGACGGTCAAAGGCTTCCTTCACGCGGGACAGGGGCAGTGCAAGGTTCATGCGGATGGAGCAGGGGCCGTGGAACATCCGGCCATCCTGGATCGCAACGCCAATGTTCCAGCAGGCCTTTTCCAGTTCCTGAATGGTCTTGCCGTGCTTCTCGCACCATTCGGTGCAGTCCACGAACAGCATGTAAGTACCTTCAGGCTTGGAGACGGTCACACCCTCAAAGTGCTTTGTGATGTAATCGCAGGCGTAATCCACATTGCCGGTAATGGTCTGACGCAGCTCATCGACCCACTCGTAGCCCTCGGGCTTGTAGGCACCGAT
Source organism: Faecalibacterium hominis (ex Afrizal et al. 2022) (assembly GCF_049545105.1). Taxonomy (NCBI): domain Bacteria; kingdom Bacillati; phylum Bacillota; class Clostridia; order Eubacteriales; family Oscillospiraceae; genus Faecalibacterium; species Faecalibacterium hominis (ex Afrizal et al. 2022). The sequence goes on along the minus strand of NZ_CP186860.1, from coordinate 1,074,782 downwards.
CAGGGCGTGCATGGACAGCACGTTCATATCGTTATAGTGGGGCTTGCTGCTCTTGGCAACCACGCGGTCACGGATGGTGGGGTTATAGATGATATGGTAGCTGCCCACCAGACCGGCCAGGTTGAAGGTCTTGGAGGGAGCATAGACAGCGACAGTGCGCATCCGTGCATCCTCGCTGACGGACTGGGTGGGAATGTGCTTGTGGCCTTCCAGAATGATATCAGACCAGATCTCATCCGAGATCACGATACAGTCGTTTGCCTTGTAGACTTCCATGGCCTTCTCGATCTCCCAGCGTTCCCAGACACGGCCGCAGGGATTGTGAGGGCTGCAGAACACGGCAACGTGGATGTGGTTTGCCTTGATCTTGGCATCCATATCCTCGTAGTCCATCCGCCAGATACCGTTTTCATCCTTGACCAGCGGGCTGTGGACGATTTTATAGCCGTTGTTCTCAATGCACATGGTGAAGCCGATGTAGGTGGGGCTGTGCAGCAGCACGGCATCACCGGGGGCGGCATAGCAGGTCAGTGCAGAGACGACACCGCCCAAAACGCCATTCTCGTAGCCGATGCACTCTTTGGTCAGACCCTTGACATCGTTGCGGGTCTCGTGCCACTTGATGATGGAGTCAAAGTATTCATCAGTGGGCTGGAAGTAACCGTAGGCGGGATGCTTTGCACGCTCGATGATGGCTTCCGGGATGGTGGGGACGGTGGGAAAGTTCATGTCAGCCACCCACATGGGAATGGCATCATAGCCTTCCTTGGGCAGGTCGGGAGTGAAGCCGGGCATTGAGCCCAGACCATCGATGGCGGTTGCGTCCTTGCCATGGCGGTCCATGATGGAGGTGAAATCATACTTCATAGTAAATTCTCCTTTTCCGGCAAATGCCGATTTCTTACAGTGTGTATGGGATTGAATCTTTCATTGAAACATCAGAAAAATCAGGCGGCTTCTGCCTCGTCAGCAGTGGTATCTGTAATGGCCTGACGGACGATCTCCTCTTTCTTGGCGGCCAAATCCTCGGCCTTGACAGCACCCTGTTTCAGGCGCAGGATGCTCAGCACGCACATCACAACAACGATGACAACAGCGAACACGGCATCGTTGAAGGTCAGATCCTTGAACAGGTTAAAGGCAACCACGCCGGCGCAGAAGGCACCCAGCACGCAGCAGATGTTGTAGAACCATAGGGGCATCTTGATGCTGCGCTGTGCCCACTGTTCGGGGTACTTCTTGGGCAGGGTCAGGCAGGCCAGATTCATGTAGATGTTGATGAGCATGGTGGGAATCATCACCTGAGAGACGATGGCATCCAGGCTACGGCCGGTGAGGATGGGGATGATGCTGATGACATAGAACAGCAGGTAAATGACGTAGGGATAACCGTTCTTATCAGTCTTTTTAAAGACGGAAGGCAGCCAGCCGTCGCTTGCGACCTGCAGCAGGGGATAACGGAACATGCCCAGACCGCCCAGAGCGGAGCTTGCGATGGCACCGATGCCGCCGCCGACCACGAAGAAGATGTACAGTGCACGGGGAAGGATTGCCTCAGCGGTCACACTGATGTTCTGACCGGCAGTCTCAACATAGGGTAGGACACCACCGGCGACAATGCCCATGGTACCGTAGATCACAGCCAGCAGCAGGGTGATGATGATAATGCCCAGAGGAATGGTGCGCTTGGGGTTCTTGGTAACGGCTGCCATGGAGACGGGAGCCATCGTGGTGCCCTGGCAGGCCCAGCCCATAACGGCCAATGCGGAGACGAAACCGGTGAAGCCGCCGTGGAAGAAGCCGCCGTCAGCGCTGGAGAAGGTGTTGGCAAAATCGACTTTGGGCAGACCAAAGACAACGAAGATGACCAGAGAAGCTACCAGAACCAGTGTGATGATGTTTTCCAGAATGGTAATGAAGCGGGAACCCTTGATGGTGGAAAGGAAGAACAGGGTCATTGCAATAAATGCAACGAGCGTCTGATGATTTTGCAAGCTGGGAATGGCGATGGCCAGATACTGTGCCAGAGCTACCGAGTAGCTGGACATTGCCAGGCCGTTGACCAGAATCATCCAGGCGCTGACACCGCTCATAAACGGGTTGAACAGCATGGCCTTCATGCTGTAATCGCCGCCCTTCATCACGAACATGGCGGGCATTGCCAGGTTATACCAGTAAGCCAGCAGCATGAAGAAGCAGCCAATGGCGACGACCAGAGAAATGGAGCGGCCGGTGTAGGCAATGCCATAGCCCAGCAGCACGAAGATACCGGTGCCGATGGCACCGCCAAGGCCCAGACCAATAATGTTCCAGAGGCCTAATTTTTTGCCTTTTTCTTCCATAATATAATACCTCTCTTTTCTTGGTAGCGTTTTTATTGAGGTGCCCGTTGTGACCTGTGGGAAAAGTGAGAAAATCGGCAGGGAGTGCAGAATGTTACTTGACTGCGACAGCCTCGATCTCGACCCGGGCACCCTTGGGCAGTGCAACCACCTGGAAGGCACTGCGGGCCGGGCACACACCGGTAAAATAGGAAGCATAGACTTCGTTCATTGCGCCGAAATCTGCGATGTCCTTGAGTAGGACGGTGGTCTTGACCACATCGGACAGCTCGTAACCGGCAGCGGCCAGCACAGCCTTGATGTTCTCAATGGACTGACGAGTTTGGCTGGTGATGTCCTCACCGGGGAAAGCGCCGGTAGCGGGGTCGATGGGCAGCTGACCGGAAACATAGACGGCTGTGCCGGTGGCGGTGATGCCCTGAGAGTAGGGACCAATGGCTGCGGGTGCTGCGGGGGTAGATACCTGATTCTTTGCCATGATAGAAACAACTCCTTTGAATTTAAGAATGCCGAAATCACTGTGATAATTTATTTATCACTTGTTGATGCGATTATACAATACCACATCACAAATGTAAATACTTTTTTACAAATATTTTTATCATCGTGAGTAAAATTTTATCACTCTAAATTGTGCAGATTGCTAACTTGCGCTCTGCCGCAAAATTCTATATAATAAATAATAATAGAATAATTACGGTGAGAAACAGGAGGACAACGATGTGACAGATCAGGAATTGCTGAAGTGCTACACGGATTTCGTTCCGTTTCTGGCGGCTGTGTGCGGACCGGGGTGTGAGATCGTCATCCATGATGTGACCAACCCGGAACAGTCTATTATCGCCATTGGAAACGGAATTTCTGGCCGTGAGCTGGGTGACCCCATGACCGACCTTGCACGGGAATTGCAGGAAAAAGGGACTTACGCTGATACTGAATCCCTGTTGAACTACAAAGGAAAGACCAAGAGCGGGGAATTCCTGTCCTCGACGTACTTCATCAAGAACGAGGGACGGCTCATCGGGATGCTCTGCATCAACAAGGAACTTGCTGCTGCACAGGAGCTGCATCTTGCTCTGCGTGCGCTGCTGGACCGGTTCAATCTCTCGGCTCCGCCGGAAGATTCGCCTTCTGAGGATCTGAGCAGTCCGCTGGAGAGTGTGATGCACTCTCGCATTGCGGAAATCATCAGCAGGGAAGGCACTGCCCCGGCCCACATGTCCATGCAGGAAAAGATCCGCGTAGTACATAAGCTGGATGCAGACGGTATCCTGATGATGAAAGGCGCGGTTGCGGAGATCGCAGATCAGCTTTCAGTGTCAGTTCCTACGATTTATCGTTATCTGAACAAAACGCAGGCCTGAAAAAAACGGATAAAAAAAGCAGAGACGCTTTGGAAAGCTCCTAAGCGTCTCTGCTTTTTGTGCTTTTATCTTACCACATTATAACCCGGTTGGAAAGGGCAAAACTGCACAAATAATAAAATAATTATCAACTGATTTTTTGATTATCAGCCAGGCTACAACTCTCTCTGTCAGCACGAACGCACTGCCCGCTGCGGAACCTTTGATACGCAAAAAACTCCCCTGCATTCCGGTAAAATGGAGTGCAGGGGAGTTTTTATGTTACAGGCTCAGGCCTGCGTTTTTTTACTGCTCCGGAGCGGTGAAGCTGATGGGGGTAGCACCTGCAGCAGCGTCAACGCTCAGCAGGGAGATGGGAGCAACCTCATAGCCCAGGGTGTCGAAGCTCTGGGTGTCGCCGCCCTCGGTGGTGAACTCCAGGACATACTCAGCGCTCTTGTCAGCATCCTCGGGCAGGGTCAGCACAACGCTGTCGCCGTCAGCCAGGCCGTCAGCAGCCAGGTTCTCGCCCTTGTCCTCAGAGCCAGCAGCGTACAGGTACAGGTCGGTGACATTCTCGCCGGTGGTGTTGTAGACAGTGTACTCGGCGGACTCGACCTCGGCCTCGCTGGAAGCTGCCTCAGAGCTTGCAGCCTCAGAGGAAGCGGCAGCGGAAGAAGCAACGGAAGAAGCGGTGGTGGAAGAAGCAGAACCGCCGCAAGCGGTCATACCAACAGCCAGTGCCAGAGCAGCGGCAACAACAGCAACATTCTTGAGTTTCATTGTGTAATCTCTCCTTGTTCGTGACGAAAATCTTTTCTCGTGGGCAGCTCTCGTGAAAGGCTACCCACAAGCAACTATTATACAAGGATGTGTCGAAGAATACAATAACAAATCCTTTACAAAAGTGTGAAAAGTAATACAAAGACCCTCTCCGTCCTGCTGATGCCCGCCAGCACCTCCAAAAGGGAGGGGCGGCATTGCGAAGCAATGACGGAGAGGGTCTTTTCTATTTCGAGGTGCTTTACTTACTTGGGCTGCTTGCCGATGTAAGCCAGGATGCCGCCATCAGCGTACAGGATCTGGCCGTTGACAAAGTCGGAAGCGTGGGAAGCCAGGAACACGCAGGGGCCGACCATGTCCTCGGGGGTGCCCCAGCGGCCTGCGGGGGTCTTGGCGCAGATGAAGGTATCGAAGGGATGGCGGCTGCCATCGGGCTGGATCTCGCGCAGGGGAGCGGTCTGGGCGGTGGCAATGTAGCCGGGGCCCATGCCGTTGCACTGGATGTTGTACTCGCCGTACTCGGAGGCGATGTTGCGGGTCAGCATCTTCAGTGCGCCCTTGGCGGCAGCGTAGGCGGAGACAGTCTCGCGGCCCAGCTCACTCATCATGGAGCAGATATTGATGATCTTGCCCTCGCGCTTGGCGATCATATCAGGCAGAACCGCCTTGGAGCAGTTGAAAGCACCGCCAACGTGCACGTCGATGACGCGCAGGAAATCGGTGTGGCTCATCTCGATCATGGGCACACGCTTCATCAGACCGGCGTTGTTCACCAGAATGTCCACGGGGCCCACCTCAGCCTTGATCTGGGCGATCATGGCGTTCACGGCAGCCTCATCGGTGACATCGGCCACATAGCCGTGTGCGTCGATGCCGGCAGCCTTGTAGGCGGCCAGGCCCTTTTCCAGGCTGCCCTCGTTGGAGCAGTTGAAGCAGACGGTAGCGCCGCACTTTGCCATGCCCTCGGCAATGGAGAAGCCGATGCCGTGTGCGCCGCCGGTGACCAGGGCAACCTTGCCCTTCAGGTCAAATGCAGTAAGATCCATAAGTAGAACTCCTTTACTGAAAAACCCCGCGCCGGATCGCCGGTGCGGGGTCTTATTTGTGTTTAGCGCAGGTCGGTGGTAGCGATGTTATCCATGTCGTCAAACTCCATGTTTTCGCCGCCCATAGCCCAGATGAACGTATAGTTCGAGGTGCCGACACCGCTGTGGATGCTCCAGGAAGGGCTGATGACAGCATCCTCGTTGTGCATCACGATATGGCGGGTCTGGGTAGGCTCACCGCACATGTGAAACACCACCTGCCCCTCGGGCAATTCAAAGTAGGTGTAGATCTCCATCCGCCGCTCATGGGTGTGGCTGGGCATCGTGTTCCAGTTGGAACCGGGGTCCAGCTCGGTCATGCCCATGCTCAGCTGGCAGGTCTTCAGCACGTCCGGGTGGATGAACTGATTGATGGTGCGTTTGTTGCAGGTTTCCACGCTGCCCAGAGGACGATGGTTTGCATCGGCCATCTTGATCAGGCGGGTCTCATAAGCGCAGTGTGCCGGAGCAGACACCATATAGAACTTGGCAGGATGCTCGGGATCGGCGGAAGCAAAGGTCACTTCCTTGGTGCCCTGGGTAATGTACAGGCAGTCCTTGTAGCCCAGCTCGTACTTCACGCCGTCAGCCACCACGATACCGGTGGAATCCTTGCCGATGTTGAACATACCGATCTCGCGGCGCTCCAGGAAATAGTGGGTGCCGAAGTTTGCCCAGATATCGATGCCCTTGTCGATGGACACGGTCTCGTGCACCGGCATACAGCCCAGCGTGACCATGCGGTCCACATGGCTGTAAACGGCAACAACTTCATCCGCCTTGTACAGGCCGGTGATGAGCATCTCGTCCCGCATTTCCTCGGTGGTGTAGCGCTTGAAATCTTTCTGGTTGCAGGAATAACGGATATCCATTGCGGACGACCTCCTGTAACGCTTGCTTAGCGCTGGATACGGCCGGAACCGTCGCCGCCAGCCAGCTTCTCGACCTCGGACACGGTCATCATGTTGTAGTCGCCCTCGATGGAGTGCTTCAGAGCAGAAGCAGCAACAGCGAACTCAACAGCTTCCTGAGTGCTCTTGCCGGTCAGCAGGCTGTAGATCAGGCCGCCGCCGAAGGAGTCACCGCCGCCAACGCGGTCGATGATGTGCAGGTCGTACTTCTTGGAGAAGCAGTACTCGTTGGAAGCAACATCGTACAGCATAGCGCTCCAGCCGTTGTCGAAAGCGCTGTGGCTCTCACGCAGGGTGATAGCGACCTTCTCGAAGTGGAACTTGTCAGCCAGCTGCTTGGCAACGCTCTTGTAGCCCTCAGCATTCAGCTTGCCGCCGTAGATATCGGTAGCCTCGGCCTCGATGCCGAACACGTCCTTTGCGTCCTCCTCGTTGGAGATGCAGACATCAACGTACTGGCACAGATCGGTCATGGCAGCACGAGCCTGCTCACGGGTCCACAGCTTGCCGCGGTAGTTCAGGTCGCAGCTGATCTTCACGCCGTGAGCCTTAGCAGCCTTGCAGGCCTCGCGGCAGATCTCGACAACGTTCTCGCCCAGAGCCGGGGTGATGCCGGTGAAGTGGAACCAATCCACGCCCTCGAAGATCTTCTCCCAATCGAAATCGGAAGGCTGTGCCAGCTGGATGGCGCTGTTGGCACGGTCGTAGATGCAGACAGAACCACGCTGAGAAGCGCCCTTCTCGTTGTAGTAGATACCAACGCGGTCACCGCCACGGGTGATCATGCTGGTGTCAACGCCGTAGCGGCGCAGGCTGTTGACAGCGGCCTGACCGATGGCGTGTGCGGGCAGCTTGGTGACGAAAGCTGCGTCCAGGCCGTAGTTGGCCAGAGAAACAGCAACGTTGGCCTCGCCGCCGCCGAAGGTGAACTCCAGACTGTTAGCCTGGACAAAGCGCTCATAGTTGAACGGCTGCAGACGGACCATCAGTTCGCCAAAAGTAACGACTTTCATTGTGGTGTACTCCTTTATAATCAGATGTGTTTTATATCACCCGCCGCAGGGTGGACCGGTGCGGCGGGAATCGCCGTGGAAATGCGCAGGAACTCAGGCCTGGACCAGGTGCATTGCAAAGCCGGCGATCTCGTCAGCAAAGTAGCAGGCGATGGTCTTGCCGTTCTTGACATTCTTGCTGTCCAGATCGAACTTCACGCCGCGCTGAGACAGGTGATAGATGGCACGGTCAACGTTGTTGCAGGCGATGGCAACGTGGCCATTGGTGCCGCGGCCGGGCTTCTTCATGATCTCGAATTCCTTGTTGCCCACAAAGATGCTGGAGTTGCCGGGAGCGACCTTCATGTTCAGCAGACCGCCCAGCAGGGTGGCGACCTTCATGGCCTCTTCCTCATTGCCGGTGTTGATGCCGACATGATGCAGGCGCAGGCCCAGCATGGTGTCAACGGCTTCCTTGCTCTGAGCGGTGATCTTTGCCCAGTCGCCAGCCTTGATGACATCGCTCTTGCACATCCAGGTGCCGCCGACAGCGAAGATCTGGTCGTAGCCCAGGTAATCGTTGACGTTCTTTGCGTTGACACCGCCGGTGCACATCCAGCGTGCACCCTTCAGGGCAGCGCCGATGTTCTTCAGCATACCGACACCGCCGTTTGCCTCAGCGGGGAAGAACTTCAGGGCCTCGCAGCCCATGTTCATGGCCTGCTGCATCTCGCCGGCAGAAGCGGTACCGGGCATCATAATGCCGCCCTTGTTGATCACGTGCTTGCAGACCTCGGGGTCGAAGCCGGGAGCAACAATGAAGGAAGCACCAGCTGCCATTGCACGGTCAGCCTGCTCACAGGTCAGGACAGTGCCTGCACCCAGCAGCATCTCGGGCATCTCTTCGTGGATCTTGCGGATGCACTCCTCAGCACATGCAGTGCGGAAGGTGACCTCGGCTGCGGGCAGACCGCCCTCGGCCAGAGCCTTGCACAGGGGCAGGGCCTCGTCCACGCTGTTGAAGGCGATAACAGGGATAATGCCGATCTGATAGACCTTTTCAACGATGGGATTCATAACGCATTTCTCCTTTTTATTTGACACTCAGGGCGGGGCAGGGCCGGATGGGCACACTCTCCCCACCATACGTTCACAGTATTAGTATAAACGACCCGGCCACTTTTGGTAATGCTCAACAAGCACAATGTTTTGCATAAGAGCTTGTATACATTGCACAAAAATGCCCAACGGTCACAGTCCGAGCCGCTCAAAGAGCTCTGCAACGCCATCGTGGTCATTGTCGCAGGTGCTGACGATATCCCCCAGTGCCCGGATCTCGGGCAGAGCGTTGGCCATCACGGCGGCCACACCGGCCCGGGCCAGCATGGCGCGGTCGTTGTCGCTGTCGCCGATGGCAAGGGTGGCCTCCCGGGGGATGCCGAGCCGGTCTGCCAGGGCCAGCAGGGCGGTACCCTTGTCCACCCCTGCGGCGGTGACCTCTACATTGTCCGGGGCACCCTGTACGGCCTCGATGCCGGGAAACGCCCGGAAACGGACGAGAGCGGCCTGCGCGATCTCGATGCTGTCGAAGAACATACAGAATTTTTCCACTTCGTGGGCGTGGCGGCTCATCCATTCGTCCAGATCCCGCACAACATGGGTACGGCCATCGTCCGGCTGTCTGGCCTCGGTGGAATGGCGCTGGATATGACGGTCCTGAAACAGGGTCATACCGGTACCGTCCAAATAAGAGCGCCCGTCCGAAAAAATGCTCAGTGGGCCATGATATTCCCGGTAGAGGGCAAACACTTCCCGGGCGGTTTCCGGGGGCAAATAATGACGCTCCAGCAGAACCGGTTCATGGGTCGGACGCTGGGGGGCATCGGAGTAACGGCTGTACACGGCACCCAGCGGGTCTGTGCCCATATCCCAGACAGCGGCACCGTTGGAGGTGATGGCGTATCGGATGCCGGGCAGCTGCGCCACCAACGGCGGCAGGCTGGCAAGGGGCCGCCCGGTGCAGGGCAGCACGATGACCCCGCGCCCGACGGCATCGGCAATGGCCTGCCGGGTGCGGGGGGAGATCTGGCTCTGGGAATTGAGCAGGGTGCCGTCCAGATCAAGGGCGACAAGGCGGATCGGGGTAGAAGGTGACATAGTTTCTCCTTTGATTTAAGAACCTCTCCGGCGGCAGCGTAAACATGGCTCCCCTGCCAGGGGAGCTGCCGCGATAGGTGACGGAGAGACTGATACCCTTATTTTATCCCATAAATAATATTTGCGCAAGCGCTGGTTCTGTGTTAAAATAATCGCTATGCGGCGAGTGATTTTATAGGAGAAAAGAATATGAACGCAAAGACTCTGCGCATGCGGCTCAAGCCCCACCTGTGGTATCAGGCTTACTGGGTGATCTACCTCATCTGGTTCTTCTGGCTGGATCTGACCATCACTGACCCCAAATACATCATCCACTCCCCGGTGGATGACCTCATTCCCTTCAACGAGTGGTTCATTTTTCCGTATTGCAGCTGGTTCGTGCTGCTGGCGGCGGTCACGGTCCTGCTGTGGTGGTTCGACACTGCCAGTTATGACAAGCTCTGCCTGATGATGTTTTCGGGTATGACGTTCTGCCTCATTATTTATATGGTACTGCCCAACGGCCTTGACATCCGTCCCACGCCAGAAGCCATCGGCCGGGAGAATTTTGCCATGACTTTGATGCAGCTCATCTGGAAAGCGGATGCCTCGGTCAATGTCTGCCCCTCTATCCACTGCCAGAGCACGGCCTGCATGGCCATTGCCTTTTCGGGCAGCACGCTGACAAAGCAGCGCCCCTGGCTCAAAGCAGCGGCCTGGGTGTGGGCAGCGCTCATCTGCGCCTCCACCGTGTTCACCAAGCAGCATTCCATCATTGATGTGGTCTGCGGTCTGGCGCTGGCGGCTGTGTGGGGCGTGATCCTTTATGGCCCGTGGAAAAAGCGGCAGGATTGACAAGAAAAAGTTCTCAATTTTGGCAGTTTCCCAATTGACGCGGACAAAGTGTGTGGAGTACAATAAAAATGAAACTGATATATTAGTAAAACACAAAGATAACAGGCGTGCAGAAGCACAAAAGGAGCGAAGACAGTATGGCAGTTCGGAGCGCCCGCGAGGCAGCCTACGAAACCATCCGCAGCAGGATCATCACCATGGAGCTCAAACCCGGGGATGAACTGAACGACCACGAGCTGGCCCAGGAACTGGGCATCAGCCGCACCCCCATGCGGGAGGCATTGATCATGCTCAACATTGCCCACATGGTGACCATCAAGCCCCAGAGCGGCACCTATGTGGCTCCCATTGATCTGGAGCTGATGGAGATGGAGCAGTTTGCGCGCTTCACGCTGGAAAAAGAGCTTCTGAACCGGATCCGGGGCCGCCTGACCGGCGAGCAGGAGAGAGCCTACCGGCTGCTGATCGAGCAGTACCGTGTGCTGGAAAGCCACCCGGAGGCCGAGAACCGCGAGACCCGGATGCTGGATCTGGACAACGCCTTCCACCGCCGCGCCTTTGAGCTCTGCGGCATGGAGGGACACTTTGACCACATGCTTTCCACCTTTCAGCACATCGAGCGGCTGCGCAAGTTCAGCCTGCAGACGGATGAGAACAAATCGGTCTGTGGTGCCCACACCCGCATCCTGGAGGCTGTGCTCCACGGCACGGAGGAGGATGTGAGCCGGGCACTGAGTGAACATCTGCACCGGTATAAGCTCAGTGTGGATCAGGCCCGTGCCGCCCACCCGGATTATTTTATCGGCAACGGTGATACCTGGTAAAAATTTCTTTCGTCAAACTGCCAAAGGCGTGTATTTTGCGGCCGGATGGGGGCAAAATCCCATGTGTGGCCGTTTCTTTGTGTAAAGTATACAAGAAAAAACATCAAAACTTGTCAAAACGTCAATTGCCAATTTGAAACTGATATATTAGAATATAAGCAAGAATGTGCCACGGCACCCGCCGCGGCATTTAAGAAGCAAAGCAACAAACAAGGAGGAACCCACTATGCCTATGAAAATGGGTTGGCGTTGGTACGGTGAGGGCAACGATCCCATCACCCTCAACGACATCAAGCAGATTCCCGGCGTGACCAGCATCGTCTGGGCACTGCACAACAAGATGCCCGGTGAGATCTGGGAGATCGACGAGATTCAGAAGGTCGCCGATCAGATCCACGCCTACGGCTTCGACATGGACGTGGTCGAGTCTGTCAATGTCCACGATGACATCAAGATCGGCCTGCCCACCCGCGACAAGTACATCGAGAACTATAAGCAGTGCATCCGCAACCTGTCCAAGTTCGGTGTCAAGGTCATCTGCTACAATTTCATGCCCATCTTTGACTGGACCCGTACCGACCTGTTCCACCCCGTCGGCGACGGCTCCACCGCTCTGTTCTACCAGAAGGACATGATCCAGGACGATTACAAGGCCATGGCCGACTACATCCTGGGCTTCACCGAGAAGTACAACATGACCTTCCCCGGCTGGGAGCCTGAGCGTATGGCAAAGCTGGACGAGCTGTTCAAGGCCTATGCTCCTGTCACCAAGGAAAAGCTGTGGGAGAACCTGAAGTACTTCCTGGAAGCTCTGATGCCCACCTGCCGCGAGTGCGACATCAAGATGGCCATCCACATGGACGATCCCCCTTGGGATATCTTCGGCCTGCCCCGCCTGCTGGTGGATGCTGAGAGCATCGACCGCTTCCTGAGCATGGTGGACGACGAGTACAACTGCCTGACCCTGTGCTCCGGCAGCCTGAACGCAAACCCCAACAACAATGTTGCCGAGATCGTCCGCAAGCACTGCGACCGCATTGCATTTGCTCACATCCGCAACATCCACCACTTCCCCAATGGCGACTTCTCCGAGGCTGCTCACCGCGACTGCTGCGGCGAGACCGGCATCATCGAGATCCTGCGCGCCTACCATGACGGCGGCTACGAGGGCTATATCCGCCCCGACCACGGCCGTCAGCTGTGGGAGGAAGGCCCCGGCAACTGCCGCCCCGGTTACGGCAAGTATGACCGTGCTCTGGGTATCCAGTACATGCTGGGTGTCTGGGACCTGCTGGATCGTCTGGATGAAGAGAAAAAGAAAGGCTGAGTACTATTATGAAGCTGTCTGATATCAAGAACGGCAATCTGTCCGCCGAGTGGGCAGAAAAGGGCTACGAGCTGCCCAAGTTTGACGTGGAGGCTGTCAAGGCCAAGACCCACGCAGAGCCCACCTGGGTGCACTTCGGCGCAGGCAACATCTTCCGTGCCTTCCCCGCTGCCATCCTGAACGAGGCCCTGAACAGCGGCAAGTATGACCGCGGTGTCATTGTTGCTGAGAGCTTTGACTACGAGATCATCGACAAGGCTTACCAGCCCTACGACAACCTGAGCCTGCTGGTCTGCCTGAAGTCCACCGGCGACATCGAGAAGAAGGTCATCGCTTCTGTGACTGAGAGCCTGAAGGCTGATTACTCCTTCGGCGAGGATTGGGCTCGTCTGGTCGAGATCTTCCAGAACCCCAGCCTGCAGATGATCTCCTTCACCATCACCGAGAAGGGCTACGGCGTTGCTCCTGCTGACCTGGAGCGCGGCCTGACCCCCGTTCTGGCCATGGGCAAGGTCACCGCTCTGCTGTACGAGCGCTTCAAGGCCGGCAAGCTGCCCCTGACCGTTCAGAGCATGGATAACTGCTCTCACAACGGCGACAAGGTCAAGAGCGCTGTCCACGCCTATGCTTCCAAGTGGGTCGAGCAGGGTCTGGTTCCCGCTGAATTCCTGGCATACGTTCAGGACGAGACCAAGATCACCTTCCCCTGGAGCATGATCGACAAGATCACCCCCCGTCCCGACGCAAAGGTCCAGGATATGCTGGCCAAGGACGGCTTTGAGGACAACTACACCATCGTGACCGAGAAGCACACCTTTACTGCTCCCTTTGTCAACGCAGAGGAGACCCAGTACCTGTGCATCGAGGATCACTACACCAACGGCCGTCCCCCGCTGGAGCTGGGCGGTGTGCTGTACTGCGACCGCGAGACCGTTGACAAGATCGAGAAGATGAAGGTGTGCACCTGCCTGAACCCCCTGCACACCGCAATGTCCATCTACGGCTGCATGCTGGGTTACACCCTCATCAGCGCCGAGATGGCCGACGAGGATCTGCGTTCCTTCATCCAGAAGATCGGTTATATCGAGGCAATGCCCGTGGTCGTTGATCCCGGTGTCCTGAACCCCTATGAGTTCATCGGTGCTGTCATCAACCGCCGCCTGCCCAACCCCTTCATGCCCGATGCTCCCCAGCGTATCGCTACCGATACCTCTCAGAAGCTGGCCATCCGCTTCGGCGAGACCATCAAGGCATATCAGGCACGCGGTCTGGACAAGTCCAACCTGGTGCTGATCCCCCTGGTGCTGGCAGGTTATGCCCGCTACCTGAAGGGCATTGATGACAACGGCAAGGCCTTTGAGATCTCTCCCGATCCGATGCTGGCTGAGCTGCAGGCCATCGTGGCTCCTCTGGAGGTCAAGGAAGGCGAGCAGGACTTCAGCTGCCTGAAGAACCTGTACAGCCGTGCCGATGTGTTCGGTGTTGACCTGTACGAGGTCGGCCTGGGTGAGCAGATTGAGGGCATGGTCAAGGAGCTGTACGCTGGCAACGGCGCAGTCCGCAAGACCCTGCACAAGTATGTTGTCGCCCGCTGAGCGCTGACACGATCCTGAATTAAGCTATCTTCGTTCCCGCGCTGCGTTTTGCTTTGCCGCAGTGCGGGATTTTTTTGTTTTCCGGCATGGCTCTTTACATTTGGAGAGCGATTTGCAATAATAGAAAAAAAGCGCAGGAGGGTCTGTACATGAAAGTAATGGTTTTTGATGTGGGCGGCACCGGGATCAAGTATTCCGTGATGGATGAGCAGCTGAACCGGACCGATACGGGCAGCACGCCCACCCCGGCGGATTCGCAGGAACACTTCCTGAACACCCTGCGGGAGATCTACCTGCCCCACAAGGACGAGGTGGACGGCATTGCTCTGAGCCTGCCCGGCTTCATTGATGCCGAACAGGGCGTGGTCAAGGGCGGCGGGGCACTCTCGCTGGCATACAATGTGGGCACGCCTGTCGGCCCCCGGCTGGCCGAGGCCTGCGGCTGCCGGGTCTGGATCGAGAATGACGGTAAAGCGGCTGCCATTGCGGAGCTGGAGCGGGGCGCGCTGAAGGGCTGCAGGAACGCAGCAGTGTTCATCATCGGTACCGGTGTGGGCGGCGGCCTGATCATTGATGGGAAGCTGGTGCGCGGCCGGGACTGCACGGCAGGGGAGTACAGCTTTATGAACACCAACGCCGATGCCTGGAGCGACCCCGCAAAGAGCGTTGCCTGCCAGTGCAGTACCAGCGGCCTGTTGAGCGGTTACCGCGCCCGCAAGGGCCTGCCCGCCGATGCACCCATGGATGGACGCATCTTCTTTGAGGCGGTCCACGCCGGGGAGACCGAGGCCAACGAGGCCCTGCGCAGCTTCTGCCGGGCCGTTGCCGTGCAGATCTACAACCTGAACGTCCTGCTGGATCTGGAAAAGGTGGCCATCGGCGGCGGCATCAGTAAGCAGCCCATCCTTGTGGAGACCCTGAACGAGGTGTATGAGGAGTACATCCTGCGGGGCCATCCCTTCGGGGCGGCGGCACATACCCTGCCCCGCCCGGAGATCGTGCCCTGCCGGTTCCTGAGTGAGGCCAACCAGATCGGTGCCTTTGCAAGCTACCAGAAGGCGTTTTTGGAAAAGTAACGATCAAACAACGGCACAGCGCTGGTGCATCATCGTAACTGCGCTGTGCCTTGATTTTTGTGCGCACCCATGATATGATAGACCCTGCGCGCAGGGCGCGCGGAAAACAAACAAAGGAGTTCTTTTTCTATGAAAACCATGCATAAATTTCTGGCCGTTGTGATCAGTGCCGCTCTGGCTGCCGGGCTGCTGGCAGGCTGCGGTGCAGCTTCCAGCACGGCATCCAGCGCCGCCTCTTCTGAGGCCGTGTCCTCTGTGGCAGCTTCCAGTGAAGCCGCTTCCTCTGAGGCTGCTTCCGGGCAGGCCGAGGATGCCAAGGTCAAGGCAGAGTTTACCGTGACCGGCGCGGATGGCGAGAGCCAGACCTTTACGCTGGAAGTGACCGATGGCGAGAAGCTGAGCGATGCTCTGGTGAAAGCCGGTCTCATCAGCGAAGAGGAGGCTGCTGCAGGCTTTGTGACCACCGTCAACGGCGAGACCGCCGACTGGGATAAGGATCAGGCATGGTGGTGTCTGACCGATGCCACCGGCGAGATGACCACCGTGGGCGTGGCAGACATTGCGCTGCACGATGGCGACAGCTATGCCTTTGTCTACACGAAGTAAGGAGCCTGTGCACATCCGGGTGCTGCGGCTGGTGCTCAGCGGCCTGATGGGTGCGCTGCTGGTGGTGAGCAAGCAGGCCATGAGCGGCCTGCCCAACATTGAACCGGTGACGCTGCTTGTCATCCTGTTTGCACTGGAGCTGCCCCGGGAAACGCCGGGGGCTGTTACGGTGTTCATCCTGCTGCAGGGCGTGCTGTACAGCTTTGGGCTGTGGTGGGCCATGTATCTGTATGTCTGGTATCTGCTGGCCCTGCTGGCATGGCTGCTGCGCCGGATGGACAATGCCCTTGGCTGGGCGGTGTTCAGCGGCATCTACGGCCTGTGCTTCGGCGGCCTGTGTGCGGCGGTGTATCTGGTGGCAAAAACTCCGGCCTTTGCCCTGAGCTGGTGGCTCAGCGGCCTTTCCTACGATGCCATGCACGGCGTGGGAAATTTTGTCATCATGCTGCTGCTCTACCGCCCCCTGCGGAAAGCC
The DNA here is from genome assembly GCF_049545105.1 of Faecalibacterium hominis (ex Afrizal et al. 2022). Classification (NCBI taxonomy): domain Bacteria; kingdom Bacillati; phylum Bacillota; class Clostridia; order Eubacteriales; family Oscillospiraceae; genus Faecalibacterium; species Faecalibacterium hominis (ex Afrizal et al. 2022). The sequence continues at coordinate 1,058,432 of NZ_CP186860.1, read as the reverse complement.
CTGCAGACAGCCAAACGGCAGCTGAGAGTGAATTGAAAAGGAAAGCATCCTCACCCTCTCCGTCATTGCTTGCGCAATGCCACCTCTCCCGAAGGGAGAGGCAAGACATCACAGAGGACAGATGCTGCAATATCTGGGATTGCCCTTGGCTCCCCCTTTGGGGGAGCTGGCGAGCGTCAGCGAGACTGAGAGGGTGAGCCATCAAAACAGAAAGAGGGCCGCTGCACGGAGCAATGTGCAGCGACCCTCTTTTGCGGAAACAGGAAAGAAAGCAATATGCAGCTGCGGAGATCAGCGCTTTACGTTGAAGGCGGCCATGCCGGGGTAAACGGCACTTGCACCCAGATCCTCCTCAATGCGGAGCAGCTGGTTGTACTTGGCAACGCGCTCGGTGCGGCTGGGGGCACCGGTCTTGATCTGGCAGGTGTTCAGGGCAACGGCCAGATCAGCAATGGTGGTGTCCTCGGTCTCGCCGGAGCGGTGAGAGCTGATGGCGGTGTAGCCGGCCTTGTGGGCCATCTTGATGGCCTCCAGCGTCTCGGAAACGGAACCGATCTGGTTCAGCTTGATCAGGATGGCGTTGCCTGCACCCAGCTGGATGCCCTTGGCCAGACGCTCGGTGTTGGTAACGAACAGGTCGTCGCCCACCAGCTGGACCTTACCGCCCAGTTCCCGGGTCATCTCCTGCCAGCCTTCCCAGTCCTCTTCATCCAAGCCATCTTCAATGGAGATGATGGGATACTTTTCCACCAGGCTCTTCCAGTGTGCGATCAGCTCGCTGGAAGTGTACTCGGTGCCGGCCTTGGGCAGCTTGTAAAAGCCCTTGCCCTTGGGGCTCTTCCACTCGGAGGAAGCGGCATCCATGGCCAGCATGAAGTCCCTGCCGGGCTGATAACCGGCCTTCTCGATGGCGGCCAGAATGGTCTCGATGGTCTCCTCGTCGCTGGACAGGTTGGGGGCAAAGCCGCCCTCGTCGCCCACGGAGGTGGCCAGGCCCCTGGACTTCAGGATGGAAGCCAGAGCGTGGAACACCTCGGCGCACCAGCGCAGGGCCTCCTTGAAGCTGGGCGCACCCACGGGCATGATCATAAACTCCTGCGTGTCCACGGTGTTGGTGGCGTGTGCGCCGCCGTTCAGGATGTTCATCATGGGCACGGGCAGACGGTTGCCATTCACGCCGCCCAGAAAGCGGTACAGGGGCATTTCCAGAGAAGCGGCGGCAGCGCGGCAGGCGGCAATGGAGACCGCCAGAATGGCGTTTGCGCCCAGATTGGATTTGTCCTGGGTGCCGTCGGCCCGGAGCATGGCGGCATCTATGGCGTAGATGTCGGAGGCATCCATGCCCACCACCGCGTCGGCGATGACGGTGTTGATGTTCTCCACAGCCTTGGTCACGCCTTTGCCCAGATAGCGGCCCTTGTCGCCGTCGCGCAGCTCCAGAGCCTCGAACTCGCCGGTGGAAGCGCCGGAGGGGGCACAGCCGCGGGCAACCGTGCCGTCGGCCAGAGTGATCTCGGCCTCAACGGTGGGATTTCCGCGGGAGTCCAGGATCTCGCGGCCGATCACAGATTCAATTTCCAGATAGTTCATCACAGTAACCTCCCGATCTTCGATGAGATATTATACAGATAGTCAAAACTAACTAACTGCCTTTATCCTACCACGTCCTGCACCCTTGCGCAAGAGGGTCTGCGGATGTTTGCCGCTGTAAACATTGATAGGATGCCCGCCGGGGCGGGTGCGTATCCGGCAGAAAGCGGGAAAAGGATGGGGGAGTGTGTGGATTTGTGGGTTTACATTCCAAAGAGGGGACGGTAAAATGATAGATGGACAAGAGAGAACCAAAGATTGAGGAGGATTTTTTTTACATGAACAAAGACCTGACCGTGGGCTCCCCATCCAAGGTGCTGTGGCAGTTCTGCCTGCCCATGTTCGGCAGCATCCTGTTCCAGCAACTCTACAACATTGCCGACAGTCTTGTGGCGGGCAAGCTGATCGGTGAAAACGCTCTGGCCGCTGTGGGCAACAGCTACGAGATCACCCTGATCTTTCTGGCGTTCTCATTCGGCTGCAACATCGGCGGCTCTGTCATCGTTTCCCGGTACTTTGGCGCAAAGGACTACAACACCATGAAAACCGCTGTCACCACGGCGCTCATCGGCACGGTGGTGCTCTGCGGTGCCCTGATGGCGGTGGGCCTGCTGGGCTGCCGGAGCCTGCTGATGCTCATCCGCACCCCGGCGGAGCTGATGGCCGACTCGGCAGAGTATCTGGATATCTACACCCTGGGCCTGCCCTTCCTGTTCCTTTACAATGTGGCAACGGGCATTTTTACGGCGCTGGGCGACAGCCGCACCCCGTTCCTGTTTCTGGCGGTTTCCTCCACGGCAAACATCGCGGTGGACGTGTTGTTTGTGGCTGCCTTTGATATGGGGGTTGCCGGTGTGGCCTGGGCGACTTTTCTGTGCCAGGGCGTGAGCTGCGTGCTCTCCCTGTGGGTGGTGGCCCGGCGGGTGCGTGCTGTCCCGAGTGAGGGGGAGCGGGTCTGGTTCTCCTGGAAGATGCTGGGCCAGATCGCAGTGGTGGCCATTCCCAGCATTTTGCAGCAGAGCTTTGTCTCAGTGGGCAATATCATCATCCAGAGCGTGGTCAACTCCTTCGGTGCCAGCGTGATCGCGGGCTTTGCCGCGGCCACCAAGCTGAACAATGTGCTCATTTCCTCCCTGACCACGCTGGGCAGCGGCATTTCCAACTACGCTTCCCAGAATCTGGGCGCAGGGAAAAACGAGCGCGTCAGGGCGGGCTTCGGGGCCGGTGTCAAGCTGCTGGGCAGTATCTGCCTCTGCTTCACGGCCCTGTACCTGCTGGCAGGCCGCCAGCTGCTCATGCTCTTTATGAACAGCCCCACGGGCGAGGCCATCAACACCGGCCTGACCTTCCTGCAGACGATCGCACCCTTCTACCTGCTGCTGGCCTTCAAGCTGACTTCGGACGGCCTGATGCGCGGCTGCGGCATGATGGGCCGCTTTATGGCAACCACCCTTTCCGACCTGTTCCTGCGCGTGGTGCTGGCCATCCTGTTTTCCAGCTGGCTGGGCGTGAACGGCATCTGGCTGTCCTGGCCTGTGGGCTGGTTTGTGGGCACCGTGCTCTCCATGGTGTTTTATCGTACCTCTATTTACCGGCAGGCAGAAGAAAAAACGACGCTGTAACCTTTTTGACATGCGTGAAAGCTCTTCATGTCACGATGAAACAAAGTGAACAAAATGAAAAAATAACCAAAAATAACACGGTTTTTTTGGTTGCTTTCACATAAAATGCCGGAAAATGCCCGGAAAAGTATGGACGGTTTGTGAATTGCACAACCCGCCCGGCGAGACTATAATGAATACACGCACAAAGCAGGGCGGCTTTGAAGGAAGCGCCCTGCTTTGTGCATCTATCACACGAAAAACTTCCAACAGGAGGATATTGTATTATGAAAAAGATGATCTCTCGCCGCAACTTTCTGACCGCTGCCGGTGTCGTGGCTGCTGCCGGTGTTCTGACCGCCTGCGGCGGCTCCTCCTCCAGCACTGCCGCTTCTTCCACTGCCGCATCCGCTGCTTCCGGTGACACCATTAAGATCGGTGTGATGGGCCCCCTGACCGGCAACGTTTCCGTTTACGGCCAGGCCGTTGTCAACGGCGCTGCCCTGTACCTGAAGCAGGTCAACGCCAACGGCGGCATCAATGGCAAGCAGATCGAGATCCTGACCGAGGATGAGCAGGGCGATGCTACGCAGGCTGTCAACTGCTTCACCAAGATGGTGGACGAGGGCATCACCGCTCTGGTCGGCGATGTCACCACCACCCCCACTCTGGCAGTTGCTGCCGAGAGCGCAGATTACAACATGCCCATGGTAACTGCTTCCGCTACCGCTGAGGCCGTTACCTATGATGCCGAGACCGACACCGTGAACGAGAATGTCTTCCGTGCCACCTTCACCGACCCGTTCCAGGGCATCAAGATGGCCGATTATGCTTACCAGAAGCTGGGCTACACCAAGGCAGCCGTCATCTTCAAAAAGGGCGCTGACTACAACGAGGGTCTGGCTGAGAACTTCGTCAACGAGTTTGAGAGCCTGGGCGGTACCATCGTCGATCAGGAGAGCTACTCCGATGGCGACGTGGACTTCAAGACCCAGCTGACCAGCATCATGGGCAAGGGCCCCGAGACCGTGTTCTGCCCCAACTACTACGAGGAAGTGGGCCAGATCCTGTCTCAGGCTGAGAGCGTTGGCCTGAATGTTCCCTTCCTGGGCGGCGACGGCTGGGATGGCCTGGAGGGCTATGCCACTGCCGATCAGCTGAAGGACAGCTACTTCTGCGCAAACTACGCAAAGGGCTCCAGCCCCGAGTTCGAGGATGCCTACAAGGCAGAGTACGGCGAGGATTACCCCAACGGCTTTGCTCCTCTGGGCTACGATGCCGCCAAGACCGTGGTTTACGGCGTGCAGGCTGCTGAGGATGCCGGCCTGGAGGCCGGTACCGATGAGTACAAGCAGGCTGTCAACGATGCCATTGCCTCCGGCACCATCGAGGGCATCACCGGCACCTTTACCTTTGATGAGCACCACGATCCCGTCAAGAAGACTGCGATCCTGACCTATGTGGACGGCAAGCCCGAACTGAAGGAAATGTTCTGATCCCGCTTCTGCGCCGCACACCGGTGTGCGGCCTGAATGCCGGAACCAGAGAATGATGTACCCTTGCGGAGGCCGCCGGAACAGGTTGTCTCCGCTTTTTTGGTAGAAAGAAAGGAAGTGTCCATCCAATGACAGTGTTCTTTAGCCAGCTGATCAACGGCTTGTCCCTTGGCAGCATCTATGCACTGATCGCACTGGGTTACAGCATGGTGTACGGCATCATCCTGCTGCTGAACTTTGCCCACGGCGATGTCATCATGGTGGGTGCATACATGTCCTGGTTCGTTATGAACCAGCTGGGCCTTGGCCCGGTGACGGCCGTGTGCGCCATCATTATTACCTGCACCCTGCTGGGTGTGGTGATCGAAAAGGTCGCCTACACCCCGCTGCGCAACGCGCCCCGCATCTCCCTGCTGATCACAGCCATTGGTGTCTCCTTCTTCCTGGAGTACACCGCTGAGCTGGTGATGGGTTCCGGCGCAAAGGTCATCCCTTCCTACTACGGCAACAAGACCTTTATGATCGGCAGTGTGCCCCTGGGCCTGACCTCCGTGATCACACTGGTGGTCACCGTGCTGTCCATGCTGGTGCTGACCTTTCTGGTGCAGAAGACCAAGCTGGGCAAGGCCATGCGCGCTGTCTCTGAGGATATGGACGCTGCCCGCCTGATGGGCATCAATGTCAACAGCACCATCTCCTTTACCTTTGCGGTGGGCTCCGCGCTGGCCGGTATCGGCTCGGTGCTGTACTGCTGCTCCTACCCGCAGGCTACCCCCACCATGGGCTCCATGCTGGGCCTGAAAGCCTTTGTTGCCGCCGTTCTGGGCGGCATCGGCTCCATCCCGGGCGCAATGATCGGCGGCATTGCCATCGGCCTGTGCGAGTGCTTTGTCTCCGCCATCGGCCTTTCCGCCTGGAAGGATGCCGTTACGTTTGCCATCCTGATCATCGTGCTGCTGTTCAAGCCCACCGGCTTCCTCGGCCGCAAGGTGCAGGAAAAGGTGTAAGGAGGGCAGGAAGATGAATAAGAACCGTAAAACGATCAAAATGCCCGTGCGCTACCTGATGAACGCGGTGCTGGTGGCTCTGCTGTTCGTGGCGCTTTCCTACCTGACCCGGAATATCCTGTCTACCTACCAGAACAAGGTGCTGATGACGGTGGGCATCAATATCATCCTGGCGGTCTCCCTGAACGTTGCCACCGGCTATCTGGGGCAGCTGCCGCTGGGTCATGCCGGTTTCATGGCTGTGGGTGCCTACACCTGCGCCCTGTTCACCAAGTTCTGCCCGCTGCCGGACGGTGTCTCCTTTGCCATCGGTCTGGTGCTGGCCTGCATCGTGGCTGGTCTGTTCGGTGTGCTCATCGGCATCCCGGCCCTGCGCCTGACCGGCGACTATCTGGCCATCCTGACGCTGGGCTTTGGTGAGATCATCCGCATTACCCTGAACAATATCGATGATGTGCTGGGCTTCAAGCTGTTCTATGGCTCCAAGGGCCTGAAGAACATCCCCAAGTACTCCAACTTCACCAACGTGTTCCTCTGCGTGGTCATCACCTGCTTTTTGATCCACGCCATGATGAAGAGCCGCCACGGCCGTGCCGTGCTGGCCATCCGCGACAACGAGATTGCCGCCGAGAGCTGCGGCATCCAGACCACCTACTACAAGGTCATGGCCTTTGCCTTTTCCGCTGCCTTTGCGGGTCTGGCAGGTGGCCTGTATGCCTGCTACATCGGCGTGCTGAACCCCTCCACCTTCGGCTTTATGAAGTCCATCGAGATCCTGGTCATGGTGGTTCTGGGCGGCATGGGCTCCATGCTGGGCTCCATCCTCTCCGCAACGGTCCTGACCATCCTGCCTGAGGCGACCCGCAGCTTCGACAGTTACCGCATGGTCATCTACTCGCTGGTGCTGATCCTGATGATGATCTTCCGCCCGGGCGGACTGCTGGGCAGCTACGATTTCTCCATGAGCCGCCTTGTGGAGCGTGTCCTGTTTGGCAAGAAAAAGAAGGAGGGTGCAGACCATGAGTGAGTTCCAGACCAGACTGAACAGTGTCCCCTCCGGCGGCTTCCTGACGGACCGCGATAAGGACAAAAAGCCCATTCTGGATGTCCGTGAGCTGGGCATCGATTTCGGCGGCCTGACCGCCGTGGATGGCTTCAACCTGATGATCGGCCGCAACGAGATCACCGGCCTGATCGGCCCCAACGGTGCCGGTAAGACCACGGTGTTCAACCTGCTGACCAATGTTTACCAGCCTACCCGCGGCTCCATCCTGATCGATGGAATGCCCACGGCGGGCAAAAAGACCTACCAGGTCAACCGGATGGGCGTGGCCCGCACCTTCCAGAACATCCGTCTGTTCAAGGAGATGAGCGTCATCGACAACATCAAGGTCGGCCTGCATGAGTCCATGAAGTACGACCTTGCCTCTTCGCTGATCCGTCTGCCCAACTACTGGAAAGAGGAAAAGCACTGCACCGAGCGTGCTTTTGAGCTGCTGGACATCTTCCACATGGCAGATATGGCCTATACGCAGGCCGGCAGCCTGCCCTATGGCGCACAGCGCCGTTTGGAGATCATGCGTGCGCTGGCCACCAGCCCCAAGCTGCTGCTGCTGGATGAGCCTGCCGCCGGTATGAACCCCTCGGAGACCGCTGAGCTGACCGAGACCATCCGCCGCATCCGTGATGAGTTCAACATTGCCGTGCTGCTGATCGAGCATGACATGAGCCTGGTCATGGGCATCTGTGAGGGCATTGCGGTGCTGAACTTTGGCCGCATCATCGCCAAGGGCACCCCGGATGAGATCCGCAACAATCCCCAGGTCATCGAGGCCTACCTGGGCAAGAAGGAGGGCTGAACCGATGGCAGAAACGATGCTGAAAGTTGATAACATCAACGTTTATTACGGCAACATCCACGCTGTCAAGGATGTTTCGTTTGAGGTGAACGAGGGCGAGATCGTGACCCTGATCGGTGCCAACGGTGCCGGTAAGTCCACCACCCTGAAAACCATCTCCGGCCTGCTCCACCCCAAAACGGGCGACATCCTGTACAAGGGCAAGAGCATCAAGGGCGTGCGCGCCCATAAGATCGTGGAGGCCGGTCTGGCACAGGTGCCGGAGGGCCGCCATGTGTTCCTGCACATGACCGTGGAGGAAAACCTGGATATGGGGGCCTACACCCAGCCCGCTTCCACCATTGCGGCCAACAAGGAAAAGGTGTTCACCCTCTTCCCCCGCCTGAAGGAGCGCCGCAGGCAGCTGGCGGGCACCATGTCCGGCGGCGAGCAGCAGATGCTGGCCATGGGCCGTGCCCTGATGAGCAACGCCTCCATGCTGATGCTGGACGAGCCTTCCATGGGCCTTTCCCCGCTGCTGGTGCAGGAGATCTTTGATATCATCCGCGATATCCACAAGGCAGGCATGACCATCCTGCTGGTGGAGCAGAACGCACAGATGGCCCTTTCCGTGGCCGACCGCGCCTATGTTCTTGAGACAGGCCATGTGGTCATGGATGGCACAGGTGCAGAGCTACTGACCAATGAGCGCGTCCGCAACGCTTATCTGGGCGGCTGAGACCGCGGCTGTAGAACGCAAAAACAATACGCCCGCCGGGCGGTACGAGAAGTACCACACCCGGCGGGCGTTGTTCTGTCTGTAAGGGAATTATTCCGGCGCTTTCATGCTTTCCACCATGCTGATCTGGCGGACATGGCGGCGCATGAGCAGGCAGACGGCAAAGTTGAAGAGCATGGTGAGCGCCACGCTGAACACAAAGCTGCGGGGGGCGATGGAACGGATGAACATCATCTGATCCATTTCCACAGTGCGGATGATGAACTGGTGCAGGGGAATGCCCACCACCAGACCCACCAGGGAGCCGATGAGAGAGAGCAGATCGATCTCCCGGAAGATGTAGCGGTAGACCTCCTTGTCATAGAAGCCCAGAACTTTGATGGTGGCAAGCTCCTTTTTGCGCTCGCCCAGGTTGACGCTGATGAGGTTGTAGAGCACCACGGCGGCCAATGCGGCAGCGCAGACGATGACCAGCATGACCACATAGTTCAGGCAGCCGATCAGGCCATCGAACATCTGGGTGGTGTCCTCGATGAAGGAGACGGAGCTGACATAGTTGCAGGCCAGAATGGCGGAGGAGAGGGAGGCGCGGGCTGCATCAGTGGGGCAGTCGGTCTGGCCGTAAACGGCGTTCCAGGCGGGCAGAGCACCGCCGTTCAGCGTTTTGAGCTGCGCCTGCGAGAGGTACAGCCGGGCAAAAGCATAGTTCTCGGTGACGCCGGTCAGGGTCAGGGACCTGCGCCCGCCGTCAGCGGTCTCCACCTCAAAGCTGTCGCCCACGGAAAGCCCCAGCTTTTCGGCAGTCTTTTCGGTCAGGATGACGCTGGAATCGTCAAAGGCAATGGCCTTGTGGCCCTGCCGGGTGCGGAAGGTGAAGTATTCGGTCATCTGGCTTTCGTCTGCGGCGGCAACCAGGCTGACGGTCTCTTTTTCACCCTCGGCGTTGTAAAGGGTGACGCTCTTGGTGTAATAGCGGCCCCAGCTGGTGATGCCGCTGCTGGAATCCAGCAGGTCGGCCAGACCGTTCTCCATGGTCAGCGCCTTTTCGTCGCTCAGGGAGATGGTCAGGTCGGCGTGGGTCAGCTCGGTGGTCTGCTTGGTCAGCATGGGCAGCAGGGAATCCTGAATGCCGAAGCCGATGAGGAGCAGAGCTGTGCAGCCCGCCACGCCCAGAACGGTCATAAAGAAGCGCTTTTTATAGCGGAACAGGTTGCGGGCGGTGGTTTTCTGGGAGAAGCTCATCCGCTTCCACAGCGGGGTGAGATATTCAAGGAGGATGCGCTTGCCCGCTACAGGCGCACGGGGCAGCAGCAGGGCGGCAGATTTTTCCTTGAGGCTGGCGCGGCAGGCCTGCAGGGTGGCAAGGCCGATGACCGCCGCGCTGAGGGCCATGCTGCCCAATGCCAGGCCCGGGTAGAAGTGCAGCGTAAAGGTGGGAATGGAGAACATCATGGTGCGGTAGGCGTACCAGAAGATGGTGGGGAACACCACAAAGCCTACGGCAATGCCCACGATGCTGCCCAGAATGCTGGCGGCAATGCCGTACAGTAAGTACTTGCCTGCGATACTGACGTTGGAGTATCCCAGCGCCTTGAGGGTGCCCATCTGCAGGCGGTTCTCGTCCACCATGCGGGTCATGGTGGTGGAAGCCACCAGCGCCGCCACCAGGAAGAAGAACACCGGGAACACCCGGGCAATGGCAGCCATCCGGTCGGCGTACTGTTCCAGCGTGACAATGCTCAGGGTGCTGCCGCGGTCCAGCACATACCACTCGCCGTTCTGGATGTCCGCGATCTTCTCTTCTGCATCGTTGATCTGCTGCTGGCCTTCGGCGAGCTTCTGCTCCGCATCGGCCTTCTGGGTCTCGTATTCGGTGCGGGAAGCGTCCAGCTGCTCCTGCCCGGACCGGTACTGTGCCCAGCCCTCGTCCAGCTGGGCGCGGGCGGACTCAAACTGGGTGTAGGCTGTGGCAGTACCGGTGCTCAGCTGGAGCTGGCCCTGCAGCAGCTGTACCTTCATTTTGCGCAGGGCGGCTTTGGCCTCGGTGACAAGGTCGGTGTTGGAGAGGTTGGGCGAGGAGATGAGCCCTTTGGCGTACATCTGCTGCTTGCCGGCATCCAGCTGGGCCTGATAACCGTCCAGCTGGCCCTTGATGTTATCGTAGGCGGCCTGTGCCTTGGCAAGCGCGTCCCGCAGCTCGGTGTATTCCTCGTCCTCGGGCTCGGCCTCATCCAGCGCCTTTTGGGCATTGTTCAGGGCAGTTTCGGCATAGCCCAGCAGGGGGTCAGCCACCTGTTTCAGATTGACCAGAAGTTCGATCTGCTGAAGCTGATCCTCAAATTCCAGCACCTGCTCTTCGCTGCTCACCAGCGTAGCGGCACCGCTCTGCATGGTATCGGGCAGGGCCGCCTTCTGGGCGGCAAGCTCGGCTTCGCCTGTGTCCAGCTGGGCCTTGGCGGCATCCAGCTCCCGCTGCGCGTCGGTCAGCTTCTGCTCGGCTTGTGCAAACTGGCGCTCGGCCTCTGCCTTCTGCTCGCTGTAAGTCTGCCTGGCATCGTCCAGCTGGGTAGTGGCATCCTCGATAAGCTGGGCCCGGCGGGCCACACAGTGCTCCTTGCTGATGGCATCCAGCCGGTCAGCCACAGTATCCACAGCGGTCTGGTATTCCTCGCTGTAATTGTCATACTGGGCGGCATCTGCTACTTTGAGATAACAGACGGTATAATAATCTGCGGTCAATTCACCGTCCTGCACGAACACAAGAGCATCCAGGATGCCGTCGCCGACGGTACTGGTCTCCTGATTGGCAGAAAAATATTGAGGGTCCTGCACCTGGCCCACCACGGTATATTCGGTGCGGCGGATGTCCTCGGTATCCTCGGGCAGGGTGACCACGGTGCCCAGCGGGATGGGGTCCGCGTGGCCCAGCACCTGCACCACACACTCGTTGGCGGTTTCGGGCATCCGACCCTCCAGCAGGGTCAGGCGGTTCATATTGGCCTCGGTATCTGCAGCCGGGTCGGCGGGAAGCTGCTGCACCCGCAGCACGGCTCCGTCGGTAGAGCTTGACCAGCGGCCCTCGGTGTCCAGATACTTCACGGGCATCACGGCGCTCACGCCCTCCGTGGCGGCAATGGCGGAGAGATCTGATTCCGAAAGGCCCAGCGTGGAGAGCACCCGCAGGTCGAACACATTTTGCTGGACATAGTACTTCTGCCCGGCGGTGCGCATACTGGGGGCAAAGCTGACCAGACCTGTCAGCATCATCACGCCCAGCGCCACGATGCCGAACAGGGAAAGGAACCGGTTCAGGTTGCTCCGGAAGTCACGCCGGATATTTTTACGATAGCTTTTCTGCATAGCGGTCACCACTCGATCTGTTCCACCGGCACCGGGTGCTCGTTGACCTTGTTGGACAGGATCTGTCCGCTCTTGACCTGGATGATCCGGTCCGCCATGGCCGTCAGGGCCGTGTTGTGGGTAATGACGATGACGGTGCGCCCTGTTTCGCGGCAGGTGCGCTGGAGCAGGGCCAGCACCTGCTTGCCGGTCTTGTAGTCCAGCGCACCGGTGGGCTCATCGCAGAGCAGGAGCTTGGGGTTCTTGGCCAGCGCCCGGGCAATGGAAACGCGCTGCTGCTCGCCGCCCGAAAGCTGGGCAGGGAAGTTGTTGAGCCGCTCGCCCAGACCCACGCTTTCCAGCGTGGCGGCGGGGTCCAGCGGATCACGGCAGATCTCGCTGGCCAGCTCCACATTTTCCAGTGCAGTCAGATTCTGCACCAGATTGTAGAACTGGAAGACGAAGCCTACGTCGTACCGGCGGTAGGTGGTGAGCTCTTTTTCGGAAAAATGGCTCACATCCTGCCCGTCCAGCCAGACATGGCCCTCATCGCAGGTGTCCATGCCGCCCAGAATGTTCAGCAGGGTGGTCTTGCCTGCACCCGAGGGACCCACAATGATGCAAAACTCGCCCTTGTCTACATAAAAATTCAGGTGATCGGCCGCCGCAATGCGGACACTGCCGGTCTGATAATATTTGGAAACATCCTCAAACTGCACAAAATGTTCCATATGCTGCTCCTTGCCTTGAAAAAATTATTGTTCCATCCTAACTATAACATATTTTGCAGCAGGTTTGCAGGGGCAGAGCGCTGGAATTTGCAAAAAGTTAACAGGTCGTATCAAGGATGAAGTCAACGGTCTGCTCGATCTGGAATTTTGCGAAATACCCCTCTTCCAGCGGGATCCACCGGGCGGTGAAGCCGGAATAGCGTTCTCCCTCCCGCGCCAGCAGGCGGCGGGCCTGCTCTTCCTTGGAGCAGGTGACGAAAACCTTCAGATCATAACAGTCCGCAAGGGTGGGGTGGCAGCTGTAACTGCCCTCCACGATGACCAGCGGCTGGGGCGCAAAGCATTGTTCCGGCAGGTAGGCACCCGCCCGGCAGGAGTAGGCACGGTAGGGGATTGCCTGCCCGGCCCGGGCGGGGGTGAGCACCTGGGTACGCAGACGCTCCAAGTCCATGTTGGCGCAAGGGATCTGCTCCCAGTTTGCCACACGGCTGGCTGGGGGAAGATAGAAGTCATCGGTATGCACCGTGATGCTCTGGGGGAACTGCCGGGCCAGCTGTGCCGCCAGCATGGTTTTGCCGCTGCCGCACCGGCCGTCCAGCGCCACCAACACCGGGGCGGCAGGATGGGCAGAGAGCAAAGTGGAGAGCTTTTCCACGAGAGGGGAAAGGGTGGTTGAAAGCATAGGGAACACATCCTTGACAAATCGTTAAAAATTGACTATTCTGCAAAAGAAAAAGGCACTGCAACAAGCGGTTGGCCTCTTTCAATGTGAAGTTTTCAATTGAAAAAACGTCACCTTAGCCGAGGTGGCGATTTTACTATACCATGAATTTCGACACGCCGCAACACGCGCAAAAAGTTTGATGCAGAAAACTTGTCAAAACCCCTTGACACCACCCCAGAGCTGTGGTAAGATAATGCCACGTTAGAAATAACTAACCACAAAGCGGTCAGCAGACAAATGGTCTGTGCCGCATTCTTTTAGAGTTTGAGGTTAGAAATATCTAACTGCTGCACCTGCATAGAATGCGGTGCAGCGGGGAACGCTGTTCCTCAAATGGATAAAAGCGGAGGGAAAGCAGCCATGGAGCGTAATTTTGAGACCGTGATGATCGAACAGTGCGCGCCGGTGCTGGCAGGGCTGAAGCCTGCCGGGCTGTTCCGCTATGAGACCCGGGACTGCGCCGACCTGGCTGCCCGGGTGCGCCGCTGGAATGACCAGCTGGGGGAGAAGGGGCTGAAGGTTCGGGTCCTCAAGGGTTGTGCTCACACCCACCGGTATCTCATTTATGTTTACCGCGAGAGCCGCCTGCGTCAGGTGTTGGCCGATGAGGCGGTGCGGGAGTTCCTGCAACGCGAGGGCTATGCCCTGCCGGAAGATGCTTCCGATTGTGACGGTATGCTGCGGCAACTGTCCCGGCGGCTGTGCTGCGAAGCCGATTTTCCCCATGAAATCGGCGTGTTTCTTGGCTATCCGCTCACCGATGTGGTGGGCTTTATCGAAAATCAGGGCCGCAACTTCACCTGCTGCGGCTGCTGGAAGGCTTACGGCGACCCCGATGCCGCCGCACGTCATTTTGCCCAGTTGAACAAGTGCACCAGAGTATATCTGCGCCTGTTCCATGAGGGTACCCCCATTTTCCGCCTTGCTGTGGCGGCTTGACAAGTCATTCTCTACCAATACTCTCTTTTTATCCTGGCACCCACCGGAACAAACCACGCTCCGGCGGGAAGAAATCCTCCTTTTGACACGCGGCCGTCCGCTGCAGCTTTGACCGCTGCACCGGGCGGCTGTGTCATTTCATGGATAGAAAAAATGACGGTAAAATGTAAACAACGGCTAACTTTTGCTCAGGAATTTGAGTTAGTTGTTGTTGATTGTGATAAAAAAACTGGGATATTTGGGCAGAAAAACTGTTTGTTCATATAAACTAACTTTTAATAATGAAAAAACTGTTGACAACGAAGGTTAGTAAGCGTAAACTATCCATGCTGATAGTTCCGACTGACTAACCCTTCCGGTGCATCAGCAGCCCACAAACAGTACGAAAAAGGGAGTGGAATGTTATGATGCCTCTGACAATGGCAAAGGCGGGCGAGACCGTCACCATCAAGAAGATCACCGGCAAAGATGAAGTCCGCCTGCATCTGGCAGAGCTTGGTTTTGTGGTGGACAGCGAAGTGACCGTGGTCAACGAGATCGCAGGCAACCTGATCGTACAGGTTAAGGAAAGCCGCCTGGCACTCGACAGGACGATGGCAAATCGCATTATGATCGGCTGAACAGCGCAGCGCGCTGTTTGGGACCTGCTCCGACACTGGAATGGTCTCTGAATAAAGACAAGTAGAGGAGGAAATTTGCATGAAAACTCTGAAGGACGTGAAGGTCGGCGAGACCTGCACCGTGGCTCGCCTGCATGGCGAAGGCCCGGTCAAGCGCCGCATCATGGACATGGGCATCACCAAGGGTGTTGAGATCTATGTCCGTAAGGTGGCACCTCTGGGCGACCCCATGGAGCTGACCGTGCGCAACTACGAACTGAGTGTGCGCAAGGCCGACGCTGAAATGATCGAAGTGGTTTGATTCCAAAGAGAGGAAAGGACACGCAATGAGTATTAAAATTGCACTGGCCGGTAACCCGAACTGCGGCAAGACTACCCTGTTCAATAACCTGACCGGCTCCAACCAGTACGTTGGCAACTGGCCCGGCGTTACCGTGGAAAAGAAGGAAGGCAAGCTGAAGGGCGATAAGGATGTCATCATCCAGGACCTGCCCGGTATCTACTCCCTGTCTCCCTACACGCTGGAGGAGGTCGTCTCCCGTACTTACCTGGTCAAGGAGAAGCCCGATGCCATCCTGAACATCATCGATGGCACCAATATTGAGCGCAACCTCTACCTGACCACTCAGCTGATCGAGCTGGGCATCCCCGTTGTTATGGCGGTCAACATGATCGATCTGGTCCGCAAGAACGGCGATAAGATCGACCTGAAGAAGCTGAGCGGCGAGCTGGGCTGCCAGGCAGTTGAGATCAGCGCACTGAAGGGCGAGGGCACCGAGGCTGCTGCCAAGGCTGCGGTTGCCGCTGCCCAGAAGCAGAAGGCCGGTGAGCTGCCCCACGTCTTTACCGGAAGTGTGGAGCACGCCATTGCACACATCGAGGAGTCCATCCAGGGCAAGGTCGATGACCGCTTCCTGCGCTGGTATGCGGTCAAGCTGTTCGAGCGGGATGAGAAGGTCGTGGAAGAGCTGAAGCTCGACAAGGCTCTGGCTGACCACATTGATGAGCACATCAAAGACTGCGAGAAGGAGATGGACGATGATGCGGAGAGCATCATCACCAACCAGCGCTACTCCTACATCAACGGTGTCGTTGACAAGGCCGTCAAGAAAAAGGCCCGTGTGGAGCACCTGACTGCTTCTGACAAGATCGACCAGATCGTGACCAACCGTGTGCTGGCTCTGCCCATCTTTGCGCTGGTCATGTACCTGATGTACTCCCTGTCCATGGGCACCTCCATTGCAGATGGCGGCTGGGCTATCGGCACCTTTGCCACCGACTGGACCAACGATGTCCTGTTTGGTGAGATCGTGCCGGGCGCGCTGGGCGGCTTCCTGGAGAGCATCGGTGTGGCAGGCTGGCTGTACGGTCTGATCATGGACGGTATCGTGGCCGGTGTCGGCGCGGTGCTGGGCTTCGTTCCCCAGATGCTGGTTCTGTTCTTCCTGCTGTCCATCCTGGAGGATGTGGGCTATATGTCCCGTGTCGCCTTCATCATGGACCGTATCTTCCGCCGTTTCGGCCTGTCCGGCAAGAGCTTCATCCCCGTGCTGGTCGGTACCGGCTGCGGCGTGCCCGGTGTCATGGCTTCCCGTACCATCGAGAACGAGCGTGACCGCCGTATGACCATTATGACCACCTGCTTCATCCCCTGCGGCGCTAAGATGCCCATCATCGGCCTGATCGCAGGTGCAATGTTCGGTGGTTCCTCTCTGGTTGCTGTTTCCGCTTACTTCATCGGCATGGCTGCCATCATTTGCTCCGGTGTTATTCTGAAGAAGACCAAGCTCTTCGCTGGCGACCCCGCACCCTTCGTTATGGAGCTGCCCGCTTACCATGTGCCTGCATGGGGCAACGTTTTCCGTGCCACCTGGGAGCGCGGCTGGTCCTTCATCAAGCGTGCCGGTTCCGTCATTCTGGCAGCTACCGTTGTGCTGTGGTTCCTGCAGGGCTTCGGTTTCGAGAATGGTGCCTTCGGCATGGTCGAGGATCAGGACAACTCCGTCCTGGCCGCTATCGCTACCAAGATCGCCTGGATCTTCGCTCCTCTGGGCTTCGGTAACTGGCGTGCAACCGTTGCTTCCGTCTCTGGTCTGATCGCAAAGGAGAACGTGGTTGGCACCTTCGGTGTTCTGTATCACTTCGGCGGCGAGCTGTCTGAGAACGGTGATGAGATCTGGGCAGCAGTTGCGCAGGATTACACCGCTCTGTCCGCTTACGCATTTATGATCTTCAACCTGCTGTGCGCTCCCTGCTTCGCTGCTATGGGCGCGATCAAGCGTGAGATGAACAACGGCAAGTGGACTGCCATCGCCATCGGTTATATGTGCGCTCTGGCTTACTGCGCGGCTCTGGTCGTGTACCAGATCGGTGGTCTGATCACCGGTGAGGTTGGCTTCAACTTCTTCACCATCGTGGCAATCGTGATTTTTGCCGCGTTCCTGTACCTGATGTTCCGCCCCAACAAGTACGTTGGCGACAACGAGGTCAAGATCGACGTTTCCAAGATCAAGTAAAATCATCTGTCCAGTTTGAAAGGGTGTGTTCTGTATGATGGAATTCCTGGCCACGAACTTTAATCTGCCTACCATCATTGTAGGTGCTATCGTGTTTGGCGGTGTGGGCTGGGCCACATGGCACTCCCACAAGCATGGCGGCTGTGGGGGCTGCGGCGAAGGCGGCTGCAATGGCAATTGCGGCGGCTGCAGCGGCTGCCACTGATCGGTAAAAACCGCTGGGCGCGGGTCGAACATCCAATCGGCCCGCGCCCTTTTTTAGAATGAAAAAAGTTAGCTTTGGATAACACTGGAAGCAGCTTACATTATTATAGAAGAGAGTGATACTATGGAACTGACAGCAGCCCATCTGCGGTATCTGCTGGCCATCTATGAGGTCTCCCAGACGCATCTGGATATCTGCTCCCGCAGCATTGCCGAAAAGCTGAACGTGACTAAGCCCAGCGTGGTGCGCATTATGAACCTGCTGATGGATCGGGGCATGATCGTGAAGGAACACTATGGCAAAATCTATCTGACCGATCGGGGCATCTTTGTGGCAAAGGCGGTCAGGGCTCAACTGGAAACGGTGCTGACGCATTTTCCGCCTGTGCGCATCGACATGACCGAGGAGGAACGCTATAATGCCGCTTTGGCCCTGACTTCGGCCCTGCCCGAACGGGCTTTTACCGGCGAATATGACCGCCTGTTCGGCCCGGATGAATCCGAAAAGGAGAACGCTTCGTGATCAACAAAAAACTGCTTTCCTTCGATCGGAAGGCCCTGCACTATGTGGGGCTGAACGTGCTGTTCCAGTGGCTGGGGATGCTGTGCAATGTGGTGCTGGTGATGACGGTATCCCGCCTCATCGGCGGCGTGTTTGCGGGCAGCCTGACCGGCAATGCCCTCTGGCAGGGGATGCTGCTCTGCCTGCTGACTGTGCCGGTGCGCTATGGCCTTACCCTCTGCGCCTCCGATATGAGCGACCGGGCTTCCAAGGATGTCAAGCGCACCCTGCGCAGCAGCATCTATGCAAAGCTCACCCGGCTGGGGGCCGGTTACAGCGAGACGGTGGCCACCAGTGAAGCCGTGATGCTGGCCAGCGAGGGTGTGGAGCAGATCGACACCTACTTTGCAAAGTATCTGCCCCAGCTGTTTTACAGCCTGCTGGCCCCGGTGACCCTGTTTGTGCTGCTGGTGGGTGTGCACGCGCGCTCGGCCATCCTTCTGCTGTGCTGTGTGCCGCTCATCCCCCTGTCCATTGTGGCGGTGCAGAAGTTTGCCAAGAAGCTGCTGGCGAACTACTGGGGCGAGTACACCACCCTGGGCGACAGCTTTCTGGAGAATATCCAGGGCCTGACCACCCTGAAGATCTATCAGGCGGACGGCTGGAAGCACGAGGAGATGAATGCCCAGGCCGAGCGGTTCCGCAAGATCACGATGAAGGTGCTGACCATGCAGCTGAACAGCGTGACCCTGATGGACCTGATGGCCTATGGCGGTGCGGGTCTTGGCATCATCAGTGCGGCATCGGCCTTTGCCAAGGGTCAGCTCAGCCTGACCAGCGCCCTGACCATCCTCCTGCTGGCGGCGGATTTCTTCCTGCCCCTGCGCCTGCTGGGCAGCTACTTCCACATTGCCATGAATGGTGCGGCTTCGGCTGAGAAGATCTTCAGGCTGCTCTCTGCCCAGGAGCCTGAAGATGGCGAAAAGACCGCCGACCCGGCCGACAGCACCCTTGCGCTGGAGCATGTCACTTTTGGTTACGAGAAGGAGCGCACCATCCTGCACGATGTGTCCCTGACCATCCCGCAGGGCAGTTTTGTCTCGCTGGTGGGCGAAAGCGGCTGCGGCAAGAGCACCATAGCGGCCATCCTGTCCGGTGCCCGCACAGCGACGGAGGGAGAGGTCACGCTGGGCGGCATCCCGGTCAGCGAATGGAAGCAGGCCGACCGCCTGCGCCTGCTGACACTGGTGCCCCACAATGCGGCCATCTTCAAGGGCACGGTGGAAGCCAACCTCCGGATGGCCCGGCCCGATGCAGCCGAAGTCGAGCTCTGGGCGGCCCTGGAGCAGGTGAACCTTGCAGACTTCTGCCGCAGCCAGAGCGGCCTTGCAACGGCGCTCCACGAGGGCGGCTCCAACCTGTCCGGCGGGCAGCGCCA
Source organism: Faecalibacterium hominis (ex Afrizal et al. 2022) (assembly GCF_049545105.1). Taxonomy (NCBI): domain Bacteria; kingdom Bacillati; phylum Bacillota; class Clostridia; order Eubacteriales; family Oscillospiraceae; genus Faecalibacterium; species Faecalibacterium hominis (ex Afrizal et al. 2022). The sequence goes on along the minus strand of NZ_CP186860.1, from coordinate 1,039,148 downwards.
GCGCCTTGCCATGGCCCGTGCCCTGCTGCATGATTCACCCATCTATGTGTTCGACGAGGCGACCTCCAATGTGGATGCCGAGAGCGAGAACGATATCATGAAAGCCATCCACAGCCTGGCGGGAAAGAAAACAGTGATCCTGATCTCCCACCGTCTGGCCAATGTGGTGGACAGCGACTGCATCTATGTGCTGGAGGCAGGCCGCATCGCCGAGCAGGGAACGCACAACGACCTGCTGGCGGCACAGGGGGTGTACAGCCGCCTGTACAACGCCCAGAAACAGCTGGAAGACCTTGGGGAGGTGAGCGCATGAACAACACAAAACACCGCAGTCCGTTTGCCATTGCCGCACAGCTGATCGTGCTGGTCCGGCCCATGCTGCCCATCATGCTGGCAGCCATTGTCATGGGTGTCATCGGCCATTTCTGCGCCACCTTTATCACGATCTTCGGCGGCTTTGCCCTGCTCACGGCGGCAGGCCTGCCCAGCCCGCTGGCAGGCGTGGGCACGGCCTTTGCCTGCATCCTTGTCTTTGCCCTGCTGCGCGGCGTGCTGCGCTACGCAGAGCAGGCCTCCAACCACTATATCGCCTTCAAGCTGCTGGCCCTCATCCGGGATAAGGTGTTCGGCGCGCTCCGCCGCCTGACCCCCGCCAAGCTGGAGGGCCGTGACCGGGGCGACCTGATCTCCCTGATCACCGCCGACATCGAGCAGCTGGAGGTGTTCTATGCCCACACCATTTCGCCGGTCTGTATCGCAATCCTCTGTGTGACCGGCATGACCTGCTTTACGGCCAGTTACCATATTCTGCCCGCACTGGTGCTGCTGGCAGGCTATCTGCTGGTGGGCATTGCTCTGCCGGTGTGGTCTGCCAGACGGGGCGACAAAGCCGCCCGCGAGTACCGGCAGGCTCTGGCCGACACCAACAGCTATCTGCTGGAAAGCCTGCGCGGCCTGCGGGATATTCTGCAGTACCAGAACACCGCCGCGCGTGCCGAGGGCATCACGGCCCACAGCGAGACGCTGGGGGAGAAGCAGAAGGCCATGAAGTACCGTGAGGGCGTGACCGTGGGTGCCGCCAACACCCTCATCGTGCTGACGGCGCTGGCTGTGCTGGGGGTGAGCATCCGGCTGTATCAGAACGGCCAGCTGGGCGCGGAGGGGGTGCTGATCTGCACCCTGTCGGCCCTGAGCTCCTTTGGCCCGGTGGTGGCGCTGGCCAACCTCGGTGCCAGCCTGACCCAGGTGTTCGCCAGTGCCGACCGTGTCCTTGACCTGCTGGACGAGGACCCCGTGACTGCCGATGTGACCGACGGCGCGGATACCACCTTTACCGGTGCACAGGCTGAGCATGTCAGCTTTGCCTACGCCAAGGAAGAGGTGCTCCACGACCTGAGCCTGACCATCCCGGAAAAGAAGATCGTGGGCATTACGGGCCGCTCCGGCAGCGGCAAATCCACCTTTCTGCGGCTGCTCATGCGCTTCTGGGATGTGAGCAGCGGCACCATCCGGTTTGGTGAACGTGACATCCGCGCCGTGAACACTGCCGCCCTGCGCGCCCAGGAAAGTCTTGTGACCCAGGAAACGGAGCTGTTTGACGATACCATAGAAAACAACATCCGGATCGCCCGTCGCGATGCCACCCGTGCCGAGGTGGAGGCTGCCTGCAGAAAGGCCGCGCTGGATGGCTTTATCAACAGCCTGCCCAAGGGATATGATACCCCTGTGGGCGAGCTGGGCGGTGCACTCTCCGGCGGTGAGCGCCAGCGTATCGGTGTGGCCCGTGCCTTCCTGCACGATGCACCCTTTCTCCTGCTGGACGAGCCTACCTCCAATCTGGACAGCCTGAACGAAGGGATCATCCTCAAGGCCGTGCGGGATGAGTGCAGGGAAAAGACCGTCCTGCTGGTTTCCCATCGCAGATCCACCATGGCCGTGGCCGACTTGAGCTTCTCGGTAGAAAGCGGACGGCTGAGCTGAGAAAACCGGATATCATGCAAAAAAGACGCGCTCTGTGATGAGCGCGTCTTTTTTGTGTGCAGGGAGAAATTTACTGCTTGCGTGCAAACACGATGCCGATGGTACCGGGGCCGGAATAGCCGCCGATGGTGGTGCCGATGTCGGTCTCGTAGACATTCTCAAAATTGCCGTACTGCCGCAGTCCGGCCTTGATGGCCTCCATGCAGCCGGGCTTCGCCTGGGTGGAAGAGATGAACACCATGCTGCGGTCGATGTCCTCCCGGTTCGCCAGCTGGTCGGTGATGTACTTGCCCACGCAGATGGGCAGACTGCCCCGGTACTTCCGCACGACTTTCAGTTCACCATCGATGACGGCCAGGCTGGGCTTGATGCCCAGAATGTTGGCCCCGAAGGCCAGCACGCCGGAGCAGCGGCCGCTTTTGGCCATGTAGTCCAGCTGGTTGAGCACAAAGCTCAACTCGACCCGCTTGGCAAGGCCCTGTAAGCGCATGGAAATGTTCTTGGGCGGCAGGCCGTCAGCGGCCCACTTGGCTGCCTGCAGGACGAGATAGCCCTGCCCGGTGCAGATATTCTCGCTGTCCACAACATAGACGTTGCCGAACTCCTGCGCCGCCAGCCGGGCGTTCTGGAAGCAGGAGGAGAATTTGGAGCCGACATTGATGTGGATGACGGCATCGTAGTCTCTGGCAAAGGGGGCGAGGAAGTCGGTGTACTCCACCAGATTGGGGGCGGCGGATTTGGGCATTTTGCCGCCGTTCTGGGCATGGGCGAATACATCGGCGGGGTGGATGGTAACGCCGTCCAGATAGCTTTCCTCCCCCATGAGGATGTGCATGGGGATCAGGCTGATGTTCCACTGCCGGAGCAGCGCTTCGGACAGATCGCAGGTGCTGTCCGCAGTGATCTTGATGTTCAAAATGAGATTCCTCTTTTCCAGCCGCGCGTCCGGCGGCAGTGTGATAGTTCGAAATTTGCAACTATCATACCACAAATACTTCAAAATTGTTAGCTATCAAGCCGATAAAAAATGTAAATCTTTTATGAAGTGTGCAAAAGGGGCGAAAATCCATGGGATATCTGTACAGTTGTAACAAAAATGTGCCGGAGTTTCTGGTTCTTTCCGAAAATTCGCTCGGAACTGTTTATTTTGTCGGCCAAAAATTATATAATAAGTAGTACACAAGAATTAAGATGGATTCGGTCTGCCTTGCGGCCGTTCGTTTATTGGAGGTTTGCCTGCTTATGTTCGTTACTGATTATACCATGCATCTGCTGGATAATGTAAAAAAGATCCACTTCATCGGCTGCGGCGGCAGCGGTATGTATCCGCTGATCCAGATCCTCTCTGCCAAGGGATATGATATCTCCGGCAGCGATGTGCTGGACGGCAGCATCATCCGCTCGGAGCGGGAGATGGGCGTGAAGGTCAGCCTGGGTCATGCTGCGGACAACGTGATCGGCGTTGACCTGGTGGTCTACTCTGCCGCCATTGCCAAGGACAACGTGGAGCTGAACGCCGCCGCTTCCTATGGCATCCCCACTGTGGAGCGCAGCGTTCTGCTGGGCTATGTGAGCCGCCTGTACAAGGACAGCATCTGCGTTTCCGGCACCCACGGCAAGACCACCACGACTTCCATGATCACCACCGCGCTGGAGCTGGCAGGCCGTGATCCCTCTGCAGTCATCGGCGGCAAGCTGCCCCTCATCGGCGGCTACGGCAAGGCCGGCAAGGGCGATGATATCGTCATCGAGGCCTGCGAGTTCTCCGAGACCTTCCTCAAGCTGACCCCCTATATGTCCGTGGTGCTGAACATCGATAACGACCATCTGGACTATTACGGCAGCATGGGCGAGCTGAAGTTTGCCTTCAAGCGCTTTGCCCTGATGACCCATTTTATGATCTTTGCCAATGCGGATGATAAGAACACCATGGATGTCATGTACACCCTGGACCGCCGCGTGCGCACCTTTGCCATTGACAATGCGGCCGATTACCGTGCTGTCAACGTGCAGGAGTACAAGCCCGGCTTCTTTGAATTTGATCTGAAGGAGTGGGATACCAATGAGCTGGGCCACATCCGTCTGGCAGTGCCGGGCCGCCACAACATTTACAATGCACTGGCCATGTGTGCTGTCTGCCGCTCTGTGGGCCTGACCGTGGAGCAGTGCGCCAACGCTGCCCTGAACTTCAAGGGGGCAGGCCGCCGTTTTGAGGTCTACGGCGAGTGCAACGGCGCGGTGGTCGTGGACGACTACGCCCACCATCCCACCGAGATCCGCGCGACCCTGAACACCGCCAAAGAGCTGGGCTACAATCGTGTCATCGCAGTCCATCAGCCGTTTACATACAGCCGGACCAAGATGCTGTTCAACGACTTTGTGGATGTGTTCAAGATCCCTGATATCACGGTGATCACCCCCATCATGGGCAGCCGCGAGCCCAACGACCCCACCATTACCAGCGCAAAGCTGGCGGCGCAGATCCCCAACTCTGTGCTGGTGGACAGCCTGGAGGCTGCCGCTGACTGGGTCAAACAGAACGCCCGGGAGGGCGATCTGGTCATCACTCTGGGCTGCGGCGATATCTATAAGGCCAGCAAGATGATGGTGAAGAAAGACTGATCGTTTGGAATAGCTGAAAGCCGCTGGGTCAAAAACGCCCGGCGGCTTTTGGCTGCCGGACGTTTCACGGACCGAACCGGTCTGCAATACCACCCTGCGAAAGCGCCCTGCCGGGAGACCGGCGGGGCGTTTTTGCGCTATGGGATGGGCGTGATGAAAAATATCTCAAAAATTTTACACAAATCAGACCCGGAAGGGTGGCGGCGGGGGTGGGATTCTGCTATACTGATTCTGGTACGAAAAGGAGGAGAGAGGATATGCCATCTACGTATGCACACCGCCGCTTTGGTGCGGATGTTCTGGTGCAGCTGCCCAGGGAGCTGCGGGAAAAGATCACCCCGTACCGGCCGCTGTATGATATGGGCCTGCACGGGCCTGACCTGATGTTCTACTACCGGGCATTGCAGTCCAACCCCGTGAACCGGCTGGGCAACGCCATGCACGAGCAGCCGGGCCGAGTGTTCTTTACCCGGGCCCGGGGCGTGGTGAACACGGCCCGCAACAAGAATGCTGCGTTGGCCTATGCGCTGGGGTTCGTCTGCCACTTTGCACTGGACAGCACCTGCCACCCCTATGTGGAGCGCTACACCCGGGAAAGCGGTGTGAGCCACTGCGAGATCGAGACGGAGTTTGACAACCAGCTGATGCGGGAGGACGGGCTTGACCCGATGCACTTTTTCACGGCGGGGCATATCCGCCCCAACCGGGAGTTTGCAAAGATCATTGCGCCGTTCTACGAAAATGTCACGGCAGACGAGACCTACGGAGCCATGCGGGGCATGGTGCGGGTGCACCATCTGCTGCAGGCTACCAGCCCGGTCAAGCGCTGGGTGGTGTTGACGGCCCTGAAAGCGGCAGGTACCTATGATGTCATGCACGGGCTGGTGGCGAACCTTCAGCCCAATCCCCGGTGCGAGGCCAGCGACAAAGAGCTGGAAGCGCTGTATCAGCAGGCTCTCCCGCTGGCAGTGCGGCTCATCACGGAATATGTGGAGGGGCTCTCCAACGGCGCACCGCTGGACAAGGCCTATGACCACACCTTCGGAGAATTTTGAGAGGAATGCAAATGAACGAAGCAAAGCAAAAATTTCGCCTGACCAGCCTGGAACGGGCGTGGATCTTATACGATGTGGGCAACTCGGCGTTTGTGCTGCTGGTGGCAACGCTGATCCCCATCTTCTTCAACGCACTGGCTGAGGGGGGCGGCCTGAGCGCGGTGGAGTATCTGGCCTACTGGGGCTATGCAGCCTCGGCGGTCACAGTCATCACGGCGGTGCTCAGCCCGATCCTTGGCACACTGGCCGATACCCGCAACTTCAAAAAGCCCATCTTCACCTTCTGCGTGGCAGTGGGCGTGATCGGCTGCTGCGCCATGGGGATGGCAAACACCTGGCTGCCGTTTCTGCTCATCTTCATCTTTGCCAAGGTGGGCTTTTCGGGCAGTCTGGTGTTCTATGACTCCATGCTCAGCGATGTGACTGTGCCGGACCGGATGGATGAGGTCTCCTCCAAAGGCTATGCCTGGGGTTACATTGGCAGCTGTGTGCCCTTTGTGGTCTGTCTGGCGCTGGTGCTGGGGGCCGGGAGCATCGGTATCTCCCAGATGACAGCGCTGAACCTTGCCCTCTTTATCACCGCCGCCTGGTGGCTGGTGACCACCCTGCCCCTGCTGCGCCAGTATAAACAGGTGCACTTTGTGGAGGTGCAGGAACATGCCATCCGGCAGAGCTTTGCCCGCATCGGTCACACCCTCCGCCACCTGAAAGAGGACAGGCAGGTGTTCTGGTTCCTGCTGGCCTTTTTCTGCTACATCGATGGTGTGTACACCATCATCGATATGGCCACGGCCTACGGCACGGCCCTGGGGCTGGACACCACCGGCCTGCTGCTGGCGCTGCTGGTCACCCAGATCGTGGCCTTCCCCTCGGCACTGGTGTTCGGGCGGTTGAGCGGGCAATACCCCTCGGGCACCCTCATCCCGGTCTGCATCGCAGCCTACGCGGGCATTGCGCTGTTTGCCTTTTTCCTGAAGCACCAGTGGCAGTTCTGGGTGCTGGCCGTTGTGGTGGGCATGTTCCAGGGCGGCATCCAGGCGCTGAGCCGGAGCCATTTTGCCAAGATCATCCCGCCGGAAAAATCGGGCGAGTACTTCGGCTTGTTCGATATCTGCGGCAAGGGCGCATCCTTTCTGGGCACCATGATCGTCAGTGTGGGCAGCCAGCTGACCGGCAGCGCCAATGTGGGCGTGGGCAGCCTGATCGTGCTGTTCATTGTGGGATTCGTACTGTTCCGGGTGTCGGATCGGAAGTAAAAACAACCCCCCAGTCACCTGCGGTGACAGCCCCCCTAGTAGTGGGGCCCTTGGCATAACGTAAAGCATCACCTCTTTGCCAAGGCCGCCCCTACCAGGGGCGGTGGCATCCCGCAGGGATGACGGTGGGGTTTAACCGCAAGAGCCTTCCCTTTGGGAGGGCCTTTTTTTGTTCGTTGCGTCTTACCGGAAGGCGTGGTACAATAGGGCCAAACACTTTGAAAAAATATGACCCAAAGGAGAAACAACATGAACTATCCCGGTTATACGCTGGTGCGCCGCGAGGACTGCCCGGAGCAGCACGGTGTGCTGACGGTTCTGAACCACGATGTGAGCGGGGCCACTGTCCTGCTGGTGGAGAACGAGGACACCAACAAGGCGTTCGGCATCGGCTTCGGCACCTTCCCCTCCGACGACACCGGTGTGTTCCACATTCTGGAGCACTCGGTGCTGGCGGGCAGCGAGAAGTACCCCGTGACCTCGCCTTTTTTGCAGCTGCTCAAGAGCAGTATGGCCTCTTTCCTGAACGCCATGACCTTCCCGGACAAGACGGTGTATCCCTTTGCCACCCCCAACGAGACCGACTTCAGGAACCTGATGGACGTGTACCTGAACGCTGTGTTCTGCCCGCTGGCCATGGTGGACAAGGCCGTGTTCGAGCAGGAGGGCTGGCACCGGGACGCGGACGGCACGGTGAGCGGTGTGGTCTACAATGAGATGCAGGGTGCGCTGGCCTCCCCGGACGCGCAGCTGCAGAACGCGCTGGAGCGGGCCATGTTCCCGGATACGGCCTACGGCTTTGTGTCCGGCGGCGACCCGGCCTCCATCCCGGCCCTGACCTATGAAAAATACCAGCGGGTGTACCGCCGCCATTACAGTGCCGACAACTGCTGCATCACCCTGTACGGCAAGATGGATATGGCCGAGAAGCTGGCTTTTCTGGATGAGCACTATCTGAGCAGGATGCCCAAGGGCACCAGCCGCCCCCGGCTGACGGTGCAGGACCAGCAGAACGGTGTGCGTGTGTGTATCCCGTACTACACCGAAAACCCCGAGCCGGATCAGGTGCAGTGTGCGCTGGCCTGGTACACCGGCGCGTTTGCAGACCGGGAGCGCCAGCTGGGCGTGGAGATCCTGCTGGATGCCCTGCTGGGCACCAACCAGTCCCCGCTGAAGGCAGCTCTGCTGGAGCAGAAGCTGGGCGCGGATATCGACATTGGCTTTGACGACAGCACCCTGCAGCCCACGCTGGAGCTGGTGCTGCGGGGGGCCACCGCAGAGACTGCCCCCAAATTTGCAGCTGGCGTGAAACAGGCTGTGACCGACCTGCTGGCAGGGGGCATCCCCGAGGAGCTGCTGCTGGCCAGCCTGAACGCCATGGAGTTTGCCTCCCTGGAGCGCCCGGGCAGCCTGCCCGACGGTGTGCTGGATGCCATCTATGCCGCCACCGGCTGGCTCCACACCGGCGACCCGGCTCTGCTGCTCCACACCGACAAACTGTTTGCTTCCCTGCGGGAGAAGCTCTCCACCGGCTGGTTTAACGACCTGCTGAAGGATCTGCTGCTGGCCGAGCCGGTGCAGGTGATCCAGACCCCGGCCCTGCCCAAGAAGGACGAAGAGGATGCTGCCCCTGCCCGCAACGACGGCAAGCTGGTGCTGGACCATCCGCTGACCGTGGCCGACCTGGGCGACGGTGACAGGAGCGCTGCCGGTACAGTGGAACCGCTGGCCGGTGCGGAGCTGCTGCACCACCCCTCCAAGGGCAGCCTGTATCTGAATTTCTACTACGACCTGGGCGAGTGCACCCCGGAAGAGGTGCAGTATCTCGACCTGCTGACTGATATTCTGGACGAGCTGGATACCCCCGAGCACACTGCCCGGGAGCTGCAGACCCAGCGCGCCACCTGGCTGGGCAACAGCATGGCCTGCATCAGCTTCTGGACCGGGCGGCAGGAGGGCAGCCCCTGCCACGCAAAGCTCACCTGGAACATGAGCCTGTTGGAGCGGAATCTGGACAAGGCCATTGCGCTGGGCAGTGAGTACCTCTACAAGACCTGCCTGACCGGCCCCAAGGCCGAGGAAGCCTTTGCCCGGGTGCTGAGCCAGCAGAAGCTGAGCATGGAACAGCAGTTCATCCAGCAGGGCAACCAGTACGCTGCCGTGCGTGCCGCCGCCCACTACTCAGTGGAGTATGCCCTGAGCGAGCGGTGCAGCGGCGTGACCGGATACCACTTCCTGTGTAACCTGCTGGAACGGGCCGACTGGGCCGCCATGGGCAAAAAGCTGGAGGCGGTGCGGGAAAAGGTGCTGAACCATGCAGCCCTGACCGTCAGCCTGCATGGCAGCGAGGAAGCGCTGGCAAAGCTGCGTGCCCTGCTGCCCGGCAGTGCCTTTGCTGCCCAGGGCCGCACCGCTGCCAAGCCCTACACAGAGGTGCTGACCGCCCCCATGAACGAGGCCTTTATCATTGACGGCGGCGTGAACTATGATATCCTGACCTGGCCCATGGAGCGGCAGGCCGACCGCCGGGTGCTGGCCCGCATTATGAGCTACGAATACCTGTGGCACAACATCCGTGAGGTGGGCGGCGCTTACGGCACCGGAATGCTGACCCGTGCCCAGACCGAGGGACTGTACACCTACCGTGATCCCCACCTGACCGAGAGCTACGAGACCTTTGCCAAGGCCCCCGAGGTGCTGGCAGGCCGGGAGTACACCGAAAAAGACCTGACCGAGTTCATCGTGGGCGCGGTGTCCGAGATGGATTCGCCCAAAAAGCCCAACGCTGAGGCCAAGGAGCTGGACCGCCGGTACTTCTGCGGCATCACCGATGCCATGCTGGCCGCGGACCGCAAGGCCATGTGCAGCGTGACAGCTGAAACGATCCGGGCACAGGCCGCAGACCTTGCAGACCGGATGGCAAACGCTACCCGTGTGGCCTTTGGCAGCAAGGACGCTGTGGAAGCAGGCAAGCAGCTGTTTGACCGCATCGAGACCCTGTAAGCAGAACCGAAACTGAATCTGTAACGAAAGCAGGCACTTTGCCTTTGCCCCGGACGGGGCGGGCGAAGTGCCTGCTTTTTTGCGCAAAAGGCGCTTCACGCACCTGATGTGTCTGTGCGTGAAAAATCCGGGAGAAAAACGGAGATTTCTGTACGGTGCGATACAGCGATGAAAAATGGAAGATTATTTTATACGAATGGGATTCTATGACGCTAAAAGTACAAAACGGCCCTGCAAAAGTGCGCACTGTTGCAGGGGACGAAAAGCTGGTATCCTTGTGCCAAGCCAAACAGAAAGGATGTGAGAACACAGGATGGCGCAAGCAAAACAGCCGGGCAGGGACAAGAGCCTTGCCAGCCTGCACAAGGCCACCGACACCCTGAGCACCATGCTGGCGCAGGAGGTCAAGGAGCTGAACGCCCGGCAGAAGGCCCAGCGAGCCGATGGCTCTGACCCGGCCCTGATGAAGGGGCTCAAGGAGGCCACGGCGGTGCTGAAGGATCTGGCCGCGGTGGCCAAGACCCTGAACGATCAGGGCGCGGATGCCGAGGCCCGGGCGTGCGGCGTGGTGCTTCTGCCAGCCGTGGAGGACGTATGAATGCAGAGATCGTATGGCGGCCCCAGCCCCGGCAGGCGGAGTTCATGCGCCGCCCGGAACCGGAAGCCCTGTACGGGGGCGCGGCAGGCGGCGGCAAGAGTGACGCGCTGGTGATCGAGGCCCTGCGGCAGGTGCACATCCCCCACTATCGGGGGCTCATCCTGCGCAAGACCTACCCCCAGCTCAGTGATCTGGTGGACAAGAGCATGGCCTACTACAAGCGGGCTTTTCCTACGGCGCAGTACAACGCCACCAGCCATGTGTGGGTGTTCCCCAGCGGGGCAAAGATCTACTTTGGCTCCATGCAGTACACCAAGGACCGCACAAATTATCAGGGCAAGGCCTTCGACTTCATCGGGTTCGATGAGCTGACCCATTTCGAGTGGGAAGAGTACAGCTATATGATGAGCCGCAACCGCCCTACCGGCCCGGGCACCCGGGTCTACCTGCGGGCCACCACCAATCCCGGCGGTGTGGGGCACGGCTGGGTGAAAGCCCGGTTCATCACGCCTGCCCCGCCCGGCACCCCCATTGTGGAACAGTTCCCGGTGCGGATGCCGGACGGAACCGAGAAGGTGCTGGAGCGGGCAAGGGTGTTTATCCCGTCCAGCGTGTTCGACAACCCCGCCCTGCTGGAAAATGACCCGGACTACCTTGCCAGTCTGGCAAGCCTGCCCGAGGCGGAAAAGCAGGCCCTGCTCTATGGCAGCTGGGACAGCTTTTCGGGGCAGGTGTTCACCGAGTGGCGGAACGACCCGGGGCATTATCAGGACCAGCGCTGGACCCATGTCATTGCGCCCTTTGCCATCCCCAGACACTGGAAGATCTACCGGGGGTACGATTTCGGTTTCTCAAAGCCGTTCTCAGTGGGGTGGTACGCGGCGGATGAGGAGGGCAGGCTTTACCGCATCAAGGAGCTGTACGGCTGCACGGGCCGCCCCAACGAGGGCCTGCGCATCGATCCGGTGGAACAGGCAAGGCGGATCCGGAAGGCAGAGCAGAACGACCCGATGCTCAGGGGCCGCACCATTCTGGGGGTGGCCGACCCCGCCATCTTTGATGAGAGCCGGGGCGAGAGCATTGCTGCCATGATGGAGCGGGGCCCTCATTTCCTCCACTGGATCCCCGGTGACCACACCCGCCTGGCGGGAAAGATGCAGTTCCACTACCGGCTGGCGTTCGATGGGGAGGGGCGGCCCATGTTTCAGGTGTTCAGCACCTGCAGGCACTTCATCCGCACCCTTCCGAACCTGGTCTATGACGAGAGCAATGTGGAGGACATCGACACCCGGCAGGAGGACCATATCTATGACGAGTGCCGCTATGTGCTGATGGAAAATCCCATCTCCCCGCCCCGGCAGACCGTGCAGCCTCCGGTGGGGGACGACCCGCTGGAACTGCATAGGAGGGCGAGATTTTACAGGGTATAGGCGGCTCACCCTCTCCGTCAGCGCTGGCGCGCTGCCACCTCTCCCGAAGGGCGAGGCCTTGGCAGTTATTGCAAAGTTTGCAGTTTCGTCAGAAGCTCCCACTTTGGGAGCAACGACGACGACCGCCGCCAGCGGCGGATTGAGGGAGGAGTTGTTGGGGCAGCGGCCAGCAAGGATGCGAACAGAGTGAAGCAGACGCTGGGAGCCGCAACCCGGCTGTGGGCGAGCGGAGCGAGACTGAGAGGGTGAGGAAGCTAACAAGAAAGGAGTAAGCAATGATCGATGAAAAGCCCCCCATCGGGGCAGAAGAAGTGGCCGAAGCCACTGCCATTTTACAGAAATACAAGGCCGGAAAAGCCGCGCTGGACAAACGCATTGTGGACAACGAGCTGTGGTTCCGGATGGGACACTGGAAGAACTACCAGAACCCCATGATGGAGGGCAAGCCCCAGCCTGCCAGCGGGTGGCTGTTCAACAGCATTGCCAACAAGCACGCCGATGCCATGGACAATTACCCGGCCCCCAATGTTCTGCCCCGGGCGGCAGACGATGCGCAGACCGCACAGGTGCTTTCCAGCATCCTGCCGGTGGTGCTGGAGCAGGCAGACTATGAACAGGTGTACAGCGACACCTGGTGGCGCAAGCTCAAGCAGGGCACCGGGGTCAAGGGCGTGTTCTGGGACCCGGAGGCCCGGGGCGGCGTGGGAGAGATCGCCATCCGGCCCATGAACCTGCTCATGCTCTACTGGGAGCCGGGCGTGGCAGATATCCAGGCCTCGCCCCACTTTTTCTCCCTGAGCATGGAGAACACCAAACAGCTGGAAAACCGCTGGCCCCAGCTGAAGGGCCACAGCGCCAGTGTGCTGGATGTGCCCCGTTTTCTCCACGACGGCGGGCTGGACACCACCGAAAAAAGCGTGGTGGTGGACTGGTACTACAAAAAGCCGGACGAGGCCGGACGCACCCTGCTCCACTACTGCAAGTTCTGCAACGGCGTGGTGCTCTATGCCAGCGAGAACGACCCGGCCCTTGCCGGGCGGGGCTTCTACGACCACGGGAAATATCCCTTCGTGTTCGACCCGCTGTTTATGGAAGAGGACAGCCCGGCGGGCTTTGGCTATATCGATGTGATGAAGGAATGCCAGACCGCCATCGACAGGATGAACCATGCCATGGATGAAAATGTCCTGCTGGCATCCAAGCAGCGGTATGTGCTCAGCGACACGGCGGGCGTGAACGAGGAGGAACTGGCGGATCTCAGCCGGGACATCGTCCATGTGGCCGGGCGGCTGGGAGACGAGAGTTTCCGCCCGTTGCAGACCGCCGGTTTGCAGGGGAACAGCCTGAGCTACCGCAACAGCCGCATTGAGGAGCTGAAGGAGATCAGCGGAAACCGGGATATGACCCAGGGCGGCACCGCAGGCGGCGTGACGGCGGCAAGTGCCATTGCGGCCCTGCAGGAGGCGGGCAGCAAGCTCTCCCGCGATATGCTCAAAAGTGCCTACCGGGCCTTTGCAAGGGAGTGCTACCTCATCATTGACCTGATGCGGCAGTTTTACGATGAGGAGCGGGTGTTCCGTGTCATCGGGCCTGCCGGAGGCAGAGAGTTCGTGCCCTTTTCCGGGGCAGCGCTGCGTGCCCGCCCCATGGGGCTGATGGGCGGCGTGGAGCTGGGAAGCCGGGAACCGGTGTTTGATATTGTGGTGAGCGCCGAGAAGAAATCCACCTTCAGCCGCCTTTCCCAGAATGAAACGGCGAAGGAGTGCTACCAACTGGGTTTCTTTGCACCCCAGAATGCCGACGCGGCCCTGGCGGCACTGGAGATGATGGATTTTGAGGGCATCGAAAAAGTGCGCCAGAGGGTGCGGCAGAACGGCACGCTGGCACAGAAGCTGACGGCGGCCCAGATGCAGATCGCGCGGTTCAACGAGAAATTGAGCGGCGCGGAGGAAAATCTGAGCACAAGAGCATTGGCGAAGAACCTCTCCGGCGCTTTGCGCCAGCTCTCCTGACAGGAGAGCCAGGTTCACGCTGCTGCTGGCTTGCCTCCCCTATTAGGGGAGGTGTCACCGCAGGTGACGGAGAGGTTTTACATGAGAAGGAGGCAGAAATGATCAAAGTGAATTATACGGAATTGGACGGCCCTTACGGCCCGGCCATGCGTCTGGAAGCAGCGGGCCATGCAGGCTATGCCCCGGCAGGGCAGGATATCGTGTGCGCCGGTGTCAGCACCCTGATGCAGGCACTGGTCAGCCTGCTGGCGGGTGAGGAGAACGCCCACAGCGATGCTTTTGACGAGCCCGATGGCCCCCGCCTGACGGTGACTGCTGCCCGGCCCTGTACCGCATGGGTCGAGGGGGCCTTTGAGCTGGCCAAGGCGGGCTTTGCCCTGCTGGCCGAGCGCTACCCGGACAATGTACGCTTTGCCGACCGGAGTGCCCGGGGCAAGCAGGAGATGATGGACCTGCAGCTGTTTGCTGACGGCGGCGAAGCGGCTGCCCCTGCCCTGAGCGCGGCCCAGGAACAGCAGGCTGTGGCATCGGGTACCATGAAGCCCGGTGAAAAAGCGGACGCAAGGCAGGAGACGACCGCCCCGGAGGGGGAGAAGGAGGTGAAAGAGACCGAACCGGTCAAGGCGGAAGAAGGGCAGGAACAGGAACCACCCCGCCCTGCGCTGCCAAAACGTTTCCCGGGAAGCCAGGCTGTGGATGCCCTGCACCGGCGCTGGGCTGCCGAGGAGGCCATAATGCGCCGGGCGGTGCCGGAGTTTTCCCTGCAAAAGGAGCTGGCAGACCCCGAGATGCGCCGTCTGATGCAGCTGCCCGGGATGCGGATGCTGGATGCCTACCGGCTGGCCCATTACGGGGATGCCATGCGCCAGACTGCCCGCACCGTGGAGCAGGGCGTGGTGGAGCGCATCCGCCAGCGCGGGGCACGCCCTGCTGAAAACGGCACCCACCCCGGCAGCGCCGCCGTGACCGGTGCGGATGTGAACCGGATGACCCGCAGCCAGCGGGAAGCACTGGAACGTCAGGCGCTCCATGGCGCAAAGATCAGTTTTTGAGGGAAACCCTCTCACCGCTTCGGTCTGGCTTTGCCAGCGCCTTGCGGAGCTCCCCCGAAGGGGGAGCTTGAAATCAATGAAAGAAAGGATAATGACTATGAACAACTTCAACATTCAGCTGTTTGCCGAAACTCCCCTGAACTCCACCACCACCATGACCCCGGAGATGAAGACCTTCTACGAGAAGCGCCTCATCGACCAGGCAGAGCCCCGGCTGGTGCATGACCAGTTTGCGGATTACTATCCTGTGCCCCAGAACGGCGGCAAGACCATCGAGTTCCGCAAGTACGACAGCCTGCCCAAGGCTTCCACTCCGCTGACCGAGGGCGTGACCCCGGACGGTCAGGCCCTGAACGTGACCACCATCACCAGCGACCTGCACCAGTATGGCGGCTGGACCCCGCTGACTGACGTGCTGCAGATGACCGCCATCGACAACAACGTGGTGCAGGCCACCCGTGTGCTGGCAAGCCAGGCGGGCCGCACCATGGACAGCATCACCCGTGATGTGCTGGCGGGCGGCACCAATGTGCTGTATGCTCCCAAGCAGAATGCAGACGGCACCGAAACGGAGGTGAAGAGCCGCAAGGAGCTGGACAAGACCTGCACCCTGACCCCGAAGCTGTTCTTCCGGGCGGCGGCGCAGCTGGGTGCCATGAACGCGGACCCCATCGGCGACAGCTACATTGCCATCATCCACCCCTATGCCGCCTACGACCTGAAGACCTGCAGGGAATTCATTGAGGCACACAAGTATGCCGACCCTGAGACCATGTACCGCGGCGAGATCGGCAAGCTGGGCAACATCCGCTTTGTGGAGACCAGCGAGGCCAAGATCTGGAAGGACACCACCTGCCCCAGCGGTCTGGCCGTGTTCGGTACGCTGGTGCTGGGTGCCCATGCCTACGGTGTGACCGAGCTGGAGGGCGGCGGCCTGGAACACATCGTCAAGCAGCTGGGTTATGGCGACGACCCGCTGAACCAGCGCGCTTCCGTGGGCTGGAAGGGGATGCGCGCCGCCGAGCGTCTGGTGGAGCAGTACATGGTGCGCATTGAGAGCGTATCCAGTTATTCGGAGAATGCGAGTGCCAACTGAACCTCTCAGGCGCTTCGCGCCAGCTCCCCTAGTAGGGGAGCCCTTGGCAAACCGGGCAAGCCCTGCTGGATGACGAAACCAGGCGAGGCGTAAAAGGCAGTGCCCCTGCGACAGAGGGCAGAAAGGATGAAAAATGGACAAGAAAAACGTAAGAATCCGGCTGTTCAAGGACAACAGCCGGTACAAGGGCGACCTGTTTGTGAGTGTGAACGGCGTGAGCTATAAGATCCGCCGGGGCGTGGAGGTGGAAGTGCCGCCCGAGGTGGCAGAGGTGCTGGAGCACAGCCAGGTGCAGGATGAGCGCACCGCTGCCCGCATTGCCGCCGCCGAGAAGATCGCGGGGTGAGAGCATGACAGTGGGACAGGCTCTGGAACGGGCCGAGGAACTGCGGCCGGGCTGCAAGGTGGACAGCTGCACCCGGCAGCGCTGGCTCTGTGAGGAGGACGGGATGCTGCGGGCCCTGCTGTTCTCCGGCTGCGGGCTGCGGGCCGGAGTGGGAGCAGACCTTGCCTGGCCTGCGGAGGGCGGTCTGGACGATGCCGTAGAACTGCTGGTACCCGTGCCCTTTGATGCACTCTACCCGCATTACCTCTGCGCAAAGCTGGATGCTGCCCTGGGTGAGACGGAACGTTACGCCGGGGAGCAGGCCCGGTATAACAGCATTCTGGCCGAGCTGAGCGCCTGGCTGCGGCGGCGGGCAAAGCCGAAGCGCGGTGCGCAGTGGCGGTGGTGAAAGGGAGGAAAGTGGATGCTTCTGACAAATCGGACCGGTGTGAAGAATACCCGGGATCTGCTGCGGGCCTTTGGCGGCCTGAACGAGACCTACGGCTGCACCGAGGCTGAGTACAGCGGGGGAATGAATTTTTCGGCCCGGGATTTCCCGGCCCTGAGCACCCGGCTGCCCCGCCGCAGGCTGCAGGAGCTGGCCGGGCTGAACGGGATGTATCACCTGAACGGTCTGCTGACCGTCTGCGGGCAGGACCTGGTTTATACCCCGGACGAGGCCCCGGCCCAGCCCGTCACCGTGAAAAATGCCGTGGCAGACAGCCGCAAGACGATGGTGGGCATCGGAACAAAGATCCTGATCTTTCCGGACAAGGTGGCGTTCGATACGGCCGACGGCAGTGCGGCCCCGCTGGGTGCTGCCTGGGAGGCGGGAAGCCTGAGCGTGAGCTTTGCGCCCTGTGATGCTTCGGGGAATACCTACGAGGTGAAGGACAAGGGCACAAAGGAGCCGGAACACCCGCAGGACGGCCAGCTGTTTCTGAAGCTGAACGAGTCGGACAAGCCCTATTCCGCAGAGAACACGCTGGAGGTGTACAGCGAGGCTTCGGGCAACTGGACGGTGATCCCGCTGGACTACTGCCTTGTGACCGCTGAGGGCATCGGGACGGAGTTCCGGGTGTGGGACACCGTGACCCTGACCGGTACGGGGGCTGAACAGGCAGGCCAGTGGGCCGGGCTGGACGGCGACCGCATCGTGTACGGTGTGACCGAAACCACCCTGCGCCTGCGGGCTGACCCGGGCGGCGAACACTTTTACGGCAGGCTTGTCCACAATGGCAGCAGTGCTGTCTGGGTGAGCATGGACGGCACACAGCGGGAAGAGTATTTCCCGGCGGAGGGTGTGAAGGTGGAGCGCCGGGTGCCCGACCTTGAGTACCTGACCGAGTGCGACAACCGGGTGTGGGGCTGTTCCAGCAGCGAGAATGTCATCTACGCCTGCAAGCTGGGCGACCCCACCAACTGGTTCTCCTACCGGGGCATCGCGGCAGACAGCTATGCCGTGACCGTGGGCAGCGACGGTCCCTTTACCGGCGCAGCTACCTGCATGGGCTATGCGCTGTTCTTCAAGGAAAACACCCTGCACAAGCTCTACGGCTCCAAGCCCTCGGATTTCCAGCTCAGCTCCCTGCGCTGCCGGGGCGTGGCCAGAAACGCGGCCCGCAGTCTCTGCGTGCTGAACGAGACGCTGTACTATCTCTCGCCCGACGGCGTGATGGCGTGGGACGGCAGCATCCCGGCCAAGGTGTCGGCGGCGCTGGATGCCGGGCGGCTTGCCAATGTGAAGCAGGCCGTGGGCGGCGCGCTGGATGGCCGGTATTATCTGCATGTCAGCCGGGAAAACGAGGTGCGTCTGCTGGTCTATGATACCGAGCGGGGCCTCTGGCACGAGGAGGATGTCTGCTCCTTTGAGATGGCCAGCACCGGCGGGCAGCTCTATCTCTGGGATGGCCGGGCGCTCTGGGCCGCTGATCCCAGCCGGGAAACGGCAGGGCAGAGAAGCGAGGAAACGGAACAGGGCGTGGAGTTTGCCCTGACCACCGGAGATCTGGGGCTGGACAGCCCCGAGGAGCGTTACCTCTCCCGGCTGACGCTGCGGCTGGATGCCGCCTGCAGGAGCCGGGTGACTGTGGAAGTGAGCTATGACGGCGGCCCCTGGGAGAACGCCGCTGCCCTGACAGTGGAGGGGCCGCGCCGCAATTGTGATCTGCACCTTGTGCCCCGGCGGTGCGCCTCGCTCCGGCTGCGGCTGTGGGGCTATGGGCAGATCACCCTGCGGAGCCTGGCCAAGACCTTCAGCGGGGCAAAGGGAAACCAGATGGAACTGGAGGGATGAACCATGGCAAGCATTGCGGGTCTGGGCAAGATCGGCCTGCCCAGGCTGAGTGAGAATATGGATCCGGAGGATGCCCGGGCCCTGCGGAATTATCTGTACCAGATGCAGGAGCAATTGCAGTATGTGCTCTGCAATCTGGACACGGAGAATTTCTCGGAGGAGCTGCGGGGCAGGCTTTCCGGCAGTTTGGGAAAGGAGGAGACATGAGCGAGAAAAAGAAGCAGGAGTACACCACAGGCGGGCTGAAAAACCGGCAGGATGTGGAAAACGCGCTGGCTTCGGCAGAGTACCGGCCCTCGCAGGAGGTGACGGACGCGGCCAGCGACCTGAAGCAGTGGCAGGCCAACCGCCCCGGCGATTACGAGAGCGCCTATCAGGGCCGCATTGACGGCCTGATGGAGGATCTGCTGGACCGGAAGGAATTCAGTTACAGCTATGGTGCCGACCCACTGTACCGCCAGTACGCCCAGCTGTACACCCAGAATGCTCAGAACGCCAGTGCTGATGCGGCGGCGCAGGCCGCTGCCCTGACCGGCGGCTATGGTTCCAGCTACGCGGCCAGTGCGGCCCGGCAGGCATACCAGCAGCAGATCGGTGCACTGAGCGAGGCCATCCCCACGCTGTACCGGCTGGCGCTGGATACCTACCAGAGCGGCGGCGATGCCTTGGTGGAGCAGATCGACCAGCTGAACGGGCAGGAGCAGAATGCCCAGCAGAAGTATGAGCGGGAGCTGGCGGATTACTACACCCAGCTGGAACAAAAGGGCAATGCCTACAACACGGCTTACACCCAGGATTACGGG
This sequence comes from Faecalibacterium hominis (ex Afrizal et al. 2022), assembly GCF_049545105.1. Taxonomy (NCBI): domain Bacteria; kingdom Bacillati; phylum Bacillota; class Clostridia; order Eubacteriales; family Oscillospiraceae; genus Faecalibacterium; species Faecalibacterium hominis (ex Afrizal et al. 2022). The sequence goes on along the minus strand of NZ_CP186860.1, from coordinate 1,019,620 downwards.
CGCTATCAGGATTATCTGGGCCAGCTGGACAGCCTGTATGGTTACTACGCGGCACAGGAACAGCAGGAGGCGGCCCGCCGCCAGCAGGGCTTCAACAATGTGATGACCGTGCTGGGCCTTCTGGGTGACGCGGCCCAGCTGGCCATTACCGGTACCACGGGTCTGGGCAGCATGGCAGGCAGCCTGCTGAACACCGGGTACAACATCTATGCGGGCAACCGCGCCTATGAAGCCGAACGGGCCGACACGGCGTGGAAGCAGAAAATGCAGGAGCAGCTGCGGCAGGATGAGCTGGCACAGCAGCAGTACAAAAACGAGCAGGCGCAGCAGGAATATCAGGACAAACTCCGCCAGCAGCAGGTCAGCAATGCCCTTGCGGCAGAGCGGCTGGATCTGAGCAAGAGCCAGTGGGAAGCCAAGCAGGAAAAGGCCAGCCGGACTGCCGAAAAAGCCAGCGCCGATGCAGCGGCGAAGCGCGGCAGCCTGACGGGTGACACTGGCCTGAAGGTGGGCAAAAGCGGCGTTTCCAGCGGCGGCACCGTGCCGTACAGCGCGGCGAGGATGCGCAGTCAGGGCCGCAGTGATACGGCCATCCGCACCCAGCTGCTCAAGGAGGGATACTCCAGCAGCGAGGTCAGGAAGATCATGCAGCAGTTGAACAGCTGAAAAAAGGGGAGGGCAACCGTGAAGGTGCTCTCCCCTTTGTGCTATGCCCGGACATCCCGTTTTTTCAGCAGGAGCCATGCCAGAAGGAACATTGTCCCCAGCCAGAAGATGCAGCTGAAGGCAAACAGCCCGTAGCTGCCAGCCAGAGCATCCGCACTTTTGTTGGAGTTCATACCCAGCTGCATCAGGGAATAGGGCCACAGGATTCCAAAGCCTTTGGAGCTGATAAAGATGCCGGTAATGCCGCCCAGCAACCCCAGAAAAATGGGCACGGCAAAGCTGCGGATGACCATGGCCAGCACCAGCTGTGCGGCAATGACAGCCAACGCACCCAGCAGTCCCCGCAGTAAAAACAGAGGTAAGGTGACCGGCGGCAGCCCGGGCAGATGGGCAAATACCTTGCCGCAGAACACGAACAGCGCGAACACAAAACCGTGGGTCAGAAGCGCCAGCTTTGTCACCACCGCAAACTTTGCTGCAAACAGGTCCAGCGGCGGTACGGGGCTTGCCATGATCAGGTTCCAGTTGTGCCCCAGATGTTCCAGCCGCCACAAGTAGGCAGCATAGGCGGCGACCATGGCAGGGAAGAAGAGCATGGAATAAAACAGGGTGTGCTGGGTCCACAGGCTATACCAGCCGTCGGTGAGGATCTCAAGATTTTGCAGATAATTGAAAGTGCCGTAGGTGGCGGAAAGAATGGGCAGCACAAAGAACATTGCCCAGATGGGGGATGCGTGGAGTTTGCGGTTCTCCGCAAGAATACAGCGTTTCAGCATGGTTTTATACCTCCTCGTCCTGTACCTTGCGCCACGCAAGGGCAAACAGCACAGCGCCCAGCGCAAGGGTGAAGGCCAGCAGCCCCCAGTTGAAGGGGCGGGTGCCGTAGGTGACGGTGTGGGTGGCCTTGTCCCAGTTCGCCACTTCGTAGGCGCTCAGCGGGATGTAGTACCCAAAGGGCACAAAATAACTGACAAGCGGCGGCATAAAAGCAGAGAACAGCCCCACCAGTGCCCCTACGATGCCCACGCAGAGCGCAGGCAGGGGGTTGCCCACCCACAACATCAGCAGAAATTCGCCAAAGAAGAGCATTGCGTCCACAGCCAGCGTGCAGACGAACAGATAGACCAGCTGCCCGGTGGGAAAGGCTTCGGTATAACCATGAATGCGCCCCAGCACCGGAACGCAGGCCAGCTCCAGCACCGTGACCAACAGCACCTCCAGCACTCCAAAGACCGCTTTGCCTGCAAACAGGCTGCGGCGGCTCTGCAGGGTGTAGAGCAGCTTGGCGGTGTTGCCTTTGATCTCCATATCCCACAGCCGGGAGGCCAGCACTGCCATCATCACCGGCATCAGAATGGCTTCAATGACGGGCAGGCTGTAAAGCAGGGCGCTGTAACCGTTGGCAAGTTCCTCCGGGTCTGCCGGGGCAAGGCCGCCCACCCACAGCACGACAATGCCGGGGATGAGCAGGCAGAGGGCAAGGTCGTGCCGACGGTGGGCTTTTTGCAGTTCTGCACGGAAAGCTGCCATCTTACGCCACCTCCCCGTTGGTCTGTGTCAGGCTGAGGAAGATGTCCTCAAGGCTCTTTGTCTGTGCAGTCAGGCCAACCACGCCCACGCCGCTTTCGGCAAGGGTGCAGACCAGTGCCGCCAGCGCTTCGTCCGGCAGCGGGGGCAGCTGCAGGGTGTCCGGCTGATCTGCCGGTGCAGCGGCTTTTACTCCCTGCTGCTGCAGGACGGCTGCGGCTTTGGGTGCATCCAGCACCCGCAGCAGAATGCCGCCCCGGCTGTGCTTTTGCAGTTGCTGCAGAGAACCCTCGAACAGCAGCCTGCCGTGGTTCAGGATGCCCACCTGATCCACCATCTGCTCAATCTCGCCCAGCAGGTGGCTGGAGATCAGCACGGTGGCTCCGGTGGTCTGGGGCATGGAGGCGATCAGACTGCGCATTTCCTGAATGCCTGCCGGATCCAGACCGTTGGTGGGTTCATCTAAAATCAGCAGTTTGGGGCTGCCCAGCAGCGCCATGGCAATGCCCAGCCGCTGCTTCATGCCAAGGGAATACTGCCCTACCTTCCGGTCAGCGTCCTTGGTCAGGTGCACGATCTCCAGCACCCGGGGGATGTCCTTCCGGTCCACGTCTTTCAAGTCAGCCACGATGGAAAGGTTTTCCCGGGCAGTCAGGTGCAGGTAACCGGAGGGGGATTCGATCAGGCTGCCGGTCTGCCGCAGCAGGGCAATGCGGTTTGCTTCGTTCAGGGTGTGCCCCAGCAGTTCCACACTGCCGCCGGTGGGGTGTACAAGCCCCAGCAGCATCTTCATGGTGGTGGATTTGCCCGCACCGTTGGGGCCTAAAAAGCCGTAAACACAGCCCTCCGGGACAGCCAGGTTCAAATGATCCACCACCGGACGGCCATGGTAGCTTTTGCAAAGGGCATGGGTCTCGATCACAGGTTTCATAAATGGTCTCCTTTCGCATTCATGGATTTCGGAACGATACCAGAATACACCTGCTGCCTTAAGCTGGCCGGAAGCGCAGCTTAAATTTCCCTTAAATTTGCAGGCGTTTTCCGCTGCGGCGCAAAAAGTGTGGTATAGTAAAGGCGGGAAAGGAGAACTGCCCTTATGGATACCATTTATGATGCAAAGCTCCTGCTTGTGGACGACAACGCCGAACTGCTGGAACTGCTGTGTGAGCAGCTGCGGGGCGCAGGATATGGCCATATCAGAACCGCCCAAAGCTGCGCCGCTGCCCGCATCTGCTTTGCGGCAGAACAGCCGGAGCTGATGATCCTGGATATCAACCTGCCGGATGGGGATGGATTTTCGCTGTTCCGGGCGCTGCGGGCAAAAGCGGACGTTCCGGCGCTATTTCTCTCTGCACGGGATGCGGATGCCGACCGTCTGTTTGGGCTGGGTCTTGGCGCAGACGACTACCTGACCAAGCCTTTTCTGATGCAGGAACTGCTGCTGCGGGTGCAGCATATTTTGCAGCGGGCGTACCGGGCAGAGCTGTCCCGTACAAAACCGGCACCTTTGCAGCTGGGGGAGCGGTGCGTAGACCTGAATGATGCCATTGTTACCCTGCCAGAGGGCAAAACACTGACGCTGACCGCTACCGAGCTGGCGCTGCTGCGGAAATTGGCAGAGAACCGGGGACACATCGTTACCTACGATGCCCTTTGTGCGGCGGTCTGGGGCGCAGATTATTATGGCTGCGAGAACAGTCTGGGGGTACATATCCGGCATCTGCGGGAGAAGCTGGAAGCCGAACCCGGTGTGCCGCAGTTTCTGCGGACGGTGCGGGGCATTGGCTATAAGCTGACAAAGGGGGACAAAGCATGAAAACCTTTGTGCGCCTGATCCGGCGGTATGTGCTGGCGGCGGTGGGCATTGTTCTGCTGCTGCTGTTTTCCGGTGTTGCAGTGCTGGGCTGGTTGGGCTGGCAGGAAAGCTGCCGCCTGCCGCAGCGGGAGTATTCCTCCAGCGAGATCGCGGATTCCATGGTGGAGACCGCCGAAGGGCTTGCCTTTGGGGCAGAACGCACCCCGCAGGAGTGGATGAACGGCTACGCGTGGGCGATGGTGCTGGACGATGTGGGAAACATCTGCTGGAGCTACGGCCTGCCGCAGGAGCTGAACCATGCCTACACTCCCGGCGATATCGCCAAATTTTCCCGCTGGTATCTGGCGGATTACCCGGTGTTCTGCTGGACAGAACCCTACGGGCTGTTTGTCATCGGGCTGCCAAAGGGGAGCCTGTGGAAGTACAGCATTTACAGCTCACCGGACTTTGCTCTGAGCATGGTGCGGGTGCTCCCGGCGGCAGCACTGGGAATGCTGCTGCTGGGGCTGGTGCTCTGCTTCTGGCTGAGCTGGCGGGGGGCAAAGCGGCTGGAGACCGTGGCAGACGGTCTGGATGCACTGGCGCAGGGGCAGACCGTCCAGCTGCCTACCGACGGTTTTGCCGGGGAACTGGCAGAAAAGCTGAACCAGACCGGGGCGCAGCTGCAAGCCAAAAACGAGATGCTTTCTCGGCGGGACAACGCCCGCACCCAGTGGATCGCAGGAGTCAGCCATGACGTGCGCACCCCGCTGGCGCTGATCTTAGGCTGGGCGGAGCAGCTGGAACAGGATGCACTTTTGCCGGACAGCTCCCGGCAGAAAGCGGCCGGCATCCGCATCCAGTGCGAAAAGCTCCGCACCCTCATTGATGACCTGAACCTGACCAGTAAGCTGGAATACGGTGCCCAACCCCTGCGCCGGAAAGACCTCCGGGCAGGGCCGCTGTTCCGGCAGCTGGTGGCGCAGTTCTGCGAAAGCCCGCTGGCAGAGCGCTGCGGGATCACGCTGGAACAGGAAGAACCGGCAGAGCAGACAGTGCTTTCGGTGGATGAGGCGCTGCTGGCACGGCTGCTGGAAAACCTGATGAACAACAGCGTCCGGCATAACTCAAAGCCGGTGAACATTACCGTGCACACCCGGCGGGCAGGGGAGCGCTTCTGCCTGACCGTGGCAGATGACGGCATCGGCTATCCGGCTGCCGTTCTGGCGGCACTGAACGCTGCGGAGCCTGCCGAAAATGCGCCCCATATCCTTGGCTTATATGTAGTGCAGCAGATCGCCGCCGCCCATGGCGGCACGGCAGTGTTCGGGCAGAACACCCCCCACGGTGCCAAAGCGGTGGTGTACCTGCCGCTGGGCTGAAAAGTTATCGGAATCCTTGCTTTTCCCGGCCGGATTTCTTATACTTTGAACAAAGAAGTCTTTTTTGGTGCAAAACACAGGAGGAATCATGGCTGAAATTTCAAGTCTGCTGACATTGCAGGGCCAGCTTGCGCTGCTGACCCTCATTGGCTTTTTTCTGGCCCGCAAGGGCATCATCAATGCGCAGGGACGAAAGTGCCTGACCGACCTGCTCATCAATGTCATCCTGCCCGCGAACATCATCCAGTCGTTTCTGGTGGAGTTCAGCTGGGATGTGCTGAAGAGCAGCGCGTCGATCCTTGTGATCTCGCTGGCGCTGCAGATCGGCTGTGTGGTGCTGTGTGCCCTGGGCTACAACTGGCTGCCCTTTGCAAAGCGGAGTGTTTACCAGTATGGCACGGTCTGCTCCAACGGTGCGTTTCTGGGCAGCGCACTGGTGGACGGCATCTGGGGCAGCAGTGGCCTGCTGCTCAGCTCCATCTACCTCATCCCCCAGCGTGTGGCAATGTGGTCGGTGGGCGTGAGCTACTTTCTGCAGGACGAAAAGCCCGCTTCCAAAGAAGAGATGCGGGCAGACCGCAGGGCCGTGCTGCGGAAAACATTCACCCACCCCTGCATCCTGGCGGTCGTGGTGGGCATGGTGCTGATGGCCTCTCAGCTGCCGCTGCCCGGCTTTTTGGGCCGCACCGTCAAGAGCCTGAGCAATTGCAACATGGGTGTTTCCATGATCCTGATCGGTGCCATCATCGGCAGCAGCCGGATGGGCAAACTCTGGGATAAGGACTGCTTCCTCTACTGCCTCATCCGGCTGGGGCTCATCCCGGCGGCGGTGCTGCTGGGCTGCAGGCTCTGCGGCGCGGAGAGCCTTGTGACCGGTGTTTCCGTGGTATTGGCAGCCATGCCCATGGGCGGCGTGACCGCCGTTCTGGCGGAAAAGTACGGCGGGGATTCCGCCTTTGCCAGCAAGTGCGTTGCGGTCTCCACGGTGCTCTCCCTCATCACCACACCGCTGTGGTGCATGGTCGTGTAAGGGTGGGACCGACCGCTACGCCCGCGGCAAAATGCGAAAAACACCTTGTCAATGGCAATCATGGCCGAAGAATCACGGTTCTTTTTGTCCAATCGGCGAATAGCCTTTGCCGCCGGATGGTGATACAATAGGCAAGGTGTTGCGCGGCGGTGCCGCAGAATGCCATAACATGACAAAAATAAGGAGAGCGCGTGGAAAATGGAACCATTTTATCTGATGCCCGGGCAGGAACGCTGTGAACAATTTAAGGATGCGAACGGTGTGCCCAAAGTCCGCTACTCCTATTGTTCGCTGAACGGGGCGCTGTTCCGCTGTGTGAGCCGCAGCGTGGAAGAAGCCGAGCGCCTGTGCGAGGACTGGCTGGTGGGTCAGGACCGCTGCTACATCAACTGAAAAATGCACCCTCTGCTCCTTTGCGGAATAAGCTGTAAGAGAATCAGCTTATCGGCAAAGGAGTTTTTTTATATGATGAATGGCATCCTGCGTATCCAGACCTATCGGCCCCGGCAGTCGGCTCCGGTGGAGGGAGTGACTGTTGTGATCACCGGCAGCGGCTTCACGGCTCACCGCATCACCGATGCCGAGGGCAATGCCGAGGATGTGGCCATCTGTGCCCCGGCCTGCGCCCTCTCGCTGGACGAGAACAACACCACGACCCTGCCCTATGCCGTGTGCAGCCTGACGGCCAGAAAGCCGGGCTACCGCACCGTCCGCATCCAGGGCATTCAGATCTTTGCTGGGCAGGTCACGCTGGCCCGGCCTGAGATGATCCCGGATACCGAGGAGGGAAAAGACATTGTCGACCCGCCTGTGATCATCCCCACCCACGCTCTGTTTGCGGGGAACGGCGGCAGCGGCCCGGCTCCCACCAATCCATGCACCGGCAGCCGGGTGCTGGACCGTGTCATCGTGCCCAAAAATATTACGGTCCATCTGGGCAGGCCCGCCGCCTCGGCCCGGAACGTGACGGTGTCTTTCCGGGATTATATCGCCAATGTGGCTTCCAGCGAGGTCTACCCCACTTGGCCCATTGAAGCGTTGAAAGCGAACATCCACTGCCAGATCTCGCTGGCGCTCAACCGTATTTACACCGAGTGGTATCCCAGCAAGGGCTACACCTTCAATATCACCAACTCCACCAGCTACGACCAGTATTACGTCCATGGCCGCACTGTGTTCGATGTGATGGTAAAGCTGACGGATGACATCTTCAACACCTACATCCGCAAGACCGGCACCGTGAATCCCTACTACTCCGAATACTGTGACGGAAAGTCCGTTACCTGCCCGGGGCTCAAGCAGTGGGGCACGGTCACGCTGGCAAATCAGGGCCGCAATGCCCTGAGCATCCTCAAGTACTACTACGGCAGCGATATCGAGATCGTCCGCACCAGCAACATCCAGTCCATCCCCAGAAGCTATCCGGGTTCCCCCCTCCGGCAGGGAGACCGGGGCACGGCGGTGTTCACCCTGCAGCGGCAGCTGAACCGCATCACCAAGGATTACCCCTTCCTTGGCCTGCTGACCGTGGACGGGATCTTTGGCAGCAGGATGACCGAGACCGTGAAGAGATTCCAGAAGCAGTTCAACCTGACCGCTGACGGCGTGGTGGGGCGGCAGACCTGGTATAAGATCAGCTATATCTATGTCTCGGTGAAAGACCTTGCAGAGCTGACCAGCGAGGGAGAAACGGCCGCAGGCACCCTCTCGGACGGCACCTGGGGCGACACCGTCCTGCGCGTCGGCTCTTCCGGCAGCGCTGTGGAGCAGCTGCAGTTCTGGCTGAACACTCTGGCCCAGTACGAGAGCAGCATCCCCTCCGTGACAGTGGATGGCGTGTATGGCAGCGGCACCGCCAGTGCGGTCCGGGCCTTCCAGCGAAGATACGGCCTGTCTGTGGACGGCGTGGTGGGCCGCGCCACCTGGACAGAACTCTACAATCAGTTCCGCAGCATCCAGTCCGACAATGGCAGGCCCAACGCTTACCCGGGCACAGCCCTGCGGCAAGGCAGCAGCGGGCAGAACGTCCGGCTGGTGCAGTTCTGGCTCAAGATCGCCCGCACGGTGTATCCCAGTCTGAACACCCTGACCGTGGACGGAAAATTCGGCGCAGGCACGGCGGCGGCAGTGCGGAGATTCCAAAGCTACTTCGGCCTGACCAGCGACGGCGTGGTGGGCCGCACGACCTGGAACAAGCTGTATGAGGTCTACAACGATATCGCCAATCGGCTGCTCACAGCCAGCCTGCGCCCCGGCGAGTATCCGGGCATTCTGCGCCGGGGCAGCACCGGAACGGCAGTGCGGGAGCTGCAGTTCTACCTCTACCTGATGAGCGCTTACGAGAGCAGCATCCCCGCTGTTTCCATCGACGGCAGCTTCGGTGCGGCGACCGAGAACGCCGTGCGGGCCTACCAGCGCTTTGCGAAGCTGACGGTGGACGGTGTAGTAGGGCGGGCGACCTGGAATTCGCTCTACGGCAAAGCAAGCACCCTGCGGGTGTCCGGCCCGGTGGTCACGCTGAAGCGCCTGCCTTACCCGGGCACACCGCTGGCAGTGGGGGCCACGGGGGACGCGGTGCTCTACTACAACCTCCTTTTGCAGCGCATTGCCTACTATTTCGACAGCGTGGAAAGCCCGCCCCTGTCTGACCGGTATACCGACGAGACGGCAGCCTCTACCCGCAGTGCGCAGGCCCTGCTGGATCTGCCTGAGACCGGGGTCGCGGATGCAGAGACCTGGACGGCGGTGGAGGCCCTGAGCCTGCAGCTGGCCGCCGTTTCCCCCAACCCTGACCGGGATGCCGGGCAGGCCGATGCTTACCCGGGCCGCGCCATGAAAGAGGGGAGCGTTGGCCCGGATGTGGGGCAGATCGAACAGTGGCTCAATGGACGCTGTATGCGGAACTGCGGCGAGGACTATGTGACCGAGAACTTCCGCTTCGGCCCGAAGGAGACAGAAGGGGTCCGGGCTGCACAGGAGCGGGCGGACCTGCTGGTGACGGGCACGGTGAACGAGGAGACCTGGGCCGCGCTCCGTGCCCAGAGCTGCGAATGCGAGGAGGGATGACGGATGGCACGGCTGCTGATCTATGATGCCTATGAGAACAAGGTGTACACCTACAACAGCCTGAACGAAAACGACCCGATGCCTTACAGCACTGAGCGCACCCTGACATTGCGGGAGTTCCGGGGAAAATCGGGGAGCCCGGTGCTCTGGACGACCATCGCCGCCATGGAGGCCTGGAACCTGACCCGCCGCAAGTACGGCAAGGGCATCCCGGTGGGGTATGCCTTCCGCCGCATCTGGGAGGGCGGTCACGGCACCCGCAGCCAGCATTACGCCGGCGTGGCCTTTGATGTGGGCCAGAGCCTGACCCAGAGCCAGCGCACGGCCATCTATAGGGCTGCCCGGTCCACCGGAGCCTGGGGCTATGTGGAGCCCCTGAGCCAGACCCCCACCTGGGTGCACTTTGACCGCCGCTACGGCACCCCGGCCTGCAGCGGCACCACAGCCGGATACCCCACCCTGCGGCGGGGGAGCCGGGGCTGCTATGTGATGATCCTGCAGGACGCACTTTCCACACTGGGCTACCAGACCGGCAGCCGCATCGACGGCCTGTTCGGCACCCGCACCGAGGAAGCCCTGAGGGGCTACCAGCGCCGCACCAGCCTGACGGTGGACGGTGTGTGCGGCTGCAGCAGCTGGAAAAAGATCACAACAGCAGTGATCGGCATTGGCAGAACAAAAACGACGATCGACTAAGAAATAGAAAGAAGCTCCGCCGTGAAGGTGGAGCTTCTTTGCAATCGGTGGCGAAACCCCTCAGTCACGCTTCGCGTGACAGCCCCCCTAATAGTGGGGCCCTTGGCATGGCGTAAAGCTGTCCAGTTTTGCCAAGGCCGCCCCTACCAGGGGCGGTGGCATCCCGTAGGGATGACGGTGGGGTTTATCTTCTATGGATCTTTCGGTTCGGTCTGCGCCCGTTCCACAGGTTGATGAACACCCACAGGCCGTAGACTGCCAGAGTGAGCAGGGAGAGGACGATGACCACCTTGAGATACAGGCTGTGGAAGAAGGCCTGTACCTTGGAGACCGTGAAAAGCAATGCGTTCTGGTGGACATCCTGCCCGGCAATGAGGTTCACCACGCCGATGGTCTCGCCTGCCAGCTTGAGCTCCACAGTGCCCACCACGTCGCCCTGCTGGATGGGGGCCGTGGCGTAATCGGGCAGGTGAAAATATTTCTGCGTCACCGAGCCATCCCCCGTGGAGGGCAGCAGGGTCATCATGCTGTCAGCGGGGTAGAGCTGCAGGGTGTCGGTATCGGAGGAGTATTTGACCGGGATCTCCGCCAGCGCCTGGTCGGTGTCCAGCGCGGCCTGGATGGAAAAGCTCTCGAACACCCAGTCGATGAGCTTGGTGGTCTCGTACAGCGCCGGGCGGCGGTTGGAATAGCCGTAATCATCGCAGGTGTCGGGGCTTTGCATGATGCAGAAGATGTAGGTGGCCCCGTCCTTGTTGGCCCACGAGACATAGCTCTGATCGCCGCTGTCGTTCTTGTAGGCCATCACGTCGCACATGCCGCCCTGCATGGCGCTGCGGTAGAACCTGCCGCCGCTGGTCTTGTTCAGGGCCACGTTCTGGCTCAGCAGCACAAAGCTCTTGGCGTGCTTTTCCTTGGCCGGCATCGTGAAGGTGGGGGCGGCGGAGATCTCCTTGAAGGCATCAAAGCTCATCAGGTAGCGCAGGATCAGGTACATGTCCACGGCGGTGGTGGTGTTGCCGCTGTCCAGCCCGCAGGCATCTGTCCAGGTGCTGTTGGTGGTGCCGATGCGCTGGGAGAGGGTGTTCATCTGGCTCACCCAACCCGCCAGGTCGCCGCCCGAGAGCTCGTAGGCCAGACCCATGGCGGCCTCATTGGCGTTACGCGTCACCATGGCGTAAAGGGCTTCCCGGTAGGTAAAGGTCTCGCCCGAGCGCATGTCGGCATTGTCGGAGTTGTGGACATAGTCCGAGATGGCAAAGGGCATCGTGAACGTGCTGTCCAGCTGGTCGGCATAGTTGGTCAGCACCAGCGCAATGGTCATATATTTCGTCAGGCCCCCGGCGGACACCTGCTTCTCGCTGTCTTTTTCATAGACGATGATGTTGGTGTCGGTGTTCACGATATAGGCGCTCTGGGCCTTGACATCGTAGACCGTGCTGGGGTCGAACATGGCTCCGGCCGTCACGGCAAGGCAGCTGAACAGGACGGCAAGGGATAAAAGCAGTGCAAAAATACGTTTCATGTGGACAATTCCTTCAAAAAGCGATAATATATAAAATACGGGCGCTGCGCCCGGAAATGACAAAGAATGGCGAACAAAGATTCGCTCCTTTAATAATAACAGGTTTGCCGCGCAGAGACAAGGGTTTTGCCACGGTTTCACAAAGCGGCAGGAGGGGACTATGGTATATCTGACAGGCGACACCCACGGCGAGCTTGACCGCTTCAAGCACGGCAGGCTCCGCTGGCTGGGCAAACGGGACATTGTGGTGGTGCTGGGCGATTTCGGCTTTGTGTGGGATGGCAGCAAGGAGGAACAGAAAAAGCTCGACTGGCTGCGCAAGCGCTCCTATACCCTGCTTTTCCTTGATGGTGCCCACGAGAATTACGACCTGCTGGCCCAGTACCCCGTCGAGGAGCGGTTTGGCGGCAGGGTCCAGGCTTTGGGCGGCAATGTGTACCATGTCTGCCGTGGCAGCGTGCTGGAGCTGGAGGGAAAGAAATATCTCTGCTTCGGCGGCACCGAGAGCCCCGACAAGGAAGAGCGGGAGGCCGGATACAACTGGTGGCCGCAGGAGATGCCCAGCGATGAGGAATACGCCGCCTGTGAGGCCAATCTCGAAGCAAACGGCTGGCAGGTAGATTATGTGCTGACCCACGATGCCCCAAGCAGATTCCTTGATTTTACTTCCCTCGCGGTGGGCGAATCCAACCGCCTGCACCTGTTTCTTGATAAGGTCCTGCTGAAGCTGACCTACGAAAAGTGGTTCTTTGGCTGCTACCACAAGGATGTGGCCCTTTCCACCAAGAGCCGGTGCGTCTTTTGTGATGTCATCCCCATGGGCGAGCGCCACGCGAAGCGGTAAAAAGAGAAGGTGCCCATGACTTTCAGGCCGGTGGTGTACATCATAAAAAGACGAAGAAGATCGTGAACACTCTATTGGGTTCACCAATAAACAGCAGGAAGCCCCCTTGACAGTGTAATCGTCAGGGGGCTTTCTGCCTGCCAGGGGTTAGTTCTTGAGTGTCTGCGCCTTGCGCCAGATCTGGATCACTTCCCAGTAACTTACAGAAGCATCTGCAGTTTTATTGGAAGGAAGCAGCTGGTTCTCAGAGGCCCAGGTGAGAGCCTTCTGTGCATTGGTGGCATCCGTGTCCAACGCAGCAGCGGGAGCAGGTTTGCCGGCATCATCCCACACCAGTTCGGCAAGTTCGGTGGCATTGGCGGGGATCGCTGCGCCATCGGGGAGAATACGCTTCAGATAAAGCTCTGTGCCGATTCGGCAGCCCTGCCATGTCAGCACGGCGGCAGCACCAATGACCATAACGGTGCCCAGAATGCCAGAACCACCATCTTCGATGGAAGCATCTTTTGTCATGGCTTCCATTGTTACACCCTTTTCACCTGCGGGCATTTGAAAGCGCAATGGATTTTGCTTGACATCGATCGAATCGTCCAAACCGCTGACCAACCATTGATCGAACGCAATGGCATCGCTCTGGCTGATGTAGGTGACAGTTACACTGGCGTTTTCAGGCACCTTTGCAACCAGATCACCAATCTCGTTTCTCTCAGCATGAATCTCTTCGCCATCATGCTCAATGAGAACGGCAGCATTCTTAATGGTCAGGGGATAAAGATCTGCAGTGGGAACAATGGGAGCAGCTTTTTGACGAATTTCAAACGTGCCTCCGTCCACGATGGCAGAGATCAGATTGGGACTATTGGAATGGATCTTTACCTTTACGGTATACCTGCCTGCTTTTGTGGGGGCAACGACTTCTTCTCCCATATCGTTGAGATAGACAATCTCAAGTTTGATCTCGTCAGATTGCAAAAGAGCATTCAGCCTGCTGTCCGCCCGGACAGTCACTGTGGCCGTATGATCATTGCCTTCCTCTTCCACAGCATCCGCTGGAAGGGTGACAGTGAGTTCGTTCTGGAAAGTATCATTGGTGATGGTAACGGGGTGGATCGTGATCTTTTCCGGAATGTCGATTCGGACGGTATCACCCTGAATGATTCGCAGGGTGTATGTTCCGGCATCTTTTGGAAGCTCATTGAATTCTTCTTCGTTTGAGGTGCCTGCGTTCCTGACATATCTTACAATGTAATCTGTGATGCGTGTATCCTTGGGCTCGATCCTGATATCGATATTGTCCCCATAGGAATAGTCCGCTAGACCGCTGATGGTGAAATCACCGGTGTCATAATTTGTGTGTTCGACAGTGGTCAGAGTTACGGCTGTATCATCCTGACCTGCAACAAAAGTATAGGTGGTGTTGTCTGCACTCACAGTGCCGCTGCCCCCTGCCCAGGTATAACGATCTCTGTATTGGGGATCGCTGACGGTCAATTCCACTGTTTTACCAATCGTGACAATGAATTTGCCATCGTTGATGGGAACGCTGCTGCCATCAACCTTGGCAGTAACGGTACGGATGTCGCTGGTTACCGTAACATCAATAGAACCAGGTGCTACAGGGACATTTTGTAGGCCAGAATTCGTGGAAATAGCGTTCCATTGAGAACGAGAGCCTGAATACTCCACAGTTTTCAAATTTTCACAAGAGGAAAATGCCGACGCGGGAATTTTGGTTACACTGCTGGGAATTGCAATCCGTTCGAGCTGCTCGCAGCCAGCAAAAGCATCATCGAGGATCTGTGTGATACCCTCTGGAATATCGACGCTCTTTAAACTGATGCAACCTGCAAAAACTGATTCCGAAAGTTCTGTGATCCTGCATGAAAATTCAATGTCTTGTAGCTTTTGACAATTCATAAAGGCACCGGTTCCAATAGAAATCACAGAGTCTGGGATTTTAACAGATGCCAGATACGAACAACAGTCAAAAGCGTGAGTTTCAATTCGTGCCACACCATTGGGTATCTTGAAAGCAGGATACGCTCTTCGAGAAGGATAACGAACTAAGGTGTAATCCCCATTTGCTGCTTTTTCGTACAACACATTGTCTGTTGCCGGATAGCTTTCGCTGTCTGATGTGATCGTTGAGAGAGCGAAACATTCGGAAAATGCATCAGTTTCGATCCGTGCCACATTGGCAGGAATATGAATTTGAGTCAATGCAGTTCCGGTAAAAGCCCGCTCTTCAATGGCAGTTACGCTGTCTGGAAGAGTAACGGTGTGCAAGCTGTAACAATAACTGAACATGCCGTCTGCAACGGATGTTACACCCTCTGGAATGGTGACAGTATCTAATTTTTCGCATTGATGAAAAGCCTCAGAGCCGATCTCTGTTACAGAATCAAGAATGGAAATATCTGATAATACGCTGCAAAACATAAAGGCCTGGCGGCCGATCTTTTTCACGCAGGATGTTTTATTGTCCTGGATAGTAACGCTTTTCAGTGAGGTGCAATTATAAAAAGCATTGCTGCCAATTTCTGTTACAGTGTCGGGGATCTGGACACTTGTCAGGAAGTACTTGTAATTGCAGAATACCCGGTCTCCGATTTTTGATACAGGATATGTTTGAGTACCTTGTGCTACCTGAACAGGGATCGTGATCCTATATTCATTGCCCGTATACTTTGTTATTGTTGCAGTATTGTCAGCATTGAGGATAAACTGATAAGAACCATCTGTATATGCCATAGGGGAATCGCTTGCAAAAACAGTGACAGTGCTCACAGGGAAAAAGGTCAGCAGCATACTGAATGTCAGAAATAAGCTGAGTAGACGCTTTTTCATAAGAAAATCCTCCTTTGTATTTCGTAAAAGACTTGTCCGATGTGCGTCATAATGCGAATGAATATGACGCTTTACGCAAAATATTTTACAGTAGATGAAAATACAAAGTCAATATAATGGGACATGCTTTGTGAGAGAACACAAAAACTGAGAATTTTTTTATACGGAAGATACAAAAAGAACCGAGTCCTGTGATATATATGGGCTTTTGCGCACTTCCCAATCAGGGATTCACGGGCTTTGGGGGAGTGATTGGTACGTGCAGAGTTTTCCTGGAGCCTGTTGCAGCAGGTTCATTGAAGGCTCAGCATACAATAAAAAAATGAGATAGACACCCCCTTTCGGGGAAGTCTATCTCATCTTTTCGTTGGCACTGTTTTGCAACAGCCCTTTCTCATTATCTTTTACATCTTCTCAGGAACATTGATCTTGAACATGGTCAGCACATTGAAGATAACGTTCTTCACACCGATGCACAGGGCCAGGCGGGCCTGCTGCACGGCGGGATCTGCACCCTGGATGCGGCAGTTGCCGTAGAAGCGGTGGAAGGCGCTTGCCAGATCAATGACAAAGCGGTTGATGCGGCTGGGGTCATACTTCTCGGCAGCCATAACGATCTCCTGCGGGAAGGCGGCCAGCATCCGGATCAGGTCCATCTCGCTGGGGTCGGTCAGCAGGGTGGCATCCACCTGCTCGGCACCGGCAAAGGCCACGCCCTCGCTCTCCATCTTCTTGAGGATGGAGCAGATACGGGCGTGTGCGTACTGGACATAGTACACGGGGTTGTCGTTGTCGGTCTTGACGGCCTGATCCAGGTCAAAGTCGATGCCGCTGCCTGCGTCGTGCATGTTGAACAGGAAGCGTGCGCTGTCGATGGGCACTTCCTCCAGCAGGTCGGTCAGGGTGATGGCATTGCCGGTGCGCTTGGACATCCGGACAGGCTGACCGTCACGCATCAGGTTGACCATCTGCATCAGCACAACATCCAGATCGTTGCCGTTCAGGCCGATGGCATCCATGGCACCCTTCATGCGGGCAACGTGACCGTGGTGGTCGGCACCCCAGACATCAATGGCCTTGGCAAAGCCGCGGGTGGCCAGCTTGTTGTAGTGGTAGGCAATGTCGGCGGCGAAGTAGGTGGGGATGCCGTTTGCGCGGACGAGGACTTCGTCCTTGGCTTCCTCCTCGGTGCCGTCCTCGGTCTTTTTCTTGTTGACGGTGCCGTACTTGGCAGCATACTGGGCGCTGCGGTACATGATGGCACCATCCACGGCCTTGTAGCAGGCACCCAGCTCCAGCAGTTTGTTCACAACATCCAGGACAGCGCCGGATTCGTGCAGGGTGCTCTCGTGGAACCAGACATCGTAATCGATGCGGTACTTGCCCAGGTCGCGCTTGAGGGCGGCAATGTTCTTGGGCAGGGCGTAATCCACCAGGGCGTTCTTCAGGGTCTCAAAGGCTTCGCTGGCAAAAAGGGCCTCTTCGTCCAGCCCAGAGCAGGCTGCAACGTACTTGTCGCCGTTGATCTCGGCAAACTCACTGGCCAGCACCTTGATGTCGCCGCCCTGATAGCACTCAGCGGGCAGGGGATAGGCTTCCTCGCCGCAGAACTGCTGCAGATAGCGGACGGCCAGGCTCTTGCCGAACTTCTGGATCTGGTTGCCTGCATCGTTGATGTAGAACTCGCGGGTCACATCATAGCCGGACCAGTCCAGCACAGCGGCCAGGCAGTCGCCCAGAGCGCCGCCGCGGGCGTTGCCCATGTGCATGGGGCCGGTGGGGTTGGCAGAAACGAACTCCACGTTGTACTTGGCACCCTTGCCGTGGTCGGTGCGGCCGTACTCCTTGTTGGAGCAGGCACCCAGCACCACGCTGGCCCAGAAGGAGGGGGCGAGGAACAGGTTGATGAAGCCGGGGCCGGCCACTTCCACCTTGGCAAACACGCTATGCTCGATGGAAGGCAGGTGGGCCAGAAGGGCATCGGCAATCATCTTGGGGGCCTTGCGCCAGGTGCGGGCACCGGCCATGGCCAGATTGGAAGCGATGTCACCGTTCTTGGTGTCGGCAGGGATCTCCACGATAAAAGCGGGCAGCTCGGCCTCGGGCAGAGTACCGTCGGCCATAGCGGCCTTGGCAGCCTCGGTCAGCAGAGCGCGGGCCTCAGCCAGTGCCGCTGCCCGGGGGTTGTAGTTCTGATAGGTCTTTTCAAAGTCTGTCATAATTTTTATCCTTTCACGGGCTCACCCTCTCAGGCCGCTTCGCGTCCAGCTCTCCCAAAGGGCGAGCTTTTGACAAAACCACAAACTCTATAATTTCTGTCAAGACCTCCCACTTTGGGGGAGGTGGCATCGCGCAAGCGATGACGGAGAGGGTGAGGATGTTCAGTTGATGTGCTCGACCTGGATCTCAAGCGTTGTCCGATTGATGAGCGCCGTGGGGTCATCGGCATCCAGCAGATAGCTGAACTTTGCCGTGCCGCCCGCAGGCTCCGAGAGGTCGCACGCGATGCCGTCGCCGGTCACGCCCAGCGTAATGGGGCCGACCTCGGTCTCGTAGTAGCAGATGTTCCGGTAATCCCGCTGGATGACCAGCTGGGTGTTGACCTTGCCAAAGCGGAGCAGGGCCACCCGGCTGCCGTCCTCGGCGATCTTGATGGTGGTGGTGCAGCCCGCAAAGCCGATGGTCTCCGTCTCCTTATAGCTAATATAATAGGAACCGGCTTTTTTCAGGAAGCTGCCATAGGTCATCAGCTCGATCTTGTCTGTCTCCTCGGCGGGGAGGGGCTCCGTGTGCTCGAACTGCTCCGAGACGCTTCGAATCAGGATGCGGTAATCTTCGTTGTGTGCAGTGCTCACAGTTTTGTGTTCCTTCACTTTAATATTTGTCAATGGCGATCTGCTCCACCTCGCCGCCCTTGTACTCGCCCAGGAACAGGTCGGCTGTCTGCACGAACCCGTCCGGCGCGTCACTGACATAGAAATGGGCCTGCCCGGCGGGGTGGTCAGCCTTGAGCCCCCGCTCGCTCAGGATGCGCTCCAGATGGTGGGCGGCAGTCTTGGCCGGGTCCACCAGCACCACGTTCCGGCCCATGAACTCACCGATCATGGTCTTGATCAGGGGATAGTGGGTGCAGCCCAGGATCAGGGTGTCCACCCCGGCATCCCGGATCTCCGTCAGGTACTGGGCAATGACCAGCTTGGTGATCTCCTGCTTGTCCGGGGCGCTGTGATCCACATAGCCTGCTTCCACCAGCGGCACAAAGAGCGGGCAGGGACGGGCGGTGATCTCCACACCGGGCACCAGCCTGCGCAGGAGTGCCTCATAGCTGCGGGAGCGGATGGTGGCTGCAGTGCCGATGACACCGATGCGCCGGTTCCGGGTGGAAAAGGCGGCCTCCCGGGCGGCGGCATCCACCACGCCCAGATAGGGCACCGGGAGCTTTTCGGCCTCAGCGGCGGGATAGGTGCTGGATACCGTGCCGCAGGCCGCCATGATGCACTTGACATCCTTGGAGAGCAGGAACGCGATGTCCTGCCGGGCATATTGCAGGATAGTCTCCGGGCTGCGGCTGCCGTAGGGCACCCGGCCGGTGTCGCCAAAGTAGACGATGTTCTCGTGGGGCAGCCGCCTGCGCAGTTCCCGCACACCGGTCAGGCCGCCCAGGCCGCTGTCAAATACGCCGATGGGGCGGTTATCCATGCTGCTTTTCCGTCCTTTCCAGCGCAAGTTCGATCAGGTGATCGATCAGGGCGGGCACGGGAGTGCCCTCGTGCTCCATGAGCTTGGGGTACATGCTGATGGGGGTGAAGCCGGGGAAGGTATTGATCTCGTTGATCATCACCCGGTTGGTGCCGTGCTCCACAAAGAAATCGCAGCGGGCCAGGCCCTCGCAGTTCAGGGCGGTGTAGGCCATGGCGGCGTAGGTCTTGACCTCGTCCAGCTTTTCCTCGCTGAGTCTGGCCGGGATGACCACCTGGCTTACACCGTTCTTGTACTTGTCGTCGTAGGTATAGAACTCGGCACCGGCCAGGATCTCACCCGGGCGGGTGGCCACGGCAGGGTCAGAGCCGATGACGGCGCACTCGACCTCGTGGCCGTCCACAAAGGCCTCGAACACCACCTTGTGGTCGTTTTCAAGGGCCAGTGCAATGGCCTGCTTGAGCTCATCCCGGTCGTGGGCCTTGGTGATGCCCACGCTGGAACCGGCGTTGGCAGGCTTGACGAAGATGGGCCAGCCCAGCTTGGCAATGGCTCCGTCACACACGCCGTCCAGGTCGCTCTCAATCTCCCAGCGGCAGGCGCTCAGCCACTTGGTGTGGGGAATACCGGCTGCATCAAACAGAGCGTTGGCCACGGCCTTGTCCATGCAGACAGCGCTTGCCAGCACGCCGCAGCCCACGTAGGGGATGCCGGCCAGCTCCAGCAGGCCCTGCACGGTGCCGTCCTCGCCCCACAGGCCGTGGAGCGCGGGGATGACCACATCCACGTGCAGCTTTTCCACCTGACCGGACGGGGTGAACAGGATCATGCCGTGGTCGGCGCGGTCGGGGCTGATGACGCAGGGCATGTTGCCGGGCAGCTCTTCCCAGCTGCCGTCGGCCATCTGGGCACTGGTGGCCTCGGTGCACAGCCAGCGGCCCTCCCGGGTGATGCCCACGGTCAGCACCTCGTAGCGGGCGCGGTCCAGGTTGTCCACAAAGGTACCGGCGGACACGCGGCTGACCTCGTGCTCGCTGGACATGCCGCCAAACAGCACGACGACACAGAGTTTATCTTCAGATTGCATCATGATCTCTCCTGATCTTATGGCCGGAAGGGGCGCTTTGCCCGGGGCCGGATTTTCTATAAGCAGTTATAGACACTTTATTATACTATATCTATGCGGCGGATTCAAGGCGTAGGCCAAAACAGGCAGGAGAGAAAAAATTCAAAAAAGTCTCAAAAACGCAAAAAATCCGCTTGACGAATGGCAAAACGCGTGATACAATGATATTACCTCTTTTGCGGGGTTATTAAGTGCGCCCTGTTTTTAGGGCGTGCACCGCAAGCCGAGGGAGGTTCAAAACAACCGTTATAATGGAGGTGTCAACAAATGACCGTTAAAATCACTCTGGCCTGCACCGAGTGCAAGCAGCGCAACTACAACACCACGAAGAACAAGAAGAACAACCCCGATCGTCTTGAGATGAAGAAGTACTGCCGTTTCTGCAAGAAGCACACGGTTCACCGCGAGACGAAGTAAGAAAGGCGGACGCATCATGGCAGACAAAACCGAGAAAAAGCCGGGCTTTGTAGCCAGAATGAAGGGCTTTGGCGCAAACATCGCCAAGTTCTTCCGCGACACGAAGAGCGAACTGAAGAAGGTCGTGTGGCCGTCTAAGGCGGACGTTAAGACCAACACCATCGTCGTGCTCGTGACCGTGGCGATCGCAGCCGTCGTGATGATCGCGCTGGATGCCATTTTCGGCGGCATCCTGGGCCTGATCATCGGCGCATGATTCATCTTGAAACGGAGGCTTAACCAAAATGGAAGAACAGACCAATGAGGCCCTTTGGTATGTAGTCCACACCTATTCCGGTTACGAGAACAAGGTTGCGAACGACCTACAGACCATGGTGGAAAACCGCCATCTGCAGGACCTGATCTGTGACATCAAGGTTCCTACCGAGATGGTGCCTGAGATCAAGGACGGCAAGGAACGTATGGTGGAGCATAAGCTGTTCCCCGGCTACGTTCTGGTCAAGATGGTCATGAACGACGATACCTGGTATGTGGTGCGCAACACGCGCGGCTGCACCGGTTTCGTCGGTCCCGCATCCAAGCCCGTTCCCCTCTCTGCTGAGGAAGTGGAGAAGATGGGCGTTGAAAAGGCGGCTCCGCTGACCGTCGATTTCAATGTCGGCGATACCGTGCAGATCACCGCCGGCCCGCTGGAAGGCTTTATGGGCCTTGTGGAGGGCATCGATACCGAGAGCTTCAAAGTCAAGCTCAAGGTCAACATGTTTGGCCGCGAGACACCCGCAGAAGTGGATATCGCGCAGGTCGAGCTGCCGTAACCAACCGGCATCCGTTTACCAAGGTAAGACCGCAGTGCGGTTCTTATAGAGCGTGTGCATCGTGTACGCGCTCGTGGGAGGCGTGGGGAGACCACGCCGCAACTCACCACAGATTTTTGGAGGTGCATTTACTATGGCACAGAAAGTTACTGGCTACATTAAGCTGCAGATCGAGGCCGGCAAGGCGACTCCGGCTCCCCCTGTTGGCCCTGCTCTGGGTCAGAAGGGCGTTAACATCATGGCCTTCACCAAGGAGTTCAACGAGCGTACCAAGAACCAGATGGGTTATGTTATCCCCGTCGTCATCACCGTTTACGCTGACCGCTCCTTCAGCTTCATTACCAAGACTCCTCCGGCTGCCGTTCTGATCAAGAAGGCTGCTGGCATCAACACCGCTTCCGGCAAGCCCAACAAGGAAAAGGTTGCAACTCTGACCGCCGCTCAGGTGGAAGAGATCGCCAAGACCAAGATGCCCGACCTGAACGCTGCTTCTCTGGAAGCTGCATGCAGCATGGTCCGTGGCACCTGCCGCTCCATGGGCGTTACCGTCGAGGGCTGAGACACAAACAGTGGGAGGGCATAACACTGCCCGCATGACCACATAGGAGGATATACAATGAAACATGGCAAGCACTATGTCGATGCTGCTAAGCAGGTCGATTTTTCTAAGCTGTATGATATGAACGAGGCTCTGGAGCTGGCTTGCAAGACCGCTTCCGCCAAGTTCGATGAGACCGTTGAGCTGCACGTCCGCCTGGGCGTTGACGGCCGCCACGCTGACCAGCAGGTCCGCGGCGCTGTTGTTCTGCCCAACGGCACCGGCAAGACTGTCCGCGTCTGCGCCATTGCTAAGGGCGCTGCTGCCGCTGCTGCTGAGGCAGCCGGCGCTGACATCGTGGGTGATGACGAGCTGATCGCACGCATCGCCGGCGGTTTCATGGACTTCGACGTTGTTGTCACCACCCCCGACATGATGGGCCGCGTTGGCCGTCTTGGTAAGGTTCTGGGCCCCCGCGGCCTGATGCCCAACCCCAAGGCCGGTACCGTTGCTCCCGACCTGGGCAAGGCTGTTACCGAGGCTAAGGCTGGTAAGATCGAGTACCGTCTGGACAAGCAGAACATCATCCACGTTCCCGTGGGCAAGGCATCCTTTGGCGCTGAGAAGCTGTACACCAACCTGGATACCGTGATGAGCGCTATTGCAAAGGCAAAGCCCGCTGCTGCAAAGGGTACCTACTTCAAGAGCGCTACCATCGCCACCACCATGGGCCCTGGCATCCGTCTGAACACCCTGAAGTACGGTGTCTAATTTGAAGCTTTGAAGTTTTTTCTGTCATCCTGACGGATGACAGAAAAAATCTTTAAAAATTCAAAAAAGCGCTTGACAACACCGCGCGTTTGCGGTAAAATAATGATGCTGTTTTTGAGACAGCAGGTGCTGGAGTTCAGCGTAAGGTGTAAACCGCCTGCCGAGAAACGCGCGTAAAGTTGTTTTATGCCTCTTTCTCGACACAGTGCGGGAAAGAGGCTTTTTCGTTGCTCCGGCTTTCGATACAAGTTTTTGAAATGAGGTGAAACCGAATGCCCAGTGCAAAGATTCTTTCTGAAAAGCAGGCTTATGTCGCTGATCTGAAGGCAAAGTTTGAGAGTGCGGTTTCCGGCTGCGTCGTCGCTTACGGCGGTATCAACGTCGAGAACGACACCAAGCTCCGTAAGGAGCTGCGTGAGGCAGGCGTTGATTACATGGTCGTGAAGAACACCATGCTGCGTCTGGCTGTCAAGGGTACCTCCCTGGAGGGCCTGGCTGAGAACTTCAAGGGTGACACTGCTGTTGCCTTTGCTCACGAAGAAGACCCCATGTCCGCTGCCCGCATCCTGTGCAAGTACCAGGATGGCGATAAGTCCAAGAAGTTCGTCGTGAAGGCTGGCTTCATGGAAGGCAAGGTCATGGACGCTGCCGAGACCAACGCCATCGCAAAGCTGCCCAACCGCGAGGGTATGCTGTCCATGTTCGCAGGTGCTCTTACCAGCACTCTGTCCGGTCTGGCTGTTGCTATGCAGGCCTACGCCGACAAGCAGGAGGAGCCCGCTGCCTGATGGCTGCGTGACCGCTGCTTAACACAAAACTGAAACAAACAAAAACCATTGATATTGGAGGGTTATTACCATGGCTTCTGAGAAGATTACTGCCATCATCGAGTCCGTCAAGGGCCTGACCGTTCTGGAGCTGAAAGAGCTGATCGACGCTTACTGCGAGGAGTTCGGTGTTTCTGCTGTTGCTGCTGCTGCTCCCGCTGCTGCTGGCGCTGCTGCTGCCGCTGAGGAAGAGAAGACCGAGTTCGACGTTATCCTGGCTGAGGCTGGCGCTACCAAGATGCAGGTCATCAAGCTGGTCAAGGAGATCACCGGTCTGGGCCTGAAGGAAGCAAAGGCTATCGTTGACGGCGCTCCCAAGGCTGTCAAGGAGAAGGCCTCCAAGGCTGAGGCTGAGGACATCAAGAAGAAGCTGGAAGAGGCTGGCGCTAAGGTCGAGATCAAGTAATTTGATCCCTTCTGAACGTTCTTTCTTGAATTCTTATTCTTGAAACAAAAGGCACTCTCGCTGAAAGGCGAGGGTGCCTTTTTGGTTGTGCGCCCGCAGCAGGGCAAAAAGCTCCCGGAGCGGTGGCACTGAATGCCGCACCGCTCCGGGAGCTTTGGTTTTGCTTCGTTTATTCGTAGTCGATGGGCAGGGTGGGCAGACCGTTCAGATCAAGGCCTGCCGTGTGGCCCGCCATGTACTGGTAGTAGCCCTGCGCCGCGATCATTGCGCCGTTGTCGCCGCAGAATTTCAGCTCCGGCAGATAGACCTTGGCCCCAAGCTTCTGGGCACCATCGTTCACCAGCTGACGCAGACGGCCGTTGGCGGCCACGCCGCCCGCCAGACAGACCTGCTTTGCCCCGGTGTCGGCAGCGGCCAGTAGCAGCTTTTCGGCCAGAATGCCCGCAATGCGCTCCTGAAAGCTTGCCGCCAGATCAGGCACGTTGATCTCCTCGTTCTTCATCTGCGCCTTGTTTACCTCGTTCAGCACGGCGGTTTTCAGGCCGGAGAAGCTGACGTTGTACTTGCCGTCCACATGAGGCACCGGCAGGCGATAGGCCTTGGGGTCGCCTGTTTTGGCGGCATTTGCCACGCTGGGGCCGCCGGGATAGGGCAGACCCAGGGTGCGGGCGACCTTGTCAAAGGCTTCACCGGCGGCATCGTCCACGGTGTGGCCCAGAATGTGGTAGTGGGTGTAGTCCTGTACCTCCACGATATGGCTGTGGCCGCCGGATGCCACCAGACAGAGGAAGGGAGGTTTGAGCTCCGGATGGGTCAGGTAAAGGGCCGCAATGTGGCCCCGCAGATGATGCACCGGAACCAGCGGCTTGTTGGCAGAATAGGCCAGCCCCTTGGCAAAGTTCACGCCCACCAGCACCGCGCCGATCAGGCCCGGCGCAAAGGTGACAGCCACCGCGTCCACATCGTCCATGGTCTTGCCTGCGTCCAGCAGAGCCTTTTTGACCGTGGCGCTGATGAACTCGCAGTGGCGGCGGCTGGCGATCTCAGGGACCACGCCGCCATAAAGAGCCTGCTCCTTGACGCTGGTGGAGATGACGTTGCTCAGCAGGCGGCGGCCATCCTCCACAAGGGATGCGGCGGTCTCGTCGCAGGTGGATTCGATTCCTAAAACGATCATAGTTCAGTGGGCCTCCAGCCAGTTTTTGCCAGTATGCACATCGGTGCTCAGGGGCACCGCGTAGTGCACGCAGCCTTCCATTTCCTCCCGCAGGATCTGCGCGGCCTTTTCGGCCTCAGCTTCCGGGGCTTCCACGATCAGTTCATCGTGGACCGTCAGGATCAGGCGGCTTTCCATTTTCTCGTTCCGCAGCCGCCGCCAGACACGCACCATGGCCAGCTTGATAACATCAGCGGCCGTGCCCTGAATGGGGGTGTTGCGGGCCATCCGCTCGCCGCTGGCCCGGATGTTGTGGTTGTTGCTGTTCAGCTCCGGCAGGGCGCGGCGGCGGCCGAACAGGGTGGAAACGTAGCCGCACTGGCGGGCATCCGCAATGGTCTTTTCCATATAACCGTCGATATTGGGGAAGGTGGCCAGATAGGTCTGCAGGAAGGCCTCTGCTTCCTTGACACTCACGCCGATGTCCTTGGAAAGGCTGTAAGCGCCCTTGCCGTACATGATGCCAAAGTTGATGGCCTTGGCGCTGGAGCGCAGGCGGGGCGTGACATCCTCAGGCCGGATGTTGTAGATCTTGGCTGCGGTGCTGCGGTGGATGTCGGCACCGGAGAGGAACGCCTCCTGCATGTGCGCATCGCCGGTGACATGGGCCAGGATGCGCAGTTCGATCTGGCTGTAGTCGGCATCCACCAGCACGCAGCCGGGCTTTGCCACAAAGTAGGCGCGGAGCTTGCTGCCCATCTCGGTGCGGATGGGGATGTTCTGCAGGTTGGGATTGTCAGAGGAGAGCCGCCCGGTGCGGGCCTCGGTCTGATTGAAACGGGTGTGGATGCGGCCATCCTCGCCAATGACCTTGAGCAGACCCTCCACATAGGTGGAGTTCAGCTTCTGGCAGGCACGGTACTGGAGAATGTCCTCCACCAGCGGGATGTCCCGCAGCTTTTCCAGTGTCTCGGCATCGGTGGACCAGCCGTTCTTTGTCTTTTTGCCGTGGGGCAGACCCATGGTATCAAAGAGCAGGGTGCCCAGCTGTTTGGGGCTGTTGGGGTTGAAATCGGAGGTGCCTGCCTCCATCTCGATGCGGGTCAGCACCTGATCCAGCTCCTGCCGCAGCTGCACGCCGAAGGCTTCGATGCCCTCACGGTCTACAAGGATGCCGGTGCGGGTCATATCGGCCAGCACCTGTGCCAGCGGGAACTCAATGTTGTTGTAGAGGTCGTCCTCTCCATTTTCAGTGATCTCCGCCTTCATTCTGGCGAACAGGTCTGCCAGGAAACCGGCATCGGGGTACTCCTCACAGGAGAACGCCGACCTTGCATGGTAGCTGGTGGCAAGGGTGGTGAGCAGATAGTGGGAAGCGGAAGCGTCCAGCAGGTAGGCGGCCAGCTTGCCGTCCCAGACGATGCTGCTGCCCCAGCTGCCTGCGGCCATGGCTCTGGCGTAGAGGGGAGCGGAATCGAATACATCCAGCGTCACCTTGGGGTCGTCCAGCAGGGAGACCAGCTCCTCCTCGGAGAGGGGATACACGGTGGTGTCCTGCACGGCGTACCAGGCCTCCGGCTGCACGATCGCGCTCTTTTTGCCCAGAACAGCGGGACGCGCGGCCACCAGATAGTGGCCGGAGGGCTCTGCGGGCAGGGACGCAATGGCTGCGTCTACCTCCGGCAGGGTGTCGGGGTCCTGTTCCGGAACGATGCCGTCCAGCCCGAACCGGGTGATGAGGGTCTGGATCTCCAGCTCCTGCATCAGACGGACAGCAGCGGGCTTGTTGCCCTCGGTCACCTTGTAGGCCCCTTCCGCTGTGTCGATGGGGGCATCGGTGCGGATGGTGCCCAGCGTGCGGCTGAGGTAGGCATCCTCCCGGCAGGCCAGCAGGTTTTCCCGCTGACGGGGCTTGATGATCGGGCTGTCCAGATGGTCGTACACGTTATCCAGAGTGCCGAAGTTCTTGACCAGGGTCATGGCGGTCTTTTCGCCGATGCCCTTCACGCCCGGAATGTTGTCGGAGGTATCGCCCATCAGGCTCTTCACCTCGATGAGCTGCTTGGGCTCAATGCCGTACTTTTCGTGGATGGCATCCAGATCCATGGTCTCCGTTTTGCTGCGGCCCATGGCGCTGGTGGCCAGCAGCACGGTGGTGGTCTCGCTCACCAGCTGCAGGCTGTCGCGGTCTCCCGTGGCCAGAAAGCAGTCGTCCCTGCGGGCCTCGCAGGCAGCGGCCAGCGTGCCCAGAATGTCGTCGGCCTCCCAGCCCTTTGCTGATACCTGACGGTAGCCCAAGTCGGTGAGCAGTTCTTTCAGGATGGGCATCTGCTGGGCCAGCTCGTCCGGCATGGCGTGGCGGGTGCCCTTGTAGCCGTCATACATTTCGTGGCGGAAGGTGGGGTGCTTCAGATCGAAAGCAACGGCCACCTCGTCGGGCTCACACTCCCGGAGCAGGGAATTCATAATATTCAAAAAGCCGAAGATGGCATTGGTATAGCGGCCGTCCTTGGTGGTCAGCAGCTTGATGCCGTAAAAGGCACGGTTGGCAATGCTGTTGCCGTCAATGACCAGTAAACGCATAGTCAGTCTCCTCCATTGCATTATAACTCAATTTATAGTATAACACAAAATGGGGGCCAGCGGGGGATTTTTGCAGAAAAAACAAAAATGCCCTCCCGTGTTGGGAAGGCAGGTGAAGGTGTTACTCCGAGATGGTGATGGCACTCACCGGGCAGGCCTGTGCGGCTTCCACGGCGGTGGGTACGGTGTCGGGTGGCAGCTCGCCCGGCACAGCGACGGCCAGGATGCCTGTCATCTGGAACACCTCGGGGCAGATCCCGGTGCACTGGGTGCAGCCGATGCAGAGATCGGGGTCAACGAATGCTTTCATGGAAAGTTCCTCTCTTTCTGAAATGGCCCGCCCTTCGTTCAATCTCAGGGTCGGCTTGTGATAAAGCAAGTATGGACGGAAAGAAGATGAATTATCCCTAGGTTTTTTCCGGCAGATATGATACAATAGAGCACACAGGATCCAGGAGGAAAAACGATGAACATTCAGATCTTTGGCACCAGCAAGTGCTTTGATACCAAAAAGGCCCAGCGCTATTTCAAGGAGCGGGGCATCAGGTTCCAGATGATCGACCTGAAGGAAAAAGAGATGAGCCGGGGCGAGTTTGAGAACGTGGCCCGCGCGCTGGGCGGCTGGGAACAGCTGGTAAACCCGGCGGCAAAGGATAAGCAGACGCTGGCTCTGCTGGATGCACTGGTGGATTGGCAGAAGGAGGACAAGCTGTTCGAGAATCAGCAGCTCTTCAAAACGCCCATTGTGCGCAACGGCAAAAAGGCCACCGTGGGCTACCAGCCCGAGATCTGGAAAACGTGGGAATAAATCGCGCTTTCACAAAAAATCCACGCCCCGGGTTTTGCACCGGCGGGCAGTTTGTGGTATACTGAAAGCTGGTATTTCCCCAAAAGATGACCTGATTTAGGAGACGATAACGATATGAAGACCTATATGACCCCGGAAGAACACGCCCGGCTCCACCGCCGCCGCGCCCGGCAGGCCCTTGGCCTGCTGATCGCCGTGCTGGCGCTGGTGGGCATTGTAACGGTCGTGCGGGCCGGTGTGAAGGGTGTGGCCACCCTGTTTGACGACACCCAGCAGAAAGCGGAATATGAGGACCGGCTGGAAGGTTTGGTCCTGTTCGACCCGCTGCCCTTTGACGGCATTGAGAACATCGATGACCTGACCCTGCGCGAAGCCGCTGTCTGGGGCTGCGTGTACAGCATCCAGGAGACCCAGGGAGGCTTTGACAACTACAATACGGACCCCGACACCGAACAGCTGCTGCTGCCCTCGGTGGATGTGGATGCCTATCTGGCAAAGCTGGTGGGCCCCAGCTTCAAGCTGACCCACAGGAGCTTTGAGATGGACGATATGACCATCGAGTTTGACGAGACGACCCAGTGCTATAAGATCCCCGTCACCGGCAGCGTGGGCATCTTCCGCGCTACCGTCACCAGACTGTTCAAGAAGGATGGCCTGCTCCACGTTACCGTGGGCTATATCCCCACCCAGAGCAGCGATGACAGCATCCTGAACAACTTGTCCGACACGCCCACCAAGTATATGGACTACCTGTTCAGCCGCCAGAGCGGCAGCTGGTACCTGACCGGCCTGACCGACAGCGAGACCAAGCCCGAATCTGCCGACAGCGCAACCTCTGCTGCGGAGCCCGCCCCGCTGGCTGAGAGCGAGGTCAACGATGCCATCCTTGCAACCGCAGGCGATTCTGCCGCCGCCAGCGCCGTTGCTGAGGAGGCTGCCCCGGTGGAAGGGGCGGCGGAGAGCACTGCGGCGGAGAGCACCGAGGCTTCCTCCGAGAGCCCGGCGGCATAAAGCGAAAACCGGAATCAGACAGAACACCCCTGCACGGAATGTGTGAAGCATTCCACGCAGGGGTGTTTTTGTTTCCAGATTACTTCAGATCAAACCTGACCACGACCAGACGATACCACAGGTAGGGCACCATGTTCCAGATCATCCACAGCTCCATGAGGATGTAGTTGGGCAGATCCTTCAGGCGGAAGGGGCGCTTGCCGAGCCGTCCCTCTTTGAGCAGGGCAAAGGCTTCGTGCATTCCCTTGTCCCAAGCTTCGCCAAAGCCCTGCTTGTGGAACTTGTAGCACTTGAGCAGATAGCCCAGCGCCAGCGGAAGAAAGTTCAGGATGAGCATGAGCAGCGGCTCGTTCTTGAGGGGGAGCAGGATGCTGTTCCGGCCGCTCTGCTGGCTCTTGAAGGCGTTGTACTTCACCGCGCCGGTGCTGGCACCGCAGATGTGGTAGCATTTTGCGGTGGGGCAGAGGACACACTTGTAGCCTGCGTTGTTGGCACGCCAGCTCAGGTCCACATCCTCAAAGTAGGCGAAGAAGTTCTCGTCAAAGGTGCCGATCTCCTCCAGAATGCTCTTGCGGTAGAGCGCCGCGCCGCCGCAGGCCGAGAAGATGCGCTTCTGCCTGGTGTAGCGGCTGGCCCGGCGGCCGTCGCCGGTCTTGCAGGCAAAGCCCATCCAGGTGACGTAATCACCGGCATCGTCGGCCAGTTCCCGTTCAAAGTGGCGGAGCATCAGGCTCTGCACGGCAAAGATCTTGGGATCGGTCTCGGCGGTGCGGATGAGCTCGGCCAGCCAGTCGGGCTCG
The DNA here is from genome assembly GCF_049545105.1 of Faecalibacterium hominis (ex Afrizal et al. 2022). NCBI lineage: Bacteria > Bacillati > Bacillota > Clostridia > Eubacteriales > Oscillospiraceae > Faecalibacterium > Faecalibacterium hominis (ex Afrizal et al. 2022). The sequence goes on along the minus strand of NZ_CP186860.1, from coordinate 989,285 downwards.
GCAAAGGCATCGTTGTTGAACATGACCACATACTCGCCCCTGGCCCGGGCAATGCCCTGATTCACGGCGTGGGAGAAGCCGGTGTTGGTGCCGTTTTCGATCAGGGTGAAGTTGGGGCGGCCGCAGTAGCTGCGGGCCTGCTCCAGACTTTCATCGGTGGAACCGTTGTCCACGATGATGAGCTCAAAATCCTGCTCTGTCTGGGCATAGACCGACTCGATGGAGTCCTTGAGCCAGCCTTTGCCGTTGATGTTGGGGATGACGATGGTTGCTTTCATATATAAATGCTCCTGATATAAATGCTCCTGAAAATTCAACTTCAGGGCAGATTATACCATAATTGCGTTGAAAAAGAAACCGGCAGTTGAGAGAAGGCGTGGGAAGCACGATGAAAAACTTTTCCGGACTTTTGTAGCAAATATCCAACCACTTCACTGTACGATTGTGCAATCTGCCCTTGAATTGTGACCAAAGCGTGTAAATATTGAGAAAATGGCTGCAAAACTGTTTACAAAAGAGTAACAGAATGATATACTTTACACCAGTGAATGAAACGCTCTTTTGTGAAGAAAGGATACTGACGTGGAAACAGCCAAGCACTTTGGAAGCAAACTTCGGAAAACTCTCGCTGCCCTGCTTGCAACGATGGCCCTGATGGCCGTGCTGCTCCCCGGGGCACTGGCCGTGGACCTGAACGTTGATGTTGGGTTCTACTTCAAACAGAGCCGGGGCGGCACCTGCACCCTGGCCTCTGCCGCAATGATGCTTCGCCGCCGGGCCTATCTGGATGGGATGGACAGCTGGGTGGATGTGACCGAAAACGGCATCAAGAGCACGGCCTGGTCGGGCGGGCTCTCCCACAGCTTTACATACAACGATATGCATGTGGGTTATGCGACCCTGCCCTCGGGCAAGGCGGCCAAGACGGGAGCGCTGGTCTCCATTCTGGCAGAGCATCCGGAAGGCATTGTGCTGTACGACCGCACCAGACCCCATGCCGTGCTCCTGACGGACTACACCGACGGCGTGTTCTACTGTTCCGATCCTTCCAACGGCGTTGCCTCCGGCCGTGTGCCGCTGTCTGCCGCCAGCATCTCCATTGGCGGCGCGTCCTGCTACTGGTACATCACCGAGGATGGCAATGACGATGGTCTGGAGCTTCTGGAAGAGGCTGTGCAGGCGGAGGAAGCCGCCGCGGAAACTGAGACTGCGGCAGAGACTGAAGTCGCTGCTGGCGAGGAAAGCAGCAGTCAGGATTGGTGGACGAGCCTGTTTGGCTGAATATTGATCTTCTGGGCGGCTGGCCGTTGGGTCAGCTGCCTTTTTTATTAGCATCCTCACCCTCTCAGGCCGCTTCGCGTCCAGCTCTCCCAAAGGGAGAGCTCTTGACAAAACCGCAAACCTTGCATTTACTGCCAAGGCCTCCCACTTTGGGGGAGGTGGCATCGCGTAAGCGATGACGGAGAGGGTGAGCCCGTTCACCTCCGCAGCTCTGTCCCCGGGAAATAGTGCGCCAGAATTTCCTCCGCGCTCTGTCCCTGCTCGGCCAGCGCCTTGGCACCCCACTGGCTCAGACCCACACCGTGGCCATAGCCCTTGGTGGTGAGGAGAAAGCTGCCCTCCTGATACTGCACCGTGAAGCAGGCGCTCCGCAGGCCCAGCGCTTTGCGCAGGGCCGGGCCGGTGACGCTTTGCCCACAGACGGGCAGGGAGGCTACATAGCCCGAAGGGGTAAGCGCGGCCTCTCCGAACCAGCTGGCAGGTGCGGCAGGGTCAGGGAGAAGGCCCAGCCCGGCGAGAGCCTGCTGCATCTGTTCGGTGGTGAATTGGACGGTATAAAGATAGTTGTCCGCATTGAGGTCGGCGGAGCTGTCCACGGCCACAAGATAGGGAAGAGCAGTGCCCCAGACGTTTTCGCTGGCCTCGGTCATGCCGTTGGAGATGGCAAAGTAGCTTGTCCCGGCGGGGGCGTTGTCGTAGTAGAGCACATCGGTCAGCGCGCTGTCCACCAGCGCCGAGAGGCGGGCATAGTTTTCTTCATAGGCGGTGCCCCAGTAGCTGCGGAGAACTGCATCCGTTAAGTATCCCTGCCGCCGGACGGGGTCCACGCTCAGCCAGCCGGAAGCCGGTTCGGCGGCATGGTCGCGGCAGTAGAGGGCATAGCTGTGGGCCGCGATGGCCTGCGCCTTGAGCGCCTCGTCCGGCCAGCTGATGGGCATTTCCGCCGCCACAGCTCCGATCAGATATTCCCGCCGAGGCACCGAGACCACGGCCCCGGCGCTCTGGTCGGCCAGCAGAAAGCTCTCGCTGTCCTGATCGGAGGGCGGCACGACGGCGCTGTCCGGGGCGGCTTCCGAAGCTGCAGTGTCCGGCAGGGGATCGGAAGAAGCCCCCTGTGCCGGGCCGAACACCGCCAGTGTCAGCCGGTAACCGGCGATCGGCAGGAGTGTGCCCAGCACCAGCAGCAGGGCGCAGAGGAGAAAGAATGTCTTTTTCATCGTAGTTTTCCCTCCCGGACAGGCATTTTTCTGGGCCCAGTGTACCAGCCCGGCAGGGTGAAAAAGCGCACATTTCATCCAAGACTTGAATTTACTTCACAAAAGCGCTATCATAAGGGTGTGCCATCATGGTGGATGGCCGGAAAGTATATAAGAGAGAAATAAGAGAAAGGGGAAATTCGCGCATGAACTATACCCATGCAGAAGTAGCGTCGCTGGATCCGCAGACCATGCGGACGCTGTGTGAAGAGTATCTGGCAAACAACTACATCGACCCGGAGACGAGCGAACGTCTCGGTGTCAAGCGCGGCCTGCGCAACCCGGATGGCACCGGTGTGCTGGCAGGCCTGACCAATGTCTGTGACGTTGTGGGCTACAAAAAGGATCAGGAAGGGCATGTCATTCCCATTCCGGGCCGTCTGATCTATCGCGGTGTGGACATCAACGAGATCGTGAACGAGGCTTACCGCAATGACCGCTTTGTGTTTGAAGAGGTCATCTGGCTGCTGCTGTTCGGCAGCCTGCCCACCCAGGAGCAGCTGGACGATTTCTGTGAGCTGCTGGCAGAGCACCGCGCCCTGCCCGATGGCTTTATGGATACCATGAATGCTCCTTCGCCCAATATTATGAACAAGATGCAGCGGTGTGTGCTGGGCCTGTATTCCTATGACGAGCATGCCGAGGATCTGACGCTGGAGAATATCCTGAACCAGAGCATCAACCTGATCGCCAGTATGCCCACCATGATGGTGAACGCTTACCAGATGAAGCGCCGCTATTATGACAAGCAGAGTATGTTCTTCCACATGCCCAAGCCCGGCCAGAGCACCGCGGAGCACATCCTGAGCACCTACCGCCCGGACCAGAAGTTCACCCACGAGGAAGCCAAGCTGCTGGATATGTGCCTGCTGGTCCACGCCGACCACGGCGGCGGCAACTGCTCCACCTTCACCGCCCGTGTGCTGTCCTCCTCGGGCACCGATACCTACTCGGCCATTGCAGCCGCCATTGGCGCGCTGAAGGGCCCCAAGCACGGCGGTGCCAACCTGATGGTCAACCGTCAGCTGCAGGATATCCTCAAGCATGTGGAGCATCCGGAGGACGACGACGAGGTGCGCGAGTATCTACGCCGCATCTTGCGCAAGCAGGCGGGCGACGGCTCCGGCCTGATCTACGGTATGGGCCATGCGGTCTATACCATGAGCGACCCCCGTGAGGTCATCCTGAAGGAGCGCGCCAAGCACCTGGCCTACGAGAAGGGCTTTGAGGAAGAGTACAACATGCTGTGCAGCATCGAGCGGCTGGCTCCCGATATCTTTGCCGAGGAGAAGGGCAGCAGCAAGCCGGTGTGCGCCAATGTGGACCTGTTCAGCGGCCTGATCTACAACATGCTGGGCATCTCTGAGGATATCTACACCCCGCTGTTCGCCATTGCCCGTGTGCCAGGTTGGTGCGCACACCGGGTGGAGGAAGTCATTTTTGCCAACCGGATCATCCGGCCCGCCTATAAGTATCTGGGCGTGCGCCAGAAATATAAACCGATCGAGGAACGCTGATGAACGCTTTATTTGTGCTGATTTTCACCTGTGGTGGTGCCCTTGCCATTGGGCGCGGGCTTGATCTTGCCCTGTGGACGGACTGGAACACCGGCCTGTGTACGGCGGGCTCTGTCTGGCTGCGGTACGGCGGCCTGTGGGCGGCACTGGTCGTTGGCATCATTGCCGCCCGGAAGCTGGCCCGCCAGCCCCTTGTTCTGCGCAGTGCCTGCAAACCGGTGGGAGTTACATCGGTGCTGGGCGGCGTGTGTGTCGGCCTGGCCGGTGCGGTGCGTCTGGCGGTGGGCATGACCGGCGTTGGCGCGCTGGTGCGTGCCGTGCTGGAGCTGGTGTGCGCTGTCTGGCTGATCCGGCTGGGCCGCAGCTGGACGCATAAGGGAGAATACCGTCTGCCCGGCCGGAGCATGACCCCGGCGGTGCTTGGCACGGCGGTGTTCTACTGGGGGGTGCTGAGCCGCTTTATGGAGAACAGCTCCAGCTGGCACCGGGTGGAGCCGACTGCCATGGTCTGGCAGATGCTGGCCGCGCTGGTGTTTCTTTCGGCGATGGTCCGCGCCCTCTGGCTGCCGGAAACGTCCAACGGCTGCCAGCTGTGCGAGGCCGGGATCTGCACGTTCCTGCTCTGCTTCTGCTGGGAACTGCCCCGGGTGCTGGTGCTGCTGTTTCACGGCATCACGGCGGCTGACCTGCCCGAGGTGCTGTTTGGCTTTGGCATGTGCTGCATCGGCGCGCTGGGCCTGTTCACTGTGGCGCGGGTGGCAGGAAGTGACGAAAGGCCTGCAATACCCCGACACGCCGTTGGTTGAATTGCTGAAAAGATTCCCAGAAAAGCTGTGAAAATCGTTCAAAAACAAAAAAGTGTGAAATTACCTTGTTAATTTTTTGGCGGACACTTGAAGGTTTCCGCGATTTGGTCTATAATAAAGCTACCGTGATTATTATCCGATAAAAGGGTAAGAACATTTAGGAGGTACTATTAACATGGCTGTTAGAGTTGCTATCAATGGTTTTGGTCGTATTGGCCGTCTGGCTTTCCGTCAGATGTTTGATGCTGAGGGTTACGAGGTCGTTGCAATCAACGATCTGACCAGCCCCAAGATGCTGGCTCACCTGCTGAAGTACGATACCGCTCAGGGTTCCTTCTGCGGCAAGATCGGCGAAGGCAAGCACACTGTCGAGGCTACCGAGGATTCCATCATCGTCGACGGCAAGGAGATCAAGATCTATGCTGTTAAGGACGCAAAGGATGCTCCTTGGGGCGAACTGAACGTTGATGTCGTTCTGGAGTGCACCGGCTTCTACACCAGCAAGGAGAAGAGCATGGCTCACATCCAGGCTGGCGCAAAGAAGGTCGTTATCTCTGCTCCCGCAGGCAACGACCTGAAGACCATCGTCTTCTCCGTCAACGAGAAGACCCTGACCGCTGAGGATCAGGTCATCTCTGCTGCTTCCTGCACCACCAACTGCCTGGCTCCCATGGCTGATACCCTGAACAAGACCTACCCCATCGTTTCCGGCATCATGACCACTGTTCATGCTTACACCGGCGACCAGATGATCCTGGATGGTCCTCAGCGCAAGGGCGACCTGCGCCGTGCTCGTGCTGGCGCACAGAACATCGTTCCCAACAGCACCGGCGCTGCTAAGGCTATCGGCCTGGTCATCCCCGAGCTGAACGGCAAGCTGATCGGCTCTGCTCAGCGTGTGCCCGTTCCCACCGGTTCTACCACCATCCTGGTTGCCGTTGTCAAGGGCAAGGATGTCACCAAGGAGTCCATCAATGCTGCTATGAAGGCTGCTACCTCTGAGTCCTTCGGTTACAACGAGGATCCGATCGTTTCTTCCGATGTCATCGGCATGCGTTACGGCTCTCTGTTCGACGCTACCCAGACCATGGTCGCTAAGATCGACGACGACACCTATCAGGTTCAGGTCGTGTCCTGGTACGACAACGAGAACTCCTACACCTCTCAGATGGTTCGTACCATTAAGTACTTCGCTGAGAACTGCTAATCACAGCTCTACGCTCAAAAGTGCTTGAGGTGTTGTGCTGAGTAACAGCATGTTTTAACCTTTCTGGTACGAACATGCTGTGATTGGTACGACAACAGGATAATGAGTTCAACACCCTTCCTTTTGCGGGTTTCCGTGAGAGGAAGGGTGTTTTTTATGTGTTTGAAAGATCTCCGCGATGAATTTCTGTATTATGTTACTGTTCGACACCGGGATGCGCTGTAATGAGATGATCCTGATGGAGCCGGAAGACATCAAACCGGACTATATTCTGGTCAAGCAATGACGCAAGAAATTATTTTGCTTGTCTTATATATAGAACATAGAATATGCTATAATGTCTTATATGATAGACAAAATGAGCAGTGGGAGAAACTACTACAAACAACGATCTGCTGAAGAAAATTGCTGCAACCGTGACCGAACCGCACCACCATATCATCGTGACCTACGAGGAAGATTCTGACATTGAGGTAGACGGTGTTGCAATCTCGGTCGTTCCTCTGGTTGATTTTTTACTGACAACGTGAGATTCCTGCGACCACAACCGTATGAACCACATGATTCATGAAGCAAAACCCCGGTGGTGCGGATCACCAGCATCCGGGGAGGAGTTAAAAAGCTGGTAAGGGACACTGACCCGGTAGAATGAGATAGTTGTTCCATCTCCCCAGACCGAATTAGAATCTAGCAGCAAAAGGCCTCTGCCTTTCACAGAAATGTGATGGACAGGGGCCTTTTAGCGTAAAAAAAAAAAGCCTGACCCATGCAAAAGAGCACAAATCAGGCTGACAATGGATATGAAATTCTAAAATTCACTTAGAAAAGAGAGTACGCGTTGCAGGGAAAGCCGAGCAGATCGTTCGGTGAGCTATTGGATCTCTTGCTCCAGTTCATCGAACAGCGCACAGGAAAAGAACTGACCAAGCGTGATATCAAGACCATCACAGAGCTTTTTAATGGTGGCGATGGACACACGCTGACGGGATTGGTCGAGCATACTGTATACCGTAGATGGTGTTACACTGGCACGGGTCGCTAACTCGTTGGGGCGTATCCTACGCTGGTCGCAGAGTTGTTCAAAGCGTTTGGCAACGGCATCTTTTACAGTCATGATGAAGTTCACCTCAATAGGATGGTACAGAAGTTCGTGCAGTTTTGCGTGCGCAGCTGCGTATATCACGAAAGTATTTTATGCTGTAGAGAATACATGGCTGCGTAACGACAAAGAATATATTTAGCAAAAAGTATCCTCCACATGGAAAATGGAGGGCCATGAGCGAAATATAACGTTATTCCATTAGACTTGGCGTTTTCCTACCCCTCATTGACACCTGATGGGAAAATATCCGATTCATCTCCCGGCGCTTCCGGGTCAGGTCAGAGTGCACATAGCGCTGCAAGGTGATGTTGGCGTTGGCGTGTCCCAACAATTCGCTGAGGGTCTTTACATCGCACCTCGCCTGCAGGCAGGTCGTTGCAAAGGTGTGGCGCAGTGCGTGCGGGCGCACTTGACGGACAGTCGCCTGCTTCAGATACGCTTTGATGCTTTTCCGATAGCAGCGAGGTTCGGTTGGCTTGGACTCGCTGCCGGACAGGAACCATGCAGCATTGCTGGCGCTTCCGCGCAGCTTTTTCAGCAAAATAAGCAGTTGCTTTGGAAGTGGAATTTCCCGGCGGGAGGTGCGGGTTTTGGGGGTCTGGATGACCACCTTTGTATGGCCGTTTCCACAGGAAATTCTGCAGACCGTCCGATTGATGTTCAGCGTGCCGAGTTTCAGGTCAAAATCGCCCCATTGCAGGCCGCAGATCTCACCAATTCGAAGCCCCAATTCCAGCCCCAGTAGTAAGCCGATTTTGCGAGGCGTGGGGTTCGCCTGTACATATTGATGAAGTCGCTGCTGTTCCGCCGGGGAGAGAGGCGCAGAAATTTTGTCGATGGCTTTTGGCAGCGCAACTTCCAGCTCCATTGGACGAATCAAACGTAAATGAGCGGCATATTTGCAGATACGTCGCAGCATCGAGAGGCATTCCCGGGCAGAGGAGTTTCCCAGTGGCTTGTGTGCCGCATCTGTGGGCGTGATGATTTGCTGCATGGCCTGTTCCAGAAAGCTTTCCTCAAGGGATGCAACGGGCACCTTGCTCAAAACCGGAAGAAGATATTTGTGCAGCGTGTATGAATAATGCGCATAGGTGGATTCTTTTATAGCGTTTTTCAGGGAGCACAGCCACACCTCGGACAGTACTTCAAAGGTCAGGTCGGTTTGATTCAGGTTGTAGAACCCCGCCTCCGCTTTTCTCTGGATTAGTACCCGTTTGACCTCCGCATAGGCCGTTCCGTAAACGTAACCCCACTGGATCTTCCCCTCCGGTGTGCGCGCCTTGATGTACCTGCCTTCCCACCGACCGTCCTTACGCTTGCGAATGTTTTCTCCCCGTCGCGCCATCGCTGTTTCCTCCTGCTGTTTAGACTCTCATCTGACCCCTTATTTTCTCAATCCTCGTTTACAGCTGGAATTATTATACAGAACTGGGCATGACACAAAAACAGTCCGGCCTTCGCGATGTTTTTCAGGGTCAAATGTGATACATTTATGATGATTTCTATTGAATCCCAGATATAACCATGATAAAATAAGATGAGATTATAGACAACGATGTCAAAGGAACGGTATCCTCCATTTTCCATGTGAAGGATACCCCTGAATTGCGGAAAGGGGTGAACAAGGTGGCATTGCGTCTGTTTGAGCACAACGAGAAAGCATATCATGCGGCTGTCCGGATGATGGAGCAGTATGGCAAGGCCGCCATTGTCCACCCCACCGGCACCGGAAAGAGCTACATTGCGTTCAAGCTGATCGAGGACAACCCGGAGAAGGTCGTGATCTGGCTTTCGCCCAGTGAATATATCTTCAAGACACAGCTGGAGAGCCTGAAAAGGAACGACCCGGATTTTCCGCTGGCGAACGTCCATTTTTACACCTATGCGAAGCTGATGTGCTGTACCGAAAGCCAGCTTGCAGAAATCGCAGGACTTCAGCCATCTTATATCATATTGGACGAATTCCACCGTTGGCGAACGTCCATTTTTACACCTATGCGAAGCTGATGTGCTGTACCGAAAGCCAGCTTGCAGAAATCGCAGGACTTCAGCCATCTTATATCATATTGGACGAATTCCACCGTGCCGGCGCGGAATGCTGGGGCGAAAGCACGGTGGCTTTGTTAAAGTTATGCCCGGAGGCAAAACTGCTGGGCTTAACAGCGACAAACATCCGGTATCTGGATAATAACCGTGATATGGCCGAAGAGCTTTTTGATGGCCGTGTTGCGAGCGACATGACCCTTGGCGAAGCAATCGTCAGGGGTATTTTGCCTGCTCCGAACTATGTGACCACCGTCTATCAGTACCAGAAAGACTTGGCACGCTATCAGACAAGAGTGGATAATCTGCGTTCTCCCGGCATTCAGGATGTGAATCAAAAATATCTGGATGCCCTGCGCCGCGCCTTGGAACAAGCAGATGGATTAGACAAGGTTTTTGAACATCATATCACGAACAAGTCTGGAAAGTACATCGTGTTCTGCGCCAACAAGGAGCACATGGACGAGATGGTGTCCCATGTGCCGGAGTGGTTTGCAAAGGTGAATGCGGAAGTGGCGGTCTACGAAGCCTACTCGGATGACCCCGGTACAGACAAGGCTTTTGCCGACTTCAAGGCCGATGAAAGTGACCGCCTGAAGCTGCTATTTTGCATCGACATGCTCAACGAGGGAGTTCATGTAGAAGGCATTTCAGGTGTCATCCTGTTCCGGCCCACCATTTCACCCATCATCTACAAGCAGCAGATTGGACGCGCTTTGACCGCTGGGGAAAATTCTACACCGCTTATCCTCGATGTGGTCAACAACTTCGAGGGTCTGTGCAGCATTGCTGGGTTACAGGGCGAGATGCAGGAGGCAATCTACCGCCTGAATGCCAACGGTGAGGGCGATAGGATCATCACCGAGCGGTTCGAGGTCATCGAGCAGGTACACGACTGCCGGGTGCTGTTCGAGCAGCTGCAGGCAAGTCTTTCGTCCAGTTGGGAGCACTACTTCTCCGAAGCAAGCATCTACTATGTGGAGCACGGCGACCTGAATATTCCAAAACGTTATACCACACCGGCGGGATTGAGCCTTGGCGAGTGGCTGACGACCCAGCGCCGTGTTCGTGCGGGACAGATTCCGGGGAACCTGACCGAGCAACAGGTTGCACGGCTGGACAGTATCGGGATGGAGTGGGGCAACCGCAACGATGCCGCATGGGAGCACGGCCTGGAAGAAGCGCGAAAATTTCGGGAACAGTTTGGGAATTTGCAGGTCCCGGCGAAATACAAAACGAAAAATGACTATCCTCTGGGAAAGTGGATCAACAATGCGCGGAAACGCCGAAGCGATGGAAAGCTGACGGAAGAACGCATTCGACAACTGGATCAGTTGGGAATGACATGGAGCGTATTTGATGCCAAATGGGAACAGGGATATGCACTTGCTATGAGTTATGCCGCCGAACACGGCAACTTGAATGTTCCTGTCAATTACACGACTGAAGAGGGCGAAAAGCTGGGTGCGTGGATTTTGAACCAGAGGGCAGCATATACAAAAGAAATGCTTTCCCAAGACCAAATCGGTCGTCTGGAAGAAATAGGAATCTATTGGGGAAACCGTAATGATCGCCAGTGGAACGAGGTCTATGGTGCCGCCAAGCGTTATTTTGAGGCAAATGGAAACCTTGATGTCCCGGTGGCCTATGTTTCACCGGAGGGCTATGCTCTTGGAAAATGGGTGCGGCGGCAGCAGTATGCGTATCGAAAACCAGAGAAAAGCAATGCAATCTTATCACAAGAGCGCATTGAGTTGCTGGATGCCATCGGAATGCAGTGGGAGAAACCGGACTCGTGGCAGCACCGGTACGAACTGGCGCAGGAATATAAAAAGCAATATGGAAATCTGGAGATTCCGGCGAAATATAAGACTGCGGATGGCATCTGGCTTGGCCGGTGGATATACAACCAGAAGCGGTTGCTGCAAGGCGAGCCTGAAAAGTTGAGCGAAGAACAAAAGAAAAAGCTAAAGGAGTTATTGGGGTATTATGTCAAAATTTCAGCATGATGTGATGTTGAAGATCGTAAAAATCATCGATTTGGTAATGATCACAATTCCGTTTGCACTTTGTTGGGAGCTGTATTATTCGTATCAGGTCTATGCAAAGTTTGGTTGGAAGGGCAACTGGGCCATGATCGGTCTGTTTGCGGTGTTGTTCTTTCTGTTAGGTAAAGTCTATGATGCGTTCTGGATGTCTTTGCAGCGCATTTCAGAGCTGATCTACGGACAAGTACTGGCAGCCATGGCAACCGATGGCATTCTGTACATTGTCATCTGCCTGATGGCCCGGCGGCTCTGCAATCTTCTGCCGGGCATCGCAGCGATTGCCGGACAGATCCTGATGGCCTCAATCTGGGCGAAGTTGGCGCATGGATGGTACTTTAATACATTCCAGGCCCAGCCGACTGCAGTCGTTTATGATGTTCGTCATGGATTGGAAAAGCTCATCAATGAGTACGGTCTTTCAAAAAAATACGATGTCAAGATGACCTTGAACGTTGAGGAATGCCTGAACGACCTGAGCCTGCTGGATGGAATGCAGAGCGTGTTCATCAGCGGTGTCCACAGCCATGAGCGCAATATCATCCTGAAATACTGTGTGGGACAGGGCATCAATGTGTTTGTGATCCCTCGTGTGGGTGATGTGATTATGAGCGGTGCTCAGCCGATGCATATGTTCCATCTGCCCATGCTGCGTGTGGGTCGCTATATGGCAAGCCCGGAATTTCTCTTTGTGAAACGGGCAATGGACATTGTGATCTCACTGGCAGCACTGGTTATCCTGAGTCCGTTGTTTCTGATTACGGCTATTGCCGTCAAGTCCGATGGTGGTCCGGCTTTTTACAAGCAGGTTCGCCTTACCAAAGACGGCAAACCGTTCGAGATCCTGAAGTTCCGTTCTATGCGAGTGGATGCTGAAAAGGATGGTGTAGCACGCCTTTCCACCGGTGATAAAGATGACCGCATCACGAAGGTGGGCCACGTCATTCGTGCCTGCCGTCTGGACGAGCTGCCCCAGCTTCTCAATATCTTGAAGGGTGATTTGTCTATTGTAGGCCCTCGTCCGGAGCGCCCGGAGATCGCCGCCCAGTATTGTGAGGAGATGCCGGAGTTTGCGCTGCGCTTGCAGGCTAAGGCTGGTCTGACCGGTTATGCACAGGTATACGGAAAATACAATACGACACCGTATGATAAGCTGCAGATGGATCTGATGTACATTGCGCATCCCAGTTTGATTGAGGATCTGAAGATCATGCTGGCAACGGTGAAGATTTTGTTTATGCCGGAGAGCACGGAAGGCGTGGCAGAGGGTGCGACTACGGCGATGGGGCAGAAAAAGTGTGAGGAGAGCAGCAAATGAAAAAAGCAGTCATGTTGATCAACGATACGACCTATGCATTTAATTTGCGTGGTGCTGTTATCGAGAAGTTGGTTGATGAAGATTTTGAAGTGGTAATTGTCGGTCAGCTGTTGAAGCATCAGGATAGACTAAAGGCAATGGGTGCCAAGTTGATTGGCGTTGAAACTGGCCGTCATGGCACCAATCCTATCTCGGATCTGCAGTTGATGCATGCCTACAAGAAAATTCTGAAAGCTGAAAAGCCTGATGTTGTTCTTACATATAATATCAAGCCGAATGTGTACGGTGGTATGGCGTGCCAGCAGTTAAAGATTCCGTATCTTCCGAATGTAACCGGTCTTGGTACTCCGGTGGAAAATCCCGGTCCTTTGCAGGCACTGACGACCCGGCTTTACAAGATGGGCGTGGCTGGTGCAAGCTGTATTTTTTTCCAGAACAGCGAAAATCAGCGCTTCTTTGAAACACACAAGATGATGCCGAAGCATGCGAAGATCCGGTTGCTGCCGGGTTCCGGCGTAGATCTGGAGAGCCATCCGGCGTTCCCGTATCCGGAAGGCGAGACGGTGCATTTCCAGTTTACATCCCGAATCTTGAAGGAAAAGGGAATCGACCTGTATCTTGCTGCGGCCAAACGAATCCATGCGGAGTACCCCAACACAGTGTTCCATATCTGCGGCGGTTGTGACGATCCTGCCTATGAAGAGATCTTGAAGCAGGCACAGAAAGCTGGAGATGTGGTCTATCATGGCCAGCAGAAGGATATGATTCCATTCCTGAAACAGGCGAGCTGCATCGTGCATCCGTCCTACTATCCAGAGGGAATGAGCAACGTGCTCTTGGAGGGTGCGGCCAGTGCCCGACCCATCATTGCCACAGACCGTGCAGGCTGCCGGGAAACAGTGGAAGATGGAGTGACCGGATTCCTGATTCCCATTCAGGATGAGGAAGCTCTAGTCCATGCGCTGGAACGGTTTATGCAGATGACACCGGAGCAGCGGAAAGCCATGGGGCTGGCCGGTCGTGTAAAGATGGAACGGGAGTTCGACCGAAAAATCGTGGTAAAAGCTTACTTGGAAGAGATTCAAGCGTTGGAGGGGAACGATGAATAAATACATCAAGGCGGTGTTTTGTGCCCCGCTTGCAGGAATCAAGTATGCCATCCTGAAGATTGAGAATGGTGGACGGTTCCATGCTGCCTTTCCGGCAATTATGTCGCCGATGACTGAAGTCACCGTAGATGGAAAATCCGAACTGCGCATTGCGAAAAAGTTGAAAATGCATAATGGCGCAAAGATCCGCGTTCGCAAAGGCGGAAAACTGGAAATTGGCAAAAACTTTGGAATGAGCAATGGCTGTGTTGTTACTGCCTACGACCATATTAAAATCGGTGACAATGTGATGCTTGGTCCCAATGTTCTGATTTATGATCAAGATCATGATTATCAGGCTGAGGGAGGCGTTTCAGCTATGAAATTCAAAACTGCACCGATTACGATTGGTAACAATGTCTGGATCGGTGCCAATGCCTTGATTCTCCGGGGAACAACGATTGGGGATAATACTGTCGTCGGGGGAGGAACAGTCGTCAAAGGGGACTTCCCGGCAAACAGCGTGATTATTCAAAAACGGACAACGGAGGTTCGGCAGCAGCATAATGGAATCAATCAGAGTATTACATAATATCGCAAGTCTTCACTTTGGCGGGTCACAGGCATTTGTGATGAATATTTATAACAACATTGACCGAGAAAAGGTTCAATTTGATTTTGTTGTTACGCCAGAGGAAAGGAAAGATTTATACAGTCAGGTGGAACAAATGGGAGGACGAATTTTTGTCTGCCCAAAGTATACTGGGAAAAACCATTTTGCATACTGTAAGTGGTGGGATGATTTCTTTACGGAACATCCGGAATATCATGTGATTCATGGACATGTGCGGAGTACGGCATCTATCTATCTGAAAATTGCAAAAAAGCATGGACTGGTAACAATTGCACACAGCCATAGCACCTCAAACGGAAGTGGCATTTCTGCTATCGTGAAGGATATGTTGCGACTTCCAATTCGGCATACAGCGGATTATTTGTTTGCTTGCTCCGACAAAGCAGGCAAATGGTTGTATGGAGAAAAGGCTACGGAACAGCCGAATTACCGGATGATTCCAAATGGCGTAGATTTGAGGCGCTTTGCGTTTTGTGAGGAAAAGCGGCAGCAGATGCGTCAGGATCTTGGAATTGCCGAAGATACTTTTGTTCTGGGACACATCGGGCGGTTCACAGTTCCCAAGAATCATCAATTCTTGATGGAGTTGTTCGCAGAGTACCACGAAGAGAACCCCAATAGCAAATTGCTCTTGGTAGGTGATGGCGAGTTGTTCGAAACGGTGCAGCAGCAATGCACGCAGCTTGGAATCAGCGATTCGGTTATTATGGTCGGCAGTAAAACCAACACCGAGGATTATTACCAAGTCATGGACGTATTTGTGTTTCCATCCTTGTGGGAGGGACTTCCGGTTTCTGTAGTAGAGGCTCAGGCAAACGGTCTTCACTGCCTCCTTTCTGATGTGATAACGCACGATGTTGACTTGACAGACCAAGTGAAGTATCTTGCATTGGCTAATAAAAAGGTATGGCTTTGTGAGGTTGCGAATCTTCAGAGAAAACATCGAATTGCTGCCACAGCAGAGAATATGGCGAAGCTACAATCGTTTGATGCAACAGTGGTTGCAAAGCAACTTCAAGGTTTTTATCTGGAACAGGATGAAAGGGCAAGAAAATGAGTCAATATATATTGCGCCTGGACGATGCCTCCGATTATATGGATGTTAAAAAGTGGCAGCGGATGGAGGAACTTTTAGACCAGTATGGAATTAAGCCGTTGGTCGGAGTTATTCCGGACAATCTGGATTCATCTCTTACCGATACGTATGAACAAGACCCTGAATTCTGGGATAAGACTGCACGCTGGAAAGAAAAAGGCTGGGAGCTGGCACTTCATGGTTGCTATCACAAGTACACGACCAAGGAAGGTGGCATCAACCCGGTAAACCAAAGAAGTGAATTTGCAGGTGTCCCACTGGACAAGCAGAAAGAAATGATTCGGCACGGTGTTGATGTTTTGAAAGGCCATGATATTGAGCCGAAAGTGTTTTTTGCTCCTTCACATACATTTGATGAAAATACACTGGTGGCTTTGAAGGAAGAATCCGATATTCGAATCATCAGCGATACTATTGCAAATGATGTGTATTTTGAAAACAACTTCTATTTTATTCCGCAACAGTCTGGGCGGGTAAGAAAGCTACCGTTTAAAATGGTGACGTTTTGCTATCATCCCAATATGATGAAAGATGATGATTTTGATGTTCTTGAACGGTTTCTCAAAAAAAACGCCGAGAGTTTTAGAATATCGATTACTGTAGGCAAAAAAAGAGGGCGGAATCTGTTGGACAGGGCTTTACGGGAACTGTATTTCCTGAGAAGATGACACATAGCTTGTCAGATGGAGCTTATTATGGATATGGACAAAAACAAAATAGATTGCATACACGTTGCCGTGATTGGAGGGGCTCATCATAATACACTCGGCGTGATTCGATCTTTAGGTGAGCAGGGTATCAAAAAAGAAAATATACATGTGCTCCTAATCGGAGACCATATTACAAATAGAAACATTATTTCTACCAGTAAATACGTGTTAGCACGGAATGTCAGTCACAATGAGTCTTGCGAAAAAATAGTCATGTGGTTAAGAAAACTGGCGGAGGATGGGAAAAAAAGGGTGGTTGTGTGCTGCTCTGATGGAGCCTCTGAGGTAGTAATATCAAATAAGCAAGAGCTATCGGACAACTTTTATTTACCATCGAGTAAAATTGACATTAGTCAGTTAATGGAAAAAAATGTGCAAGATGCAGTTGCAATAAGTTGTGGACTTCATGTTCCTCAAAGCACCGTTATTACACAGGGAAACGATTTTAGATGGAATCGGTTTCCGTGTATAACAAAGCCCTTAAAAAGCGTTATTGGTGCGGGGAAATGCGATATTTGCATTGCGTCTTCTTATAGTGAATTGGAATCCATACTTGGGAAAATTGAAGCCAAAGAAGTTCAAATTCAGGAGTTCATTTTAAAGAAAATGGAATTCCAGTTGATTGGATGCTCCCTAGATGGTGGAGAGACGATTATTATCCCCGGGTACACGAGGATTTTGCGGCAGCCACGCAATACAAACACGGGTTATCTAGAGTATTCGCCGATTGAAGGTCTTGATTATGATTCAGAAGCAGTTCATGAATTCATAAGAAAGATAGGTTATAGCGGCTTATTTAGTGTTGAGTTCATTCGTGATGAAAATAATAAGGATTATTTTCTTGAAATTAATATGCGCAACGATGGAAACGCCTACTGTGTAAAGAGTGCTGGCGTAAACCTTCCGTTTATATGGTGCTACTATTCGGTGTTTGGACAACTACCGAAGTTGCCAATGACTTTTAGCAACTCAATTCGATTTATTCCGGATTTTAATGACTTAAAGGTCGCACTGTCACAAAAAAAGACCTTGGAGTGGTTTGCTGATTTTGCTAAAGCTGATTCGCATTCTATTTTCAATTCAAAGGATATTGGACCTTTTTTTGTCGAAATCGAGAATCAAATAAAGAGACATATTTAACAGTTTGATTGTAAAAAATATACGAATATTCACAAGAGAGAATAGACATGAGTAAGATTGTATTTTATGTAAATGCTATAAATGGCGGCGGCGCAGAGCGTGTCATGGTGAACTTGGCAAAATATTTTTCTGAAAATGGATACGACACTACTTTGGTCACGTCTTTCCGGGATACATGGGAGTATCCGCTTGCGGCGACTGTAAGACGGCTTACGCTGGAAGAAGTGGAGATCAAGCAATCCAGAATAAAAAGAAATTTTAGCAGAATCAAGAAATTGAGAGATTTATGCAAATCTGAGAAGCCCGACATACTTGTTTCTTTTATGGAAGAGCCGAATTTTCGTACAATATTAGCGACAAGAGGATTGCCTGTAAAAACACTGGTTTCTGTTCGGAATGATCCTAACAAGGAATATGCAGGAAAAATAGGGCAGTTTGTAGGCAAAGTGTTGCTTCCGATGGCGGATGGCTGTGTGTTCCAGACAAGCGATGCACAAAAGTGGTTTCCGGAGCGCTTACAGAAAAAATCACGAATCATCTATAACGCCGTTAAGGAAGAGTTTTACCAAGTGGAGCGCACACCAGTACGAGGTGAGATTGTTACCTGCGGTCGCCTGACGGAGCAGAAAAATCATAAGTTGCTGATAGACGCATTTGCGGAGGTGCAGAAAATCTATCCCTTTGCAACACTAAAAATTTATGGAGAAGGCGTACTTCGGGAAAAGCTCCAGAATCAGATCGAGTCACTGAATCTTAATGAAAAAGTTTTTCTGATGGGAGCCACCAATGATGTAGCAAAAGCGCTCCAAACGGCAGATTTGTTTGTGCTTTCTTCTGATTATGAGGGAATGCCCAATGCACTGATGGAGGCGATGGCGGCTGGCGTACCGTGTATCTCTACGGATTGTCCTTGTGGAGGACCAAGGGAGCTATTTGGAGAGGATGCTTCCGATAAACTGGTTCCGTGCAATGATTCTGCGCAACTGGCGGAAGCGATTTGTAAAGTTCTAGAAACCACTAAAGATGGCATGACGGAAAAAAGGCATGCCGAAACATTTAAGCCAGACAGGGTTAATCAAATGTGGAAAGATTATGTCCACAATATAATTTGTTTATCTAGATGAGATCAAGAGGGCTACAATGTGAAAAAATCGTTACGAGGAAATGATAATGGAAAATAAAAGAACTGGCTTAAAAAAAATTGTCGGAACAGTTCTGATTTTGTTTTTTTCGATGTATACATGCAGGAGCCTTTATCTGGCATTCGATAAAGACAGTTACTCGCCAATATATGCGTTTCTTTCGCTAAGCATTGCAAGACTATGTGTGCCGCTTGGATGTCTGTTTTTATTGTGTGAACGAAAAGTAAAGCAATATGATTTGGCATTGGTGATACTGCCTTTATCATACTGGTTGATGCAAATGGTACACACTTACGGCAGCTATCAGGACGGTGGAGAACTTACCTTCCTCACGTCCGTAATATTTGTTCTTTTACCAACAAGAGTAAAGAAACAAATATTTCAATGTGTCTATCAAATTATCCAGCTTAATAATATCATATCTATTATTTTATGGATTGATTTTTTTCTATTTAATCGTGCCGGATTTCAAAGAGTTCTTTTTTATGCTCAAAATGGTTTGGAAACAGCATATTACTACAAATTTGGCATATTTGCAATTTATACCTATGGTGATCACACTTATCGGTTGTGCGGAATATTCAATGAACCTGGTGCGTTGGGAACTGCATGCGCTTTACTTTTTATCTGTACATTTAGCAAAACCAAATGGTGGGAAAAACTTCTTCTTCTTACGGCAGGAGTGCTCACCGTTTCATTTGCTTTTGCACTGCTGATTTTAGGATTCGTGGCTGTTTATCTTTGTCAAAAAAAGCCTTCCAATATTATTTATATTATAGGTATTATTTTGATGGTTTTTCTCGTGTTGCCAAACATAGATTTTCATAATAATGCGATAAATGAGCTTGTGGGTAGATTTGCCATCACAAAGTCTGGATTGGCAGGGGACAATCGAACGAACAGTGTATTTGATGCAGAATATGCAGAATTTTCAAATTCCATCTATTATTGGTTTGGAATGGGAAGCGGAGCGGTATTGGCTTCCGGCGTAGCAAGCTATAAAAGTTGTTTCATGGTTCCATTTGGAATTGTAGGAACAAGTTGGTTGTTGGGCAGTTGGCTGTTTGCAGCATTAAAATGTAGCAAACAAGATAAAATGTGTTTGATCTACGTAATGCTCTTCTTTGTATCCTTGTATCAAAGGCCGTATGCTATCATATCAATTTGGGGATATATTTTTCTTTTTGGCGGAATCGAGTGGCTGAAAGATTCAACGAATAATATTGTGGGTGAAACCTAATGATTGAAATTTTACGCTTTATGGTTTATAGCATAAAATATGGGAGGTAAATATATTAATGAAAATCAGTAAAGCTTTATACCAAGCAATAACAGACCGTAAGATAAGGTTTTCCTATCTAACAAAATTGGGTGTTTTCAACGGCCTGTCAGATGAGCAGTATTTGAAGTTAAAATATAAAAATGTATTCGGCAGAGATCTTGATTTGGAAAATCCAAAGACGTTCAACGAAAAACTCCAATGGCTCAAGTTGCACGACCGCAAGCCTGAATATACCGTAATGGCAGATAAATATTTAGCTAAAAAGTATGTTGCTTCCAAAATTGGTGATGAGTACGTTGTTCCATTAATAGGTGTATGGGATAACCCGGAGGATATTGATTTTAATACGCTGCCGGACCAGTTTGTGTTGAAATGCAATCACAATTCTGGAACAGGGATGTATATCTGTGTAGATAAAAGCAAAATGAATATCGTGGCAGTAAAAAAAGAACTAGATAAAGGTCTAAAGGAAAATTACTATATTCAAAATCGAGAGTGGCCATATAAAAATATTCCGAGAAAAATTATAGCGGAAAAATTTTTGAAAGATGTAGATGATGAATGTCTTACAGATTATAAATTTTTCTGTTTTAATGGAAAACCGGAAATAGTTTATATTTCAAAAGATAATGCTGTAGATGCTAGAACGGATTTCTTCGATATGGATTTTAATCACTTGAATATACATATGAAGGATCCAAATGCAGATGTTCCTCCCTCTAAACCACAAGAATTTGAAAAAATGAAGGAGATTGCGACAATTCTTTCAAAAGGAATCCCTCATGTTCGAATTGATTTATATGACATTTTAGGAAGGATATATGTTGGTGAAATGACATTTTACCATAATGGTGGGTTTGGACCTGTATCGCCGGATGAATGGAATTATAAACTTGGTCAAATGATAACTTTACCAACAATGGAGAAGGAAACGCTATGATAAGGGTAGTACATTTCATTCACGGCCTGAATATGGGAGGTGCAGAGACATTAGTAAAAAACTATGCACTTCTGCTGGACAAGTCAAAATTTAATGTGACTGTTCTATGCTATACACGTTGTGACTCCCCTTATGAAACGATTCTGCAGCAGAACAATATTCCTGTTGTCTATCTTTGCGATGAAATGCCTTTTTATGAAAAAACGGGCTTGATTGCGAAACTAGTAAATCGTTTTCAACGGTATTGGTTGGTTCGTCGGGAATTGCAGCAGTTGGATCCAGATATTGTTCATTTTCATTTGTCATTAAGTGATTACGTTAGATTTTCAGGACTCAAAAAGAGTGTAAAGCTATTTTATACACAACATTTCAGCGCAGAGGTTTGGAAATCAGAAAACGCGAGTGATATTCAAAATCTAAAATGGTTAATGAAGCATTATCAGGTTCAGCCGATAGCATTGAATGCTTCGATGTGTGATAGTATGAACAAGATACTCCAGACAGATAATACAAAGATATTAAACAATGGAGTGGATTTGTCTAAATACAGTAGACAATATGACCGTGACAAGAAACGTATGGATTTGAATATCCCACAGAATGCTTTTTTGGTTGTTCATGTTGGAAGATTTAATTCTGTCAAGAATCATGAATTTCTTATAGATGTTTTCAAACAGATAAAAGAACAAAGAGCCGAGGCGTTTCTTCTTATGATTGGAAAAGGAGAAACGGAACAGCGGGTTGAGAAAAAAATAAAGGCCGAAGGGCTTGATGATTCCTATAAAATTCTCCATGATCGGACGGATATTGCAGAGATTTTACAAGCAAGCGATGCAGCTGTATTTCCATCATTTTCAGAAGGTCTAGGCATTGCAGTAATTGAAATGCAGGCAGCAGGCTTACCATGTGTTGCATCTACGGGCGTGCCAGATAATGCTTGCATCTCGAATAAATTACAGTTCTTGAGTCTTGAGTTGAGTGCGAGGGAATGGGCGAGAAAATTGCTTGAAATGTGCGAGGATACAACACCGATTCAATATTCAGGCATCGAGGAATGGGATATTCGGCATAATGTGAAGCAGCTAGAAAAAATGTATGAGGGAGAAGATTAAATGGCAGAAAATAGAACCCAAAAAGTGATTTTGAACTCTGCTGTTACGTTATCGTGTCAAATTGTTTATCTTGTTGTTAGCTTTGTATGTCGGACAATTTTTACTAAAAACTTAGGTGCTGAATATCTTGGAATTAGTGGACTTTTTTCCAATATTCTTACGATTCTGAGCTTTGCCGAACTGGGAATCGGGAGTGCATTGGTTTATCGCATGTATAAGCCATTGGCTACAAATGATCAAGAGAAGCTGCGCGAATACATACAGCTTTATAAACAAATCTATCGTATAATCACGTTCGTAATCCTTTTGGCTGGTTTGGCATTTGTTCCGTTTATTCCATCCATTATCATTGCGCCAAATGTAAAAGAAAATGTGACCCTCCTTTATATTTTATATTTAGCACAGACATTAGTGACTTACGTATTTGTTTACAAAAAGTCTATTCTTATTGCCGATCAAAAAAGCTATATCGTAAACATCTGTACGCAGATGTTTAACCTCGGAATGAACATAGCGCAGTGTGTTTTTCTCGTTGTTACACATAATTTTGTCATATATTGCATCCTGAACATTGTTTTTAATCTTGCAAACAACATTGTATGCTCGTACTATGCTGATAAGCAGTATCCATATCTGAGGAAAGCCTCTAACCTAAAATTGAGTTCGGAGGAAATCAAAAACCTTTTCAAAGATGTTAAAGGACTTCTGCTCACTAAAATTGCAAGCACAGCATTTAGTGGAACTGATAACATCTTCATTTCTACTTTTATTGGTATTAGATATGTAGGAATACTGTCAAATTATACGGTATTAAGCAGTATTGTAAACAGCGTATTAAATCAGATCTTTGATGCCATAACAGCATCCATTGGCAATCTTGTAGTAACCGATGAAAAAAGCAGGGCGGAAAGTGTTCTAAAAAAACTATTTTTTCTGAACACTTCGCTATATGGATATCTATGTCTCGGAATGCTAATTTTACTGCGGGAATTTGTGACACAGATTTGGCTGGATTCTGAATATGATTTGCCACAAGTCGTTATTATGCTCATCCTGTTCGAGCTGTTTCTTCGTAGCATCCACTATCCATTATATATGACCAGAAGTGCTATGGGATGCTTTTCTGAGTATAAAGTGGTGTTTGCCGTAGCTGCAGTCCTGAATATTGCGCTGGATTATGTCCTTGTCCGGCCAATGGGAATTGCAGGGCTTTATATCGCAACCATTATCTGCCGGAGTATTACTTATTTTACAGATGCATGGGTTGTGTATCATCAACAGTTAAACCGCTCGGTCTGGAATTATCTATATCTGATCCTTAAATGGATTGTCTTTTTGGCCGGTTGCGGTTTTGTTATGACAAAAATCGTGGCGTTGATCACAATCTCCGGATTCACAGGCTTTATTCTGCGTGGATTGACAATTTCTATTATCTATGCACTTTTACACTTTCTGACATTTTCACATTGTGAAGAGTTTAAATATTATCTGAACATTGTAGGTCACATTGTTTACAGAATCAAGAGGAAAAATTGATATGAGATACGGTATATTAACATATCACCAGATTCCAAACTATGGGGCTGTCTTACAAGCATATGCTTTGTGTGCGGCGATAAGGAAACTTGGGTATGATTGTGAAATTATCGATTACCAGTGCGAGAATATTGTAAAACGCGAACTGTCGATTCCGCAATATTCAAATCCTATCAAACGGGCAGCGTATCAATGCTTTATTTGGCCGCACCAAAAAAGAAAAACTAAGGAATGTGTTGACTTTCTGCAAAAATTCTATAGCAGACAGCATTATACAAAGGACACGATTGGGGAGGCTGATCGTCAATATGATGTCTTTATTTCAGGTTCGGACATGATCTGGAATCTTGATGTAAATGGTGGGGATATGTCTTACTTCCTTGATTTTGTGGATGCGCCCCATAAGCGTTTATCCTTTGCATCCTCTGTTGGCGATGTGTGGAGTGAAGAACAATGCTCTAAAATTGAAGAGGCTTTGAAACATTATCAATGGATCAGCGTAAGAGAATCTGATACCTGTGAAAAAATTAGGAACCAGTTTGGTCTTCCCTGCGAAGTGGTTTGCGATCCGACAATGCTTCTCGAGGCTTCTGAATGGTCCAAGTTTACTTTTTCGGTTCCGGAAAATAACTACGTGCTCGTATATTTTCCGTATGATGAAATTCTCACAGCAGCAAGAAAATATGCAAAAAAGGAAGGGAAAAAACTTATTATTTTAGGAACGACATATCCATGGAAATCGAATGACTATAAAACAATTTATTCTCCGCAGGAATGGATGTCCTATATCAAATACGCCGATGCCGTTTTTACTGATTCTTACCACGGTCTTCTTTTTTCGCTTTACTTTAATCGGCCCGTGTGGACAAATAATAAAAACAATAGACTGGCAATGTTGCTGAAAGAACTGGAAATTGAAAAATGCTATATCGAAGAAGATCCACTTTTTCAGTATACGATCAATTATGAAATATGTAATAAAAAAATATGGAAAAAGAGAACTGCATCGATAAAGTTTCTGCAAAAAGAGTTGGGGGAGACAAAAAGTAATGCACGTTGAAACAAATTCACAGAAATGTTGTGGCTGCACAGCTTGTATGGCCATCTGTCCAACACAAGCTATAAAGATGCAAAGCGACTCTGAGGGATTTCTCTGTCCACAGGTATCTCACGATATTTGTGTGGAGTGCGGCATGTGTGTCAAAGTTTGTCCCACTGCCGCAAAGCCGACCATGCATACTAAACAGATAGAGGTGCCTATGCAGGCATATGCGGTAAAGTGGCAAGATGTGGCACGAGTCAGTTCTGCATCAGGTGCATTTTTCCCGGCTGTTGCAAAATATGTGCTTGAAACAAAAAACGGATGGGTATGTGGTTGCGTATTGAGAGAAGACACTCTGATGCCAGAACATATTGTCAGCAATACGTGGGCTGATGTCCAACGTATGCAAGACTCCAAGTATGTTCAGAGTGATATGAAAAGTTGCTACAAGAAAATTGAAGAGCTGCTTAAAACAGGTCAAACAATTCTTTTTACTGGGACTTCTTGCCAAGTTTCCGGGTTGTATTCATTCTTGGATTGTAAAAAAATTAGCACGGAACGTTTGCTGACAATCGATTTCTTTTGCCACGGCGTTCCTTCTCCGAAAATATGGAGAGACTATTTGCGTTTTTACGAGGAGAAGAAACATCGAAAGCCAATTGCATATCGCTTCCGAAGCAAGCGATATGGATGGGGTAGCTCGAGCAGAGGCTCGAGCTACCTGAATAGTATTACTTATAAAAATACTATTCAGGTGGCTCATCAAGATAATGTGTCTTGGGCATCTAGAATGTGGCGTACAGTTTTCTTTTCTAATTTATGCATCCGAAACTACTGTCATAGCTGTCCCTACGCAACGATTAACAAGCCTGCCGACTTTACTATGGGCGATTTTTGGGGAATTGAGAAATTTCATCCCGAATTTGATGATGGAAAAGGATGCTCCGTAGTGATTGCAAGAACGAAGAAGGCGCAATCCACAATGTCTGAGGTTGAGTGGCTTACAAGCGAAAAAGTAACCCTAGATGAGGCTATACAAAAACAGGCAAATGCGTTTGCACCAAGTACGGCAAACCAGCATAGGGCTGACTTTTGGGATGACTATGGAAAATATGGATTCGAGTATTGTGCAAAAAAGTATTTTCTCTATACAACAAAAGATCGTGTAAAGGCAATTATAAAGAGAGTGCTATTTGCACTCAAAATACGAGATATTTACTGATTTCTAAGAATAGTGCATATAACCGAAAACACTCTGTTGTGCATGGTGTCATGATAGTTTATGCAAAGCTTGTGCTCGGTGGTGCGGCAGAAAGGCGAGAAGTGGTTTCAAGACGCAGTAGCACAAATATTGGACCGAAACACAGAAAGCAAGAATGACAGTTTTGCTGCGATGTATAATCGAAAGAATACACTATTGCAAATGATAGAGCGACTGATGATGTGATAGCATGATTTATGCGGAAATGATATTTTAACATGAGAAAAATTTTAGTTCGATTTGATGATATTTGCCCAACGATGGATTGGAATCAGTGGAATCGTGCGATGAAAATTTTGAAGCTGTATCACGTGAAACCGCTGATAGGTGTAATTCCGGACTGCCAGGATCCAGATTTATTAATTGATCTACCGCGGAGGGATTTTTGGGATTATCTTAAGGCGTTACAGGCTGATGGCTTTGCAATTGCGATGCACGGATATCTTCATTTGTATGACACGAATGCGCAGGGAATTGTAAATGGTACATCCCTTTCAGAGTTTGCTGGACACAGTTATGAGGAACAGTATGAAAAAATCCGGAAGGGGAAAGAAATACTGGCTTCTCATGGAATTCAAACAGATATTTTCTTTGCGCCAGCACATTCCTATGATGAAAATACTTTAAGAGCACTATCCGCAAATGGCTTTAAATACGTTTCAGACGGAAAAAGCAGTAAGCCATTTGTTCGTGAAGGAATTATATGTATTCCGTGTCGATCAGGTGGGTGCCCTCGAATTAGAAAATATGGATGTTATACGGCGGTATTTCACGCGCATGAATGGAAACGACCAGATAAGAAAGATTGCTATGATCAGCTGAAAACTTTATGCGAAGAATATTCTGAGGAAATTGTAGATTTTAAAGAATATGCAAAACAAAAGACTGGAATTCCGTTTGTGGAATATATGGATGAAAAAATGTATATTTTCTATGAAAATAAGATAAAGGCAGCATTGCGCCCAATGGTTCATGTGATTAAATCAGTGTTAAGAAATATAAAAGAAAAAAATCAAAGGCTGGCTTGATAAATGGGTGTGTAAGAGAGCTTATATCACTGCCAATGGTCAATCCAAAAGTTTAAAAGGAGTTGTTTATATGCAGAGTAATGTTGTTTTCATTACCGGTTCCTCCGGTTTCATCGGTTCCAACTTGGCAAAACGTATCCTGACTACCGAGCCGGATACCAAGGTCATCGGTCTGGACAACATGAACGATTATTATGACGTTCGTATCAAGGAAGCTCGTCTCGCAGAGCTTCAGAAGTTCGAGAACTACACCTTTATCAAGGGCAATCTTGCGGACAAGGCAATGATCGATAGCATTTTTGAGCAGCATCACCCGGATATTGTGGTCAATCTGGGTGCCCAGGCTGGTGTGCGCTACTCCATCACCAACCCGGATGCCTACATCGAGAGCAACATGATTGGCTTTTACAACATTCTGGAAGCCTGCCGTCATTATCCGGTGGAGCATCTGGTGTATGCATCTTCCAGCTCCGTCTATGGCAGCAACAAAAAGGTGCCGTACAGCACGGATGATAAAGTGGACAACCCGGTTTCTCTGTACGCAGCGACCAAAAAGTCCAACGAACTGATGGCCCATGCTTACAGCAAGCTCTACAACATTCCGTCCACGGGACTGCGCTTCTTCACAGTGTATGGCCCAGCCGGTCGGCCAGATATGGCTTATTTTGGTTTTACAAACAAGCTGGTGAATGGAGAAACCATCAAGATTTTCAACTACGGAAACTGCAAGCGGGACTTTACCTATGTGGACGATATCGTAGAAGGCGTTGTCCGTGTGATGGCAAAGGCTCCGGAAAAGAAGAACGGCGAGGATGGCTTGCCCATTCCGCCCTATGCAGTCTACAACATCGGCAACTCTAATCCGGAAAACTTGCTGGATTTTGTGCAGATTCTGTCCGAGGAACTGGTGCGTGCTGGTGTGTTGCCTGCGGACTATAATTTTGAGGCTCACAAGGAGCTGGTTCCCATGCAGCCCGGTGACGTGCCTGTGACCTTTGCTGACACTGAGCCGCTGGAGCGTGATTTTGGCTTTAAGCCTCATACTCCGCTGCGCGATGGCCTGCGGAAGTTTGCTGAGTGGTATAAAAAGTTCTATATGGAATAAAGCGGTGGGAGGAATTATATGCGCTGCGAGGAAAGATTCTACGAAATATATGGAAAAGATCCCATGGGCATCAGCTTTTGCCCCTATCGGATTTGCCCTATTGGTGCCCATAGTGATCACAACTTAGGAAAGATCACAGGACTTGCGATTGATAAAGGAATCCATATTGCATACAAGCCCAAGATGAATGGTGTTATTGAAATGTGCAGTCTTCAATTCCCGAAACGTGCCCAGTGGCATATCCGGGAGATTGGCGAAAAAACTGGTGACTGGGCGGACTACCTGCGAGGAGCGACTTGGGCGTTGAGCAATCGGTTTCCGCTGACAGTTGGTCTCTGTGGAGTGATAGAGGGTTCTTTGCCTATCGGAGGGCTTTCTTCCTCTGCGGCTGTGATCCTGTCTTTTTTGGAGGCGCTATGCCAGGTCAATGGAATCAAGCTGAGTTCTTCAGCGCTGATCAGCATTGCGTTCGAGGCAGAAAAAAAATATGTGGGTGTTAATGTAGGAACCCTGGATCAGAGCTGTGAGGTTCTGAGCAAAAAAGACCACTTGCTATATCTGGACTGTAAGGATAACAGCTACGAGCTGATTCCCACGAATCCCAACATGAAACCTTACAAGATTGCGGTATTTTTCAGCGGTTTGGAGCACAGCTTGGCTAGCTCTAAATACAATATGCGAGTGGATGAGTTGCGTTCAGGCATTTACGCCTTGCAGGCTTTTGCGGGTCTTGACTACGGAAAGTTCAATGAAGCTAACGCCCGGGATGTTTCGTATGAGATCTACCAGACCTATAAAGATAAGCTGCCGGTGCAATGGGCAAAACGTTGTGAACATTGGTATACCGAGTTCAAGCGTGTGGAAGCTGGTGCGGAAGCATGGCGGCGAGGCGATTTGGAGGAGTATGGACGCCTGTCCTTTGAATCTGGCTGGAGCAGCATCCACAACTGGGAGTCCGGTGCGCCGGAGCAGATCAAACTCTACGAGATTATGAGGGAGACCGCTGGCATTTACGGTGGGCGCTTCAGTGGTGCTGGCTTTAAGGGGTGCTGTATGGCGTTGATCGATCCCAATAAGGCAGATGACATCCGGGAAGAAGTGGAACGAAAGTATCTCACTGCATTCCCGGAGATGTGTGGTAAGTACAGTTTCCATCTGTGCGAGAGTGCGGACGGCGTAGGGCATAAGACGGAGGACTAATATGAAGTGCTTGATTTTGGCCGCGGGATACGCAACCCGCCTGTATCCATTGACCGAAAACTTTCCCAAACCCTTGCTGAAGGTAGGGGATAAGACCATATTGGACTGGCTGGTGGATGACATTGACACCGCTGGTCTGGTGAATACTTATGTGGTCATCAGCAATCACAAGTATGCCCATCATTTTGAGGACTGGGCGGCTACTAAGAAGCAAAATATTCAGGTGGTGGACGATGGAACCAGCAGCAATGAGACCCGGCTTGGTGCTGTGTGTGACGTGCAATTTGCCATTGACCAGCTGGGGCTGGATGATGACCTGCTGGTGATCGCCGGCGACAATGTGCTGGATTTCTCTCTTTCCAAATTTGTGGCTTATTCCCAACAGAAGAAAACCTCCTGTATAATGCGCTATTATGAACCAGAGGAAAAGAAGCTCATAAAGTGCGGTGTGGTGGAACTCGACGATCAGGACAAGATCCTTTCCATGGAAGAAAAGCCTGCCCAGCCCAAGAGCCACTGGTGCTGCCCTCCCTTCTATGTGTACACTCGGGCAGATGCCAGAAAGGTCAAAGATGCAATTGCACAGAAGAAGTGCGGTACCGATGCTCCGGGCAGCTTTATTACATGGTTGTGCACAGTAACGGATGTGCATGCTATGGAGATGCCGGGCAAGCGGTATGACATTGGCAATCTGGAAAGCTATCAGCAGGTTCAACAGGAGTATCAGGGAATCAAGGCATAAAAGACAACACAGTGAGATTCTGTGGCTAGAATATAAGTTGAAATTATTAGATTTGAATTGATACTAGAGGGCTTCAGATGATTACTATTGATGAGGCGGCAAAGAAGTGGAGCTGCAGCAAAAATACGGTTTTGTCTTATGTTTATAAAAGATATATTACTGGCATGTGTGTAGATGGCGAGACGCTGCTGTTACCCGATATTGAAAAGCCTTATATTCCGCGCAAACGTATCGACGGCAGTTTGGATTATTACAGGGCACTCTTGCGAACAATTCAGAGAGAACGGTTTATTGATGAGCATATATTAGGCATATCCAAAGAAAAGTTTAATGCATACATAGAAGAACTCGAAAGTGCGGGATATATAAAAAAGTGGAGCCGGATGTAGGAATATCGGGACATATTTTGACGGCAAAGGGAAACGATGAACTAAACAGGAAAAGAGAAATATCAATTATAAAAGAGTTGAGTCTCCAGCCTCAGATTGGTTTAATAAATGTTCAAAATTCGTTCAGTGGATCTGTTGTATAAGATAAGATCGTTATCCCTGTGAAAGGGAAACTGAGAAAATGTCGGCAAGCGGCGTGAGCGCGGACGAGATCCTTGCAAAGCTGAAGCGACTTGAAAATTTCTAACGCAATAGTTGACAGAGATATCTACGCGGCAAACCTACTAAAGCGCGTCAAAAGCAGAAGTAGAAGATATAAACAAATATTATTTGTTGCCGGGTGCAGTTGAGCACCCCCTTCACATTGCTTGAATCAAATTATATTTTTATTCCACCAAATGCACCTCTTGCGAACATAAAAAACGAGTGTTATACTGAAGCCATCAAAAAACATTGGAGGTGTCCCATATGCCCCGTCCCAAAGGTAGCAAGAACAAGCCCAAGACCGTAAAAACAACCGTTGACTTTGCTGCGCAGATTGCTGAAAAGCAGTCCGCAAAGGAGGCTGCTGCCGCCGAAATTGCATCGATCGCTGCGAATATTGACACTCTGAAAGCAGACCTGAAAACCAAGAAAGCCGAGCTGAAAACTATCGACAAAGAAATCGCCAGAATTGAAGCTAAAAAGGTCAAAGCCGAAACCAAAGCTGCCGAAGCTGCTAAGAAGGTTGAAGCTGAGGATGTGCTGAAGAAACTGCTGGCATCCGGTATGACGGCAGATGAGATCCTCGCAAAGCTGAAATAAATATTTTAGAGCCGTGTGAATCAGTCGGAGCGTAGAGCTAAAGTTCTGGCAGTTCACGCGGTTTTCTTATATAAATGGTAATTGATGTGACTCGGAATGAATAGAATTGTTCTATATCAAACATAAACGGCTACATTTCCCACACCATGGCTCAAAATCACGTCCGGAGAAATTTCAGTTAATCAGCAGGAACATGTTGGCAATCTAGCTGTCATAGAGCTTCTGAGGAGAGTGCTTGGGAGAGCTGCTGCCCCGGCGGAAGCCGTAGGCCTCAGGCGCTCGAACCGTGGAATGTTGTAAAAATATACGTTAGAATTTGAAAAATGCAGGCCAGAAGTGAAACAAATCAAATCCTTGCAAATGACGCTGAAACGTGATATAATTTTGGTGCGAACAAACCGCTTTTGGTACGACAACGGTATGTTCTGGTACTGTAACTGTTGTTACAAAACTGTGAAGAACTACTTGGAAAAGTGCAAAAATTCAGCGCAGCTGCGACGACACCTATCAGGTTCAGGTCGTGTCCTGGTACGACAACGAGAACTCCTACACCTCTCAGATGGTCCGTACCATTAAGTACTTCGCTGAGAACTGCTGATTGAAGTTCTTCCCGGGCTGAATAAAGCTTGACTGCGCCCTTTCTCTTGTGTGATGCGAGAGAAAGGGCGCTTTTTGCTGACCATTTTGGGTGCGATAAGGCGCTTTCGTAAAATGGCATGATCCATTCGCAGTGATCCGACAAAAGCAGTGCTGCATTCGACCTCCATCTATTGCAACCCTTCTCCCGATATGATAAAATGGTAAAAATAAATGGAGACAACGAAACAGTATGATTACGAAACGTGAAAAACTGCAGTATGGATACCTGTTTCTGATTGATCTGCTCTCTCTGGTTCTCAGCATTGGGCTGGCGTGGGGGCTGACCGCAGGTGTCCTGCACAAGATGGGGGACTTCCAGCTGGACGATCTGGTAGAGGCCTGTTTCTTGTTGCTGCTGGCCTATATTCTGACCTTTTTTACATTTGATCAGAGCGAGAATATCGTGAACCGCACTCCGATCCGTGAAGTTGAGATTGCGGTGCGGTTCAATTTTTTGCTGACCCTCATTGATGCGGCCTGTCTGGCGCTGACCAAGGCTCCCATGCTGCACTCCCGCTATTTTCTGGTGTTTGTGCCCGTCATCGATGTCTTTGTGATGACGGGCGCTCATGCTGTCCTCAAAAAGATGCTGGTGCGCTCCCGCTATACCAAGGGAATCCAGAGTCTTGTGGGGGTGGTGACCACGCAGGAAAACGCAAGCCCTATTCTGGAAGAACTGAAAAAGGACTGG
This sequence comes from Faecalibacterium hominis (ex Afrizal et al. 2022), assembly GCF_049545105.1. Lineage (NCBI taxonomy): Bacteria > Bacillati > Bacillota > Clostridia > Eubacteriales > Oscillospiraceae > Faecalibacterium > Faecalibacterium hominis (ex Afrizal et al. 2022). Next base: position 957,129 of record NZ_CP186860.1, on the reverse strand, counting down.
TCCAAGCGTGTGACCGGCCTTGCCATTCTGGAAGCTGCCCCGGAGCAGCTTTACACTGAGATCGATGGGGTGAAGATCGAGGCCAACTTCGATAATTTCATGGACTGGCTGCGGCAGGCAGCGCTGGATGAAGTGTATCTGGATATTGCGCAGGAGAGCGAGGAAAATATGCTGCCCTACCTCGAGGAGATGGAGAGCATGGGTCTGACGGTCCATTTCCGCCTGCCGGTGCTGGACCGGATCGAAAAAGCCTGCTGCGATGAGACCAGTGCGGTGCGCATCAGCCGGGAACTGAGCCGCTGTGCGGGCGGCAATGTTGTGACGATGGGCACGGTGGAACTCAAGCTGCGGGATCAGGTGCTGAAACGGACCATGGATATCGTAGGTGGCATCGTGGGGTGTATCATCAGCATCCCCATCATTGCGTTGGTGGCCATTCCGCTCAAGCTGGAAAGCCCCGGCCCGCTGATCTTCAAGCAGCGCCGGGTGGGCCGGAATGGACGTGTGTTCTACATCCACAAGCTGCGCAGCATGTATGTGGACGCGGAGGCACGCAAAAAGGAGCTGATGGCCCAGAACGAAATGAACGGCCTGATGTTCAAGATGGAAGATGACCCCCGGATCACCCGGGTGGGCCGCTTCATCCGGCGCACCAGCATCGATGAGCTGCCGCAGTTTTTTGACGTTGTGCGGGGCTCCATGAGCCTGGTGGGTACCCGCCCGCCCACGCTGGATGAGTACCGGCAGTACGAGAGCCATCACAAGCGCCGCCTTTCCATGAAGCCGGGAATTACCGGCCTGTGGCAGGTAAGCGGCCGCAGCGATATTGATGATTTTGAAGAAGTGGTCAAGCTGGATGTCCAGTACATCGACAACTGGTCCATCTGGATGGATATCTACCTGCTGTTCAGGACGGTGGGCGTTGTGTTTGACCGGAAAGGGGCAAAATGAATTATATTCTTTTTGGTGGGTCCGGTTTTATCGGCACCCATCTCATTCATTTGCTGCTGAGGGAATGCGTCAGACCCGGCGACGTGATCTACGACCTGGATCTTGTGATGCCCGGGGAAGAGGGCGTGGTGCCGGGCGTTGTGGAAAAGAACGATGGGGTGCAGTATATCCGGCTGGATGTGCGCAAGCCTATCGATTTTGAGTTCGTTCCGACTCCGGAGGATGTGATCTTTGATCTGGCAGCGGTCCACCGCACCCCCGGCCACCCGGAAGAAGCTTATTTTGAAACAAATATCCGGGGCGCGGAAAATGTGACCGCATTTGCGGAAAAATACGGCATCCGGAAGATCCTGTTCACCAGCTCCATTGCACCCTATGGCGCGTCTGAGGACCTTAAGACGGAGGAGACTCTGCCAACTCCCAACACGCCGTATGGAATCAGCAAGCTGGTGGCAGAAAAGATCCACCAGATCTGGCAGGCCCGTGATCCGGCCCGGGAGCTGACTATCGTGCGGCCAGGCATCGTTTATGGCAAAGGGGAGCACGGCAACATGACCCGCCTGTACAGGGGGCAGAAGAAGGGCTACTTTTTTTATGCCGGCCGGAAGGACACCATCAAGGCGTGCATCTACGTCAAGGAGCTGGTGCGCTTCTTCAAGTACCGGATGCTGGATCATTCCTTCCCCGGAGCAGAGATCTATAACTGTACCTACGAGCCGGCCTATACCATTGAAGAGATCTGCGATGCAATGCAGAAGGCGACCGGCCTGCACCGCCATGTGCCGTTGGTGCCCGCCGGACTGCTGCTGTTTGCGGCGGGCATTCTGGGACCCATCGGGGGCAAAAAGGTGGGCATCCATCCCGCCCGTGTCCGGAAACTGATGGTATCCACCAATGTCTGCGGCAGGAAGCTGGCCGCCACCGATTACAAGTTCCACTATACGCTGGAGGAGAGCTTCCGGGATTGGTTCGAGGATTGTGACCGCAAGGAGCTGGTATGACCATGGAGCAGAATGCACAGCCCATCCGTGTGGCCCAGATGATGACGGATATGAACTACGGCGGTGTGGAGATGGTGGTGATGAACTACTACCGCCACATGGACCGTTCCAGAGTTCAGTTTGATTTTTTCGCGCTGGAAGGCTCGACCCTGCCCCAGCGGGAAGAGATCGAACGGCTGGGGGGCCGGGTGTATGTGGTGCCAAAATATACCCACCTGCCGCAGTATGAACGGGAAATCGGGCGGCTGTTCCGTCAGAACGGGTACCAGATCGTTCACTCCCACATGAACACCCTGAGCGTGCTTTCCCTCTGGGGGGCAAAGCGTGCAGGGGTGCCCAACCGGATCGCGCATAACCATTCTACGGTGGGCAGGGGAGAAGGGGCAAAAAATGTGATGAAGTACCTGCTCCGTCCCTTTGCCACAGTGTATCCCACCCGGCTCTGTGCCTGCTCCAGAACGGCAGGCAGCTGGCTTTATGGTGAAAAGCCTTTCCGTGTGTTCAACAATGCCATTGAGCTCGACCGCTTTACTTATGATGCCGCCAAACGGAAAGCCGTCCGGCAGGAGCTTGGCCTGGAGGATGAACTGGTGCTGGGCCATGTCGGGCGGTTCTGCTATGCCAAAAATCACGAATTTCTGCTGGATGTAATGGCAGAGGTCTGCAAGCAACGGCCGGATGCCGTTTTACTGCTGATCGGAGAAGGGGAAAACGAGGCCACTGCCCGCCGGAAAGCGGAGGCGCTGGGGCTGCAAAGGAATGTCCGCTTTCTGGGCCGACAGAGCGATCCCGCAAAGTTTTATCAGGCCATGGATGCCTTTGTTCTGCCCTCGCGGTATGAGGGGCTTGGAATCGTGCTGATCGAAGCACAGGCGGCGGCACTGCCGATCATCTGTTCCACAGAGGTGCCGCAGGAGGCTCAGGTCCTGCCCGAGATGCAGTACCTGAGCTTGCAGGAAAGCCCGGCAGTCTGGGCGGATGCGGCGATCCGGGCTGCAGAAAATGGCCGGCGGCGGGATACCTCTGCCGAGATGCGGGCAGGCGGCTTTGATATCGTCACCGAAGCGAAGAAGCTGGAAGAGTTTTACTTCGACCTGCTGAAATGAGGAGATAAGATGGACTCTTTGGTAAGCATCATCGTTCCTGTTTATAATGTAAAGCCATATCTGAACCGCTGTGTGAACAGCTTGCTGGGGCAGAGCTATCAGAACATGGAGCTGCTGCTGGTGGACGACGGCTCCACCGATGGCAGCGAGACCCTCTGTGATGAATATGCTGCACAGGATGCCCGGGTGCGGGTGCTCCACAAGAAAAATGGTGGTCTGTCCGATGCCCGCAACGCTGGTGTGGACGCAGCAAAGGGGGAATATCTCTCTTTTGTGGATGGCGATGACTGGGTGTCACCTTATTACATCGAGAACCTGTACCGGGCACTGGAGCAGGCGGGAGCGGATTTTTCAGCCAGCTGTTTTGAAGAGGTGTTCGAGGGCCAGCCGGTGCAGTCCGTGCCCACAGAGCGTCTGGAAGCATTCGAGATCCTGAGTCGGGAGGAATGCCTGCGCCGCATCCTGTATCAGGAGGGCATGGAGGTGACCACCCCCACCAAGCTCTATAAGCGTGCACTGTTTGAGGGCGTGCGCTACCCGGTGGGCAAGCTCTATGAGGATATTCCGGTCGCCTACGAGGTGACAAAGCGTGCCCATAAGGCGGCACATATCGCAAACCGGGATTACTATTATTTCCAGCGGGGCAGCAGCATCCAGAATATGGCCTTCAACCCCAGAAAGCTGGATAGTGTGCGGCACTGCCACGCGCTGATGGAAAATGTGAAGCGTGATTTCCCCCAGTTGAGCCGTGCGGCAGAATGCCGCTATCTGAGCAATGTCTGCAATATTCTGTTCCAGATCCGGGACAGGCAGCATGAAAAAATAGAGAAGGCTCTCTGGCAGGAAGTGAAAAAATACCGCCGGAACGTTCTGCTGGATCCGCAGGCCCGCAAAAAGGCCCGGCTGGCGGCGGTGCTTTCCTACAGCGGCTATGCCATGACCCGACGGGTTTATGAAAAAACGCAGTGGCGTGGAAAAAAGTAAAGTGGAGGGATCCGGTTGGAGGAAAGAAAACCGCTTGTATCGGTCATTGTGCCGGTCTATAATGTTTATCCGTATCTGCGGGACTGTGTGCAGAGCGTGCAGGCGCAGAGTTACCAGAACTGGGAGCTGCTTTTGGTAGATGACGGCTCCACCGATGGCAGCGGAGAGCTTTGTGATGAACTGGCTGTGGAGGATGGCCGCATCCGGGTGTTCCATAAGCCCAATGGGGGGCAGTCTGATGCCCGGAACGTTGGGTTGCAACAGACGCAGGGAAAATATTTTTACCTGCTGGACAGCGATGACCTGATCCGCTCCACGGCCCTTGCCCAGTTCGTGGAGCATTGTGAGGCAGATGGTGCTGACGCGGCCCTTACCCCGCTGGAGATGTTCTCGACAGAGCAGCCGGAGGGGCGGACGGAAAATCCGCACCAGATCCCAGAGCTGCTGAACCGGGAAGAGACCATGCGCCGGATGCTGCTGCACCAGGGCATCGGGCATGGGGCAGGCGGCGTTTTCTTCCGGCGGGAGGTTTGGGGAGATCTGCAGTTTCCTGTGGGCATTCTGTACGAGGACTATGCGGTGATGTACCGGGCCATTGCCCGCTGTGCAAAAGTGGAAGTGTTTCCGGAACCGATGTACGATTACCGCATCCATACCGGTTCGACCATGAAGAGCGGCATTGCCGAGAAGAATTTGGTCATTCTGGATGTGGGCGAGGATGTGACCCATTTTATTGCAGAAACGGTTCCAATGCTGAAAGCAGAAGCGGAATATCTGCAGCTGGTTACATACCTGAAGACACTGAAGGGCATTCTGGATGGCGATTTTGCCAGCTATCCGGAGGCTCAGGCACGGATCTGCCGCTTTGTGCAGGAACACCGGGCGCTTGCCCGGCGGCCCTGGGCCAAAAGAGCAGACCGGATCAAGGTGGAAACACTTTTGATCAGCAAGCGGCTGTTTTATGCCGTTTATGGGCTGGGAGAATGGAAAAATAAACACACAGTCGAAAAATAAAATGGAGAAGTTATGCTGATTTATCTGGGGGCTTTTGCGGTTTCTGTGGGCATTGCCGCCTATGGCGAGCACCTGCGGACGAAGAAAAACAACGAGAAGGGCTTTTATCTCTGCCTGGCGCTGGCGGTGCTGGTGATGGCGGTATTGGCAGGCTTGCGGGACCCGTCCATTGGCACGGACAGCGTGGTGTATGAGGGATGGGTGGCGGATGCAAAGCTGCAGGATGGTTTGCTGGCCTGCATCCGGCAGCGGCACAAAACAGAGCCGCTGTTTATGACGCTGGTCTATCTGGCGGCACATGTTTTTGGTGATGTCCATTGGCTCTACTTTATGGTGGACCTGCTGGCCTGCGGCCTGTTTATGATCGGGCTGGTGCAGTATAAGGAGTATGTCTCCGTGCCCTATGGCTGGCTGGCTTACCTCTGCCTGTATTATGGCGATACTTATAATGCCGAGCGGCAGTCTGTGGCGCTGGGTGTGGCATTTTTGGCGTTCAGCTTTGCGTGGAAGAAAAAGTATCACTGGGCGGTCCTACTGCTGGCGGTTTCCTGCCTGTTCCACAATGCCACCTTTATCTCGTTTGGTGCGCTGCTGATCTATATCCTGCTTCAGCATTTCGACAACTGGTGGGTCAAGGGTGGCCTGGCGGCATTTTCGGTTTACCTTGCCTTCTTCAGCAAGGCTGTGGTCAGGCTGGCCCTGAATGTTGATTTCATTGATCGACTTTACGGATATTATTATGATGCCAATGCGGGCGGCTTCACGCTGAATCCCATCATTGTGCGTCTGCCCTTCCTGATCCTGCCCATTGTGCTGTACCGCTGGTACGCCAAAGAAGAAGGGACGGGCCATCGCCGCTTTACCCGCTCGGATGCCGATTTCTGGATCGTGATGATCCTGATCGAGATGGCAACGGCCCAGCTGCGCAACATCAATGTGCCGCTCTACCGCATCTGCCTGTATTTTGCGTTCTTCCGTTATCTCGCCATTGGCCGTGTGGTCAAGTGCGTGGAGGATGAGCGTCTGCGCAAGCTGCTGAAGGCTGCCATGTGGGGAATGCTGGTCATCATCTGGATCTATCAGGCGTATATTCAGGGCAACAATGCCATTTGCCCGTACACCTCGGAGATCCTCCACATCGGCAGAGAAACATTCTTCTGAGGGAACTGAACATGGAGACAGAGCTGATCAGTGTCATTGTTCCAGTCTACAATGTGGAGCGATATCTCCGCCGCTGCGTGGACAGCATCCTGCACCAGACCTATCGGAATCTTGAGGTCCTGCTGGTGGATGATGGTTCCACCGATGCCAGCGGAGCCATCTGCGACGAATATGCTGCACAGGAAGAACGTGTAACGGCAGTCCACCAGAAAAACGGGGGACTCTCTGCAGCACGCAACACAGGGCTCGAACTGGCACAGGGAACATATCTCTGCTTTGTGGACAGTGATGACTTTCTGGACAGCCGGATGCTGGAAACGCTTTGCCGTGACCTGCAGGAACAGGATGCGGACGTGGCTGTGGTGGGCTTCCGAACGTTTGAACGGGAGGAAGAGCTTGCCCCAGCTGAACTCACCGTACCGGTGCAGTGTATGACAGGCCGGGAGGCCATCCGCAGCACCCTTGTCTCGGATGAGCTGGGGGATTTTGCCTGGAACAAGCTCTACAAGCGGGAGCTGTTCCGGGAGGTGCGCTATCCGCTGGGGCGGATGATGGAAGATCAGGGCACGACATATCGCATTTTTCGGCAGTGCAGCAAGGTCGCGTACCGCCCGGTGCCGCTGTATTATTACTATCAGCGCCCGGACAGCATCCTTCACCGCAGGAACATGAAGTTCTACGAGGATAAGCTGGATATGGGCTATCAGAAATATCGGGCCATCAAGGAAGCGTACCCGGGAATGTCAGAAAATGATGCCGCCATGTTGAGCGTGGTGGAGCACTGCTATCCGTATCTGATGCAGGACACGGTGCGCCGCGCAAAGATGGAGGCCTTTCTGCAGGAGTGTGACCCGGCGGCAGCAAAGCTGCTCTGCACCAGCAGCCAGCGGAAGTATCAGCTGCTCAGATGCAGCCGGAGGCTGTATGCAAAACTGTTCCTGCTGAAAAACGGCCCGGCGGCAAAATAAGGGAGGATAATTTGTGCTGAACGATACCGTCAGTATCATTGTGCCGATTTATAACAAGGAAAAGTATCTGGAAAAATGTCTGGACAGCATCCTTGGTCAGACCTATCGGGATCTGGAGATCATTCTGGTGGATGATGGGTCAACAGACAACTCCCTTGCCATCTGCCAGCGTTACGCGGAAAAAGATCTGCGGATCAAGATATACCACAAGCCAAACGGAGGTGTTTCCTCTGCGCGAAATCTGGGATTGGAAAAAAGTACAGGCACGCTGATTTCTTTTGCTGATCCGGATGATTCACTCCACGCCGAGTGCATAGAACGGCTCAAAAGAGTGCTGGATGAGACCGGTGCGGAGATTGCTTATTGCTACGGTCTGGATCTTCTGGGCACGACCGGGCGAACGCAGACGAAGAGCGATGAGACGGAGAGAGTCAGTGTTATGCCGGTCAGAGGATATGACTGGAACAGCCGGAAGGCACATACAGTGTGCTGGGGTGCGCTTTACCGCCGTGCGGTCACACAAGATGTTGTGTTCGATACTGACTTAAAAATTGGTGAGGATACGCTGTTTCTTGCAAAATGTATCCGAAAGGCAGAAAAAATTGCCTGCATCGACAAGGCGCTTTACTATTACTATGTCAATGATGACTCGGTGACGAGCGGGCATTATTCGGCAGGAAAACTGACAGAGCTGAAGGCATGGCGGCGTATCTGTGAAGTGTTTGCAGATGAACCGTTCGTGTATCGGTCTGCACGGGCCGGATATGCGCTCCGGTGCAGAGAAATTGTGGTGAAATACTGCAAGGATGATGCTTTTATGGAGCAGGCGTGTGCCGAAGCGGAACGGGAGTTTAAGAGAAATGCCGGCCCCCTTCTGCTAGGCTGGCTTCGTGCAGGGCAGTATCGGTATTTTATAAAAACGTTGTATTCGTATCTGCTCTGGAACAGCTGGCTGAAAAAGAAACAGGCCAGAAAAACTTACGAAGTGGAGATCTGAATGAAAAAATCCCTCAGTCTGAATGCAGCAATGAGTGCGTTCAAGACACTGATGAATATTATCTTCCCGCTCATCACATTCCCCTACGCTTCCAATGTTCTTCAGGTGGAAAACCTGGGCAAGGTGAACTTTGCAAGCTCCGTCTGCGGGTATTTTCTGCTGTTTGCAGGCCTTGGCATCTCCTCCTATGCGGTGCGTGAGGGTTCCCGCTATGTGAATGACCGGGAAAAACTGTCGGCTTTTGCCTCGGAGATGTTCTCCATCAACATGATCTCCACGGCCCTGACCTATGCGGCATTGGCGGTGACGATGCTTTTCTGGACAAAGCTCCATGCCTATACCGACCTGATGCTGGTGCTGAGTTTACAAATCTTCTTTACGACCATCGGCACCGAATGGGTGTTCACGATCTTTGAGGAGTATACCTATATCACCATCCGGGGTCTGCTGTTTCAGGTGCTGTCCATTTTCATGCTGTTTGCCTTCGTCAAGACCCGGGATGACTACTGCATCTATGCGGGCATCACGGTATTTGCGGCGGTAGGTGCCAATGTGCTCAATTTTTTCCGGGCCCGGCGGTACTGCACCATCCGGCTGACAAGAAAGATCGACTGGAAAAAGCACCTCAAGCCCATCCTCATCATCTTTGCATCCACGCTGGCAACGACCCTTTATGTCAGCTCGGATACCACGATTCTGGGCATTCTGGGAACAGATTACAATGTAGGTATTTACTCGGTGGCGGGTAAGATCTATGGCATTGTAAAGAACCTGCTTTCGGCGGTGCTGGTGGTGTCTATCCCGCGGCTGTCCCATTATGCGGGCGTGGGGGACAAGGCAAACTTCAACAAGCTGTTCAACAATATCTTCAACGCGCTCATCGTGGTGGTGGCTCCGGCTGTGGTGGGACTGTTTGCCCTCAGCCGGGAGGTTGTCCTCTTTATTTCCGGGGAAAGCTATCTGGACGCGGTGATGCCCCTGCAGATCCTGAGCCTTGCCCTGATCGTCTGTCTGTTTGGCTGGCTGTACAATTCCTGCGCGCTTCTGCCCTGCGGAAGAGAAAAGGAACTGTTCTGGATCACGCTGGTCAGCGGTCTGCTGAACGTGGGGCTGAACATCCTGCTCATCCCGCGGTTCCGGGAGAATGCGGCAGCCTTTACCACCCTGCTGGCAGAGCTGTGCTCCATGATGCTCTGTATCCGCTGCTCCAGGGGCCTGGTCACGGTCTCAGCTGACCGGCGCACCGTTGGCTCGGTGCTCTGCGGCTGTGCGGGTATCGTTCTTGTCTGTACCGGGGTCAAGGCACTGGCTCTGCCCAATCTCATCTGCATTCTGGCGGCAGTGCTGGGCTCAGTGGCAGCATACGCGGTCATCCTGCTGGGCATGAAAAATCCGCTGGTGCTGGAATATCTGGAAAAAGCGAAGCAGAAGTTCCGGAAAATATCCTGAATGGACAGGACCCGCTGCGGGGGCGAACACTCTCTGCGGCGGGTCTTTTTCCGAAAAAACGGCGCTTTTTGGTGCGTTCCGGCAAAATCACCACATTTCTTTGCTTCTGCAACAAATGTTTGTTAATAAATTATCCATCCCCCATCCTTGCAATACACACGCTTTTTGTTTATAATAAGGATGTACGGGGAAGTTCGCAGTGCGCGGCCCCCGATGAAGAGCAAAATTCGATTCCGAACGAAAAGAATTTGAGAGGAGTTTGTTACCATGGGTTTAGGTAAGAAAACGATCGACGATCAGAATTACTGCGGCAAGAAGGTCCTTGTCCGCTGCGATTTCAATGTCCCGATGAAGGACGGCGTGATCACCAACGAGAACCGCATCAATGCGGCTCTGCCCACCATCCAGAAGCTGGTCAACGATGGTGCTAAGGTCATCCTGTGCAGCCACCTGGGCAAACCCAAGAACGGCCCCGAGGCAAAGTTCAGCCTGGCACCCGTTGCTGTGGCTCTGAGCGCAAAGCTGGGCAAGACCGTTGTGTTCGCTGATGACGATAACGTTGTGGGCGAGAACGCAAAGGCTGCTGTTGCCGCAATGAACAACGGCGATGTCGTTCTGCTGCAGAACACCCGTTTCCGCAAGGAAGAGACCAAGAACATGCCTGAGTTCAGCCAGGAGCTGGCTTCTCTGGCAGATGCATACGTTGATGATGCATTCGGCAGCTGCCACCGTGCACACTGCTCCACCGCAGGTGTCACCGACTACATCAAGGATACCGCTGTCGGTTACCTGATGGAGAAGGAGATCAAGTACCTGGGCAACGCAGTCAACGATCCCGTCCGTCCCTTCACCGCCATCCTGGGCGGCGCTAAGGTCGCCGATAAGCTGAACGTCATCTCCAATCTGCTGGAGAAGGTCGATACCCTGATCATCGGCGGCGGCATGGCTTACACCTTCGTCAAGGCACAGGGCTACGAGGTCGGCAAGAGCCTGTGCGACGATACCAAGCTGGATTACTGCAAGGAAATGATGGCCAAGGCCAAGGAGAAGGGCGTGAAGCTGCTGCTGCCCGTGGATGCAGCCTGCATCAAGGACTTCCCCGATCCCATCGACGCTCCCGTGGATGTCACTGTGGTGCCTGTCACTGCCATCCCTGCTGACATGGAGGGCTGCGACATCGGCCCCGAGACCATGAAGCTGTTTGCCGATGCTGTCAAGGCATCCAAGACCGTGGTGTGGAACGGCCCCATGGGCGTGTTCGAGAACCCCACCCTGGCAGCCGGCACTCTGGCTGTTGCCAAGGCTATGGCTGAGAGCGATGCTACCACCGTGATCGGCGGCGGCGACAGCGCAGCAGCTGTGCAGCAGATGGGCCTGGGCGACAAGATGACCCACATCTCTACCGGCGGCGGCGCTTCTCTGGAGTATCTGGAGGGCAAGGAGCTGCCTGGTATCGCTGTGATCCAGAACGCATAAGCATCTGAACCAGCATCACTGAGGTGCGGCGGCATATACGCCGCCGCACTTTTTATTTTGGGTAATAAGATCTCTCAGGCTTGCCGACGCTCGCCAGCTCCCATCCGGGAGGCAGGAGATGTCGTTTATCCTGCCTCTCCTGCCGGGAGAGGCGGCACCGAAGGCAGCGGGGAGGTATTTTGTGATAAGGAGATCGTTAGAATGGATAAGGCAAAGCGTAAGGCAATCATTGCAGGCAACTGGAAGATGAACAAGACCGCCACTGAGGCAGCCAAGCTGGTGGACGAGCTGATCCCCGCCGTCAAGGATGCTTCCTGTGAGGTCGTTATCTGCACCCCCTACACCGATCTGGTCACCGCTGTGGAAAAGACCAAGGGCACCAACATCCATGTGGGTGCTGAGAATGTCCACTTTGAGAAGTCCGGTGCGTTCACCGGCGAGATCAGCGCCGATATGCTGGTGGATCTGGGTGTGGAGTACGTCATCGTCGGCCACTCCGAGCGCCGCCAGTACTTTGCAGAGACCGACCAGACCGTGAACAAGCGCGCTCTGGCTGCCCTGAATGCGGGCCTGAAGGTCATCATCTGCGTGGGCGAGAGCCTGCAGCAGCGCGAGGAGGGCGTGACCGAGGAGCTGGTGCGGATGCAGACCAAGATCGCCCTGCGCGACGTGACCGCCGAGCAGATGGCAAATGTGGTCATTGCCTACGAGCCCATCTGGGCCATCGGCACCGGCAAGACCGCGACCGCTGACCAGGCCGAGGAGGTCTGCGCTCAGATCCGCAAGGTCATTGGCGAAGTGTACGGCGAGGCTGTGGCCGAGGCTGTCACGGTCCAGTACGGCGGCAGCATGAACGCCAAGAACTGCGAGGAGCTGCTGAGCAAGAAGGATGTGGACGGCGGCCTGATCGGCGGCGCATCTCTGAAGGCTCCTGATTTTGCTGTTATCGTCAATGCCGCTTCCAACGGCTGAGAAAGCCCTCTGACCTGTTTTCCCAGCGCCCGGCTGCGCCGTTTTTCCAGCGCTGTGCCGGGCGCTATTTGTTCTAAATCAAAGGAGATTCAACGTTATGTCCAAGAAACCTGTACTTCTGTGCATCATGGATGGCTTTGGCTGGGTGCCCAACGAGACCTACGGCAATGCCGTGGTCGCCGCAAAGACCCCCCATCTGGATGCCCTGATGGAAAAATATCCCATGACCACCATCGAGGCCTCCGGCATGGCTGTCGGCCTGCCCGATGGTCAGATGGGCAACTCTGAGGTGGGCCACACCAACATGGGCGCTGGCCGCATCGTTTACCAGCAGCTGACCCTCATCACCAAGTCCATCCGGGATGGTGAGATGTTCAAGAACCCCGTGCTGGTCAAGAACATGAAGGCTGCCATTGAGGCAGGCAAGGCCATCCACCTGATGGGCCTGGTGGGCACCGGCGGTGTCCACAGCCACGCTGACCACTGGTTCGGCGTGCTGGAAATGGCAAAGCACATGGGCGCAAAGGAAGTCTACCTGCACTGCATCACCGATGGTCGTGATACCGACCCCCACGCCGGCAAGGGCTTCCTGGCTGACCTGCAGGCCAAGCTGGACGAGCTGGGCGTTGGCAAGATCGCCAGCGTTTCCGGCCGTTACTACGCCATGGACCGCGACAACAACTGGGACCGCGAGGAGAAGGCTTATGCCGCATTCGTCTACGGTGAGGGCAACCACGCTGCCAACGCTGCCGAGGCCATTGAGGCATCCTATGCTGCCGATAAGACCGACGAGTTCGTTCTGCCCTGCGTCACCTGTGAGGGCGGCCGCGTGCAGGATGGCGATACCGTCATCTTTATGAACTTCCGCCCCGACCGTGCCCGCCAGATGACCCGCATCTTCTGCGATGACGACTTCAAGGGCTTTGAGCGCCGCGGCGGCCGCAAGCAGGTCAACTATGTCTGCATGGCCGAGTACGATGCCACCATGCCCAACTGCGAGGTCGCCTATCCTCCCGTGGAGCTGAAGAACGTTCTGGGCCAGTACCTGTCTGAGAACGGCAAGACCCAGCTGCGCATTGCCGAGACCGAGAAGTACGCTCACGTCACCTTCTTCTTCAACGGCGGTGTGGAGGCTCCCTACGAGGGTGAGGACCGCTGCGTCATCCCCAGCCCGAAGGTTGCTACCTACGACCTGCAGCCTGAGATGAGCGCCCCTGAGGTGGCTGCTGAGTGCGTCAAGCGCATCGAGAGCGGCAAGTACGATGTGGTCATCCTGAACTTTGCCAACTGCGACATGGTCGGCCACACCGGCGTGTTCGATGCCGCTGTCAAGGCCGTTGAGGCTGTGGATACCGCTGTGGATCAGGTGGTCACCGCTGTGCTGAACGCAGGCGGCTGCGCCTTTATCACGGCTGACCACGGCAATGCCGAGAAGATGATGAACCCGGACGGCACTCCCTTCACCGCCCACACCACCAACGTGGTGCCTTTTGTGGCCGTTGGCTGCGGCGATGTGAAGCTGCGCGAGGGCGGCTGCCTGGCAGATATCGCCCCCACCATGCTGCCCTATATCGGCCTGCCTGTCCCCGCTGAGATGACCGGCAAGAGCATCATCGTGGAGTAAGCACTCCGCAAATCGCTTTCCTGAAACGCAAAAAGACCTCCCCGTGCAGGTGCTGCCTGCATGGGGAGGTCTTTTGCTGTATCGCTTAGTAGTGCAGCTGGTCAGCGGTCAGTGCTTTCAGCACCGGCAGCATGGCAGCTGCCTCGGCCTTGGCGGCGGGCAGATCCATATCGCGGTAGTTGCCGCATTCCACCTCGCTGGCACCGGGGATATCCCCCTCAAAGGCGGCCATGAAGCGGAAGGAATCCACGGTCAGCGCCAATGCCTGTGCCGGAGTCAGCCCGCGGGTGAGCAGGTAGAAGCCGGTGCGGCAGCCCATGGGGCCAACGTAGATCACGCCGTCCTTCACCGCGCTGTTGCGGGCGTAGGTGGCAAACAGGTGCTCCAGCGTGTGGGCGGCACCGGTGGTCAGGTAATCGCCCTGGTTGGGCTTCTTCATCCGGATGTCCCAGGTCAGCACATCACCGTCCTGGCGGCTCAGGTACATGCCCCGGTCCAGTTTGGTGTGATCGACACAGAAGCTTGCAATGCGTTCCATGATGTTCTCCTTCAGGATCAGGCCTGCAGGCGCTGGACACTGCCGTGGGCACAATCCACAGCGATATCCAGGCCATCGCGGATGTGGCTGCAGGCACCTGCAGCACCCACGATGGTGGGCTTGAGCAGGGAGTTGCCCACGATGGCAGCGTGGCTGTTCAGGCCGGGCTCCTCGACCACCAGAGCGGCGGCATCGCGGACATAGCCCAGCATCTCGTTGGTGGTGGAGGGAACGACCAGCACCATGCCGGGGCGGAACTTTGCCTTGACCTCCTCCAGAGTGCGGCAGACGCAGGCCTTGCCGCTGGCGGAGACCAGATCGGTCTTGCCGCGGCCCACACCTACACCGGTGGCCAGGCAGTTGCCCACCATGTGGATCTTGATCATGTTGGTGGTACCGGAAACGCCCACGGGCACGCCTGCGGTCACAACGGCCAGCTCGCCGTTGTGCAGGTAGCCGTTCTTCTCGGCCAGAGCGGTGGACATCTCGATCAGCTCATCGGTGCTGTGGGCGGGGCCCATCAGCAGGGAAGTGATGCCCCAGCTCAGGGAGAGCTGACGCTGCACCTGCTCGTCCATGACGCAGGCAATGATGGGCTGTTTGGGGCGGTACTTGCTCAGCAGGCGGGCGGTGTTGCCGGATTCGGACACGGTGACGATGGCGGCAGCGTTCACGTCCTTGGCGGTCAGGCAGGCAGCATGAGCGGTTGCATCGCTGACGCTGATCTGGATCTCGGCGTGGCGCTGGGGGCGGTAGTGCTCCTCGTTCTCGGTGCGCTCTGCAATGGCGGACATGGTCTTGAGGGCCTCCACGGGGTAGTCACCGGCAGCGGTCTCACCAGACAGCATGATGGCGGAGGTGCCATCGTAGATGGCATTTGCCACGTCGGAGATCTCAGCACGGGTGGGGCGGGGGTTGACCATCATGCTGTCCAGCATCTGGGTGGCGGTGACGATGGGCTTGCCGAAGGAGAAGGAGCGGTCGATGATGTCCTTCTGGATGCCGGGCAGCTCGGTGAAGTCGATCTCAACGCCCAGGTCACCACGGGCCACCATGACGGCATCGGCTGCGGAGAGGATGCTGTCGATGTTGTTCACACCCTCGCGGTTCTCGATTTTGGCAATGATGCGGATGTTGGAATCGTACTCATTCAGCAGGTTGCGGATGTCGTACACATCCTGTGCGGTGCGCACAAAGGAAGCGGCGATGAAGTCAAAGCCGTTCTGCACGCCAAAGATGATGTCCTCACGGTCCTTCTGGCTCAGGTAGGGCATGGACAGATGCACGCCGGGCACATTGACACCCTTTTTGGTCTTGATCTTGCCGCTGTTCAGCACGGTGCAGATGATGTCGGTGTCGGTGACCTGCTCAATGTGCAGCATGATCAGGCCGTCGTCCAGCATGATGGTGCCGCCGGGCTGCACGTCCTGGGGCAGATCCTTGTAAGTGACGGAGCAGATCTCCTTGGTGCCCTCCACCTCGCGGGTGGTCAGGGTAAAGGTCTGGCCGGCTTCCAGCATCTCCACACCGTTCTTGAACTCCTTCAGGCGGATCTCGGGGCCCTTGGTGTCCAGCAGGGCGGCAACGGGCTTGCCCAGCTCCTCACGCAGAGCTTTCAGCTTTGCCAGACGGCCGCCGTGCTCCTCGTAGGAACCGTGGGAGAAGTTGAAACGGGCCACGTTCATGCCGTTTGCGATCAGGTCGCGCAGGACATCGCCCTTATCGGTAGAAGGGCCCAGGGTGCAGATGATCTTCGTTTTTCTCATAAAATACCTCCAACGTTCACGCTATATATCTTGACGCAGCAGCCCAAGCTGGCTGCTCTCTGGCGGGCAGTGATTGCTTTGCGCCCGCGGCGGCAGTATACGCCAATATGGCTGTTTCAACAAACCATACCACTATACATTATAAGCTCTTGGATACAATAGCGCAAGAAAAATCTTTGCAAAGAAACTGCTAAGATTTCATCAGGTTTGAACAAAAAACTTTCCACCACAAAGCGCTTGCATAACCGGCGGGATTTGCTTATAATGAGGGTAAGCAAAAGTGCGACTGTTCCGGGGCAGCCCGGAGGAAAATGGAGTGAAAACATATGGAAAAGCGTGTATTTTTGATCGTACTGGACAGCTTTGGCATCGGCGCGGAGCCGGATGCAGCCGCCTTTGGCGACGAGGGCACCAACACGCTGGGGGCCATTGCAGGGCATCCCAATTTCAACTGCCCCAACCTGAAAAAGCTGGGCCTGTTCAACATTGACGGTGTGACTGCGGGCGAAAAGACCGACGCGCCCGCCGGTGCCTTTGCCCGCCTGCAGGAGCAGAGCATGGGCAAGGATACCACCATCGGCCACTGGGAGATCGCCGGTGTGGTCAGCCCGAACCCGCTGCCCACCTTCCCCAACGGCTTCCCGGAGGAGCTCATTCAGGAGTTTGAGGCAAAAACCGGCCACAAAGTCCTCTGCAATCTGCCCTATTCCGGCACCGAGGTGCTGAAGGACTACGGCGAGCAGGCCATGAAGGAAAATGCTCTCATCGTCTACACCAGCGCCGACAGCGTGTTCCAGGTGGCTGCCCACGAGGAGCTGGTGCCCGTGCACGAGCTTTACCGCTACTGCGAGATCGCCCGCGAGATGCTGAAGGGCGCGTACGGCGTGGGCCGTGTCATCGCCCGGCCCTTCCTGGGCAGCAGCGCCGAGACCTTCTACCGCACCACCAACCGCCACGACCTGAGCCTGAAGCCGCCCCGTGCCACCATGCTCGACCTGCTGAAGGAGGCCGGCAGGGATGTCATCGCCGTGGGCAAGATCTTTGATATCTTTGACGGGCAGGGCGTGACCGAAAAGATCAAGACCACCGGCAACACCAATGGCATCGCCTTCACCAAGGCATTGCAGACCCGGGATTTCGAGGGTCTGGCCTTTGTGAATCTGGTGGATTTTGATATGCTCTACGGCCACCGCCGCGACGTGCCCGGCTATGCCGCCGCCGCCACCGAATTTGACCGCTTCCTGGCCGACTTCATCCCCGGGATGCGGGAGGGCGACCTGCTGATGATCACCGCCGACCACGGCTGCGACCCCTCCTACACCAAGACCACCGACCATACCCGCGAGTATGTGCCGTATCTGGTCTGCGGCAAGGGCGTGAAGCCCGGTGTGGATTTGGGCACCCGGCTCTGCTTTGGCACCATTGCACAGACCGTGTGTGAATATCTGGGCGTGGATGCTTCCAGCCTGGACGGCCACAGCGTGCTGCAGGAGATCCTGAAGTAATATCGGCCCTCTCCGTCACGCGCCCGCGTGACGGAGAGGGTTATTTTTTGTGCAAAGTCTTGAACAATATAGTCAGTTGTGGTAGACTAGCACATGCACGCCCGGTGCGTACAAGGTTTACGCCGGGCGCAGGAATTGATATGGTTTCAGAATAGAAGGAGACTATCACATGAGAATCAATCGTACTCTGGGGCTGGCACTGACCGCTGCTGTGCTGGCTGTTGCCATGACTGGCTGCTCCAATAGTGCATCTTCCACCGCATCCTCCGCTGCTTCCAGCGAGGCTGCTTCCTCTGTGGCCGCTTCCAGCGAAGCTGCCGAGAGCGAGGCCGCTGCCGCCAGCGTTGTCAGCACCGAGGATCTGGACGTGAACGGCACCACCTACTCCGCTGACTGCTACGGCGAGTTCACCCTGTCCAACGGCGACACCATGAAGCTGTGGAAGGTGAAGGACGCTTACGCAGACCTGAGCGCTCTGCCCATGAAGGGCATGGCCGAGGAGTTCCCCATCGAGGCCGAGGCCGAGCAGATCTATGTTGCTGACGTGACCAGCAACGGCGAGACCACCCGCCAGTATCTGCGCACCGACAAGGCTGGCCGCAACGGCACTGTCTCTGTCAAGACCTTTGAGCTGGGCGACGCTGAGTAATCGCGCTTCCCTGTAAAATCAGCAGACAACAAGCCCCGGACCTTTTGCAAGGCCCGGGGCTTGTGCTGTTTTATCCTGTTTTATTCTCCGCTGCTGCTGGAGCCGAACAGGGCATCCAGCACGGTGGAAGCGGCCTGATGCAGGGAGTTGGCAGCAGATTCCACCTGCTCCTGCGTGGGCAGAGAGATAGAAGGTGCTTCTGCTCCGCCGGTGGATTCACTGCTGGCTTCACTCTCAGCAGGTGCTTCGGTGGAAGCCTCGCTCTCGGCAGGCGCTTCGGGGGTGGGTTCTGCGGGCTGCTCATCGGCAGGCTGTTCCGCAGGCACGCTCTCGGCAGGTTCCTCCACAATGACGCTGTCGGGCGATTCCTCCACAGAGGTGCCCGCGTTGGGGTCAGCCGTGGGGGTGTATACCTCGGTCTTTTCAGGGGTCTGCTGGGTATCGCTCACGGTGCCCTCGCCGCCCAGAACGGATGCAATCAGTTCCTTGGCCTGGCTGACGGAGTTCTCATCCGGCTTCATCACATAGAGGCTCTGACCCTTTGCGGAGTAGCACTGGGAGCTCTTGCCGCCGGTGCCGGTCACGGTATAGCTCTGGATGTCCCAGTCAGACAGGCTTGCCAGCTGCATCCGCACCAGTGCGGAGATCTGCTCCTGAGAAAGGCTGGTCACAAAGCAGTCGGACACAGCATCCATCAGCTTGGAGAAGCTCATCAGCACGGTGGGGGATTTGATCTTATTCATCATGGCATCGATGACTTTCATCTGGTTGATGCCGCGCTGGATATCGCCGGAGGCAAAGGCGTGACGCTCACGGGCAAAGGCCAGAGCGCTCTTGCCGTCCAGATGGTTCCAGCCCTCGGCAAAGGTGGTGGGATCATAATAGCCGGGGCTGCCCACCGAGGTGAACGCCTGATCGGAGTAGACATCCACGCCGCCCACGGCATCGATGATGCTGATGAAGCCCGCAAAGTTGATGCGGAGGTATTGGTCCACATTGACCCCGTACAGGTTGCCCAGGGTTGCCATGCTGGTCTCCACGCCGTACAGACCGGCATGAGTCAGCTTGTCCTTGCTGTTGGTGCCCGCCAGATCAACGTAGTAATCGCGGGGGGTGTTGATGAGCGCCACCTGTTTGGTGGAGGGGTTGACCACGGCGAGAATGTTCACATCGCTGCGGGCCTTTTCAGTCAGTTCGCCGCGGTTGTCCACGCCGCTCAGATAGACCACAAAGGGCTCCTTGGTGATCTTGTTGGCCTCGGTGCCGGTGACAAGGCCGGAGGTCACGTTGTCCAGTGCACTCAGGCCCTGCTGCGCCCAGACACAGCCCAGCGCCAGAAAGGCGCACAGGAACACCGAGAACACCCGGGATACCTTGCGGGGGGCGCTGTACTCCTGGCAGCGCTTGACCAGCAGCCAGAACAGCACCAGCAGCGCCACAATGATGACCAGATACAGCGCGGGCAGCATCTGGGTGCGCCAGAGCTGGAAGAAGGCCGCAATGCTCAGAATGGCTTGTACGATCAGCAAAACAGTACCTCGTTTCGGGTTGGCCGCGCCGGTATCCGCATCCGGCTTGCGGCGGGGGGGCTTTGACTCCGGGGCAGGCCCGCCGGTATGCTTCGGCGGCTTGGGCGGTGCAGGCGGCGGGGTGGGGGCGGCAGTTTCCGGCGCAAAAAAGGCCGCGCTGTCCACCTCCACGGTTTTTTCTTCCGGTGGGCGGTGGCCCCGGTGGATATGCCGGGTGCTGTCATCGTCCATATGGGAACGGGAAGTTTCATCAAACATAGGAATTCTCCTTTTTGACATGTCCTCAGGCAAGGGGCACGATGGTAAGAACGGCCCGTGCCGGCAGGCAGGTGGCCGTCTGATCCTCCTGCGAGATCCAGCCAAAGCTTTCGCAGATGTGGTCAGGGCAGGGGGAATCAATGAACCGTGCCGCGCCGTCTTTGACCTCGATGTGCACCGTCAGATAGCCGGTGTCGATGTCATAGACGGCATCCTTGTCCAGAGAGATCTTCTGCACCGTGTTCGCGTCGCCGTAGATCAGCTCCGCGCCCAGGGTGCTGCCGCTCTGCCCGGCACTGCGGAGGTAAAAAAGCACCCCCGCGATCACCAGAACAACAGCGGCGAACAGTAAATTGACCCAGAGATTTTTTTTCTGTTTCATGGCTCAGGCATCCTTCTGGGGGAACAGCTGTTCCAGCTCGGCCAGCCACAGGGCGGCGCAGGCATCGCTGGGCATCCGCCAGTCCCCGCGCGGCGAGAGGGTCACGCTGCCGATCTTGGGGCCGTCGGGCAGGCAGCTGCGTTTGAACTGCTGGGCAAAGAACCGCCAGTAGAAGTTGCGCAGCCACTTGTAAAGCACCGCGTCCGGGTATTCCTCCCGGCCTGCAAAGGCTGCCCTGGCCAGCCGGAAGATCTTTGCCGGGCCAAAGCCGAAGCGGAGCACATAATAAAGGTAGAAGTCGTGCAGTTCATAGGGGCCCACCAGATCCTCGGTGCGCTGTGCGATCTCGCCGTTGTCCTTGGCGGGCAGCAGCTCGGGGGACACAGGGGTGTCGAGGATGTCCAGCAGCACTTCTTTCAGGGCCGGGGTGGCGGCAATGTCGGCTTCGTACCGGACAAGGTGGCGCACCAGCGTTTTGGGTACGCCTGCGTTCACGCCGTACATGCTCATGTGGTCGCCGTTGTAGGTGGCCCAGCCCAGGGCCAGCTCGGAAAGGTCGCCGGTGCCCACCACCAGGCCGCCGGTGCGGTTGGCAGTGTCCATCAGTTCCAGGGTGCGCACGCGGGCCTGACCGTTTTCATAGGTCACGTCCAGCACGCTCTCGTCCTGGCCGATGTCCCGGAAGTGGCTGTGCACTGTGGCGGCAATGTCGATCTCGGTAAAGCTGACGTGCAGCTCGTCACAGAGGATCTCCGCATTGCTGCGGGTGCGCTTGGTGGTGCCAAAGCAGGGCATGGTCACGGCCAGCACATCGGTGGTGGGGCGGCCCAGCTGTTTCATGGCGCGGACAGCCACCAGCAGGGCAAGGCAGCTGTCCAGACCGCCCGAAATGCCGATGACGGCTGTTTTGGCGCGGGCGTGCTCAAGACGCTTGGCCAGGCCATCGGCCTGCATCTTCAAAATCAGCTCACAGCGCTCGGCACGCAGCTGTTCGTTGTGGGGGATAAAGGGGGTGGGGTCTACCCAGCGGGTCAGCACGGTGTCGGACAGGGCCAGGTCGAACTCCACGGTCTGGTAGCCCTCGGTGCTGGGCTCAAAGCTGGTGTTGCGTGCTCGCTCCGATTCCATCCGCTGGCAGTCCAGCTCTGTCTCGGCAAGGCCGCCTGCAAAGGGCTTCACCTCGGCCAGCAGGGTGCCGTTCTCGGCGATCAGGTCGTGGCCTGCGAACACCATGTCCTGGGTGCTCTCGCCGTGGCCTGCCGAGGCGTACAGGTAGCCGCAGAGCAGGCGGGCAGACTGGTTTTCCACCAGTGCCCGGCGGTACTCAGCCTTGCCTACCGTTTCATCGCTGGCCGAAAGGTTGGCGATGACGGTAGCGCCTGCCAGTGCGTGGAAGGTGGAGGGCGGCAGCGCGCTCCACAGATCCTCGCAGAGCTCCACGCCCAGCACAAAGCTGGGCATCTGGCGGCAGCGGAAGAGCAGGGAGGTGCCAAAGGGGACATCCTGCCCGCAGACATTCACCCACTCCACCTCGGTGGAACCGGGGGTGAACTGCCGCTTTTCATAGAACTCGCCGTAGTTGGGCAGGTACGTTTTGGGAACCAGACCCAGTAGCTGCCCGCGGCAGAACACGGCAGCGCAGTTGTACAGCTTGCCCCGTACCATCAGGGGCAGGCCCACAAGGGCCACGGTGTCCAGCTCCCGGCTGGCATCCAGCAGCTCCTGCAGGCCGGTCAGGGCTCCCTGCTGCAGGGTGCGCTGCAAAAACAGGTCGCCGCAGGTATAGCCAGTCAGGCAGAACTCGGGGAACACGGCCAGCTTTACGCCGCGGGCGGCGGCGGCACGCAGCTCCGTGAGGATCTGCCGGGTGTTGTAGGCGCAGTCCGCCACCCGAAGCGCGGGCGAGAGGGCTGCTGCTTTCAAAAAACCATCTTTCATCGGAGGATTTCACATCCTGTCTCTCTTGTTTGCCCACGGCGAACAACTGTGCTCCCGTGGTGAGGATAGTATACCACACTCTGGCCAAAACGAAAAGAGGGCTGTTATCAACCTTCTCTGTCCCTGCGCCTGACGGTGGGGCAAAGAAGGGTTCTAACAACCCCCTGTGGATACACCAAATGGAAAACGAGATGGACCGTAAGCCGGGTTCTGTATTAAACGACGATCTGTCTAGGCCTGCCATTGCTGACAGGCTCGTGCCGCCTTCGGGACACGCGAGCAGCGCTGTACGTCCCATATAGGCGTTGCTTCCGGTAGGGTTTACAAAGCCGCATAGTCACCCATGCGCTGGTGAGCTCTTACCTCGCCCTTTCATCCTTACCGCATTGCTGCGGCGGTTTCCTTTCTGTTGCACTTTCCCTGAGGTCACCCTCGGCTGCCGTTAGCAGTTACCGTGCTCTGTGAGGCCCGGACTTTCCTCAGAGCGGTCAAAGCCGCCCCGCCGCCGTATGTTCCACTCGTTTTCCGTTCCCCATGATACCATAAAAAAACAAGATTTGCAAGTGACGATGAAATTTGGTATAATAAATCTAAATATGGCGTGAAATTTTTGGGAGGAACAAAGGATGCAGCTGCTTTTCAATGTCCCGCCCGAAGCCGATGGCGTGCTGCTGCGCGGCTTTCTGCGCCGGTGTGCCGTCTCCACGGAGCTGGCCCGGGCGGTCAAATTCCATGGCAGCGGCTTTTTTGCGGACGATGTGCCCATTCTGGCCAACCGCCGCGTGCAGGCGGGGCAGGTGATCCGCTTTTCGCTGCCCGCCGACGGCCCCGGTGTGGAGCCCCAGCCTGAGATCCCGGTCAGGGTCGTTTACGAGGATGCCTTTGCCGTGGTGCTGGAAAAGCCGCCCCATCTGGCGGTCCACCCCACCCTGAACTACCCCCGGGATACCCTGGCAAACGGCTATGCCGCCTGGGCGGCTGCCCACGGCGAAAGCCCGGTGTTCCGCCCGGTGAACCGGATCGATAAAGACACCAGCGGGCTGGTGCTGGCCGCAAAGAACGGCTATGCCGCACCCCTGCTGGCCGAGGGCGTGGAAAAGCTCTATTACGCCATTGTAGAGGGCGAACTGCCCCTTGGTCCCGGAGTCATCGATGCCCCCATTGGCCGGAGAGGGGACAGCATCATCGGGCGGTGTGTGACCCCCGAGGGCAAGCCCAGCCGCACCGAGTATACCATATTAAAGGCAGCGCAGGGCCTGAGCCTTGCCGCCTGTGTTCCCGTGACGGGCCGCACCCATCAGATCCGGGTGCACTTTGCATCCATAGGCCACCCGCTGGCCGGAGACGACCTTTACGGCGGGCATCGAGACCGCATTGCCCGGCAGGCGCTCCATTGTGCCCGGCAGAGTTTCCGGGTGCCGGCTTACACCGAGGTGCCCGGCGGCATCCGGCTGGAAATGCCGGTGGAGGAACACGCCCGCACCGTTGCAGTGGAGAGCCCCCTGCCCGAGGATATGCGGGCATTGCTGGACGCTGAAATATGAAAATAAAGTGAAACCTCTGTGAAAGCTCTGCCCAAATTCTGTGACAAACCTTGTATCAGCCCGGGCAGGGTGTATAATTGATATGAATTTGTAACTTTCGACCCAAAACGTCAGGAAGGAGCAACCCCTTTTGATCGAAGAAAAAACAAAGGAGCCGCAGAGCCAGGCTCCTGCAGCGCCGGTGAAGGGCAGAGAAAAACTGCGAAGCTTCTGGGCAAAGGTCCAGATCTCCGGCCTGCTGCGGCGGCACCGTTTCCGCCGCAAAACGCAGCGGCACATGAATGATGTGACCAAAAAGCTGCGGGCCAGTGCCGTGGTGCTGGCAGTTGGCGAGGCACTCTATGCACTGGGCTTTGCGGCAGAGTACATGGTGGTGCGCACGGGGCGCGGTATTGCTGCTGTGGCCCGCAAACTGGCCCGCTGGTGCAGGAATGCCCTGCATACCATCATTGCAACAGCCTTTCCCGGTGCGGCGCAGATGTTCAAGGATCTGCTGGCACCGCTTTACCTGTTTTTCAAGGGCCTCGGCGCTGTGGCGGCCCACGCCAACGATGTGCGCCGGGAGCGGGGCTTTGGTGCTTCCGTAAAAGCGGCCGGGCGCTATTTTGTGGGCGGGCTCAAGCGCAACCTGAGCCTGCTGCCCCGGACAGCAATGTACATCCTGCCCCTGTGTATGCTGGCCGTGTTCGTCACGGTCTGGAACAGGACGATGGCCCAGCCCTATGCGCTGGCTGTGCAGGTGAACGGCCAGACCGTTGGCTATGTGGCCAATGAGGAAGTGTTCAACCTCGCAAAAGAGGATGTGATGCAGCGCATCAACTACGCCGGTTCGGACAAGACCGAGCTGACCATCGAGCCGACCTATACCATCTCCGTGACCCACAAGACCATGGATGAGAGCGAGACGGCAAACGCCATTCTGCAGAGCGCCAGTGACCAGATCAGTGAGGGCACCGCTCTGTATCTGGATGGGGAGCTGACGGCAGTCTGCTCCGATGGTGACACCCTGCGCGGCTATCTGGAGAGCCTGCTGGCCCCCTACGAGGATCAGGCAGACGAGAATGTCAGCGTGGGCTTTAGCAAAAATGTGACGCTGGAAGATGGAGTCTATTTCAACGACAGCTTTGAGGATGACAATTCCATTGAGAATATGCTGACCGGCGTGCAGCAGCAGGAGAAGATCTACACGGTCAAGGCGGGCGATACCCTGTGGGCCATTGCCCAGAAGAACGACCTGACCTTCCGGGAGCTGTGTGCCCTGAATACGAATTTCAAGGGTGCTCCCCTGGCCGAGGACTCCAATATCCAGGAGGGCGATCAGCTGATCGTGACCAAGCAGGAGGCTCTGCTGGAAGTCCGCATCACCAAGGTGGAGACGCGGGAGGAGGAGATCCCCTTCAGCACCGAGACCACCCAGTCCAACGAGTACACCAAGGGAACCACCAAGACCCTGCAGGAGGGCGAGAACGGCCTGCGCCGCGTCACCATGCAGAACGTCTACGATACCAACGGCGTGCTGCTGGAGCAGACCATCCTTTCCACTGAGACCATCCGGGAGCCGGTGAACAAAAAGGTGGTCGTTGGCACCAAGAAGGTCACGAAGAACGGTGCGGCGGCATACATCGGCGGCAGCGGTCAGTTCATCTGGCCTGTGCCGGGGTACCGCAACTGCTCGCGCTGGTATGGCAGCGGCCACAAGGGCGTGGATATCTGTGCCTCTGCCGGTACGCCCATCTATGCATCGGCGGGCGGCACCGTGACCAAGGCGGGTTATAACAAGGCCGGTGCCGGTACGGGCTATGGTTATTCTGTGATCATCAGCCACTCCGGCGGTTATACCACGGTCTATGCCCACTGCCTGTCTCTGGCGGTCAGTGCGGGCCAGACCGTGCGGCAGGGCCAGCTCATCGGCTATGTGGGCAGCACGGGCCGCTCTTCCGGCAACCACTGCCACTTCGAGATCCGCCGCAATGGCTCGTACATCGCACCGCAGAGCGTGTTCTCCGGGAAGCGATAAATCAGAACAGAACCTCTCCGTCAATGCGAAGCATAAACTTGGCTCCCCTATCAGGCAACAACGACGACCGCCGCCAGTGGCGGATGAAGGGGGGCGTTGTTGGGGCAGCGGCCAGCAGGACACGAGTGCAATACTTTGCACGAAGTGGACGCTGGGAGCCGCAACTCGTATGCTGGCATGAAGCGCCTGAGAGGTTTATTTTACAAACAAAAAGGAGAATGATTATGGCAACACCCCACATCAGCGCTGAAAAAGGCGATTTCGCAAAGACCGTCCTGATGCCCGGCGATCCGCTGCGGGCAAAGTTCATCGCGGATACCTTCCTCGAGGATGTCCGCCAGGTCACCGGTGTCCGTGGAATGCTGGGCTTTACCGGCACCTATGAGGGCCGCCCCATCAGTGTGATGGGCAGCGGCATGGGAATGCCCTCCATCGGCATCTACTCCTACGAGCTGTACAAGTTCTACGATGTGGACAACATCATCCGCATCGGCTCTGCCGGCAGCTACACCGACAAAGCCAAGCTGTTCGATGTGGTGCTGGCCGCCGGTGCCGTGAGCGAGAGCAATTATGCCCGGGTCCAGAGCGGCTTTGAGGGAGACCTCACCCTGCCCAGCCAGACCCTGAACGACAAGCTGCGCGCTTCCGCCGCAAAGCAGGGCATCCCCCTGATCGAGGGCAACATCCATTCCTCCGATGTGTTCTATCGCCAGCCCTCCGATGAAAAGCCCACCTACTGGGAAAAGCTGCGGGATGAGCGCGGCTGCCTGTGTGTGGAGATGGAGAGCTTTGCCCTCTTCGCCAACGCTCAGGTCCTGGGCAAGAACGCCGCCTGCCTGCTGACCATCTCCGACAGCTTTGTCTCCCCGGAGATCACCACCGCCGAGCAGCGCCAGACCAGCTTCACCAACATGATGAAGGTCGCACTGGGCGCGGAGTACTGATTTGCATTCACAAAAAGGGTTGTTGTCACACGACAACAACCCTTTTATGTTTTAAGTGTCACTATAATGACCGAAACAGGATGCGATAATGATATTGCCGTCCTGCTCTTTATAAACAATGCGGTGCGTATCGTCGATGCGGCGGCTCCACCATCCACTCAAATCACCTTTTAAGGGCTCGGGTTTTCCAATGCCCTCGTAGGAGTTCCGCTGGATGTCTTTCAGAAGTGTGTTGATACGCTTCAGCAGCTTTTTGTCTCGCGTCTGCCAAAGGCAGTAGTCCTCCCATGCTTCCTCTTCCCAAAGCAATCTCATTTAATCTACCTCGATCAAATCGTGCTCAGTGAGCTTGGCTTTTCCGGTATCGATGTCGTGGACGATCTGGCGGAGATGATTGATGTTGCTTTCCGAGTAGAACGGGTCGGCGGAAACCTCAAAGGGAATGCGGTGCTCCCGGGAAACTTTTTTGGCGAAAATCGTGAATGCCGTTGTCATAGAAAGTCCCATCTCGGCGCAAACCTCTTCCATGCTGCGTTTCAGGTCTGGGTCCATCCGGAAGTTCACATTGACTGCATTTGCCATTCTAATACACCTCTTTCTTGATTCTATTATATACGTCTGTAATGAAAAATGCAAGAACTTTCATTACATAATAAATGAACAACGAGAAATCTCTTGAAGAATTTGAGAACACGCCGTATAATTGAAGTGCAAAAGAGGGGATGAAAGATGAACGACTTTCAACCAAATCAGGATATCTGCCTTGTACCTTATTACCCAGCCTATGAAATTGCCCTTCCGTGGTATCAGGACGCAGAACTGTGCCATCATGTAGATAATCAGAATCGCATTTATGACCTGCCTATCCTGAAAAATATGTACCAGTATCTGGATAGTCATGGTGATTTGTTCTACATTGGATATAAGGGCATTCTGTGCGGAGATGTATGCTTGCAGACAAGCGGAGAAATTTCGATTGTGGTCTGCAAAGAGTATCAGAATCGGCACATTGGGAGAACAGTGATTGGGAAGATTCTTGCACTGGCAAAAGAGAAGAAATATCCGCAATGCTATGCAGAAATTTATTCCTTCAACAAGCAGTCCCGCAAAATGTTTGAAAGTATAGGATTTGTTCAGAAAGACGCAGAAACGTTTGTTTATACTTTAGAATGAAAAGGAGGCCCCTATGACCAATCTGACTTTAGACGAAAAGAAAGCCCTGATCCGGATGGCACTGGAAGCCCGGGAGCAGGCCTATGTGCCCTACTCCGACTTTATGGTGGGTGCTGCCCTGCGGGCCGAAGATGGCCGCATCTTCACCGGCTGCAATGTGGAAAACGCTGCTTTCACCCCCACCAGCTGTGCTGAGCGTACGGCCCTGTTCAAGGCGGTGAGTGAGGGCGTGACCCGCTTCACTGATATTGCCGTGGTGGGCTCCCGCCGCGGCGAGGTGAACAAGCAGATCACCTCACCCTGCGGGGTCTGCCGTCAGGCGCTGTTTGAGTTCGGCGGGCCGGAGCTGAACGTCATCATGGCAAAGACCCCCGATGATTTCATCGAGCGCAGCATGGACGAGCTGCTGCCCTTCGGCTTTGGCCCCTCCAACGTGGCGGGCAACAAAGCCGTGGAAGAGTGAGGCGGGAAGCGGAGATTTTGCCAAAATTGGCGAAAAAGTACGACTTTTACGCGAATTTTACAAAAAATCTGTAAAGATTTTGTAATCGGAAATGTCTTGCTTTCCTCACATGACCCGGCTATACTTGGGTCAGTAAGTGTGCAAGTGTGCGCATTCCCATAGTAAAGCGCAATTTTTAATGTATAAAAAGGAGAGTTTTCTTATGATGATTTCTCGTCGTAACTTCCTGGCTGTGGCTGGCGCTGCAGCTGCTGCCGCTGCTCTGACCGCCTGCGGTGGTTCTTCCTCTTCCACCAGCACCGCTTCCTCCACTGCTTCCTCTGCAGCTTCTGAGGCTGGCTCCGAGGCTGCCAGCAAGATCACAAAGGTCGCTCTGACCTGCGATACCGGCACGATCGATGACGAGAGCTTCAACCAGGCTTGCTGGAGCGCTGTTTCCAGCTACATGGGCGATGACTGCCAGTACTACATCCCCGAGGCTGACGCTTCCGATGAGGATCGTGAGACCATGATCCGTCAGGCTGTCAACGACGGCGCTGAGGTCATTGTCTGCGTTGGCTACCTGTATGGTGCTTCTCTGGCATGGGCTGCTGAGCAGTACCCCGATGTCAAGTTCGTCGCTATCGATGTCACCCAGGGCGATATCGGCACCGATGAGATCCCCTCCAACTGCTACTGCATCACCTTCAAGGAGGAGCAGGCAGGCTATCTGGCAGGTTACGCCATTGCCAAGGACGGCAAGACCAAGCTGGGCTTCCTGGGCGGCATGGCTGTTCCCGCTGTCATCCGTTACGGCTACGGCTTTGTGCAGGGCGCTGATGCTGCTGCTCAGGAGCTGGGCCAGAACATCGACATCAACTACTTCTACGGCGGTCAGTTCTACGGCGATGCCAACATCACCTCCCGTATGGAGGGCTGGTACTCCAACGGCACTCAGGTCGTCTTTGCCTGCGGCGGCGGTATCTACACCTCCGCTGTTGAGGCTGCCCTGAAGAACAACGGCTACGTCATCGGCGTTGACGTTGACCAGAACTACATCGGCGCAAACGGCGTTGCTGATGGCACCTATGCTTACAACCCGTTCATCACCTCCGCTATGAAGGGCCTGTCTGAGGCTGTTTCTACTTCTCTGTCCGACATCGAGGCAGGCGAGTGGAGCACCATCGCAGCAACCAACGGCAACTTTGGTCTGGAGGACGGCGATTACATCGGCCTGCCCACCGATGAGGACAGCTGGAACTTCGAGACCTTCACGGTTGAGGAGTACGAGGAGCTGAAGCAGAAGATCGCTTCCGGCGAGATCGTTGTTGACAACAGCTCTGACGACGCTACCAAGCCTACCGTCAGCGAGTTCACCAACGTCACCTACATCCAGTAAAATTTGAACAGTCCGCAAGGGCTGCAGGGAACGACCCTCTCCGTCATTGCCGCCAGGCTTTGACGGAGAGGGTCGTTTTTGTCTCGCGAAAAATCGTGCAGCTTGCACAAAAGTAATACTTATATGAGTACATCCCGCCAAAAAATCAAAAAGAAGTGTGCAAAACCGCAAAAATACGGTATAATGGTACACAGAATAGTATAGGTGTCGATTTGACACGAAAGGAGAGTGAGCAGATTGGCAGAGGATTTTGTGATCGAGATGCTCCACATTACCAAGGAGTTCCCTGGAATCAAGGCAAACGATGATATCACCCTGCAGCTGCGTAAGGGCGAGGTACATGCCCTGCTGGGCGAAAACGGCGCTGGCAAAAGTACGCTGATGAGCGTGCTGTTCGGCTTGTACCAGCCGGAAGCCGGTAAGATCTTCAAGAACGGCAAGGAGGTCGCTGTCCGCAACCCCAACGATGCAAATGCGCTGGGCATCGGCATGGTGCACCAGCACTTCAAGCTGGTGGAATGCTTCAGCGTGCTGGATAACATCATTCTGGGCGTGGAGCCCAATAAGCTGGGCTTTTTGCAGAAGGCTGAGGCCCGCAAGAAGGTCATGGCCCTGAGCGAGAAGTACGGCCTGCGTGTGGACCCCGATGCACTCATCAGTGATATCTCTGTTGGTATGCAGCAGCGTGTTGAGATCCTGAAGATGCTCTACCGCGACAACGAGATCCTGATCTTTGATGAGCCCACCGCTGTTCTGACCCCGCAGGAGATCGACGAGCTGATGGAGATCATGCGCGGGTTCAAGAAGGAAGGCAAATCCATCCTCTTCATTACCCACAAGCTCAACGAGATCATGGCAGTGGCAGACCGCTGCACGGTTCTGCGCAAGGGCAAGTATATGGGCACTGTGGACATCAAGGACACCACCAAGGAAGAGCTTTCCCGCATGATGGTCGGCCGCGATGTTCAGCTGCAGGTGGACAAAAAGCCCGCCGCCCCCGGTGAGGTGGTGCTGGACGTGCAGAACGTTACCATGCACAACGCCCAGCACAAAAAGGATGACGTCAAGAACGTCTCCTTCCAGGTACGTGGCGGTGAGATCGTCTGTCTGGCGGGAATCGAGGGCAACGGCCAGACCGAGTTTGTCTACGGCCTGACTGGTCTGGAAAAGTTCAACAGCGGCAAGGTGCTGCTGGACGGCAAGGAGATCACCAACGAGAGCATCCGCCAGCGCTCCAAGGACGGCATGAGCCATATCCCTGAGGACCGCCACAAGCATGGTCTGGTGCTGGATTACAGCCTGGAAAACAATATGGTGCTCCAGCGCTACTGGCAGCCCGAGTTCCAGCACAACGGCTTTATCCGCAGTGAAAAGGTGCGGGAGTACTCTGATAAGCTGATCGCCCAGTATGACGTGCGCAGCGGCCAGGGCAGCGCCACCATCGTGCGCAGCATGTCCGGCGGCAACCAGCAGAAGGCGATCATTGCCCGTGAGATCGACAAAGATCCCAAGCTGCTGGTGGCAGTGCAGCCCACCCGCGGCCTGGATGTCGGTGCCATTGAGTATATCCACAAGCAGATTGTGAATGAGCGCGACAAGGGCAAGGCTGTGCTGCTGGTCAGTCTGGAGCTGGACGAGGTGATGAACCTCTCTGACCGGATCCTTGTGATGTACGAGGGTGAGATCGTGGGCGAGTTTGACCCCAAGACCACCACGGTTCAGGAGCTGGGCCTGTACATGGCCGGTGCCCGCAAGCAGGGAAAGGAGTAAGCAGAAATGAAAAACAAAAAACTTTCCCACAACGGGCTGCAGGGTTCTGTCACCAGCGTGATGGCTGCCCTGCTGTGTATCCTGATCGGTCTGTTTGTGGGCTTCCTCGTGCTGCTGGCCATCAACCCGGCCCACGCATGGGCAGACGGTTTTGTCCGCATCCTCAAGGGCGGCTTCCATGATGCCCCCTATGGTGTCGGCAAGGAGCTGGCCAACGCCGCGCCCCTGATCATGACCGGCCTTTCCGTGGGCTTTGCCTTCAAGACCGGCCTGTTCAACATCGGTGCCGCCGGTCAGTACACGCTGGGCGCTTACGGTGCCCTCTACTGTGCCATCATGCTCAAGCTGCCCTGGTTCGTCTGCCTGCTGGCTGCGGCCATTCTGGGCGGTCTGTGGGGCGCCATCCCCGGTTTCTTCAAGGCCTACTTCAACATCAACGAGGTCATTACCTCCATTATGTTCAACTGGATCGGCCTGTACCTCGTCAATGAGCTGGTCTACCAGAACGGCACCGGCCCCATGTACGATGTGCGCAACACACGCACCCTGAACCTGGGCAAGAACGCAGATTTCGCCCAGTCCGTTATCCCGGACTTCGGCCTGAACAAGCTGTTCCAGACCAACAGCACCACCATCGCCATCTTCCTGGCCGCTGTGGTGGCCATCCTGATCTGGGTGGTGCTGAACAAGACCACCTTTGGCTATGAGCTGAAGGCGGTCGGCCTGAACAAGAGCGCTGCCCGCTACGCCGGTATCAACGAAAAAAAGAACATCATCCTCTCCATGGCCATTGCCGGTGCGCTGGCAGGCTTTGGCGCGGGCCTGTTCTACCTGTCCAACGTGGGCCAGTGGAACCCCCTGAACTCCACCAGCCTGCCCGCCATGGGCTTCAACGGCATCTCCGTTGCCCTGCTGGCAAGCTCCAACCCCATTGGCACCATCTTCTCGGCCCTGTTCATCTCCCACATCTCGGTGGGCGGCACCTTCCTTTCCACCAAGTATTACCCCACGGAGATCGCCGACCTGATCAGCGGCATCATCATCTACCTGTGTGCATTCTCCATGCTGTTCCGCGGCAAGATCCAGAAGCTGCTGTTCAAGAATGCGGACAAGACCAATGTGAACGCAGAGCCTGCCCCGGCGGAAAAGGCCAACGCGAAGAAGGAGGGCAAGTAAGATGCTGCTTTTGATCAAATATACCCTGCTGTATGGCATCGTCCTGATGCTGGTGGCACTGGGCGGTATGTTCAGTGAGCACTCCGGCATCATCAACATCGCGCTGGAAGGCATCATGGTCATCGGCGGTGTGGCGGGTGTTCTGACCCTGACCTTGCTTCCGGCCGACATGTCGCCGTTCCTGGTGGTGCTGATCTCGGTCCTGGTGGCTGCGCTGGCCGGCATGGTGTACAGCCTGCTGCTGGCCTTTGCCTCCATCAACCTGAAAGCGGACCAGACCATCGGCGGCACAGCCCTGAACCTGCTGGCCACCGCCATAGCCGTGGTCATTGCAAAGTATTTCAGCGACAGCGGCAGCGCCAAGCTGAACTATTCCAACAAGCCGTTCCTGTTCAGCATCGGCGGCCTGGAGCTGAGCATCTTTGTCCCGCTGGGCATCGTGCTGCTCATTATCAGCTATGTGGTGCTGTACAAGACCCGCTTCGGCCTGCGCCTGCGCGCCTGCGGCGAACATCCTCAGGCAGCCGATTCTGTGGGCATCAACGTCTACAAGATGCGCTACGCGGGTGTGCTGCTTTCCGGTGCGCTGGGCGCTATCGGCGGTCTGGCCTACATCGTGCCCCCTGTCCAGACCTGGAACTTTGAGGTCGGCGTGGCTGGCGCGGGTTTCCTTGCACTGGCTGTTATGATCTTTGGCCAGTGGAAGCCTTTCAACATCTGTGCCGCCGCCATGTTCTTTGCCGTGTTCAAGAGCCTGGCAAACATTGCGGACTCCACCTTCCTGGCGCAGCTCCACTGGTCCAGCAACATCTATAACATGATGCCGTTCATCGCATCCATGATCATTCTGGCCTTTACCTCCAAAAACAGCATGGCCCCCAAGGCTGAGGGTATCCCTTACGACAAGGGTTCCCGCTGAGCGAGGTTTGTTCCAAGGGCGCAGCTGCTTTTCCGGGCAGCTGCGCCCTTGGTGTTCAAAACCCGACAAAGGAGACGGAATGTGGATTGCCTTTGTCAAAAAGTCTGTTATAATGGAATTTATTGAAAGTCATACTGTCAGACAGGAGAATTGCGATGCGTATTTATGATCTGATTGCGAAAAAGCGCGATGGCGGTACCCACACCCGGGAAGAGCTGGAGGCCATTGTCAACGGCTTTGTCAGTGGGGAAGTGGCCGATTACCAGATGGCTGCCTGGATGATGGCGGTCTACCTGCGCGGCATGACCAACGAAGAAACAGCCGAGCTGACGGACGTGATGGCCCACAGCGGCGTGATGGTCGATCTTTCCCCCATCCCCGGCATCAAGGTGGATAAGCACTCCACCGGCGGCGTGGGCGATAAGACCACCCTTGTGATCGCCCCTGTGGTGGCGGCCTGCGGTGTAAAGATCGCCAAGATGAGCGGCCGCGGCCTGGGCCATACCGGCGGCACCATTGACAAGATGGAGAGCGTGCCCGGCACCAGAACTGCCCTTTCGCAGGAGGAGTTCTTTGCCCAGGTGAACAAGATCGGGCTGTCGGTCATTGGCCAGAGCGAGGGCATTGCCGTGGCGGATAAGAAGATGTACGCCCTGCGGGATGTGACCGCCACGGTCAGCTGCATCCCGCTGATCGCCTCTTCCATCATGTCCAAGAAGCTGGCCTCCGGCTCCGATGCCATCCTGCTGGATGTGACCACCGGCACCGGTGCCTTTATGAAGACCGTGGACCAGAGCATTGAGCTGGCTGAGCTGATGGTTGCCATCGGCACCCACCATGGCCGCCGGGTGGCCGCCATGATCACGGATATGGATACCCCGCTGGGCCGCAACATCGGCAACAGCCTTGAGGTCATGGAGAGCATGGACGTGCTCAAGGGCAAGGGCCCTGCCGACCTGACCGAGGTCTGCCTGCAGCTGGCCGCCAATATGCTGGTGCTGGCAGGCAAGGGCAGCCGTGACGCGTGCCGTGCCATGGCCGAGGCTGTGATCGCGGACGGATCTGCCTTTGCCAAGTGCAAGGAGATGTTTGCGGCCCAGGGCGGCGACACCCGTGTGCTGGACGATTACAGCCTGTTTGAGCAGCCCGCGGCCAGCTTTGAGCTGCTGGCCGAGCAGGATGGCTACATCGTGGCCAACGATGCCGAGAAAATCGGCTCTGCCAGTGTGCTGCTGGGCGCTGGCCGCCAGAAGAAGGGAGACCCGCTGGACTTTGCGGCCGGCATCACCCTGCACAAAAAGCGCGGCGACTATGTGCACAAGGGCGAAAGCCTGGCTACCTTCTATGGTGCGGCAGATAAGTTTGAAGCCGCTGCTGCGGAGTACCGCAGCGGTCTGGTCTATGGTGCGGAAAAGCCCGAGGAGGCCCCGCTGGTCTACGCCCTT
This sequence comes from Faecalibacterium hominis (ex Afrizal et al. 2022), assembly GCF_049545105.1. Classification (NCBI taxonomy): domain Bacteria; kingdom Bacillati; phylum Bacillota; class Clostridia; order Eubacteriales; family Oscillospiraceae; genus Faecalibacterium; species Faecalibacterium hominis (ex Afrizal et al. 2022). Next base: position 922,032 of record NZ_CP186860.1, on the reverse strand, counting down.
GTCACCAAGGACGGCGTGGAGCGCTACTGAGAAAGCATTCTTCCCGCAAGGCGGGAGGGACGGAAAGGACATTTTCTATGAAGATCATTCTGGTGGGCTGCGGCAAGGTCGGCACAGCGCTGGCACGACAGCTCAGCGAGGAAGGCCACAATGTCACGGTCATCGATACCAACAAGGCCCGTGTGGAGCATATCAGCGAATCCTATGACGTGATGGGCATTACCGGCAACGGCTCCTCCATCACAACGCTGTCCGAGGCAGGGATCGAGGAAACGGACGTGTTCATTGCGGTCACCGGCTCGGACGAGCTGAACCTGCTCTGCTGCATGTTTGCCAAAAAGGCGGGCCACTGCCACGCCATTGCCCGTGTGCGCAACCCCTCCTACAGCCATGAGCTGGACTTCATCAAAAAGCAGATCGGCATTTCGGCCATCATCAACCCGGAGATGGCGGCGGCGCGGGAGATCTCCCACCTGCTGCGCTTCCCCGGTGCCAGCAAGATCGATACCTTTGCGGAAGGCCGGGTGCGGCTGATCAAGTTCACCCTGACCGAGGCGCAGGCACTGGACGGTGTGGCCATCCGGGAAATCCCCACCCGGCTCAAGAGCGATATCCTGGTCTGTGCCGTGGAGCGCAACGGCGGGGTCATCATCCCCAACGGTAATTTTGTGCTCCAGACCGGCGATCAGGTCACCTTTCTTGCAACGCAGGAAAAGGCCCACGAGTTCTTCCAGCGCATCCATCTGGCCGTGCGTCCGGTGCGCAATGCCCTCATCGTGGGCGGCGGTGCCATTGCCTTCTACCTGAGCCAGGAGCTGCTGGAAAACCATGTCCGGGTGCGGATCGTGGAGCGGGACCCTGCCCGCTGCGATGTGCTGGCCCAGGCCCTGCCCGAGGCACAGATCCTGTGTGAGGACGGCTCCAACCGCGAGTTCCTGCTCTCCGAGGGCCTGACCTCCACCGAGGCCTTTGTGGCCCTGACCAACATCGACGAGGAAAATGTCCTGCTGACCCTGTTTGCCAAGAAGCATTCCAATGGCAAGCTGGTCACCAAGATCAACCGCCTGGAATTTGATGATATCCTGGCCGGGCTTGATCTGGGCAGCATCGTCTACCCCAAGTACATGACCTGCGATTACATCGTGCAGTATGTGCGCGCTTTGCAGAACGAGGCAGGCAGCAACATCAAGACCCTGTACCGCATTCTGGACGACCGTGTGGAGGCGCTGGAATTTACGGTCCATGAGAAGAGCCGCGCCACCGGTGTGCCCCTGAGCCAGCTCCACCTGAAAAAGAACCTGCTGCTCTGCTGCATCACCCGCGGCAACGAGATCAAGATCCCGCGCGGCGGCGATGAGATCCAGGTGGGCGACAACGTTATCGTGGTCACGCTGGAGCACGGCCTGCATGACCTGCGGGACATCGTGGAAGATTAACGGAGGCGCGGCATGAATTATGCGATCGTTCTGCGGCTGCTGAGCTACATCCTCTATTGCGAAGCCGCGCTGCTCCTGCTGCCCGCCATGGCCAGCCTGATCTACGGTGAGTGGATGGTGCTGGGCGTGTTCCTGCTCACGGCAGCGCTTTCTGCGGTGGCGGGCGCTCTGCTCCACCGCATCAAGCCCAAGAGCCAGATCTTCTATATGCGGGAGGGCTTTGCCACCACGGCGCTCTGCTGGCTGCTCATCAGTGTGGTGGGCGCGGTGCCCTTTGTGCTCACGGGCAGCATTCCCAACCCGGTGGATGCCATGTTTGAGACCGTTTCCGGCTTCACCACCACCGGTGCCAGCATCCTGCCCGCCGTGGAGGACCTGCCCAGGGGCATCCTGTTCTGGCGCAGCTTCACCCACTGGATCGGCGGCATGGGCGTTCTGGTGTTCCTGCTCTCCCTGCTGCCCCTGACCGGCGGCTCCCATGTCAACCTGATGAAAGCCGAAAGCCCCGGCCCGCAGGTGGATAAGCTGGTGCCCAAGGTGCAGTCCACGGCAAAGATCCTCTATGGCATTTATTTTGGCCTGACTGTCATCGAGTTCGTGTTCCTGTTGTTTGGCGGGATGCCGGTGTTTGAAGCTCTGCTTACCTCCTTTGGTACAGCGGGCACCGGCGGCTTCGGCTTCCGCAATGACAGTTTTGCCAGCATGTCGCCCTATGTCCAGTGGGTCGTGACCATCTTTATGATCCTGTTTGGCGTGAACTTCAACGCCTATTTCCTGCTGCTGATGCGCCGCTTCCGCCGCGCTGCCGCTAGCGAGGAGGTGCGCGCCTACTTTGTGATCATCGGTGTGGCTGTGGTCATCATCACGGCCAACATTTACAGCATGTACAACGGCTTGGGCGAGGCCCTGCGCCACGCCGCCTTCCAGGTGGGTTCCATCATTACCACCACAGGATTTTCCAGCTGTGATTTTGACCTGTGGCCCACCCTCTCCAAGGAGATCCTTGTCATGCTGATGTTTGTGGGTGCCTGCGCAGGCAGCACCGGCGGCGGCATGAAGGTCAGCCGCCTCCTGCTGATGGGCAAGACTGTGGGCAAGGAGCTCAAGCAGGCCCTTCACCCGCAGGTGGTGGCCCCTGTCCGGATGGACGGCAAGGTGGTCAACCATGAGACCATCCGTGCCACCAATGTCTATGTGGCCGCCTACATCTTCATCTTTGCGGCATCCTTCTTCCTCATCAGTCTGGATGGCTTTGACATGGTGACCAACTTCACCGCCATTGCCGCCACGTTGAACAACATCGGCCCGGGCCTTGCCCAGGTGGGCCCCATGATGAACTTTGGCAGCTACTCCAACCCCGCCAAGCTGGTTATGATCTTTGACATGCTGGCGGGCCGTCTGGAGATCTTCCCCATGCTGGTGTTCTTTATGCCGGACACCTGGCGGCGGTTCTGAGCAAAATAACAAAGCGGATGCGCTCCCACCGGAACGCATCCGCTTTTTGCTGTATCAGGATTCCTGCGGCTTTTTCCCCAAGAGCGCCACGCCGCTCAGCACGATGACCCCGCCCAGCAGGGCAAGGCCCGCACCAGCCTGCCCGAAGGCATCGCCGACAGCACCCACCAGAGGACTTGCGGGAATCATCAGCAGGCTGTATGCCATGCCGTCCACGCTGATGAGGGTGGCCCGCTGGTCACTGGGGATGGCATCGTTCAGCTTCTGGCTCTCGTGGAGCAGATAGACCTCCAACACACCCTGCACCAGCATCATGCCCAGGATGCCGCCCCAGGCAGGCGCAGCACCCACCAGCAGAGTGCCCACACCGCAGAGCAGGGCACAGGCTGTGTAGAGCCGCCGCATGGAACGGCATCTCACCCTGCGGCCGATCTCAGTGCCCGCAACGCAGGCCAGACCGCCCAGCAGCAGGGGAAGGAAGAGCAGCTCTGTGGGCCAGCCCAGCTCAACGAGCCGCTGCTGCAAAAACATCTTGGTCAGGTAACTGGGCACGCTGATGAGGGCGCTGGATGCGATAAGCTTCACCGCCATTGGGCAGGTGCGCAGGACATGCAGGCTGTCCTGCACCAGCTGGCGGAACTGTTCGGGCAGAGCGTGCAGCGGGTGCTTTTCCCGGCTGGCCTGCGACTCAGTGACGATGGGCTCCGCAAGTAGCATATTGGCAAGGGCAGAAGCACCCTCAAAGGCGGCGTTCAGCAGATAAAAGCCCGCGTAGCCGAGAAACCGGTTCAGGATGCTGGCCATGGAGCCTATGGCGTTGGCCAGCATGGAGATCTGGGAGCCGTTGGCAGAGACCTGAATGTATTCCTCTTCGCAGCCCTCCTGTTTCAGGCTGTCGTAGAGCAGCGCCGTGGAGGTGCCGGAAAACATGGTCATAGCCAGCGCGTTCAGCCCCATGGCAAGGCAGATGGTGAATAGGTCTGACGCAAAGGCCATCAGCAGGCTTTGCAGGACCATGCACACGCCGCCGGACACGAGGGTCTTTTTCCGGCCCAGCAGGTCTGCCGCCATGCCGCTGGGCACCTCACACAGCAGGCTGACAACATGGAACACGCTCTCGGCCAGGCCAATCTCCCACAGGGAGAAGCCCCGGGCCGCCAGCAGGGCCACCCATACCGCATCCGTGATGCGCAGGCCGGAGAAGAGATCAGAAGTATAAATGCAGGCGAGCTGCTTTTTTAAATTGAGTTTATGATCCATTGGAAACACCCTTTCTATTTATAGTGAATGATTCAAAATAGAAAGTGTACCCAAAACAAAAGCGCCCCACAGCAAAGCTGCGCGGCGCTGAAAATCATGCTCCACGCTTTGCTGAAAGAGACAAAAGGGTACACTTCGAGCCGGAAAGTATTAAATCTGACCTTTTTTGAAAAAGATGCAGCCATTCCAACCCATCTGGGTGTACCCTCCTTTCAGTAAAACGTTACGCTTACAATACCATACTTTCGGCCAAAATACAAGCAAAACCGTAAAATTCAGGGAAAAAGTGCCGCCCCGGCTTGCAAACAGGCCCAAAGTGTGGTAAGATGATATCCGGTTATGAAACCTGAATATCTTGAAAACGCAGCGACGGAGAGAGTACGCATGCAGTTCCACAGCAAAGAGAGAAGCTTCACCGGCTGAAAGGGCTTCCGCGTGGGTGTGTGCCGAAGTTCGCTCCTGAGCGGCCTGCCCGAACGGTTTCTATTAGGGCAGGACGGCGCGCCCCGTTACGGCGTTTGAGAGCCGCCCTTCTTTGTGCAGGGCGGAAACCGGGTGGTACCGCGGAGCATTGGATTTGCAAAGGCTTCGTCCCTTTTGTCCGGCCAGAAATGGCCCGGCAGGGGACGGGGCCTTTTTTTGCTGCCCCGCTTTGAAAACACGAACTGAGAAGGAGAGAATTTCCATGCAAGCAATGATCGACGAGCTGGCCAAACAGGCCGCAGAGAGCCTCGGTCAGGTCTCTTCCAAGGAGACGCTGGCCTCGTTCTGGCAGGAATATCTGAGCAAAAACGGCAAGATCCCCGCGCTGATGAAGAATCTGCGCTCTGTCGCGCCCGAAGAGCGCCCCGCCATGGGCAAGATCATCAACGAGCTCAAGCAGAAGGTGCAGGCAGACTACGATGCCGCCGCTGCCAAGGTGAAGGAGGCCGAGCTGGCCGCCCGCAACGCCGCTGAGACCGTGGACATCACCCTGCCCGCCAAGACCCGCACGGTGGGTGGTCTGCACCCCCTGACGCTGGTCACCAACCAGATCATCGACGTGTTCTCCGGCATGGGCTTTGCCGTGGCCGACGCACCTGAGATCGAGGACGACGACCACAACTTCACCCGCCTGAACGTGCCCAAGGATCACCCCGCCCGCGATATGCAGGATACCTTCTACCTGTCCGACGAATTCCTGCTCCGCACCCAGACCTCCGGCGGCCAGATCCGCACCATGGACAGCCAGAAGCCGCCCATCAAGGTGCTGATCCCCGGCCGTGTGTTCCGTTCCGATTCCGATGCCACCCACAGCCCCATGTTCCACCAGATGGAAGGCCTGGTCGTGGATAAGGGCATCACCCTGGGCGACCTGCAGGGCGCACTGAACACCTTTGTGCAGAAGCTGTTCGGCAAGGACACCCGCACCCGCCTGCGTCCCTCTTACTTCCCCTTCACCGAGCCCAGTGTGGAGGTCGATGTCAGCTGCTTTGAGTGCGGCGGCAAGGGCTGCCCCCTGTGCAAGCACACCGGCTGGATCGAAGTTCTGGGCGGCGGTGTTGTCAACCGCAAGGTGCTGGAGAACTGCAACATTGACCCGGATGAGTATTCCGGTTTCGCCTTCGGCATTGGCATCGAGCGCATCGCCATGCTGAAGTACGGCATCAACAACATCGGCCTGATGTTCGAGAACAACCTGCAGTTCCTCAAGCAGTTCCATGAATAAGAGGGGAGAGAACAGACAATGAAAGTACCTTTCAGTTGGTTAAAAGAATTCGTTGATATCGACGTTACCGCTCAGGAGCTGGAGGAGAAGCTGTTCTCCTGCGGCTTTGAGGTGGAAGAGCTGATCCCGCTGGATGCAGGCATCAGCAAGGTGGTCGTTGGCAAGATCGTGGAGATGGAAAAGCAGGAGGGCACCCACCTGACCAAGTGTGTGGTGGACTGCGGTGACTACGGCCACGATATCCGCATCAGCACCGGTGCCGCCAATATGAAGCTGGGCGACTGTGTGCCCGCCGCTCTGGATGGCTCCACCCTGCCCGGCGGCATCAAGATCAAGGCCCGCAAGATGCAGGGCGTGGAGTCCAACGGTATGCTCTGCTCCGGCGAGGAGCTGGGCCTGAACGATGACCTGTTCCCGGGCTCTGAGGTCTATGGCCTGCTCATCCTGCCCGAGGATTCCGTTCCCGGCACCGACATTGCACCCGTTGTCGGCCTGGATGACTATATCTTCGATATCTCCATCACCGCAAACCGCCCTGACTGCCAGTCCGTGCTGGGCATTGCCCGCGAGGTCGCTGCCATTCTGGGCAAGCCCCTGCACATGCCCGCCATGGATTACAAGGCTGTCTGTGAGCCGGATGCTCCCATTACCGTCCAGGTGGAGGCCCCCGACCTGTGCCCCCGTTATATGGCACACTACGTCCGCAACATCCGCATGGGCGAATCTCCCCGCTGGATGAAGCGTCATCTGGCCCTGTGCGGCCTGCGCTCCATCAGCAACGTGGTGGATATCACCAACCACACCCTGCTGGAAATGGGCCAGCCCATGCACGCCTTTGACCTGAACAAGGTCGTCGGCCGCACCATTGATGTGCGCCGTGCCCACGAGGGTGAGAAGATCGTGACCCTCGATGAAAAGGAGTTCACCCTGAACCCCAACAATCTGGTCATCTGCGATGCCGAGAAGCCTGTGGCTCTGGCCGGCATCATGGGCGGTGCCAACTCCGGCATGGATGAGAACACCACCAGCCTGCTGTTCGAGTGCGCCACCTTCGCCCGTGACTGCGTCCGCAAGACCAGCCGTGCCCTGGGCCAGAACAGTGATTCCTCTGCCCGCTATGAAAAGGGTGTGGACCGCAACTCTCCCGAGCTGGGCCTGGCCCGTGCCTTGCACCTGATCCAGGAGCTGGACTGCGGCGATATCACCACCCTCGAGTATGACCTGACCGATGGCCGTCCGCTGGAGCGCAAGCACATCGTGACTACCCCTGCCAAGATCTGCGGTGTGCTGGGCATCACTGTGCCCGAGCAGACCATGATCGATATCCTGCAGCGCCTGGAGTTCACCGTGGATGTGCAGGCCGATGGCAGCTGGGATGTGTCTGCTCCTCTCTACCGTGAGGATGTGGAGAGCTTCCCCGATCTGGCGGAGGAGGTCATCCGTGAGTACGGCTATGACCACATCAACCCCACCTTCCTGAACACCGCCTCTGTCACCAACGGCGGCCTGAACTACGCACAGAAGCAGCAGCTCAAGACCAAGCGCCTGCTGGCTGCACAGGGCTTCTATGAGGCCTCCACCCTGGCCTTCTACTCCAACGCGGAGCTGGATATGCTGCACATCCCTTCAGACGATGCCGCCCGCATGGCCATCCGCATCCTGAACCCCATCAGCGAGAACCTGTCCATCATGCGCACCCTGCTGACCCCGTCCATGCTGAACGTCATCGTGGACAACCTCAAGAAGGGCAATGCCGAGGGCCGCCTGTTCGAGATGGCTCCCGTCTATCTGGCCAAGGAGCTGCCCATCAGCGAGCATCCCCATGAGCGTCAGACCCTCTGCATTGGTGCCTTTGGCCCCGAGGAGGACTTCTTCACCGTCAAGGGTGCAATGGAGGCGCTGGCCGCAGGCTTTGACCTGACCTTCACCTACGAGCGCGAGACCACCCCGTGGCTCCACCCCGGCATCAGCGCCGCTGTCTACTGCAACGGCAAGCGTCTGGGCGTGTTCGGCAAGCTCTCCAACGAGATCAACGGCGAGCTGGAGATCGCAAAGGACCAGAAGGACAGCCAGAACATCTATCTGGGTGAGCTGGACTATGAGGCTCTGATGTCCTGTGTGGACGGTGAGCTGCGCTATAAGCCGCTGAGCCCCTACGCTGCCGTCAAGCGTGACCTGGCCCTTGTCTGCGAGGAAAAGGTCACCTGCGGCGAGATCGAGGACACCATCAAGAAGGCAAGCTCCCTCATCACCGAGGTCAAGCTGTTCGATATCTACCGCGGCGCAAACCTGGGCGAGGGCAAGAAGAGCATGGCCTTCTCCCTGACCCTGTCTGACCCCAGTGCGGAGATCTCCGCTGATCAGGTCGAGCGCACCGTTAAGAAGGTGCTGGGCAACCTGAAGTTCAAGCTGGGCATTGAGATCCGATAAACGGTGATCTATACACAGCACTATGAGTCTCCTCTGGGCGGCATCCTGCTGGCCGCTGATGACACCGGCCTGACCGGCCTCTGGTTCGAAGGGCAGAAATACTTTGCCCGCACCCTGGATGCGGTGCATCAGGAGCAGGAGACCGCTGTGCTCTCCGAGGCCAGACGCTGGCTGGATGTTTATTTCGGCGGGCAGGAGCCGGACTTTACCCCGCCGCTCCATCCCGCTGGCTCTGCCTTTCAGCAGGAGGTGTGGGCGCTGCTGCGCCGCATCCCCTACGGCCAGACCACGACCTATGGTGCACTGGCAAGGCAGCTGGCTGCAGAGCGCGGCCTTTCCCGGATGTCTGCGCAGGCTGTGGGCGGGGCTGTCGGACACAATGTGATCTCTATCATCATTCCCTGCCACCGCGTTGTCGGAACAAACGGCAGCCTGACCGGATATGCAGGCGGCATCGATAAAAAAGCCGCGCTGCTGAGACTGGAAATGAAAATGACGCGGTAAGAAATACGGCAAACGAAAAAATCCGAACCTTTTCCCGATGGGAAGAGGTTCGGATTTTTCTTGTGTGGTGGAGGCGATGGGAGTCGAACCCATGTCCGAAAAGAGTTCAGCGTAGGTGTCTCCGGGTGCAGGCGATCAACAACATTCCCTCCGCGTCACGCCGGTCGCCAGGCTAACGCATTGGTAGCTTCATGAGTTCCTGCCGGTCCGCAAAGCTTAGGTCCGTTCAGGTGCTGTGTCTAAAGGACGCCCCGGCCCCACACGACACAAGAGTGGGCGGAACGCGCAGCACTCAGGCTGCGAGCAACTGATAATTATTGTTGTCAGTTAATTTTTTGGAGGAGTTTAGAGCAGGTCCCCCACTGCTACCCGCTGCCCAGGCCTCGCTCCCCCCGTCGAAACCTTTACGCCCCCATAAAACACACCTTGCGGTGTGGGTGAGCTTTGAAGTTTCCGGGCAGGAATGCTGCCTGAAATCAATAGTAAACGCCGTTGGATTTAACGGCCCGGTCGATGGAGCGCTTGGCATCGCGCTTGGCGGCATCTGCGCGCTTATCATAGAGCTTTTTGCCCTTGCACAGGCCCAGCTCCATTTTGACGCGGCCATGCTTGAAGTAGAGCGAAAGCGGCACAAGGGTGTAGCCCTGCAGCTTGCACTGCTGGTGCAGCCGCCGGATCTCGTTCTTGTGGGCTAGCAGCCGCCGCACCCGCATGGGGTCCTGATTGAAGATGTTGCCGTGGTCGTAGGGAGTGATGTGCATTCCCTTGACCAGCAGCTCGCCGTCCTCAATATCGACCCAGCTGTCTTTCAGGTTCACGCCGCCGGCACGCAGGCTCTTGACCTCGGTGCCTTTCAGCTCAACGCCGGTCTCCAGCGCTTCCAGAACGAAATACTCGTGGCGCGCTTCCCGGTTTGTGGCAATCGTCTTGGTTGCCGGACGCTCTTTGGTCGGTGCCATTCCGCGCGCCTCCTTTCTCTCGCTTTGGTATCGTTACGTTAGTATATCATATTTTTGTGGATTTTCAAGGTCACTTTTTGAAGAAACTGTAAATCTTTCCCGCAAAAAGCGCCTTACAGCTTTTTATAGCCCGACGGTTCGTCCGCTGTACACCGCCGCTCCATCAGGTAGGTGTCCAGCCAGCGGCCGTGGCAGTCCCGGGCAATGCGCTCCCGGCGGCCCACCACGCGGAAGCCGCATTTCAGGTGCAGGCCCCGGGAGGGGGCGTTGTCCTGCAGCACCGTGGACTGCAGCGTCCAGTACCCGGCCTGTTCGGCCTCACGGCAGAGCGCTGTGAGCAGGTGAAAGCCCAGTCCCTTGCCCCGGAATTTCTCCCCGACATAGATGCTCACCTCGGCCACGCCGCGGTAGCACCAGCGGGGGTCTACCCGATGCAGGGCTGCCCAGCCGGCTACGACCCCATCGTCCAGCACCACCAGGCGGCATTCCCGGGTATGGGATGCGTCCCAGGCAGTGTAGGGCGGGCAGTTGGTCTGGAAAGTGGCGTGCTCGGTGGCAATGCCCTCCAGATATATTTTGGACACGGCAGTCCAATCCTCCGGCATCATGGGCCGGACTGTGATCTCACTCATATTCCTATCCTGACCGGAGCCGCAATGCTCCGGTTTCCCCTCATTGCGTGTGCAATATCTTTTTTCAGTATAGCAGAATCTGCCGCAAATCACAATGGAAACCTGTTCACCTCAGGCCGGGCAGAGTGTCCGGAATCTGAATACCCGGCCCCCCGGAAGCGTGGAGATCACAACGCATGGATTTTGCGGACAGATTTGTTTTGACAATACCGGTGGGTGTGATACAATAGAACAAAAACCAACCGGTGTCGCCTGTGCAGCCTCATATTATAGTCCTCTGTACGGGAAAATGCAATCAGGGCGGTGCCGGGGGAAGGAACGGAACATGAAACAGGCAAAACGAATCGTTGCGATGGTGCTGTGTCTGTTGGCACTGCTGGCCCTGCCCGCCGGTGCCGTGATGGAAAAGGGAGAGCCCAACATCACGGCTCAGACCACCATGAAGGAAGTGCGCAGCAACCCGGGCATCAAGAACTCCGGCTTCTACACCTACTCGCAGGATAAGGACTGCCCGCCGGGTCAGGCCCTGTGGGAGATGACCACTGTGGAGGGCTACACCAACGAGTATGTGGCCGAAGGCTGCGCCAAGGGGCTGAATCTGGTCATTGAGAACTACAACAATGGCGTTAAGGTCACCCACTCGTTCTACACGGATGCGGAAAAGGCGGCAGACCGCACCAAAAACAACACCGGCCTGTTCTATTTCCCGGCCAAGACCGAAAATGCCAGGTTTGCGCTGATCCTGGCTGGCAGCGGTGCCAATGAGAGCGCCGAGCTGGAGGAGGGGGCCTGCACGGCCTGGCAGCTGCATGAGCTGGGCTATGCCGCCTTTATTCTGCGGTATCGCGTCTGGACGGATGCTTCCGATGACGCTCCGCTGGAGGACATCGGCCGGGCCATGCAGTACATTGAGGAACACGCTGCGGAGTTTGGCATCCAGCCGGAGCAGTACGCCATCGTGGGATATTCCATGGGCGGCCACCTGACGGGTCTGTTCGGCACGGAATCGGTGGGGTATAAGCATTACAATGTGCCCAAGCCCGCTGCCCTGCTGCTGGGCTACCCCATCAACGATATGACCTATATCAAGCCCATCTACCATGTCATTCAGGATATCGGCGCATACGGCCCCAAATACTATACCCGGAATCTTTCGGATGAGATCACGCCGGACTACCCCGCCACCTACCACTGGCACGGTGTGAACGACACGCTGCTGAAGGAGCTGGTCTATTGGCGGCAGGGACCGCAGCTGGAAGCTGCCCTGCAGGCCAATCACGTCAAGCATGTTTACCGGGTGTTCAACAATGCGCCTCACGTCTGCGGCATCGGCACCGGAACAGATGCCGAGAACTGGCTGGTGGAAGCCACTGCTTTCTGGGAAGAGCAGTGCGCCTGAGAGAAAGGATGAAACAGGATGAAAGATCTGAACGAAGCATTTGTGCATCTGAACGTCGGTCTGCCCGATGATGTGGAGCGGCTGAAGGCCGCAGGCTATTACAAAGAAGCCGTGGCACGGATCGATGAATATCTGGCCGAGGACTGGACGGAGATCCAGAACAGCCCCCGCAGTCAGGGGTTGGAAATGCCGGAGTACGAGCAGCCCGCCAACCCGGTGCCCCACGGCGTGGACGCGCTGCGGGATGCCCTGCTGGTGCAGAAGGAGATCATGCGCCGCCTGCCGCAGGAATACTGCTGGAACGAGGCACAGGCCGTGGCCCGGATGCAGGGCCTTGTGCGGGATTTCACGGTGGAGGAGTTCCGCCAGCTGGTGCATGAGGGCCGGGTGGACTGGCGGTTTGTGGAAGGGGAGAAGCACTACCTTGACCGCTTTGCCGAGACGCTGATCGCCACCCACGCCGACCTTGCCGCCCGTCAGATTGACCCGCCCGCTCCGGCTACGCTGGCACGGGAGCGCCGCCGCCGCATCCATGACCAGATGGAGCGGGAAGGGCAGGCCAGTGCCCGCATCACGCTGAAGACCAGCGTTGGGATGTCGGATGAGGCCTTTGCCGCTGCTCTGGCCAAGGCAAAGGCAGAGGGCCGGGAGAGCGTGCACGTCCGCGCCTGGCTGCCCATCCCGGCGGAATGCCTGGCCCAGAGCGAGATCGAGCTGCAGAGCTTTACCGAGCAGCCGGGCCGCATCGCCGATGCAAACGCTCCCCAGCGCACCGTCTGCTGGGAGGCTGACCTGACCGAAAACCGCCGCTTCGGGGTGCAGTACCGTTACAAGACAACGGCAGTCTATGCTGACCCGCTGGACTTTGTGCCCGCGCCGGAACAGCCGACCTTTGATACGGAGGAGCAGGCCCCGCATATCGTGTTCACGCCCTATCTGCGGGCGCTGGCCGCACAGCTGACCGAAGGGATCACTGACCCGGCGGAAAAGGCAAAGCGCATCTATGATTACGTTACCCTGAACGTGCGGTATCACTATCAGCCCGCCTACTTTGTGCAGGACTGCCTGCCCGACCGCTGCGCACGGAACCGGCGCGGTGACTGCGGCATTATGGCCCTGACCTTCATCACCCTCTGCCGTCTGGTGGGCATTCCGGCCCGCTGGCAGAGCGGCCTGTCGGTGTCGCCCACCGGTGTGGGCTGCCACGACTGGGCCATGTTCTACATTGCCCCCAAGGGCTGGATGTATGCCGACTGCTCGTTTGGTGCCTCCATGGCACGGCAGGGCGAGGAAGAGCTGCGCCGCCACTACTTCGGCAGCCTGGACACCGGGCGCATGGTGGCAAACCGCGCCTTTGAAGCACCCTTTGACCCGCCGATGTGCGGGTTCCGCTCCGACCCCTATGATAACCAGTCGGGCGAGTGCGAGGTGGACGGCGTGGGCCTTTATGGCGATGCGCTGGATACCCGGAAAGAATTGGTCGATTTCGAGGACTTATAATCAATGGAATTTTTAGCTGGATTGTACACCCTGCTGCTGGTCATCATCTGCCTGCTGCTGGCAGTGGTGCTCTGGAAACTGAACAAGCCCCGGAACGGGGGAGACTACGAGGAGCTCAAGCGCTGGATGCAGCAGCAGCTCGATGCACAGGCAAAAGACTTTGCAGCCAGACAGGCGGCAATGGCGGAGCAGAATTACACCGCCATCCGCAGTGTCAGTGAGACGCTGCAGACCTCAGTGCAGAGCATGAGCACCACGCTGGCACAGGGCCAGAGCGGCCAGCAGCAGATCCTGACCCAGCGGCTCCAGAGTCTGGAGGCCGCCAACACCCAGAAGCTGGAAGAGCTGCGCAAGACCCTTGCGGAAAACATGACCGCCCTGCAGGCCGAGAACGCCAAAAAGCTGGATGAGATCCGCCACACTGTGGACGAGCAACTGCAGGATGCCCTGCAGAAGCGGGTGACCGAGAGCTTCAAGGCTGTGAATGACCAGCTGGAACAGGTGTACAAGGGGCTGGGCGAGATGCAGAACCTTGCCGCCGATGTGGGCGGGCTGAAGCAGGTGCTCTCGGGCGTTAAGACTCGCGGCATTCTGGGCGAGATCCAGCTGGGGGCCATTCTGGAAGAGATCCTGGCTCCGGAGCAGTACGAGACCAATGTGGCCACCATTCCGGGCAGCACCCAGCGGGTGGAATATGCCATCAAGATGCCGGGCGCGGACGGCGGCACGGTCTGGCTGCCCATCGACTCCAAATTCCCCGGCGACACCTATGCGCACTTGCAGGATGCCCAGGCCTCCGGCGATGCGCAGGCGGTGGAGAATGCCCGCCATGCGCTGGAGCTGGTGCTGCGGAGCGAGGCAAAGGATATCCGGGAAAAGTATGTGGAGCCGCCCTACACCACGACCTTTGGCATCCTCTTCCTGCCTTTTGAAGGGTTGTACGCCGAGGTGGTGAACGCCGGTCTGCTGGAGGTGCTGCAGCGGGATTATCAGGTGAACATTGCAGGCCCCAGCACCATGGCGGCTCTGCTCAACAGCCTGCAGATGGGCTTCAAGACCCTTGCCATCCAGAAGCGCTCCGGCGAGGTCTGGCAGCTGCTGGGTGCCGTTAAGACGGAGTTCGACAAGTTCGGGCAGGGGCTCTCCAAGATGCAGCAGCGTCTGCGCCAGACCGATGAAGAGCTGGACAACCTCATTGGTGTCCGCAGCCGGGCCATCAGCCGCAAGCTCCGCAGTGTCCAGAGCCTGGATGATGCCAGCGCAGCAGCCCTGCTGGAGCTGGACAACGAGCCCGGCCGGCCGGTGGCAGCAAGACTGCCGGAGGAGCTTGAATAATCTTTAACAATGTGCTATACTAGGAACCGCTATTAGTATTATGCTGCCACTTTTCCGGCACAGCAATATGGATAGAGAGGATGTCTGTTATGAGCGTGAAAAAGATCAGCGAAGCCATTCTGGGCGTGGGTGTGGACGATACCACCATTGACCTGTTCGAGAGCCAGTACCCGGTGCCCACCGGCGTGAGCTACAATTCCTATGTCATTCTGGACGAAAAGACCGCCATTCTGGATACGGTGGACAACCGTGCCACGGAGCCCTGGCTTGCCAACCTGACCGAGGCACTGGCCGGACGCAAGCCGGATTATCTGGTGGTCAGCCACATGGAGCCTGACCACGGTGCCAACATCGCCAGACTGGCCGCCCTCTACCCGGAAATGCAGGTGGTGGGCAACGCCAAAACTTTCCTGTATATGGATCAGTTCTTTGGGGCGGATGCCGTTGCCAAGGAGCGCCGCGTGGTGGTGAAGGACGGCGAGAGCCTGAGCCTGGGCACCCACACCCTGACCTTTGTGCTTGCCCCCATGGTGCATTGGCCTGAGGTCATGGTGAGCTATGAGAGCAGTGAAAAGGTGCTCTTCTCTGCAGACGGCTTTGGCCGGTTTGGTGCAGTGGCCAGGTTTGACGAAAACGCCGACTGGGCCAGCGAGGCCCGCCGCTACTACCTGAACATCGTGGGCAAGTACGGCCCGCAGGTGCAGGCTCTGCTGAAAAAGGCCGCCGCGCTGGATATCGCCACCATCTGCCCCCTGCACGGCCCCGTGCTGACCGGCGATCTGAGCAAGTACCTGAACTACTATGACCTGTGGTCCAGCTACAAGGCTGAGGAGCCGGAGAAGATCCTGGTGGCCAGCGCTTCCATCCACGGCCACACCAAAGCCGCCGCCCACACCATGGCTGAGAAGCTGCGCGCCAAGGGTGCCAAGGTGGTGGAGATGGATCTGACCCGCACCGATGTCTCCTATGCCGTCACTGAGGCCTTCCGCTGTGGCCGGATCGTGCTGGCCTGTGCCACCTACGATGGCTTCCTCTTCCCGCCGATGGAGAATCTGCTGGCACACCTCAAGACCAAGAACTTCCAGGGCCGCACCGTTGGCCTGATGGAGAACGGCACCTGGGCCCCCATGGCTGCAAAGCTGATGCGTGCCGAGCTGGACGGCATGAAGAACATCACCGTCTGTGATGCCGTTGTGACCATCCGCTCTGCCGCCAATGCTGCCGCTGAGGCACAGATGGATGTGCTGGCTGATGAGCTGCTGGCAAAGTAACGAATCGACCCCATAAAAACGAACGAACGCCTGCCGTGTGAGAAAAGCCCGGCAGGCGTTCGTTTTGTCTATGCGGGAGGTATAGCAGAGTAGCATCTTCGCACGGGGGGTAGGCGGCAAAGTCTTTTTTGTGTGGAGTTCGCCTTTCTTTGTCAGAACAAATCGTACTGCTTCATAGTTTCAGCTTTTCGGGAATCATGCTTCTCGTAGTAGCCGATCAGGGTACCGTCCTCGTCCCGCAGGTCTGCCATGATGTTGCTCCTTCTTTATTCTTATCCAGTGCGTCGAACTGTTTGACGA
The DNA here is from genome assembly GCF_049545105.1 of Faecalibacterium hominis (ex Afrizal et al. 2022). Lineage (NCBI taxonomy): Bacteria > Bacillati > Bacillota > Clostridia > Eubacteriales > Oscillospiraceae > Faecalibacterium > Faecalibacterium hominis (ex Afrizal et al. 2022). Next base: position 905,843 of record NZ_CP186860.1, on the reverse strand, counting down.
TCTGGGGGTCCTTCAGCTTGATGACCTTGCCGGTGAGGTAGTGCAGGGTGTTCTCCTCCGGGATATCCAGGAAGCTGATGCGGACGGCGCAGAGAGCCTGCGTCCGGGTGCCGGTGCGCTCGTTCATCTTGCGGTTGCCGTATTTGATATCTCCCAGCACCGGCTTGCCCAGATAGGCCAGATGCGCGCGGATCTGGTGGGTGCGGCCCGTGACCAGGCCGATCTTGCACAGCGCAAAGGGCCCGGCGGTGCGCAGCACGTCCACATCGGTGATGATCTGCTTGCGGCGCTCATCCTGAGATTGGTGGGCGTGGATGCTGACCTTGTTGTTCTTCTCGTCGTGCTCCCACCAGGCCGTGAATCGCCCACTCTGGGGGATGCCCACGGTGATGGTATAGTATTCCTTTTTGAGCAGATCGGTGCGGATGATCTCGTTCATGTCCCGCAGGGCGGCGTAGCTCTTGGCAGCGATGACAAGGCCCTCGGTGCCACGGTCCAGCCGGTTGCAGATGCCGGGCTTGAAGCGATTCTCGCCGCCCGCATCGTACTCGCCCTTCTGGGCCAGATACTGGGTGAATGCGTCCACAAGGTTGGCATCGCCGGTGCGATCGCTGTGGCAGAGCAGGTGGGTGGGCTTGTACAGCACGGCAATGTTCTCGTCCTCATAGATGACGGTCACCTTGGGCTGGTTCTGCTGCTTTTTGGGGGCGGGCTTGCGGGCCGCAGGCTTTGCGCCCTCGGGCGGGAAGAATTCATCGTTGATGTACAGCTCAATGAGGTCGCCCGCCTTGAGCCGATCCTCGGGTGCGCCCTTTTTGCCGTTGACCTTGACCCGCTTGTTGCGGAAGCTCTTGTACAGCAGGCTGGTGGGGAGATCGCGCGTCACGCTCTGGACAAAGCGGGAAAGCCGCACGCCCTCGTCGTTTGCGGTGGCAGTAAATTGTTTCATAAGATCGTTCCTTTTGTTGGATGAAAGACAAGCCCTCTCCGTCTTTGCTTCGCAAATCCACCTCTCCCAAAGGGAGAGGCAATGCATCTCCCGGGTTCAGTACATGCTGACCGAGAGCCACAAGGGGCTCTCCCTTTGGGAGAGCTGGCAAAGCCGTAGGCTTTGACTGAGAGGGCATATTGATTCATAAAAAGCCTTTTCTCTATAATAAACCACCCTTTCTTTGAAGTCAACGCAGAATATTTCCTGTGCCCCCTTGTGTTTTGCTGAAAAAACGGTACTATTAAGGTAATAACGCAAAAGGAGAACGACCATGGCGAAGGAAAGCAGCCAGCATAAGGGGCACCGCCAGCGGATGCGCGCCCGGGTAGAGCAGTACGGACTGGAAAGTCTGGAACCCCACGAAGCGCTGGAATATGTCCTTTACATCACCAACACCCGCAAGGACACCAACGGCCTTGCCCATGTCCTCATGGACCGGTTCGGAGACTTTGCCGGGGTGCTGGATGCCTCCGAGGAGGATCTGCTGACGGTGGAGGGCGTAGGCCCCTCCACCGCCCGGATGCTGCATCTTTTGCCGCAGGTCGGCAGATACTATACCCAGTGTGCGGTCAACGGAAAAAAATGCATGACGACCACCGACCAGCTGGTCGAATACCTGATGGCACAGTTTGCCGGGACTGTGCAGGAACGCGCCCTGCTGACTGCGCTGGATGGCCGCAGCCGCATCAAGGGGCTGTTCTGGCTGCGGGACGGCACCAGCGACCGGGTGAGTCTGGAGATCAAGGATGTGGTGGCGGCAGCCCTCAAGGGCGGTACCGACAGTGTGGTGCTCTGCCATAACCACCCCAACGGCGTGGCCCTGCCCTCACGGGAGGATCTGATGGCCACCGAGAATATCGTCCGGGCGCTGGGGCTGGTCAAGGTGCATCTGCGGGATCACATCATCCTGACCGAGAGCGAATATTTCTCCATGCGGGAGGCCAACCGCCTGCCGTTCTACGATTTCCAGACCGGGGAGATGCTCAGGCCGTATTGATATTATAAAATAATTGTGTTATAATCAACATAAAAAGCACAACTATTTGTAGTTCTATCTGAGAACAGAAAGGAGAACCGAGACATGGCCGATGAACAGTTCCATCTCGTCTCCAACTATGCCCCCACGGGTGACCAGCCCCAGGCCATTGAGCAGCTGGTAGAGGGCGTTGAGCGGGGCGACCGCTGCCAGACCCTGCTGGGTGTGACTGGCAGCGGCAAGACCTTTACCATGGCCAACGTGATCGCCCGGTGCAATCGCCCCACGCTGGTGCTGGCCCATAATAAGACGCTGGCGGCCCAGCTCTGCACCGAGTTCCGCTCGTTCTTCCCGGACAATGCGGTGGAGTATTTTGTTTCCTACTATGATTACTACCAGCCCGAAGCCTACATCCCCAGCACCGATACCTACATTGAAAAGGACAGCGCCATCAACGATGAGATCGACCGCCTGCGCCATTCGGCCACGGCGGCGCTTTCGGAGCGGCGGGATGTCATCATTGTGGCATCGGTGTCCTGTATCTACTCTCTGGGCGACCCCATCGATTACCGCAGCATGGTCATCAGCCTGCGGCCCGGGATGCAGATGGAGCGTGACGACCTGTGCAAAAAGCTGGTCACCCTGCAATACGAGCGGAACGACATCAATTTTATCCGCAATAAGTTCCGCGTTCACGGCGACACGGTGGATATCTATCTGGCCTACATGAGCGACCTTGCCATCCGGGTGGAGTTCTTCGGGGATGAGATCGACCGCATCACGGAGTTCAACCCCGTTACCGGCACCCGGCAGAACGTGGTGAAGCATGTGGCCATCTTCCCGGCCAGCCACTACATCGTCAGCGCCGATAAAAAGGCAGCGGCCATTGAAAAGATCCGCGCCGAGTGCGACGAGCAGGTGAAGAAGTTTACCGCAGAGGGCAAGCTCATTGAAGCCCAGCGCATTCAGCAGCGAACGAACTACGACATCGAGATGCTGACCGAGGTGGGAATCTGCAAGGGCATCGAGAACTATTCGGCGGTGCTGTCGGGCCGTGCGCCGGGCAGTATGCCCACCACTCTGCTGGATTATTTCCCGGAGGATTTTCTGCTTTTTGTGGATGAGAGCCATGTGACCCTGCCGCAGGTGCGCGCTATGTACGGCGGCGACTACGCCCGCAAAAAGACGCTGGTGGAGTACGGCTTCCGTCTGCCGTCGGCCTTTGACAACCGCCCCCTCAAGTTTGAGGAGGTGGAAAGCAAGCTGAACCAAATGGTGTTCGTCTCGGCCACGCCGGGCGAGTACGAGCGCCGGAACAGCACCCGGATCGCGCAGCAGGTCATCCGGCCCACCGGCCTGCTGGACCCGCTGATCTCGGTGCGGCCTGTGGAGGGGCAGGTGACTGACCTGCTGGGCGAGATCAACGCCCGCACGGCGAAGAATGAGCGTGTTCTTGTGACTACCCTGACCAAGAAGATGGCCGAGGACCTGACCGACTTCTTGACCGAGCAGGGCATCAAGGTCAAATATATGCACCACGAGGTGGACACCTTTGAACGGATGGAGATCATCAAGGATCTGCGCCTGGGCTCTATCGATGTGGTGGTGGGCATCAACCTTCTGCGTGAGGGTCTGGATCTGCCCGAGGTCAGCCTTGTGGCGATCCTGGATGCCGACAAGGAAGGCTTCCTGCGCAGTGAGACCAGCCTCATCCAGACCATTGGCCGCGCGGCCCGCAACGCCGAGGGTCTGGTCATTATGTACGCCGATGAGGTGACGGACAGCATGGAACGCGCCATCACCGAGACCGAGCGCCGCCGTGCCATCCAGATGGCCTACAATGAAGAACACGGCATCGTGCCTAAGACCATCGTCAAGGCCATTGCGGACAGCATTGAGATCAGCGATAAGGCGGAGAACGCAAAGCGGAATACCCGCCGCATGGGCAAACTGGAGCGGGAAGCTGCCATCGAGCGCCTGACCCGGGAGATGAAGGAGGCTGCCAAGCTGCTGGAATTTGAGCATGCGGCCTTCCTGCGTGACCAGATCGACCGCCTGCGCCGGGGCGAGAACCCCACCGTGGACTCGGATGCCGAGACCGAGCGCAGGCAGAACCATGCACAGACACAGAGAAGAGGGAGAAAGTACCTTGGCAAACGATAAGATCGTCATCAAAGGCGCACGGGAGCACAACCTGAAGAATATTGATCTGACCCTCCCGCGCGAAAAATTCATTGTTATGACCGGCCTGTCCGGTTCCGGCAAGTCGAGCCTTGCCTTCGATACCATTTATGCCGATGGCCAGCGTCGCTATGTGGAGAGCCTTTCCAGCTACGCCCGGATGTTCCTGGGTCGGATGGACAAGCCCGATGTGGATGAGATCACCGGCCTGTCGCCGGCTATTTCCATTGACCAGAAGACCACCAGCCACAACCCCCGCTCTACCGTGGGCACCGTGACCGAGATCTACGATTACCTGCGTCTGTTGTATGCCCGCGTGGGCGTGCCCCACTGCCCGGTGTGCGGCCGCGTCATCAGCCAGCAGACCGTGGATGAGATGGTGGATGCCGTGCTCAAGCTGGAGGACGGCACCAAATTCCAGGTGCTGGCTCCTGTGGTACGCCAGCGCAAGGGCACGCAGCAGAAGGAGCTGGATGCCGCCCGGCGGGGCGGCTACTCCCGTGTGAGGATCGACGGCAATCTGTATGATCTGGACGAAGAGATCACGCTGGAAAAGAACATCAAGCACACAGTGGAGATCGTGGTGGACCGCCTTGCCATGCGCAAGGGCATCCGGGGTCGTCTGGCGGATTCGCTGGAAACTGCGCTGGCTCTGACCGGAGGCATCGCTGAGATCGATGTCATCGGTGGGGAGTGCATGACCTTCAGCCAGAACTTTGCCTGCCCGGAGCACGGCATCTCCATCGGGGATCTGTCGCCCCGGCTCTTCTCCTTCAACAACCCCCAGGGTGCCTGTGAGAAGTGCACGGGCCTTGGTACGTTTATGCGGGTGGACGAGGAGCGCATCCTGCCCAATAAGAACCTGTCCATCCGGCAGGGGGCCATCAAGGCCAGCGGCTGGTACTACGCCGAGGGCTCTGTCAGCGAAATGTACTACCTTGGTCTGGGTAAAAAATACGGCTTTACGCTGGACACGCCCATCAAGGATATGAGCACCGAGGCAGTGAACGCCCTGCTCTACGGCACCAACGGCGAAAAGATCGAGATGCACCGAACCAATGAGTTCGGCAGCGGTGTCTACTATAATACGTTTGAGGGCATCGTGGAGAACCTGGAGCGCCGCTTCCGGGAGACCAACAGCGAGTGGATGAAGGAAGAGATCGGCAGCTTCATGTCCGGCGTGGAGTGCCCGGACTGCCACGGCAAGCGCCTGAAGCCGGTGGTGCTGGCAGTGACCGTTGGGGATAAGAACATCAGCGAGTTCTGCGAAATGTCCATCCGGGATGAGCTGAAATTCATTGCCGAAAATGAGCCGAACCTGACCGAGAAGCAGAGGCAGATCGGCGGTCAGATCATGAAGGAGATCCGGAACCGCCTGCAGTTTTTGCAGAGCGTGGGTCTGGACTACCTGACCCTGGCCCGCGCGGCTGGCACCCTGTCCGGCGGCGAGAGCCAGCGCATCCGCCTCACCACCCAGATCGGCAGTGCGCTGTCCGGCGTGCTCTATGTGCTGGACGAGCCCAGCATTGGCCTGCACCAGCGTGACAACGACAAGCTCATTGCGACCCTGAAGAACCTGCGGGATCTCGGCAATACCGTCATCGTGGTCGAGCACGACGAGGATACCATGCGCAGCGCGGACTATATCGTGGATGTGGGCCCCGGCGCGGGCGTTCACGGCGGCGAGATCGTGGCGGCGGGTTCCGTGAAGGATATCTGTAAGGCCAAGCGGAGCATCACCGGCGATTACCTTTCCGGCCGCAAGCGCATTGCCGTGCCCCAGACCCGCCGCACAGGCAATGGGAACTTTCTGACCGTGAGGGGGGCCCGGGAAAACAACCTGCGCAACATTGATGTCCGGTTCCCGCTGGGCGAGTTCGTTTGTGTGACCGGCATCTCCGGCTCCGGCAAGTCCAGCCTGATCAACGAGATCCTGTACAAGACGCTGGCCTGTGAGCTGAACGGTGCCCGCAGCCGTGCGGGCAAGTGCGACGGGGTGGAGGGTCTGGAGTTTGTGGATAAGGTCATTGGCATCGACCAGCAGCCCATCGGCCGCACGCCCCGCTCCAACCCGGCCACCTATACCGGCGTGTTCAACGATATCCGCGCCGTCTTTGCCGAGACCCAGGATGCAAAGATGCGCGGCTACGGCCCGGGAAGGTTCAGTTTCAATGTCAAGGGCGGCCGCTGTGAGGCCTGCGAAGGCAATGGCATCCTGCAGATCGAGATGCACTTTCTGCCGGATGTTTATGTGCCCTGTGAGGTATGCAAGGGCGCGCGCTATAACCGCGAGACGCTGGAGGTAAAGTATAAGGAAAAGACCATCTCCGACGTGCTGAACATGACCGTGGAGGAGGCGGTGGTGTTCTTTGCAAACCAGCCCAAGATCGCCCGCAAGCTGCAGACCCTGCTGGATGTGGGCCTTGGCTATGTGACCCTTGGCCAGAGTGCCACCACCCTGTCCGGCGGCGAAGCCCAGCGTGTGAAGCTGGCCAATGAGCTGGCCCGCCGCAGCACCGGCAAGACGGTGTATATCCTCGATGAGCCCACCACAGGCCTGCACATTGCGGACGTGCATCGCCTGATCGAGGTACTGCAGAAGCTGGTGGATGCGGGCAACACAGTCATTGTCATCGAGCATAATCTGGATCTCATCAAGTGTGCGGACCACATCATTGACCTTGGCCCTGAAGGCGGCAGCGCCGGCGGCCTGGTGATTGCCGAGGGTACGCCCGAGCAGGTGGCCGAGGTGCCCGGCAGCTTTACCGGCCAGTACCTCAAGCCCCTGCTGGAAAAGGACAGACAGCTGCGGACCGCAGATGCGGAAACTGGCGTAAAAGCAAAAAAGTAAAGCGGCGCTCATACGATGAAAATCATACTTTTCTTGAAAAAATCAGAAAAAGATGCAGAAAAGTGTTGACAAAACCCGGAAAGATGCGTATAATATCTTTTGTCGCCAATGCTTCGGTAGGGAGGCAGAGGACGATATCCGGGTGTAGCGCAGTTTTGGTAGCGCGCTTGAATGGGGTTCAAGAGGCCGTGAGTTCGATTCTCGCCACTCGGACCAGATGATTCCCAGTCGAACAACTGTTCGACTGGGAATTTTTTTGTTTTTCGGAAGCAGACGCTTCGGAAAGATTAAAATAAATAAGCATTTCCGTGTCTGTGATATCGATGCGATTTACAAAGGTATCAATGATCCTGCGGTTATAATCCTCGGTACGTTCATTGGGAGAGATAAGGAACTGCTCCAATAGGAAGAGGATGCGCTCACGATCCAGAACGGGTGGATGAACTTCTTTCAGGGATTCTAATTGATAGTTGAGGGTGCTTTCCTGCTGCTCCAAGTCAGCAAGGCGGGCGGACAGACGAGAGCTGGCAGTACCGTTTTCAATGGATTCAATGATATTGTTGATTTTTCGGTGCACATCAGCCAGGTTTTGCTCTAACATTGCACGCTCTGGATCGGGCTGATTGACATCTGCCTGCTGTGCAGCGGCAATAGCGTCGGCCAGATCTTCAAGAGTGTCTGGACGAAGGATATTTTCACAGATGGCATTGACCACAAGATTCTCGGCAACATCTTTTGGGATGTTTTTCTTTTTGCAGGTACCGCCATCAGCTTTATTCCCGCAAGCATAGTAATAGTAAACATCGTTGCGGCAGTTGTGGCCGGAGATGCCCCGCATCAGACTGTGGCAGCAACCGCAGAAAAGCTTGCCAGAGAGCAAGTAATCAGCATGGGAACTATGTGGTGCACGGTGCTGTTTATTGAGCGTGAGCATTTTCTGAGCCCTCTTCCATAGATCATCGTCGATGATGGCGGGAATTGCACCATCAATGCGGACATCGTAGGCCTTGCAGATATAGACACCATGATAGGCTTCATTCTGGATGATACGAGGAATGCTGCATTTGTTAAAGGCGTTGCCCTTACTGGTACGGAGCCCGGCAGCGTTCAGCTGCTCCACGATGGAAGCGCTGCTTTCTCCGGCCGCATAGTGCTCAAAGATGAATCGAATGGTCGGGGCGTTTTTCTCGTCGATAATAAATCGCTTGTGTTCATCCGTAGTAAGCCCCAGGGGGCGGCTGGGATTGATGGCTCTTCCTTTCAATGCGGATTCCCGCATACCACGCCGCATCTTTTGAGCCAGCTCAGCGGAATAGTATTCGGCCAGGGATTCCATCAGACCTTCCAGAATAATGCCCTCGGGCCCTTCCACAGAGCTTTCGGCTGCATAAAGAATGCGAACTCCGTTATCCCGCAGTTTCTTTTTGTAGACCGCGCTATCATAGCGATTGCGGGCGAAGCGGTCGGTTTTCCAGCAAATCACGAGATCGAACAGATGCTTGCTGCTATCTGCGATCATCTGCTGAAAAGCCAGCCTGGATTCAACACCACGGCCCGAAATGTGCCGGTCAATGTATTCATGCACGATAGTCAAGCCATGCTGCCGGGCGTAGGCTTCGCAGTCCCGGCGCTGGCCCTCGATGCTCTGCTCGGTCTGCTGGGAACCGCCGCTGTAACGGTAGTAGGCAACCAGACGGTTCCCGGGAGATACTTTCTTTTTTCTTGCCATGATTGCTCCTTGTGCGCTGAGCAGGATCATGGTACAATGAAATTGCTCAGCAGGCGTGTTTTCTTATCCTATGATTATTCTCCGACAGACAGATTCCCCATCTGGCCCCGGCGGCTCTATCGTACAGAGCTGCCGGGGATTCTTTATAGATGATGATTATTTGATAAGCTCATGCCAGTTAGAGGGAAAACCAAGTTCAGAGGGCTTGGCAGAAGGGTGTTCAGCAAAGCAGACTTGAATACAGCTGGCGAAAGTGAATCTCTCGTTCTGAGGCAAGAGCTGATAAAGCGCATAGACGTATCCAAAAGGCTTTGTTCCATATTCGTTGATCTCCTTGGGAAGCTTAGCAGGAGGGTTTACGCGCTTTCTGTGATAGAATCGTGCTCCATGTGCAGCAATATTTCGCGCAACAACAGAACAATGTATCCAGTTCTCAATATATTCGCGGGAAGGGATGCTATAAAATTCTCGCGCGATTGCGGCACGGTCAGATTTTGAGAGATTACGGTACATCATAGAAATCTGATCGAATGATAGGACTTCAACCACTACCCACAACGGATAAATACCGTTCAGGTCGTTGTGATGATGTAGAACAAAAGGTTCATCCTTTCGCAGATTAAGAGACTTTGAAAGAGCATTCAAGAATTTGGCATGTCGCCAGGGATCTTCGAAGTTCTTTCCATCGAGATATCCGATAGGACCGTACTGCCGCGCATGATAATAAGCAACATAAGATTTAAGATTTGTCTCCACAACAGATGCAGCATGAAATATGGCAGCTCGAAACTGATCATCGAACTCGTATAAATCTATAATGTCTGAGAAAGATGCTCCATCGAAAAATTTGTCATTACCAGTGGCAGTGTCACGCTGGCGAAGCGTTAAAGAGTACGCACTTAATCGGTAATAATTTTTCTCCCGAAGCCACTGTAAGGCAAGCTCTTCATCTGGAATTGCTAGACCTCGCCCACGAAGGATAGAAAGCTGCTCTTCATACGGAGAAAATGGTTTTGGTTCTGCCATATTGTTTGTCCTCGAAATAAAGGTATAAAAAAAGACCCGCCATGATACGCATGAATGCTTTCGCATCCAGAGGCTTAGCGGGTTCCGTTGCCATTATTATACGCCTCTGGAGGCCTGTTGTACACAAAATTTTTGTGAACTGTTGCGAACATCACAAAAAAAGTTTAAAAAACCTATTGACAAGTATCTGAAATACAAACTTTATTCATAATACCCCACCGGCCAGCCCGGCGGGGGTGTTGTTTTGCCCTGCTGGTGTTGTCGCACTGGCGGGGTTATTTTTGTTTGTGGGACTGATTCCAAAATGAAAACAGTTCATTTGAGCGGATAGCCGTTTTTGGTAACAACTGTTTTTTCAACAAGGCTTATGCCGTCAAGGTTGGATTTGCGTATACCGCCACCATTGACATAAACATCGTACAAAGTGAGAATTTCGTTTTTCATTTCATCAGTGAGAGTAAAGTCGAAGCTTTGCGTTGTTCCCTGGAGCCTTATTTTAATCTCATCATTTTGATGCTGAATCAAATCATCCATGAAAGAAAGCATTTGATTTGTCAAATCAAAACTGATGTTTTCAAAGACGGTCCCATCGCTTCCGAGCGAATAGGAATGATTACAGTTAGAGAATATGTAGCGGTTATCACCGATTTTAATGAGAATCGAGTTGAGGTCTGCCCAATGGTATCCATGATAATCAAATTCCAAAACGTAAAAATCGGCGGGATCTGTTAGACTGATAAAGGGGCTGACTAAGATAACAGCACTTGCGGAGGATGTGACAATAGTTTTACCATCTGCCCATCCTGAGGAACGAACATAGGTTATTCCAGTCATATCATCTGCAGTAAGGCTGAGATCATCTCTCCCATTAAAAATGCTGCGATTAAATTCAGCAGATGCAAATGCAGAAACAGGGATAGAAACCATTAGCAGAACAATTAGTGCAAGGGAAATAAGTGTTCTTTTCATTTAATGTCCTCCGCCTTAACTAACGTTGCGATAGGAATAAGATTTGTAAAAACGGTAGCAACTTTTTTCCCGCAAACCGGGCATAAAATATCTTCAAGATCCCGAAGTCCTTCATGAGTAGATGTGCTATCATACTCCAAAAGTGAACCACAATTATTGCAAGTTGTACGGTGAATCATAATGGGTATATCCTTTCTGCAATGAAAACTTAGTTTACAGCGTCAAAACAGTCATCATAGCCATGTTCATAGCCTTCGGCATAGGCTTCTTGATAATTATCTGCTGCGCCGTCCGGGTAACCAGCGTCATAACCATGATCCCAGCCTTCATCATAACCTACCGAATAGCCAGCATCATATTCATTGCGAATACTTTCGTTTTCCACCCGGCAAGCTTCGTATCCCGCCTTATAGCCTTTGTTATATGATGCTTCCTGATTCTGAGCATAGCCATCATCGAATCCATCGTCCCAACCATTATTATAGCTATCATGGGACATCTGAGAAACGGCATTTTGATAATACGGAGAATCAGGACGATAGAAATCATAATATCCGGCACCAATACGGATACCGAAGTACAAGCCAACAAGAAGAAAAACAATCATTAGAATAGTGATAAGAAATAAAAAGCGATATTTATGTGATTTTGGATCAGCCACCATAATTCCTCCCTTACTTACGCTTCTTTCGTAACCAATCCATCCGCAGCAGGTTTTTTATAGTATCCTGTACGATGCAAGTCCTCTGCATACTCAATGACCTTAGCCTGACCTTCTTCATTCAGTTTATCGAAAACCGAGAGCAAAGAGGTCTGGGCCTTGGTGAGGGAGGCCTGTGCTGGTTCGGCATCTTCCATTCCCATTAAATAAGTGGGAGTGGTATCTAATACCAATGCAAGTTTTTCAAGAATAGAACGTTTCAGGTTGACAACAAGGCCGTTTTCGTATTTGTAGATGGCCGCTTTTTGCACACCAACTTTGGCACCGAGTTCTTCCTGCGTCATCTGATGCTCAATGCGAAGCTGGCGTATCCGTTCGCCGGTGGTCATAGGACATCACCCTTTCATACGTTGTATCTTAATAATAACACAGATAATCTAAAAAGCAAGAAAAAATATCTTGACAAGATTCATACAACATGCTAATATTTAAGTATCCTAAAAAGATACTTAAATATAGAACAATATTTAAGGGGATGGATGAACGGAGGTGAAAAAGGGTGAATAAGAGAAAACTCAATGCTGTTATGCAGTTGCATGGGGAATCGCAACAAAATCTGGCGGATTTCCTCGAAATGAGCCTCTCACGGTTGAATGCCAAAATCAATGAATACCGTGGAGCGCAGTTTCGGCAGAATGAGATTGCAGCCATTCAGGAGCATTACGGTTTGACCGCCGAGGAAGTGAACGAGATATTTTTTGCTTCATTGGTATCTCAAAAAGATTCTAATGGACCGGCGGCTTGACCCCACCGACCCGAAAAAGAGCGCATGAAAAAGCCCCGGCGGGGAGCCGGGGACAGAGAGATGAAAGGAGGGTGAAGAGGTGAGTGTGCAGCTGGTGATTGCTGCATGGCTAATTGATTTAGCGACAGTATGGATTGCGAAGCGATGGTTGGGCGGCGAGATTCAGGGCTACATTCTTTTTTCCATTATGCTGAGTTACTTATGTGCGGTGCTTACGCTCTACGAGTGGGTGGTGCATCTGTAATAGTTCCTGACGCATAGCTTCAAACGCTTCATAGGCAGAAGCATTGAATGCTTTTTGTGATTCAGGTGTCGGATTTGATTGAAATTCCATCAACTGCGAAGAAAAACCGCTTAATTTTGCACAGGTATCCCGGCTGGAAAACAAAATGGCACGGGCGCAGCAGGCAGTAAGCCTGCCAGCGTCGGCATCTGGAGAGCGGCTCATAAAGGATTGAGCGGCTTCAAAGAAAGATTCGTAGGCTTCTACCTGAGCATGGAAGAACATTTTTTCGGATTCCAGCTTGTAGGCAGATAAATTTGTAGCTTTAGCTATGATCACCTGAGCAATTGCAGTGAAAAGCGCAGCAAGGGCAGAAACGAGAGCAGCAAGTGAGGAAATAAGGGTAAGTCTTTCAACGAATGTCATGTAAAACACATCCTTTCTGGTTGGATTGTACCACCAGGGGGAGAACCGGACAAGAGCACATGAAAGGAGCAACGAACGATGGACCGTTATATGATCGTGATCCCGGCGAAGAACCGGGCGTTCAACATGAAGTGTGATGATGGTGACAGCATGAAGCTGGAGACCCTGCAGAAGCTGGTGGGCGGGCCGATCGAGCCGGTGCCCGCCTTGCTGAGCGCCGAGTGGGCGCGGGAGAAGGACGTGGACGGCATTCTGCTGCTGGTGAACGAGGAAGGGCTGATGAAGGAGCGCCCCCTGACGAACCAGCGCGCCAGTGAGATGACGGCGGCAGAGCTGGTGGGCCCGGCAGTTGTGGCCGCAAAGCGCGGCGATGAGCTGATTGGCTTTGCAAAGCCTGTGGTGGAGACCATCTGCGCCGAGTGGCTGTGAGGTGCTGCCATGGGCCGAAGGAAAAAGCAGGAGCTGCCTTTTGAGCACTGGCAAATTATTGAATTGCTGCACATCGCACAGGATTTTTACTCAAAACCGGAGAATGAGGCTGCATTTCAGGAATGGAAGGCGGCCAGAGATGCGAGAAAAGCAAAAAGGCCCGCCGGTGCGGGAACACCGACGAGCCAACCAGGGTGATGGTTTTTGACTGCCCATCACCAGAAGTTTAACACAGAGTGGGAGGATTTGCAAATGAAAAAGAAGATCACGGGCAGCGTGCTGAGCGCCGGTGCCATTGTGCTGGGACTGGCTGCCGCAGGGTGCGGCGGGGCCATTGAGAACGCGGCCAACGGCTGGGAAATGCTGGGCTACACGCTGCTGGCCATCGTGCTGGGCTGTGCAGCCCTGGCGCTGGCCGGGCTGGGCCTGGTGGCAGAGCAGCGGAAGGAGCCGCAGAAAATCCACAAGGTGCCGGAGAACACGGTGAAGAAAGCCGTCTGCGGCAGAAAGGTGGGGTAAGGATGAAAATCACGATTTACAGAAATGGAAACGATGGCGGTCTGAGCATTGAGGATGGTGAGAGTGAAGCGGATGTTACACGGGTGATAATGCAGTCGGCAGTAAGTTTTGTTGTCAGCAGCGTGCCCAGTGACCTGAACAACACCCAGAAAGAGGAGATTGTTCGGAACTTTGCAAAGGCCGCTGAACTGGAAATGCGGTTGGCACTGAGCCGTAACCCGGTGACAGGCCGCTTTGAGGATAAAGAAGCTGCTTTTATGGAAGAGCTGATGAAACGGGCGATGGAGGCCAAGCAGAAATGACGCTGGAAGAGTACAAGAACATTTTGATTACCGGGACACCAAGTGATCGGGCGCGGGCCATTGCCGAGGCCGGGAACGACAGGAGCCTGACCGACGAGGAGTTCCACGAGCTGACGGCCATGATCAAGGGCGTTGTGCGGCCCGGGCGGCGGAAGATGACCCAGGACGAGGCAAAGCTTTGGGCCGAGGTGAGCCGGATCAACACCCGGTTGAAGGACGAGATGGTGAACGCGGGCTTTGCGGTGAGGGCCCTGCCCGGCGACCTGCAGGAGGATGCGATCAACGTTCTTTCCCGCACGGTGAGCGGGATGCTGGGCGACCTGACCGCCATGATGGCAGAGACCGGGGAGCCGTGAGATGGACGGCACCCAGTGTGTACATGTGTTTGAGATCACCCGGAGCCGGTGCCTGAGTTGTGGGGGCCGGAACCGGGCGTGCGGGGAATATGAAGAACGGAGAAGTTACCATGAAAACAAAGATGAGCCTTTCGGCGGAGATGGACCTGACCCAGGACAGCGTGGTGCAGCTGACCTGCTGGTGCGGGCAGATCGCCTTACATGAGCTGTGGGGGCTGGGCCGCACCCGGCTTGACCGGATCACCAGACGGAAGGAGCTGCTGGGCAGCCAGAGCCTGGCTGTGGTGATGCAGCCGGACAAGAACGGGATGCCCCAGACGGAGAAGGCCCGGCGGATGCGGGCGGAGGCGATCCCCAAGGGCGTGCCGACGGAATTCCGGGTGCCTGCGTTGCGGACACCCCGCACCCGGCGGGAGCAGCAGCTGAAAATGGTGGGCGACCGGGCAGCGACCATGGCCTGGCAGTTGATGGCGCTGGCCTGTGTGCAGGAGCTGGGGTTTGGAGCAGACCGGCTGAACCGGCTGTATGCAGAGATGCGCCACAACTACGAGCAGCTGAATGAGTGGGGCAAGACGGACGGGCTGGACGTGGCCATGGAAAAGCTGCGGCGCTGCGCCTGCGATGCCTTGCAGACTGAGGACATCGTGGTGGAGAACGTGGACGACGAAAAGACAGTGCAGACCCTGAGCCGAAGCTACAAGGAGCAGGAAGTGGAGTTTCTGAAGCGGGCCGTGATGATGGCAGCGGGCCGCAAGGCCTGCCGCCAGAGCCTGAATGTGCTGAACGAAGAGAGTGTTCGGCAGAAATGTGCTGCTGCCATGGCAGCGGCTACCGGAAGCAACCTCTCACCGCTGCGGTCTGGCTATGCCAGCGCCTTGCAGAGCTCCCCTGATATGGGAGCCAAGGATCAAGGAGGACGATAAGATGCAGAGTGGATGCAGATGGGTATACACCCTGATGGACTGGGACACCGGCGAGGTGGTGGCCAAGGGCACCAGCGTGGAGCTGGTGGAGCAGGGATATTTTCCCGATGTGAACAAGCTGAGCAGCGTTTGGAATAATCTGGAAAAGTGCAAGAACCCCAGCCCGAAGAACTACCGGTGGAAGATGGAGCGGAAGAGCACCAAGGACGACCGGGTGGAGAGGGCCCGGGCAGAGGGCCTGAGCGCGGACGAGCGGGCCGAGACCCGGATGGTGCGGGTGTACAGCTGCTACGGTGCGGACGGCACCCTGCTGGGCAAGGGCACGGCGGCAGAGCTGAAGGACAAGGGATTGTTTGGCAGCGAGGGCACAGTGCACGAGTGCTACCGCAAGCGGGGCGGCGTGTACAAGCCCGGCGGCGTTACGCGGATGGAGATGGAGCTGTGCCAGAAACGGATCCGGCACCCCATGAAGCTGCCGGATCAGCCAGCAAAGGTGAAGCGCAAGCCCATTGGCGGCGTGATCGACCCCAGCGCCCTGGCCTATGACGTGCATGACCTGATGATCTACAACGAGAAGGCCAGGAAAATTGGAAAGCCGGAACTGACCTACGGATACTGGGCGGAAAAAGGAAAGCCCGCCACACCTTAAACACCTTAATCTTATTATGAAGAGCAACGGATACGATGGACCTGACACGCCACCGTATCCGTTACGTTTCATAATACCTTTATAAAGAAAGAGGGGGAAGGTCCCTCTTTGGGGAGCTAGTATACCCGTTATTTCTGTGACGGATGTGTCACGGGAAAGAGAATATCAGCAGAAAGTGAAAGCCAGCAGGAGGGCACCGGGATGCGGAATACCTACACCAGAGAGAAGAGAACCCTGTGTGGGGAGAGCTACATGGAGGTAGACCTGTATGCCATTACCCCGGAGGAACACCAGGCCAAGCGCAGGAAGAAGTGCAGGCCCAGCAGTGAACGGCAGAAGCGGCGGAATGCCCAGCACGCCCACCGGCGGAGGGTGCAGAAAGCAAACGCCAATTTCACGGTGCTGGGGTTCTACCTGACCCTGACCTATGCGGAAGAATACCTGCCGGAAAGCATGGAACAAGCCGAAAAAGACCTGCGGAACTACATACGCCGACTAAAAACGGCAATTTTAGCTGCCTTTGGCCCGGGCTTTGCCCTGCGATACATGGGGCTGACCGGCTGCGGACGAAAAAGCGAACGCTACCATCATCACCTGCTGATCGAGTGCCCAGGGCTGACTATGCGACAGAATGCAGACTTTCGGCAGCTGCTCGAGGACAAATGGTCCGCACGCCAACCGGACGGCAGCTATGAGCTTTTGGGTACAGCTAACGCTGATCGGCTGAACCTGCAGAACCGGCTGGATGACCTGATCACCTACTTCGAGAAGCACGGGCAGCTGCGCTGGTACGAGAGCAGAAGCCTGATCCAGCCGGTGGAGCTGGTACCCAATGACACCAGATGGAGCCGGAAGCAGCTACGCAAAGGCTGCACGGACTGCAAGGACAGTGCCTATTGGTGGGAGCAGAAATACCCGGGCTGGAAATTCGTGCGCTGCGTGGTACCGGAACCGGAGAGCCCCGGATGCGAGAAAGAGGGCTGGGATGCGGATGACCTGCGGTGCTATGTGGTGATGGTGAAGCAGAAGGTGGGACATGCCTTTGCGAAAGTTCGCACCTGACAGATAAAACACCGGTATTTTGCGCGTTATACCCATGCGAAAAGAAGGTGGGGCGGTGACAAAAGAGCAGAAGAAAGCGACCCGGCAGGCTCTGCGCCGATATGGCGAGGGGTCTGTTTGTGCTGCCTGGGCGCAGGTGATCGGGGCGGTGCTGGCCTGGTACGACCGCAATGACCCGGTATGCGCCCAGCTGCTGCGGCTGCGCTACCTGCAAGGTCTGCCCGAGGAAAAGGTGATCGCCCGGCTGTATGTGGGGCGAACGACCTACTACACCAAAGAGCTGGAAGCCCTGAGCACCGTGGCAGTGTGTGCAGCGGATGCAGGGCTGCTGCCCGGCGGGCAAATGTCCGGGGTAGTTGCACCCGGCGGGGCGTGATAGGATATTTGCAAAGGCAGGTGAGAGAGTTGGCGAAGAAGCGGGCGTACTGCAAGAACACGGTGGCCGGGAAGCAGCGGGGAAAAAAATACCCGGCGGCGTTCCGGGCAGAGGTGGTAATGGCAATGCTGGGCTCCAACTCCATCTGCGCTGTGGCGAAACGGTACGGCGTGCCGGAATCGACCATCCGCAGCTGGATGAGCGAGGAGGCAGGCCGCAGTGATGCCTTTGCAAAGGCCCGGCAGGAAGCCGCGCGGGAGATCGCCATCCGGGCAAGCCTGGGGGTACGGGCACAGGTGACCTTTTTGCAGGGCCGGGCCGCTGAGAGCCAGCGGGCGGCGCAGATCACGGAGAGGCTGCACCGGCGTTTGGACGAGGACACCCGGGCCAGGGCCTTTGCCGTGGGTACCCTGCTGAAGGATGACCCGGAGGAGCTGGCGGATGCCACCGAGACCGGCCTTGTGGTGTATGGAAGGGCCGGAACCCGGAACTTGCGGCTCTACGAGGACGAGCGGAACCTGTTAAATGCCGAGCTGGAACGGTACGAGGGCCGGGTGATGAGCGACAAGAACGCGGCCGGTGTGGCCAAGGTGCTGATGGAAGTGGCCGAAAAGGCTGCTGCTATGGCCCCGGCGGAGAACACCGACAGCGAGAGCGGTCCGCCGATGGTAGAGATCGTGGCAGCCAGCGACGCGGACGGCCAGCAGGAGGTGGAAGTGGATGGCGGCACAGAGGATGCGTGACGGCAGACCGGTGATCTGGTCGCCACAGCCTGCCCAGGCACGGTTCATGCAGCGTACCGAGAACGAAGTGCTGTATGGCGGGGCCGCAGGCGGCGGAAAGAGCGACGCGCTGGTGATCGAGGCCCTGCGGCAGGTGGAGATCCCACACTACCGGGGGCTCATCATCCGAAAGACGTTTCCCCAGCTGCGGGAGCTCATTGACAAGACCATGCGGTATTACAAGCCGGTTTTCCCAAAAGCTCGGTACAACAGCAGCACACACTGCTGGACCTTCCCCAGCGGGGCAAAGATCTATTTTGGCAGCCTGAACCATGCCCAGGACAAGTACAACTACCAGGGCCAGGCCTACGACTTTATCGGCTTTGACGAGCTGACCCATTTCACCTGGGAAGAGTACAGCTACCTGCTGAGCCGAAACCGACCCAACGGCCCCGATACCCGGGTCTACACCCGGGCCACGGCCAACCCCGGCGGCATCGGCCACGGATGGGTGAAGGCAAGGTTCGTCAGCCCGGCCCCGCCCGGCACCCGGATGGTGCAGATGGTAAAGGCCAGGGCCCCGGACGGACGGGAGATCGTGCAGCGGCGGACCCGCATCTTTATCCCCAGCACCGTGTTTGACAACGCGGCCCTGCTGGAAAATGACCCGGGCTACCTGGGCACGCTGGCTGCATTGCCGGAAGCGGAGAAGAAAGCCCTGCTCTACGGCGACTGGGACAGCTTTACAGGGCAGGTGTTCACCGAGTGGAAGAACGACCCGGCCCACTACGACGACCAGCGGTGGACACATGTGATCCGCCCGTTCCGCATCCCGGGACACTGGAAGATCTGGCGGGGGTACGATTTCGGCTACTCGAAGCCCTTTTCCGTGGGATGGTATGCGGCGGACGAAGAGGGCAGGCTTTACCGCATCCGGGAGCTGTACGGCTGCACCGGGACCCCCAACGAGGGCATTAAGGCTGACCCTGTGAAGCAGGCGAGGATGATCCGGGAAGCAGAAGAGAACGACCCCATGCTCCGGGGTCGCACCATTCTGGGCGTGGCCGACCCGGCCATCTTCAACGAGAGCCAGGGCGAGAGCATTGCTGCCATGCAGGAAAAGAGCCCGAACTTTCTGCACTGGGCTCCCGGCGACCACACCCGGCTGGCGGGCAAGATGCAGTTCCACTACCGGCTGGCATTCCAGGCGGACGGGCGGCCCATGCTGCAGGTGTTCAACACCTGCAAGCACTTTATCCGCACCATCCCGAACCTGGTATACAGCGAGAGCAACGTGGAGGACATTGACACCGACCAGGAGGATCACATCTACGACGAGTGCCGGTATGTGCTGATGGAGAATCCCCTCAGCCCGCCCCGGACAGAGCCGGTGCAGCCCATGCCGGATGACCCGCTGGAGCTGGGGAAGAAAGCGAGGTTTTTTAGAGTATGACCGACGTGATCGGCACAGAGCAGGTGGCGAAGGCCACGGCGCTGTTACAGAGATACAAGACCGGCAAGGCGGCGCTGGACAAGCGGATCGTGGATAACGAGCTGTGGTTCCGGATGCAGCACTGGGCCAACTACAAAAACGAGATGATGGAGGGCAAGCCCAAACCTTCCAGCGGGTGGCTGTTCAACAGCATTGCCAACAAGCACGCGGATGCCATGGACAACTACCCGGAACCCAACGTGCTGCCCCGGGCAGCGGACGACGAGCAGACCGCCAAGGTGCTTTCCAAGATCCTGCCGGTGCTGCTGGAACAGGCAGAATACGAGCAGGTGTACAGCGACACCTGGTGGCGCAAGCTCAAGCAGGGCACCGGCGTGAAGGGCATCTTCTGGGACCCGGGGTTACGGAACGGCGTGGGAGACATTTCCATCAAGAGCATGGATCTGCTGATGATGTACTGGGAGCCCGGCGTGATGGACATCCAGGACAGCCCCCACCTGTTCAGCCTGGCGGTGGCCGACAACGAACAGCTGAAGGCCCAGTACCCCCAGCTGGAAGGCCACACCGGCAGCACGCTGGAAGTGGCAAAGTACATCCACGACCAGAGCATTGACACCTCGGACAAGAGCGTGGTGGTGGACTGGTACTACAAAAAGGCCCGGGAGAACGGCCCGCCTCTGCTGCACTACTGCAAGTTCTGCAACGGCGTGGTGCTCTACGCCAGCGAGAACGACCCGGCCCTTGCTGACCGGGGATTCTACGACCACGGCAAGTACCCCTTTGTGTTCGATACCCTGTTCGTAGAAGAGGACAGCCCGGCGGGCTTTGGGTACATCGACGTGATGAAGGACACCCAGACCGCCATTGACGAAATGAACGCAGCCATGGACGAGAACGTGAAGCTTTCGGCCAAGGCGCGGTACATCATCCAGGACGGTGCGGGCATCAACGAGAAGGAGCTGGCCGATTTCGGCAAGGACATCGTCCACGCGGCGGGGCGGGTGACGGACGAGACCCTGCGGCCCTTACAGACAGCGGGGCTGGCGGGCAACCTGATCACCTACCGGGACGCGAGAGTGGCGGAGCTGAAGGAGATCAGCGGCAACCGGGATGTTTCCCAGGGCGGCACCACCAGCGGCCTGACCGCGGCTTCTGCCATTGCGGCGCTGCAGGAGGCTGGCTCGAAGCTCTCCCGTGATATGCTGAAAAGCGCTTACCGGGCCTTTGCAAAGGAGTGCTATTTCATCATCGACCTGATGCGGCAGTTCTACGACGAAAGCCGGGTCTACCGCATTACCGGCGACAGCGGCCAGCCGGAGTATGTACAGTTCTCCGGGGCAATGCTGCAGCCCCAGCCGGGTGGCATGATCGGCGGGGTGGAGCTGGGCAGCCACGAGCCGGTGTTTGACATCACGGTATCGGCTGCCAAGAAGAGCACCTTCAGCCGCCTTTCCCAGAACGAGACGGCAAAGGAGTGCTACCAGATGGGGCTGTTTGCCCCGGCCAACGCTGACGCGGCGCTGGCGGTGCTGGACATGATGGACTTTGAGGGCATCGAAAAGGTGCGGGAACGGGTGCAGCAGAACGGTACCCTGTACACCCAGCTGCAGCAGGCCATGGAGCAGCTGCAGAAGCTGAGCGCCATCATTGACCAGCAGAACGGCACCAACATGAGCGCCATGGCCGGGGCCGCTGCACAGGCGGCCGGAACCACGGGCGGCAGCGGCGGACAGACCACCGCAAAGACGGCGACCAACGGCCTGGGGGCTGTGGTGGGCGGCGGAGGCAACAGCCTGGCCACCCAGGCGGCAAAGCGGGCCATGAACGTGAATAATCCGAATAAATGACCCTCTCAACGCGCAATGCGTCTGACGACGCAGTTGCTTGCAGCTCCCCCGAAGAGCAACGGCGACGACCGCCGCCAGTGGCGGATTGAGGGAGGAGCTGTTGGGGCCGCGGCCAGCAAGACACAAGCACAATACTTTGTGCGAAGTGGATGCTGGGAGCCGCAACCCGATAGCTCTGCTTAGAGGAAATTTTGGAAGGAGCGATAGAATGATCCAGATCACTTACAACGAGATGGGAGACATGATGTTCCTGCGGGCCGAGGGGCACGCGGAGTTTGCACCCAAGGGGCAGGACATTGTATGTGCTGCCGTGAGCGCGCTGATGCAGACGCTGGCCTACAGTCTGGACAGCGGGACCGTGACCTGTGCCGATGACAGGAACCTGATGGTGGTACAGGCAAAGCAGGGCACTGACAGCCTGGCAAAATTTGAGCTGGTGACAGACGGTCTGATCCTGCTGGCGGATGCCTACCCGGAGCATGTGCGGTACATCAACCTGCACGCAGACAAGGCGGATGCGATTGATTTGCAGCTCTTTGCAGACGGGGGAACAGGTGCCAACGGGGACGGAACCTCTCAGTCCGCTGGCGCGGACAGCTCTCCCAACGGGAGAGCCAACGCATCTGCAGGGGCAGCGAATGGGGAAGGCAATGCCATTGAGCTGCCTGCCCTGCGGCCGGCAGAAGAGCGGCTGGCCCGGCGGAGCGGGGTGCTGAAGCGGAGCAGTCGGGAAGAGGGCTCACCCTCTCAGTCGGCGCAGAGCGCCGCCAGCTCCCCCGAGGGGGGAGCCCTTGGCAGTGAGGAAAAGTCTGAGCTGGACGAGGAAGCGGCAGAGAACCAGAACGAACTCGAGGGCAAGGACGGCGAGGAGAAAGGCGAAGGCAAGACCAAGAGCCCGGAGGAGCGGCGGAAAGCCTTTGGTGAGCTGCTGCGCGGAGAGTATGCCGACCTGACCGAGGAGCTGATGCAGAACGCCGTGACCGAAGCGGCCCGGCGGCTGGAAGCAAGCCCGGCCATGAAGGGTCTGATGCAGGCGCTGCAGGAAAAGTACGGCACGGATGCCAACGACCTGGTGGCCCTGACAGAGGCTGTGCGGAACGGCGCGGTGAAAGACGATGCCTACTACGAGAAGCTGGCCATGGAGAAGGGCGTTTCCACCAGGACGGCCCGGGAGCTGGACAAGCTGGAAAGCCAGAACAAGCACTTGACCGAACAGCAGCAGATGATCCAGCAGATGGAACGTCAGCGTGCCCAGCAGGCCCGCATTGCTGAGCTGCAGGCTGGATGGGACCGGGAAGCGGAGCAGCTGAAAGCCCAGTATCCCGACTTCAACATGGCTGAGGTGCTGGCGAACCCGGAAGTGGAGAAGATGATGCGGTCGGGCGTTTCTATGACGAACGCCTACCGCAGCGCCTACTTTGATCACATCCTGAAACAGCAGCAGGCCGCCACGGCCCGGCAGGTGGAGCAGGGTGTGGTGAACAGGCTGCAGCAGCGCAACGCCCGGCCCGGCGAGAATGGCACCCGCCCCGGCGGCGCGGTGCAGACCAAGATCGACGTATCCCACATGAGCCGCAAGGAAATGGAAGAGATGGAGAAGCGGGTCATGCGGGGTGAAGTGATTACACTGTAAACCTCTCACCGGCACTGTCCGCCTACGGAGGCGCAGATGCCGGAGCTCCCCTAGTAGGGGAGCCGTGAGTAGAGGAAAATAAATTTTAGGAGGAAGCTATGAACAACAGAACCGAGAACCTGAAGCTGGATCTGCAGATGTTTGCAACGGCCAGCACCCAGAACCAGAACACCACCGGCGCATCCGGCATGAGTGCCGAGATGAAAACCTTTTACGAGAAGCGCCTAATCGACCAGGCAGAGCCTGCCCTGGTGCATGACCAGTTCGGTGACCCGTATCCCATTCCGGCCAACGGCGGCAAGAACATTGAGTTCCGCAAGTATGACAGCCTGCCCAAGGCCACCACTCCGCTGACCGAGGGTGTGACCCCGGACGGCCAGACCATGAACGTTTCCACCGTTACCGCTGAAGTCAAGCAGTACGGCGGCTGGGTACCCATTACCGACACGCTGCAGCTGACTGCAATTGACAACAACATCGTGCAGGCGACTAAGATCATTGCCAGCCAGGCGGGCCGCACCCTGGACACCATCGTGCGTGATGTGCTGGCGGGCGGCACCAATGTGATCTATGCGCCCAAGATCGGCGAGGGCGGCGCGGAGACCGCTGTGACCAGCCGCGCCACCCTGGACGCGACCTGCCAGCTGACCAGCGACCTGATCGCCCGTGCGGCCACCCAGCTGAAAGCCATGAACGCTGACCCCATCGGCACCAGCTTTGTGGGCATCATCCACCCTTATGTGGCCTATGAACTGCGCCGCGACCCGGACTGGATCGATGTGCACAAGTACGCCCAGCCGGACGAGATCTACAACGGCGAGATCGGCACGCTGCACGGTGTGCGCTTTGTGGAGACCAGCGAGGCAAAGATCTGGAAGGGCACCGGCTGCCCGGCGGGTCTGGCCGTGTTCAGCACCCTGATCCTGGGTGCCCACGCCTACGGTTCCACCGAGATCGAGGGCGGCGGCCTGGAGCACATCGTGAAGCAGCTGGGCTATGGTGACGACCCCCTGAACCAGCGTGCGTCTGTGGGCTGGAAGGCACACAAGACCGCTGAGCGCCTGGTGGAGCAGTACATGGTGCGCATTGAGAGCTGCAGCGCACGGTACAGCGCAACGGCTGAGGCGAACTAACCCTCTCACCACTCCATCCGCCTATGGCGGCATGTCGAGGAGCTCCCCCGAAGGGGGAGCCCTGCTTAGAGGAAATAGAAAGGAGCCGATAAAATGGCAGAAGCAAAGAAAAAGACTGAGACGATCCGGCTGTTTTCGGACGGCGGGAAGTACAAGGGCGACCTGTTCGTGAGCGTGAACGGTGTGAACTACCAGTTGCAGCGCGGCAAGAACATTGAGGTGCCCCCGGAGGTGGCGGAGGTCATCCGCCACAGCCAGGAACAGGACGACCAGACCGCTGCCCGCATGGAAGAGCTGGCGAATAAGGCGTAATTTTAACCCTCTCAGTGCGCAGTCCGGCATGTCCGGAGCTGCTTAGATGTATCCCCCCGGCCCGGCGGCACACGCTGTGCCGGGGGTTATTTGTTTGGAGGTCTTTTATGACAGTAGGAAAGGCAATTGCAACGACGACGACCGCCGCCAGTGGCGGAAACAGGGAGGAGTTGTTGGGGCCGCGGCCAGCAGAACACGAGCACAAAGCTTTGTGCGAAGTGGACGCTGGGAGCCGCAACCCGGGTTGCAGATGTGAAAGGATGGGATAAGCGTGACAGTAGGAAAAGCAATCGAAACCGCTGACAAGCTGCGGCCCAACAACGGGTTTGACCGCGAGCTGAAGATCTTATGGCTGCGGCAGGCGGATGCGGGGCTGAGAAAGAGCGTGGTGGACAAGAGCGACACCACCGATTTTGATGCCGTGGGTGCGGATATTTTATACGACCGGGAGCAGGAACTTTTGCGGCAGGACGCGGAGCTGCTGCTGCCGGAGCCCTACGACAGCTACTATGCCCACTATCTGGCGGCCCAGATGGACGCGGCCCTGGGCGAGACCGACCGCTATGCCAACGAGATGCAGCTGGCCAACGAGAACCAGCAGGAGTTTGCAGCCTGGTGCAGGCACACCTACCTGCCCAGGATGGCCACGAAGTGGAGGTACTGAGATGGCACTGCCGAGTTTATACAGCATCTCGACGGGGAAGAGCAGCCAGACGGCCTTTGGCGGCCTGAACGAAAGCTATGCCTGCGCCGAGGCAGAATTTACCGAGATGAAGAACTTTTCCAGCCGGGGATACCCCGCACTGCAGACCCGGACACCCCGGCGCACCATGCGGGCTATGGGCCGCTGCAACGGGATGTATCACCTGAACGGCCTGCTGCTGTGCGAGGGTACCACCCTGCGCTACACCGAGGACAGCGAGGACGACGTGGCCACCGCGGCTGCGGGCGGGGAGATCGTGCTGGAAAACGCCGTGACGGACAGCGAGAAAATTATGATCGGCATGGGCACGAAGATCCTGATCTGGCCGGATGCCAAGAGCTTTGACACGGCCACCGGAAAGCTGGAAGCTCTGAGCGCTGCATGGAGCCAGACCGGCACGGTGACCATTGCCCCCTGCGACGCGGGCGGCAAGACCTACACCGTGAGCAGCGTGGGCACCACGGAACCTTCTGGCCCGGCGGACGGGACGCTGTTTCTGAAACAGAACTCCTCTTCCAGCAAGTGGGCCTATGTGAACGTGCTGGAACAGTACGATGCCAAGAGCGGCAAGTGGGCGGAGATCCTTTTGAACAGCGTGAAGATGACCCTGCCCGGGCTGGCCGCTGCGGGCTTCAAGAAGGGGGACACCATTACGGTGGAGCAGGTGCCCGGGCTGGTGGAAGAGTATCTGGCCGAGGGCGTGAACGGCGAGGTGACCATTGAGCAGATGGACGGGGACAGCATTGTGCTGACCGGCAGCCCAAAGACCGAGAGCGCCCGCTATTACGGCAGCTTTACCGTGACGGCGGGCGGTACCACCTGGAAGAGCATGAACGGCAGCGAGAGCGCCACAGCGGGCGGTGCAGCCATTACCGCACGGCGGCGGGTGCCCCGGCTGGAATATGTGACCGAGAACGCAAACCGGGTATGGGGCTGCAACAGCGAGGAGAACGTGATCTACAGCTGCAAGCTGGGCGACCCCACCAACTGGTACAGCTACCGGGGCATTGCTTCGGACAGTTACGCCGTGAACGTGGGCAGTGACGGCCCCTTTACCGGTGCGGCCACCTGCATGGGCTATGTGCTGTTCTTCAAGGAGAACTGCCTGCACAAGCTCTACGGCAGCCGCCCGGCGGACTATCAGCTGGTGAGCGTACAGTGCCGGGGCGTGGCCAAGCAGGCCAGCAAGAGCATGTGCGTGCTGGCGGAAGTGTTGTACTACCTTTCCCCTGACGGCGTGATGGCCTGGGACGGCAGCCTGCCGGTGAAGATCAGCGGCGGACTGGACAACACCTGGCTGATGAACGTGCGCGGGGCGGTGGGCGGTGTGCTGGACACCCGGTATTACCTGCATCTGCGGGTGCCGGGCCGGAACGAGACCCGGCTGCTGGTCTACGACACCGAACGGCGGCTCTGGCACGAGGAGGACACGGCGGCAGAAGAGAATGCTTCCGGCTGGGCGATGTGCTCCACGGGGCGGCAGCTCTACCAGTGGGACGGCGTGAACCTGTGGGCCACCGAACCGGAACGGGAGGCCGACCGGGACACCGACACGGCAAAGGCGAATTTGGAACAGAAGGTGGGCTTTGAGGCTGTGAGCGGCGACATTGGGTTGAACATCCCGGCGGACAAGTACATCAACCGGGTGTTTCTGCGGGTGGATGCCCTGACGTACAGCGTTGTGGAGCTGCAGGCCAGCTATGAGGGCGGGGCCTGGGAGACGCTGGGCCAGGCAGCCGTTCTGAACAAATACACCCGGGTCAACCTGCCCTTTGTGCCGGAGCGGCACGACACCATGCGGCTGCGGATCAAGGGCACCGGGCAGATCGCGGTGCGGAGCATTGCGTTCAGCATGGCAGAGAGCCGGGGCAACCGGGTGGCCGGAGGGGAACCGAAACGATAGCCCTGCTTAGAGGAAGGAGATTTTATATGGCAGATATTACGAGGCTTGGCGAGATCGCCATGCCGAAACTGAGTGACAACATGGCCCCGGAGGACAGGCGGAGCATCAACAACTACCTGATGCAGCTGCGGGACCAGATGATGTACATGATGCAGAACCTGGACGAGACGAACTTCAGCGACACCATGCGGGACAAGCTGGTGGCCATGGGGCTGAAGGTGGAGTAAACGAAAGGAGACAGTGAGAAGATGGCAAGAGGAAAATGGTGGGAGTACCTGATTCCGGGCCACAATGTGGGGCTGATGGTAGGTGATGTGTATGACAGCATTACCGGCAACAGCGAAAAGAATGCGGGCACCGGCGTGTTTGGAACCAGAAAGAACGATTCCAACAGCTACCAGTACGCCCAGAGCAATGACCGGGTGACCACGGCAAAGAACAATCTGGATTACTGGAAGGGACAGCAGCCGGAGGACAAGACGGGCCAGTATGACAGCCAGATCAGCGGCACGCAGAGCCAGCTGGACAAGATGAACCGGGATGGCTTTTCCTACGATTACACCAAGGACGCGGCTTACC
Organism: Faecalibacterium hominis (ex Afrizal et al. 2022); assembly: GCF_049545105.1. Classification (NCBI taxonomy): domain Bacteria; kingdom Bacillati; phylum Bacillota; class Clostridia; order Eubacteriales; family Oscillospiraceae; genus Faecalibacterium; species Faecalibacterium hominis (ex Afrizal et al. 2022). Next base: position 878,104 of record NZ_CP186860.1, on the reverse strand, counting down.
AGCAGTACAAGAACCAGTACACCCGGGGTGCGGAGCTGGCCAGCGAGAACGCTGCCGCCAACGCTTCGGCCCGCAGCGGCGGCTACGGCAACAGCTGGGGCACTTCCAGCGGGCAGACGGCCTACCAGAGCACCATGAACGGGCTTTCGGACGTGGCAGACAGCTTATACAACCAGGCCTACAACGAATATACCACCAGGAAGAGTGACCTGGGCAACCGGCTGAGTTCCCTGAATCAGCAGAAGCAGCTGGCAATCAGCGATTACAACACCAAGCTGAACAATTTCCATGGCCAGCTGAACAATGCCCAGACCGAATATGCCAACGCGGTGGCAGCAGCCCAGCAGAAGGAGGCGAACAACACCAACTTCTGGGGGAACGTTTTGCAGGTCGGCGCACAGCTGCTGCCGTGGGTGCTGAAAGCGTTTGCCGTGATCTGAAGACCGGTGTGTGGCAGAAGAAAAGGAGAACGACATGTTATTTGATACCTTACGGAGAAAGAACCAGGCGGAACAGGAAGAGCGGGAATGGAATGCCAACCGCCCGGCGGACTATGTGAGCCGGAACAAGGACGCAATGGACAGCCTGACCGGGCAGATCGGCAGCGGGTTCGACTGGGACACCGGCAGCAAAGCCTACCAGCAGTACCGCGCCCAGGCCCAGGCCAATGCTGCCGCCAGTGCGGAGAACGCCCAGGCCAACGCGGCGATGCTGGCGGGCGGGTATGGCAGCAGCTACGCCGACAGCGTGGCAAAGCAGGGCCAGCAGCAGGCGCTGAGCGGCATTGACAATGCGGTACCCGGCCTGAGAGGCCAGGCACTGAGCGAATACCAGAACCAGCAGAACGACCTGCTGAGTGCCCTTTCCGGCATGGCCAACACCGAGGCGCTGGACCGCAGTGCCTACGGCAGCAACTTTGCCAACTACACGGCGTGGCAGAATTTCCTTGCCAACCAGAGCGAACAGGCCCGGAACGAGAACGACAACTACTGGAACAACCTCTGGAACACGGTAAAGAACATCGGCTCGGCGGCCCTGACAGCCTACGATGGGTACAAAGGGTACACCCAGCAGCAGTGGGAAAATGACTTTGCCCGGGAACAGTGGGAGTACAACAAGAACCGCACCGACCAGAGCGATGCCCTGAGTGCTTACCAGCAGGCGTTCAACCTGTACACCCAGGGAGCCGGGGATGCGGCCAGCGACGTGCTGAACCGGTACGGCCTGAACGCAAACGCTTTTGCCAACTACAACGGCGCACCGGTGACCCGGGACGATCAGGCTGGTGTTCTGAGCACCGCGGCTTCTCTGGTGGCAAGCGGAAATCAGGAAGCAGCGGCCAACCTGCTGAAGATGTACGGGCTGGACAGCAATGCAGCCGGTTCCTATGGCACCATTGCAAAACGTCAGCTGGCGACCCAGCTGGCAAAGGCGGCAGCTACGAAGAGCAGAGGAAGTTCGAGAAGTTCCGGCGGCTCCAGCAAGAGCGGAAGCGGGTGGACAAACAGCCAACTGCTGACGGCGCTGGGTAAGTATCAGAGCCTGAAGGATGATGACCCGACCAAGAACGTCTATGCGAACATTCTGGCCAGCGCCGGAATGCTGCCGGACGGTGACACGGGCACAACAGCAGCGACCGGAACTGGCAGCGGGCTGATCGCCCCGCTGGCGAATCCGAACAAGTGGGCCCTGCCCGGGGGAACCACGGGAGGGAGCACGGGTAAGAGTACCGGAATGCCGTACAGCAACGCCCTGAGCTATGCAAAGGGGTGGAAGGAACAGGGAATGGATGCAAATACCATCGCCAGTCGGCTGATGAATCTGGGTGCATCGGACGATGTGATCGACAGGGCAATGCAGAACGCTGGATTTTAAGGAGGAAACAGGATGGCATGGAAATCGGGAAGTGCTGCTGCGCTGCGGAACCGCAATGAAAAAGAGCGGCAGGAAAAGACTGTGATGGCAACAGCAGCGGGCGGGGCAGAACCCCTCAGTCAGCGCAAGAGCGCTGACAGTCGCAACCCGTTAGACCTTGGCAGTACGGGAAAAAGCTGGGCAAAGGGCAGTGCTGCTGCCCTGCGTGCACAAAAACAGCAGGAAGCAACGAGCCGACAGACGGGCACCGACCTGTATTCCACGGCGCTGGAGGATTACCGGACAAGGAACAACCTGGGCTTTGCGGATGCCATGGACAGCCGGAGCGACGAGCTGAACCGGCAGAAGGTGACAGTGAGCCCGGCGGGGAATACTCTGGGAACGTGGTACGGCCAGCAGGCCCAGAAGCTGAAGAACAGCTATGCGGAGTACAGCCAGCCGGAGGCCTTTGACCAGGCCAACCAGTGGTTTGACCAGCCTCGGAATCAGGAGCTTGTGAACAAGCTGCTGGAAAAGAAGAGCAATTATACCAGCTATGCCGAGACCGGCACCAGCAGAAACGGGGCCAGCGCCGGGGATGGTAGCATCGACCCATTCCGCACCACGGGAATCAAGGGGAAGGTGGGCAACACCTACAGCACGGCGGACCTGAAAAAGCTGGGGTACACGGACACGGAGATCCGGCAGGCCAGGGAGTATCTGGACACCATGGAAGAAATCCCGGAGTGGAAGCAGCTGGCCCGGCGGACGGCAAACACCGTGGGCAGCGTTGCGGACACCGTGGCCGCTGCCCCGCTGATGGGTGCGGAGTACCTGGTGCAGGCCGGAAAGAACATCCGGCAGAGCAGCGAGAACCGGAAAGCACTGGAAGCAGAGCTTGCCCGGAACCCCCGCGAGAAGAACCTGTATGACCAGCTGATGGAAACTGACATGGACTACCAGCCCAAGTACAGCACCGGCGACCTGTTGCAGCAGGGATTTACCCGGCAGGAGATCGAGGACATGCGCAGCCGCATTGCCGGAACGGAAGCAAAGGGTGGCATCGACACGGAGAAGAGCGTGGGCTACCAGCTGTACAACCGGGGCCAGCAGTTGACGGGCGCGGCCCAGAGCGGCCTGACCGATGTGCAGCGGACCGTGCAGGGCGTGGCGACCAGCGCGGCAGAGAACCTTGCAGTGGCTGCCATCAACCCGGCGGCGGTGCTGCCGGTGCTGAGTGCCCAGGGCGCTGCGGATGCCATGGGCAAGAGCGCGGCCAAGGGCGAAAGCGCAGGCAAGGCGCTGGCGGGCGGTGTGGCCAAGTTTGGCGCAGGATGGGCCATCAACAGCGTGGGTGCGGCTGATCTGGCAAGAACCATGGGCGCGGACTACGCCAGAAATTCCGTGGCGGGAGCTGTGGCAGACAAGATCCGGGCGCTGGCTGGGGATTCGGCCTTTGCGGCGGCACATCCGGCAGTTGCCAACGCCATTTCCGGCGGCATTGACAACGCCGTGCAGGCCTTTGTGGAGACCTACGCCGACAAGGCCATTGATGCGGCCCTGGGAGACAGCGAAGCTGCCCAGACCATGTTTACCACGGACACGCTGGTTCAGGCGCTGGAAGCGGGCCTTTCCGGCGGCGCGTCCGGTGCACTGGGCGGCGCTGTGGGCACAGGGCTTTCCAGGATGAACGCGGGAGATTCCAGCCTGCGGGGCAACGTGGAGCGGTATGCCGCTCAGGACGAATACGAGCAGGCGCTGAAGGAACACCAGCGCCGGGAGGAGCTGGCGCGGGAACCGGAACCCCTCAGTCAGCGCGTGAGCGCTGACAGCCCCCCTAATAGGGCAACGACGACGACCGCCGCCAGTGGCGGAAACAGGGAGGAGTTGTTGGGGCAGCGGCCAGCAGGATACGAGCGAAGTGAAGTAGACGCTGGGAGCCGCAACCCGTTAGCCAAGCTCACGTTGCAGGCACAGACGGAAACAGCTGCGAACCAAGCGGCTGAGGGCAACAGTGCGGAAACTGCTGCCATATCGGACAACTTGGCTGTGCAGACGTTTGCAGAAGCGGCGGCCGGTGACAGCCTGACAGGCAAGACCATCAGGCTGTTCACCCCGGAGGCCGGAAACGAGGCAAACCGCGCGGCTTTTGAGGAAGCCTATGGGGTGAAGTTGCCGAGCACGGCTGCGGCTACCCGGCGGATGCTGCGGGAAGTGGCGGCACAGCGCAGCCAGCAGAATGCTGTTGAGAACGCTGGGGAAAGTGTGGAAAGCCCCACGGAAACAGCGGCGGACGGCGCAGAACCCCTCAGTCATCGCATAAGCGCTGACAGCCGCAACCCGTTAGCCCTTGGCAGTGCGGAAAACACTGGTCTGACAGCGCAGAATGGAGCTGACCGGCAGGCTGTGATGCAGTCGGTCCCTGTGGAAGAAAGCACCCTTGACGGGATGGACAACAGCAACAGCCCGATGCGGGAGACCTACGGCATGGAAGCACCGAGGACGGAGGGCCAGAAGCAGGCCCGGACGGAGCAGGTGCTGCGGAGCTGGAAGGTGGGCGAAAAGGCGGCGCAGGAGATCAGCCGGAAACAGCCGGAAGGCGTGGACAGTGACCGCTATGCGGCGGCAGCATCCACTCTGTACCGGCTGGGCCAGATGGAGGACGTGAAGACATTTGACCAGGCGCTGGAGCTGGCGGGCACCGGCAGCGGCATGGCGGCCAACGTGAACTATGTGCTGGGCAATCTCAAGGGCCGGAACGCGCTGGAGATCGCCTACACCTACGGCAGGGATGCGGCAGATACCCGGTGGGCCAAGAGCCAGCTGGGCGGCACTCTGACGGAACAGAGCCTGACGGGCAGGGGTGAGACCATCTACAAGGGAACCCTGCGCAACGCGAACGACGCTGGCAGCCAGGTGATCGAGCTGAACGCGGCGGCAACCGGCACCACGGCTGTTCTGAAAAACGTGCTGCAGAACGGTGCGGGACAGGCAGACAGCCGGGTGCGGGCGTATGTGGACACAGAAACGGGACGCATTTTCTTTGGTGACAGTGCAAATGACGTGTTTGGAACGGTGCTGCATGAGGACTACCATTGGTATAACGCTCTGGACAGCGAGGGAGCCAAGGCCTTGCAGGATCACGCGCTGCTGTATCTGGCCAGGAGCAGCGGCTTTGAGACCGTGGACGAGATGATCCGGGAGAAGATGACCGACTATGCCCAGCAGAATCTGACCTATGAGGAAGCTGCCGAGGAGCTGGTGGGCGATGCCTGGCGGGGCATCTTCTCCAATGAATCCGATTTCAAGCGCTGGGTAGAGTTCCAGCGCGGGCAGGCCGAGAAGAACAGCGGCAGGGCCGGAACCATCCGCACCGTGATGAACCGGGTGAAGGAGATGCTGGGCGGCATCATCAGCCGGGCCAAGGAAGTGCTGACCCTTGACCCCGACAACCGGGCTGCCCTGAAGGCCCAGCGCCTGGCCGAGAACGAGCGCAGAATTTTGCAGGACGAATACTTTGCCCACGCTGAAAAGGCTATGGACAACCTGCGCAGTGCAAAAGAAAACGCCGCTGCCCCCAAGACAGAGAGCGCGGCGGAAGGACAGGGCGTGAGATATTCCATTAACCCGAGCTATGCACAGGACATTGACGAGTGGAACCGTGACGGACGAAACAGCCGGGAAATCTTTGTGCTGGGCAGCACGGCGGAAGCTTTGCAGGGACTGGGCGCACGAGAAAATGACATCTACATGAAAGGCGATAAAATCAGCTTGATTCTGGAACAACACCCGGAAATGACGTTGAACGAGATCAAACGCATTCCGGAAATTTTGGATGACCCCATTCTGGTGCTTTCCAGCCAGAATAAGGGGCGTGCCGGTTCACAGAATACCAGACTGGTTTTGTTTGGAAGCGTGAAAGCGCAGGATGGCAGACCCGTACTGTGCGTGCTGGATCTTCAGCCAGTAGAAAACCGAATCGTGATCCAGGATATGCAGAAGGCGACCAGTGCTTATACCAAGGATAACGACCCTGTGAGATTTGTGCGGAACAGCGAAGTGCTGTATACCTCTGAAAACAAAAAAAGAACCACAGCGTTACTTAGGACACTAGGCTTCCAAATGCCTAGCGAACTGCAACGCTATGGTTCTATGGGTAGTATATCCTATCATGGGCAAAACGTCAAGATGGAAGGTGTGCCGTTTACAAAAATAGAACCCTTCGGCAAAGCCCACATGGAATCCGAAGATTCGGGGAGCAGAGGGTCGGAGGGTTCTATTTATCAGGAAAGCGCTGACACGGTACTCAAAACCGAGGAGGGCGGTGAACGCCCGAGCTTTCCTGCTAAAAACAGTATAGCACAAGAAAATGCCGAAAGCAAGAAAAACAGCGAACCTGTGAAGAAATCGGTGCGGTTCCAGCTGAGTGCTCCGGTGGAGGTGGACCAGAACAAAGACCTTGTGGCCGTGCACAACCTGACCGCCGAAAACCTGCAGGAAGCGCTGGAGCTGGGCGGGATGCCCTCGCCGTCTATTGCGGTGGTGAAAGCCCAGGAAGGTCACACCAAGTATGGCCCCATCTCGCTGGTGTTCAACTCCGATACCATTGACCCCATGGTGAACCGGGCAAACCGTATCTATGGTTCGGATGCCTGGACACCCACCCGGCCCAATGTGGAGTACAAGGTGAAACCGGATAAGGCCAGAGCACTGAACACTGAACTGGCCGAACTGAGCCGGAAAACGGCAGGCGGCGAGTTTGCGCGGAGCAATGCCATCACCGGAATCATGGACATGGAAGCATCCGATAAGAGCCCGAAACAGCTGGCAGAGAAGCTGGCCCAGAATCCCAGCGTGAAGGCCGCATATCTGGCTGACATCGGGGAGACAGTGGATGTTGCCATGAAGCAGGAGGAACGGTTTACTGCTTCACAGGTGCGGAGAAGCGAAAAGACCATTGAAGCAGTGGGCGGTGAAGAAGCGCTGCGGAACATCATTGAGACCGACCGGGCCAATGATAACCATGATCTGGCCCATACCGTGCTGGAAAAGGTGCGGGAAGCAGAAAAGGATTGGGCGATGGAAGAGTTCGGGTGGAGCGAAGAAAAGGCTCAGAAAAAGGCCGAGAGAGTAATCCCCCCGAAGTTGCTGATACTGCTGAATAATGCTTATGATTACATGGTGACAGAGGACAAAGGCGGAAAACTGGTGCGAGATACCGATGCCATGCTGAAGAAAGTGCAAGAGAAAGCACCAGATCAGGATGTGGAGGAATGGATCCTGCCGAAGGTGGAGAAGATTCTGGGTGAGAAGGGAATCTACAACGGAAAAGAAGTTTACACCCGGAACGGCAACCGGCGCAGTTTTGCCCAGCTGCACAACAGCTACACGCTGGAAAACCTTGTGGCTGCTATGAATGCTCAGAATGCACGAGGGCAGGGTACATGGGGCCTTTCGGCCAGCACCCTGATGAGCACGGCCACGGCGGAGTACCAGAACCTGGACGAAGTGCGGGCGGACAAGGGCCGCTTGCAGCAGATGCCGGAAGAAGAGTACAAGGCGCTGCTGGAAAAGGCAGATGACCAGATCAGCGATATCCTTGACAAGCTGCGGAGAGAGACTACACCCCATGCAGACAACAGCTTTGAAGAGCGGGAAATCCTGGGCGGCATCCTGATGCAGGCCGCACAGGGAAAACAGACGGCGGCAGCCATTGGAAAGACCTTTGCAAAAGAGGGGTATACCATTGGCAAGGACACGGCCCAGATGATCCTGAACCTGTACAAGAACGTGGCTGCTATTCCAACCGGGTACTTTGAAGCAAAGCCCCAGCGGGCCGTGGGCTTTGATGAGGTGCGGGCGGCGATCCTGCCCGACAACACCAGCAGCACCCTGATCGACAGCCTGAAAGAGACCGGCATTGACGTGAAGCTCTACAAAGCCGGGGACGATGCCCAGCGTACGGCCCTGCTGAACAAGGTGCCGAACGTCCGTTTCCAGCTGGCCGAACAGGCGGAACGGGACGCGCGAAAGAACACCCAGCGGCAGGCAAGCCGGGCCATTGCGGACAACAGCGCGGCGATGGAAACGCTGGCCCAGATGATGGGTGTGACCCACGGTGTGAGGATCAGCCAGGATTCCATTGACGGGCTGGCGGTGCGGTGGACAAAGGCCAACGGCAGCAGGGCCGACCGGACAAAGATTGCCGGAGAGACCCGGGCGCTGGTGGAGTACATGACGGCGGACGGGGCCAGCATGAGCAAGGCCAGCGCGCTGTCTGAGACCATTGCAGATGAAATACTGAGCGGGGCGACCTACCGGAACACCGAGCTGTGGGACGAGTACCCGGAATACCACGACCTGAGCTACACGGTGAACAAGGACGGCCCGGCCAAGGCGGAGCTGGTGAAGCGGTACGGGACGTGGAGCGAAGCGGTGGCGGAGGCCCGGCGGCACGGTGTGAAGCTGCGGCAGGCAGAGGGTGTGCGGGACGGCAACCCGGCGGAAGTGTATGAAGCCATCGTCAACGACACCCGGGCCATGGGCGGCACAAAGCAGGGCGCAGCGGAATTGTTCCGGGGCGCGGCCAAGGCAGCGGGCGTGGACGGCGCGGCCAGCATGGAGAGCACCGAGTGGCTGGATGTGCTGATGAACGTGCACGATGCCATCAAGCCCAGGATGATGAGCCGCTTTGCGGATGCTGCCGAGTACGAGGATGCCAAAGTGGAGCTGGCCGACCGGATGCTGGGTGATATCCTGAGCGTGCCGGAGATGACCGATGCACAGGCCATCTTTGACGGGCTCCAGCGCTGGCAGCGCCAGGCTGTGGCTGCTGCCGTGGGCGAGGAGAACGCGGAGCAGGCGCTGAAGGACCTGCGGAAGGTGCAGAAGGAGCAGAACCGGGAGTTCAACCGGAGGATGTATGAGAACAGCCGGAACGGAAGCCGGGATGAAGCACTGCGGCAGTGGACAGAACAGCAGAAGCGGAATGAAAAAGCAGAAAAGCTGCTGGATCAGAATCTGGATACGCTGGGGCTGGACATCACCAACTACGGCGACATGGCCGAAAAGCTGGACGTGCTGAAGGAAGCCTACGAACGGGAGTGGAAGGCCGAAAAGAAGCGGCTGAAGGAAGAACGCCAGCAGATGCTGGACGAGATCCGGCTGGAAAACAAACAGCTGAAGCGGGAGAACTGGAACCTTTCGCACCAGGTGGCAGGAGAACAGCGCCGGGCTGACCGAGCTGAGTGGCAGCTGATCCATCAGGAAAACGAACTGCTGGAATGGGAGCAGGAAAACCAGCGCAAAGCTCAGGAGTGGCAGGAAAAGCAGGCGGAACGAAACGCAATCGCCATCACTGCAGCTCAGCAGCAGCGGGACGAGGACATTGCCATTGCCAAGAAGCTGGCTGAGAAGCGGGTACAGAAAGCCCGGGACGGTCGGCAGAAGGACGAGCTGAAACGGGCCATCCGGAACAATGCCACCCAGCTGAACCAGATGGTGCTGCGGCCTGCAAAGGACAAATATGTGCAGCCCCGGCTGATCCTGCGGGCGCTGGAAGTGGCAAAGCTGGCGGACATGACATTGCTGAACCAGAATGCCGTGAACCGGCTGGATGCGCTTGCAAACAGCATCCGGGCCGAATACGGGGATGCAGACCACCCGGTGGTGACGGAGATGAGCAATGACTGGGAACAGAGCGGCATTGCCAACCTGATCGATGCCCTGAAGGCTGACCTGAATGCCAGCAAGCAGGCCCAGCTTGACCGGCTGAACCAGCAGCTGACAGAGGCCGAGGCACTGCCGGACAGCGAAAAGGCCGAGATGCTGCGTGACCGGCTGAGAAAGCGGATCCGGGAGACCGAGAACCGCACCTATCTGCCCATGACGGTGGACCAGATGCGGATGCTGAAAGCCATTACGACCAGCACCCTGCATGTGATCCGGACGGCAAACAAGACCCTGAGCCTGCAGCAGGCCGAGGCGGTGGACAAGATCGCCAACGAGGCGGCTGCAGAGGTGCGCCAGAGCAAGGGCAACGATGGAAAGCTGCGGAGCGCCCTGACCAGATACAACCTGGACATGTTGGGAGCTGCCCGCGTGTTCCGGATGCTGGGCGGCTACGCAAAGAACAGCCAGATGGAGAAGCTGGGCACCATGCTGAATGACGGCCAGCGGGAACAGACCCGGATCACTGTGGAGGGAACGAAGCTCTTTGACAATGTGACGGGCAAGGCGAACCTGAGACAGATGGAAAAATTCGCCGGTCCGGGCGCGGAGCTGGTGGACATTGGCCTGAAGGACAGCAAGGGTCGGGCTGCACCGTTGACCCACGCCCAGCTGTGCAGCCTGTACATGCACCTGCAGAACGCCGACAGCCGGGAGCACCTGCTGAACGGTGGCCTGACGATCCCGGATGCGGAGGAGTACAACAGGGGCGACATTGAGAAGGCTTACCAGAAGGGCCAGACCGTGCGGATCGGGATGCTGACCGACAGCGAGGGCAAACCCATGGCCGACACCGTGATCCAGGCCGTGGAGAAGGCCATGACCGACTACGACCGGGCCTGGTGCGAGGACATGAAGCAATTCTTCGGCAGCTACACCACGAACCTGATCAACGAGACGAGCATGAAGCTGCTGGGCTACCAGCGGGCCACCGTGAAAAGCTACTACCCCATTGCAGTGGACAAGACGGCGCTGGCGACCCAGATCGAGGGCGTGAAGCTGGATGCCACCATTGAGGGCCGGGGCTTTCTGAAGAACCGTGTCAAGAGCCAGATGCCCATCCTGCTGGAGGAGTGCAGCAGCGTGGTGCAGCGGAGTTTGCGGGACACGGCAGCCTATGCCGGACTGGCGGCACCCATCCGGGATGTGCAGAAGGTGCTGAACAGTGGCATTGAGACCGAGGACGGCATCAAGATGCTGAAAAATGGTATCCTGAAAGAGCAGTGGGGCCAGAGCGCGACGAACTACATCGATGATCTGCTGACCGACCTGCAGACCACGCAAAGAAAGCGCTCGACCACAATGACCAAAGTGCTGGACAGGTTGCGCGGCAACTATGCGGGCGCGATCCTGACGCTGAACCCTGGTGTGGCCATTGCGCAGGCGGCATCTCTGCCCACGGCGGGCGCGGTACTGGGTGCGGATACCATGGCGGCGGTGGTGCCGTTTGTGAAGAACCTCTCCGGCAAGCAGCGGGCAGCGCTGGAGGCGGAGATCGCCCAGCACGGGGATGTGCTGCTGCGATACCGACTGCGGGGCAGCCAGCGGGGTGAACTTGCCAGCATTGGCGTGAGCCAGGGCATGGCGGAAAAAGCCATGGACAAGCTGCCCAAGTGGGTGACCGGCTGGATCAACAGCATGGACGAGATTACGGTGGCGGCACTGTGGGAAGGCTCCAAGCGGTATGTGGAGCACCATACCAATGAGTTTGCAGAGGGTGCAGCCACGAAAGGCAGCGAAGCCTACTGGGAAGCCGTGAACAAGATGTATCAGCGGGTCATTGAGGAGACCCAGCCAAACTACACCACCATGCAGCGGGCGGGGATCCAGCGCAGCGACAACGAACTGGTGAGGACCCTGACCATGTTCACGACCCAGCGGTTCCAGAACTACGGCATTCTGGCAGATGCGGTGCTGGCCTACAATGCCAAGTGGGAGCGCAGCCATGCAGACCCCACCGAGGAGAACCGGGCAGAGCTGAAACGGGCCGGGAAGAACCTGAACCGAGCGGTGACCAGCCAGATCGTGCAGACGGCAGTGTTTGCGGCCATGAAGATCGGCGCGGACTTCCTGCTGCACCGGTGGGACCGGGAACAGGACGAGAACGGCGACATTACCGCATGGAGTTTACTGAAGCGGTACGCCGACCTGTATGTGGGAAGCGCAGCAGGCACGTTTCTGTACGGCAGCGAGCTGTACAGCTTTGTGGGCAACGTGGCCGGGGGCAAGGACTATGATGTGGTCAGTGCCCCGAACCTGAGTGCTATCAATGACCTGGGAACTGAGGCGATGCGGCTGTACAAGCTGCTGGCCACCGACACCGGCGAGATGGACGAGGAAGAGCTGGAAGCATACCACGAGAAGCTGCGGAAAGCGGCCCTGACCTTTATGGAGGACGGAATGGAACTGAAGGGGCTGCCGGCCGGGAATGCGGAAAAGCTGCTGGAAGCGGCATGGAAATGGAGCGGAAATGCAGCCTATGCGGTGACGGGCGGAAAGTACGGCGAGAAGCTGAGCCTGAATTCCCTGCCCGCCAGCGCCACCGGGCAGTATGATCGGCTGTACAACGCCATTGCCGAGGGGGACACGGACAACGCCAGCGGTGCTATGGCGAAGCTGGAAGCCATGGGCAAGGACGAAAAGACCATTGCCAGCCAGCTGAAGAACCGGCTGAAGAAATACAGCCCGGAAGTAGAGCAGGCGGCCAGGGCCCGGAACGAGGGCAAAGACAGCCAGCGCCAGGAGCTGACAAAGCAGCTTGTGCGGGAAATGTACGAGACCCTGGGCATCCGGGAGGGTGTGAAAGCTGACGCGAAAAAACGGGCGTGGGTGATCGACCTTGTGATAGAAGCCATTGAAAGCAAGGCCGAGGAGCTGTACAGGGGCGGCACTGGCGGCAGCGTCTACGATGCTTTGACCGAGGCCGTGGACACCGGCCGGGCCGACGACGTGCAGGACGAGGTGAAGCGGCTGCGGACGGCAGGCAAGGAGGACGGCAGCATCAAGACGAAGATCACGGCGGCGGTGAAGGAAGAGTATCTGGCGGGCAACGACCACGACCGGGAGAAGCTGGAGAAGCTGCTGACGAGCCTGACTAAAGAGGACGGGACGGCCATGTATGAGGAGAAGAACTTTGCCCAGTGGGTGAAGGACGCGGCAAAAAAGGAGGAACAGGAAAAAAACAGCAAGGATGAGTGGGCAGGGGTGAGGTGAACCTCTCAGTCACGCTTTGCGTGACAGCTCCCCTAGTAGGGGAGCCCTGCTTAGAAGAAAGGGAGACCGTTCACCCAGAACGGTCTCCCTTTTGTATGTCCGGGGTAGTTGCACCCGGCGGGGCGTGATAGGATAGGGGCAGGAAGGGAGTGAAACTGTGAGCCAACTGGATATCAAGATCAGAAAGCTGCAGGACAATGGTTCGACGTTTCGGGCAAACATTGAGACGCTGTATCTGGGCGGTGTGCGGAGCGCCAAGGTGGACGAGCTCCGCTTTGAGCTGCCGGAAGAGTGGAAGAACTGCACCGTGACCCTGCATGTGCAGCGCCTGAGCGGCACAAAGCCGGACCCGCAGATCCTGGACGAGAACAACAGCGTGCTGGTGGACCGCCGCTGGACGCTGGAAAAAGAGGGCACCTGGATGCTGCTGGCCATCAACGACAGCGGCTACATTGCCATGACCAAGCCCGGCAAGTACACCTGCTATGACACCATCGACACCGACACGACCACCGAGAACATTACGCCGAGCATCTATGAACAGTTCGTGGCCGAGGTGACGAAGTACGCCAAGCAGGCGCTGGAGAGCATGAACGCGGCCAAGACCAGTGAGACCAACGCAAAAACATCCGAAACCAACGCGAAAGCCAGCGCGGATAAGGCGAAGGCCAGTGCCGACAGCATGGATACAAGTGTGGCCACTTGCACCACAAAGGCCAAGGAGGCCGAAGCGAGTGCGGTAAGAGCCAAGACCAGCGAGACCAACGCAAAAACGTCGGAGACCAATGCCAAGGCCAGTGAGAATGCGGCAAAGACGAGTGAGACAAACGCCAAAGCCAGCGCGGATGCAGCCAAGAGCAGCGAGACCAAGTCCGCCGCCAGCGAGACCGCAGCCAAGGCTAGCGAGACCGCCGCCAAGCGGGCCCTGCAGGACACGGAGACGGAGCACACCGCCGCCTTGCAGAACATCGCACAGGCCCGCACCGCGGCCCTGAACGACGTGGCGGCCTCCACCAAGACGGCCACCGCTGCGGCAAACACTGCCACCCAGCAGGCCACCGACGCTGCGGGGAGCGCTTCCACCGCCGCCACCAAGGCCGGGGAGGCATCCACCAGTGCGGGAGCGGCAGCTACAAGCCGTCAGGCAGCAGAAAAGGCTCAGAAAGCCGCAGAGGATGCCGCAGCGCTTGCCGGAACACGGGCCGGCACGGACAAGACCCTGTCCGTGCCCGATGCACCGGCGGATGCAAAGACTGTGGGCGACAAGTTCAAGAGCATCAAGACGGACTGGAATTCCGTGACAGATAAGCCGAGTACGTTTCCACCGAGTGCGCATAACCACTCGAAATTGGAGTTCGAGAACAAGAATGAAGTGAATTTTGTTGGCATCCCAGAAAACAACACAGTCTACTTGGGATATCGAGACAACACCATTGATGAGTATCGGTTTAATGACGGTCGAGGAAGCGGCTCTTTTGCAAATGTCAGGGCCAACAAATTCATTGGTTCGCTGGATGGTAATGCAACCACCGCCACAAAAGCAACCGGCGTAACCGACTATAAGGACGCATCCAGAACAATCCAAGTCGGCTATGCGGGCGACGGCCTTAACACGTCGAATCTGACGCACATTGCAGGCTATACGGACAACGGTACGAAAATCAAGGATGTCAACAAGTCGGTTATGCAGAGTTGGCTGGGTGTGACCACCATTACATCCCAAACCAGTGACCCCGGTGCGGGAAGCAGCCTTGCAACCGGCTCTATCCTGCTGGTGTACGCATAAGGAGGACGGAACATGGCAATTTATACCGGAATCGGCGGAAGTGCCAAATCGGTCTCCAAGATCTACATCGGCGTGGGCGGTACCGCAAGGCAGGTGCACAAGGGCTATATCGGCGTGGACGGCGTAGCCAAGAAGTTCTATGACGGCGGCAATCCCATCAGCTCTTTTGCATTGGGGACAGAATTTGGCATTGCTGACCCGAGCGGCAACAATACTTACTGGTATAAGCTGGTGCACAAGGGCGTTCCGGGCGGCGGGTTGTACGACAGCACGGCCAACGGTGCATGGCTCTGGAGGACGAACGTTGCAGGCTCAACAGCGATCGATAGCAGTAACTACATCTACGGTTACGAAGGGTGGGCACTGGACAACTGGTGTGTCAACTACCCGGGCGGAAATATCACACCCAGTGTAGCAAACCGCCTGATGACCGTGCATCTGCCCTACGTGAAGCGGGCGGATTACAGCTCGGCCAAGGTTTCCTCCGGCTCAAACGGCCTTTCGAGGAAGTGCTTTCTGCTTTCCGCGGTCGAGATGGGCGTTTACACCTGGCAGGGCATAGATGGTCTGATGGCGCAGGAGGGTGCAAAGCTGGACTACTTCGACTACACGACTGCTGCCACCGACAAACGAAAAGCAGACACTGAATACTGGACACGCTCCAAGCGAAGCTACAACGGCAACTATATGTACACGTTTTATGCGGATGGAAGTTTCTCCAGTGCAGGCCGCCACAGAGAGGACTCGTACGGTCTGCGCCCCTGCATTGTGCTGCCGCTGAATACGCTGGTGACAACGATTAAGTTATTCGGGGAGATTAACTATATTTTCTGAGCACCCGGAAAGGAGAGTTCAAAATGGAAGAAGCAACGATCCGCCCCGGGTACACGGTACCGACCGAGACCGACGGCACCCCGGCAGATTACAGCGCGATCGAGGCTGCGGTGAACGCACACAACCAAAATGCACAGCCCGGGGAAGCTTACTGGGGCATCCGGCTGTGCGGGGCGGAGTATGAGGTGTACGAATACGGGAAAGTGCCACAGCCGCCGACCGCCGAAGAGCTGGCTGCGCAGGAAAAGGCCCATAGGGAAGCCCAGCAGCGGCAGGAGGTACTGGACAAGTTGCCGGAGACGCTGGAAGCGCTGAAAAACGAAAACGAAATGCTGAAGCAGTGCTTGCTGGAAATGAGCGAGACTGTCTATGCGTAAAATCACACAAAAAATCGAAAGGATGGTATTTATGATGGCTATGTTATGGGCACAGGAAATTATGTCCGCTGAGACCGTGGAGGAGGCAAAAGCTCTGTATGAGCGCTGCCCCCGCTTGCTGAAGGAGAAGGTCAAGGCAATTCTTATCAAGAGCGGCTTTGAGGAAATCACACAGTAAGGAGGCGCAGATCAATGCCCAGAACAATTCTTGACGTTTCCCGCTGGCAGGGCAGCATCGACTGGGACGCGGTGAAGCGCAGCGGCAAAATCGACGGCGTGATGCTGCGGGTGCTGGGCAGCAAGGGCGGCAAGCCCTACCTCGACCCCTATTTCGCCCGCAACTACGCCGAGTGTGCCCGGCTGGGCCTGCCCGTGGGCGGCTATTACTACACCTGTGCGGTCACGCAGCGGCAGACGGAGGAGGAGCTGGCCGCCCTCAAAACAGCTCTCCGGGGCAAAACGTTCCAGCTGCCCCTTGCCATCGATGTGGAGGACCCCCGCCTGCGCTCCCTGGCCCCCGCAAAGCTTTCGGCCCTGGTGGCCGAAGCCGCTGCCCAACTCGAAGCGTGGGGGCTGTATGCAATGGTGTACACCTACACCAATTTCGCGGACACCGCCCTCGACATGGCCGCCCTCGCTGCTTATGATCTGTGGATCGCGGACTACCGCGGCAAGCGCCCCGCCCGCAAGCACGGCATGTGGCAGTACACCAGCAGCGGCAAGATCCCAGGCGTGAGCGGCCCGATAGACCTGAGCCATGCGTATAAGGACTACGCAGGCATCATCCAGCGCAAGGGGCTGGGCAAAGTGAAAGGAGAATGACAATGAAAAATGAGATTTGTGCGGCCATCGGCATTGTGGGTGGGGCCATTGCCAGCCTGCTGGGCGGCTGGGACACGGCGCTGCAGACGCTTATCATCTTTATGGCAATCGACTACATCACCGGCCTGATCGTGGCGGGGGTGTTCCACACCAGTCCCAAGACCAAAACTGGCACCCTTGAGAGCCGGGCAGGCTGGAAGGGCCTGTGCCGCAAGGGTGTGAGCCTGCTGGTGGTACTGGTGGCCTGCAGGCTGGATGCTGTCATCGGGTCGAACTTTATTCGGGACACCGTTGTCATTGCGTTTGTATGCAATGAGACTATCAGTATCGTGGAGAATGCCGGACTGATGGGTGTGCCCATCCCGGCGGCGCTGACTCGTGCTGTGGACGTGCTGAAGCAGCGGGCGGAAGAAAAGAACGGCAGCTGACAACGGCCCCGGGGAGCCTGACGGTTCCTCGGGGCTGAGTTTGTGTTTTCGACTTCTTTCGACAAAAGGCGTAGCATGATGGGCGAAAGGATGTGTTAGAATGACTGATACACAATTTGACCACTTGCTGCGCCCTCTGGGTATCATTCGCACAAAGAATGATTATTATACTCTCCGGCAGTGTATGACGCTGATTTGCACCAGGCCTGACCGGTTGCGAGCCTTGCAGAAGGAAGTTTATCTGCCTGTGGCGGAAGCTTCTGGTCATGCTTGGAGGGCTGTGGAGAGCGCTGTTCGCAGGACGGCAAAGCTGGCATGGAAAACTGACCCGGAGAAAGTGCAGGTGTTGGCGGGACACCCGCTGGATCATCGGCCAACGGCGGGACAGTTTTTGGAGATGCTGTATAATGCAGCGGATACTATGTACGAGAAAAAGTAAGATTTGAAAGAAGTATGTAGAAAGAATTGGGGGTGGCGTAAAGGGAAAAATTGTTCGAGTGAGAATGTGTCAGGTGGACCATAAATCCAACGATTTCACGTTAGAAATCGTTGGATTTTTTTGTTTATAGGTTAGCCTTATTTGGTTTTGACCACAATTTTGACCACAATGCCATAAAGAAAGTTTGAAGAACCATTCAAAGAAATGCTCTGAACAAAAACGGAATACGGTTATTTTGACATAGCAACGCTACTTGTATAGAGCGAAGCACTACTTATAAATAGTGGTGTCAGGAATTGAGATTTTGTGATACCCCAAAAGACACCCTCGCTTTTGATAGGAATCTCATGCAGGGATGTCCTTATCTCAACGCGAAGGTGTCTTAATAACGAGGGTCAGATGCCACGGAACGTAAAGGTGAACTCCACAGGCTTGGTCACATCGGGAATATACTCCGGGTGGACATTGGCACCCCAGCTGTCATCGCCGCCAACGCCCATCTGCTCACCCATGGCACGAATCACCGTGTAATGGACCGGGGGCAGCTCGTAGGGATGCTTGGCACTCTCCATTTCATGGGGAGTGTAGGGCAGCGCAGAGAAGAACATGGGCTTTGCGGCATCTGCGGTAAACAGCAGCCCGCGACCCTTGCGGTCCACTACCTTTGCCCAGCGCACAGCGGTCTTTGCGCCACACTCCTGCGGCACGAGGTACTGTGCCATGTTGTCTGCGACCTTGTTCTGGTAAATGCCCAGCTTTGCACCATGCTGACGATCCCAGTAGGTCTCCGCAGGGCCGTTTCCGTACCACTCCACCGTATCGTAGTCAGCGTCGATCTTGAACAGTACGCCGAACTCCGGCATTGCTGCAAGTCCTTCCACCGGGTCATAGTGCAGGGTGGTCTGGATGCGGCCATCACCGAACACACGGTACTGCAGGCTGCACTCTGCTGCGGGGCTGGTCTGGAGGTTATAGAGATAGGTCACGACCACGCTGTCGGCTTCCACCTCGCAGGTGGGGTTCTGGAGGATGGTGCCGCCATGAACAGACGGAATCTCCTTGCCGATGCCCTTGGCGGTAGCGTACAGGCTTGCCAGCTTCCACTAACCGCGAACGCCGCCCATGTTGTTGCCGCAGTCGTTGTCGGTGGGAGCGCGCCAGAAGTTGGGCCGGGGAATCTCCTAAATCATCTCCTTGCCGGCATAGCGGTAGGAAGTCAGACCGCCGTTCAGATCGGAGAACAAAACATCGAAATTCTCACCCCGGACACCGATGTTGTGTGTACCGTGCGTAACGGTAAACGGCGTGACCTTCTTGCTGGGAATGGAACGAACCACAGCGATCACACCCTGTCCAAAGGCGACTTCGTGACCCTTCTTTGCCCAGCTGGTGTCCTCCTTCAAACGGAAGCTGATGGTCACTGCATATTCACCGGGGAGCGCAGGAACCATAAACGGCAGCGGGAAGCTGGAACGCTCTTCGGGAGCAACATCAATATTGGTCAGTTTCTGTTGCTGATACAGCTTTCCATCGCGATGCAGCAGAGCAACGCAGTCGAAAGCATCCGTAGAGGTGAACAGGTTCTTGTTCCAGACTTCAAAGCCAGAGTTGTCGATGGAAACGGCGATGTTCTGATAGCAGAACTTGACCTCCTGCATCTTGGGAGAAGGAGCACGATCACCACCGTAGGCAATGCCGTTTCCGCTGAAATTATAGTCGGTAGGACGCTCACCGAAGTCGCCGCCGTAGGCTTGGAAACACTTGCCGTAGCGGTCTTTTTTCCAGATGGACTGGTCGATGTAATCCCAGATGAAGCCGCCCTGATAGCCGCAGTCCTTCTGGTCGGCAAGTTCCGTGTACTTGTGCAAAGCACCGTTGGAGTTGCCCATAGCATGAGAATATTCGCACTCGATATAAGGCCGCTTATCGCCCTGTGCCAGATACTCTTTAATGTCCTTCACAGTGCTGTACATATGGCTCTCGATATCGGTGGTTTCGAGGAAGCGGGGATCATTGACCACACCTTCGTAATGCACCAGACGGGTGTCATCAAAGCGGCGGACCATCTCGGCCATCTGGAGCAGGGTCTCACCGCCAAACGATTCGTTGCCCAGAGACCAGATCAGAACAGCAGGATGGTTTTTGTCACGCTGGTAAGTGGAATTCATGCGGTCAAACAAGACAGCTTTCCACTCCGGCTTATCATTGGGCAAAACGCCCTCGATGCCGCGAATGCCCGCCTGATGGATGTCCCATGTGCCATGGGATTCCAGATTGTTCTCTGCGATCAGATACAGACCATACTCGTCGCACAGGTCGTACAGTGCATCCTGATTCTGGTAATGGCTGGTACGGATGGCATTGATGTTGTTCTGCTTCATGGTGATGATATCCCGAAGCAGTTCCTCATGGGTGTGTACGCCCACAGCACGACCCGTAATGGAGCTGAACTCATGACGGTTGGCACCCTTGAACACGATGCGCTTGCCGTTGAGCAGCATCCGATTGTTCTTCAACTCGAACTTGCGGAAACCGACTTTCTGCCCGGTCACCTCTACCAGATGGCCTGCATCGTCCAGCAGCTCGATCTCCAGTTCATACAGAGCCGGGTCCTCTGCACTCCACAGGTGGGGGTTCTCCACCGCATGGCTGAACAGAGCAGAGCCGCCGTTCAGCGGGATTTTTTCGGAGAACACTTCCAGTTCACTGCGGCGCAGGGTCAGACGGGCTGCGCCCTTACCCTCGCCAACTTCGGGCTGACCTGCGTGGATGATACCCATATCTACATCGGGGAGCATAAACGGCTTCCAACGAATAATATACTTTCAGCTTGCGTTTTCCTGTTCGTCAAGAATGCGCCAGCCGTCCATCAAGTCTGAATTTTCCATAATAAAGGTGTGGGCGGTGTCCTGTCCCCACGAGTTGTCGTATTTCAGCATCAGATAATCGCTCAACTCGGTTCGATTTTTGAACTTCAACAAGCGATACGGCTCCTGAAAAGCGACCTTTTCGACGAAATATACTGCATCCGATGTGGGAAGCATAACGCCGACATGACCGATCATAAGAGAATTGTCCGTTTCAGAGAACTGATCGTGCAGGACCACGGAGACAAGACGAATCTTATCATCTTCTACGAAGGAGAGACCGCGTTTCTTCCATTCTTGTTGAATCGTTTTCAAATGGGTAGGAATATCGGTCGTATTAGTGGTTTTAACTGGGGCGAACAGCGCATCAAATTTTTGCCGTTCGTCGCCGCAAAGGGATTCCGGGTCAGAGCCCAGTGTTTCATAGTCCATAAACAGGGTGTCCTCGGCTGAGTCAAGGTCTGCCTTGCCTGTGACAGTGATAAAATCACCGAACAGCCCACAGGCGGTGATTCGACAGTTCCAGCCGGGGAAGGTATCGTATTTTTCTGTCCATGCGTCCTGCATGGAGTAAGGATCGTATTTCAGATCCGAAGGCTTGGCGTTTTCAAAACCTGTGGTGAGCCATGCCGGGTCCACAACATTGTTGAACTTTTGCACATGATCAAAGAAGGTCTGTATCCGCAGGTCGGATACGCCGGCATCCTGCAAAAGTTTGGAAAGAAGAGCTTTTGTATCCGAATCTGCTAAATTGGAGTATTCGATTTGCTGAAGGACGGGCTGAGAAACTTTTTGAGTGCAGCCCCCTGCCAGAAGCGCACCGCAAAAAAGTGCAGCGGTGCAGACAAGAAAAGTTCGACGTTTCAAAAATGGTCACCTCGTTGTGTTTTTCGGAAAGTTTCTTTGAGTGCCGGAGTCTCAACCATAGGCGAAGAGAGCAACGCCGTTGGTCTCGTAACGAATGGTATCACAGATAAACAAAGAAAATCAATGACTTCTGTCGTATGGTTCAATCCGCTGCGCCTGCCAATTTCAAAAATTTCTTGTCCGACTGGATGCTCTGGGTCACAAACTTCCCATCCCGGAACAATGCGTATGTTGTGACCGGTGCGGGCACATTTTGTGCCGTCTCTTTCTCTGTGATGTGGATGGCTTTGAACGGGATTCCATGTTCCTTTGCAGCCTCCTGCACCTTTGGCACCCAATAATAGGTGTAAGGGCACTGGTCGGTATAGTAGAGGACAAAGCCATTCTCCTCCACCTTGGGATGCTTGGCGCAGGCCTTGAATTTTGGCGGCTGGGCACTCTCTGCAAGGGGCAGGTACATGAGGTTGATGCCGCAATCGGAGATGTCCGAAACCTTGAAGCCCTTATGGGTCAAAAACTTGGGGTCGGCGAGAAACTCCCGTTTGCGCCCCTCTGCACACAGAATGCAAACACCGTTTTTGCCCTGCGCCTTGGCATCCCGAAGGCATTTTTCCAGCAGTTCGCTGGAATAGCCGTGACCCTTCATGGAGCCGGAGACCCACAGGCAGTTGATATAAAGCCAGCCTGCCGCATCAATGGGCACCCATGCGTTTTCTGCCGGGATGTACTCGATAAAGCATTTGCCGCGCTCTGCGCTGCGGTAAAAAACAAGCCCCTCCTCAAAGCGCTGCTTGAGCCATTCCTTCTTGGCAAGACTCTGTTTGCCGGACATGGCACAACAGATATGTTCCTTGTCGATGTTTTCTCTGGTAACTCTGATATAGTCCATCTTGCGATCCCTCCTAAGTTGCAAAAAAGCCGCTGTGCCGCAGAGCGCTTCTCCGACACAGCGGCCTTTTTGTTTTTGGCTGCGGCTTACCGCATCCGTCCATCGCCGCCCATCAAGGCGGTCATTTCCTCAATATAGTCCAGCGGGAACGGCGGAGCGCACAGGGGCTTCATGGCAATGCTCATGAGCTTCATGGGATTGTCGTCTGCCGCCACCCGGTTGGAGCTGAGTTTTCCGCAGCGTTTGCAGCGGTGGATGATGGCCCATTCGCCGCCCTTGCGTACCCAGACTGCCAACGGCTCCATGATGCCGCCGCAGTCGGAGGCACGGTCGCCGGGTTCCTCGTCCACATGAAGGCTGGACAGGCAGTTGGGGCAATGGTTGCGGTGGTCGCTCCCTGCATTTTGCGGGGTGCAGACCCGTCCGCAGACTTTGCAGGTAAAGGCATCGTTGCAGGCGTGGGTCTTATAGTAACCTTTTTCAAAGGTCTTGCGTTTGTTTTCACGGTTCATGGTAATATCCTCCTGAAACTTGTTCATTACTCGTTTTCGGGAGGAGTGGCTTGTGGTTCTGCCAGACCTCCCGGTCAGGCCACAAGTCCCAGTGCAAATGTAGTATGTTTCAAAAAGCTCTCCTTTGATTATAGCATTTATGACTTTTTTCTGCTTCAACTAAAACTCAAAAATTCCTTTATTTTTCACCTCCCACAATGTTAAAGGTCCGGAAGAACAGCTTTACATGGGCATCCAGCTTTTCAAGGCTTTCAGCTTCCCGTTCCGGCTGGCGGTCGCAGATGCTCAGCAGGACGATGATCGGGGAAACATACATCCACGCCAGGGTATCCGGGTCTTCGTTTCGCAGTTCGCCGTTTGCAACCAGCGCACGGAAGATGCCTGCATGGTAGGAGATCATCCAATCCACATAGCGTTTGGAAAGCAGTTCGGCAAACTTGGGGGAACGGAACTGCTCCAGCGTCATCATCCGGCGGAACTGGCTGATAGTTTTATCGTGCAGCGAATAAAGGAAGATCTGTCGGACTTTTTCAACCAGCAGCTCCTCTGAGATGTGGGAGAAAACCGGGATATCCTTTTGGGAATCCTGTACATGGACCGAGATCTCAGCGGTGTCTTTCTGGTAGTGCGCCGAAGTTGTTTCCAAAATCGCATCAAAAATCGCCTGCTTGCTGGGGAAGTGGTTGTACAGCGAGGGAGCCTTGATGCCGACCGCTTTTGCAATTTCACCCACGCTGACCGCATCGTATCCCTTGGTCGAAAACAGTTCCAGAGATTTTTCCAGAATGCGCTGTTTGGTATCTTCCATTGTTCATCACCATTTGCTAACTAATGCTCGTTAGCTACACTATAATCAAAAAAGTTCCCATTGTCAAGAGGTTTTTCTGGAAGACAACGAAACTCCGTCATTACCGCAGGCTAACGGCAACGATCAACAGAACACCAGGTTGTGTTCGCTTCAGCTTTGCAGCTGCAGGCTTTTTCTTTGCCGGGATTTATGCTATACTTATTAAATAAATCAAATCAATGGGCAGGAGGAACCAGCGTGGAGGATTACCGCACCATCCGGGGCACGGCCACCGGCGAATATGAGGAAAAGAAGAGCCGCTTTATTGCGCAGCTCTCCTTTGCGGACAGCGAGGAAAAGGCGGTGGCCTTTTTGGAGCAGGTGCGGGCAGCCAACCGCACGGCCCGGCACAATGTCTATGCCTACCGCCTGCGGGAGGGCAACCGGGAGCGCTACTCCGATGACGGTGAACCGGCCAAGACGGCGGGAACCCCGGCACTGGAAGTGCTGCAGCACAGCGGATTGACTGACCTTGTCGTGGTCATCACCCGATACTTTGGCGGTGTGCTGCTGGGCACCGGCGGCCTGGTGCGGGCCTATACCACCGCCACCGCCCGCGCGTTGGAAGCCGCCGAGGTGGTCACGGTGCGCAGTGTGGTGGAGTTGGAGGTAACGGTGGACTACTCGCTCTATGAGCGGGCGGCGCTGCTCATCCAGGCGGCGGGGGCAAAGCTTGCAGACCCCCAGTTCACCGACCGTGTCACCCTGCGCTGGCAGATGCCTGAGGGTGCGGAGCCGCCCTTGCTGGAGCAGCTCCGGGAGTTGACCCGGGGCGGTGCACAGGTAAGTGTGTCACAGCCGTTCTACGCTCCATTCTGACCTGCAAACTGACTGCCTGCCGTTATGACACAGACTTCCCTGCGGGGAAGGCTGGGGAGCGGCAGTAAAATCAAGAAGTTTTATTCGTTCTAAGACAAATACTTTCCCCCTTCGACAGGGCGGGTGTGCTATACTTGCCGCAGACGCGGCATGGGGATCGGCTGCGCCGTGCGAGAGGAGGGGGAGAAAACAGAAAGTGAGGGTTCCTGATGGATGTACGACAGCGCACCGAAGAGATCGAGCGGCTGACCTTGGCCCCCTGGGCAACATTCAGCGATGCCAGCCGGGGCAGGGTGAGGCCCGAAGAGCAGGACCCTATCCGTCCGGTGTTCCAGCGGGACCGTGACCGGATCATCCACTGCAAAGCGTTCCGGCGGCTCAAGCAGAAAACGCAGGTATTTCTCTCACCGGAGGGCGACCTCTACCGCACCCGGCTCACCCACACGCTGGAGGTGGCGCAGATCGCCCGCACCATTGCCCGCGCCCTGCGCCTCAACGAGGATCTGACCGAGGCCATCAGCCTGGCCCATGACCTGGGGCACACGCCCTTTGGCCACGCAGGGGAGAGCGCACTGGACAAGCTCTGCCCGGAGGGATTCCGGCATTATATGCAGAGCCTGCGTGTGGTGGACAAGCTGGAAAAGGACGGCAGGGGCCTGAACCTGACCTGGGAGGTGCGCAACGGCATCGTGACCCATACCAAGGGCACCTGGGCGGCCACCCCGGAGGGACGCATCGTCCGCATGGCGGATCAGATCGCCTTTGTGAACCACGATATCGAGGATGCCGTGCGTGCCGGTGTGCTGGACCCGGCCACCCTGCCCAGAGAATGCACCGCCGTGCTGGGGGAGACGAAGTCTCAGCGCATCACCACCATGATCAACAGCATCCTGCGCAGCAGCGAGGGGGATGTGCAGGTGGGCGCAGAGGAGAACGAAGCCTTCCTGGCGCTCAAGGATTTCATGTACCGCACCGTCTATGTGGATCGCAGCGCCAAAAAGGAAGAACAGAAGGTGGAAAAGGTGCTCACCGAGCTGTACGAGTATTACCTGACCCACATCGAACAGATGTCCAACTTCTATCTGCAGCTGGCCTATCAGGAAGGACGCGACCGCGCAGTGACGGACTATATCAGCGGCATGAGCGATGAATTTGCCATCCGTACCTTTGAGGATGTCTTTGTGCCCCGCAAGTGGCATGTGTTATAAAAGGAGCATCGGAATACCAAAATGATCCCACACGAATATATTGAGGAACTGACCCGCCGTACCGATATCGTGGATGTGGTGGGCAACTATGTCCAGCTCAAGCGGAAGGGGCGGCTGTATGGCGGCCTGTGCCCCTTCCACAGCGAAAAGACCCCCTCGTTCTACGTCTACCCGGATACCCAGAGCTTTTACTGCTTTGGCTGCGGTGTGGGCGGCGATGTCATCCACTTCGTCCGCCGCATCAACAGCATCGACTACACCGAGGCGGTCAAGATGCTGGCTGCCCGCGCGGGAATGCCGGAGCCGCAGGAGGACGACAAGACGGGCCGCCTGCGCAGCCGCATCCTTTCCATGAACAAGGAAGCCGCGCGGTATTTCCACGCCTGCCTGAACTCCACGGTCGAGGAAGCCCGGCAGGCCCGGGCCTACTGGCGGCGGCGCGGTCTGGACGACAAGACCATCGTCCGGTTCGGGCTGGGCTATGCACCGGATGACGGGCAGGGGCTGTACCAGTATCTGCGCGATAAGGGGTACAACCAGCAGGAGCTGGATGCCAGCGGCCTGTTCAAGCGCAGCCAGTCGGGCCGGATCTACTGCCTGTTCTGGAAGCGGGTGATGACCCCCATCTTTGACCTGCGGGGGAACATCATTGCCTTTGGCGGGCGTGTGCTGGACGATTCCAAACCCAAGTATGTCAACAGCCCCGAGACACTGGTCTACCACAAGTCGGATACCGTGTTCGCTCTGCAGATCGCCAAGAAGAGTGCTTCCCGGCGGTTCGTTCTCTGCGAGGGTTACATGGACGTTATTTCCATGCATCAGGCGGGGATCGACACGGCGGTCTGCGCCTGCGGCACGGCCCTGACTCCGGATCAGGTAAAGCTCATCAGTCAGTACGCGGAGGAAGTCATCCTGAGCTACGACTCGGATGAGGCCGGCCAGAAGGCCACTCTGCGCTCGCTGGAACTGTTCCGCAACAGCCCGGTCAAGGTGGGCGTGCTGCAGATCCCGGGTGCAAAGGATCCGGATGAGTACATCAAAAAGTATGGCTCCGAGCGGTTCAAGGCACTGCTGGACGGTGTGGGAAACGCGCTGGACTTCCGGCTGGGGCGGCTCAAGAACAAATACGACCTGAAGCAGGATGCCCAGCGGCTGGAATACGTCAAGGAAGCCGTGAATATGCTGGCGGAGCGCTCCAACCCCACCGAGCAGGAGGTCTACGCCGGGCGGCTGGCTGAGGAGACGAACATCTCAAAGAACGCCATTATGACCCAGCTTGCCGATGCAGTAAAGCGCTCCAACAGCAAACGCCGGTGGGCGCAGAATCAGGCACGGCTGCAGTCCGGTGAGATGCACCAGATCAGCGTGCCTTACAGTGCGGGCGGCTCTCAGGCGCTGGGGGTTGCCTCTGCAGAACAGCGGCTGCTGGCCGCCATGCTCCGGGAGCCCAGCTATATCCCGCAGGTGCGGGCCCAGCTCAGCCCGGAAAAGTTCGTTCTGCCTCAGCAGAAGGAGCTGTACGAAGCGTTTCTGCAGTGCCAGGAGCAGGGAATCGAAATCAGCCTTTCCACTCTGCGCCCCTTTGTGAGCGAAGAGGCGCTGAATGAGCTGAGCCGCCTTGCGGCACAATACAGCGATGTGAACTGTACGCCGGACGATATCCGGCTCTATCTGGACCGCATTGCCCGGGGCACCCCCGTGGCAGGCAAGGCGGCCGAAATGTCCAATGATGATTTGATACGGTATCTCCAGTCGATGCGAGAAAAGAAGCAGGGCACAGACCCTGCGGACGACTGACCGTTCCTCTCCTCCGGCTGGAGCTGGAAGGAGAAAGAATCATGCGGAAATTGTCGCAGACGGAAGAACTGGTAAAGATCCTGGCAGGCCGGGCCCGCCGCCATACCCTGACACCCGAGCAGATCAGCCGGGCCATGGATGAGCAGGAATACGATGTATCCGGGCTGGATGCGCTGTATGCGGCGCTGGAAGCCCGGGGCATCCGTGTAACCGAAGAAGAAGCGGACATGCCCATGCTGGATGAAACACAGATCGGGGAACTGGAGCACGAGCTCTCAGCCGAGGGCGTAGCGCTGGATGACCCGGTGAAGGCATATCTGAAGGAGATCGGCCGGGTGCCGCTGCTGACAATGGAACAGGAGCTGGCGCTTGCCCGGGCCGCGCAGGCCGGGGATGCGGATGCCCGGCGGAAGCTGAGCGAAGCCAACCTGCGGCTGGTGGTCTCGGTGGCCAAGCGCTATGCCGGGCGGGGGCTGCCCTTCCTTGACCTCATTCAGGAAGGGAACCTCGGCCTGATGAAGGCGGCGGAGAAGTTTGAACCAGACCGGGGGTTCCGGTTCTCGACCTACGCGACATGGTGGATCCGGCAGTCCATCACCCGGGCCATTGCCGATCAGGGGCGGGTCATCCGCATCCCGGTGCATCTGGTGGAGAGCATCAACCGGGTGAAAAAGACGGCAGGGGAGCTTTTGCGCAAAAACGGCAGGGAACCCACAGCCGAAGAGATCGCCGTCCGGCTGGACATGGAGCCTGACCGGGTGCGGGAGCTGCTGCAGCTGGCGCAGGACCCCATCAGCCTGGAAACACCGGTGGGTGAGGAAGAGGATGCCCACCTGGAGGATTTTATTCAGGATGAGGAAGCAGGCGTTCCGGTGGACGAGGCCGGGCGGGAACTGCTGCGGCGGGAGCTGGCAAATGTCCTCAAGAGCCTGACACCCCGGGAGGAGCGGGTGCTGACCCTGCGCTTCGGGCTGGAGGACGGGCAGGCCCGTACTCTGGAAGAGCTGGGAAAGGAGTTCAACGTGACCCGGGAACGCATCCGGCAGATCGAGGCCAAGGCTCTGCGCAAGCTCCGCCATCCCAGCCGCGCAAAGCGACTGCGGGATTATCTGGAAGAATGAGTATGTAAGGGCACCGCAGGCAGCTGCGGTGCTTTTTGCATGGGCAGGGGAGAGTGCGCATCAAGAGCCAAGGTGTACAAAATGCACAAGGGTGTTTTTGGTGAGAACGTGCAAAACTCAAAAATCAAGAGCCAAAATACGCAAAGCTTACACGCGCCCGTGCGTACCATGAAATCGCGGGCTTGACAAAAATATTGGGCCAAAATGCGAAAAATGGCTTGACAGCAAGGCTTTTGAGGTGTATACTGCATTAGTATCACATAATGGCCTAGTGCGCCAAAAAGGGAGCTGCACTGGAAGCAGCTGGACGGTGTTGACCGAAAAGTTTGTGAAAAGCGACGAACTTCCTTGGAGGATACGGGTCGATTTATGTGTGTGTGCTCAAATCTGACCCGTATAACGCAATATCCGTAGAGTATAAAAGTAAGGAGTGGTTGATTTTATGATGAAAGTCAAGCCCGTAAAGCTCGGCAAAACCGAGCGCATGAGCTTCTCCCACATCGACGAAGTCATCAGTATGCCGAACCTGATCGAGGTCCAGAAGAACTCTTACCAGTGGTTCCTGGACGAGGGCCTGAAAGAGGTCTTCCACGACATCGGCACCATTGAGGACTACACCGGTAACCTGGCGCTGAGCTTCGTGGACTTCCGTCTGGATAAGGAGCCCAAGTACAGCATCAAGGAGTGCAAGGAGCGCGACGTGACCTACGCTGCCCCCCTGCGCGTGACTGCCCGTCTGCTGAACAAGGAGACCGGCGAGGTCAAGGACCAGGAAATTTTCATGGGCGACTTCCCGCTGATGACCGATGCGGGCACCTTTGTGATCAACGGTGCCGAGCGTGCCATTGTCAGCCAGCTGGTCCGTTCTCCCGGCGTATTCTACGGAGATGCCAAAGATAAGGTGGGCAACGACCTGTACAGCGCAACCATGAACCCCAACCGCGGTGCATGGCTGGAGTACGAGACCGATGCCGCCAACGTGTTCTATGTCCGTATCGATAAGAACCGTAAGCTGCCCGTCACCGTGCTGTGCCGTGCGCTGGGCCTTTCCTCTGATGAGGAGATCCTGAACTTCTTCGGCGAGGATGAGCGCATCCTGGCCACTCTGGAGAAGGACACCACCAAGAACCAGGACGAGGGCCTGCTGGAGGTCTACCGCAAGCTGCGTCCCGGCGAGCCCCCCACGGTGGAGTCCGCTACCAACCAGATCAACATGCTGTTCTTCGATCCGCGCCGCTACGACCTGTCTCGTTTCGGCCGCTACAAGATGAACAAGAAGCTGTCTCTGGCCCGCCGCATCACCGGCTTTGTTGCCGCTGAGAACATCGTTGCTCCCCTGACCGGCGAGATCATCGTTGAGGCCAAGGGCAAGATCACCCGTGAGCTGGCCGAGAAGGCAGATGCCGCCGGTGTGGATACCGTTATTCTGAGCATCGAGGGCAAGAAGGTCAAGGTCATCACCAACGGCTGTGTGGACGCACAGGGCTTCTTCTCCTTTGATGTCAAGGAGTGCGGCATCAACGAGCGCTGCTCCTTTGATGAGATCAAGAAGATCCTCGACACCACCTCTGATGTGGAGGAGCAGAAGGAAATGCTCCGCCGCAACCATGACCAGCTGATCGGCCGCACCGTCACCGTGAAGGACATCCTGTCCTCCATCAACTACCTGAACGGTCTGGGCCACGGCGTTGGCACCACCGATGATATCGACCATCTGGGCAACCGCCGCATCCGCAGCGTTGGTGAGCTGTTGCAGAACCAGTTCCGCATCGGCTTCTCCCGCATGGAGCGCGTCATCCGTGAGCGCATGACTCTGCAGAGCCAGGATCAGAGCGTTATCACCCCGCAGGCTCTGATCAATATCCGTCCTGTGGTCGCCGCCATCAAGGAGTTCTTCGGCTCCTCTCCGCTGTCTCAGTTCATGGACCAGAACAACCCTCTGGCCGAGCTGACCCACAAGCGCCGTCTGTCTGCTCTGGGCCCCGGCGGTCTGAGCCGTGACCGCGCAGGTTTCGAGGTCCGTGACGTTCACTACAGCCATTATGGCCGTATGTGCCCCATTGAGACCCCTGAAGGCCCCAACATCGGCCTGATCTCCTATCTGGCATCCTACGCCAAGATCAACGAGTACGGCTTCGTTGAGGCTCCCTACCGCAAGGTCAAAAAGACTTACGACGAAAACGGCAAGCTGATCGATCAGGTCGTTACCGATGAAGTGGAGTATATGACCGCTGACGTTGAGGACGAGTACGTTGTTGCTCAGGCCAACGAGCCTCTGGATGAGACCAAGCACTTCATCCGTCCCCGCGTTTCTGCCCGCCGCCGCGATGACATCCTGGAAATCGATGCCGATAAGGTCGATTATATGGACGTTTCGCCCCGAATGATGGTCTCTGTTGCGACCGCCTGCATCCCCTTCCTGGAGAACGATGACTGTAACCGTGCTCTGATGGGCTCCAACATGCAGCGTCAGGCAGTGCCTCTGATGGTCACCCAGCAGCCCATCGTGGCTACCGGTATGGAATACAAGGCTGCCACCGACTCCGGCACCGCTGTTCTGGCAAAGAACGACGGTATCGTTGAGAAGATGGATGCCGACCACGTCACCGTCCGCAATGCACAGGGCGGCGTGGACAACTACCCGCTGGTCAAGTTTGCCCGCTCCAACGCAGGCACCTGCATCAACCAGCGTCCCATCGTTGAAGTGGGCGAGAGCGTTAAGGCTGGTCAGGTGCTGGCCGACGGCCCCGCAATGCGCAACGGTGAGATCTCTCTGGGTAAGAACGCCCTGATTGGCTTTATGACCTGGGAGGGCTACAACTACGAGGACGCTGTCCTGCTGAACGAGAAGATCGTCCGCGAGGATGTGTACACCTCGATCCATATTGAAGAGTACGAGACCGAGTCCCGTGACACCAAGCTCGGACCTGAGGAGATCACCCGTGATATCCCCAACGTCTCCGAGGATGCCCTGAAGGATCTGGACGAGCGCGGCATCATCCGCATCGGTGCCGAGGTCAAGAGCGGCGACATCCTGGTCGGCAAGGTCACCCCGAAGGGTGAGACCGAGCTGACCGCTGAGGAGCGCCTGCTCCGCGCCATCTTTGGCGAGAAGGCCCGCGAAGTCCGTGATACCTCTCTGCGCGTGCCCCACGGCGAGTACGGCATCATCGTGGATGTCAAGGTCTTTACTCCTGAAAACAGCGATGAGCTGCAGCCCGGTGTCCGCGAGGTCGTCCGCTGCTACATTGCTCAGAAGCGTAAGATCAGCGTCGGCGATAAGATGGCAGGCCGTCACGGCAACAAGGGTGTCGTTTCCCGCATCCTGCCGCAGGAGGATATGCCTTACCTGCCCGACGGCACCCCGCTGGACATCGTGCTGAACCCCCTGGGCGTTCCTTCCCGTATGAACATCGGTCAGGTGCTGGAAGTCAACCTGGGCTACGCTGCCAAGGCATGCGGCATCAAGGTTATGACCCCCGTGTTCGATTCCGCGCGTGAGAACGACATCGGTGATACCTTCGATACCGCCCGTGAGCTGTGGCATGGTGAGAATGCTCCCGCATATCCCACCAAGCTGCCCAAGATCATGGGTGAGAAGGGCCACATCATCGACTTCTCCAAGATCGAGCTGGACCGTGATGGCAAGACCACCGTTTACGATGGCCGTACCGGCGAGAAGTTCGATAACCGCGTTACCGTTGGTTATATGTACTACCTCAAGCTGCATCACCTGGTCGATGATAAGATCCATGCCCGTTCCACCGGCCCCTACTCTCTGGTCACCCAGCAGCCTCTGGGCGGCAAGGCTCAGTTCGGCGGTCAGCGCTTCGGCGAGATGGAAGTCTGGGCTCTGGAAGCTTACGGTGCCGCTTACACCCTGCAGGAGATCCTGACCGTCAAGTCCGATGACGTTGAGGGCCGTGTCAAGACCTACGAGGCCATTGTCAAGGGCGAACCCATCCCGCAGCCCGGCATCCCCGAGTCCTTCCGCGTTATGCTGAAGGAGCTGCAGTCTCTGGGTATGGACGTTGTGGTCCAGGACAAGGACGGCAACGAGATCGATATGCGCCAGAACTTCGACGACGAAGAGACCGGCTTTGATATGCGTGATGTTGCAGGTTCCGAGACTGTTACCAACGAGAATGAGCTGCTGAACGATTACACCATCAAGGATGCTGACGCAGGCTTCGATGATCCTTCTGTGCTGGAAGATGACAACTCCGGCAGTGCGGCTCCCGCTTCCGACGAAGTGGATTTTTAACTAGAGATTAAGAAAGGGTTCGTTTCATGGAAAACAACGTTTTCGATTCCATTAAAATCGGCCTGGCTTCTCCGGAGCAGATCCGCAACTGGAGCTACGGCGAGGTCAAGAAGCCTGAGACCATCAACTACCGCACCCTGAAGCCGGAGCGCGACGGCCTGTACTGCGAGCGCATTTTTGGACCTACCAAGGACTGGGAGTGCCACTGCGGCAAGTACAAGCGCATCCGCTACAAGGGCAAGATCTGCGATCGCTGCGGTGTCGAGGTCACCAAGGCAAAGGTTCGCCGTGAGCGCATGGGCCACATTGAGCTGGCCGCGCCCGTCAGCCACATCTGGTACTTCAAGGGCATCCCCAGCCGCATTGGCCTGATGCTGGACATCAGCCCCCGCCTGCTGGAGAAGGTCCTGTACTTTGCAAGCTATATCGTTACCAATCCTGGTCTGACCCCGCTGGAAAAGAAGCAGCTGCTGACCGAGAAGGAATACCGCGAGATGCGTGAGCGCTACGGCGATGAGTTTGAGGCATCCATGGGTGCTGAGGCCATCCAGGAGCTGCTGAAGGAGATCGATCTGGATCAGCTGAGCGCTGAGCTGACCGCTGAGGTGGAAAAGTCCTCCGGCCAGAAGAAGGTCCGCATCCTGAAGCGTCTGGAGGTCGTTGAGGCATTCCGCATTTCCGGCAACCGCCCCGAGTGGATGGTCATGGATGTGCTGCCCGTGCTGCCCCCCGATCTGCGCCCCATGGTCCAGCTGGACGGCGGCCGTTTTGCCACCTCCGACCTGAACGACCTGTACCGCCGCGTGATCAACCGCAACAACCGTCTGCGCCGCCTGCTGGAGCTGGGTGCTCCCGACATCATCGTGCGCAACGAGAAGCGGATGCTGCAGGAAGCAGTTGACAGCCTGATCGACAACGGCCGCCGCGGCCGCCCGGTCACCGGCCCCAACAACCGTGCCCTGAAGAGCTTGTCCGATCTGCTGAAGGGCAAACAGGGCCGCTTCCGCCAGAACCTGCTGGGCAAGCGTGTTGACTACTCCGGCCGTTCCGTTATCGTCGTCGGCCCTGAGCTGAAGATGGATCAGTGCGGTCTGCCCAAGGAGATGGCTCTGGAGCTGTTCAAGCCCTTCGTGATGAAGGATCTGGTCGAGAAGGGTGTTGCCAACAACATCAAGTCTGCCCGTAAGATGGTCGAGCGTGCAAAGCCCGAGGTCTGGGACAGCCTGGAGACCGTCATCAAGGGCCACCCGGTCCTGCTGAACCGTGCACCTACCCTGCACCGTCTGGGCATTCAGGCATTCAACCCCGTGCTGGTCGAGGGCCGTGCCATCAAGCTGCACCCCCTGGCATGTACCGCATTCAACGCCGACTTCGACGGTGACCAGATGGCAGTTCATCTGCCCCTGGGCGAGGATGCCTGCCGCGAGGCCAAGATGCTGATGCTGGCTTCCGGCAACCTGCTGAAGCCCTCTGACGGCGCACCTGTTACCGTTCCTACTCAGGATATGATCCTGGGCAGCTACTACCTGACCACCGTTCGTGAGAACGAAGAGGGTGCAGGCAAGATCTTCCGTGATGAGAACGAGGCCCTGATGGCCTATGCAGAGCACGTTGTGACCCTGCACGCTCCCATCAAGGTCCGCCGCACCATGGTCATTGATGGTGTGGAGCGCACCGGTCTGGTGGATGCCACCGTCGGCCGGATCATCTTCAATAACCCCGTTCCTCAGAACCTGGGTTATATCGACCGCACCGACCCGGAGCACTGGCTGGAGTATGAGGTCAGCTTCCGCGTGACCAAAAAGACCCTGCCCGACATCATTTCCCGCTGCATGACCCGCAATGGCACCCGTGCCTGCGCAAAGATGCTGGACTCCATCAAGGCTCAGGGCTATAAGTACTCCACCCTGTCTGCAATCTCTGTTGCTGTGTGTGACGCTGTCATTCCTCCGCAGAAGGACGAGCTGATCGCTGACGCGGATAAGCAGGTCTCTCAGGTCAACAAGCTGTTCAACCGCGGCTTGATCTCTGAGAACGAGCGTTACACCCAGACCATCAACATCTGGCAGGCAACCACCGATAAGGTCTCCAAGGCTCTGGCAGCCAACCTGCCCAAGGACAACGAGATCTTTATGATGGCTGATTCCGGTGCGCGTGGTTCTATGAACCAGATCAAGCAGCTGGCCGGCATGCGCGGCCTGCTGGCTAACACCGCAGGTAAGACCATCGAGATGCCCATTCGTGCAAACTACCGCGAAGGTCTGAACATTCTGGAATATTTCGTTTCTGCCCGTGGCGCTCGTAAGGGTCTGGCCGATACCGCTCTGCGTACCGCTGACTCCGGCTACCTGACCCGCCGCATGGTCGATGTCTCTCAGGAAGTCATTGTCCGTGAGATCGACTGCGGCACCACCGACGGCCTGTGGGTCTCTGAGATCCACGAGGGCAAGGAGAAGATCGAGAGCTTCCGTGAGCGTATCATCGGTCGTTACGCCGTGGGCGATGTGATCAACCCCGTCACCGGCGAGGTCATCGTACCTGAGGGCAAGATGATCGACCTGTACGATGCCAACGACATCGAGGCTGCAGGCATCACCAAGCTGAAGATCCGTAGCCTGCTGACCTGCCGCGCCAAGGTGGGTGTCTGCGCACACTGCTACGGCAGCGATATGGCAAACGGTGAGCCCGTCCAGCTGGGCGAGTCCATCGGTGTCATCGCAGCAGAGTCCATCGGCGAGCCCGGTACCCAGCTGACCATGCGTACCTTCCATACCGGCGGTATTGCATCTGCTGAGGATATTACCCAGGGTCTTCCCCGTGTTGAGGAGCTGTTCGAGAGCCGCCGCCCCAAGAGCATGGCCATTATGAGCGAGATCTCCGGTGTTGTCTCTCAGGATGACACCAAGAAGAACGTCGTCATCAAGGTCACCGGCAAGGACGAGAACGGTGCCGAGGTGGTGAAGAGCTACTCCATCCCCTTCACCCAGCATGCACGCGTCATGCCCGGCGATCGTGTGGAGAAGGGCGACATCATCACCCGCGAAGGTGTTCTGTATCCCCAGGATATCCTGGCCATCAAGGGTCTGAGCGATGTGCAGAACTACCTGATCAGCGAGGTCCAGAAGGTCTACCGTCTGCAGGGCGTTGAAATCAACGATAAGCATATCGAGGTCATCGTCCGTCAGATGTGCCGCAAGGTCCGCGTGACCGACTCCGGCTCCTCCGACCTGATCGGTGGTGCACTGGCAAACCGTCTGGAAGTTGAGAACATCAACGCCGAGCTGCAGAAGCGCATTGATGACGGTGAAGAGGGCATCAAGCTGGTCGAGTATCAGCAGGTGCTGCTGGGCATCACCAAGGCTGCCCTGGCAAACGAGTCCTTCCTGTCTGCCGCATCCTTCCAAGAGACCACCCGTGTCCTGACCGAAGCCGCCATCAAGGGCAAGGTTGACCCGCTGGCCGGCCTGAAGGAGAATGTCATCATCGGTAAGCTGATCCCCGCTGGTACCGGTCTGCCGGAGGTGCGTGAGGATCTGAAGCGCCGTGAGCAGGAGCGCGACGAGGCTGTTGCCGCTGAGCTGGCTGCAGCAAACCAGCAGTAAAACTCTGTCTGCCCGGAACTGAATCGATCCATGAGCCGCCTTTCCCTGAACGCAGGGGAGGGCGGCTTTTTTGATTTGAAACTCCCTCCGTCATTGCTTCGCAATGCCACCTCCCTCTGGGAGGGAGGCCTGCCTGGCCCGAAGCAGGGGAAAGGCCCCCTCTGAGAGGGAGCTGTCTGCGCAGCAGACTGAAGGAGTAAAGGAAAAATCAGCGGCTGAGTCCTTCGGCGAATAAAACAAAAAAATATTGGAAAAACTGTTGACATTCCTAATCAAAACGAGTATTATATAACTGTTGCGCGTCCCCATAGGGGAAGTGCGGCTAAAAAGTCGGAAAATATCCGATGTTCACTATTAAGAAAGGAGAAACAAAATGCCTACTTTTAACCAGCTTGTACGCAAAGGCCGTGAGGTCCTGGTTACCAAGAGCACCGCTCCCGCCCTGCAGAAGACTTATAACTCTCAGAAGAAGCAGTACTCTGATCTGAGCAGCCCCCAGAAGCGTGGTGTCTGCACTGCAGTTCGTACCATGACTCCCAAGAAGCCTAACTCTGCTCTGCGTAAGGTTGCTCGTGTCCGCCTCACGAATGGTATCGAGGTCACCTCTTACATTCCCGGTATCGGCCATAACCTGCAGGAGCACTCCGTCGTGCTGATCCGTGGCGGCCGTGTTAAGGACCTGCCCGGTGTGCGTTACCACATCATCCGTGGTACCCTGGATACTCAGGGTGTGGCAGGCCGTAATCAGGCCCGCTCCAAGTACGGCGCAAAGCGTCCTAAGGCCGGTGCTGCAAAGAAGTAATTGAGGACAACCGCCATAAACGGCTTTCCATTATATAAATAACAAGTCCGCATTGTGCGGAGGGTAACGGTTTATGTAAGGTCAGCTCTTTGTGACACAACGGGAGTTTTATTACTTTCGAGTACCGATGATATCATTCTGTGAAGGAGGGAAGAAAGATGCCTAGAAGAGGTAACATTGCTAAGCGCGATGTCTTAGCTGATCCTATTTACAATTCCAAGATGGTCACCCGTCTGGTCAACAGCGTGATGCTGGATGGCAAGAAGGGCGTCGCTCAGAAGATCGTTTACGAGGCTTTCTCCATGATTCAGGAAAAGACCGGCAACGATCCTCTGGAAACTTTCGAGAAGGCGATGGAGAACATCATGCCCAGCCTCGAGTGCAAGACCCGCCGTGTTGGTGGCGCTAACTACCAGGTTCCTCTGGAAGTCAGCCCTGCCCGCCGCGAGACCCTGGGTCTGCGCTGGCTGACCGCTTACAGCCGCAGCCGTGGTGAGAAGACCATGGCCCAGCGTCTGGCCGCCGAGATCATGGATGCTGCCAACAACACTGGTAACGCCGTGAAGAAGCGCGAGGATACCCACAAGATGGCCGAGGCCAACAAGGCTTTCGCTCATTTCCGTTATTGATCTGTTCTGTAGGAGGTTAATTTCATGGCTACACCCAGAGAAGTTTCTCTTCAGATGACGAGAAATATCGGCATTATGGCCCACATTGATGCTGGTAAGACTACGACTACCGAGCGTATTCTGTACTACACCGGCATCAACCACAAGATCGGCGAAGTCCATGATGGCGGCGCTACCATGGACTGGATGGTTCAGGAGCAGGAGCGTGGTATTACCATCACCTCCGCAGCAACCACCTGCTACTGGTCTCATTCTGAGACCCAGAAGGATCCGGTTGCGTTCAAGAAGAACCGTCATCGCATCAACATCATCGACACTCCGGGCCACGTGGACTTTACTGTTGAGGTCCAGCGTTCCCTGCGCGTCCTGGACGGTTCTGTGACCGTTCTGGCTGCTAAGGGCGGTGTCGAGCCTCAGTCTGAGACCGTTTGGCGTCAGGCTGATGAGTACAAAGTCCCCCGCATGGTGTACGTCAACAAGATGGATACCATGGGTGCCGACTTCTTCCGCTGCATCAAGATGCTGCATGATCGTCTGCACGCTAACGGCGTGGCGATCCAGCTGCCCATCGGCCAGGAGGATACCTTCCGTGGTATCGTTGACCTGGTCGATATGAATGCTGAGGTCTACTATGACGACATGGGCAACGATATGCGCACTGAGCCCATCCCTGAGGATATGGTCGAGCAGGCTGAGGAGTACCGCAACATCCTGATCGAGGCTGTTGCCGAGAACGACGAAGTCCTGATGGAGAAGTATCTCGAGGGTGAGGAGATCACCCGCGAGGAGCTGAAGGCTGCCATCCGCAAGGAGACCATTGCCAACACTCTGGTGCCCGTGGTCTGTGGTTCTTCCTACAAGAACCGTGGTGTCCAGAAGCTGCTGGACGCTATCGTGGATTATATGCCCGCTCCTACCGACGTTGAGGACATCAAGGGTGTGAACCCTGAGACCGAAGAGCAGGAGACCCGTCCGTCTTCCGACGACGCTCCTTTCGCAGCTCTGGCCTTCAAGATCGCAACCGATCCGTTCGTTGGTAAGCTGGCCTACTTCCGTGTCTACTCCGGTAAGGTCGAGGCTGGTACTACTGTCTACAACTCCGTGAAGGACGCTAGAGAGCGTATGGGCCGCATCCTGCAGATGCACTCCAACCACCGCAAGGATATCGACTGCTGCTATGCAGGTGATATCGCTGCTGTTGTCGGTCTGAAGAACACCACCACTGGTGATACTCTGTGTGATGAGAATCATCCCATCATTCTGGAGTCCATGAAGTTCCCCGAGCCCGTTATCCGCGTTGCCATCGAGCCTAAGACCAAGGCCGGCAACGAGAAGATGGGCATCGCGCTGGCAAAGCTGGCCGAAGAGGATCCCACCTTCAAGACCTACACTGACGAAGAGACCGGTCAGACCATCATTGCTGGTATGGGTGAGCTCCATCTGGAGATCATCGTTGACCGTCTGCTGCGTGAGTTCAAGGTCGAGGCTAACGTTGGCGCACCTCAGGTCGCTTACCGTGAGACCATCCGCAAGGAGGCCAATCAGGAGACCAAGTACGCACGTCAGTCTGGTGGTAAGGGCCAGTACGGTCATGTTAAGATCAAGATCGAGCCCAACGAGCCCGGCAAGGGTTACGAGTTCGTCAACGCCATCGTTGGCGGTGCCATCCCGAAGGAATACATCCCGGCTATCGACAATGGTATCCAGGGTGCTATGAAGTCCGGCGTTCTGGCTGGCTATCCTGTCGTTGATGTTAAGGTCACCCTGTGGGACGGTTCTTATCACGAGGTCGACTCCTCTGAAATGGCCTTCTCCATTGCAGGTTCTATGGCATTCAAGGATGCTATGCGCAAGGCTGACCCCATCATCACCGAGCCCATCATGAAGGTTGCTGTTATCGTTCCTGATGAGTATCTGGGCGATGTCATCGGCGACCTGAACTCTCGCCGTGGCCAGATCCAGGGCATGGAGGCAATGGCAGGCACTCAGCGTGTCAATGCTTTCGTTCCTCTGGCTCAGATGTTCGGCTACGCCACCGACCTGCGTTCCAAGACCCAGGGCCGTGGCCAGTATGTCATGGAGCCTTCTCACTACGAGCCGGTTCCCAAGAACATTGCCGACCAGATCATTGCTGGCCGCACCAAGGCTTGATTGCCTGAAACAAAGTAAAATTTTGCCGGGGTAGTGTAGCTCCGGCAAAATTTCCTGTAAAAGCACTTGATTTTACAGGACAAATTTAGTAGAATAGTTTTGCAATGCAATTCTGTGTTTGCAGGACTGTTGTAACCAAATTCAATCCGTTTAAGGGAGGATATTCCAATGGCTGAAAAGGCAAAATTTGACCGTTCTAAGCCGCATGTTAACATCGGCACCATCGGTCACGTTGACCACGGCAAGACCACTCTGACCGCCGCTATCACCAAGTATTTGGCACTGAAGGGCGACGCAGACTTCATGGACTATGCCAACATCGATAAGGCTCCCGAGGAGCGCGCTCGTGGTATTACGATCAACTCCGCTCACGTCGAGTACCAGACCGATGCTCGTCACTACGCTCACGTTGACTGCCCGGGCCATGCTGACTACGTTAAGAACATGATCACCGGTGCTGCTCAGATGGACGGCGCTATCCTGGTCGTTGCTGCTACCGATGGTCCCATGCCCCAGACCCGTGAGCACATCCTGCTGGCTCGTCAGGTCGGCGTGCCCTATATCGTTGTCTTTATGAACAAGTGCGATATGGTCGACGACGAGGAGCTGCTGGATCTGGTCGAGATGGAGATCCGTGAGCTGCTGAGCGAGTATGACTTCCCCGGCGACGACACCCCCATCATCCGTGGCTCCGCTCTGAAGGCTCTGGAGTCCACCTCCAAGGATCCTGATGCACCCGAGTATGCTTGCATCAAGGAGCTGATGGACGCTGTTGACAGCTATATCCCCAACCCCGATCGTGAGGAAGACAAGCCCTTCCTGATGCCCATCGAGGATGTCATGACCATTTCCGGCCGTGGTACTGTTGCTACCGGTCGTGTTGAGCGTGGCATTGCTAAGGTTGGCGATGCAATGGAGATCGTTGGCATTAAGCCCGATCGTCTGAGCACCACCATCACTGGCCTGGAGATGTTCCGTAAGTCTCTGGACTTCGCTGAGGCTGGCGATAACATCGGCGCTCTGCTGCGTGGTGTTGACCGTACCCAGATCGAGCGTGGCCAGGTTCTGGCTAAGCCCGGCACTGTCCATCCCCACAAGGTCTTCGAGTCTCAGGTCTACGTTCTGACCAAGGACGAAGGCGGCCGTCACACCCCCTTCTTCTCTAACTATCGTCCTCAGTTCTACTTCCGTACCACTGACGTGACCGGCATCATCACCCTGCCCGAAGGCACCGAGATGTGCATGCCCGGCGATAACGTTCAGATGCACGTTGAGCTGCTGACCCCCGTTGCTATGGAAGAGGGCCTGCGTTTCGCTATCCGTGAGGGTGGCCGTACCGTTGGTTCCGGCGTTGTTGGCAAGATCATTGAGTGATTTTGACCCTTCGCGCCTGTTCTAAGGCAAAAGGTTAAACTTACAAAGAGCCTTCCCATTCCGGAGAGTGGGAAGGCTCTTTTTGCGCTATCAGATCCTCTGCCCGAGATGGCAGGGGATTTTTGTTTTTGCCAAAAAGTGCTTTACAAATAAAGGTTGTTATGATATGCTGACATTAACGATAAAAGATGTCAGAGAATGGAGGACGGCACTATGGCGTTTGACTATAAAAAGGAGTACAAGGAGTTTTATCTTCCACCCAGGAAGCCGGGTATTGTGACTGTTCCGCCGATGAATTTTGTGTCTGTACAGGGCAGGGGAGACCCCAATGAACCAGGTGGGGAATATCAGGCGGTAATGGAGTTGCTGTATGGCATTGCCTTTACCATCAAGATGAGCTACAAGGGAAGCCATAAGATCGACGGTTACTTTGAATATGTTGTCCCACCGTTGGAGGGTTTGTGGCATCAGGAGGGGGTGGACGGTGTGGACTACGCCCACAAAGAATGCTTTGAGTGGACAAGTATGATCCGCCTGCCGGATTTTGTGACCCGGGAAGTGTTCGATTGGGCCGTTCAGGAAGCGACTGCAAAAAAGAAGAAGGATTTTTCCAAAGTGCAGTTCTTCCACTATGTTGAGGGACTTTGTGTGCAGTGTATGCATGTTGGCTCTTATGATACTGAACCGGAGACGCTGGAGCAGATGGATGTTTTTGCGCGGGAACAGGGCTATGAGACTGATTTCACCGGGCACCGTCGCCACCACGAAATTTACCTCAGCGATCCGCGTCGGACAGCACCGGAAAAACTGAAAACAGTACTGCGGCATCCTGTTCGCGTAAAATAAAATCGGGAAAGTTCACAAAGACTGTCGATTTTCGTTGTGAGATGTGCTATACTATATCTATCTGTAAAATTCCATTGGATAGAAAAGGGAGGAGAACATCATGCAGCATGAAACTGTCATCGTGCTGGACTTTGGCGGCCAGTACAATCAGCTGATCGCGCGCCGTGTCCGCGAGAACAATGTCTACTGTGAAATCTATTCCTACAAAACTGACCTGTCGGTCATCAAGGCGAAGAATCCCAAGGGTATCATCTTCACCGGCGGCCCCAACAGCGTCTATCTGGAAGATTCGCCCACCATTGACCCCGAGATCTTCAACTGGGGCATCCCTGTGCTGGGAATCTGCTACGGCAGCCAGCTGATGATGCATCTGCTGGGCGGTCGTGTCTGCCGCGCCCCTGAGCGTGAGTACGGCAAGACCGAGGTCTTTGTGGACAACAGCAGTAAGATGTTCGAGGATGTTCAGCCCTCCACCATCTGCTGGATGAGCCACAACGACTACATCGAGCAGGCAGCCCCCGGCTTCAAGATCACCGCACACACTGTGAACTGCCCTGTGGCTGCTGCAGAGAACGCCGAGAAGGGCCTGTACGCTGTTCAGTTCCACCCGGAAGTGCTCCACACCGCTGAGGGCAAGAAGATGCTCCGCAACTTCGTGTACAACGTCTGTGGCTGCTCCGGCGACTGGAAGATGGACTCTTTCGTGGAGAACAATGTCAAGGCTCTGCGGGAGCGCATTGGCGACGGCAAGGTGCTGTGCGCCCTGTCCGGCGGCGTGGACTCCTCTGTGCTGGCTGCGATGCTGGCAAAGGCCATCGGAAAGCAGCTGACCTGCGTGTTTGTGGATCACGGCCTGCTCCGCAAGAACGAAAAGGAAGAGGTCTGCTCTGTCTTTGGCCCGGGCAATGCCAACGGCTTTGATATCAACTTCATCTGCGTGGATGCCCGCGACCGCTATTTCAGCAAGCTGGCCGGTGTTACCGAGCCCGAGCGCAAGCGTAAGATCATTGGCGAGGAGTTCATCCGCGTCTTTGAGGAGCAGGCAAAGCAGATCGGCAAGGTGGATTTCCTGGCACAGGGCACCATCTATCCTGACGTTGTGGAGAGCGGCCTGGGCGGCGAATCCACTGTCATCAAGAGCCACCACAATGTCGGCGGCCTGCCCGATACCGTGGACTTTAAGGAGCTGGTGGAGCCCCTGCGCAACCTGTTTAAGGATGAGGTGCGTCAGGTTGGCCGTGAGCTGGGCCTGCCTGAGTATCTGGTCAGCCGTCAGCCGTTCCCCGGCCCCGGTCTGGGCATCCGCATCATCGGTGAGGTGACCCCCGAAAAGGTTGCCATCGTGCAGGATGCAGACGCAATCTGGCGTGAGGAGATCGCCAAGGCGGGTCTGGATAAGGAGATCAACCAGTATTACGCCGCTCTGACCAATATGCGCAGCGTCGGCGTGATGGGTGACGAGCGTACCTATGACTACGCTGTGGCCCTGCGTGCTGTGACCACCACCGACTTTATGACGGCTGAGAGCTACAATGTGCCTTGGGATGTTCTGGGCACCGTGACCAGCCGCATCGTCAATGAGGTCAAGCACGTCAACCGTGTGTTCTACGATTGCACCGGTAAGCCGCCTGCCACCATCGAGCTCGAGTAAGCTCTACTTAATCCCATCAAAAACGAGCAGAACCCCTGTCAGTGTGCGCTGACGGGGGTTCTGCGTATATAGGGGCAACTCTTCGGAAATTCCGAAGAGTTCGGAGCAGTTGTTAAGGAATGCTTAATAACTTGGGTGGTCTATCAACTATCCGGGATTTCCGGATGGTTCGAGTTTAGCAGTTGGAACTATTAAGAAAAACTTAATGGTTGGACGTGCCAGAGAAAATAGAATGATACAAAGATATAATTTTAAGTTAAAGCTTCTCGAAAGATACCATGGCAGAAAGAGCATTTCTCATTTTTGCATGGCGATCTGCGGACAGAGCCTTTTCACGAGAGGTGTCGGCGTAGCCGAGGACAAGGATGTTGACCGGTTCAAGGTTGTCGGGAATCTTAAATTCAGCCTTCAGGATGTCCGGCTTGAAATAGCATACCCATACGCTTCCTAAACCTAAGTAGGTGGCTTCCATCATCATGTGGTCGGTAATGATGCTTGCATCAATATCGGTCAGCTTTTTACCATCAAAGGGACGTGTCCAGACCTTATTTGTATCGCTGCAAACGATAATTGCCAGCGGCGCACCATAGATATTTGTGGTCTTTCCAATTTTACGAAGGCCCTCATCACTCTGCACTACAATCAGGTGTTGAGGCTGGCAATTACCACCCGTGGGTGCAACGTGAGCTGCCTCTAAGATGGCATCCAGCTTTTCCTTCTCAACCTTCTGCTTTGTGTAAGCGCGTACACTATACCGTTTCTTTGCAAGTGTCAAAAAATCCATAATGTGATGGTCCTTTCTGGAAGTGTAAATTTGTGTAGGGTCTTGATAATTCAATCGGCCTATGCTATGATTTTATCAGTCGTTTTCAAAAAAGCAAGAACGCACTTTTTTGTTATATACTACCCAAAAAGATAGTGTAGGGAAGAGAAAAATGAAATGTCCAAGTACCTTTAACTGCCCGGTTGAAGCAACCCTCGATTTGATTGGTGGGAAATATAAAGCACTTATTCTGTGGCATTTGAT
Organism: Faecalibacterium hominis (ex Afrizal et al. 2022); assembly: GCF_049545105.1. Taxonomy (NCBI): domain Bacteria; kingdom Bacillati; phylum Bacillota; class Clostridia; order Eubacteriales; family Oscillospiraceae; genus Faecalibacterium; species Faecalibacterium hominis (ex Afrizal et al. 2022). Next base: position 833,350 of record NZ_CP186860.1, on the reverse strand, counting down.
TGATAATACCTTGCGCTTTAATGAGATAGGAAAGTTGATTCCCAAGGCTACGCCTAAAATGCTGACACAGCAGCTCCGGGAGCTTGAAAATGATAACTTAGTTATTCGGAAAGTTTATCCTGTTGTGCCGCCAAAGGTAGAATATTCGCTCAGCGACTTTGGGAGAAGCATCATTCCTATTTTGGATGCGATGTGTAAATGGGGAGAAAACTATCTGGCAGATGCAAGCAAGAAGTAATCCTTAAAAGACAGTTGCATCCTGAACGTAAATACGTTATAATACACACAGAGATTCCACTGGTTGCGTGATACTATCCTGATATAAAAAAAACAGCAAGCCACATCTACCACAGCAATCTCATGGAAAAGTGAACATCCAAAGATAGATACACTAAACAAATTTGCTTAGTAACAATTAAGACATACCGAGCTCGAGTAATGGATCAAAATGCCGAAAGCCTGTATTCATGCGGGTTTTCGGCATTTGTTTTTATCAATGCATAAGGAAAGGGAAAGAAGGGATAGGTTATGCTGCCGACAAGAAAAGAAGCGATGGCATTGCTTCGGGATGGTCTATCAAATAATCCGGGGCCTTGGGGAAAACATTGTTTAACAGCAGCGCATTGTGCAGAAAAAATAGCAGCGGCATGTGGAGATATGGATGCGGAGAAGGCCTATGTTTTAGGCCTACTGCATGATATAGGAAGAAAATTTGGCGTAAGACATCTTGGCCATGTTTCCGATGGGTACGCATATATGATGTGCCTTGGATATGATGAGGCGGCAAAAATCTGTTTGACGCATTCTTTTAACAATCACACGATAAATGAATACATTGGAAAATTTGATGTTTCAGATGAAGAAATGAAAATGATTAAGACTGAATTGGCCAGGACAGTATACGATGATTATGACCGGTTGATTCAATTGTGTGATAGTCTGGCAGGAGCGGAAGGGGTTCTGGATATAGAAGATAGAATGAACGATGTAAAGAAACGGTATGGCTTTTATCCGCAAGACAAGTGGGATTCCAATATGAGATTGAAGCAATACTTTGAGAAGAAAATGAAGAAGGACATCTACCTTGTTTGTGAGAAAGACTCATTTGTGCCGGAAGAGATAGGATGATCGAAGGTCTTGTGAATGGGTTTCCTGATGGGAGACTTTATGCTATAATAGGCAGGCAGCGAGGTGAAGTGTATGAAAAAAACAAGAGATCTGTTCTGGACTTTTTTGAAGATCGGTGCGTTCACATTTGGCGGCGGCTACGCAATGGTGGCCCTGCTGGAACGGGAATTTGTGGAGGACAAGCAGTGGCTGAGCCGGGAGGAATTTCTCGATATGGTCGCCATTGCGGAGTCCACACCGGGCCCTGTGGCGGTGAACAGCGCCACCTATGTGGGGTATAAGATCGAAGGGGCAGAAGGGGCCGCAGCATCCACACTGGCGGTCTGCCTGCCCTCGTTTGTGGTCATCTACCTGATCTCACTGGTGTTTGACCGGTTCTTGCAGCTGTCGGCAGTGGCAAGCGCGTTCCGGGGCATTCAGGTCTGCGTCATCTATCTGATCCTTTCGGCGGGACTGAAGATGCTGAAAAGCCTGTCCGGTACGGCTTTCAACAGGATCATCGTTGCCGGTGTCGTGGCGGCCATGGTGGGCTGCTCGTTGGCGGCGGTGTCCTTCTCGTCCCTCTACTACATCCTGCTCTGCGGGGCGGCAGGGGTGCTGCTCTACCTGTTAAAAAAGCTGCGGAAGGAGGAGAAGGCATGATCTATCTCCAGCTGTTCCTCAATTTTCTGATGATCGGAGCGCTCTCCTTTGGCGGCGGCTACGGGATGATCTCGCTGGTGCGGGAGACCGTGCTGCGTTATAGCTGGCTGACCGAAGCAGAATTCCTGAGTTTTGTCGCCGTTTCCGAGTCCACCCCGGGCCCGCTGGCAATCAATATGGCAACCTTTATCGGTTCATCGCAGGGCGGCTTTCCGGGGGCGCTGATCGCTACGCTGGGGGTGGTGCTGCCCTCGTTCTTCATCATCCTGCTGATCGCGGCGGTGCTGAAAAACCTGATGAAGTATGCGGGCGTGGAAGCCTTTCTTTCCGGTGTGCGGCCCTGTGTGGTGGCCATGATCCTGGCGACCGCGCTGAATATGATGCTCTCCACACTGGGCGGCATCAAGACGCTGGCGGATGGATTTGCACCGGACGTGAGATCGATCCTTGTGTTTGCTGTTTTATGGGCGGTGCATTTTGTCTGGAAGAAGCGGACGCAAAAAGCCCCGTCGCCCATCGGAATGATCCTGCTGGCGGCGGGACTGGGAATCCTGTTCTGGGGCGTATGAGAGATCATCGCCCTTTTTTTGTGGCTCAGTGCTCCACGAATTCGCCGCGTAGGGCGAACATGTGGTCCATAGGGCCGGAGCCTTTGCCCAAATCGAGCATGGCGGACAGGCAGCCTGAAATATATGCCTTGGCCCGCTCAACGGCGGCATCCAGGGGATAGCCCTTTGCCAGATTGGAGGCAATGGCGCTGGACAGGGTGCAGCCGGTGCCGTGGGTGTTGGGGTTGGCGATGCGCTCACCGTGGAACCATTTGCCGCTGCCGTTGCGCCAGAGCAGATCGTCGGCATCGTTCACCTTGTGGCCGCCCTTGCAGAGCACGGCACAGCCGTATTTTTCGCTGATGCACTTTGCAGCGGCCTCCATCCCAGTGGCATCGGTGATGGTCATGCCGGACAAGATTTCAGCCTCCGGAATGTTGGGCGTGACCACCTCGGCCATGGGCAGAAGCTGCCCGGTCAGGATCTGGATGGCGCTGTCCTGCAGCAGCTTGGAGCCGGAGGTGGCCACCATCACGGGATCGACCACGATGTGTTTTGCATCGTACTGGCGCAGCTTTTCGACAATGGTCTCAATGAGCGCAGACGACGATACCATGCCGATCTTGACGGCATCCGGGTAGATATCGGTGAACACCGCATCCAGCTGCTGGGCCAGAAATTCGGGTGTGGTCTCAAAGATGCCGGTCACGCCGGTGGTGTTCTGGGCCGTCAGAGCAGTGATGGCGCTCAGAGCAAACACGCCGTTGGCGGTCATGGTCTTGATGTCGGCCTGAATGCCTGCGCCGCCGCTGGAGTCGCTTCCGGCAATGGTCAATGCTGTTTTCATAAGGAAAATCCCCCTTTTTCCTCTCAGCATAGCACAGTCCGGCGGCATTTGCAAGGAAAACCGGCCCGCCCTCTTTTCTGCCGGAGAAAAGCGTGATAAAATAAGGCAAAAACGAAACTGGGGGAGAATACAATGAACATCACGGTATATTTGGGCGCAAACGAGGGCAATGATCCGGCCCTGAAGCAGGCGGTGCAGGAGCTGGGAAGGTGGATCGGGGAGAGCGGGAACGCGCTGGTGTACGGCGGCTCCCGCTGCGGCCTGATGGGAGAGATCGCCGAAAGCACCCTGAACGCCGGGGGCAAAGTGACCGGCGTGGAGCCGGAGTTTTTCGTGCAGGGAGAGCTGCAGCACGAGGGGCTGACGGAGCTGATCGTGACAAAGGATATGACTGAGCGCAAAACGAAGATGATCGCGCTGGGGGACGCGTTTATTGCATTTCCCGGCGGCACCGGCACACTGGAGGAGATCGCCGAGGTGATGTCCAAGGTGTCGCTCAGGCATCTGGATGCGCCCTGCATCCTCTATAACCTGAACGGTTACTACGATGGCCTGAAAGCCCTGCTTGCCCGGATGATCGAAAAGGGGCTCTCCTCCCCGGAACGCCAGCAGGGGATCTATTTTGTAGAGGATCTGGAGCAGATCAAGGAAATTTTGCAGAAATCGTTTTGAAGATCCTGTTTAGGGTCGCTCTCTGCACACCTCCTGCCGCCCCGGCATAGACCGGGAAAAGGGGGAGTGCGATTTGGAACAGATTTTCCTGACGGCGGCGGTATTGCTGCTGCCGATGCTCTGTACCACAGCCGGTGCGGCGGGGGTGTTCCTGCTGCGGAAGACCGGGGAGCCTGCCACCCGGCGGATGCTCTGCGGCATGGCGGCGGGTATTATGCTGGCAGCCAGTGTATGGAGCCTGCTTTTGCCGGCCATTGAGCGGGCAGAGCAGGGGCCGCTGCCTGCATGGGTCCCGCCTGCTGTGGGCCTGCTGCTGGGAGCGGTGGGACTTTTGCGGCTGGAAACGCTGGCGGGCCGCCTGTTGAACGCCGGGCCGGGCCGCAGTGGGCGGATGGTGCTGGCAGTCACCCTGCACAACCTGCCCGAGGGCATGGTGGTGGGCCTTGCTGCCGCACTGGCCCTGCGGGGAGAATCGGATGCCATCAGCGGGGCGCTGGCCCTTGCGCTGGGCATTGGGCTGCAGAATATTCCCGAGGGAGCTGCGGTCAGTCTGCCGCTGGCGCAGGAGGGCAGGTCTAAGCGCCGCGCCTTTGCGGCGGGGGCTGCCTCCGGGCTTGTGGAGCCGTTGGGGGGCCTGCTGGCCCTTGCACTGGCCGGGTGGGTCAGTGCAGCCCTGCCCTGGCTGATGAGCCTTGCCGCCGGGTGTATGGTCTGTGTGACGGCACAGGAGATGATCCCGGAAGCCGTGGAGGCAGACGAACCGGCGGGAGTCATCAGCGTGGTGGCAGGGTTTGCCCTGATGATGGCGCTGGATGTTGCCCTGTAACGTAAAAAGGAGACCGCGCGGTGCGGTCTCCTTTTTGTCTGTCAGTGCGCTTGTTGTATTTCAGCCTGCAGGGTATCCAGCTGCTCAAAGCTGTACAGCCGGTTCAGCGCTTCTATCAGCTCCTTTTTGGAGAGCCGGGGCGGCAGGCCCAGCGCGTTGAGCAGCTGGTATTTCCGCTCGGCACTGCCCGGGGTGCCGGAAAGCCCCCAGTTGTACAGGTCGGTGTAGGTGATCTGCCGACCCTCCGGGCGGACAGGCGCGGCCCCGGCTTCTGCGCCCAGTGCATCCCGCAGGCATTGCAGGACGATGGCATCGTCCACGCCTTCCACGCCCAGCAGGCCTTCCTTGCCAGGCTGTGGCTTCCGCTTTTCCTTGCCATGGATGGCGGGCACATAGGCCTGCACCACGTTTTCTGCCCCCACCAGATTGGTGATGTAGGTGCGGATGCGGAACCCGGCGGCATCGGAATCGGTGAAGAGGATCAGGCCGTTTTTTTTCGCCAGGGCTTTCAGCAGCTGCTGGCGTTTTTTGTCCTTGTAGATGCCAAAGCCGTCTGTCAGCAGGATCATGGCATCGGTCAGGTGGGAAAGGCGGGCGGCATCGTATTTGCCCTCCACCACCAGCACCCGGTCGGTGTGCAGCAGTTCTCGTTCGCTCATCGTCCGCTCCCCGCCAGCGCAAGGCGGCAGAGCGCTGCTTCCAGCAGGGTCTGCACATCCACGGGCTGGCTCTTCAAACTTTTATCGAGGTCCAGCAGCACCTGCAGGCAGGTCTCCAGCTGGCCCAGCGTGTAATGCGATGCCGTTTCGGCGGAGCGCTTGAGCCGGTAATCGCTGCCCTTGTAGCCAAAATCCTTGAACACGGCGGCGTAGCTCTTCCGTTTGGAAGCACCCAGCTTGACCCGGTACAGGTCTACATAACTGCCAATCATTGCGCCGGTGATGGCAATGGGCTCCTGCTGTAAGCGCAGCAGGGTCTGCAGCTTTTTGCAGGCACCGGTGGCGTTCTTGGCGTTGATCATCCGGATCATCTCAAACACATCCGCTTCAAGGCTCACGGTGCCCATCTCAGCCACCATGGCGGCGGTAACGGTCTGGTAGCCGGAAAGGGCACAGAGCTTGTCTACCTCATTTTCCAGCAGAAAGGGATCCTCGCCGCAGCGCTCCAGCAGAGCTGCGGCAGCGCCCTCAGGCAGGGTGGTATCCTGCGCCTTGGCCCGCTCAATCAGCATCATCTTCAGCTCGTAGGGCTTGGGTTTGGAGAGCTCCTCGACAAAGCCCAGCTTCTTGCATTCAGCAATCAGCTTTTGTGCCCGCTTGCCGGTCTTGAGCTTGCTGCGCTCCAGCTCGAACACACTGCCCAGCACCACCACGGCATTTTCCAGGCTGGCAAGGGTGCTGCACAGTTCCTCCAGATCCTTGTCGCCGTAGGCGGCGGGGTCAAGCTCGGGCAGCACCACCACGCGCCGGGTGCCAAAGAAGGAGATGGTGCCCGCCGCCATGATGAGCTGCTCGATCTCGGGTGCGGCACCGTCCAGCACGGTGGTCTCCTCATCCGTGTCAGCGCTCAGAATCCGGACGGCGGCAGACACTGCCTGCCGGACAAGATACCGCTCGCTGGAATAGAAATAGTAGACCGGACAGCCGCGGTCTGCCAGCTGACGCAGTTTGGCTTCCGTTGCCATGGCGGGGCCCCCTTTCAGAAAAGAATACCTTATAAGTGTACCCACCGGGGCGGGAAATGTCAATGCAGGAGGCAGAAGAAAAAACACGACAGATGTCTTTTATCGCTTCCGCAAACGTGATATACTGAAAGAAAACGGCCTGCGCCGGAACGGAAAGGGAAGAATACGGATGAAACGAGCCTATTACAACTGCATCCTGCTGGACGGCACCGAACAGATGGAGCCGGTGGCGCACAAGATGGTGCTGGTGGACGGGGAGAAGATCACCGCCATCGTGGAGAATACCGCCCCCTGTGAGGGGTATGAGAAGGTGGACCTTAAGGGCGGTTACCTGATGCCGGGCCTCATCAACCTGCATGTCCATCTGGCGGGCAACGGCAAGCCCAGCGCAAAGCCCCGGGATAACGCCGCACTGGTGCGCAGGATCCTGAGCAATGGCCTGACCCGGGCGGTGGCCTACCGGCTGGTGTGTAGTTACGCCAAGCTGGAACTGCTGGGCGGCGTGACCACTATCCGCACCGTGGGCGGTCTGGCAGATTTCGATACCCGCTGCCGGGACGACGCGGCAAAGGGGAAGATCCTGGCTCCCCGCATCCTTGCCGCCAACGAGGGCATTTCGGTGCCCGGCGGGCACATGGCAGGCTCGGTGGCAGTGGCGGCCCACAACAATGCCGAAGCGCTGGCCCAGCTCCGCAGGGCCGATGAACAGGGGATAGACCTGGTCAAGCTGATGATCACGGGCGGTGTGCTGGATGCCACCCAAAAGGGCACCCCCGGCGAGCTGAAGATGAAGCCTGAGATGGTCCGGGCCGTCTGTGATGAAGCCCACAGGCTGGGCTATCCCGTGGCTGCCCACACTGAATCGCCCGAGGGCGTGAAGGTGGCGCTGGAAAACGGCGTGGACTCCATCGAACATGGCGCAAAGATGGATGAGGAGACCATCCGGCTCTACAAGGAGCGGGGTGCTTTCGTCTGCACCACCATCTCCCCGGCGCTGCCTTATGCACTGTTTGACCCGGCCATTTCCGGCGCTTCCGAGAAGGACCAGTACAATGGCAGGATCGTCTTTGACGGCGTGGTGGAGAGTGCCAGAACGGCCCTTGCCAACGGCATTCCGGTGGGGCTGGGCAATGACGTGGGCTGCCCCTATATCACCCAGTATGATTTCTGGCGGGAGCTGTGCTACTTCCACAAATACTGCGGCGTGAGCAGCCAGTTTGCCCTCCACACGGCTACCCTGCGCAATGCCCGGCTGGCCGGTGTAGGGGATGTGACCGGCTCCATTGAAGCGGGGAAGAGCGCTGATTTCATCGTGACCCGGAAGAACCCGCTGGACGACCTGACTGCCCTGCGCCAGCTGGAGCTGGTGGTCTGCCGCGGCCGTGCCGTGCACAAGCCCGCTCCCAAGCGGAACAAAACGGTGGATGCCCTGCTTGACCCGTATCTGGCATAAATGCTATAATATCCTTAAATTCCGTCCGTGCCAGAGCGGGCGCTGAAAGGATGAAACGCTTACGAAACGTCCCAAGCTAACATTGCAGCTGCAATACAATTCGCCGGTGATCCTGACCTTTTTTCTGCTTTCCCTGGGGGCTTTGTTCCTGGGGCAGTGGACAGGCGGCTGGACCACAAAGCACTTGTTCTGCGTCTATCGCGGTTCTCTGAAAGACCCGCTGTTTTACATCCGGCTCTTCGGCCATGTGCTGGGCCATGCCAGCTGGGATCATTTCCTGAACAATATGCTCCTGCTGCTGGTCATCGGCCCGCCGATGGAAGAAAAATATGGCAGCGGCCCCCTGCTCAAGGGCATCCTGCTCACGGCGCTCATCTCGGGTGTTCTGCAGTGTGTGCTCTTCCCCCATACCGCCCTGCTGGGGGCCTCGGGCATCGTGTTCATGCTCATCATGCTGGCATCGCTGTCGGGCTTCTCCGGCGGCATCCCGGTGACCATGCTGCTGGTGGCGGCACTGTATCTGGGCCAGCAGGTGTATGATATCATCTTTGCCCACGATAATGTGGCGAACTTCATGCACATCGTGGGCGGTGTGTGCGGCACAGCCTTTGGGTATGTGTATGCCGTGCTGCCCCGGAAACGCAGGAGACCGGCTGCCAGAAAAAAGCGATGATCAACAAACGACCCCGGAAAGCGTGACAGCAGCTTTCCGGGGTCGTTTTATGGGTTATAATTCGTTCAGGACCCGCCGCGCGGCACGGATGGTCTCCTCGCTGGTCTGCCAGACCTCAAACTCGGAGAAGCCGGGCAGACCCATGGGAACACCTTCCCGCCGGAAGGTCATCCGGCTGTCCAGTACCTGCTTGCCGGACATGTGGAAGGCGTGCGCGCCTGCCTCAGCTGCCAGAGCAGGAAGATTGGCCGGGGTCACGCCCGCCCCCACCAGGATCTCAAGGTCAGGTCCGGCGGCTTCCACCAGCCGACGGAGCAGGGAAGCGCCTGCCGGGGCGCTGGCGGCCTGCCCGCTGGTCAGGATGGTGCCAAGGTTCAGCGCTTTGGCCACTTCCAGCGCCGCAAAGGGGTCTTTGCAGACATCAAAGGCGCGATGCAGGGTGCAGACGATCGGACGGCCAGCGGCCTTTGCCGCGGCCCGGGCGGCTGCGTAGATGGGGCGCAGTGCGTCCACGTCCAGTTCCCCCTCCGGGGTCAGCACACCGGTCACAATGCCGTCTGCACCCGCCTGAACCAGCTCAGCGGCGGTCTCGGCCATCTGGGCAAGCTCATAGCGGTCGTAGCAGAAATCACCGAACCGGGGCCGCAGCAGGGCACGCACCGGCAGGCCGGTCTCGGCCTTGACCTGCCGCACCAGCGCAAGGCTGGGCGTGGTGCCGCCGATGATCAGGTCGGCGCACAGCTCCAGCCGGTCGGCCCCGCCCCGCTTTGCCGCAAGGGCGCTTGCGACACTGTCTACACAAACTTCTAAAGTATAGGGCATAAAAACCTCCCGGGAAGCAGGCCAGCGGGCGATGAAATGGACTGCAACAACAGCGACCGCCGCCAGTGGCGGATGTAGGAAGCTGTTGTTGGGGCCGCGGCCAGCAGGATGCGAGTGCAATTGCACGAAGCAGACGCTGGGAGCCGCAACCCGTACTCACTTGCGTGGGGAATCACCGCCGGCCTGTGGTGGTTACTTTACACTTTCGAGGAACCGCACGAAACCTGCGCGGCCGGCTTCATCCAGCTTGTAGACACCGGCATCTGCCAGCACCTGCGCGAACACCTGGCCTACCTCATCCTGCAGGATCAGGTGGACGCTGTCGCTGTTCAGCTCAGGATGGCGGGCCAGGATCTCCTGTGCCCATGCGGCGTGCTTCTGCAGGGCTTCGGGGTACTGCTCGGCAGGCACCCGGGCCACCAGCATATCTGCCAGATCGAACAGCTCCTGCTTCAGGCGGCTGGGAAGGACTGCCAGACCCATGACCTCGATCAGGCCGATGTTCTCCTTTTTGATGTGGTGGAGCTTTGCGTGGGGATGGTAGACCCCCAGCGGGTGCTCCGGGGTGGTGATGTTGTTGCGCAGGACCAGATCCAGCTGATATCTGCCATCCCGCACCCGGGCAATGGGGGTGATGGTGTTGTGGGGCTCGCCGTCCGTCTCGGCAAAGATGAAGCTTGCCTCATCGGTATAGCCGCGCCATGCGGTCAGGATCTTGTCGGCCAGCTCCACCAGACGCTCGTCATCCGCACAGGTCAGGCGGATGCAGCTCATGGGCCAGTGGACGATGCCGGCTTCCACATCCTCAAAGCCGGGGAATACCCAGCTCTTCTCGATGGGGGCTTTGGCCATGGCGAACTCGTAGTGGCCGCCCTGGAAGTGGTCGTGGCTCAGGATGCTGCCGCCCACAATGGGCAGGTCTGCATTGCTGCCCACGAAATAGTGGGGGAACAGGCCCACGAAGTCCAGCAGCTTGCGGAAGGTGGCCCGCTCGATCTTCATGGGGGTGTGCTGGCTGTTGAACACGATGCAGTGCTCGTTGTAGTAGACATAGGGGCTGTACTGCAGATTCCATGCGCTGCCGTTGATGGTCAGCGGGATGATGCGGTGGTTTTCGCGGGCGGGATGGTTCATCCGGCCTGCATAGCCCTCGTTCTCCACGCAGAGCTGGCACTTGGGGTAGGCGCTCTGGGGGGCCAGCTTGGCGGCGGCAATGGCCTTGGGGTCTTTTTCCGGCTTCGAGAGGTTGATGGTGATATCCAGATCGCCGTAGGGGGTCTTGGTGACCCACTTCACGTCCCGCTTGATGCGGTAGCGGCGGATGTAATCGGTGTCCTGGCTGAATTCATAGAACCAGTCGGTGGCGGCCTGGGGGCCCTCTTCCTCGTACCGCTCCTCAAAGTTGGCGCGGACAATGGAGGGGCGCGGGGTCAGCACGCCCATCAGTTTGGTGTCAAACAGGTCGCGGGCGGTGGAATTGTCCTCACACACGCCCCGGGCCACGGCATCGTCCACCAGCGTTTTCAGGATGCTCTCGAGGTCGGTGTAGCAGATATCCCCCTCAGGCTCGGCAAAGCTGTTCAGCTGCATGGTCATCAGCAGCTGATTGCGGATGTAGATCTCGTCATCGGGCAGGATGAGCCCGGTGTCCAGCCCATAGTTGACGAGCTGTTGAATGGCAGTAGAGATCACAGCACGGCACCTCCTTCCGGACGGATGGAGAGGATGTGGCACTTGCCTGCGCCCAGAATGGCCTCCATCTCAGCCTTGAAGGCATCCAGCTTCTCCAGCGGTACAAAGGCCTGCACGGTGCCGGCAAAGCCGCCGCCGTGAACGCGGACAGCGCCCGCGCCGTTCAGGAAATGCTTTGCGGCGGCAATGGTCACAGCCACTTCCTGATGCTCCTTGTACCCGGCAGGGATGACGTTCTGCAGGTATTCCCAGCTGCTGGTGCCGGATTCGTTGACCAGCTGCAGGAAGGTCTCAAAATCACCGGCGCGCAGGGCGTTTACCTGCCGGGCAACGCGCTGGTTGTCGGCGTAGATGTGGAAAGCCCGGAGCACGGCACGGTCGCCGCACTGTTTGCGGCATGCGGGCAGATTTGCAATAAAGGTCTCAAAGGGCACATCCCGCAGGACTTCGCCGCCGCAGACAGCGGCTACGGCGCGGCACTCGTTGGGAATGGCGGCGTACTCATCGGTCAGGTCGGCGTGGTCTGCACCGGAATCCAGGATGCAGAGGGCAAGGCCGGCCTGAGAGAAATCCACCTGCACCGGCTCCACATCGGGGTGGGCAGGATCGGCAAAGTCGATGGTGATAATGTTGCCCACGCTGGAGGCCATCTGATCCATCAGGCCGCAGGGCTTGCCAAAGTAGACGTTCTCTGCCCACTGGCCGATCTGCGCAATGGCAATGGGGGAGACCTTTTCGGCCATGAAGCGGTCATTCAGGATGACACCGATCAGCACCTCAAAGGCGGCAGAGGACGAAACGCCGCTGCCCTTGGGCACATTGGAGGAGATATACACATCCAGGCCGGAGAGGGCAGCACCCCGCTCCTTGAAGGCCTCGCACTCGCCCCGCAGCAGGGCCATGGTGGTGTTCTCTTCCTCCTTGCGGGCAGCAAGGTCGCCAAGGTCGATGACGCAGAGGTCATAGCCCTCGCTCTGCACACGCAGCTGGTTCAGGCCGTTGGGGGCAGCGGCAGCGATCATGTCAATGTTCACGCTGCCGGCCAGCACCCGGCCATGCTGGTGGTCGGTGTGGTTGCCGCCGATCTCGGTGCGGCCCGGGGCGCTGTACAGTCCGGCCTCGGTGTGGGCACCAAAGGTAGCTTCCAGCCCGTCCAGCACTGCCGCATAGCGTGCGGCGTGGGCAGCGGTCTGCTCCGGCGAACAGCAGTAGAGGGAGGCCAGCCGGGCGGTATGGGTGCCGCCCGCCAGCTCCTGCTTCCAGACAGAAATAGGCTTCATCATGGCGCGTTCCTCCTTGTATAGGTGAATGATTCTTCAAAGGGCCAGGGCCCGTTCTTCTGATTCTATAATATCGGTTCTGTCGAGAAAAGACCATGTATTATTGTTGCATCTGGATGAAAGGTCAACGCAGTTCCGGCGGTTAGCTCCGGGGCGCAAAATCGCCGCCGGTGAGCCCGTCGAGGTTCAGCATCCCTTCCAGCGCGGCAATGTCGGTGGAAACATCCAGCACATCGGAGGCAAACAGCTTGTCCAGCTGGTTTTCAAAGGCGGTGATGAGCAGATCCATGCTCCGCTCAATGCTCTGCTTTGCCTCAGTGATGTTGGTGCCCTGCACATCCTGTGCCGAAAGCTGGGCGTAGGTATTCAGCAGCTTCAGCGCGGTGGGCAGGTAGTAATCCATAAATTTCTGCAGCTGGGCTTTTTTGTCCGGGTCCTTTTTTGCCAGTGCGAAGATGCGGGCGCTGACATCCTCCAGCCGGGAGATCTTGGCCGTCATCACCGGGTCGGGGATGGCATCGTTGGCCTGCCGGAGCTGGCGCTGCAGGGCGGCATACTGATCCTCGGGAGCCGGTGCGGGTGCGGGCTCGGCGGGTCTGGGCGGCTGGGGCGCAGCGCCCCGCACCACCAGCGTGCCGGTGCGGTTGTCGATATAGGCATCGGCCCCGAAATAGCCGTGGTCGATGGCGCGCTCCACGGCGGCGCGGCCCCTGTCGGCATCAATGCCCGCGGCTGCAAAGAGTTCGTCCAGCGGGATATTATCCCGGGTCCCAACGATCTTGTCCAGCTGGCGCTCCAGCTTGCGGGCCTGCTTCATCCGCAGGCCCATGGCCAGCGCAGCGCCGCCGCCAATGGTCTGGGCCAGCGCGGTCAGAAACTCGCCCAAGTCGAACCAGTAGCCCCACATGTCAATGATATCGGCAAGGCCTGCAAGGCCCACCACCAGAAAGATGCCGCCGAACACCGTGCAGAGGCTGGTCAGGGTCTTGTGCCGCTTTTTGGCGTTCTGCTGCTCGGCAGTGGGTACATCGTGGCCGTAGACCGGCTCAGTGTCCCGGGCCGGCTGACCGGCACCGGTGTCCTGGGAACGGAAATCGCTGGAATATTCCGCGTTCTCCTGCTCCTTTTTCTCGGCATCCCGGTCGATGGCACGCAGGATGAAGAACAGGATGCCCAGCCAGGGCGACATGGCGAATACTACCAGCAGGGCAATGGTGGGAATGTGGGCAAGAAAATGTTTGCTGCGTCTGGGCTCCATGGGGCAGAATCCTCCTAAAATAAAAAAGCCGTGTTCCACTTTATTATAGCGGAGCACGGCCCTTTTGTTAAGGGGGTAATTTATTTGTGGGAAAGGGAATTACTTCATCAGGCTGCAAACGGCCTCGGCGTAAGCGGCGGGATCATCCACAGGCAGGCCCTCGATCAGCTGTGCCTGTGCATAGAGCAGGCTGCTGTATTTCTTGACCTTGTCGGTATCACCGGCCTCCTGTGCGGCCTTCAGCACGGCGAACACGGGGTGGTTGATGTTCAGCTCCAGCACCTTGTCGCTCTTCACGCCCTCGCTGCCGGGCTGCTTGGAGAGCACCTTCTCCATCTCGATGGACAGGGGGCCGTCGGCGCTCAGGCAGACGGGGTGATCCTTCAGGCGGGTGGAGACCTTGACCTCCTTGACCTTGCCGTCCAGAGCGTCCTTCATGGCATCGAACAGGGGCTTGTTCTCGGCGGTGGCATCTTCAGCGGCTTTTTTCTCGTCCTCGGTCTCAAGGCCCAGATCGCCGCTGTTGACGTTCTTGAACTCCACGGTGCCGTCCTTGCCCTCGGCATCCTTGCGGGGGTAGCTGCGCATGATCTGCAGGCAGAACTCATCCACGTCCTCGGTCAGCAGCAGGACATCATAGCCCTTGTCCAGAACCAGCTCGGCGGCGGGGAGCTTTGCCAGACGATCGGTGGAATCACCGGCGGCAAAGTAGATGAACTTCTGCTCGGCAGGCATCTTGTCCACATACTCCTGCAGGGTGACCATCTTCTGCTCCTTGGCAGACCAGAACAGCAGCAGGTCGCGCAGCAGCTCAGCGTGCATCCCGTAATCAGAGTAAGCGCCGAACTTGATCTGGCGGCCGAACTCCTTCCAGAATGCCTCGTACTTTTCGCGGTCGTTGACCAGCATGGAGTGCAGCTCGTTCTTGATCTTCTTTTCCAGTGCGTTGTGGATCAGCTTGAGCTGGTTGTCCTTCTGCAGCATCTCACGGCTGATGTTCAGGCTCAGATCCTGGCTGTCCACAATGCCCTTGACGAAGCTGAAGTAATCGGGCAGCAGGTCGGCGCACTTTTCCATAATGAGCACGCCGGATGCGTACAGGGCCAGACCCTTCTCATACTCCTTGGTGTAGAAATCATAGGGGCGGTGGCTGGGCACGAACAGCAGGGCGTTATAGTTGGCTGTGCCCTCGGTGCGGCTCACGATGACACGGGCAGGGTCAGAGTAATCGTTGAACTTATCCTTGTAGAAGCTGGCGTATTCCTCATCGGTGACCTCGCTCTTCTGCTTCTTCCAGATGGGTACCATGCTGTTCAGGGTCTCAAGCTCGGTGTAGGTCTCCCACTCCGGCTTGTAGTCCTCGGGCTTGGGATCGGGTTCGGGTTTCTGGCGGCTCTTCTCCCGCTCCATCTGGATGGGATAGCGCACATAGTCGCTGTACTTTTTGACGATGGCCACAATGCCGTATTCATCGAGGAAGTTCTCGTAATTGTCGGTATCGGTGCTGTCTTTGATGTGCAGGATGATGTCAGTACCGGCGGTTTCCTTCTCAGCGGGGGTCAGCTCGTAGCCGTCAGCACCGCTGGACTCCCACTGCCAGGCCTCATCCGCACCGTATGCCTTGGAGATGACGGTGACCTTGTCGGCGACCATGAAGGCGGAGTAGAAGCCCACGCCGAACTGACCGATGATGTCGATGTTCTCGTCCTTGTTGTCCTTCTTAAAGTCCAGAGAACCGGAGTGGGCAATGGTGCCCAGGTTCTGCTCCAGCTCTTCTTTGGTCATGCCGATGCCGTTATCGGAGACAGTCAGCAGGCGATTGTCCTTGTCGCGGGTGAGCAGGATGCGGAAATCGCCCTTGTTCATGCCCACGGAAGGATCGGTCAGGCTCTTATAATAAAGTTTGTCGATGGCATCCGAAGCGTTGGAGATCAGCTCACGGAGGAAGATCTCCTTGTTGGTGTAGATGGAGTTGATCATCATGTCCATCAGTTTTTTGCTTTCAGCCTGAAATTCTTTCTTCGCCATAATACAAAACCTCTTTTGTACAGTATTCAGATCCGGCCCCTCGCAAAAGGAGCGGCAATGCAGAAGAAGCAGCCGATGCTGTATCTTCTTAGCACTCATATCTTTCGAGTGCTAATATACACCGATGCGGGTCAAAAATCAAGGGGTTTCATAAAAAGTTCAGAAATGAACTGGAACAAAATGCCTTTTGTGCGTTGCTACAAAAAATTCATAAAGAAATAGTTGACCTTTCACAATTTTTAGCGTATACTGGTCAGCGGAAACAAACGAGGAAAGAGGAATATGTTATGGCAATGAAGCCGGAGATCTCCGTGAAGAACCTGCTGATGCAGGCATTCCTGACGGGCTGGGAACGCTCGGACAAGAGCATTTCGCAGGATGAATACTTACAGAGCGCCATTCAGGTCATTGAGGTGCTGCAGGTGGAACCTGAAAATGTCTACGCCGAGGAGGGCCTGGGCCTGACCGATGGCGATGAGGTGGATCATCTGGACGACCTGCTGCGGGCAGACGGCCAGTGGCTGTATTACGGCGTGGAGGAGGAAAACTTCTTCCTCATCCAGTGGTACCCGGACAAGGCTTCTGCCGAGGCCAAGCTGGCCGAGCTGGAGGCGCTGGGCGACGGCAAGCAGTATCTGGTGGACCTGAGCCTGACCCGCGAAAATCCTTCGGCCGCTGAGAACTTCGGCAGCTCCAACCCGGTTCAGCTGCGGAGCTGAGCCCGGCGTTTCTGACAAAAAGAAAGGGAATTTTCCATGCAGCTTTCACAAACGGAACGGGAGCGCCTGTCCGCTATTCTGGAACAGTACGACCATCACCCCAAGGTGCAGGAAATGCGTGAGTTTATCCAGCACGGTGATGTGACCACCTACCAGCACTGCAAGAATGTGGTCGTGGTCAGCTGCTGGATCAACCACCGCTTCCATCTGGGAGCCGATGAGACCACGCTGGCCGTGGGGGCCTTCCTCCACGATTTCTATCTCTATGACTGGCACAAGCAGGGCTCTTTCCACGGCCTGCGGCATCTGTTTGAGATGCACGGCTTTTCCCACCCGGGGTCTGCCTGTGTGAACGCGCAGCGGGTGTTCGGCATTACCAAAAAGGAGCAGAACGTCATTGCAAGCCACATGTGGCCCCTGACCTTCCGCCATATCCCGACCTGCCGCGAGGCGGTCATCGTCTGTCTGGCGGATAAATACTGCGCCATTGTGGAGAGCATGTTCCGCCGCACAAGGGTGGGCGCTGACGAAGAAGAGTGGTAAAGAAGCCGCCGCACTGTTCACATGAAAGAAAGCAAAAGACCAGAGTTGTAACGCCGTTTGGCGAAACAACTCTGGTCTTTTTTGCTGGGGCTTGTGCAACAGTCTCTTTGGAAAAGTGATCTTATTCTGCTCTCAGAGCCTTGACAGGGTCAGAGCGGGAAGCGGTTTTGGCGGGGATGAAGCCGCCCAGAATGGTCAGCACAGTTGCCAGCGCAACCAGCACCACAGCGGCCTTCCAGGGCAGAACGGCCACTACGCTGGTGCCGACGGCGATCTTCTGGATGAGCATGTTGCCCGGAATGAGCAGCAGCCTGCTGAGGCCGATGCCCATGAGGCCCGAGCACAGGCCGATGATGAAGGTCTCGGCGTTGAACACCTCGGAGATGTTCCGCTTGGAAGCACCGATGGCACGCAGGATGCCGATCTCCTTGCGGCGCTCCAGCACGCTGATATAGGTGATGATGCCGATCATAATGGAGGAGACCACCAGCGAGATGGAGACAAAGGCCACCAGCATGTTGGAGATCATGTTGATGATCCTGGTCACGGAGGTCATCAGGGTGCCCACCACATCAGTGTACTGGATCACCTTGTCTTCCGCGCCCTGCTCACGCATGGCGGCATTGTAGCTGTCCAGCACGTTGAGGACCTCAGCCTTCTGCTCGAAGTCCAGCGGATAGATGTTGATCTGGCTGGGGTCGTCCTCGCTGGCATAGCCAAGGGACTGCAGGTTGCTTTCATAGGTGGCGCTGGTGGACATCATGTTCGACTTCATCAGCTCCGCCAGATCGTCCTCGGTCATGTTGAACCGGATGGCATTCCGGAACGCATCTGCGTCGATCTTCAGCGCGCTTTCCATCTGGCTGCCCAGAGAGGAGAAGCGCTCGGTCATCTGGCTCTGCAGGTTCGTGCTGATCTGGCCCATGGCTTGCTCCATGGCAGCGCCCAGCTGGGCCTGCAATTCGGCGGCGATCTGTTCCGAGAAGTTTGCCATCACGCTGCCCATGACCTGCTGCATGGCGGCAGTAAACTGCTCCTGCAGGGCAGCGGTATCGATGAGGCTGCCCATGGAATCCTTCATCAGCTGCTGGAACTGGTCACTGGCAAGATACTGGTCAAAACCGATCTTGTCCAGCCCCAGAATGCCGTTGCCGATGATGTAATCCTTGTAGCCGGTCATCACCTTCTGGGCCAGCTGCTGCATTTTGTCGGCGGGAATGGAAATGTCCATGTTGGCGAACACGTCCGTCAGGGCGCTCATGTCGATGTCGGGCGTTTCGGTCAGATCAAATTGGAAGCTGTCCGGGTCAATGAGGGAGGAAAAATCTACGGAACCATCACTCAGGTCGAACGCGCCGCTCAGGTCAAGATCCAGCTTGCCGGGGTCGAACTGGAAGGCGCTCTCGAGCTGGTCGGTGTCAATGGAGAAGAGGGAGGCCATGTCCACGGCAGCGGTTCGCTCGGTGCCGAAGGGCTCACCGTTCAGCACATTGGTCTGCGGGTCGGCGAGCTGGTCCTGCACCAGCCTGCTCTGGGCGGCGGTGTCCATGACATGCCGGGTCAGGGAGGCGGGATAGGCGATGCCGGAGGACAGCATGGCGGCGGAGGCGTTCTCCCTGGGCTGCACCACGCCCACGATGGTCATGGTCTCGCTGTTGGCCACAAGCTCCTGCAGGAAGGCCTTGTCGTCCGATTTATCCACCCAGGTGCTGTGGGCATCGTCGTACTGGTAGCGGTCGGCCGCGTTGACCAGCTTGAAGGTGCGGCCCAGAAAATCGCTGTACCGGTAGGGCTTGAAATCCTCGGGCACATCCACATTCTGGTTCTGGGCGAACTGCTGGATCATCTTGTCCAGCTCGGCGTTGTCCCGCAGGCCCAGCGCGTAGAGGGCATAATCGGTGATGGAACCATCCGCACCCAGCACGGCAACGCACTCGTTGTAGTTTTCGGGCCAGCGGCCTGCCTTGACCTCGTACTGGGAATGATACAGGGCATCGCTGGCGGGCAGCTGGTAGAACACGCTGGTGTTCATCATGCTGGCCATCATGTTGTTGGTCGAGCTGGTGGAGCTGATGCCCAGAGCGGAAAGGGAGGAATCCGGGTTCACCTGCCGGATGCTGCCGTCCGGGTCCTGGCGGTAGATCTGAGGCTGGACATTATAGGAATACTCCACCGAGGAAACGCTCTCCCCGATGCTGCAGGCATCGCTCTCGAGGTAGGTTTTCAGGCTCTTCAGGTCGTTGGAGGTGATGCCGGAAACCATCTGGGTCACGAGCTGGCGCACCGGCACCATCCCTTCGCCGAGGTCGGGGGCGGCGGGCTGGCCGGGCAGGTCGGCGGACAGCAGGCTGGTCAGATCCATGCCGCTGCGCAGGATCTGCACCGGGTACTCGGAAAGGGTGTCCCGCTCCATATCAGCGATATACTGGTTGACACCGGTGGACAGGGAAATGATCAGCGCAATGCCGATGATGCCGATAGAGCCTGCAAAGGCCGTGAGCAGGGTGCGGGTCTTTTTGGTCCAGAGGTTGTTGAAGCTCAGGGTCAGCGAGGTCCACCACGACATGGAGGAGTGGCCCATGTTCTTGTGAACGGCAGGGGCAAGCTGAGCGGTGTCAGGTTTGTAGGGGGCGGTGTCGGAGCGGATGACACCATCCTTCAGGTTCACGATGCGGGTGGCGTACTGCTGGGCCAGCTCCGGGTTGTGGGTGACCATGACCACCAGCCGGTCCTTTGCCACCTCCTTGAGCAGCTCCATGACCTGGATGCTGGTCTCGCTGTCCAGCGCGCCGGTGGGCTCGTCTGCCAGCAGGATATCCGGATTGTTGACCAGCGCACGGGCAATGGCAACGCGCTGCATCTGGCCGCCGGACATTTCGCTGGGGTGCTTGTGCAGCTGATTGCCCAGCCCCACCTTCTGCAGTGCCTCGGTGGCGCGGCGCTTGCGCTCTGCGCCCGAGATGCCGGAAATGGTCAGGGCCAGCTCCACGTTGGCCAGAACGGTCTGATGAGGGATCAGGTTGTAGCTCTGGAACACAAAGCCGATGGTGTGGTTGCGGTAGGAGTCCCAATCGCGGTCGGTGTACTTTTTGGTGGAGATCCCGTTGATGACAAGGTCACCGCTGTCGTACCGATCCAGGCCGCCGATGATGTTCAGCAGGGTGGTCTTGCCGGAGCCGGAGGGGCCCAGGATGGCGACGAATTCGCTGTCGCGCAGGTTCAGGCTGACATCATTCAGTGCGGTCTGTACAAGGTCACCGGTTTTGTATTCCTTGCGGATCTTTTTCAGTTGTAGCATAGGCAGGCCTTTCTTATGCGTGCCCGGCGGCGTGTGGGAAATGCCGGGCAAAAAACAAAATAACGTAGATATAGTATCAGATGAATGTGAACAAACCATTGCTTTTCGGGAAAGATGGTGTTATGCTGAAGAAGGTGAAAGAAACAAAAATCGACACTTTATGACGTAAATTACAAGAAATTAAGACGCAAAAAGCCTCCGTTCCTGCACGGTTCGACGCATAGTGACGTTTTTTCGGGGATTGAATCTTTCCACAGGGCCTTATAAAATAGTATCATACAGTACGCACGGAAGAAAAGTGCGGCAATTTTAAGGCAAAGGGGAAGGTTGGATTGACGGAACGACTCGTTTCAAAGCTGCATGTCGCGCTTTTGAGCTACGACGAGCGGGAGATCCGCGTCCGGAAAAATTATCTGGAGGAGCAGAATCCTGCGATCTGCTGTGTCTGCTTCCACAGCGGCGAGGAGCTGCTGCGGGAGCTGCGCCAGCAGCGCAGTGTGGATATCGTGGTGCTTTCGAGCCAGCTGGAGGATATGGACGGGTATGAGTTCCTCAAGCGGCTCAACAGCCTGCATAACCGCCCGCTGCTGCTGTTGCAGGGGGATGACTGGTACAGCGATGCCACGGCATCGTTCCTGCGGCCGGACGGCAGGCAGTACCTGCCGGAGCGCAGCAGCCTGCTGGATCTGCTGCTGGATCTGCGCAGCTCCACGGACATTGGCATCTTCTGGGTGCTGCCGTTCTGCAAGCAGCTTTATGCGGAGTGGGGCATCCAGCAGCCGGATGTAAACTGTGAATATCTGACCACTGCGCTGCAGGTCGTCTGCGGCACGGAGCGGAAGCTGGCCGTGCGCAAGGAGATCCTGCAGACTGTGGCCGAGGAACACCACACCACGGTGGCCGCCGTGGACTGCGGGATGCGCCGCCTGATCGACGGGGTGGAAAAATACAACACCGAAGCCTGGCAGAAATTCAAGCAGGATTACGGCCTGATGGGGCATAGCGTTACCCTGGGCAAGTTGATCTATGCGGGCCGCCAGAAATTGATCGACAGCGGAACGCAGGGACGGAAGGCCGGACGATGAGAAAAAAGAGAGAGAACGGAATGGCAAAAGAGAGCGGGATGGGGGATTTCCCCCGCAAACAATTTGAGAGCGTGCTGCTGCACTCCCTGCGCATCATGGACCAGAACCGGGAATACCTGCAGATGCATCTGGCCCGGACCGGAGACGAAAGGACCCGGCAGGCGCTGGAGGATATGGGGCAGGAGAGCATCCGCCTGGAGCGCACCCTGCGGGAGATGATGGGCCTGCTGGAAGTGGAGATGAACGACAAGCCGTCCATGAAGCCGGTAGACCTGTGCTGGATCCTGATGGAGGCCGCCCAGATAGCCCCGGAGATCGAGAAGCAGCTGGGCATCCGGCTGACTGTGGATCACAGCCCGTTCCGGCGCTGCTATGTCAAGGCGGATGCCCAGGAGGCCGAGCAGCTGCTGTTTCATCTGCTTTCCAACGCCCTGCGGGCCGTAAGCCCCGGCGGGCAGATCAAGATCCGGCTCACCCGGGACGACGAGGATCTGTACCTGATCGTGGAGGACGACGGCTGCGGCCTGCCCACCGGTGAAAACTGGATGGAGAACCGCCGCCGCTTCCTGGGCGGTGTGCAGGCAGGGCTGCTGCTCTGCCGCCGTTACTGCGCCCACATGGGGTGGGTGCTTTCCCTCACGCCGCGCGATGCCGGAAGCGGTACCCGGGCAGAGGTGCGCATCCCGCTGGCCGGAACGATGTTTCCCATTGAGGGCAGTGTGGAACTGCACACCATCCATCCGGCACTCACCACAGCTGATGGCCTGCGCTGGCAGATCCTGCGGGAGCTTGCTCTGTTGTCCGATAAAATGGAATGATACGATGTTCAGCGCCCTGCTCCGGGCTTTTCCGGGGCAGGGCGTTTTTGTGTAAAAATCACTCTGAGTAAAGAATCTTAACCGGAATGTAGAAAAACAGGGGGGGCTGTATTCGTGAATTTAACAAAATGTTTAACTTTCTGAGCGGAAAATACTATTTTTTGCGTGTAAAATATGGTGACTGGATTGATTGTATCCCGATTTTTGAGTATAATACAACTGTATTTTTATATTGTTCCTCAGGAGGAAAAGCAAGTGAGAGTAGGTCTTGACATCGGAAGCACCACCATCAAGTGCGCGGTGCTGGACGAACATGATGCGCTGATTTATTCAACATACGAGCGTCATTACAGCCATATTCTGGAAAAGGCGCAGGAGTTGCTGCGCCGTATCGATGCAGAGCACCTGCACGGAAACAAGGCTCTGCTGAGCATCTCCGGTTCTGCCGGCATGGGTCTGGCCGACAGCTGCGGCGTGCCCTTTGTGCAGGAGGTGTTCTCCACCCGTGTGGCAGTCAAGCGGTTTGTGCCCGCCACCGACTGCGTGATCGAGCTGGGCGGCGAGGATGCAAAGATCCTGTTCCTGACCAATGGCACCGAGGTCCGCATGAACGGCAGTTGTGCCGGCGGCACCGGTGCCTTTATTGACCAGATGGCCACCCTGCTGAAGATGAGTGCCGACGAGATGAACAAGGCCGCGGAAAAGGCCGAGCGCACCTATACCATCGCGTCCCGCTGCGGCGTGTTTGCCAAAAGCGACGTGCAGCCCCTCATCAATCAGGGCGCACGCACGGAAGATATCGCCGCCAGCATCTACAAGGCTGTGGTCAACCAGACCATTGCCGGTCTGGCACAGGGCCGCCCCATCAAGGGCAATATCCTGTATCTGGGCGGGCCGCTGACCTTCAGCAGCGTGCTGCGCAAGAGCTTTGATGAGGCGCTGGGGGTCACCGGAACCTGCCCCGAGAACAGCCTGCTCTATGTGGCACTGGGTGCCGCCCTCTATGCGGATAAGGAATTCGACCTCTCCGCAGTGGCCAACGCGCTGGACCAGTACGCCGCCACCGCTACTTATGCCAGTGAGCCTCCGCTCTTTGCCAACAAGCAGGAGTACGAGGAATTCCATGCCCGGCACATGTCCCACAGCGTGCCCCATGTGCCCTTCAGCGCCCAGTGCGGCCCGGTGCATATCGGCATCGACTCCGGCTCCACCACCGTCAAGCTGGTGGTGGTGGACGAGAAGAGTCAGATCCTGTACACCAATTACCAGCCCAACCTTGGCAACCCGCTGCCCCTGATCCGGGAACAGCTGATCAAGATCTACCAGGAGCACCCCGGCCTGCAGGTGGCCAGCGTGACCACCACCGGCTATGGCGAGGAACTGGTCAAGAACGCCTTCCGCTGTGATTATGGTCTGGTGGAAACGGTGGCTCATTTCACCGCTGCCAAATACTTTATGCCCGATGTGGATTTCATCATCGATATCGGCGGTCAGGACATGAAGTGCTTCAAGATCGAGGATGGTGCCATCAGCAACATCTTCCTGAACGAGGCCTGCTCCTCCGGCTGCGGCAGCTTTTTGCAGACCTTTGCTCAGGCATTGGGCTATGATGTCAAGGAGTTCGCCGCTCTCGGCCTGTTCGCAGACCGCCCCGTGGATCTGGGCAGCCGCTGCACCGTGTTTATGAACAGCTCGGTCAAGCAGGCCCAGAAGGACGGTGCTTCCATCGAGAACATTTCCGCCGGTCTGTCCATCAGTGTGGTCAAGAACGCGCTGTACAAGGTCATCCGCGCATCCAGCCCTGAGGAGCTGGGCCGCAGGATCGTGGTGCAGGGCGGTACTTTCTACAATGAAGCTGTTCTCCGCGCCTTTGAAAAAGAGATGGGCGTGGAGGTCATCCGCCCCGACATCGCGGGCCTGATGGGTGCCTACGGTGCGGCCCTGTTCGGCCTGCGCCAGAGCCATAAGAACCACCAGGAGACCTCCGCCATGATGAGTCTGGCCGAGCTGGAAGCCTTTGACCAGAAGGTAGTCAGCGTCAAGTGCGGCGGCTGCGGCAACCACTGCCAGCTCACCATCAACACTTTTGCCGATGGCCGCAAGTTCATCTCCGGCAACCGCTGCGATAAGCCCGTGACCGGCAAGAGCGAGGACAACAGCCTGAATCTGTACGCCTACAAGCAGCAGCTACTTGCCGGTTACAAGCCTGTGCCCGGCAAGCGCGGCTCCATTGGCATCCCGCTCTGCCTGAATATGTACGAGCTGCTGCCCTTCTGGTACACCTTCTGGACCAGGCTGGGCTTTGCCGTGCACACCAGCCCGGTGTCCAGCCGGGGGCTGTATCTGGCCGGTCAGGCCACCATCCCCAGCGATACCGCCTGCTTCCCGGCCAAGCTGAGCCACGGCCACATCAAGGCCCTGAGCCAGATGCACCTGGATGCCATCTTCTACCCCTGCCTGACCTACAACTTTGACGAAGGACTGGGCGACAACCATTATAACTGCCCTGTGGTGGCCTATTACCCTGAAGTTCTGGCAGGCAACTGCCCCGAGCTGGAGGGCCAGAAGTTTATCTATGACTATGTGGGCATCCACCGCCCCAAGGACTTTGTCCGCAAGATGGCAAAGGAAGTCCTGCCCAAATACTTCGGCGGCATTTCCGAACAGGAAGTGCAGGCCGCTGCCGATGCTGCCTACGCCGAGCACGAGGCCCACATGGCCCAGATCCGGGTCAAGGGCAGCGAGATCATTGATGAGGCACGCCGTCAGGGCAAGCGCATCATCGTGCTGGCTGGCCGCCCCTACCACGTTGACCCTGAGATCAACCATGGCATCGACCACCTCATCACCCGCCACGGCGCGGCTGTTGTCACCGAGGACAGCATCTCCAACCGGGTGGAAAAGTTCCCCACCAGCGTGCTGAACCAGTGGACCTACCACAGCCGCCTGTATGCGGCGGCCAAGTACTGCACCACCCAGAAGGATATGGATCTGGTGCAGCTGGTCTCCTTTGGCTGCGGCGTGGATGCCATTACCACCGATGAGACCCGCGAGATCCTGCAGGCAGGCGGTAAGCTCTACACCCAGCTCAAGATCGACGAGATCACCAATCTGGGTGCGGTCAACATCCGTCTGCGCAGCCTGTTCGCCGCTCTGGAAGAGCGCGACGAGGCGGCAGAGGAAAAGGCCGCCCCCAAGGCAGAAGCCTGATACATAGGAGGAACCTATGGAATACAATTATCCCAAATTTACCCCGGAGATGAAGCAGACCCACACCATCCTCATCCCCAACATGGCCATTACTCAGTTCCGGCTGCTGGAATACGCCCTGCGCTACGACGGCTACAAGTGTGAGATCCTGGGCAACTGCGGCAGCGCCGTGGCACAGCTGGGCCTGAAATACGTCCACAACGACACCTGCTATCCGGCCCTGCTGGTCATCGGCCAGTTTCTGGATGCCCTGAACAGCGGCAAGTATGACCTGGATCACACGGCCCTGCTCATCACCCAGACCGGCGGCGGCTGCCGTGCTTCCAACTACATCCACCTGCTCCGCAAGGCTCTGGTCAAGGCGGGCTATCCCCAGATCCCCGTTGCCAGCCTGAACTTCTCCGGTCTGGAAAAAGACAGCGGTTTCCAGATGACCCTGCCGCTGGCCCGCCGCGCCATCGCCTGCGTGTTCTACGGCGATATGCTCTGCGCCCTGCGCAATCAGGTGGCTCCCTACGAGAACGAAAAGGGTGCCGCTGACCGGATGGTCGATCTGTGGGTCGAGCGTCTGGGCCGCGTTCTGCTGGCCGGCAGGGGCTTTACTGCCCGGGAAATGAAGCATACCTTCCCGCTCATTGCAAAGGATTTTGCGGCCATTCCCGTGACCCGGGTGCCCAAGGTCAAGGTGGGCGTGGTCGGCGAGATCTACGTCAAATACAGCCCACTGGGCAACAACGACCTGCAGAAGTTCCTGGAGAGCCAGGACTGTGAGGTGAATTTCCCGGGCCTGATGGGCTTTGTGCAGTACTGCATCTTCAATATGGGCGAGGATCATGTCCTCTACGGCGGCAAGCTGGCCGTCAAGATGGGCACGGATCAATTGCTCAACTGGCTGGACAGCGTGGAGCGTGCCATGCTCAAGGCCACAGCCGATGCCGGGTTCTACGCCCCCGGGCCCTTCAAGGAGCTGGTGGAAAAGCCCCACGGTATCATTTCGCTGGGGGCCAAGATGGGCGAGGGCTGGCTGCTGACCGCCGAGATGATCGAGCTGGTGCAGGGCGGCTACGGCAACATCGTCTGTGCCCAGCCCTTCGGCTGCCTGCCCAACCATATCGTGGGCAAGGGCATGGTGAACAAGATCCGCGCCCTGTATCCCAGCGCCAATATCACCCCCATCGATTACGACCCCAGCGCCACCCGGGTCAACCAGGAAAACCGCATCAAGCTGATGCTGGCAGTCGCTAAGGAGCGCCTGAACGCCCCGGCGCAGGCTGCCCCCATGACGGCAGAAGAAATTGCCGGTGGGGCTCCCCGGGTCGAGACCACAGTATAATTCTTTCTAAACAGCAACACTCCCCTTCGGGCAGGACCGTGTGCCGCACGGCTCCGCCCGAAGGGGAGTGTTTTTTTGTCTCAGTCGCAGAGATACCGCCGCTCGAACTCCTCAGCCGGGATGGCCTTGGAGAACCAGAAACCCTGCGCGCCGTCGCAGTCCAGCGAGCGGAGGAGCTGCACCTGCTCCTCGGTCTCGATGCCCTCGCAGATGACGCTGTAGCCCAGCCGTTTGACCAGATGCACGATCTCCCGCAGGAAATCGGTGCCACGCGCGTTGGAACTGCACCGGGTCAGGAAGAGCTTGTCCAGCTTGATGGTGTTCACCGGGATATCCACCATGTTGTTCAGCAGGGAACCGCCCGCGCCGAAATCGTCCAGCGAGGTCTGCATTCCATCGCTCTGGAAGGAGGAAAGCAGGCGCTTCACCCGGTCGTACTCCGAGACCACCGCTGTCTCGGTCAGTTCGATCTCCAGCATCCGGGCGCTGATGTTGTGCTTTTCCAGAATTTCGCTGTACTCCTGGGTGGGGGCATCCTCCCGGGCAAGCGCCGCCGAGGCGTTCACCGCAATGGGCAGCAGCCGATGCCCGGCCTGTGCATTGCGCTGCAGGAACCGGGCCACCTGCTCGAAGATGTACAGATCCAACTCCACGATGTGGCCCGTGGATTCCAGAATGGGAATGAACTGGTCGGGGTAGACCACGGTGCCGTCCGGCTTGATCCAGCGGGTCAGCGCCTCGGCCCCGATGACCGAGAGATCCTTGGGCGAGAATTTGGGCTGGAGGTACAGTTTGAATTCGCCGTTCTCAAGCGCCTGCGGCAGGCCGCTCAGCAGCTCACCGGTCAGGGTCTGCTTGAACTCCAGCTTTTTGTCAAACTGGATGGCAGACACGCGGGTGTTGCTGTGCACCTGCTTGCGGGCAAAGTTTGCCTTGTCGATGGCGGCCGAGGCGCTCAGGCAGCCGGGCTCAATGGCGTACACACCCATCCGCACCCGCAGGCGTACCTCCGGGTAATGCTGCGCCTGATACTGCTCAAACCGGCGGCAGAGCGTGTCTGCATAATGGAGCGGGCCTTTCTCGTCACGGCAGGAGAGGTAGAGCACGAACTGGTCGCCCACCACCCGGCACAGGTAGCACTCGCCCCAGTGACGGGCTGCCTCGATGAGGAAATCGCTGAATTCCTTCAGCAGCTGATCACCGGTGGCATAGCTGTATTTCTCGTTGAAATATTTGAAGTTCTCGAAGTCGCAGTAGAAGATTTGGTAGCCCTCGGCATAGCCGCCGATGATCTTGTGGGAGACCTCCTCCTTGAAACGGGTAAAGGCCAGCAGACCGGTCAGCCGGTCAAACTCAGGAGCAGAAGTCATGCCGCGGCTTACATCGTTCACGGCCAGATGCTTGCTCAGGTAGGCGTTGATGATCTTTGTGATCTCGCCCAGCTCCCGGCGGTTCTGGGGAGTCCAGTACCGTTTGCTGCCGCACACCACATAGGCAATGGCACCCTGATATTCGCCCTCGCCGTACATGGCAGCGTAGACCACTGTCTGGGCCCCGCCCTGCATCAGCAACGCGCGCCCCTGCGGCGAGTACATCCCCATGTTGTCGGCCTGCAGCACGGTGGTACCGTATTCATCGTAGCTGTGGAACAGGGTCAGGAAGTCCTCCTTGGTAAAGGAGTTACCGTTCAGAGGCACCGGCTCCGCGTGGGGAGAGGTCCACTGGAACTGCCGGGAGACGCTGCGTTCCCGGATGCGGGTGTCCACAATGGTGATGCGGTCCAGCTGCAGCCGGATGCCGACGATCTTCAGGAAGAGGGGGATAGCCGTCTCAAAGCTGTTGTTCTTCTCAAACAGTTCAAAGGCGGTGGAGATCAGATCGTTGTGCAGGTAGCGTGCATCGATATCGGCCGTTTCCGGGGCGGCAGGAACCGCCTGGGCATAGCGCCGCAGATTGTCGCAGAACACATACTGGTTGCGGCCATTCTGCTTGGCCTGATACAGGGCCCAGTCCGCGTTTTCGAACAGCTGGTCAAAGGAATAGCCCGCTGTGTTTTCAGGCAGGAAGCAGGCACCGATGCTGCAGGTCATCCGGTAATCGTTTTCCCAGAACTTCATCTGCTGCACGGATTCTGACAGCTGGCGGGTCTTCTGAAGCAGGGTGGTGTTGGGGATATCCTTCAAAAACACCACAAATTCATCGCCGCCGAACCGCACCAGAATGTCGCTGGAGCGGAACAGGGTGCGCAGCATCCGGGCAAACTCCTGCAGGACCTTGTCGCCGAATAGATGCCCGTAGCGGTCGTTGACGTTCTTGAAAAAATCAAGGTCGATGACCAGCATTCCGCAGGAGGCATAGGGATCTTTGGCCTGCAGATAGCGGTCGATAAGCTCCTTGCCGGTGCGGTTGTTATACAGCTGGGTCAGGGAATCGTGGCGGGCCTGCTCCAGCAGCTCCTGGGTCTGATTCTTCTGGTCGGTGATGTCCTTTGCGTAGCCTACATAGAGCGTGCCGCGGGCGGGGTCCTCGACCGGGCGGGCATCCACCTCCCGGGAATAATACACCCCCTCCGGCGAGACAAAGCGCATCTCCAGCGGGCCGTACAGCTCACCGGTGAGCAGGGCGTGCATCTTCCAGCGGTCCTCCGCGAAGATCGTGGCGTGCTCCGGCTTCTCGGAGCCAAGGTAGGCATCCAGCGTTTCCAGCGTGCGGCTCCGGGTATCGTAGACCCGCAGCTGATCCAGACGGGGGTCATATTCCAACAGAAAAAAACACCGATGCACAAGAAACTGCATCAGCAGGGGATTGTTGATGATCGAATCGATAAACCGAACAGGGACATCCATGGCCGACTCCCCACTTTCCGCTTTTTAACCAGTATAACAAAATATGGAAGATGCATCAAGGCAAAACACAAAAATTTCATGGAAAGTGAAAGAAATTTTACCGAAAGTTCTGTCGGGAACGGTTTCGGTGCTCCCGCTCAGGCCGGAACGCCCCACAGCTCGATCGTGGCACCGGCGGCAAGCCGGACGTTGGTGTCCACGGTCAGGGTCAGCCTGCCGAGCTTCTGGCTGGCATCCACATTCTGGCCGCCTCTTCCGGCAGGCAAAACGACCGCAGGCGGTGCACCCGTGGTGCCGGATGCGGCAAAACAGAGATACTGGCCGAAGCAGGGAAGTGCCTGAAAGCTGGCAAAGGTGCGGGTGGGCGGGCTGGACATCGAGCTGCTGGCAGCACAGGGGGCAGAAGCACTGAGCAGCTGGGTACCATCGCTGGTGCTGCAAACCCAGTGCAGCGTGCCCTTGGATTGGCTGCTGCCTGCCTGAAACAGCACCTTCAGCGCCTGCAGTTCGGTGGGAAAGGTGCGCTCAAAGCTGGCAGCGGCGGCGTTCAGGGACACCTTTTCCAGCAGCTCCCACTGGCCGGGATCGCTGGGGTCACCCTTTGGGCCCTGGGGGCCGGGTTCTCCCTGCGGGCCTTGCGGTCCGGGCTCTCCTTTGGGGCCGGTGGGTCCTGCAGCACCGGGTTCTCCTTGCGGTCCGGGTTCCCCCTTTTCGCCCCGGAATGCACCGCTTTCCACAGCTGCTTTCAGCCGTTCCAGCAGGGCCTGCCAGGCGGGCGTGCCGGGCTGGGGCAGGGTGCTGTCCTCAGTGCCGGAATTTTCGGCCACGCAGTAGCACACGTCCGCGCTGGTCAGGGTGCGGGTGCCATCGGTGCCCTCAAAGGTGATGCGCCCCTCCCCGGGCACAGCCGTGATGAGGGCGGGCACCTCCACAAGGCCGTCCACCACCAGCGTGGAGGGGGCAGCGTTCCCATCCGGCAGGTGCCAGAAGGCCCGCAGGGTCATGCCCTGCCACTCGCCGTCGGCTTCCACCCGCAGGGCGTAGATGCCCCGGTTTCTGGTGTAGCCGAAGCGGAGCAGGCCATCGTACCCCTGCAAAGCAGCCCCGCCGCCCGAGGATAAATGGATCTGACGTTCGATCATACAGTTTCACTCCTTTTGTCGTGGTTTTCGCGTTCAAAAGCTTGACTTTGGTTAGAGTTTCCGGTAAGATTGTGAAAAGACCGCAGATGGTTTGGTGGATAAAATCTAACCAAAATCAGCTTGTGAGGCTATAATATCTGATTAAATTCAGAAAGTCAAGGGAAAATCTGAATCCGGTTAGAAAACCGGCGTCCTGCACAAGAAGGAGTGCAAAATTTGTGTTTTATGACTGCTACACGGCCCTGTGTCAGGCCAGAGGCATCAGCCGCAGCCGGGCAGCGCAGGAGATGGGCTTGAGCAACTCCACAGTGACCAAATGGAAAAACACCGGGGCGACCCCCTCGGGCGAGACGCTGGCCAGAGTATCCGCCTATTTTGGCGTGCCGGTGGGGGAGCTGCTGGGCGAAGCCGTCCCGTCGGTGCAGGAGGAGCGGAAGCTGCCCGAAGGAGCTGTCCCGTTCGATCCCGCTCTCACGGCTCCGCTGCTGGGCACGGTGCGTGCAGGCCTGCCCATGTATGCGGAAGAAAACATTGAGGGCTACATCCCCATCACCCGGAAAGACGGGGCACGGTACTTTTGGCTCCGTGTCCGGGGCGACAGCATGAACGCCGTGGGCATTTCGGAAAACGATGAGATCCTGGTGCGGGAGCAGCCGGAGGTGGAAAACGGCCAGCTTGCCGTGGTGATGGTCAACGGCGATGAAGCCACCGTGAAATATTTCCGTCAGGAGGGGAGCCTTGTGGTCCTGACCCCCAAAAGCTTCAACCCCGTGCACCAGCCCCAGATCTATGATCTGAAACGGGTGCAGGTGCGGGTGGTCGGTCTTGTGGTGGAGTGCCGCAAGGTGTTCTGAAAAAAAGAAGATAGCCCCTGCGGGGCAGAATAGGAGGCTCGCTATGAAATGGAGGACCGTTCTGTGCACAGCACTGCTTTTGTGCGGTACCGTGCTGCTTTCTGCCTGCGGCGGGGGAGAGATGCCCGCGCCTGCGGAACCGCCCGCTTCCAGTGAGGTATCGGCTCCCTCTCAGCCGGAGGAAGTGCCCGCCCCCTCGGAATCGGCTTCTTCCAGTGAACCGGAGCCGCCAGCATCCAGCGTGCCGGAAAAAGAGAATCCATTGATCGTGAATGGCGTGCTGAAAAGCTACGATACCGGCAAGCAAAAGGATGTTGTTCTGCCCAGCGGGAAGTTTACCAAAATTGATTCAGGATGCTTCAAAAATAATACCACCATGGAATCGGTGAGTATCCCGGAAGGCGTTACGGAGATTGGCTTTGCCGCATTTTCAGGGTGTTATAATCTGAAATCTGTGCAGCTGCCAAAATCTCTGGTGAAGATTGAACAGTCTGCATTTTTAGATTGTGTATCACTGGAAGAGATTACTTTCCCTGAAAACAGTAGACTGGAACTTTACCAGTCAGCATTTGAAAATTCAGGGCTGTTGAAGGTTTTTATCCCGTCAAATATTCGGATGATGAATGGTGGAGTATTTGCAGATTGCAAGAAACTTATCAGTGTATATCTTGAGGGACAGGAGACCATAGAAAAGCAAACATTTGCAAGTTGTTATTCTTTGCGAACAGTCATACTTGGTAAGGCAACGAAGGAAATTCGAGCGGGGGCATTTGATGGATGTTCGAATTTATCGGATGTCTGGTATGCTGGAAGTTGGGACGAATTGCTTTCGGGGTGCAATAAGGAGTGGAATGGAGCATTCTTTAATGCGGAACACCATGAAGGTGCTCCAAGCGATTGACTAGAATACCAAAACAATAAGAAACCCGGGGACAGCATCACAGCTGTCCTCGGGTTTTTGTGCGTTCGGAAATCTTACACTTTCTCAGTCTCATCGTCCTCGTCGTCCTCCTCGTCGGCGAGAGCTTCTGCATGGATGCGCTGGCGCAGGCGGGTGCGGAACTCCTCGGCGGGGATGCCGCTCTGGTTGGGGGTCAGGTCCGGAGCGGGCTTGCCGTCAGGCAGGTGGGCACCAAAGGCCGGCACAAAGAAGAACTTGCGCACGACAAAGATCAACGCAATGGCACCCACGCTGATGAGGTTGTCCAAAGCCGATTCGTGGCCGACCACCATGTGGCGGGCAATGGCGTAGAGCAGCACTTCCAGGCTGCTGCCGGGGCTGTGCTTGGCCAGCATCTTGATGAACTCCACGCCGATGACAATGTCCAGCGCCCGCTCAAGGAAGCCGCGAATCTCTACATCGTTGCCATCAAACAGCAGGCCCGGCATCCATTTGAGCAGGGGAATGAAGCTGAGCAGCAGGCCGATGAGCACCAGCCCGGACAGCACGATCTCCAGCAGGGTGGCGGCCTGAATGATGCAGCTGCGCAGTGCCTTGCGGCTGCGGCTCTCAACATGGGCGGAGTGCGGGGTGTCGGAAGGATGGGACATGATGCGGCATCTCCTTTGCTCAAGATCGTGAAACGAAAAAAGCTGACAAACTTTTCTTAAGTCTAGCAAAGGATTTGAGCAAAGTCAATGAAATGTGCCGAATTTTCTGGGAATTACTGGACGGCTACATAGCCGGAGTGCTCAATGCAGGAACGGCCTGCATCGGTGGAGAGCCACTCGTAGATCCTGCGCTCCGGGCTGTCGGCAGCGGAATCCTGCAGGATGGCGGCATAGAATTCGTTGCACAGCGGGTAGCTCTGGTCGGCGATCGTCTCGTTGGAAGGGGTCACGCCATCCACGGCCAGCAGCCGCAGACCGGGCTTGGAATACATCTGGTCGATGTAGTAGTAGACCGAGAAACCGATGGCGTTGGCGGAGTTGTTATACTCTGCAATGCTGTCCACCAGCTCACCCATGGCGGTGGGGGCCAGCTCGGTGGGGGCCTCCATCAGCGGGCCGCCCTGGATCAGCAGTTTCTGGAACAGGGTCTGGCTGCCGGAGTCCGCCCGCCGCTGGAAGGCAATGATCTCCTGATCCTTGCCGCCCACATCCTTCCAGTTGGTGATCGTTCCGGCGTAGATGTCCTTGAGCTGCTGCAGGGTCAGGCTCTGCACGGGGTTGTCCTCGTTGACGATGAACACCAGAGCGTCCCGGCCAATGGCCTTCTGCTCCAGCGGGTCACCGTCAGCCTTCAGCTCCTCCTTGACGGATTCCGGGGCCTCGTAGGCGATGATGAGCTTGACCGAATCGCCGTAATTGTTGCCGTACAGGCCCAAGTTGCGCCAGGCCTGGGCCGTGGTGTTGGTGGTCACGGCGCTCCGGGCGGTCTCCAGATCCAGCCCGGTGGTGTCGGCCATGATCTGTGCAATCAGCGGGATGCAGGCCGTGCTGCCATCCGTAATGGGGAATTCATCCACGCTCAGGATGGGCTGTGCGGGAACTTCACTGGCGGCAGAAGAGGAGGGTGCCTCAGAATCAGGCTGAGACGGGGCCGCCCCCGAATGAGAGGAGGCAGGCACGGTATTGCAGGCAGAGAGCAGGGCGGCGGTGGATGCCAGACCCAGACCGGTCAGGAACGCGCGGCGGGAAATTTTGACAGTACGCATGGAAAAACCTCCTTAGAAGAAACCGTTGTCCATTTCGTCGTTGCTGGAAGCGAAGATGCTCTCGGCGTAGAGCCACTGGCCGGTCAGGTCCATCCAGCCGCTCTCAAAGCCCTTGACGGCAGCGAACACGCCCTCGGGCAGGCCGTTGACGCTGTTGGCGTAGTACCCGGCACAAGTGCGCAGGCCGCTGACCACCACATTGCCGTCGCTGTCCAGAACATCGTAGAGCCAGCTGCTGCCGGGGCCATTGTAGCAGCCGTAGAAGTAGATACCGTCCTCAGTGGAGAGCAGGGGCGAGTAGTAGTTGTAGGTCTCATCCAGCTTGGCCGGGTCGAGGGTCTTGTGGATGCCATCCGGCCCGCAGATGTGGATGGCCGTTGCGTCGTAGCTGTCATTGTCATCCTGCTGGACCCAGGCCCAGCCGTTCCCCTCGGGGTAAATATGGGTACGCACCTGATTTTCCACCGGGTCGATGGTGGTATCGGTCAGCAGAACACCGGTCTGCAGGTCGAACACCCGCACGGTGCCGTCTACGGCATAGATGGCCAACGTGGCATCATCCGTATTGGCATCGTAGAGGTCTTTCTCCTCGCCGGTGAGCAGGTCGTGGAACAGATACCGCCCCGCCATTTCGGGGGTGGAGGCATCTGGCTCCGTGACTGCTGCGCCGGGCGCATAATACCGCACAGGCTGGTCGTATTCGCAGAGCACAGCGCTTTGCTCCGTGCTGACCAGATCCACTAGCTGATATCTGCCATCGTGATACAGGCTGACCGTGCCTGCACCGGTGTACTGCTGGTAACCGGTCAGCTCCTCGCCGGTGGTGGGGTTGTACAGGCTGTCGGCACCCGTCGTGCCATCCTCGTTGTAGTGGCTCACCACCAGCCAGTCGGTGGGGGCGGAGCTGTCGCTGCTGCTGGCGTAGAAGTTGGAAAGGCCGGACAGCTCTGCCTGATAGACCACCTCACCCTGCCGATCCTGCACCTGTACGGCGCAGTAGGCGGTCAGATCATCGCCCCATTCGTTTTCCTGCACATAGTCTGCCGGGACATTGCAGACTTCAAAGGCCAGATAGCTGCCTGCTATGCTGCATCCGTAAGCGTTTTCGGGCACAGCCAGCTCGTCGCCCGTGGCAAGGTCGATCACCCGGCAATCGCCTGCGGCGTGGTTGTTGCAGGGGGCATAGGCCATCTGTTCCGGTGCGGTCAGGACCAGCAGGCTGCCGGTCAGGACGGCATCGTAGGCACGGTCAAAGGTCAGGATCTCCTTGCCGCTGCGGTCGCACAGGGCGGTTGCCCGCCCGGTGGGGGTACTGGGGTCTGACCACTGCCGCAGATAGTACCGCACGGTGCCGGTCAGGGTATCCGGCACCAGATACACGGTCTCGCTGCTGGCAGCCTGATACAACACGGTATTGCCGCAGAGCACGGTATTGCCGCCGTTGGAGCCGTTGCTGTACAAGATGCGCAGTTTGCCGTCGTCCAGTGGAGCTGCAGCGGGGCCGGGCGCTTCCTCAGCCTGCGCGGGCTTGGAATCGGGCAGGGGCGAGGCCGGAGGCAGCAGGGAGCAGGAGGCCAGCAGCCCTGCCGCGGCAGACAGGCTGAGCACTGCACAGCCGATGCGGAGAACAGAACGTTTCATAAGCGTACCTCACAGGTTTGGTAGAATTTAACTTTCCTATTCTGATTATAATACGAATAAACCGGACGTTCAATTGCAATCGAACGTCCGGTTATGGTTACAGTTTTGTTACAGGGTTCGCTCAGACCTCGGCAGCCTCAGCTTCGTCCATCCGCACCAGCTGACGCAGGAAGGGGAAGAGGAAGGGCACGGTGACAAAGAAGGTCAGCACATCGGCGATGGGCTGGCAGATCTCAACACCCAGCAGCCCAAAGGCCCGGGGCAGGGTGAGGATGAGCGGGATGAAGAACACGCCCTGACGGCAGCAGGCCAGAAAGGTGGCCCGGCCCGATTTGCCGATGGACTGGAACAGCATGTTGCCCGCCACGATCACGGGCTGCAGCAGCATGGCAAAGCACTGGTAGCGGAAGGCAGGCAGGGCCACGGCGGTGACTTCGGGATCATCGCGGAAGAGGCGGATGAGGGTCTCGGCATTGAACCAGCAGACGGTAAGAATGACAGAGAGAAAGCAGAAGCTGGCTGCCATGGTGAACAGGCAGGCCTGCTGCACCCGGTGGTGCTTTTTGGCACCATAGTTGAAGCCTGCCACCGGCTGAAAGCCCTGACCGGTGCCGATGGCCACCGAGATGATGAACATGAAGATGCGGGAAACGATGCTCATACCGGCCACGGCAGCGTCGCCATAGCCGCGGGCGGCGATGTTCAGCAGCATTCCGCCAATGCTGTTCAGGCCCTGACGGCCGAAGCTGGGCATGCCGGTCATCAGGATGGTGCCGAACTCCGCCGGGCTGTGGGTGACTGCCGTGATCCGGAACTGGCTGACCGTTTTGCCCCGCAGGAACATGGACAGCAGGATGCAGAAGCTGATGGTCTGGCTCAGGGCCGTGGCAAGGCCCGCACCGGCGGTGCCCATGCCCAGCCCAAAGATGAGCAGCGGGTCCAGCGCAATGTTCAGCAGGCCGCCGGTGACCAGGCCGATCATGGCAAAGCTGGCCTTGCCCTCATAGCGCAGGATGTTGTTCATCACCAGACTGGACATCATAATGGGAGCGGCCAGCAGGATGTACCGCGCGTAGGCACAGGCATGGGGCAGGATGGTCTCGGTGCTGCCCAGCAGCATCATAAAATCGGGCAGGGTGAGCAGGCCTGCCGCTGTGATGATGCCGCCGAACACCAGCGCTGTGAAGAAGCTGGTGGAAGCAAACCGGGTGGCGGCATCGGTGTTCTGGCTGCCCAGGCTGCGGCTGATGATGCTGCCGGAGCCGTGGCCCAGCATGAAGCCCAGCGCCTGGAGAATGGCCATCAGGCTGGAAACGATGCCCACCGCACCGGATGCGCTGGTGGAGATCTGGCCCACAAAAAAGGTGTCGGCCAGATTGTAGATGCTGGTGATGAGCATGCTCAATATCGTGGGAGCCGCCAGACTCAGGATCAATTTCGGGATGGGGGTCTCCGTCATTTTGCGGAACTGCTCCGCGCTGCGGTCGGCATTTGCCATGAAAAAACCTCGCTTTCTCTTTTCTTTGATACGATCTTTACATAAAAAACATTCACACCCAGTATACCGCAGGAACTGTTTTGTATCAACCAATTCCTTGCCGGGGTTATTGCAGCAAAAGACCGCCCTGCCCGGCGGCAGAGCGGTCTTGGGTCATGGAAAGGAAAATGACAGTTACAGGGTCTTGCAGAACTCCTTCAGGTAGGCACGGAAAGCCTCGCCGATCTCGGGGTGCTGCAATGCCAGCTCCACCTGAGCCTCCACCACGCGGAGCTTGTTGCCCATGTCGTAGTGGGTGCCGGTGAACTCCACAGCGGTCATGCCGCCGCAGTTGCGGGCATACTCGGCCATGGCATCGGTCAGCTGGATCTCGCCGCCTGCACCGGGTTTGGTGTGGGCGAGGATATCGTAGATCTCAGGGGTCAGCAGCACACGGCCCAGAATGGAGTAGTTGCTGAACTCCTGGCCCTTTTTGGGCTTCTCGATCATGTCATCCACAAAGAAATAGTTGTTGTGGATGGGGGTGGTCTTCAGGCTGCAGTAACGGCTCACATCGGCCCAGGGCACAGCGGAGACACCGGCAGCCGGGCGGCCGAACTCCTCATAGGCGCGGATGAGCTGGGCGCAGACAGGGTCCTCGCCCCAGATCACGTCGTCGCCGTAGATGACCACGAACGGATCGTCACCGGTAAAGGCCTTTGCCATGCTTACGGCGTGGCCTAGGCCCAGCGTCTGCTTCTGGCGCACAAAGAAGATGTTGGCAAGGTTCGAGATGCCCAGGCACTCCTCCAGCATCTTTTCCTTGCCGGGGGCGGCCAGCTTTTCTTCCAGCTCGGGGCTGCGATCAAAGTGATCCTCGATGATGCTCTGGTTGCGGCCCAGAATGATCAGAATGTCCGTGATGCCGGACTTGACGGCTTCCTCCACCAGATACTGGATGGCGGGCTTATCCACGATGGGGAGCATCCCCTTGGGCATGGCCTTGGTGGCGGGCAGCACACGGGTGCCCAGACCGGCGGCAGGGATGACAGCCTTCGTAACTTTTTTCATGGTTCGGAACTCCTTCATCATATCATTTCAGGCTGAACGCTCAGCCGTAGACCAGATGGATCAGGGCATCCACATTGGGGCCAAGCAGCAGGGTGAACGCGCTGCCGATGACCATGAGCAGGACCAGACAGCCGAGCACGGCGGCCCAGCTTGTGCCGCCCTGCGCGCAGAGCACGGCTTTGCGCTGTGCCGCGTCCGGGAACTCCGCGCGGATGCGGCGGATCTTTTCGGCGGCACTCTGGCGGTAGAACCACTTGCCATACAGTCCGCGCACGATCATCAGCAGGAAGCTGAGCACTGAGCAGACCCGGGAAAGGGTGAGCAGGGTGGAGGTGGAAAGCCCCGGGGCCAGGCTGCTGTCCGTGATCTGCAAAAGGTCAATGAAGGTGGGCAGGGCCAGCACCAGCTCGGCGGCCAGAAAGGCGAACGCGGGCTTCCACGCCTTGCGGTAGAAGAAATAGAACGGGCCGAACAGCATGGCCGAAAAGCTCATGGAGGTCTTGGTGTGGGACAGCTGCATCCGGCAGTAGGCGCTCAGGTAGGCAGGGGAAGCCGGACCGATGAAAT
The DNA here is from genome assembly GCF_049545105.1 of Faecalibacterium hominis (ex Afrizal et al. 2022). Classification (NCBI taxonomy): domain Bacteria; kingdom Bacillati; phylum Bacillota; class Clostridia; order Eubacteriales; family Oscillospiraceae; genus Faecalibacterium; species Faecalibacterium hominis (ex Afrizal et al. 2022). The sequence continues at coordinate 794,536 of NZ_CP186860.1, read as the reverse complement.
CCGCCCAGTCCTTGCAGGGGATGCCGTCCATGACCTCTTCCTTGCCAAAAGCGGCCTGATAGGTCTGACGCAGCGGGTCTACCTGCGGGGCTCCGGTCTCCTGGAACTGGCGGTAAAAGGTGGAGTAATCAAACTCCTCGCTGTGCTCGTCCGAATCGGCACGGTCTGCGGGCTCCTGTGCCCCCTCCGGAGGCAGGGCCGCACCGCAGCAGCGGCAGACAGATTCACTGCGCAGGGTGCGCTCGCCGCAGGCAGGGCAGGTGCACAGCTCACTTTCCTGATAAGGGAACTTCCACTCGTATCCGGCGGCGTGGGCCGGGGCATGGATGCAGCGGCCGAGCTTTTCATAACAATCGCGGTGATAAGGCGCGCCGCAGTCGGGGCAGACAACGATGTCGTCCTGCAGTGTCAGCGGCTTGCCGCAGCCCTCACAGGGGCAGCCATAATATTTGGGCATAAGATCCTCCCGGTATGCTAGTTGAACTTATTATACTCCCTTAAAAGAGAAAAGAAAAGGCAAAAATCTTCAAAATTCCAGTAGGTTGAGTATTTTTCCTCTTTACTTTATCATGGATTCTGGGTATACTAATGAAGTATCTGTGTATAAACTGTATCTTTTGAGGGATTCTTAAAATATGATTACTACTGACGAACTGAAAGTGCAGCTGGCCGATTACGGTACCGCTGTGAAGGACCTGGAGGAAGCGCTGGCCATCGACGCTTCCCGCAAGCGCGTGCAGGAGCTGGAGCACACCATGAGCCGCCCCGGCTTTTACGATGACGCTGAGCTGAGCAAGAAGGTCTTTGATGAAGTGGGCGACCTGAAGGGCAAGCTGAACCGCTTTGAAAAACTGCAGGGCCTGTACGATGATGCCGAGACCATGCTGGTGATGCTGGACGAGGAGTACGACCCCGACATGGTACCCGAGGCAGAGGAAGCTGTGAACGCTGTGGGCAAGGCTGTGGATGAGCTGCAGCTGATGACCATGCTGAACGGTGAGTACGACCACAGCAACGCGATCCTGACCTTCCACGCCGGTACCGGCGGCACCGAGGCGCAGGACTGGGCCGAGATGCTCTACCGTATGTACAATAAGTGGGCACAGGCACACGGCATGACCGTAGAGGTGCTGGATTATCAGGACGGCGACGAAGCCGGCATGAAGAGCGCTTCCATGATGGTCAAGGGTGCCAACGCCTACGGCCTGCTGAAAAGCGAGAACGGCGTGCACCGTCTGGTCCGCGTGTCTCCTTTTGATGCCAACGCCCGCCGCCAGACCAGCTTTGCCTCTCTGGAAGTGATGCCTGAGCTGGACAACACCATTCAGGTGGACATCCGCCCTGAGGACATCGAGATGCAGGTGTTCCGCTCCTCCGGTGCCGGCGGCCAGCACATCAACAAGACCTCTTCCGCTGTCCGTCTGATCCACAAGCCCACCGGCGTCGTGGTCAGCTGCCAGACCCAGCGCAGCCAGTTCCAGAACCGTGACTACGCCATGGAAATGCTGAAGGCAAAGCTGTATCAGATCGCAAAGCAGCAGCACATGGACAAGATCGACGACATCAAGGGCGTGCAGAATGAGATCGCCTGGGGCCACCAGATCCGCAGCTATGTGTTCATGCCCTACACCATGGTCAAGGATCACCGTACCAACTACGAGACCGGCAATGTCGATGCCGTGATGGATGGTGATTTGGACGGCTTCATCTTTGCCTACCTCAAGGCTGCCAGCCGCGGGGAACTGCAGGATACCTAAAATTTATCATAAAATGTCAGAGGGACCTCGCCGTTGGGCGGGGTCCCTCTTTTAATTACAGGTGCAGATATTTTCCGGTGATGCTGGCGGGATCGGCGGCCACCTGCTCCGGTGTGCCGCAGGCCACGATGCGTCCGCCGCTCTCGCCGCCGCCGGGGCCGAGGTCTACGAGATAATCGGCGTTGCGGATCACATCCAGATCGTGCTCAATGACCACCACAGTGGCCCCGCTGTCGATGAGACGCTGGAACACGCCCAGCAGGGTGCGCACGTCCAGCGGGTGCAGGCCGATGGTGGGCTCGTCGAATACAAACACGGTGTCAGCCTGCCCTTTGCCCATCTCGCTGGCGAGCTTGAGCCGCTGGGCCTCCCCGCCCGAAAGGCTGGGGGTGGCCTCGCCCAGAGTCAGGTAGCCCAGCCCCAGGCTGGAAAGGGTCTGCAGCCGGCTGGCCACCAGCTTGAGGTCGGCACAGGCGGCAAGGGCTTCGTCCACGCTCATCTCCATCAGGCGGGGCAGGCTCTCGGCCTGGGTGCCGTCCTTCCGGGTGCGGTAGAGGGCGGCGGCATCCTTCTGGTAGCGGGAGCCGCCGCAGTCCGGGCAGGTGATCTCCACATCCGGCAGGAACTGGATGTCCAGGCTGATGGTGCCGGTGCCGTCGCAGCCGGGGCAGCGCAGGCGACCCGTGTTGTAGGAAAAATCGCCCGCCTTGTAGCCCTTCTCCCTGGCAAGGGGGGAGCGGGCGTAGATCTTGCGCAGCTCATCGTGGACATTGGCGTAGGTGGCCACCGTGGACCGAACATTGATGCCGATGGGCGTTGCGTCAATGAGCTTGACCTGCGCAATGCCCGGTGCAGTGATGCTTTCCACATGGGCGGGCAGAGCTTCGCCCTTGGCGGCGGCCTCCAGCGCGGGGATCAGGCTTTCCAGCACCAGCGTGGTCTTGCCGGAACCGGACACGCCGGTCACCGCAATGAGCCGCCCCTTGGGCAGCCGGACTTCCAGCGGCTTGACGGTGTGGATGGCCCGGGTGCGCAGGGTGATGGTGCCCAGCGCAAAGAGCTCCGCTTCCGGGGTGCGGGTGCGGGCTGAGAGGGTGTGCAGGTCGGCAAGGAAGGGCCCGATGCGGGAGGCCGGGCTTTGGGCCACCTGCTCCACAGTGCCCTGTGTCAGGATGGTGCCGCCGTTTTCACCGGCACCGGGGCCCATCTCAATGAGCCAGTCGGCATCCCGCAGGATCTCAGTGTCGTGATCCACCAGCACGATGGAGTTGCCGTCCGCGATCAGGTCATGCATCACGCCCCGCAGGCCCTCGATGTTGGAGGGGTGCAGGCCGATGGAGGGCTCGTCCAGCACATAGAGCACGCCGGTGGTGCGGTTGCGCACCGAGCGGGCCAGCTGCACCCGCTGGCGCTCCCCTGTGGAAAGGGTGGCGGCCTCCCGGTCAAGGGAGAGGTAGCCCAGCCCCAGATCCAGCAGGCGGGCGGCGGTGGCCTGAAAGGACTCGCAGATGCTCTCAGCCATGGGGCGCATCTCCACGGGCAGGGAGGCGGGCACCCCCTCCACCCAATGTACCAGCGTGTCCAGCGTCATGCGGCAGGCATCGGCCAGCCCGATGCCCCGCAGCCGGGGAGCCCGGGCCGCGGCGTTCAGGCGGGAGCCGCCGCAGGCGGGGCAGGGGCCCTGTTTCAGGAACCGCTCCACCCGCTTCATGCCCTTTTCGTCCGTTACCTTGGCAAGGGCGTTCTCCACGGTATAAACGGCGTTGAAGTAGGTGAAATCCATTTCACCCGCCGCGCCGGTCTTGCTGTTCTGGTAGAGCAGGTGCACTTTTTTGGCGGGGCCGTGGAACACCATGTCGCGCTCTTCCGGGGTCAGCTCCCGGAAAGGTACGTTGGTGCGCACGCCCATCTTTTCGGCGATCTCCTTCATCAGCGACCACATCAGGGTCTGCCAGGGCAGCACCGCGCCCTCGTTGATGGAAAGGCTCTCGTCCGGCACCAGAGTGGATTCGTCCACCACCCGCACGATGCCGGTGCCCTCGCAGTCTGGGCAGGCTCCGGTGCTGTTAAAGGCGAACTGCTCCGCGCCCAGCACCGGCACCTGCGCGCCGCACCGGGGGCAGTAGAGCGGGATCTCGGCCGCAATGTTCAGGCTGGGCGGCACCATGCAGCCGCAGCTGGGGCAGGGGTAGTGGGAGAGCCGGGAGAACATCAGGCGCAGGCTGTTCAAAAGCTCGGTCATGGTGCCAAAGGTGGAGCGCATCCCGGGCACGCCGGGCCGCTGGTGGAGGGCCAGTGCGGCGGGAACATAGCGGATCTCGTCCACCTGTGCCTTTTCGGCCTGGGTCATCCGGCGGCGGGTATAGGTGGAAAGGGCCTCCAGATAGCGGCGGGAGCCCTCGGCGTAGAGAACACCCAGCGCAAGCGAGGACTTGCCGGAACCGGACACGCCCGCAATGCCGACGATCTTGTGGAGCGGCACATCTACGTCGATGTTCTTCAGGTTGTGCACCCGCGCGCCCCGCACCCGGATGGCGGCGGGGAGAGCGGAACTGGATTCGTGGTTCATCGTGTCTCCTTTCTCTGAATGGGGTCACAAAAGGCTCCCCCGCAGGGGAGCCGGAAAGATCATAAACCGAGGGGATCAAACCGCTGGTGTTCGAGCTGGTCGATCACCGCCTGCGCTTCCGGTGCAATGGGGGCGGGTACTGCGGCGGGGCGGCTGAGGTAGTAGCCCTGCAGCAGATCCACACCCAGACCGATGACGGTGCGCAGCTGGGCCTCGGTCTCAATGCCCTCGGCGATGAGCTGCATACTGCGGGCGTGGGCGTAAGCCACAATGTTGGAGACGATCTGCTGCTTATCACGGTCGGTGTCGATCCCGCGCACAATGGAAATGTCGATCTTGATATACCGGGGCGAGAGCTCCAGCAGGTTCAGCTCGTTGCTGTAGCCGCTGCCGTAGTCATCCAGCGCAAAGGAGCCGGAGAAGCCCGGAACGTTCCGCTTCCGCTCCAGACATGCGCGGTCCAGATCCTCCTGTTCGGTGATCTCCACCACCAGCCGCTTAAGCAGCTCGGGGTAGCGCTGAGCATATTCCTCCACATCCTCATTCGTCAGGCTGACATTGGCGATGGAGTTGATGAAGAGCAGGGCATCGCTTTGGAACAGGCCCTGTGCCTGCATACGCTGGAAGAGCGCGCTGGAATGGAACACAGTGATCCGTTCGATCTCATACAGGCGGCCCGTCTCATGGGCCAGCTGCATGACCTGAGCGGGGGAGTGCAGGGTGGGCAGATCGACCCGCATGAGGGCCTCGTAGGCTGCGACCCGGCCGCTGCGGGCAGAGCAGATGGGCTGGAAGTGGTAGGACACCAGCTCTTCCTGCAGCAGGCGCTCAAAGTCCTGCTGGGTCTGGGCGGCGTATGCCTCCTGATGGTAGCTGCCGATATCAAAATCACACATGCGGCCCTTGTGGGAATGCTTGACCTGATACATGGCAAAGTCGGCATATTTTTTCAGGGTGAGCAGGTCGTGGCCGTCCGTGGGGTACCAGGCGATGCCGCCCGAGATGCTGATGTGCAGCTGCTTGCCGTTGGGCAGGATGGACACGCTGCGCTGCAGGGCGGCACTCAGCAGCTCCAGCTGGGCGCGGAGCTGTGCCTGATCCTGGTAGCCATAGAAGAAGATCAGGAACTCATCGCCCGAAAGGCGGGAGCAGATGGTGTTGGCGGGCGTGTTGGCCGCAAAGCACTGGCCGGTCTGGCGGATGTACTGGTCGCCCCAGTCGTGGCCGTAGGTGTCGTTGATCTGCTTGAGGTTGTCCAGATCCATCATCAGCAGGGCGGCACAGCCCAGCTTTTCGGGCTGCTGGAACAGCGCTTCACAGGCGCGGTCAAAGGCACGGCGGCGGTACAGACCGGTCAGGGTATCGTAATCGCGCTCGTGCTCAATGCGCTGCTGCTCCAGCACCGTGGTGGTCATATCCTCAGCCAGACCCACCTCGGAGGCGCTTTCGCCCAGGATATGGGTGACACGCAGGGTGATGTAGTGGGTGCTGCCGTCGGGCTGGGGGATGGCAAAGACCTTGTTGTTGGCCGGGGACAGGCGGTAGAACCACCGCTGCTCCAGTGTGCCCATCAGGGCGCGGAAAGCTTTTGGCGTGAGCGGATCTGGCTGCTCCTGTGCAAGGCCCAGCATGGAGAAGAAGTTGTCAGTCACATAAACGCTGTCATCGCGCAGCTCATAGCCGCCCAGCTCCGCACTGGCCAATTTCATAATGCGCAAAAAGCGGGTGGAGGAGTCCAGCACGTCTTTGCTCAGCTGGGTAAAGGCAGAGGAAAACTGATCCAGCTCCCTGATGCCGGTGGTGGAAAGATGCGGGATGGCGGAGGAATCCGCTTCGGCAGCGGCTACCTCAGCCGAGAGCTTGGCTACGGGCCGGGCCAGCCGCCTGCTGATCAGCCAGCTGCAAACAAAGCCAACGGCCAGCGTGATCAGAATGATGAAGGAGAGCAGCTGCTGCAGCCGCTGGGCGAAAGCAAAGAGCTGCACCGCGGGAACAGAGCCCACGAGAAGCCAGTGCTCGCCCGAGAAAGGAGCGTTCCGGCTGTAGAGGTTCAAGGGGGAGACCGAGGCAATGTAGAGGGCATCGCTGAAGAGGTAGCGGCGGGTCTGGGCACTGTGGAGGCGCAGCGTAAGGCTTTCGTCCGCAGAACCCGGCTGCCCGTCGCAGTGGGAACGGAGCACCGGACGCAGCTGCAGTTCAGAGGCAGAGAGCTCCTCCGTACCGGTCACGGCAAGGAAATAGGTGCCGTTGTTCTGCAGCTCAGAGCAGGGCAGATTCTCCCACAGATAGTCGGCCAGCAGCTCCACGCCGATCACGCCGTAAACGGTGCCGTCTGGCAGGATCAGGGGCTGGCTCCGTCTTTATAGGCGGCCTGAAAAGGGGGATAAAGGAAGCCACGGTTTCCCAGTGCCCGGTAGCGGATGGTGGGGGACCAGCTGTTGTCCGTGGCAATGGAGAGGGACTGCACCAGCTGGGCCGGTGCCCGCACAAAGGTCAGGTCGGCGTTGCGCTGGGAGGGAGCGGCATCCGGGTCAAGATCCCGCAGGTAGATGGCGGGCAGCCGACTGTCCTGCTTCCGCTTATCCAGATCATGGGTGTTCAGGATAAGAAACACGCCGGTCACCGACTTGATGCGCAGGGTGCTGATGAGCTCCGGCGCGGCGGCTTCCAGCAGGGGATAGGCCGCGTCGCTGCTGCTGTCCAGCGTGCTCAGGCTGATCTCTCCCTCGTCCAGAAGCTGCTGGGTCAGGCCATTGATGGTATCGGAAAGGCTGGTCAGCTCCTGTGCATCGTGGAAGATGGACTGAAGATACCGGCTGCGGTTGTCCACCTGCATGGCAAGGATATCCTCGGCGTTCTGGTTCAGCTGGGGGCCAAGCCGGGTGGCGTGGGCGGCAAAGGTCAGCAGCAGGATCTCCACCGCCAGCACAGCCAGCAGGGAGAAAAGGATGGTGCCGAAGATAGAATGGCCCGTCTGAGGGGCCTTTTGTCTGTGCGGCTTGCGGTTCTGCATCTGAAGGGCTCTCCTTTTGTGGTTGTTCCAAGGGCATCTCAGCCCGCAAAGGCGCTGAGAGCGGCCAGAGTCTGGTCGTACCAGGCATCAAAATAGGCATCGGTCAGAAACTCGGCTTCGGCTTTCTCGGGGGTCTGCCCGGCAGCCAGCCGCTCCATCACCGTGGCACGGTCGGCAGTGACACGGTCCTCCAGCGCGTACTGCAGGGTATTGCGGGCGCGCAGGGCATCCGGGAAGGCATGGGTGGTGTAGAGCTTGCTGCGATCGATGGCATCAATGGACAGGCTCAGCACCTTGTGGATGCGCTCAGAGACCGTCAGGCCGCTGTTCTCAAGGGCGGACATGCTGTTGGCGGCATAGGTCACGGGCATATAGCCGGACTGCACCGAGAACTGCAGGTTGTTTTCCGGCTGGGTGAACCATTTCAGGAAGGCAACGCAGGCGCTGATCTCGTCCTCGGTGCCCGGGATGACTACCATGCCGGCCCCCTGCTGGACGGCCACCGGCTCACAGCCTGCAAAGCTGGGGCAGGGCAGCGCGGCCATCTGGATGCCGTGGCTCTCGGTGTCGCTGGTCAGCACCTGGGTGGGGAAGAAGGAAGCGCTGGAGGAGGAACCGACATAGGCCAGCAGGCTGCCGATCTTGATATCGTCGCTGCGGAACTTGCCGCTGGCACTGCACCAGCCCTTGAGGTAGGGGACATAGTAGTTATCCCACAGCCTGCGGAGGGTCGGCTTGTCAAAGTGCAGGGTCATCACGCCGTTCTCGGCATCAAAGATGGTCGTACCCAGTTCCTGTGCGCCGCAGAGCAGGTAATTGGTCAGCGCGTCGCGGCCATACAGGGCCTTGCCGTCGTTGGGCGCAGCCGTCTGGGCATCGGTCCAGTCGTAGTATTTGTGTGCGGCCTCGTTCAGCCCCTCCACAGTGGAAAGATCCGCATAGGTCACGCCCGTGGCCTCGGCAAAGGGGGCAAAGTCGGTGGTGTTCAGGTAGAGCAGCTCAGTGGATTTTGCTATGGGAAAGACCTTGAGCTCCCCGTTGTTCATCAGGTCGCCCTCTTCGAGAAAACCGGCGATATAGGCAGACTTCTCTTTTTCGGTCAGGTAGGGGCTCAGGTCAACGGCAAGGCCCATCTGATCCAGCGTAAAGGCGGTGTCCGCGTAGGAGGAGACGATGTTGGGGAGCTTCTCGGCACCCACCTTGCCCTCGGCGGCGGCCAGCACGCTGGTCTCCAGGTCGTTCACGCTGCCCTGACTGGAGCTTTCGACCCGGATGTTCTTCTCTTTGCCCACGGTGGAGTTGAACTGCTCCACCAGCTGGTTGAAGCATTCCAGCTGATCGCCGTTGTAATAGGTCCAGATCGTGATGGTGGTGGGCAGTTTGCTTCGGCCGCAGGCAGTGCCGCCCAGCGCCACGGCGGCGCACAGCAGCAGACTGACGGCAGAACGAAGGATTCGTTTCATTACCTTATCTCTCCCATTCCGACAAAACGGCTCACGGAAAAACGGCGCGTCCTGTCGTTTCTGAAATGATACCAGACGAAAATATTGTAACACTTTTTCGGGGCGGGGGCTACTGATTTTTGAAAAAACACCCGAAAGCAGACGAAAAAAGAAAGAATCTCTGGCCAGCGCTTCCATTTTTCGTAAAGTCCAGATATAATACAAGCATAAAATACAATGAAAAGAATGGGAGAGCTTATGGCGCAGAAGAAGGACGAGGGCCTGAACGGCAACGAAAAGATCGAACAGGCGGTTTACCAGTTACAGCAGGAGCCTACACAGGAGCAACTGGCGCATACCCTGACCGTGATCCGGCGGCGGATGCGGGAAAACGGACAGGTCGTGGTGGCGGTGGAGCCGAACCCGGCCAGTGAGCAGATGCAGCTGCGGGCCCTCCGCACGGCCGATGGGGCCAGCTGGTGGTATGCCTTTACCAGCTTTGAAGAGGAGATGAAGGGCGCGGAAGCGGTGCAGTCCACCTTTCTGGTGGAGCTTGAAAAGCTGTTGGATGCCGCACTGCAGGTGCCGGAGATCCAGGGCATTATCCTGAACCCCTGGAACCGCACCATCCAGCTGGACAAGACCCTGCTCCGGATCATCAAGGGATAAGCACGAAAGGGCCCGCCTGCCGCATTTTGGCGCGAGCAGACGGACCCTTTTTATATGGTAAAGGAAGAAGGAAAATGGCAGATCAGGCTGCGTCGGTGCGGTCCTTCTTGAGCAGGCTCAGGATCACGGCACCCACCACGCTGCCAGCGGCCAGAGCCACGCAGTAGAGCAGGGCATGATCGACCACGGGGAACACGAAGATGCCGCCGTGGGGAGCGCGCAGGGCGCAGCCAAAGGTCATGGAGAGGGCACCGGCCAGCGCGGCACCGGCCACACAGCTGGGCAGGACGCGCAGCGGGTCGGCGGCGGCGTAGGGGATGGCACCCTCGGTGACGAAGCACAGGCCCATGACGTAGTTCACGATGCCGTTGCGGCGCTCGTCAGGGGTCCACTTCTTGGGGCAGAAGGTGGTGGAGAGGGCAATCGCGATGGGAGGAACCATGCCGCCCACCATGACAGCAGCCATGACCTCGTAGTTGCCGGAGGCCAGCGCGGCAGTGCCAAAGACGTAGGCTGCCTTGTTGAAGGGGCCGCCCATGTCAATGCTCATCATACCGGCAACGATGGCACCCAGCAGGACTTTGGAGGTGCCGCCCATGGCGTTGAGGCAGTTGGTCATGGCGGTGTTGATCATGCCCATGACAGGGTTGATGCCGCACATCACGGCACCGATGATAAGGATGCCGCCCAGCGGGTAGATCAGCATGGGGCGGATGCCGTTCAGGCTGGCGGGGAGCTTTTCGGTGATCTTTTTCAGGAACTCGACCACATAACCGGCCGCGAAACCGGCCAGCAGAGCGGCCAGGAAGCCGCCGGAGATGCCGGTGGTCTCACCGTTGGCAAGGCCTGCAAAGTTGGTGCCGTTCATGGCCAGCACGCCGCCCGCAAAGCCCACGGCCAGACCGGGACGGTCGGCGATGGACATGGCGATGAAGCCTGCCAGAATGGGAAGCATGTAGCCGAAGGCGGCGCTGCCCACCGTCTTGAAGAAGGCGGCGATGGGGGTGTTCATGCCGAAGTTGGAGGGGTCGATGGTGTAGTCGTCCAGCAGGAAGGCCAGCGCGATCATAATACCGCCGCCCACCACAAAGGGCAGCATGTGAGACACGCCGTTCATCAGGTCCTTGTACACCTTGCGGCCAAAGCTGTCGCCGGAGATCTCCTCTTCGGCAGCGGCGGCACCGCCCTTGGCGTGGTAAACAGGAACTTCACCGTGGGCTACCTTTTTCAGCAGCTCTTCGGGCTTGTGGATGCCGTCATCCACCCGGGCAAACAGCACGGGCTTGCCGTCAAAGTGGGCGGTCTCCACATTCTTGTCTGCAGCCACGATGATGCCGTCACAGGCTGCAATCTCAGCGCGGGTCAGCACGTTCTTGGCACCATCGGAGCCGTTGGTCTCCACCTTTGTGGGCAGGCCCAGCTTGTCACCGGCCTTGGCCAGCGCCTCGGCGGCCATGTAGGTGTGGGCAATGCCGTTGGGGCAGGCGGTCACGGCCAGAATGCGGTAGCCGCTCTGGGGGATGGCCTGCTGGGTGAAGCTCTCCTCACCGAACTGGGCCTCCTCCTGTGCATCGATGAGGGCAAGGAATTCGGCGGGGGTCCTGGCGGCTTTCAGCTTTTCCACAAAGTCCTCGTTCATCAGCATCTGCATCATGCGGGCCAGCATATCCACATGCAGGCTGCCGTTTTCGGGGGCTGCAATGGCAAAGAGCAGGTCGGTCTTGCCGTCATCTTCGGTGTTGTACTGCACCGGGGTGCTCAGACGCAGGGCGGCCAGGCTGGGCCGGGTGACCACATTCGTCTTGGCGTGGGGGACGGTGATGCCGTTGTCCACATAAGTGGAGGCCTCATCCTCCCGGGCGTAGAGCGCTTTCTTGTAGGCTTCTGTGTCGGTGATATTGCCGTGGGTGGCCTGCAGCTCTACCAGCCGGGAGAGGATCTCGTCCCGGTTGGAGGCCGCGGAATCCAGCTCGATGGACTTTGCGGTGAATAATTCCGTAATGCGCATAAGGGTTCTCCTTTCTCTCTCTGTGCAGCCCTCTCAGCTGCGGTCTGCGCCGCAGACCGCAAAGAGGGCTCTACTTCAAATTTCCTGCATCAGTTCGGCAATCTTTTCTTTCGTTGCCAGCCCAAGGCTGAACGCGGTGGCACTGCCGCAGGCGGTGCCCAGCCGGAGGGCCTGCTCATAGCTGCCGCTTTGCAGATAGCCTGCCACAAAACCGGCCACCATGCTGTCGCCTGCGCCTACGCTGTTCACGACCTTGCCCTTGGGGCAGCCGATGCGGTGCACCTCGCCGTGCTCATCCACCAGCAGAGCGCCGTTCCCGGCCATGCTCACCAGCACGTTCCGGGCACCCTTTTCCTGCAGGGCGCGGGCAGCGGCGGTGATCTCTTCGTCCGTTTTCAGCTCCCGGCCCACGATCTCGCCCAGCTCGTGATTGTTGGGCTTGATCAGGAAGGGGTGATAGGGGAGGACGTTGACCAGCAGATCCTGGGTGGCATCCACTACGGCCCGCACGCCGTGGCCCTCCAGCCCTGCCAGCAGCCGCTCGTAGGTGCTCTGGGAAAGGCTCTTGGGGATGCTGCCTGCCAGAATGAGGATGTCGTCAGGCTGCAGGGTGTCCAGCTGGGCTTCCAGCTGCTGCATGGCACTTTCCGGGATGCTGGGGCCTGCGCCGTTCAGCTCGGTCTCGGTGCCCGCCTTGATCTTGACGTTGATGCGGGTCATGCCCTCGGCCAGATGGATGAAATCGGTCCGGAGCCCCTGCGCGGCCAGACCACGCTCCAGCCAGGCACCGGTCTCACCGGCCACAAAGCCCAGAGCCACGCTCTCACAGCCCAGCTCCCGGAGCACGCCGGAAACATTGATGCCCTTGCCGCCCAGCACGCAGTCCTCCCCGGCGGCGCGATTCACCTCGCCCACCTCAAGGGGCCTGTCGAGACGGACCACATAATCAATGGCAGGATTGAACGTTACAGTGTAGATCATACCTCGGTCTCCTTTATCAGAGTGTATTGCCGGTATTTGGGGTTGGGGCACCGGTTCGTCAGGATGGCACCGCTGTGCAGATCACAGATGACGGCGGGGTAGACCTGCGCGAATTTGGTGTCGTCCACCAGGAACCACGTCTCCCGCGCCCGGCGGATGACCGCAGCCTTGACGGCGGCCTCCTCGGGGTCTGGGGTAGTGAAGCCGGAATCCAGCGCCACGCCGTTGGCCCCCATGAAGGCTTTGGTGAAATTGTACTGTTGGATGGCAGTCAGCGCAGCCGCCCCGATGATGGCCTCGGTCTGGGGCCGCAGCAGCCCGCCGGGCAGGAACACCCGGCAGCCTTTCTGGGCCAGCAGGCGGGCGTGGGCCACGCCGTTGGTCACATAGCTGGCGTTCAGGGCCGGGCCGCTCAGCGCTCGTGCCAGAGCCAGCGTGCTGGAGCCTGCATCCAGATAGATGAAATCTTCCGGCAGGATCAGTTCTGCCGCCGCCTGGGCGATGCTCTGCTTCTGACTGACGGCCAGCTCTTCCTTGGCGGCCATGGTGGGCTCGTCGGTGCGGAAGGGGCTGTCCGGCAGGGTGGCCCCGCCGTGCACCTTGTTCAGTTTGCCCTGCTTGTCCAGCTCGTTCAGGTCGCGCCGGATGGTGGATTCGCTTGCGTTCAACGCCTCGCACAACTCCTGTACGGTGGCGGTGCGCTGCCGCGCCAGCAGATCCAGAATCAGGCTGAATCGTTCTTCTGCCAGCATCGGGAACATTCCCCCTTGTTCGATTTATATGATTGATTTTGATTGACATTGGTGGTTTATGACCGCCTTGCCCCCTTATTATAGCAAAATCTCAGTCAAAATCAATCAGGTTCCGCCAAGTTTGAGCGACAAAATATTGCTCTGTTTTTTGGGCAGGATGCATAAAGAGTGGGATACATTTGAAAAAACGCCCCCTTCGTGCTATAATTTTCCCATAAAACAGCTGGGAATCCATAGGATAAGCCCTGGCTGTCCGGCAACCGGAGGGAAGGCATATGAATAAACCGAAGATCATCTTTTTTGATGTGGATGGAACACTGGTGCCGCTGAAAGGTGCTGCCCGGCCCCGCACGCTGGAAGCCTTGCGGCGGCTGCACCAGAACGGCATCCGTCTCTGCATCGCCACCGGGCGGGCTCCTATGGAGGTGCCGAAGTTTGAGGGGGTGTCCTTTGATGCTTTCCTGACCTACAACGGCTCCTACTGCTTCACTCCAGAGCAGGATATTTTCAAGAACACCATCCCTACGGAGGAGGTTGCTACCCTCATCCGGAACGCAGCGGCGTTGGGACGGCCCGTTGCCCTGGCCAACACGACCCGGCTGGCGGCCAACGGCTCCGAACCGGATCTGGAAGAGTATTTTGCCATCGGCGGCGTTGAGTTGAAGATCGCTGAGGATTTTGAGGAGATGGCAAAGGGAGAAATTTTCCAGGTGCTCATGGGTGGCCGGGAAGAGGAGTACCCAGCTATTTTGAAGGATGTACCCCATGCAAAGATCGCGGCGTGGTGGAATCGGGCTGTGGACATCATTCCGGCCAGCGGCGGCAAGGGGATTGCCGTGGAAAAGGTGTTGGAGTTCTATGGCATCTCCAAAGCCGATAGCATGGCGTTCGGAGATGGCAACAACGATTTGGAGATGTTTGGGGCTGTGGGCACCGGTGTGGCTATGGGCAATGCCTCTGAGAAGTTGAAGGCGGCTGCTGCCGCACACTGCCGTACCGTGATGGAGGATGGCATCTATTGGTACTGTCTGGAACAGGGCCTCATAACGACTTAAAAATATAGTGATGCACAAAAAACAGGTGCACCGTTCAGGTGCACCTGTTTTTTTATGGAGAAGGGAAGTGTTCCTTACTTATTCTGGATGTACTCGTCCATGGCCTTGGCGGCTGCCTTACCGGCGCCCATAGCCTTGATGACGGTGGCGGCACCGGTCACGGCATCGCCGCCGGCGTACACGCCCTCACGGCTGGTCTTGCCCTCGTCACCCTCGGTGACGATGCAGCCGTGCTTGTTGGTCTCCAGGCCGGGAGTGGTGGAGCGGATCAGGGGGTTGGGGCTGGTGCCCAGGCTCATGATCACGGTATCCACATCCAGCTCAAACTCGCTGCCCTTCTTTTCAATGGGACGGCGGCGGCCGGAAGCATCGGGCTCACCCAGCTCCATCTCAATGCAGGTGATGGACTTGACGAAGCCCTCGTCGTTGGCGTGGATCTCCACGGGGTTGCACAGGGTCTTGAAGATGATGCCCTCTTCCTCGGCGTGCTCCACCTCCTCCTTACGGGCAGGCAGCTCGGCCATGCCGCGGCGGTAGACGATGTACACAGTCTCAGCACCCAGACGCAGGGCGCTGCGGGCAGCATCCATGGCCACGTTGCCGCCGCCCACAACGGCCACCTTTTTGCCAGTGCGGATGGGGGTCTTGCTGGTGGGCAGGTAGGCCTTCATCAGGTTGGAGCGGGTCAGGAACTCGTTGGCGGAGTACACACCCTTCAGGCTCTCGCCGGGGATGCCCATGAAGCGGGGCAGACCGGCACCGGAGCCAACGAACACGGCCTCGTAGCCGTACTCGTCCATCAGCTCGTCGATGGTCAGCACCTTGCCGATGACCATGTTGCACTCAAAATCCACGCCCATCTTCTTCAGGCCGTCGATCTCCTGCTGCACGATGGCCTTGGGCAGACGGAACTCGGGGATGCCGTACATCAGCACGCCGCCGGCCACATGCAGGGCCTCGTAGACGGTGACCTTATAGCCCAGCTTGGCCAGATCGCCTGCGGCGGTCAGACCGGCAGGGCCTGCACCGATGATGGCAACCTTGTGGCCGTTCCATGCGGGCACGATGGGGGCGGTGTGGACGTTTTCACGGTGCCAGTCGGCCACAAAGCGCTCCAGGCGGCCGA
Organism: Faecalibacterium hominis (ex Afrizal et al. 2022); assembly: GCF_049545105.1. Classification (NCBI taxonomy): domain Bacteria; kingdom Bacillati; phylum Bacillota; class Clostridia; order Eubacteriales; family Oscillospiraceae; genus Faecalibacterium; species Faecalibacterium hominis (ex Afrizal et al. 2022). The sequence continues at coordinate 779,164 of NZ_CP186860.1, read as the reverse complement.
TGCCCACGGGCTCGTTCTTGATGCCGCGGGTGCACTTGCCCTCGCACTGGCTCTCCTGGGGGCAGACACGGCCGCAGACGGCGGGCAGGGAGGAGGAGCGGGCAATGACCTGATAGGCGGCTTCAAAGTCGCCCTCGGCCACATGACCGATGAACTCGGGGATATCGATGCCAACGGGGCAGCCGGTCTGGCAGGGCTTGTTCTTGCAGTGGATGCAGCGCTTTGCCTCGTTCACGGCCATCTCTTCGGTATAGCCCAGTGCAACTTCCTCAAAGTTCTTGTTGCGGACGTTGGGGTCCTGGGTGGGCATGGGGCACTTTTTGGGATCCATATTGAAAGCCATCTTACTTTGCCTCCTCAGTCTTGAACAGATTGCAGGCCTTCTCGCGGGCCTTTGCCTCAAAGGGGCGGTACATGGTGCCGCGGGCCATGGCTTCGTCGAAATCGACGAGATCACCGTCAAAGTCGGGGCCGTCCACGCAGGCAAACTTGGTCTCGCCGCCCACGGTCAGGCGGCAGCCGCCGCACATGCCGGTGCCGTCGATCATAATGGGGTTCATGGAGACGATGCTCTTCAGGCCGTGCTTCTGGCAGGTCTTGACAACGAATTTCATCATAATCAGCGGGCCGATGGTGATGACCAGATCATACTGGTTGCCGGCGGCCACCAGCTCGTCCAGAGCGGCAGTGACCACACCCTTGGTGCCGTAGCTGCCGTCATCGGTCATAATGCGCAGCTCGTCACTGCAGGCGTTGAACTCGTCCTCGAGGATGAGCAGATCCTTATTGCGGAAGCCGATGACGCTGTGGACGGTGCAGCCCTGGTCATGCAGCTCCTTGGCAATGGGCAGGGCGATGGCGCAGCCCACGCCGCCGCCCACAACACAGACCTTTTTCAGGCCCTCGGTCTCGGTGGCGCGGCCCAGGGGGCCCACAAAGTCATGGACGCTGTCGCCTGCGTTCAGGCTGTTCAGCTCCATGGTGGTGCCGCCCACGATCTGGAAGATGATATCCACAGTGCCCTTTTCGCGGTCGTAACCGGCCACGGTCAGGGGGATGCGCTCGCTGTCCTCAAACGGGCGCACAATGATAAACTGGCCCGGCTTTGCCTTTTTGGCAATGAGCGGGGCTTCAATGACCATCTTTGTCACGGTGGGGTTCAGCGCGACCTTTTCAGTGATCTTGTACATTGCGGTTGCTCCTTTTTTCTGGCAAAATCTCGGCACAAAAACACGTCTGCCCGCCCGCGCGGCACAGCAGACGTGTTTTTGTGCAACTTTTTGACAAGTTTATTATAACCTCTTTAAGAAGGGAAAGCAACCGAATTTTCTTTGTGTCTGCCGCCGCAAAGCTGAAACATTTCGGTTTCATTCCGGTTTCGGCTTTGTTTTTGAAAAACAGGCGCAGACAGGCGTGTTTTGCAAAAAGTCTGATTTTTTGGAAATTTGTTGTTGACAAAGCCTGCGTTTTACGCTATAATAGCCAACGTCGCCGGGAGCGAAACCCCGGCAGACCACATGAAATGTGCGGCCGTAGCTCATCTGGTAGAGCGCCACCTTGCCAAGGTGGAGGTAGCGAGTTCGAGCCTCGTCGGCCGCTCCATTTTGTGGAAGTTTAGCTCAGCTGGGAGAGCATCTGCCTTACAAGCAGAGGGTCAGCGGTTCGAGCCCGTTAACTTCCACCATGTGGCCCGGTAGCTCAGTTGGTTAGAGCACCAGCCTGTCACGCTGGGGGTCGTCGGTTCGAGCCCGATCCGGGTCGTTGCTGCTTCTCTGGAAGCAGCTTATATGCCTCTGTAGCTCAGTCGGTAGAGCAGGGGACTGAAAATCCCCGTGTCATTGGTTCGATTCCGATCGGAGGCACTTTATATGCGGCCGTAGCTCATCTGGTAGAGCGCCACCTTGCCAAGGTGGAGGTAGCGAGTTCGAGCCTCGTCGGCCGCTCCAGACAAACAAGCCACTGCAAAACATGATTCGTCGTGTGATGCAGCGGCTTTTTTGTACGTTGAAAGCTTTTTTGGAATTGGAAAAGGAGGGAAAAACGCAGTGATATTCGGCAAGTACATCAACCGGTATTACCTCAAGCATGCTCCCGTACTGCTGCTGGGCCTTGCCGCCCTGCTGACGGTGGATTACATCCAGCTTTTGATCCCGCAGCTCTACCGGCTGGTCATCAACGGGGTGAACCTTGGCCAGGTGGTGGTGAACGGTGAGACGCTGCTCTTTACCAAAGAGGTGCTGCTGCAGCACATCTGTCTGCCCATGATCTGGATCGTGGTGTTGATGGTCATTGGGCGCTTTTTGTGGCGCATCTGTTTCTTCGGCTCGGCGGTGCGGGTCGCAGCAGACCTGCGGGAGCGGATGTTCGACCACAGCCGCAGGCTGTCCCAGCAGTACTATCAGGTGAACAAGGTCGGCAACCTGATGAGCCTGTACACCAACGACCTGGACACCATTCAGGAGTGCTTTGGTGACGGCGTGCTGATGTTCTTCGACGCGCTGACCCTGGGTCTGCTGGCCCTTTATAAGATGTGGACCATGGACGTGCGGCTGACCCTGCTGGCCCTGATCCCGGCGCTTATCATGTTTGCCATCGGCACCCAGATGAGCAAGGTGATGACCCGGCGCTGGGAGGAGCGGCAGGAGGCCTTCTCCGGCCTTTCCGATTTTGCGCAGGAGAACTTTTCTGGCATTGCGGTCATCAAGGCCTTTGTCAAGGAGTACAAGGAACTGCAGGCCTTCCGGAAGCTGAACAAGGAAAACGAGGAGATCAACGTGACCTACACGAAGATCGCCACCCTGCTGGAGGTGCTGGTGACCCTGTTCGTGGAGTCCGTGATCTGCATCATTCTGGGTTACGGCGGTTATCTGGTCTATCAGGGCCGGTTCAACGCCGGCCAGCTGGTGGAGTACATCGGCTACTTTGAGGCCATTGTCTGGCCCATCATGGCTGTGTCCATGCTGATCGAAAAGACCAGCCGCGGCAGGGCTTCCCTGAACCGCATCACTGAGCTGCTGGATGCCCCCATCGATGTGGCCGACCGCCCCGGCGTGGCCGACCTGACCGACCCCAAAGGCGGCATCGAGTTCCGCCACCTGAACTTCCGCTACCCGGACGGCGAGTACGATGTGCTGCGGGATATCTCCTTTACCATTGCGCCCGGCGAGAGCGTGGGCATCGTGGGCAAGACCGGTGCGGGCAAGACCGCCCTGGTGGACCTGCTGCTGCGCACCTATAATGTGCCGGACGGAACCCTGTTCGTGGACGGCAGGGATGTGAACAGCCTTTCCATCCACTCGGTGCGCAATGCCTGTGCCTACGTTCCGCAGGATAATTTCCTGTTCTCGGACACCATCGCCCACAACATTGCCTTTGGTGTGGATGATGCCACCCCGGAGGACATCGAGCGTGCGGCAAGCATGGCTGATGTGCGGGATAATATCGTGGATTTCAAGGACGGCTACGAGACCGTTCTGGGCGAACGCGGCGTGACGGTGTCCGGTGGTCAGAAGCAGCGCATCTCCATCGCCCGCGCCCTGCTCAAGGACGCACCCATCCTGATCCTGGATGACTCTGTCTCGGCGGTGGATACCAGCACCGAGAAGATCATTCTGGACAATCTCAAGAACAGCCGGGCAGGCAAGACCACCCTGCTCATTGCCCACCGCATTTCCACGGTGGAGCGGCTGGATAAGATCATCTTCCTCAACGAGGGCCGGGTGGAAGCCGTCGGCCCCCACGACCAGCTGTATGCTTCCTGCCCGGAGTACCGCCGGATGGTCGATCTGCAGCGGCTGGAGGATGAGACGAAGGGAGGCGAAAACGCATGATGCATCTGAATCCGTTGGTTCTGGTGGGCGCTGTCATCGGCGTGATCACCGCCCTGCTGGTGGCAGCCTATGCCGCAGTCAAGGACAAAAAGACCGCCATGGGCTTTGAGCGCAACATGGAGGACGGCGAGATCATGCGCCGCCTTGCCCGCTATGCCCGGCCCTACCTGAGCAAATTCCTCATTGTGGGCCTGCTGATGCTCTTCTCCATTGCCTACGATATCATTTCACCCCTCATCGTGGGCCGCATCGAGGAGCTGGTGGCCGGGGCGTTTGAACTCCGCGCCCTCTTCCTGGGCGTGTCAGTGTATGCAGGCGTGCTGGTGTTCTCTATGGGCAGCACTTACCTGCAGGCCGTGATCCTGCAGCGGGTGGGCCAGCGCATCATCTCCGATTTGCGCGAGGATCTGTTCAGCCACATTGAATCTTTGGCACACGAGCAGCTCAACGAGATCCCGGTGGGCAAGCTGGTCACCCGAGTGACCAACGATACCAACGCCATCTCCATGATGTTCACCAACCTCCTGGTTCAGCTGACCAAGAACAGCTTTGTCATTCTGGGCATTCTGGTGGCCATGCTCTGCCTGAACTACGAGCTGACGTTGATGGTGCTCTGCTTTGTGCCCTTCATCGTGATCTTCACGGTCATCTTCCGCAAGTTCTCCCGCCGCGCCAACCGCAAGCTCAAGAACGCGACCACCGATATCAATACCTATCTGTCCGAAAACCTGTCCGGCATCAAGGTCACCCAGATCTTTGGCCGGGAGGACGAGAAGATGGAGGACTTCCGCCAGAAGAGCCAGAAGCTGGCCCGGGCCAATCAGGAGCAGATCTTCGTGTTCAGCGTGTTCCGTCCGCTGGTGTATATGCTCTATGTCAGCTCGATCCTGTGCCTGTTCTATCTGGGCGGCATGGGTCACCTGAACAATGTCAGCTTTCTGGGGCAGACCATTTCCAGCGGCACCATCGTCACCTTTTATATGTACATCTCCAAGTTCTTCACTCCCATCCAGAACCTGGCCGAGCAGTTCAACTGGCTGCAGTCGGCGCTGGCATCGGCAGAAAAGGTGTTCTCCATCATGGACATCCAGCCCAGGATGCAGGATGCCCCCGATGCCATTGAGCTGGACGAGGTGAAGGGCGAGATCGAGTTCCGGGACGTGTGGTTCAGCTACGTTCCCGGCGAGTGGGTGCTGCAGGGCGTTTCCTTCCATGTGGATGCCCGCCAGACGGTGGCCTTTGTGGGCTCCACCGGCTCCGGCAAGAGCACCATTCTCTCCCTGATCTGCCGGAACTACGAGTTCCAGAAGGGCCAGATCCTGATCGACGGCATCGACATCCGCAAGATCAAGATCTCCTCCCTGCGCAGGCACTTCGGCCAGATGCTGCAGGATGTGTTCCTGTTCTCGGGCACCATCCGCTCCAACATCGTTCTGCGGGAAGAGGGCATCCCCGACAGCGAGATCATGGAGGTCTGCCGCTACGTCAACGCCGACAAGTTCATCAACAAGCTGGACCACGGGCTGGACGAAGAGGTGCGTGAGCGCGGCAACAACTTCTCCGCCGGACAGCGGCAGCTGCTCAGCTTTGCCCGCACCATCATCCATAAGCCCAGCGTGATGATCCTGGATGAAGCTACCGCCAACATCGACACCGAGACCGAGCTGCTCATTCAGGATTCGCTGGAAAAGATGCGCACCGTGGGCACCATGCTCATTGTGGCCCACCGGCTGTCCACCATCCAGCATGCGGACAACATCATCGTGCTGTCCCACGGTAAAATTCTGGAGCAGGGCACCCACCAGCAGCTGCTGGCCCGGCATGGCCGCTACTACCAGCTGTACACCCTGCAATACCACAAGGCACAGCTGAACGCAGCCGAATAAGCACAGACAGAAAGGCCGCTGACCTGAGATGGGTCAGCGGCCTTTCTGTCTGCACCGGGGGTGGAGTCGTCCGCTTCCGGATCGTTGAGGGAACGCAATTAACACTTGCAAAACAGGTGCATCGCTCGTATAATAGAATGTGGTAAAATAATAAAAAAGAGAAATGGAAAGGAGGGGCCACAGGATGCAGTGGATCGATGCGATCGGCTACGAAGAAGTGATGACTTTTCTGCGCAGTACACCGGCGAACCTCTTTTTCAAGGATACGGAATGCCGTTATCTTTTTATTTCGGACGTTAGGACTTTCTTCCCCTACGGAGAAGGGCAGGAAGAGGATGTGCTGGGCAAGACAGATCTGGAGATCTGGAGCAGCGAGGAACAGGCCCGCTTTTATTATGAGCAGGACCAGAAGGTGCTTGCCACCGGCAAGGGAACCGGCTATATTACCGAGGTGCCCCGGAAGGATGGGACGGCATACTATCAAATCAAAAAGAACCCCGTTGTGCTGGAGGGAAAGATCATCGGCATCGTGGGGCTTATTGGTGATATCACCGAACGGGTGCGGCTGGAAAAACAGGCCGAGAACTGGGCCGTCCACGATGAACTGACCGGTCTGTATAACCGCAACTACCTGAAGGTAAAGGGTGCAGAGCAGCTGAAGGGAGCCATCATGCCCATCACGATCATTATGGGCGACTGTAACTACCTGAAGCGTGTGAATGATGCCTACGGCCACGAGTACGGCGACCTGCTGCTCAAGCGGGTGGGCCGGGTGATCCGGGAAAACCTGCCGCCCGAGAGCGTGGCCCTGCGGATGGGCGGCGATGAATTCCTCATTGCCTGCAACCACTTCTCTGCAGAAGAGGCCGAACAGCTGATCGAGAGGCTGCATGGGGAGCTGGCCCGCCAGAGCGACGACCGCCTCAAGCTGGATGTTGCCTTTGGATACCACACTGTGACAGAAGGCCCCTTTGATTATATCGCAGTCTACCATGCTGCCGACCGGGATATGTACCGGAACAAGCGCAAAAACCGCTGAAAATATGGATGAAAAACAGCCTCAGCCCGATCTCAAAGGGCTGAGGCTTTTTTGGTGATTTGTTACATCAGGGCGGTGAGCACCAGCGCGCAGAGCATCTGCCGCCCCTCGGCCTTGAGCCAGCCCATCTTTACTCCCAGCGCACCGGCTCCAATCAGCAAAAAAGCACAGCTACCTGCTGCGCACAGATCCGTGCAAGCTCCATCTGCGGCGGCTTACAGGATCACATTTTTGATGAGCAGGGAAACGCTGCCGTCCGGATCATGGAGGAACTCCAGCTCGGAATCGGAGTTCAGCAGCTCGGTGGGGATCTTGACCTCGATGCCGTTGGCGGTGCGGATGCTCCGGCTCTCCATCCGGCGGATGCGGGCAGGGGTCACGGTGACAGGAGCAGCGGCCTCTTCCAGCACCTCACTCTTCTCCACATAGTCATCAAAGGGCACAGCGGCCAGCGGGTATTCCTCGGCCAGCTGCTGGCGCACCTGCTCCACCGATACCTGATTGTCGTTGTCGGCAGCCTGGTTGGCAATGAGCATGGCCACCTGCGCGTCGGCATGGGGCTCGTCCTCATAGGCATCCTTCACAGCCTGTGCGGCGGCCTCCTGAATGGCCTGCAGCTTCTTTTTCTCGGGCTCGGCCTGGGTATACTGGAACACAACAGAGGAGAGGTAGAACTCCTTGTGGCCGTCGATGTCGTATTTCTTTTCCAGCAGGCGCATGGAGTAGTCTGTCAGGTTGACGAGCGCACCCTCCTCCACCTTGCCGCTCTGGGTGGGCAGGCAGGCCCGCTGCTGGATGATGGAGTTGACCGGGGCACCCTCCACGGTCTCGGTGTAGTGGGTGTAGCCGTTTTTATAGTTCAGCTTGAGGATGCCCAGCCAGGGTGCGCCGTCCCGGGTGAAATCCACCACGGCCAGGTCCGCCCCGGGGATGGTGGTGTGGGCGTGCATGTAATCGAACAGTACCCCCGCAATGCGGCAGGACAGATCAATGAAATCCTGATTGTGCTCCAGCTCGTTCCGGAAAGCCGAGTCCGGCAGGGGGCGGCACTGGCGGATCTCATCGCTGGCCAGCAGCTTTTCGATATGATTCTGTAGGTAGGCGGTCTTTTCGGCAGTCAGCTCCATGCCGCCGCCGCTGAGCACCGGCGCGTCCAGCGTGGTGTCCAGCACATGCAAAATTGCCTGATGGATGATGATCTCCATGGGTCAAAACCTCATTTCCCGGGTGATTGTGATGTTCCTGCCCAGTATAGCACATCCGGAACAAAAAGGCGAGAGGGAGCGCAAAGGCTTGTCAACCGCCGCCTGAGATGCTACAATGGGGCTGACCAAACATCCGGACAAGCCGAAAGGGGAGTGTGTTATGGAATTTCGGGACAAGCCGATGCAGAACCTCATCCGCATCAAGGAAAAGGAGATCTGCAAAAATGTGCAGGAGCTGCTGCTGGACGGTGAGCAGATCGTGGGGGCTTACAAGACCGTGCGCGATCAGGCCGTGTTCACCACCCACCGCATTTTTATGGTGGATATGCAGGGGATGACCGGCACCCGGCAGGAGATCTTTGTGCTGCCCTACCGCAAGATCCTGCATTACGGCATCAAGACGGCAGGCTTTGGTGACCCGCTGCAGACCTCAGAGCTGACGGTCTGCTTTGCGGATGAGCACGAGGCGAAGTTCGGCTTCATCGGGCAGGATGAGCTGCTGGCGGTGGCACGGGCCATCAGCCGGTGCATCCTGTAACAGAACAAACGTAAAACGCCCGTTCCGGCTTCTGACCCCGGAGCGGGCGTTTTACATTGCTGTAATATGCGAAAAAAGGAGAATGTCGAAGGGTCAGCAGGCGACGCGATCTCTGCGGCCGGCCTCGAGCATGTAGTGCAGGAAGCCGGTGACATCAGCAGGGTCGGTGACAGAGATGTCAAAGCCCTTGGAGGGAGCGTCCATCATCTGGAACAGCTCGGTGGCGGCGTTGTCCTTTTTCAGGTCACAGGTCTCGCCATTGGCCAGGTGCAGGAGCACACTGCCGCGGCTGGCGGCTACCTGCTGCATGAAACGGTCTTTATCAAGATACTGGATGCGAAGCATAAAAATACCTCCCACAAAGAAATGTTTTATTCTGGAAGAGTCCCTCGGGCCAGGCTGCCCGTGGGGAACGCTTCTCGGGAACCGGATCAAGCAGTGCCGGGGGTTGTTTTCCGCCCCCTGCGGTGTTATACTGTGCTTGCTGGTTCTGATGAAATAATACCACGAAACTGGCACGATAGATAGAATAAAAACACCCGATTTGTACAACAAAATCGGCTTTGACAAAAAATATTCAAAGTATTGCGGAAAGGAATTGTTCAATATGGCGTTTCAGACAAGCTGTGTCTCTGCTGCCAATATCGTTACCGGGCTGACCTTCCAGCAGGATGTTATGGCCGATGCCGAGGGGCGGGAACTGGTCCAGCATGGCAGCGCCCTGTTTCCCATTGCCTGCTACGCGGAGAACCTGAAAAGCTATTCGGTGGCCTGGCACTGGCACGAGGAGTTTGAGTACATACTGGCCATGAAGGGCCCCCTGACGGTGGACGTGAACAAGACCCGGGTGACCCTGCAGACGAATCAGGGCGTGTTCCTGAACTCCGGCATCCTCCACGCGGTGGAGCAGGCGGAAAAAGGGGAGGCTCTGCTCCACTCGGGCGTGTTCCACCCCCGGCTGGTGGGCGGAATGGACACCATCTTCTGGCAGAAGCTCATCCGACCCATGCTCCAGCCGGATGCTCCCGCGTTTTTTCTGCTGGATGGGGCAGTGCCCTGGCAGGCGCAGGTGCTTGCCTGCCTGCGGGAAGCCTGGCAGGCGGTTGCCGTGGAGCCCTTTGATTACGAGAACCGGGTGCGTTATTATCTCTCTGCGGCATTGCGGCTGCTGAGCACCCAGTGCGTGGGCGGCAAGACCAAGGTCTCCCAGCAGGAGCAGATCGCCGCCGAGCGGATGAAGCAGATGCTCCGCTTTGTGGAGGAGCACTACGCCGAGGAGCTGACCGTGGAACGCATCGCGGCCAGTGTGGCACTGAGCGAGAGCGCCTGCCTGCGCAGCTTCCGGCAGATGCTGGGCATCACGCCCATCCAGTATGTCAAGCAGTTCCGGGTGGAAAAGGCCGCCGAGCTGCTCCGCTCCACCCGGCTCAAGACGGGCGAGATCGGGATGGAGTGCGGCTTTGCAGATGGCAGCTACTTCATCAAGACCTTCCGGGAGATCAAGCACTGCACACCCAAGGAATACCGCGCAAAATTCTGCTGAAATGTCTGAGATAGGAATCGGAGGAAATGATCTCCATGCAGCACAGTCTGACCCAAGGCCCCATTACAAAGAATATCCTGCTGTTTGCCCTGCCGCTGATGTTCGGCAACCTGCTGCAGCAGATGTACAACATTGCCGACACCTGGGTGGTGGGCCGCTTCCTCGGCGCGGATGCGCTGGCGGCGGTGGGTTCCTCCTACACCCTGATGACCTTCCTGACCTCGATCCTGCTGGGTCTGTGCATGGGCAGCGGTGCGGCTGTGTCCATGCAGTATGGCAGCGGCGAGACCGGGAAGATGCGGCAGAGCGTGTTCCAGTCCTTCCTGCTCATTGCGGGCATCGCCCTGGTGCTCAACCTGCTGGTCTATCTGGGTCTGGACGGCATCCTGTGGGTGCTGCGGGTGCCCGCAGAGCTTTGTCCGCTGATGAAGGACTACCTGCTCATCATCTTTCTGGGCATTGCGGCCACCTTTTTGTATAACTATTTCGCAAACCTCCTGCGGGCCATCGGCAATTCCGTGGTGCCGCTGGCGTTTCTGGCTGTGTCAGCCATCCTGAACGTGATCCTGGATCTGGTCTGTGTCCTTGTGCTTGACTGGGGTGTGAAGGGGGCAGCCGGGGCAACTGTCTTTTCCCAGTATGTGTCCGGGGTGGGCATCGGCTTGTACACCCTGAAAAAGTTCCCGCAGCTCTGCCCGAAACGGACAGACTGCAGGTGGGACCGGAAGAACCTTGCCAATATCCTGAATCTTTCGGTGATGACCAGCGTTCAGCAGTCCATTATGAATTTTGGCATCCTGATGGTGCAGGGTCTGGTCAACAGCTTCGGCACGGTCATCATGGCGGCCTTTGCGGCAGCGGTGAAGATCGATTCCTTTGCCTATATGCCGGTGCAGGATTTTGGCAACGCCTTCTCGACCTATGTGGCCCAGAACTATGGAGCCAACCAGCCGGACCGCATCAAAAAAGGGATCCGCAGTGCCGGGCTGACAAGCGCGGTGTTCTGCATCGTCATCAGCGTGTTGGTCTGCGCCTTTGCCGCCCCGCTCATGGGGATTTTCATCGACCCGGCTCAGACCGGGATCATCGCGGCGGGCGTGCAATACCTCCGCATCGAGGGCGCGTGCTACATCGGCATTGGCGTGCTCTTCCTGCTCTACGGCTATTACCGGGCAATCAACCAGCCGGGGATGTCGGTCCTCCTGACCATTGCTTCCCTTGGCACCCGTGTGGCGCTGGCCTACCTGCTTTCTGCCACGCCGCTGGGCGTTACCGGCATCTGGCTCAGTGTGCCCATCGGCTGGGCACTGGCAGATGCCATCGGCATTGGGTATTATTTGAAGAAGAGTGCTTGCAAAAATGACGAAGCTATGGTAAGATAAAGAAAAGAACACCATGGAAAGAGAGTGTGCACGATATTGGAGAACCGACTGGTGAGTTTTACGATGGGTGGAATGGCCTTTGAGTATGACGAACAAAAGAACCAGATCAATATCCGCAAGCACGGTCTTTCCTTTAAAAGTGCGGCTCGTGTGTTTTTTGACTATGACCGCATTGAGTTTTATGATGACACACACAGCGATGAGGAGCCGCGTTATGATACGATCGGTGATACTTCCGCAGGTAAAGTTTACTGTACGGAGGGAAATACACTGATCGGCAAGGTGAACGAAATCTTGTTTGTGGTGTATACAGAGCGCATCCGTGTAGAAGAAAACGGAGAAAAAACGGATGTGACCCGGCTGATCTCGGCAAGACTGGCAACGAATTTTGAGAGGGGGCTCTATTATGGTAAATGTGAATAAATTGTCCGCAGAGATGCAGAAAGAGCTGGCTTTCACAAAAGAAGAGCTGGCAGAGCTGGAACGGGCCAGGAAAATGCCCATTACTTTTGATGAGGACTGCCCGGAAACGACCCCGGAACGTGCATTGAAGTTCCGGCGTGTCAACCCGCCCCGGAGCGTAAACGCCCACGGCGCATAACTCAAATAAGGAAATATCCCCCGCTGCAAAGCGTGTTCTGGCACGTCTGCAGCGGGGGATATTGTTTTTTCTGGGGTTTGAGGTGATTCGAGCGGGGGCTTATTCCCCTACGGCGGGGACGTTTTGCATCGTCCAGAGGAGCTTCTGGACATCCACGCTGCCCATGTGGGTGGGCTCCTCACCCAGACGGAGGAAATCGGTCTGCTGGGCGGTAACAGTCTGCCACTGGGGCAGGTCTGCGCCGTTGGGGTCGCCTGTCCTGGCAAAGTTGGTCAGGTAATCCACCATCTGGGCGCTGAGGGCGGTGTCCTTCTCAGTGAAGGGCCGCCAGCAGTGAGCCAGTGTGCCGAACCAGTACCACAGGTCGCTGGAATGCCAGGCACCACGGTCATCACCGGGGAGCTGGCGGTCGAAGAACCAGCCGTAGCTGTCGGCGTTCCGGGCGCACCAGTCCTGGGCCATCTGGTAGAGGTAGGGCGGAACGATATCCTCGCTGGTGAAGCCAATGAGGTAAGAAATATGGTGCTGTTCGTCGGCAGCCAGCATCTCAGGGCCGGTCTTGACCTGGAAACGGCCATCCACCACGGGCTCACAGCCCATACCCTTGAACTGGGGCTGGGTGCGGACGGCATCCCAGGCTGCAAACAGTCTGGCGGGGGCGAGGGCACGGAACTCGGCCAGCGTGCTGCACCCGGCGGTCTCCATGACCTGCTTCCAGAACGGGTAATGGGCTTCGGCGGGCTTGGCCGTCAGCATCTGGCTCACGCCGCCGCCGCTGCTCATCACGGCCTTGGAGAACAGCCCCCTGGTGATGGGGGAGAGGACAAGCTGCTGGACGCTCATGGCACCGGCGCTCTGGCCCATGATGGTGATGTTGTTGGCATCGCCGCCAAAGGCAGCGATGTTGGCGCGCACCCACTGCAGGGCCGCCAGCTGGTCCAGAAGGGCGTAGTTGCCGGTGGACCCGGCCTCCTCAGCCAGCGCGGGCAGGCAGACAAAGCCCATGGGGCCGAGCCGGTAGTTGATGGTCACAGCCACGCAGCCTTTGGTGGGCCAGACGGGGCCGTCGAAGTGCTTCTCGTGGCCGCAGCCGCCGGTAAAACCGCCGCCGTGAATGTAGAAGATGACCGGCAGACTGTCCTCGGGAGCTGCGTCAGCAGGGGTCCAGATGTTCAGGAACAGGCAGTCCTCGCTGTAGGTGTATGTTTCGCCCTTGCGGAACTCGTTGTAGTAGAAGGCTTTTCCGGGTGCGGCGGCTTCATCATAGAAGGCTCGGGGCTGGTAGCAGCAGGCACCGTACCGGGTGGCATCGTAGACACCGTCCCAGTGGGTGACGGGGACAGGGAACTCCCACCGCCCGGCGGTGGCGTAGCGGATGCCCTTGTAAGCGGCAACGCCCGGCCACTGGCAAGCCGTGCCGGAGATCACGCCGCAGGACGTAGTGCGCTCAAAGCTCATGGGGAAAACCTCCTTGTCTTACTCCGCCGCTTTCAGGCCCCGGATGTCCTCGCCCGCAAACAGGCAGGGGACAAAGGAGGAAAGGCGGCTGGAAATCTTTTCGGTGTATCGCTTTTCCAGCAGGGAGCCATCCGCAATGTTGGTGGTGACGATGGTGGGCAGACCGGCTCCCAGGCGGTTGTTCAGCAGGCTGTAAAAAGTGGTGATGAAGTAGGGGGTGACGAACTCGGTGCCCAGATCATCCAGGATCAGCAGGTCGGCGGCAGAGGCGGTGCGCAGCAGGGTCTCGGCATCCTCGGAGGAGTCGAAGCGGGCGTTTTCCAGTTTGCCGAAGAAGTCTGGGCTGGAAACGTAGATCACGTCAAAATCCTTTTGCAGCACGATGCCCGCAATGGCAAGGGCGGCGTGGGTCTTGCCCAGCCCCGCGTTGCCGAAAAGCATCAGGCTCTCGCTGTTGTGGTCGAATTCCTCAGCGTAGCTGCGCAGATCCTCCAGCAGGCCGCCCATGTAGGTGCGGACAGGCTCACCCAGCTTCTCGTCCACGGTGTTGGGGTAGTACCGCAGCTCCATGGTGTCAAAACTGGAAATGGACAGGCTGGACAGCGCCTCGATCTCCTCCCGCCGCAGACCCTGCATCAGCTTGTGAACGCAGGTGCAGGTGCGGCCCTGCACGCTGCCGGTATCCTGGCACAGCTTGCAGGTGAATTTGGGCTCCAGCGCATCCGCAGGGCGGCCGCTGGCGGCCAGCAGGGCGGTGAGCTCCTGCCGGGCTTTGCTCAGTGCGGCGGCGGCTTCGGTGCGGTCTTTTCCGGCAGCGCCTGCCAGCGCGCAGCGGATGCCCCGCACCCGCACCTCGTCCTCAGCGTGGCGCAGGGCCGGGATGGCGGCCTCCGCCTCCAGCCGGGCATCCTCGGCATTGGCGCGGGCGGTCTGCCGCCGCAGAGCCACCGTGCGCAGGGCGGCTTGATACAGTTCCTGTTTGGTACGCATAAAAGCTCCTTATTCTGCAGGCGTGTCCGTCTTTTTGCGGAGCGGACGGCGGCGGGCAGCGTTCTTGAGAAAATCGTTTCCGCTGGGTTCGGCGCGGTCCACCCGGAGGTTCCGGCTGGCACCCATCCCGGCCACCGGGCCCCGCACATCGTGGACGGTGCGCAGGCCCTTGGCATTCCAGGTCTTGAGGATGCTGTTCCAGTACCAGAGATCCCGCTTGGGCCCGGCCTGTACGGCGGCTTCCTGCACCATGGCATCATCGTAGCCGTAGACCTCGTACCAGCGGGCAATGGCCTTGCGCCCGCCAAGGGTCAGCTCGGTGTCGGCAATGCCCAGCAGGCCGCTGACGTACTGCTCCCGCTGGGCGCGCAGGGCCAGCAGCTGGAGGTGTGCGTCGGCCTGTTCGCCGGTCTCCACACCCTCGGCCCGCCAGACCTTCAATTCGTGGCTGACGGCACCCATCGTCCGCTTGCCCCGGCTGGCCACGTAGGCCACGCAGAGCATGACAGTCTCGGGTGCAAAGGCCTCCTGCACATAGAAATTCACCAGTTTTTCCATTTCGGGGTGGGTCAGCGGACGGGCAAAGCTGGTCTGGGCGCAGTCGATGAGGGAGGAGATCATGGGGTCGGTGCGGCTGGCCGCTGCGATCTCGCTCCAGGTCATGGGGGCAGGGGCTGTGGGCTCCTCGCCCGGGGCGGCGTTCTCCTCGTACCGTTCCAGCAGACCTGCACCGGCCCAGAAGGACAGGGCACTCTCGGCGGTCATCTTGCTGCGGAGCTTTAAGTCGGCGCAGAGCTTCTCCGGGTCAGTGATGCCGGTGGCCAGCACATACAGAGCCACCCGGACGTTATATTCCTCCGCAATGCCCAGCTTGGAAAAGACCAGCTGCGGCACCGGGATGGTGTCACCCTTGAATTCTTTCAGTCGGTAGATCATGGTGCACCTCAGTGTTGTATTTCGGCATCCGGTTCCGGTGCGGGCGGTGTCCATGGCTCGCAGTCCAGGATGGACGGGTGGGCACTCCAGCGTTCCGGTTCGGCGTTGTAGGCATCGTTCAGATATTGGGCGACTGCGGTGCGGCCCTCCTCGGTCATCGGGAAGATCTCCCGCCGCCGCAGGGCCGGGTCGGTCTTGTCCAGCGTCCACGGCTCGGGCCAGAGATCCACCGTGAGGATGGCTTCTTCTTTTTTTGCCTCCTCGCCGCCGTCCGGGTCGGGGACAGAGCGCTTGCCCGGGGTGATGAGGTAGCGCATCCCGTCCTCGTTGCCGCTGAATGAGTTCTTGTTCTGCAGGTAGTGCAGCATGGGCACAAAGATCATGTAGAATTCCTTCCATTGTGATAATCTATCTTTCATTATAAAGCAACTGGCGCAAAAAGCAAGTTTTTTCCGCCTGCCGCGTTCCGACAGAAAAAACTGTTGACAAAACCGCCGCACTTTGCTACACTAATGGAGCAGTCCTGCAGGGTTAGCTCATCCGGTAGAGCGACTGCTTCCCAAGCAGTAGGCGGCGGGTTCGAGTCCCGTATCCTGCTCCAGAAAATAGCGCTCCAACGTGTAGTAAAGAACATGTTGGGGCGCTTTGCATTTTAATGCACTTTTGGGCGGGCGGCTTGTGTTTTGCCGGAAAATATGGTTCAATAGAGGAAAACAGACGGGAACGCACAGCGACTAAGAAAAAACGAGGTGGACACAATGAATCTGAAAGAAGCATTCCGCTATCAGAACAAGCTGCAGGCCCTTTTGGACGAGGCCCAGGGCATTCTGGACTGCGATTCCAACGTGACGAATGTGGCCAACACCTATCTGCGCCACAAGGTCATGGCAGAGGCTGAGGACGAGACGATCCTGGACCTGCCCCAGACCGAATATGCTCAGCAGATCACCGATATTGCCCGGTTCATGCTCTATCTGCTGGAGGAGAAGGGCCGCCTGTTCGCTGCCATCCGCAAGGCAAAGGATGCGCTGGACATGGATATGGACAGCGAGGTCAGTCTGAACGCTGCGCGGCAGAGCGTGGCGCGCACCTTCAAGCGAATGAACGACCTGCGCAGTTCCGAGCAGCTGCTTTCCGGCGGCGGTACCGGCTACCGCTTTAACGCCGAGGGCAACCAGATCTCCTATTGCTGCGATGTAAAGCGGGTGACCACCATCAACTACGACCGCAAGGTCATCCACGCTGCGCTGAGCAAGCTGAACCGGCAGGCAGACGAGACCTCCAACCGGCTGGACCTCTGCCTTGTCACCTCCAAGGTGGACTACACCGTTCCCTTTGATGTGAATGCCAGCTTTGCCGAGGCGTTTGAGACGTATCTGGAAAGCGCCAATCGTTAAACCACGCTCTACCGGCTATTTTGGGTGCGGCAAGCGCCAGGTGCGCGGCTGCCGGTTCAGGTGCAGATGAACGATAACGCTGCACAGTTCCGCAAGGAAGTTTCGGTCCGGTTCACCTTACGAGCCAGCATAATTGAAAAAATCTTGCGTTCGGCTTTTCCGCCACCGCCAGACGTTTCTTCGCCGAAACCGTCCCTTGCCCTTTCCCGCATTCCTGCTTTTGTGCTTACGTCTCCATGGGCAGGCAGGCAAGCCACCCTTTCTGAATTTGCCCCGCAGACTGCTGCGGGAGCATTTTTCCGCCTGCGGGGCGGGTGCACTGCATCCCCCATTTTGCAGGCAGAGCAAATGGCAGAAGCTGCCCTGGATGCTTGCCGTATCCAAAATGGCCGGTGCAAAACCGGAGGGATAAGCGATGAAGAATTGCAGCCCCGGCAGTTTTTTTACCGCCGGGGCTGCAATTCTTGGAGGGAGTCGTTCGTATTCCAGACAAAGCAACTGAATTTAGACAAAGACGAGGTATGATCATGTCAAACAAATCGATCAGTCCCACTGCCGCAAATTGCTTTGACCTGAGTGCAGCAGCACTTCATCTCATTGCCATGGCGCTGATGCTGATGGATCACCTGTGGGCGACCCTTCTGCCGGCGCAGGAGTGGCTGACCTGCGCCGGGCGGCTGGCGTTCCCTATCTTTGCATTTATGACAGTGGAAGGCTACTTTCATACCCGGAATCTGAAGCGTTATGTCCTGCGGCTGCTGTTGTTTGCACTGCTTTCGGAAGTGCCCTTTGATCTGATGTATGGCGGGACATGGTTCTACCCGGTGCATCAGAACGTGATCTGGACGCTGCTGCTGGGGCTTCTGGGCATCCACCTGATGGAAACGGTGCGCAAAAAGCAGAAAACAGGGCTGTACCTGCTGGTATCCGCTCTTGTGATGGTGGCGGGCGCGGTGCTGGGCACGCTGGGCATGGTGGATTACTACGGTGCCGGTGTGCTGACCGTGTTCATCTTCTACTTTTTCCATGGACGCAAGTGGTGGTGCCTGCTGGGGCAGCTGGCGGCGCTGTATTGGGTCAACGTGGCGCTGCTGGGCGGACTTGTGTACCCCATCCAGCTGTTCGGCATGGAATTTGAGTTTTGCCAGCAGGGCTTGGCGCTGCTGGCGCTGGTGCCCATCTGGCTGTATCGCGGGCGGCAGGGCTGCCACAGCAAACCGTTCCAGTATGCCTGCTATGCCTTTTACCCGGTACACATGCTGCTGCTCGTGCTGGCGCTGAATTTCGTGAACCGATAAGAACGCAACTGTATCCCTGCGGGCCATGGATGCCTGCAATCTGATGGTATCCCGGGGGGATCTATTGCAATGCAGATCCTGCCGATGGGAGCATTTTTCATACAAAGAAAACCGATCGCCATGACAGCGGTGACCATTGCAATGATCTTGCATTTTGTTCCTGCTGTCATGGCTTTTTTCTGAACAAAGCTGTCCAGATACTTTTTGTACCGTGGTATACTGAATGGAACACCCGCAGGAGGTAAAATGCCCCATGAAAAAAGATAGATCGTTCCGCCCGGACCGGGTCCTCTCCTATTTCAGGGTGGAGTGGTTCCCGCTGCTCCTTGTGACCCTTTCGGGCCTTGTCTATAACATCGGTCTGCTGGCCGCGCCGTGGTTCGAGGGCCGATTGGCCCAGTGCCTGGCGGATATCCTGGGCGGCAGTGAGACTGCTGCCCAAATGGCGCTGCTGGTGCTGGCCTACATTGCGGTCACACTGCTGGTGCAGGCGGCGCGCTTCATCAAACGTTTTTATGTGCGCCGATTTGCCAACAACATCAACCGCCGGATGAAGGGCATCCTGTACGCCAATCTGGTGCGGCAGAGCCGGGCCGCGCTGGAAAAAGAGGGGGCCGGTGAACTGATGACCAAGGCCATCGCCGATGTGGACGACTGCGTGGAGGGAATGCGCAAGTTCACCACGGAGGTGTTCGACACCGGTGTGGCGCTGGCGGGCTATGCGGTCATGCTGCTGGTGTACGACTGGCGGCTGGCGATTTTGGGCCTGCTTTTTACTCCCGTGTCCTATGTCTGCGCGGCAGGAATGAAAAAGCCGGTGCAACGTGCCGGTGCGGCCTATAAAAAGGCCGCCGGTGCCCTGAGCAGTGCCACGCTGGACCGTGCCCGGAATGCTGTGACCTACCGCATCTACGGCTGCGAGGAGGCCCGGATGGAAAAATACGAGGAGGCCCTGAGCCTTTACGAAAAGACTGCCGTGCGGAACAACGTGTGGCAGTCCGCGCTGCCGCCGCTTTATCTGGCGGCATCCGAGGCAGGGACCCTCTTCATCCTGTGGTTCGGCGCAAAAAATGTGCTGGGCACCGGCTGGAGCAGCTGGGATATCGCCGCCTTCACCACCTTCCTTTCCTGTTTCACCAAGCTGGTGGTCAAATCCTCCAAGGTGGCCAAGCTCTTCAACGCGGTGCAAAAGGCAGAGGTCTCCTGGAAACGCATCAGACCCCTGATGAAAACGCCCGAGCAGCTGGATGCCCTGCAGATCCCGGCGGCACAGGATGTGACGCTGAAAGAACTCGCCTTCTCCTATGGGGAAGAGCCTGTCTTTTCCGGCCTGAGCCTGACGGCCCACCCCGGCGATATCATCGGCATCACCGGCCCGGTCGCCTGCGGAAAATCCACCCTTGGCCGCGTATTCCTCTGCGAAGCGCCCTATCAAGGCTCGGTCTGCTTTGGTGGCAGGGAGCTTTCCACCCTGACCCCGCGCCAGATCGCCGCCACGGTCGGGTATCTGGGCCATGACCCGGAACTGAGCGCCGACACCGTGCAGAATAATGTCCTCTGCGGCAGCGAACAGGATGTCATGCCGTGGCTTGCAGCCGCTGCCCTGAAGGAGGAAGTGCTGGCCATGGAAAAGGGTACGGAGACGGTCATCGGCAGCGGCGGCACCCGCCTTTCCGGCGGGCAGGCACAGCGTCTGGCATTGGCCCGGACGCTGGCCCATCCCCGCCCGGTGCTGGTGCTGGATGACCCATTCTCGGCACTGGACCGCAGCACCGAGGATGCGATCTTTGCCGAGCTGCAGGCGTATGCCAGGGATAAGGTGGTGTTCCTGATCTCCCACCGGCTGTACCATTTCCCGCAGATGCAGCAGATCATCTTTATGGAGGGCGGCAGGACCACCGTTGGCACCCACGAGGAGCTGATGGCAGCGGTTCCGGTCTACCACCAGCTGTATGAAAGCCAGACCGGCCGGAAAAGGGGAGAGGGCGCATGAAAAAGAAAAATGATCACGGCGTGTTTGCTGCCGTCCGGATGGCAGCGGCTTCGCACCGCCTTCTCACGGTGGGCACGGTGCTGTGTGTGGCAGCTTCGGTGGCGGCATCCCTGCTGCCGCCCCTGCTGCTGGCCCGGGTCATCGACCGTCTGACCGCGGGCCTCCCGCTGTCCTTTCTGGCCGTGCTGCTCTACTTCGGCAGCCTTGCACTGGAAGGTGTGCTCACCTCGGCGCAGGAAAGCCTGCTGGTGCTCTTTGGCCAGAGGATGACCCATGCCTTGCGCTCGGAAATGTCCCGGAAGCTGAGCCGTCTGCCCGCCGGCACACTGGCAGAGCAGAACCCCGGCGAGGTGGCCGCCCGCTTTTCGGGCGATGTGGACACAGTGGAAGCCCTGTTCACTTCCGGCATCATCAGCATGGCAGCAGATGCCTGCCGCATCGTCTCCATCATGGGGGTCATTGCGGTGAAAAACACCGGCCTTGCGCTGATCCTGCTGCTGGTGCTGCCGCTGTTTGCCGTGTTCACCCGTTATGTCCAGAAGCGGATGCTGGCCGCGCAGCTGGACAACCGCCGCGCGGTCGCCGCAGTCTCCGGGCAGGTGCCCGAGACTCTGCACAACATCCGCACCATCCGGGCGCTGGGTCTGGAGGATTACATGGAGCGCCGGTATGACCGGTGCATCGGTGACAGCTATGCCGCCATGGAGCGCACCAATTTTTATGATGCCGTCTATTCGCCGGTGGTGCTGCTGTTGAATGCTGCTGTGGTCGGCATCGTGATGCTGCTCTCCGCTTCGGGGAACGCACAGCTTCTGACCCTGTTCGGCATGTCGGTGGGCACCTCGGTGGCTGTCATCAACTACATCTCCCGCATCTTCACCCCCATCGAGAGCCTGGGCATGGAGATCCAGACCATCCAGTCGGCCATGGCGGGTGTCAGGCGCATCGATGCCTTTCTCGACCAGCCGGAGCGCACGATCCCGCCCGCGCGCAGGGAGGCTGCCCGGGGCGATGTGGAATTTGCACATGTCACCTTCGGCTATGGGGAACGGCACATTCTGGAGGATTTTTCCATGACCGTGAAACAGGGGGAGCAGGTCACGCTGGTTGGCCGCACCGGTGCGGGCAAGAGCACTGTGTTCAAGCTCCTGTTGGGCCTGTATCAGCCGGAGACCGGTACGGTGACCATCGGCGGCGTGAAGGTGGGGGACATCACCGACCGGGAGCGCCGCACCTGCATCGGCTGTGTGGAACAGCATTTCTCCCGCGTGCCGGGCACCGTGCTGGAGCAGATCACGCTGGGAGACCCGCAGATCACCGGGGAAATGGCAAGGGATGCCGCCGCGCTGGCCGGGATCGATGCTGCCATCCGGGCTCTGCCGGAGGGCTATGACACTGTCTGCACCGAGGGCATCTTCTCACAGGGCGAGTGGCAGCTGCTGTCCATTGCCCGTGCCGCCGCCGCAGACCCCGCCGTGCTGCTGCTGGATGAGATCACCGCCAATCTGGATGCCGAAACGGAGGCCCGCGTGCTGGAGGCTCTGCGCCGTGCCTCCGCGGGCCGCACGGTGCTCTCTGTCTCCCACCGCGTCTATGAAAATCTTGGCGGCAGAACGATTGAGATCAGGACCCGGGAATGACGTATGACAAAAACGCCCCCTGTGCGCCGCAGCAGGCAAACAGGGGGCGTTCTGGTATGCTCAATTCTTTTCGATGTAGACGCTGGTGGAGGGGAAGGCGAAGTCCACGCCGTCTGCCTGCATCACGTCCATGATGTTCAGATTCAGATCATTCTGCTGCTGCAGGAAGGTGGCATAGACGTTGGTGGTCAGGTAGGCCGAGATGAGGATGTTGATGCTGGAATCGCCAAAGCTGGTCAGCCGGACGATGTTGGTGCCCTTGTTGGTGTAAGGGCTGTTGTCCAACATGGCCTGCAGGTCAGCCATCAGTTTTTCCAGCTGGGCACGGGTGGTGCCGTAGGTGACACCCAGCGTGAACTTATAGGGCCGCATGGTGCGCAGGGCTGTGTTCTGGACAGTGGAGGCGCAGATCTGGCTGTTGGTGATAATGACCACGCTGTGGTCCATGGAGCGGATGCGGGTGGAGCGGAAGTTGATGTCGATGACTTCGCCCTCCACATTACCCACGGTGATCCAATCGCCGATGGAAAAGGGTTTGTCCAGCAGGATGACGATGCCGCTGAACAGGTTGCTGGCGCTTTCCTGCGCGGCCAGCGAGATGGTCAGGCCCACAAGACCGGCACCGGCTACGATGCTGCCGATGGGGAAGCCGACGATCTGCGCGCAGGTGGCAACACCCAGAATGATGACCAGCACTTTGTAGGTGGTGTCCAGCAGGGAGCGCAGGGTCTTGTTGCTCCGGATCTCCGGGCTGAAGGAGGCCAGCAGCAGGTCGGCTACCTCAGAAGCGTTGTACAGGCCCTGGCAGAGCAGGAGGGTCGTTGCGATCTTATAGGCCGTGAACAGAAACTTTGTCAGGCCCGGAATAGCCCACGGCAGGCTGGTCAGGGCCAGATACAGGCCGCTGTAAAAGGCCATCCGCGCCAAAGGGCTCTGTAAGCTGCGCAGGAGGATGGGCGTGGCGGCAAAGTGCCAGCTGCGGGCCAGCAGAGCGGGAAAGATCTTCCGGCGCAGCAGCCAGCCGAGCAGAAGCCCCGCAAAAACGATGACAGCGGCGCAGACAGCCCGGGCAGCCAGCGCCCACCAGCCCTCCAGCAAAAAAGGCCCGATCTCGAACCCGAGGTCACGAACGGTAAAAATCATGGCAAAAAGCTCCTTGTATCAGAAATTGTAACATCCTGTCCCACAGTATACCATATCCGGCCCGTGCAGGGCAAATAAAAAAGGGGGTTGACAAGGCGGAGCAGCCGCGTTATACTCTTGGCCAGAAAGTTCGTTTCAGGGCGGGGTGAGATTCCCCACTGGCGGTACAGCCCGCGACCACCCGCAAGGGTGCTGACCCGGTGAGACTCCGGGGCCAACGGTATAGTCCGGATGCAAGAAACGGCAGGCAATACGATTTGTCTACGCGCCCTGTTGCAGTGTTTGCTGCGGCAGGGCGCGTTTTTGATTGTCTTCCCGGTTCCGAACCACGCGAAAGGGGCTTTCCAATCTATGATTTGGGGCAGAACGCCCCGGGAGGATATTACCATGAAGAAAAACACGACCCGCAACCTGACCGTTGCCGCCATGCTCAGCGCAGTGGCCTTTATCCTGATGTTCATCGAGTTCCCGCTCCCGATGCTCATCCCGTCCTTCGTCAAGATGGACTTCTCCGACCTGCCCGCTCTGCTGGGTGCCTTTGCCCTTGGCCCGGTGTACGGCGTGATCATCAGCTTTATGAAGAACCTGCTCCATGTGGTCATCAAGGGCACCTCTACCGCGCTGGTGGGTGAGCTGTGCAACTTCATGCTGGGTGCGGTGTTCTCCGCACTGGCCGGTTACCTCTACAAGCACCACAAGAGCCGCAAGAACGCCATCATCGGTGCCGTGGCCGGTGCCGTGGCCATGGCCCTGTTCAGTGTGCCGTCCAACTACTTCATCACCTACCCGGCCTACGTCAAGTTCTACCACATGCCGCTGGAAGCCATCCTGGGCATGTATCAGGCTATCCTGCCCTCTGCCAACAGCCTCATCAAGTGCCTGGTCATCTTCAATATGCCCTTCACTCTGGTCAAGGGCCTGCTGGATGCCCTGCTCTGCATGTTGATCTATAAGCCGCTCTCTCCCATCCTGCATGGCCGGAAGTGAGTGACGGAGTAAAAAAGAAAGGACGCGAGAGCGTCCTTTCTTTTTTGCTTTTATCGATTTGATTTAAGACAGCGCGCCTTTCTCCAGCCACTTGCCCCGGGCAAGGCGGATAAGGAACAGCAGGCCCCGGATGCTCAGTTCGCAGCACATGGCACCCCAAACACCCATCAGGCCCAGCCGGGGAGCCAGCAGGAACGCCAGCGTCAGCCGGATGCACCACATGCTGAATATGTTCAGCACAAAACAGGAGGTGCTGTCGCCCGCACCCTGCATGGCACCGCTGGCCACGATGGAGGCACCGAACATGGGTTCGGCCCAGGCTTCGATGCGCAAAACCTGAGCACCCAGTGCGATGACAGCCGCATCGGTGGTGAAAAGGCTCATCAGGGTGGGGGCAAAGATCCACAGGCCAACGCCGGAAAGGGCCATGACCCCCATGCCAAGGCCGGTGCACAGCCAGGCAAACCGCTTGGCCATATCCTTCCGGTTGGCACCCACGGCCTGGCCGATGAGGGTGACAGCTGCGCTCTGGATGCCGTAGCCCGCCATGTAGCACAGGCCCTCGGCGTTAACAGCCAGGCTGTTGGCGGCAATGGCCACGGTACCCAGGCCGGCCACGATGCGCACTAACACCACCTGCGCCAGAGAGATGGCGGCGCGCTCTCCCGCCAGAGGTACGCCCACCCACAGCAGGTTCCGCAGGCAGGAGCGGGTGATCTTCCAGGGGGCAGGCTTCCGGATGCAGAGGGGGCCTGCCCGCAGCAGCAGGATGGCCAAAGCCAGCAGGCCGCCCACCACAGTGGCCAGGGCGGTGCCCAGGGCTGCGCCGGGCACACCCAGCCCGGCACCCCAGACGGTGATGCCCCACAGCGTCCGGGTGGGGTTGATGAGGAAGAAGTTGAAGATGGCATCCAGCACGCAGACCAGCACGCTGATGAGGCTGGCGGTCAGGGCGTAGCCTGCCGCCCGGAGGATGGAGGTGTACATGCCCATGGCCATGGTGAAGGGCAGCGCCGTTGACCAGATGGCAAAGTAGGCTGTGGCGTTTGCCCGCAGGGAGGGGTCAGCTCCCAGCCACCCCGGCAGAAAGGGGCTGATGCCCAGGCCGAAGAGAGCGGCTCCAACGCCCAGGATCACATTGAATAGCATGGCCTGCCGCAGTACGCTGCGGGCATCATCCTGCCGGTCGGCCCCCAGATACTGGGCGATCTGGATGGAGAGGGCAGTGTACAGGCCCACCAGAACACCGTGGAGCAGCCAGGTGCTGGAGCTGACGATGCCGATGGAAGCAGTAGCTTCTGCACCGATGTGGCCCACCATGGCAGCATCGATGTATCCCATGGCAGTGACCACCAGCTGCTCCAGAATGGAGGGGATGCTCAGCGCCAGAGCCACCTGGGCCGTCTGGCGGGAGGGGATGGTCTCACCCTGCCGCATCCGGGCCGAAAGCTGTTCAAGTGAAAGTTTCATGTCTTCTCCTTTTTCTCCGATTTTCCTGTGAGACAAAAAAATACCCTCGAAAGGGCGTTTGTCCATTCATTATAGACAGGGGGGCGAAAAATGTCAACCCATCAGCCCATGGGGGAGCCATTGCCCCGGAGATTGATTTTTTGGCCCGGGCGTGATACACTTCATTTGTATCCAGCCGTGAAAGAACAGGAACGGCCTCTGCCGCTCCGGGAAAGAGGAAAAAAACTATGCTTCAACTGCTTTCTGGCAACCCGCGCACCGTGGATGCGCTGGGCTTTCTGCTTGCATTTGCGCTGACCGCGCTGATGGACTCGGTGTTCCACGATAAGCTCCCCCACGACCATGGCCGCGCGTTTGCCGTGAACGGCGAACTCTCCAAGGGCAAGGCCCGGGGTTCCGGCCTCATTTTTGTACTCTGCATCGCACTGGTCACGCTGGCCGTGGTGCCTTTTAAGGCAGAGTACGTCATCTACACCGTCCTGCTCATTGCGTCCATGCTCTCCGGCTATTTTGACGATGCCGCCGAGACTGCCTGGAACGAGTACAAAAAGGGCCTGATCGATCTGGTCATTGCCGTTGTGGCGGGCGTGACCTACCTGAACTTCAACGGCACGGAGGTCAACTTCCTGAGCTGGAGCTTCAGCCTGCCCTATGCCGTCTACCTCATCCTGATCATCGTCCTGATCTGGGCCAGCATCAATGTGGTCAACTGCACCGATGGCGTGGACGGCCTTTCCGCCAGCCTTGCCGTGGTCAGCATCGGCACCTTCCTGCTGGCCTACTGGGAGGAGCTGGGCGATTACGCCACCGCAGGCATCGTGTTCATTGGTGCCCTGCTGGCCTACCTGTGGCAGAACGCCAAGCCTTCCACCCTGCTGATGGGTGACGCGGGCAGCCGCGCCATGGGCTTCTTCCTGGCCGTTCTGGCCCTCAAGAGCAGCCATCCCTTCGCCTTCCTGCTGGCCGCGCTGGTGTTCATCGTGGACGGCAGCCTGGGCATCCTGAAGATCAGCTTCAAGCGGTTTTTGCACATCTCCATCCTCAAGAACACCCTGACCCCGCTGCACGACCATGTGCGCAAGCGTCTGGGCTGGAGTGATGAGCAGGTCGTGGCCCGCTGGCTCATCCTGCAGGCTGTGGCATCCGCCTGGCTGCTGCTGTTGGTGCGGTAAAACACAAAAGGAAATGCAGCGCCCGCACAGGAAAGCTCCTGCGCGGGCGTTTTGCTGTTCTGGTCCGGGAGGAAGGTTCCAGCTTCCGGTACAGCGTTTCCAGACAGGCTGGGTCACGAATTTCCTGCATGAGTTCACCTCATTTCTTTTATTTCATTGTGCCATGTGTCACAAACAAATGCAAGCAAAACCTTTATAATAGGGACGAAAGTGGAGGAAAAACCAATGGATTCTATTTTTGATCTCGATCATCTGTACCGCACCTATTTCAAGATGGCGCTGCCCTCGGTGTTCGGCCTGATGGTGAGCGTGGTGTATAACCTTGCCGATACCTTTTTCATTGCGCAGTCCAACGATACGGCGCTGATTGCGGGTGTTTCGCTCTGCGCGCCGGTGTTCACAGCCCTCATGGCCTTCGGCAACATCTACGGCCAGGGCGGCAGCTCACTCATTTCCCGCCTGCTGGGACAGGACGACCGTGAGGGCACCGGCCGGGTCAGCTCGTTCTGCTTCTATGTGGCCCTGACCACGGGCGTGGTGTTGGCAGCCCTGATGATGCTGTTCCGCGCCCCGCTGCTGGGCATTCTGGGTGCGACTGCTGAGACGATGCCGCACGCACAGGCCTATTATACCGTGCTGGCCATTGGTGCCCCGGCCACGGTGCTGAACTTTATCCATTCCAACCTTGTCCGCTGTGAGGGCATGGCCACCCAGTCCATGATCGGCAGCATCGGCGGCACGGTCATCAACATCATCCTCGATCCCATCCTCATCACCACAGTGGGCTGGGGCGCAGGGGGTGCGGCCATTGCCACCATTGTGGGCTACCTGTGCAGCGACCTGTACTTCCTGTGGCTGCTCCACAAAAAGAGCCGCTGCCTGTCTGTCAAGCTGTCCCAGTGCCACGTCACGGGCAGGGAGCTGCAGCAGATTTTGGGCGTGGGTGTTACTGCCGCGCTGAGCAACCTGATGCAGAGCCTGACTGTCATTGTGATGAACCAGTTCCTCTTGCCCTACGGCAACGACAAAATTGCCGCCATGGGCATTGCCAGCAAGGTGAGCATGATCGCCCAGCTGGTGCTGGTGGGCTTCTCGTTCGGCGGTATCCCACTGTTCGGTTACCTGTACGGCGCAAAAAAGCGGGACGTGATGCGCAAGCTCATCCGTTTCTGTCTGACCTTCCTCGTCTCCATCGCCGTGGTGCTGTCCCTCATCCTCTGCCTGAATTCCGGTGCGCTGATGCGGCTCTTCGTGCAGGATGCCGGGATGATCGCCACTGGTGCGCAGATGCTCCGCTGGCAGGTCTACACCGCAGCCTTTGGCGGCGTGGTGCTCCTGCTCACGGTGCTGTTCCAGGCAACTGGTAAAATCATACCGTCCTTCCTGCTCTCCATCAGCCGTCAGGGCGTGGTGTTTCTGTTGGCACTGGTGGTCTGCGTACATCTGTTCCAGTATCAGGGCGTGCTGATGGCTCAGGCTGTGGCCGACATCCTGAGCGCTGCGCTGGCCCTTGGCCTGCTGGCGGCCAGCCGTGATATCATCGCAAAACAGTAAACACAAAAACGCCCGGAGGGCCGCTGAAAGCTGCGGTTCTCCGGGCATTTTTAGTATTCGATGCCTTTGCGCGCCTTGATGCCCTTCTGGTAGGGGTGGCGGCGGCATTTCATCTCGGTGGAGTAGTCGGCGGCATCCAGCATCCACTGTGGGGCCTTGTGGGCGGTCAGTACGCATTCCTGCGCGGCGGGACGCTCCAGAACGGCCCGCCGGAGCAGGTCTTTGTCCACCATGTCCAGCTCCCAGGCCGAACCGGCTTCATCTAAAATAAGCAGGTCGGCAGGCTCGGCCAGTGCGGCGGTCAGGTTTTCGTTCTGCACGGCCCGGGCAGCGGCCTTTTCCGCTTCGTTCATCTGGAACACGAACTTCTGCCCGCCCTTGCCCCGGAAAATTTTTGCCCCCAGCTGGGCCAGCAGAGGGATCTCGCCGCTCTGCCCGCCCTTGAGGAACTGCACGATGACCACCCGTTTGCCGCTGCCCAGTGCGCGGAGGGCAAGGCCCATGGCGGCGGTGGTCTTCCCCTTGCCGTCGCCCCAGTAGAGATGCAGCAGGCCCTGTTCCATCATCCGTTCTCCTTTGTGTACTGCACGGTCTCCACCAGGTGCAGGATATGCTGCTCCGGCCAGTCCCGGGCATCCAGCACATAGCCGCCCGCGTTGGGGCCGCACCAGTCGTGAAAGCTGCGGCGGGGCACGCCGAACCGCTCCAGTGCAGCCATCTGGGTGCCGCCATGGGCCACGATGACCAGCCGTTCCTGCCCTTCGGCAAGGGCCTTGTCAATGAGGTCGGCCAGCGTTTTGCACACCCTGTTGCAGAAATCGCTCCTGCGCTCCCCATCCGGGTGGGCGGCGTGCTCGTTTTCCTGCACCCATGCCAGATATTCCGGGTCCTGCTCCACCTGTACGAAGGTCTGGCCCTCGAACCGGCCGAAGTTCATCTCCTTCAGCCCGTCCACCGGAATGAGCTTTGCCCCGGGAAAGAACACCCGCGCCGTCTGGGCGGTGCGCTGCAGCGGGGTGACATAGACCACCTCCGGTGCAAAATCTGCCTGCCGCAGCTGGGCGATGCCCGCGGCGGAAAGGGGGATGTCCCGCTGGCCCTGATATCGTTTTTGCGCGTTGTACTCCGTCTGGCCGTGACGCAGCAGATAAATGAGCATAATCGTTCTCCTTTTTGGTTTGTTCTGCACCATTATAGCCTATTTTGCGGTTATTTTCCAGCCATGCTCTTGCAATTCTTCCGCATTTCAGATATATTGAGTGGGTATGAAATTTCAGGGGAGAGAAGTGTCAATGGAGATCCGGGACCGGAAAGCAGCGCAGCGTCGGGCGGGCATCATGGCCCGCAGGGGTCTGCCGCAGGCAGAGCGGGCGGCGGCCAATGCAGCCATCTGTGCCCGCCTTCTGGCCATGCCCTGCTTCCAGAAGGCAGAGAATCTGCTGCTCTACGCCGCTTTTGGCGGGGAGGTGGATCTTGCTGTGCTGGCAGAGCAGGCGGCCCGGCTGGGCAAAACGGTGGCCTATCCGGTCTGTGGGGAAAACTTTACCCTGACCGCTGCCGTACCGGGGCCGGACGGCTGGGAGGTGGGGGCTTACGACATCCGCACACCGGTTCTGGAACGGGCGGCGCTCATCCGGCCGGAGGCGCTTGATCTGGTGCTGGTGCCCTGCACTGCCTTTGATGCGGCCTGCCGCAGGGTGGGCATGGGCAAGGGCTACTATGACCGCTACCTGCCCAGGTGCCGGAACGCCGTGGCGCTGGGCGTGGCCTTTGAGGCCCAGCGGGTGCCGGAAGCGGCTGCAGAGGAACAGGACCGGCAGCTGGATGGATTTGTAACAGAGAGGAAAGTATATCGTGGAACTGATGAATTTGAGCTGTGAAGGTTTTCTGGAGGAGCTGGCCAGCAAGGCGGCGGCTCCGGGCGGCGGCGGCGCTTCGGCGCTGGTGGGCGCGGCCGGTGTGGCGCTGGGCAGCATGGTGGGCAGCCTGACCGTGGGCAAAAAGAAATATGCTGCCGTGGAAGCGGACATCATTGCCCTGAATGTCCGGGCCGAGGCCCTGCGCAAGCAGCTGGAAGCGCTGGTGCAGGCCGACGCGGAGGCCTTTCTGCCTGTGGCGGCGGCCTACAAGCTGCCGAAGGAGACCCCGGAACAGCAGGCCCACAAGGCCGCGGTGCTGGAAAAGGCACTGGACAGAGCCTGCGCCGTGCCGCTGGAGGTGATGACTGCCTGCGGTGAGGGCATCGCACTGGCCGCAGAGTACGCCGAAAAGGGCAGCGTGCTGGCCCGTTCCGATGCCGGATGCGCGGCGCTGTTCTGCAAGGCAGCCATGCAGGCGGCGGGGCTGAACGTGAAGGTTAACACCCGCCTGATGGCAGACAAGGCCCATGCGGATGCGCTGGAGACCAGAGCGGAACAGCTGCTGGCCGAGTTTGTGCCGCAGGCTGACAGGGTCTATCAGACTGTATCAAATGAGTGAGGGGAGAAGAAAATGGCTCAGATCTTGAAGGGTGCGCCCGTGGTGGCCGCCATGAACGAAGCAAACGCCGCGCGCTGTGCCGCGCTGAAGGAAAAGGGTATCGTGCCCACACTGGCTGTGGTACGGGTCGGCGCGCGGGAGGATGACATTTCTTATGAAAAAGGGATCGTCACCCGGTGCGGTAAGGTTGGCGTGGAGGTGCGGCAGTTCCATCTGGCGGAAGATGTTACGCAGGAGGAACTGCTGGATGTGATCCGGCAGATCAATGGGGATGCATCGGTTCACGGGTGCCTGATCTTCCGGCCCCTGCCAAAGCGGTTCGATGACCGCAGGGTCCAGGAGGCGCTTGCCCCGGAAAAGGATGTGGATGGCATCACGGACGGCTCGATGGCCGGTGTGTTTACCAACATGCCCATCGGTTATCCGCCCTGCACGGCGCAGGCCTGCCTTGAGATCCTGAAATACTACAACGTGCCGCTGTCCGGCAAACGGGCCGTGGTCGTGGGCCGCAGCCTGGTGGTGGGCAAGCCCGCTGCCATGATGCTGGACCGGGAGAACGCCACCGTGACCCTCTGCAATTCCCGCACCCAGGACCTGCCCGCCCTCTGCCGTCAGGCCGATGTGCTGGTGGTCGCCATGGGCAGGCGGGGTGCCATCGGGGCCGATTGCCTGCGGGAAGGTCAGGTCGTGGTGGATGTGGGCATCCACGTCAATGAAGAGGGCAAGCTCTGCGGCGATGTCCGCTTTGATGAGGCAGAACCCATCGTGGAGGCTGTCACCCCGGTGCCCGGCGGTGTGGGCACAGTGACCACCTCTGTGTTGGTGGGCCATGTGGTGGATGCCGCATCCGCACAGTAAAGCAAGAACAACAGGCGGTGCCGGAAGTTTCCGGCACCGCCTGTTGTTCTTATCATACGGTTGCAAGCACGGCAAGGATGCTCTGCCAGCGGGGGTTCTGCACCTGCTGCGCGGCACGGCGGGGCGCGGAAGGTGAAACCGTGCGGGCAGGACGCTGGACGCAGTCAGCCGGCTGCGCAAAGGGGGAGGCGAGTTCGGCCTGCCAGCGGGCGGCCAGTGCCATGGCTTCAGGGCTGGATTGCAGGGTGCGGCGCTCCGTTCCGGCCAGAAAATCGCCCAGCCAGCAGAGAATGGCCGCAATGGGCAGGCAGTCGGCGGCACGGGTGGACCAGTAGTTCCACTCGCCACCCCGGCCCACAAAGCTCTCCACGGTGATCATGGCACCTTCCCGGGCAGACTGAGGCAGGCAGGAGCGGGAGGTGCCTGCCGCGCGGCGCAGCTCCCGCAGAATGATCTCGGTACGTCCCGCATTCAGGGCATCGTCCCGGATGCAGGCGGAAAAGTCCGCGCTGTCCAGCAGGTTTTCGGCCCGGGTGGGAAATTGCCCTGTCATCTCGCCGGATGCGTTATGGCAGAGCTGCCAGCCCTTGCGGAACAGCTGGAAGTTCAGGTTGCGGCGGCCCATGGTGGAGTAAAACACCCGGGCGCGGCCATTGGGAGACTGCCGCAGCTCCAGATAGGCATCAGCGCCGCCCAGGTCCTGTACCTTGACGGTCAGGAGCAGGGAAGAATTGTTTTTTTGTGCGGACATGGCACGGTGCATCTCTTCAAAATAGCGGCTGGCATCCATAGCGGGT
Source organism: Faecalibacterium hominis (ex Afrizal et al. 2022) (assembly GCF_049545105.1). Classification (NCBI taxonomy): domain Bacteria; kingdom Bacillati; phylum Bacillota; class Clostridia; order Eubacteriales; family Oscillospiraceae; genus Faecalibacterium; species Faecalibacterium hominis (ex Afrizal et al. 2022). The sequence continues at coordinate 746,969 of NZ_CP186860.1, read as the reverse complement.
CTCCTCTCTGGTTTTGGATGATGTGTCGGAAACCATCCATCGGTTGTTCTCTGCCTGCATTATAGCATAGACGACAACAAAATACAACTATAAGTTTGACAAAAACCAAAATATTTTGGAAATTCGGGGATGCGGACAAACGGATTGGTTGTAAATGGAAAAGGCTTCTCCCGTCGGAGAAGCCTTTTGTGGTGGCAGGATTCAATCGCCCAGCTCCCGGATCTCATTCTGGATGAGCCGCCCAGCGGCGCGTGCCAGCTGATCCATGCCCCGGATGCGGGCGAGATTTTTGCCGTAGATGCGTTCTGCATCGTGGCTGGAGCTGTCCTCGCCCATGAACACGGCAGAGACACGCAGACCATTGCGCCGCAGGGTGCGCACCTCGGCGGCGGCATCGTCCACACCGTAGGAGCCGCCGTAATCACAACCCAGCGGTTGCTCCGGGCTGGGCGGTACGCGGCGGCTGTCGTTGGGGGAAGCATCTGTCAGCAGGATGAGCAGATGCCGGGGCGCGGGGCCGGGGTCAAAGCTGACCAGATCGCCTGCCGCCCGCAGGGCAAGGCCGTCGCGGTTCCAGCCCGATGCAAAATACTGGTCGATCCCCTGCAGGCTTTTGTCCGCAAAGCCCTTGAGCACCCGCAGAACCGTATAGCCCCGCAGGCTGCAGAAGCTGCTGACCCGCACCGGGATGCCGCAGGCGGCAAGGCTCTGGGCCAGGATCGTGCCCTGCGCCGCAATGACCTCCTGACAGTGGAGCCGGGAAGCCGAAGCGTCCAGTAGCAGGTCCACGGTGAAGGAGGGCTGATTCTCCTCCTCGGCACAGCGGAACACCCGGCTGTCGTTCAGAAGGGGAGCGCGCCAGACCCGCTCCGGGTCCAGAGCACCGCTGCGGGCGATCCGGGCATTGGGCTGCTGGTGGACCAGAATGCAGTTGCGGATCTGCTCGGTGAGCCGGAGCACCACGCTGCGGTGAAGCGCCCGGTTTTTGGCGTAGTAGGCGCGGTTGCGGTCGGCCTGCAGCTGAGCCTGTTCGGCCAGGTGCTTTGCCTCCGGTGTGGGAGCCTGTTCCGGGCTGGGCACGCCGGAGGCAAACCAGAGGCGGCACCCGAGGTGCGCCCCGGTGCAGAGCGCCTGCTCGGCCTTGCGCAGGCGCTCGGGCGGGTAGAGGGAACGGCCAAAGCAGCTTTCAATGTAGGCGCGGTCCTCGGCGGCATTCTGCCGCAGGGTGATGTGGGCCAGCCGCTTGTCTGCCGTGGGGCCGGAGCCGCCCGCTTCCACAGAACCGGAGTGCTCCACGGTCAGCCGGTCAGTCTTGATCATCTGGGTGGGCAGCGTTTTGGTGGCAAGAGAGGCCAGCAGCCCCTCCAGATGCAGATGAAGCCCCACTTTGTGCCGGATCCTGCCGTCAAACAGGGCAAACCTTGCAAACAGGCCCAGCAGCTCACCCTTGAGCTGGCCGGGCTGGGGCGGTTGGGAGGGAGAAAGTGCCTCTGCCAGCCGGCTCTCGTAGGGGGTCATCACAGGCGGATGCCTGCCCTGTACGGTGCGCCAGCGGTCGGCCTGCATGGTGTAGACCAGCTGATTTTTTGCCATCCACTCCTGCCGCGAAAGCTTGTACTGGATGCCGAAGAAATAGTCCGCGTGGGCCCGGCGCAGCTCGGAAAGGACCGGGCGGCGGGGCAGTTCCAGCAGATAGACCGCACTTTCGAGGTAGAGCCATGTCAGATCGTCCAGCTGGCTCTCCCGGAGATCGCCGTCCCATGTGGCAAAAAGGTCGCGGAGCAGGTCGTCGCCATAGTATTTGTGCACCAGCCCCACGACACAGTTCATATAAAAATCGATCGTGCCGTCGGTGTTGCGGGCCAGGAAAAGCGGCTCAAAGCCGTAGGCTCCCGCCGCCGCCCACACCTGATTGGCGGCCCGCCGCTCCTCGGCGGTATAACTCCGGGCATCCATCAGCGGAACAGCTTTTCAGCCGTCAGGCTGGCCGGGATGCGGGCGGCGATCACGTCCCGGATCAACCCCTGCTCGTAGGAATCAAAGGCCTTGTTGGTAATGCCCATGTCCAGCGCAGGCCCCGCAGCAACGCCCCGGCGCATCAGGCGCAGAGCGTCCAGCATTCCGCGCAGATCCAGCGCTTTGGTGGAAATCTCGGCGCTGTCGCATTTCTTTTGCAGGTCGAGGAAGAGCAGAGCAAACTGGTGCACATATTTGTCCGTCAGGTCGGCAAACTGGGCCCGCAGCAGCTTTTCAAGGTTTTCCTCCGTGATGGTGGGCATCTGGATGACTGCAAAGCGGGAGGTCAGGGCCTCGTTCAGCTCCCGGGTGCCCGCGTAGCCATAGTTCATGGTGGCGATGAAGCGGGTCTCTTCGGCCAGCGGGATGCGCTCGTAGCCGGGCACATCAATGGCGCGGCGGAAGTCCAGCACGGCATGGAGGACGGCCAGGGCCTCGTTTTTGGCCATGTTGATCTCGTCCAGCACGCCGAAGCCGCCGCACTGGGCACAGCGGTAGACCGGCCCGGGCCGGAAGGTGACCGCCCCATCCACAAAGGTGTCCATGCCGATGAGGGAGGCTGCATCCATGTTCACATGGAACGAGATGTCCCATGCGGGGCGGCCAAAGGCGGCGGCCAGATTTTCAGCCAGCACATTTTTGCCGGTGGCCTTGCCGCCGGCCAGCAGCAGGTTTTCGCCGCAGAGCAGGGCCGCCAGTGCCTGCTCCCAGACCTCCCGGCCATAATAGGTAAAGCCGGAAACGGGGATACGGGGGCGCAGGGCCTCGGGCAGAGCGTGGGCGGCGCGGTATTCTTCCACAGCGCGCAGCAGGTCGGGGCTGATGCCCTCCTGCCGTAATGTTTCCATCAGATCAGACATCCAAGACATCTCCTTGCGGTTGGCTTTGCCAAACCGATTTTTCAGCCTTATCATAGCACAACCGCTCCGGTTTGTGTAGGGGGCGCGGGGGCATTTTTTGCCAAATTTTTGCCCGGGAAATGCCGCAGGGCGGAACGGATCTGTGTGCTGCCGTGCGGACGAAGGCGTTTTTCGTGCCCGGGGATCGTGCGGTAGCGGATATTTTGTGGAAAGCTGTCGAAATGGCAGGTGGTCCGCGTTGTGGGTATCCACTTTTGGCTCAGAATGGTAAAAATTCCGGAAATTCGATTGACAAATCCGAATATTTATCGTATAACCTATATATGGGAACAATTCCGGAGGGAATGCGGAACTCGTGCCCCTGCCCGTTCCTGTCGGAGGAACCACGGTCTGGTTCTGGTGCCGGTGCACTTGGCTTGGTGCAGACGGTAAGTATAGATTGATTTGAAAGAGAGGAATCCCCGATATGATGAACAATGAGATCAAAATGCCCGCTAACTTTGCTGCGATCGATGAGAACGAAATGGTGTACCTGCAGGGTGGCGCAACCACCGAGGCTACCGCTTGGGACGTGTTCCTGAATGTTGGCAAGCTGTTCAACTACATCGCCCGCGTGTTCTCCGCAGGCAGCTCCATCGTCAACAACATCAATGTTATCGTGACCACCTTCCAGACCCTGAGCACCTTCAGCCTGACCGCTAAGAACTAAGGTTTGGGCCAAAACCGAATCAGCATTCACAGGGCATCCGCTCCGGTAGGCGCGGGTGCTCTTTTTTGCTGCACAGGGCGGGAAGGCATTCGCCCCCAAATGCAGGAAAGCAGCCTTTTTTCTGCAAAGCGGGCGGATTGTCCATTGACAAGGCTCAAGAGGGTGTCGTATACTAACGATGCCTTGCAAGAAACCCCGCATCCGCGGAATAAAAGAGGAGAGAGAATATGAAAAATAACAACAGCAGCATCAAGCCCGTTGTCGCTGTCGGTATCGGCGCGGCATTGTTCTTTGTTCTGGGACGTTTTGTGGCCATTCCCAGCCCGGTGCCCAACACCAACATCAGCCTGCAGTACGCTGTTCTGGCCCTGCTGGCTGCCATGTACGGCCCCGTGGTCGGCGGCCTGATCGGCTTCATCGGCCACACCCTCATCGACCTGTCCTGGGGCGGCAGCCCCTGGTGGAGCTGGGTCATCGCCTCCGCCTTTGTGGGCGTTGTGGTGGGCCTGTTCTCCAAGAAGCTGAACCTGCAGGAAGGCGAGTTCAGCAAGAAGCAGGTGGCTTTCTTTGCGCTGGCCAATATCGTGGCCCATCTGCTGGCCTGGATCCTGGTGGCCCCCGTGCTGGATATTGCCATCTACGCCGAGCCCGTCAAGAAGGTGTTTGCACAGGGTGCATTTGCCGCCGTGTCCAACAGTATCACCGCTGTGGTGGTGGGCGGCCTGCTGGTGCTGGCTTACACCAGAACCATCGCCAAGAAGGGCTCTCTGGATCAGGAGTGATCCCCGCATGAAACCCGGCCTTTCCATCTGCGCCGTCCGGCCCGTTGGAAAGGCTTTTTTGATGAACAGCTGAGGTACCATACCCATGGCAGAACGTAAACCCATCATCTCATTCCGCAACTTTTCCTTCCAGTACCGCGCCCAGAAGCGCCCCACCCTGACCGATATCAATCTGGAGATCTACCCGGGGGAGCGGGTGCTCATTGCGGGCCCCTCCGGCAGCGGCAAGAGTACGCTGGCGGGGTGCATCAACGGGCTGAACCCGTTTTCCAACCCCGGCGCGTGCACCGGCACCCTGACCGTAGACGGTGTGGATGCGCCCCACAGCAGCCTCTTTGAGCTTTCGGCCCATGTGGGCACGGTGCTGCAGGACCCGGATGGCCAGTTCATCGGGCTGACCGTGGGCGAGGACATTGCCTTTGCACTGGAAAACAGCTGCACCCCGCAGGATGAGATGCACGCCATCACCCGCCATGCCGCCGAGCTGGTGGGCATCGAGAACCATCTCGGCTATGCACCGCACGAGCTTTCGGGCGGGCAGAAGCAGCGGGTGAGCCTGGCGGGCGTGATGGTGGATCAGGTCAAGATCCTGCTCTTCGATGAGCCGCTGGCCAACCTCGACCCCGCCACCGGCAAGCAGGCCATTGAGCTGATCGACGAGATCCAGAAAAAGACGGATACCACGGTGCTCATCATCGAGCATCGGCTGGAGGATGTGCTCTGGCGGAACGTGGACCGCATCGTGCTGGTGAACGACGGCACCATTCTGGCAGACCTGCGCCCGGACGAGCTGCTCTCGGGCAGCCTGCTGGCGGAAAACGGCATCCGGGAGCCGCTGTATGTCACGGCTCTGCGCTATGCCGGGGTGGATATCACTCCGGACAAGCACCCCGCCCATGTGGACAGCCTTGTGCTGGACGATACCGACACCCAGAAGCTCCGGGACTGGTTCACGGCCCGGCCCCGGCCCGCCGCGCAGCCGGAACGGGAGCCGCTGCTGGAGGTAAAGGGCCTGAGCTTTGGTTATCAGAAGGGCCAGCAGACCCTGCGGGATGTCAGCTTCTCGATCGGCAAGGGGGAGATGGTGAGCATCGTGGGCCGGAACGGCGCAGGCAAATCCACCCTCTCCAAGCTCATCTGCGGCTTCGAGACCCCGGATGCGGGCGAGATCTTCCTGAACGGCAAGCCGCTGGCTGAGGAGAACATCCGCCGCCGCGCCCAGCACATCGGCTATGTGATGCAGAACCCCAACCAGATGATCTCCAAGACCATGATCTACGATGAGGTGGCTCTGGGTCTGCAGCGCTCCGGCCTGACCGAGGAGCAGATCCGGGAAAAGGTGGAGGCGACCCTCAGGGTCTGCGGCCTGTATCCCTTCCGGAACTGGCCAATCTCGGCACTGAGCTTCGGCCAGAAAAAGCGGGTGACCATTGCCAGCGTGCTGGTGCTTGACCCGGAGCTCATCCTTCTGGATGAGCCCACCGCCGGGCAGGATTTCCGGCACTATACCGACATTATGGAGTTCCTGCGGGGCCTGAATGCCCGGGGTGTGACGGTGGTGATGATCACCCACGACATGCACCTGATGCTGGAATACACCCGCCGCGCGCTGGTGTTCTGTGACGGACGGCTCATTGCCGACCGCACCGCGGCCGCCGTTCTGTGTGACCCCGCGCTGGTGGAACAGGCGGCCCTGAAGGAGACCAGCCTGTACACGCTGGCCAACCGCTGCGGCATTGCGCCCGCACAGGAATTTGTAGAACGCTTTATTGAGCAGGACCGGGAGGTGAGAGAGGGTGGCCGCTAAGACTGTTTTGAATTATCTCCCCCGGGAGAGCATCATCCACAAGATGACCGGCACCACCAAGCTGGCGTTCTTCCTGCTGTTTACTTTTGCCAGCATGATCACCTACAACACCTGGGTGCTGCTGGGCCTGTTGGTGGTCAGCCTGCTGGCCTTCAGGCTGAGCCGGATCAAATTCCGGGAAGTCCGGTTTATGATGACCTTCATGCTGGTGTTCCTGCTGCTGAACAATCTGTTCATCTTCCTGTTCGATCCCAATCAGGGTACCACCCTGTACGGCACCCGCACGGTGCTCTGCCACCTGTTCTGGCGGTATGACCTGACAGCGGAACAGCTGTTCTATATGATCAACATCAGCCTGAAATATTTTGTGGCCCTGCCGGTGGCCATCCTCTTCATCTCTGCCACCGACCCCAGCGAGTTTGCTGCCAGCCTGAACAGCATCGGCATCTCGTATAAGGTCGGATATTCGGTGGCCATTGCCCTGCGCTACATCCCCGATATCCAGCGCGACTACCACAGCATCAGCCAGGCCCAGCAGGCCCGCGGCGTGGAGCTAGGCAAAAAGGAACCTTTCTTCAAGCGGATGAAGAACTCTGTCAACATCCTGCTCCCGCTCATCCTGACCAGTCTGAACCGCATCGACACCATCTCCAACGCGATGGAGCTGCGCGGCTTCGGCAAGAACAGCAAGCGCACCTGGTATACCCAGCGCCCCTTTGCCCGGCGGGACTTCATTGCCCTGGGCGTGGGTGCGGCCCTGCTGCTCATCAGCCTGACCGTGACCATCCGCTTTGGAAGGTTCTATAACCCATTCCTCTAAACAAAAAGGCATCCCCGCACTTCCTGTTTCGGCAGGCCGTGCGGGGATGTTTTGCTTTTACAGACCGTTGGTTCAATGATGCCGCAAGAAAGAGGGGGCTGTGTTACGCCGCGTCCACGAACTCCTCCGGGTCTTCCACGGCATCGGTGATGGTCTCCTCCGCGTCATCGGAGGAGTCGGCAGGCTGCTCCGGGTGGAGCAGGGCGTTGAGCAGGTCACGGAAGTCGATCAGGCTGTCGTCCACCTGCTGATTCCGGGCCAGCAGGTCCTGCACCATGTCGGGCTTGTCGGTGATGAGGTCATCCACGCCCAGCTCCAGCATGTGGGTGGCGACCTTTTCGCGGTCGATGGTCCAGGCAGAGACGGTCTTGCCCCGCAGATGGACGGCGTTGACCATGCCGGAGGTGATAAAGGTGGTCTCCACGCTGAAAAAGTCGGCATCGGGCAGGTCGTAGTAGTTGCCTACGCCCAGAGCCAGAATGTAGCCGGTGGGGTACTCAGGGGCCAGCTCCTTGACCTTGTGCAGGGTCTCGTAGCTCTGGGAAGTGATGACGCAGTTGGAGCTGTCGAAGCCGTATTCCCGCAGCAGGCGTACGGTCTCAGCCTCCAGAGCAGGGGTGGCGGCGCTGGGCTTGATCTCCACGTTCAGGCCGATGCGGCCCCGGCAGAGCTGCAGCACCTGTTCCAGGGTGGGAATCCGGGTGTCGGCAAAGCGGCTGCTGAACCAGCGGCCCGCGTCCAGCTGTGCCACCTCGGCGTAGGTCAGATCATAGACTTTTGCGTTTTTGCCGGTACAGCGTTTCAGGTTTGAATCGTGGGTCACCACGACCACGCCGTCGCTGGTCATCTGCACATCCAGCTCGATGCGGTCACCGCCCTTGAGAATGGCCGACCGGAAGGCGGGAAGGGTGTTTTCCGGGGCCACGGTGCAGTCGCCCCGGTGGAAGGTGACCAGCGGGGTCACGCCGCCCACGGCGGTGAGCAGGGCATCGTCCTGAGGCAGAGCGTAGAGGTAGACTGCCATCAGCCCGGTGACCAGCGTGACCCCGGCCACCGCAGCGGTGAGCAGGGGCCAGCCGCCAAAGCGGTGCGGTTTGCCCTCCGGCAGCTCTTCCGGCGGGCAGTCACGGCAGCGATCGTAGAGGAATGCGATGATGGTGCACTGGGCCGTGGTGACCTTGCAGTCCAGCAAAAAGCCGAAGAAGGGGATCTCCAACAGATACAGCGCACGGGCGAGCAGCAGCATGGCGCGGGTGCTCCGCAGGCCGATCAGCGCTGCCACGCTGTAAACCAGCAGGGAGGCTCCGAAAAAGACCAGAACAGACCGGACCAGCGCACTGAGGTTCCACCGCAGCAGCACACCGGCCAGCCGGGGCAGCTGTGCCCTGACATGGGAAACGCTCTCCTGAACGGCTTCCCACAGGCTTTTGCGTTCCAGCGTAAAGAGGGGGAGCACCAGGACCCAGAACAGGGTGAACAGGAACGCCGCGCCCAGAATGAGAAGAAAAAGCACCAGATAGAGCGGCTTTGCCCGGACAAGCCCAAGGATGTACTCCGGCACGGCCAGCTGAGAGATATAGTTGTAGGTCACGAATACATCTGTAAAGGGGATGAGCAGGGCGCAGTAAAGCAGGATGGGCCAGTTCTTGGGGAGCAGGACGTGGCGGATATCCCCCAGCGACCGGACGAACAGGGAAACAGGACGCAGTGTTTCACCCCGGCGGGCCAGCGCAAACCCGTGCAGGAGGATGGAAAAGCCGTACAGGTTCCAGAACGCCGCCAGAAGGACGATGAACGCGATCCCGCCTAAAATGGTCGGTGAAGTAAAGATCTGATGCGCATTGTTGTTGGTCAGATAGTTCACCGGCGAACAGCGCAGTGTCAGCGACCAGATGCCATTCATGGCGGGCAGAAACAAAAGATAGGTCAGGGCTTTGTACACCAGCACGGCTGTCAGAACGGCAGCGGAGGCCCGGTGCAGCAGGGTCAGGGCATGGTTCCGGTTGTCCTTGTAGGCCCGGTGTGCCCGCGTGAGGGAGCGGAAGAGATGCTTCAATTTGGATTCCACCTCGGTACTGGGATATGGTTCTGTCATTTTACAGTAGTATATCACAAAGCCGGGAAAAATGGAAACGACACGGATCGACAGTTTGTTCCAGAGGGCACAGGCGCTTTTCAGCGGAGCAAAAGCGTGTTACAATAGGAGCAGAGTAAAACAGACAGGGGAGGAACACCCAATGCAGATCATGGATCAATTCGGTGCAGCACCGGGGGCAGAGAGCGTCCGGATGCCCGATGGCACCGAGCGGACACTGGCGGCAGAGCACGCTGCGGCCATTCTGGTCAACGAACAGCCAGCCTTCCGGGTGGTCTGCACGCCGGAGCTGCTGCCGCAGCTGGCGCTGGGCCGCCTGCTGACCGAGGGCTGGATCACCGCCGCTGACGAGGTGGAGCGGGTGGCCGTCTGCGCGCAGGGGCTCAAGATAAGCGTTCAGCTGCGCCACCCGCTGGCGGCAGCGGAACAGGCCGGGCAGGAGGTGCCCAGCTGCTGCACTGATAACCTGACGCTGGCCAGCCCGGTGCGGCTGCCGCCGCTGGTCCCGGTGCCCCAGCGGAAGATCCCCGCCGCATGGGTGGATGCGCTGGCCGATGCCATGGGGCAGGGCCTTCCGCTCTACCGTGCCACCCATGCCGTGCACAGCTGTCTGCTGCTGCGTGCAGGCAAGATCTTGTACCGCTGCGAGGATCTGGGCCGCCACAACGCGCTGGACAAGGCCGTGGGCTGCGCCCTGACAGAGGGTGTGCCGCTGGCGGAGTGTGTGCTCTTTACCAGCGGCCGGGTGCCGGTGGATATGGTGCGCAAGGCCATCCGGGCCGGTGTACCCGCGCTGGTGAGCAAGAGTATGCCCACGGTACAGTCGCTGGAGCTGGCAGAGGAATATGGATTGAAACTGTTTATCCGGCAAAAGAAATGATTTCACCAAGAGGCAAGAGCTTTTGAGAGAAATTGTAGGGCTTTATTTGTGCGTATACGTTGACTAACCGGTGGAAAAGATGTTATTCTTATAACGAAGAAACCGTTCCGCACTGTTGCAGCAGGTGGAACGGCTGTTTTCGTGCCCGGGAGTTCCGGGCACAGCTGAATCAAACAGGCAGGTGATACAATTGAAGCAGGCAAATCATGCGCCGCAGTCCTTGTGGCGCAGGCGGCTGCCCGGCTATGCGGCCATGGGTGCGGCAACGCTTGCCATGGCGCTTGGCCTTGGCGGGCTGATGCACAGCCGCACCACGGTGGCCGGAACGGCCCTGCCGCTGGCAGATGCCGACGCTGCCACCTATGGTGTGAGCGCGGTGTACCAGCTGGATGACACCACGTATTATGTGGTGGGCAGCAAGCAGGGCTTCCAGAGCGAGGTGCAGGCCGGTGTGACGCTGGACCGCGACGGCAATGTGCTGGATGTGAAGATCCTGGCACAGGCCGAGACCGACAGCCTGGGTGCTCAGTGTGTGAACCCGGAGTTCACGGCCCAGTACCAGGGCGCAGCTCCCTTCACGCTGGCAGGCAAGCGCTACACTGTGACCGACCCGGCCACCGGCACGGCTTTTGCTGCCGCAGGCAGCGCCGAGACCGACGCTGCCCCCGCTGAGGCCTTCGACCCCGCCGCATGGCGTGCGGGCGATACCTCCCCGGAGGCCGAGGCTACCCGGAAGATGTATGAAGCCGGGCTGACCCTCTCGGCTCTGAACGGCCAGCCGATGGACGACGCGCTCATCCCCCCGATGGACAACAGTGCTGAGGCTGTGGCACGGCGCAAGCTGTACGCGGCGTGTCTGAGCAAGAGCGCGCAGGACGGCGAGAAACAGGCAGTGCCTTATGCAGACTGGTCCGCTGAAAAGCAGGCCGAGTACAAGCTGCAGGCCGCTGATCTGACCACCCAGGGCAGTGCGGCCGACACGGTCAGCGCTGACATGACCCAGGTGGATGCGCTTTCCGGTGCGACCATTACGTCTACGGCGGTCACGGACATCGTCAACAATTCTTATTTCTATGTAACCGAGGTGCTCTGCGCAGAGTGACCTCACGGAGGAATGGAAACCTATGGCAAAAACTGATTTCCTGACGGCTGACATGACCCGCCGTCAATTTATGAAGATCTCGGGCAAGAGCCTTGCAGGACTCACCCTTTCCGCATCTATGCTGTCCCTCTTCGGCTGCTCTCAGAAGCAGGTGGACGCCGGTGCTGTGGCGACCTGGGCACTGCCCCAGGGTCTGCTGGTGGTCAATGCTGATCTGTGCACCGGCTGCCAGCGGTGCGAGATCAACTGCACCCTGACCAACGATGGCGTGTGCTCTTCCTACATCAGCCGCGTCAAGATCCAGCGCCGCCTGAATCTGGACGGCGACGGCAACGGTCTGCTGTCCGGCACCGACAACTGCTTTGTCTACTTCCCGGATACCTGCCGCCAGTGTGAGGATCCCGCCTGCGGCAATGCATGCCCCCAGAAGGCCATTGTCACCAATGAGCAGGGCATCCGCGTGGTCGATACCGACAAGTGCATCGGCTGCGGTGCCTGCGTGGAGGCCTGCCCCTGGCACATGCCCACCGTCAACCCCGAGACCGGCAAGTCCTCCAAGTGCATCGCCTGCGGTGCCTGCGTGGCGGGCTGCCCGTCCGGCGCTCTGTCCATCGTGGACTGGGATGCCGTTACCAGCGCAGCACAGGCTGCTTACAAGGATCTGTAAGGAGGAACAACAATGGCTGAAACCTATGGCTGGGCAGGCAAGATCCTGCGCGTCAACCTGACCACCGGTGAGATCACCACCCAGGACGACGCAAAATACCATAAATATATCGGCGGTATGGGCATGGCCTACCGCATCATGTACGAGGAAGCTCCCATGGAGCTGGACCCCTATGACGAGAAGGCTCTGGTCATCTTTGGTGTCGGCCCCCTGACCGGTGCCGGCGTGCCCTGCTCCGGCCGTATGAACGTGACCTTCCGTTCTACCTGGTCCAAGGGCCACTCCATCATCGATGCACACATGGGTGGCCACATCGGCTCCATGCTGAAGTATGCCGGTTATGACGGCATCGTTGTCAGCGGCATCTCCGAAAAGCCCGTCTACCTGCGCATCGAGGACGGCGAAGTCTCTCTGGAGGACGCAAGCGAGATCTGGGGCAAGGGTACCTTTGCTGCCAACAAGTGGATGGTGGAGCAGAACGGCCGTGAGTTCGAGACTGCTTCCATCGGCCCCGCCGGTGAGAACCTGGTGGATTACTCCACCCTGAACACCAGCTTCGGCAACTCCGGCGGTGCCGGTCTGGGCGCTGCCATGGGCAACAAGAAGCTGAAGGGCCTGGCCATCCGCGGCACCGGCAGCGTCAAGGTGGCTGACCCCAAGAAGGTGCTGGAGCTCTCCAACTACATGATGGGCAACCTGATCGGCGGCAACAACAACCACAACGTGCCCGCACAGCCCCAGAGCTGGGCAGAGTACAGCGCCACCTCCGGCAAGAACCGCTGGTCCGGCGCTCCCGGCCGTATGTGGAAGAAGGCTCCCGGCGGCCCCGTGGATACCGGCGAGCAGCCCTACAACGATATCAACAAGGTGGCTCTGCGCTGCTTCAAGGGCTACTTCGACTTCGGCGCTCCGGCTGCCGAGTACACCGTGAAGAACGGCGGCTGCTCCTCCTGCCCCATCCGCTGCTACACTGAGTACGATGTGGATCCGCTGGCCGATTACGACCTGCCCACCCACAACTCCAACACCTGTATGCCCGTGCTGTACGGCACCCGCGTCTATCCGGACGGCGTGCACGATTTCAAGTACGAGGGCGACGGCACCATGGTCATCAACCTGGCATGGTCTCATGCTGTGGATGATATGGGCCTGTGGGACAACTACGGCAACCTGAACCGCGACCTGCTGTGGATCCTGCGGATGCCCCGCGAAGAGGCCACCAAGTACATCAGCGAGGCTGAGTACGACTCTCTGCCCTGGGAGTGGGAGAAGGCCGGCGATCCCCGCTGGGAGGTTGAGCTGATCCGCCGCATGGCTTACGGTGAGGGCGACCTGTCCGTGATCGCCAAGGGCACCCTGGCTATGATGGAGAAGTTCGGCCTGCCCAAGAGCTGGCTGGACCGCGACGATGGTGCCACCAACTCCAACCTGATCTACAACGGCTTCCCCAACCACCACGGCCCTGCTGAGGCATGGCAGGTGGGTATGCTGTACAACCTCGTCTACAACCGCGACTGCATGATCCACGAGATCGTCTGCGAGACCGGCTCCGGCGCTCCCTATGATGTGACCAAGAAGGTCATGGAGGACTTCTTCGGCGAGGGCTGCTACGATAAGGCCAAGGCCTACACTCCCATCAACGAGAACAAGGCAAAGCTGGCTGCATACTGCGTCAACGACAAGAACTTCCACGACTCTGCCACCCTGTGTAACTGGATGTGGCCCATGACCCAGTCTCCCTCCAAGGAGCGCGAGTACCACGGCGACCTGGATCTGCAGGCAGACTTTATGACTGCTGTTACCGGCGAGACCTATACCCAGGCCGATCTGCAGGAGGACGGTGCCCGCATCACCCAGATGCTGCGCGCGATGACCGCCATCAGCTTCCAGCAGAACTGCGGCAGCGCAAACCTGCGTCAGGAGCACGATGCCATCTGCGATTGGGTGTTCGATAAGGACCCCGACTTCAAGGCATTCGAGGAAGGCACCACCAAGCTGGACCGCACCGACATGGAGAAGGCAAAGGATCTGTTCTACGACATCTTCGGCTGGGACCGCACCACCGGTGTGCCCACCCGCGAGACGCTGGAGAAGTATGATCTGGCTGACATGGCCGATGATCTGGAAAAGCGCGGCATCTACGCCCAGAACACCGCAGCAGCTGAATAAATCCCATAGAAAGAGGAACGATCGTCATGTTGTTTGGCAGACGTAAACCCGGCTACACCACCACTGTGGACAGCAGCGTGGACCCGGAACAGGCCGTTCTGGACCTGCAGAAGGCAGAGCTGGCCGCCAAGAAAAAGCCCAAGGCAGAGGTGTTCGACATCGATGCCGCCAGCGAGACGGCCCGCCGCCTGAAGGAAACGGGCAGCAGCTTTGACGGCAGCGCCGCCAAGACCGGCGAGGATGTGATCGCCGCCGTGGAGCGGGAGACCGCAGAGCTTGCAGCAATGCAGGCTGCCGGGGCCGCACCCGAAGCCGCCGAAACTGTGCAGGAAGAGGCCGCAAAGCCTCAGCTGCTGGATTTTCTGGCCGGTGAGCCGGAGGCTGAAAACGATCCCTTTGCGGATCAGCCCACCCAGACCGCGCCGGAGCCGCCGGAGCTGACCCCCGCGCAGGAGCTGGCCGGTTACATCCGTTCCCGCAGCGCCGCCGCGCTTGTCACGCCCCACGCACTGCTGGTCAGTGAGGTGGAGAACGCCGACGAGCTGCTGGCTCAGATGCCGCAGGACCCCCAGTGCAAGGATATCGTTGTCCGTGCAGGCGCAAAGGATAACTACTATTACTCCAACGCCAACATGAGCGACAACTACGCCATGATCGCCCAGCTCATTGAGGACAAAGACCTCTGTGTCATGTTTGCTGAGATGGTGCGCTTCAACGCACGGGTCTACCCCAGTGCTACCCCGCTGAAGTACTTCCAGCGCTCCCCCTACGGTCTTGCGCCGGAGGAGATCGAGCAGACCTGGAAGACCATGCAGGGCAGGCCGGAGTTTGCCGACATCGAGGAGCTGACCAACAATCAGAACGAGCGGTTCCTCTTCTCCACCCAGCACCTCACCCGCCGCTATGCAAAAGCTATCAGCGACGTGGATGATTTCTGCGACTAAAAGATCATACACAATTGAATAGGGTACAAGAGCTTCTTTGAGCAAGGCTGTCTAAACCCCGCAGGGGGCAGGACACCGCGCCGCAATGCTAAGGGCCAACGCCGGCATTCAAGGGTGGCAGGGGAAACCCGGCCGCCTTCCCGCAGAAGAAACGCTGCAATTTGAAAAAAAGAACTCCTCCCATCCACCGTTCCGGAGCGTTGCCTCCCTCCCGTTGCTGCAACAGCGGAAAAGGAAGCGGCTCCCTCGGCGTGGCGGCCTGCAGGCTGCCGCTCCGGGCCATGTTCGGTTTTTTGCGGGGGCGTTTTGATTTTCGGTCAGAACGTCTCCGCTTTTTTTTTTCACCTGCCGATCGAAAAGAGATCTCCCCGGGAGTTTGTCCGGGCCATAGCGGGCAAACTGTGCCCCGGGGAGCGATGGAGGATTTTTGCAATGAAACAGCCTTTTTGCACGCCAGCCCAGGCCCTGCGCCGGGTGCTGGATGCTGCTGCGGCTCTCCCGGTGCCTGCCGCGGAGCGGGTGCCGCTGGATGATGCCTGTGGGCGGATCGCAGCCCGGGACCTGTGTGCCCGGATGGATCAGCCCCCTTTTGACCGGAGCCCTCTAGATGGCTATGCCCTTCACAGTGCCGACACGGCCGGGGCGGGGGAGAAGACCCCTGTCACCCTGCCGGTGGTGATGAAGCTCTACGCCGGGGATGCCCCCGCCGCTGTCCTGCCTGCCGGGTGTGCTGCCCGCATTATGACCGGCGCACCCCTGCCCCCGGGCGCGGACTGCGTTCTGATGCAGGAACTGACCGACAGCGGGGAGGAGCAGGTGCGCATTTACGCCCGGCTCCAGCCCAACGCCAATGTGGTGTTCCGGGGTGAGGACATCGCCGCCGGTGCCCCCATTGCCGCTGCCGGAACTGTGCTGACCCCGGCGCACATCGGTGTGCTGGCCGGTCAGGGCATCCCGGATGCCGAGGTTTTTCGCCCCCTGACCGTGGGCGTGCTTGCTACCGGCAGTGAGCTGCTGGAAGCGGGTGAGGCCTGGGCTCCCGGCAAGATCTACGATGCCAACGGGATCCAGAATGCCGCCCGCCTGCGGCAGCTGGGCTTTGCCGTGGAGCGCACCCACTGCTCGGATGACCCGGAGGAGATCGCCGCCCGGATGCAGGATCTGCTTACCCGGTGTGATGCGGTGATCACCAGCGGTGGTGTTTCGGTGGGGCAGAAGGATTACCTGCCCACAGTGCTGGAAATGCTGCACGCGGAGCCTGTTTTTGCCGGGGTGGCCCAGAAGCCCGGCAGCCCCATGATCGCCGCGCAGGTGGGAGAAAAGCTGGTGTTCTGCCTGTCCGGCAATCCCTTTGCCGCTGCTGCCACGCTGGAGCAGTATGCCGTTCCGGCCCTGCTGCGGGCCGCAGGGCGGCGGGAAGAGGGCTGCATCCCGGTGCACACCCGGGGCAGGCTGACCACCGGCTTTTCCAAGCCCAGCAAGGGAACCCGCTTCTTGCGGGCCAGAGCGCTGGGCGGCCTGGTGGAGATCCCCGGCGAGGGCAACGCGGAGGCGCATTCCTCGGGCAGTCTGTCGGCCATGATGGGCTGCAACTGCCTGGTGGAGCTGCCTGCGGGCAGCGGCCCGGTGGCTCCGGGCGAAGAAGTGGAGGTACTGAACTTTGTACAGTGAAAAGAAACAGGCGCTTGCTGCCGAGCTGAGCCTGAAACGCCCGGCTGTGCTGGCCGTGAGCGGTGCGCACAACAGCGGCAAAACGACGTTATTGGAAAAACTCATCCCCCTGCTGCGGGCACGGGGCCTGAAGGTGGGTGTCATCAAGCATGACGGCCACGATTTCACCCCCGACGTGCCGGGCACCGACAGCTTCCGCCTGCGGGAGGCCGGGGCCGAGGGCGTGGCGGTCTTTTCGGGCAGCCGCTACCTGCTGACGGAGGAATTCCGCCTGAACGAGCAGGATCTGCTGGCCCTGTTTGAGCGCCACGGCTATGATCTGGTGCTGATGGAGGGCTTCAAGGAGAGCGGCTGGCCCAAGATCGAGGTGGTGCGCAAGGCTGTCTCGGAGGAGCCTGTTTCCTTTGAGCCGCTGGCCATCGTGGGGGATGTTCCGGGCGCGGATTTTGCGCTGGACGAGCCCGCAGCGCTGGCCGACTGGATCGCTGCACAGATGCCTGCATTGTAACAGGGGGAGGAATAAACCATGAAACTGATCCGTACCGAAGACGCGGCAGGGCAGGTGCTCTGCCACGATATCACCCAGATCATCCCGGGTGAATTCAAGGGGGCCCGCTTCAAAAAGGGCCACATCATTCAGCCCGAGGATATTCCGGTGCTGCTGAGCATCGGCAAGGAAAACCTCTATGTCTGGGAGAAAAAGCCCGGCATCCTCCACGAGGACGAAGCTGCCGCCCTGCTCTACAAGGCCGCCGCCGGTCAGAACATCCACGGCACTGAGCCCCGGGAGGGCAAGATCGAACTGATCGCCGACTGCGACGGTCTGCTCAAGATCGACCGCAGGGCCCTGCTGGCAGTGAACAGCACCCCCCAGATGATGATCGCCACGATCCACGGCGATCTGCCTGTGAAAAAGGGAGCCAAGCTGGCTGGTACCCGCATCATCCCGCTGGTCATTGAGCAGGAGAAGATGGAGGCCATGCAGGCTGCTGCCGGGCCGAAGCCCATCCTGAACGTGCTGCCCTTCCACCAGAAGAAGTTTGCCGTTATCACCACCGGCAGCGAGGTGTTCAAGGGCCGCATTGAGGACAAGTTTACTCCCATCCTCGAGCAAAAGCTGGCGGTGTATGGCTGTGAGATGGCCTTTCACAAGGTCTGCGATGATGACCCGGCGGGCATCACGGCCGCCATTCTGGAAGCAAAGGCCGCAGGCTGTGAGCTGATCTTTACCACCGGCGGCATGAGCGTGGACCCGGACGACCGCACCCCGCTGGCCATCAGGAACACCGGGGCTGAAATTATTACCTACGGTGCGCCGGTGCTGCCCGGTGCCATGTTCCTGGTCAGCTATCTGGACGGTGTGCCGGTCTGCGGCCTGCCCGGCTGTGTGATGTACGCCAAGCGCACCATTTTTGACCTGCTGCTGCCCCGCCTGCTGGCCGATGACCCCATTACCGCCGAGGATATCGCCCGTCTGGGCGAGGGCGGCCTCTGCCTGGGCTGCGCCGAGTGCCACTGGCCCAATTGCGGCTTCGGACACTGCTGAAACCCTCTCAGCCAAAGCCTTTCGGCTTTGCCAGCTCCCCCGAAGGGGGAGCTTAACTAAGGTGAAAAAATATGAGTGAAAATAATCTGACACATTTTGATGCCGCCGGAAACGCCGTGATGGTGGACGTGAGCGAAAAGCCCGTCACGGCCCGGGAGGCCACGGCCCACGGCATCATTACCATGAATGCGGATGCCTTTGCCGCCGTGCAGAGCGGCACCGTGAAAAAGGGCGATGTGCTGGGCGTGGCCCGGGTAGCCGGCATCATGGCCACCAAGCGCACCAGCGAGCTGATCCCCCTGTGCCACCCGCTGCCGTTGACCAAGGTGCAGATCGAGTTTGACCTGCTGCCCGAGCGCCGGGCTGTGGAAGCGCGCTGCACGGTCAAGACCAGCGGCGTGACCGGCGTGGAGATGGAGGCCCTGACCGGCGTTTCCACCGCCCTGCTCACCATCTATGACATGTGCAAGGCCGTGGATAAGGGCATGGAGCTGGGCGAGATCCATCTGGTGGAAAAGACCGGCGGCAAGAGCGGACATTATATCCGGGCGGAGGGCGGCTATGTTTGATTCCAAGGGCCGCAATATCCATTATCTCCGCCTTTCCGTGACCGACCTGTGCAACCTGCGCTGCCGCTACTGTATGCCGGACGGCGTGGACAAGCTGGAACGGGAGGATATCCTGACCTACGAAGAATTCCTGCGCCTTGCCGCCCTGTTTGCCCGGTGCGGGGTGGATACCGTGCGGGTCACCGGCGGCGAACCGCTGGTGCGCAAGGGCGTGGAGCAGTTGGTCAAAGGGCTGAAAGCCATTCCCGGCATCCGGAAGGTCACCATGACCACCAATGCCGTCCTGTTGGAACAGCAGCTGCCCGCCCTGCTGGAGGCCGGGCTGGACAGCGTGAACATCAGTCTGGATACGCTGGACCCCGCCCTGTTTGCAAAGATCACGGCCCGGGATGAATTTGCCGCCGTGCAGGCGGGCATCCATGCCGCGCTGGAAAGCGGCATTCCGGTCAAGCTGAACTGCGTGCCCCAGGTGGGCGTGAACGAAGGTGAGCTGGAAGCGCTGGCCGCTCTGGCAGAGGACAAGCCCCTGCAGGTGCGGTTCATCGAGATGATGCCCATCGGATACGGGGCAGCCATGCCCTGTATCTCCGGTCCGGAACTGCTGGCCCGCTTCCGCAGGCGCTGGCCGGAGCTGGCCCCGCTGCCCGGGGCAGCGTGTGCCGCGCTGGGCGATGGCCCGGCGGTCTATTACACTGTGCCGGGCTGGAAAGGGGACATCGGCTTCATCGCCGCTGTCCACGGCAAGTTCTGTGCCTCCTGCAACCGGGTGCGGTTGACCAGTCAGGGCTTTCTGCGCCCCTGCCTTGCCAGTGAGGCCGGATGTGACCTGAAAGCCCTGCTGCGCAGTGGCACGTCTGACGAAGAGCTGCTGACTGCCATCCGTACCACCATCTGGAAAAAGCCCCAGGAACATCATTTTGAATTGAAACAGGACATCCCCGCGACCAGGGGCATGTACCGAATTGGAGGATAAATCTATGGGAAAACTTCTGGCGATCTGCACCAGCCCCCAGCGGGGCACGGTCAAGACTGAAGTGGAAAGTGCACGCCTGACCCCGGAATGGGGCATTGAGACCGATGCCCACGGCGGGAACTGGCACCGTCAGGTCAGCCTGCTGAGTGCCGAAAAGATCGAGAACTTCCGCAAAAAGATCTGGGTGGACTACGGTGCCTTTGGCGAGAATCTAGTGGTGGAGGGCTACGATTTCCGCAATCTGCCCGTGACCAGCCGCTTTGCCATCGGGGACGTGGTGCTGGAAATGACCCAGATCGGCAAAGAGTGCCACAACGACTGCGTCATCAAGCAGAAGACCGGCGAGTGCATCATGCCCCGGGAGGGCGTGTTTGCCCGGGTGCTGCAGGGCGGCGAGATCCATGTGGGGGATGAGGTGACCCTGCTGCCCCCGCCGGAGAATCCGCCCCTGCGCGCTGCCGTCATCACCCTTTCCGACAAGGGCAGCCGGGGTGAGCGGGAGGACAAGAGCGGCCCCCTGATCGTGGAGATGCTCACCGCTGCAGGCTATCAGGTGGAGGAGACCATGATCCTGCCTGATGAGGCAAAGGCCCTGAAGGCACAGCTCATCCGGCTGGCCGATGGCCGTCAGGTCAACCTGATCCTGACCACCGGCGGCACCGGCTTTGCCCCCCGGGATATCACCCCGGAAGCCACCTATGCCGTAGCGGACCGCAACGCCCCCGGCATTGCTGAGGCTATGCGTTACCACAGCCTGAGCATCACCCCGCGCGGGATGCTCAGCCGCGCCGCCAGTGTGCTGCGGGGCAAGACCCTCATCGTCAACCTGCCCGGCAGCCCCAAGGCCGTGAAGGAGAATCTGGAGTACATCCTGCCCAGCCTGGAGCACGGGGTACGCATTGCCGCCAGGCTGGACGGAGAGTGCGCCCGCAAATAAGTCTGTTTCACCGCCGCGGCGCTGCTTTTGGTGCCGGGCGTAAAAATAAAAGTACAACAAAAGCATACCCACTGTAAGGAGCAAGACTATGAAAACTATGATCTCCCGCCGCGGCTTCCTGTGCGCTGCCGGCATCGCATCCGCATCTGCTGTTCTGACCGCCTGCGGCGGCTCCTCCAGCAGCACTGCATCTGCCACCGCATCCTCCGCTGCCGCCTCCTCTGAGGCTGCCTCCGGCGAGAGCATGGAGCTGATCGTTTTTGCTGCCGCCTCCCTGACCGAGACCCTGAACGCCATTGCCGAGACCTACTCCGCAGAGAACCCCGGCGTGACCTTCAGCTTCAACTTTGACTCTTCCGGAACCCTCAAGACCCAGATCCAGGAGGGTGCGGACTGCGACCTGTTCATCTCTGCCGGTCAGAAGCAGATGAACCAGCTGGACAGCACCGCTTCCGCTGAGGGGAACACCGAGGGCCTGGACTTTGTGGATGCCGAAAGCCGTGTGGATCTGCTGGAGAACAAGGTCGTGCTCTGTGTACCCGAGGGCAGCGACAAGGGGATCGACAGCTTCGACAGCCTGGCTGAGCACCTGAAGGCAGAGGATATCCTGTTCTGCATGGGCAACAGCGATGTGCCCGTGGGTCAGTACACCCAGAAGATCCTGGCTTACTATGATCTGGATGAGGCAGCTCTGGCTGCTGCCGGTGTCATCACCTACGGTTCCAACGTCAAGGAAGTCACCACCCAGGTCAGCGAGGCCAGCGTGGATGCCGGTGTCGTTTACTGCACCGATGCGTACAGCGCCGGTCTGACCCCCGTGGACGAGGCCGCCAAGGAAATGTGCGGCCAGGTCATCTACCCCGCCGCTGTGATGAAGAACGCCCTCCATGCCGAGGCTGCCAAGGAGTTCCTGGCTTACCTGCGCACCGACAAGGCTGCGACCGTGTTCGAGAGCGTCGGTTTCACCGCACTGTAAGCATCCGCTGGGGGGATGATATGGACTGGTATCCCTTATGGAACAGCCTGCGCATTGCGCTGATCAGCTGCGCGGCGGTGTTCTTTTTAGGCATCTTTGCGGCCTACTACATTGCAAAGCTCCCGCGCGTGCTCAAAGGCGTGCTGGATGTGGTGCTCACCCTGCCCATGGTGCTGCCGCCCACGGTCGTGGGATATTTCCTGCTGCTGCTGTTCGGCGCAAAAAGGCCGCTGGGCATCTTTTTCATGGAACATTTCGGTGTGAAGCTGGTGATGAACTGGTACAGCGCCATCTTTGCTTCCATCGTGGTGGCCTTTCCGCTGATGTACCGCACGGCCCGCGGCGCCTTTGAGAGTTTTGACGAAACGCTGGCCTGGTCGGCACAGACGCTGGGACTTTCCAACACCTGGATCTTCTGGCGGGTGCGGATGCCCTGCTGCCGTCAGGGCATTCTGGCCGGTACGGTGCTAGCCTTTGCCCGTGCGCTGGGCGAATATGGTGCCACCAGCATGATCGCAGGCTACACGCCGGGCAAGACGGCCACCATTGCAACCACGGTCTACCAGCTCTGGCGCACCAACGATGAAGCCGGGGCCATGCAGTGGGTGCTGGTGGATATCGTTATCTCGGCGGTGGTGCTGCTGGCAGTGAACCTGCTGGAACGCAGGCAGAAGCAGGGAGGAAAGCGCACATGAGCCTGGAAGTAAATGTGACCAAGCGGTTTGATGGCTTTACTCTCCACGCTGCGTTCACGGCAGGGGACACTGCTACCGCCCTTCTGGGTGCGTCCGGCTGCGGCAAAAGCATGACCCTGCGCTGCATTGCAGGCATCGTCCGGCCAGACGAGGGGCGCATCGTGCTGGATGGCCGGGTGCTGTTCGACAGCGCTCAGGGCATCGACCTGCCGCCCCAGCAGCGCAATGTGGGTCTGCTGTTCCAGAACTACGCCCTGTTCCCCAACATGACCGTGGAACAGAACATCCTCAGCGCACTGAAAAAGGAAAAGGACCCTGCCGCCCGCAGGGCCGCCTGTGCCGAGGCATTGCGTGCCATGCGGCTGGAAGAACTGGCCAAGCGCCTGCCCGGCGCGCTTTCAGGCGGGCAGCAGCAGCGTGCCGCCTTGGCCCGCATCCTGGCGGCCAAACCCCGCATCCTGATGCTGGACGAGCCATTCAGCGCGCTGGACAGCTACCTGCGCGAGGAGGTAGAGGGGGAAGTGGGCAGCCTGCTGGCCGGGTTTGCGGGCACGGCCCTGCTGGTGACCCACAACCGGGACGAGGCCTACCGCCTGTGCAGGGAGATGATCGTAATGGACAGCGGCGACGTGCTCCGGGCGGGCACGACCAAGGAGGTCTTTGCCGACCCCCGCACCCGTGCTGCCGCCCGCCTGACCGGCTGCAAGAACATTCTGCCCTGCACCCGGGTGGGGGAGCATACCGTTCATCTGGCGGGCTGGGAACAGCCGCTGACCGTGGCTCTGCCGGTGCCCGAGGGCTGCTGTGCCGTGGGCATCCGCGCCCATGATTTTGCGCCCTGCGCTCCCGGCACCCCCAACAGCCTGCCGGTGCAGGCTGTCTCCACCAGTGAGAATCCCTTTGACTGGAACATGATCTTCACCCTGCCCGGCGGTGAGGCCCGCCTGTGGTGGAAGGTGTCCAAGGAGACAATGGCGGCCCCGCCGCCAAAAGCACCCGCCTGCCTGGCTGCCGCCCCGGAAAATATCATGCCGCTGGTCTGAGGCAAAAAAATCGCTCTCTCCCTGCTCCCGAAACAGAAATACGGAGCAGGGAGAATTTTTTTGAAAAAAGTACTTGACTTTATCAAGTAATGCGATTATACTAGACCTTGTCAAGTAAAGGGGATGCAAAGAGTGATCCAATCGACCATATCCTTCTACGCGATGGAGTTTTACAAGCAGTTCGCAGCCTACACCACCCAGCAGCTGCAGGAGTTTGGCCTGAGCTTTGGCATGATGTATTTTGTGATCTACGTGGGCAAACATCCCGGCTGCACCCCGGCTGAGATGACCAAAAACCTGCACCTGGACTGGGGCCACTGCCAGCGCAGCGTGATCAAGCTGGTGGAAGATGGCTTTATGACCCGGGAAAAGCAGGGCCGCAGTTATCATTTGGGGCTGACCCCGGCGGGTGAGAGAGCATTCCGGACCTGCCACCAGGTATTTTTCGATTGGGATGCACAAAATTTGAGCGGGCTGACCGAAGAGGAACAGCACCAGCTCCTGAGCCTGCTGCAAAAGGCAGCACGGACGAGAAAAGAGAGTGTGTAACATGTACGACACCATCCTGAGCCCCATTGATTACGGTGGAATGCAGCTGAAGAACCGCATCATCTTTGCTCCCACCACCTTCGGCCTTTCGGACGAGGAATATCTGGCGGAGATGGAGCGGCTGGCCAAGGGCGGCTGCGCCATGATCATCATCGGCGATGTGCCGGTGGCCAAGAGCCGGTTTGAGAAGTCCCTGTTTGACAAAAAGGGCTTTGCCTTCTATCAGCAGATCTGCGAGACTGCCCACAAGTACGGCTGCAAGGTCTGCGCCCAACTCCACCAGACCGATACCGACATGATGTCCATCGTCAAGTGCATCCCGGGGATGCTGATGAAAAAGATCACCCCCGACCAGCTGCGGGAGCGGATGAACGATGCCGTGGGCCCCTACATCACCAAGATGTCCCAGAAAAAGATCCATCAGATCATCGCGGGCTTTGGCAAGGCTGCTGTGCTGGCAAAGCAGGCGGGCTTTGACATGGTGCAGGTGCACGGCGACCGGATGTGCGGCAGCTTCTCTTCCGCCATCTTCAACCACCGCACCGATGAATACGGCGGCAGTGCCGAGCGCCGCGCCCGCTTTGCCGTGGAAGCTGTCAAGGCAGTGCACGCCGCTGTGCCCGGCATGGCCATTGACTACAAGCTGGCTGTCCGGCAGGAGAACCCCCATTACGGCAACGCCGGTGTGGTGGAGGAGGAACTGGCCGTGTTCGTGCCCCTGCTGGTGCAGGCAGGCGTGACCAGCTTCCATGTGACACTGGCCAACCACTCTGCGCTGGAAAACACCATCCCGCCGGCCAGCCACCCCGAGTTCAAGGAGAACGGCTGCTTCCTCAAGTTCTGCGATGAGGTGCGCCGGTATACCAGCGTGCCGCTCTGCGGTGTGGGCGGCCTGAACGACCCCGATTTTGTGGAGCAGCAGCTTGCCAGCGGCCGCATCCAGTGTGCGGCAATGTGCCGCCAGCTGCTGGCCGACCCCAACTGGGTCAACAAACTGCAGAGCGGCAATGCGGCAAAGATCCACCGCTGTGTCCGCTGCAACAAGAAGTGCCTGGGCGGCCTGATCGCCCATCAGGGCACCCGCTGTATCTATGATGCCCTGAACGCAAAAGAACAGGGCAGCATCTGATATCAAAGAGAACAAAGGAGAATGACCATGAGCTACGCCATCGTTTTCAGCAGCAAGACCGGCAACACCCGCCTGCTGGCCGACACCCTTCGCGCAAGCTTGCCCCAGAATGAGTGCACCTACTTCGGAGCACCGGCCCCGGAGGCACTGGAGGCTGAGACCCTTTACATCGGCTTCTGGACGGACAAGGGCCATGCCGATGACACCCTCACCGCCTTTTTGCAGACCCTGAAGGGGAAGCAGGTCTTTTTGTTCGGCACCGCAGGCTTTGGCGGCAGTGCGGAATATTTCGAGCAGATCCTGGCGGCGGTGCAGAAATCGCTGGATGAGAGCAACACGGTCATTGGAACCTATATGTGCCAGGGCAAGATGCCCATGACCGTGCGCCAGCAGTACGAAAAGATGCTGCAGCAGCCCAACCATGCGCCCAATCTCGAAATGCTGATCGAGAATTTTGACAAGGCGCTGGCCCACCCGGATGCCGCAGACCTCGACCAGCTGCGCAAAAAGGCGGCAGAGGTGCAGGCATAACGGAAAAACTCTTCAAAAAAGCAGATTTTTTGAGAAAGCTGCTCCAAACAGTTGACAGGTTCTGCCCGATGTGATAGGATAATGTCGAGGAAATGGAAACGGCTCCTCAAGGTGAATTGAATATTCTCGGCAAAACAGTCGAAAGGCTGTGACGCAAAGCTACAGGGCCTGTAAAATGGCAGCCAGCTGCTTCTCAAAGAAATCTTTCTTTGGGCGACCTGCTTAGAATTTCTAGGTGTTGTTTTGCTGAGTGTATTGCAGAACAACACCTTTTTTCGTTCTCAAATTTCTTCCCAAAAGAAGAAAGGCACGCAAAACTGAATATCCTCGGCAAAGCAGTCGAAAGGCTGTGACGCAAAGCTATAGGGCCTGTAAAATGGCAGCCAGTTGCTTCTCATCACCTGAGGGTCTCCACAGCGGAGATTGGGTGTTGAGTGACCTTCATCTGAAGCATCAGGTGTCGATTGCCGAGTATACCAGCAATCGACACCTTTTTTCATGGGGCAACACAAAAGAGGTTCAACACCATGCGTAACGCTTCGATGAAAGTCCTGAAGAATCTGGTCTGCTGCGCCGCATTCATCTGCCTGATGTTTGTTCTGGCAATGCCCGCACACGCAGCTTCCAAGGCCGATGAGCTGCTGCAGCTCGTCAACGCAGAGCGTGCACAGGCCGGTGTGGCTCCTCTGAGCATGGGCAGCAGCGCACTGAATGCTGCCGCACAGGCTCGTGCAGAAGAACTTACCGTCAATTACTCCTACAACCGCCCCAATGGCAGCCGCGAGTTCACCATCCTGCCGGAGTACGGTGTGGATGATGTTTCCGTGGGTGAGAACTACTGGGCAGCTGCTGAGAATGCTTCGGACGTGGTCGCCGCCTGGAATCGCTACGATTTCTTCAAGGAGCGGATGCTGGACAAGGATG
The DNA here is from genome assembly GCF_049545105.1 of Faecalibacterium hominis (ex Afrizal et al. 2022). NCBI lineage: Bacteria > Bacillati > Bacillota > Clostridia > Eubacteriales > Oscillospiraceae > Faecalibacterium > Faecalibacterium hominis (ex Afrizal et al. 2022). The sequence continues at coordinate 720,575 of NZ_CP186860.1, read as the reverse complement.
CCACCTCCGTTGGCGTTGGCTACTACGAGGGCGGCGAGTACGGCAATTACTGGGTGATGATCTTTACCTACGCCCGCGGCACCAGCGAGAACGGTTTCGCACAGGAAGTGCTGGCGCTGGTCAACGCTGAGCGTGCAAAGGAAAATCTGGCACCTCTGGCCATGGGCGATGCCAAGCTGCAGGCTGCCGCCGATGAGCGCGCAAAGGAAGTGGCAAAGGTCGCTTCCCACACCCGCCCCGATGGCACCAACTGCTTCACCGTGCTGAAAGAGTACGGTGTGTCTGATACCGCCACCGGCGAGAATGCCGCCTGGGGCGAGACCACGCCCGAAAAGGTCGTTGCAGACTGGATGGCTTCGGAAGGCCACCGTGTCAATATCATGGACCCCGCCGCCAAGTATATGTGCCTTGGCTACAACTACGATGCCAATTCTCAGTGGGGCCACAACTGGATCCAGATCTTCGCAAAGTAAGCGGATGACTTCCATTGAGCGTTGTACGATGAAATAGAACAGAGCAAAAAGAGATGCACCCCGCCTTCCTGAAACCGGTTCAGGGAGCTGGGTGCATCTCTTTTGTTTTTTTTTTTTATTCTGCAGCCATCTCGGCTGCATCCTCGGGGCTGAAATCGCCCAGGGGCAGGATGAGCCGGCCCAGCGTCTCCTGCGGCAGGGCGGCAAGCCGGGCACTCTCGTCCGCAATTTCGGCAGGGCAGAGGACGTGCACGCCGTCCGCACCGGTCTCTACCCGGGCGCGGTGGCCGGTGGCAATGTACTGGATGCCCAGCCGGTCAGCCGCCGCCAGCAGGGCGGGGAAGCGCAGGTCGGCCGGGGCAGCGGTCTCCTCAGCCAGCTGGCTGGCCAGTTCGCTGGCATTCAGGGTGATGCACTCGATGCCCAGAGCCTTGGCGGCTTCCTTGGCGGCATCCACAACGGGGTCATCGGTGCACAGACGCACCACAGCGCCCATCACCGCAAAGCCCTGCTGCTGTAAAATGCGGACAGCTGCTTTGCAGCCCGTGCCGCCGCACAGGCCCACCAGCACCTTGTCCTGCTGTTCATAAGTATCGAACCCGCTGCCGGGCAGAAATGTATCGCTCATCGTCCCTGTCTCCCTCCGTGTGCCTGACTTTGTGCCACGGCCAGCTGGTCGCAGCGCTCATTTTCCGGGTGGCCTGCATGGCCCTTGACCCAGACATAAGTGATCTTGTGCCGGGCTTCCTGCTCCAATGCCTGTTCCCACAGGTCGGGGTTCAGGGCAGGGGAGCCGTCGGACTTTTTCCAGCCCCGGCGCTTCCAGCCCTTGGCCCAGCCCTTTTCCAGCCCGTTGATGACGTACTGGCTGTCAGAGCACAGCCGCACCTCACAGGGCTCCTTGAGCTGGCGCAGGGCCTCGATAAAGGCGGTCAGCTCCATCCGGTTGTTGGTGGTGGAAGCATCGCCGCCGCTGAGCTCCTTTTCATAGACCTTGCCGTTGAAGCGGTAGCGCAGCACTGCACCCCAGCCGCCCGGGCCGGGGTTGCCGCTGCACGCGCCATCGGTGTAAACTTCGACTTGTTTCATCTGTTTCTCCCGGAACTTGAATTTTTGGATACTTCTATTTAGAGCTATTTTTCCGGTTCTGTCAAGAGGAAAACGTATCATCCCCGGCTTTTCCGGCAAAGCTTTGAATTGACAAAGTGGACAAGAAATACTATACTGTTTGTAACAAAATGCGTATAGGGGCGCACCGGTGCGGTGTGTCCGGCCGGAACGGGGCAGTGCCGCGGTCGCATCGAACAGATGGACTGACAGGGCAGAAATTACTCCGTTCCGGCCATCCCAGTGCCGAAAACAGGCATGGAAGCGAAAAATTCTATACGATGGTTTCGATGGGAGCGGCGGTGCGTTTGCTGCTCCTTCACAGCAGACAGGCCGCTCGCAAAGGGGTGTGCCTGCGTTTTGTAATTGATTTTGGAGGTACCGCATGGCACAGGTCAAAGAACAGAACCCGGCTCAGGCTCAGAACAATCCGAACAGAAACAGTGAATCCGGTGGGGAAAAGCGCACCCGCACCCGCCGCCCTTATTATAACCGGCGGCCCCGCCGCGCACAGCAGCCCAAGGAGGCCGCTGTGCCCATCCACATCTACCCGCTGGGCGGTCTGGGTGAAGTGGGCAAGAACATGACCGTGTACGAGTGCAACGGGGATATGATCATTGTGGACTGTGGCCTTGTGTTCCCGGACAGTGAGATGTACGGCGTGGACATGGTCATCCCCGACTTTACCTTTGTGGTGCAGAATAAGGACAAGATCAAGGGCCTGCTCATCACCCACGGCCACGAAGACCACATCGGCAGCATTCCCTACCTGCTGCAGAAATTTGATCTGCCCATCTACGGCACCCGGCTGACCTGCGGCCTCATCCGGAACAAGCTGGAGGAGTTTGGCCTGGCGGGAAAGACCAAGTTCGTGGAGATCACCCCTAAGCAGAAGATCAAGCTGGGCTGCTTTACCGTGGAGCCCATCCATGTCAACCACTCCATCCCCGATTCCGTGGCCTTTGCCATTGACAGCCCTGCCGGAACGATCATCCAGACCGGCGACTTCAAGATCGATTACACCCCGTTGGCCTGCGGCGTGACCGACCTGACCACCCTTTCGGAGTATGGTCAGAAGGGTGTGCTGGCCCTGCTGAGCGATTCCACCAACGCCGAGCGCCCGGGCTTTACTGCCACGGAGCAGAAGGTGGCCGCCGGTGTCCGCAACCTGTTTGCCCGTGCCCGGAACAAGCGTATCATCATTGCGACCTTTGCGTCCAACATCTACCGCGTCCAGCAGATTATCGACCTGGCCGTGGAGGATGGCCGCAAGGTGGCGTTCAGCGGCCGCAGCATGGTCAATAACACTGCCATGGCGCAGGAGCTGGGTTATATGCACATCCCCGAGGGCACCCTTATCAGCGTGGATGAGCTGAACCAGTACCCGCCGGAGCAGGTGGTGCTGATCACCACCGGCAGCCAGGGCGAGCCCCTGAGCGCTCTTTCCCGCATGGCCTCCTGCAGCCACCGCCAGGTGCGGGTGGGCCCCGGCGACTTCATCATCATCTCCGCCAACCCCATTCCCGGCAACGAGAAGAGCGTGACCAAGATCGTCAACGGTCTGCTCCTGCTGGGCGCGGAGGTCATCTACGAGAGCATGTATGATGTCCATGTTTCCGGCCACGCCTGCCAGGAGGAGCAGAAGCTGATGCTCACCCTGACCAGACCCAAGTATTTCCTGCCCGTGCACGGCGAGTACAAGCAGCTGAAAAAGCATGCCCTGACCGCCGCGTCTCTGGGCATTCCCACCAGCAACATCCTCATTGCCGAAAACGGCTCCAACGTTATCCTGAGCCGGGACGAGATCAAACTGGGCGAGCCGGTTACCGCCGGTGCCGTGATGGTGGACGGCCTGGGCGTGGGCGATGTGGGCAATGTGGTCCTGCGTGACCGCAAGCATCTCTCTGAGGACGGTCTGGTCATCATTGTGGCCACCGTGGACAGCAAGACCGGTAAGGTGCTGGCGGGGCCTGACCTTGTGAGCCGCGGCTTTGTCTATGTGCGCGAGAATGAGAGCCTGATGGACGGGGCCCAGAGCATTGTGGAAAACGCGCTGGATCGCTGCGTGGAAGAGCATGTGCGCGACTGGAACAGCGTCAAGACCCGGGTGCGTGAGGCGCTGAGCAGCTATATCTACCGCCGCACCAAGCGCAGCCCGATGATCCTCCCCATTCTGATGGAGGTATAAGCCGGAAGCCGCCCCGCCGGGGCAGGCAGACCAGGAGGCAGAAGATCCCATGAAACAAAAACCGAGATGGACGTTAGAAATGCTGATCGCCGCGCTGGCAGTACTGTGTGCACTGCTGACACTGGCGCTTCTGGTGCAGCGGCCCGCGGGCTGGCCTGCGCTGGCGGTGCTGGCGGTGCTGTGGGGCATCGGCATCTGCGTTTTCCGGTATCAGCTGCGGCGCTGGACCGCCAAGTGGGTGGCTGGGGGCAGCTTTGAAAATTCCAGGACCCAATACAGCCTGGAATCCCTCTCTCAGCCGGCGGCTCTGCTTTCTGGCGAGACGGTGCTGTGGTATAACAGCCGCTTCCGCACGGCGCTGCTGGGCGGCGAGGACCGGCTTGCAGGCAGGGCACAGAAGCTGCTGCCCGGCCTGGATACCGCACAGGCCCGCACCCCGGAAGGGCAGCAGCTCAATCTGGCCGATGGTGTGTGGAATGTGCACAGCAGTACCGTGCCGGGTGGCAGCGAGAGCATGACGCTGCTCGTGTTCAATGAGGAGACCGCCCTGCGCAGGATCGAAACGGAGTATAAGGCCAGCCGCCCGGGCTACATGGTGTTCCTGGTGGATGGCTACGACGATGTGTTCAGCGATATGCTGGACAGTGAGCGCGCCCGCCTGCTGGAAGGCATCAACCGGGTGCTGGAGGATATGATCGGCCGGGGCACAGGCTTTCTGCGCCGCGTTGCCAGCGGCCGCTATATCGCCGTGGTGGAAGAGCGCCATCTGGAGCAGTATGCCCAGCGCGGCTACGATGTGCTGGATAAGATCCGTGCCCTGGACCCCAGCGTGAACCTGTCCATCTCCATTGGCATCGGGCGCGGGGCCAAGACCCTGCGGGAAGCCCAGGATATGGCCGTGCAGGCGCTGGATATGGCGCAGGGCCGCGGCGGCGATCAGGCCGCTGAGATGACCCCGGACGGCTTCACCTTTTACGGCGGCGTGAGCCACGGCGTGGAAAAGCGCAGCAAGGTGCGCAGCCGCATCGTGGCCGATCAGCTGGTCAGGCTTGTCAAGGAGGCGGACCATGTGGTCATCATGGGCCACCGGATGAGCGATCTGGATGCCATCGGCGCTGCCGAGGGCGTGCTGCGCATCTGCAAGATCTGCGATGTCCCGGCGGTGATCGCCGTCAGGCGGGATGCCACGCTGGCGGGCAGCCTGATCGATGCCCTGTGCCGGGCCGGGCAGGCAGATGATTTCATCGACCCCAAGGGGGCTTTGCCCATTATCTCCAAGAAAACGCTCTGCGTGGTGGTGGATACATACCAGCTGGGCCTTGTGGAAAGTAAGGAGATCCTGGAAAGGTGCGGCAAGGTGGCTGTCATCGACCACCACCGCAAGGGCGTGGGCTTCATCGAGCATGCAGACCTTGTCTGCCACGAGCCCTACTCCTCCTCGGCCAGTGAGCTGGTCACGGAGCTTTTGCAGTATGTGGGCGACCGGGACGACAAGCCCAGCCGGGTGGAGGCAGAGGGCCTGCTCTCGGGCATTATGCTGGATACCCGGGACTTTACCCTGCACACCGGTGTGCGCACGTTTGAAGCCGCCGCCGCTCTGCGCCGCTACGGCGCGGAGACGGAGCGGGTGCGCCAGCTCTTTGATGTGACCATGGTGGAGTACAACGCCAAGGCAGACCTTGTGGAGGCTGCCCAGATGTACCGCAGCTGTGCCATCTCGGTGAGCGGCGAGGTGCCCCCCGAGGCCCGTGTGGCCATTGCGCAGGCTGCCAATGACCTGCTGACCATCCAGAATGTGGAGGCCAGCTTTGTGGCCGTGCAGGTGGGGAGCGGTGTGAATATTTCCGCCCGCAGTCTGGGGGCGGTCAATGTTCAGGTCATCATGGAAAGTCTGGGCGGCGGCGGCCATCAGACCATGGCGGCGGCCCAGCTCAAGCATATCACCCCCGAGGCAGCCCGGGCACGCATCCAAACCGCCATCGACCAGTACCGTGAGAGCCAGAAGAAGCCGCTCTCCAAAAATGAACCTGAATCCAGAAAAAAGGAGAAGCAGGGATGAACCATTACGATTATCTCATCGTAGGCGCAGGCCTTTACGGTGCGGTGTTCGCCCAGCAAGCAAAAAAGGCGGGCAAAACATGCCTTGTGATTGATAAGCGCAGCCACATTGCCGGGAATATCTACACCGAGGAAGTGGAGGGTATACAGGTCCACCGCTATGGGGCCCACATCTTCCACACCAGCAGCAAGGCAGTGTGGCAGTATGTGAACCAGTTCGCGGAATTCAACCGCTACACCAACAGCCCCGTTGCCAATTATCACGGCGAGATCTACAATCTGCCCTTCAATATGAACACCTTCAATAAGATGTGGGGTGTGGTGACCCCCGCCGAGGCCAGGGCAAAGATCGAGGAGCAGAAGCGGGAAGCGGGCATCACCGACCCGAAAAATCTTGAGGAGCAGGCCATCAGTCTGGTGGGTACGGACATTTACGAAAAGCTCATCAAAGGCTACACCGGCAAGCAGTGGGGCCGCCCCTGCACCGAACTGCCGGCTTTCATCATCAAACGCCTGCCGGTCCGCTTTACCTACGACAACAACTACTTCAACGCGCTGTATCAGGGCATCCCCGATGGCGGCTATACCGCCATGGTGGAAAAGATGCTGGAGGGCATCGAGGTGCGGCTGAATGTGGATTATCTGGCCGACCGGGAGAACCTGAACGCACTGGCCGACAAGGTGGTTTACACCGGCCCGGTGGATGCCTACTTCGGCTACCGGCTGGGGGCCCTGCAGTACCGCAGCGTCCGCTTTGAGACGGAGGTGCTGGATACCGACAACTATCAGGGCAACGCGGTGGTGAACTATACCGATGCGGAAACGCCCTATACCCGGATCATCGAGCACAAGCATTTTGCGTTCGGCACCCAGCCCAAAACGGTGATCAGCCGGGAATACAGCGCCGAGTGGAAGCCGGGCGATGAGCCGTATTATCCCGTCAACGACGAGAAGAACGGTGGCCTGTACGCCCGCTACAAGCAGTTGGCCGATGTCGAGCCGAACGTCATTTTCGGCGGCCGCCTGGGAGAGTATCAGTACTACGATATGGATAAGGTCATTGAAGCTGCGCTGGACGTGGCGGGGAAAGAGTTGACGTGAACTGCTGATCGCCGCACGAGGGGAGTTTCTCCGGCAAGTGTCCGCTGGGGTGGGACCCTGTTGCCGCGCAGCGGCAATAGGGCGGGCGATGGAATGGCCCGTTTCACTTGCGGGAGAAAGCTCCCGGAGATGCGGCAGCCCCCGACCGTTGACGGAAACGCGCAATTGCTGTATACTAGCCATAGAAATCCACCGGTTCCCCGGTGAGAAGTGAGGGATAACACCATGAAAGTGATTCTGAAGCAGGACGTAAAGGGTATTGGCAAGAAGGATGAGATCCATGAGGTCTCCGACGGCTACGCCCGCAACTTTCTGTTCCCGCGCAAGCTGGCCGCTGTGGCCGATGCTTCTGCGGTGAATATCGCACGCGGCAAGGAGGCCGCTGCGGATTTCCACGAGGCTGAAACTGTGGCCGCCGCACAGGCCGTGGCTGCAAAGATCGAGGGCAAGACCGTGACCATCAAGGCCAAGGGCGGCGCATCCGGCCGCCTGCACGGCAAGGTCACCGGCAAGGAAGTTGCCGAGGCTCTGGCCCAGCTGGCCGGTTCTCCCATTGATAAAAAGAAGATCGAGCTGGAGACCAAGGACATCAAGGATGCCGGTGTGTTCAACGCAAAGGTGCGCCTGCATGTCGGTGTCGTGGCTTCCTTCAAGATCATGGTGGAAGTAGAACAGGCCTGATTGAAACGCCATCTGCGCCCCCTGCCTTCAGGGGGCGTTTTTGGCGTTTTGGGAAACTGGCCCAGTATGGAGGGGGATGAACCATGCCCAACGAACAACGACATTATTCCAATGAACTGAATCTGGAGAGTGTGGGCATCAATCTGCCCTACAATATGCAGGCCGAGCAGAGCGTGCTGGGCGCTGTGCTGCTCAAGCCCGAGACATTGACCGATCTGGTGGAGATCATCCGGCCGGAAATGTTCTACACCCGGCAGAACGCCCAGATCTATTCTGAGATGCTGCGCCTGTTCACAGCGGACCAGACCATCGACTTTGTCACCCTGCTGGATGCCGTCATCTCCGATGGCGTGTTCCCCAGTGCGGACGAGGCAAAGGTCTACCTGACCGGTCTGGCCGAGACGGTGCCCAGCATCTCCAATGTGAAGGCTTACGCCCAGATCGTGCAGGAAAAGTATCTGGTGCGCCAGCTGATGGGCGTTGCCAAGGACATTCTGCAGGACGCGGGCGATGAGCCGGACGCTGACCTGCTGCTGGAAAACGCGGAGCAGCGCATCTACGAGATCCGCTCCGGGCGGGATTCCAGCGCGTTGACCCCGCTTTCCTCCAGCATGGTGGAGACGCTGACCAACCTGCAGAAGATCAGCGGCCCGGATGCCGACAAGTACAAGGGCATCCCCACCGGCTTCCGTCTGCTGGATACCGTCCTGACCGGCCTGGGCCGCGGCGACCTCATCATTCTGGCCGCCCGCCCCGGTATGGGCAAGACCAGTTTTGCGCTGAACATCGCCACCCGCGTTGCCATGCAGCAAAAGGTGCCGGTGGCCATTTTCAGCCTGGAAATGACCAAGGAGCAGCTGACCAACCGCATCCTTTCGGCGGAAGCTGGCATCGACAGCCAGGCTTTCCGTACCGGCGCTCTTCGCAGTGAGGACTGGGAGTATCTGGCACTGGCAACGGAAAAGCTCCACGATGCGCCCATCTATATGGACGACACCTCGGGCATCACCATTACCGAGATGAAGGCAAAGATCCGCCGGGTCAATCAGGACCCCACCCGCCCCAATGTGGGCCTGATCGTCATCGACTACCTGCAGCTGATGACCACCGGCCAGCGCAGCGAGAACCGTGTGCAGGAGATCAGCTCCATCACCCGAAACCTGAAGATCATGGCTAAGGAAATGAATGTGCCCATTATCGCGCTTTCTCAGCTGTCCCGTGCGGTGGAGAAGCAGGGCAACAACTCTTCTCACCGGCCCCAGCTGTCGGACCTGCGTGACTCCGGTTCCATCGAGCAGGATGCCGACTGCGTTCTTTTCCTTTACCGTGATTCCTACTACGCCAGCCAGAACCCCGATGGTGCCGAGGTGGATGCCGATACCGCAGAGTGCATCGTGGCAAAGAACCGCCACGGCGAGACCAGCACGGTGCCGCTGGGCTGGGATGGCGCACACACCCGCTTTATGGATGTGGACTTCAAACGCTGATGAACGACGAAACATCAAAATTGATCACAAAAGTAGAACGCTTTGCCCGGCAGGAGCAGCTGTTTGCGCCTGTGGAGCCGGGCCGGGCTCTGCACCTGTGCGCTGCCGTTTCGGGCGGGGCCGACAGCATGGCGCTGCTGTGGGTGCTGCTGGAACTGCAGGAAGCTTTTGGGTATCCCCTTACGGCCTGCCATGTCAACCACGGCCTGCGGGGTGAGACTGCGGACCGGGACGAAGCCTTTGTCCGGGCCGAGTGTGCCCGGCTGGGGGTGCCGCTGACAGTTTTCCGCCCGGCAGATGTGGGAATGGCTGTGCCGCCCCATGCCGGGGAGGACTGGGCCCGCAGACTCCGCTATGCCTGCTTTGCCCAACTGCTGGCAGGCGGGATAGACTGCATTGCAACGGCCCATACTGCTACTGACCAGGCCGAGACCCTGCTGTTCCGGCTGGCCCGGGGCACCGGGCTGCACGGGGCAGGGGGCATCCGGCCCAGGCGGCCCGGCTACTGCCGCCCGCTGTTGGGCCTGACCCGGGCCGAGACCGAAGCGCTCTGCGCCGCCTTCGGGCAGGGCTGGGTGACGGACGAGACGAACGATTCCGATGCTTACGCCCGCAACCGCCTGCGCCATGGGGCCGTTCCGGCCCTGCGCAGCGTCAACGCTGCGGCAGAGGAAAATCTGGCCCGCTTCTGTGAAAAGGCGGCCCGCGCGGATGCCTACTTTGCCAGGCAGGCAGAACAGCTGCTTTCCATCGCACATCTGGATGCAGCCCAGACTGCCCGCAAGGCCCCGAAAGCCGGGGCAGTGTGGCGGCTAGAGCCGCTGCAGGGCGCTGACCCGCTTATTCTGGAAGCAGCGCTCCACAGCCTTGTTGCTCCGGTGCGGGATGCCGAGGAAAAGTACATCCGCCTGCTGGCAGAGCTGGTGGAGCAGGGGAGCGGGGCGGTGCAATTGACCGATACGGTCCGCTTCTGCGCAGGCAGCGGGATGCTCTGGCAGGAAAAGAGCCGGCCGGAAGCGGCTGCGGCCCCGGCGTTTTCGCTGCCGTTTGCCCCTGCCGATGGGGCAGAATTTGCCCTGCCCGGGGGCCAAACCCTGAAAACACGGCTGTTTGTAAGCGGTTTTCGAGAAAAAACACAGGGTGTTCATAAAAAAGACTTAAAAAATCGGGCGGATTATGCTAGAATAACCTTGTTATATTCTGCCCTTACGCTGCGCACCCGTCAACCGGGAGACCGGTTCCGGCCTGCGGGGCGGGGACTGAGCAAGCCCCTGCGCAAATGGATGAATGAGGCAGGCATTCCTGCCGGAATACGAGAGGGCCTGCCGCTGCTGGCGGCGGGCAGTGAGATCCTGTGGGTCTGTGGGGAGGGCTTTGCCGAGGGGCTGGCCCCGGACGAGGAGACTGTACAGATCTTGCAGTTGGAATTGGAAAATGGAGGAACAACCCATGAGCATGAATGACGATATCAAGAACATCCTGGTCAGTGAGGAAGCATTGAAAGCCAAGGTTGCCGAACTGGGTGCACAGATCAGCAGGGATTACGAGGGCAGAAACCTTGTCCTCGTCTCCATCCTCAAGGGTTCGGTGGTCTTTATGGCCGACCTGATGCGGGCCGTGACCATCCCCTGCAGCATTGATTTTATGGTCGTGTCCAGCTACGGCGGCAGCAATACCACCACCAGCGGTCTGGTCAAGATCATCAAGGATCTGGACGGCGACCTGTCCGGCAAGGACGTGCTGATCGTGGAGGACATTCTGGATACCGGTGTCACCCTTTCCAAGCTGGTGCCCATGCTCAAGATGCGCAACCCGAATTCCGTGAAGATCTGCACCATTCTCGACAAGCCCAGCCGCCGCAAGGCCGACATCCAGCCCGATTACGAGGGTTTCCAGGTGCCGGACGAGTTTGTGGTGGGCTATGGTCTGGACTACGATGAGAAATACCGCAACCTGCCCTATGTGGGTGTGCTGAAACCGGAAATCTACGCATAATAAAAACGAATTAGAACTGGAGTTGATCCCTTTTGCAACCGAAACGACCTCGCTTTAATCCCCTGATCCTGGCGCTGGCACTGGCCGGTGTCCTGATGATCTGGTCGGTGCTGGGCACCAGCGACAGCAGTACCGGCGGCTCCACCATGAGCTACTCAACTGTGGTGCACTACTTTGAGAACAACCAGGTCACAGCCTTTACGCTGGACCGCAACACCAGCATCATCACCCTGACGCTGAAGGAGGGCAAGCAGGAGCTGCCCGAAACCACAGGTGCCACCGCTGCCACACAGGCCTCCGGCGGTTTGCTGAGCAATATGTTCTCCTCCTCCACCTCTTCCGTGGGGGCAACCAGAAACGATGACGGCACGGTGACGGTGCGCTACAAGCTGCCCTACGCCTATGTGTTCATCGAGAACGTCCAGCAGTATATCGATTCCTACGACGCAGCCAACCCGACCGCGCCCATGGAGTACGATTACACCACCCTGAAGGAGTCCATCCCCTGGATGGAGATCCTGTTCTACCTGGGAATGCTGGGCTGCACCGGCTTCCTGCTCTTCTCCATGATGCGCGGCGGCGCTGGCGGCGGCGGTATTATGAACGTGGGCAAGGCCAAGGTGAAGGACGAGCACGAGAACAAAAAGACCGCGACCTTTGCCGACGTTGCCGGTGAGGACGAGGAAAAGGAAGAGCTGAAGGAGGTCGTGGAGTTCCTCAAGAGCCCCGACAAGTTCAACACGCTGGGTGCCCGCATCCCCCACGGCGTTTTGCTGGTGGGCCCTCCGGGTACCGGTAAGACCCTGCTGGCCCGTGCCTGTGCCGGTGAGGCAGGTGTGCCCTTTTACTCCATTTCCGGCTCCGACTTCGTGGAAATGTATGTCGGTGTCGGCGCATCCCGTGTGCGTGACCTGTTTGATAAGGCCAAAAAGACCATGCCCTGCATCATCTTCATCGATGAGATCGATGCCGTGGGCCGTCAGCGCGGCGCAGGTCTGGGCGGCGGCCACGACGAGCGGGAGCAGACCCTGAACCAGCTGCTGGTCGAGATGGACGGCTTTGAGGCCAACGATGGCGTCATCGTGATGGCAGCCACCAACCGTGCCGACATTCTGGATAAGGCACTGCTCCGTCCGGGCCGCTTTGACCGTCAGGTCTATGTTGGCCTGCCCGATGTCAAGGGCCGCGAGGAGATCCTCAAGGTCCACACCAAGAATAAGCCTCTGGCTCCCGATGTCTCCCTCAGGGTCATCGCACAGCGCACCGCAGGTTTTGCGGGTGCTGACCTGGAGAACCTGGTCAATGAGGCCGCTCTGCTGGCTGCCCGCCGCAGCCGCAAGGCCATCACCATGGAGGACATCGAGGAAGCTTCCATGAAGGTCATGGCAGGCCCTGAGAAGAAGAGCCGTGTTGTGACTGCCGAGGAAAAGAAGCTGACCGCTTACCATGAGGCGGGCCACGCCGTGGCAGGCTTCTATTGCAAGCACCACCCCCGTGTGCATGAGATCACCATCATTCCCCGCGGCCAGGCTGGCGGCTACACCATGTATCTGCCTGAAAAGGATCGCAGCTATGTGACCAAGGGTGAGATGTTCGAGGATATCGTTTCCAGCCTGGGCGGCCGTGTGGCTGAGCAGCTGATCCTGGAGGATATCTCCACCGGTGCCTCCAACGACCTGCAGCAGGCAACCAACATTGCCCGCCAGATGATCACCAAGTACGGCTTCTCCGAGCGCCTGGGCCCTGTGGTCTACGGCACCTCGCAGGAGGAGACCTTCCTGGGCCGTGATTTCACCCAGGGCAAGGGCTACAGCGAGAGCACCGCTGCCGAGATCGACGGCGAGATGCGGGATATCATCGATGAGGCTTACGAGACCTGCCGCCGCACCCTGACGGAGCACATCGACCAGCTCCATGCGCTGGCACAGGCTCTGATGGAACGCGAAAAGCTCAACGAGAAGGAGTTCAACACCGTGATGGCCGGCGGCAAGCTGCCCCCGCGTGACGGTGACGAGCCTGCACAGGAACCCGCCGCACCGGCGGCCCCTGTGGAGACCGCAGAGCCTGCCGAGAGCGCAGAGCCCGCTGAACAGGCGGAGCAGGCCGTGCTGGGCGAGGAAATGCCCGACCCGGCGCAGGATGCCCTGCAGGAAAACGAATGATCGAAGGGAGCGAGTGTCGTGGAGGAAAATTTTAACCCGGTCGCACGCACCCGGGCCAACTATTATACCCCGGGCAGCCCGGTGCAGTTCGTCTGTGTGGAGCTGCTCAAGGGCGAACTCAGCGGCGAGAACGCAGTCTGCCTGACCTTCAAGAACATCTCCAAGGTCACCCTGACTGCACTGGAGATCCACTTCAAGTGCAAGGGTGTGGACGGTATCATCCTGTGTGAGGATGCCTTTGAATACCGCGAGATCGAGGTCAAGCCCGGTGAGAGCTTTGGCATGGACGATGCAGTGTTCGTGACCCAGAAAGCCATCACCAGCGTGGATGTGGTCCTGAAGAACGTATACAGCGGCAAAAAGGTCGTGCATCTGGATGCCATCAAGCGCGTCCGCCTGCCGGCCCCGCGCCGCCTGAGTCCGGAGCTGGAAAAGGCACTGGAAAGCCGGATGAACCGCACCGGCCTCAAGTATATGCCGCAGGTGTTCGAGAACGGCTGGTACTGTGCCTGCGGTTCCTTCCACCCGAAGGAAGAGGACACGGTCTACTGCACCGAGTGCGGCTGTGACCGCATCCTGCTGCAGAACGCCCTGAACACCCTGCTGCAGCCCGGCCAGAAGGCCGCCCCTGCAGAGCAGGCCCCGGCGGCGGAGGCCACCCGCGTGGCGAGCGCCGCTCCGCAGGAAGAGCCGACCCGCATCGTGGCCAGCGCGCCGGTGCAGGCAGAACCCACCCGGGTCGTCCAGACGGCCCGCCCGGCAGAGCCTGTCGGCGCTCCGACCAGCTTTGCACCGCCGGTGGAGCACACCCCTGCTCCGGAAGCAGAGCCTACCCGGGTGCTGGATGCCGCCACCCGCGCGGCGTTCCCCGGCAGCGGTGCAGCGGCTGTGGATGACGAGGGCACCCGTGTGATGCCTGCTGCTGCCCGCCGTGCCGCCCCGGCCCGCCAGCCGGAACCCGAGGTGGAGCAGTACGATGAGGAGGACGATGCGGAAGAGAGCCGTGACGGCATTGCCGAGACCCTCGTCCGCTGGGTCCCGCCCATCACCGCCATCGTCTGCGCAGGCATTGCGCTGTGGGGCTTCGTCTATTATCAGTTTATGATGTAAATGAATGACGGAGGAGGCTGCGCTTCCTCCGTTTTTTGGTTGTACGAAGGAGAAACGTTATGCCCGACGAAGCACTGCAAACCGCTTTTGAGATCAAAACTACCTGCGATGAGATTAGCCGCAAGCTACTGCGCTGGCACTGGGAGAACAAGCCCGGGGAGCACAGCCTGGGAGCCCTGCTGGATCACATCCGCACCCGCCAGCAGGAGAGCCCCGAATATTATGACCGTCTGCCCGATCTGGCGGGCCGAAACAGCTGGCAGCAGCTGGATACCACCCTGTGTATGCGGGTGCTGCTGGACCCTGAAAAGGATGCTGCGCACCAGCTGGATCTGCTGGGCAATACGGAGCACCCCGCTGCTGCCCGCCGGGCCTGCAACGCGGTGCGCACTGCCCGCAATGAAGCGGCCCATGCTTCTGACCGCACGGCGGCTGCGCAGGCGGCGATCCTCTTCAACGAGGCAGTGGAAGCACTGGAAGAAGGTTATGCGGGCGCGCCCCTGCGCACCAGTGAGCTGGGCCAGTATTACCGGCTGGCTGAGGATTATCTGAGCCGCTGCGGGGCCAAAAAGCCCATTGCGTCGGCGGCCCCGGAAGAGAAAGCACCCCGCGCGGCAAAGTCCGGCCAGAGCACTGCGGGCAGGAAAAAAGAGGGAACTTCCGGCAGCGCTTCCCGCCGCAGCAGCGCAAAGCAGAACACGAGCGGCCGCAGCTCCGGCGGCAGATCCCAGAACCGGAAGCAGGGCGGCAGCCGGAACAGCCGTGCCCGGGCCAGGCAGAAGCAGAAACAGGCCAACCGCACCGTTCTGCTGGTACTGCTGGCGATCCTGGCCGTGGGTCTGCTGATCCGCGGATTTACCATGAACTGGCAGTGAAAGAGTGAAGGAACTATGAAGCAAAAACTGATTTTTCTGGATATTGACGGTACTTTGCTGCCTCCCGGTGAGATGACCGTTCCGGCCAGTGCCGTGGAGGCCATCCGGCAGGCCCGGGCCAACGGCCACAAGGTGTTTCTGTGCACCGGACGTAACCTGCGCATGACAAAACCGCTGCTTGCCTACGGTTTCGATGGCTTTGTCTGCTCTGCAGGCGGCTATGTAGGCTGTGATGGGAAAATTCTCGTGGATCTTCCCATGGAGCCCGCGCAGGTCGAGGGCCTGCGGGAGGTGCTGGGGCGTGCCGGTGCCGAGTGTACACTGGAAGCCCGGGATGATACTTACGGCGGCATCAGGATGATCGAGCGGTTCGCCCATTTGTTCCCCCGCAAGCCGGGGCAGCTGAACAGCGAGGCCGAGCGCTGGTGCAAAACGATGGAGTATGGCATGACCATCCGGCCCATTGAGGAATACCACGGAGAGCCGGTTTACAAGGTGGTGTTCATCGCCCCCAACGAGGCCTGCCTTGCCGAGGCGAAGCAGCTGTATGAGGATCAGTTCATCTTCTGCGAGTCCCGGCTGGGGGATAACCCGTCAGCCATCGTCAACGGGGAGCTCATCAACCGCAAGTTCAACAAGGGCACCGGCATCAAGGCCATCTGTGATGAGCTGGGGTGTTCGCTGGGCGATACCATCGGCTTTGGCGACAGCGACAATGACCTGCAGATGACCGATGTGGTAGGCATCAGCGTTTGCATGGCCAACGGCTCTGACAACCTGAAAAAGCTCTGCGACCGCATCTGCCCGGCTGTGACGGAGGACGGCGTGGCAAGGGAGCTCAAAACTCTGGGCCTGATCTGAGAGCAGCCTTCCACAAAAGAAGAGATGATAACAAAAAATTCCCGCTCCATCGAGCGGGAATTTTTGTTAGAGAGGATTATTTCTGATGGACTGCCTTGTGATATACCGCATAGGCGATCACGGCAGAGAGGGCCTCTGTGATCCAGAAGGCGTGCCAGACACCGGTAGGGCCCATGCGGCCGCACAGCACCCACGCAATGGGCATGATGAAGATGATGTAGCGGCAGAGGGAGATGACCAGCGAGGGCACGCCCTTGCCCAGACCCTCCAGTGCGCCGGAGGAGGTGGTAGACACTGCCGAGACGATGAATCCCAGGCAGATGATCCGCAGGGCGGTCTGGCCGATGACGATGGTCTCGGGGTTAGAGGTGAACAGACCCATCAGCGGGCCTGCAATGGTCAGGCAGAGCAGGGTGCCAATGGCCATGATCCCAGCGCTCAGGCCCAGTGTCAGGTTGTAGAGCCTGGACACACGGCCATGCTCCCGGGCACCGTAGTTGTAGCCCACCAGCGGGCGCATCCCCTGCACGATGCCGTTGGCCGGCAGGTAAAGGAAGGTCTGGAGCTTGTAGTAGATGCCCAGCACCGTCACATAGCTCTGGGAGTAGACCGCCAGCAGGCCGTTCAGGAAGGTGACCAGCAGGCTGGGCAGGGCCAGATTCAGGATGGCCGGTACACCGATGGCATAGAGCTTGCCGTCAAGGGCGGCATCGAACCGCAGGCAGCGGCGGGAGAAGCGGACGGCGACTTCGGTGGTGCAGTAGACATAGAGGTAGACCACAAGAGAAACGGCCTGCCCGATGCCGGTGGCAAGGGCCGCACCTGCAATGCCCAGGGCGGGCACCGGCCCAAGGCCGAAGATGAGGACCGGGTCGAGGGCGATGTTGGTCACGCAGCCGGTGATCAGCGCCACCATGGCAACGTTCATCCGGCCAACGGACTGGAAGATCTTCTCAAAGGCGAGGTCTGCCATGTTGACCAGCGAGAACAGGAACACGATGGTGGAGTAGGTCACGCCCATGTCCACCAGAGCGGGATCGGTAGTGAAGCGGCGCAGGAAGCCGGGCATAATGGCAATGCAGAGGACCATGCCCAGCACACCGTGCAGCAGGGAAAACATCATGCCGTGGGTGGCGGCCCGGTTGGCGTTTTCGTGGTCGCCTGCGCCGAGGTAGAGCGCGATCTGGGCATTGATGCCGATGCCGAAGCCGATGGCCACTGCATTGACAAAGTTCTGGATGGGAAACACCAGCGAAAGCGCCGTCATGGCCTGCTCGCTGATCTGGGCCACAAAGAGGCTGTCCACGATGTTGTACAGGCTGTTCACCAGCATCGAGATGACGTTGGGCAGGGCCATGGAGAGCAGCAGCGGGAATACCGGTCTGGTTTTCATAAAAGTATCGTTCATTTTCATTGCTCCTGAGGGTCAGATTTGGATTTGAAGGCAAAGCAAAAGCCACACAATGGCTTTTGTACCATTGTGTGGCGAAAAGTTGCAGAATGCTGTAAAAATCCACACGATATTTTATTGGTTCAAAGATACCACATCACAGGGATACTTGTCAAGGACTTTTTAAAATAAAAGTATGACTTTTTACAACGGGTCCTTGCCCTTGACAAGGGGCGCGGCGGCGGTAAAATAAGAACAGAACGCACAAAAGGAGGATCTGCCATGAAATGGATGATCGCGTCAGACCTGCACGGGTCGGCTTACTACTGCCGCAAAATGCTGGAGGCCTTTGAGCGGGAGGGAGCCGACCGGCTGTTCCTGTTGGGCGACCTGCTCTACCACGGCCCCCGCAACGACCTGCCCCGGGAGTACGCTCCCAAGGAGGTCATCCCCCTGCTGAACGGGAAAAAGGAGGTGCTGCTCTGCGTGCGGGGCAACTGTGATGCCGAGGTGGACCAGATGGTGCTGGAATTCCCCGTGCTGGCCGATTACGCGGTGCTTCCGGTGGGGCAGCGACTCATTTATGCGACCCACGGGCATATCTATCATGTGAAAAATCTGCCGCCGCTGGCCCCGGGAGATGTACTGCTGCATGGGCATACCCATGTTCCGGCCTGGACAGAGTTCGGGCAGGGAAATCTTTACCTGAATCCGGGTTCTGTGAGCATCCCCAA
Source organism: Faecalibacterium hominis (ex Afrizal et al. 2022) (assembly GCF_049545105.1). Lineage (NCBI taxonomy): Bacteria > Bacillati > Bacillota > Clostridia > Eubacteriales > Oscillospiraceae > Faecalibacterium > Faecalibacterium hominis (ex Afrizal et al. 2022). Next base: position 702,353 of record NZ_CP186860.1, on the reverse strand, counting down.
AGAGGACAGCCCCCACAGCTACATGACCCTGGAAGAAAACACGATGCAATGGAAAGAGCTGGAAAGCAGCGCTGTTTTCCATGAACTGACCCTTTGATAAAGTCCCCCGGCCGGTTTTGCGGGCAGCTTGAAATTTGCCCACCGGTATGGTATGATAAAACTGAAAACAGATCGGCAAAGTTCCGCAGAGCAGTGCTGTGCGGGGCAGGAGCCTTTTTGTTTCTGCAATGAGTTAGCTAAAACTAACAAAATGACGAAAACAGCGGGCTGGACTTGTGCAGTTTGACAGGGGTGCCCGCAGATACAGTATGGAGGGAACAACAATGGTAGAAACGATCCTGAGGGTCGATGGCATGATGTGCGGTATGTGCGAGAGCCACATCAATGATGTGGTACGCAAGACCGCCCGGGTGAACAAGGTGACTTCTTCCCACACCAAGGGCGAGACGGTCATCGTCTCGGAGGAGCCGGTGGATGTGGAGGCGCTGAAGGCTGCCATTGCCGAAACGGGCTACACCGTGACAGGCGTGCAGACCAGGCCCTATGAGAAAAAGGGCTTCTTCTCGTTCCTGAAAAAGTAACAGCCCGGTGTTTCTGGCCGGGCTGATCATGCAAAACAGGAGGTATCTCGTTATGAGGATCTTGGTGTACGGCGCAGGCGTTCAGGGCTGTCAGCTGGCCCACAGTCTGGCACAGAACAAGAAAAATGTGGTCACCCTGCTGGCCCGGGGCGAGTGGAAGGAGGTCATCGACCAGAAGGGCCTGACCATCCGCCACATGCTCCAGCGGAAAACAACGGTGGATCGGATGCGGACGACAGATGTGCTGGCCCCCGAGGATGTGTATGACCTTGTGTTTGTCACGGTGCAGGCCGGGCAGCTGGCCGATGTGCTGCCCATCCTCAAGGCAAACCGGAGCCAGTACTTCATCTTTGTGGGCAATGATCCCTATGCGCAGGAGATGCTGCAGGCCATGCAGCGCCCGGTGGATAAGATCGCCTTTGGTTTCCAGAACAATGCAGGCCGCCGGGAGCATGACCGGCTGGTCAGTGTGCACATGGGGATGGGAATGACCGTCGGCGGAGCAACCGCACCCCTGTCCGGCGCGTTCCGCCTGCGGCTGCAGGCTGCCTTTGAGGGAACTCATTACAAGCTGACCTATTACAGCGATATGGACGAGTGGCTCAAGAGCCACATCGCCTTTATCCTGCCCTGCGCCTATGCCTGCTATGCGGTGGATGGGGAACTTTCCCGCACCACAGTGGAACAGCGCAGGATGATCGTGGATGCAGCCTGGGAGTGCTGTGAGATGCTGAAATCGGCAGGTGTACCTGTGAATGATGCGGAGAACACCGACCGCTACCGCGAGGGCACCAAACAGCGGAAAAAGACCGAGCGGATGGTCTACTGGATGGCGCAGACGGTCGTTGGGAAGTGGTGCATTTCGGATCACGCCATGCGTGCGGTGAGCGAGATGCAGTATCTGGATGAAGCGTTTGCCGCCCTGCGCGCCACCACGTTGGTGGAGATGGCTGCCTGGGATGAACTGCGCAGATCCCTGCCCAGAAAGAAGTAAGAGCCGGAAAATGTCCGGAGCATGAGAAAAAGCCTGTCGGTTTTTGCGCTGACAGGCTTTTTTCTATTGGTTCAGCGCCCAGAAGGCGGCAAGCTGCTGCTCCAGCTCTGTGGTGCTGCGCAGGTATTGGAGCTGGTGCCAGTGGCGGGGGAACAGGCGGGTGTATTCGGCGCGGGCAAAGCGGTCATCCAGCAGAAGCACCACGCCCCTGTCCTCCTGCGTGCGGATGACCCGGCCCGCCGCCTGCAACACCTTGTTCATGCCCGGGAAACGGTAAGCGTAGTCGAAACCGGTGCCGCCCGCCTCGTCATAGTAGCGGCGCAGGATCTCCTGACGGGGGTTCACCTGAGGCAGGCCCACCCCCACGATGGCACACCCGATGAGCCGGTCGCCCACCAGATCCACGCCCTCGCCGAAGATGCCGCCCATGACCCCGAAGCCCAGCAGTGTTTTTGCGGGGATTGGGCCGAACTGTTCCAGAAAGGCCGCCCGGGCCGCGTCGTCCAGACCACTCTCCTGGGCCAGCGTCCCGATGTCCGGGTAACGGGCGGTGAAGTCCTCGTGCACCTGCCGCAGATAGGCGTAGCTGGGGAAAAAGGCCAGGTAGTTGCCCACCTTGGCCCGGGCCAGTGCGGCCAGCGCATCCGAGACGGCCTGCACGCTGGCCTCCCGGTCCCGGTAGCGGGTGGAGATGCCGGGCAGGCAGTAGAGCCCCAGATGTTCGGGCGGAAACGGGCTTTCCAGTGCCACAGCCCGGGCATCGGGACAGCCCAGCACGGAGCGGTAGTAGCCCGGCGGGGTGAGTGTTGCGCTGAACAGTGCCGCGGCCCGCCCGGCGGCAAGGCTGGCATCCACAAAGGGGGCAGGGTCAAGGCAGAGCAGCTCCCATTCCAGCTCGCTGCCCCGGGCTGTCAGCTGGGTGACAAAATGCGCGTCGTACCGCTCTGCCGCCCGGGTGATATCCTGCACCGCAAAGTAGAGCTCCAGCAGCTGGGCGTGGGCATCGGCCTCCGGGTTAGCCTCCAGCCAGTCCTGCAGGGGGGCCTGCAGGCTGAACAGCAGTCGGAGCAGCTCCTTCGGCAGCTCTTGCAAAAAGACCGTGCCATCCCGCGCCAGCAAAGGCTCCGGCAGCGGGAAGGCGGCTTCTGCCGGTTCGGTGTCCAGAAGGCTGGTCTGTTGGGTGAGATCCTCTGCCGGCGATTCGGTGGGCGCTGAACCCCGGCGGGGGGCCAGCTTCGTTACCGCCCGGCGCGCTTCCAGAAAGCCCCTGTCTGCCTTTGTCAACGCGGTTTTCAGTGCGCTTTTTCCTTTGCCGATGGCCCGTCTGGCATCGGTCAGGCTGCTCTTGCAGAACCGCGCCGAGTACATGGCTCTGGCCCGGCCCGGCAGGTTGTGGGCTTCGTCGATGAGGAAAAGGTAGTCGCCCGCCGCATCGAAAAAGCGCCGCAGGTGCACGGTGGGGTCGAACAGATAGTTGTAGTCTCCGATGACCACATCGCACCACTCGCTCAGGTCCAGCCCCAGCTCAAAGGGGCAGACCCTGTGCCGCCGGGCAGTCTCAGTCAGGGCGGCCCGGTCATAGGGGACGGCGCTGTCCAGCAGGTCGGCCAGCGCATCCTTCAGCCGCTCGTAGTAGCCGTTGGCGTAGGGACAGGCTTCCGGCAGGCAGGCGGGACGGCCCTCAGCATCCTTGCACAGGCAGGCCTTCTCCTTGGCCGAAAGGGTCACGCTGCGCAGGGAAAGCGCCGGGTCTGCCGCCCGCAGACGGGCCAGTGCATCCTCAGCAGCGGCCTGTGTCGTGTTGCGGGCGGTCAGGTAGAAGATCTTTTCCCCCTTGCCCCCGCCCATGGCTTTCAAGGCAGGGAAGAGGGCGCTCATCGTTTTGCCGATGCCGGTGGGTGCCTGGCAGAACAGCCGGGTACCGCCCTTCTGCTCGGCCTTGCCCGCAGCACAGGCGCGATAGATCTCCCCGGCAAGGGCGCGCTGTCCGGGACGGTAAGCTGGAAACGGAAATTGCAGGGCCCCAAGGCTCCGGTTCCGGGCTTCCACCCAGTCCAGCTGCCGCCGTGCCCAGGGAAGATACTGCCGCAGTAAGTCGTTGAGAAACGCATCCAGCTCAGCGGCAGAGAAGTGCCGGGTATAGCGGATGATCTCATCGGTGTCGATCTGGTAATAGGTCAGCCGGACATCCAGTGTTTCCAGCTCCCGCTGCTCGGCGCAGATGGCCCCGTAGACCATGCCCTGCGCCCAGTGGCAGGGGTTCATGTCCTCCGTGATGGCATCGGTGGGCGCGGCGGTGGTCTTGATCTCGTCGATGACCACCGTGCCGTCCTCATCGGTAAAAATGCCGTCGGCACGGCCCTCGATGGTGAACCCGATTCCCTCCATCGTCCGCTCTGCCGTGAGGAACACCTCGGCAGAGTAGCCTTCACCCGCCGCCTTCTGGAGCCTGCGGTGGATGCGTGCGCCCTCGTTGGCCCGGTCAAAGCCGGTAAAGCGGCTGTCGATACTGCCGGTGCGGAGCAGGAACTCCACCAGTTCCCGGACAGAGAGACGGATGGCTGGCATGGGGTTCACTTCCTTTCTCTTGAAATTCTGCGCTTCGGTCAGGTTGTACAGAGCAGGGCCTACCCGAGACCCAGGATCTTTTGACAATTTGCTGCAACAGCATTCACCTGGTCAAAATCCACGGCGGCCCGGTAATAAGTCTCCAGCTCATCATGGCAGTTCTTGGCCTGAGCCATCAGGGCGACAGCCTGGTCGATGAGCTCGGAGGCGGCACGGTCGTTGAAGCGCAGGCGGGCGCGGAAGCCGGACAGATTCTCCCGGTCCACAAAGCGGGTGCAGCGCACGGCCTGCACGCCGGGCAGCTGGATGGGATGCCAGAGGTTGTCGGTCAAAAAAGCCAGCCGCAGGGCCGGGATGAAGATGTGGTCGATCTGATCTTCAGGGTGCATGGCACAGGGGCAGGTGATGATGTGGTAGCCCCGGGCCAGCGCTTCGGCCCGGATAAGCTCCAGCAGCAGGCGGGAAACAGCCCCGTAATCATCCCGGAATACCACATACCGGTCGGCCAGCGCTTCCACCGTGCCCCGGTAGAATACCATCCCCTTGGGGGTGATGGCTGAGAGCAGCCGCAGCTCCTCGCTGGCGGTGCCCTCGGTGCGGGGAAGCAGCCGGGTGCAGAGCCGCTTGACGTAGCGGCGCACCTTTTCAAAGTTGGCGCTGCAGGCCTCGGCCCGGCGGCTGTCCAGCATCAGGCTGCCCGCCGATGCGATATACCGGGCTGCCCGGCCCCGCAGGGCGGCATTCCGGGCAAACAGGGCCTTGACCTCGTCCCGGTGGGGAGCCAGCTTTCCGGCATCGATGGTGTGGTACAGGCTCACCACCAGCTCATCAGCCCCGGGCGCGTCCGGCTCCACCACATGGGGCGCGGTGGCATCGATGATGGCGCGTTTCTGGTCGAGGAAGATGACCCCGTCCAGACTGTCCGGGTCGCTGGCACAGTGGATCTTTTCGATGCGCTGGCCCTGCTGCTCGGCGGCCTGGGCCAGATGCTTCATCAGGGTGGATTTGCCGCATCCCGGCCCGCTTTTGATGAGAAGCATCTGCATCCCGGGCTCCCGGCGCAGCGGCTCAAAATAACCCTTGAAGCCCGCCGGTGTGGTGGCCCCCAGAAAGAAATCGGGGGAACGGCTTTGGATCGTTTTCATATCAGAACACCTCACTTTTGCTTTAGGGTATGCAAAAATGAAGGGAGATGATACTTGGAAACGGCCTTGCCCTCTCAGTCTCGCTCCGCTCGCCAGCTCCCCCAAAGTGGGAGCCCTTGGCAGTTTTTGTGAGCTTCATCTTTCTGCCAAGGCCTCTCCCTTCGGGAGAGGTGGCATTGCGACAGCAATGACGGAGAGGGTGAGCTTGTTAATATGTGTGCCCGCACACCTCGTGGATCTTCTCCCGCAGAGCCACAAAATCCGCAAAGGCGGCGGGTTTGTTCTGCGCCTGCCGGAGCAGGGCAGCGGGGTGGAAGGTGCCCATGAACCATACGCCGTTCTTTTGCACAAAGGTGCCGTGCTCCTTGGTCACGGAGAAATCGGTGCGGATCATCCGCTGGGAGGCGATGCGGCCCAGGCAGACCACGATCTTTGGCTGCAGCAGTTTGAACTGCTCCCGGAGCCAGGGCATACAGGCCTCGCTCTCGGTGGGCAGCGGGTCACGGTTCTGGGGCGGGCGGCACTTGACGATGTTGGCAATGTAGCAGTTTTTGCTCCGGTCCAGATCGATGGCAAACAGGTATTTGTCCAGCAGCTGGCCGCTGCGGCCCACAAAGGGCAGGCCCTGCTCGTCCTCGCTTTGGCCCGGGCCTTCGCCCACGAACAGCACCTCAGCAGTCTGGACACCCTGCCCGAACACCACATGGGTGCGGTCAGTGCACAGCTCACATCTGCGGCAGGCAAGGCACTCGGCCTTTAATGTATCCCAATCCATAGCAGTTTGATCTCCTTGCAGCTGAATGATAATTTGTTCACAAATAAAAAATGGTTTTCTCCTAAAATAATAGCACAAAAAGCCAATTTTGTCTTGAACTTTTTGCCGGGTGTGCTAGAATAAAAGAGAAAGGCATCCTTGTGTCCAACAGGCACCCGGATGTGAATTTTGGATAGTTAATTCGGAGGTAATCAACAATGGCTGATATGTTCGCACCGCTGGTAGCACAGCTGAAGGCAAACCCCAAGACGATCGTTTTTACCGAGGGCAATGACCCCCGCATCCTGGAGGCAGCCAGCAAGCTGCTGGCCGAGGGCGTTCTGAAGGTTGTCATGGTGGGCAACGAGGCTGAGTGCAAGGCCGCTGCTGCCGCAGGCAATTTTGATATTTCCGCTGCTGAGATCATTGACCCTGAGAACTACGCAGGTTTCGACGAGATGGTGAACACCATGGTCGAGCTGCGCAAGGGCAAGCAGACCGCTGAAGAGTGTACCGCAATGCTGAAGAAGTCCAACTACTTCGGCACCATGCTGGTCAAGATGGGCAAGGCTGACTGCCTGCTGGGCGGCGCTACTTACTCCACCGCCGATACCATCCGCCCCGCTCTGCAGCTGGTCAAGACCAAGAAGGGCGCACACCTGGTGAGCTCCTGCTTCATTCTGGACCGCGACTTTGGCGAAGAGGGCCTGAAGCGCATTGCCATGGGCGACTGCGCTGTCAACATTGATTACACCGATACCGTTGATAAGGCTACCGGCGAGGTCAAGATCGCTGCATCCGCAAAGCTGGCTGAGGTGGCCGTTGAGACTGCCAAGACCGCAAAGCTGTTCGGCATCGATCCGAAGGTCGCAGTTCTGAGCTTCTCCACCAAGGGTTCCGGCAAGGGCGGCACCGTTGCTCTGAGCCATGACGCTACCATCAAGGCTCAGGAGATGGACCCCGAGCTGGCTGTGGACGGCGAGCTGCAGTTTGACGCTGCCGTTGCTCCCGAAGTTGCACAGGTCAAGTGCAAGGGCAGCAAGGTCGCTGGCCAGGCCAACACCTTCATCTTCCCCTGCATCGAGGCCGGCAACATCGGCTATAAGATCGCTCAGCGTCTGGGCGGCTACGCCGCCTACGGCCCCATTCTGCAGGGCCTGAACGCACCCATCAACGACCTGTCCCGTGGCTGCAACGCTGACGAGGTCTACAAGATGAGCCTGATCACTGCCTGCCAGTCTTAATTTGTGAATTAAGCGCTTTTGCCCCCTCCGGTTTTGCACCGGAGGGGGCTTTTGCTGTATAAGGGAACGTGCAGCTTCGTACAACCTCTCAGTCACGGGCTGCGCCGTGACTGAGAGGTTGTACAGAGAAAGGCTTTTCCTAAGCGATGTCGGCAAGGTTTAATACTTGCATTCTCCCCCGAAACATGCTATAATAATCAAGCACAAAATGTGCCATGCCGGACAGCGCCTGCTGCGTGGTTCGGCATACGGATGCGGGCCCTGTACGATGGGGCCGTTGTGAACCAGGTCAGGTGGGGAACCAAGCAGCCTTAAGCGGTGTGTCCCGTGCGTTTCAGTCAGCCTGCATCCGTATGCCGAGTTACGCAAGGCGGGGGTCAAACCCCGTCAGCGCTGCCCGGCTTTTTTGTTGAAAGGGGAGAAGCGGATGTATCGAGCCCTGTACCGCAAGTGGCGGCCCCAGCGGTTTGAGGATGTGGTGGCCCAGCACGGCATCGTGACCGCACTGCGCAACCAGATCGCCACAGGCCGTGTGGGCCACGCTTATCTGTTTACCGGCGTGCGCGGCACCGGCAAGACCACCTGTGCCAAGATCTTTGCCAAGGCAGTCAACTGCCTGCATCCCCAGAACGGTGACCCCTGCGGTGAGTGCGAGATCTGCAGGGGCATCGACAACGGCAGCATTCTGGACGTGGTGGAGATGGACGCGGCCTCCAACAACGGCGTGGACGATATCCGTGATCTGCGTGATGAAACGGCCTACACCCCCAGCGCCTGTCATTATAAGGTATATATCATCGACGAGGTGCACATGCTCTCCACGGCAGCGTTCAATGCCCTGCTGAAAACGCTGGAGGAGCCGCCCGCCCATGTCATCTTTATTCTGGCGACCACGGAGATCCAGAAGGTCCCCGCCACCATCCTTTCCCGGTGCCAGCGGTACGATTTTACCCGCATCGGCCCCGAGGACATCGCCCAGCGTGTGGAGTACATCGCCGGGCAGGAGGGACTGGAGTTGTCCGGCGAGGGGGCGGAGCTCATCTCCCGCCTTGCCGATGGTGCCATGCGAGACGCGCTGTCCATTCTGGATACCTGTGCCGGTGTCACGGCAAAGATCGATGCGGACGTTGTCCGCCGGATGGCAGGTGTGACTGACCGGAGCTATCTGTTCCATATTTCAGATGCGCTGGAAGCGCAGGATGCCGCCGCGGCACTGGCACAGCTGGCTCAGCTGCGTCAGCAGTCGGTGGATGTGAAGCGGCTGACCGAGGAGCTCATTGCCCATTACCGTGCGCTGATGCTGGCGGCCCTGCCCGGCGGGCAGGCACTGCTCTCGGGTGTATCCCCGGAAGAGGAGAAGCTCTATCTGGAAAAAGGCCCCCGGATGGGGCAGCGGGAGGCAATCCGGGCCATCCGGGCGCTGGGCAACGCTCTGGAGCACATGACCCGTGGCAGTGACCAGCGGATAGAGCTGGAACTGGCCCTGTTCAGCCTTTCGGAGCAGCCCCAGCAGGTGGCGGTACAGGCTCTGCCCGCCGCCCGGCCTGCGGTCCCTGCACAGGAGGCCCCCAGACCGTTTGCGTCGGCACCGGTCAAGCCTTTTGTAAGTGCACCGGCTGTATCGGCTCCCGTGCAGGAACCTTCTGTGGAACCGGCACCGATGCAGCAGTCTGAGCCGGAACCGGCACCTCAGCCCGTGGAACCGCCCAAGGCAGAAGCAGCAGCTTCTGCGGAAGAAGAGCTGCCGCCCCTGCCGGAGGAACCGCCGGTGACTTCGGAGGCCCCGCCCCCCTGGGACGAGCCGGCCCCGGCTGCGCCGCCGCAGAGAGAAGAGACTGCGGCTTCTGTGCAGGAAATGCCTGCGGCTCAGCCCCAGCCGGAATCTAAGCCGGAATATACGGCGGACCCGGCGCTGAACAAGCCCCGCAAGGTGGCAGCGGAGGGGATCAATCCCTTCCCGCAATGGGCAGAGGTCATCAAGCTCCTGCAGGAACAGGATCCCATGCTCTACACCTACCTGAAAAAATCCAAGGGTTACTTTGATGGTACCCGGGTGCTTATCGATGGCGGAAAGACCTTCCGGGATTTTATCCGCGCCAACAAGGAAAGCCAGAAGCTCATCAAAAAGCTGATCGCGCAGGTGTCCGGTGTGGCGGTGCCCATCGGCCCCTATGAATCCAAGACGGTCAATCGCGCTTCGGCCAACGCCGAGGAATCCCTCCGCAAGCTGGAACAGCTGGGGCTGGAGGTGTCGATTGAGGATAGTGAACGCAAAAAACGATAAATAAAAGGAGAACCAACCATGAAAGCAAGAATGCCCGCAGGCTTCGGCCGCCCCGATATGAACTCCCTGATGCGTCAGGCCCAGAAGATGCAGGAAGATATGAAGGCCAAGCAGGCAGAGCTGGAAGCTGCTGAGTACACCGGCAGTGCATCCGGTGAGATGGTCACTGTAAAGATGAACGGCAAGCACGAGGTGCTGAGCATCACCATTAAGCCTGAGGCCGTGGACCCCGATGATATCGAGATGCTGGAAGACCTGGTGGCTGCTGCCGTCAATGCAACCGTCAAGCAGGTGGATGAGACTGCCGAGGCCGAAATGGGCAAACTGACCGGCGGCCTGAACATTCCCGGTCTTTGATCAAAGTGGAGGAGCACCATGGGTTATAATGCAGCCCCGCTGGAAAAGCTGATCGAAGAATTCAGCAAGTTTCCGGGCATTGGGCGGAAGGGTGCGACCCGGATGGCCTATCAGGTACTGAGCATGTCGGATCAGGATGCCGCCGCACTGGCGGGTGCGATCCAGAACGCCCACACCAAGCTCCACCGCTGCCGTGTCTGCCAGAATTATACCGAAGCCGAGCTCTGCCCCATCTGTGCCAGTGCCAAGCGGGACCGCTCTGTCATCTGTGTGGTGGAAACGCCCCGTGATGTGCAGGCGTTTGAGCGCACCCGGGAGTACCATGGAATGTACCATGTGCTCCACGGTCTCATCAGCCCCATGGATGGCATCGGTGCTGAGCAGCTGACGGTCAAGGAACTGCTGGCCCGTCTGGGGGACGGTGAAGTGAAAGAAGTGATCATGGCCATGAACCCCACCGTTGAAGGTGAGGCAACGGCCATGTATCTGGCAAAGCTCATCAAGCCCTTGGGCATCAAGACCACCCGTCTGGCCTATGGCCTGCCCGTGGGTGCCAGCCTGGAATATACCGATGAGACGACCCTGTACCGGGCGCTGTCTGGCCGGGGAGAACTGTGATCATTTGTATTCAAAGCCCTGCGTTTGCGCGCGGGGCTTTGCGCTGTTTATGGGATAAAAAAGAAACACCCGGCCGGGGAAATGAAACAAATTCAAGAAATATAGAAAAAACTCAAAAAAGATGCAAAAAAGTGTTGACAGAAGGCTGGGGATGTGGTATTATACTTGAGCGCCAAGGGCCGCCGGAAAGAATGACTTCTGAAAGCGGCGGAAGCAAAGCGAAAGAACCAATATGGATACGTTGAAAAACGAGCCACAAGTTCGAAAAGATCGAAAAGCTTCTGAAAAAAGTGCTTGACAAAAAATCACTTCTGTGGTAAAATAATCAAGTATTCAGCCGCTAAGGCTGAGGCGCACAGGACCTTGAAAATTGAACAATATCGAAAAACTTGTAACGGAACCTATTTTCGTGTTGGAAAAACACGTTAAACAATTCCAAACAAAGTAATTCACACAGGACGCAAGCGATTGCGTGCTGAGCGAAGAAGATTTAACACTTTTTAAGTGATAAATATCATTTATAAAGAGTTTGATCCTGGCTCAGGACGAACGCTGGCGGCGCGCCTAACACATGCAAGTCGAACGAGCGAGAGAGAGCTTGCTCTCTCAAGCGAGTGGCGAACGGGTGAGTAACGCGTGAGGAACCTGCCTCAAAGAGGGGGACAACAGTTGGAAACGACTGCTAATACCGCATAAGCCCACGGGTCGGCATCGACCAGAGGGAAAAGGAGCAATCCGCTTTGAGATGGCCTCGCGTCCGATTAGCTAGTTGGTGAGGTAACGGCCCACCAAGGCGACGATCGGTAGCCGGACTGAGAGGTTGAACGGCCACATTGGGACTGAGACACGGCCCAGACTCCTACGGGAGGCAGCAGTGGGGAATATTGCACAATGGGGGAAACCCTGATGCAGCGACGCCGCGTGGAGGAAGAAGGTCTTCGGATTGTAAACTCCTGTTGTTGAGGAAGATAATGACGGTACTCAACAAGGAAGTGACGGCTAACTACGTGCCAGCAGCCGCGGTAAAACGTAGGTCACAAGCGTTGTCCGGAATTACTGGGTGTAAAGGGAGCGCAGGCGGGAAGACAAGTTGGAAGTGAAATCTATGGGCTCAACCCATAAACTGCTTTCAAAACTGTTTTTCTTGAGTAGTGCAGAGGTAGGCGGAATTCCCGGTGTAGCGGTGGAATGCGTAGATATCGGGAGGAACACCAGTGGCGAAGGCGGCCTACTGGGCACCAACTGACGCTGAGGCTCGAAAGTGTGGGTAGCAAACAGGATTAGATACCCTGGTAGTCCACACCGTAAACGATGATTACTAGGTGTTGGAGGATTGACCCCTTCAGTGCCGCAGTTAACACAATAAGTAATCCACCTGGGGAGTACGACCGCAAGGTTGAAACTCAAAGGAATTGACGGGGGCCCGCACAAGCAGTGGAGTATGTGGTTTAATTCGACGCAACGCGAAGAACCTTACCAAGTCTTGACATCCTGCGACGATGCTGGAAACAGTATTTTCCTTCGGGACGCAGAGACAGGTGGTGCATGGTTGTCGTCAGCTCGTGTCGTGAGATGTTGGGTTAAGTCCCGCAACGAGCGCAACCCTTACTGTCAGTTACTACGCAAGAGGACTCTGGCAGGACTGCCGTTGACAAAACGGAGGAAGGTGGGGATGACGTCAAATCATCATGCCCTTTATGACTTGGGCTACACACGTACTACAATGGCGTTAAACAAAGAGAAGCAAGACCGCGAGGTGGAGCAAAACTCAGAAACAACGTCCCAGTTCGGACTGCAGGCTGCAACTCGCCTGCACGAAGTCGGAATTGCTAGTAATCGTGGATCAGCATGCCACGGTGAATACGTTCCCGGGCCTTGTACACACCGCCCGTCACACCATGAGAGCCGGGGGGACCCGAAGTCGGTAGTCTAACCGCAAGGAGGACGCCGCCGAAGGTAAAACTGGTGATTGGGGTGAAGTCGTAACAAGGTAGCCGTAGGAGAACCTGCGGCTGGATCACCTCCTTTCTAAGGAGTCAGGCAGATGGAAGAACATCGAAGATGGTCAACATCTGGAACAGGTGACAGATACAAGCAGAGTAGATATTGTTCGATTTTGAGGGCCCTGAAAAGGACACTCAAAGACGTACCTTGAAAACTGAATAATAACTGCGAAACAAAGATTATAGTAAGTTCTTTTAAGAAATATTGCAATTTCAAAAGGAAGGGTAACAATAATCTTCGTTGGCAATAAGAGAGAATCAAGAGGATACCAAATGTTCTGAAAGAACGTTTGAAAGGTCAAGCGAACAAGGGCGCAGGGCGAATGCCTTGGCACTGGGAGCCGATGAAAGACGTGATAAGCTGCGATAAGCTTCGGGGAGCTGCAAATAAGCATTGATCCGGAGATTTCTGAATGAGGAAACTCACCTGGGTTCATACTCAGGTACAATACACTGAAATTTAAAATAGGTGTATTGAGGGAACCGCCTGAACTGAAACATCTAAGTAGGGCGAGGAAGAGACATCAAACGAGATTCCGTAAGTAGTGGCGAGCGAACGCGGAAGAGGGCAAACCGAGAGTAGAAATACTTTCGGGGTACGGACTGCTTTTAAGACTCAATCTGTTAACCGAACGGCATGGGAAGGCCGGTCAGAGAGTGTGAGAACCACGTAGGTGAAAACGGAGAGAGCTGCGCAGGATCCAGAGTACGGCCAGACACGTGAAACCTGGTCGGAATACGGGGGGACCACCCTCCAACCCTAAATACTACCCAGTGACCGATAGCGTATAGTACTGTGAAGGAAAGGTGAAAAGCACCCCGGGAGGGGAGTGAAAAAGAACCTGAAACCCTGTGCCTACAAGCACCTAGAGCACGTCAATGTGTGATAGGGTACTTTTTGTAGAACGGTCCGGCGAGCGATTGTATGCAGCAAGGTTAAGGACTTAAGGTCTGGAGCCGAAGCGAAAGCGAGTTTGAAAAGGGCGTTAAGTTGCATATAATGGGCCCGAAACCGGGTGACCTACCCATGGTCAGGTTGAAGTGGAAGTAAAATTCCATGGAGGACCGAACCGACCTCCGTTGAAAAGGCGGCGGATGAACTGTGGGTAGCGGAGAAATTCCAATCGAACCCGGAGATAGCTGGTTCTCCCCGAAATAGTTTTAGGACTAGCCTCAAGTTAGATACCTGGAGGTAAAGCACTGAATAGCCTAGCGGCCGAGAGGTTAGCGAAGCTTATCAAACTCAGAATGCCAGAGTATTGATGCTTGGGAGTCAGACAGTGTCAGATAAATGTCATTGTCAAAAGGGAAACAGCCCAGATCTACAGCTAAGGTCCCAAAGTCAGGTTAAGTGGAAAACGATGTGAAGATACGCAGACAACCAGGATGTTGGCTCAGAAGCAGCCACTCATTCAAAGAGTGCGTAATAGCTCACTGGTCGAGCGTCTTTGCGCGGAGAATTTAACGGGGCTAAACCTGACACCGAAGCTTAGGCAATACAGCAATGTATTGGGTAGGGGAGCGTTGTATACGCGGAGAAACAGTAGCGCAAGCGGCTGTGGAGTGTATAGAAGTGAGAATGCCGGAATGAGTAGCGCGAATGCAGTGAGAATCTGCATGGCCGAAAGCCTCAGGTTTCTGGAGGAAGGTTCGTCCGCTCCAGGTTAGTCGGGAGCTAAGGTGAGGCCGGAAGGCGTAGCCGATGCACAGACGGTAGAGATTCCGTCACCACCAAAAGAGTTAAGCACAGGGACACATATGAAGTCTCAGAGCCGGGTGTTGGTTCCGGTAGAGATCGAGGGAAATTAGTACCGAAGTCTGAGATGGAAGATGGCGAGAAAAGCTGTGTGTATTTCTGAGGTGCCCGTACCGCAAACCGACACAGGTAGGTAGGAAGAAGATTCTAAGGCCAACGGGAGAAGGGTTGTTAAGGAACTCGGCAAATTGACCCCGTAACTTCGGGAGAAGGGGTGCTCCAGAGATGGAGCCGCAGAGAATCGGCCCAAGCAACTGTTTACCAAAAACACAGGTTTGTGCTAAATCGAAAGATGACGTATACGAGCTGACGCCTGCCCGGTGCTGGAAGGTTAAGAGGAGATGTGCAAGCATTGAATCGAAGCCCCAGTGAACGGCGGCCGTAACTATAACGGTCCTAAGGTAGCGAAATTCCTTGTCAGGTAAGTTCTGACCCGCATGAAAGGCGTAATGATTTGGGCACTGTCTCAACAGCCCGCCCGGCGAAATTGTAGTACCGGTGAAGATGCCGGTTACCCGCGACAAGACGGAAAGACCCCATGGAGCTTTACTGTAGCCTAATATTGGGTTTCGATGTTGCATGCACAGGATAGATGGGACTCTGGGAAACCAAGGCTTTGGCTTTGGCGGAGAGGCCGTTGGGATACCATCCTTGCGATATTGGAATTCTAACCTGCGGCTCTGAATCGAGTCGGGGGACATTGTTAGGTGGGCAGTTTGACTGGGGCGGTCGCCTCCTAAAGAGTAACGGAGGCGTTCAAAGGTTCGCTCAGCTTGAACGGAAATCAAGCAAAAGAGTGCAAACGCAGAAGCGAGCCTAACTGCGAGACTGACGGGTCGAGCAGTAACGAAAGTTGGAGTTAGTGATCCGGTGGTATGTGAGTGGAAATGCCATCGCTCAACGGATAAAAGTTACCCTGGGGATAACAGGCTGATCTCCCCCAAGAGTCCACATCGACGGGGAGGTTTGGCACCTCGATGTCGGCTCATCGCATCCTGGGGCTGTATTCGGTCCCAAGGGTTTGGCTGTTCGCCAATTAAAGCGGTACGCGAGCTGGGTTCAGAACGTCGTGAGACAGTTCGGTCCCTATCTGTCGTGGGCGCAGGATATTTGATGGGAGCTGTCCCTAGTACGAGAGGACCGGGACGGACGTACCTCTGGCGCACCAGTTGTTCCGCCAGGAGCATAGCTGGGCAACTACGTACGGATCGGATAAACGCTGAAAGCATCTAAGCGTGAAGCCGACCCAAAGATAAGATATCCCACTGATTCAATCAGGTAAGATCCCTTGTAGACTACGAGGTTGATAGGCACGATGTGTAAGTGGAGTGATCCATTCAGCAAGTGTGTACTAATAGATCGAGGGCTTGACCACAATTCGCTTGAATTCTCAAGTCAATGATAAAATGTCAGCAGTGATTATTCAGTTTTGAAGGCACGTCCTTCTAAAAACACTGGACAAAGTAAAGCAGAAATGTTATACTGAACCAGTCATATTGGTCGGTGACGATGACGGTGAGGTTCCACCTGTTCCCATTCCGAACACAGAAGTTAAGCTCACTCGTGCCCAAGATAGTTCGCTGGAAACGGCGCGTGAAAATAGGTAGTCGCCGACTCAAATGAAGCCCCTGAGGAAGAAATTCCTTGGGGGTTTGTTGTTTTTGTGCGGCATTTTCTTTCACTAGCAAAGAAATTGCCAAAAGCTTCTATTTTTGCTTGATTTTTTTGTGCATTGTGTTATGATGATATTGAGGATGCTGGTTGACCAATCCCATTCTATAATGATGTGTTATCTAGTGACCTCGGATCCGCTTATTCAACATTAGACAGAAGAAAGGAAATCAGAAAGGATTAAATTATGAAACGTGCAATACTTGTACTGCTTTCGGTTGTTCTGATGCTGGGTGTGCTGTGCAGTTGCAGCACCAACGATAAGGCTGCGGATGATTCGGTTCAGACTACCACCTCTTCTCACCACTCTGGTCATCATGCAGAACCCGGTGAACCAAACCATCATAAATAAATCGGCATAGATGTAGTCCGCCGACTTAAACAAAACCCCTGAGGAAGAAATTCCTTGGGGGTTCTTTTTTACCATTTTCCGAGAAAAAATATATGTTAGAGGGTTGCAGACTGGACTAAAAACTGGTATTCTCAGGACAGAAAGGGGTGAGAATATGCGTTCGGACATGACACGTAAAGATTCAGCAATGTATTATGCGATAATAATAGTACTTTTTGTATTTTGCAGTATTGTATTTTATGTGCAGACACATTACCAGCATACCTCGGCAATCAGGCCGGAGGACGATTATAAGGGCAAGATACCGCAGCTTCATAGTAGCGAGGATCGGGATGATGACGGTGTAGATGACCAGTTAGATATTCTGAACGGTGCACTGGCCTATGTGAGTACACGTCCAAAATACAAAAGCCGCTACTATGAGAACGGCTATCCTGACGATAATTACGGAGTGTGCACTGATGTAGTGGCTTATGCGTTGAAATATGCCGGATATGATCTACAAGTGCTTGTGGACGCGGATATCCGGGTACACCCACAAGATTATATGGTAGCCGAGCCGGATGCAAACATAGACTTCCGGCGGGTGCGAAACCTGAATATATTTTTTTCACACACAGCAGTTGCCCTGACCACAGATGTCTCAGAAATAGAAGCATGGCAGGGTGGCGATATTGTAATCTTCGAAAGACATATCGGCATCGTGTCCGACCGACGAAATAAAAATGGAGTGCCCTATATCATTCACCACAATGATCCATGGCAGATGGCCTACGAGCAGGACATTCTGGAAAAACGAACTGACATCGTGGGTCATTACCGAATTTCAAAATAAAAAGCGGTCCTACTGCACGGTTATGCACAATGCAGCAGGGGGGCATACTTTATTGGGCGGTATATCGGTTACGATACGGGCTTCTGCAGATAGTTCGCTGGAAACGGCACGTGAAAATAGGTAGTCGCCGACTTAAGTGAAAGCTCTGAGATGAAAGTCTCAGGGCTTTTTTGTTGTGTATTACCGAAATGAGAAGATATAGTTTGTTCAAACCGCGCATAGCGTACTGCTTGACAAACTGACTACTATGTAATACAATATAGATAAGCTACAACGCATTGCATAGTAGATAGAAAGGAGGAAGCGGATTGGAAAATAATGCACAGCTGCTAAAGGGTGTATTGGAATATTGCGTGTTGCGGCTGATTGAAAAAGAACCAACCTATGGCTATGAAATAGTGATGCAGTTAAAACAGGTCGGTTTTGCAGAGATCAGCGAAAGCACGCTGTATCCGCTGCTTTTACGCCTGGAGCAGCAGGAGAAGGTGACAGTGGAGTGGCGACCTTCTCCCAAGGGCCCAAGCCGAAAGTACTATGTGATCACCGAAAAGGGGACGGATTCTCTTTTGGATTTTCAACAGGAATGGAACCGACTGTGCGGTTTGGTAGAAAAGATTTTTCGGGAGGATAGAAGATGAATAACTATTTCACCTTGCGAAGAGCGAACCGTCTGCGCGTAAAACTGCTCAACAGCAAAAGCCAGGAGCAAATCAGAGAGGTTATTCGATATCTGCGGCGTACCAGTTGGGATGAGTGCGGCGTAGAGCTGATATACAGTGACCTGATCGATATGGCGGTGCAGGCCAATGAGAATGGACAGGAACTATTCAACGTGATTGAGGATGCAAAAACCTTTGCTGAGGAGGTTAAGCCAAGCCTTAAAACTTTGAGGACTGGAGATTATTTCTGGTTTGTGGCACCACTGTATTTCTTCTTTGGCTGGGGGATAGAGAGTCTGCTGCTGTATCCGGTGGTTCCGGACTGGGTGTTTGAACTCTCACTTGGGTATTTGATGCAGCTTGTGGTCTGCATAACTGCTTTTTGCTGGCTGTTCCGGAAGATGATGGAGCAGGCGGGGTTTCCGCCAAGCAAGCATCGTCTGAAATACTGCGGCTGGCTGGTGCTTTATATTGCAGTGCTGTATGCAACAGGTGCATTTTTTACACGGATCGCTGGAGCTTTTGTTTTGCTGCGCCTGCCGATTTTGCCCTATGCCCTTTTCAGTCTCCTGCTGGGTGCGGGGTTGTATGGTATAAAATTTTGGAAGTATGGCAAAGATGAACGCTTGAGAGAACGTATCTGAACAGAAAAGAGAACTCTCCCTTATGCTTTCTACAGATTCTCCTGTTACACTGAATACACAACGAAAGGAGAATTGGTATGGAATTATTGACGAAAAAGGGGCTGGATGCCATCCTGCGCAGCACCCAGGAGACACGGCAAGATCTGACCCGCATCCGCGCCGAGGTGCAGACCCCGCTGAAGTACAAGAAAAAGTCATAATAGAAAGGGCCGCCCCATGGCGGCCCTTTTGATGTTGAAATTTAATCAGAGTAACGCTCCGGGCGGTCGGTCTGACACAAAAGGTAGTCAATACTGACATGATACAATTGCGCAAGAGGAATGAGAACTTCAGCAGTCAGCTGTTGTGTGCCAGTTTCAATATAACTGTATTTGCGCTGGGTGATGCCGATTTTGTCGGCAACCATCTGCTGTGTGAAATCGTGGTCTTCCCGCAGGTCTTTCAGTCGATTTTTCATAATGTCTAACCTCCTGAGTATAGGATAGATTAGACGGAATCTGTCTATTGACTTTTAGATAAAAACTATCTATACTAAAGTCAGGAAGCGGGTATTAAAGATGATACCCGGAAGAAACAAAATATAAATGAGGTGAACCATTGTGAAAAAAATTGATAGACGCGGCTTTTTGAAAGTGCTGGGCTTTGCGGGTGTGGCCTGTACAATGACGGCTCTGACTGGATGTGATGAGAGTTCATCGGCGGTAGTTGGTGATGGTTCGGTTCCACTCTCCAGATTAGAACCATTGAATGGTAAAATCGAGTGGGGAAATATTACCCCGGAAGACCCCTATGGAAACATTTATGCACAAGGAGCTAATTATTCAGTGTTGCGGTGGTGGATCGATAAATCACCGGTAGAATATTATGTTGCGAAAAAATACAAGCGATTGACGTTCAAGTTAAACCCATATAAGTACACAGGAAAAAATTCCTGGGATTATGGAAAAATCAAAATTTATATCGGTGATGAATTGGTAAAGGTTTCACCGGAAATTACGCAAAAGACGACGAAAACGGTTAATGTTGAAGTTGATATTACTGGTGCCGAATTTATTAAAATTGACCCCGTGCTTACAATTGGAGAAACCGGTACTAGTATAATCCTATGGGATGCCAAACTTTGGCCATAAACGCAATTGAAACTATAAAAAGCGGCCCCGCCGCGTTGGAGTTCCAACGTTGCGGGGCCGCTTTATTGTTCTTTGGTGGAACGAGAGGATTTAGCCCTTGCCGGCGCAGCCGAACAGCTCGATCTTCTCTTTGCACTTGTCGATGATGGCCTGAGCGCCGGGAGCCAGCAGCTTGCGGGGGTCGAAGCCCTTGCCCTGCTGATCCTTGCCGGCCTCGATATATTTACGGGTGCCAGCCGCCGCACTGAACTATATGCTGGATGTGGACGGTTCCCATGACCCGGAGATCATCGGCAAGGCGCTGGAAGAGCTGAAGCAGGCCGGATACAATTTCAACACTGCCTACCAGACCGCTGAGAATGGCGATCAGGTCGTTATTCTGCGGGATATGGTGGTGAACGGTAAGAGCCTGAACTTCACCAAGACCACCGATGCAGAGGGCAACACCAAGCTCATCTGGGGCAACTACGAAAAGCAGGCAGAAGGTGCGCCCAGCGCCTATGATATGGTCTATGGCACCGAGTACGAGTATGAGGGCAAGACCTATACCATCGTCTGGGGCTATGAGAGCCAGAACAACCCCAACACCACCGCAGCAGCGGGCGTGCTGGATGCCTTTGGCCCGGATTCCAACGTGAAGGTCACCGGTGATACCATCGACGGCACCGACTCCGCACAGTACACCGTGACCATTTACGGTGCTCTGCGGGAAGTGACCGACCCTGTGATCCCCACGAATCCGGCTCCGGAAACGACCGAGGACTCCGCTCCTACTCCTCCGGCTTCCACTACGCCGACTACCCCGGCTTCCACTACGCCGACTACCCCGGCTTCCACTACGCCGACTACCCAGGCTGTGCAGAATGCACGGCCCACCACGTCCACCGTGGAGCAGGCAGTCGCTAAGACCACGCCCGCCTCGGAGAGCGTCAAGCTGATCCAGACCGGTACCACCAACTGGATGGCAGATGTTCTGGTGCGTGCAGGCGGTGTCCTGCTGGCTGCCGGTTATCTGCTGGAGCGTAAGCGCAAGGGCATGTTCCATAAGGCACAGCACTGAACACGTTCTTGTAGATGACGTAAAAAGGTAAAATATTAAACTGGCTTGGGGCCACTGCACAATTTTTTGTGGGGCGGCCCCACTTTTTGCAGAAAAAGGCGCTCTCGTCCCGTATTAAGGGATGAAAGCGCTTTTGATTTTGCAAAAAGGGATGAGAACGAGAATGAAAACTTCACCGCGCCGCCGGAAGCACCGGCGCAGAGCCTTCCGGCGGCTGTTCTGGCTGCTGGTGCTGGCGACCCTGCTTCTGCTGCTGTGGCCCTGGCGGGTCACGCTGGATGGGCTGAACAGTCCCCATGCCATTTTACTGCAGGCCGACAGCGGGGAGGTGCTGGCCGAAAAGGATGCCGACAGCACGATCTATCCGGCTTCCATGACCAAGATGATGACGGTGCTGCTGGCCATAGAAGCAAACCCGGACCTCGACACGCCCGTGACCCTGCCGGAGGAGATCTTTCCGGCTCTGCAGGCCCAGAATGCCTCGCTGGCGGGGTTTCAGGCCGGGGAAACGGCCACGGTGCGGGATCTGCTGTACGGGGCCATGCTGCCCTCGGGGGCCGAATGCTGCGAGACGCTGGCCCGGGAGGTGAGCGGCAGCGAGGAAGCCTTTGTGGCCCGGATGAACCAGAAAGCGGCAGAGCTGGGGATGACCGCCACGCATTTCTGCAACCCCACGGGCCTGCACGACCCAGAACATGTTTCCACCGTGCGGGATATGTCCCGGCTGACAGAAGCAGCCCTGCAGAACGAGACCTTCCGCAAGCTGTTTACCACGGAACGGTATACCGTTCCGGCCACCAACTGCCACCCGCAGGGGTTCACAATGCACAGCACCCTGCTGAGCCGGCTGGACGGCACAGAGCTGCACAGCGGCCGGATTCTGGGCGGTAAGACCGGCTACACCGGGGAGGCAGGGCTCTGCCTTGCCAGTCTGGCTGAGGTGAAGGGCAGGGAATACATTCTGGTCACGGCCGGGGCGGGGGGAAACCACAGCACCGCGCCCTACCATATCGAGGATGCCGTAACGGTCTACCGCCGTGTGAGCCGGGGGGCCTGAACAGGGGAGCGGATACGCTCCCTTTTTCTGTGCCCGGCTTTGTGGTACAATGGAACAAAACCATTCACAGAACAGGAGAACCATCATGCTCAAGGATTCACAGGTCGATCTCTGCGGCCGCACCGATTTTACCCGCACCGCGCCCCTGCTTGCCCGGGACGAGGCATTTTCGTTTGCCTGCGCGGGCTGTGGCGGCTGCTGCCGGGGGCGGGAGGATATCGTGCTGTCGGGCTTTGACCTGTGGCGCATCGCGGCCCGCCTGCGCCTGCCGCCCCGCACCGTGGCCCGGGCATTCTGCCGGGGAAGCATTGGGCGGGTCAGCCGCCTGCCGGTGCTGCGGCTGGCCCCGCTGAAGGAGGAGCGCGGCAACTGCCCCTTCCTCACCGGGAACCACTGCGCCATCCACGATGCCGAGCCGCTGGTCTGCGCCCTTTACCCGCTGGCGCAGGAGATCACGAAGGACGGGCAGGTATCCTACTTTTTGCAGCCCACCCAGTGCGGCGGGCAGGTCATTGCGGCAAGGGTGGGGGATTATCTGGCCCGTTACGATGTGCCCGCCCGGGAGGCCACCGATGTGCGCTGGGCGCAGGTGTGCATGGAGCTGGAGGATACCGTGGAGCGGCTGGACGCTCTGTTTGAGCCGGTGTTTGCCCGGCGGATGCAGGAAAAACTGTGGCAGGCGCTGTATTACCGGTACGACTTTGCAAAAGAGTACCGCCCCCAGCTGGAAGAAAATCTGCTCTGGCTGGACGGCGAGCTGAAAAAGCTCGAAGGAATGCAGATGCGGCACAGAACTATCGAAAAAAGTGATAGATAAAATTACTTTGATTGATAATTCGGGCTGTTCCCCGGTTGTTTTAGAGCGGAAAGTGTGATATACTTCACGAGTGTAAAGCGGCGGCGCGATGCGACAGGCCGCTTGAATACTGACTTTCATGCGGTGTCCTGCTGCCGCGAAAGTAGAATTGAGGGAGTAATATCATGCGTAAAATTTCTCGTCGTTCGTTCCTGTCTGCCGCCGCTGTCTGCGGCGCAGCTGCTGCCCTGACTGCCTGCGGCGGTTCCTCCGGCTCCACGGCTGCTTCTTCCACCGCTTCCTCTGCTGCGGCTTCTTCCGCAGCGGCTGACGGCCAGAAGTATACCGTTGGCATCTGCCAGCTGGTGGAGCACGCCGCTCTGGACGCTGCCACCCAGGGCTTTGAGGATGCCCTGACCGCACAGTTCGGCGAGAATGTCACCTTTGACTTCCAGAACGCCCAGAACGATTCCGCAACCTGCGCCACCATCGCCAACGGCTTTGTTTCCGCAGGCGTTGACCTGATCATGGCAAACGCTACCCCCGCCCTGCAGGCCGCACAGGCTGCCACCGACAGCATCCCCATTCTGGGCACCTCCGTCACCGAGTACGGTGTTGCTCTGGGTCTGACCGATTTCGATGGCACCGTGGGCGGCAATGTCTCCGGCACCTCTGATCTGGCTCCGCTGGATCAGCAGGCGGATATGATCACTGAGTGGCTGCCCGAGGCCACCAAGGTGGGCCTGCTCTACTGCTCTGCCGAGGCAAACAGCCAGTATCAGGTAGACGAGGTCCAGAAGTACCTGGAGGCCAAGGGCGTTACCGCCACCCAGTACGCTTTCTCTGATTCCAACGATCTGGCTTCTGTCTGCCAGAAGGCTGCCGACGAGAACGACGCGGTGTATGTCCCCACCGACAACACCTGCGCCGCCAACACCGGCATCATCGATGGCATCTGCCGCCCGGCCAAGAAGCCCGTGTTCGCCGGTGAGGAGGGCATCTGCTCCGGCTGCGGCGTGGCGACCCTGTCCATCAGCTACTACGATCTGGGCTACACCACCGGTGAGATGGCCGCCAAGGTCCTGACCGGTGAGGCCGATATCTCCACCATGCCCGTTGAGTACACCGACGTGACCAAGAAGTACAACAAGACCATCTGCGATGACCTGGGCATGACCGTTCCCGAGGGTTACGAGGCCATTGAGGAATAACAAGCGCTCTGTCTGTTTTGCAGAAAGCTCCCCTGATAAGGGCGCTGGGTTCACGCTGCAGTAACAAAGAGACTTTACAATAAAATCAGCGGAGAAGAGCAAATTTTGGCTTTTCTCCGCTTTCCCGTATCAGAAAAAAGTGTAGTTACAGGAGGAAAACGTTTTGGATATTCTTGCAAGACTTGCCAACCTGCCCGGTGCTTTGCCCGGTGCCTGTGCGCAGGGCCTCATCTGGGGCATCATGGCCATTGGTGTGTACCTGACCTACCGCATCCTGGATGTGGCTGACCTGACCGTGGACGGTTCCTTTGGCACCGGCGGCGCGGTCTGCGTTATGTGCCTGCTCTCCGGCATGAACGTCTGGGCAGCGATCTTCATCGCCCTGCTGGCCGGTCTGGCCACCGGCCTTGTCACCGGCCTGCTCCACACCTTTATGGGCATCCCGGCCATTCTGGCTGGCATCCTGACCCAGCTGGCCCTCTACTCCATCAACCTGAAGATCATGGGCAAGGCCAACCAGTCCATCAATGTGGACAAGTACGGCCTGCTGATCTCCCTGCGCTGGGTCAAGGAGCTTGCCCTGCACAACCCCATCATCATGGTCATTCTGGTCAGCGCCGTGGTCATCGGTGTGCTGTATTGGTTCTTTGGCACCGAGCTGGGCTGCGGCATCCGCGCCACCGGTTCCAACCCCGCTATGAGCCGCGCCCAGGGCATCAACACCAGCTTCAATGTGGTGCTGGGTCTGGCGGTCTCCAACGGTCTGGTGGCCCTGTCCGGCGCACTGCTGAGCCAGTATCAGGGCTTTGCTGATGTCAGCATGGGCCGTGGTGCCATCGTCATCGGCCTGGCCGCTGTCATCATCGGCGAGGCCCTGTTCAGCCGCATCTTCCACAACTTTGCCCTCAAGCTGGTGTCCGTCTCGCTGGGTGCCATCATCTACTACATCGTCATCCAGCTGGTGCTGACCCTCGGCTTTGACGCAAACCTGCTCAAGCTGCTGAGCGCCTCCGTGGTGGCCGTGTTCCTGGCCGTGCCCTATTGGAAGAGCAAGTACTTCGCAAAGCCTGCGGCAAAGAAGGCACAGAAGGAGGATGCAAAAAATGCTTGAGATCCAGAATGTTTCCAAGACCTTCAACGCCGGTACCGTCAACGAGAAAACGGCCCTGAATGGTCTGAACCTGAAATTGAACGAAGGTGATTTTGTCACCGTCATCGGCGGCAACGGTGCGGGCAAATCCACCATGCTGAACGCTGTGGCTGGTGTGTGGCCTGTGGACAGCGGCAAGATCATCATTGACGGCACCGACGTGACCAAACTGGGGGAGCACCAGCGCGCCGCCTACATCGGCCGCGTGTTCCAGGACCCCATGACCGGCACCGCCGCCACCATGCAGATCGAGGAGAACCTTGCCCTGGCCGCCCGGCGCGGCAAGCGGCGCGGCCTGAGGATCGGCATCACCAGGGCCGAACGGGAGCGCTACCGTGAACTGCTCAAGAGCCTGGACCTGGGCTTGGAGGACCGCCTGACCGCCCGCGTGGGCCTGTTGTCCGGCGGTCAGCGTCAGGCACTGACTCTGCTTATGGCTACCATGAACAAGCCCAAGCTCCTGCTGCTGGATGAGCACACCGCCGCTCTGGACCCCAAGACGGCGCTCAAGGTGCTGACCCTCTCGGCCAAGATCGTGGAGGAGAACCACCTGACCACCATGATGATCACCCACAACATGAAGGATGCCATCAAGTACGGCAACCGCCTGATCATGATGCACGAGGGCCACATCATCTATGATGTCTCCGGGGAAGAGAAGAAGAACCTGCATGTCTCCGACCTGCTGGCCAAGTTCCAGATCGCGTCCGGCGGCGAGTTCGCCAACGACCGCATGATCCTTTCTTAAAAAAGATGAAGCGGCAATAAAGTAGTTGCTTCTTAAAACATAGAGAACCCCCCTGCCGGGAGATCACCGGCAGGGGGGTTCTCTATTAGAGTATTGGGTTTGCGGTGTTATTTGTTCTTCTCGTTACGGTACGATTTACTTTTTGAACGCCTGCACCTGATTCCATGCCTTGATAACCTCTGTGCGGCTTACAGGATCAGTTGCTTCACAGGTTTCGCCGTTGCTCTTCGCGGCCTTGAGCAGGTCGTTCTCCACGGCCCATGCAATGGCCTTGTCAGTCTCAGTGGCATTGGCGTTCAGCACGGCGGCGGGTTCAGGCTTTCCTGCATTGTTCCACACCAGTTCAGCCAGCTCACCTCGGTTTGTTGGAATAGCTGTACCGGTTGGCAGGGCGCAAATCAGATAGAACTCAGTACCCAACTGATAGGTCTGGTAGGCCAGCACCGCGGTACCCGCGGCGGCAGTACCAATGATGAGGGTAGTGCCCAGAATGTTGGGCTCTTCCTCAATGCTTGCATCCTTTGTCATGGCTTCGATAATAACATTTTCACCCGGCATGGTAAAGGTAATGGTTTCAGCCTTGGGTTCAACAGCGTTCAGCACGCTGGCAGGCTTAATTGTCCACTGGTCAAAAGTCTGAGCATCGGAAAGAATGCTCTTATCAAAGGTTACTTCCACTGTTGCACCTTTTTCAATGGTAATGTCACCATTGTCATTGATAGTAGCATCCTTGCCGTTTACTTTTGCAATACCGCCAAGAAGGGATAGAGTGTAGGTGACCTTTTCTTCTTTCTGGGGAACATTGTAACTCCACTTAATCTGATTGCCAGTGATTTGATTCGCGGGAGCGGTATTTTCGGTCTCTTTGACATCAACTTTGACGATATAATCGCCCGGTTCCGTAGGGAGCCCGCGGTCATTCAATTTCTCACCGGGAACTTCATTTCCCTTATCATCATAAAACTTCCTATTGATGATATCATCAGCATTGACTTGAGTATTGTTCGATGTCACTTCTCCGGTTACCGCGTCAAACTTGAGGTCAACATCCGGGTCGATCACATCTTTTTGTGTCCATTTTGCAGTCAAGGTTATATCATAGTCCGGCATGGAGAAACTATAATTGCCGTTCTCATCTGGGCCGTTCAAGGATGGGGCGGTTTCTCCATCAGGAACGGTAACTTCCCAATGATTAAAGTTATAGCCGGTTTTCTTTGTGGGTGTAGGAACAGAAACGGACGAACCATAGTCGTACGAGTTCGTTTTCTTGTTTTCGTCGTTCTCCAGTGTTACAGTATGGCTATGTGCGTTCCAATGGGCATACAAGATGATGTTGCTGCTGACGGCTTCTGTAAATGTATATTTTGTGCCGCCTTCTGCCTGTGTATACCAGCCATCAAAATCATAACCTGTACGCTGTGGGGGTGTGGTGGGGACGCTTGCAGTCCCTAGCTTCTTGTTGCTGTAAACAGTCTGCTTGTCCATAGTGCCACTACCATTTATAGTGCCACCGTTCAAATCAAAGTTGATATCACACAGATACTGAACTTTGCTGGTTAGTGTATCATTGCCTGTTGTATTAACTGTGACTCTGTCCCAGTCTGTTTTATATCCATTATATTTTACATCACTTAGATTCGTACAATCTTTGAATGCGTTGACATTTATAGTTTTAATATTCTTTTCAAGGAGTACTCTCTTAAGATTGGTGCATCCATTAAATGCAAATGGGCAGATTTGATCCACACTTGCGGGTATTTCTACTTCTGTTAACCCTGTACAACGCTCAAAAGCGTTACTACTGATTTTGGAAATGCCATTTGTTAAGGTGACATGAGATAGCGCAGTATTTCCTGAAAAAGCCGTATCCATATTTGTGATGGTACTCGGAATCGTAATGCTTGTTAACTGAGAACAACCATAAAAAGCAGCTTGGCCGATTTTTTTAACACCTTCAGGGATTGTAACATTAGTTAGATTGGAACACTTACAGAATGCCTGGTATCCAATTATCTTCACCGTATTAGGCAATGTAACTTCCGTAAGAGTGTTGCATCCCCAAAAAACCTGGTCTCCAATTTCGGTTACAGTATAGTTCTTGCCCTTGTTTGAAATTGAGCTCTCAATGTTAAGGTGTGTAGGGGTTCTTGATTTACCGGAAACTGTAACCGATTCTCCATCGTCGTTAACTGTATATATGAGGTTCCCATCAGTAAACTTAATCGGAGCCGCTGCTACTGCTCCCATGGGTAGGAATGTTAACGTTATGCTGAGTGCCACTAATAGACTGACAAACCGTTTTTTCATGGATTTCCTCGCTTTCATGGATGAGTGCCGCAGAAAAACGACATAGAATGTATGGCAAAAAAAGGTAATAATACCAATTTGAAGAATACCATGCGTGGAATTCTCTGTCAATGGAATTGTAGGAACTCACAAAAAAGTTTGGAGGAATGTACAAGAAAAGGCTTTTCCAGCATCGTGGGCAATAAAAAAGAACCCGTCCCCGGGGAAAATCCGGGAACGGGTTGAGTACGGAAAGCTTACCGCTTGATGTCGTAGTTCATGTTCATCAGGTTGCGGATGGAGCTGACATCATCGGTGATGTTGGCATCGCCGTGGATGGTGTGCTTGATGGCGCTGCTTGCCACGGCAAAGTTGATCATGTCCATAGCCTTATAGTTGTGCAGCATGGCGTAGATCAGGCCGCTGGCAAAGGCATCGCCGCCGCCCACGCGGTCCAGAATATTAAAGGTGTAGAGCTTGCTCTCAAAGGTGTGGCCGTCGTACCACATAAAGGCCTTGAGGCTGTTCTCGCTGCCGCTGTGGGCATAGCGCACATGGCGGGCAATGCACTTGAGGTTGGGGTAGCGGGCAATGAAGTGCTGGAAGATCTCGTCCTGCTGCTCATAGCTGGGCTGCAGGGGCACGCCGTCCTTCCAGTCGCCCTTGCTGTGATCGTTGTCGTCCTTCCACAGGTGGTAGGGCTCAATGCCCAGCAGAACGTCAACATAAGGCAGGCACTCGGTGCAGAAATCGCGGGCTTCCTCCCAGCTCCACAGGGTAGAGCGGAAGTTGCCGTCAAAGCTGACGGTCAGGCCCTTCTTTTTGGCCACCTTGAGCATATCGATGATGAGGCCGCGGCAGTTGGGGCCCAGTGCCGGGGTAATGCCGCTCAGGTGCAGCCAGTCGTAGCCGTCCAGCAGAGCGTCCAGATCGACCTGGGAGAAATCGTACTCGGTAATGGCACTGTGCTTGCGGTCGTAGATGACCTTGGAAGCGCGGATGCCGTAGCCGGTCTCCAGATAATAAGTACCCAGCCGGTTGGAGGGGGTCTCGTTGGGCTCGGTCAGGATCATGGGGGTGCAATGCACATCGTTGGAGCGCAGCCAGCGCACCGCGCTCTTGCCCAGGCTGTTGTTGGGCACTACGCTGAAGAAGGTGCTGTCCACACCCAGGTTGGCCAGGGCCAGTGCAATGTTGGCCTCGCTGCCGCCGTAGCTGGCTTCAAAGCTGGATGCCATACGGATCTTTTCGTAGTTCGGCGGGGTCAGACGGAGCATGATCTCGCCGCAGGTGATAAATTTCTGGCCGTTGGGCTCGCTGCCGAGGATGGGATTGTAGTGTTCCATAACGCTCCTCCTAAAAAGTCGTTTCCGGGATCCATTTCATGTGAGAACACATTGTTGTATCCATTATACCGCACAGCGCACCGGATAGCAAGCAAATGCTGTTTCGGCCGAGAGAAAAAGAAAAAGAAATTTTGGTTGTTTTGACGAAAGAATCCCACAGGGATGACGGTGGGGTTCACACCCCCGTCAGGTCAAAGCTGGGCGTATACTCTTCCTTTGCACTGCTCTTCTGCTGCATATAGCCGGAGCTGAGACCCAGATCCATGGCGTAGTTGACCACCCGGCGGTATTCGTAGGTGGTGATGCGCCGCCCGATGCCGTGGTCTGCCGCCTGATAGAAGGGGGTGTACTGGCTCATCACGCTGGGCAGGAAGCACCCGGGGTCGGCCTTGTTCCAAGCCGCCATCTGATCGAGCACGGCAAAGCTGTCGTCCACATGGCCGGGCAGGGCAAGGTGGCGCAGGATCACGCCCCGCTGCAGGATGCCCTCGCTGTCAAAAACAGGATGCCCGGCCTGAGCCATCATGGCTTCAATGGCGGGCCTGGCCTGTGCAAAATAGTCCGGCGCAGCGGAAAGCTCTGCCGAAAGGGCAGGGGAAACATATTTCAGGTCGGCCAGCCAGATGTCGATGAAGCCGCGCCAGGCGTGCACGCTCTCCACGGTCTCGTAGCCGCCGGTGTTGCAGACGATGGGCAGACGCAGCCCCTGCGCCCGGGCCAGGCCGAGGGCGGCGATGATCCAGGGCCGCCACTGCCCAGGCGTGACAAGGTTGATGTTGTGGGCTCCCTGCGCCTGCAGGTCCAGAAAGATCTCGGCCAGGTGCTCCACGGTGATCTCCTTGCCCAGTCCCTCGGCGCTGATGGGGTAGTTCTGGCAGAAGCAGCACTTGAGGGTGCAGCCGGAGAAGAACACCGTGCCGCTGCCCCGGGTGCCGCTGATGCAGGGCTCCTCCCAGAAATGCAGGGCAGCGCGGGCCGCTTTCAGGGTGCGGCCCGCCCCGCAGAAGCCCGTCTGCCCGGCGGCCCGGTCGGCTTTGCACTGCCGGGGGCAGAGAGTGCAGGCTTCCGGCACGGCAACAGAAATGGTTTTGGGCATAATATCCAAGTCCTTTGCAAAAGATTTGACAGAATTACTCTTGTTTATTATACCATTTATGACATGGAATGTGGTATACTATGATAGAATATTATATATCATGCAAAAATACTACATATCAGACGGAGGATGTCATGCGCACCGAAAACGAGGAGATCCGGGATCATTTGAAATATCTCTCCCTGCTGGCACGGGATTACCCCTCGCAGGCAGCCGCCGCCAGTGAGATCATCAGCACCCAGGCTCTGCTCAAGCTGCCCAAGGGCACCGAACATTTTATGAGCGACCTGCACGGGGAAAACGAGGCCTTTGTCCACATCCTGAACTCGGCTTCGGGTGTCATCCGGGAAAAGGTGGACATCGTGCTGGGGGACAGTGTGCCGGAGCAGACCCGTGCCGAGCTGGCAACGCTCATCTATTACCCCAACGAGAAGCTGCCCCGGCTCAAAGCCGAGTGCACGGATGAAGAAGCGCTTGACCACTGGTACACGGAGACCCTGCTTCAGCTCATTGATATCTGCCGGTTGGTGTCCTCCAAGCATACCCGGCAGCATGTGCGCTCCTGCCTGCCGTCCAGCTGCGGGTATATTCTGGATGAGCTGCTCCATGCCCACTTTGAGGACCACGACAAGGACCTTTATTATGGGCAGATCGTGGGCAGTATCATCGAAAATGGCTGCGCCGACCGGTTCATTGTCCGGCTGTGTGAGCTCATCAAGCGGCTGGCTGTGGACAAGCTGCACATCGTGGGGGACCTGTTTGACCGCGGCCCCCGGCCTGATATCATTCTGGACCGGCTCATGCGCCACCACCATGTGGATATCCAGTGGGGCAACCATGACGTGGTCTGGATGGGTGCCGCCGCCGGAAGTCCCATCTGCGTCTGCACTGTGCTCAAAACGACACTGGCCTACCACAACCATGCCATGCTTGAGGACTGCTACGGCATCAACCTGCGGCACCTGCAGCGGATGGCCGAGCAGTTCTACGGAAATGACGACCTGACCCTCTGGATGCCCCACACCGATGCGGCGCGCGGCCCTTACACCGAGGGAATGCTCCACCGCTGTGCCGTGATGCACAAGGCCGTGACCATTCTGATGCTCAAGATGGAGTGCAAGGTCATCGACCGCAACCCGGATTTCAAGATGCAGGGTCGGGATTTCCTGCGGCACATCGATTGGGAAAAGGGAACAGTGACCCTGAACGGGCAGGCATACCCCCTGCGGGACACCAGCTTCCCCACCGTGAATCCGGCAGACCCTGCCGCCCTGAATGATGATGAGCGGCTGGTGCTCCGCAAGCTGGTGGAATCCTTCCGGCAGAGCGAGCGTTTGCAGCAGCATGTGGAATTTTTGTATGCCAAGGGCAGCGTTTACCACATCGAGAACGGCAACCTGCTCTACCACGGCGTGGTGCCCATGACCAAAAACGGCAGCTTTGCCGTGGAGCGGTTCGAGGGACACAACTACTCGGGCCGCGGCTTGATGGACTACTGTGACGAGCGGGCGCGCTGCGGCTACTTTGCTCCCGAGGGCAGCGCGGCCCGGCGGAGCGGTCAGGATTTTTTGTGGTATCTGTGGTGCGGCAAGCTGTCGCCGTTGTTCGGCCGCAGCGCCATGACCACCTTTGAGCGGCTGTATATTGCCGACCCCGCCACCCACGAGGAAGTCAAGGACCCCTATTATACATGGTACAATGAAGAGGCCGCCTGCCGCCGTATCCTGGCGGAATTCGGCCTGCCCGGCACCAGCCACATCGTCAACGGCCATGTGCCGGTGCGGGAGAAGAGCGGCGAGAGCCCCATCAAGGGCGGGGGCCGTCTGGTCGTCATTGACGGCGGGTTCTGCCGCGCCTACCATGAAAAGACCGGCATTGCAGGGTATACGCTGGTGTACTCCAGCCGCACCATGTCCCTGCGGACCCATCAGCCCTTTGTCAGTGCCGAAAAGGCCGTGAACGAAAACATCGACATCGTGTCGCAGAAGAACATACTGGAAACGGAGAACCACCGCATTCTGGTGGAAGAGACGGACGAGGGAGAGACCCTGCGGGAGCGGGTGCACGATCTGAAACAGCTGGTCAAGGCCTATCAGCTGGGCTGGATCAAGGAGACTTGCAGCGAGGATTGCGTCTGGTAAGGGGCGCTGATTGTAAAATATTTGAAATAAGAAACAAAAATGTCGAATATCTCCGCAGATTCTGGGCAAAACAGAAAATAATCGGGCAGGGAAAAAGGGGGCTTTGCTTTTTGCCCGAAGTTGTGTATAATAAGATAGTTGTATCGTGAGGGTGTGTGCCCAGCGGTGCGCGGAGAGATCAAGCAAGAACCCTGAGTGGCCCTGCCGCTGGCGGGCCTGCGACAAGGAGATTATAAAATTGGAAAAGTTTGTTATTACGGGTGGCAAGCCCCTGCATGGCGAAGTTACCATTTCCGGTGCAAAAAATGCGGCTGTGGGCATTCTGCCTGCCACCATTCTGGCGGCAGATGTCTGTGTGATCGAAAACCTGCCGGACATCAGTGATGTGGCAGTCAGCCTGAAGATCCTGAGCACCCTGGGTGCCAGCATCAAGATGCTGAACCGCAATACCTACGAGATCGACACCACCCACCTGAACAGCACCAACGTCCCGGACGATCTGTCCCGCCAGATGCGTGCCAGCTACTACTTCCTGGGTGCACTGCTCTCCCGTTTTGGCAAGGCACAGGTGGCCATGCCCGGCGGCTGCAATCTGGGCCCCCGCCCCATCGACCAGCACCTCAAGGTGTTCAGCGCACTGGGTGCAGAGGACAGCGTGGACTACGGCATGATCACCGTGCGTGCCAAGGAACTGAACGGTGCCCATATCTTCTTTGATAAGGTCAGCGTGGGCGCTACCATGAACGGTATGCTCTCCGCTGTGATGGCACAGGGCCAGACCATTCTGGAAAACTGCGCCAAGGAGCCCCATGTTGTTGATCTGGCAAACTTCCTGAATATGTGCGGCGCGGATGTGCGCGGTGCCGGCACCGATGTGATCAAGGTGCGCGGCGTGGAAAAGATGCACGGCTGCACTTACAGCATCATCCCTGACCAGATCGAGGCGGGCAGCTATATGGTTGCCGCTGCTGCCACCGGCGGCGACGTTCTGATCAAAAATGTCACCCCCAAGCATCTGGAACCCATCACGGCAAAGCTCCGCCGTGCCGGTGTGGATGTGGAGGAATTCGATGATTCCGTCCGCGTCTCCCGCAAGGGCGATATCCTGCCGCTGAAGATCAACACCATGCCTCACCCGGGCTTCCCCACCGATATGCAGCCCCTGATGGGTGTGCTGCTCAGCGTGGCAAAGGGAACCTCCACCATCACCGAGAGCGTGTGGGATAACCGCTTCCGCTATGTGGACGAGCTGCGCAAGATGGGCGCAGTGGTGCAAGTGGACGGTCAGGTGGCCGTGTTTGAGGGTGTGGACAAGCTGAACCCCGCCCCCCTGCGCGCTTCTGACCTGCGTGCCGGTGCGGCCATGGTCGTTGCTGCCCTGATGGCAGACGGCACCAGCGAGATCGAGGAGATCGGCCACATTGAGCGCGGCTACGAGAACATCGTGGAAAAGCTGCGCGGCCTGGGCGCTGAGATCAGCAAGGTGGAGCGGATGCCCGCCGCACTGGAATCAGCAATGTGATCATTCAGAACCTCTCAGTCTGTTTTGCAGAAGTTTCCCTGACAGGGAGCTTTTGTGAAGCAACGACGGAGAGGTTCGTTTCTTGAGGTTTGAAATGTCTGAATTCATCTCGTTATACTCTGGCTCCTCCGGCAACTGCAGCGTGGTGCGCACGGGGGAGAAGTACATCATCATCGATATGGGAAAGGGCGTGCGCACCACCTCGGCGGCGCTCAAGGAGCTGGGCCTGAACATCAGCGATTGTGCAGGCATTCTAGTCACCCATGAGCACTCTGACCACGTCAAGGGGCTGGCCACCTTCCTCAAAAAGAATCCGCTGCCGGTATACGGTGCAGACGATACGCTGGATTTTCTGGATGCAAACGGCATTGTGCCCGCCAGCTGTGAGCTGCGCACCCTGTCCGGCGGGGAAGAGGATGTGGGAGATTTCGGCGTGACGATGTTCCCCACCAGCCACGACGTGCCCTGCGTGGGCTACCGCATCCACACCCCGGACAACAAGACCATGACCATTGCCACCGACCTGGGAGTCCTGACTCCGCCGGTGCATCAGGCCCTGAGCGGCTGTGACCTGGTGGCGCTGGAAAGCAACTACGACCTCCACATGCTCCGCAGCGGGCGGTATCCCTACTACCTGCGCTCCCGCATCGAGTCCAACCGAGGCCACCTCTCCAACGATGAGTGCTCGGCAAAGCTGCTGGAACTGATCCAGGAGGGATGCAAGAAGTTTGCCCTCTGCCATCTCTCGCAGGAGAACAACACCCCGGCGCTTGCTTTGCAGACCATGTTCAACACCCTGGGTGCGGCGGGTGTCGTGCCGGAAAAGGACTGCATCGTGCAGGCCCAGCGCCGCAATGAGATCAGCCCCGCGCTTACATTTTAAGAAAAAATGGCCCTCTCCATCATTGCTTTGCAAAGCATGATGGAGAGGGCCATTTTTGTTGTTATGCCAGATCCGGCAGGATATCGGGCCAGAGGGCCTGCTCCTGCCGCAGGTCGGTGAAAACGCAGTCCAGATAGATCTTGTTTACAGCCGAGATGATGGTGCTGCGCAGGAGCGTGCGTGCATCATCAACATCCGGCTCCAGCTCGGAAAAGCTTTTGGTCAGGCCGAACACATAGGGCAGGTAATTCTCCAGCTCATCGCAAAAGGTATCATAGGCCTGCGCGGAGGTATAATGCGCCCGCTGCATCTTGAACAGACTGTCGATGTTTTCCATGGACAGGACATTTTTAGAAACTACGATGTAGATCAGGCAGGCCAGCTGATCCCGGGTATACTTCTTTTTGATGGGGTGGCTGATGATCCCTTTCTTAACGTAGTTGCTCACCATGGAAGCGGTGAGCTCCACCCCCTGAAATGTGCGGAAACACCCGTTGACAAACTGTACACTCTGATCCAGATAAAGCCCTACGGTGGGGAGTTCTGCATACCGGGGCAGGGCAAACCCTGCGGCGCAGGCCGCAACGCGGCGGTTTGATTCTAATTTCATGCGGACAGTATACCATGTTTTGGAAATGTGGTCAACAGGAAATTAAAAACTTTTGAAATAATTTGAGAAAACAGTTGACAGGTTTTTGAAAAACTGATATAGTGATTCAAACAACAGGAAAAACTGCGGCATCCTCTGCCGCCGGAATGGAGATAAATGCTTATGAACACCAAGATCGTTGTGGATTCCTCCGCCAGCCTGTACACCTTGCAGGGCGTGGATTTTGAATGCGTTCCCCTGAAGATCATCACCGACGATGCCGAATATCTGGACAACGGCACGATGGATGCCCTGGGCATGGCCCAGACCCTGCGCACCTATAAGGGCAAGACCTCGACTTCCTGCCCCAACGTCAGCGATTGGCTGGCCGCCTACGAGGGAGCCGACGAGGTGTATGCCATCACCATCACGGGCACTCTGTCCGGCAGCTACAATGCCGCCCAGCTGGCCGCCGAGGAATACCAGCAGGAGAATCCCGGCAAGCGGGTGTTCGTGCTGGACAGCCTTTCCACCGGCCCGGAGCAGCGCCTGCTGGCCGAGCATCTGCGGGATCTGCTGGCTGAGGGCAAGGAGTTTGACGAGATCTGTGAAGAGATGCTCCGCTACCACAAGCACACCCACCTGCTCTTTTCGCTGGAATCGCTGGCCAATCTGGCCCGCAATGGCCGCGTGAAGCCTGCCGTTGCTGCTGTGGCGCGGATGCTGGGCATCCGGGTCATCGGACAGGCAAGTGAGGCCGGAGAGCTGGATGTTCTCTGCAAGACCCGTGGTGAGCATGGTGCGCTGGAGCGCATCGTGCTGGAACTCAAGGAGCACGGCTATACCAACGGCAGGCTCCATATCTCTCACTGCGGCAATCCCGCCGCCGCCGAGCGCCTGAAGCACATGGTAAAGGCTGTGTTTGATGGAGCAAAGGTGGACATCAGCGAATGCGGCGGTCTGTGCAGCTATTATGCAGAGCTGGGCGGCCTGCTGGTTGGTTATGAGGACGCGGAAGCATAAGCGAACGGCCCTCGGAAAAAATTCTGCCACGATTGAATAGGCGCTCATAGCGGGGAAAGCCGTTGTGGGCGCTTTTTTGTTTGCAAAATCTTCCGCTCTGCGCTATACTAACAGCATCAAAAATCGCCGTGGGCGGCAGGGGAGGGATACCACATGTTCAGATTGCCCAT
Organism: Faecalibacterium hominis (ex Afrizal et al. 2022); assembly: GCF_049545105.1. Lineage (NCBI taxonomy): Bacteria > Bacillati > Bacillota > Clostridia > Eubacteriales > Oscillospiraceae > Faecalibacterium > Faecalibacterium hominis (ex Afrizal et al. 2022). The sequence goes on along the minus strand of NZ_CP186860.1, from coordinate 665,680 downwards.
CGTCAAGTTTTTCAACCGTATCTTCAACCGTGTCACGATCACAGTGGTGCTGGTGGCTTTACAGGTGCTCTGGCTGCTCTGGGCGTTCTGGTCCTTCACGGCGGGGCGGGTCTGGCTGAACGGTGCCCTGAAGGCGCTGAGCATCCTGATCGTGCTGTATCTGGTGCGCAAGGATGAAAACAGCGCTTATAAGATCGGCTGGATCGTTCTGATCGGCCTTCTGCCCCTGCTGGGCGGCGCGCTTTATCTGGCTTTTGGCAACAAGGCCCCCGCCAAGTATCTGCGGGAGCGGATGCAGAAGGTGGAACAGGCCCATCAGACTGAGCTTGCCCAGCCCGAGGGCCAGACCGATGCGCTGGATATCTCCAGCCGGAACCTGAGCCGCTATGTGGCAAAGTTCGGGCCGTATCCGGCCTGGAGGGATACCGCTGCTCACTACTTTTCCTGCGGGGAGGAGATGTATCCCCAGCTGCTGGCGGATCTGGACAAGGCGGAAAAGTTCATCTTTCTGGAATTTTTTATCCTCCGTTCTGGCAAAATGTGGGACGGTGTGGAGCAGATCCTCCGCCGCAAGGCCGCTCAGGGCGTGGATGTGCGGCTGATTTACGATGATTTTGGCAGCCTGCTGGGCCTGCCCAGTGATTTTGTCATCCGCATGGAGAAGGCGCATATCCACTGCATCCCTTTCAACCCGGTGGTGCCGCTGGTCTCGCTGGTGATGAACCACCGCGACCACCGCAAGATCGTGGTGGTTGACGGCAATGTGGCCTACACCGGCGGCGTGAATCTGGCGGATGAGTATATCAATGCAGAGCAGCGCTTTGGCTACTGGAAGGATGCGGCCATCCGGTTGGAAGGAGCCGCTGTCTGGAACTTTACCGTGATGTTCCTCAATGTATGGAACGCCTTCCGCCCGCAGGAGACCGATTACACCGCCTTTGCGCCCACCCGCCTGCCCGCAGTGCAGGATGGCGTGGTGCAGCCCTACGCGGACAGCCCGCTGGATGAGGAACCGCTGGCCGAGACGGTCTATCTGGACATCCTCTCTCAGGCCCAGAGATATGTTTATATCTACACGCCCTACCTGGCCGTGGGCGAGGAGATGCTGGATGCTCTGAAAAGTGCGGCCAAGCGCGGGGTGGACGTGCGTCTCATCCTGCCCGGGATCCCGGATAAGAAGCTGGTGTTCCGGCTCAGTCGCTCCTACTATCTGCCCCTGCTCAGGGCGGGTGTGCGCATTTATGAATTCACGCCCGGTTTCCTCCACGCCAAGTGCTATGTCAGTGATGACCGTGTGGCCGCGGTGGGCAGCATCAATATGGATTATCGGAGCCTGTTTCTCCATTTTGAGTGCGGAACACTGCTCTTCCATAACAGCCAGATCGCCGCTCTGCGGAAGGATGTGGAGCGCACCCTGCCGCAGTGCCGGGAAATCATGCGCTCCGACTGCCGCACCAATCTGCCGGGCACAGCACTGGACAGCTTGCTGCGGCTGCTGAGTCCGTTGATGTAAGCGGCTGCGCGCAGCACTCGGGGAACTTTTCCGCGCAAGTGAAACGGGCCATTCCATCGCCCGCCCTATTGCCTGTGGCAACAGGGTCCCACCCCAGCGGACACTTGCTTTGGAAAACTCCCGTCGGCTGCGTAATCTTACGCTCTTCTGGACATACTATGGGGCAAAGGCCCAACGGGCCGTGTGGAAAGGGAGCGTATCTATGAATCAGAACCATCGGGCTCTTTGGAGCTGTGCCATGGCGGCGGCGCTGCTGCTGACCGCCTGTGGCAAAACGAACGCCGGGTCGGGCAGCTCCGGCAGCATGAGCGGAAGCAGCGGCACATCCTCCGCACAGACCCAGACAGCGGCATGGAAAACCGGTCTGGGTGTGGTGACAGAGGCCACCGATCAGGACAGGGCAGGGAAAATTGAACTGGCAGCGGCCGCTGTCCTGCTGGATGACGAGGGGAAACTGGAGAGTGTTCTGCTGGACGAGCTGGAGGTGTCTGTTTCGGCGGACAGCACCGGCCATGTGACCCTGCCCACCGACTGGCGCACCAAGCGGCAGAAGGGGGACGATTACCCGCTGGCCGAGGTCTCTTCCCTGAAAAAGGGATGGGCGGAACAGGCGGATGCCTTTGCCAGTTACCTGATCGGCATGACCCCGGAACAGGTCTCCATGCTCAAAGTGGATAAGGATGGCAAGCCCACGGATGCCGACCTGCTGAGCGGGTGCACCATTGCAGTGGACCGTTACCGGGATGCCGTGACCCGGGCCTGCGCCAATGCCAGGGCACTGGGTGCCGCCAAGGGCGACAGGGCCGCGCTGGGCATCGAAGCGGTGAACGGGACTTCGGACATCACCGCCACCGATGACAAGGATGTGAATGCGCAGGTGGATGTGAGCATTGTGGCACTGACCACCGATGCGGATCACCGTGTAACCAGCGCCATTGCGGATATGGCTGAGCCGGCCCTGACGGTGGTGTCGGACGGCGGTGTGACAGCCCCGGACCTCGTCAAGACCAAGCTGGAACTGGGTGAGGACTACGGGATGCGCGGCGCATCGGCGCTGGGTAAGGAGTGGTACGAGCACAGCGAAGGCTTCTGCGATGCCCTCAAGGGCAAGACCCGCACCGAGATCGCCGGGCTTTCCGGCGGCGATGCCGACCTGAAGGCTCTGTGTACCATTGACATCACCGATCTGCAAAAGGCGGCGCTGGATGCCCTGAGCTGAGGAGGAAGCCCTTTTCGGTCTCGCAATCGCGCACCGGCTCTCCCGGATAGGTGGCATTCCGCTGTGTTTTCAGAGAGAAACCTCTCGCCGCGTCTGGCAGCTGCCGACGCGGCGTTTTTGTTTTGTCAAAATGACCGCTTTGCCGTGGTAAAGCGATAAAGATTTGAGCAAACTGCGAAAAATCAGTTTTCCCCCTTGCCAAACGGCAGAAAACGCGCTATTCTATAACCACAGTTTAGCAATTTAGCATGGTAAAGCAATAAAACGAAGCTGCTTGCCACTGAGGGAGGAACCGTATATGAAACGTCTTGTATCCGCATTCCTGGCCGGTGCCATGGCACTGAGCCTTGCCGCCTGCGGCGGTGCCGCTTCCGCTTCCACTGCCGCATCTGCTTCGGCCTCTGCTTCCGGCAGTGCTGCCGCATCCCAGACCGCAGGCAGCGACCTGGATTACATCAAGGGCAAGGGCAAGCTGGTCATCGGCTACACCGTTTACGAGCCCATGAACTACACCGATGCCGATGGCAACTTCACCGGTTTTGATACCGAGCTGGCCACCGCTGTCTGCGAAAAGTTGGGCGTGGAGCCGGAGTTTGTGGAGATCAACTGGGATACCAAGGTCGTGGAGCTGGATGCCAAGAGCATCGACTGCATCTGGAACGGCATGACCCTGACCGATGACATCATGCAGAACACCGCTACCACCAAGGCTTATGCAAAGAATGCACAGGTGGTCGTTGTGAAAGATGGCACCGATTATACCTCTACCGCTGATCTGGTGGGTAAGACCGTGGTTGCTGAGGCTGGTTCCGCCGGTGAGGCCGCCATTGAGGGGGACGAGAACCTGGCACAGGCTGATTACGTTTCCAAGAGCGTTCAGACCGACTGCCTGATGGAAGTTGCCGCAGGCACTGCCGATGCCGCTGTACTTGACCTGACCCTGGCCAACGCTATGATCGGTGAGGGCACGGATTATGCTGACCTGAAGATCATGGACGAGCTGAACGCTGAGGAGTACGGTGTGGCGTTCCGCAAGGGCAGTGATGCTGCCGCCGCTGTGGACGAGGCCTTTGATGCACTGAAGGCTGATGGTACTATGCAGGCACTGGCCGATAAGTACGATCTGGCACTGGCTGACTGAATTTGTTGAAAAGCTCCTTCCGTCATCGCTATGCGATGCACCCTCCCTCGGTGAGGGAGGCTTTTTGTTGCCGATGCGTGAAAGGCTCCCCAGCAGAGGAAACTTTCACCGGCTGTGATGGAAGGGGAATATGGATTCTGAATAAAAAAGGTGTGTTTTTGTGTCTGTGATTCTTATGCGCCTGTCCGGCGCGTTCCTGCTCAATTGTGAGCTCTTTGCCCTGACACTGCTGTTTGCACTGCCGCTGGGGCTGGTGGTCTCGTTTGGCTCCATGAGCCGCTGCAAGCCGCTGGCCGGGCTGGTCAAGACCTTTGTCTGGATCATCCGCGGCACCCCGCTGATGCTGCAGATCATCGTGATCTATCTGGGCCCCGGCCTGCTGGGCATGAACAACCCCTGGCCCTCCGGCTCCGGCGGACGGATGGTGGCGGCGGTGGTGGCTTTTGCCATCAACTATGCCTGCTATTTTTCTGAGATCTACCGCGGCGGCATTGAGGCAGTGCCCAAGGGGCAGACTGAGGCCGGGCAGGTGCTTGGCATGACCAAAACACAGATCTTTTTCAAGGTGACCTTGCTTCAGGTCGTCAAGCGCATCCTGCCCCCCATGGGCAATGAGATCATCACGCTGGTCAAGGATACCTCGCTGGCAAACACCATTGCCAATAAGGAGATCATTATGATGGCCAAGGAGTACAGCGCAAAGGGCCTGATTTGGCCGCTGTTCTCCACCGCGCTCTTCTTCCTGGTGTTTGTGGGCGCACTGACCATCCTGTTCAACTGGGCTGAAAAAAAGCTCGATTATTTCCGCTGCTAAGGAGGCAGATAGATTATGGCGTTGCTCGAAGCTTCCGGTATCGGGAAAAATTTTGGCGAGACCCATGTGTTGAAGGACATCTCCCTGGATCTGGAGCAGGGGGAAGCGCTGGCGATCATCGGCTCGTCCGGTTCCGGCAAAACAACGCTGCTGCGCTGCCTGAACTTTCTGGAACGGCCTGACACGGGTGTGATCAAGGTGAACGGCGAGACCATGTGGGATGCCGCCGACCCTGCCACCCAGAAGGAAAGCGAGATTCGCAAAAAGCGGCTCCATTTTGGTCTGGTGTTCCAGAACTTCAACCTGTTCCCGCAGTACACGGCCTTACAGAACGTGATGCTGGCAGGAGAACTGCTGGCAAAGGAACGTCCGGAATATCAGGCAAACAAAAAGGCCATCCACGCGGAGCTGGAACAGCAGGCGAGAGAACTGCTGGCGCAGATGGGTCTTTCGGAGCGGGCCGGCCACTACCCGCATCAGCTCTCCGGCGGCCAGCAGCAGCGTGTAGCCATTGCCCGCGCGCTGGCGCTTCACCCGGATATCCTCTGCTTTGATGAGCCCACCAGCGCCCTTGACCCGGAGCTGACCGGCGAGGTGCTGAAGGTCCTGCGTGATCTTGCTGACCGCAAGACCACGATGATCATTGTCACCCATGAGATGCACTTTGCCCGCGATGTGGCCGACCGCATCCTGTTCATGGATGGCGGCGTGGTCGTAGAAGAAGGCCCGGCCAAACAGCTCATCGACCACCCCCGGGAGGAGCGTACCAGACAGTTCCTCGCACACTATTCAGAATGACCCGCCGCTGAGCGTTCCGGATGAGGATACCCCGCCTTCGGGCAATGCCGGAACGGGGTTCTGGAGCATTCTGTTCCAGCTGCTGAAGCATCTGGCCGGGAAGCACTGAAAAATTTGAAAAAACCTCTTGAAAATTCATCGCAACCTGATATAATACCCACATGAACAAAAACGTCCTGCCCATTGCGCGGCAGGGCGTTTTTGTCGGAAAAAATTCGTGTGATAAGGTCTGTGATGCTTTCCCAAGGAGGAACGTGCGTATGACGAAAGATATGACGCAGGGCAGCCCGCTCAAGCTGATCCTTGCCTTTGCGGTGCCGCTGATGCTGGGCAGCCTGTTCCAGCAGTTCTATAATCTGGCAGATACCATCATCGTGGGCCGCTTTGTGGGCGTGGAAGCCCTGGCGGCGGTCGGCAGTGTGGGTGGTCTGAACTATCTGGTGCTGGGCTTTGTCAATGGCATTGCCTGCGGTTTTTCCATCCCCATCTCATGGACATTCGGGGCGAAAGACTATGTGGAGATGCGCCGCTACACCGCCAATGCCGTCTGGCTGAGTGTCTTTTTTGCCGCAGTGCTTACCGTGGTCACGGTGGCCATGACCCGTTCCATTCTGGTCTGGACCAATACCCCGGACAACATCATTGATCTGGCGGACATCTACATCCGCACCATCTTTATCGGCATCCCGTTTACGCTGCTGTACAACATGACCAGCGCCCTGATGCGCGCTCTGGGCGACAGCAAGCGGCCCCTGTACTTCCTGCTGGTGGCAAGCTTTCTGAACATCGGGCTGGACCTGCTTTGCATCATCGCCTTCAAGATGGGTGTGTTCGGTGCGGCGTTCGCCACCGTGTTCAGTCAGGCAGTGGCCGGTCTGGGCAGCCTGTGGTACATCCTCAAGCATTATAATGAACTGCGCTGGAACAAAGAAGAAAGCCGCCTGAGCAGACAGCACTGTGTCAAGCTGTGCGGCATGGGCATCCCCATGGGTTTGCAGTGCAGCATCACGGCCATCGGTTCCGTTGTGCTGCAGGGTGCGGTCAATGGCCTGGGCAGCGACATCGTGGCAGCGCAGACTGCAGGCGGCAAGGCGGCACAGTTCCTGTCCGTCCCGCTGGAGAGCATTGGCACGGCCATGACCACCTACGCCAGCCAGAACATGGGTGCCAACGACCTGAACCGTGTGAACAAGGGCGTGAACACCGCCCTGGGCATCGGCTGTGTGTACAGCGTGGCCTCCTTCCTGATCCTGCGCGTGCTGGATAAGGCATTGATCGGCCTGTTCCTTGAAAGCAGCCAGACCGAGATCATGGCCAACGCCCAGAGCTTCATCTTCTGGAACAGCGTGTTCTACATCCCGCTGGCGGTCCTTATCATTTACCGCTACACCATTCAGGGTCTGGGTTATTCCAGCCTGGCCATGTTTGCCGGTGTGGCAGAGATGATCGCCCGTGCTCTGGTGGGTTTCCTGTTCGTGCCGCTGTGGGGCTATTTTGCCGCCTGCATTGCAAACCCGGTGGCATGGTTCTTTGCCTGCTTCTTCCTGATCCCGGCGTATATCGTTGTGTTCCGGAAGCTGAAACAGGAAAAAGCAAGACCGCACGCAAACTTGTAAAAATTGAGCCGCTCTTTTGCGAAACCGCAGAAGGGCGGCTCTTTTGTTGCCTAGTAGGGGAGGCCTTGGCGAAGAGGGAAAGCCTCACGAAACGCCAAAGCTGAGAGGTTGTATAGAGTAGGGCCTGCCCGATTCCTTTACAAATAACACCAAAACGATTATACTATAAATAATTATGTCACAAGGGGGTGAGGAGCATGGAGCTGGAACAGATCGAGGGAACGGTGGAGGACATTATCTACGAGAACCCGGATAACGGCTACACGGTGTTTGAAATTTCCGGCGGCGGCACGGTGACCGTGGTGTGCGGGATCGTGGGCGAGCTCCATGCGGGCGAGAGCGTGGTCTGCCGCGGTAAATATGAGAACCACGCCACCTATGGCCGCCAGTTCCACGCCCAGGAATGCGAGACCGATATGCCGAAGGATCTGGAAGCGGTATACGCCTTTCTTGCCAGCGGTTCTCTGCCTTACATTGGGGCGCGCACGGCCAATAAGATCATCGACAAATTCGGCGCGGCGGCGCTGGAAGTGATCGCCAACGATCCCGCCCAGCTCACCCTGATCCCCGGCATCTCGGCGGACAAAGCTGACCGCATCCAGCAGGAGTTCAAGCGGATGTTCGGAATGCGGGAGCTGATCGCCTATCTGGCGCAGTTCGAGATCAGCCCCCGCCGCGCCATGGAGGTGTTCCGCGTCTTTGGCCCCAGTGCCATGCAGGCCATCTCCCAGAATCCTTATCTGCTCTGTGGGGAACCCCTGCAGCTGGATTTCCGCCATGCCGACAGCATTGCACAGTATTACCACATGGAAGGGGACTGCACCCAGCGGCTGGAAGCAGCGCTTCTGCGCACCCTGCGCCATAACGCGGGCAACGGCCACACCTGCCTGCCCCGTGCGCAGCTGCTTGACACGGCATCCCACTTCATCCAGCAGCCGCCCGAGAAGTTGGCCCGCGCGCTGGACCACTGCATTGAGACCGGGCAGCTGGGCGTAAAGATGCTGGAGGCGGTGCCGTATATCTATCTGCCTGACCTGCTGGAAGCAGAACAGGCCATTGCCGACCGGCTGGCCCTGCTGGCAAAGCGGGAGAAGCAGACGGTGCGGGACCTTGATAAAAACATCCAGGTGCTGGAGCTGACCCAGGGGTTTGCCTATGCGCCCCTGCAGCGGGAAGCCATCCGCAAGGCCATGACCGAAAACTGCCTTGTGCTGACCGGCGGCCCCGGCACCGGTAAGACCACCACAGTCAATGCCATCCTGCAGCTGCTGGAGCATCAGGCAGACCGGGTGGCACTTTGTGCTCCCACGGGCCGTGCGGCCAAACGGCTGAGCGAACTGACCGGCCGCAAGGCCTCTACCATCCACCGCCTGCTGGAGGTGGACTACTCCGGCGGCGTGGTCAGCTTTATCCACAATGACAAGAACCTGCTCAAATGCGATGTGGTCATTCTGGATGAGATGAGTATGGTGGATGTGAAGCTGTTTCAGGCGCTCATTGCAGCCCTGCGGTACAGCTGCCGCATTATTATGGTGGGCGATGCCGACCAGCTGCCCAGCGTGGGGCCCGGCAACATTCTGGGGGAGGTCATCCGCTCCGGGCTGGTGCCCACCGTCTGCCTGAACGAGATCTTCCGGCAGGCCAGACGCAGCCTTATTGTGGAGAACGCCCACCATATCATCAGCAGTGAGCCGCTGCAGAAGGGCGGCAAGACAGACGATTTCTTCTTTCTGGAATCGGACGGCGATGCGGCGCAGAAACTGGTGTGCGATCTTGTCACCACCCGTCTGCCCCGGAGCTATGGGTTTGACCCTGTCCGGGATATTCAGGTGCTCTGCCCCACCAAGCTGGGACCCACCGGCACCCAGGCACTGAATGTGGAGCTGCAGAACCTGCTCAACCCGGAGCAGAAGGGCAAGCCCCAGCTCCAAAGCGCCTCCCGGGTGTTCCGGGTGGGCGACAAGGTGATGCAGGTGCGGAACAACTACGAGATCGTCTGGAACCGCATTGGCGGGGAGCAGGGCGTGGGAGCCTATAACGGTGATATCGGCATTGTGGAATCCATCAACATGCGCGACCGCTCCATGGTGGTGCGGATGGATGACCGCCGCCTGCTTTACCCGGCGGAAAACCTGAACGAGCTGGAGATCGCCTACGCCATCACGGTGCACAAGAGCCAGGGCAGCGAGTTCCCGGCGGTGGTGCTGCCGGTGGCACAGGTGCCGCCAAGGCTCTGCTACCGCAACCTCTTCTACACCGGCGTGACCCGCGCCCGCAAATTGTGCATCGTGGCCGGGCGGCGGGATGTGGTGAACCGGATGATGTCCAATGTCCGGCAGAACCTGCGGTACAGCGGCCTGTGCGAATTGCTGAAAGAGAATCTGCCGCCGGAACAGATGGCGGCAGAATAACCTCTCAGGCGCCTTGCGCCAGCTCCCCTAATAGGGGAGCCAGGCTGCTGACTTGCCTCTCCTACTAGGAGAGGTTTGGTCTATACTTTTTTACTGGCTTATGCTACAATATAAATTGATTTGATTTCCCGCCCGAACGGGCATTTACGATAGAAAAACAGGGGAGCAGAGAAAGGAACGTTTCATTATGGCACAGAATGACATCGGCATCGATCTGGGCACAACGACCATTATCATTGCACAGGCAGGGCAGGGGGTCGTGCTCAACCAGCCCAGCGTGGTGGCAATGGATACCCGCAAGAACTCCGTGCTGGAGGTGGGCGACAAGGCCCTGGCCATGGTAGGCCGCACCCCCAACTATATTTCCGCCATTTTCCCGCTGAAGGACGGTGTCATCAGCGACCACACCATGACCCGGGAGCTGATCTGCCGGTTTGTGAATCAGGTGTACAGCTCCCACATGGTCAAGCCCCGGGTGGCTGTCTGCGTGCCCGCTGCCATCACCGGCATTGAGAGTGATGCCGTGGTGGAGGCCGTGATGGCCGCCGGTGCCCGTCAGGTCTACCTGATCGATGAGCCCATTGCCGCTGCACTGGGTTCCGGCATCGACATCACCCAGCCCGATGGCCGGATGATCATTGATATCGGCGGCGGCACCACCGATATCGCTGTCCTGTCTCTGGGCGGTAAGGTCAAGGCCACCAGTGTCCGTGTGGCGGGCAACCACTATGATGACGAAATCCTGAAGCATGTCCGCAACAAGTTCAGCATTGCCATCGGCCAGCGTACCGCAGAGCAGCTGAAAAAGAACGTCGCCTGCTGCCCCCAGAAGGCTGATTTTGACGAGACGATGGAGGTGAAGGGCCGCAGCCTGCTGACCGGCCTGCCCATCAAGGTGAATGTTTCCACCAGCGACCTCTACGAGCCTGTGATGATGCTGAGTGAGCAGATCGGCACTGCCGCCCATCAGGTGCTGGAAAAGACCCCGCCCGAGCTGGCAGGCGATATCTTCCGCAATGGTGTGGTGCTGACCGGCGGCGGCGCACAGCTGCACGGCCTGCCCGAATACCTGAGCCAGGAGCTCAAGGTGGATGTGACCGTCTCGCCCGATCCCGTGAACTGCGTGGCGTTGGGCACTGCCATGAGTCTGGGCCTGAACGATAAGCTGGAGACCGGCTTCCTGGATGCGACCCCCCGCATGGGCCGCCGTTAACCGGGGCCCTGACCCGGCTCGTTAAGAAATTGGAAAAGTTGCAACAAAATTTTGTTCATACTTGTTGAATCGGGTCGGGAAATATTGTATAATATTGTCAAATCGCTTTTTGCGCGCCGGGGTCTGCTCCGGAGTGCGGAGTAAATTATTATTAGGAGGAAGACCATGAATCTGGGTTCTGATGTGGTTATCACCATTACCGGTATCGTGCTGGTGTTTGCCATCCTCATCCTGCTGATGCTCATCATCACGCTGGAAGGCAAGATCTTCGACGGTATGGCCGCCAAGAAGAAGGCAGACAAGGAGCCTGCAGCTCCCAAGGCTGCCGCAAAGCCCGCCGCCCCCGTGCAGCAGGCTGCTCCCGCCCCTGTGGTGGAGGAAGGCATCCCCGGCGATGTGGTTGCCGCGATTATGGCAGCCATCCATGCCATGGGCAATGGCAAGTACACCCTGAAGGCCGTGCGCCGTGCTGCAAATGGCTGGAGCAAGGCTGGTGTCAACGACACCACCGCACCTTTTTAACACAGGAGGAAAAACATGACACAGTTTATCGATACTCTGGTCGGTATTTTCCAGAGTTCCGGCTTTGCACGGTTCGGTGAGCCGGGCGGCTACCTCTACGCGATTATGATCTGCGTGGGCTGCTTCCTGCTGTACCTGGCCATCGTGAAGGAATTTGAGCCCCTGATCCTGCTGCCCATGGCATTTGGCATGATCCTTGCCAACCTGCCCGGCAGCGGCATCATCCACATGCAGTACTTCGTTGGTGATGGTCTCGAGCACCCGATGTGGATCGAGATCCTGAACAACGGCGGTCTGGCCGATATGCTTTACATGGGTGTCAAGCTGGGCATTTACCCCCCGCTGATCTTCCTGGGCATCGGCACCATGACCGACTTTGCCCCCCTGATCTCCAACCCCAAGAGCCTGCTGCTGGGCGCTGCCGCTCAGTTCGGTATTTTTGGTACTTACATGGGCGCTCGTCTGCTGGCCGCTACCGGTATTGTGGACTTCACCCAGAAGCAGTCCGCTGCAATCGCCATCATCGGTGGTGCAGACGGCCCCACCGCCATCTTCGTTACCTCCCGTCTGGCACCTGAGCTGCTGGGCAGCATTGCCGTTGCGGCGTACAGCTACATGGCTCTGGTGCCCGTGATCCAGCCGCCCATTATGAAGGCGCTTACCACCAAGAAAGAGCGTACGGTCGTAATGAAGCAGCTGCGCACCGTGTCCAAGACCGAGAGGATCATCTTCCCCATCATGGTCACCATCATTGTTTCTCTGATCGTTCCCGATGCTGCCGTTCTGGTCGGTATGCTGATGCTGGGCAACCTGATGAAAGAGTCCGGCGTTGTGGATCGTATCCAGAAGACTGCCGGCAATGAGCTGATGAACATCATCACCATTTTCCTGGCTCTGTCTGTTGGCTGCACCACCTCTGCAAACACCTTCCTGAACAGCCGCACCCTGTTCATCATCGTGCTGGGTCTGATCGCCTTCTCCTTTGGTACCGCTGCAGGCGTTCTGTGCGGCAAGGTGATGTACGCCCTGACCGGCGGTCAGGTCAACCCCCTGATCGGCTCTGCTGGTGTTTCCGCTGTTCCTATGGCTGCCCGTGTTTCTCAGAAGGTCGGCCAGAGCGAGAACCCCTCCAACTTCCTGCTGATGCACGCCATGGGCCCCAATGTCGCTGGCGTTATCGGTTCCGCAGTTGCTGCTGGTATCCTGATCAACATCTTCGGCTGATTTTTCGTAAAAGCTTTGCCCGACGGTTTTATAAGCCGTCGGGCTTTTTGCGTTACTCCCCCAGTCTGCTAACGCAGACAGCCCCCTCTGAGAGGGGGCCTTTTCTTTGCCGCAAGGGATCAGGCTCCCTCCTAGAGGGAGCTGGCACGCGAAGCGTGACTGAGGGAGTAAATATGTACAACCCTCTTGAATTGTGATATACTTATAAAGTAAGTGATTTTATAGAAGAACAGGTGAAACAATGGCAGCAAGTCTCCAACAGGAATTCTGCGCTCTGCGCGATACCTATATTGAAAAGCAGTTTGGCCGCCTGAACGATATGCAGCGGCAGGCGGTATTTACCACCGACGGCCCGCTGCTCATTCTGGCCGGTGCAGGCAGCGGCAAGACCACTGTTCTGGTCAACCGCATTGCAAACCTGATCCGGTTTGGCTCGGCCCACGGTTCCAGCTGGACCACCCGTGAGGTGACCGTGGATGATGTCAAGGCTCTGAAAATGGCAATTATGACCGGCACCGATGCGCCCGCCTGGCTGGACGGGATGCTGCGGCAGAACGCTGTCCGCAGTTGGAACGTGATGGCCATCACCTTTACCAACAAGGCGGCAGGGGAGCTCAAGGAGCGCCTGCGCAATATGCTGGGCGGCGAAGAGGGGGACGAGGTGTTTGCCTCCACCTTCCACTCGGCCTGTGTGCGCATCCTGCGCCGCTGGGCAGAATCCATCGGCTACCCCCGCAGCTTTACCATCTATGATACCGATGACTCCCAGCGCGTGATGAAGGCAGTCTATAAGGAACTGAGCATCGACGATAAGTTCTTCCCGATCAAGAGCGCCATCAACCAGATGAGCCGCTGGAAGGACCAGCTGGTCAGCCCGGAGGAGGCGCTGCGCACCCCGGCCCGGGACACCAAGGGAGCCATTGCCGCCAAAGTCTACGCCGCCTACGAGAAAAAGCTCAGGGAGGCAGGAGCCTTCGACTTCGACGACCTGATCTACCAGACCGTTCAGCTGCTGGCGGAGCACGAGGATGTGCGGGAGTTCTACCAGAACAAGTACCGCTACCTGCTGGTGGACGAGTATCAGGATACCAGCGTGGCCCAGTTCCGGCTGGTCAGCCTGCTCACCGGCCCGGAAAAGAACATCTGCGTTGTCGGTGACGATGACCAGAGCATCTACCGTTTTCGCGGTGCCACCATTGAGAACATTCTGAACTTTGAGCGCATCTTCCCCGGCACCAAGACCATCCGTCTGGAGCAGAATTACCGTTCCACCTCCAATATCCTGAATGCTGCCAACTGCGTCATCCAGCACAACACCGAGCGCAAGGGCAAGACCCTGTGGACCCGGAACGACGAGGGCGACAAGGTGCAGGTCTACACTGCCGAGAATGAGCAGGACGAAGCCATGCACATTGCAGATGTCATTGGTGAGCACCTGAAAGAGGGCGGGCATCTGGCGGACCATGCGGTGCTCTACCGCATGAATGCCCAGTCGGCCCCCATCGAAAGCTACTTTACCCGCGCGGGCATTCCCCATAAGATCGTGGGCGGCCAGCGCTTCAACGACCGCAAAGAGGTCAAGGACATCCACTCCTATATGTCCATCGTGGCAAACGCCCGGGATGATGTGCGCCTGCGCCGCATCATCAACGAACCTGCCCGGAAGATCGGCAATACCACCGTCGATGTGATCGCTGACCTTGCCGCCCAGCAGGGAATCAGTATGCTGGAAGTCATCTCCCACGCGGATGCATACGCCAAACTCAGCCGTGCCATTATGCCGCTGCTGAAATTCTGGCAGATCTACGAAAAACTGCAGGAATCGCTGGAAACCAGGACACTGGACGAATTTGCCCAGGATGTCATTGAGGTGACCGGCTACAAGGCCATGCTGGAAGCCGATGCGGCCAAGGGCCACGAGGATGCGGCAGACCGCCTGCAGAACCTGGGCCAGCTGGTCAACAACGTCAAAAACTACTGCGACCAGCACGGCGAGGATGCTTCACTGGAAGGCTACCTGGAGGATATCGCCCTCATCAGCGACATTGACAGCTACAACGAGAGCGCTGACCAGGTGGTCCTGATGACCATCCACTCCGCAAAGGGTCTGGAATTCCCCTATGTGTTCCTCATTGGTATGGAGGAGGGGGTGTTCCCCAGCGAGATGAGCAAATACTCCGAGGCAGATCTGGAGGAAGAGCGCCGTCTGGCCTATGTCGGCATCACCCGCGCCAAGAAGGAGCTGTATATCTCCAACAGCGTCTCCCGGATGCTCTACGGCCGCACCCAGCGCAACGAGCCCAGCCGCTTCCTGCGCGAGATCGAGCCGGAGTATATAGAAGAGACCCGCAGCCCGGCGCTGGAGCGCCGTTCTTCCATGGGCTGGGGTTCCAGTTACAGTGATACCGTTCCCGGCGGGGCCTCGGGCTACTCCGGCGCGTCCGGCTGGGGCCGCAATTCCAGCAGCTTCGGCGGCCGCACCGGCGGCAGCTACCTCAACCGGGAATACAATGCCTCTGAGCGCGGCGGTTTCGGCTCCGGTTATGCAGGCCGTGGCAGCAGTGCTCCCGGGTTTGGCAGCGGAAGCAGCGCCCCGCGCACGTCTGGCTCCTCCGGTTTTGGTGTGGGCTATGGCCGCCCCGCGGCCTCCAAGGCAGCGTCCAAACTTGTGAGCTTTCCGGGGAGCCCGGCAGCTTCCCGCCCGGCATCCACTGGCCCAAAGCATTACGAGGTGGGCGACATTGTGGAGCACAAGGTCTTTGGCCGGGGCAGGGTGCTGGCGGTCAAGGCCGCTGCCGGAGACCAGATCGTGGAGATCAACTTTGAAAAGGTCGGCGTGAAGAAAACCATGGCAAATTTTGCGCCGCTGACGAAAATTACGGAGGAATGAGAAAACTATGATGACCGTTCGATTGAT
Source organism: Faecalibacterium hominis (ex Afrizal et al. 2022) (assembly GCF_049545105.1). Taxonomy (NCBI): domain Bacteria; kingdom Bacillati; phylum Bacillota; class Clostridia; order Eubacteriales; family Oscillospiraceae; genus Faecalibacterium; species Faecalibacterium hominis (ex Afrizal et al. 2022). The sequence goes on along the minus strand of NZ_CP186860.1, from coordinate 650,292 downwards.
CGCACATACCCCGGAACCGGAAAAGGTGGTGGCGGCAGCGGCCAAGCTCTGCTACTCCGATGCCCATATCACCGACCTGCTGGACGGCCTGACTGAGGAGAAAACGGCCAAGTTCCTGACCATGCTCAGCGACTTGGGCCATGCCAGCCCCATTGAACATGCCAGCTTCACCTTTGGCATTGAGGGTGTGAGCCGCACCCTGCTGGCCCAGATCACCCGGCACCGCATCGCATCCTTCAGTGTCCAGAGCCAGCGGTATGTCCGGCTGGACGACTTCCACTATGTCATCCCGCCGGAGATCGAGGCCATCCCTGAGGCAAAGGCAGCCTTTCTTGAGAGCATGGATGAGGATGCGAAGCGCTACCTGGACCTTGCAAAAAAACTGGAGGACGGCCACACTGCCCGCCTGATGGCGGAGGGGATGCCCGAAAAGCAGGCCCGCGCCAAGGCCTCCAAACAGGCCAACGAGGATGCCCGCTTCGTGCTGCCCAACGCCTGCGAGACGAAGATGGTCGTGACCATGAACGCCCGCAGCCTGCAGAATTTCTTCCATCTGCGCTGCTGCTCCCGTGCTCAGTGGGAGATCCGTCAGCTGGCTGAGGAGATGTTCCGGCTGGTCTACCCGGTGGCACCCCATATCTTTGCCAAGGCCGGCCCGGCCTGTGTCAGCGGCCCCTGCCCCGAGGGCAAGATGTGCTGCGGCAGAACTGCCGAAGTCCGCGCAAAGTATGAGGCCATCAAGCAGGAGGCTGGTGTATGAGCAAAGGCAAGCTGATCGTTCTGGAAGGGCTGGACGGCAGCGGCAAGGGCACGCAGGCAAAGCTGCTGGCAAAGCACCTGACGGTGACGGATCATCTGGTAAGAGAGATCACCTTCCCGGATTATGACAGTGATTCCAGTGCATTGGTCAAGATGTATCTGGCCGGGCAGTTTGGCGACAAGCCTGACGATGTCAACGCTTACGCGGCATCCAGCTTTTATGCGGTGGACCGCTATGCGGGGTATAAGTCGGATTGGGGCAGGTTCTACGAGGAAGGCGGCATCCTGATCGCTGACCGCTACACGACTTCCAATGCCGTGCACCAGTGCTCAAAGCTCCCGCCGGAGCAGTGGGACACATTCCTGCAGTGGCTTTTTGACTATGAATACCACCTGCTGGGCCTGCCTGCACCGGATAAGGTGATCTATCTGCAGGTTGACCCGGCAGTGAGCCAGCGGCTGATGACCGCCCGCTACCATGGCGACGAGACCAGGAAGGATGTCCATGAAAAGGACACCGAATATCTGGCCCGCAGCCGCCGGGCGGCAGAATACTGTGCCGCTCACCTCGGCTGGGATACCGTCCACTGCACGGCAGGGGAGAAGATGCGGAGCATTGAGGATATTCAGGAAGAGGTCAGAACGCTTGCTCTCGCTGTTATTTGAAACAAAAGGAGGCATCCTATATCATGTACCGTTTGATGCAGCCGTCCGATTGGGCGGAGGTGCTAGCCCTGTGGCAGGCCCAGCGCGGCGACACGGAGGAGTTTATCCGTGGCGCTGTGGAACGCTTTGCCGGGGTGCAGAATGTCTACGTCGCGGAGGAAAACGACCACATTGAGGCTGTGGCACTGGCTGTGCCGGTGACCCTGCAGGGCCGCCCGGGCAGCTATCTGTTCGGTCTGTGCGGGCAGGGCAGCCTGCTCCTTGCGGGCCTGGTGGATACCCTGTGCGCCCAGCAGAAACTGCGGGGCGCAGGCTTTGTGGTGGCAGTGCCCGCCAGCCCGGAACAATCAACGCTGCTGCAGGATAAAGGCTTCCAGAAAGCCTTTGCCCTGCGCTGCCTGCCCCGGGAGGTGGAGCGCAACCTGTGGAGCCAGGCGGAATTCGATTCCGTGACGGCAAAAAAACTCTGCGAGCTGCGGGCAAAATACTGGCCCGACACCGTTCAGCTGCCGCCGGAGCAGATGGGGGAAGTTCTGCGGGACCTGTATTCCCGTGGTGCGACCATCGTGTCCAGTGAGCAGGGCTACGGCATCTATTTCCGCAGGGAGGATACCCTTTACTTTGTGGAGATGATGGCGGAAAATGACCGTGCTGCCGAGGTGCTGATGGAAGCCGCCCGGGAGAAAGAGGTCATTGTGGAAAAGGCTGTCATCACAGTGGGAGCTGCCCAGAATCTGTTCCTGGGCGAGGGAACCCGGCAGGAGTATGGCCTCATCCGCTTTGAAGGAGAACCTTTTGATGTTTCGGAGAGCTACATGCGCCTGATGATGGACTGAAAGGAACGTGGATATGGCAGAGAAACACCAGAAAAAGAAAAAAGGCAGTGTGCTGAAGATCCTGTTGGTCGTGCTGTTGCTGCTGGTACTGACAGTCGGTGCGGCAGGCGTGTTTGCGTATAACGAGATCAACGGCAATGGAGGAAAGCCCGGTGCAGAGGTGACCGTCAGCATCCCCCAGGGCAGCGGTGTTGCTGCCATTGCAAAGGAGCTGAAGGAGGCGGGAGTGATCCGTTCGGCCTATCTGTTCCGCTGGTATGTGGGGCACAAGGGTGCCGCCGGAAAACTGCAGTACGGTGATTTTACGCTGCAAACCGGCGGATATTCCTATGATGGCCTGATCGCAGAGCTGTCCACGTATGCCAAGGCGGATTCGGTGCGGCTGACCTTCCCGGAGGGAACCACTGCCATTGCCATTGCCCAGAAAATGGAGGAAGCCGGTCTGTGTACTGCCGAGGAGTTTCTGGAAGAAGCCAACACCGGAGATTTCAGTGAGTACACCTTCTGGCAGTATGTCCCGGACGATGCCCCCGACCGCTTTATGAAGTGTGAGGGCTACCTCTTTCCGGACACCTATGAGTTTTTGACGGACGATACCGTGCATCATTATGTTGCAACGTTCTATGCACACTTCGATAAACAGTTCACGGCCGAGATGTACAAGGAACTGGAAAAGCAGGAGCTGACCCTGCCCGAGGTCATCACACTGGCCTCTTTTGTGCAGGAGGAAGCAGGCAACGATCAGGATTCCAATGTGGCGCAGGTGTTCCGCAACCGTCTGGCCGAGGGTTCGCCTTACCCCAAGCTCCAGAGCAACACCTCCAGCTATGTCCAGAGCGATGAGGACAATAACTACCTCTGGAACTGGGTGGCTCCGTATTATGGCGGCTGGGAGGATATCCCCGAGAACATCCGGAATGCCTACGATACCTACACCTGCACCGGCCTGCCCGCCGGGCCCATCTCGAACCCGGGCCTTGCCGCGATCCAGGCTGCTCTGGCACCTCAGTGTGATGAGGAAGTCAGGGACTGCTATTTCTTTGTTACGGACCTTTCCGGTCACTACTATTACGCCAAGACCTATGCTGAACATCAGGCCAACTGCCGGAAAGCGGCTGAAGTTAATCAGAGTTTGAAGAAGTAAGTCTCTCTCAGTCGGCTTCGCTGACAGCTCTCCCAAGGGGCGAGCCAATTGCGGCTCCGGAGTCAGGTATGCAGAAACCGATCCGGTGAGGCGGTATCGCGTCAGCGATGACAGAGAGGGTGCTAAAAAGAGAGGACGATTTTATGTTACAGATCCCGGAACTGCTGGCCCCGGCAGGCGACTTGGAGCGCCTGCGTTATGCCATCAACTATGGAGCAGACGCTGTTTATTGCAGCCTGCCGGAGTTCGGTATGCGGTCGGCTCCTGCCAATTTTACGCCGGAGCAGCTGACCGAGGGTGTGATCTATGCCCATGCCCGCGGCCGCAAGGTCTATCTGACCATGAACACGCTGCCCACCAATGAGGAAGCTGACCGCCTGCCCGAAGCCATCAAGGCTGCTGCTGCCGCCGGTGTGGATGCCTTTATCGTGGCCGATCTGGGCGTGCTGGAAGCCTGTAAGCAGTTCGCCCCGGAGATCGATGTCCACATGTCCACCCAGACCGGCATCACCAACTGGGCCGCTGCGCGTGCCGCTTACAACATGGGTGCAAAGCGTGTGGTGCTGGCCCGTGAGATGAGCCTGCAGGATATCGCCACCCTGCGCGATAAGACCCCGCCGGAGCTGGAGATCGAGGCGTTTGTCCACGGAGCCATGTGCATGAGCATCTCGGGCCGGTGCCTGCTCTCCAATTACATGGCAGGCCGGGATGCCAACCGGGGCCAGTGCGCTCAGCCCTGCCGCTGGAAGTATTACCTGAGCGAGGAGACCCGCCCGGGCCAGCTGTATGAGATCGGCGAAAATGAGAACGGCAGCTATATCCTCAATGCAAACGATCTGTGCACCGCTCCCTTCATCGACCTCATCTGCAAGGCAGGTGTGGACAGCCTGAAGATCGAGGGCCGTGCCAAGACGTTCTACTATGTCGCCAGCGTCACCGCCGCCTACCGCAAGGCTCTGGATCAGTATCTGGGCGACCCGCTCAGCGATAACTTTGAGCTGAGCGATGACGTTCTGGCCGAGCTGACCCGTACCAGCCACCGGCACTACTCCCCGGGCTTCTACTTTGGCCGCGAGCAGGCCCGTCAGGCAACCGACAGCGCTACTTATATCCGTGAGTGGGAGTTTGTGGGCACTGTGGAAAGCTGGGAGAATGGTGTTGCCTCCTGCCAGCAGCGCGGCAAATGGAGCCTTGGGGATACGTTGGAGGTGCTCTGCCCGGATGGGCGCAGCATCCCGCTACACCCGGAGTGGATCAAAAACGAGGCAGGGGAGAGCGTGGAATCCACCCCCCACGCTATGGAAAAGTACACCATCCCCACCCCGGAGCTGCCCCCCATGAGTCTGCTTCGCCGGAAGGTAGAAACTCTTGACAAATGATTTCAGAAGCAGTAAAATAATAAAGTCAAAATGAACGATGTCCTCTGGCTCTAGTGGTCAGAGGACAGTTGAGGGCTCGTAGCTCAGTTGGGATGAGCGTTCGGTTCGCATCCGAAAGGTCGAGGGTTCGACTCCCTTCGAGTCCATACAGCAGAAAACCGCTCTGTCGTAGCTATACGGCAGGGCGGTTTTCTTGTTCGCAGTGTTCAGCCATCGGGATAGCTACTTCCGGTGCCAATGCGCTGCGGGGTTTTTCCGAAAAATTGCTGGGCAATTCCATCCAGTTGTGCGGTGATCTGCCGGAAATCCTGATTCAGATCCAAGGTGCGTGCACCAATCTGGTTGCCGCCCAAGTTGAACAGGCAATCCGGGGTGATGGCTTCCTGCGTTTTTGCATAGACCAGCAGCCCGGAAACATTTCCGGTATGGGAGGTGTCCTGATTTTTGACGTAGGTGTAGATCTGATAGAGGTTGGCAGAATGCAAAGTCTCTTTGTTGAAACGCTGCTGAAATGTCCGGCTGTAATACTTGGCATCCAAAATCAGGATTTTTTCATGGAAACGAAGAAAAATATCGGTTTGCATGGCGGGGAGAAACCGCAGCATGGCAGCATTGTGCTCTCCCACAAGATCCCATTTGACCTGTGCAGCCTTGACTTCAGTAAGATAGGGATGGTGTTGCCGGTAATACTCCAGAATAAAGCGTTCGTACAGCTTTGCCATGTGTTCGTCCGAAAATGCTGTCATTTTATAGCTGCCGCTCTCGGTGGTCTGCAGCATATCGTGCAGCACGAAATAGCAGAGATTCAGCAGCATTTCGTAATTCTGGTTGCTCCGCTGATAATGTAACTGCCTCCATGGGATTTGAGAAGGAAGCAGTGCGGAAACCGTGTCCAGAAACAGCAGCGCTTTCTTCAATTCCACTTTGCGCTCAGTGGAAACGTTCTCGTCCCGAAGCAACACCTGCAGGGTGGTTTTCAGGATCTGGTTATACAGGTTGTCCTCGGAAAGCTCGTCAAAAGTACAGGCGGCCTGCGGCTTGTGCTGGATGCGGACCTTAATAGTCTGCGGAAGATCCAGCTTTCCCCGCAAAACCGACCGTGTCTCGCTTCGGGAAACATATTCCCGATAAAGCCCCTGCTTCAGCTGCCGAAAAACGCCCTTTGCAAGGATGGCGGCAAACAAATCGTCGATGTGCTCAAACTTTTCCGAGGCAATGCATTGATAATCCTGTTGCTGAAGCACCTGATAGGCGTAGGAGAGCATATAGTAGATGTTCTGGATAAAAATCCCTTTGTCAGTCGTCATTGAAAACACCACGCAGATTCTCTTCCCAACGATGCAGCTTGTCGGGCGCATCGAACCAGTATTCTGCCAGCGTAGGGAGAATATCAAATTCCACCACAGAGCGCAACCGGTTGGTGGTGCAGGCGGCAGGGTCGGCCAGACAGAAGTAGCTGTGACCAATGCGGAAGCCGGAACCAAGGGAGGCATCTGTAGTAATTTCCCGGTTCAATGCCTTGATCTGTTCCACCAGAACATTGAACGTTTCGTTGTCGAGCGCGGATTGATATTTCTGGAATCCCTCGGAGGTGAACGCCGGTTCCATCTCGAAGAAACTGAAACGTCTGCGCAGCGCATAGTCGATCATGGCGAGACTGCGGTCGGCGGTGTTCATCATGCCGATGATGTAGAGATTTTCCGGGACATAGAAGGGCATCCCGTTATAGGCCAGCGTGATCTTTTCACCCCGGTGGTCGCTTTCAATCAGCATCATCAGCTCGCCGAAGATCTTGCTCAGGTTGCCCCGGTTGATCTCATCGATGAGGAAAAAGTACTCCCGGTCAGGGTCGTTGGAAGCCTTCTGGCAGAAGCGGTAAAATACACCCTCGGTCAGTTTGAAGCCGGAGCCATCCGGTCGGTAGCCCAGCATGAAATCCTCGTAGGAATAATTCTGGTGGAACTGTACGAACTCCACCCGGGAAGAATCAGCTTGCCCCATCATGGAGTACGCTAGCCGTTTGGCGGCGTAGGTCTTTCCAACGCCGGGTGCGCCTTGCAGAATAACGTTCTTTTTGCGGCGCAGTAGAGAGACCAAAACGTCATAGCGCGGTTCGCTCAGAAATACGCTGTTCAGAAAATCTGATTTTGTATAAGCGTTCGATGCTATCGAACGGACGGGTGCTGGATTTTCTTCCCGGATGAGATCCAGAATAAAGTTGTATTCCCCTTCCGAAAGCTTGAACAGGCTTCCATTCTGTTGTACAAAAAACTCCATTTTCTCCAGCTCAGGGAAGGATTTCAGCGCAGCATACTCAATAGGGGAAGTCAGGCTCTCGGTTTTTTCAAAATAAATCTCCTTGCCATTGTTTTCCTGTGTGATCTTGGCTAGAGCCACCACTCGCTTTACCGGATTTGCTTCGTAGCCGATCACAAGATCCCCAGCTTTTGCATCGAGAAAATTCTGGAAGATCCTGCGCTTGTTTCCGTTGTCATTGTACAGCGTATACGTCTGCTCTTCGCCGACCCGCAGACTGGAATAACTCCAGATCTTAGGATTGGCAGTCAGCCACCAGTAGTGGCGTGAAGGCGCTTCACAGGCAGCAGTGGCAGCCGGTATTTTTGAGAGATCAGTCTTCTTCAGAGCCTGTAAAAGCTCATCCCGCAAACGCCAGATGTAAGTGCCGTCCGCCTTTGTGCCGACTTTTTTGCCCACATATAAAATGGGCCACCAGCGCATACTTTCGCTGTCGCGGGGCATGATGCGGCAGCCTGTCTTTTCTGCAACCCGCTGTGCAAGATGGTAGGTGTTAGAGATGTAGAAATTGCTGGTTCCGCCGTATTTAATGGCAAGTTGCTTGCAGGTGGCCTGCCCGCCGTAATCCAGCATACATTTCATCACCCGCAAAGCCTCCGGGGTAAAAACCGAGGTGTCCTGCAGCAAAGCACTCCACTGTGCGGTTGTAATGCCCGGATCATACTCACTTTTAGCGGGAAACCATCCGGCCTGCATCTGCGCTGCCTTTTGTTCGGCAAGGTAGAAACGGCTCAGATAAAAGCCCAGATCAATGGCGGCAATATTCCAGTGTGTGTCGGGCCAGTATTTTCCGGCAGGGGCTGCATCTATGGCGCTTCGGATCATTTGAGTGACGGCTATATTTTGGCTCAGTGCTGCCCGTAGCTCATCATAAAGACGGTAGCTGTTTAGCAGCGACTCTACAGAGCCATCCCGCTTAGGCGGAGCATCGAAGTTCAGCGCATCCGAGATGTCACGGGCAACGGAATAGCGGTAGATATAATATTGATCCGGATACCGGAGCCACAGATAGACGCTGATGGCACTGGTGTTCTGGTAGTGGTTGTTCCAGCTGCCGTCGTTGTATTTTGTATGTATTTCTTCGGTGGCAGCCTGAAATGCAATAATGCGCTTGGAAAGCTCAGTAGATTCATCAAACAAGCTGCGGAACATTGCGCGTGTTGCCTCACAGTCTGCTGCTGCAAAATTCAGGATCATCGCGCGAGGATAGGCATAGCCGGTATCCAGAAGCGAAGAGACTTTTGCAGTAGCTTCCTTGAACATTCCTGCAAAATCTATTGCGTCAATATTCCAATGGTCGTGGAAATGCTGTGCGGCTTCCCATTTGAAATCTTCTCCGCGTGGCCAATGCTTCGGGAAATAGGTCTGGTATCCGTTCAAAACAGGCTCCAGTTTTGCTAGATCAATCATGGTTGCTCCCTTCGAAATCAAAAAGTCTTTAAGATATTGTACCACGATAAAAGTAGAAACACCATATTCCGGCAAAATAAAATGCCCGCCTGAAAGTCAGACGGGCATACAGTAAATCAAATCATCTGAAAATGCTTCAATGCTTCCACGATTGCATCCTCTTTTTCCTTCGAACACTGAGGCTGCTTTGTATTTTCGGACTTCGCCTTGTGGTGATTCTCTCGTACCTCCAGACCACACTTTTGCTTGACCTGCGAGATATACAGGGAAGATACTTTCAGCCCAGTCTTTTCCAACACGTGGGCTTTGATTTCAGGATAGGTCGCACCCTTTTGCAATCCTGAAGTGTCCATGCCCTCCAAAGAGAACTCTACACGGACTTTTTTGGAGTCGATCTCACCCTTGGAAAGTGCAATGACACATTCGGTATGATTTTCATTGTCAAAACACAGATCAATATCGCTTTCAACGATGGGCAGTCGGAATTTGATGGATTTGAGCCACTGACCGTTGGGCTGACGCTTCGGGTAGATCTGAATTTCAGAAATCAGATGTTCCATCAGCTTTTTGCGTTCAAGGGGGTTCATCACATTGTAGAGCTTTTCAAAGCAGATGAGAACTTTGTAAATGTTATCGCCCGTGATTTTATCCGCTTCGATAGCCTGCTTCTTTGCCCGGGCATCCATCAGGTTATTTTCTGCTTCTTCGATTTTATCGTACATCCTGTAAAGCCGCTCGTCAAGGTCGGATTTGCGGATGATATAGTGGCGCTCATCCGGGTCGAGCGTGTCGATCTCCTCCATAATTTTGGACTTGATGGAATAATACTGCTGCAACTGCTTTTCAGCGGCAGCAATTTCCTGTTCAATGGCAGTGGTGTCTACTTTGCTGTTGATCTTCTCCTGCATCATGGCGGCAAACTTTGGATTGCTGACCAATTTGATGATAACCTCCACCACGGCGTTGTCCAGAACTTCTTCCTGAATTTGCTTGTTGAAATCGCATTTTTGCCCACGCTGCATCTTGCGATGCTTGCAACTGTAATAAGAGAAAGATTTATAGGGTGTGCCATCTTTCTTTCGTTTGGTGCATTTGTTGCTGTACATTCCAGCACCGCAAATGGGGCACTTGACAAGGGCGGATAATAAATGCGCCTGTTCCGTCTTGCTGCGGTTGACTGGTTCGTATCGTTTAGACTGCGCCAACAGCTTGACCTGTGCGGCGTTCCACAATTCTTCTGATACGATGCCCTTGTGCAGGCCGTCCACCAGCAAATAATTCTCCTGTGGAACCTGATGATATTCGTTCCGGGGGCCGTGGATCTTTTCGAGTTTGCGGCGACCAAAGGCAATCTTTCCGCAGTAGACGGGGTTCTTCAGGATGGCACGAATCAATGTTGCGCTGAAAAGGGGAGAGGTGCCGTTCTGCCGTGCAAGTTTCTGAAAGCCGTGGGTCTCCAGATATTTGGAAAGCCCATTTGCGCCGGTATCGGTATTAACGTACTGCTCGAAAATCGTTCGGATGGCAGGGGCTTCCTCTTCGTTGATTTGCAGCTCACCATCGAGCAGACGATAACCATAGGGAGCAAAACCGCCGTTCCAGCGTCCTTCCCGCGCTTTCTGGATGCGGCCCTCCATGGTTTGGACACGGATATTTTCGCGCTCGATTTCGGCCACAGCCGACAGAACCGAAATCATCAGCTTACCTGCATCCTTGGAGGAATCAATACCATCTTCCACACAAATCAGGTTCACGCCAAAGTCCTGCATGACCTGCAAGGTAGACAACACATCCGCAGCATTGCGGCCAAACCGGGACAGCTTGAACACCAGAACGTAGGAAACGCCATCTTTTCCCGATTTGATGTCTTCCATCATCCGGCAAAAAGATGCACGACCCTCGATGGATTTGCCCGATTTACCGGCATCCTCATACTCGCCAACGATCTGGTAATCGTTGAAGTCGGCGTATGCCTTCATCCGGGCTTTCTGTGCATCCAGCGAATAGCCGTCGATTTGCATCGTGGTAGACACACGGGTGTAAATGTAAACTTTTGTCTTTTCCTGTGACATAAGAAATCCTCGCAGGTACCGTTATTTCTTGTCGACTTTCTGCTCTAAGAGCTGGATGGAATCCAGATAATCCTGCTCCACATCGCTGAGCGTTCTTGCCTTATACTTCCGATATTCGGTGGTGGCTTTGTCCACGGCCTGCTGGTGTGTCACAGTGCCATTTCCGACAAGCAGTTGTTCACCGCTCATTGTCAGAATGCGGTCAAGATGATTTGCCCAGTCCTGCATCGTCATGGGCTGTTCACGTTCTGCCTGACGTTCCGCAAAGTCCAGATAGCCGGAAACAAGCTGCCCCATGGCGCGAAGCTCTTTCTCGTTCAGATAATTTTTGGCGATTTTGGCTTCCTGTAAAGTAGGTTGATTCCCGGCAAAGGTGGTCAGCCCCATGAACTCCTTTTCCGCATCGGCACGGTTGTAGATGACTTCTGCAGCAGTCTGTCCGTGGATGGCATAATGAATTTTGTTCTGTACTTTTTTGAAGAACTGAACCGAAATTTCTGCCTTAGGGTCATAGTCAATGCTGGTGGCGTAGATCTCCAGAACCTGACGGTAAAACACCTTTTCGGAAGAGCGGATGTCCCGGATGCGCTCCAACAGTTCCTTGAAATATCCGCCGCCGCCCAGATTTTTCAGCCGCTCATCGTCCAGAGCAAAGCCTTTGCGCATATATTCCTTCAGGATGCCGGTCGCCCAGATGCGAAATTGTGTGCCGCGCTTGGATTTGACCCGGTAGCCGACAGAGATAATCACATCAAGGTTGTAATAGTCCACATCGTAGACTTTTCCATCTGCGGCAGTGTAGGCAAATTTTGCCCACACTGATTCTTTCTGAAGTTCACCCTCCTTGAAGATGTTCCGGACGTGTTTTCCGATGACACTCCGATCACGCTGGAACAGCTCGGCCATCTGGTCGATGGACAACCAGACGGTATCGCCATCAAACGTGGCATCAATTTTGGTCAGGCCATCTTCAGTGGTATAAATGATGATGGAATTTTTGGGGCTTTCATCAGGGCGATTCATTTTCGTACCTCGTTCAAAATATGGAACATGGTAAGAGAATCTCACCATGTGTTTGGACAGCAATTACAAGAACATTATATCATGCCGCAAGGAGTTCATCAACGGCAATTTGCCCGGTTTCGATTTCTGGGATTAAAATTTCTGCATATTTTTCGATCATATCGGCCAGAAAACCCGCCAAGGCACTCCATTCATCAAAGTTGGACGTGCAGGCGGAAACGGGAAAGATATCTTTTTCGCTAGCAGGATATTTTTTCAATAGGCAGCTCCATTTCCTTGTAGCTGGACAGTGTGTGCCAGCGATTTTATCAAACTTCCTTTCGGACTTATCCAATCAACACTTTTAGCCGTTCCAGCTTCTCCTGCGCTGTTTCCTTGCGAAAGCTGATCCGGATGCAGGAGATGGGAACACACATTTCCAACAGGCGGTCGTAGATGCGGGCGTGGGCGGTATCCTGCGGATGCCGAATCTCGTCCAACGTCAGATTGGTGGTGACGATGAGTGGCTTCCGACTGCGATAGCGGCTGTCCACGATGTTATAGATCTGTTCTAACGCATACTCCGTGCCACGCTCCATCCCGAAGTCGTCAATGATAAGCAAAGGATAGCGGCACAGCCTTTCCACCACCTCATTCCGCCCGGAAAAGCTGTTATTCAGCTCGTTCAGGATGTGTGCGAAGTTCGTCATGCACACAGGTACTTCCTGAGCCATTAGAGCGTTCGCAATACACCCGGCAAGGAAACTCTTGCCTGTGCCGACACCGCCCCAGAACAGAAGCCCAATGTTCTCTGAGCGCATGGTCTGCCACTGCTCTACATAGCGGTGTGCATGGTGCATCTGTGGGCTGCGTCCGTTGTCGTTTGCAAATGTCCAGTCCAGCAGAGCGGAATCAGAAAAGCCGTCTGCTTTCAGCCGCCGCACAAGGTCGAGGTGTTTCTGCGCCTTAATAGCTGCTTCCTGCTGCTCCCGTTCGGCTTTATGGCAGGCACATTCTACCGGATGAATGTTCTTTCCCATCAAGACAAGACCATTGGCAAAGAAGGTTTCTTTTGGAGTGCGGCACTTGCCGCAGTAGAGCAGGCCATCTGCATCATAATAATCGGTGGCATTTTGGGGAATGCTGGAAACAGACTGTTCTAAAATCTTCTCAAGCGTCTTTATAGGCTTTCTCCTTCCGCAAAGGTGTAGTCCGGGATACCCGGTGCTGTCTTTTTCTCCGCATTCTGCCGCTTCGCCCAGATACGCAGCGTTGCGGCATGGTCGGCATACTTCTTTCCAGTAGATTGGATATAAGCGGATAACTGCTCGATCAGGCCATCCAACCCTGCAAAGTCAGCCTTGAGCCGTTTGTACTCCTTTTCCGTCAGAAAAACATTCTGGTATTCTCCCAATGAAAGACGAGAGCTGTTTGTTCTTATCAGGTGGTTATCATTCAGGTTGTTCTTATTACGTTGGTTAGATGTGCATTTTTGCATGATCATGCTGGTCATTTCTGCACAGTCGGACTGCGCACTGGTGCATACTGTGACTGCGCAATTCTGCGCAGTATGGGGAATCCTGAGCAGAATGTGGCTGGGCTTGGAAAAGCCACTGCGTACTCGCTCGGCAAGTTCCGCTTTTTCCAGTTCAGCAAAAGAGCGTGTCACACTGGAGATGCAGCAGTCTAAATCTTTCGCCAGATGGGAAAGCGGATAGATCACATAAATGCGTCCATGCTCGTCCACCCAGTTGTTTTTCTGCGAGAGAGTGGCACGGTCGAGCAGGAGCGTGTAGAGCAATTTTGCAGTGTTGCTTAAATCGGTATTCAGAAGGAACCGGGCGTAGGGCAGATACTGCGGCAATGGCATATTGGGTTTCAAATAGTCTGAAATAATCTTCACCTCCAATTTTTACGTCCTATCATGGTGCTTTAGGGGTTCGAGAATTACAAGCGCAAGATTCGCCCGTGTCGCCTCAAAACTCACTTTCGTGATTTTGGCCGACGGCGACCTTGCTGGAGATTTCGCTCCCCAGTCCCTCGATGAAATCTGAAAATCTGCAATTTTCAGATTTGGCTCCCCATAAAAATGGTGAGCAGCCGAGATGCAGGGCATCATCGGGAATGTGTGGGACTGCATCCCACACCCTGCACCGAACAACCATTCAACAGAGATTGGCGAATCTCTGCTGTTTGCTTGTCCGGCTTTTTGCTGTCGGTCTCTCCGCAAGCTGTTCCTGCCCGATTCAATCCGGCGTTCTGGCTTTCCTTGGTGCGCTCCTGCCATGGCGGCACTTCCCCGGAAAGTCATAGTGGCTTGCAGCTGACTATTCGGTTGTCAAGGAACACGGGTTTTCAATCATAGAATTGGAGAAAGCCCGTTTCGCAAGGTACTTTCAAAATTTTTACAGATTTTTTGCTTTCTCACAAATAGGAATCCGCAAGGGCGGTTTCATATACAATTTTTTGAAATTTTCAAAAATTCACATAGACCCACGAGGCAGAGCATCGTGGCTGGGAGATGAATTTCATCGAGCCAATCAGCAGAAACAGACGGTTCTGCATGAGGGTATGGGGAGCAGAATCCCCATCAAGATGCCCGGCACGAAAAGCCCAAATGGAATTTCGAGTTACTCCGGGCGAATCTTGTCCTGATAAATGTGCAGGCAGTGATCTTCGGAGAATCCAGCGTTAGCATTGAGATTGCTGGTTTCCACCGCTGTTCAAGCGGTCTTTTACGTTCTGAAGATACCGGCTGGCACGGTCAATGAAAATCCGCAGCTTCTCATTGTTCTTCGGTTCGGTAAGAATATCCGGGTATTCACGAAAGCACATTTCCCACCGCCGGACAAAATCCTCCTGCGCTCCCTGAATCTCGCACATCATGGCTTCGCCATCTGCCAAGCGGCGAGGTGAATAGATGCTCTTGACGGCATCCTTGAGATTCTGCTTTTCTTCCTTGTTGAGTCCTTTCTTATGCCCCTGAATGTCTTGCTTGAAGGTCGTTATAAACTCATTGCCCTTTGAAGGCGAAGAATACGAATCCGTGATACTGGAATCCCGTTTGGCTTTAGGCTTACGAAGCTCTGCCACAACTTCGGGACGCTTTTCCTTTGGAACCTTTGCAATCGAGGAAATTTCACGGTCGGTTGCCCGGATCTTTCCGCTCAGGATTTCTTCCTGCGCTCCGGGTACTGCTTCCACACCTCTTGCAAATTGCTCTGCACGGTAAACATAACTTTCGGATGTTCCATGTTCCGCAGCGACCTTCGATCGTGAACCGTGCTTTGTGCGGTCTGGTTCATTTTGAACCAGACCACTTTCAGATGCCAAAGTATACTGATTGCCATGAAACGATTTGATTTGCTTTTCCGCTTCTGCCTGCTTTCCGATCAGGAACTTTTTCTGTTCTGGGGTCAGGTTTCGCCGTCCCAGTTGATTTTTGCAAATCCATGCGAGTGCTTCATAGCGGCTGGAAAATTCTTTTTCGATGACTTCAAACGGAATGAACGGATATTTCCGAAGAATTTGATAGCGTGTATGTCCATCCACAATATAGCCGTTCCACGTGATGATCGGATTCAGCACACGCTCTTCCTTGAGGATGTTCATTTCCAGTTGGTGGGTTTCCTCAAACGACGGAGGGTTGATTTGATTCTGGAACTCCGGGTCAATTTTAAGTTGGCTTAGTTTTGTCATAGGCAAACCATCCTTTCTGAAATGAAATAGAATATCATTGTTCTTACGCCGTTCTCCCTGCATGGCTTTCCTGCCCCCTTCCGGCGGCGTTTTCCGGCTCGCTCTTGCGAGGTCATCGCCGAGTATCTCATGCAGACGGTCATGCGGTTTTCAAGGTTCAATTGGTGTCTTACTGGTAGCTTATCACACTTTCAAAAGAATTTTTAGGACCTGACAGGTCCGGTTTGGCGTGGATTTTATCCTGAATTCGCTTGAAAATCGGACATCGCTCTCGGTGCGTAAGATAAGTATACCGTATCCTTTTGCTGCTGAACAGGAACTATTAGTTCCGGTTTTGAGGTCTTTTTTTGGCTTTTAGGGGCAAAAACCGGAAGCATTCGTTCCGGTTTTTCGTAGGAACGTTTTTATCATAGCAGAAATTCCATTGAAATTTTAGGAGGTCGTACTTCCGGTTTTGGTGTCAAAAAGCGGAAGCATGACCTCCGCTTTTGCATACAACTTGCTTTAGCTGCGTGCATTTCGTCTTGCACAAAAATAACCGCCAGCTTCAAAGTTTTCTTTGAAACTGACGGCTTGATAATGAAAGCTCTTTTGATTTTTACTTGGCGTGAACGAAGTTCGCTCAACAAAATTTTTCTATGACTGAAGGCTATCATAGAGTACGCAAGCAGGGCAGATGTATATACAACGTCTGCATCTGCAAGCAATGTGTCTGTCTATACAAACACCATTTGCATTGCAAAACGCTTGTTGGGAACACCCAAACCCGTGAACTGCATCCGCTGGATGCAGGCTGAAGTACCGAAAAACTGTCAAAACAGACAAATTTCAACCGAATGATTTGGATAAAATGCGGCTGTTTGGAATTTCTATTTCATTGTTGGACTATTAGTGGTAATATTAATCTATTATAATTGGGTTCGATAAAGTGTATGAGGAGAACTATTATGGCATCACTAACACATGTATGTGTGTGGTCTTCTAAGGGCTGGACTCATATCACACCTGAAGAAGTTGCCCGTAGCCATCCGGGAGGATCGGTATCTGCACGCAGTGGCCTTTTTATGTGTGAATTGTGCGGACAATATGTACGATTTGTTGATGGTGATATCCAGACACCGCATTTTCGTCATAGTGCATATGAAGAAAGCAAAAATTGTCCGGAGCGTACATTTGGTCCGGGAGGAAACTATACCTATGTGGCTGGTGAACATGAACTTCCTATCCGAATTGTCAATATTACAAGCACGGGCTTTTCATTTGAGTTGGGACTGGTTGCGGTTCCAAGAGAACTTTTGAAAAAGCAGATGCGCAAGGAGCTTACAATTGTTCCATCTAACAAATTGATGACCCCATTTGTATATTCGTATGAACGCTCAAATAGGGACGTTCTTACATATGTTCCAATTGGAGATTGTCCCAGTGAAAAGTACACTGTCATATCATCTGATGAAATTGAAAGAACATATTGGCCACACGTCACAAATGGTGTACGAGAGAGTGGTGCGATTTTTGATGCGGAAAGTGGAAAGCTGCTTCTTGATGACGCTGATGTTATAGTAGGAAAAGAGTATTATTTGCTTTCAAGAGTCCGACCGTACAATATTTATAACGGCGTTTCAATTAGACAACTTTTGAAAAGAAATATCTCTTGGTCAACATGGTACTTATCGCAAGTTACTGCAACGGACCTTACGGAATCTGCAGCTAAATTCTTTTTGACCTATCATTGCCGTCTTACAAGTCAGCCGATTTCGATTCAACCAATTTGGCCGGTATATGTGCAATCACCGTATGTCATTCAAAACTCTGGGGAAACAACATGGCTTCTCATTCAAGGACAAGGTGAAACGACGACAAAGACTTATCCGGCAGCAACAATGCTATACTATCCGTCTGACGGAGGTAAAGTTTGCTCGATTGAAGGTAATGAGCGACAGCAGTTGATTTCTACGGGCAGAGCAAAGGTACTGGAGTACACATATCTTTGGAAGAAGCCACTGAATGAACGGGCAGAACAGCCACGGGTGACGATTTCTGATGTCAATGGAAATCCTGTACCAAGTGGATTGCAAAATATTATTCCGCAAAATCATATTATACGAGTGATCGCTCCATTTGATGGAACAATCCGACTTGAAAAGAATGGATTTGTAATCGAACAAATTTCATTGAAAGCGGAAATTTCCATCGAACTTGATGCAATTCAATATGGCGTCCGTGTTCTGATTTTACAGGGATTGGACATTGTTTGGAGTGCAGAGTATAAGAAAGAAAATTCCGAAGTCCTGAGTTCGGACGATACAGTGAACTTTCAGAATCTAGTTCATGCGCATGGGAGAAAGATACCAGTTTCGCATACGCTAGGGGCAACGATCATTTTGCTAAAGAATTATCCTAAAACCCGAAAATGGATTTCTGAAAAAATACGAAGCGGATATATGGAAGAAGATGCCCTCGCATATTATAAAAATTTTATTGTGATGTTAAAGAGCAAGCGGTGAGGAGAATAATATGGATTATCTCAATAGATTATCGAAAACTGATGTTGAATCAATTTGTAAATTGATTGGTTCGAGAGACTTGAAACAAAATTTTCGGACGAATTCAAATGGCTTTAGCATCATTAAACCGGGATTTCGCCCCAATACGATTTCAGATGAGGAAGCAGTTACTCTTACGGTACAAAATGTATCCATGAGATTTATTTCAAAGTTTTTGAATGAAAAAATACAGTCCTTGATGGATAAAATTATTGGCGAGCAGGCAAATTTGATAGCGAAAGGAATACCGTCTGATGACGCACGTGTGTTTGCGCTTGCAAACAGCCCGTTTTTTGATAATTTGGATTTATATTTTCGCTTAGAACAACCTGTCCGTTCTTCAGAGGAAATTGGCGCATTAAAAATCGCAATACGTATTGCAAAGAGAGCCTACAAACCCGATTCAGTAGAGGACACTCCAACGGACCAGACAACAAAACTGTTAAAGGAAGAACTTGAAGCGCAAAAGGAGTATGCGCGGAACAAGATTCAACAGGTTCAAGACTTACTGAAGGAAACTCAAGCAAGTTTGCAAGCAATGGCAGAAGATGCTACTCAGTTACGCAATGAAAAGGACGAGCTGAAAAACAAGTTGGATTTGGAGGAGAAAGAACTTACTAGATATCGTGCATTGGAGAAATACTCAATTAGTCACAGAACAGATACAACGGATGCAAAATATCCGTTCAAGTCAATTTGTAAGGTTTTCTGGGCAGACGGCTATGTGCGTCTAAAGAGACTGTCGGATATCCAGCATGATGAAATCACAGGAGATTATCTGGAAGAATTTCCGACGCAAAGAGACTTGTTCAGCGATCAGAGGTCAGGAGCTTTTCCGGAAGGATATGTTGGTGTTTGGGATTGGCATGTGATTCCCAATAAAAAAGATCCGAGCCGGGATTTTATTGAGACCAGCTATAGTTCGTCTCAGCCAACGCAAATTATAATTTTTAAGGAATGCGATTCCGTTGAGAAAATTATAAAAAAGTTGACTGCGGGAGTGTCTGAAAAAATTTACTGCGAGAGTGTTCTCTTTGCTTATTGGAATGGTAAAAAGTATGAAGGCATCTATTGCCATCCCAAAGATCTTGATGTTAAAATGGATCGCATTTCATTAAAGCAGGATGTTTTCAGACTTCCTGTTTTTGAGGTGTTTGCTTCAATGCTGTATCAGGCTGGAGATTGCCAAGTTTGCACGGCTTTGAATTTTGGAATGCCGACGAAAGTAATAAATGTCAAGGATTCTATGGATGTTTTGAAGACATTGCTACGCAAACGGCTGACATGGGCAACATCCAAACAGCGGGGGATTACAAATGCAACGCATCAGCAAATCACAGCGTATTTGCAAGAGTTGCCGAACAAGGATTTCGTGCAGGAACTTGCGATGCAGTGCAATTGTACAGAGGATGAAGCGAATGAGCTGATTCAAAAGTTTGTACAGGATGCAAGCTCTTATCTTTCGGCTACGGATATTGAAGATGATATGTTGAGCCGCATTATTCAGCAGAATTCCGAATTAGAGAAACGGTGTAAAGAACTATTGACAACCGAATGGGAAAAAGAAAATTCTGAGAAAATTCAAAAAGTAGAAAATGAATTGATGCAACGGAAAAATGCGGCAAAGGACGAAAGAATACGGTTGGAACAGCTGACAGAAAAATATGAAGCAGTTGAGCAAAAGCTGAAAGAATCAAATGAAAAGCTGGAAGAACGTGAGCAGCTGGCTGCCGAAGTAGAACGAAAAGTAGCAGAAAAAATTGCAAAGGCGCAAAAAGATGCAGCTGATTTTATTGCGGCACAAGCATTTCTGCCGCAGATCAATCGCGTAGGCGAAAAACAGACGGTTTCAGTGACAGTACTTTCATCGTTTACTTCTGGTAAATCAATGGACGATAGAGTTGCTGTCCTAAAAAATTCAGACGATGTCATAGAGTATCTGGCAGATAATTTGAAGGAAGCAGGTGTTCAGGAAAGCTATACCAGAGGACTAGCAGCTTATCTCTATTCGGCATACAGATATCGAACGCCGGTGTTGCTTGCAGGTCCAAATGGTTTGGCGATTGCACAAGCTTTCTCGATGACGCTGTTTAGTAGAACTGTTGCAATATTATCGTGTGTGGGAGATTATACGGAAAAGGTTTGTAAGGAATGCAAGGAATCTGAGGATAATGTGGTCGCAATTATGAATCCATTCTGTGCTGGGTGGACACAACAACTTCCGACGGCTGTTTTTGATTCTGGTAAATTCTTCTTTTTGCTGTCACCGTATGCAGAAGATTTGCAGGTGGAGCCGATGGGAATATCGAATTATGTGTTGCCGCTGATGACGG
Organism: Faecalibacterium hominis (ex Afrizal et al. 2022); assembly: GCF_049545105.1. Classification (NCBI taxonomy): domain Bacteria; kingdom Bacillati; phylum Bacillota; class Clostridia; order Eubacteriales; family Oscillospiraceae; genus Faecalibacterium; species Faecalibacterium hominis (ex Afrizal et al. 2022). Next base: position 630,133 of record NZ_CP186860.1, on the reverse strand, counting down.
AGTTCTTGGTAGATAAAAAACCATCGTCGGTATTTGTTGGTAGCGAGCTCAGTCCGGATTTTGATAGACTTCCTATGCCGAAAGTACGGCCAATTCACAAGAATTTCTTAACAAGTCTCGGATATAGTACTTTGGCAAAGAAAAATCTTTGGAGCATTTTTGCAAATATGGAATCTATGTTGAAAGGTGAAACATCTGACACGGTTGGATACAGATATTTGTTTGGACTTTTACCTTTTGCAATTATTGCGGGAAAAGCAACCCTTTTGATTGAACAGCTTGAGAAAGATGAAAGTAGGGCTTCAAAGAATATTTGTACGATAATGCATGAATATCTCGGTGGCGAGGAATGACACTGCAAAACAATTTGATTCCGATTATTGCAAGAGCATATAGGATTGAACGTGGAACAACAGAACCTGTTGAGCAATGGCGAATGCGTGTGATTTATAGTATGCTTGGGCAGATGGCATACGCATCTCTGTGGGATGTAGAAGAAAATGAACAGCCTGTTTCAGTTGTCCATTTTAAATCCCGAATGAAAAAACTCATTGAAAGCTATTGTGACATATTCAATGACCTCCATAAATCTTTTGGGTATAATTACGAAAATCTGCTGGAGGAAATTTATACGATTCAGCTCAATGGTGGGACGCTCTATCATACGTCATACCGACTGGCTCCGACCCAATATTCTTGTGCGAGTGCAGAGCAAATTTTGTTTACAAGAGGAATGGCTCCCGGAGAAAAACGATTTGTTAGTGGGCAGGGAACATATCTGCTTTCACAGGAAAAGCAATCCATGAACTCTCCGCAAAGAATGTTTCAACTTCCAGAAAAAACATTGATTGAAACATGGGAACACTTGATGAGAACTGCAAAGTGGAACTTGTTTCATCAAAATGAATCTGTTGAATTTTTGCGGTTGGAACCGCCATTCAAATATGGATACTGGCAACGACAAAAGGAAAAATGTCACGAAGTATCTCTCATCCGTATGGGCATAAATGAAAATCGATTTTACTATCTCTATAAAGAAAAAGAAGGAGAATCTTTTGTTAGCCAACTTCCGACGTGGATGACGAATGGACATCACTACCGTAGGGTGTCGAATGCTCTTTTGGCGGCAAAAGATTCCTTGCCGGTAGCAATTTATCATGAAGATGGTCCTATTGTTACACTTGCACTTCGATATCTGATGCCCGCAGAAGAATTGAATTTTATAAAGTTATACAGTTGGCCGACCTCCTGCATTGAATTGCCGCACGATTTTAATCGGATTTTTGCGAAAGATGTGTTCTACGCAGTAAAGACAGCGTTAGAACCGATTGGATACCAATTTGTAAAGGAATGATAAAATGTCAAACGGAGCAAATTCGATTCATCAGAAGCTTCGCCATGATCTCGAAGACTATATCAAGGCACAGTATTTTGGAAAGTCACCACTTCTGCTATCAGCTGTGGAACAGCATTTGGATGACGAGGGACTTCTGTATCAAAAACCTTTTATTGAGTCATCACCGGCTTATAAAAGTGTAAAAAATGGTATTGCAAATGCACAAATCCCGGATTGGATGAAATCTTACTTTTCAAAACTCTCAGATGCGGGAATTGGTGTATATCCGAATCCTTTTGTTCATCAAATTCAAGCACTTGAAGGAGCTGTGCAAGGGCAGGATTTGTTCGTTTCCACGGGTACCGGCTCTGGTAAGACAGAATGTTTTATGTGGCCGCTAATGGCAAAATTGGCAGCAGAAGCAAAAAATAGCCCGGATACATGGTCAATGCGAGGAGTTCGTGCGGTTGTTATGTACCCTATGAATGCACTCGTTTCAGATCAGGTGAGTAGGCTGCGGCGGCTGATTGGCGATCCGGACAGAAAATTTATAAGTGTTTTTCGTTCCGTTTGCGGGGAAAGTACGCGCCGCCCTCAATTTGGAATGTATACGGGGCGCACTCCTTATCCGGGCAATGATCCAGTGACCAGTGAAGACAGAAAGCTTGAAAAGACATTGGCTCGAATGTCGTTCCCTCAAAAAGAATCGGAAAAAGCCTTCTTTGAAGCATTACAGCATGAAGGAAAAATCCCAGCAAAAGCAAATATGCGCACTTTTTTGGAGGGATTACATAATGGACGACATATCCCAGATCCGGAAGATGCAGAGTTGATCACTCGATTTGAAATGCAGCAGTTTTGCCCGGATATTCTTATTACAAACTATTCCATGCTGGAGTATATGCTTCTTCGTCCAAGAGAGGCTGGAATTTGGCAGAAAACAAAAGAATGGCTTGACGCAGATAAGAATAACAAATTACTCTTCGTGATTGATGAAGCTCATATGTACCGTGGCTCGTCAGGCGGAGAAGTTGCGCTTTTGATTCGGCGGTTGTTCCACAAACTTGGAATTACGAGAGAGCGAGTTCAATTCATCTTAACGACTGCCAGTATGCCAGATCGAGATCAAGCAGATAAGGATTCTGTATATGAGTTTGCACATGAATTGACGGCAGCAGATGATTCGATTCCGTTTTGTTATCTGACAGGCGAAAGAGAGCAGATTGATACAACAATCGCCAGAACGATTCCACTGGATAAATTTCAGTGTGCAAATACGTCTGCATTTGAAGAAAATGAGGAAGCCTGTCTTAGGGAATTGAACCGTTTTTGGAACGGAGTCGAGGGTGCGAGTGAGCCATTTCAAAATCTGGCGGTAGCATGCCAGTGGATGTACGATAATTTGATTTTTTATAAGCCATTTCATGTGCTTATCTCAAAGTGCCGCGGAAATGCTGTATCGCTTGCAGAACTTGCTGAGGAAGCATTTCCAGATATTGAAGACGAACAAGCTCTGAATTACGTCAGTATTCTTCTGGCAATTGCTCCACTTGCGAAAAATCAGAAAGGTGCAATTTTGTTCCCGGCACGGATGCATATGCTGTTTAAGGGAATGAAAGGCGTTTACGCTTGTGCAAATGAAGGCTGCCCGCATTCTCATACGGATGGAACACTTACGTTAGGAGAGATATTTTGGGCAGATGGACATTTAACGTGCCCACATTGCCACAGTGTTGTATATGAACTATATAATGACCGGCGTTGCGGAGCATTGTTCTATAAAGGCTATGTTCTGGATGATGCAATCGGAACGCACCAGAGAACATATTTGTGGCATTATCCCGGTCAGGTGTTGGATTCGCAGATGAAGGAAGTTCATCTTTATTTGCCGCCTGAGGATTATGAACTTCCTGAAAAGCAGGGAAAGAACGCGATCCGGCCCTGTTATCTGGATATCAAGAATGGATTTATCAATTTCCGTGACGATTCAGATGCAGGAAGGACAGGATTTCGGAAACTGTATTACTGCAACTTTGAACAGAAAAACCGCCCACGGATTTTGACATTTCCAACGTGTCCGCATTGCAGACACTTGCTGTCGTCTTCGCAGCTTACGTCTTTTAGTACACGGGGCAATCAGTCTTTTTACAACTTGATAAAAACACAATTTGAGCAGCAACCTGCCGTATGTGGAAAAGATAATGATCCGGAACGTCTGCCAAATGAAGGACGAAAGGTTCTCTTGTTCTCGGATAGTCGGCAGCGTGCGGCAAAGCTGGCGCGTGATATGTCGGATTCCTCGGACATCATGGCGGCACGACAGCTTTTTGCATTGGCAATTTACAATATGGAACAATCCATAACAGAGCGTTCCATGAACGATCTTTATGATTATTTTTGCCTTGCAGCAGGACAACATCATGTACAGATTTTTCATGAACCGGAACGTGAAAAATTTGGCGCAGACTGCAACATTGCATTGAGCAATTATGAGCGCAGCACTCGCCGAAATCGTGAGTATACACCTCGGTTTTCTATTGCAAATGCGCCGACACAGATGCAAAAAGATTTGCTTCGGCTGTTTTCTGGCGGTTATAATACGCTCTACGATTCTGCCACGAGCTGGATTGAGCCAACAGAGCAGGCACTATTTGATAGCATTGATGAACTTGAAGAAAATGGCATCTCCGTAGAAGATGAGGAGTTTCTTGAACTCTTTAATGCGTGGATGATTTCAGTGTGTGACGATGCGACTGCATTGGGACATACGATCCCGGATGAGGTGCGTTTGGAAGTACGTCGCAGTTATGATTTCTACGGATTGGCAAAGGAGTGGAATTTCACAAAGACTGTTCAGGGAATCATGGGGTGGACGGATGATTCCAATGACTTGAATGTCTGGCGGAGAGTTTTGAAGAATAACTTCCTGGATTCGGCACAACCGGATAACGGAAGGCTGTATGTTGATCTTCAACGGGTGAAGCCCCGATTTGATGCAAAACATAAATGGTATCGGTGTGAACAATGCTCTGAAATTACACCGTATCTCCTGCGAGGAAAGTGTCCGAGTTGTGGTTTTACAGGAACTCATGCATTGAACGAGAAAGAATATCAATCACTGGATTTTTGGAGAAAACCTGTTGTAGATGCGTTGAAAGGCAATAAAATCCATGCGATTGATACGGAGGAGCATACTGCGCAGCTTTCCCATAAGGACCAAAGGATGGATTTATGGAGCCAAACAGAACACTATGAATTGAGATTTCAGGATTTGATTCAGGAAGGGGAAACACCGATTGACATTCTTAGCAGTACAACCACGATGGAGGTCGGTATTGATATCGGCTCTCTGGTAGCAGTTGGACTGAGAAATGTTCCACCTATGCGAGAAAATTATCAGCAGCGCGCAGGCCGTGCAGGTCGGCGAGGCGCAAGTCTTTCTACTATTGTAACCTTCTGTGAAGATGGACCGCACGATACGCTATATTTCAATAATCCGGTTCCGATGTTTCGTGGCGATCCAAGACAACCATGGATTGACATTCGGAGCAAAAAGTTATTGCAACGGCATTTGAATATGATTGCATTACAGGAGTTCCTTGCCTCAAAGCACTCAAGCTTGGACGAACTGCCTGCGGTGCTGTTTCTGGATGAAGTGCTGGATGAGTTTATGGATTTTTTACAGGACTTTAAGATACCACGAAAATCTGAACTCGTGCCAGCAAACGCTGTACTGGATATGGACGCTTTCAGAAATGAATTTGCTGAAAGCCTAAAGAACCTGAAAGAAAAGCGAAACACGCATCCGGAGCAGTTTGAAGCAATACCGAATACTTCGGTGAACAAACAGAAAATGTTACTGGATGCACTTTATGAAGAAGGAATTATACCAACCTACTCTTTTCCAAAAAATGTGGTCAGTACCTATATTTCCGATATGAATGGAATCCTTCGTTATGAGGTGGATCGTGGATTAGATGTTGCAATCAGTGAATATGCGCCGGGACGCTCAATCGTTGTGGATAAACAAACCTATCAGATAGGAGGACTGTATAGTCCCGGAAGTGATCGGGTATATGGTCAAGCAGCGACACCCGCAAGGGCTTATATGGATGATGCGAATTATTTGAAGAATATTCTGACTTGCCCGGATTGTGGCTGGTTTGGTCTTGCAGATGAGCGGCCGGATGTCTGTCCGTTCTGCGGAAATCGTGCATTGGAGGAAGGAAGACAAATGCTCCGGCCGTGGGGATTTGCACCTAAAAATGCAGAGGCGGTACCAGATGCACAACTGGAAGAGGAATATTCATCGGTTCAACCGCCGCTATATTCGACACTTCCGGATGCGGAGGATATCCAACCGATTTCCGGCTGCAAGAATATCCGGATGGCTTCTCGCACAAACCAGCGAATTATTATGGTGAATCAGGGACTTGGAAACAAGGGATTTATGGTATGCCCGGATTGTGGTGCAGCAATGCCGGGTGACAATGAAAAGACATTGGATGGAGTTTTACGACCCTATAAATCGAAATATGCCCGGAAACCGTGCAACCATAGAAATGCAAGAAACGTCAATATTGGATATGATTTTATCACGGATATGCTGGTATTGGAAATTAAGCTGGATGAACAGAAGATGGATATTCATCGGACGGATAATCCTTGGCTGACGAGGGCGGCTCAATCGCTGGCAGAAGCATTTCGTTTGGCGGCGAGCAAAGAGTTGGACGTTGAGTTTACAGAGCTTGTTACAGGATATCGAATCCGAACCAATAATGCCGGGGCGTTTGCGGATGTTTATCTATACGACAGTTTATCCAGCGGTGCAGGATATGCAGTCAGCGTAGCAGACAACATTGAAATGTTATTGACTCAAATCCGTGAGCTTTTAGTTTCCTGCGATTGCGGCAATGCTTGTCACAAGTGCTTAAAGCATTATCGAAATCAGTATGTACATGGTCTGCTTGATCGTTTTGCGGCATTAGAACTCCTCGATTGGGGAGTAAATGGGAAGTTGGCCGATTCGTTGACGGTAGAGGAACAAAAAGCACTGCTGTTCCCACTGGAATCGATTTTGCGAGTATCAGGATGCACGCTCTCTGTTACGAATGATGAAATTGTAGCGAAGCACCGAGGACGAGAAGCAAAACTTGTTGTATATCCGGCTATGTGGAAAGAACCACGTGAAGATGGAACAATTTATGTGAGTGACGCTTACATAAAGTATGCAAAGCCGTATGCAGTTCAGAAGATTTTGATTGTCTGATAAGATAATAGAACCCTATATTATGTAAAGTGTGCAGGAGAGTGTGCTCGATGACTGAACAGGAAAAACTCCAACGCGCAAAAGACTGTATTGACAGCCTTGCCAATGGGTTGAATCCACTGGATGGAACACCGGTTCCAGAACAGGACATCGTGAATAACGTAAAGATTTCTCGATGCCTGTTTTTTGTATCCAATGTCCTGAGAAAACAGCTTGATGGTCATGAACCTAAAAAGGTGTCCGAGAGGGATAAGAAACCGTTTTACATTACGGAAGAAGAAAAGCTGCAATATGTACCGTCAAAAACACCGATACCTGCCAGTGGAATCAGCTATAAAGTAAATGAGATTTTGGGCGAAAAGAAAATGCGGAAGGTATCTTATCGAACCATCACCACGTGGCTGGTAAAAGTTGGACTTATGGAGGAGAAAGAAATTTCAGATGGGAAATGTCGCAAGGTTCCAACTGCCAGTGGCATTGCGATGGGAATCACTACTGAAATCCGTACAGGAGTACGTGGAGAATATCCGTGCGTTGTCTACGATGAAAATGCACAGGAATTCGTGATAGACAATCTGAATGCAATCATGAATCCAACGGATGATTGAAAAATCCCCAGTCTGCACCGATTCTGGTCGGTGCAGACTGGGGATTGCTTGTTAGATCATCTTAAAATGCTTCAACGCTTCCACAATCGCATCCTCTTTTTCCTTCGGACACTTGGGCTGCTTGGCGTTTTCGCTTTTGGCCTTGTGGTAATTCTCCCGCTCGATGATACCGCACTTCTGTTTTACCTGTGCGATATAGAGATTGGAAACCCTCAACTGATGATGTTCCCATACATGCTCCCGAATCTCATTGTAAGTTGCCTTGCTTTCCGCAGCAGTCACATCCAGTTCATCCATGCTCACTTCCACCTCGATGTGCCGGTCGACATGAAGTTTGGTCAAAAGGAGAACCGCTTCCACATGCTTCGTCCTCGGGAAGAGGTCCACGGGCTGCACCTTTTCGGCCCGATACCCATGCTCTTCCAACCACTTGGCATCCCGGGCAGCGGTGGAGGGGTTGCAGCTGACATAGACCACCCGGCGGGGGGACATGGTGACGACAGCGGAAAGGGTTGCTTCGTCACAGCCTTTGCGGGGCGGGTCGAGCATCACAACATCCGGGTGCAGTCCCTCGGCGGCGAGCTGAGAAGCCGCCTTACCGGCATCAGCGCAGAAGAAGCGGCTCTTTGCGGCTATGGCATCGCCCATGCGGGCTGCATTGGCCTTGGCGCTTTCGATGGCCTCAGGCACGATCTCCACGCCGATGAGCTCCCGGCAATGGTCTGCCATGGACAGGCCAATGGTGCCCATGCCGCAGTAGAGATCCAGCAGCAGGTCATCCGGGGTCAACTGAGCATATTCTGCGGCAATGCCATAGAGCTGCTCAGCGGCCAGAGTGTTAACCTGATAGAACGACAAGGGGCCCAGCTGCACAGGAACGCCGCAGAGGGTATCCTCGATGAACCCGGGGCCGTACAGGGTGTGGGTCTCGCTGCCCAGGATCACATTGGTGTTTCTGGCGTTGACGTTGATCAGGATGGTAGCGATATCGGAAAACTGCGCAGTCAGTGCGCGGCAAAGCTCCTCTGCGTGGGGCAGCTTTGCCCGGGTGCAGACCAGACAGACCATGATCTGGCCGCTGTGGACACCCCGGCGCAGAAACACATGACGCACCAGCCCATTGCCCGTCTGCTCATCGTAGGGCTGAATGTTGTGGGCGGCAAAGAAATCGCAGAGGGTATTGCCGATCTTGTTCAGCACATCCGGCTGCAGCTTGCAGTCGGGGCAGGGAACAATGCGGTGGGTGCGTCCGGCGTAGAAACCGATGCAGGGCTTGCCGTTCTTATCACGGCCCACCGGGAATTGAACCTTATTGCGGTAGCGGTCGATCTCGGGGGAGGGGAGGGGCGGCAGCACGGGTACATCCAGCCCGCCAATGCGGCGGAAAGCATCGGTAACGCTTTCGCCCTTAGCGCGCAGCTCAGCGGCATAATCCAGATGCCGCAGGCTGCAGCCACCGCAGGGGCCGGCCACTGCACAATCTACCGGGATACGGTCAGGCGAGGGAGTCTGAATAGCATCTAGAATACCGAAAGCGTAGCGGCCGCAATCTTTAACGATGCGGATGGCGGCAACGTCACCGGGGGCGGTGCCGGGTATGAACACAGCCTCACCGTCCGGGCTGTGAGCAACGCCGCTGCCATCGTTGGACAGGCGCTCAATGGTCAGGGTCAGCACCTGATTTTTTTGTAAGGGCATGGAAATTCTCCTTTGGAATGGGATTGGGTCAGGCTTCTTCCGAAGCGGGGGCATCTGCATTTTCGCTCTGGGCGGCAATGTATTTGCTGGGCGGCATCCCCTTGGCCCGCTTGAAGACCCGGGAAAAATAGAACTGGTCAAAGAAGCCCACCGAGATGGCAACCTCTGCAATGGAAAGGTTGCCGGCCCTCAGTAGCTTGCAGGCTTCGTTGATGCGGTATTCGGTCAGATAATCGATGGGGCTCTTGCCCACATTGAGCATAAACACCCGGTACAGATGACTGCGGGAAACGCCTACGCTCTTAGCGACATCATCGATGGAGATGTCGTGCGAATAGTTGAACTGGATGTATTTGATGGCATTCAGTACATATTGATTGGAGGAGGAAGCATTGTGGGGGCGCGTCTCGCTGGTTTCCTTCATCAGGGCAGAGATGAACAGGTAGAGGTACCCCACCATGGCAGCCTCATCCTGAGGCTCTAACCCGCGGGAAGAATAGATGTTGGTCAGAGCTGCCCGCATTCCCTCCGGGTCCTGCGTATGGTGCACAGGAGCAGTGTCGGTAAAGGGCAGCTGTGCCGCCAGTTTGTGAGCGCAGGCACCGTTGAAGCCGACCCAGCTGTACTCCCAGGGCTGCTGCTCATCGGCAGAGTAGCGGATGAGCTGACTGGGCCGGGCAAAGAACAGATCCCCCGGCACGACCTCAAAGGTCTTGCCGCCCACTTCAAAGGTGCCCTTGCCCGAGACCACCAGATGGATCAGGTAGTGATCCCGGATACCGGGGCCCCAGGTCTGGCCCGGGGCACAGCGTTCCAGACCACAGTTGAAGATGGATAATTCAATATTATTGGTGTAATTCTGCTTGAAGGACTGCTTGTAGACATCTGCCATGATCGTTTCCTCCAGTTGACCGCATTCTTATTCCCAGTATATCATAACTGTATCTGCAAATTCAACAAAAGTACATCCGAAACTTTGTTTTTCGCGCTGAAATTGGATTTTTTGCGGATTCAAATTGCAAAAGAGGGCGGAATGAAGTACAATAAGGCTAACCCAAGTGCATGGACCCTTCATGCACGGACTTTGCGGAGAACGTTTGTGGAGGAGGAACGGCCATGGCGACCAGTGCACAACTCAGACGGGAGATCCTTGCGGGGCAGTGGGACGAAGCGCTCTGCACGCTCTATGGCACAGAACCGGCGGTGCTGGCCCGCCAGCGGCAGCGGTATGCCGCTGCGCTGGAACAGTTTGAGCTTTACTATGGCCCCGGGCGGCAGGTGCATGTTTACTCGGCTCCGGGCCGGGCGGAGCTGGGCGGCAACCACACCGATCATCAGCACGGGTATGGTCTTGCGGCAGCGGTGACGCTGGATCTGGTGGCAGTGGCATCCCCCAGTGACGATGGCTTTATCCGGGTCAAATCCCGGGGCTTCAACAAGCTGGATGTCATTGATCTGAGCGAGGCCGAGCCTCAGCAGGGCGAGAGCACCCATTCGGCCAGCCTGATTCGGGGCATTGCGGAAGGCTTCCGGGCACAGGGAAAGACGGTGGGTGGCTTCGATGCCTATACCGCCAGCGACGTGCTCCGGGGCAGCGGGCTTTCCAGCTCGGCGGCTTTTGAGATGGGGATGGCGGCCATCCTGAACGGGGAATATGGCTGTGGCCTGACTGCGCCGGAGCTGGCGAAGATCTGCCGGTATGCGGAAAATACATATTTCGGAAAACCCAGCGGCCTGTTGGATCAGCTGACCAGCGCCGTGGGCGGGGTCATCTTTGCGGATTTTGCCGACCCAAAGAAGCCCCGGATAGAAAAAATCCACACGGCAGGGCTGCTCCCGGCGGACATGACCCTTTGCGTGACCGATACCCGGGGCAGTCACAGCGAGCTGACCGGTGAGTTTGCGGCCATCCGGTATGAAATGGAATCGGTGGCGGCTTGTCTGGGCGGTAAGGTGTTGGGGCAGGTCAAGGAGCAGGAGTTCTGGACCGCTCTGCCACGCCTGCGAAAAGCCTGCGGGGATCGTGCTGTTCTGCGTGCAGTCCACTATTTTGAAGAGAATGCCCGCGCATTGGCCCAGCGGAATGCCCTGGTCAGCGGGGATTTCAATGCTTTCCTGCAGCTGATTCTGGAAAGCGGACACGCCTCTTTTGCCCTGTGCCAGAACGTTTACTGCTCTACGGACGTACGGCATCAGGGACTCTCGGTGGCGCTTGCCCTCAGTCAGACTCTGCTGGAGGGGCAGGGGGGAGCCTGGCGGATGCAGGGCGGCGGCTTTGCAGGGACCATTCAGGCGTTTGTGCCCGGTGCGCTGGCGGCAAAATATCACGACGCGATAGAAAAGGTGTTCGGTGCGGGCAGCTGCTATCTGCTCCGTCTGCGGGAGCAGGGGGCCCTGCGGGTCATTTGAACATCTGGAAGCGGCCAAACAAAAAGAGCTTCACACTCCGGTGATATGTACCCCCAATACTGGACATCCAGTGTTGGGGGTATTTTTATGCGATACAGTTATGAATACAAAATGAAAGGGTATCAGGGATTGGCCGCACAACGAAAAGGACGGTCGCCCAAGGAGCCTGCTATGAAGAAGCAAATAGTACCAGCAGAACTGACCCCTTCAGAGCGCAAAGAAATGATTCGGCTCAGAGCAGAGAATGAGCGTCTGAGAGCGGAGATTGCTGTCGTAAAAAAAGAGATTGCCTTGAGAGAAGAGCGATGCGCAACGCAACTCAAGGCGAAAAAGCTGCGCTCGTCCAAGAACTCCGCAAATATGAACACAAATGAGATTGTTTCTTACAATCTCTCCACCAGCCCGAACATGGCACAAATTAAAGATATGCTGAATAAAGCGTTTAAACGGTTTCCGTCAACCCAAGGGCTGATTATATCAACTATTACAATAACAGCAGGACCCAAGCGAAAACAAAATGGATGCCTCCCTCTAAATTCAGGGAAGCATCCAGGATGGAAGCTTAATTATTCAATTTTGAACCGGTGTATACTTTCCATGGACGTCGTAGTATAATAGCGTTGACCACCCGGCTGCATTTTCCGGATGGATGAGGAAACAAAGCCCAATGACGGAGGAATGGTATGATTTTGCTTAACCAGATCATAAGTGCAGTTTTACAGCTTTTGATTTTTCTAAGTATTCCTTTTGGGTGGTATCTTCTGACACAGAAAAAGGCCACCGGTTTTTTCAAATGGCTGGGGCTCAAAACTGCTCCTACCCCACCTTTGAAGATCATGTTTTGTATCCTTGTGGGATTTTTAGTGGTACTATTTTTACCCTATCTGTGGCTCTATCAATCTGGCAATTTGAATTATCAAGGATTTACAGTGGACGCATTTCGACAAACCGGGTGGAGCATCGAAACATTTACTGTCATCTTGATCTGGGCTGTCGTGCAGACTTCCTTATCGGAAGAAATTCTCTTTCGCGGGTTTCTCTGCAAACGGTTGTGCAATAAATGGGGAGAAACCATAGGAAACGCCCTGCAAGCTCTCATTTTTGGCATGGTTCACATCGCTGCGTTGCCAGACAAGAACCTCCTCGCCATGTTCCTCATCGTATCCCTGACGGGCGGAATAGGCTATGCCTTAGGATGGCTTGCGTTAAAAAAAGCCCGTGGAAGCATTTTGTATGGCTGGGTAATCCATGCTGCGGTCAATGTTTTTTCGCCCATTCTTGTTTTTACATTTTTGTTGCCCGGGTAAATGCTGCAATAAGGTAGGCCTCCGGAGCGGAAGGGTAATGATAGAAACTAAAAAAGGGGGGCTGTTGCAAAATAGCCCCTTTTCATTATACAACAAACGCCGACTGGAAGATGACTTCCAATCGGCGTTTTACATTAGGGAAAAGGACTCAGATACCGCGTTGCTGCTGTTTCTGGCGCATTTCATCCGTGAAACTAGAAACGGCAGAGAAGGTATCATCGTGATAACCGAACCAGTTGGACAGATTCTTGTAAATGTTCTCTACAAACCGGTAGCCGGAAACAACAACATTGAACAGGAGCAGAGGCACAAACGAGATGGAGATGGAGAGGATCCCCCCCTGAAAGAAGAAATCGTCCAGGTGGAGGTTATCCGTAAAGCTGTCCAATGCATCTCCCAGTTCTCCGCCGCCAAAAATCTCCGGCAGCTCTTCTTCCGGAAGCGTTGCATAAGATGCAGGCATACGCAAGTTTTCCATAAAAGGCTCCTTTCAAAGATTTACTCAGGCGGCCAGAGCTGCTGTACCTGCGGCCTGTGCTTGATTTTTGGCTTCGCTCTCGTTGTAGATATTCCGCATATCGTTGTAGATGGACAGGAAGCTTTCAATAGCAGACCTAGCCCAGTAGTAGACATAAACGCCTGCAAAACCGGCAGCAACCACAGTCATGGTCTTGCCCACGGGAGTCTGGCGGCCCCAGTAATGCTCAATGGCACCCATCGTGGTCAGACCATCGTTCCGCATGTCAATGATACCGGCAATGGTGTTGCTGATGGCAGCCTGACCCAGCATACGTACCAGGTTGACACCGACATTAACGGTGAAATTCAGGACATCCTGCGCGTTGATATTCAGCTCAAAAGCGCCGCCAACGGTGTAGACCATTTCATCTTCGGAGAGAACCGCATAGGACGCGGGCAGCTGCATCGTGCTCTGATAGGTAAATTCCATGGTGGAAAACTCCTTTCGTTCGTAAAATCCGCGCAAAGGCGGATATGAAGCTAATTGGATTATAGCATAATTGCCCAAAAACAACAAGAGAGCGATGAAACCCAAAATGCGAAAGAATTGTGAAGATACTGTGGCCGTTTTGTAAAAAAGAAACGGTTCTGCGCGGAAATATGTGGAACGTCCTGCGCGGGATGCGGCGAAAAAATGTTGTGTGAAAATTGAAAATAATGCAAAAAAGAGACGGCGGGCACCAGTTCCTCCGGAAAGGAGGGGGCTAGGGCCTGCCGTCTTTGTATGGGGAGAAAAGAAGAAGGAACGTTTTAGCGGTCTGCCACAGCCGGAGCCCGGTCATACAGTGCTGTCAGATCGGCAATGTGCTCGGCCAGCAGACTGGTAAGCGGGGTATCCAGCCGCCACTGCCAGTTGGCTCCCTGGGTGCTGGGGGTGTTGATGCGGGCCTCCGCGCCCAGATGCAGCCAGTCGGCCATGGGGATGATGGCCATATCCGAAACACTGGCAAGGCAGGCGCAGATCATGGCCTCTGTCAGATCCTCGGGCAGACAGCGCAGGTAACGGCAGGCATAGTGGACATCCTCGGGGCTGGCAGACTGCCGCCAGCCTTCGGTGGTCACATTGTCATGGGTGCCGGTGTAGACCACGCTGTTGTGAGGGTAGGTGTAGGGAAGATAGTTGCCCGGTTCCCGGCTGTCAAAGGCAAACTGCATGATCTTCATGCCCGGATAGCCGCTGGCAGCCAGCATGGTCTTGACCTCAGGGGTCAGGTATCCCAGATCCTCCGCAATGATGCCGCCCTGGCCCAGGGTCTCGTGGATGGCATTGATGAAAGCACGATCCGGCCCCTTTTCCCAGTGGCCGCCTGCCGCTGTCTTGTTTCCGGCAGGGATGGCGTAGTAGCTCTCAAAACCACGGAAGTGGTCGATGCGCACGACATCATAAATCGAAGTAGCGTGCTGCATCCGGCGCTTCCACCAGGCGAAATCCTCGGCCTTGTGGCGGGGCCAGTCGTAGAGCGGGTTGCCCCAGAGCTGACCGTCTGCCGCAAAGGCATCCGGGGGACAGCCTGCCACCTGCGTCAGGTGGGTCTGGCCGTCGGTCTGGAAGAGCTCCGGCCGCGTCCACAGATCGCTGGAATCTGGGCTGACGTAGATGGGGATATCTCCCACCAGCTGGATGCCCTTGCTGTTGGCATAGGCTTTCAGGGCGTTCCACTGGGTGTAGAAGAAGAACTGCACCGCCTTGAAATAATCTACCTGCCCGGCTAGACGCTCCCTGGCAGCGGCTACGGCAGCGGGCTGGCGGGTGCGCAGGTCATCCGGCCAGTCACACAGGCCTGCCTGTCCCTGTTCGGCCTTGACGGCCATGAACAGGGCGTAATCGTCCAGCCAGAAGCTCTGTGCCGTGCAGAAGTCTTTGTACTCCACGCTGGCTGCAGCCAGCAGACGGTCAGCGGCCTTTTGCAGCACCACCGGGCGCTGCTGGTAGAGCACGCCGTAGTCCACCGGGCCAACCGGAACCTCAGCGGGAATCTCATCAGCGGTCAGATAGCCCTGCTCGTGCAGGACACGGAAATCGATAAAGTAGGGGTTCCCGGCAAAGGCGGAAAAGCTCTGGTAGGGGCTGTCACCGTAGCCGGTGGGGCCAATGGGCAGGATCTGCCAATAGGTCTGCTTTGCACGGGCCAGAAAATCCACGAACGCAAAGGCTTCTTCCCCCAGCGTGCCGATGCCAAAAGGCCCCGGCAGACTAAAAACGGGCATCAGAATGCCGCATGCTCGCATGGTGAACTCCTCCTTAACCCTTGACAGCGCCTGCAACAACACCCTCAATGATGTATTTCTGGCAGGTCATGTACAGGATGATGATGGGGATAATGGCGATGATGATGCAGGCCATCATGGGGGCCAGCTCCACACGGCCATAGCCGCCGCGGAAATACTGGATGGCCATGGGGATGGTGCGGTATTTCTTGATATCCAGCACCAGGGTGGGCAGCAGGTAGTCGTTCCAGACCCACATGGTTTCCAGAATGGCGGTGGAGATCATGGTAGGCTTCAGGATGGGGAATACGATCTTGAAGAAGATCTGGATGGGGTTGCAGCCATCGATCATGGCGGCCTCCTCAATTTCCATGGGAACGCTCTTCATAAAGCCAGTGAACATGAACACGGCCAGACCGGCACCAAAGCCCAGGTAGATGATGCAGATGTTCCAGGGGGTGTTCAGTTTGAGGGTATCTGCGGTCTTGGACAGAGTGAACATGACCATCTGGAAGGGGACGACCATCGAGAACACGATGAGCAGGTTCATAAACTTGCTGAGCTTGTTGTTCACCCGGGTCAGGTACCAGCCTGTCATGGAGCAGCACAGCAGGATGAGGGCCACACTGGAAACGGTAATGACAAGGCTGTAGCCCAAACTGGAAAGGAAGCCCATTTTGATCACGCCGTAGACGTAGTTGGAAAGGCCTGCAAAGCTCTCACTGGTGGGTAGCTGGAACACGGTAGAGGTGGTAAAGGTACCCTCTTTTTTCAGGCTGTTCAGCAGGATCAGGACGATGGGGTAGATCCACAGCAGGCAAAGCAGGGCCATGATGCCGGTGAGAATGTTATCCCACAACTTTTTCTGTTTAATCATTACTGCTGGACCTCCTTAGAACGGGTGAAGTGGAGCTGCACCAGAGAGATGACCACAACGATCAGGAAGAACACCACAGCCTTTGCCTGGCCGATGCCCTTCCACTGAGCACCGGAGCGGCCATAGAAGGTGTTGTAGATGTTCAGGGCCAGCATTTCACTGGCGTTGGCAGGTTCGCCTGCGGTCAGGGCAACGTTCTGGTCGAACAGCTTAAAGCTGTTGGTCAGGGTCAGGAAGGTGCAGATGGTGATGCTGGGCATGACCATGGGCAGCTTGATCTTGAACAGGATCTCGCGGTCAGAAGCACCGTCGATCTTGGCAGCCTCGATCAGGTCACCGGGCACGCTCTGCAGACCGGCAACGTAGATGATCATCATATAACCGATCTGCTGCCAGCACATCAGAATGACCAGACCGACGAAACCGGCCTTGGCATCCAGTGCCAGCAGGGGCTTTTGCAGGTTTGCCAGCACGCCGTTGAGCAGGATCTGCCAGATGTAGCCCAGCAGGATGCCGCCGATCAGGTTGGGCATAAAGTAGACGGTACGGAAGATGTTGGTGCCCTTGATGCCGCGGGTCAGCACGATTGCAATGGCAAAGGCGCAGACATTGATGAGCACGGTGGAGACCACAGTGAACGCTGCCGTAAAGCCGAAAGCGTGCAGGAAGGTGGAATCCTGGAACACGGAGATATAGTTCTGGATGCCCACAAAGGTGGTCTTGCTCACGGTGGTGAAGCGCTGGAAGGAAAGGAAGATGCCCCAGATAAAGGGCCAGATAAAGCCGATGATGAACGCGATCAGCGTAGGAAGCACGAACACCGGCCAATATTTGCTGATGGCCTTTTGCATGATATACCTCCAAAACAAAGGGAGGCGGGCGAACAGCTCGCCCGCCTCCCATTACGGTTTACACAAATAAAAGGGGAAAGTCAGAATCGCTTAGCCGTTAGCCAGCTTGTACTCCTTGGCCCAGCCATCAACGAAGGCAGTGACAACGGCGTTCCAATCGCCGGTGCCTGCTGCGTAAGCGGTCAGAGCGGAACCAACGCCGTTCTTCCACTCCTCGGAAGGCATGGTGGAGAAGCACCAGTCAACACTGGTCTTGCCAGCTGCAACGTAGTCGTTTGCAATGGCGATCAGGGGGTTGGTGGAATCCTTTGCAGCCTTGAAGGGGATGACAAAGCCCATATCATCAGCCATTGCGCTGGTGCCGGTCTCGGAGGTGACACACCAGTACAGGAAGTCCAGAGTGGCCTGAATGTCCTCGTCAGAAGAGGTGTTGTTCACGCACCAGAAGTTCTCGGAACCGGTGCACAGGCCCTGGTTCTCCTCGCCCTCAGCGCCGATGTAGATGGGCAGCATACCCAGGTTGTCGTCGCCCAGATCCTTCACGTCGCTGTAAGCCCAGGTGCCGTTCTGATAGAAGACAGCCTTTTTACCAACAAACTCTGCCACGGCATCGTTGCCGGTCTTGGAAGCCAGCAGCGTGGGATCGCAGGTGGAATCGGTGATGTACAGATCCCAGATCTGCTTGTAGTTGTCGAGGTAGGTGCCCTTGATAGCGTCGGTGGAGCTGATGCCGTCTGCCTTGTACTCGTAGTAGATGGGCAGGTTTGCCAGATGAGTCTTGAAACGCCAGTCAGAAGAGGCATCCATGCCGGCGGAAGTGAAAGCACCATCCACGCCCAGCTCAGCCTTGCGTGCCTGGATATCATCGGCGACCTTCTTCAGATCGTCAAAGCCCTTGATGTCGTCCTGGGTGTAACCGGCGGCAGTCAGCAGCTCCTTGTTGTAGATGATGCCGTAGGTCTCAATGACGTATGCAATGCTGGTGACAGCGTCGCCATCCTTCAGGGCGAAGGAGTCGCTGGTCAGTTCGCCGTACAGCTTGCTGCCGGACAGGTCGTAGCAGTAATCCTTCCAGTTGGCCAGACCCACAGGGCCGTTGACCTGGAACAGGGTAGGAGCCTCGCTCTTCTCCATCTCGCTCATCAGGGTGGTCTCATACTGACCGGAAGCAGCGGTCACAACGGTCACAGGCACGCCGGTCTCCTTGGTGTACGCAGCAGCCAGGTCCTGCCAAGCCTGATCCTGCTCAGGCTTGAAGTTCAGGTAGTAGACCTTGCCGTCAGCCTTTGCAGCGGTCTCAGAACCGGCAGCAGAGCTGGCAGTGGAGGAAGCGGTGGAGCTGGACGAACCACCACAGGCAGCCAGGCCCAGAGCAGCGGTAGAAGCGCCTGCGACCTTCAGAAAGTTACGACGAGAGATCATCTTTTTCATAGTAGTACTCCTTCTTCTTTTGGTTAATATCTGCCACCGTCCACAGCATGAGGACGGAAGTTAGACTGAATAGTTCCGGCGGCAGGGGCAAACGCTTTCGCCCTGCTGCAATTCCGGCTGGAGCGTGACGGTCTGGGCCGGGGCTCCGTGTTCGATCTGCCGCACCAGCAGCTCGATGCTCTGCAGTGCAATCTGTTCACTGGGCTGGACGATGGTGGTCATCACCGGCACGCAGTAGCGGGACATCGTGATGCCATCAAAACCGATCACTGAGACATCCTCCGGCACCCGCAACCCTGCGCTTACCAGCGCCCGGATGGCACCAAAGGCGATCACATCGCTCATGGCAAACAAGGCAGTGAATTCGGCCCGGCGGGCCAGCAGACTGTTCATGGCGTGGTAGGCGGACTCGAAATCGTAGTTGGACAGGCCATAGAGCTTATCGTCAAGGACAAGCCCTGCGTCCTCCATGGCATCCTGCGCACCCAAACGGCGCATCCGGCTGGGAAAGCTGGTGGCCGGGCCGCCCAGCACCGCGATCTTGCGGTGACCCTGTGCGATGAGATGGGAGACTGCCGCTTTTGCTGCGGCCCGGTCATCCACACCCACCATCGAGAGGTTGGGGAAGTCCAATTCATTGGAGACCAGCGTAGCCAGCACGGAGGGAACGGAGATGTTAGCAAAGCCGTTCTGGAAGTTCGTGACACTGCCGCCCAGAAAGATCATGCCCTTGGGCTTGATCTCCCGCAGGATCTTCTCGGCAGCATCGATCTCGTTGGCGTTCTCGTCCAGGTAGGAGACGATGCCGTTGTACCCATACAGGGTAGCGGCCCGCTGCAGCTGAACGAGGAAGTCGGAAAAGAAGATGTTCCGGGTCCCCTTGACCACGAACACCAGGCTGCGGGATTGCTGGATCTTCAGCTGCCGCGCGTTGGTGTTGGGGGTAAAGCCTGCCTCCCGCATGACCTTGAGCACATGCTCCTTGGTCTCGGGCCGGACATCCGGCCGGTCATTGATGACACGCGAAATGGTGCTGACAGAACAGCCGCTGATGCGGGCAATGTCCTTGATCGTCATATCGCGTGCCCTCGCTTTCGGTTGGATTTTCGGGAACGGTGTCGGGAACGTTTCCAGTGACTGTATTATGGCACATTCTGTGCAAAAAATCAATCATGTGAATACACTTTCGTAAAAGGTGTACAAAGAATCAACTTGCATTTGTGCAGATTGATCTGCCAACACATCAAAACACCGGCTGATTTCAGGAATTCCCGGTAACAAATCATAAAATGCCGGGAAAACCGTACCGGTTTGTAACTTTTTGACCGGATGATGCAATTTTATGGATGAGAGAGATCTGCCCGGAAACTGCGGGAACGGTTCCATAAGATGTTCCCAGAATGCAGCAAAAAGAAACAGGCAGACTACTGAGTGTCGGGAGCACTGCACAAACGAAAGACACAACAAAAAAAGCGCTTTCACCTTGTCATCGGTGAAAGCGCTTTGCTGATTGCTGATTATTTTGAATGGGTTGATAAAGTTCTGATTAGTCGCTGACGTAGGGCATCAGAGCAACGTGACGAGCACGCTTGATGGCGGTGGTCAGTGCGCGCTGATGATAAGCGCAGGTGCCGGTCACACGGCGGGGAATGATCTTAGCACGCTCAGAGACGTACTTACGCAGACGGGGCACGTCCTTGTAATCGATGGTGTCGATGCGATCGACACAGAAGCTGCAAACCTTCTTGCGGCCGCGACGCATGGGGCGTGCGGGGCGAGAGCCTTCGGTTCTTTCAAAAGCCATTGCTTATTACCTCCTATAAGAATTGAACGGTCAGACCGTTACGAAATCAGAACGGCAGGTCATCACTGTCATCAATGACAGCAAAATCATCTGCACTGCCGGCGGAATAGCTGGGAGCTGCCTCCACAGCAGCCGGACGGGCAGGGGCTGCGTTCTGGTAGGCGGGAGCAGAATTCTGGTAATTTGCTCCACCGCCCTGATTGCTGCTCTTGGGGCCTGCAAAGCTAATGTTGTTGGCTACGACTTCCACAGCCGTGCGATTGTTGCCGTTCTTATCCTGATACTGGCGGGTCTGAAGAGAGCCTTCGATGGCGATCAGACTGCCTTTCTGGAAATACTTAGAAACAAACTCGGCCTGAGAACGCCAGGCAACGATATCAATGAAGTCAGCCTGACGCTGCTCACCCTGACGCACAAAATTGCGGTCGCAGGCAATGCGGAAGCTGCACACATTGGTGCCCTGGGGCGTGGTGCGGAGTTCAGGATCCGCCACAAGACGGCCCATGATAGCAACAACATTCAACATTTTACGGTCTCCCTTTCTGTCACGAAAAGATTACTCCTCGTGGGCAACGATCAGGCTGCGCATAACACCTTCAGTGATCTTGTACACACGGTCCAGCTCAGCGGGGAAGCTGGGCTCGCTGGTGAAGTTGATCACAGTGTAAACGCCTTCCTCCTCGTCGTTGATGGGGTAGGCCAGACGGCGCTTGCCCCACTCGTCGATGGAATCGATCGTACCGTTGTTCTCGATCAGGGTCTTGAACTTACCAACCAGAGCGGCGGTAGCCTCCTCGTCGAGAGCGGCGCTGGTAATCAGCATGGTTTCGTACTTTGCCATTTTGTAGCACCTCCTTTTGGACTTAAGGGCCTCAAGGTTATGAGGCCAAGGGTACACACGACATGCGGCATCGCCTGCCGTGTGTGGCGTGTCTGTTCAGACAGCAATTTATTATAGCAAGTCCCTGCTGTTTTGTCAAGCCCTGCAGGCCAAAAATCCGCACAAAAATTTGTGCTGAAGCTTTGGTGAACTTTGTCTGTTTTTTTAACGAGAAAAATTGAGAATCATTTTGATTTTGGCAATGAGCGGCGATATAATAAAGAAATAGGATGGCGGGCGCGGCCGGCCGCCCTGTATAAAGAAATAGAACGGAGGAAGACAAATTTATGTATTCTGTTTTTCGGAACCTTGCCATCATCATCCTCAGTGCCAAGTTCTTCGGGCTGGTGGCCCGCAAGTTCAAGGCACCGCAGGTGGTGGGCGAGATCATTGCGGGCCTGATCATTGGGCCCTGCCTGCTGAACCTTGTGCATATCAGCGATACCATTTCTATCTTTGCGGAGATCGGCGTGGTGCTGCTGATGTTCTCCACGGGCCTTGGCACCAATCTGAAGGAGCTGATCAAGGCAGGCCCCATCGCAACACTGATCGCCTGTGTGGGCGTGGCGGTGCCGCTGGCAGGGGGCACGCTCCTTTATAGTCTGTTCTACGGCTTCTCGGCGTTGGGCAGCCAGGAGTTCTACCGTGCTCTCTTCATCGGTACCATTATGACCGCCACCAGTGTGTCCATCACCGTGGCCACCCTGCAGGAGCTGGGCCACCTGAAGAGCTTCCTTGGCACCACCATCGTCAGCGCCGCTGTCATCGATGATGTCATCGGCATCGTGGTGCTGACCTGTGTGCTGGGAGCAAGCTCCGGTACCGGTACGGGGCTGGGCAAGGTGCTGATGAACACCGTGCTGTTTTTCGCCACCGCCATCGGCGTGGGCCTCATTGCCCATTACGCCATGAAGTGGCTGGACAAGCGCAACCCTCACACCCAGCGCATCACCATCGTCAGTATGGCGTTCTGCTTTGCCATGGCCTACATTGCTGAGGCTTACTTCGGCATTGCAGACATCACCGGTGCCTACATCGCGGGCATCGTCCTGTGCACTCTGGAGGATGCCCCCTATGTGGAGCGCCGGGTGGACATCAGCAACTATGTGCTGTTTGCTCCCATCTTCTTCGCCAGCATCGGCCTGAAGACAGATATCAGCGGCCTGACCCCGGAGATCCTGCTGTTCAGCGTGTGCTTCGTGGTGGTGGCCCTGATCACCAAGATCATCGGCTGCGGGCTGGCGGCCAAGGTCTGCAGGTTCAGCTGGGGTGATTCCCTCAAGGTGGGTGTTGGCATGATGACCCGCGGCGAGGTGGCCCTGATCGTGGCCCAGAAGGGCCTGGACATCGGCGTGGTGGATTCCGTTTACTTCACCGCCGTCATCCTGCTCATCGTCGTGTCCAGTGTGGCCACTCCGCTGGTCCTGAAAGCGCTGTTTACTAAAATGCCTGTGCAGCCGCATCCCAGTCAGGCAAAGCAGTAAGGGAGCTCTGCCAGAACCCTCTTGATGTTTTCCAAAACGACAGCAGCACCTCACCAGAAATGGCGGGGTGCTGCTGCTTTATGGGGAGAAACGGGGCGAAAAGTTTTCGCAAACGGTGCAAAACGGGCTGAAAAGCGGGGCCCTTTTGTGAATAGTGCTAAAGAAATGGCGAAATCCTTGTAAAAAATAACAGCAGGTGGTATAATTTACCTGTAAAACGAAAATGATTGGCTCAAAAGAAACAAACTTGGAGGGATTTACATGAAAACTGTAGCGCAGACCGTGATCGAGGCAGATCGCTTCTATACCATCGCTGCCAAGGGCGGCAGTGTCATTCAGGCCGTGGAGAAGGCCACCAACGGCGGCGATATCCGCCTGGGCAAGTACGAGCACAAGCCCGAGCAGGAGTGGGCCTTTGTGCGCGAGGGTGACGGCGTGTACCGCATCCGCAACCGCGCATCCGGCAAGCTGATCGACCTGATGATGACCGGCACCGCCAACGGCACCTGGCTGCACCTGTGGGAGGATGTGGGCGGCACTTCCCAGATGTGGGCCGTGGAGCCCACCCCCGCCGGTACCGTCCGTCTGCGCTCTTCCTGGGCCAGCGGCAAGTGCATCGATACCGTGGGCATGGGTGCCAACGATGGTGCTATCCTGCAGATCTGGCAGGAGGCCGCAGGCGATGACCAGCTGTGGACCATTTCCGAGGTGAAGGATCGTGCAAAGCGTGCCCCTGCCAAGAAGGCAGAGGAGCCCGTTGTAGAGACTGCACCTGTGGTCGAGAGCGCTCCTGCAGAGGAGGCAAAGCCGGAGGTCAAGGAAGAGCCCGTTGTGGAGGAAAAGCCCGTGGAGGAGCCTGCAAAGGCTGAGGAAAAGCCTGCTGAGCCTGTTAAGGCCGAAGAGGTGAAGGCGGAGCCTGTCAAGGCCGCTGCTCCCGCTGCCAAGGCTCCCACAAAGAAGCCCGCCGCCAAAAAGACCAGCCGCGCCGCCCGCAAAAAGGCCGCTGCCGCTAAAAAGTAAGTAATACAAGCAAAAAGCAGCTGCATTCCGTAAAAACACGGAGTGCAGCTGCTTTTTTATTGCAATCTTACAGGCCTCTCCTACGAGGAGAACTGGAACGAAACGCCTGAGAAGGTCAGACGTGCATCATGCCGCGCTGTGCATGGATGCGGAATTTGAGTGCGGCGGCGATAAAGCCCTTGAACAGGGGATGAGCGCGGTTGGGGCGGCTCTTGAATTCGGGGTGGAACTGTGCACCCAGATGGAAGTCACGGCCGGGCAGCTCCACGGTCTCCACCAGACGGCCGTCAGGGCTGGTGCCGGAAATGACCAGTCCGGCATCCTCCATCTCCTGACGGAACTCGTTGTTGAACTCGTAGCGGTGGCGGTGACGCTCCCAGATCTCAGCCTCGCCGTAGCACTCGGCCATCTTGGTGCCGGGCTTGACGGTGCAGGGATACTTGCCCAGACGCATGGTGCCGCCCTTGGGGATGTTGCCCTGCTGGTCGGCCATCAGGGCAATGACATTGTGGGCACCATCGGGGGTGAACTCGCTGGAATTGGCATCGGCATAGCCCAGCACGCCGCGTGCGAACTCCATCACCATGATCTGCATTCCCAGGCAGATGCCAAAGTAGGGGATCTGGTTCTCACGGGCATACTGTGCAGCCTGGATCATGCCCTCGATGCCGCGGTCGCCGAAGCCGCCGGGCACAATGATGCCGTCCACGTCAGCAAACACTTCTTTGCAGGCATCCTGATCGATCAGATCCTCGCTCTCCACCCACTTGATGTCTACCTGACTGTCGTTCTCAAAACCGGCGTGGTACAGGCTCTCCATCACGGAAAGATAAGCGTCGTGCAGCTTGACGTACTTGCCCACCAGCGCAATGGTGCAGGTCTTGCTGCGGGTGGCAATGCGGGAGACCACACCCTTCCACTCGGTCAGGTCGGCGGGGGGCACGTCCAGCTTGAGCTTTTCCACCACCACATCATCCAGACCGTTGGTGTGGAGCATCAGCGGGCACTGGTACAGGCTGGGCATGGTCAGGTTCTCAATGACGCACTCAGGCTTGACATTACAGAAGGTGCTGATCTTGCGGCGGATATCGCCGCCCACGCTGCCGTCAGCACGCAGGATGATGATATCGGGGTTCACGCCCATGCCCTGCAGCTCCTTGACGGAATGCTGGGCCGGCTTGGACTTGTACTCGTCGGAGCCGGAAATATAGGGCACCAGCACAACATGGATGTAGCAGCAGTTGTCGCGGCCCTGCTCCAGGCCCACCTGACGGATGGCCTCCAGGAAGGGCTGGCTCTCAATATCGCCGGTGGTGCCGCCGATCTCGGTAATGACCACATCGGCATCGGTAGAGGATGCCATGTTGTAGATGTAATTCTTGATCTCGTTGGTGATGTGGGGGATGATCTGGACGGTCTGGCCCAGATAAGCGCCCTGGCGCTCCTTGTTCAGCACGTTCCAGTACACCTTTCCGGTGGTCAGGTTGGAATACTTGTTCAGATTTTCGTCGATGAAGCGCTCATAGTGACCCAGATCAAGGTCGGTCTCAGTGCCGTCATCGGTCACGAACACCTCACCGTGCTGCAGGGGGCTCATGGTACCCGGGTCCACGTTCACATAGGGGTCCAGCTTCTGGCTGGCGACCTTCAGTCCGCGGCACTTGA
Source organism: Faecalibacterium hominis (ex Afrizal et al. 2022) (assembly GCF_049545105.1). Classification (NCBI taxonomy): domain Bacteria; kingdom Bacillati; phylum Bacillota; class Clostridia; order Eubacteriales; family Oscillospiraceae; genus Faecalibacterium; species Faecalibacterium hominis (ex Afrizal et al. 2022). The sequence goes on along the minus strand of NZ_CP186860.1, from coordinate 604,767 downwards.
GCAGGCGGCCCAGAGAAGCCGCCGTGATGCCCTTGCCCAGACCGGAGACAACACCGCCGGTCACAAAGATGAATTTTGCCATTTGTTCAGTCCTCCTCTAATTTATCTTTCAGAGATCATTCTTTCCCAATACGGATGCGACCGCATCCGGAACAAAACATACAACACCAAATTATAATCCTAATCCTCGTAAGAATCAAGGATTTCCTGTGCAATTTCTGCACGGCTGCGCCGGGTGTCCATGGCGCGCTTTTCAATGTAGCGGTGGGCGGCATCCTCGCTCATCTGCTCCCGCTCCACCAGACAGCATTTTGCATGGCTGACCAGCCGTACCTGTGCGATCTTTTCCTGCATCCGCGCGTTTTCCTGCCGGAGCAGCTGCAGGCGGTGGTTGCTGGCCGCGGCCAAATGGATGGCCTGCAGGAACAGCGTGTTGGAGAACGGCTTGCTCAGCAGCAGCACCCCCTGCTCACTCATGGGGGCCAGCAGCTGCTCGGCGGCTGCTGCCTTGGCCAGCAGCACCACGCCTGCGTCTGTTTTTTCTACGGCAGAGGAACACAGCTCGTGGCCGAACTCGTCCGGCAGAGGCGCGTTGACCACGATCAACTCAAAATCGGATTCCAGCATCCTGCGCCGGGCCTCGGCACCACTGGGGATGATCGCAGGCCGGGTGTATCCCAGCTCTGCCAGCCGCGCGGAGATGTACTCGTTGGAGCTTGCTCCGGCGCTCACGATCAGAGCACGTCCCATTTGAATCGCTCCTTTCTCTTACATCCAGGCAAGGGGCCGAATCATTGCCCCTTCGTACTTTCCCTCAAAAGCGGTTCAGATGGCGTTGAAGTAGTGCACCCGCTCGTACTCTGCCGGGTCGGCGGCAGCTTTCAGGGCGGCACAGCGCTTCAGTTCTTCCTCATAGTACCGATGCGAAAGCTCTTCCGGCAGCACGCGGCGCAGGAATTCGCTCTCCTGCGCGGCCTGCACAGCCTCCTCCAGCGTGGAAGGCAGTCTTTCCAGCCCAAGACCTGCGGCCTCGGCGGGATCGAACAGATTCTTGTTGATGGGGGCCTGCAGCACCATCCGGTGCTCGATGCCGTCCAGACCGGCAGCCAGCACCAGACCCACGGCCAGATAGGGGTTGCAGGCAGGGTCAGGGCTGCGCAGCTCCATGCGGCAGTTGTTGCCCTTGACCTGCGGGATGCGCACCAGCTGGCTGCGGTTCTGGCGACTCCAGCTCACATAGCGGGGAGCCTCGTCACAGCCAAAGCGCTGGTAGCTGTTGGGCAGGGGATTGGTGAACACGGTCAGTTCCCGGCTGTGGGCCAGAACACCCGCCATAAAGCTGCCTGCAATGCTGTCCGGGGCAATGTCGCCCTCAAACAGATTGCGGCCGTCCATGCAGAGCGAAAGGTTGATGTGCAGGCCGCTGCCTGCCTGATCCGGCAGGGGCTTGGGCAGGAAGCTGGCGTGGATGCCGTTGCGCATGGCAACAGCCCGCACGATCTGCTTGAACATCATCACATGGTCGGCTGTTTTCAGGGGGCCGGCGTAGTGGCAGTCGATCTCATTCTGGCCGTGGCCGCTCTCGTGATGGCTGTGCTGGGGGCTCATGCCCATCTGCTCCATGGTCAGGCAGATGTCCCGGCGCAGGTTCTCGCCTGCATCCAGCGGGGCTACATCAAAGTAGCCGCCAAAGTCGATGGGGATGCGGGTGGGGCGGCCCCGGTCGTCATTCTCAAACAGGTAGAACTCGCACTCTGCCCCCACGTTGCAGGTCAGCCCCAGTTTGCGGAAGCTGCGGCTCATCTGGCGCAGGAAGCCGCGGCAGTTGCCGCCAAAGGCAGCGCCGTCCGGTTTTTCCACGTCACAGAAGAACTGCATCACCCGGCCCTCGGTGGGCCGCCAGGGCAGGATGGTCACGGTGGAAAGATCGGGCCGGAGCACAAGATCGCTCTCCTCCACCTTCATAAAACCGGCAATGGAGCTGCCGTCAAAGCAGACACCATCCTCCATGGCATTGGGCAGGTCGCTGGCAAGCACGGCGATGTTTTTCTGGGTGCCAAAGATATCGCAGAAGGCAAAGCGGACGAATTTGACGTTGTTGTCCTCCACAAAATCAAGGATGTCCTGTTGGGTATTATAGCTCATAGTGGTTCCCTCCGAGCCGCAGGGCGCGGCAAATGGCACAACAGTGCAAAACTGGAAAAATCGGTTTGTGTTCTTAAAAAACGCCTAAAGGCCTGCTTCGTATGCGCAAAGCAGGTCTTTAGGCTGGTGTAAGAAATAGGAAAAGGGGAATGGCTTAAAAATCCAACAACCCAGCGATGCTTATCAAGCTATGTCAGAAAGATCAGACATAGTAGAGCATCTTGCTGTAGCTGGGCAGAGGCCAGTAGTCCTCACCGCAGATGGTCTCGGCATCGTCGGCAGCGGCGCGCAGAGCATCCATCTTGGGCAGAACGTCATCGTGGAAGGAGACAGCCTTGGCACTCTCATCGGTCATGGCCTCGGCGGTATCCACGGCAGCCTGCAGGGCATCGATGGCATCGCTCATGGCATCGGCATCGGTGGACAGGCGGGTGAGGGTCTTGGTCTCGCTGCGCACGCTGATGGCCTCGCTGACGGCCAGCTTGGATGCAGCGGTGTTGGCAACCTCGCTCATGTAGGAGTTGATGGCGGGCAGCAGCTGCTTGCGGGCCATCTCCAGCATGGTCAGAGCCTCGATGTTGATGATCTTGGAGTAGTGCTCCATCTCGACCTCGTAACGGCTGTGCATCTCTACCTTGGTCAGAACACCGAAATCCTCCATCAGCTGGATGTTCTTCGGATCGATCAGTGCGGGCAGAGCAGCGGGCGTGTTCTTCTTGTTGGGCAGGCCGCGGCGTGCTGCTTCCTCTTCCCACTCGGCGGTGTAGCCGTTGCCGTTGAAGATGACACGGCGGTGGTCACGGATGGTGCGCTTGACCAGAGCAATGGCAGCGCTGGTAAAGTCCTCAGCGCCCTCCAGCTCGTCAGCGTAGCCCTTCAGCTCCTTGGCAACAGCAGTGTTCAGGATGGTGTCGCAGTCGCTCAGGTTCTGAGCAGAGCCGGGCATACGGAACTCGAACTTGTTGCCGGTGAAGGCGAAGGGAGAGGTGCGGTTGCGGTCGGTGGTGTCCTTGCTGAACTTAGGCAGCACGTCCACGCCCAGATCCATCTTCATCTTCACGGGGCCGGCATAAGGCGAATCAGATGCAATGGCATCGATAACAGCTTCCAGTTCCTCGCCCACAAAGATCGAGATGATGGCCGGGGGAGCCTCGTTGGCACCCAGACGGTGATCATTGCCCGGGGTGGCTACAGAGGTGCGCAGCAGGTCGGCGTACTCGTCCACAGCCTTGATGACGGCGGCAAGGAACACCAGGAACTGCAGGTTCTCCATGGGCGTGTCGCCCGGGTCCAGCAGGTTCTCCTCGGTGGTGGACAGCGACCAGTTGTTGTGCTTGCCGCTGCCGTTCACACCCTCAAAGGGCTTCTCGTGCTGCAGGCAGACCAGACCGTACTTGGGAGCGATCTTCTTCATCATCTCCATGGTCAGCAGGTTGTGGTCAATGGCAACATTGGTGGTGTCGAAGATGGGGGCCAGCTCATGCTGGCAGGGGGCCACCTCGTTGTGCTTGGTCTTGGCAGGAACGCCCAGCTTCCACAGCTCCTCGTCCAGCTCCTTCATAAATTCGGAGACCTCGGGACGAATGACACCGAAGTAATGCTCCTCCAGCTCCTGACCCTTGGCAGAGGGAGCGCCGAACAGGGTTCGGCCGGTGAGAATCAGATCCTGACGTGCCTCGTAGTCTTCCTTCTTGACAAGGAAGTACTCCTGCTCGGGGCCGACGGTGGTGGAGACGTAATCAACATCCTTGCCGAACAGCTTCAGGATGCGGATGGCCTGACCGGACAGTGCGTTCATGGAGCGCAGCAGGGGGGTCTTTTTGTCCAGTGCCTCGCCGGTGTAGCTGACGAAAGCGGTGGGGATGCACAGCACGTCATCCTTCACGAAAGCGTAGCTGGTGGGGTCCCATGCGGTGTAGCCGCGGGCCTCGCAGGTGGCACGCAGGCCGCCGGAGGGGAAGGAGGAAGCATCGGGCTCGCCGCGCACCAGCTCCTTGCCGGAGAACTCCATGATGGCGGTGCCGTCGCCCACGGGGCTCACAAAGCCGTCGTGCTTCTCACTGGTGATGCCGGTCAGCGGCTGGAACCAGTGGGTGTAGTGGGTGGCGCCCAGCTCCATGGCCCAGCGCTTCATCACACTGGCCACAACGTTTGCCACCTCGATATCCAGGGGTGCGCCCTTGTGCAGGGTGCGCTCCAGGCTCTTGTAAGTAGCGCTCGGCAGGCGCTCCTTCATTACATGCTCGTTAAAGACCTTGCTGCCGTAGATTTCCATAACATTTGCTGCCATAAATCCTACTCCTTACTTGATCTTATGTCTGTCCCTTCCGAAACTGTCTCCCGCCGCCGAACTGCGGCCCGGAAACAGCGAAAAGCTTTTTAACAAAAATGGCGCTGCGAGTCAGGAGGTGACCCACAGCGCCGTTGCTGTCTATGGTTTGATTATATCCCGGAACGGCTCAAAAGGCAATTGACAAAACTAACGATTCTGCACAAACACGTTCTCGTTTTTTTGGGAGATATCCCGCTTGGTATGACTTTTGCGGGTGGCATCCTCGCCCTCTCAGCTTCGCCTCGCTCAGCAGCTCTCCCAAAGGGAGAGCCAAAGGCTATCCCAGATGTAGCAGCATCTATTCTCTGTGATGCGTTGCCTCTCCCCTCGGGAGAGGTGGATGCGAACGAAGTGAGCAGACGGAGAGGGTTAAATCACCTGGAACAGGAAGAACTTCAGGTAATTGGTCTCGGGCACGCCCCACAGGATGGGGTGATCCGGGGCCTGCTGGCGCACCTCGATCTGCCGCAGCTGCCGGTGGGCATCCTTTGCGGCGGCGTGCAGCATCTTGATGAACAGCTCCTCGGTGGCAAAGTGGGAGCAGCTGGCCGTGGCCAGATAGCCGCCCCGGGGCAGCAGCTTCATGGCGCGGTAGTTGATCTCCTTATAGCCGCGCATGGCGTTCTCCACCGTGCGGCGGGCCTTGGTAAAGGCCGGCGGGTCAAGGATGATAAAGTCGTAGGGGTGGCCCTCCTTTTCCAGCCGGGGCAGCAGGTCAAAGGTGTCCTCGCAGAGAAAATCCATGTTGGTCAGGTTGTTGCGCTGGGCGTTCCGCTGGGCCATGGCAATGGCCTCGGCGCTGATGTCAGCGGCGGTGACCCGGGCAGCTCCGCCCTTGGCAGCGTTCAGCGCAAAGCTGCCGGTGTGGGTAAAGCAGTCCAGCACAGTGTGACCGGCAGCAATGCGGGCCACAGCCCGGCGGTTGTATTTCTGGTCGAGGAAAAAGCCGGTCTTCTGGCCGTTCTCAAAATCGACATGGTAGAACACGCCGTTCTCGCAGATCTCGGTCTGGGTGCTGTCGGGGTGCGTCTCGCCGGGCAGGTCAAACCAGCCCTTGTTCTGTGCCAGGCCCTCCTTGGCCCGCAGAGCCTCGTCGTTGCGCTCGTAGATGCCCTCAATGGTCTGGCCGTCAGCGCGCAGGACTTCTGCCAGCAGGGGGAAGAGGATGGGCTTGAGCTTTTCCATGCCCACGCTCAGGGTCTGGGTGACAAGGATATTGTTGAACCGGTCCACAGTCAGGCCCGGGAACTGGTCAGCCTCGCCAAAGATGACACGGCAGGCGGTCAGGTCGGCGGGCTCCAGCACGGTCTTGCGGTAGGCCCAGGCGTATTCGACACGGCGCTTCCAGAAAGCGGCATCAAAGGTGTCGTTGGCGTTGCGGGAGATGAGCCGCACCCGGATCTTGCTTTTCAGTGAGAGAAAACCGGTGCCAAGATAGGCACCCTTTGTGCTGACTACATCGACCAGCGTGCCGTTTTCAGGCTCTGCTTCCGGGGAACCCAGGATGTCGTTTTCGTACACCCAGGGGTGGCCGCCCACCAGCAGGCCCTCGGCGTGTTTGTTGACTTTATAGACGGGATAGTTGCGGGAAGTTTTCATGAATGATCTCCTGTTATTGAATATGGCTCACCCTCTCAGTCAATGCCTGTCGGCATTGCCAGCTCCCCCAAAGGGGGAGCCAAGAGCGGCTCTGCTTTCAGGTTTCAGCAAACTTTTCGATGTTTTGCCAAAGGCTCTCCCTTCGGGAGAGCTGGCGAGCGCAGCGAGACTGAGAGGGTGAGGACGCTGAAATTTTAGCTTGATGTTTATTTTATCATAAAACCATGCTAGAATAAATACAAAAACACAGAAACGAGGAAAACACCATGGAGATCGAACGCAAATGGATGGTGAACGGCTGGCCGGAGGGCGAAAACTTCCCGGCTCTGCCGCTCAAGGAAGAGTTTGCCATGCGGCAGGGATATATCAGCGTGCGGCCCACCGTGCGCATCCGGGAGGAGGCGCTCAAGGGCGGCGAGACGGCCTATATCCTCTGCTTCAAGTCCGGAAGCGGGCTTGCACGGGAGGAGATCGAGCGCCCCATCGACGAGAAACTGTTTGATGAACTGGAAACAAAGATCATCGGTAAGCCCCTGATCGGGAAGATCCGCAGAAGCTATGCCCTGCCCGATGGCCTTGTGCTGGAGGTGAACCATGTGGATGAGGGCCAGCCCACTGCGTTCTGGTACGCTGAGGTGGAATACCCCACCGTGGATGCTGCCCGCAGCTGGAAGCCGGAAGCCTTTGGCCTTGCAGACTATCTGAACGATGATGTCACCGACCAGCCCGGCCAGAGCATGGGAGCCTACTGGGAACAGACCCGGAAATAAAAATGACCCTCTCCGTCGCGCAGATGCGGCCGCCTAGCCCTTGGGGAAAGACGGCAGTGCAAAGCAATGACAGAGAGGGTCATTATTTTTTACTTCTTGTGGTACATCCGGTCTGCTTCCTCATAGGTGGGCTCGCAGGTCAGATACATGCCCAGCTTCTTCACGGTATCCATATCCACGCTGGACAGGATGACAGTGGAGTGCATATCGCAGCCCTTCAGGTGGGAGAGCTGCTTGAGGGCGGCTGCAGCAGTGGGATTCTGCGCAGCCGAGCTGGACAGGGCAATCAGGATCTCGTCGGTGTGCAGGCGGGGGTTCTTGCTGCCCAGATAGTTGGTTTTGAGGGTCTGGATGGGCTCGATGGCGGCAGCAGAAACGAGGTCGAGCTCCTGGTCGATGCCGGCCAGCTTTTTCAGCGCGTTGAGCAGAGCGGAGGAAGCGGCACCCAGCAGGGGGCCGGTCTTGCCGGTGACAACGGTACCGTCCGGCAGCTCAATGGCGGCAGCGGGGGCACCGCCGGTCTTTTCAGAGACTGCATGGGCGGCCTGCTCCACCGGGCGGCTGCCCTGGGTCAGTCCGGCCTGATTCATCAGCAGCTCCAGCTTGTAGACCTCGCTCTGGATCTGTGCGCCGTTCTTGAGGTCGCACAGGGCCTTGAAGTAGCGGCGGACGATCTCGTTGCGGGAAGCTTCGCAGCAGGCCGCATCATCCACGATGCAGTTGCCGGCCATGTTCACGCCCATGTCGGTGGGGGAGTGGTAGGGGCTCTTGCCTGCAATCAGCTCAAACATGGCGTTGACCACGGGGAAGATCTCAATGTCGCGGTTGTAGTTGACCGCGGTCTTGCCATAGGCCTCCAGATGGAACGGGTCGATCATGTTCACATCGTTCAGGTCGGCGGTGGCAGCCTCGTAAGCCAGGTTGACCGGGTGCTTCAGGGGGATGTTCCAGATGGGGAAGGTCTCAAACTTGGCATAACCGGCCTTCACGCCCCGCTTGTATTCGTGGTACAGCTGGGACAGGCAGGTGGCCATCTTGCCGCTGCCGGGGCCGGGAGCCGTGATAACCACCAGCGGGCGCTGGGTCTCAATGTACTCGTTGCGGCCATAGCCCTCGTCGCTCACGATGCGGGCAACGTCGTTGGGGTAGCCGGGGATCTTATAGTGCCGGAAGGTGCGGATGCCCAGGCTGTTCAGCCGCTTCTCAAAGGCTTCCACCTCGGGGGCAGCGGTGTACATGGTCACGCATACGCTGCCCACAAACAGGCCGCGCTCCTGGAATGCGTCGATGAGACGCAGAACGTCCAGATCATAAGTGATGCCATAGTCACCGCGCACCTTGCTGCTGACGATGTCCTCAGCGTTGATGACGATAACGACCTCGGCCTGATCCTTCAGCTGCAGCAGCATCTGCAGTTTGGAATCGGGCTGGAAGCCGGGCAGCACGCGGGAGGCGTGGTAGTCATCGAACAGCTTGCCGCCGAATTCCAGATACAGCTTGTTGTCGAACTGCGCGATCCGCTCCCGGATGTGCTCCGACTGCATCTGCAGGTATTTGTCGTTGTCAAATCCTTTTTTCATTCGTTGCTCCTCTTCCTGATTTCGGTTCCCATATCCTGCCCGGGCAGCGGGTTCCACAGCGGAAGTGTGCCCGGGGAATTACACAATACAAAAGCAGTATATCATATCAGAGGAGCGGGTGCAATAAAAAATCAACAAAAGTCCCGCTCCTTCCAGCAGAAAGCTTTTGCCGGAAAGAGCGGGGCAGGGAGGAACAGTGCGGATTACAGGGTCAGCTGGATGCCGCTGAGGGTCACGGTATCCGGATCGGGCTCCTCATCCTTTGCTTTGGCGCGGGTCTGTTTGGGCAGAGCGTCCTCGTGGACTACTTTGCCGCATTCCAGCTCAGGGATGGCAAAGAAGGCCGCTTCCAGAGCATCAGGCAGCTCTACTTCACCGGTAACATGCAGGAATTCGATCTGAGCCAGCAGGTCTGCGCTCTCTGCGGGGATGACGGCATCACCCAGCACATAGAGACGGGTGCCATACCGGCGCAGGGAAGAGGCGGTCAGCTCCAGGTCGTCCTCCACCACGGCGGTGCCGTCCGGCACGATGATCAGCTCGGTGGAATCCGGGAAGAGCGGGGCCAGAACGGGCGCAAGGCTTGCGCACAGGATGGCCTTTGGAGCGGAAAAGCTGCAGCCCTTGGCGGCCAGTGCGGCAGTGTCGAGCCTGGGGTCAACCGCCAGGAAGCGATGTTCATTCCAGTACAGGCGGCTTTGTGCCCGCAGCAGGAAGGTGTTGTCTAGCTTGATGGAGCTTCCCGGCAGGAGCACTGCATCATCGGGGTAGACCGCCAGCTTTCCGTTCAGGATGCAGCGGGCGGATACCACTGCCGAGAGGCACTGCGGGCAGTAGATCATACCGTTGACCAGAATGCAGGCGTACTTCTGTAAAACCTCCGCAGCATCCGGTGTAATCATCAGCTTGCCGTTGACCACCAGTACCTGCCCGGCGGCGGTCTGGCTGGCAGAGCTCAGCGTGACCTTGCCATTGACCACACCCACCGAGACCTCCTCCGGGACATTTTTGCAGAGCATCGAATCCAGAGAAATGTTGTGCTGGCTCAGGAGCGTCTGCACCCGGGGTGAGGTCAGCGCGATCATGCAGTCCAGCTTGATCTGCTCATAGCGGTCAAGAAAATCCTCCTGCACATTGCGCAGGTCCAGGATCATAGCGTCCACATTCAGGTTCTTTTTCATCATTTATTCCTCCGTAAGTTCAGTTTTGAGGCGATGGCGTATCTGGGCAAGGCGGCTGCGGACCGTGCCGGGCGGGAGACTGAGCAGCTGACCGATCTCGCTGGCATTGTAGCCCGCTGTATAGCGCAGGGTGAACAGCCGCCGTTCTTCCGGGGTGAGCAGAGCCAGCAGACTGGCGGCTTCCACTGTGTCCAGTGCGGAATCCGGTTCAGCACTGTCCTCTTCCGGGAAAAAGGTGCTGAGCAGCTGCTCCTCCTTTGCCGTCCGGCGGAGCTGGTCGCAGTAGAGATTCCGCGCTGTGGTAAACAGCCAGGCCTTGCACTGCCGCTCTGTAAAGCTGTTGATAAGGCTCCGGTTCTGCAGTGCCCGCAGAAAGACTTCCTGGGTCAGATCCTCCGCCCGGGCTTCGTCCCGGCAGAGATTGAAACAGAAGTGTTCCAGCCTGTCCCAGAAGGTCTCGTACAGCAGCTCCCACATGGGGCTTCCTCCTTTCATTGCGTCGTTCTGCCTGTAAGACGAAGGAGACCGGGGAAGTGTTGGATAGATTCGGGGGGAAAAATAAACCCTCAGTCTCGCTGGCGTTCGCCAGCTCCCCCACCAGGGGAGCCCTTGGCATGGCGGTAAACAGCGTGAAACTGAGGGAAACTCCTTGATTTAATGTTTTGCTTCCAGCGCTTCGAGATCTTCTTTGATCTCTTCCACATCTTCTTTCAGGAACATCAGACAGAAGCTGACGGCCAGCAGCAGGCAGGAGAGCCAGATGGCCTTTGCGCCGCAGAGATCCAGCGCCAGGCTGCCCAGGCCCGCGCCCAGCGCAAACAGGAGGATGATGCCCCAGTAATAAAGGGATTTTTTCAGGGCGGCAGGATTGCGGTTGAGCACCCAGCTGCAGAGGGAGTCCATGCCGCTGCGCATGTTGCCGATGCACATGGTGCTGGCAAAGGCATAACCGTTCACCTTGCGGAAGGTCTGCACCTGCATCGCACAGGCAAACGAGACCAGCGCATTGGCCATAAGATTCCACTCCTGCGGGAAAAAGCCCACCACGAACAGCATCACGATCTCACACAGCACCACCAGCTGCCGCCAGTGGAGCCGCTGCAGATTCTGCAGCTTCTGGTGCATCAGCTCTGCCGCGAACACGCCCAGCGCAAAGAAGCACAGGGGCACAAGATAATGCAGCACACGCCCCCACTCCCCGGCAAAGGCATGGACAGCCATCAGCACGATGTTGCCGGTCTGGGCGTTGGCAAACACCTTGCCCCGGAACAGATAGGTGTATACGTCCTGCAGGCCGCCGGACAGTGAAAGGAACATTGCCGTGCAGAAGGCTTCCGACATCTGGCCGCGGCGCTTTTTCTTGGAATTCATGCAAATTCCCCCTCTGTTTTTTTACCTCTATACTATAGCGCGGGTTGACGGATTTGTCAAAAACAAAAGGTGATTTTTGGCGGTTTTGACTATGTAAAACGAATATGCCTGCCATGTATTTTGCAATTGCATCCGGGTTGTGCTACAATAAGACCATTCATACAGAAAAAGGAGAATCTCCCCATGCCCAATATCATCGAGATCACGGATTTTCACGCGCCGGAGCTGGACCCCTACGCCCGCCTGACGCAGAACCAGCTGCGCAGTCGGCTGGAACCCGAAAAAGGCATCTTCATTGCCGAGAGCCCCAAGGTGATCTCCCGGGCACTGGATGCAGGCTTTGTACCGGTCTCCCTGCTGATGGAGCGCAGGCAGATCACCGGCCCTGCGGCGGAGATCCTGACCCGCTGCGGGGATGCACCCATTTATACTGCTGACCGGGAGCTGCTGGCTGCACTGACAGGCTACGAGCTGACCCGGGGCGTGCTCTGCGCCTTTCAACGTCCGAAGCCCCGCACCGTGGAAGAGCTCTGCCGGAACGCCCGGCGGGTGGCCGTGCTGGAGGGCATTGTGGATTCCACCAATGTGGGTGCCATCTTCCGCAGCGCGGCAGCGCTGAACATGGACGCTGTTCTTATCAACCCCTCCTGCTGTGACCCGCTCTGCCGCCGGGCCGTGCGCGTGAGTATGGGCACGGTATTTCAGGTGCCCTGGGCGCAGATCGGTGAAACGCCTGCTGATTGGCCCGAAAAGGGGCTTGCTCAGCTGAATGCCCTGGGCTTCAAGACGGCTGCCATGGCCTTGAGTGACCGTTCGGTCAGCATTGATGACGAAGCCCTTGCCCGGGAGCCGAAGCTTGCCATTGTGCTGGGCACGGAGGGAGACGGCCTTTCCCATACCACCATCGCATCCTGCGATTACACAGTCAAGATCCCCATGTCCCACGGGGTCGATTCCCTGAACGTTGCCGCCGCCAGTGCCGTGGCGTTCTGGCAGCTGGGCAAACAGTAAATCATAAGTCATACAGCAAAAACTCCCGCCCGGAGCCGGGCGGGAGTTTTGCTATGCCTTAGAAGGATTCAAAGGAGAAATTACTTTTTCATGTAGATGTGGTGGGGCAGACCTGCAATGTACAGCGGAGTCAGCTCAGCCTGGATCAGCGGGCGGGCATACTCGAGGAATTCCTCGGTCATCTGAGTGTGATTCTCGTTCATCCAGCTCAGGGGAACCTTCTTCTCGAGGTTTGCAACTTCACTGATGGGGTGCAGCTCGGTGATGTACTGATAGGGGCTGTTGGAGATGCGCTTCAGGGCGACCATCTGACCGGTGACACCCTCAAAGGCAGCCTTGGCAGCAGCGCCGCCCACCTGGTAAGCCTCGGTGATGTCGGTGCGGCTGGTCAGGTGACCAGCGCAGCGCTGCAGGGTAGACAGCTCGATACAGCGGGTCTTGGTATCCAGATTGCGGGCGACCACATTCGCCAGATAGCGTGCGGTACCAGTCAGTGCCTTGTGGCCGAAAGCGTCCACTGCGTGCACATCATCGGCCAGCTCACAGACATAACGACCGTCCTCGAGCTTGACACCCTCGGAAACAGCGATCACGATGCTGGGCTTCTTCTCCTGCATGGCGCGGACCTTCTCAATGAAGTGCTCCACGTTGAAGGGGACTTCGGGCAGGCAGATCATATCCACGCCCTCGCAGTCATCACTCTTGGCCAGAGAGGCAGCAGCGGTCAGCCAGCCGGCGTTGCGGCCCATGATCTCGACCACGGTGACATAATTGGTGCCGTAAACGGTGGCATCGCGGATGATCTCCTTCATCACCACACCGATGTACTTTGCCGCAGAGCCGTAGCCGGGGGTGTGGTCGGTCACCATCAGGTCGTTATCGATGGTCTTTGGAACGCCCATGAAGCGGATGTCGCTCTGGATGCGGTTGCCGTATTCAGCCAGCTTGCCGATGGTATCCATGGAGTCGTTGCCGCCAATGTAGAAGAAGTAGCCAATGTTCAGCTTTTCCAGGATGGCGAACAGCTTCTTGTAAACGGTCTCGTCATCGTGCCAATCGGGCAGCTTATAGCGGCAGCTGCCCAGGAAGCTGGACGGGGTGCGCTTGAGCAGCTCGATATCCAGGTCGTCGGTCAGCACGGTGGAAAGATCCACCACGCGCTCCTCCAGCAGACCGGCAACGCCGTTGCACATGCCGTAAACAATCTCAGCGCCGCGGCTCTTGCAGCTCTCGAATACGCCTGCCAGACTTGCATTGATGACGGAGGTAGGGCCGCCAGACTGACCAACGATTGCATTTTTACCCATGATGATTTCTCCTTTTCTTCTGTTTCGGCTTTTATATTATCGTGCAGGAGCACGAAAACAGACCACGAGGGGGGAGGAAACGCGCAAATGAAACTTACAGGCAGATATGGCGCGGGGTACCGTTGACATAGACCGGTGTCACTTCGTCCAGGATGAGCGGACGGGCATACTCCTCAAATGCCGCCGTCACCTGCATTCCGTCCGGGGTGATCCAGTCCAGCGGCACCTTTTTCTCCAGGTTTGCCACCTGCTGGACATCCACGGACTCGGTGATGCACTGGTAGGGGTAATCGGAAATGCGCTTGAGCGAGATCATCCGCCCGGTCTCGCCCGCAAAGGCAGCGGAAGCGGCAGCGCCGCCCACGGCATAGGCCTCGTTCACATCGGTGCGGCTGGCCAGATGGCTGGCGCAGCGCTGCAGAGTCGAGAACTCAATGGCACGGCTCTTGCAGTTCAGATTATCGTGGATGAGGTCAGAAAGATACCGGCTGGTGCCGCTGAGAATGGCCTTGTGGCCAAAGGCATCCAGCTGCCCGGCGGTGGAGACCAGATCGCACAGATAGGTGCCGTCGGCAGTCTTAACGCCCTCGCTGGCTGCAATGATGACATTGGGTTTGACCCGCTGCAGCTCGTCCACCCGGGTCAGGAACCTGTCCGGGTCAAAGGGAACCTCAGGCAGCAGAATGAGGTCGGGGCCTTCGCAGTCATCGCCGCCGGCCAGACAGGCCGCACCGGCCAGCCAGCCCGCGTGGCGGCCCATGATCTCGGCCACCGTCACGCTGCGGATGTTGTAAACGGAGGAGTCACGGATGACCTCCTTCAGGATGGTGGCAATGTACTTGGCGGCAGAACCGTAGCCGGGGGTGTGGTCGGTCAGGCAAAGGTCGTTGTCGATGGTCTTGGGCACACCGATGAACCGGACGCTGCTGCCCACCTGGGCACCGTAACGGGAGAGTTTTGCAATGGTGTCCATCGAGTCATTGCCGCCGATGTAGAACAGCGCACAGATATCGTACTTGTCAAACAGGGTGAACAGCTTGATGAACGGGGTAGAATCCACGTCCGGGTCTGGCAGCTTGTAGCGGCAGCTGCCCAGATAGCTGGACGGGGTGCGCTTGAGCAGCTCAATGCTCATGCGGTCATCCAGCAGAACGTTCAGTTCCAGCATCTCTTCCTTTAAAAGGCCCTCGATACCGTACTTCATTCCGTAGACCTTATCGGCCCCCAGACTGCAGGCAGCTTTGTATACGCCTGCCAGGCTGGAATTGATAACGGCGGTAGGGCCGCCGCTCTGGCCGATGATGACATTCTTTGACATACGTCCTCCTTATCCAAAAGAACAACATTTTACGTCCTGCAAAGCACGCGGTCAGTCCCCCTGTGTCCTCCCAGAGCCCTGCACTGCCCGGGGAAGGAGAATGTGGATGCGGATGCGCGCCGCAAGTCGTACAAAAAGAATGCAGGATGTGCATCTGATTCAATGAAAACTGTGCAATTCCTGCAACAATACTATTGTAAACTATTTCTCTGTTGTATGCAAGACCTGATTGGTTGCACGGGCAAAAAAATTATGATACAATATTTGGCGTATCCTACAAAAACATAGGGTCGGTCGGAGTGCAGAATGCAAACTCTGCAATTTTTCGGGGATACTGACCGTAATGATAGAGAAAAGAAAACAGGGAAAGGCGGGAAAGAGAATGGGAATCTCACACGAATATCATTCCACCCATGGCCGGAGACGGCGCAGCAAGGCAGGCACCGGCCTGCGGCTGGCGGGGGTCATTGCAGCGATCCTGCTGCTGTCGCTGGCCATCACGGCCATTCTGGAAAATGGCGAAAAGCAGAGCGAGGCTGTCCAGCAAAGCCCGGCGGCGGGCACAGCGGCCAATATCCTGGCTCCGCTGCCCATGCAGGGAGATACGGGAGCCTCCACGGCAGACAGCGCCGGCGGTACGGCAGGGGAAGGCAGTGGAACCGCCGATGCGGCGGCTGTCACGCTGGAACAGTTCGGACCCGCCCGGCAGGCAGCGGGGGCCTATCAGGTCAAGGCGTATGACAGCAGCGTGATCCGCCAGCCCAGCTGTGGGCAGGTGGATCTGAGTTACTTTTCGGATGCGGCCCTGCTGGGCGACAGCCTGACCGTGGGCTTTTCCGATTACAGCATCAACCTGGGCGGGGCGCTCATCTGCGGCTATACCGGTGTGGGCCCCGATGCCATCGTGAACCGCAGCGCGGTCAAGAGCAGCGTGCGCGGCTCAGAGGTGGCAATGGATGTGCTGACAGCGGCCCAGCCGAAAAAGCTCTATATCCTGCTGGGCACCAACACGCTGACCACGCTGGGGGCAGCAGACCGCTTTCTGGCCTACTATGGCCAGATGCTGGATCAGCTCAGGCAGGCCCTGCCCGGCTGCGTCATCTATGTCCAGTCCATCCCGCCGGTGCGGCCCCAGGCCGCTGCGGAAAAGCCCGGTCTTGCGTCCGATGTCCTGCGCTCTGTGAACGAGCAGCTGGCAAAGCTGGCTGCAGACAAGGGCTGTGTCTACCTTGACCTGTGGGAGACCTTTGCCGATGAGAACGGGAATCTGAAGGAGATGCTGGCGGCTCCGGATGGAGTCCACTTCTCGGCCGGAAACGGCTATGGTGCCTGGGTCACCTACCTGCGCAACCACGCAAAGTATTCGGCTTCCAACTCCTGGACTATGGGCAGCGCATACAGCGCTGAATAAAGAGCGAAACGCAAAACGGCATCGCAGACCGATTGGTTTGCGATGCCGTTTTTTATGTTGATCGGGAAGGGAAGCAGCTTACTTCAGCTTGCTCTTTGCCTTCATGCGCTGGTCGTGGTTCAGGATCTGCTTGCGGATGCGCAGATTCTCAGGGGTGACCTCCAGCAGCTCATCCTGTGCCAGGAACTCCAGGCAGCCCTCCAGGCTCAGCTTGCTGACGGGGATCAGGCGCAGAGCGTCATCGGAACCGGAAGCGCGGGTATTGGTCAGGTGCTTGGTCTTGCAGACGTTGACATCCACATCCTCGCCGGAAGCGGTGTAGCCGATGACCATGCCCTCGTAGACCTTTTCGCCAGCGCCCACCAGCAGGGTGCCGCGCTGCTGCGCGTTGTACAGGCCGTAGGTAACGGCTTCGCCGGTCTCAAAGCTGACCAGAGAACCGGTGGAACGGTTGGCGATCATACCGGCCCAGACATCGTAGCCATCAAAGATCTGGTTGAGGATGCCTTCGCCGTGGGTATCGGTCAGGAACTGGTTGCGGTAGCCGAACAGGCCGCGGCTGGGCATCCGGAACTCCAGGCGGACACGGTCAGTGCCCAGAGACTCCATCTGCTGCAGGACGGCTTTGCGCTGGCCCAGACCGGTCATCACAGCACCCTGATACTGGGTGGGAACATCGATGACAACGTGCTCCATGGGCTCGTAGGTCTTGCCGTCGATGACCTTGGTCAGAACGTGCGGGGGAGAGACCTGCAGCTCGTAGCCTTCACGGCGCATGGTCTCGATCAGGATGGACAGGTGCATCTCACCACGGCCCATAACGCGGAAGGAATCGGTGGTGGGAGAATCCTCCACCTTCAGAGCAACGTCCTTCAGCAGCTCTTTCTGCAGGCGGTCACGAATCTGGCGGCTGGTGACGTACTTGCCCTCACGGCCGGCCAGGGGGCTGTCGTTGACGGAGAAGGTCATCTCCACGGTGGGATCGTTGATCTTCACGAAGGGCAGCGGCTCAACCTGAGAGGGAGCACACAGCGTGTTGCCGATGGTGACATCGGGCAGGCCGGAGAATGCAACGATATCGCCTGCGGTGATGTTGTCGCAGGGCTGGCGGCCATTGGCCTGGAAATCGTACAGCTTGGTCAGGCGGCCGCGCATCTTCAGGTCGGGGTTGTGCCAATCGCACACGACCACTTCCTCGCCGACCTTGGCAACGCCGTTCTGGATGCGGCCAATGCCGATGCGGCCAACGAATTCGTTGTAGTCAACAGAGGAGACCAGCATCTGGAAGGGAGCCTCGGGATCGCCCTGAGGAGGCTGGATGGTGTCCAGCAGGGTGTCGAACAGGGGGATCAGGTCGGTGCCGGGCACATCGGGGTCCAGGCTTGCGGTGCCCTGACGGCCGCAGCAGAACAGGATGGGGCATTCCAGCTGCTCATCGGAAGCGCCCAGATCCATCAGCAGGTAAAGCACCTCATCGATGACTTCCTTGATGCGGGCATCGGGGCGGTCGATCTTGTTGATGGCAACCACCAGGCTCAGGTTCTGCTGCAGAGCCTTCTGCAGAACAAAACGGGTCTGGGGCATGCAGCCCTCAGCAGCGTCCACCAGCAGCAGTACGCCGTTGACCATCTTCAGCACGCGCTCGACCTCGCCGCCAAAGTCGGCGTGGCCCGGGGTATCAACGATGTTGATCTTGACACCCTTGTAGGTGCAGGAGCAGTTCTTGGCCAGAATGGTGATACCGCGCTCACGCTCGATATCGCCGCTGTCCATGACACGCTCTGCCACGACCTGATTGTCGCGGAAAGCGCCGCTCTGACGCAGCATGGCATCCACCAGCGTGGTCTTGCCGTGGTCAACGTGAGCGATAATGGCGACGTTGCGCAAATCGTTACGAACCATAAATAACTACCTCTCTATTTTGAATCTCTGTAGAAGTTACGTCATACGAATAAAGTTTATCTCAGTTGGGGGTGGTTTGTCAAGATTGTATAAAAACTTTTTCAAAATTTCGGCGCTTTGCCCGATAACTCTTCACACGATTTGGGCAGATGGATGCAGCGAGTTGTGCTATACTAAGGGTGCAAAACTGAACCGGGAGGTGTATCTATGAAGCTCACATTTTTGGGAGCCAACCACGAGGTCACGGGCAGCTGCACCCTGCTGGAAGCAGCAGGGCAGCGCTACCTCATCGACTGCGGTATGGAGCAGGGCAAGAATGTCTACGAAAACCAGCCCCTCCCTGTGGCACCGGGTGAAATTGACGGCGTGCTGGTGACCCATGCGCATATCGACCACACAGGCCAGCTGCCGCTGCTGGTGCGCAACGGCTTCCGGGGCAGGATCTATGCCACCAAGCCCACGACTCAGCTGTGCAGCATCATGCTGCGGGACTCTGCCCACATTCAGGAATTTGAAGCTGAATGGAAGAACCGCAAGGCGAAGCGTGCCGGTGCCGAGCCGGTGGAGCCGATGTACACCGTGCAGGATGCCGAGGCGGCCATGCAGCTGTTCCGGGGCATGGAGTATAACACTAAGATCGAACTGGCCCCGGGCCTTGTGATCCGCTTCATCGATGTGGGCCATCTGCTGGGTTCTTCCAGCATCGAGATCTGGGTCACTGAGAGCGGCACCACCACCAAGCTGGTCTTTTCCGGGGATATCGGCAACCAGCATCAGCCCATCATCAAGGACCCGACAACGATCCGGGACGCGGACTATGTGTTCATGGAGTCTACGTATGGCGACCGCAGCCATGGTCCCCGCCCGGACTATGTGGGGGAACTGAGCAGGATCCTGCAGCGCACCTTTGACCGGGGCGGCAATGTGGTCATCCCCAGCTTTGCGGTGGGCCGTACCCAGGAGCTGCTCTACTTTATCCGTGAGATCAAAAAAGAGGGTCTGGTCACCGGTCATGGCAATTTCCCGGTCTACATCGACAGCCCCCTTGCCATTGAGGCGACCCGCATCTTCAAAGATACCGACCCCGACTGCTTTGACGAGGATACCCGGGCGCTGCTGGCCCAGGGCATCGACCCCATCCAGTTCCCGGGGCTGCAGGTCAGCGTGACCAGCGATGAGTCCCGGATGATCAACGCCGACCGGGTGCCCAAGGTCATCATCTCGGCCAGCGGCATGTGCGAGGCAGGCCGCATCCGCCACCACCTCAAGCACAATCTGTGGCGGCCGGAGTGCACGATCCTTTTTGTGGGCTATCAGGCCGTGGGAACGCTGGGCCGCACCCTGATCGATGGTGCCGTCAATGTCAAGCTGTTCGGTGAGACCATCGACGTGCAGGCAGAGATCTGTCAGCTGACGGGCCTTTCGGGCCATGCCGACCGCGAGGGCCTGCTGGCCTGGGTGAACGCGTTCAGCCCCAAGCCCAAGCGGGTGTTCATCATCCATGGCGAGGACGAGGTGGAGAACATCTTTGCCCAGACCCTGACCGAGCAGGGCTTTACCGCCTGTGCGCCATATAATGGGGAGCAGTGGGCCATTGGGGCCGAAGGTGCGGTCTGCCTGCAGGAAGGCTCCCGTGTCCGGCTGGAGCACAAGCCCAGCGAGGGCGCGTCCCGCGCCGCAACGGTGTTCCAGCGGCTGGTCAGCGCCGGCAAACGGCTGCTCCGCGTCATCGAGCACAACGAGGGCGGGGCCAACAAGGATCTTGCCAAGTTTGCCGACCAGATCAACGCCCTGTGCGACAAGTGGGACAGATAACCATAGAATCAGAAAAAACAGCACACCGTTTGGTTTCGGCGTGCTGTTTTTGGTTAAAAGGGAAAAGGCTCTGCCGGGAGAAACGGCAGAGCCTTTTCGGGGTATGGAGAAAAGTGTGTGGGAGAAGAGCATGGAGGGCGCTACTGGTCGTCAGAGAGGCTTTGGGAGGAAGCCTTGTCTGCAGCATCCGGGGAAAAGGGGCGGTGCAATGCTTTGTACTGCCTGTACCGGATGCCGAGCAACGTGAATACAACGCCGGTGACAAAGGAGCCGACGCTGACCACGATATAGGCATCAGCACCGCTGTGCAGCAGCACCGAGCCGTACCCGGCCAGAACGATGGAAAGACCCGGAACATGCTCCTGATACAGCAGGGACGCAATGCCGACTGTCAAAAACAGACAAACTGCGGAGAGAGCGCAGTTGATTCGATGTGCCCGCCTTTGACGAAGCCTGCGTGTGCGGCGGCGAATTTCCTCCATACGAACACTCGCCTTCTGGGTCATGGACAGTCCCTCCTTTTGAGAGATCATCAGAGCGGCTGCTTTCCGTCCTCTCTATCTCCTATAATACAGTTCGCGCCGATTCCTTTCACCCAAATTTGAAAAAAGTTCAAAAAAATTTCCCGCTCCGGAAAAGAGCGGGAAACGGTCAGTGAAAAACAGTGTGCCTGCCCCTGTGGAGCAGCCTTGCCGCAAACAGGGTAACGATGATGGCAGAAGGAAAGAAGTACCCGACCATCTGCCAGAAGCCGTCGGCGGTGATCAGCAGATTGTAGATGCCGTGCAGCACCATGCAGACCCCCAGAATCCCCACCGTGCCGGTGCAGGTGAGCCACGGACGGCGGAACACATAGGCCAGTGCCAGACCGGTTAGGATGCCGCAGACCAGATGCAGGGCCCCGGCGGACATGCCGCGGATGAGCAGGAAAACAAAACTTCCTGCACCGTTTTCGGTCAGGTAGCAGACATTTTCAAAGGTAGCAAAGCCCACTGCAATGCCAATGGCCGCAGGAGTCAGCTTGTGGGAATCCGGCTCAAAGATCAAAAAGTAGAGCAGCAGAGGCAGCAGCTTCAGGATCTCTTCGCAGACAGGCGCAATCTCAATGGCGGTGGTCACGGCACTGCACTGGTGCCGCCCCATGAAAAAGCTGCTGACATAAGCCGAAAGCAGGCAGGTGGCCATGCCCAGCACCACGAACAGGGTAAAGCGCCGGGGGCTGCCCGATGTGAACAGCAGGGAGAGCAGCATGGGAAGCGCCAGGCACAAAAAGATGTTTTCAATGTAGGTCATGGGGCTCCTCCTGCAGGATACGGGGCAGGAAGCTGACCAGCGTGAGGGTCAACAGGATGTCCACAGCATAGTAAAGGCTGAACCGGGTGTAATCACGGATGAACTCGGAGACAACGAACAGAAGAATCTGCAAGGACATTTCAAACAAAAGTGCGATCTCATAAGGCCGGAGCCGTTTTTCCTTTTGCAGGGCCGAAAAACAGAGATAGGCCAGCGCGCCAAAGGTGAGCGCCAGCGCACCAGACATCAGCGGCGAAGGGCCAAACACCTGCACCCGCATGACAACTCCGGCAAAGACCACCCCAGCTGCCAGCGCAAAAGGGGAGAACGGCGGACGCAGGCCCTCCCAATAGAGGATCTCCAGCGAGAGAAAAAAGAAATACGAGGCCATCCAGGAGCATTCGGCCACATAAAACACCTGCGGCCCATGGCCCAGAATGATCAGATGGAGCAGGTAGTACAAAGTGCCCATCATAAAGCTGGCGTAGCCGAACGCCAGGATCAGGCAGGAGCGGCTGCTGCGCCGGAAGGCGAGGATAAAGGCGAGGAGCGCCATCGCAGCCAGCACGATCACCTGAAAGGTGTTGTCAATGATCTCAAAGCTCATCGTCGTCCCTCGTGTGCTTCTTTTCACTGCTGCGGCGCAGGCGGTAGAGCAGGATGGTCACGCAGGAGCCCAGCAGGAACGAGAGTACGCCCACCAGGATATAACCGTCGGCTCCGCGCTCACTCAGCATCCCGGCGGTGCCGGTGGGGGAAACATGCAGCGCGACCGATGTGCCTGCCCAGCCGGGCATGGCAAGGCCCAGGCAGACCACCAGCACAAGACAGGCCGCCATACAGCCTGCATCGATCAGCAGCATCTGCCGTGCGCGCGCCTGACGCTGCAGCTGGGCCGTGCGCTGGCGGATCAGCGCCATCCGTTCGGCATCAGTTTTCATACTGATATCCCTCCTGTTCCAAAAGTTGTTTCAGCTGCTGCTTGCCCCGGTACACAAGGTTCGTTACCTGCTGCTCGGTGCGTCCCAGCACCTGTGCGGCCTGCCGGTAGCTTAGTTCTTCAAAATAGACCAGAAAAAGTGTCTCCCGGTATTCCTTTTTGAGCTTGCCCAGTGCGGCGTACAGCTGCTGGTGCTGTTCGTTCTGAAACAGCCCGGTTTCGGCCAGTGCCTCGTCCGGCAGTTCAAAAGGCAGTTCCTCCAGCGGCAGAAAAAACCGCCGCCGGGTCTTGCAGCGCAATGCGAGATTGCGCCCGGTTTTATAGAGGTAAGCCTTGAAGCAGCCATCCTGAATGGGCCGCTCTCTTGCAAAAATATGGGCAAAGGCCTCGATCATCAGATCCTCTGCCTCGTGGATATCGCCCAGCACGCCGTTGATGTAAAGGGTCAGCGCGTCGCCATACCGCTCTACCAACAGCTGAGCGGCAGCTTCGTCTCCGGCCAGATACTTCCGGTAGGCTGTTTCGTCTGAGACCATCCGGTTGTTCCTTTCCGTGTTGTACACATTTCATCTTGTCTATTGTATATAAGATGAAAGAAATTTGCAAGGGAAAATACGAAAAAGCACTCCATTCTCTTCCAATTTGTGATATAATAAACTGATTTCGCCTGTTTTTCGTGCAGAAGGCGGGCGGCTGAAATTATTGGAGGGGACAAATTTATTATGGAACGTGAAACGCTGAAATCGCGGCTGGGCTTCATCCTGCTGTCGGCAGGCTGTGCCATCGGCATTGGCAACGTGTGGAAATTTCCTTATATGGCAGGTCAGGGCGGCGGCGGAGCCTTTGTACTGTTTTACCTGCTGTTCCTGGTCATTCTGGGGCTGCCCATTATGACCATGGAATTTGCTGTGGGCCGTGCCAGCCGCAAAAGCCCGGTGCGCGCCTATCAGGTGCTGGAAAAGCCGGGCCAGAAGTGGCATATCCACGGCTATTTTACCCTGATCGGCTGTTATCTGCTGATGATGTTCTACACCACCGTCGCAGGCTGGATGCTGCACTATTTTTATATGACTGCCGCCGGAAAGCTCTCCGGCCTGAACGCCGACGAGGTGGCGGGCAAGTTCACCGAGATGCTGGCAAGCCCCGGCATTATGACCTTCTGGATGGTGTTCGTGGTCGTTCTGAGCATTCTGGTCTGCGCCAAGGGCCTGCAGAACGGTCTGGAACGTGTGACCAAGGGCATGATGATCGCCCTGCTCCTCATCATGGTCATTCTGGCCGTGAACAGCCTCTTCATGGACGGCGCAAAGGAGGGCCTTTCCTTCTTCCTGGTGCCCGACTTTGGCCGCATGAAGGAGGTTGGCATCGTCAACACCCTGGTGGGTGCGATGAATCAGGCCTTCTTCACCCTGAGCCTGGGCATCGGTGCTATGTCTATTTTTGGCAGCTACATCGGCAAGGAGCACTCCCTGCTGGGCGAGAGCGTCCGTGTGGTGGTGCTGGATACCTTTGTGGCCATCACGGCCGGTCTCATCATCTTCCCGGCCTGCTTTACCTTTGGTGTGGATCAGACCGCAGGCCCCAGCCTGATCTTCATCACCCTGCCCAATATTTTTGCTAACATGGCGCTGGGGCGGCTGTGGGGCAGCCTGTTCTTCCTGTTCATGGCATTTGCTGCCCTGTCCACCGTGCTGGCGGTGTTCGAGAACATCATCTGCTGCGGCATGGAGCTGACCGGCTGCACTCGTAAAAAGTCCAGTCTGGTCAACCTGTTCCTCATCATCCTGCTGTCCATGCCCTGCGTGCTGGGGTATAACCTCTGGGCCTGGGATGGCTTTGCCGTGTTTGGCGGTGCAGTGCTGGACTTCGAGGATTTCCTTGTCAGTAACCTGTTCCTGCCGCTGGGCAGCTTGGTCTACCTGCTGTTCTGCGTTTCCCGCTATGGCTGGGGCTGGGACAACTATAAGAAGGAAGTCAACACCGGCGAGGGGCTGAAGATCCACGATTGGATGCGCGGTTACCTGACCTACGGTCTGCCCGTGATCGTGCTGTTCATCTTCGCCTTTGGCATCTACGACAAGTTCTTTGCATAAGGAAATAAACCCTCTCAGTCTCGCATTCGCTCGCCAGCTCCCCAAGGGGGGCAACGCATCTGATGGGGAAGCAACTTGCACAGCCTGAAGTCAGAACAGCAATTGCCTCGCCCTTTGGGAGAGGCGGAAGCACTGACGGAGAGGGCGTTTTTGTTGGAGGACACAATGCACATTTTGATCTGTGATGACGATGCGGTATTTGCTGCCCGTGTGGAAACGCTCGTCCGGGATTTCTTTGCGCGGCGGGGCTTGCAGGTGGAATGCACCGTCTGCCACAGCGGGGAGGAGACACTGGCCCGGCGGGACCTTGATCTGTATCAGGTGGCGCTGCTGGATGTGGATCTGGACACCATGAACGGCATCTCACTGGGAAAGCAGCTGCGCCAGTGCAGCCCGGAGATCTGCCTGGTGTATGTGTCGGCCTATCTGGAATTTGCCCCGGAGGGCTACACCGTGAATGCGTTCCGCTATATCCTCAAGCGCGATCTGGACTGCCAGCTGCCCCGCTGTCTGGATGCCATTCTGCACGAGCAGGATCACCGGACTCCCAAGACCCTGACCATCCGGCAGAACCGCACCGAGACTGAGCTGCCCTACGACAGCATCTACTACCTCGAAAGCGACCTGCGCAAGATCAACGTTTACGGAGATGTGGCTCATCAGCCCCTGTGCTCTTACTATGGCAAGCTGAACGAGCTGCCGCAGGCCCTGTTTGAGAACGGCTTTCTGCGGGTGGGGCGGAGCGCGGTGGTCAATATGAAGTACATCCGGCAGATCAGCAGCTATATGGTCACCCTGCGCAATGGGGTCAAGCTGGGCGTGAGCCGGAACGGCTATGCTGAGATCCGCAGCACCTATCTGGAATGGAAGGGGCAGTTTGGGGATGACTAAGGAAATGCTCTGGCTTCTGATGGGGCATCTGGTCTGCATTGGCCAGTGGGCGGCCTTTATCATGGTGGACCATGCATTTCTGGGCCGCGGCAGGAGATTCCGCTTCCCCTGCCTGTGGGCAGCCCTGCTGGCAGCAGTATTTCTGGCGGCTTCGATCCGGCATGACATTGGTTTTTTCAATATCGAATCTGTGATATTGAACATCATCTACCTGTTGGTCACGGTGCTCTTTTTCGGCGGAAGCTGGAACCAGAAGCTCTCGGCCTGCCTTGTCAACGGCATCATGTGCCTGCTGACGGAAAACACGGTCAGCTACACCTTTGCCTGGTGTAAGCACATTCCGGTCCGGGAGGTCTGGCGCTACCGCAGCTGTCTGTTCCTGCTGGTTGCTGCTGTTGTGGGGGCTGGCCTGCTTGCAGCCTACATTATTCGGCGCTGGCGGAGGGAGCAGGCGTTGACCCCGCTGCAGATGTTGGTCATGTCCTTCTTTCCTGGCATCGTTGTGGTGCTGAACATCGTGCTGATGGTATCCGGCGGCAGCGAAGTGCCCAGCATGATGAACATGATGTTGACCTTTGGCCTGACCATAGCAGTGCTGATCCATCTGGGGATCGTGCAGATGGTCAACGACCAGATGCTGCTGCAGCAGACACTGATGGTGGAGGCTGTGCGCCAGAAGAAGAGCGCAGAAGCTCTTCTGGAATCCTACAAGACTCAGCGGCGGCTGACCCATGAGTTCACCAACCACACCGAGGCACTGGCTCTGCTGCTTCAGCAGGGCGATTACGAGGGCGCAAAGGCCTACCTTTCCACGCTCACAAAGACCATTGCGGCGAATACCACCATTATGAACACCCACAACCCTTTATTGGATGCCCTGCTCAGCAAAAAGTACGAGGAAGCCAGCCGAAAAGGGGTCATGGTCTATTTTGATCTGCCCGATTTGAGGGATATGCCCATGGGCCAGACGGATCTTGTGATCGTGCTCTCCAACCTGCTCAACAATGCCATTGAGGCCGCCGCGCAGGCTGATCCGCCGGAGGTCTATGTGCGGATGCGGAAGAGCGAGGACGAGGTGGTGCTCTCTGTCCGCAACCGGGTGGAGAAGGACCTGAATCTCGTGGACGGCCAGCTGCCCCGCATCTCTCAGAAAGGGGCGGGCCACGGCTTCGGGCTGTGGAACGTGCGGGATGTGTTGAAAAAATATGGCGGCGAATATACCATCAGCTGCCGGGGGTGCTGGTTCCGCTTTACCTGCACCATCCCGCTCCGCAAATTATGACATGAAACCCTGCAGAATATGACATTTGGGGTGAAAGTTTCATCGGAATCTGCTACAATGAAATCAAGTTAAAGGCAGGAGCGCCTCCCCGCTGTATGGTTTGCGGCCGACAGAGGAAGGAATATCCGGGAACGCAGGCGTGTGTGCGTGGGCCGGAACGTCTTTACGAATAAAAAGTCTGACGAAGCTCTGAATGGCGATCTTGGGGGATTGCTGCAGATAGAGACCTTCTGAATGCACTGCACCTGCACGGCATCGTATGTGGGAATGAGATGCCGGGCGGTGCTGCCAGAGGGAGCTTTGTCGGGCTTTTTTGTTTGAGATCAGGCCGAAAGGAGGACGGTGTGGAGCATGGCTGCACCTGCACGGAAGCGGGCATCCTGCTGGATATCTTTACCCCGATGCGGGAGGATTTCGTGTAACAAACAAAAAAGGCAGTGCGCCGCGTGGGACGCACTGCCTTTTGCTTTTGTACCGATTATTCCGGCTTCACCTGCAGCTCCTGCTCACAGTAGATGCAGCGGTATTTGCCGTTGGAGCTCATCTCAAAGATCTGGTCGCATTCCTCTTCAATGGAGGAGATGCAGCGGGGATTGCGGCACCGCACAATGTTCACCAGACGCTTGGGGGGCTTCGGCTTTTCCTTGCGCACAGCCTTGCCGTTTTCGATCACGGTCACGCTGATGTCAGGGTCAAGGTAGGCCAGCACGTCCAGGTTCAGCCAGGAGGCATCCCCCTCGACCTTGATGATGTCCTTGCGGCCGCAGTCGGCCTTGTGGGAGCGCGCATTCTGGATCAGTGCCACGTTGGCGGTCTTGTTGCCGGTGATGCCCAGCAGCTCCATCAGGCCCACAGCGGTGCCTGCCTTGATGTGGTCGATCACAATGCCGTTCTGGATCTCGTCAATATTCAGCATATCAGTTGCCCTCCTTCGGTGCCTTGGGGTCGGCAAGACCCAGCAGCGTCATGATCAGTGCCATGCGGATGTATACGCCGTTCTGCACCTGCTCAAAGTAGGCAGCACGGGGGTCGTTGTCCACATCCAGTGCGATCTCGTTCACGCGGGGCAGGGGATGCAGCACTGCCATTTCAGGCTTGGCAAGGGCCATCTTTTCGCTGGTCAGGATGTAGCTGTTCTTCAGGCGGATGTAATCCTCCTCGTTGAAGAAGCGCTCCTTTTGCACACGGGTCATGTACAGGATATCCAGCTCGGGCATGGATTCCTCCAGGCTCCGGGTCTCACGGTACTCGATGCCGTTGGCTTCCAGCACGTCCTTGATGATATAGTCGGGCACCCGCAGCTCCTCGGGGCTGATGAGCACAAAGCGGATGTTCTTGCAGCGTGCCATGGTCTTGATGAGAGAATGGACGGTGCGGCCGAACTTCAGATCGCCGCACAGGCCGATGGTCAGATTATCCAGCCGACCCATCCGGGTGCGGATGGTCATCAGATCGGTCATGGTCTGGGTGGGGTGCTGGTGGCCGCCGTCACCGGCATTGATGACCGGGATGCGGGAGTAGCGGGAAGCGCGGAACGGCGCACCCTCTTTGGGATGGCGCATTGCCACGATATCAGCATAGCAGGAGACCACACGGATGGTATCTGCAACGCTTTCTCCCTTGGAAGCGCTGGAGACGGTCTCGCTCGGGAAGCCCAGCACATGACCGCCCAGGTTCAGCATGGCCGCCTCAAAGGAGAGGCGGGTGCGGGTGGACGGCTCATAGAACAGAGTGGCGAGTTTTTTGTGAGCCGCAACGTCCTGGTAAGCGGCAGGGTCGGAGCGGATGCGGTCGGCCAGATTCAGCAGAGAGGTGATCTCTTCCTGGCTGAAATCCAAGGGATCGATGAGATGGCGCATGAATTTTACCTCCGTCAAAGTAATTTTCGAAGAATGGAAAAATCGAAGAAATTTGTGTAATAACTCAGTGAGCGCATGACCGGGTGGCACAGACGGTTGAAGCAGATCTCATCCAGCAGCAGCATGGCCTCGCCGGGAGCAAGACGCATGGCAGCCCGGATGGTCTCGTCGCCGCAGCTGGCCTTGAGGTGGGCCACATTCGAGGAGATCTGCTGGTTGCATTCCTGCTCCAGGATATCGAACACGCCGCCGCTCAGGTCGATGCGGGTGTAGTCCCGGCTGCCAAAGAGGGCGCGGGGCAGATAATCGATGGAGTAGATGACCGGGGTGGTGTCGGCCAGGATGCGTTTTTTGATGCAGATGACCTCGTCCCCCGGGGCAATGGCAAGATCCCGGGCAAGCTCGGCCCCGGCGCGGATGGGATAGATCTGGATGCCATCGGCGTGGGGGTAGCTGCCAAAGCTGCGGATCAGCGGGTAATATTCCAGCTTCTGGTCAAGGCGGCTGCGCAGGCCAAGCACGGTGCGGTTGACCACTGTGCCAATGCCGCGCACACGCTCGATGTAACCGGCGCGCTCCATCTCGCTCAGCGCGTCCCGGATCACGGTACGGCTGACACCGAGTTCCGCGGCCAGATCGACCTCGGCGGGCAGGCGGTCAGCATCGGCGTAGCGGCCGGTGCGCAGTTCTTCCAGGAGCGCCGCGACGACACGGTCACTGATGACCGCACCGCCCAGGCGGATGGATGACGAAGAGCTGGATTCTTTCATGGGCTGTTCCTCCGGTTCGCGGGCGGGGCAGTGCCCGCCTGGACTTGGGAAAACCTGCCCTGCATCCCAAAAGCTGCGCCGGACAGATTTTCTTACTTTCATTATAGCATGATTTGACTTTATTTTGAATGGTAATTATACTGGAATCCAGCAGAAAGTATGATTTTATTTTTGGAGGGTTCACAAAATGGAACTGATATTGCAAAAAGTGTGTGGCCGGCCTGCACAGCTTCCCATTCGCCTGCGCCGGTGCGGCCCTGCGGATGCCGCCGCTTTCTTTGCTTTGCAGAACGAAGTGCGGGCCGCCATGCCTCACCCGGAGCAGTTTGTGCCGGACACATTGGAGAATATCACGGCCTACCTGAGGGAGGACCTGTGCATCGGGGCATACGACGGCGAACGGCTGGGGGCGTACTTTATCTTGCGCTACTGCGGCCGGAGCGCGCACAACTATGCAGCCTTTCTGGGGGTGCCCCGGGAGGAGTGGGAGCACTGGGCCAATGCAGACAGCGCAGTGGTCCACCCGGACTGGCGGGGCAACGGCCTGCAGCGGAAGCTGCTGGAAGCGGCGCTGCCCCTTGTCCGGCCCAGCATCGTGGGCATCGGGGCTACCGTCAGCCCGGAGAATCAATACAGCCTGAACAATGCCCTTGCCTGCGGTTTTGTCATTGCCGACCGCCGGGAGATGTACGGCGGGTATGACCGATATCTGTTAAAGAAGATGCTGTAAACAAAAACGCTCTCCTGCTGAGCACAGGAGAGCGTTTTTTGTTATGCGACCAGGCGGCTCTCTTCCTTCAGCTGATCGTTCATCTTTTTGCGCACGACCAGCAGGCAAATGAGATGCACCCCTGCGGTCAGGGCCCAGCTGAGGGGATAGCTGATGTACAGCGTGCCGGTAGAGCGGAACATCCGGAAGATAGTTGCGATCCAGACCAGACGGAGCAGGCAGCTGCCCACCAGACTGACGATCATGGGGATCACCGAGTAGCCGCGGCCGCGCAGGCAGCTGGCCAGAGTGTCCATTATGCCGCACAGGAAGTAGGCAGTGCAGATGATCTGCATCCGGGACAGGCCGGCAGCCACCACGGCTTCATCCGTGGAGTAGAAGTGCAGCAGGACCTCACCGCCAAAGTAAGCGCCGCAGCCCAGGAACAGGCCCGCCACAGTGACGCAGAGCAGACAGTTGCGCATGACGCGGTCGAGGTTGTCGTACCGGCGGGCACCCACGTTCTGGCTGGTAAAGGTCACGGCCGCCTGCGCAAAGGCATTCATGCCGGTGTAGATGAAGCCCTCGAGGTTGGATGCGGCAGAGTTTCCGGCCACGACCGTGGAGCCAAAGGAATTGATAGCCGACTGGATCACCACGTTGGACAGGCTGAACACGGTGCTCTGCAGACCGGCGGGCAGGCCGATCTGGATGATCTGCAGCAGGGCTTTCTTGTGGAAGCCCAGATGCCGCAGGTCAAGGTGCATGGCACCCTCTTCCTTGACCAGCAGCACCGTGACCATAATGGCGGATACCGTCTGGCTGAGGATGGTGGCCAGCGCAACACCCGCCACGCTCATCTGGAACACGATGACGAACAGCAGGTTCAGCACCACATTGATGACACCTGCCACCGCCAGACAGACCAGCGGGCGGCGGGTGTCGCCCACGGCACGCAGCAGGGAGGCGTTGAAGTTGTACAGCATGGTCATCGGCATTCCGATGAAGTAGATCTTCAGGTAAAGGGTGGCAAGGTCAATGACATCCTCGGGGCTGGACATCAGTTCCAGCAGGCCGTGGGCTGCAAAAAAGCCCACAAAAGCCATCAGTACGCCGCCCACAAGGCTCAGGGTAACAGCGGTCTGCACCGCTTCGTGCACGCCCTGGTCATCCTTTGCGCCATAGCAGCGGGCAGCCACAACGTTTGCACCCAGCGCAAGGCCGACAAACAGGTTGACCAGCAGGTTGATGAGCGCACCGTTGGAACCAACTGCTGCCAGCGCGGCGCTGCCGACGAACCGGCCCACCACGACCACATCGGCAGCATTGAACAGCAGCTGCAAAAAGCTGGATGCCGCCAGCGGTAGGGAAAACAGGATGATCTTTTTCAGCATCGGGCCGCTGGTCAGATCACCGGCCTGGGACATTTGTGCCATGAAAGCTCCGCCTCCTTTGAAACTTCTCTCATACTCTTGCACCAAAATTGAAGCGTAAAAAATGCGCCGTGCCGTTTTGCGGCACAACGCAATTTGTAAAGAACATCTATATTATAATACAGTTTTCTGTAAAATACAAGATGTTGCGCAGGGGAGATCCTGCCTTTTCGGGGCACTTCGATCAGGAATGATGGATCTGCAGCGTTTTCCAGTGCTCTTTCTTCTCATATTCTGTTGTCACGCCGTCATCCCGGTACATCCGGTACTCCGCAGATTCGCCGTCGGGCAGGAAGCTCCACAGGGTCAGGCTGGCATCATCCAGCTCAGAGGTGCTGTTGGCGGGCTGTGCCACGGGAACGATGTGACCCGGACGGAGGAACAACAGCACTTCGTCCAGCGCACAGCGGATATAGTGGTGTCCGGCGGGCAGGATCTCTTCATCGTAGTCGTCCACAGCCCGCAGGCGCAGGAGCTTCATGGATTCGGGCAGGTAGACATGCCGCCCGTGGGCATTCTGGACATAGACGGGAGCGGCCATCAGGCCCTCGCCCAGCAGAAGCTGATCTTCCACCTCCCGGGCATCGGGGTCATCCGGGTAGTCGAAGGCCAACGGCCGGAAGTAGCTGGTGTTTTCCAGCGCGGCTTTCATAAATTCGCTGTACAGGTAGGGCAGCAGGGCGTAGCGCAGACGGATCATATTGCGCACAGCGGGCAGCACCTCGGGGAAGCGGTAGTATTCCTGCATCCGGGTGCCAACTGCGGAGTGGTTGCGCATCAGCGGGGTGAGCAGACCGAACTCAAGCCAGCGCAGGGCAAGATCCGGCGTGGTATCGGAGGAGAAGCCGCAGAGGTCGGCACCGCTGTACAGGAAACCGCACATCTGGACACTGGGCATCATCTGGATGTTGGCCAGCAGCTGGGCCCAGCTGGAATTGTTGTCGCCCAGCCAGATGCCGCCGTAGCGGTGGCTGCCAATGAAGCTGGAGCGGCTGTAAAGCAGAGTGCGCTGGCCCGGGCGCAGGTCGGCAAAGGCCTCGCCAGCGGCGCGGGTCATGCTGCCGCCGTAGAGGTTGTGGACCTGATCGTGGCGCACCTTCTGGCCGTCCACCTCGTGGTAGAAGCTGGCGTAGTCTGCCGGGCTGTTCATCAGTCCCATGGCACCGCCTATCACGCGCAGGAAGAACTCCTCCTGCTCAATGTTGTCCTTCTCCCGCAGGGCGGCCATGTCGTTCAGAAAAGCGCGCAGCCGCTCGGGTGAGTAGAAGAGGGAGGGCTCATTCATATCGTTCCAAAAGCCCTCGATGCCGCAGTCGGTCAGGGCCTTGTATTTGTGGCCGAACCACTCCCGCACTTCAGGGCGCAGGAAGTCGGCAAAGTAGGCCTTGCCGGGCCAGACTGCCGCCACAAAGGGGGTCCCGTCGGCCTTTTTGCAGAAGTATCCTTTTTCCAACCCTTCGGTGCAGGTAGAGTCGTTGGGGTCGATGCGCACGCCGGCATCGATGATGGGCACCAGACGGATGCCCTGCGCTTTCAGGTCTGCGGAGAGCTTTGCAAGGTCAGGAAAACGTTCCTTGTTTACGGTGAAATCGGCATAGTCCTGCATATACTCGATGTCCATGCAGATCATATCCAGCGGCAGGTCGTGCTCCTTGTACTGGCGTGCAACCTCCCGCACGTCCTCCTCAGTCTTATAGCCCCAGCGGCTCTGTGCCAGACCGAATGCCCACTTGGGTGGGATATAGCTGCGGCCGATGAGGGTGCGGAACTCCTTGCAGATCGCATTCTCGTTCCCGCCGGAGAGGAGATACAGATCATAGTCGGGGGTTTCGGTGTGGAAAGAGAAAAGATCGTGGCGGGTATAGCCGATGTCGTAATACACCTTGCCCGGGAAATCCACGAACAGGCCAAAGCAGGTGCTGCCGTCCCGCACCAGCAGGAAATTGTGCGCACCATAGAAGGAAAGCTTGTCCTCGCTGTGGCGGGATTCATCGGTGTTGTTGGTGATGTAGTGCCAGCCGCGCTTGTTGATGCCGCGGGGCATTTCGCCCAGACCGTAGACCGCAGCCTGCTCACTGAGGGTGAACCGCCAGCCGGTGCCATCGGGAGTCAGAAAGGGAACGGGGCCGCTTTCCGCGGGAAGAGACAGCACAACGCTCTGGGTGGGAAAAGGATGCCCGAAAGAAAAACGCTGGATCACAGAAAAGACCTCCTGTTTCAGATAGAGTTGTTACTGTAATGATACGGCAGAAATCGTTCCGGAACAAGAGAGAAAACAGGATAAATAATGCAACAAAACAGGCGTTTTGTTGTCTGCGCAACAGCCAATACTTCTGCTGCGCCTGCCTGAGCCCCTCGGGCGTGAAACTGCACGGAATGGATTGCAAACTGTCGAAGGGCTTGCTATAATAAAAGGTACTCTGGAAAGGGAGGATCTTCCATGTATCGAAACGGCATCAAGCGGCTGCTGGCGGTCATTCTGTCCCTCTGCGGCATGATCGTGCTCTCGCCGCTGCTGCTCATCCTCTGCCTTGCCATCAAGATCGATTCTCCGGGACCGATCTTTTTCAGGCAGAAGCGGGTGGGCATCCACAAACAGCATTTCAATATCCTCAAGTTCCGCACCATGCGCATCGACACCCCCCACGATATGCCCACCCATATGCTCAAGGACCCGGATCAGTATATCACCCGGGTGGGGCACTTCCTGCGCAAGACCAGTCTGGACGAGCTGCCCCAGCTCTGGAACATCTTTGTGGGCGATATGGCAGTCATCGGCCCGCGCCCGGCGCTGTGGAACCAGTATGACCTGCTGGCCGAGCGGGACAAGTACGGTGCCAACGATGTCCGCCCCGGCCTGACCGGCTGGGCTCAGATCCATGGGCGGGATGAGCTGGAGATCGTGGACAAGGCCCGGCTGGATGGCTACTATGTGGAGCACCTGAGCTTTGGCATGGACGTAAAGTGCTTCTTTGGCACCATCAGGGCGGTGCTCGACCACGACGGTGTGGTCGAGGGCGGCACCGGCACTTTGCACGAAGAGGAAAACCACAAGAAGTAAGACTGGCCCGGGCAGAATACTTGATTTATCCCCTGAAAAGCGTATAATAAAACGGTATAAGACATCAAAGGAGGATTTCCATGAATCGCACCTACATCAACGAGGTACAAAAGGAAATTGGCAATACGGTCAAGGTACAGGGCTTTATTGAAAACCTGCGCAACAGCAAGTATATGGCCTTTATCGTACTGAAGGATATCACCGGCAAGCTGCAGATCACGGTTGAAAAAGAGGATCATCCTGATCTGGTGGGCACCATCGATCAGCTGACCCCTGATTCTGTCATCACTGTCACCGGTAAGGTGGTCGAGAACGACTACGTCAAGATGGGCGGCATCGAGATGATCCCCGAGGCCATTGAGGTGGAGAGCATTGCGGATGCACTGCCCATTGCCCGCAAGGCCATTGCCGCCACCAAGAAGAAAAAGGCGGTGGAGCGTTCCAGCATCGACCAGCGCATTGATTACCGCTGGGTCGATCTGCGCACCGACGAGAACCAGCTGATGTTCAAGGCCCAGAGCTGCATGGTCAACGCCATGCGCAAGTTCCTGCTGGACCAGAACTTCATCGAGATCCACACCCCCAAGCTGATCGCTGCTGCCAGCGAGAGCGGCTCTGAGGTGTTCAAGGTGGATTACTTCGACCGCAATGCCTATCTGGCACAGAGCCCCCAGTTCTACAAGCAGATGGCAATGGCAGCAGGCTTTGAGCGCATCTTCGAGACCGGCCCTGTGTTCCGCGCCGAGAAGAGCTATACCAACAAGCACGCCACGGAGTTCTCCGGTTTCGATCTGGAGTTCAGCTACATCACCTCTTACAAGGATGTCATGGCCATGGAGGAGCAGCTGCTCAAGGCTGGCCTGCAGGCTGTGAAGGACGCATACGGCGATCAGATCCAGGAACTGTTCGGTAAGGAAGTCATCGTGCCCGAGACCCCGTTCCCCGTGGTCAAGCTGGCTGACCTGTACAAAGGTCTGGAAGAGGACTTCGGCTATGTGGTGGACGATTCCGAGAAGGGCGACCTGACCACCGAGGCCGAGCGCCTGAGCTACGACTGGGTGAAGAAGCACTATAACCACGAGTTCCTCTTCGTCACGGATTACGATGCTGAGAAGCGCGCCTTCTACCACATGCGCGACGAGAACGGCGTGCCTCAGGGCTACGACCTGATCTGGCGCGGTGTGGAGATCACCACCGGTGCCCAGCGCGAGCACCGCTATGAGGTGCTGAAGAAGCAGGCTGAGGAAAAGGGTCTGGCTGAGGATGTCAAGTTCTATCTGGAGTTCTTCCAGTATGGCTGCCCCCCGCACGGCGGCTTCGGTCTGGGCATCGACCGCCTGACCATGCTGCTGGTGGGCGAGAGCATCAAGGACGCGGAGTTCCTGTTCCGCGGCCCCAACCGTCTGACCCCGTAAGGACGGGGGTGTTCGTATGAACGCCGCAGACCATTATCTGACCCGTTATCTGGAAGCGAAGGATCTGGATCAGTACAATGCACTGCTCCGCTACACCTTTCAGGTCACGGAAGAAGAGCTGACTGCCACAGGCTGGAAGGACGATGAGATCAAGCAGTCCAAGTTCCCGGTGCTGGAACGTGCCGATGTTCTGGGCTGCTTTGATGGAGACACGCTGGTGTCCCAGTTTGCCGTCTATCCGCTGAAAATGAACATCTACGATACGGTCTACCATGTGGGCTTTGTCACCAGTGTCTGCACCTACCCGGAGTACACCGGGCAGGGCATTATGAAGCACCTGATGATCAAGGGTCTGACCCAGATGCACGAGGAGGGCAAATCCTTCGCCCTGCTCTACCCGTACAGCATTCCGCTGTACCATCACCTGGGCTGGGAGATCGTTTCCAACAAGATCTCGTTCAACATCAAGGACCGGCAGATCCCCACCAAGGTCAAGGCCCCCGGCTATGTCCGGCGTGTCAGCTGGGATAACACCGAGTTCCATGAGCTGCACTCCCACTTTGCGTCCATCACCCACGGCTGTCTGTTCCGCAACAGTCTGGCCTGGGAGGAATACTGGCGCTGGGATGAGGACGATACCAATGTTGCGGTCTACTACAACGTCAAGGATAAGCCCTGCGGCTACATGGTCTACCTCATCAAAAACGACATCATGCACATCAAGGAGATGGTCTACCTCAACCGCGAGGCCCAGAAAGGCCTGTGGGAGTATATCCATGCCCATGATTCCATGATCGATGAGGTGCACGGCAGTACCTATTTCAGCGAACCCATCGCCTTTGAGATGGACGATGGCGACATCAAGGAGAGCATCCGCCCCTATGCCATGGGACGCATCATCGACGTGGAGGATTTCCTCGCCGATTACCCCTGTGACCCGGACGGCGGCACCCTGTGTATCGAGCTGGAGATCGAGGACTCGCTTCTGCCATGGAACGACCGGACGTTCAACGTTCGCTTTGCGGATGGGCACTGCACCATGACCCGTGAACCCGCCGAGTATCACCTGAAAATGGGCATCGGCACATTTACCACCCTGCTGCTGGGCTACAAGACTGCAGAGCGTCTGTATGAGCTGGAGCGCATCGAGGGCAGGGAAGAGGCTGTGGAACGGCTGGATGACGTGCTCTTCCATAAGATTCCGTATATTTCGGATTACATCTGACAAAAGAAAACAACCCTCTCCGTCATTGCCTCGCAATGCCGCTTCACCCTTTCGGGGGAAGCAGGCAAAGCAAAAGGCTTTGACGGAGAGGGTTGTTCTTTTTGACTCAGAGCAGCGTCGGCACCAGCTCGGCCAGCTTCTCAGCCAGTTGTGCGTGGCCCTTACGGGTCAGGTGCATGAAGTCGATCTGGTTGAACTCGCAGCCTTCAGCATCCAGGAAATGGACGTTGTTGCGCTCTGCAATGATCTTGTACCAGCCGGCAACGCCCTTGGACTTCTCCACACAGCCGTCGCCCATGACCTCATCGTGGAAGCCCTCCTTGATGCGCGGAGGAGCAACCACAAGAATGTTGGGTTCCTTGTCGCCCCAGCAGTCCACGGTCTTGCACTTCTGGATCAGGCGCTCCATGCCAGCGCCAATACAGGCGGCGTTTGCGTTGAAGCGCTCTTTCACATCGTTGGTGCCCAGCATGATGATGAGCAGGTCGATGACTTCATGGCTCTTGAGCAGGGGATAGGCCACGCTCAGAGCATCCATGGACTCGTGGATGGGGTCTGCAAAAACGGTGGTGCGGCCGGAAAGGCCCTCTTCGGTTACCAGATACTTGTCGCCCAGAGCAGTCTGCAGGCGGCAGGTCCAGCGCTCGTCCTCGTTGAAGCGGATGCCGCCGTCGGCATTGTCCTTGGGGTCGGCACAATAACCGTGGGTGTTGGAATCGCCCAGGCAGAGAATATGTGTTTTCATCTCAATACACTCCTTTGATCGTTCAGATGATCAGGCTTCGCCGTGCTGCTGGCGGAAGTAATAGACTGCGCCTACCATACCGGCATCATTGTGCAGCTGGGCGGCGCGGATCTCCAGCCCCTCGGCAAAGGCGGGCATAACGGAGGCCCTGACTTTGGCGGCAATGGGTTCGATGAGCAGCTTCTGCTGGGCGCTCACGCCGCCGCCGATGAGAATGAGCTGCGGGTTGAAGATGTGCACCATGCCTGCAAGGCCCTGTGCGATCTCATCCGTCCAGGCATCCAGCAGGGCCAGAACGGTCTCGTTGCCAGCCTCTGCGGCAGCAAAAATGGTGCGGCCGTCTTTCCAGGCCGGGTCCTTTTCCTGTGCGGCCCGTACCAGAGCCGTGGTAGCGGCGTAGCGCTCCCAGCAGCCAGTGGCACCGCAGGTGCAGGGGACACCGTCCAGTGCATGGGTGCGGTAGTGGCCCAGCTCACCGCCCAGTCCGCGGGCACCCTCCAAAAGGCGGCCGCCGGTCAGGATGCCGCCGCCCACGCCGGTGCCCAGGGTCACGCCGATGACATCGGTATAACCCTTTGCGCCGCCGACCCAGACCTCGCCCAGTGTCATGCAGTTGGCATCGTTGGCAACGGTGACGGGCAGGCCGAAGAGACGTTCCAGTTCGGCCTGGATGGGGCTGTTGATGTAGTTGGGAAAGTTGCCGCAGGTACCGGCCACGATGCCTTTGCGGCTGTCGATCTGGCCGGTGGCCGAAACGCCCACGCCTTCCAGTGTGTTCACATCGATGTTCTGGGTCTCCACAAAGGCTCTGGCGGCTTTGAGCACGGTGGTCAGCACCGGGGTCTGGTAGCCGTCGAAGTTGACACTTTCCTCGGCCTTGGAGCACACCGCGCCGGTTTCATCCACGATGCCCAGCTTGACGGCAGTGCCGCCGATATCGATCGCAAGATACTGTTTCATCTCGGTGTCTCCGTTTTACTTGTTCATGGCGTTGATGGCACCGGTGAAGCGGGCCGTGATCTCGGCAGGGCGGGTGATGGCACCGCCCACCACCAGTGCAAAAGCACCGGCTTCCAGTGCCTTGACGGCCTGCTCGGGGTAGTGGATGTGGCCCTCGGCAATGACTTTGGCGGGGCACTCGGTGGCCAGCTTGTGGACGAAATCAAAATCGATGTCGTCAATGCCCTGGGTCTCAGGGGTGTAGCCGCGCATGGTGGTGCCCACAAAGTCGGCACCGGCCTCGGCGCAGGCCATGGCGTTCTCAAAGTTGTCGCAGTCGGCCATCACCAGCTGATCCGGGTACTTTGCCTTGATAGTGCGGATGAACTCAGCGGAGGTGGAGCCGTCCGGGCGGAGAGCTCCCGTGCCCTGCACCGCCAGAATATCCACGCCGCAGGCCACCAGCTCGTCTACTTCTTTCATGGTCACAGTGATGTACATGGGGGTGCCGGGGTAGTCCTTTTTGATGATGCCGATCACGGGCAGGTCCACGACTTCCTTGATCTGGGTGATGTCCCGCACGGTGTTGGCACGGATGCCCACCGCGCCGCTCATGGCGGCAGCCTTGGCCATCAGGGGCATCACACCGCCCTCCTTGGTGTACAGGGGCTCGTGCTCCAATGCCTGGCAGGAGACGATCAGCCCGCCCTTGATCTGAGCAAACAGTTTTTCCTTATCCATGATACTTATCCTCCATCTTGATCTTGACTACAGCTTTGCGGACACGATCGCAGCCGGGCATTTCCACGCCGGGGCGGTGCAGCTCACCGGGGAAGAAGAGGACGAACCGCCCCTCGCCCAGAGCGCCGAAAACGGCATCCTCGCTGTCCTTTTTGCCGATATCCGGCTGGTAGGGCTCCACCTCGGTGCCGGGGGCGGTCTCGTAGCCCCAGCCCTCGCCGCCGGTCAGGTCGATCTGCAGATCGGCGTAGAGCCGGTGATATTCGGCGTGGGAACCGGTGTGGGGTTTGAGATCGGCATCCATCACATTGATGAACACCTCGTCGCCGTCCACTTCGGTACGGCCCAGCGGCAGGGTATCCAGCGGGTGTGCGGCCAGAAACTCAATGGCCGTGTCGAGGTTTTTGTGGAACCCCTTGTACAGATGCAGTTGATCCAGGGTATCGCAGATCATACGCTTTCCCTCCAAAAAAGAAGCGCCCGCCTCCCCTCTGAAAAGAGACGGAGAGGGGGCGCTTGTTCAGCTTACAGTTTTGCGATGGCGGCTTCGATCATGGCCTGTGCTTCGGCCACGATGGCCTCATCCTCGGGGACCAGGCTGGGCATGGGCTCACGCACGCCGCCCAGCTCCAGACCGTACATCCGGCGCAGGATCTCTTTCTGCACGGCGTACAGGTTGCCGTGGGCCTCACACATCTTGTAGATGATGCGGTCAGCCTCGTACTGGAGGGCCTGAGCCTCCTTGACCTCGCCCTTGTTGATATGCTCGTTCATGGCCAGATACAGCTCAGGCATCACGGCGTAGGTGCCGCCGATGCCGCCGTCTGCGCCGATGACGCGGCCGGAGACGAACTGCTCATCGGGGCCGTTAAAGACCACAAAGTTGCCTTCGCCGCGGGCAGCGATACCGGCATCCTTGAACATCTGGATGTCCTGGGTGGGCATGGAACTGTTCTTGACAGCCACCACATTGGGGTTCTTGAGCATCTCCTTCAGCAGGCTCATGGTCAGGCCGGTGCCGGCCAGCTGGGGAATGTTGTAGATCACGAACTCGGTGTTGGGAGCAGCAGCGGACATGTCATTCCAGTACTTGGCAATGGCATACTCGGGCAGGTGGAAGTAGATGGGGGGGATGGAGGCGATGGCATCCACACCTACGCTCTCGGCATGGCGGGCCAGTTCCACGCTGTCGGCGGTGTTGTTGCAGCCAACATGTGCAATGACGGTCAGCTTGCCTTTGGCTTCGCTCATCACTGCCTCCAGCACGGCCTTGCGCTCGTCCACATGCTGGTAGATGCACTCGCCGGAGGAACCGCCGACATACACGCCCTTAACGCCCTTGGCGATCAGGTGGCGGGTGAGGGCCTTGACACCCTCAGTGGAAATATTGCCCTCTGCGTCGTAGCATGCGTAGAAAGCGGGGATAACGCCCTGGTACTTAGTGATATCTTTCATGGTTTGTCTCCTTAAGCTCCTATATGCTTATTTGTTCTGTTCACTGCATCAGCGCCCTCTTGCGGTGCCCTGCATCCGCTTCGGCCCTTGGTGCGGGCCTTGCGTCTTGCAGACCGCTGCGCCAAAAATTGCTTCCTGAACATCAAGCTCCAACGCTTTCTGTTCCGGGCAACTGC
Organism: Faecalibacterium hominis (ex Afrizal et al. 2022); assembly: GCF_049545105.1. NCBI lineage: Bacteria > Bacillati > Bacillota > Clostridia > Eubacteriales > Oscillospiraceae > Faecalibacterium > Faecalibacterium hominis (ex Afrizal et al. 2022). Next base: position 563,998 of record NZ_CP186860.1, on the reverse strand, counting down.
ATCAATGCCCTCTTGCGGTGCCCTGCATCCGCTTCGACCCTTGGGCGGGTCTCGCGTCTTGCAGACCGCTGCGCCAAAAATTGCTCCCTGTTTCCGCCGCAGGCGGCGGTCGCAATTTTAGCCCTTAACGGCACCCATTGCGATGCCCTTGGTGAAGTACTTCTGGAAGATGAGGAAGATGATGATGATAGGCACAGCAGCCAGTGCAGCACCTGCCATGATCAGACCGAAGTCGGTGCTGTTTTCCGCCTGCAGCTTTGCAATGCCCAGAGAAATGGTCAGGTTGCTGGTGCTGGACAGCATGATCAACTGCATGAAGTAATCGTTCCAACTGTTGATAAAGGTGAAGATGGCCAGAGCACCGATGCCCGGCTTGACCATGGGCAGCACGATGCTGATAAAGGTCTTGGCTTCACTTGCACCATCAATGCGGGCGGCCTCCAGCATTTCTGTGGGGATGCCCTCGCTGAACTGTTTCATCAGGAACACACCGAATGGCCAGCCGACAATGGGGAAGATGACGGCCCAGATGGTGTTGTAGAGGTTCAGGGCACTCATCTCACGCAGCAGGGGAATCAGAATGACCTGCTTGGGCAGAGCCATTGCGCACACGATCAGGGTGAACAGGAGCTGACGGCCCACAAAGCGCTTCTTGGCCAGTGCATAACCGGCCATGGCGGCGGTGATGCAGGTCAGGATCATGGAGACAACAGCCATGAACACGGTGTTGATCATCCAGCGCAGGGCAGCAGGAGCGGTGGGTCCGACCGAGAAATAGATGGGATCGCCGTCGGCACTGAAGCGTGCACTGAAGGGGATGGCCAGCTGCCACAGCGGAGCGCTCTTTCCGGCAAACAGCTTCTGGTAGTTGGTCAGCACCCACTCATGGGGCCACCACTCGGGGGTGGTGGAGTTGATGGCTGCACCGGTTTTGAAGGAACCGGTGATGATCCAGTACAGCGGGAACGCAAAGGTCACGGCCACGATGCTGATCAGGATCAGGGTCAGGATGGTATAGGCGCTGGCCTGCTTGAGCTTGCTGGGGTGACGCTTCAAGGGCTTTTGCTTTTTTGCGGTTGCAGCAGTTGCACTCATTGTTACGCACCTCCTCAATTATTCTGGTTGCCAACCTTGAACTGGATAGCAGACAGGATGGCAATGATGATGGCAAGCACAACACCCATGGCGTTGCCGTAGCCGTAGCGGTACAGCTTGAACGCGGTGTAGTAGATGTAGTACATGATGGTATCGGTGCTGTGGTTGGGGCCGCCGGAGGTCAGCAGCTGGATCAGCGCAAAGCACTGGAAGGAGTTGATGGTGGTGATGACCAGGATGTACAGGGTGGTGGGCATGATGGCGGGCCACTTGATCTTCCAGAAGCACTGGAAATCGGTCGCGCCGTCCACTTCAGCAGCTTCTACGATGGATTGATCCACGTTGCCCAGGGCAGAAACATACAGAACGATGGGCTGGCCCACAGAGGTGGTCAGCAGGATGAGGATGATGCAGCCCAGAGCGAACCGCTCATCGCCCAGCCAGTTGATGTTCTTGTCGATCAGCCCCAGCGTCTTGCCCAGATAGTTGAAGATGCCGTAGTAATTGTTGTACATCCACTTCCAGACAACGGTAACGGCAACGGAACCGGTGACAACGGGCAGGTAGAACACGCAGCGGAAAAGGCTGGTGGCCCACTCGGGCAGATCCACGATGGCGGAGCTGACCCACAGCGAGAAGGCGCAGGTCACAGGCACCGACACGATAACGATGATGAAGGTGTTCTTCAGAGCGCCCAGGAAGATCTTATCGGCGAACAGCTCTTTGTAGTTTGCAAGGCCGACAAAGACATCGGCGCGGTTCATGGTGGAATCAAAGAAGCTCGTGACCACGCAGAGGATCATGGGATAGATGACGAACCCCAGAAAGAAGATCAGGCTGGGCAGAAGGAAGAGGTAGGATGCGATGGTCTCCTGCCGGACCAGTGCGCGGCTGCGCTTTGGCTCTTTGACTTTTACGGTGGTAGCAGCCAAGAAAATCACCAAACCTTTCGTTTAGCTCCGGTAAAATGACCGGCTCCCGACGGAACTTGCAAAAAGAATGCCCCTCCCTCGCCGGGATTATCGAGGAAGGGGCAAGGTTTATAACGTTGCGATGAAAAACTCAGGTGGTGCGCTTATGCCTCGGCAGCAGCGGCAGCATTTGCGTTCTCAACAAAGGTAGCAACGGCCTGCTCAACGGGCTCGCCGGTGCCAACGCGCTGCAGCATGTTCCACCACTCGGTACGAGCAGTTGCCCAGCCCGGGGTGATCTGGTAGTAATCGCCCAGGAAGCCCATGAACTTGGTGTACTCGCTCATAATGTCGTTGCCGGCGTAGATGTCGCCAACGCTCTCGCGAACGGGGAAGTAGGTGGAAGCCAGAACGCTTGCGCCAACCTGGTCGGGGTCAGCAGCGATGAAGTCGATAAAGGTCTTGGCGGCTTCGATCTTGGCCTCGTCGCCGTTGTCGAAGATGCCGAAGCCCCAGATGCCGCCGCACAGCTTGGGATCGCCGCTCTCGGTGGGGAAGGCCATGGGGAAGATCTCGTCGCCGCTGTTGGTCAGGCCGGCATCGTTGTTGTCGGAGTTCAGCTGCTGTGCAATGTTCCAGCAGAATGCCATCTGCAGGGTACCGTTGCGGAACAGGGTGATCTCCTCGCCGCCGTTGATGGAAGCATCAAAGTTCACGCCCTTGGCATCGTACAGAGCCTGAATGGCCTTGATGTTCTCGGGGGAGTCAGCGGTGTACTTGGTGTGCTCGGCATCGGTGAAGGTGCCGCCGTACATGTTGTTGATGATCGCGCGGGTGCCCTGGTCGCCGCCCTGGCCGCTGCAGTAGATGGCTGCAACATTCTCATAACCGCCATTGTACAGTGCGTCAACGGTCTTGAGGAAGCCGTCGGTGCTCCAGGTGTGCTTATCAGTATCAATGTACTGGTCTGCGCCCACTTCCTTGACCTTGGTCATGTTCACGGCCATGCAGTGTGCGGTCATGCACAGGGGATACTCATAGTAGTCGCCGGCATCGTTCCTGCAGGCAGACTCAACGGAAGCGTAGATGTCCTTCTTGGCATCATCGGTCCACAGGTCGTTCAGGGGAGCCATAACGCCCTTCTTGCCCCAGTTGGCAACCAGACGCTCGGGGCCTTCCATAATCAGGTCGGGTGCGCTGCCGCCCTCGATGGCGGTGTTGACCTGGTCATCACCATTGGTGTAATCCAGGTACTCAACGGTGACCTTGATGTCGGGATATTTTGCGTTGAAGCTGGAGATCAGCTCCTGCACAGTCTCATCCTTGCCCCAGCCGCCGATGGGGTATGTCCACAGCTTGATGTTTGCGCCAGCTGCGGTGCTTGCCGCTGCAGAAGCTGCAGTGGAGGATGCAGCAGTGCTGCTGGAGGAGCTGCCGCCGCATGCGGCCAGTGCACCGGCTGCACTCAGGGCACCCACGGCCTTCAGGAAAGAGCGACGAGAGATACTGTTTTTCATAAGAAACTTCTCCTTACTCATTGATGTAGTGCGATTCTGCTCTGCGGCCCTCGTGTGGGAACCGCTTCTATTGGCCTTATTATAGAAAAATATTTTCATTTTGTCTATCGGCTGTCTGCCCAATAATGAAAGGATTTTCTTGTGGATGTCGCACAATTTTAGCGAAAAGACTGGCCTTTTGGGCAGAATTTACGGAAATTTTGAAAGTTGTAGCTATTTTGTAACCATTATAGAAAAATCACGCTTTTTGCTGGTGAAAATAGTTTTCACTCAAAAAAGAGCAGAAAATCCGGTAAATTGAAAAGGATTTTCACAAATAAGTCATACTAATGCGGCGAATTTGGGCGCTCTGCACAGAAACGAACCTGAATTTGTAGTCAAAGCCCCTCTTGCCAAGCGGCTGGGATTCTTTTATACTTTCCTTAAAGGAAAACTTCCCGACAATGGTGTTGGCGTGTGCGGCCGGCCCTTCCGGCGGGAAACGGAGCAGGAAAAAGGAGACCATCATGTCTACGACCACGAACTTCTGGGAGCTGCTGCAGCAAAGGCAGGATGAACTGACAAAATCCGGCCGTGCTGTGGCAGATTACCTTGTCCACCATGCCGACGAGGCACAGTACCTTTCCATTTCCTCCCTTGCGCGGGAATGCAAGGTAGCAGAGGCAACGGTGTTCCGCTTCTGCCGGGCATTGGGTTTTGAGGGCTACCATGAGATGCGCATTTCGCTGGCGCAGGCCAACGCCACCGGTGCGCTGGTCAACCAGCATGAGCCGGAGCCGGGCGCTACCACCGCCAGCCTGTGTGAGCACGCCAGCGGCCTGTTTCTCACTGCCATTAACGGCACCCAAAATTCTCTTTCGCCCGAAGCCGTGGAGCAGGCTGTGGATCTGATGCGTGCCGCACGGCAGGTGTTCTGCCTGGGTCAGGGCGGCAGTATGCTGCTGGCCAACGATATCTGCGCCCGCTTTTCCAGCCTGTCCAACAAGTTCCGCACCGCAGGGGACAGTCATCTGCAGATCCTGGCGGCCAGCCTGATGGGCCCGGAGGATGTGGTGCTCTTTATCTCCTATTCCGGCGCGACCCGCGATATGCTGGAAACGCTGCGCACGGCCAAGGCATCCGGCGCAAAGATCATTCTGCTCACCCATTATGAGGATTCGCCCGGCGCAGCCATGGCGGATGTGGTGCTGCGGTGCGGTGCGCAGGAGAGCCCGCTGGATTCCGGCAGCATCCCCATCAAGGTGGCGGTGCTTTATGTGGGCGAGGTGCTCCTGCTCCGCTATATGCTGGATGACCCCGAGCATACCAACGAAGCCCAGGACCGCACCAGCGAGGCAGTGGCCATCAAGCTGATCTGAACAGTAAAACAGGCGGCATCCAACTTTGGTTGGAGCCGCCTGTCTTTTCGTTATAACAGCGCTATAGTTTCATCCGGGAACTGCTTCTGGTAGTAGGTCACCTTCCACCGGATATTTTCCGGTTCCACCGGCGCAAAGTGGAGCGAGGAACAGGCGGTGCGGGTATCACCCTGCTGCTTTCCGCTCACAAAGATCGCCGTTGGGCCGTCTGCCCCGCCGATGATGCCAATGGCTCCATCTTCCGTGGGTGCGTCGCTTTTCCGGATGGGCTTATCACTAGAGGCGCAGTCGTTCACCTGCACCCAGCCGGTGGTCACGGCGGGGGTCAGGGTGTAAGTCATTTCCACAAATTCCCGGGGCCATTCCATGGGCGGCCCCATGTGGGGGAGGTCACTCTCCGGTAGCCGGGCCGGTTTCAGGTCTTTGACCGTCAGCACGCAGGGCACACCGGTGACGGGGTGGGCAAACTCCACGGTCTTTCCGGGCGCTGCCGTGAACTGTACCGCTTCGGCAGGCTGTTCCCGCTGGGTGAGGGTCAGTGTCAGGCTGGTGATGTGGGCCGGCCTGCGCTTTGTCGCCCAGGGAAAGCTCCACTGCCGGAGATCCCAGCCTTGTTCCGGGTCAAGCCCGTAGTGCTTGACGATGTCCCGCGCGGCCTGTTCACCGCTGCAAACGATCTCCTCTTCGGAGCGGAGGGGGTTATAATATTCCCCGGCACCGCGGCTGTACTCCACGGTTTTGCCGTTGATGGCTGCACTTGGCAGATAGTCAAAAGAACCAAACGGATCCTCGGCTTCGGCCAGTTCGACAACTTCCGGCGGGCATTCGTCAATATCCATCCCTTCATAAGCGGCCAACTTCTGGTAATGCGCTTCGATCGCCTCACGCTCCACCCGGCGGCAGATGTCTACAACCAGCCCTTTTCCACAAAGGTAAATCGCCGGGATGATGAAATGCTGCCCGCCCCACACCGAGTGTGCCCCGCAGGACACTTCCTGCCCGGGGCGGCCCCGATGCGGGCGGTGACAGCCCGGATTGTCCTCAAAATAAACCTTCCACTCCATCTGCGTTCCACCTTTCTGCTCAATTTTTCTCTATTGTAGCGCAGAGGGACTTTTCCGTCAACCGACGCTTTTTCGCTAGGTGCCGCTCATATCCTGCCGCCTGTCCGAATAGACTGTTTCCGAGAAGCAGACGCAGAAGGTGCGGCCTTGCCGCCCGGTGCGGACGGGAGAGAGGAGAGAGCAATTTGGAAAAACAGGAGTGTTTGGAAGCCACTGTCTGCCGGGAGATCGGGGCACGCACCGGCGGGGAGATCCTGATTGGCGTGGTGGGGCCGGTGCGCACCGGCAAGAGCACCCTCATCAAGCAGTTTATGGAGCAGCTGGTGCTGCCTGCCATCGGCCCGGCGGACGCAAAGCTCCGGGCCCGGGATGAGCTGCCGCAGTCGGCGGCAGGGCGAACGATCATGACCACAGAGCCGAAGTTCATCCCGGAGCAGGCCGTGCCGCTCCAACTGGAGGGCGGCGGGGAATGCCGCATCCGGCTCATCGACTGTGTGGGCTATATGGTGGAGGGAGCCATGGGCCACGAGGAGGACGAGAAGCCCCGCATGGTCAAAAGCCCCTGGTTCGAGGAAGAGATCCCCTTTGACCTTGCCGCCGAGACCGGCACCCGCAAGGTCATCCGGGATCACTCCACCATCGGCATCGTGGTCACCACCGATGGCTCCATCAGCGAGATCCCCCGGGAAAACTACCTGCCCGCCGAAAAGCGGGTGGTGGAGGAGCTGGAAGCGCTGGGCAAACCCTTTGTCATCCTGCTCAACAGTACCCGCCCGGATGCTCCGGAGACAAAGGCTCTGGCTGCAGAGCTGGAACAGGCATACGGACGCACGGTCCTGCCGGTGAGCTGTCTGGATCTGCAGAAAGATGACCTGCTGTCCATCCTGCAGCGTGTCCTCTACGAATTTCCGGTACGGGAGCTGGATTTTGCCATCCCCCGCTGGGTGACGATGCTGGAAAAGGGCCACTGGCTCCAGAACGAGATCTACACGGCGGCGCTCCAATTTTCAGAGAAGATCAGCCGGATGAAGGATGTTCCGGCCCAGAACAGTGCCGGGGCGCTGGCCGGGGATTCGGTGCAGGAGTCCGCCCTGAGCGGCATGAACCTTTCCGACGGCGTGGTGCGGGTGACCGTTCTGCTGAAGCCAGAGGTGTTCTACCGCGTCCTCAGTGAGCAGACGGGGCTGGAAATTGGCGACGAAGCAGGCCTGATGCCCTGCATCATTGAGCTTTCCCGGGCAAAGCGGAAGTACGAGAAGATCCGCAGTGCACTGGAACAGGTGGAAGCCACCGGCTACGGCATCGTGATGCCCAGCATTGAGGAGCTCTCACTGGAAGAACCGGAGATCGTCCGGCAGGGCGGACGGTACGGTGTCCGGCTGGAAGCCAGCGCACCCTCCATCCATATGATGAAAGCCGTCATCCACACCGAGATCAGCCCCATTGTGGGCACCGAGAAGCAGAGCGAGGATCTGGTGCAGAGTTTGCTGGGCGATTTTGAAGCAGACCCGGAGAGGCTGTGGGAATCAAACATCTTCGGCAAGAGCCTGCATGAACTGGTGAATGAGGGGCTGCAGAATAAGCTCCTCCACATGCCGCAGGAAGCCCGCACCCGCCTGCAGGAAACGCTGGAACAGGTTATCAACGATGGATGCACCGGATTGATCTGTATTCTGCTGTAACATCACAAAAGCCACTCGGCCGCAGCGTTTACATCTGTGACCGGGTGGCTTTCTGTTTATGCCAAGGGCTCCCCTATTAGGGGAGCTGGCGCGCGTCAGCTCGACTGAGAGGTTTGATCCGTTTCAAACAGCCTTCAAAACTGCTCAATGTATCATGGAATCGAATCCCCTGTGCGGCCAGCTTTGAGCTGTCCATCACAAGGTTGCGGGAGAAATCAGCAGGCTCGATCTGCACCTGCACGCCCAGCGCTTCGGCAAACTGCCGGGCCGTTGTGACCATGTCGGCATCGTTCCCGCTGCCAAAATTGTATACACCGCCGGGCAACTGCAAGGCGGGGAAGAGCTGTTCCACCACCTCCCGCACCCAGCTGACACCCCGGTGATCGTGTGGTGAAAAGCGAACGGGAGTACCGTTTTGTGCGGCCTGCAGCAGGTTCAGCGGCAGATTGCCCCGGAGGGGCAGGCCATCACCGGGCAGATCGTACATCCACGGAGCCCGCAGAAGCACCACCTCCGGGCAGAGCGCAAGGACCTGCTCCTCGGCCTCCAGTTTGTGGCGGCCATAGGTATTGGCGGGGGAGAGCGGCAGCGTTTCGGGCAGGGGGCCGGGCTGGGTCACACCTGCGTACACCTGATCCGAGCTGAATGAGATCAGTTTGGCCCCGGTGTCCCGTGCAGCTTTTGCCATCCAGACAGGCAGTTCGACGTTGGCACGCTGGGATTCCTCCGGGTGCTGCTGGCAGTAGCCGGTATCGGACAATGCCGCCAGATGCAGGATGACATCCGGCTGCACGGTTTCCACAAAACGGCGAATGGCGGATTCATCGGCAGCGGCCAGAGATCCGCGCGGGAAGGTGAAAAGCTCTGCACGGCCCTGCCACTGGTGCAGTACCCGGGAACCCACAAAGCCGGAGGAGCCGGAAATTAAGATCTTCATGCTCAGTGCACCAAAAACAGTTCCAGCACAAGCACCACGGCACAGCAGGAGACGGACACCTGAAACAGACTGGCTCCGAACCATGCGGCGGCGATGCCCACTACCAGCGCGGCTGCACCGGCAATGGGGCTCTGGGTGGCGTTGATGATGGCCGGGAAGGTCATCACGGCCAGCGTTACATAGGGCACATAGTAGAGGAAGGACTGGATGAACTGGTTTTTGATGGGTTTGCGGATAAGGGTCAGCGGCAGTACACGGATGGCGTAAGAAACAGTGGCCATCACGGCGATATAGACCCAATTATTGTAGGTCATGCCTGCACCTCCTCAGTTCCGGCAGCTTCCGGTGCTTCGGGTGTAACAGGGAACAGAATGGCTGCCCCGCAGGAGATCAGCACCGTCAGCAGGATGGTGCGGGTGCCGTCCGAAAGGGAAGCGATGCCGGGCAGGCAGCCGCAGGCGAAGCTCAGGGCAAAGCTCAGCATCACCAGCACGGCAACGACCCTGTTCTTCCGGGCGGGGGGAATGATGATGGCCAGGAACATGCCGTACAGGGCCACGCTCAGGGCGCTGACCACACGCACGGGCAGCAGATTGCCTGCAATGATGCCCAGCGCTGTGCCCATTGCCCAGGCGGGGGCCGCCAGCGCAATGGCACCGTAGGTGTAGAACGGGTTCAGATAGCCGGGCCGTGCGATCGTGATGCCAAACAGCTCGTCGGTGACATCGTAGCCGATGATGAGCCGGTGGAAGAACGGCGTGCCGGGGGCAAATTTCTGGGCCAGAGCGCAGCTCATCAGCAGGTAGCGCGCGTTGGCAATCAGGGTGATGATGGCAACTTCCAGATAGGTGGCACCGGCAGCGATCAGCGAAAAGGCTGCATACTCACCGGCAGAAGCATTGTTGAACAGGCTTGCAAAAAAGCCCTGAATGGGGGTCAGCCCCGCATTGCGGGCTGCAATGCCCAATGAGAACGAGACAGCAAAATAGCCCAGCGCAATGGGCACACCATCCCGCATCCCCTCGCAGAATACCTTGCGGCTGAATGCGTAGGGCTTTTGAGTGGTTTCCATGAGTGGTTACTCCTTTCCTACTTCAAGACACAAAAATAAGTATAGCACATCCGGTAGGAATTGACAAAAGAAAAAGGCTCAGGTTTTTGATCGAAACCTGAGCCTTTTTCAAAGAAGGGAGCGTGGCTTAATCCACAACATCCTCAAACTGGCTGTTGTACAGGTCAGCGTAGAAACCGCCGGCCTCAATGAGCTGGTCGTGGGTGCCCTGCTCCACAATGTCGCCGTCCCGCATGACAAGGATGAGGTCTGCATCCCTGATGGTGGACAGGCGGTGGGCAATGACGAAGCTGGTACGGCCCCGCATCAGGTTGTCCATAGCAGTCTGGATGCGCTGTTCGGTGCGGGTGTCCACGCTGCTGGTGGCCTCGTCCAAGATCAGGATGCGGTTGTCGGCCAGAATGGCGCGGGCAATCGTCAGCAGCTGCTTCTGGCCCTGACTGACGTTGGAAGCGTCCTCGTTCAGCTCCATCTGGTAGCCGCCGGGCAGGGTGCGGATGAAGTGGTCGGCATTGGCGGCTTTGGCGGCGGCAATGACCTCTTCGTCGGTGGCATCCAGACGGCCATAGCGGATGTTCTCCATGATGGTGCCCTTGAACAGCCAGGTGTCCTGCAGCACCATGCCGAAGCCCTCACGCAGGGCACTGCGGTCAAAGTCGCGGATATCGTGGCCGTTCAGGGTGATGGAGCCGGAATCCACATCGTAGAACCGCATGAGCAGCTTGACCATGGTGGTTTTGCCGGCACCGGTGGGGCCAACGATGGCGACCTTCTGGCCGGGCTGCACCTTACAGCTGAAATCGTGGATGATGGTCTTTTCGGGCACATAACCGAACCGGACATGGTCAAAGGTGACCTGACCATCAATGCAGGCAGGGTCTGCCCGGCGGGCAGGGTCGGCCAGCTGATCCTCTTCGGGCTCGTTCAGGAACTCGAACACGCGCTCGGCAGCGGCGGCCATGCTCTGCAGCATGTTGGACACCTGTGCCAGCTGCTGGATGGGCTGGGTGAAATTGCGGACATACTGGATAAAAGCCTGGATATCGCCGATGGTAATGATGCCGTTGGCGGCAAAGATGCTGCCGACGATGGCAACAGCCACATAGCCCAGGTTGCCCACAAAGTTCATAATGGGCTGCATCAGGCCGGAGAGGAACTGGCTCTTCCAGGCGGATTCAAACAGCTTGTCGTTGGCGGCGTTGAAGTCCTCCAGCACGGCGGCCTCCCGGTTGAAGGCCTTGATGACATTGTGGCCGGAGTAGACCTCCTCCACCTGACCGTTCACAACGCCCAGGGTGGCCTGCTGGGCCTTGAAGTATTTCTGGCTGAACCTGACCACCAGCATCACCAGCACCAGAGAGACGGGCAGGATGAGCAGTGCGATCAGGGTCATTTTGGGGCTGATGGACAGCATCATGATCAGCACGCCGATCATGGTGGTAATGCTGGTGATGAGCTGGGTCACGCTCTGGTTCAGGCTCTGGCCCAGGGTGTCCACATCGTTGGTGATGCGGGAGAGCACCTCGCCGACTGTCCGCTTTTCAAAGTAGGCCAGCGGCAGGCGGTTGATCTTTTCGCTGATCTGGCGGCGGAAATCATAGCAGACCTTCTGGGAAAGGCCGGTCATCAGCCAGCCCTGAATGAAGCTGAATGCGGCGGAGCAGAGGTACATGGCCAGCAGGATGAGCAGGATCTTGCCGATGTAGGCAAAGTCGATGCCGCCGATCCCCCGCAGCTTGGCGATCCAGCCGGTGGCAAGGGCCGTGGTGGCCTTGGCCAGAATTTTGGGGCCTGCGATATTGAAGATGGTGGAAAGGATGGCAAAGACCATCACAACGATGAGGGAGAGCTTATACTGGCTCAATGCGCTGAGGAGCTGCCGCAGAGTGCCCTTGAAATCCTTGGCGCGCTCGGTGGTCTGTTTTCCGGGTCTCGGCATATCACTCATCCTCCTTTCCGGTGTTCAGGTCTTGCAGGTTGAGCTCCTTCTGGCTCAGCTGGCTCCTGGCGATCTCCTGATATTCAGGGCAGGTGGCCATGAGCTGCGCGTGAGTGCCCTTGCCCACCAGCCTGCCGTCGTCCAGCACCAGGATCTGATTGGCGTGGAGGACGGTGGAAATGCGCTGTGCCACGATGATCACAGTGGCGTTGTCGGTCTCTTCTTTCAGCGCACGGCGCAGGGTGACATCCGTCTTGTAGTCAAGGGCAGAGAAGCTGTCGTCGAACAGATAGATCTTCGGCTCCTTGGCAATGGCACGGGCGATGGAGAGCCGCTGCTTCTGACCGCCGGACACGTTGGAGCCGCCCTGTGCGATGGGGCTTGCATAGCCCTCAGGCTTTGCGTCGATGAACTCGGTGGCCTGTGCGATGGAAGCCGCCTTCTTCATGCCCGCATCGGTGATCTGTGCACCGCCGAATTTCAGGTTGCTCTCGATGGTGCCGCTGAACAGAACGCCCTTCTGGGGCACATAACCCAGCAGGCTGTGGAGCTGCTCCTGCGGCATCTCCCGCACATCGATGCCGTCGATGGTCACGCGGCCGCCGGTGACATCATAAAAGCGGGGGATGAGGTTGAGCAGGCTGGATTTGCCGCAGCCGGTGGAGCCGATGATGGCTGTGGTCTCGCCGGGGTTTGCGGTAAAGCTGATGTGCTCCAGCGCGTCGCTGTCGGCACCGGGGAAGCGGAAGCTGACATCTTCGAACCGGACCACGCCATCCCAGCCCTTCTTTTCAAGGGCGGGCTTTGCGGTGGCAGCGTCGGGATCATGGATGGAAGCCTTGGTGCGGCAGACCTCGTCGATACGGTCAGCAGCCACACCGGCACGGGGAAGCATCACGGCCACCATGGCCAGCATCAGGAAAGACATGACGATCTGCATGGTGTAGGTGATGAATGCGATCATCTCGCCCACCTGCATATTTCCGGCATCCATGGCCTTGCCGCCGAACCAGACGATGAGCAGGCTGGTGCCGTTCATGATCAGGGTCATAAAGGGCATCATGGCCACCATGGCGCGGTTGGTGAACAGCTGGGTGCCCATCAGCTCCCGGCTGGCAGCATCAAAACGCTTTTCCTCAAAGGATTCGCGGCTGAATGCACGCACCGGCATCACGCCGGTCAGGATCTCGCGGCTGACGAGGTTCAGCTTGTCCACCAGCGTCTGCATGATCTTGAACCTGGGCATGGCGATGCTCATCAGAACCGTGATGAGCAGAAGCAGAGCGGCCACGTCCAGCACAATGATCCAGGCAAGGCCGGTATTGCCCTGGGTGACGTGCATCACGCCGCCGATGCCCAGAATGGGAGCGTAGGCCACCATGCGCAGCAGGATGACACAGGTGAACTGCACCTGCTGGATATCGTTGGTGGTGCGGGTGATCAGGGAAGCGGTGGAGAAATTCTCGATCTCCGCGTTGGAAAAGTGGATGACCGAGGAAAAGGTCTCTCTGCGCAGTTCCCTGCCGATGGAAGCCGAGACGCGGGAGGCGATCAGGCCCACCAGAATGGCAACGACCACCATCAGCAGAGTCAGGGCCAGCATCTGGCCGCCCACCCGGAAGAGGTAGGCCATCTGCACATCATGGGAAACGCCCTGTGCCTCATATTCCAGGCTGATCAGCAGGGTGGCCTGACTTGCCATGCTGGAAAGGGTGGTCTCGTCTACCTGTTCCATGGCGCTGGCCAGTTGCTGCTGGATCATTTCCCGGGAAAAACCGGGCATCTGGGCCATGGCTGCGAACTGGGCACAGACGGCATCCAGATCTTCCGCCGTGGGAGCAGCGGTCATGGCTTCCGCTTCATCCCCGGCAGGGGCGTTGGCATTCTGCGCCGCCGCCATATACAGCACGATATCCGATGTGGTAACGGCCTCCTCCAGAGCGGTGCGCTCGGCATCGGTCAGGTCACTGCGGAGCTTCAGAACACCGTTGTCCTGAAGATAATATCCGTAGGCATTCTGCAGTGCATCCGCATCCTCTTCGCTCATCAAAAGCGAGAGGGCATCCAGTGTGCTTTGGCGCACAGTCTCCGGCAGGGGGCTTTCAATGCCGCCCTGCTGGATGCCGGTGTCCACGATCCTGCTCGTGTAATCCGGCAGGGAAAGGTCGCAGTAGGCTTGCACGAACAGCAGAGCCACCACGGCAAGGCAGGCGGCCCAGTGGCGGGCCAGCTGCTTGAAAATTTTACCCATTTTCGTTTTCTCCCTTCAATTTTGCTTGTTGCTCCGCATTTTCCGCCTCCACGGCCTCCAGCAGTACACCGGTCAGGGAGAACAGCTGCTCCCGTTGCTCTTCCGGAATGCGGCGGATGACCCGCTCAAAGTAACGGCTGATGGCGGCCTCGACCTGGCGGCTGGCATCCAACCCCTTTTCTGTGGGGCGCACCAGCGTTTTGCGGCGGTCGTTGGGGTCTGTGATCCGCTCAATGAGTCCATCCTGCTCCAGCTGGCGAAGCGCGCGGGAAACAGCTGGCAGGGGCTGCTTGACAGCGGCGGCCAGATCAGAAACATAGATAGAGCCGTTCTGGCCATGCTCTTCAATGGTCATCAGCACGCCTTCCAGCATGATGAAATGACACTTGGGGCAGCTTTCCAGTGCCATTTTGGCACCGCGTTTGCCTTCCGTGCTCAGCCGATGCAGATAATGGATCGCGGCGAACAGTTCCGGTGCGCTCTTCTGCGGCATACGAATCCTCCTTATCACTTGACAGATACAAATACTTAACAAATGATAACTATTTGCTGATGACAATAATATACCCGCCTGCATCGGAATGCAAGCGGGTAAACATGAACTTTTTGAAAACTCTGAAGATCCTGCGCATCAAGGAGAAAAAATCACTCGTGGAGCTGACGTTCTTCCATCAGACTCTCTCGTTTGCTGCTGATACGTCCCAGCCCGTAGGCCAAAAACGTGGCGCAAAGCAGGTTCAGCCATGCCAGCGATGCACCGCTGAAGGTGTTGGTAACGCCTATGAGAAGGTTTGCCAGACAGAGCAGCCTCACCATCTGTCCAATTTTGTTCAGGTGGGAGATACGGGAATCCACATCCGAAAACATATCAAAGGGACCTAGCTGGGCGCTGCGGCGGAAATATCCCCAACTGAAGCAATGCCCAACGCTCTGTGCTTCCAACTCTTCCATGAAACTATCAAAATCCGGGGAACTGTCCAGCATGGCAAGCCGGATGATGTACTGGCCGGGTTCCGTCTTTTCAAAGGTGTAGGTACAGAACCCGGCATTCTGCAGGGCCCAGCCCTCCTGCGCCATTTCGTTGAGCCAGCGTTCTTCTTTTTCAAATTCCCAGACCCAGAAATTCCGATGCAGCGTTTTTGTTTCACTCATACCTGTTCCTCCTGTAAAATGGCGCGGCCATTGGCAGCAAGCTCCTCCAGCCGGACCAGCTCCTGTTGGAGCACCTTCAGCCCGGCGGAGGTCAATTGGTATTCTTTTTTGCGGCTCCCGCTTTCCATGGGCAGGGGAGAGATCCACCCCTTTTCGCACAGGGCATTCAGGGCACCGTACAGGGTTCCGGCAGCCAGCCGTACCCTTCCGCCGGAGAGCTGCTGGGTCTCCTGCATGATGCCGTAGCCATGCCGCGGATGATAGAGGGAAAGCAGGATGTAGTAGGTGGTTTCCGTCAGTGCCGGATTTTCCATTATATCACCTCGCTTTGTATCGCTATGCGATATATCATGGATGCATTATATCGCTTCTCGATATAACTGTCAAGGGGCGGAAAATAAAAAAGCTCTCCCGGAGGGGAGAGCAAAGACAAACAACCAGAGAAAACCGGTCAACGATCGTGGAACAGTCGGTTATCCACCCAGATGCAGACGCAGGCACCCAGCACCGAGATAACAAAGGAGCTGATGCTGCCGGTGGCATGGATGCCGATGAGACCGAACAGGAACTCGCCCACAAAGCTGCCCAGAATGCCCAGCACAATGTTGCGGCCGGTGGAGGTCTGGGTGCCCATGAATCGGTTGGCAATATGACCGGCCAGAGCACCTACCAGCACGCCCACGAGCAGGGAAGCCAGCAGGCCGATCAGAGAGAACAGGCCCATCAGCACGCCCACCAGAGCGCAGATCAGGGCAAGGACGATCAGGATAGACAAAGTGATCATACAGAAGCCTCCTTGGTTTCTTTTGTAAGAACGGTGTTTTCTGCCGCGTACCGGCAGATATCGTTCAAACAGCACTTTTCACATTCGGGTTTGCGGGCATTGCAGACAGCCCGGCCATGCATCACAAAGCGGTGGCACAGGTCACTGCCTTCCTCCGGCGGGATGATCTTCCACAGGGCCATCTCCACTTTCTGCGGCTCCTTGATGCCGTCCACCAGCCCGATCTTATTGCAAAGCCGGATGCAGTGAGTATCTGTGACGATGGCAGGCTTGCAGAACACATCGCCCATGATCAGGTTGGCGCTCTTGCGGCCCACGCCGGGCAGTGCCAGCAGCTCTTCAAAGGTGGTGGGCACTTTGCAGTTGTATTTATCCCGCAGCACCCGCATACAGCCCGAGATATCCCGGGCCTTGCTGCGGCCCAGCCCACAGGGCTTGACAATGGCTTCGATCTCATCGGGCTCTGCCGCAGCCAACGCTGCTACATTGGGGTATTTTGCAAACAAGTCCTGTACCACAATGTTTACCCGGGCATCGGTGCACTGAGCCGCCAGCCGGACGCTGACCAGCAGCTGCCAGGCGTGGTCGTAATCCAGCGTGCAGGCTGCATCTGGATATTCTGTTTTCAGCCGGTCGATAACCTGGAGCGCCAGCTCCTTTTTGGCAGAGAGATCTTCTGCCGCCGCAGCTTTCTTCATCTGAACCCCTCGTTTCCCGTAAATGTACTATGATAATAGCATGTTTCGACTTTTTTGTAAATGGGGTTTGCGGCATCCATCTGAGAATGATTTTCATTATTGCTCTTGCTGTTCGTGTAAAAATGAGGTATACTATTTCTATATAAGGCCCATGCAGAACAGCAGGGCAGTACAGGAGGGAACGCCCGATGAATGAACCGCTGGCGCAGCGTATGCGCCCCAAAACGCTGGCCGAAGTCTGCGGCCAGCAGCATCTGCTGGCCCCGGGGCGGGTGTTCCGCCGCACCATCGAGAGCGGCCGCATCCCCAACATGATCTTTTACGGCCCGTCCGGCACGGGCAAGACCACCGTGGCCCGCATCATTGCCGAGAACAGCGGCATGACGCTGCACAAGCTCAACGGTACTTCCTGCGGCACGGGGGATATCAAGGCAGTGCTCAAGGATATCGGCACACTGGCCGGGGCGGGGGGCATCCTGCTGTACCTCGATGAGATCCAGTATCTGAACAAGAAGCAGCAGCAAAGCCTGCTGGAGTGCATTGAGGACGGCACGGTGACCCTGATCGCCTCCACCACCGAGAACCCATATTTTTACATCTATAATGCACTGCTTTCCCGCTGCACCGTGTTTGAATTCAAATCGCTGACAGCTGCGGATGTGGAGCAGGGGCTGCGGAACGCCCTGAAAAAGCTTTCGGAGAGTGAGGGCACGCCCATCCGGATGGAGGACGATGCCTGTGCCTATCTTGCCGAGAGCGCGGGCGGCGATCTGCGCAAGGCACTGGGTTGCCTTGATTTTGCAGTGACGGCGGCGGCTCCCGAACCGGAGGGAAAACACATCACGCTGGATATGATCCAGCAGGTCACCCGCCGCACTGCCATGCGGTACGACCGGGACGGCGATGACCACTATGATATCGTGTCGGCTTACCAGAAATCCATGCGCGGCTCCGACCCGGATGCAGCGCTCCACTATCTGGCCCGGCTGCTGGAAGCCGGAGATCTGCCCTCGGCCTGCCGTCGGCTTATGGTGTGCGCCTGCGAGGATGTGGGCCTTGCCTACCCGCAGATCATCCCCATCGTCAAGGCGGCGGTGGATATCGCCAACGCGGTGGGCCTGCCCGAAGCGCGGCTCCCCCTGGCGGATGCAGTTGTGCTGGTGGCGACCAGCCCCAAATCCAACAGCGCCCACGATGCCATCAACGCTGCCATTGCGGATGTGCAGGCCGGGCGTACCGGGCCCATTCCCCGCCAGCTGCAGAACAAGCACTATGACGGCGAGGATGCGCTGGTAAAGGGCCAGAATTACAAGTATGCCCACGATTACCCCAACCACTGGGTCGAGCAGCAGTATCTGCCGGATGTGCTCAAGAATACAAAATACTACACCTTTGGGGAAAACAAGAACGAGCAGGCCTCCCGCGCATATTGGGCGCGGATCAAGGGCGAAGAAAACGTATAAAGGGAAGAGAAGGAGAGAGGAAGATGCGTTATTCCAAACAGCGGGAGCTGGTGCTGCACACCGTGGAGCAGCTTTGCGACCACCCCACCGCCGAAGAGATCTTTGATAAGGCGGCCCCGGAGTGCCCGGGCCTGAGCCTGGGCACTGTCTACCGCAACCTGAACAGTCTGGTGGAGGCAGGCATGGTGCGCCGGGTGTCCATTCCGGGCAGGGCGGATCGTTTTGATCACACCCTGTGCTGGCACAGCCACCTCTACTGTACAGCCTGCGGTGGCGTAGTGGATGCCGATGTGGACGAGAAACAGGTGATGAGGCTGGTGCGCCGCCAGAAGGATGTTGTGGTGCAGGACTGCGCTGTGGTGCTGTTCGGCCTGTGTGAAGCATGCGCCAAAAAGCAGGCAGAAGGCTGAATTACCCCGAAGGATTCTGAAATTTGCGGTTTCCCACTTGCCCTTATGGCAGAAAGAGGGTATACTAAAAAGAGCTTTTGAAAAATAAGGATGGTTTTTATTGGAATACATTAACTTTGAACACAACGAAACGGCTGCGGAGCTGGTGCGTGCGGCTTACGACACCCCGCCGCTGGCCTTTGTTCACAGCTATGGCTGTCAGCAGAACGTCAACGATGGCGAGCGCATCAAGGGCGTGCTGGTGGATATCGGCTACGGCCTGTGCGATAAGCCCGAGGATGCAGACCTCATCCTCTTCAACACCTGCGCCGTGCGGGAGCACGCCGAGCAGCGCGTGTTCGGCAATGTGGGTGCACTGAAGGGCCTGAAGGAGAAAAAGCGCGGCCTGATGATCGGCCTGTGCGGCTGCATGGCCAACCAGAAACATGTGGTGGAAAAGCTGCGCAAGAGCTATCCCTATGTCGATCTGGTCTTTGGCGTGGATGGCATCGATACCCTGCCCCAGCTCATTGCTCAGAAGCTGCAGAAGCATAAGCGCGTGCTGATGGAGCCTGCCCAGCGCCCGGTCATCGTGGAGAACATCCCCATCCGGCGCGAGAGTGAGTTCCGCGCCTGGCTGCCCATCATGTACGGCTGCGACAACTTCTGCACCTACTGCATCGTACCTTATGTGCGGGGCCGTGAGAAGAGCCGCAAGCCCGGCGATATCCTGGCGGAGTTCCGGGGGCTGGTGGAAGCCGGATACAAGGAGATTACCTTGCTGGGCCAGAACGTGAACAGCTACGGCAAGGGCCTGGAGGAACAGGTGGACTTTGCTGATCTGCTCAATCTGCTCTGCACTGTGCCCGGCGATTACCAGATCCGCTTTATGACCAGCCACCCGAAGGATGCCAGCCACAAGCTGATCGATACCATTGCGGCCCAGCCCCACCTGTGCAAGCACCTGCACTTGCCGGTGCAGTGCGGCTCGGATGAATTGCTGAAAAAGATGAACCGCCATTACACCATCGGGCAGTACATGGAGCTGATCGAGTACGCCCGCAAAAAGGTGCCCGGCATCACCTTCTCCAGCGATATCATCGTGGGCTTCCCCGGGGAAACGGAGGAGGATTTCCAGGACACGCTGGAACTGGTGAAGAAAGTCGGCTACATGCAGCTATTCACCTTTATCTACTCCAAGCGCACCGGCACCAAGGCTGCCGAAATGCCCGACCCCACCCCCCGCGCGGAGAAAACCGACCGGATGACCCGTCTGCTCAAGGTGCAGGACGAGATCGCAATGGATCTGGTCCGGCAGCAGGTGGGCCAGACTGTCCGGGTGCTGGTGGAAGGCTATGGCCGCAGCGATGGAACCCTCTCCGGCCGGTTGGACAACAACCTGACCGTGGAGTTTGCCGCTGACCCCGCCCTGATGGGCAGCTACGCACAGGTGCACCTGACCGGTGCCCGCGCCACTGTCCTGCTGGGCGAACTGGAAACGTGATCCCGGGGCACACCGGCCCCAATGATAACCTGACCATAAGAACAAACACATCAAAGGAGATTTTTGATTATGGATTGCATCGATCTGTTCAAGCGCGCCGCCATGGCACTGCAGACTGACCCCCGTTACCTGGCTCTGGATCAGGCCCGCAAGGCAAACGACAAGGATGAGGAGCTGCAGAATCTCATCGGGGAGTTCAATCTGGCCCGCATGGATCTGAACAACGAGATCAGCAAGAGCGAGCGCAGTGATGAGCGCATCGCCGAGCTGAACACCAAGGTCAACGACCTGTACGGCAAGATCATGGCTGACGAGGGTATGACTGCTTACAACGAGGCAAAGCGCGACTGCGAGAACCTGGTCAACTACATTGATGCCATCATCAACACCGCAATGAACGGCGGCGACCCCATGACCGTGCAGGAACCCAGCGAATCCTGCACCGGCAGCTGCTCCACCTGCGGAGGCTGCCACTAACAGGTAAAATGAGAACGCGGCTGCAAATCGCAGGCCGCGTTTTCCTTCCATTCGCAGTTACTTACTGCAAACCGACGGAAAGAAGCAAAGCGGCATAGCCCGCAGGAAAGGTGAACGATTATGGCAGAACTGTCGCCCATGATGCAGCAGTATATGGACATCAAGAAGCAGTATAAGGACGAGATCCTGTTTTACCGCATTGGCGACTTTTACGAGATGTTCTTTGACGATGCGCTGACCGCCTCCCGGGAGCTGGACCTGACCCTGACGGGCAAGCAGTGCGGCATGGAAGAGCGTGCCCCCATGTGCGGCGTGCCCTTCCACAGCTACGAGGGCTATGTGGCCCGCCTGATCGCCAAGGGATACAAGGTGGCGATCTGTGAGCAGATGGAGGACCCGTCCAAGGCAAAGGGACTGGTCAAGCGCGATATCATCCGGGTGGTCACGCCGGGCACTGTCATCGAGAGCAGTATGCTGCAGGATGACAAAAACAACTATATTGCAAGCATTTTTCTGAAAGGGAACGCGGCGGGCATCTGCTTTGCCGATGTTTCCACTGGCACGGCCCACATCACCGAGCTGAAACGGGAGAAGATTGTGCCTGCCGTGATCGCGGAGCTCTGCCGCTACCATCCCAGCGAGGTGCTGATGAACCCCGGAATGCTGGACTGCCGTGAGCTGACCGGCTATATCAAAAAGAACATGACCTGCTCTGTGGAGCTGGTGGAAGAGGAGCGCTACGCCCCGGGTCTGGTGGCCATTTCGCTGGAAAATCAGTTTGGCCGCAATTGGGATGAGACGACCTCTATCGACAAAAAAGGTCTGGTGCGGTTTGCCATGGCCGCACTTCTGGAATACCTGCACACCACCCAGATCAAAGGTGTGGAGCGCCTGAAGACCGTCATCAGCTACAATGAAGCCCAGTATATGCAGCTTTCGCCGGTGACGCGGGCCAACCTTGAACTCACCGAGACCCTGCGGGGCCGCGAGAAGCGGGGAACTCTGCTCTGGGTGCTGGACAAGACCAGCACTGCCATGGGCAAGCGGCTGCTCCGCACCTGGATCGAGCAGCCGCTGCTTTCCAGCGATGCCATCAACCACCGTCTGGATGCTGTGGAAAGCCTGGTCAACCAGACCGTACAGCGCGGCGATCTGATCGAAGAACTGCATTACATCGCTGATTTGGAGCGTATGATGACCCGCACGGTCTACGGCTCGGCCACGCCCAAAGAGATCTATGCCATGGCGCAGACCTGTGAGCGCCTGCCCAGCCTGCGCCAGCAGGCCGAAAGCTGCGGCTGCGCCGAACTCAGCGAGATCGTCTCCAGGATCGACCCGCTGAGCGATATCAAGGACAAGATCTATGCCGCTGTGGACCCTGACGCACCCTCTACCCTGAAGGATGGTGGTGTCATTGCCAAGGGCTACCACCCCGAGGTGGACGAGCTGCGTTCCATCCGCGATAACACCAAGGGCGTGCTGGCTCAGCTCGAGACCCGCCTGCGGCAGGAGACCGGCATCCCCAAGCTGAAGATCGGCTATAACCACGTGTTTGGCTATTTCATCGAGGTCAGCAACTCTTATAAGGCACAGGTACCGGAGAGCTACATCCGCAAGCAGACCCTGACCACCGGCGAACGCTACATCACACAGGAGCTCAAGGAGCTGGAAAATAAGATCCTGGGTGCTCACGAGCGGCTGATTGCTCTGGAACACCGGCTGTTCAATGAGCTGCTGGAAAGCATTGGTGCCCAGCTCGACCGCATCCAGCGTACAGCCAACGCCGTGGCAGAGCTGGACGTGCTGGCCGCTCTGGCTCAGGTGGCAGCAGAAAACAACTACTGCCGCCCCACTGTGGATGAGAGCGATCAACTGACCATCGTGGAGGGCCGCCACCCTGTGGTGGAGCAGATGCTCAAGGGCAGTCTGTTCGTACCCAACGATACCACCCTGAACTGCGGCGAAGATCGCTGCCTCATCATCACCGGCCCTAACATGGCAGGCAAATCGACCTATATGCGCCAGAATGCGCTGATTGCCCTGATGGCACAGATCGGTTCCTTTGTTCCGGCCAGAGAATGCCATGTGGGTGTAGTGGATGCCATCTTTACCCGCATCGGCGCGTCGGATGACCTTTCGGCAGGTCAGTCCACCTTTATGGTGGAGATGACCGAGGTGGCAGAGATCCTGAAGAACGCTACCTCCCGCAGTCTGGTGGTGCTGGATGAGATCGGGCGCGGCACGTCCACCTTTGACGGCATGAGCATTGCCCGCGCCGTGGTGGAGCACATCAGCGACCCTGCCAAGGGACTGGGCTGCAAAACCCTCTTTGCCACCCATTACCACGAGCTGACGGACCTTGAGGGCACCATCAGCGGCGTGAAAAATTACAACATTGCGGTGAAAAAGCGGGGCGAGGATATCACTTTCCTGCGCCGCATCGTCCGCGGCCCTGCCGATGACAGCTATGGCATTGAGGTGGCAAAGCTGGCCGGTCTGCCCGGCACTGTGACCCGCCGCGCCCACGAGGTGCTGCGCGCACTGGAAGCCACTGCCCCCAAGAACAAGGTGGAGCAGATGGACTTTGATGCGCTGCAGGAGTATAATTCTCCTGCAGTGCCCAGCGAGGTGCTGGAAAAACTGGATGCGCTGGATGTGGAAACGCTGACCCCCATTGAAGCGCTGAATTTCCTGTACGAGCTGAAAAAGACCTTGAAGGGCAGCCTGAACGGCTGATTTCCTGAAAAATCCTAAAAAACAGGGGAGGGAACGAATATGGCAGTCATCCATGTTCTGGACAAGCACACGGCGGAGCTCATTGCAGCCGGTGAGGTGGTGGAGCGGCCTGCTTCCGTGGTGAAGGAGCTGCTGGAAAACGCTATTGATGCCGGGGCAAGCCAGATCACCGTGACCATTGAATCAGGCGGCGTGAAGCTGATCGAAATCAGCGACAACGGTTCGGGCATTGAAGCAGAGTATATCCCCACGGCATTCATCCGCCACGCCACCAGTAAGATCCGGACGGAAGATGATCTGAACCATATCCACACCCTGGGCTTCCGTGGAGAAGCGCTGGCTTCCATTGCCAGCGTGGCGCGGGTAGAAGTACTGACCCGTACTGAGAACGACGAGTGTGCCTCCGTCTACCGCATCGAGGGCGGCGAGGATTATCCGCTGGAGCCCGGTGCACGCGGCGTGGGCACTACCATCCGGGTGCAGGATCTGTTCTACAACACCCCGGCCCGGATGAAGTTCCTCAAAAAGGATTCCAGCGAGGGTACCTTTGTGGCGGATATTGTGGCCCATGTGGCCCTGAGCCACCCCGAGGTCAGCTTCAAGTTTGTCCGGGAGGGCAAGCTGCAGTATGTCACCCCCGGTGACGGTAAGCTGCGCAGTGCCGCCTACGCGGTGCTGGGCCGGGAATTCAGCCGTGACCTCATGGAGCTGGACAATCAGGAAGGGGTCTACCGGGTGTGGGGCCTCATCACCCAGCCCAGGAGCTGCCGCGCCAGCCGCAGTATGCAGTATTTCTACATCAATGGGCGCTATGTCCGCAACCGCACCATGATGGCGGCCATGGAAACAGCGTTCAAGGGCACCACGATGCAGGGCAAGTTCCCTGGAGGAATCTTGCTTCTGGAAATGCCCGCTGACCTTGTGGATGTCAATGTCCACCCGGCCAAGACTGAGGTGCGCTTTGCCCGGGAAAACGATATCTTTGACCTCGTTTATCACGCTGTCAAGCTGGCACTGGCCCAACCGGGCACCGGAGAACGGCGCTTCGCCTTTGAAGAGGATAAAAAGGACAAGGAATCCAACAAATCGGAAACAAGTGATAATGCGACGGAAAATGATGTAAAGAAGAATGACTTTACAGGGCTTTCTGCCATCATTCCGGGCCAAGCCGAGCCGGGAACGCTCCATGAGCATACCCCTCAGCCCCAGCGGAGCTTCCGGAGCTTCACTCCGGCACCGGCAGCAGCACCGCCGTCCCGTCCGGCACCTGCAAGCCACCCGGATATCCTGCCTGTGCCGGGCACTGCCGAGGAAAAGCCGACAGAGCACAGCTGGACAACGGTTGCATCGGGCCTGCCCATCCGGCAGGATGCCACCCTGCACAGCCCGGCACCAGCTCCCACGGAGAGTGAGCCTGAAGCACCCGCCTTTGCCGCAGCGCTGGGAGAAGGTGCATTGGACATTGAGCCGGACGGCGTGGATCTGCCCGAACATCAGGACCACATGGCGGCATGGGATCCTGCCCCCAAGGAGGAAATGCCTGCCGCCCCAGCTCCGCAGCAGACCTCTGCTGCCGAGGATACGCCGGAACAGCTGGGCTTTGACGTGCAGGAAGGCCCTGCCCCTCTGCGCTATGTGGGTGAGATCTTCAAGACCTATATCCTCGCTGAGCGCGGGGAGGAGATCTGCATCATTGATAAGCACGCCGCCCACGAACGCCAGCTTTTCGAGAAGCTGGCGGCAAACTATGGAGATGTTCCGGCCCAGCTGCTGCTGGAGCCGCTGGTGGTGGAGCTGTCGGCGGAGGAAAAGACTGCACTCCTCTCCAACCTTGAGCTGCTGGAAAGCGCAGGACTGGAGATTGATGACTTTGGCGGCAACAGCGTGTTCCTGCGCTCTGTGCCCGCGGATGTGGAACAGGGCAGTGCCGAGGATCTGCTGGTGGAGCTGGCGGATAAGCTCTCCAAGGGCAGCCGCGATGCCCTGAGCGAAAAGACCGAGTGGGTGCTCCATTCCATCTCCTGCCGCGCGGCCATCAAGGCGGGGGATAAGACCTCCCCGCAGGAGCTGATGGCACTGGCCGAAAAGATCCTCTCGGGCGAGGTACCGCCCTTCTGCCCCCATGGTCGGCCTTGTGTCCTTAAATTGACCCGGAAGGAGCTGGAAAAGCAGTTTGGACGGATCGTGTAACAAAAAGCACCCGGTGCTGGCCGTGGTTGGCCCCACGGCTTCCGGCAAGACCGCGCTGGGTGTTGCACTGGCCGAGCAGTTCGGCGGTGAGATTATCAGCGCCGATTCGATGCAGATCTACAAAGGGCTTGATGTGGGCACCGCCAAGGTGACCCCCGAGGAGACTCGTGGCATTCCGCACCATGGGGTGGATATCCTGCAGCCTGATGAACCGTTCAGCGTGGCGGATTACACCGCGCTGGCCGAAGCGCTGGAGCATGAGATCTCCAGCAGAGAGCATCTGCCCATCCTCGTGGGCGGCACCGGGCTCTATGTCCAGAGTTTTTTGTATGGTGTCCGCTTTGCTGCTGAGAAAACGCCGGACGGTTTGCGGGAACAACTGGCCGCAGAACTGAATGAAAAAGGCCCGGAAGCCATGTATGCGGAGCTGCAGGCGGTGGACCCCGAAACGGCGGCGGCCATCCATCCGAACAACCATGTCCGGGTGCTGCGGGCGCTGGAGCATTACCGCGCCACCGGGAAAAAGCTCAGTGAGCAGAAAGCGGACTCACTCCCGCCCGAAAAGCCCTACCGTTCTCTGATCCTTGGGCTGGATTTCCCGGAGCGCGCCCAGCTCTACCGCCGCATCGACCTGCGGGTGGATCAGATGATGGAACAGGATCTGCTGAACGAGGCAAAACGTGTGTGGGAACACCGGGATACCTATAAGACGGCGGCCCAGGCCATCGGATACAAAGAATTCTTCCCCTACTTTGCGGGGGAGAGTGCGCTTGCCCCTTGCGTGGAAAAGCTGAAACAGGCTTCCCGCAACTATGCCAAGCGCCAGCTGACCTGGTTCCGCCACATGGAAGGCATCTGCTGGCTGGATGCCTCGGCCCCGGATGTCCGGGAACAGGCTGCACGTCTCACAAATGAATTTTTAGCGAAAGGATGAGCGATATGCAGGAAGAAAACCGCGAGGGCATCTCCGGCGCACTGAAAACGCTGGCCGCTGTCGTTATCGTGTTTTTGCTGCTGGCGGCATTGTATGTGGGCTATCAGGCAATGCAGGTGCTGTTTCCGCCCAATACCTACGAGACCGCCCTGCTGGCTACGGTGGAGGACACCGTGGATGCCGAAGGCGTGCTCCTGTTTGAGGAAAGCTACGTTGCGGGCGGCGGCACGCTGGGGTATCTGGTGGCAGACGGCGAACGTGTTTCGGCAGGCACAGCGGTGGCTGAGATCTACAGCGATGCAGCGCAGGCTTCTCTGCGCCAGCAGCTGACCCAGATCAATGACCAGATCGACCTGCTGCAGCGCTCCCAGAACACCACTTCGGTGCAGCTGGAATCCCTGCGCAAGAACCGTTCCGCTGCTCTGTACGACCTGATGGATTCGCTGGATGCGGGGGACTACGAGGATACCGATGCGGAGAAGGAAAACTACATTCTGGCCCAGAACAAGCTCTGGGTCATCACCGGCGAGGTGGCCAGCTTCTCTGACCAGATCACCGCGCTGACCCAGCAGGCCGCCACGGTACAGTCCCAGCTGGGCAATCCGTCCCAGATCACGGCCCCGCAGACGGGCTATTTCATCCGCAGCTCCAGTTCCGGGCGGCTGAACGCAGGTTCTGCCGATATCCTTGCGCTGGATGCAGCCAACCTG
Source organism: Faecalibacterium hominis (ex Afrizal et al. 2022) (assembly GCF_049545105.1). Taxonomy (NCBI): domain Bacteria; kingdom Bacillati; phylum Bacillota; class Clostridia; order Eubacteriales; family Oscillospiraceae; genus Faecalibacterium; species Faecalibacterium hominis (ex Afrizal et al. 2022). Next base: position 537,135 of record NZ_CP186860.1, on the reverse strand, counting down.
AAAGCTTACGTCGAATCCTCCCCGGAAATCGCGCTGGATGGCTGCGCAGGCAAGATCGTTTCGGGCTTTACCTGGTACTATGCCGGGGTGTGCTCGGCCAAACAGGCGGAAAAGCTGCTGGGCAGGGACGGCAAGCCCTTGACCAAGAGCGTTGAGATCCGCTTTCCCGGTCAGGCGGAAACGCCCCTCAAGGCAAAGGTCAGCAAGGTGAACATTGATCCCGAGAACGACATTGCCCGCTTCGTCCTCTCCTGCGAGATCATCAACGGCGATGTGCTCCGGCTGAACTGTGCCGATGCCCAGATCATCGTGGGACGCAACACCGGCCTGCGGGTGCCTGCTGCCGCGGTGCACTACCTTAAGGAGGACGGCTCCGAGGCAGAAGGTCAGGGTGAGAACTACATCCCCGGTGTGTACGTGAAGTACGGCAACCTGGCCCGCTTCTGCCGCATCGACCCTGTGGACGATGTCCACCCGCAGATCACAGACGGTGAAGACCTCATCGTTTTGCCCAGCGGAACGGCTGGTTCTGTCAGTCAGGTTCGGCTTTATGACGAGATTATTGTCTCCGGACAAAATTTGTATGATGGAAAACTTTTGTAGTTATTGACATCTGCGGCAAAAAATCCGATAATAGTAAAAGCTATTTGCATCTCTTTTGCAAAAGGCGCCAGGCAGCTGCGGCTGCCTGAATGAAAGGAGCAGATACTATGTCTTTCGTGGATAGTCTCAAAAAGGGCCTTTTCGGCGGTGAGGACGATTACGACGATCAGTACATCGACGACGGCCCCCAGATGGTGAACAACAACAGCGGTCTCGGCGTTGGCATGGACGATGCAGAGGAAGAGCCGGTGGAGGGTGCCCAGAAGAAGAACAAGGTGGTCAACATCCACGCCACCACCCAGCTCAAGGTCGTTCTGGTAAAGCCCGAGCGCTTTGAGGATGCCAGCACCATTGCAGACCACCTGAACAACAAGCGCACGGTCGTGCTGAATCTGGAGTCTACCAACAAGGAAGTTTCCCGCCGTCTGGTGGATTTCCTGTCCGGTGTGGCTTACGCCAACAACGGCCAGATCAAGCGCGTTGCCAACAGCACTTTCATCATTACCCCGTACAACGTGGACATTATGGGCGATCTGCTGGACGAGCTGGAGAACAATGGCGCGTTCTATTGATCCTGCTCCCAGGGCAGTGCGGGGCTTTGTGCCCGCCCGCACCGATGAAGAGCGCTTTTTGATGCGCCATGTAGAAGATCTGGCCCGCGCGGCCGAGGGACGCGGCATTGCCCGCTACTCCGGCTTTTTGAGCGACAGGGAACAGGATCTGGCCCGCGCGGCGCTGAACCGTGCCGATGTGCCGGAGAGCGACCATCATTTTGAGGGCGGCTGGCCCGGGGCAGAGCGGAAGCTGCTCTGCCTGGAGCCGGAGGGCTGCTACCCTGCAAGCCCGCTGTGCTGTGTGAAGCTGACCTGCCGCACCCTTTCCGGGGCGGCACTGCCGGGCCACAAGGATTATCTGGGCAGCCTGATGGGGCTGGAGCTGCGTCGGGAAGCGCTGGGAGACATCGTGCTCCTGGCCGATACACCGGGCACTGCCTATGTCTTTGCGCTGGAAACGGCGGGGGAGCTTATCTGCCGGGAACTGCTGCAGGTGGGCCGGACAGAGGTCACCACCACGCTGCTTTCGCTGGATGAGGTGCCTGAATTCCCACAGGCAGAGCGCAAAACGCAGACAGCCACCGTGTCCTCTTTGCGGCTGGACGCTGTGCTTGCGGCCATGCTCCATTGCGGCCGCGGGCAGGCGTGTGAGTGGATCGCGGCGGGCCGGGTGGAGATCAACCATCTGCCTGCCGAAAGTGCCCACGCCCCGGTGTATGAGGGTGATGTATTCACGGTGCGCGGCAAGGGGCGCTTTGGCCTGACGGCCCTGCCCGGAAAAAGCAAAAAAGACCGATCGATCATCGAGTTTTTTCAATATTGAATGAAAAGGGAGGAAACCACTATGCTGACCCCGCAGGATGTGCGTGCTGCACAGTTTGAAAAGAACATCCGCGGCTACCGGACCGAAGAGGTGGACCGTTTCCTGGATAAAGTAGAGGAGCAGCTGAAGCAGGATGAAGATCAGGCTGAGGAGCTGCGCCGCCAGATCGCTGAGCTGACCGCCGAGAATCAGCGTCTGCACAAGGAAATGGAGAGCTACGAGGCTGACGGCGATATGCTCAAGAGCGCGCTGATCAATGCCCAGCGGATGGGTGAGAATGTCATCCGGGAAGCAAACCAGAAGTCGGAAGAGATCCTGCATCGCGCAAATCTGCGCGGTGATGATATTATCCGTGATGCCAACGAGCTGCTGCAAAAAGCAAGTGACCGCGCGGATGAGATCATCAACGAGGCAAACGAGAAAAAGCTTGCCCAGGAGCGCGAGTATGACCGCGTCCGGCTGGAAGTGACCCGCTTCAAGTCCGATGTGCTGAACCTGTACCGCAGCCATGTTGAGTCTCTGAGCCGTCTGCCTGAGTTCCAGAAGGAGGAGCCCGCTGAGAATGTTCCTGCCGAGGATGAGGCGGCAGCTGCCGAGACCACTGCCGCCGCTGTGACCGAGGAGATCGCCGAGGCACAGCCCGCTGCAGCGGATGTGGATGCTGAGGACGAGACCCCTGCGGATGAAAAGACCAGCGAGGAGTTCTGGGCACAGGACGAGAGCCAGCTCAAGCTCGACCCGCCCCCGGCCCCTGCCGCCGAGGATGAGGCTGCAGCGCCGGACTACGCCGCTTTTAAGGGCGTGAAGTTCAGCGAGTGATCCCAAAGCGTTTTAGTAAATTAGAGGAGTGTGTAACCATTGGCTAAGAATAAGTCTCAGTACGACAGTACCCTGAATCTGCCCAAGACTCTGTTTGAGATGCGTGCCGGTCTGCCCAAGAAGGAGCCCGTCATGCTGGAGGATTGGGAGAAGAACGACCTGTACAACAATCTGATCAAGCACAACGACGGCAAGCCCAAGTTTGTCCTGCACGACGGTCCTCCATATGCAAACGGCAACATCCACATGGGCACCGCCCTGAACAAGATCATCAAGGATATCATCATCCGCGACAAGAACATGGAGGGCTTCCAGGCTCCCTATGTGCCCGGCTTTGATACCCACGGCCTGCCCATTGAGCTGAAGGCTCTGTCCTCTCTGGGCGAGAAGAAGAAGGACATCTCCAAGCTGGAGCTGCGCCAGATCTGCGAAAAGTTTGCCACCGAGCATATCGACATTATGAGCGACCAGTTCAAGCGTCTGGGCGTTATCGGTGACTTTGAGCACCCCTACCTGACCCTGAAGCCTGAGTTCGAGGCCCGCCAGATCGAGATCTTTGGCGAGATGGCCAAGAAGGGCTACATCTATAAGGGCCTGAAGCCTGTGTACTGGTGCCCCGACTGCCGCACCGCTCTGGCTGAGGCCGAGATCGAGTACGGCGAGGACGACTGCGATTCCATCTTCGTCCGCTTCCACGTTTCTCAGGACCCCAACGGTGTGCTGGCAAAGCACGGCATCCCGATGGATAAGACCTACTTCGTGATCTGGACCACCACCACCTGGACCCTGCCCGCCAACGAGGCCATCTGCCTGAACGGTGCCTTTGAGTATTCCTTTGTCAAGATCGGCGAGGAGTACCATATCATGGCCACCGAGCTGGTCAAGAGCGTGATGGATGCCTGCCATATTGAGAACTACGAGATCGTGGGCGAGCCTGTTTCCGGCGCCGAGTTCGAGCTGATGCGCTATCATCACGTCTACCTGCCCAAGGAGGGTACTGTCATCCTGGGTGACCATGTCACGCTGGAAAGCGGTTCCGGCTGCGTCCACACCGCAGGCGGCCACGGCGTGGACGACTTCAATGTTTCTCAGAAATACAACGTGCCCATCACTGTTCCTGTGGACGACGCTGGCTGCCTGACGGAGCTGGCCGGTAAGTACGCAGGTCAGCGTGTTTGGGCTGCCAACAAGACCATTCTGGCCGACCTGACCGAAGCCGGTGTCATCATGGGTCAGGTGCACATCAAGCATCAGTACCCCCACTGCTGGCGCTGCCACAACCCCATCATCTTCCGTGCCACCGAGCAGTGGTTCTGCTCTGTTGCCAAGTTCCGTGACGATGTCTACAAGGCCATCGACACCGTGAAGTGGATGCCTGACTGGGGCCACGACCGCATGAAGGGCATGGTCCGTGACCGCAACGACTGGTGCATCAGCCGTCAGCGTACCTGGGGTGTGCCCATCCCGGCTTTCTACTGCAAGAAGTGCGGCGCTTACCACATCACCGATGCCACCATCAAGGCTGTCAGCGAGCTGTTCCGCAAGGAAGGCTCCGATGCCTGGTACAAGTATGAGGCAGAGCAGATCATCCCCGCAGGTGAAGTCTGCGAGAAGTGCGGCGCTTCCGAGTGGACCAAGGATACCGACATCATGGATGTCTGGTTCGATTCCGGTTCCACCCACGCTGCCGTGCTGGAGGAGCGCCCGGAGCTGAGCTTCCCGGCCGACATGTATATGGAGGGCGGTGACCAGTTCCGCGGCTGGTTCCAGTCCAGCCTGCTGACCAGCGTGGCTGCCAAGGGCTGCGCACCTTATAAGTCCGTTCTGTGCCACGGCTGGGTCGTGGACGAGCAGGGCAAGCAGATGCACAAGAGCGCCGGCAACGGCGTGGAGCCCAGCGAGATCATCAAGGACTACGGTGCGGATATCATCCGCCTGTGGGTCGCTTCTTCCGACTACACTGTGGATGTGCGCGCCGGTAAGAATATCTTCAAGCAGCTGAGCGAGGCTTACCGCAAGATCCGCAACACCGCCCGCTTCATTCTGGGCAATCTGGATGGCTTTGACCCCAACACCGATTGTGTGGCGGATGACCAGCTGCAGGAGATCGACCGCTGGGCACTGGCCGCTTTGGATGACCTGATCGTGAATGCCAAGGCGGGCTACGATGTGTATGACTTCAACAAGGTCTATCACGCCGTCTACAACTTCTGCGTTGTTGCCATGTCCAACTTCTACCTGGATGTGACCAAGGACCGCCTGTACTGCACCAATGGTGTGGGCCGCAAGGCTGCCCAGACCACCATGTACAAGATCCTGGTCGCACTGGACAAGATCATTGCCCCCATCCTCTGCTTCACCAGCCAGGAGATCTGGGACTTCCTGCCCAAGACCGAAGGCATGAACAAGTACGTTGTGTTCGAGGCAATGCCCAAGGCAGGCCAGTACGCTGCAGACGATGCCTTCAAGGCCAAGTGGGCACAGCTCATTGCTGTCCGTGACGAGGTCAAGAAGGTGCTGGAGCAGGCCCGTGCAGAAAAGACCATCGGTGCTTCTCTGGAAGCTTCCGTTACCCTGTACTGCAATGATGCCGTCTATGACCTGCTGAACAGCATTCCCATGGACGAGCTGGCTGACCTGATGATCGTCTCCCATGTGGAGCTGGTCAAGGGCGAGGGTGGTTCCGCCTCCGCTGTTGAGGGTCTGGGCGTTGCTGCTGCACATGCCACCGGCGAAAAGTGCGAGCGCTGCTGGAAGTATTCCGCAGACATCGGTACCCACGCCGCACATCCCACCCTCTGCGCACGCTGCGCAAGCGTGGTGGAAGCATAAGCTTTCCTGAAATAAACGCTGCGGCGCTCCTTTCGAGCAGGGAGCGCCGCTTTTTGGTATCAGAACACAGGCGGCAGCATGCCGCCGTTGGGAGTATTTTTATGGCATTTGTGATCTTCAATCTGCTGTGCGTTGCGGCGCTGGTCGGCCTCGATCAGGCCATCAAGTTCTGGGCTGTCAGCGCTTTGCAGCCGGTGGGCGCAATGCCGCTGATCCCCCATGTGGTGGAGCTGCGGTTCGTGCTCAATCAGGGCATGGCATTCAGCCTGCTCAGCGGTAAGCAGCTGTTTTTGATCGTTGCAACCAGCGCAGCGCTGCTGTTGGTGGCTTATTGGCTGTTCTTCCGCAGCCGGAACAACCGTCTGCAGCAGGCCGCACTCATCCTGGTGCTGGGCGGCGGCATCGGCAACCTGATCGATCGTGTGCTGAACGGCGAGGTGGTGGATTACATCAACCTGCTGTTCATGCGGTTCGCAGTGTTCAATTTTGCAGATATCTGTGTCTGCGTTGGTGTGGCACTCTGGGTGCTGGTCATTTTCCTGGAGGAGCTGCACGAGGATACGAAAAAGGGCCCGAAGGAGCAGTAAGCCATGGAGCAGCGTGAATACATCGTAGAAGCCGAGGGCGCAGGCCAGCGCATCGACCGCTTTCTGAGCGGCGAGGATACCGGCCTTTCCCGCAGCGCCCTGCAGGGCCTTGTGGCGGAGGGCCATGTGCTCTGCAACGGCAAGGCCCCGGCCAAGAGCCTGAAGCTCAAGGCAGGGGATATCATCCTGCTGGAGATCCCCGACGCAAAGCCCATCGAAGCTGTGCCGCAGGAGATCCCGCTGGACATCATCTATGAGGATGCACACCTTCTGGTGGTCAACAAGCCCAAAGGGATGGTCGTCCACCCGGCTCCCGGCAACCCGGACGGCACCCTGGTCAACGCTCTGCTCTGGCACTGCAAGGGCAGCCTTTCCGGCATTGGCGGCGAGATCCGGCCCGGCATCGTCCACCGCATCGATAAGGACACCAGCGGTCTGCTGGTGGTGGCAAAGGATGATGCAACCCACATCGGCCTTTCCCAGCAGATGGCAGTGCACAGCGTGGAGCGGGCCTACAATACCATCGTCTATGGCGGCTTTGCCCAGGATGAGGGCTTTGTGGAGAGCAACCTGGGCCGCAGCAAGACCGACCGCAAGAAGATGGCGGTCTATCCGGCCAGTGAGCCCCACACAAAGTACGCCTATACCGGCTACAAGGTGCTGGAACGGCTGGGCGAGTTCACGATGCTGGAGTGCCGCCTAAAAACGGGCCGTACCCACCAGATCCGCGTTCACATGGCTTCCATCCACCACCCGGTGGCGGGCGACCCGGTGTACGGCCCCCACAACTGCATCACCAGCCTGCATGGTCAGTGCCTGCATGCAAAAACGCTGGGGTTTGTTCACCCCATCACGGGGGAACACCTGCGGTTCGATTCTGAGCTGCCGGATTACTTCACCCGCTTCTTGACAACGCTCCGTCAGCGCACAGGAGGAAATACCCTATGAAAGAGACGACCATTGACCAGACCCTAGTCCTCTGTGATCTGGACAGCCTGCTGCTGGATGCTACAGGCAATCTGCCTCAGCTCCAGCGGGACGTGCTGCAGCTTTTTGCCAGCAGGGGCGGCAGGCTGACCGTTTTCTCTCAGCGCTCGCCCCGGGCGGTCCGCTCTCTGTTGGGCGGGGTGCGGCTCAGTGCGCCCGCACTGGTCTGCGGCGGCACACTGGCCTACAACTTTTCGGAGGGCTCCGGCACCGCGCTGTGCAGCTTTGAGGGGATGGAGGAGTCTGTCCTGAAGAAACTGCCCTCCCTGTCCGGCGTTGGCATTGCCCTGCAGATGCGCGATGGCTCCACCCGCGCTGTGCGGATGAGCGAGGGACTGGTGTTCCACCTCAAGCAGGAGTGGACTCCCTTTGTGCTGAGCAACGCCGCCGATGTCAAGGGCGAGGACGTGCTGCGCATCCTGTTCTATCAGGACAAAAAGCAGATGCCCATTCTGCCCACGCTGCAAAAGGCGTTGGGGGACGCGGCAGCCTTCCTGCATGCGGAGCGCCTTGCACCGGATACGCTGGTGCTTACCCCGGGCCTTGTCTCAGGCAGTGCCATGCTCAACGCCGTCTGCCCTCCCTCCGGCTATGCCGCCGAGCAGCTGACGGTGCTGGCCGGCTGCACCCAGATGCTCGACCTTGTCCATCTGGCGGGGGAGAGCGTTGTGCCTGCGGATGCCGCGCCTGAACTGCGTCTTGCCGCCAACCGGATGACCCTGACTGACCACGATGCCGGTGCAGCGGCAGAGCTTTTGTATGGCATGGTGCGCCGTGCGGAAACTTCTGCGTAAAATCATTGTAAAGCTCTCTGCAAATTCTCCGCAGAGGGCTTTCTTTTTCAGAGAAAGTCGGGTACAATGGGATGAAGAAAGCCATTCTCACAAAAACGGAACAGAGATTTCTGTGGACAGCGGCCCTTGTTTGCGCGGTATGCGTCGCGCTGGCGTTTGGGTTTGCCGTTCCGCGGCAGACAGGGCCGGGCCGTGCAGCCGGGAGTGAAACACCGCTCATCCAGCTGGCACGGGTCGATCTGAACACCGCCGGGCAGGACGCTCTCTGCACCCTGCCGGGGGTGGGGGAACAGCGCGCCCGGGCCATCATCGAATACAGGGAGCAGTACGGGCACTTTGCTGCGGTGGAAGAGGCCGCCGCCGTGCCCGGCCTGACAGAAGCGGTGGTGGAAGAGTGGGATGGGCTTGCTTATGTGAGCTGAAGCGCTGCGGCGAAAGCCGCAGGTCAGGGAAAAAGGGAGTAAACTACTATGAAAGAGGATACGATCTTCATCAACCGTGAACTCAGCTGGCTGGACTTTAACCGCCGTGTGCTGGTGCTGGGCAAGGATAAGAATGTCCCGCTGGCGGAGCAGGTGAAATTCCTTGCCATTTATGGCTCCAATCTGGATGAATTTTTCATGGTGCGTGTGGGCTCCCTGCAGGAGCGCGCCAACCTTGCACGCAGTCAGAAAGATAAGGACAAGCGTGAGAACAAGACCAACATGACGGCCGAGGAACAGCTGAACGCCATCATGCCCAAAGTTGCCCATCTGCAGGAGGACTGCGATAAATACTACGAGAAAGCGCTGGAAAATCTGGATGCCTGCGGCTATAAAAAAGTGGATTTCGATGGGATGGATAAGGAGCAGGAGCGTTTCTGGAAAAAATACTTCCAGAACGAGCTGTTCCCCATCCTCAGCCCGCAGATCGTGGACAACCGCCACCCGTTCCCATTCCTGCGCAATAAGGAAATCTACCTCGGTGCTCTGCTCAAGGAAAAAGAGGGCCAGAGCCTTGGCATGATCCCCATTTCCAGCCAGATGGAGCGGCTGATCCTGGTGCGCCGGGAGGGCAAGACCGAGTTTGCCCTGACAGAGGAACTGGTGCTCCACTATGCGTCCCTCATCTTTGGCAAGGATGCCGTCCAGGAAAAGTGCCTGTTCCGCGTCACCCGCAACGCCGACATTGATGTAAAAGAGGGCATGATGGACCATGATATCGATTACCGCGAGATCATGGCCGACCTGCTCAAGCGCCGCCGCAAGCTGGCCGCTGTCCGCCTGCAGGTAACTCCCACGGCCCCGCAGGAGATCCTGCGTCTCCTCTGCGACAAATTAGAGCTGAGTCATAAGCGGGTATTCGCCCAGAAGAGCCCACTGGATCTGAGCTTCTTCTACAAGCTCACCGGTAAAATGGAGGCCGAGGGCAACCCGGAGCTATTCTATCCCTCGGCCCGGCCCATGCTGCCGCCCCAGGATTATGACCTTGCCGCCGAGGTGGAAAAGCACGATGTCCTGCTCAGTTATCCGTATCAGTCCATCCGTCCCTTCATCGCGATGCTGAAAAAGGCCGCGCGGGATCCGGAGGTCATTTCCATTAAGATGACCCTTTACCGGATGGCGCGGGAATCCCAGATCGTGCAGGCCCTGATCGAAGCCGCCGAAAACGGCAAGGAAGTGGTGGCTCTGGTGGAGCTGCGTGCCCGCTTTGACGAGCAGAATAACATCGACTGGTCCAAGCAGCTGGAAGAGGCTGGCTGTACCATTCTCTATGGCTTTGATGATTACAAGGTGCACTCCAAGCTGACCCTCATCACCAAGAAGGGCCCGCAGGGCTACAGCTACATCACCCAGATCGGCACCGGCAACTACAACGAAAAGACCAGCGAGCTCTATACCGATTATTCGTTCATCACGGCAGATCTGGGCATCGGTGAGGAAGCCTCCAACGTGTTCCAGAACCTTGCCGTGCAGAAACTGACGGAGACCACCGAGAAGATGCTGGTGGCTCCTCTGCGCTTCAAGAGCGTGCTGCTGGACGAGATGGACCGGGTCATCAATGCAGCCAAGCTGGGCCGCCCGGCATCCATGATCCTGAAAAACAACTCCATCTCGGACCGGGATATCATCCTGAAGCTTGAAGAAGCCAGCTGTGCGGGGGTCCGCATTGATATGATCGTGCGCGGCATCTGCTGTGTCCGCGCCGAGGTGCCAGGTAAGACCGAGAACCTGCATATCCGCAGTCTGGTGGGCCGCTACCTTGAGCATGGCCGCATCTACAGCTTCTACGATGGCGTGACCACCCGCATCTATATCGCCTCCGGCGATTTCCTCACCCGCAACACCGAGTGCCGCGTGGAGGTGGGTGTCCGGGTGGAGGATCCTGTCCTCATCCAAAAGCTGAGCGATATCCTGCAGCTGCAGCTGCGGGATAACGTCAATGCCCGGGAGATGCGGGCAGACGGCAGCTATCAGAAGGTGAAAGCGGCCCCCGGTGAGCCCCTTGTCAACGGCCAGATGGACATGTACGATCTGCTCCGGGATGACTGGCTCGCCCGGGATACCGCTTCTGCGGCAGAACCGGAGCAGCCTGAAATAAAGGCACCGGAACGGCCGTCTGAGCCCGAAACGAGACCGGAGCCGATTCAGGTGGCGGAGCAGCCCGCAGAACCAGCAAAACAGCCTGCCACGGTGAAAGCAGCACCTGCTCCGGCTGTGCAGAGCGCACCCGCTCCGCACGTTGTTGATCGCGCGGAACGGCACGGCCACCCCAGCCTCTTCCGGCGGCTCCATGACTGGCTCCGCCGGTAAATACGGAACGAGCACCCTCTGGGAAATCTCCCAGGGGGTGTTTTGGTTCTCAGTGATCTTCCTTCTGCATACACTTTCCAGAACGGAGGGCGAAAAGATGCAGGCAAAACATGGACGAGCAGGGAAACACAAGCGATATCAACTGGCGGCGGTGCTGGCTCTGACGGTGCTGCTGATCATTCTGCTGGCGGGCAGGGTGCTCCCAGTCTGTGCGGGCAAAAATGTCCCGGTGGGAGCCAGCCTGAAACAGGCAAAGCCGGGGCAGACGCTCTGCTTCCCGCTGGAAACCACAGCATGGCGGGTCTCTGACCCCTACGGCTGGCGAAAAGATCCCTTTACCGGGGAAAAAGCCTTCCACCGGGGCGTGGATCTTGCCTGCGGGGAGGGCACACCGGTCCTTGCGGCACTGGACGGCGTGGTGACCGCCGCCCGGCGTGGAGCCGCTTACGGCAACTATGTCCGGCTGACCCATGGGGACGGGCAGGAAACGCTCTATGCCCACATGCAGTATCTCTATGTCCGGGCCGGGGAGGTGGTTGCAGCAGGCCAGCGGCTGGGCACTGCCGGACAGACGGGCCGTGCCACCGGGGCACACCTGCACTTTGAATTTCTGACAGGCGGCATCCGGTATGATCCTTCTGCCGCACTGAGCCTGCCGTGATGCGGCATCGGTTCCGGTACGGGCCGCTTGTGTTCCGGGACCCACTGCTGCTCTGCGGGACGCTGTACGTTCTGCTCTATTTCGATGCAAGCGGGTTTCTGCGGCTGGGGCTGCTGGCAGCATTCCTGCATGAGTGGGGGCACATCGGGATATATCTTGCCCTGTTTGGGCAGTTTCCGGTCATTGAAGTCACCCTTACCGGCTTTTGTATGCGCACCCGGGGCAGGGAAATGACCCTGTGGCAGACCGCTCTCCTTGCCGCGGCAGGCCCTGCGGTGAATTTGGTGCTGGCCGGGCTCTGGATGCTTCGGCTGGAACAGCGGGCCACCATCCGGGCCAGTGCCTTTCTGGCGGCCAACCTCCTGACCGGGGCCTTCAACCTCCTGCCCATCCCGCCGCTGGATGGGGCACAGCTGGCGGCGTGCGGCTGGTCGCTGCTCCAAAACAATGATTGCATTTCCCGGCAGAATCGGGTACAATAAAATGAATGAAGTAAAACTGTTCTGTCAATGGAGGAACTTGATGTTTGATCCCAAGCTGAAAGAAGCGCTGGGCCGGGTACAGAAGCCGGGCCGTTACACCGGCGGCGAACCGGGCAGCGTGTATAAAGACAAAGAAAAGGTGGATGTCCGGTTTGCATTCTGCTTCCCGGATACCTACGAGGTGGGAATGTCCTTCCTCGGTGAGAAGATCCTGTACGAGCTGCTCAACAGCCACGAGAACTGGTGGTGTGAGCGGGCCTTTATGCCCTGGCTGGATATGAAGGCTGAGATGGAGCGGCTGGACCTGCCCCTGTACACCATGGAGAGCAAGGACCCCCTGACCGATTTTGATGCGGTGGGCTTTACCCTGCAGTACGAGCTTTCCTATACCAACATTCTGGCCATGCTCGATCTGGCGCACATTCCGTTCTACGCAAAGGACCGCGACGAGCACTGGCCCCTGATCGTGGCGGGCGGCCCCTGCGCCTGCAACTCGGAGCCCATTGCGGATTTCTTTGATGTCATCCAGCTGGGTGAGGGTGAGAACCAGCTGCCTTCCATCTGCGCCGAGATCGAGCGCGCCAAGAAAGAGGGCAGCGTCTCCAAAAAGGAGCTGCTGCGCCGCATTGCAAAGATCCCCGGGGTCTATATCCCTGCCTTCTACGATGTGACCTACTTTGAGGACGGCCGGGTCAAAGCCATTACCCCCAACGAGCCGGGCATCCCGGCGGTTATCACCAAGGCCATCATCAAGGATCTGAATGAGTTTGCCCCGCCAACGAACTTTGTTGTGCCCATGGTGGGGGCCATCCAGGATCGTGCCAGCATTGAGGTGCTGCGCGGCTGTGTGCGCGGCTGCCGGTTCTGCCAGGCGGGCTTCCTGTACCGCCCCATGCGCCAGCGGGATGCCAGCCTGCTGAATAAGGCAGCACAGGATCTGTGTGCCAACACCGGCTATGAGGAGCTGAGCCTGTCCAGCCTGTCCACCTCCGACCACGGCCAGCTGGAAGAACTGCTGGATGATCTGAACGAGTGGGCCCCCAAGGAGCACGTCAGCCTCTCGCTGCCCTCCCTGCGGATGGACAACTTCTCCCAGAGCCTGATCGAAAAGACCACAAAGGTGCGCAAGAGCGGCCTGACCTTTGCGGCCGAGGCCGGTACCCAGCGCCTGCGGGATGTCATCAACAAGAATGTTACCTGGGATGAGATCGAAAAGACCTGCTCGCTGGCCTTTGCCAACGGCTATTCCTCGGTCAAGCTCTACTTTATGATGGGTCTGCCTACCGAGACGATGGAGGACATCGAGGGGATTGCCGAGACCGCCCAGAAGGTGGTAGATCTCTATTACTCCAACCCCAGGCACGCCAAGGGCAGGGGCGTGCAGGTGACCATCAGCTGTGCCTGCTTTGTGCCCAAGCCCCATACGCCTTTCCAGTTCGTGCCTATGGACACGGAGGAAAGCCTGCAGGCCAAGCAGAAGCACCTGCTGGAAAGCGTCCACAGCCGCAAGATCAAGGTGAACTATCACGACAGCACCACCAGTTTTCTGGAGGGCGTATTCGCCAAGGGCGACCGCCGTCTGGCTCCTGTTATTCTGGAAGCCTACAAACGAGGCTGTTACTTTGACGGCTGGGAAGAGTGCTTCAAGTATGATACCTGGATGCAGGTGTTTGAGGATCTGGGCATTGATCCCAAGTTCTACTGCCAGCGTCCCATTGGGCTGGACGAGGTGACCCCGTGGAGCCACATGGACTACGGTGTGACCCATGAATATCTGGTGCGGGAGTACAACAAGGCCCTTGCCGCCCAGACCACCCAGCCCTGCAACCGCGCCTGCCATGGCTGCGGTGCCAATCATCTGTTAGGAGGTCCCTGCTTTGATTACAGTCAGAATCTCGTTTGAGAAGAAGAATGAGGCCTCCTACATCTCCCTGCTGGATCTGCAGCGGGTGATGCAGCGGGTGCTCAAGCGCAGCGGCCTGCCTGTGTGGCACACGCTGGGCTTCAACCCCCACATCTACATGACCTTTGCCTGCCCGCTTTCGCTGGGGCAGGAGAGCGAGTGCGAATGCGTGGATGTCAAGACCGAGGCTGAGAACCCGGACTTTGCCCAGTGGCAGACCGAACTGAATGCCATCATGCCCACCGGCATCCGCATCACCCATGTGGGCCCGGTGCAGATGAAGGCTGACCTCATCGCCTTTGCCTGCTACCAGATCACCTACCCGGCAGCGGCAGCGGCTGTGCTGGAACAGTATAACGCGCTGGAAAGCGCCCCGGTGGAAAAGCACAGCAAAAAGGGCAAAAAGATCGTGGAGCTCAAGGATCACATCCCGCAGGTGGAATATACCACCGCAGGGGATCGTGTCTGCATGGAGCTCTGCCTGCCTGCCGCACAGGAGCTGAACCTGAATCCCTCACTGCTCACCGGCTTTCTGGAAGAAAAGTTTGGTCTGCCTGCCGCCAGCGCAGGCATCCTGCGCAAGCGCTTCCTGACGGCGGATCGGCAGCTCTTTGCCTGATTTCCCGGGCAAAGAATGCCTTTTGGGCAGAACAGAAAATTTTTGGGATTATTTTGGGCAAATCGCTTGATTTTACGGGCGTTTTGTGCTATCCTATTAAGGCGTTAGTGTCCGCTGATACCACAGCGGGGTTAATGACAATATCATTAAACGGGCGGTCCTCTGACGGCAAGGTGCCGTGCATGAACGTCTAAAAACAAATGGAGGATTCAAAAATGGACGCACTGAAGATTATTTCTGAAGGCAGCATCAAGGCTGAGAAGCCCCAGTTCAACGTTGGCGATACCGTCCGCGTTGACGTTCGCATCAAGGAAGGTGAGCGTGAGCGTATCCAGGCTTTCGAGGGCACCGTCATTGCTAAGAAGCACGGCGGCGTTGCAGAGACCTTTACCGTTCGCCGCGTTTCCTACGGTGTCGGCGTTGAGCGTGTCTTCCCCATCAACAGCCCCTTCGTCGAGAAGGTCACCGTTGTCCGCAAGGGCAAGGTCCGCCGCGCCAAGCTGTTCTATCTGCGTGGTCGTACCGGCAAGGCTGCTAAGGTCAAGAGCGATATTTGATGATCCCCGCGTAAAACCGGGAGAAAAGGGACAACTTGTTGTCCCTTTTTTCTTTATTCCGGGCCAGACAAGATTGTGAGGTGCATCGGGAAATGGAAAAGCATGCTTCAACACAGGAAACTGTGCGCGGACAGAATGTGTTTGAGTGGTACGAGGCGCTGATCTCCGCCGCGCTGGTGCTGGTGCTGGTATTCTCACTGTTCTTCCGCATCATTCAGGTGGACGGCGAATCCATGGTGCCCACCTTGCAGAACGGCGATAAGCTGATCGTCTGGGGCGCAGGCTACGAGCCCCAGCGGGGCGATGTGGTCATCGTGGACAGCTACACGGCCTACGGTAAGCCGCTGGTCAAGCGTGTCATTGCCAAGGGCGGCGATGTGGTGAACATTGATTATCAGGCGGGCACGGTCTCGGTGAACGGGGAAGTGCTGCAGGAAGCCTATATCGCTGAACCGACCTATCTTGGCTATGACGTAACGTTCCCGTACACGGTGCCGGAGGGCACGGTGTTTGTGATGGGCGATAACCGCAACGCCTCGCTGGACAGCCGCTCGTCCTATGTGGGCTGCATTGATGAACGCGATATTCTGGGCAAAGTGCTACTCTGCTTTTTGCCCTTTTCGGATTTTGGGGTGGTAAAATGAACAACGATACCCGCTTTGCAAATCAATATAACATCCAATGGTTCCCCGGCCACATGACCAAGACCCTGCGGATGATGGAGACGGAGATCCAGCATGTGGATGCCAGTCTGGTGCTGCTGGATGCCCGCATCCCACTTTCCAGCCTGAACCCCGAGGTGGAGCGCATTACGGCCCGCAAACCCAAGCTCTATGTGCTGAACAAGGCAGATCTGGCCGATCCTGCTGTGACAGAGGAGTGGATCAGATACTTCCGCGCCGCCGATGCAGGCTGCGTGGCCATCAGCGCCAAGCAGAAGGGCGGTGCCAAGGCGGTGCAGACCGCCATTGAAAAGGAGCTGGCCTCGCTGCTGGAGCGCCGCCAGAACCGTGGTATGGGTGGTGCCAAAACTCAGGTGATGCTCTGCGGCATCCCCAACGTGGGCAAATCCACCTTCATCAACACCTTTGCAGGTTCTGCCCGTGCCAAGGCGGCCGACCGCCCCGGCGTGACCAAGGGCAAGCAGTGGGTCAGCACCGAAAAGTTTGACCTGCTGGATATGCCCGGCGTGCTCTGGAAAAAGTTTGATTCCAAGACCATTGCCTCCAATCTGGCCTTCATCGGCTCCATCAAGGATGATATTCTGGATGTGGAAGAGCTGGCCATGAATCTGCTGGATGAGGTGCGCCGCAATTACCCCGACCTCGTGGCCCAGCGCTACAAGCTGGATGCAGAGACGCTGGCCCTGCCGCCCTACGAACTGCTGGAGGCCATCGGCCGCAAGCGCGGTCTGCTGGTGCGCGGCGGCGAGGTGAACACCGAGCGCTGTGCCATTATGCTGGTGGACGAGTTCCGTGCCTGCAAGTGGGGCCGCATCTCTCTGGAGCGCCCGCCCCAGCGGGACGATCTGGCGGATTTTGCCGAGGAGGACGACGAATGAAACGGCGTTCTGACGAGGAGATCTCTGCCCCTCTGTACGAATATGATGCGGCTATCCGTGCACAGTACGGCTTTTTTGCCGGTGTGGACGAAGCGGGCCGCGGCCCGTTGTGCGGCCCGGTCGTTGTGGCGGCCTGTATCCTTGACCCGGAGAAGCCGGTGTACGGCATCAACGACTCCAAGAAGCTGACCGAGAAAAAAAGGGAAGCCCTCTTTGATGAGATCCTTGACAAGGCGCTGGCCTATAAGATCGTCTTTGTAGGCCCGGAGATCATCGACCGGGATAATATCCTGAATGCCACCATGAGCGGCATGAAGCAGGCTGCGGAAGGGCTGGACATTGTGCCGAATCTTGTGCTGGTGGATGGCAACCGTGTCCCGGCTGCGATGGAGATCCCCGCCCAGCCGGTGGTCAAGGGCGATGCCACCAGCGCCAGCATCGGCGCGGCATCGATCCTGGCAAAGGTCAGCCGTGACCGCTATATGATGGAGCTGGACAAGCAGTACCCGCAGTATCAGCTGGCAAAACACAAGGGTTACCCGACCAAGCTCCATTATGAACTGATCGAGCAGTACGGGATCCAGCCCTTCTACCGCCGCAGCTTCCTGAAAAAGCAGGGCTATTGGCCGGAGGGCAAGTGATGGATCGGGCCGAGACCGGCCGCACCGGCGAGGCTGTGGCCGCGCGGTATTACCAGAAGCAGGGATGTGAGCTGGTAGCCCACAACTACTGCACCCGGATGGGGGAAATCGACCTCATCCTGCGGGAGCCGGACGGCACACTGGTGCTCTGTGAGGTCAAGACCCGCAGCCCCGACCCGCTGGCCGCACCTGCTGCGGCCGTGACCATTGCCAAGCAGCGCAGGCTCATCCGCACCGCAGAATATTATCTCCAGCACACCGGACAGAGTGATGAACCGGTTCGTTTTGACGTTGCCGAGGTGACCCCTCTTGACAGCGGGCGCTGGATGGTACATATTATAAAGGGTGCATTTACCGCGTAATGCGGGGTGCATCGGTGGGAAAAGGCAGAAAACGGCTTTTGCCGCTGCCGCAAACATGGGGCCAATGCGGGTCCCGCTGGCAAAAAGGAGCGACGACAATGCAGTTTTTCAGCACGAGAGATCATAACCGCGTGGTAAGTGCCTCTCAGGCCATTGCACAGGGCCTGTCGGATGAGGGCGGTCTGTTTGTTCCGCAGAGCTTCCCGCAGGTGGATGTCAAGGCGATCTGTGCGCTGGATTACCCCGAGATGGCTGCTGCCATCGTGGGGCAGTATCTGACCGATTATTCGCAGGAGTTCCTGCAGGAGGCCGCCAAGGCCACCTATGGTGCGGCCTTTGGCGGAAAGGCGGGCTATCTGGCCCCTGTTTCGGATGAGGTGTATGCTCTGGAGCTGTGGCACGGCCCGACCTGCGCCTTCAAGGATTACGCCCTGCAGCTGATGCCGAAGCTGCTGGTGGAGGCAAAGAAAAATCTTGACCGCACCGAGAAAACATTGATCCTGGTGGCGACCAGCGGCGATACCGGCAAGGCCGCGCTGGATGGCTACCACGATATCCCGGGTGTGGAGATCGCGGTGTTCTTCCCCACGGGCGGCACCAGTGAGATCCAGCGCCTGCAGATGGTGACCCAGGAAGGCGAAAATGTGGCGGTCTACGCTGTGCGCGGTAACTTCGATGATGCCCAGACCGGCGTGAAGAAGGTCTTTGGCGACCCGGCCATTGCTGCCGAGCTGGCAAAGCGGAACATCCGCCTGTCCAGTGCAAACTCCATCAACTGGGGCCGTCTGGTGCCGCAGATCGTTTACTACTTTGCCGCCTACGCCCAGCTGCTCAAGGCAGGGAAGGTGCGCTTTGGCGACAAGGTGGACTTCTGTGTGCCTACGGGCAATTTTGGCGATATTCTGGCGGGCTACTATGCAAAGCAGATGGGCCTGCCGGTGGGCCGACTGATCTGCGCTTCCAATGAGAACAACGTCCTGACCGATTTCCTGACCACCGGTACTTATACTGCCAAGCGGGAATTCTTCAAGACCACTTCTCCCAGCATGGATATTCTGGTGTCCTCCAATCTGGAGCGCCTGCTCTATCACGTCACCGGCAGCGATGCCGAGGTGGCGGGCCTGATGAAGAGCCTGTCTGAAACCGGCAGCTATACCGTCCGGCCCGAGACGCTGGCCGCCATTCAGGAAAGCTTTGGCTGCGGCTGGAGCAGCGAGGAAGAGGTGGCAGGGGAGATCCGTGCCCGCTATGAGCAGGATGGCTATCTCTGCGATACCCACACCGCTGTGGCCTTCCATGTGGCGGGCCGTCACAAGCGCGAGGGTGTGCCCATGGTGGTGCTGTCCACTGCCTCCCCCTACAAGTTCCCCCGCAGCGTGCTGGAGGCTCTGGGCCACACTGCCCCGCAGAACGACTTTGAAGCCATGCAGGAGCTGGAAGAAGCCACCGGCCGCACTGCACCCGCAAGCCTTGCTGCCCTGCGGCAGAAGGCCGAGCGGTTCAATACCGTCATCGACCCGGAGCAGATCGCGCAGGTGGCGCTGAGCTATCAGGAATAAACCTTGTCCTGCCGGACTTAGAACAGGAGAAAAATGAATGGCACTTTATGTGCTTGGCGATACTCATCTTTCACTGGGCGCTTCCAAACCCATGGATGTTTTTCCGGGGTGGAACGGCTATGTGGAGCGGCTGGAGCGCAACTGGCGCAAGCTGATCAAACCCGAGGACACCATCGTGCTGGCGGGGGATATCAGCTGGGCCATGCGCCTGAACGATACGCGCAGGGATTTTGCGTTTTTACAGGAGCTTCCCGGCCAGAAGCTGATCATGAAGGGAAACCACGATTACTGGTGGACCACGGCCAACAAGATGAACGCTTACCTCAAGGCTGAGGGCTTTGACACCCTGCACATCCTGCACAACAACTCCTACTCTGTGGAGGGGTATGCGCTGTGCGGCACCCGGGGCTGGCTGTTCGATGTGGGAGAACCCCACGATGAAAAAGTGATGAACCGCGAGATCGGGCGCTTGAAAATGAGCCTGGATGCTGCGGAACCGGGGTTGGAGAAGCTGGTGTTCCTGCATTACCCGCCGGTCTACACCGGCACCAGCGCCCCTGAGATCGTGGCCACCCTGAAGGCCTACGGCATCACCCGCTGTTACTACGGCCACCTGCACGGAAACGCCATCCGGTACGCGGTGCAGGGCGATGTGGACGGTATCCGGTATAAGCTTGTCAGTGCCGATGGCCTGCGTTTCTGCCCCTACCGCATCAATTAAAGGCGGGAAGTGTGGGCAAAAAGAACAAAAAGTCAAAATTTGGTCTGGCAATTGTGTCTGGAACGTGCTATAATAAGTTTTGACGCGATTGTTGCACCCAATTGAGCGCGCGCGTCCCCGCATTTCGCAAACAGAAAATACAGGACGCGGTGCGCGGTTGCAGGAGACAGGGAAGAAAACCTGTCCCCAACGCAATAGAATTTTTGAGTGGAGGATACACAAAATGAATTTCATCAAGTGCGAAAAGCTCGAGAAGAGCATGGCAGAGCTGCAGTTCTCTATCGACGCTGAGGCCTTTAAGGGCGCAGTGGCCGATGTCTTCAAGAAGGAGGGCAAGAAGTACTCCGTGCCCGGCTTCCGCAAGGGCAAGGCTCCCCGTTCTCTGATCGAGAAGATGTACGGCGCTGATGTCTTTACCTATGATGCCATCAATGAGCTGTTCCCCGCTGCTTACGAGGCAGCTGTGAAGGAAGCCGGCATCGAGCCTGTTGGCCGTCCCGAGGTTTCTGTGGATGCCGCCAGCGAGACCGAGGGCGTGACCCTGACCGTCAAGGTCGCTGTGATGCCCGAAGTCAAGGTTGGCAACTACAACGGTCTGACCGTTGAGAAGACTGTCCATACTGTTACCGACGAGGCCGTCGATGCAGAGCTGAAGCGCGTGCAGGAGCGCAACGCCCGTGAGCTGACCCGCGAGGGTGCTGCCGAGAATGGCGATATCGCTGATATCGACTTCGAGGGCTTTGTGGACGGTGTCGCTTTTGAGGGCGGCAAGGCTGAGCACTACAACCTGACCCTGGGCAGCGGCTCCTTCATCCCTGGCTTCGAGGATCAGATCGTTGGCCACTCCGCCGGTGAGGAGTTCGACGTGAACGTCACCTTCCCCGAGGAGTATCAGGCTGCTGAGCTGGCTGGCAAGGCTGCTGTCTTTAAGATCAAGCTGCACGAGGTCAAGTACAAGGAGCTGCCCGCTCTGGATGACGAGCTGGCTAAGGACTGCTCCGAGTACGACACTCTGGAAGAGTTCAAGGAGTCCATCCGCAAGAACAACCAGGAGCAGCTGGACAAGCAGGATGACCTGGCTGTTGAGAACGCTCTGGTCGATCAGGTCATCGAGAGCATGGAGGCTGAGATCCCCCAGGCTATGTACGATACCCGTATGGACGAAATGGTCAATGACTTCGCCTTCCGTGTGGAGCAGCAGGGTCTGCGCCTGGAAGACTACCTGAAGTATATGGGCCAGACCATGGATCAGTTCCGTGCTTCCTTCATGCCTCAGGCTGAGAAGCAGGTCAAGATCCGCCTGGCTCTGGAGGCTGTTGCCGCTGCTGAGAACATCGAGGCTTCCGAGGAGGATGTCTCCGCTGAGATCAAGCGCATCGCTGACCAGTACAAGATGGAAGAGGACAAGGTCCGTGAGCTGGTCAACGTTGACGACCTGAAGAAGGATCTGGCAATCAACAAGGCCATCGACTTCATCAAGAGCCACGCCAATATCGTGGAGAAGGCCGCTGAGGCTGAAAAGACCGAGGACGCTGAATAATCCAGCTGCCAAGGCCGCAATTTGCAGGAAACGCTGTTTGAAGCGTACCCTGTAAACAAAGGTTGTTAAAATTGACCGATACGGCCCTGTTTCTTTTGCCGTATCGGTCAATTTTGCAAATAGAATCATTTTTCGTATCAGGAGGCGAACTTTATGAGTTTTGTTCCTTACGTTGTCGAACAGTCGGCACATGGTGAGCGTTCCTATGATATCTTCTCCCGTCTGCTGAATGACCGCATCATCGTTCTGAGCGAGGATGTCAACGACACCTCCGCAAGCCTTGTGGTGGCGCAGCTGCTGTACCTGGAAGGGCAGGACCCGGACAAGGATATCAGCCTGTATATCAACAGCCCCGGCGGCTCCATCAGCGCGGGCATGGCCATTCACGATACCATGCAGTATATCAAGTGTGATGTCTCCACCATCTGCATGGGCATGGCCGCTTCCATGGGTGCCTTCCTGCTGGCAAGCGGCACCAAGGGCAAGCGCTTTGCCCTGCCTAACTCCGAGATCCTGATCCATCAGCCGCTGATCGGCGGTCAGGGCGGCGGCCTTTCCGGCCAGACCACTGATATCAAGATTCACGCTGAGCACATGGTGTATATCCGCGATAAGATGAACCACATGCTCAGCGAATACACCGGCCAGCCGCTAGAGAAGATCCAGCTGGACACCGAGCGCGACAACTATATGACCGCGCTGGAAGCCAAGGAATACGGCCTGATCGATGAGGTCATCGCCCACCGCTGAAACTGAACGGCGCGGGGGAGAGCCCTGCGCGCAAAGACCCAGAATAAGGAATAACAGTTATGGCAAACAACAATTCCGGCAAAAATGAAAAAGACCTGGTGTGCAGCTTCTGCGGCAAGCATCAGGACGAAGTGGAACGGATGATCATCGGCCCCGGTGTCAACATCTGCAGTGAGTGCATCGGCCTGTGTCATGATCTGCTCTCGGATCAGCCGGAGCACCCGGAAGCAAACGGCCGCCCGGGCCGCGGCGCAAGCCGTACCCGGATGCAGGCTGTGGATGGTCTGGATATCAATATCCTGACCCCGGCTGAGATCAAGAACGGGCTGGACCAGTATGTCATTGGTCAGGATGAGGCCAAGCGTGTGCTGGCGGTCTCCGTTTACAACCATTATAAGCGCATCCTGAGCGGCAAAGGTGCGGATGTGGAACTGCAGAAGTCCAACGTTCTGCTGCTGGGCCCCTCCGGTGTCGGCAAGACTCTGCTGGCTCAGACCCTGGCCAAGATGCTGGGGGTGCCCTTCGCCATTGCGGATGCCACCACCCTGACCGAGGCCGGCTATGTGGGTGAGGATGTGGAGAACATCCTGCTCAAGCTGCTTCAGGCGGCGGATTTTGATGTGCAGAAGGCACAGGTGGGTATCATCTACATCGACGAGATCGACAAGATCACCCGCAAGAGCGAGAATCCCTCCATCACCCGTGACGTGGGCGGTGAGGGTGTGCAGCAGGCGCTGCTGAAGATCCTGGAGGGCACCGTGAGCAACGTGCCGCCCAACGGCGGCCGCAAGCACCCCCAGCAGGAGTTCATCCAGATCGATACCACCAACATCCTGTTCATCTGCGGCGGTGCCTTTGATGGCCTGGATAAATACATCCTGCGCCGCACCGATCGCTCTGCACTGGGCTTCGGCAGCAGCCTGAAGGACAACTCCGAGGATGCCCAGCGTGCCCTGCTGCGCAAGGTGGAGCCTCACGATCTGGTCAAGTTTGGCCTGATCCCCGAGCTGATCGGCCGTCTGCCGGTCATCACTGTGCTGGACGATCTGGACGAGGACGCACTGGTGCGTGTGCTCAAGGAGCCCCGCAACAGCCTGGTCAAGCAGTACAAAGAGCTGCTGAGCATGGACAGTGTAGAGCTGGAGTTCACCGACGAGGCCCTCCACGCGATCGCCCGCAAGACCATTGAGCGCAAGACTGGTGCCCGCGGTCTGCGCAGCGTGATGGAAGGCATCCTGCTGCCTGTCATGTATGATGTGCCCAATGACCCCACCATCATCCGTGTCACCATCGACAAGGACACCGTGGAGGGCGGCGAGGCCCATCTGGAATACGGTGCTGTGCGCAAACGGTATAAGAACCAGACCGCCCTGAGCTGATATCTGCACTCTGCAGACAGCAGGGAAGGGATGCCCTGCCAAATGCTTCGGCTTTGGCGGGGCTTTTTTTGCAATTTGCTTGTTTCGCGCCCGGAGTTGCGGTATAATAATAAAGTCTGGATGACTGTGGTGGGAGAACTCTCTGGCAGGAACTCCTGAAACACCCGGCATCGGATACTGTGGGAAATTGGAAGTACGATAAAGGAGTGTGTTTTTCAATGGCAAACTATCTTGAGATGAATCGTGAGGAGCTCACTGCCGAAAAGGCAAAGCTGAATGAGCAGTACAAAAAGTTTCTGGCCATGAACCTGAAGCTGAACATGGCCCGTGGCAAGCCCGGCCCTCACCAGATGGATCTGGCAATGGGTCTGCTGCAGATGAACGATTACACCACCGACGCAGGCACCGATGCCCGCAACTATGGTGATCTTGAGGGCCTGCACGAGGCTCGCGTCCTGTTTGCGGATGTGTTCGGTGTCAAGCCCGAGGAAGTGTTCGTGGGCGGCAACTCCAGCCTGCAGCTGATGTACAACCTCATCAACATTGGCTATGTGTTCGGCTTCCCTGAGTCTCCCTGCCCCTGGTCTCAGGTGGAAAAGCGCAAGTTCCTCTGCCCGGTGCCCGGCTATGACCGCCACTTTGCCATCACTGAGGAGTACGGCTTTGAGCTGATCAGCGTGCCCATGACCCCCAATGGCCCCGATATGGACATTGTGGAGAAGCTGGTGGCCGAGGATGACACCATCAAGGGCATCTGGTGCGTGCCCCAGTATTCCAACCCGGATGGTTATACTTACAGCGATGAGACCATTGACCGGATGGCCAAGATGAAGACCGCTGCTCCTGATTTCAAGATCTTCTGGGATGAAGCTTACATCGTCCACCACCTGACCGAAGAGATCATCGAGACCCCGGTTCTGTTGAATGAGAGCAAGAAGTACGGCACGGAGAACCGTGTGTTCATGTTCACCTCCACCAGCAAGATCACTTTCCCCGGCGCAGGTGTTTCCGCCATCGCGTGCAGCGTTGACTCCATGAAGTATATCTGCAAGCGCTTCTCCGTGATGATCATCAGCTATGATAAGATGAACCAGCTGCGCCATGTCCGCTTCCTGAAGAACAAAGAGGGTGTGCTGGCCCACATGGCAAAGCACCGCCGCCGCCTGATCCCCTGCTTTGATGCGGTCAAGACGGCCTTTTCCGAGGAGCTGACCCCCTGCGGCGACATCGCTCACTGGACGAACCCCAAGGGCGGTTACTTCATCAGCCTGTACGTTATGCCCGGCTGCGCCAAGCGTGTGGCCCAGCTGTGCAAGGAGTGCGGTCTGACCCTGACGGGTGCCGGTTCCGCCTATCCCTACCACAAGGACCCGCAGGATTCCCACCTGCGCATTGCACCCACCTATCCCAGCCTGGACGAGGTGGAGACCGCATCTGATCTGCTCTGCGTCTGCGTAAAGCTGGCAGTCATCGAAAAGCTGCTGGCCGAAAAAGCAGAGTAATCGTTTTATTCTGCAAAAAATCTCCTCCGTGCAGAGGTTTTTCTGCGCGGCGGAGGTTTATTATATTTTGGAGGTTTCCTGTTTTTTATGAAGACGAAAGGCAAAGCATGGCAGCTTGTTGTCACAGTGCTCCTGATCGCCGCGTTTGTCTACACGGCATTCTTTGGTGTGGCAGTCAAGTACGGTGATGTGACCAAGACCTACATCAAGGGAGCGCAGGATATCCGCTTTGGCGTGGATATCAAGGGCGGTGTCAACGTAACGTTTGCCCCCTCGGACAACTACGATGCCACCGATGATCAGCTGGACGCTGCCCAGCTGGTCATTGAGAATCGTCTGGTCGGCCTGAACGTGACCGACTACGAGCTGTATGTGGATTATGACTCCGACCGCCTGATCCTGGAGTTTCCGTGGCAGTCCGGTGAGACCGATTTTGACCCCGAAGCCGCCATTGAAGAGATCGGTAGCACCGCCTACCTGACCTTCCGCAAGGGGAGCAGTGCAGACGGCGAACTGATCCTGGACGGTTCCATGGTCGAGAGCGCCGCTGCTCAGTACGGCCCGGTGAGCGGCAGTACATCCGAATATTATGTGGCCCTCAAGTTCAACGACGAGGGTGCCAAGGCCTTCGGGGATGCCACCACGGAGCTCTACCAGAGCAGTGGAACCATCAGCATCTGGCTGGATGATCAGAACGTGAGCACGGCAACGGTCAATGCGGCCATCACCGATGGTGCCGCCATCATCACCAGTTCCGCGTCCAATCCCTTCACGCAGGAGGACGTGGTCAAGATGGCCCGCCAGATCAATTCCGGTGCACTGCCTTTTGCCCTGACTGTGGACAGCTATTCCACCGTCAGCCCCAGCCTGGGCGAGAACAGCCTGAGCGCCATGGTGCTGGCCGGTCTCATTGCCTATGCCCTCATCGTGGTGCTGATGACGCTGCTGTATCGTCTGCCTGGCTTCCTGGCCTGTATTGCACTGGCCGGTCAGGTGGCGGCAACGCTGGCTTTCGTCTCCGGCTATTTCCCGGTGTTTGAGAGCTTTACCCTGACTCTGCCCGGCATCGCGGGTATCATCCTGGCCATTGGTATGGGCGTGGATGCCAATGTCATCACCGCCGAGCGCATCAAGGAGGAGCTGAACAACGGCAAATCTCTGGATGGCGCGCTTAAGAGCGGCTTTGCCCGCGGCCTGACCCCCATCATTGATGGCAACGTGACCATCGTCATTGTGGCGATCGTGCTGATGGGCGCCTTCGGCCCCTCGGACGGCCTGTTCGCCAAGGCCCTGCACTTCGTGTTCTTCGCCTTTGGGCCCTCCACCGCAGGCACCATCTACGCCTTTGGCTACACGCTGCTGACCGGCGTTCTGCTGAACTTTGTGTTCGGCGTGTTTGCCACCCGTGTGATGATCCGCGGTGCAGCCTCCATCAAGGCCCTGCGGAATCCCTGGCTCTATGGTGCTGTCAAGCCCGGCAAGGAAGTCAAGGAAAAGAAGCCCATCGACTTTGTGGGCCTGCGCAAGCGCTTCCTGACCATCTCCACCTGCCTGATGGCGGCCATCATCCTGTGTGCTGCAGTGTTCGGTGTCCGGCTGGATACGGAGTTTACGGGCGGTGCCATGATCACCCTGAGCTATCAGGGTGAGATCAGCACCTCCGAAGTTCAGAAGACCGCCTCCACCGCACTGGAAAACAACGGCCTGACCCTGCAGACCGGCGAGAATGTCGCCACCGGGGAGCAGACCCTGAAGATTTCCATGCCCGGCAACGAGACCGTGACCACCGATCAGGTGGAGAATCTGCTGACCTCCCTGAACGAACAGTACCCGGACAATGCCTTTGCCCAGCTGTCCCTGAGCAATGTCAGCGCTGCCATGGGCACCAAGTTCCTGCAGAAGAGTCTGGTGGCTGTGGTGTTCTCCCTGCTGCTCATCCTGCTGTATATCGGCTTCCGTTTCAAGAAGATCGGCGGCTTGACCGGTGGCCTGATGGCTGTGCTGGCCCTGTTGAACGACCTGATGGTGGTGTTTGGCACCTTTGTGCTGCTGCGAACCCCGCTGGACGGCAACTTTATTGCCGCCATGCTGACCATTCTGGGCTACTCGATCAACGATACGGTTGTGGTCTATGACCGCATCCGCGAGAACCGTGCCCTGATGGGGAAAAAGACCCCGTTCGAGGAGCTGGTCAACCACTCGGTCAACCAGTCTGCCCGCCGTACCATAATCACTACGGTGACCACTGTAATGGCACTGGGTGTGATGTGCGTGGTCTCCAAGCTGTACGGTCTGGACAGCATCTTTACCTTTGCCTTCCCGCTGATGATGGGTATGCTGAGCGGCGTGTATACCTCGCTCTGTGTTTCCACCTCCGCCTGGGTGCTGTGGAACGACCGCAAGAGCAAAAAGGCTGAAACCAAAAAAGCCTGACCGTGTTTTGCCCGACAGGCCAAGAACCAACATCAGGAGGAACGATTTATGAAATGTCCCTATTGCGGCGATGAGGAATCCAAGGTCATCGATTCCCGCCCGACCGAAGACGGTGAGCGGATCCGCCGCCGCCGCGAGTGTCTGCGCTGCCGCATGCGGTTTACGACCTATGAAGTGGTGGAGACCGTCCCGCTGATCGTCATCAAAAAGGATAACTCCCGTGAGCCTTTTGATCGTCAGAAGCTGCTTAACGCAATGCTGCGGGCCTGCGCCAAGCGCCCGGTGAGCTACGACGCACTGGAACGGGCTGTCAGCAGCATTGAGCAAAGCCTGATGAGCTCCTATGACCGCGAGGTATCCAGTGTACGCATTGGTGAGCTGACCATGCAGGAGCTGAAAAAGATCGATGAAGTGGCCTATGTCCGCTTTGCTTCGGTTTACCAGCAGTTTGCCGATGTCGAGAGCTTTTTCACGGAGCTGAAAAAACTGATGGGCGACCGCAAAGAGAAAAACTAAGGTTCCAGCGTTAAAAGCCAGACTTTTTCGTGAACTTCACGAGAAAGCCTGGCTTTTTGTTGTGCTCACCTCAACTGTTCAGCTCAGTACAAATACCCTCAAAGAATACGATGAGAGAGCCAGGCCAGGGTCTCTACCTGAACCTGCGCCCGGCGCAGTTCCCCGAAGGCTTCCTCGGGTGCATTCAGTTCCAGATGGCCATCGGCGGCGCGCAGGGCGGCTTCCAGCTCCGTGAAGTCCTGCGTGCGGAGCAGGTGGTTCATGCCTTCCCGCATGGTGTCGCAGAGCTCGGCTCCTTCGGCCAGTGCCTGCCGCGCACCGGTCAGATCGCTGTTCCGGATATCCTCCATGGCGGTGTCGATGTCTTCGGAGATATCCTCGGCGAATTGCTGTACCCGGAAGCTGCTGTAAAAGGCTGCCGCCAGCAGCAGGGCTACGATGCCAATGCAGACGTAAATACGTTTCATGCCGCACCCCCTTGCCGGAGCCCCGCCGTTTGACGAGGCTCCTTTTTCAGCAGAAAATAATCCTCGGTATCGTTGCCCGCCAGGATCAGGATCTCTTCCAGAAGCAGGCTGTTGGCCTGTGCGGTGCGTTCCAGCCAGGCGGCATCCTTGCCGCAGGTGGTCAGGTTTTCGGCAAGCACCTGCCCGTCCAGCACAAAGGGGATGGTGGCCTGTGCCCGCTGTACCCTTGCCCCAAGGTCGGCGAGGGTGGCCGGTTCCTTTTCCGGGCGCAGAGCCACCGAGAGACTGCCGTTGGTCTCCACGACCGCATAGGAGACATCCCGGGGGTCGAACACATCTTTGCCGCGCAGCGCCTCCATCAGATCGGCGGCAGTCAGTCGCAGGGTGCGCAGGGCGTTCTGATCGATCTTACCATTCAGGATGACGGTTTTGGGCCGCCCGGACATCAGGTTGAAAAAGCGCTGGCTCCTGAAGCTGAGGATCGACCCAAGAAGCTCCAGCGCCGCAATGAGAAAGAGGGGAATCAGGCTGGCTGTGACCGGCACTTCTTCAGATTCAATGGAGATGGAAGCAAGATTGGAGATGAGGATGGTAGATACCAGTTCCTCAGGCTGCAGTTCCCCCAGCTGACGTTTGCCCATCAGCCGCATGGCAAACAGGACGCAGAGATAGATCAGGATGGTACGGAAGATCAAGAGTTTCAAACCGGAACACCTCCCAGCGTATAACCGCCGCCCCGGCGGACAAGCTACCAGAAAGGGGGGCGGCAAAATGGAACAGCTTTCCAGCCATCTGGCGGAAAACCTTGCGGAGCTCAACGCTAGGTTTGGCCGATCGGCAGATTTTTATGCGAAGGAGCTTGAGCTTTACCACTGCAAAGGAGCCATCGTTCTGTTTGATGGAATGGCCAGCCTGAAAGGGCTGTGGCAGCTGCTGCTGGATGCCGCCAGCCGCCGCACACCGCCCGGCCCGGCAGAACAGCTGACCGGGGAACAGGTGTTTGCACTGTTGTTTGAGCACTCCGCACTGCCTGCAGAGCCTGCCCCTGTGGAGGACTGGGATGCCCTGATCCGGCGGATGACGGCGGGCATGGCAGTGCTTTTGCTGGACGGATGCGCAAAAGGTATCGCCTTTTCGGTGCAGAGCCTGAACGCCCGCTCGGTGGATGAACCGGCAGGGGAGGGAAATCTCCGCGGCTCCCGGGAAGGCTTTGCGGATCTGCTCCGGGTGAATACCAGCCTGCTGCGGCGGTGCTTCCGCAATGATGCTCTGGTCATTGAGATCGATCAAGCCGATTGTGAGATGAAAACGGAGTATGCTCTTTGTTACTGCCGGGATACGGCAGACCCAAAAGCGGTGCAAAAGGTGCGGCAGACTTTACAGCGGGCCAGGCCGCAGCTGCTTTTGGATTCCAGCTACTTTGTGCCATGGCTCTTTCCCTGTAAGATCCGCACGTTTGCCCCCGTGCGCTATACTGAACGGCCTATTGTGGCAGCGGCAAAGCTTCGGGAGGGGAAATTCGTCATTCTGGTCAATGGCAGTCCCTCAGCGCTGATCCTGCCCACCCTGTTCTGCGAAAACTTCGAATGTCTGGATGACTATGCGGGAACGGCCTATTTTGCATCCTTTCTGCGGGTGCTGAAATATATCTCGTTCTACCTGAGCATTTTCCTGCCGGGCGTGTTCGTCTGCTGGGCGGTCTACCTGCCAGAACTCCTGCCGCCCCAGCTGCTGTTCAAAATCGAGGCCGCCGAGCAGGCAACGCCGCTGCCGCTGTTTGGGGAAATGCTTCTGGTGATCCTGATGCTGGAGATCATTCGGGAGGCTGGCCTGCGGATGCCCCAGACCCTGGGGCACTCTGTCAGCCTGATCGCTGCCCTCATCATCGGGGATGCCGCCATCGCTGCCGGACTGATGAGCACACCGGTCATCCTGACCGCCGCTGCCGCGTCCATTGCGGTGTTTGTCACGCCCTCGCTTTACGAGGTGGCGACTGTTCTGCGGCTGGTGGTGCTGCTGGCAGCAGGGGTGGCTGGCCCGGTGGGACTTGCCGCCTGCGCACTGGGCGTGTTATTTGGGCTGACCCGGGTCTCGGCGCTGGGTGTGCCCTACCTGCGGGATGCCGTATTTCCCGAGGTGCCGCTCTCGCCGGACGGTGTGACCCGGCGCAGCTACCCAAAACTTTCCTGGCGGCCCTTTACCATTTGGCAAAAACGAGGTGGTTGAAGTTGGAACGATCCTGTTTCTCTGAAAAAACACTGACCCTGAGTGTGCTCACAGCAGAGTTCGCTCTGTGCGTGTTACAGACGGGTGCGCCTGTAACAGCCCGCAGTTTTCTGCTGCGCGGCCTGCCCATGACACTGGCGCTGGTTCTGATCACCGCCCTGACAGCCGGGGCAGAGCAGCGTGCAGACAGTTTTTGGGGTACAGACTTGCGTTCCCGGGTAGTCTGCGGAGGGCTGGGACTCTGGTTTGTCTGGGAGGCTGTGGAGACCTTCCGTCAGGCGCAGGAGCTTTGCTGGGAGAATTTTTCTTCCATGGCCATGCTGGGGCTTCTCCCGCTGCTGCTCTGGGCAGGATGGAAGCTGGAACCTTCGGTACTGGTCCGCTGTGCGCCGATCCTGTGCTGGGCGGCGGCGCTGGCGGGTTTGCTCTGCCTGCTGGGGCTGGATGGCCAGTTCCACTGGGAAAGTCTGATGATGCAAGCTGATGCTCAACCGATTATCCTGCCTCTGTATCCGGAATACTTCGCCCTACCGCTGTTCTGCCCGGCAAAGCAGGTGCGGTGCGCTGTCTGGCTTCCGGTGAAAGCTTTTATACTGGCTGGCAGCTTTGTGCTCTGCACGGAACTGGTGTTTGGGGCGGGGAATGCCCTGCCCGGCATCGAGCTTTTGCGGGCGGGCAGGCTGGGCAGCATCTCTCGGTTTGATGCCCTTGTGCTGCTGGTCTGGTTGGCAGCGGCAATGTTCCGGTTCTGCGTGCTGGTGCAGGTGGTGCGTCAATTGGCCGGGCGGCTGTGGGGCAGGGCTACACCTGCGGAGGAGAACGCATGACGGGCCAGCAGCGTGCCCTCCGGTGGCTGGCGGCAGGGGTACTGGTGCTCTGGTGCGGGGGATTTTTGCGGGCAGAGAACACCGAAAAAAGCATGGTGCGTGCCTTGATTCTTACCCCGCCCACGGTGGCGGTGCAGAGTTGGATGGTGAGCCTGCTCTACCAGTTTCCGGAAGCCGCTGCCGATGCTTCTGATGCCGCCGCAAAGGTACAGCTCTGCACGGGGCGGGGAAACACCCTGCAAACGGCTCTGACGGAAGCCGAGCGTGGCCTGCCCCGTAAAGCAAGCTACCGGCTGTGCGAGTATCTGCTTTTGAATGCCGGAACAACTTTAAGAACCATTCGACAGGCAGAGACTGTGTTGAAAGAGGAGCCGGTGCAGGGCTTATCTGCCCGGGTCCTCTGCATGGATCTTTCCGGAGAAGAACTGGCCGCAGCAGACGGAGAAAACGAACTGTTCCCGGAACAGCTTTTGCAGGCCGTGAAGGAAGCCGCACCGCAGGCTCCGCACCTATACGAGAGCCGCCGGAACGCTCTTTTGGCTCCGGTGCTTATCCTGACGGATGGTGCCATTGAGAATGCGGAGGAAATGCTTCTGCTCACCGAAACAGGGAACACCCGGCTCACCCCGGCAGAGAGCCAGATGGCACAATTGCTGCTGGGTCAGAGCGGAGAACACACTTTTCCGCTGGGGAGCGGGCAGGGGACGTTCCGGCGCTGTGTGGTATCGGTGGAAGCTGTAGAAGATGGCTTTGCCGTGACCCTGACCGGCCAGCGCAGGGCGGGCACAGCTCTGCCCACAGCAGCACAGTGTGCGGCGCTGGAGCAACTCTGCGTGCAGACCGTTCAGCGCTGCTGGGAAAACGGGTACGATCTGCTTTCTCTGGGTGCAGTCCGGGCGCTGAAACAGGGAACAGGGCGAGAAGCGCTGACTACAAAAAACGCCTGCCCGCAGGTGCAGGCAGACGTGAGCTTTTTGCAGTTTTAGTGGGCGGTCTCAAAAACGACGGTGATGGTGGTGCCAACGTTCACTTCGCTTTCCAACTTGATGCGGGCGTTGTGGATGCGGGCAATGTGCTTGACAATAGCCAGCCCCAGACCGGTGCCGCCGGTGGCCTTGCTCCGGCTCTTATCCACCCGGTAGAAGCGTTCGAATACGCTGGACTGCGCGTCTTTCGGGATACCGATGCCGTTATCCTTGACGGTCAGGGTACAATGGCCGTCCCGGGTGCAGGAGGTGATGAGCTGGACCTTGCCGCCGGGTCGATTGTAGCGGATGGCGTTGTCGCACAGGTTCTGGCACAGCTCATCCAGCTGATCCCGGTTGCCAAGCACTCTGGCACTTTCGCCCAGATAGGTCAGGGAGATGAAGGAGCGCTGCGCGTTCAGTTTCTGACGTTCCACACAATCCTTGGCTACGTCCAGCAGATCGACCGTTTCCATGTCGGGTTGGGCATGGATCTCGCTGACGCTATCCAGATGTGACAGCTGCAGGATATCGTTCACCAGCTGGATCATCCGGCTGGCTTCTACATGGATCTTCCGGCCAAATTCGGGCACATCGGCAGGTTTGGCAATGCCGGTCTCAATGAGTTCCGCATAGCCGGAAATACTGGTCAGCGGCGTTTTCAGCTCGTGGCTGACGTTTGCCGTGAAATCCTGCCGCATCTTCTCGTTGTTTTCCCGCAGCAGCCGGTCAGAGTGGATGCTCTCAGCAAAGGGGATAAGTTCCCGGTAGGGAACGTTTTCCTGAATGTGCTCAAGATCATCCGTCATTTTCAGAATGGGCTGGACAAGACTGCGGGTCAGCAGCCCGGCGATCAGCGCTGCGGCACCCATCATCAGGATGCAGCTCAGGATGATGGCGGGCAGGGCCGCGTCGTAGATCGACCAGATGGTCTCGGAATCCTGGGCCACACGCAGGATATCGCCGCCGGGCAGCAGCATGGCGTAATAGTAGGTCTCGTACCCCATGGTCTGGGAATCGCGGCAGTTACGGCCTACACCCTCCCGCATGGCCTGTTGGATCTCCGGGCGGGACAGATGGTTTTCCATCTGCTGGTCAGTGGCGGATTCAAACACCACACTGCCATCTGCTGCGATCAGGGTAATGCGCAGGTCTCCGTTGACGAACACAGAGAGCTGATCCGGAGAGGAAAGCTGCTCGTATCCGGCGGAAACCAGATCAGCCTGATGCTCCAGCGAGGTCCACGCCTGTTCCCGGAACGCTTTGTGAAAGACGAAGAGACAGAGCACGGCGGTGCAGACCAGACCGACGAAGCCCATGAAAAACAGCCGGTAACTGATTTTTTCTTCCATGCTCTGCGGTTTCATTCTTCCTCGCCCTCCTCACTGTCGGCCAGCTTGTAGCCGACCTTGCGCACGGTGCAGATATATCTGCCCGCGTCCCCCAGCTTTTTGCGCAGGGTGCGGATGTGCATATCCACGGTACGGCTTTCAACAGAAATATCGGTGCCCCATACCACCTGCAGAATGGTCTCGCGGGTCACAACAAGGTTCGTGTTCTCCAGCAGCAGGCGCAGCAGACTGTATTCCTTGTAAGTCAGATCAATATGGGTGCCGTTCACAGTCACGCTGTGGCGGGCGTTGTCCAGCAGGATCTCATGGAAGGCATAAACATTCTGCTTTTCCTCGGGGGCAGAGCGGCGCAGGGCGGCCCGCACCCGGCTCAGAAATTCCATGATGCCAAAGGGCTTGGTGATGTAATCATCTGCACCGCAGTCCAACCCGCGCACGGTATCCAGCTCGCTGGATTTTGCTGTGACCATGATGATGGGCAGGCGGCGCAGAGCAGGGGTATTGCGGAGCTTTTTCAGGATGGAGAAACCGTCCTCACCGGGCAGCATCACATCCAGAATGACCAGCTCAGGCTCTGCGGCGCGCATGGCCTGCCAGAAAGGCTCAGAGGTTTCAAAGCTCTGTACCTCGTATCCGCTGGATTGCAGTGCATATTGCTCCAGCTCGCGGATGGCGGCATCGTCTTCTACAATGTAGATCATTTGTTGGGTTCCTCCTTTGCGTCTGCGGGTGCAGTATCGCTGTCAGGGAAGAGATAACGCTCACGGTAACGATCCAGACGGCGCTGGAACTGTTCGCTTTCCTTGGTCTCGTTGCCGTAGCGCAGGTCGTTCAGATAAGCGTGGGTATCAAAACTGTCCTGTGCCACCTCGATCTGGGCAACAGCCACATTGCTGCAGTGGTCGCAGACACGCTCGTAGTTGGTCAGAAGATCTTCCAGAACAAAACCATACTCAATGGAACAGCTGCCGGTCTGCAGGCGGGCCACATGGCGGGCCTTGATGGCACGCACCAGTTCATCCACAACGGTCTCCAGCGGCTCGACCTTGCCGGCCATGTGCAGGTCACCCTTGCGGAATGCGTCGGTGGTGCGGCTCAGCACATCCTGCACGGCCCCCTCCAGCACCTGCAGCTCCTCCTGTGCATCCTTGGAAAACGCAATGCTTTTGGCGTGGATCTCTTCGGCGGAGCTCAGAACATTTACAGAGTGATCGCTGATGCGTTCAAAATCGCTGATGGTGTGGAGCAGAGTGTTCACACTCTGGCTGTCGGCATGGCTCATTTCACGGCTGGACAGCTTGACGAGATAGGTGCCCAGTGCATCCTCATATTTGTCCACCTTTTCCTCTTCCTCCCGCACCTTCTGGGCAAGGGAATCGTCCCACTTGTGGGTCAGGCTCATGGCCTGCACCACGCCCACACGGGCCAGCTCGGCCATGTCGGCAGTGGCGGCGCGGGCACGCTCCACAGCCACGGCGGGAGTGTTCAGCAGGCGCTCATCCAGCAGAGCAAAGCTCTCTTTTTCAGCATCGTCCGGAATGGTGAGAATGGCCAGCTTTTCCAGCCCATTTGCAAAGGGCAGCAGAACAGCGGTGGCCGTCAGGTTGAAGATGGAGTGAACCACGGCAATGCCCCAGGCAGTGACTGTCTCATTGACAAAGGCAAAGTCAAGCAGCAGGTTTGCACCATAGAAAATAGCCAGGAACAGGGTAACACCGATGATGTTGAAGTACAGATGCACCATGGCGGCGCGGCGGGCATTCTTGTTGGCACCCACAGAGGAGATCAGCGCGGTGACGCAGGTGCCGATGTTCTGGCCCATGATGATGGGGATGGCACTGCCGTAGGTGATGACACCGGTGGCACTCAGTGCCTGCAGGATACCAACGCTGGCACTGGAGCTCTGGATGATGCCGGTGACAACGGCCCCCACCAGAACGCCCAGCAGAGGATTGGAGAAGCGGATAAACAAGCTGGTGAACCACGCCTCGTTCTGCAGGGGAAGCACAGCATTGGACATGGTGGTCATACCGGTCATCAGAACAGCAAAGCCGATCAGAATGGTGCCGATGCCCTTGCGCTTCTCGTTTTTACCCATGTACAGAAGGATGCCGATAAAGGCCAGCACCGGGCTGAAAGAGGTGGGTTTGAGCATATTGATCAGGAAGCTGTCGCCCTGCAGGCCGGAAAGGCTCAGGATCCAGCTGGTGACCGTGGTGCCCACATTGCTGCCCATGATAACGCCGATGGCCTGATGCAGCTCCATGATGCCGCTGTTGACAAAGCCGACCACCATAACGGTGGTGGCGCTGGAGCTCTGGATCACGGCGGTGACGCACAGACCCAGGAAAAAGCCCTTGAGCGGGTTGTCAGTCAGTTTGCTCAGGATCTTTTGCAGCTGGCCGCCGGCCTGCTTTTCCAGCGCCTTGCCCATGATGTCCATACCGAACAGGAACAAGGCCAGGCCGCCCAGCAGGGAAAATACATTAAAAACAGTCATTTGAGGTTCCTCGCTTTGTTTGACACGTTTATTTGACGGAATGTTCTCCTATTTATGAGTATAGAGCCTGAATGTAAAATCGGAAATCCAGAGAATGTAAAAAGCGTGTAAAGTGAATGACTGTTTCCCAGTGCAGGGATGTACCATCTCTATTATAAATGGATATGAGGGAGGATGCAACGGGATGCAGGCTCCGGAATGAAGATTTTCCGGCAGAATCATTGTAATCCGAAACCATCTCGTTTATAATAGGGGAAAGAAAAAGCGTGCCCCGCAGCCGGTGTGCTGCCGGGCAGGGAGAGGAAACATTTGTGCAGGAGGAAGAACGATGGCGAATTTCAATGTTTCGCTGAAGAAGCTGACGGAAAAGGTCAGTCTGGATGTGGTCTACACCCCGAAAGGGCTGGAAGAGATCAATGTCGAGATTGCGGAGGTCAACCGCCCGGGCCTGTTCCTTGCCGGATACTATGATTACTTTGACAAGCTCCGGCTGCAGATCCTGGGTCTGGCCGAGATGAACTTCCTTTCCGGTCTTTCTGCCGAGAAGCGGTACGAGCGGCTGGACCAGCTGTTCAGCCAGCAGCCTCCGGCTGTCATCGTCTGCCGCAGTGAGGAACTGGAACCATTTCCCGAGATGCTGGAACTGGCTCAGAAGCACGGGGTGGCCCTGCTCCGCTCCAACGAGATGACCTGCACCCTGATGGGCAGTCTGATCAGCGTGCTGAATCTGGAGCTGGCACCCCGCATCACCCGCCACGGCGTGCTGGTGGAGGTGTATGGTGAAGGGATCCTGATCCTGGGCGACAGCGGCATCGGCAAGAGTGAGCTGGCCATTGAGCTGGTCAAGCGCGGCCACCGTCTGGTGGCGGACGACGCGGTGGAGCTGCGCAAGGTCTCTAACCGCCAGATCATGGGCACGGCCCCGGAGAACATCCGCCATTTTATCGAGCTGCGCGGCATCGGCATCGTCAATGTGGCCCGTGTGTTCGGCGTGGGTGCGGTCAAGGAGAGCGAGAGCCTGGACCTTGTGGTCCAGCTGGAAGCATGGGACCCCACCAAGAACTATCAGCGCACCGGACTGGAGAGCGAATATTACGAGATCCTGGGTGTGAACATCCCCAGCACCAGCATCCCGGTCTCCCCGGGACGCAACCTGGCCGTTGTGCTGGAAACCGCCGCCATCAACAACCGCCAGAAGCGGATGGGCTATAATGCCGCCAAGGAGCTGCTGATCCGTCTGGGTCTGGACGGCACCGTTGAATGAAGATTACAGATAAAGGAATCCTGTTTTATGGAACGATTGAAACAACAGCTGCAGGCGGAGGAGATCCGCTTTGTCGAGAACGAGCCTCTTTCCGCCCACTGCACCTTTAAAATTGGCGGCCCGGCGGATGTTTTTGCCCGGCCGGAGACGGAGGAACAGCTCTGCCGCGTGATCACACTGTGCAAAGTGTGCGATGTGAAATATTACCTGCTGGGCAACGGCAGCAACATCCTGTTTGAGGATGCGGGCTACCGGGGCGTAGTCGTGGATACCACGGCTCTGAAAATGGGAATCGGTTTTCTGGAAAACGTCAGCCATCCGGGCGCAGAGCCGGGGGCGGTCTACGATGCAGTCATCGCAGGTGCGGGCTTGAAGCTTTCTGCTCTGTGTAAGGCGGCGCTGGACAGCAGCCTGACCGGCCTGGAATTTGCTTATGGCATCCCCGGCACAGTGGGCGGTGCAGTTTATATGAATGCCGGTGCCTACGGCGGAGAGATGAAGGATGTGCTGGTCTCTGTGACGTATCTGACCAGAGAAGGCGAGATCGTGACAGAAGATGCCGCAAACCTCGACCTCTCCTACCGGCACAGCATCTTTGAGGAAAACGGCGGCTGCATCCTGAGTGCAAAGTTCCACCTGAAGCATGGAGATTCGGCATCCATCAAGGCCCGGATGGATGAGCTGATGCAGAAACGCATCGATAAACAGCCACTGGATAAGCCCAGCGCCGGCAGCACCTTCAAGCGGCCGGTGGGAGCGTTTGCGGCTGCCCTCATCGACCAGTGCGGCCTGCGGGGCTATCGTCACGGCGGTGCTGCCGTCAGCGAGAAGCACTGCGGCTTTGTAGTGAATCTGGGCGGCGCGACCTGCGCCGATGTGCTGGCCCTGTGCGATGAGGTGCGGGCAGTCGTAAAGGAAAAGACCGGGTACGACCTGGAAAAGGAAATTCGAGTGGTCAAGGCATAAGAGGGAAAATGGTATGGATCTTCTGATCGTCAGCGGGCTTTCCGGTGCGGGAAAATCGGTTGCGATGAACGCACTGGAGGATATTGGCTTTTTTTGTATCGACAATGTTCCGGCAGAGCTTCTGCCCAGCATCACAGCGTTCTCCAAGGCGGGCGATAACCAGCTCAAGCGGGTAGCGCTCTCCATGGATGTGCGCGGCTGCCACACCAGCGAGCAGATCGAACAGGCGCTGCACCAGCTGGATGAGCAGGGCATCGAGTACGAGATCTTATTCATCGATGCCCCGGATGATGTGCTGATGCGCCGTTACAGTGAGACCCGCCGCCGCCATCCCATCAGCATTGCCGAGGGCATTTCCACCCGGGAAGCGCTGGCAAAGGAACGACAGATCCTGCAGCCCTTCCGGGAACGGGCAGACTACACCATCAACACGGAGTTTCTCTCCACGGCCCAGAACAAGGAGCGCATTTGTAATCTGTTTGCGCCAGATGGCGGGGCAAAGGCAGCAATGCGGCTCACCGTGATGTCCTTCGGTTTCAAGTTCGGCATCCCAGAGGATGCGAACCTGGTGCTGGATGTCCGCTGCCTGCCCAACCCTTTCTATATCCCGGAGCTCAAGCATAAAACGGGGCTGGATGAGGAAGTGGTGGATTTTGTCATGGGTCACCCGGAGGCAAAGGAACTGCTGCGCCGGTACGAAGGTTTTCTGGAGTATGCTCTGCCCCTCTATGTCAAGGAGGGTAAAAGCCAGCTGACCATTGCGGTGGGCTGCACGGGCGGCAAGCACCGCTCGATCACCTTTGCGCGGAAAATCGCGGAATATTGCAAACAACTGGGCTATCAGACCGGCATTCAGCACCGTGATGCGGCGCGCTGACCCGGCAGAGCCCGTGAGAACAGAAATGAGAGTGACATGAGTTTTGCATCCCAGGCACGGGAAGAGATCGCACAGCGCAGTTTGCAGCTGCAAAAGGATTGCTGTGTGCGGGCGGCAGCCTATGGCATCGCCTGCTTTGCCAAATATTTTGATGCACGGGGCCTTGTGCTGCAGACTGAGCAGGAATTGACTGCCCGTGTGGCCGAACAGCTGTTTGCCCGCTGCGGCGTGCAGGGTACGGTGCTGGAAAAGCCCCGCCCCAGCGGTGTGGTATATGAGTTCGGCATCCGGGAACCGGAGCAGGTGCGCCGGATGCACGAGCTGTTCGGCACCACTGGCAGCGAGACGAGCTTGCAGATCGATCCGGGGCTCATCCGGTGCCAGACCTGCGTGAGTGCCTATATCAGCACGGCGTTTCTGTGCGGCGGCACTGTGACGGACCCACAAAAGGAGTATAATCTGGAATTTCTGACCGGACGCACCAACCTTGCAAAGGATTTTGAGGCCCTGCTTGCTGAGCATGAATTTGCGCCCCACCGTACCCGCCGCAACGGCGTAAACCTGATTTACGTCAAAAGCAGCGCCAGCGTGGAGCGCATCCTTGCGTTTATGGGAGCGGCAGAAGCTTCAGCCCGGATGAATGCCCAGAAGGCAGTCAAGCAGCTGCGCAACCAGATCAACCGTCAGACCAATTGTGATACCGCAAATCTGGGCAAAACGGCCCGGGCCAATGCCCAGACCACCCGTGCAATCCGTTTTTTGCAGGAGCAGGGTGCGCTGGAAACACTGCCCGAGGTCTTGCAGCAGGCCGCGGCCATGCGAATGGAAAATCCGGACTTGTCCCTGACAGCTCTGTGTGCCTGCTTTGACCCGCCCGTGAGCAAATCGGGGCTTTCGCACCGGCTGAAGAAGCTGGAAGCGCTGGCAGAAGATCTGCGCAGACGATTGGAAGAAAACGCGGAAAAGGAGGAAACGAAATGATCGAACCCAGTGAGGGCAATAAGCAGGGAAGAGACTTCGTCCACCTCCATATCCATACAGAATACAGTCTGCTGGACGGTGCCTGCCGCATTGACCAGCTGATGGATCGGGTGAAGGAGTGCGGTCAGACTGCCATTGCCTGTACCGACCACGGTGTGATGTACGGCTGTGTGCAGTTTTACAAGGCGGCCAAAAAGGCAGGTATCAAGCCCATCATCGGCTGTGAGGTCTATGTGGCCACCCGCACCCGCTTTGATAAGGTGAACAAGATCGATGGCAACAATCATCTGATCCTGCTGTGCAAGAACGAGACGGGCTATAAAAACCTTGCCAAGCTGGTCTCTGCCGCCTTTATCGAGGGCTTCTACTCCAAGCCGCGTGTGGATAAGCAGCTGCTGGAGCAATACCACGAAGGCCTCATCTGCCTGTCTGCCTGCCTGGCGGGTGAGATCCCGCAGGCGATCCTGTCCGGCGATTACGAGCGCGCTAAGGCATCTGCCTTGTGGTATCGCGACCTCTTTGGTGAGGGCAATTACTACATTGAATTGCAGGATCACGGGCTGGAAGAGGATAACATTGTGCTGCCTCAGCTCATCAAGCTGGCACGGGAGACCGGCATCCCCATGGCAGCCACCAACGACTCCCACTACCTGCGCAAGGAGGATGCCAAGATGCAGGCGATCCTGCTCTGCATTCAGACCGGAAAAACCATGCAGGATGCCGACCGTATGGAGTTCCAGACCGACGAATTCTACGTTAAAACAACGGATGAGATGTACGATCTGTTTGCCATGGTGCCGGAGGCCTGTGCCAACACACAGATCATTGCCGACCAGTGCAATTTTGATTTTGAGTTTGGCAACACCAAAATTCCGTATTATAAGGCCCCCGGCGGCATGGACAACCAGGCGTTCTTTGAAAAGCTCTGCTGGGAGGGTCTGGAGCGCCGCTACGGTTCCGATGTGCCGCAGGCCAACAAAGACCGCCTGAACTACGAGATCAGTGTCATCAGGACGATGGGCTATACCAACTATTACCTCATCGTCTGGGATTACGTTAACTATGCCAAGAGCCAGGGGATCCCGGTGGGCCCGGGCCGTGGCTCCGGTGCGGGCAGTATCGCAGCATACAGCGTGGGCATCACTGACATTGACCCCATCCGCTATAACCTGATCTTTGAGCGCTTCCTGAACCCGGAACGTGTCAGTATGCCCGATTTCGACGTGGACTTCTGCTACGAGCGCCGCCAGGAAGTGATCGACTACGTCAACCGCAAGTATGGCGCTGACCATGTAGCCCAGATCGTTACCTTTGGCACCATGGCTGCCCGCAATGCGATCCGCGATGTGGGCCGTGTGATGGGAATGCCGTATCAGGAAGTGGATGTAGTAGCAAAGCAGGTCCCGGCAGAGCTCAAAATGACCATCAAACATGCGTTGGAGGTCTCACCGGAGCTCAGGCGGATGTATGAAACGGACCCGAAGGTGACGGAACTGCTCGACACTGCCATGAAGGTGGAGGGAATGCCCCGCCACGCTTCTACCCATGCAGCCGGTGTTGTGATTACCCCGGAACCAACGGATTATTATCTGCCCCTTGCCACCAACGATGGCTTGCCCGTGACCCAGTTCAACATGACGGAGATCGAGGAGCTGGGCCTGCTGAAGATGGACTTCCTCGGTCTGCGCACCCTGACAGTCATCCGGGATGCGGAGCTGGCCATCCGGAAAAAAGAACCGAATTTTTCCATCGCCAAGCTGGATTATGACGACCCCGAGACCTACAAAATGCTCTCCCGGGGTGAGACAGAAGGCGTGTTCCAGCTCGAATCCTCGGGTATGAAGCAGGTGCTGGTGGGTCTGCAGCCGCAGAATTTGGAAGATGTCATCGCTCTGATCAGCCTGTACCGCCCCGGCCCGATGGATTCCATCCCGACCTACCTGCGCAACCGCCATGAACCGGACAAAATCAGCTATAAGACCCCGCAGCTGGCCCACATTCT
The DNA here is from genome assembly GCF_049545105.1 of Faecalibacterium hominis (ex Afrizal et al. 2022). Taxonomy (NCBI): domain Bacteria; kingdom Bacillati; phylum Bacillota; class Clostridia; order Eubacteriales; family Oscillospiraceae; genus Faecalibacterium; species Faecalibacterium hominis (ex Afrizal et al. 2022). The sequence goes on along the minus strand of NZ_CP186860.1, from coordinate 494,731 downwards.
GGATGTGACCAATGGCTGCATCGTCTATCAGGAACAGGTCATGCAGATCTTCCGGGAGCTGGCAGGCTTTTCGTTCGGGCAGGCAGATAATGTCCGCCGTGCCATGAGCAAGAAGAAACACGCTGTGATGGAGGCGGAGCGGGAACATTTTGTCCATGGCTGCACAGACCCCGGCAACGAGTGCCCGGGCTGTGTGGCAAACGGCATCTCGGAAAAGGTTGCAAACGAAATCTACGATGAGATGTCCAGCTTTGCGTCCTACGCATTCAACAAGAGTCATGCCGCCTGTTATGCCTATGTGGCATTCCAGACAGCCTACCTCAAGTGCCATTACCCCAGCGAGTTTATGGCTGCGCTGCTGACCAGCGTCCTGGACAACACCGGCAAGGTCATTGAGTATTCCGGCGAGTGCGCCCGGCTGGGGATCAAGGTCCTGCCGCCGGATATCAATATCTCGGGCAGCGGCTTTACTGCAGAGGACAGTGGCCGGATCCGGTTTGGTCTGAACGCTGTAAAAAATGTCGGCACCCGGCTGATCGAGCGCTCCGTAGAGGAGCGGCAGGAAAAGCCTTATACCAGCCTGTACGATTTCTGCAAACGGATGCATGGCGCCGAGCTGAACCGCCGCACTGTGGAAAGCCTCATCAAGGCCGGTGCCTTTGATAATCTCGGCTCCAATCGCCGCAGTCTGGTCGAAGCAACTGAGGGCGTGCTCAAGAGCATCGAGAGTGACAGCCGGAAGAATCTGGATGGTCAGATCGACCTCTTCTCGATGATGAGCGGCACGGACAATACGTCTGCCGCCGACAGCTATGAGATCAAGCCCTGCCCTGAGTATACCCACGCCGAGCTACTCCAACAGGAGAAAGAGGTCAGCGGCCTGTACCTTTCCGGTCATCCGCTGGATGCCTACCGGGAGCAGTCGGCTCAGTTTGCCACCCACACCATCAAAGCTCTGACCGGTGAGGATGCCAATGTGCCGGACAATAGCCATGTCCGTATCGTCTGCACCATTGTCAAAAGCAAAATGGTGACGACAAAGACCAACAGTATGATGGCCTATACCAGCGTAGAGGATCTGACCGGCACCATGGAGGTCATCGTGTTCCCGCGTACACTGGAAACATTCCGGGACGTGCTGCACGATAACGCGGTCGTGGTCATTGAGGGCCGCCTGTCTATCCGAGAGGATGAACCTGCCCGCCTGGTCGCCGAGAGTATTTCGCCCATTGAGGGCTATAACCCCGTCAGGCCGCAGGCCAACCGCCCCAATCAGATGCGGGATGCTGCCCGGCGGCTCTACGTCCGGCTGCCCTCCCGCACCAGCCCGGAGTACGCCAAGGTGGTCAATCTGCTGGAGATTTTTGACGGTGATATGCCGGTGATCTTCTATCTGGAGGACACAAAACAGAAGCTGGCGGCTCCCCGCAGGCTGTATACGTCAGGTCATCCGCTTTTCTTTGAGGAACTGCAGCGCATCGTGGGTGAAAAGAATATTGCAACAAAATGACATGCACAGGAACGATTCAAACCGGGTGCACGTGTGCCAAAAACAACACCAAGACGTACGCCTGTGAATTTTAATAAACTTTTAACGAAGTGCCAAAAAGGTATTGGATTCAAGCGGGAACTGTGTTATAATGTCTAAAGGCAAGTTATGATCTGAGCAAGGCGATGGAGCTGGTGCCCAAAGAGAGAGGGTTAGTGCTCCATAGGTAAATGACGAAACAATTGGAGGGAATCTTTCCATGGAAAAGCAAATCAAAACGATTGGTGTGCTGACCAGCGGCGGCGACGCTCCGGGTATGAATGCTGCAGTTCGCGCCGTTGTCCGTGCAGGCCTGCACAAGGGCTTCCGTATGATCGGCATTCAGCGCGGCTACAATGGCCTGCTGGACGGCGAGTGCTTTGAAATGAACCTGCGCAGCGTTTCCAATATCATCTCTGCCGGTGGCACCATTCTGTATACGGCCCGTTGCCTGGAGTTCAAGACCAAGGAGGGGCAGGACAAGGGCGCTGCAAAGTGCCGTGAGCTGGGCATTGACGCGCTGGTGGTCATCGGCGGCGACGGCTCCTACCGCGGTGCCCGTGAGCTGGCACACCGCGGCATTCCGATGATCGGTCTGCCCGGTACCATCGATAATGATATCGCCTGCACCGATTACACCATCGGCTACGATACTGCAATGAACACCGCCCTGGAAATGATCGACAAGCTGCGCGATACCACCCAGAGCCATGACCGCTGCAGCGTGGTCGAGGTCATGGGCCGCAATGCGGGTTACATCGCTCTGAACGTTGCCATTGCCTCCGGTGCCATGGCTGTGCTGCTGCCCGAAAAGGAATTCGATATGCAGCACGACATTCTGGATAAGATCACCGAGACGCAGCGCACCGGTAAGCGCCACTTCATTGTCATCGTTGCCGAGGGCATTGGTCACTCTCAGGAGATCGCCAACGAGATCCAGGCCCGCACCGGCATCGATACCCGTGCTACCATTCTGGGCCATGTCCAGCGCGGTGGCTCTCCCACTCTGCGCGACCGCGTGAATGCTTCCGCAATGGGCTATCACGCTGTCTGCCTGCTGGAACAGGGCAAGTACAACCGCATCGTTGGTATGAAGGGTGAGCACCTCGTGGATTACCCCGTAGATGAGGCGCTTGAAATGACCAAGACGCTGGACCCCGTGCTCATTGATGTTTGTAACACGATTTCTATCTGAGAATTAATCGTTGATGGACGTGTCTATGTTTTATAACGCGTAAAATCAGCCCCCGGAGAGCCGTAAAAAGTTCTCCGGGGGCTTTGTGTCCCGCTTTACAGCACTTTGGCACCATCTGCGGTCAATTTGAAGGTTGCGCCCAGCATATCCGCTGCCCCGCGGCATATCAGCATCCGCGTGCAAAAGTGGTTTCGCAGTTTTATCCATCTTCCCAGCAAATCGAATTCGTGCTACAATAGATTCGGACAAATCAAAGAGGGGGGAACGTAACATGAAAATACAATCTGTTGCTATTTTGGGCGCTGGAGCGGTGGGCTCTTACATCATCTGGGGGCTTTCTAAAAAGGATAATATCCGTCTGGGTGTGATCGCGGAAGGCGACCGTGCCCAGCGGCTGAAGGAAAGCGGCTGCGCCATCAATGGAGCAGTTTACCGCCCGGAGGTCTGGACCCCGCAGGAAGCGCAGGGCGTAGACCTGTTGGTCGTTGCACTGAAATATGGCTCACTGCCCGGAGCTCTGGAAAGCATCAAGACCGCTGTCGGCAGCAATACCGTTGTGATGAGTCTGATGAACGGTGTGGACAGCGAAGAGCTGATCGCCGCACAGGTAGGTGCAGAGCATCTGCTGTATTCCTTCATCAAAGTTGCATCACATAAGGAAGCAGACGGTTACCATTTTGACCCGGATGCAACACTGGGCGTGATCTATGGTGAGCTGTCGGCACCGTATGAGAGTGAACGTGTCCAGGCGGTGCGGGAACTGTTCACGGATTCCTGGGTCAACTTCCGGGTTACGGAGCATATCCAGGAAGAGATGTGGAGCAAGTTCCGGCTGAACGTCTGCAACAATCTGCCGCAGGCGATTCTTGGAGCCGGTGTGGGCTGCTACCGTGACAGCGTCCACATGAAAGCCATCAGCGATGGCCTGCGCCGGGAACTGGAAGCCATTGCAACTGCACGGGGCATTGATCTGCGCATTGCAGATGCCGTCAGCCACGGATGCGCTGTTCCTGCCACGGCCCGTTATTCCACTCTGCAGGATCTGGATGCCGGACGGCATACAGAGATCGATATGTTCTCGGGAGCGCTGATGCGGATGGGAAAGGAGCTTGGGATTCCCACGCCGTATAACGAATACACCTACCACATGATCAAGGCCATGGAAGAGAAAAATGACGGCCTGTTCGATTATGATGGCACGGAGGAACCCACCTGGGCAAAATAAAGCGACTGCCTTGTCAGGATTCGGCGCGTCCTCTCCCAGGTCACCGGAAGCACTTTTGGCTGTATTTTGTTTTTGAAATATGGTATAATTATCGTATTGGTATTGGGAAAAGGAGAGTAAACGAACGTGGAACTGGAACAGGCACGCAAACGCGCGGAAGAGCTGCGCGTGATCATTGAAAGGAACAACCGTTTATACTATGATCAGGATGCCCCGGAGCTGGAGGATTTTGAATATGACGCTTTGACCCGGGAGCTGAAAGCACTGGAGGCAGAATTCCCGCAGCTGGTCACTGCGAATTCTCCGACCCAGAAAGTGGGCGGCACCCCCAGCGGGCGCTTTTCCAAGGTGACGCATGCTGTAAAGATGGAAAGCCTGCTGGATGCGTTTTCCTACGACGAATTGCGCGATTTTGACCGCCGGGTGCGGGAAGCTGGAATCGAGCCGGAATATGTCGTCGAGATCAAGATCGACGGCCTTTCCTGCAGCCTGGAATATGAGAACGGCGTACTTGTGCGTGCTTCCACCCGCGGCGACGGCGTGGTGGGTGAAGATGTGACAGCCAATGTCAAGGCCATCAAGCGTATTCCAAAGACTTTGAAAAATGCCCCGGAATATCTGGAAGTGCGCGGCGAGGTCTACATGCCGCACGATGCCTTCCAGCACCTCTGTGCGGAACAGGAATTACAGGGGGCGGCACCATTCAAAAATCCGCGCAATGCTGCTGCAGGGTCTCTGCGTCAGAAGGATTCCAAGATCACCGGCAGCCGGGGGTTGTCCATCTTCGTATTCAACGTCCAGCAGGTGCGGGGCAGGGAGCTGACCAGCCATGCCGAAAGCCTCGATTACCTCAAGAGTCTGGGCCTGCCGGTCTCCCCGCGTTATCATATCGTGCATGATATCGAGGATGCCATTGCAGAGATCGAGCAGATCGGCCAGAACCGTGCCGCACTGGATTTTGATATGGACGGTGCCGTGATCAAGGTGAACAACTTTGCACAGCGGGAACTGCTGGGCTCCACCAACAAATTCCCGCGCTGGGCCATTGCGTTCAAGTATCCGCCCGAGGTCAAGGAGACCACATTGCGCAGTATTGAAGTCGGCGTGGGACGCACCGGCGTTCTGACTCCCACTGCCTGCTTTGACCCGGTGTTTCTGGCAGGTACCACGGTTTCCCGTGCCACCCTTCATAATGAAGATTTTATCCGTCAACTGGGTCTGTGTATCGGAGATACCATTCAGGTGCGCAAAGCGGGTGATATCATCCCGGAGGTCATCGGTGTGACCCGCCACGAACCGGATGCTCAGCCCTACCAGATGCCGGAATTCTGCCCCTCCTGCGGTGCCCCAGCAGTGCACCTGGAAGATGAAGCCGCATTGCGCTGTGTCAACCCGGAATGCCCTGCACAGGCACTCCGCAATATCATCCACTTTGCATCCCGGGATGCCATGGACATCGACGGTCTGGGTACTATGGTCGCCACGCAGCTGGTGGATAAAGGGCTGGTACACTCTGCGGCAGATCTCTATGACTTGACAATAGAGCAGCTGCTCACACTGGAAAAGTTCAAGGAAAAGAGCGCAAACAATCTGCTGCTGGCGATCGAAGCTTCCAAGCAGAACAATCTGGATAAGCTGGTGTTTGCGTTTGGAATCCGCAATATCGGCGATAAAGCCGCCGCATTGCTGGCAGAGCATTTTGGCTCTCTGCAGGCCATCCGGGAAGCAACCGAGGAGCAGATCGGCGAGATTGATGGCTTTGGCGGTGTGATGGCCCAGAGCGTGACTGAATTCTTTGCCAAGGATGGCACTACCGATCTGGTGCACCGTCTGGCCGATGCCGGTGTGAACATGCAGTGGAAGGGGGAGCCCAAGGGCGATAAGCTCACCGGGAAAACGCTGGTTGTGACCGGAACGCTGGAAACACTCTCTCGCAGTGAAGCGGAGGCGCTCATCGTAAAGAATGGCGGCAAAGCCAGCGGTTCTGTTTCCAAAAAAACAGCTTATGTGGTGGCTGGTGCCGCCGCAGGTTCCAAGCTGACCAAAGCACAGGCACTGGGTGTGCCTGTGCTGACCGAAGCAGAGTTCCTTGCTATGATCGCAGAGGATAAGTCCCAGCAATAATCAGAAAACCTGTTCTAAAAAGCCCGTACAGTTTGGATGCTGTGCGGGCTTTTCTGTGTCCTGCGGGTTCTAACCTCCGGGCCGGTGCATACATTGATGGCAAAGGACACGGAAGGAGAACAGAAGATGGACGAGTATTATCAGGTGGTGCAGACACTGCCCCAATGGCTGGCAAGGCCGCTGGGGCAGCTCCCATCAGAAGACGCAGAGACTGTACATGAGCTGCGGCTCCGGCTGGGCTGTGCTCCACAGTTTACGGTGCAGGGGTGCAGCTGCACACCGACACAGCTGGCACCTGAACTGAACGCACTGCAAACGATGCAGCTGACCCCGTTGCAGATGGAAGAGATCCTGTTCACCCTCTGCGGCGGTTCAGTCCATACCCATCAGACAGAGATCGCACAGGGCTATGTCACACTGGAAAATGGATGTCGGGCAGGGCTTGGCGGGCGTTTTTTGCAAAACCCGGAACAGGGCACGGTTCTGCAGGAGCTCACCTCTGTCAACCTGCGCATTGCCCGGGAAAAGACCGTTCCGCTTCCACAGGAACTGACCGCAGCATTGCGGGGGCATTTCATCGGGATGCTTCTTGTAGGAGAGCCAGGCAGCGGCAAGACCACATTGCTGCGCAGTATTGCCCGGGAGCTCGTCCGGCAGCAGAAGATCCTTTCGGTCATTGATGAACGGCGGGAGCTCTTTGCCGGGAATGCGCCCGGCGAGGCGCTGGATGTTCTTGCCGGGCTCCCCAAGGGACAAGCAGTGCAGATGGCATTGCGCAGCCTTTCGCCACAGGTGATCCTGCTGGATGAGCTGGGAGGTCTGGATGAGGTCACAGCGCTGGAGCAGGGCCTGTTCAGCGGGGTGGATTTTATCGCCACCCTTCATGCTGCCACACCTGAAGAGGCGACCATGCGCCCACAGGTGAAATATCTGATGGAGCGCGGCGCGGTGCGGGTGCTCGTCTGGCTGACCGGCAGACAAGCACCCGGCTGCATCGGGGAGGTGCAGTTTCTATGAGCCCTCTGCGCTGGTTGAGTGTCTGCTGTTTTGTCGTCTGCGGCTGGTGCGCAGGCGACAGCTTTCATCAGCAGGCGCAGGCGCATCTGGAAGCCCTGCACAAAACGCTGGATCTGCTGGAAACGCTGCATCAGGAAATCAGCTTCCGCCGCAGTGACCTGAATCTTCTCTGCCGGAAGTTGATACAGGATGGGCAGCTTCCACCAGAAACGGTTTCGTTACAAACGCTGGAGCCCTTTCCCTCCCTGACCTTAGAAGAATGCACCCGCTTTTCAGAATGTTTTTCAGGCCTGGGGCGATTGGAAGCGGAGCAGGAGTGCAGACGGCTTGAATTGTATCAGGCACAGTTTCAGGCAGCCTTGCAGGAAGGTGAAGCTGCGGCCCGAACGCAGTCGATGCTTTCGCACAAGCTGGGCCTGGCCGCCGGGCTTGCAGCTGCCATTCTGCTGGGATGAATCAGCTCAAAAGGAGAGGACGCGGATGGAGATTGACCTTATCTTCAAAATTGCGGCCATTGGCATCATTGTTGCCGTGCTGAACCAACTGCTGATCCGCTCCGGGCGGGAGGATCAGGCAATGATGACGACATTGGCAGGTTTGGTGGTCGTGCTGTCCATCCTGGTCAAACAGATCAGTGTGCTGTTCGTTACCATCAAGTCGCTGTTTGCACTATGAGTGCAGCCGTGGCTGTGTTCGGCATTGCGCTGCTCGCGGCACTGCTCTATGCAGTTCTGGAAAAGCAGGCCACCGCCTATGCACTCCTGCTCTCCCTTGGGGCAGCGCTGGTGCTGCTGGTGCGGGCAGGGACAAGCATCCGGGCAGTACTTTCCGGCATAGCTCGCCTGGCTGGACAAGCTGACAGCGGGGCTTTTTCCTGCCTTGTACGGAGTGCGGCTATCGTTCTGCTGACAGATTATACCCGCACCCTGTGTGAGGAAGCCGGGGCAGAATCTTTAGGGTGGTGTGTTGGGCTGGCAGGTCGGTGTCTTGTACTGGCGGCGGCGTGGCCCTTGCTGGAAGAGATCCTGCAGACGATTGGGAGCATTGCAAGATGAAGAACTGGAAGTGGTGGGCTTTTCTGCTGGTGGGAACAAGCCTCTGCCTGTGCGCCCCGACAGCTATTGCAGCAGAGAGTGCCGGTTTGCACACACAGCTGCCGGGAGCAGAGCTCTGGCAGCCTTATCTTGACCAAAGCCCTGTGGATGCTTTGCAGGTAGCAGAAGACCCGTGGAGCGTTCTGCAAAGTTTTTGCACTTCGTCTCTGTTCCAGACACTGCGGGAAAGCATCCGCGGTTATGCCGCACTGCTGTTGTTTCTGCTCCTGTCTGCCATAGTCGGTCTGTTTCTGGGGGAGGAAGGGGATCACAGCTGGTGTGATCTTGTCTGCGCCGGTGGGTGCGGGATCCTTCTGTGGGAACCATTGCTTGAAATTGCCCGGCAGCTGTGCGCGCAGATTGAAAGCTGGAACCGCTTTCTCTCCGGTTTTCTTCCTGTCTATGCCGGTGTTCTGATCATGGGCGGTGAGACAAGTGCCGGGGCCGCCGCAAGCGGCTTTTTTCTGACATTGCTTTGTCTGCTGGCACAGGCCCTGACGGCCTTTGTACCGCCCATTCTGGAATGCTTCCTTGCATTGAGCATGGCTTGCTGCATCACGGAACAGAGCTGCCTGGGGAACCTGTGCAAAGCGGCAGGGACACTGCTGCAAAAGGGACTTTCCCTTACTGGAAAGCTGCTGGCTGCACTGCTGGGATTCCAGCGCATCTCTGCCGCACAGCTCGACCGAACGGCGCTTCGCACAGGACAGTTTCTCACCGGCACCATTCCCATTGTGGGGCAGAGTTTGAGCGATGCTTCCGAGGCTGTTCTGGCAGGCATCCAATTGCTCAAAAGCGGCCTTGGAATGGCCGCTATCCTGATTTTATTGGCTGAGTTTCTGCCACTGTATCTCGGGATGCTTGCACATCTGGGATGTATCGTTCTCTGCGGGACGCTGTGCAGCCTGACCGGAAACAACCGTGGACAGGCACTGCTTACCTGTTTTGCTTCCGCTGTCCGGTGTATGATGGCCTGTATCGCACTCTTTTTCGGGCTGGCCGTAACAGGAACCGCACTTCTTTTTATGCTGGGAGGCGTTTGATGCAGACATTGAAAAGCGCAGCTGTGGTCTTTTGCACTGCCTGTATCTGCGCAGAGCTGCTGGCCCGGCTCACAGGAAACAGCTGGGCCCGACGGTGCATAAAAGCCGTGGCTGGACTATATATTTTAGTGGTGCTTTTACAGGTCATCCCTCAGCTCCGGACAGAAGTTCAGTCCTTTTCTGTGCCGGATCTTTCGCCCGCATCCATGGGCACGCTGGAAGATGCCATTCGGGCTGAACTGGATGCCCGCAGCAGCGGACAGGAAGCAAAGGAGGGGGACCTTTCCGGATGAAGAGCAGGGAACAGAGCCTCTTTGCCGGTTTGCTCCAGAAGCAAAACCGCACCCAGCTCGCGATCATTCTGGGTGTGGCGGCAATGCTGCTGATCTTATTCTCAGAATTATTCTCGACCCCCGCAAAACCCGCAGCAAGTGCGGGCAGTTCTGCTGCTGTTTCAGAAACTGCCTACCGAGAGCAATTGGAAACACAGCTGAAAGAGCTGATCGAACAGCTCGATGGGGCAGGAAAGACCGTTGTGATGGTGACACTGGAAAGTGGGGAAGAAACGATCTATGCTGTGGATACGCAGTCCGGCCAGATGCAGAACCAGGAGACCCATGTTCTGCTGGAGGATGGCTCCGCCCTGGAAGAGACGACCTATCTGCCTGCCGTCTGCGGTGTGGCTGTTGTCTGTGATGGTGGGGGAGATGTCCGGGTCGCCGCCCGCATCACAGAGCTTGTCCGGGCACTGCTGGATCTTTCGGCCAATCGAATTTGTGTAGAACAGCGCAAAGGATAACGCACCATGTAATATAAGGAGGAAACAGCTATGAGAGCCATCTCGAAGAATACCCGCAAAGCAACAGCCATTACCCTGGCGGCGGCACTGGTCATTGCCGTTTATCTGAACTGGCAGTATGCCCGCACCGGCGTGACGCTGGAAGAGGATGCAGTCAACGTTTCTGCCGTCAGTCAGGAAACCGTTCCCGTTACGGATGAACTGATGACCGAAGCCGAGGCAGTTTCCAGTGCCAACAAGAATTATGGCGAAGCTCAGCTTGTGAGCGTTGCAAACAACAGCGGCTCCAAGTTCTTTGAGGAAGCGCGGCTCAAGCGGACCAAAGCCCACGATGAAGCCATGGACAGCATTCAGAAAGCGCTGAAATCCGCTTCTCTCTCCACGGAAGAAAAGAAGGAGTATACCAGCCAGCTGACCGGAAACCTTGCGGATCTCAACGCAGAAAACGAGATCGAGACAATGGTAAAGGCCAAGGGGTTTGCGGATTGCCTCTGCTTTCTGCAGTCGGGCCGGGCTGATCTGACTGTTATGACCTCGGGCGATGCCTTAACGGCCGCACAGGTAGCGCAGATCCGTGACATTGTGTTGAGCAAGAGCAGTGTGACAGCCCAGAATATCACCGTTGTTGAGGTAAAGTAAGGGAGCAGTTGCGGCAGACAACAGAATGTGGTAAACTAAAAAAGAACAATGAAATTGAGCGCCGCTTTTCCAGCGGCGTTTTTGCAGGGAGTGCACCATGAAGGAACCAAAGCTCAAAACTGTTTACGTCTGCTCCAACTGCGGCGAAACCAGCCCGCGCTGGATGGGCCGCTGCCCCAGCTGCGGCAGCTGGAATACCATGAATGAGGATGTTGTTGCGGAAGCGCCCAAGGCGGGGCTTTCCAGCAGCAAAGCGGCAGCACCTGCCCGGCAGGAGGGTGTTACCTCGCTGACGGCCCGGCGGTTGGCCGATATCAGCACTACGGAAGAGAAAAGCCGCATCCTGACCGGCATATCGGAACTTGACCGGGTGCTGGGCGGCGGCATTGTGCTGGGCGGCGTGGTTCTGCTCAGCGGAGAACCGGGTGTTGGCAAATCTACGATGCTTTTGCAGCTCTGCGGTGCCATCTCCAACCAGCATTCTGTTCTGTATATCACGGGTGAGGAATCTGTCCGTCAGGTCAAACTGCGTGCTGCACGGTTGAAAGTGCCGCAGGAGAACATCTATCTTGCTGCGGAGAACGATGTGGACGAGATCTGCGGCCTGATCGAAAAGGAAAAGCCTGAACTTGTAGTCATCGACTCTATCCAGACGATGCGCTGCATGGATCTTTCTTCCTCGGCCGGCACGGTCAGTCAGGTCAAGGAGAGCGCCGCCCGTCTGCTGGCGGTAGCCAAAAAGCAGGAGATCCCCATGTTCATTGTGGGCCATGTCAACAAAGACGGAGCCATTGCAGGCCCCAAGGTCATGGAGCACATCGTGGATACTGTGCTCTACTTTGAGGGCGACAAAATGCTGCCTTATCGTATTCTGCGGGCTGCCAAGAACCGCTATGGCTCCACCAATGAACTGGGCATGTTTGATATGACAGGGCAGGGGCTGGAGGAGATCGAAAATCCTTCCCAGATGCTTTTGGAAGGCCGTCCGCTGGGGGTTTCCGGCAACTGCGTCGCCTGTACGATGGAGGGCAGCCGCCCCATTCTAAGCGAGATCCAGGCCCTTGCCACCAAAACGAATTTCCCGGCACCGCGCCGTGCCTGCAGCGGCTATGATTATAACCGCATGAATCTGCTCATTGCCGTTCTGGAAAAGCGGGCAGGGTATTTCTTTGGCAATCTGGATGTCTATATCAACATAGTGGGCGGCATTGCCCTGCGGGATACTGCCTGCGATCTGGCGGTCTGCCTGTGTATGGTGTCGTCTCTGCTGGACTGCCCCGTGAGCGATAAGCTCATTGCCATTGGAGAAGTGGGTCTGGGCGGTGAGGTGCGCAGTGTGCCCAACCTTGAACAACGCCTGCGGGAAGCCGAGCGCATCGGCTTTGAGCGGGCTGTGGTGCCAAAACATAGCCTTGCCCACCTGAACCCGGCAGATTATCCGGGCATGAAGCTGATAGGTGCGGCTTATATCTCGGATGCGATCCATGCATTGAAATCAGACCGGTTGTAACGAATTTACGGAGAAACTATGTCAATCTATCTTGATGAAAAAAATCCGGGCAAGCATCCGCCGTTTGATGATGCTTCGCCGGATATTGTGGAATATGTGCGGTACCTGGAGGTGATCGCGGGCAAAAGCGCCAACACGGCCTTCAGTTATTACTGCGATCTGCGCGGTTTTTCTCGTTTTATGAAACGCCGCCGCGGGCTGGTTCCGGCAGATACGGAGATCAAGGATATTGACCCCAAGGGTCTGGATACAGCCTTCTGGGGCAGTGTGAGGAAAGAGGACATCTATGAATATCTCTATTTCCTGAACCGCGAATGCGGCAACAAAAAATCCTCGACCGCCCGGCGGCTGGCCAGCCTGCACGGCTTTTATGATTATCTGGTCAATCAGGTCAATAAGCTGACAGAAAATCCGACCGCCTCCATCAAGCCGCCCAAGCAGGATAAGGTCCTGCCCAAATACCTGACAGCGGAACAGTCCATGGATCTGCTGGAGAGCACGCAATATCAGAGCGATTTTCCGGAGCGGGATTACTGCATGGTGGTGCTGTTCCTGAACTGCGGAATGCGGCTTTCTGAGTTGGTGGGCATGGATCTGGGCGATATCGACCTGGAACAGCGGCAAATCAGGCTCTTTGGCAAGGGCCACAAGGAACGGATGGTCTATCTGAATGAGGCCTGTGTCGAAGCCCTGCAGCTCTACTTAGCCAAACGCAACACGATGGAGGGCCTGAATCCAAAGGAAAAGGCCGTATTTGTGACCCGCCGCCGGAAGGAACGCATTTCCAACCGCAGGGTGGAGCAGCTCGTCACCGGTGCCATGAAAGCGGCCGGGCTCAAGGGCTTTTCCACCCATAAGCTGCGTCACACTGCGGCAACGCTGATGTATCAGACCGGCAATGTGGATATTCTGACCCTCAAGCAGCTGCTGGGTCACAGCAGTGTGGGTACAACGCAAATTTATACGCATCTGCAAGAATTTCAGGTGCGTGCCGCTATTGAGCAGAACCCGCTGGGCACGGTCACACCCGAAAAAACACGCTTGGATACAACAAAACGGGCAGCAGGGGAGAACAGAGGGGAAAATAACGCCGATTCGATGGATGTTGAAGAAGCTGCCAGCCCGATGGAAGCTTTTGAGGGTGCTGCCAATGATGGCATCCGGGTGGATATCTCTTCTATGCCCGGGGATAAGGAAACTGTATGAACTATATCAACTTCTCTAAGAGCTATCATGTGCGGATGTTGACAGAACGCGATATTCCGCTGATTTTAGCTCTTTGTGAGAAAAACACACAGTTTTATGAACATTGTCCGCCATTTGTAACTGAGGAAAGCATCCGAAATGATATGCGTGTTTTGCCGCAGCGCAAAATGGACGAACCTCAGGATAAGTATTATCTCGGATTTTTTGATGATGCCGAGCAGCTTGTGGCTGTGTTGGACTTTATTGACCATTATCCAACGGAACGAAGCTGCTTCATCGGATTCTTTATGATGGAGCGTTCTGTACAGGGACATGGCATTGGAAGCAGGATCATCACAGAACTGTGTACGTATCTGCACAGTCTGGGTTACGAGTATATCCGGCTGGGTTATGTGGATGGCAACAAGCAAAGTGAATCGTTCTGGAAAAAGAATCAGTTCACAGATACCGGATTGAGAGATCACACGCAGGATTATACGGTCATTGTAATGAACCGGATGCTGTAATGGATCAATAACAGGAAAAACGCGTGTAAAAAACGCAAAATACACAATTACTGTAAAACAGGCCGCCGGAGCTCAAATCGAGCCGAGGCGGCCTTATAAACGCCCAAAACTAGAAAAGAGGGCTTTTCCACTCCCCTTTGTTTCGCATAACCTGCATTATACGAAAATATAATAATCAAAAAATCAGACCCTCCTCTCTCTTCCCGCTGCTGGTTCTGAGATCTCAGAGGGTCTGACCGATCATATGTACCCATCACTCTTCCGGCAATGGTGTGGTTTCAAAGTATGCGCAGATCGCTTCATAGTATGCACGCGCCGTCCGCTTACATCCGTCCTCACTGCCGAACCGGGCTACATCGGCATCGCTGGTCACAAAACACTGCTCCGCCAGCACGGCTGGACAATTTACATCTTCCAGAATCGTAAAGCTGCGCTCTACCCGCACTTCCTTGTGGCTGCTCTCCACCAGCTGTTTTACTTCCCCTTGGTAATAGATATATCGGATTCCCCCGCGTCCCCGCAGGCTGGCCCCTGCCGCCTGCATAGCCCCGGCAAGCTGCTTTGCAAAATAATAGCTCTCCTGATGGTATGCTCGTCCCGGAACAGCCGGATAACATTCAAACCCGGCTGCGCTGGAGCCTTCGGGTGCTGAATTACCATGGATGGACAGCAACAAATCCGGGTCCTGTGCATTGGCAGCAGCGGCGCGCTCAGCGGGTTTTGCGGTGCTGTCGTAACTTTCCCGGGTGGTCAGTGGGATATAATTGGGGTCACGCTCCAGCCAGGCATTCAAAGCCTCCGCTGTGGCAGCGGTCATCTCGCTTTCCTGCACCACTCCCCTTGCACCCGGATCTGAGCCGCCATGTCCTGCATCGATCACAATACGGTACGGCGGCTCACCGATGGTCGGACGAAAATCATCATCGTCCACGGTCGGTGTTGGCTGTCCAATGGAGAAAGCCGCCTGCCACAGATACAGCCCAAAACTGACACCAATAAAACAGAGAACCAGAACCACTGCGCTGCCAAAGGAAAAGCCATTGCCCCTTTTCTTTCTTTTGCGCTGTACCGAATGTTTTGCCATGATGACTTCCCTGCCGTTTTATAAGAAACGCCCGCCCAAAGAATGATCTTCCGGACGGGCGCTGCCGGGAAACTCCCGGTATGTTTTTACTTCAATTCAACCACGGTCACACCGCTCTCGCCCTCACCATAACGGCCCAGCCGAAAGCTTTTTACCATCCGGTTTCCGCGCAGATGTTTGTGGATCGCAGTGCGCAGAGCACCGGTACCGTTGCCATGGATCAGGTACACCACTGTCTGCCCATTCAGAATGGCGCGATCGATATAAGCATCCACCTCAGGCAGAGCCTCATCCACAGTCAGGCCCAGCAGATTCAGCTCCATTTTGGCCGAACGCTGCACACGCTCTACCTTGCCGTTGGGCCGGTTTGCATCGCCCGTCAGGCGGGAATAGCGCTGCTGTGCCCTGGTTTTGGGCTGAGGCTCTTTGATGAGCTTATCCGGCTGCTTCAGGCCCTTGAGCGGGACCTTGGTCTTGATGATGCCGGCACGCACCAGAACATCGCCGTTTTTATCCGGCAGTGCCAGCACGGTGGCCAGCTGGTTGAGCTCTGCAATGCAGACCTCCTGCCCTACCTTGACTTCTTTCAGTGGGACAAACTCCTTGACAGGGTTATGCACCACCTCGGTACCGATAAAGAGCTTTTCAGACTCTTTCTTTGCGATCTCGCGGGCACGTTGGGCTTTCTGCTGGGTGCTCAGGCGCTCGTCCTTCTGCAGCTGGCGCAGCTCATCGGTCAGTGCATATGCCTTGCTTTCCACCTGCTGTGCCAGCGCACGGGCCTTGGCACGGGCAGCTTCCAACTCGTTTTCGCCCTGCTGGATCAATTCATCCCGCTTTTTTTGAGCGGCCTCCAGTTGGTGAGAAGCCTCATTCTTCAGCTCCTCCACCTCGTCCTGGCTCTCTTTCAGCTGCAGCTTCAGGTCGTCCAGCTGGCCCAAAACTGCATCCAGGCGCTTATCCTCGGCAGACAGATGCTGTTGGGCTGCCTCAATGACACGCTCCGGAATGCCCAGCTTCTCACTGATGAGAAAGGCGTTGGACTTGCCGGGCACACCTACGCTCAGCTTGTAAGTCGGGCGCAGTGTCTCCAGATCAAACTCGCAGCTGGCATTGACTACACCCTTGGTTTCCAGCGCAAACACCTTCAGTTCGGCGTAGTGAGTGGTTGCCATCAGCAGCACACCGCGGCGGCGCAGTTCCTCGATGATGGCCACGGCCAGCGCTGCACCTTCGGCAGGGTCAGTACCCGCGCCAAGCTCATCCAATAACACCAGCGTGTGCGGCATGGCGAGTTCCAAAATGCCGGTAATTTTCTTCATGTGGCCGGAGAAAGTAGAAAGGCTCTGTTCGATGCTCTGCTCATCACCGATGTCCACAAGAAACTCATCGAACACGCAGATCTCACTGCGTTCATCGGCAGGGATCAGGAAGCCGCACTGTGCCATTGCACACAGCAGACCCGCCGTTTTCAGGGTGACGGTTTTACCACCGGTGTTCGGGCCGGTGATGATGAGCGAATCGTACTCTTTCCCCAACGCAATGTCCACAGGCACGCACTTTTTGGGGTCAATGAGCGGATGACGCGCCCGGATGAGCGAAAAGGAGCTGTCGGTGCGGACAGAGGGCTTGAATGCCTTCATATCCAGAGCCAGACGAGCCTTTGCCAACAGCACATCAATTTCCAGCATTGCCTTGTAGCTGTACTGGAACTGAGGCTCAATGGCGGCTACCTGTGCCGTAAATGCCACCAGAATGCGTTCGATCTCCTGCGCCTCCTGTGCACGGTACTGCAGAATGCGTGCATTTGCTTCCACGACCGCCTGCGGCTCCACAAAGACGGTGGCACCGGTGGACGAGACATCGTGGATGATGCCGCTCACCTCGCCGCGATACTCGCTCTTAACGGGCACAACATACCGTCCATTACGAATGGAGACCACACTCTCCTGCAAATACTTGGAGGTATCCATATTGCGGACCATGCTTTCCAGCCGGTCGCGGATACTGTTTTCCGTAGCGCGGATCTTTTTGCGCAGCTCGTTTAGGGTGTGGGAAGCCGTGTCTGCCATGGCATCCGGAGCCAGAATGGCGCTGGAGATCTGCTGCTCCAGCCCGGGCTGAGGTGCCAGCGCGTAGAACAGATCATCTGTAGGCAGAGCATCATGTTCCGAGGAGCCATACCAGCTGGTCAGGTTCTGAAAGTTGCGCAGAGCGCCGGCCACCATCAGCAGTTCCCCCATGGAGAGCACACCGCCCTTGACCGCACGGGCTACCAGAGAGCTGACACCCTCTACCCCGCCAAAGCGCGGAGACCCGTTTTTGATGAGCAGACTGTTGATGGCATCGGTCTGTTCCAGCGCGTAACGTACTTCATCTGGGTCGCACTGAGGCTCCAGAGCCAGCAGCTGCTCTCTAGCTTCCTTGCACACGCAGCCCTCGGATGCACGCGCAATGATCTTATCAAGCTCTAAAGTTTTCAAATAGCTTGTTTCCATGTTTGTTCCCTATATCAAAATTGTTTATCCCGGTCAAGGCAGAACGGATTTTAAAAAGTCGTAACTTTTCAGCGGTTTGTCCAGGTGGGTCAAAGCGTAGCGCTCTGCCACCGCAGACAGCTTTGCCAGACTGCCGACCGAGATTTTAAATGCAAATATTTTCTTATCTTCTACAAGGCAGATATGACGCAGGGCATACAAGGCACCCATGTCCAGATTGCAGGTTTTGCCCGCCTTTTTCGCACAGTCCTCACAGAGCAGAATGCCCTCCTGCGGGTCAAGATAAAACGCGGGGCCATCGTATTTTTCACAGATCTTGCAGCAGACCAGCTGCGGCAGAAAGCCGCACTCGCTCATGGTGCGCAGCTCAAACACAGCCTTGACCACATGCAGGTCGGTTTTACCCTCGCTGATCATATACAGGCAGTTCAGCAGCAGGCGCAGTTCCTTGGCAGCTTCCTCCCCCGTAGGAGAAAGCGCCGCCGCCATCTCGGCAAGATACATGGCAAGGCTCATCCCCTCGATGGTGGAGGAAATGCCGTGAAATACGTTGCGCACTTCCGCTTCTCGGATGGTGTACATATTCCGGCCTGGCAGCAGCACAAATTCAGAGTAGCAAAAAAGCCCGCAGGCGCTGAATAATTTGTTCTTCAGCCGCAGGCTGCTCTGTGCTGAGGCCGAAATGACCCCCAGCTCCGGTGTAAGAATGGTCAGAATCCGGTCAGATTCCTTGTACCGGGTCTCTTTTAACACAAGCCCAGGTGTTACGATCGTATCCATCTGCATATTCTCCCTGCCCGAGCAGTGTCCCGGGCAATGTAAAGAGAAAAATCAACGATTATTCGGGTTCTGTTTGAAGCCAAAGTTGTTCAACAGAAACTCATTGTCCCGCCAATCTGCTTTGACCTTGACCCAGCACTGCAGGTTGACCCGGCAGCCAAGAAATTCCTCACAGTCCGCACGGGCAGAGCTGGCGATCTTTTTCAGCATCGCACCGCCCTTGCCAATGACCATGCCCTTATGGCTCTCGCGCTCGCAGTAGATATTTACATCGATATCCACCAGATCTGTACCGGGGCGCTCCTTGAAGCGCTCCACCACGACTGCAATGCCGTGCGGGATCTCATCCCGCATATACAGCAGTGCCTTTTCACGGATGACCTCCGCCACCAGTTCCTTTTCCGGCATATCGGTATAGGCATCATCGTCAAAGTAGTGTGGGCCCTCCACAGCATACTGGCTCAGGGCATCGAACAGTTCCTCACAGTGGTCGTCTGCCCGGACGCTTACGGTGTAAATGGCATCAAACACACCCAGCTCCTTGAGCTCAGCCTTGCGGGCTTCCAGATCAGCAGGCTCCTTGACAAGATCGGTCTTATTGATGACTGCAATGGCCGGGCCGCCGCTGCTGCGCAGAGCGTCCACCAGAACCATCTCCGGCTCATTCAGGGCACCGTATGGCTCAAACAGCATCATAGAGACATCCACATCCGCGATGGAATCGCTGGCCGTCTTGTCCATCCGCTTGCCAAGCTTATTGTGGGCCTTATGCACGCCCGGGGTGTCCAGCAAAACATACTGCAGGGGGCCGCGGGTCACAACACCGGTGATGCGGGTACGGGTCGTCTGGGGTTTGGAGGTGACAATGGCCACCTTCTCCCCCACCAGACGATTGGTCAGGCTGGATTTGCCCACGTTCGGGCGGCCGATGACCGCCACGAACACAGATGAGGTATCGTAATGCTGCTGCATGGGTGCTGCGTTTTTCAAAATAGAACTCCTATCCTTTGCCGATATCTTTGATCATTCCGTATAGCTGACGGTGCGGGGCAGGCCGAGCTGGATCAGCACAGCCTCTTCCTTTTCGCGCATCCGCATAGCTTCCAGACCACCGTTCTCATGGTCGTAGCCCAGCAGATGCAGCATGGAGTGAACGGTCAGGAAAGCGACTTCACGCTGCAACGGATGGCCGTAGAGCGTTGCCTGCTCCTGAGCACGTTCCATGCTGATGACGATATCCCCCAGCATCTTGCAGCCGTTGTTCTCATCCACATCGTAAACGCCGTTTTCTCCCAGAGGAAAGCTCAACACATCGGTGGGCATCGGCTTGTTGCGGTACTGGTTGTTCAGCTCTGCAATGGCAGCGTTATCCACAAAAGTCACGCTGATCTCAGCGGGCTCATCGAAGTGCTCATATTCCAGCACAGCATTGCAGGCGCGGCGGATCAGGATCCGCAGGCCCGAAGGCACTTTTACGGCTTTCTGTGAATTGGTGATCAAAACTTTATTGGACATAACATTCCTCTCCCTTCATTTTATGCTGCAATTGCAGCTTTCCGCGTCGGTTTCAACGCTTGGCCGGGTGCGCAGCCGCTTCGTAGGCCTTGATGATCTCCTGCACCAGACGATGGCGGACAACATCCTTCTCCGTAAAATAGCACTGTGCAATGCCATCCACGTTCTTGAGAATGTGCAGCGCATCCACAAGGCCGCTGCGGGTACGGTCCGGCAGATCGATCTGGGTCACATCGCCGGTCACAACCACCTTGGAACCTACACCCATACGGGTCAGAAACATCTTCATCTGCTCCGGTGTAGTGTTCTGCGCCTCATCCAGGATGATAAAGGAATCATCCAGCGTGCGTCCGCGCATATATGCCAGCGGAGCAACCTCAATGATCTGCTTTTCCACCAGGCGCTCATAGGTCTCAGCGCCCAGCATATCGAACAGGCCATCGTAGAGAGGGCGGAGGTAAGGGTCTACCTTCTGCTGCAGATCACCGGGCAGAAAACCCAGCTTCTCGCCTGCTTCCACGGCGGGGCGGGTCAGCACAATGCGGGAAACATCCTTGGCCTTGAACGCTTTGACCGCCATTGCAACGGCCAGATAGGTCTTGCCGGTACCGGCGGGACCCACGCCAAAGGTCACCGCGTTCTTGCGGATAGCATTCAGATATTCCTTTTGGCCCAGTGTCTTGGGGCGGATGGGGCGGCCCTTGACTGTGACCGTGACAAAATCCTCAGTCAGCTCCCGGACACGCTGCTCCTTTCCATCGTGAGCAAGGCTCAGGCAGTAGCGCACCGTCTGATCCTCCAGCGGCGTGTGGTTTTCGATCAGGAACAGCATTCCCTCCACGGCACGCACAGCAGCGGCCACATTGGCCTCCTCGCCAGAGAGGCGAAGCATCGTACCCCGGCAGACTGCCGTGACAGAGAACTCCTTTTCCAATAGACGAATGTTGCGGTCACAGTTGCCAAAGATGGCAGCGGCGATCTCCACACTATCCAACTCAATACTTTTTTCGGCCATGTAGCTCCTCCAGCGGTTTATGAATTTCCACATCTATTGTACCACCAAAGGCTCAAATAGAAAACTGTGAAACTTGCACAAAATATTTTCAACATTTTGGAGCGTGTTACAAAGCAGTACCCTGAAACATAAAAAATCGATGCTGCTCTGCATTTCCGCAAAACAGCATCGATTTCATTTATCGGATCGTAAAAAAACGACTCCTCAGAAACTTTTCAATTAGAACCAGTCACCGAAGCCCATCTTGACCAGATTGTCGTGGCTGATCTTCAGGCTATCGAACGGATCACGGCCATAGCAGTCATCCTGCTCCACCAGGAAGTACTCGCCGCCGCCCTCCAGGCCAGCCTGGATGATAGCGGACATATCCAGAGTGCCTTCGCCAACCTCAGCAAACTGCACAATGTTGGTGAAGTTGCTCATGAACTTCATCATGCCTTCCTTGCTGGTGAAGTCCACGCCGCCCTCGGGGATGGGCATCTCACCGATGCGGTAATCCTTCAGGTGGACCAGACGGATGCTGCCGGCATACTTCTTGATGAACTTGACAGGGTCCTGGCCGCCGCGGTGGATCCAGTGGCTGTCCAGCTCAAAGCCCAGAGCAGGTGCATTTGCGCGGATGATGTCCAGCAGGAACTCGCCGTCGTAACGAACGAACTCTACGTGATGGTTGTGGTAGTACAGGTCAATGCCGTCTTCCTTCAGCTTCAGAGCATACTCATTTGCTTCCTTGGCGAAGTCCACAGCCTTCTGGTAGTTGCCCATGCAGGTCATGGGCAGCATGCCGATGCGCAGCATATCGCAGTCCAGCTTACGGCAGTCCTCAACGATCTTCTTATAGTCGTCGGGATTGCACAGGAACTCGCCGGGCATACCGGGCAGCATGGGAGAAGTGGATGCGGTGCAGGAAGAGACATTCAGGCCCAGCTCATCGATAGCCTTGCGGAAGCCTGCAACGTTCTCAGCGGTCATGGGGACCTGAGAGATCTCAACGCAGTGATAGCCGATATCAGCCAGCTTGCCCATGCTCTCGTATGCATCGAAGTGAGGCATCTTAGCGGGGGCAATGGTGCTCATCTGAACACCGATCAAACCTTTGTTTGCCATGGTTCATTTCTCCTTCTATCTGTGTTTTGCGGTCACGGAGCAACGGGATGGCCAGCCTTGCTGCTTGCATGGATGGCATCGATCAGCCGGATGCTCATTTCCGCATCTCTTACATGGATGTAATCGTCTGTATTGTTCTCAATGGCGCGGTAGAATTTGTTGATCAGGATGCCATGAGAAGCACCAAAATAGAACTTGGCACCGGGCAGCTTCTCGTTCTCACTCAGCTTGGTGCGCACACCATCTGCGTCGATCCGGAACAGGGCATCATCCTCGATCAGGAAGGAAGCCTTTTCACAGGCAACCTTGATCTGGACGCTCTCGTTGGTGTAATCACAGTTGGTGGCAAAGAACACACCGTTTGCACCATTAGCAAAGTGCAGGCGGGCGGCCACGGTATCCTCGACCTCAATGCCGTAATCTGCCAGCTGATTCACCGAGCCATGGATGGCATCGATGTCGCCGCACAGGTAATACAGCAGATCCAGCGTGTGGACACTCTGGTTGATCATGCAGCCGCCGCCAGCAGTTTTCAGCTGGCCACGCCAGGGCTGTTCGTCATAGTAAGCCTTGCCGCGGAACCAGGGTACAAAGCCGCGGCAGCCGATGACCTTGCCATATTCGCCGCCATCGATGATCTTTTTCAGTTCAACGGTGGTGCGGTTCAGACGATTCTGCAGGCAGATGCCGATCTTGACCTCAGGATGCGCAGCCTCAAATTCCACGAACTCCTTGGCCTGTGCGGTGTTCAGACCCACCGGCTTCTCGCAGAAGACATTCACACCGTGGGAAGCAAAGTACTCCGACACGGGCACATGCAGGTAATGCGGCAGGCAGAGATGTACCACATCGGGATGCTCCTTTTCCAGAAGCTCCTCATAGTCCGTATAGAACGGCACAGCCTTTGCTGCAGCAGGCAGCTTTTCCTGCACAGCGGGATTGTTATCGCACACGGCACACAGTTCGATCTCAGGATTTGCCACAATGATGGGCAGATGAACCTGAAAGATGGTGCCGCAGCCAATGATCGCAGCTCTTTTCATGGAAACGCAACTCCTTGTAAGCCTGGAACAGGCATTGCTTTTTTCAGGGATACTGATTACTCGCGGACGGGGAACTTGCCCTCAGCCTCGATCAGCTTGTTCAGCTCAGCAGCATACTCCTCGGGATCGCAGGGGTTGGAGACCTCGCGGCCGGTCCATGCAGACAGCTGGCTGCTGTTTGCCAGGTTGACACCGTTGATGCCGTCCTCGCCGGGAGCCAGCAGCGGGCTGCCGGTCAGGATGTGAGCAGCAAAGTTCTGCATAACGGTGGTGTGCTGGAAGCCCCAGCCATCGTTGTTCTCAAAGGTCTCTTCGGTGTACAGCTTGGAGCCTGCACCGTTGCCGCTGGTCAGCATGGCAACTTCCATCATGTTCATGTGCTCGTTCAGGTAATCCTCAGTGCAGGGGTTGCCTTCCTTATCGATGTAGTGGTAGACATGAGCGGTCTTGCTGTTGTCAACAACGATCTTGCCGCCGTCCAGGTCGATCTCCAGACGATCGGTGCCGATGGCATCGTGGGTGCAGGTGGTGAAGGTGCCGGTAGCGCCGTTAGCGAACTCGACCAGCATGGTCACGTCGTTCTCAACGCCAATGTCACGATGGCAGCCGTTGATGTTCTTGGAGAAGACCTTCACGGGGATACCGCAGATCCACTGCCACAGGTCGAGCTGATGGGGAGCCTGGTTGACCAGGACACCGCCGCCTTCGCCGCCCCAGGTAGCACGCCATGCGCTCTGCTGGTAGTAGCTGTCCGGACGCCACCAGGAGTTGATCATCCACTGAGAGCGGCGGATCTCGCCCAGCTCACCGCTGGCAACGATCTCCTTGATCTTCTGGTACAGCTTGTTGGTACGCTGGTTGAACATGATGCCGAAGGAAACTTCGGGATGAGCCTTAGCGCAGGCGATCATCTTCTGAACATCCTTGCTGCGGACACCGGCGGGCTTCTCGCACAGAACGTTCATGCCATGCTCCATAGCGTAGATGGAGATCTCGTGGTGCAGGTAGTGAGGAACGGTGGTGATGATGGCATCAACAGTGCCGCTGGCGATCATATCCTTCCAATCCTTGAAGAAGGGCACATCGGGGTACTGCTCCTTGCACATCTTCTCCTTCTCGGGGTCGATATCACACAGAGCGCCCAGTGCGCAGTTGTCCGGGCACGGTGCGCAGACCATGCCGGGGAACGGAGCGGGAGCGTTGGTCAGGAAGCGAGCATAGCTGCCGCCCTGAGCACCGATACCGATCAGGCCATAACGAATCTTTCCTTCAGTCTTTTCCATTTGAATCTTCTCCTTTTTTCTGTTACGTTAGAATTTTGCCAGAATATCGCACAGTGCGTGATACTGTGCGGCGTAACCTTCAGCACCGTTTTTGTACTTGTTCTCACGGATGATGTTCTTTGCATCCGTGGTCTCAAGGCTCTGCAGGCTGTCAAACAGCACCAGATGCGGCTCCAGGGTCAGGAAGCCGGTATAGCCCTCTTCCACAATGGCCTTGTGCAGCAGCTCAGGAATCTTTCCCTCGCCGGTACCGCAGAGCACATTCTCCTTGTCGGTAGAAACGGCATCCTTAATGTGGATATATACAATGTACGGACGGAGAGCATCCCAGCACTTGGCGGTATCCTCGCCGCACTGTACAAAGTTTGCAAAGTCGAATGCGGACTTGAAGTGTGCGCTGTTCAGCGTCTGCATCAGGTCAACACAGCGGGAAAGAACATCACCATAGATATCCTTCTCGTTTTCGTGCATCAGGATCACGTCGTGCTTCTCAGCAATGGCAATGAACTTGCGCAGCTTCTCGATGACAGCGTCACGATAGTCGGCAGGATCCTTGCCTTCCGGCATAAAGAAGCTGAACATGCGGATGTACTTGCAATTCAGGACCTTAGCGATCTCGCACAGCGTTTCCAACTGAGCACACTGCTTTTCAAAGCCCTCTTCATCATCGATCTTGACCTTGCCAATGGGACTGCCCAGGCTGGAAACGCCAACACCAGCGGCCTGCAGGCGGGGCAGCAGATCGGTCTTGACTTCCTCAACGGTAAAGTCAGCGATTCCCTTTTTATCTGCACTGCGCAGGCTGATGTACTGCATTCCAAGCTCACGGACTGTCTTGAGCTGCTCATCAAAAGAAGAGCTGATCTCGTCGGCAAAGCCGGAAATATAAATATCCTTCATAAAAATCTCCTTTTTTGTGTAGGATACAAGCCTTACTATAACTAATATATCACAATTGTTAAAAAAATGCCGCACAAATCTTTTTCGGTTTTTTTAGCACATCGTGCAACAGAATTTGTTGTTTTGTTGCATATCATAAAATAAGGTGCCTCAAACCAATCTTGTGGGGTGAAAAAGGGAGAAAAACTGTGCAAAATGTCCATCTTTGACTTCGATTTCTTGGCAGCAAAAAACAGAGCAGCAGGATTTACAATGTAAACGGCACAGGATTTACACACGACAAACATCGAACAAACTGATATATTAGGTCTTGGAGATCGGCTCCTTTGATTCTTAAGGGCCGTGGCAGACTTTTAAAAATCGAAAAGGCCTGTCCCCCATGGGCAGGTTTGAGTTGTTTTCAGACCAATCAAAGGAGTTCAAACCCATGTCCAAGACGAAGACTGAGACCCCTGTCCTGCGCAATTCCGCTGATATCCCCTGGGAGGAGAACCGCCTGTATCTGCCTGCGGATGAGACCGAGGAAGAGAACAAAGCTCTTTACGAACGCCTCAAGAAAGAGATCGCAGACGGCCACCCGGTGGATGAATATAACAATGAAGTGATCTGCCGCCTGACCCCGCGTAATGCTGGTTGATGTAGATAGAACAAGCCAAATGCATCCGCTGGGAACAACTCCGCTTTCCGCAAGTCCGCCATCCCGTCTCACCCTCCTCAGTGAAGATAGAACGAAGCCATACATTTGGCCAGATCCTCTGGTCGTTCTGCAAAGTTTCCATAGCGCCAGCTGTTGAAAAATCCCATATATGCCCCGATGAACGAGTTGCGGAAGTATCGGTTTTCACCCGGCAATGAAACGGGCCATGGCACAAATTGTCTTGCGTCCCCGAATTCGATATTGGAGATCAGAACAAGAATGATCTTCTCGCTCAACGCATCGCTGAAAAAACTGGTCAAATGACAGTCCATCAGGACACAAAGGTTCTTTCGCTCCGCATACGTCCAGCGGAACAGTGCAGTCAGGTTTTTTTCCAGGGTACTGTACGCCGGCAGCTGCCCCGCAAGCAGGGTCATCTGCCGGTCGAGATAATAATCCAGCACGTCATCCTTGGATTCAAAACTGCGGTAAAAGGTTGTCCGGTCAAGGTCTGCCATGTGACACAGCTCTGTGACGGAGATCTTTTCCAGCGGCTTTTTCAGTAAAAGCTGAAACAGTGCAGTGCAAAATGCATCCTGATTTTTCTGCGCAACGGGGTTGATATGATTTGTGTACATTCTGCGCTGTGTTCAGCTCCTTCCTCAAGACGATTGGCTTTATTGTACCATATTCTCTGGAAAAAGCAATTTGATTTCACTGAAAGCGTTTTTTCAAAAAGAAATCTTGACAGTTATTTTCTTTTATGCTAAACTATCTATCGTTGCAAAACATTTGCTACTGTGGCTCAGTTGGTAGAGCAGTTCACTCGTAATGAACAGGCCGCCGGTTCAAGTCCGGCCAGTAGCTCCAAAATAAAAACTCCCGAGAATCAGCTTATGAGGCTGGTTTTCGGGAGTTTTTTTGTCCAGACATTTCTCTTTTCAGCTCATATAAGTTTCGCCTGCCCTGCCAGATACAGCATCCCCACTGCCGCACCGCAAAGCGGCAGAAGCAGAAACAACATCCGGGCAAACTGACCCAAAAGCGCGCCTGTGCTGGGGGCCTGTCCTCCACGCCCGAAGGCGGCTGAACAGAGCCTTCCGCTTACCTGCAGTGCGGATGCACCGAACGTGCACAGTGTTCCGGCCGCAAGGGATGCAGGGATACCGCAGACGCAGAGCAGCACAAATGCTGTCCGTGGGTTCAAATCCACAAGCAGCCTGGACGAAAGCAATCCGGAGCCTGTCCCATACAGCATCGCAAAAAGGAAGATGGGCAGCGGCCCCAGGGCGGAAAGCCCCAGGAACAGCACTGCCGTCAGTGCACCTGCCACAGTGAGAAATTCCGTTCGGAACAGGCGCACTGCCCCGGCGGCATCCTGCACAGAAAACAGGCTCTGCCAGCAGTTCAGGTAATAAGAAAGCGTTTCGGCATCGCCTGCCACGCAACGCGCTGCCGCCACACCCGCCAGAAAGGTCCCCAGAAGGTACGCCGCCGCCAGAAGGGCAATCCCCTCACTCGGCTTGCTGCGGCGTGCAGCGGCTCTCTCCGGTGTATTTCCGCACCTCTCAGAGAACGCCGCCGGGATGGATCGTCTTTCTTCCTGCGCTGTCTCAGGAAGAACTCCACGGTTCTTCTGTTTTAACGGCTCTTCCTGTGCTGTCGGCAGGATCGCTTCGGGCAGTGCCTTTCCCGCTGCGGCTTCCGGTGTTTCCTGATAGACCCACATACTTCCCTGTCCTCCTGATTTTTCTGCTGTAAATGATCAATGCCGGTGCCGTTCTGTACGCAGGATGCTGAACACCCCGCCCAGACAGCCAAAAACGAATACCAGTGCAAAGCGGGTCAGCTGCATTTCCGTTGGTTCAATGCCCTCCGAAAGACCGAACCCCAGCAGAAGCAGAACAAACAGTCCGCCCTGTATAGCACCGCAGATAAGACCTCTGCTGTGATAGAAAAAAGCCATGAGCCAGCCGCTGCAAAAGCTCCCGGCACAGACAATGGCACTGACCATGGGCCAGGCAGTGCTCTGCGCAAGGCTCTGGTTAGCCATCAGGTAGGCAAGCCCGGCCATGCAGGCGGCGGTTAATATTCCACCAATGCCGAATGCAGCCAGTGCTTCCAGGATGGGTAACTTCTTCTGTTCCAACATAAAAACCCGCCTCCCTGCACTACTGTATGCAGAGGGGCGGGTAAAAAAGACCTTGCTTTTAGAGATTACTTCTTTGCGTTGGCAGGAGCATTGTCCATGTTCAGCTTCTCAACAGAGCTGATCGCATTCTTGGTGAAGCGGATCTTCACACGGTCGGAACCGGTCTCCAGAACAAAGGTGTCCTCCTTGATGGCGACCACACGGCCAACAATACCGCCGATGGTCACGACCTGATCACCGATCTCCAGAGCTGCACGCATGGCAGCATCCTTCTTCTCCTGCTTCTTCTGGGGACGATAGATCATAAAGTAGAGCAGGACCAGCATCAGTGCCAGGGTGAAGAACAGGCTGATATAGCTTTCAGTGGTAGTAGTCAGAAATTGCATGGGACAAAGTCTCCTCTCAAAATTCAGATAAACTCATTATAACCGCTTCTGCTCCCTCTTGCAAGGGAAAAGCATGAAAAAGCTCAAATTCTTGTATCCAGCAGCTTGACATAACGGTCATGGAAGGCGGCAAAGGTGCCTGCATCCAGTTCATCGCGGATGCGCTCCATCAGGTGGTTGTAGAACCACAGGTTGTGCATAACGGCCAGACGCATGCCCAGCAGTTCCTCTGCCTTGAACAGGTGGCGGATATAGGCACGGGAGTAGTTCCGGCAGGCCGGGCAGCCACAGGTGGGGTCAATGGGGCGCTCGTCACGCTCATACTTTGCGTTCTTGATGTTGATGATGCCGCCCCAGGTATTCAGGTGGCCATGGCGGGCATTGCGGCTGGGCATGACGCAGTCAAACAGGTCCACGCCGCGGGAAACAGCCTCGATCATGTTGCCAGGGGTACCGACACCCATCAGATAGCGGATCTTATCCTTGGGCATATAAGGCTCCACCTCACTGATCATCTCGTACATCACCTCAGCAGGCTCACCCACGGCCAGACCGCCGATGGCGTAGCCGTCCAGCTCCAGCTCCGCGATCTGCTTCATGTGCTCTACACGCAGGTCAGCAAAGGTGCATCCCTGATTGATGCCGAAAAGCAGCTGGTCGGGGTTGGTGGCCTTGCCCTCCTGCTTCAGGCGGGCCATCTCAGCCTTGCAGCGCTTGAGCCAGCGGGTGGTGCGCTCACAGCTGGCTTTGGAGTATGCGTGCTGGGCAGGATTCTCCACACACTCATCAAAGGCCATTGCAATGGTGGAACCCAGGTTTGCCTGGATCTGCATACTCTCCTCAGGGCCCATAAAGATGCGGTGGCCGTCCAGATGGGAGGCAAAGGTCACGCCTTCCTCCGTGATCTTGCGCAGCTTGGACAGGCTGAACACCTGGAATCCGCCGCTGTCGGTCAGGATGGGGCCGTTCCAGCGGGTAAACTTGTGCAGGCCGCCCATATCGGCTACCAGCTGATCACCAGGACGCAGATGCAGGTGGTAGGTGTTGCAGAGCATCACCTGGGTGCCGATCTGCTGCAGATCCTGCGCGGACAGGCCGCCCTTGATGGCACCGGCGGTGGCAACATTCTGGAAAGCCGGGGTCTGCACCGTGCCGTGCACGGTCTTGAACTCACCCCGCCGGGCGTTGTGTTCCTGCTTGAGCAGCTTGAAAGTGGTCAAAGAAGGCATAAGTTTTTTCCTTTCTGTGTACGGAAAACAGCCGTACAGCCTTGTGCCGCCGGGCAGGCGGCAGGTTCAGAAGTGGTGGATACCGAGCTGCCGAAACGGATCCGGCAGTGTTTTGGGCTTTTGGGAGAGCGGGTGCTGAGGGATCACAGAATCAGCATCGCATCGCCGAAGGAAAAGAAGCGGTACTTTTCCTCTACGGCAACTTTATAGGCAGCCATGGTCTTTTCGTAGCCGTAGAGGGCAGAGACCAACATGATGAGGGTGCTTTCCGGCAGGTGGAAGTTGGTGATCAGGCCATCGATGCAGTTGAACTTGACACCCGGGTAGAGAAAAATAGAGGTATTGCCGCTGCAGGCCTTGATCTCGCCATATTTTGCGGCGGCGGCTTCCAGCGTGCGGCAGCTGGTGGTGCCAACGGCGATCACGCGGTGCCCGGCGGCCTTGGTTTCCCGGATGCGCTGAGCAGTCTCCTCGCTGATGGAATACCACTCGCTGTGCATCTTGTGATCCGTGATCTCGTCCTCCTGCACAGGGCGGAAGGTTCCCAGACCCACATGCAGGGTCACCTCGGCAATGCCGACACCCTTGGAACGGATGGTATCCATCAGCTCCGGGGTGAAGTGCAGGCCTGCCGTGGGTGCAGCAGCGCTGCCCAGCTCCTTGGCATAGACCGTCTGATACTGGCTCTGATCTTCCAACTGCTTGGTGATGTAGGGTGGCAGCGGCATCTTGCCAAATTCATCCAGTTTTTCATAAAGGGTCTCGGTGTCATAATAGAATGTAACAAACTTGTTGCCATCCTCCAGCGTTTCGTCCACCACAGCGGTCAGGGTGCCGTCACCAAAACTAACCTTGGTGCCGGGCTGCATCCGCTTGCCGGGCTTTGCCAGGCACTCCCACTGATCTCCCTTGACCTGCCGCAGAAGCAGCAGCTCACACACAGCACCGGTGGGCTGTTTGACACCCACGATGCGGGCGGGCAGCACCTTGGAGTTGTTGACCACCAGCAGGTCACCCGGCTCAAGATATTCCGGCAGATCGCGGAAGATCCGGTGCTGGATGCTGTCGTCCTTCTGGCTCAGAACCATGAGCCGGGCCGAGTCTCTGGGATCCGCAGGCTCCTGTGCAATGAGCTCTTTGGGTAAATCGTACCAAAAATCTTTTTTTAACATGCTTTGCATTTGCCTTTCCGATGATTGACACGAGTGCCGTATCAATGTTATCATAAAATCTGTATAAACAGTATCTATTATATTGCAAGGTCGGCTGGTTTGCAAGCCGTGTTCGATGTAAATTTGCTTTTATTGAAAGGAAAGGTGCTGGAAATGGAAAAACAGTATAAAGTTGGTATCGTTGGTGCAACGGGTATGGTGGGGCAGCGTTTTGTGACCCTGCTTGAGAATCATCCCTGGTTCAAGCTGACCACGCTGGCCGCATCCGGCCGCAGCGCAGGCAAGACCTATGAGGATGCCGTTGGCAGCCGCTGGGCAATGACTACCCCGATGCCCGAGAGCGTCAAGAAGATGGTCGTACTGGATGCCGCCAAGGTGGAAGAGGTCGCTTCTCAGGTCGATTTCATCTTCTGCGCAGTCAATATGCCCAAGGCCGAGATCAAGGCACTGGAAGAGGCTTACGCAAAGGCCGAGTGCCCTGTGGTCTCCAACAACAGCGCAAACCGCTTTACCCCGGATGTTCCCATGGTCGTGCCTGAGATCAACGCGGACCACATTGAGATCATCCCTGCCCAGCGCAAGCGTCTGGGTACCAAACGCGGCTTCATCGCGGTCAAGTCCAACTGCAGCCTGCAAAGCTATGTGCCTGCCCTGCATCCTCTGATGAAGGAGTTTGGTGTCAACAAGGCTCTGGTCTGCACCTATCAGGCCATTTCCGGTGCAGGCAAGACCTTTGACCGGATGCCCGAGATCGTAGATAACGTCATCCCCTACATCGGCGGTGAGGAAGAGAAGAGCGAGCGCGAGCCGCTGAAGCTGTGGGGCCACATCGAGGGCGATCAGATCGTCAACGCCGAGAAGCCCACGATCACCGCACAGTGCTTCCGTGTTCCCGTTTCTGACGGTCACACTGCCGCCGTGTTTGTAAGCTTTGACAAAAAGCCCACCCAGGAGCAGATGCTCGAGGCCTGGGCTAACTTCCGCGGCCCTGCACAGGAGCTGAACCTGCCCAGCGCACCCAAGCAGTTCCTGCACTACTTCACTGAGCCCGATCGTCCTCAGCCCAAGCTGGATCGCAATACAGAGAACGGCATGGCTGTCTGCATCGGCCGCCTGCGCGAGGACACCCTGTTTGACTACAAGTTCGCCTGCATGAGCCACAACACCCTGCGCGGCGCTGCAGGCGGTGCCGTGCTGCTGGCTGAGCTGCTGGCAGCAAAGGGCTATTTTGACTGAACAACACGTTCCTGACGGAGCGTACAAAGGAGTTTTATACTATGAAGAATCCTGTCTTTACCGGCGCGGCGGTGGCGATCATCACCCCCATGTACGAAGATGGCAGCATCAACTTTGATGAGCTGGGCCGCATCATTGAAGATCAGATCGCACGGGGCACCGATGCTATTGTGATCTGCGGCACTACCGGCGAATGCTCTACCATGACCGATGAGGAGCAGCTGGCCGCCATCAAGTTTACGGTCGAGACGGTCAACCACCGGGTGCCTGTTATTGCGGGTGCTGGTTCCAATGATACCGATCACGGCTGTGCACTGGCAGCAAAGTCCGCTGCCTGCGGTGCCGATGCCCTGCTGCTGGTGACCCCCTATTACAACAAGACCACGCAGGCAGGTCTGGTGGCTCACTTTACCGCTATGGCCGAGGCGGGCGGCATCCCTGTTATCCTGTATAATGTGCCTTCCCGTACCGGCCTGAACATCACCCCCGAGACAGCGCTGGAGCTGAGCCGGAATCCGCTCATCAACGGCATCAAGGAGGCCTCCGGCAACATCTCTCAGGTGGCCAAGATCGCTCAGCTGTGCGGCGACGAGCTGAACATCTACTCTGGCAACGATGATCAGGTGGTTCCCCTGCTGTCTCTGGGCGGCAAGGGTGTCATCAGTGTGGTCTCCAATGTCAAGCCTGAGCTGGTGCACAACTGCTGCAAGGCATGGTTTGAGGGTGACACCAAAACTGCCTGCAAGCTGCAGCTGGAGATCCTGCCCTTGGCGGATGCACTCTTCTGCGAAGTAAATCCCATCCCTGTCAAGTACGCCATGAATGTGCTGGGCTGGGAGGCCGGTCCCTGCCGTCTGCCGCTGGTCGAGCCCAGTGATGCCCACAAGGAGAAGATCGAGCAGGCATTGGCGGCTGCCGAAGGTCTGATTCAGGAATAAACGAAACAACGCACAATGCCCGGTGGAATTGGTTTCTCCCGGGCATTTGCCGTTACAACAGAAAACGAGGAAACAAAAATGACAGATATTATCATTCAGGGCATTGGCGGCCGGATGGGCCACGCCCTCTGCGAGATGATTGCAAACCGGAGTGACTGCCGCGTGGTCGCCGGGATCGACCAGCAGGACGGTGAGCAGAACGGCATCCCCGTATACGACAGTCTGGATAAGCTGGACGGCAAGGGCGATGTCATCATCGATTTCAGCGCTCCCGCTGCTGTGGAAAAGGCACTGACCTATTGCGAAGCACACAAGATGCCCATCGTGGTCTGCACCACTGGCCTTTCCGAAGAGCTGCAGCTGAAGGTGGTGCAGCTGTCCCGCATTGTGCCCGTGTTCAAGAGCGCCAACATGTCCATCGGCATCAACCTGCTGTCGGAGCTGTGCAAGCGTGCATCGGCTATTCTGGGTGCAGACTATGATGTGGAGATCGTGGAGCAGCACCACCACAACAAGCTGGATGCCCCCAGCGGCACTGCCTTGATGCTGGCCGATGCCATCAACGAAGAGAACAACGGCGCATATCATTATGTTTACGACCGTTCCTCTGTGCGCCAGAAGCGCGACCCCAAGGAGATCGGCATCAGCTCCGTGCGCGGAGGCAGCATCGTGGGCGACCACGAGGTGCTGTTCTGCGGTCCGGACGAGGTCATCACCCTCAAGCATACCGCATATTCCCGCAGTGTTTTTGCAAATGGCGCAATAAATGCTGCTGTCTATCTTGCAAAAAAGGAGCCGGGCCTGTACAATATGGGTAACATGATCGCAGAGCTGTAAGGTCTCTGCGTCTTCCACCATTTTGAGCGGCAGGAGGGCTGACGGAATGGAACAGGCAAGACACGCGTCATCCACGAAACGACATTCGCGGCACGAACTGCAGAACCGGCGAAAACGAAAACCCGTTTTTCTGAGGATGATGGGAGTGCTGCTGGTGGCTGGTGCGGCATTGGCCTGCTTTGGCTTCTGGCGCTTCCAGACTCCCGGCATCGTGCTTGGCCCTTTTGAGGACGAGCCTTCGACCGCTGAAAGCGTTCCCCCGCCCGAACCGGAACCGCAGCCTGTTACAACCACACTGCGTTTTTCGGCCACCGGGGACAATCTGATCCATGCTCCCATCTACAAACAGGCAGCCCGCCGGGCAGCGGAAGGCCAGCGATATAATTTTGACTACTGCTACGAGCACCTGCTGGATTTTTATGCCGCGGAGGATGTAAACTGGATCAACCAGGAAACGCTCTGCAGCAAGGAACTGGAGCCTTCCACCTATCCCTGCTTTTCTACCCCCGGTGAATGCGCAGAGGCTCTTTACCGGGCAGGCATCCGGGTGTTCAGTCTTTCCAACAACCACACCTACGATAAAGGTGCCAAAGGTATTGCAGCAACGCTGCGGTTCTGGGACGAGATGCCGGAAGATGTGGTCACGACCGGCCTGTGGTACGGAGAGAGTGATTATGGCACCATCCCCCTGCAGACGGTAAACGGTGTGACGATTGCCTACCTCTCCTACACCGACCACACCAATGGCATCCCGCAGAGCAGTGCCATGACGGCCAATGTCATCTACACCAGCCAGCAGGATGTGATGGAACAACAGGTGCGCAGGGCGCGTGAGCTGGCCGATTTCGTGGTGGTGGGAGTTCACTGGGGCGTGGAGGACAGCCACAAGATCACCCAGACCCAGCGGGACCTCGCCCAGCAGCTTTCCGACTGGGGTGCGGATGTTATCCTGGGTACGCACCCTCATGTGGTGCAGGATGCCGAGTGGAAGACCTCTGTGGAGGGCCGGCAGACCTTTGTGGCCTATTCCCTGGGAAATTTCCTCAGCACCCAGAGTAAGCCGGATCAACTCATCGGTGCCATCCTGACACTGGAGCTGGACAAGACCACGGACCCGGACGGCAGTGTCCACTGTACTGTCGCTTCCCCGCAATTACATCCCACCGTGACCCATTATGATGCCGGCAAATCCAACGTCCGCACCTATCTCTTCCGGGATTACACACCGGAACTGGCGCAGGCCCACGGTGTCCGGGCCGCCTACCCCAGTTTTGGGATAGAGTACATCCAGAATGTATTACAAAACAACATCAACAGCGCGTTTTTGACGTTCGCCTGACTTTGCAGCCCTATCGGGCAGATTGGAGTGTTCATTATGTATGGTGTTTCCAAAATCAACATTGAGCCCAGCCTGATGATGATCAGTGTGCAGGATGTGGAGTTCAAGGGCAACAGCCTGGCCCGCTACCTGCAGATCTTTGCCGATACCGGCGTTGTGGTGGATATGATCAGTCAGAGCGCCCCTCACGGTACCAACATCGATTTCAGCTTTACCGCATCTGCCAGCGATCTGACGCTGGTGATGAAGGCCATCTCTGCCGCCAATCTCGACAAGGATGCCAAGGCTTCCCCGCTGATCAGCGTTGGTTACTCCAAGCTGAACCTCTTCGGTGAGGACATGGTCACCAGCTGCGGTGTAGCTGCCCGGGCCCTGAACGCACTGGCCATGGCTGACATCGAGGTTCTGCTCATTACCACCAGCGATCTGGATATTTCTCTGCTGGTGCGCAGTGAGAACGAGGACTCCGCTTACGATGTGCTGAAGAAGGCCTTTGAGCTGTAAGTGCCCTTCTCTATAAACATTACACAAACGTAAAAAGCCCGGCGGCATCCGATTTTTGGATGTCGTCGGGCTTTTATCATACGTTGGTTCTAAAAGATTACAGGGTCACTTTGTGATAGATCTTCTTGCCCTTCTTGATGACGATACCGTTCTTCAGCTGATCAGCGGTAAAGCTGACAGTGGGAGCGCCCACCTTTTCACCATCCACCAAGACACCGCCCTGCACAACCAGGCGGCGGGCCTCGCCGTTGGAAGCGGCCAGACCGGCCTTGACCATGAGGGTCAGAATGCCGATGGAGCCGTCGGTCAGATCCGCTTCGGTCAGCTGAGTGGAGGGCATGTGCTCAGTGTCAGCAGCTCCGCTGAACAGGGCGCGGGCAGCGTTCTGGGCTTTCTCAGCCTCTTCCTCGCCGTGGACCATCTTGGTCAGCTCGTAAGCCAGGATCTCCTTGGCCTCGTTCAGACGCTGGTCCTTCCAGGTGCTCATCTCATCGATCTGCTCCAGCGGGAGGAAGGTCAGCATCCGGATGCACTTCATCACATCAGCATCGCCGACATTGCGCCAGTACTGGTAGAACTCAAAGGGACTGGTCTTGTTGGGGTCGAGCCAGACCGCATTGCCTGCAGTCTTGCCCATCTTCTTACCCTGAGAATCAGTCAGCAGAGTAATGGTCATCGCGTAGGCATCCTTGCCCAGCTTGCGGCGGATCAGCTCAGTTCCGCCCAGCATGTTGCTCCACTGGTCATCGCCGCCGAACTGCATATTGCAGCCGTAGTGCTGGAACATGTAGTAGAAGTCGTAGCTCTGCATGATCATGTAGTTGAACTCGAGGAAGGACAGGCCCTTCTCCATGCGCTGCTCATAGCACTTGGCGCGGAGCATGTTGTTGACGGAGAAGCAGGCACCCACATCACGCAGCAGCTCAACATAATTCAGGTTCAGCAGCCAGTCGGCATTGTTCAGCATCAGAGCCTTGCCCTCAGAGAAATCGATGAACTTCTCCATCTGCTTCTTGAAGCAGGCTGCATTGTGAGCAATATCCTCTTTGGTCAGCATCTTGCGCATATCGGTACGGCCAGAGGGGTCACCGATCATGGTGGTACCGCCGCCGATCAGGGCAATGGGCTTGTTGCCGGCCATCTGCAGGCGCTTCATCAGGGTCAGGGCCATAAAGTGGCCCGCAGTCAGGCTGTCCGCGGTGCAGTCAAAGCCAATATAGAAGGTGGCCTTGCCGTTGTTGATAAGGTCAATGATCTCATTGTCGGTGATCTGGGCCACCAGACCGCGTGCCTGCAGTTCTTCGTAAAGGGTCATGGGATTATCCTCCTGTTTTGTCGGGCAGAGGACAAAAGAAAACGCCCCCTGCCAAAAATGAATTTGGCAGAGGGCGAGAAAATCGCGGTACCACCTCTGTTTGCCGCCCCCTCACGGAAACGGCCTCACGAGTGCGCCCCACAGAGATGGGATACACTCCTGCGTTTGTAACGCTCGCACGCGGCACAGCCTACTAGCCAAAGCATTCAGCCTGCAACTCCGGGAGGTATTTCCCCTGCTGTTCTGCACACCCCTTGCACCAACCGGGGTCTCTCTGGGCAGACACTGACAAAGTACTTGTTCCCTTCAACGTCTTTCAACAAGAAACAGTTTAGCACAATTCAGCGGGGTTGTCAATCACCGGTTTCATGCTCGGCCAGTCCCAGCATCTCTCTGGCATTGGCACGGGAAAGCTCCGTGACATGGTCACCGGAAATGATATGCGCCAGCGCGTCCACTCTGCCCTCGGTATCCAGCGGGTGGATCTCGGTATAGGTGCGTTCATTCGTGATATTTTTCTGGATAAGCAGATGGCAGTCGGCCAGTGCAGCGATCTGCGCTGTGTGGGTGATGCAGAGGATCTGGTGATCCTTTGCACTCTGTTTGAGCACCTCACCGATGCGGCTGGCTGCCTTGCCGGACACGCCGCTGTCGATCTCATCGTAGATGACCGTAGGCACTGCGTCCTTATCGGCCATGGCATTTTTGATTGCCAGCGTGATACGGCTCAGCTCACCACCGGAAGCGATTTTTGCCAGCGGTTTGGGATCCTCACCGGGGTTTGTGGAAATATAAAACTCCACGCTGTCCTGGCCATGGCTGGCCAGCGGGCCGCGGGTATGGCGCAGGGTCATGCGGACACCAGGCATGTTCAAAAAATCCAGCGTGCCGGAGATGCGCCTGTTCAGCTCCTCAAAGGCTTTCAGGCGGGTCTGGGTCAGTACCTCGGCCTTATCCCGGGCCAGTACATAGAGCCGATGCTTTTCAGCCTGCAGATGCTCTGTCCGCTCCTGAGAGAACTGGATGCGGTCCAGCTCTTCCCTTGCCTGCTGTCCAAAGGCGATGATATCTTCCACAGTATCACCGTATTTCCGCTTGAGCTTGTAGATCAGATCCATCCGCTGTTCAATTTCATCCAGCTCTGCATCATTCGTCTCGTAGCCCTCCAGCCGCCCGATCAGGTCAGCAGAAAGGTCTTTTGCGGTGTAATAAAGATCCAGCAGCTGTCCCGCAGCAGCAGAAAGGCCGCTGTCCAGTTGGGCGGCACCATCGATCGCATTGGATGCTTCCCCCAGCAGATCAACGGCACCCGGGGCATCATCTCCGCCCGAGAGCAGCGCATAGCTCTGGGAGATGCGCTCCCGGATGGTGGAGGCATTCGCCAGCACCTTACGACGGGCCGCCAGCGTCTCCTCTTCGCCTGCGGTCAGGCTGGCATCCTCGATCTCCTGTACCTGATAACTCAGCAGATCGATCTTTCGCTGTTTTTCACCCTCATCGGTGATGATGGCATCCAGCTCCTTTTTGACCTTGATAAGCTCCCGGTAAACAGCATAATACTCCTGATACACCGCCCCGTTCTGGGCGTAGGCATCCAGGATACCCTCATGGCGGGCCGGGTTCAACAGGCCTACGGAATCGTGCTGACCGTTGATGTTGATGAGCCCACCGCACAGTTCCCGCAGAATGGCTGCTGTGGCAGGCATTCCGTTGATGCGGCAGGTGCTCTTGCCCTCGGCAGTGATCTCACGGCTCAGGGTCAGCGCTTCTGAGCGCTCATACCCCGCCTTTTCCAGGCTGTCCAGCACTGCAGGCGGAACATCATCAAATGCAGCCCGGATGACTGCTTTTGCAGCCCCCGTGCGCACCAGATCCTTGGAGGTGCGGTTGCCCAGAATGGCATTGATGGAGTCGATCAGGATAGATTTGCCCGCACCGGTCTCGCCGGTAAGGACATTCAGGCCCTTCTCAAAATGCACGTTGGCCTTCTGGATGACTGCAACATTTTCAATTTGCAGACTGCTCAACATGTTCGTTCTCTCCCGCCTTTATTTCTGCCCGATGTAATGCCCAAGCTCGGTGCAAATGGTCTTTGCGTCCCGCTCTGAGCGGGCCACGATCAGAAAGGTATCGTCACCAGAAAGGGTGCCGACCACATTTTTCCACTTGAGTGCGTCAAATACCTCGCAGGCCGCATTGGCCATGCCGGAATAGCACTTGACAAGCACCACATGTCCCGCAAAGTCCACCCCCAGGACAGATTCATGGAAGATGGTCTCAAACCGGGCCTGCATCTTGGGGTTCAGTACCTCGCTGTGGCCGGAAACATAGCGGTAGCCGGTGGTGGTGGCAGCTTTGACAAGGTTCATCTCCCGGATATCGCGGGAAATGGTCGCCTGTGTGGCATCAAAACCCTCCTTGCTCAGGTACTCCAACAGAGTCTCCTGCCGGCTGATGGGATTCTCCTGGATCAGACGCAGGATGGCCTGCTGCCGCTTCTGCTTGCTCTTGTTATCCCCTCGGCTGGTGCGTCCCATGTGATCTTCTCCCTTCGTTGTGTTTGTGTCATCGTCTGCCGCGCAGTTTCTGGTCAATGGCCTGGAACTGGTCGGCTTTGCTGAAGGTGATGAGCTGTACGACCTGGTCAGACAGCCGCACCTCCGCGGTGGCTCCGGCTTTTACGGAATAGCCCGCATCCCCATCACAGCTGATAAAAACTTCTTCATCTGCCACCTGGCCCACACAGAGGTTGATCTTGCGCTCCTGCGCAAAAACCATAGCCGGGCTGGCAAGGCTGTGGGGGCAGATGGGTGTGACAACGATGCCCTTGGTCTGAGAATCAAGGATCGGCCCGCCTGCCGCCAGAGAATAAGCGGTGGAGCCGGTGGGCGTTGCCACAATGACACCATCGCCCCGGTAATGCTCCACCAGGATATCGTCACAATAAATGCTGAAATCCACCGCCTGCTGCAGGCGGCCCTTGGTCATAACCACATCATTCAGGGCATGGCCCTCCCAGCTGTCATCTCCCAGCACACGGACATAGAGCAGCATCCGGTTATCCAGAAAATATTCACCCCGGGCTACGGCGGAGAGCTTGGATTCCATTTCATCGACCTCACAGGTGGCCAGAAAGCCGCACCGGCCCAGATTGATGCCAAGAATGGGCTTTCGGTATACCAGTGAGAGATTCGCCTCGTGCAGGATAGTGCCATCTCCTCCGATGGTTAGGATGACATCCGTCCGCTCCAGACATTCCTTCTGGGTCAGATACTCCACGCCCATGGTCATGCACTCGGCCTGCAGGCCATCGTGCATCAGCACCTGTGCCCCATGGGTCAGCAGGATCTGCGCCGCCCGCTGGGAAATGCCGTAGGCCATAGCCTTGCCGGGGTTTGGGGAAATGTAGACGGTCATCGTCCGCGCCCTCCCTGATTTTATGGATTATGGTTCAGCGGTCCAGCGTAGAATGGCTGGATGCCACCACCTGTTCAGCAACCGAATCATCCAGTGCACCGGGTTCATCGCTCTTCTGAACGAACATCAGATATTCAATGTTTCCCTCAGGGCCCTTGACGGGGCTGAAATCCAGTCCGCAGACCTTGAAGCCGTTGGCAGCAGCATAGCCCATGGCATTGTGCAGCACCTCGCGGTGGGTGGCAGGGTCACGGACAACGCCGTTTTTGCCCACCTTTTCGCGGCCAGCCTCAAACTGGGGCTTGACCAGGCAAACACCCATAGCGTCCGGGGTCGTGATGGCCTGCGCCACCGGGAAGATATGATGCAGCGAGATAAAAGAGACATCTACGCTGAAAAACTCGATCGGCTCTGCCAGCTGGTCAAGGGTCACATTGCGGATGTTTGTGCGCTCCATATTGACCACCCGCTCATCGGTGCGCAGACTCCATGCCAGCTGACCGTAGCCCACATCCACTGCGTAGACCTTGACTGCACCATTTTGCAGCATACAGTCGGTAAAGCCGCCGGTGGATGCGCCAATGTCCATGCAGACTTTGCCCTTGGGGGTCAGCGGAAAACACTGCATCGCCTTTTCCAGCTTCAGGCCGCCGCGGCTGACATAACCGATATCATGGCCGCGCACCTCCACCTTGGCATCCTCTTTGATCATCTCACCGGCTTTGTCTACCTTCTGTTCATTGACAAAGACCACGCCGGACATGATCAGCGCCTTGGCGCGCTCACGGCTCTGGATCAGACCATGCTGAACCAGATATTGATCCAAACGAATCTTCAAGATTCTGCTCCTTTCCATGTACGGATGGCCTGTGCCAGATGTTCTGCATCCAGGCCGGTGCTCTGCTTGATCTGCGGAACCGTCGCATGGGGCAGACGCACATCCTCCACACCACGGTGGATATAAGCACCCTGCCAGCCTGCTTTCTGCAGAGCCATTTCCAGATGCTCACCGATGCCGCCGCAGGCTACGCATTCCTCCGCAAATAAAACAACGTCATATCTTGAAATTTCAGAAATAAGCTCAGGTGTAAAGGGATATATCTTTACAAGCTTATAAACATCACAGGGGACATTTTTCCTGCCCAACAGCTTTGCTGCTTCCAGCACGTCCTCAACTTCATCGGCGTAACTGACCATTACAGCCTTGGCATCAGGGGCGGTATAGAGCCGGTCATATTCTCTGCCAGAACAGCCAAACTGCGCCAGTGCTGCGCTCTCACCACCGCGGGGATACCGGATTGCCCGGGGGCCATGCATCTCATCACTGAGCAAGATGGGCAGCCAGTGCCGCAGTTCGGCATAGTTGGAGGGCGAATAGACAGGGATCCCCACCTGACTGAGGAAGGCCGGGTCAAAGATTCCCTGATGAGTCTCGCCGTCTGCCGGAACAAAACCGGCGCGGTCGACGGCAAGGACAACGTTCTCCTTCAGCAGGTTCACATCATGGATGATCTGGTCATAGGAACGCTGCAGGAAGGTGGAGTAGATACAGACCACCGGCAGCATTCCCTGGCTGGCAAGGCCCGCTGCAAAGGTCACAGCATGCTGCTCTGCCATGCCCACATCAAAGAAACGCTTGGGGTGGGTGTGTGCAAAGAACTGCAGGCCCGTACCATACTTCATTGCGGCTGTGATGGCACAGATCTTCTGGTTTTCCGCGCCCTCCTTGTTCAGGACATTGCCGAACACCGTCGAGAAAGACTCCTTTGGAGCCACCTCAGGGTCTGGGATGCTGTTGACCAGATCAAAGGTCGAAACACCGTGGAAGTTACCGGGGTTGCTCTCAGCCGGGGCATAGCCCTTGCCTTTCTTGGTCACGACATGCAGGAAATGGGG
The DNA here is from genome assembly GCF_049545105.1 of Faecalibacterium hominis (ex Afrizal et al. 2022). Taxonomy (NCBI): domain Bacteria; kingdom Bacillati; phylum Bacillota; class Clostridia; order Eubacteriales; family Oscillospiraceae; genus Faecalibacterium; species Faecalibacterium hominis (ex Afrizal et al. 2022). Next base: position 452,562 of record NZ_CP186860.1, on the reverse strand, counting down.
GCCGGGCTGCCTGTGGATATCGCGCAGGATTCCTTCAAGCTCCGGTTCATTGTTACCATCAAAAGGACCATAATAGTGGAAGCCCATATCCTCGAACATGGTTGAGTGGTACATTGCCCTGCGCACCATGGCCTTGCTGTTCTGGATCGCAGATTTCAGCGGTGGGCCGATGACAGGCACGCCATCCAGAAAGGAACGCACATTTTCCTTGGCATCGTAATAGCGGCTGGTGGTGCGCAGATGGCTCAGGTAGCGGGACAACGCGCCCACATTCTTGGAAATGGACATCTTGTTGTCGTTCAGGATGACCAGCAGATTGTCCAGCCCGCCGATATTGTTCATCCCCTCGTAGACCATACCGCCGGTAAAGGCACCATCACCAATGAGGGCAACCACCTGTCCCGGCTCGCCCCGCAGCTTTTTGGCCCAGGCAATGCCCACAGCCAGCGAGAGCGCGGTGTTGCCGTGACCGGCAATAAAAGCATCATGCTCACTTTCGTTGGGGTTCGGGAAACCGGAAATGCCATCCAGCTGCCGCAGCTTGGCAAAGCCCTCGCGGCGGCCGGTCAGCAGCTTGTGGGTATAGCACTGATGGCCTACATCAAACACGATCTCATCCGTGGGGGTGGTCAGCACCCGGTGCAGAGCCACCGTCAGCTCCACAGCACCCAGATTGGATGCCAGATGGCCGCCGGTCTTTGATACGTTATCCAGAAGAAATTCACGGATTTCTGCGCAAAGCTGCACGGTCTGCTGACTGGACAGCTTTTTCAGATCGCTGGGCTGAGAGATTTTCTCCAGCAAAGGCGAATTCATAAATTCACGTCCTTCTCACGTTTTGAAATGGGGCGCTCAGAGGCCCATAGGATAGAGGAAGCCGACCAGTATACCCAGTGCAAAACCGGCCATAACCTGCAGCGGAGTGTGACCAACCATCTCTTTCAGGTGCATATTCTGCAGGAAGGGATTGTTTTTCTCGGTCACTTCGATCCACTGCTCCAGCATTTTGTTCAGCACCTTGGCCTGCTCGCCGGTCTCGCGGCGCACACCCATAGCATCGTGCATGGTGATGATGGCAACAACTGCGGCCACCGCAAAGATAGCCGAATGGATGCCCTCGCTGCGTGCCGTAGCAATGACCATGGCCGTTACCGTGGCGCTGTGGGCACTGGGCATACCGCCATCGCCCCACATCCGCTCCAGCTGGAACCTGCCCAGCAGGACAAAGTTGATGATGGTCTTGAGCACCTGCGCCACAAACCAGGACAACAGGGATACTGTAAGGATCTCATTGAACGTCAGGACGCTATGGATAAATTGCATGGTCGTTCCACCTTCTTATTTTTTCGGATCAGCTGCGGCGCACCAGCAGCTCTTTTGCCAGCTGCTCCAGGAAAGCGGCCTTTTCGCCAAATTCCGCGTGCAGGGAGGCACAGGTCTCGTTGTTCAGTTTTTTTGCCAGCTCCATGGCACCCTCGGCCCCATACAAGGTCACAAAAGTGGTCTTGCCGTTCTCACTGTCGCTGCCAATGGGTTTGCCCAGCTGTTCGGCGGTGCTGGTCACATCCAGCACATCGTCCACGATCTGGAACACCAGACCAATGCCGAAGGCATAGTCCTCCAGCTCCTTGCACTGGGTCTCATTGGCCTGAGCAGCGGCAGCACCCATCTGAACAGCAGCATTGATGAGCGCACCGGTCTTGTTCCGGTGGATCAGCCGCAGCTGCTCTTCAGTGGCAGCCAGTGCCTCGTATTTCAGGTCAAGCTCCTGCCCATAAACCATGCCATGGCTGCCCGCACCAGCGCCCAAGGCCCTTGCGGCCTGCACACTGACAATGGGCGAAGCCGGTGCATTTGCGACCACGTTGAACGCCTCGGTCAACAGTACATCGCCGGCCAGCATAGCCGTGGATTCACCAAAGGCCTTGTGGCAGCTGGGCTTGCCCCGACGCAGGTCATCGTTGTCCATGCAGGGCAGGTCATCATGGATCAGAGAATAGCAGTGCAGCATCTCGACCGCCGCAGCAAACTGCTCAGCTGCTTCAGCGCTGCCGTTGAGCATATCGCACACGGCCAGAACCAGCACTGCGCGGATGCGTTTGCCGCCGCCCAGCAGGCTGTAACGGGCAGCCCGGCAGACCTCAGATTCCTCGGGCAAAAAAGTCTCGCAGGCCTTTTCCAGTGCCTGATTTGCCCGGGCAAGATACTCTTGATACTGCTTCGCGTAATCCATGAAACTTCCTCCTTAATGTGCGGCGTCCGGCCGGGGGGCCCGCTGCGCGTCAATCTCATCCAGCTGCAGCGTGGCCTTTTCCAGCGTACCGTTACAATAATCCATCAGGGATGCGGCTTCGGCATAGAGTTTGACCGATTCCGCCAGCGTTGTTTCCGGCTGCTGCATCTGTTCAAGGATAGCTTCCAGCCGGGTCATTCCATCCTCAAAGCTTTTGGGTGCTCTCATCCAGTTCCTCCACTGTGTTGACCGTGCAGGTCACGCGGTGTTCCGTGCCCCGGAGTTTACAGGCCTGCCCGGGCCGGAGCGCATCCGGCGTGCAGATCCTTCCCCTATTGTCCTGCACCATGGCATAGCCGCGGGCCAGCACACCGTAGGGGTTCAGGGATGCGGCAAGTGCTGCCGTATGCTTCAGACGCAGCTCTCCGGCCTGCAGCTTGCCTCTGGCGGCAGTTTGCAGCCGCCCGGCCAGAGTATCCAGGCGGGCAGCACGCTCCTCCAGCGCTGCCTGTACACCGGCACGGGAAAGCAGCTGTTCGGTCTGTTCCAGCCTATTATAACATAAACTCAGCTTAAATTGGATACAATTGTGAATATTTTCTTCCAAAGTGCATAATTTCCGTCCTTGTTCGGCACGGTCGGGCACAGCAAGCTCTGCCGCCGCTGAGGGCGTGGGCGCGCGCTGATCTGCCACAAAATCCAGGATCGTAAAATCGATCTCGTGACCAATGGCGCTGATGAGGGGCGTTTTGCAGCGGTAGGCCGCCCGGGCAATGACCTCGGCGTTGAATACCCACAGGTCCTCCCGGCTTCCGCCGCCGCGCGCTACAATGATCTCGTCCACCCGTCCGCTTTTGTCCAGCCGGGTAATGGCATCGGCGATCTCCTCTGCCGCTTCAAAGCCCTGCACATTCACAGGAGCCAGCAGCAGACGCACCGCAGGCCAGCGCCGCCCGATGACATTGCGGATATCCTGCAGTGCAGCACCAGTCTTGCTGGTGACAAGGCCGATACACTGCGGGAACCGGGGCAGCGGCTTTTTATGCTCCGGTGCAAAAAGCCCCTCTTTGTCCAGTTTTGCCTTCAGCTGTTCAAAGGCCAGCTGTGTCGCGCCGATGCCGTCCGGAAACATGTCGTTGACATAGACCTGAAACGCACCGTCCCGCTCGTAGAGGGTCACACGGCAGCGTACCACCACCTTCATGCCCTCTTCGGGCTGGAAGCCCAGCCGCCGCGCATCGGAGCGGAACATCACAGCCCTGACGCTGGCGGCTTCGTCCCGCAGGGAAAAGTAGCAGTGCCCGCTCCGGGCGTTCTGCACAAAGTTGGCAATCTCGCCCCGCAGGGCCAGATCGAACAGAACATCATTCACGTCCAGCAGATTCTTGACGTACCGGTTCAGGGCCGAGACTGAGATCACTTCAGCCATAATCCAGCCCCCTGTGCGGCAACAATGGACACACCGATGGCGTTGTCGCTGGAATACTGCCCGGGCACGAAATACACCTGCGGAAGGCGCTGCTGCACCCAGGCGCGGATGATATCACTGCTCATCACACCGCCCGCACAGACCACAGGCAGGCCGGGGTATTCCTTCTGGGCGGCTTTTGTCATCTTGACCACAGTGTCTGCCACACAGAGCAGGCAGTATTTGCAGACATACTCCGGGGCTTTGCCCTCATTCAGCAGGGCATTGCACTGATTTTCCAGCCCCGAAAGACTGCACTGCATCCCCTTCACGCTGGATCTGGGCTTAATGGGTTCCTCACACAAGGCAGCCAGACGGGAAACTTCCACACCTGCCGGGAAGCCAAACCCCAGCTTGACCCCCACACGATCCACTGCCTGCCCAGCGTATAGGTCAGTGCTGGTGCCCAGTGTAGTGATCTCCTTAACCTCATTGCAGAGCAGAAGATCCGTTGTACCGCCTGAGATGTGGAAGAGCAGCACTTTCTGGCGGAAGAGCTCTTCCCCTTTTGCTGCAAACAGCGCTGCCGCCGCGTGTCCCTGCTGATGGGTGGTGTGGATGAGCGGGATGCCCCGGGCCTGCGCAAAGGCTGTGGCCGCGCTGACACCCGCCAGGAAGCAGGGCATGTAGCTTCCCTCCACGGGGCGCGGCTTCTGGGAAACGCCCACTGCCGAGATTTGGGTCAGATCAAACTCCCGGCTAAGCTCCTCCAACATCTCGGGCAGAGCCGCGGTATGGTGGAAGAGCGCATCACTCTGCCGCAGGCCCAGCTGGCCCTCCTTGACCGGCAGAAAACGTTTCTTTGCGCAAACAACCTCTCCGGCTGTGTGAAAAACCGCCAGAGAGGTTGCATAGTTGCTTGTGTCGATGCCCAGCGTATAGTGGCTCACTGTTCTTCCGACTCCACCGGCTCCGTATCCAGACCCTGCTCACGGGCAACAGCACCCAGCAGACCATTCACGAACTGATAGTCCTCATCTGCGCCGTATTTCTTGGTCAGCTCCACAGCCTCATTGATGACAACACCGGGCTTACGCTCGTCGCCATACAGCATCTCAGCCAGAGCCAGACGCAGGACAGTCAGGCTGACACGGGGCAGGCGCTCCATGGTCCAGTTGCGCAGATGGTCACGGATGAGGTCGTCCACCTCTGCAGAGTGGCTGTAATAGGCACTCAGCAGGCGCTGGCCGAACACATCCACAGGACGCTCTTCCCCACACTCGTTGTTCGTATCCAGTGCTTCCTGCAGGGGCACATCACCAAAGGTCTGGGAAAAAGCCAGCAGGAACGCATTCTCGCGGGCTTCACGACGGGGCAAAATATTTTCCATAATCTTCCTCTTCTACTTTTTATTCCTGTTCCTCAGCCGCAAGGCCGGCAATAACAAGGTTCACACGGCTTACCGTGACATTGGTCATGTTCTGAACAGCAGACTTGACATTCTCCTGTACCTTTTCGGCCACAGCAGGGATCTTTGCACCAAACTTGACCACCAGATTCAGGGTCAGTTCTGCGGTGCCGTCCCGCATCTCCACGGTAACAGGGGGCTGGATGCTGGCAGCAGCCAGCAGCTCCTTGACCTTTTTGTTCTGCTTGCCGCAGGAGACCTCGGACACACCGTCCACTTCCAGTGCAGCACAGCGTGCGATCTTGCCGATGACCTCGGTGGAAATTTGCAGGCTCCCGCCCTTAAGATCCATATTCTGTAAATCCATTCTATGGTCCTCCATCTAAAATAAGCGTGTGCTCATTTATTTTATTTCCATCTGTTCAGGGAAGCTTCCCTGTCATTGAATGCTTACGTCTTATTATAGCAAAGTTTTGGAATTTATACAACACCCACCTGCATTTCTTGCCATCTGTTTCTGTTCAACTTGACGGATTCCACTGCGCAAAGTGCAGGCTGCCATACAACACACTGCAAAAACGAGCAGGGCACAATCCGGCGGCACCCGCCGCATCAAAAGGACCCGGGCAGGCAGAGTGCTGAACACATCCGCCTCCCCGCCCGGCAGCAGCAGGTAGAACAGGGCCAGTGAAAGCGGCAGATGGAGCAACCTGGCCCGGTAGAGCGGGCGCAGGGTCATTTCCGGCGGGCAGATGGTGCGCACCTGCAGCAACACGGAAAGACCCTGCACGCTCAGTGCTGCACAGCAGAGCAGACTCCCCCATCGTCCGGTGCGGGAGGCCAGGTCACAGCCGGAGCAAACTTCCAGCAGAATGGCACAGAGTGTGCCCGCACCGGCAGGCAAAAGTGCCCCTGCCCCGGCGGCCAGCATCCGGAAAAAGAGGATAAACCCACAAAGCTTGCAGTACGTTATGGCGGCATCGGCCAGGATCTCATCCAGCCGCGGCGGTGCAGGGGATGCTGGCGCTGCAGATCCCGGTTTGACCGAACGCACTCCTGCAAACCGGTTCAGCAGGGCGGCAGTCAGATAATTTGCGGTGATCTGTGACGCAAACAACAACACGCCAAGCTCTGCACTGCCCAGCAGGCTCTGCCCCACCGTCAGAACCACAAAGGATGGACCGGAACAGATACAGGCAGGCAGCAGGGCATCCGCTTCCTCAGCCGTAAGCTGACCGGTCCTGACTGCCTGCGCCGCAGCACTGGCCGCTGGTGCAAAGCCACCCAGGAACCCGATGCAGAGCACCCGTGCCGCACAGGGTGTGCGGATGCCGATGCCCCACGCCGCCAGACGGAACGGCAGGGCCAGCAGGTCGCTTTCCGGGCATTGGATGAGTAAGCGCGATACCACGAGAAACGGGAACAGCGAGAGCAGCAGCGGCCCGCTGCAGAGGGTCAGGCCTTCCCGCAGAGCAGCGGCACAAACCTCCGGCACTGCAAACGGCAGAATCCCTGCCGCCAGTGCCAGCAAAAACAAACCCATCTGATCCCATCTGAAAAGCTGATTCATACACATGCCCTCCGGTTCCATATATATGTGATACGGGGCGCAGTTTTGCCCGGCGGGGAGGGAGCGGGTGTGAAACAGCAGAAAACCGGGCGGCTCTCCCTGCGCGGCTGGTTTGGCCGGATGCTGCGCCAGCCTCCCCGGGGCTTTTACGGCCAGCCCTCTGTCTATCTGAGCGGCGGTGTGATGGAGATTGAGCACTTCCGCAGGGTGCGCACCTATGAGGAGGGCAGGCTCTGCCTGGAATTTGCGGGCGGGTTGTTCACCGTGTATGGGGACGGGCTTAGAATCGAAACGCTGGCCGCTCACCGAATTACTCTGCGGGGGCGGTTTTTACGCACAGAATTTTCCAGCGATTAGGGAGGGATGCAGCATCTTACAGCTTTGGGCCGGGGCAGCATTTTCTGCCCGGAACGGTGATACCGATGGCCTGCTCTCCGAAGCTGCACGGACAGGCCTGCATCTCACCGACATCTTCCCTGCTCCCGGCGGCTTTACGGCCCGGTGCGCGGCATGGCACTACCTCCGGCTGGCAAAACTTGCCCGCAAGCGGCGGGTGCATCTGCGCATCCGCAAAAAGACAGGGCTGTTTTTTCTCCTGCGGCCCTACCTCCGGCGGCGGGGGCTGTGGGCCGGGCTTTTGCTGTTTGTGCCGCTTTTGCTTTGGTCACAGGGCCTTGTCTGGGCTGTGGATGCTTCCGGCCTGACGACCGGCCAGCAGGCGCGGGCAGCTTCCGTGCTGCGGGAAACCGTTTCCTTGATGCCGGGCAGTATCGTCACGCAGGAAAAACTTGCCGCCGGGGAATATGCTCTGCTCCAGAGCGGTGAATTCTCGTGGGTCAGCCTGAATTTTCTGGATGGGCGGCTGGAACTGGAAGCGGCAGAAGCCAAACCAGTGCCGGAGATCGCCGCCGGAACGCTCCATGGCCTGCGGTCAAAGGCTGCAGGCACGGTGGTCAGCACAAACCTTGTCAGCGGGACGATGCTGGTGGTTCCCGGGCAGGCAGTGGAAAAAGGCCAGGGACTCATCGGCACTGCCCGGGCTGAGCGGGACGGCACGCTGATCTTTCAGCCTGCCGCCGGAAGCGTTCGGGCGCAGTTCGAGTGGGAGTTTGCGGAAGAGCTTCCGCTGACAGCTGCCACATACCAGCTGACTGGGAACGCTGTCGTTCAGCGAAGGCTTTTCCTTGCCGGGCAGGTGTTCCCATTGCCTTCCCTTTTCTCTCCTGCGGATGATTCCACGGCGGTCACACGGCATCTTCAGCCGGAGCTTCTGGGGCTGACGCTCCCGCTTTCCATCGAGGAAACCACCTATTACGAACAGGCAGAAAATGAAATTCATTCCTCAGAGGATGAAGCCAGCGCACTGGCCCGTCTGCATGGCTTACAGGCCTTGCAGAACGATTACCCGGATGCAGAATTTGTGGCGCAGAAAGTAGATGTCACAACCGAGAACGATATGCTGCATTACCGGGTGGTCTACACCATCATCGCTGACATCTGCACCTGAAAACGGCCCGGAGTTTCTCGCTCCAGGCCGTTTTCAGGTTACATCTTATGCATTTTCGGCGGGCTCTTCGGCCGCTTCTTTTTTATAAGCAGCCTTCTCCACCAGCTGATTCAGGTCAAAATGATATTTGGTGTGGCAGAAATGACAGACGACCTCGCAGTCAGGATCCTCATCCCGGAGCTTTTCCAGCTCCTTGCGGCCCAGGCTCAGCAGCATCTCCTCGGTACGCTCCTCACTGCAGTCACACTTATACTGCACCTCGCGCTCATCCAGTACATTGGGGTTGAAGCCTGCCAGAGCAAGGTTCATCATATCCTCGGGGGTCTTGCCTTCCCGAAGCAGTTCGGTGACGGAAGGCATTGCGGCGATGTTCTGCTCCAGCTGGGTGATCTCGGCATCGGTGGCACCGGGCAGCAGCTGCAGCAGGAAGCCGCCCGCGCAGGCAATGGTCAGGTCAGTATCCACCAGCACACCCAGAGCGCAGACGGTAGGCACCTGCTCACTGTAAGCATAGTAGCTGGTCAGATCCTCGGCAATCTCGCCGGAGACCAGCGGCACCTGACCCACAGTGGGTTCTTTCTGCAGGCGGTTATCACGGATGACAGTCAGCACGCCGTTTTTGCCCACAGCACCGCCCACATCCAGATGGCCGTTTGCTTTCAAAGGCAGCTCTACCAGCGGGTGGTCGATGCAGCCCTTGACATTGCCGGTACCATCGGTACAGGCAACAACCGTTCCGGTGGGGCCGCCGCCCGCCACACGCAGCGTAATGGAATCGCCGTCATCCTTGAGCATGGAACCCATCAGGGACGCACCGGTGAGCAGGCGGCCCAGGGCTGCGCTGCAGGTCGCACTGGTGTGGTGCAGCTGCTCGGCCGTATGGACGATCTCAGTGGAGTCCACACCGCAGAACACAACACCGCCGTTTTCAGAAATACCGCGGATCAGATTAGACATTTTCTTTTTCCTCCAATTGGGTATACTGCTTGACGGCACAGAAGAAATAGCGCTCGCTCTCTTCGGTCAGGGGGCCGAAGCTCTCACCGTCGCAGACCTTTTCCAGCACAAAGCCGTGCTTTTCCAACGCAGCTCGGATGGTATCCAGGTCGTAGGTATATTCATAGAACTGTTCATGGAAGTGTTCGCCGGTTTCGCGGTAGTCGATATCCACCGTGATCTCCACCCGGCGGTCCGCAGGGTGATAGTGGTTGCGCCAGACACAGGCAGCATCCTCTTCCTCAAAGGTGAAAACATTCTCCCCCAGCACCTTCTGGTGCTTGTAAGGGGTGTTCATATCAAAGAGGAACACCCCGCCCTCTTCCATGAAAAAAGCCGCGTTGGCAATGGCGGTATCCAGGTCCGGGATGTGGTTGAAGGTATCGAAGGTAGACACCGCGCCCCGGATGGTGCCGTAGAGGTCGAGCTTGAGCAGATCCTGCTGCAAAAGCAGCAGCTTGCCGGAAAGGCCCAGCTGTTCCGCCTTATCCCGCACAACGCAGAGCATCTCCTCGGACTGATCGATGCCGATCATATCATAGCCCGCTTGGGTCAGCATCAGGGTCAGCTCCCCTGTTCCACAGCCCAGATCGGCCAGAATGCCATCCCGGATATCGTGGGCATTCAGCTCCTGCCGGATCTGCTCATAGAGGGCATCATAGTCGGCTTCGCCGTTGAATTCATCATAGAAATAGGCAAATTCATTGTAGGCCATGGTTTACTCCGCTTCCTCGTCATCGGTGAACTCTGCCGCCACAGCCTCGTTCAGCACCGCCTGCAGCTCCGGGATGCCGTAGCCGCTCTCGCCGCTGGTCAGCACCACCTTCTGGCAGCCATAGGGCAGGCAGACCTTTTCAAAATCCTCCTGTGTCTTGGCCAGCTGGCTCTTTTTGAGCTTATCGGCTTTGGTCAATGCCACAACAAAGGGGATCTGATGATAGTGCAGATACTTCAGCATCTGCAGGTCATCTGCGCTGGGGGCATGGCGACAGTCGATGAGCTGCACCAGCAGAGTATGATGCCGGGGGGCCTCAAAATAGCTGTTGATGAGGTCATCCCAGCGCTCGCGGTCCGCATTGCTGACCTTGGCATAACCATAGCCGGGCAGATCCACAAAATAACAGTTGTCTACCTCATAGAAATTGATGGTGGCCGTTTTTCCCGGCGTACTGGACACACGGGCAAGGTTCTTGCGGTTGCACAGCTTGTTGATGAGGCTGGACTTGCCCACGTTGGAACGGCCTGAGAAGCTGAGCTCCGGACGGTCACTTTCGGGCAGCTGGCTGGAAATGCCGTAGCTTGCAATAAAATCCGCTTTGTTGTAGTTCATCGTTTGCTCCTTTGATTAGCAGACAGCCCCCGGCTTCGGTTTTTCCGGTGTAGGCGGGATGGCCGCTTCCACCGGCTTTGCCTTTTTGGCGGGGTGCGGATGACGGGCAGAAACGCTCTTGGGCTTGAGCAGAGCGGCATTGAGCACCTGTGCGAGGTCCGACATGGGCAGGAAGGTCAGATTCTTCTTCACCTCGTCATCCACCTCGTACAGGTCCGGAACGTTATCCTTGGGGATGAGCACGGTTTTCATCCCCTCACGGTAGGCAGCCATGCTCTTTTCGCGCAGGCCGCCGATGGGCAGCACATTGCCGTGCAGAGTGATCTCGCCGGTCATGGCAACATCACCGCGCACCGGGATGCCGGACAGACAGGACACCAGAGCCGTGGTCAGAGTAACACCGGCGCTGGGGCCGTCCTTGGGCACGGCACCCTCGGGGGCATGGATGTGCAGATCGCATTTCTTCAGCCGCTCAGGGTCGATGCCGTATTCCTCGGCGTGGACACGGACATAGGTAATGGCCAGCTGGGCACTTTCCTTCATCACGTCGCCCAGCGAACCGGTGACGGTGATCTTGCCGCTGCCATTGTCCATGACCTGCACTTCGATGGGCAGGGTCTCGCCGCCGATGCTGGTCCAGGCCAGACCGTTGGCAATACCAATGGCGTTGGTCCGGTTGAGGAAATCGGGCTTGACGAAGCGGGGGCCCAGCAGCTCTTCCAGGCTGCTGCCGGTCACAGAGACGGTTTCCGCCTCGCCGGACGCGATCTTGCGGGCGCACTTGCGCAGGACACTGGTGATGGTACGCTCCAGGGTGCGGACACCGGCCTCACGGGTGTAGCCGTCAATGATGCCGTAGAGCGCGCTCTGGGAGAAGGTGACCTTCCCGGCCAGACCGCAGGCCTTGAGCTGCTTGGGTACCAGATGCTTGCGGGCAATGTTGTATTTCTCCACCCGGGTATAACTGGGCAGCTCAATGACATCCATGCGGTCACGCAGAGGGCCGGGAATGGCGCTCAGATCATTTGCCGTGGTGATAAAAAGCACATGGCTCAGATCAAACGGCATATCGATAAAGTGATCATTAAAGGTGGTGTTCTGCTCGGGATCAAGAGCTTCCAGCAGGGCGGCGGCCGGGTCACCCCGGAAATCGCCCGCCAGCTTGTCGATCTCGTCCAGCAGCATCAGGGGGTTGGAGCTCTTGGCGGAGATCATGGCGTTGATGATCTTGCCGGGCATGGCCCCGATATAGGTGCGGCGGTGGCCGCGGATCTCTGCCTCATCCCGCACACCGCCCAGACTGATGCGCACATACTTGCGGTTCAGGCTCTCGGCAATGGAGCGGGCAATGCTGGTCTTGCCGACACCCGGAGGGCCGACCAGGCAGATGATCTGCCCCTTGACATCCGGAGCCAGCTTGCGGACAGCCAACACCTCAAGAATGCGGTCCTTGACCTTCTTCAGACCGTAGTGGTCGCGGTCAAGGATGCGCTGTGCCTTGGCGATATCGAGGTCGTCCTCAGTACAGCTGTTCCAGGGCAGATCCAGGCAGGTATCCAGATAGGTGCGGATGACCGTTCCCTCCTGATTGCTGCTCTGCATCTTGGCAAGGCGGTCCACTTCCTTGAGCAGTTTCTTCTCCCGCTCCTCGTCCAGATGCAGCTCCTGGATCCTGCGGCGGTACTCCTCGGCCTCTGCCGTGGTATCATCGTCCTCGCCCAGCTCCTGGCTGATCATGTGCATCTGCTCATGCAGGTAGTAATCACGCTGGTTCTTGTCCATGGCCTCGTCCACTTTCTGGGCGATCTCCTTGTCGATCTCCAGCATCCGGCGCTCCCGATGCAGGCGTTCCACCAGCAAGCGCAGACGGCCGATGAGAGTGCTTTCCTCCATCACAGCCTGCTTATCCTCAAAGCGGAAGAGCAGATTGGCAGGGATGTACTCGCACAGGAAGGCGGGGTCGTTATTCGAGGTAACAGCAAACACCACGTCCTTGCTGATGCGGGGATTCATGGAAAGCACCGCGTCGAAGCTCGTTTTCACGTTGCGGAGCAGGGCCTCCGCCTCGGTCTCTTCCTCTGCCTTGATGGGACGCACAGGAGCCGGCCGCACCGATGCCAGCAGGAAGCTGCCTTCGGTATCCAGCTCGGTGCGCTTGGCGCGGAACTTGCCCTCCACCAGAATGCGCACCAGATCATCCGAAACACGCATGACCTGCTTGATCTCGGCCACAACGCCGTACTGGTACATCTCCTCTGCCTTGGGGTCCTCAGCCTTCATATCCTTCTGCGCAATGAGGAACACCTCAGATTTATTCCGCACGGCCCATTCTACAGCGGCAATGCTCTTGTCACGACCCACCTCAAAATGCAGCAGGTTGTTGGGGAACACCACCAGCCCACGCAGGGCAATGGCGGGAAGATGGAGGATATTGCGCTCCACCTTGACAGTCACTTTTTCAGACATAAACTCATACCTCCCAGCTGCCCCGCGCCAAAGTGCGCTATCCCGTGGGCAGTTTTTTTGTTGGGTAAAAATTCAGATTTGATTTATTATATCGGATTCCGGCCCCGGTTGCAACCAGGCAGTTCATCCTTTGCGGTTTTCCTGGATATTATAACCCAGCCGTCCCAGTGCAGGCAGCATGGCCCGCAGGGTGACACTGGTGAGCATTCCCATCACAAGGCCCAGCACCAGCATGACCGGTGCATAGTAAAGGGACACTGCTGTGGAAAGGATGACACTGGCTCCCAGCAGCTGGCCGATGTTGTGGGCCAGCGCGCCGCAGACCGACAGGATGAACCAGGTAGGCCGCAGCGGGCAGTGATAGTAGAGCAGCCACATCACCAGCAGTGAGAGCAGGCCGCCGCAGAGGGAAAGAAAACCTGCCGTCCAGCCGGAGACCAGAAAGACGAAGAACGCCTTCAGCACATCCAGCACAAGAGCCTGTTTTGGCCCCATGAAGAACAGGGCATACATCACCACAATATTCGCCAGACCCAGCTTCATGCCTGGCAAAAGCCCGGGGATGACCAATGTGCCCTCGATGAAGGAAAGCGCCATCGCCAGAGCAAACAGCAGACCTGAAAGGGCGATGCTGTGCGTTTTGTTGTAATTGCGGCGATTATGAGGCATCATTGTTCTCCTTTGCAGCAGATTATTCTTCACCAGCAGCCTGTTCGTACTGCTCCTGCTCTTCCATTGCCTTTTCCCAGGCAGCAAACAGCTCCTCCTGATGGAAGCGCAGATCACTGAGCTCATCGCTCTTTTGGCGGAGCAGATCGGGGTCATTGTAGACCTCCGGGGAGTTGATCTCATTGTCAAGCTCCACTTCCCTTGCCCCGCAGGCTTCCATTTCATCCTCGCAAGCCTTGATCTTGGCCCGCAGCTCCGCGCGGCGGCGGCGCTGCTCCTTGCCGTAACCGGCCTTGGCGGGCTGATCCCCGGCTTTTTCCGGAGCGGCAGCAGAAACGGCACGGCCCATCAGGGCATCGTAGCTCGGATACAGGGTGGCCTTGCCATCTTCCAGATAGAGGATGGGACAGCCCAGACTGTTCATCAGATGGCGGTCATGGGTGACCATGAGCAGGGTCCCAGTGTATGCCATCAGGGCCTCGGTCAGGTTCTCGCGGGTGTAGATGTCCAGGTGGTTGGTGGGCTCGTCCAGAAACAGCAGATTGGGCCGCTCCAGCACGATCTCAGCAAAGCGCAGCCGGGCCAGCTCTCCGCCGGAAAGTGCCTCGCAGGGCTTGAACACTGTCTCACCCCGGAAACCCAGCTTTGCCAGATGGCTGCGCACTTCCAGCTCCGTCATCCGGGGATACTTGTTCCAGATGACATCGATCACCCGGCCCTGTCCCAGACGGTTCTGCTGCTGGGCAAAAATGCTGGGCCGGGCTCCCGTACCCAGCCGTACCATGCCGCCGGAGGGGCGGCGCTTACCATCCAGCACCTGCATCAGGGTGGATTTGCCCGCACCGTTGGGGCCTGCGATCACCAGCCGCTGACCCCGGCAGACCGTATAGGTAAAGGGTTCCAACAGGGTGCGCTCCCCGATTCTGATGGTCAGGTTCTTCATCATCACCAACTCGTTCCACGGCTCCACATCATACTCAAAGCGGAACTTGAGCTGGTTCGTTTCATCCTTTGGTGCTTCCGTGATCTCCAGCTTTTCCAGCTGTTTGCGGCGGCTCTGGGCCATCTTGGTGGTGGAAGCGCGCACAAGATTGCGGTCTACATAATCCTGCAGCTTTTCAGCCAGTGCTACATCTGCATCGTGCTGCTTCTGGCGCAGGACATCGGCAGCTTCCTTCTGAGGCAGATAGGCTGAGAAGTTGCCCTTATAAGTGGTCATGGTCTGGAAGGAGACCTCCCAGATCCTGGTGCAGATATTGTCCAGGAAATAGCGGTCATGGCTGACGACCAGCACGGCACCGGAATAGCCCTTGAGGTAATTCTCCAGCCATTCCATGGTGGCAAAATCCAAGTGGTTGGTGGGCTCGTCCAAGATCAGGACATCCGGCTTTTCCAGCAGCAGCTTTGCCAGACGAAGGCGCGTCAGCTCACCGCCCGAAAGCACAGCGATATTCTTCGTCCAGGTATCCTGCGCAAACCCCATACCGGACAGCACCTTTTTGATGTTGACATCCATATTGTAGCCGTCAGCGGCATCAATGATGTTCTGCAAGGCATCGTGCTGTTCCAGCAGAGAGGTATCCTCCGGGCTGGCGGCCATTCTGCGCTCCAGGATCTGCATCTGGGCCATGGCATCCAGCACATGGGCAAAGCAGGAACGCATCTCGCCGTAGATATCCAACGTAGGGTCGAGCTTTGCATTCTGTTCCAGATAACCCAGCGTTACACCATGGGTCACACTGAACTCACCCTCGTAGTCCGTATATTCGCCGGTCAGGATCTTCAGCAGGGTCGTTTTGCCTGCGCCGTTCTGGCCCACGATGCCGATGCGGTCCTCCCGTTCGACACTGGCCGTGACATCATGCAGGACGATCTTCTCGCCAAAGCTCTTGCCCAGCTTTTCCAAATGTATCAGCATTGTTCGTTTTCCAATCTCTCACACAGGCCGCACAGCATTACAGCTGGTGGCGGCGATTCTTCAGGCCCACATTGGCCAGTTCCTCCGGCTCCATCACCAGCGGGTAAAGCTCTTCCAGGCTGCTGATCTCATAGGTAGGCACGACCTTGCCGGGATTCTCGGCGTGGTTGGGGTTATACCAGCAGGTATCCAGCCCGGCGTTCACACCGCCCTGCACATCACTGCTCAGGCTGTCGCCCACCATCAGCACATGCTCACGGTTCTCCACGCCCAGCGCACGGAGCGCGGCATCAAAAATCTTGCGGTTGGGCTTTTCGCTGTCCATTTTTTCAGAAACGAACACATCCTCCACAAAATCCAGAATGCCGGATTCCCGCACACGGCGGCTCTGCACCCGGTCAAAGCCATTGGTCACCACAGCCAGTGTTGCCACTTCGGAAAGCTCCCGGAGCACGTCCAGCACGTTGGGAGATGTCAGGTCAGGGTGGGTAGAGAGCTGATCCAGATAGAATTTGTTCATCTCCACACCGTTGCCTGCGGCATTCACTGCCTTCAGAAAGCGGGTGAACCGCTCCCCCATCAGCTTGTCCCGGCGGATCTGACCCTTTTCCAGCTGCCGCCAGAGCTCCTCGTTGATGGTGCGGTAGGTCTGCACCGTCTCGGCATCCGGCTCAATGCCGTACTCCCGCAGGGTGTCAGCCAGCGCTTTGTTTTCCGCTGCATCAAAATCCAGCAGCGTATTATCAGCATCAAACAGAACACAGTAGTATTTTGCCATGGTTCATTACCCCTCTTTCATACTTGTGTCATTTTCCGGGACGCTTGTCCCCGATCACCGGGGAATTTTTCCCAGATCAAAAGAACAGCGAGAAGCCAGCCCCGCCCCGGCAGAGCTGGCTTCCGGTTATTCCTGAACTATCTCATAAGTTTCATCATCGGTCTGCACCGGGGAATTGTCCGTGCACGGATTTTGCGCGGTGCAGGGTTTGTCAACGTTTCTGGGCATCTGCTCCTCGGTCATGCCGTTGTCCACATTCTCCCAGTCCATCTCATACCAGTCCACACTGCCATCGGTCACAGTTCCCTCACCGGGCAGCCCGGGGATCTTGATCTCTTCACAGAACATCCGGCTCCCTCCCTTCTGCCCAGCCTATGCGGGCAGACAGAAAAAGGTTTACCGGCTGGCTTCTGCTTCGGTGGAAGCGGAGGGCTCCTCTGCGGGTTCAATATCATTTTCAACCGAAGCGGAGACCGATTCACTGTTGGTTTGCTCTTTGGATTCCGTTTTGCTCTCAGAGGCAGCACTGCTGGAGGACGAAGTGCTCTCTGCCTTGCTCTCTGAGCTGCTGTGAGAAGAAGAGGTGCTCTCGCTCTTGGATTCGCTCTTGCTCTCACTTTCCGCCGTGCTGTGGGAAGAACTGTTGCTCGAGCTCTCAGACTTGCCGCTCTCCGAAGAGGACGCGGATGTACTGCCGGAAGAAGTAGAAGAGCTGCCGGAATTTGAGCTGGAGGCGGGCTCCGGGCTGACCGTGATGGTCAGCGCATTGCTGGCCACGGCGCAGTCGTTGTACACGACCACCGCATAGATCTTATAGCTGCCGCTGGTGATGGCCGAAGCAGACACGGTGACCGTTGTATGGCCTGCGGCCTCCTTCACTTCCTGACCGTTGGCGAACCAATGCAGGTTTTCACTCTTGGCATATTTGCCCTCCAGCGCAGCCTTAAAGACATAGGAACCGGCGGAAGCCTTGCCTTCCGAGATGTGAACGGAAGCAGCTGCAAACACGGCTGTCACGTCCAGATTCTGCTTGAAGCCGGTATCGGTACGGGTCTTGCTGGTCACGCCGTCGCTCCACTTGACGAAAACATGGCCCTCCGCAGGGGTGGCCGTGACAGTCAGCGACTGGGATGCATCTGTGATGCCGTATGTCAGGCTGGTCTTACCGCTCTCGTTCCCACAGCTCAGGGTGCCGCCGCCGCTCTTTTCCACCTGATAACGGGCCTCAAACTTAACGTTGGCAGTCTCAGAGCTGCTGACGCTTTCACTCTCGCTGGAAGAAGCGGGTTCTTCCGAGCTGGGGGCCTGCACCGCCGAGCTGGGGTTGGATACATATTCCAACGTGCGGGTGGGGATATTATTGGTGTCCGGGCGGCGATCCTCGGTCTGGTAAGCGTGGGTGCGCAGATAGCTCAGCGCAGCCTTGAGACCGGCACTCTTGAGGTGGATATCACCGTCCGTGTAGTAATCCAGCTGGCCGTAGCCATTTTCTCCCTTGAGAACCTCAGCCGTATTCAGAAATCTGACCCCCAGCTGTTCACACATGTTGAGCAGCGCCATGTTAAAATCATCGATCTTAGCCTGATCCATGTGGGGGTAATTGGAGTGATTCTCCGGGATAGGAGGCACCGTGTTCACGATGATATCAGTGTAGGGGTAAGCTTCCTGAATGGCCTGCACCAGCGCGGTATAGTTGCTGATAAAATCAGCCACCTCCATGCCGGTGTCGTTGGTGCCAAAGGTCATCACAACACGGCGGGGCTTCATTTTTGCCACCGCCTGTGCGATGGTGTAGTGGGTGGTGTCATTTTTAAAGGTGACGATCCCTTCGTTCAGGGCCACCTGGGTGCCAATGCCCTCCTTGGCGCAGAACTGCTGCAAGGAGATCAGGCCGTTGTTATACAGACGCACGGTGTTGGAGTCTCCCAGAAACAGGGTGCTGTCCAGATATTCCGTGCCCGCATCCGCTGTTTCAGTCAGCAGAGCACTGGAGGTGTTATCGATCTGATAGTGATTGGCAAGATCTGTGCTTTCACCGTCCCCGGTGGTGTCCGTCGGCACGGAGTCTGCGGGTGTGCCGGGCGTTTCCGGCTTTCCCCGTTTGAGCAAGGTCAGGGTAATGCCTACGGTCAGCAAAGCCGCCAGTGCGCAGACCACACAGACCAGAACGGCCTGCCGCTGCAGCGATGTCATAGACTGTTTGTCCGATTGATTCTTATGATTCATGTTATATTCACCACTTATCCTATCGTTCAACCGTTTGCACGGCAGGCCAGGAGCTTGTCCGTCAGTTCTTCACAACTTTCCGCCAGCAGCACCGGGCCAAAGGGCTCCAGTTCTTCCCTGCTGCCGTAGCCATACAGGGCACCGGCGGCATCCAGCCCGCAATCAGCAGCACCGCGCATATCATCGTTGCGGTCGCCCACCATCAGCACCCGCTTGCCCTGTACACAGGGCTGGGTGAGAACATAGCGCACCACTTCCGTTTTGGTATCCCGGCTCTCATCCATGGACGCGCCGCCGATGAAATCAAAGTAAGGGGCCAGTCCCTGTTCTTCCAGAATGGGGGTCACGACCACAGTCGGCTTGGAGGTTGCGGTGCAGAGCACAAATCCTGCCTCCTTCAGGCGGCGCAGCATCTCTGCCGCACCGGGGTAGGCCGTACCCTCATGGCTGCCTTTTTCGCGGTAACTTTCCCGATAGAGCTCGGTGGCCTCCTCGATTTTTGCAGGGTCAGAAAAATGCTCTCCAAAGCTCTTGCGGAGCGGCGGCCCCAGATAGCGCCGCAGGTTCACATGGGTGACATCCACGCCCATCTTGGTAAAAACTTCTTCCAGTGTATTCAGGATGCCGGGGGCGGAATCGATCAGGGTTCCGTCCACGTCAAATAAGATCACGTCATAGTGCTGCAAGTTCGTTTCCCTCTCTTTCACACATATACACGGTATAGTATAGCACAGAATTGCGTTTTCAGCAATTCCAACAAATCGTTTTTATTCTTTTTATACAAATCGGTCACAATCTGGCCTTAAAACGCAAAATGCCTGCCCGCCAGAATGCGGACAGGCAGGGGGTCATGCAGGCTTATTGGGCTGCAGCGCCGTTATCAGCGGAGGGATAATAGAGGTTATTGGAGATAAACTCCAGCTTTTCCTTCAGCACCAGCTCCAGATTTGCCACGGCGTGCACCATGTTGGTGGCCGAATCGTTCACTTCCAGCAGCTTGCACAGGTCGATCTCGTTCATGGCGAGTGCGGTTTTCATCTTCTGGCTCTCGGCGCAGAGGATGTGGCTCAGAGCACTTTCCTGCAGCGCGATACTTTCCATCAGATCGATCACAGCCTGACTCAGGGTAACACGGGGCAGGGCCGGACATTCCAGCGTAGTGGGACAATTGATCGTTGCCATAGGGGACTCATCCTTTCTATATAAGGTGTACTCCATCCTATGTCCCCTGCCGTGCAGCCGTTACTGCTTTTTCTCCTGTGCAGAGATCTTTTCAATTACGCTCTGGTAACCGCCGGTTCCGTATTGGATACAGCGATTGATCCGGCTGATGGTCGCCGTGCTGATCTCTACCTCTTTCACGATCTGGTCATAGGTGCGGCCGCCAAGCAGCAGCTTTGCCGCTTCCAGCCGTTGTGCCATATCGGAGATCTCCTTTACTGTGCACAGATCCTCAAAAAAAGCATAGCACTCCTCCCGGCTCTCAAGGCTCAGGATGGCATCGAACAGTGCATCTACGGTCTCGTTTTTTTTGGAATTTTTCTCAGTCATTGCGGTCTCCTCTGCGGCAAACGCCGGAACTTCTGACAGAAAGAATTATATCATGTTATCACATTAGCACACGAAAGTGCGAAAGTCAAGTCTTTTGCGTGAATCGTTTTCAATTCAACGTGTCCACAGTTTTCTTCTCTTCACAAGTGAAATAAAATCATCTAAAAATTATTGCCGGATTTTCTGTCGAATTAGCACATCCTCTGAACTGCTCCGAAAAATATTGACAAATTATGAAAATGGGGATAAAGTATACACAATTTTCAGGCAAAGGAGCCACAGCGTGACCTCTTTGCCGCATGAAAAGCAAAGGAAAGAGGTAAAAGAAATGAACACGCTGGTCATCGTTTTGATCGCAGCCGTGTGTCTGTTTGGTGCTTACACCCTCTACGGACGCTGGCTGGCAAACAAGTGGGGCATCGACCCCACCGCCAAGACCCCTGCGGTCGTCCATGAGGACGGCCGGGATTACGTTCCCACCAACGGCTGGACCGTTTTTGCACATCAGTTCAGCTCCATTGCAGGTGCCGGCCCTGTTACCGGTGCCATTCAGGCTGCTGCCTTTGGCTGGCTGCCTGTTCTGCTGTGGGTCCTGCTGGGCGGCATTTTCTTTGGTGCTGTTACCGACTTCGGCGCTCTGTATGCTTCTGTAAAGAATGACGGCAAGTCCATGGGTATGCTGATCGAAAAGTATATCGGCAAGACTGGCCGCAAGCTGTTCCTGCTGTTCTGCTGGCTGTTCTGCGGCATCGTTATTGCAGCGTTTGCTGACATGGTCGCTGGCACCTTCAATGCTTATGGCGCGGACGGCGCTCTGGTGGACGCTGCTCAGACCAACGGCGCTGCCGGCATGGTCTCCATCATGTTCATGGTCTTCGCTGTGGTCTTTGGCCTGATCCAGAAGAAGTTCAACTTCTCCGGTTGGAAGGAGAGCGTCATCAGCATTGTTTTCATCGTGCTGTCTTTTGTCATTGGCGCAAATCTGCCCATCATCCTGGGCAAGGCCGCATGGAGCTATATCACCTTCGTTTATATCTTCTTTGCCGCCGTGCTTCCCATGTGGCTGCTGAAGCAGCCCCGGGACCACATGACCACCTTCATGTTTGTTGCCATGATCGCAGGCGCTGTGGTTGGTCTGGTCGTTGCACACCCCACCATGAATCTGCCCGTTTACACCGGCTTCACCAACGAGAAGCTGGGTACCATGTTCCCCATCCTGTTCGTCACCGTTGCCTGTGGTGCTGTTTCCGGCTTCCACAGCCTGGTCTCCTCCGGTACTTCCTCCAAGACTGTTGAGAACGAGAAGGATATGCTGAAGGTCGGCTATGGCGCAATGATCCTGGAGAGCCTGCTGGCTGTTCTGGCCCTGTGCGTTGCCGGTGCTGCCGCTGCTGCGGACGGCACCCCCGCTGCAGGCACCCCGTTCCAGATCTTCAGCCGTGGTGTTGCCGGTTTCTTTGAGATGTTCGGCGTTCCCGCTTATGCAGCAACGGTCTTTATGACGATGTGTGTTTCCGCTCTGGCCCTGACCAGTCTGGATGCTGTGGCCCGTATCGGCCGCATGAGCTTCCAGGAGCTGTTCAGTGTGGACGACATGGAGCACGCTGAGGGCTGGCGCAAGCTGTTCTGCAACGTCTACTTCTCCACCTTCCTCACTCTGGCCTTCGGCTTCCTGCTGACCAAGATCGGCTACGCAAACATCTGGCCTTTGTTCGGTTCCGCCAACCAGCTGCTGAGCGCTCTGGTTCTGGCTACCCTGTGCGTTTTCCTGAAGGTCACCGGCCGCAGCAACAAGATGCTGTTCCCCCCGCTGATCATCATGCTGTGCGTCACCTTCACCGCTCTGGTGCAACGCCTGATCGCTATGGTCAAGGCCATCAGCACCGCCGCTTCTGTCAGCATTCCTGCTGGCGAGACCACTTGGGGTGCCGTGTTCATTGCCAACGGCCTGCAGCTGATCCTGGCTGTCCTGCTGATCGTTCTGGGTCTGAACATTGTGTTCCACTCCTTCTCTGCTTACAAAAAGGCTGAGCACAACAGCGAGGCCAAAATCTGAGGTTTTCACGGTTTGACCGTAAAACGATAAAAATCTCCCACTGACGACATCGAACCCCGTCAGTGGGAGATTTTATTTTGTCCTTTTCAGGTCACAGCATCTTCACCATGATGATCTCATCCCGGTAGGTGCCGTCTTTCAGTTTAAAGGCCCGGGGCTGGATGCCATAGCGCTCAAACCCAAACTTCTCATAGAGATGGATGGCACGGGCGTTATCGCTGTACACCCCCAGTTCCAGCTGTTCGAAGCCGTTGGCGCGGGTCTGGCCAATGGCCAGCTGCATCAGATAACTGCCCAGACCGCAGCCCCAGTAATCTTTCCGTACGGAAATGCCTACTACGGCACGATGGCGGTATTTGATATGCGGCCGCACCTGTGCAACACCAAACTCCCCCACCAGCTTTTCTCCGGCAAAAGCGCCCACCTCAAAGTTCACAGGGCTTTCCACGAAGCCTGCGAGCCAGTTCCGCATCGCTTCCAGACTCGCTCCTTCCTCCGGGTATCGGGCCATAAAATGTGTTTCGCTGTAGATTGCATTGCGGAATGCACTCAATGCCTCCGCATCATCGGCGCATAAGCTGCGCACCGTCAGCACTTCCCCGTTGGGCAGTGTGAACGTTCTGGGTTCGATCTTCATGTTCCTCTCTCCTCTTCTTTCAGATATGTGCTCGCTCCCATTCCTGCAGAACAGCCAATTGCAGCTCGGTGTGGAACCAGTGCTCTCCTTCTTCCATGATGGTCAGATGCGCACCTGTCCGTTGTTTGAACTGCTCAAGCACTGCCCTGGAAGTCAGGTTATCCTTTGCGCCATAGAGCACTTGCGTGGGCACTTTCCAGCGGTAGGGATGCTCCCTCACCCAGCAGAGATACTGCCACGACAGCGTCTCATCGAAATCCGTGGAAATCTCCCCTGCTTCTTTCAACTGGGCCTCACTCACATTTGCCCACTGCATCATATTGGTGATAAGATCTTCCATATCTACCACTGGTGAGAGCAAAAGAGCACTCCGTAAAGGCTTTTCCTGTAAGGCCAACATGGAAAACCAGGCTCCGATACTTGTAGCCCGCAGCGAAACATTCTTCCAACGCTCTGCGGCATAGGAATAAACCGCTTCCAACTCTGGAACCGCCACCCACGGCAGCAGCTTCTCGGAGCTGCCCCTGCGCTCTCCATGTTCAGGCAAATCAACAGCAAGAACCTGATACCCTGCTGGGCAGGCAAGTTCTGCAAACGGCAGGGCTTCTTCTTTGCATCCCATTTTGCCATGGACATAGAGATATACTTTTCGGCTTTCTTTCCCGTACAGCAAAGCAGGAATACCGCTGATCTCAAGTTTCTGTGTTTTCATCGTAACATCTCCTGTCAGATGCCGCCTTCCTTTTTTCGGTACAGCGGCTGGTTGAGATTCTTCACTTCCAGCTTTCTCTTCATTGTAATTGTTCCTATGATAACACACTTCCCGTTCAAACACAAACAAAAAGAGCTGTGACACCCTGTTACAGGTACCACAGCTCTTAAATTCATTCAGTCAGACTGAATTACTTCACCATGCTTGCAACTTCAGCAGCGAAGTCGTCAGCACGCTTCTCCAGGCCCTCGCCCTTCACGAAACGGGTGAACTTGACGATCTTGATCTCGCCGCCCAGATCCTTAGCGACCTTAGCGGTGTACTGAGCAACAGACAGATCGCCGTCCTTAACGAACTCCTGATCGACCAGGCAGTTCTCCTTGAAGAACTTCTTGATCTTGCCCTCGATCATCTTCTGCTTCACAGCATCAGGCTTGTTGGCGTTCTTGGGATCGCCAGCCATCTGAGCCAGCATGATCTCCTTCTCCTTGGCAACGACCTCAGCGGGGACAGAAGCCTCATCGACATAGCTGGGGTTAGCAGCTGCGACCTGCATGGCGATGTCCTTGCCGTAAGCAGTGAACTCGTCCTTGCTGTCGATGTCGTTGGTGGTCTCGAAGTTGACCAGGATGCCGTGGGTGCCGCCGCCGTGGACGTAAGCAGAGCAAACGCCCTCGTAACGGACGAAACGACGGATCTTGATGTTCTCCTTGATGACCAGGATCAGGTTCTTCAGAGCCTCGTCAACGGTCTCGCCAGCCTCGGTCTTGCAAGCCATCAGAGCCTCAACATCAGCAGGGTTCTGCAGCATGATGACCTTGGTTGCTTCCTTGACGAACGCAACGAACTTGTCGTTCTTGGCAACGAAGTCAGTCTCAGCGTTGACTTCGATGACAACACCGACCTTGCACTTGGGGCAGTAGTCAGCGTAGACCATACCCTCGGCAGCAACGCGGCTTGCCTTCTTGGCAGCAGTAGCCAGACCACGCTCGCGCAGGATCTCAATAGCCTTCTCGAAGTTGCCGTCAGCCTCAGTCAGAGCCTTCTTGCACTCCATCATGCCGCAGTCGGTCTGCTTGCGCAGTTCCATAACGTCCTTTGCAGAAATAGCCATTTTTGTAGTCTCCCTTACACGTTATTTCACGGGTTTGTTCTGTACAGCCAGAAATCAGGCGTTGGCAGCTTCCTCAGCGGGAGCCTCCTGGTTGCCCTGCTTGCCTTCCAGAACAGCGTCAGCCATAGCGCCAGCGATCAGCTTGACAGCGCGGATAGCGTCGTCGTTGCCGGGGATGACGTAATCGATCTCGTCGGGGTTGCAGTTGGTATCAACGATAGCCACGATGGGGATGTTCAGCTTGCGGGCCTCAGCAACAGCGATGCGCTCCTTGTGAGGATCAACGATGAACATAGCCTTCGGCAGGGTCTTCATGTTCTTGACACCGCCCAGGTACTTGTCCAGCTTCTCCATCTCCAGCTCGAGCTTAGCAACTTCCTTCTTGGGCAGCAGCTCGAAGGTGCCGTTCTCCTTCATCTTAGCCAGCTGATCCATACGGTCGATGCGCTTACGGATGGTGCGGAAGTTGGTCAGCATACCGCCCAGCCAGCGAGCGTTGACATAGTGCATGCCGCAGCGCAGAGCCTCGTCACGGATGGACTCCTGAGCCTGCTTCTTGGTGCCGACGAACAGGATGTCGCCGCCCTCAGCTGCAACTTCCTTCACGTAGTTGTAAGCCTCGTCCAGCTTCTTCACGGTCTTCTGCAGATCGATGATATAGATGCCGTTGCGCTCGGTGAAGATATACTTCTTCATCTTGGGGTTCCAGCGGCGGGTCTGGTGACCGAAGTGCACACCTGCCTCGAGAAGCTGCTTCATAGAAACGACTGCCATAGTAAAAATACCTCCAATATTGTTTTGCCTCCGCACACCGTGATCCGCGGCCATATCGGATGGCTTTGGACTGCCCTCCACTCCCGAAAGAGCACAAAAGGGCATAGTGATGCGTGTGTAATGCTAAGTAATAATAGCACAAACAGGCGTGTGATGCAAGGGGTTTTCTCTGTTTTTTACAAGAAAATCGCGTATTTTTTGTTTATTCGTCCGTCTGAGTGCTGTTCAGGCTCTCCATGCCCATCCGGCTGAGGGCATAGCCCTTGCCAAACATCAGGTCATATTGCAGCAGCCAGTGCTTCTGGCTCCAGCTTTCCTGCAGGGAGCTCGGGGTCTGGGTGGTGGTGCCGTCCAGATTCATCACCGTGCCCCGGGTATTGGCGCGGTCGGCCACCTGCAGCTGGCGGTTCAGCAGCTGGAAATACAGCGGCTGCTCCAGACCGTAGAGGTTCATCATCACCGGCGAGATATCGTAAGCGGCAATGGTGCCCAGATCCACGGGCTTGTCGGTGTAGTTCGACCACATCAGCAGGGTGGTCTGGTGCAGGCGTGGGTCCGCACTGGAATCGCTGGCATAGCCGCTGCTGGTAAAGACATCATAATTGGAATCAATGGGGTTGTAATGGTCGCCCCAGAACACCAGGATCACCGGCTCGTCCACCTGCGAGAAGTATTGGGTCAGCTTGCCCAGCATGGCATCGGCATCCCGGATGCCGGTCGCGAAATCTTCCAGCGCGCCGATGGTGCTGGCCTTGAGGCCCGCCGGGTGCTCTGTCACCTTCACCCGCACATCGTCCGGGTAGTTGTCTTTATTATAATTGGTATGGTTCTGCATCGTGACCGCGTGCAGGAAAACCGGTGCATCCGAGGACGCTTTCATCTTCTCATACTGCTGGATGATCTGGTCCGCCATGGAGTCATCCGTGACCAGACCGCTGGTCCAGTAGTGCCTGCGCACCTTGTTGACATGGGTCATCTGTTCCAGGCTCAGGAAGGTGTCAAAGCCCAGGTTGGGGTATGCCGTGTCCCGGCTCCAATACTTGGCCCAGAAGCAATGAACTGCCGCCGTCTGATATCCCTGCGTCAGCTTGAGGTAATTGGGCAGCGAGAACATAGGCTTGGTCACATGCTGCTGGTAGGGCTTGCTGCCGTTGGGCAGAAAGGAAGCCGAATAGCCTGTCAGCGCTTCAAACTCCACATCGCAGGTTCCGCCGCCGAAACTGGGGCTGTACGCCCGGCCAGAAGCACTGGTCTGCTGCAGGGCGTGGAGGTTGGCGGAGACATCGGTATCAAACTGGAAACCGTACTGCTCCAGTTCCGACACATCCCAGTAGGACTCGTCCATCACGTAGATGATGGTGGGCTTTTTCACAGTCTCGTCCGCAGAGGTGGTGGCACCGTAAGATTCCGGGTAGAGCGGAGCGGTGGAATATTTCTGTGCAGCTTCGGTATCATCCAGGATCTCGTTGACAGCCTCCTCTGAATACCCCTCCGGCTTGGAGATCTCCAGATTGGTCAGATTGGTCAGAAAGCTGGTGATGACACCATAATAGCGGTAATAGCGGTCCTGCATCCAGGCATCCGGCACAATGCCAATGGCCTGTGTCACGGCAGGCTGCAGGAACACGCCAAAGAGCAGACCGCAGGTAGCTGCCGCACTGGCAAGAAAGCCTGCCACCCGGGGCTTCCAGTTCAGCTTCTGCCGCCCTCTATAAAGGAAGAAAGACACTACGACCAGCAGCACGATAATAACAATGGATACCACCATGCTGGTCTGGATGTGGATCCCGGCCGCAGCTGCCACGCCCGCAGCCTCTGACACCTGCATCAGGTCCCAGGGCAGGAAGGGCTCGCCGCGCAGCTGCAGTGTGTAGAAATTGACTGCCGCCGGGGCACAGCCCAGCACCGCCGCCAGCAGGGTCGCCAACGGTGCAAACCGGGTCAGCCAGTCCACTGCCAGCCAGCTGAGAAACAGCATGGCCCACGCCAGCAGATAGGCTTCGGCATGGGGGAAAATGTATTGGGTAAATGTCTCCCCTGTCAGGCTGCCGCGGGCGATCCACTCCGTCAGGAACAGGATGCCCAGCGTTGCCAGTGGAGGGAAGAGCAGCCGCAGCCCATGCAGGGAAAGCGGCGTATGTTTTTTTTCGTTCATAGAGAGAAGTTCCTTTCACTTCCGGAAATCAGATTTCAAGCCGGAGCGGCAAGGCTCTGCCGCTCACGGTTCTCTATTATAATCCGATTTTTTGTAAAATCAAACCCTGATGCTGGAAAAATTCACGAAAAATTTCAGCCGTCCAGCCAGTGCCGCATTTTTTGCCAGAAACCCTGCTTTTTGGCTTCCGGCTCCGGCAACTCCGTGCGGACCAGGATCGCGTCCACTCCCAGTGTTTCGATGTCCGTCCAGGGGATGACCAGAGTCTCGTCCCGGCCCAGCAGCCCAAACAGATGAGGCTGCCCGAGCAGCAGCAGGCTTTTGACCTGCGCCGTTGCCGGATCGAGCTCCAGATCATCGGCGCGGCCAAGGCAGGCCCCGTTGCTCAGCTGAACGATCTCCTTTGTGCACAGCTCCCGGAATTTCATCGTGCTCCCCTCCCCGCAGTTTGCCTGTTTCATCCTATGCGGCGGCACAGTGCTTGATGCAGGGCGGGCAGTTGTGCTATACTGTGGGCAGAATCTTTCTGGCAGAAACATCCATACAGAATTGAGGAAACAGCGATGTATAAAAATATCATCTTTGATCTGGGCGGTGTCATGGTGGATTTCGACCCCAAGACCTACCTGGTAGACCGCTTCTGCAATGCCGAGGTAGAGGAACAGGTCTCCCAGCTGACTTTTGAAAGCGAGGAGTGGAAGCTGCTGGATGCAGGGCTTATCACCCGCTCTGAGGCCAACCTGCGGATGCTGGCCCGCGCAAAAGAATATGGCCGCGCGTTTGAGGTGCAGGGCGTGCTGGACGATTGGATGCATATCCTCCGCCCCCGCCGCCGGATGCAGGAGCTGGTGCGGAAGCTCAAGAGCCGCGGCTACTGTGTCTACTACCTGAGCAATATCCCCGAGGATGTGCTGGATTTTCTGACCGAGCGCGACCTCAAGGGCCTGTTCGACGGCGGCGTGGCCTCCTGCGAGGTGCACATCAACAAGCCTGACCCGCGCATCTATAAGGCCCTGCTGGACAAATACCAGCTCAAGGCCGGGGAAAGTGTTTTCATTGACGACCGGCTGGAGAATGTGCAGACCGCTTTCCGCCTGGGCTTTGCCGGCATCCAGATGAAGGACAGCGTCGGCACACTGGTGCGCAGCCTTGCTACCTGCAGTGTGGTCATCCACTGAACAGCACACAAAAACTCCCCGCTCAATGCCCTGTCTTGGGCGCTGGGCGGGGAGTTTTCTGCCATTACAGATTATTTCTTTTCGTAATTCTGGCAGTAGTGCGGGGTCTCCACCTGCTGGGTGGTGCAGGAGCAGTGCTCTGTCACCTTGATCTGGGGCAGATCACACTTGCAGCTCTGCACATTGTGGCGGCACTCGCAGACATCGCAGGTCACACCTGTGTTTTCCATTTCTATCGCCTCCTTGGCTCTAGGTTGCCCCGGCTTCAGGCGATTATACATGGGTGCTTATTTTTCTGCCCGGGCTTCCCGCTTCGATTTCAAGGTGACGACCACATGCCGGATGGAAAGGATGGGATGCACCGGCAGCATCCGTGGCCCGGCCCAGCGCATGACAGTACGGATCCGCTCCCGCATTTCCGGTTTGTAGCAGTGAACTTTGCAGGCAGAGCAAAAAGTTTTCGTCTCCATAAAGGGGCAATGCTCGATCCGGGCCAGTGCATAATCATGGAGCTGCTGGCACTCCGGGCAGAGTTTTCCCTTCGGGCTATGATGCTGTTTGCGGCAGTAAAGTGCGATCATCTCACTGACCAGCAGTTTTTCATCGTTTCTCTTTTTGGCAAGGTCTTTCGGGGTGGTCTTTGACATTCTTTTCCTCCTGACAAAACAAAAAACCGGCAGAGAGCCGGAATTCTTACACTCTGCCGGTTAGTCTATCAGAACAAACTTCTTTTGTCAAGTTTCCGCTTTACCATGCAGCCAGATCTGCACCCAGCTTGCGGCAGGCAGCCTGAACATCCTCATCCGGTGCCTCGTTGCAAATCAAGCCCTCGCCGTTGAGCACCTGTGCGCCGTCACCCTGTGCACGCTCGACCCAGTCGCGCATCCACTGGCCGTCGCCCCAGCCATAAGAGCCAAACAGAGCGATCTTCTTGCCGTTCAGAGAGCCCTCCAGATCGGAGAACATCGGCTCAAACTCGCTCTCTTCCAGCTGCTCTGCGCCCATTGCGGGGCAGCCAAATGCAACTGCATCAAACTCTGCCAGCTTCGCGGCGTTCATTTCGCTGCAGGGAACGATGGTGCCGTTTGCACCCTCTGCCACGCAGTTTGCCATGGTCTCCGTGTTGCCGGTTGCGCTCCAGAATACAACTGCTACTTTGCTCATAATGAAGAACCTCTCTTTCAGTAATGGTTAGTATATTCTAACTTTCATCTTCAAGAAATTGCTCTGCCTGACATAAGACAGAGCAATTTGGTTAGGCTTTTCTAACCATCAAAAGAATACCACATGGCGGGCTCCTTGTCAAGAACCTTTTGCAGATTTTTTCAGAGCGCTCCTCCACCCCTGCGCAGCAACAGGAACACCACCGTCAGCACGCCGTAGATCACCGGCTGGTGGAGCAGATATAGCATCAGCGAGTTCCGCCCCAGCCACCCCAGCGGCGGGCAGACAGAACGATGAAGCGGTTCCAGCCGTTCCTTCCCGACCAGATGGTACAGATAGAAACCGGTCCAGAACAGAAACAGCCACGGGATCAGCGGGAAGTAATCGGCAGAGAAGAAACCAAAGGGGTAAAAGCCCAGATAAGCCGTGAAGTAGTTGGCGTAGAGAAAGCCCGGCGGTGTGATGAGCCAATGGCCCAGCTGCAGATAGCCATCGGCTGCATGGCGGGTGAAGTAAAACAGAAAAAAGCTCCCTGCAAGGCCTACCACCGGCGGCACCTTTTCCAGCCACTTTTCCAGCAGACCCGTGATGATCATAGCCGAACCCAGAAGCGTCAGCACGCCGAACCAAACGACATCCGCAGGCATGAAGATCAGCGTGACCGCCGTGACAAGCGCGCCGCACCCGAACACCATTGCGCCCCGTTTGACCGGGTGGCGGCCCAGCGGCAGGCAGAAGCCGGACAGCAGGAGGAACACCCAGCAGATGGATTGCTGCCACAGTTCTCCCTGCCAGCTGCCATACCACGGTGCACTCACACCAAACAGATAGACCAGGTCCCACATGCCATGGTAAAGCATCATGCTGATCAGGTCCAGCCCGCGCAGCTCGTCCAGCAGCGCGCAGCGAGTGGAAGTTGATTTCATAAGACTTCCCCTTTCGGAATGTTTTTTCCATTGTACGCCCTGCCATGGATCCCGTCAAGCAAAAAAAGCTGCCGTGCAGCTTTAGAACCGCACGGCAGCTTTATGATAACAGGTTCAGAAAAATGCAGGAGTTACAGCTCCACGTTGAAGTAGCGCTTCAGCAGGCCCTCAAAGCCGCGGCCATGGCGAGCCTCGTCCTTTGCCATCTCGTGGACGGTATCGTGGATTGCATCCAGGTTCAGGGCCTTTGCCTTCTTGGCCAGGTCCATCTTGCCGGAGCATGCGCCGCACTCAGCCTCAGCACGCATCATCAGGTTCTTCTTGGTGCTGTCGGTCACGACCTCACCCAGCAGCTCGGCGAAACGGGATGCGTGGTCAGCCTCCTCGTAGGCATAGCGCTTGTAAGCCTCAGCGATCTCGGGGTAGCCCTCGCGCTCTGCCACACGGGCCATGGCCAGGTACATACCGACTTCGCTGCACTCACCCTCAAAGTTTGCGCGCAGACCGTCAACGATCTCCTGAGGCACACCCTCAGCCTTGCCGATGCCGACCACATGCTCGGTCACATAGGTATTGCCGGTCTTTTCGACAAATGCGGATGCAGGAGCCTTGCAGACGGGGCACTGCTCAGGGATAGAGCCTTCAGCGATATAACCACAGACGGTGCAGACATACTTTTTCATAGGAATATCCTCCATTGTTTTTCATTATGATCTTGGCCTCTCCTCTGGTACAGGGGGCCTTGCTTCTGAGCCTATTATAGCAACGATTCCCAGATTAGTCAAGGCTAATTTTAAGAATTATTCCTATTTATTTTTCAGACCTGCAGGTTGCCGCTGCTCGGAGCATCGGAACCGTTGGCAGCATCAAACTCGTAATCATTGCCGGGGAGGATGGCGTTGAGCAGGATGCCCACGATAGCAGCAATGGCCAGGCCGGACAGGTTGATGGAGACACCGCCCACAGCGAAGGTCAGACCGCCCACAGAGTTGAAGCCCAGTGCGCAGACCAGGATGACAGCGGCAACGATCAGGTTGCGGCTGTTGGTAAAGTCCACACGGTTCTCGACCACATTGCGGACACCGATTGCGGAGATCATGCCGTACAGCACAAAGCTGATGCCGCCGATGATGCCGGTGGGGATGGTGTTGATAACGGCCTCAAACTTGGGGCTGAAGCTCAGGATCACAGCCATCACAGCGGCAATGCGGATGACCAGCGGATCGTAGATGCGGCTCAGAGCCAGAACGCCGGTGTTCTCACCATAGGTGGTGTTAGCGGGGCCGCCCAGCAGACCGGCCATGGCAGTGGCAAGGCCGTCGCCCATCAGGGTGCGGTTCAGGCCGGGATCATTGATATAGTTGTGGCCGACCGTAGCGCTGATGGCAGCGATATCGCCCACATGCTCCATCATGGTTGCCAGTGCAATGGGAATGATGGTGAACATTGCGCTGATGAACTCAGGGCTGCCGTCGATGGCAAACAGACCCATGGCACTCTTGTGCAGGGGGATGCCGAACCAGTCGGCTGCAGCAATGGCCTCAAAGTTGACAGCACCGGTGACCAGAGCCACAGCATAGGAGACCAGCACACCGATCAGGATGGGCAGGATCTTGACCATGCCCTTGCCCCAGATGTTGCAGACAATAACGGTGCCCAGGGCCACAAAAGCCAGCAGCCAGTTGGACTCGCAGTTGGTGATGGCGGAGGGGGCCAGGATCAGACCAATGGAGATGATGATGGGGCCTGTGACCACCGGCGGGAAGAATTTCATAATGCGGCGGATGCCAAAGGTGGAGATGAGCAGGCTGACCAGCAGGTACAGAATGCCGGACAGTGCCACGCCCGCGCAGGCGTAGGGCAGCATTTTGGTATTGACAACGGTCAGGTTGCCGTCTGCGTCAGCCAGCATGGGGGCTACAATGGAAAAACCGCCCAGGTAAGCAAACGAGGAGCCAAGGAAGGCCGGGACCTTGCCCTTGGTGACAAGGTGGAACAGCAGGGTGCCCAGACCGGCACAGAGCAGAGTGGTGGAAACGCTCAGGCCGGTGAGCAGGGGCACCAGCACAGTTGCGCCGAACATGGCAAACATGTGCTGCAAGCCCAGAATCAGCATCCGTCCGGTACCGAGCTGCCGGGCATCGTAAATGCCCTTGGAGTAATCGATCTTTTCACTCATAGAGAAGTTCTCCTTTCATCGCTGCCCAAAAAAAGAGGCATTGCCGCAGCAACGGCAGTGCCTCAATCTTCTGGAGCAGATTCAAAAAACGGGACCGGAAGGCAAAACACGCACTCCGCAAAGTCGAACGAAACATTTTGCTCTCCCCTTCCCTGTCTGACTTTATAAAGTATACCAGAAACCCTGCCCGGATGCAATCCGTTTGCCGCAGTTTCCCTCAGCTTTTTGGTCGGACATCTTGAAATATGCCCCTGTCCGCACTATAATATAACCTATTGAATTGATTTGTATTTCAAGAGGAATGTTATGATCTATCTGGATTATTCTGCAAACACCCCGGTGGATGCGCGGGTGTTGGAGCAGTTCTGTGCCGTGGAGCGCCGCTGCATCGGCAACGCCAACTCTCACCACCAGGCAGGCTCTGCCGCCAAGGCAGAGATCGATGCTGCCACCATCAAAATCGCCTCCCTGCTAGGCGTTCAGCCAGCAGAGATCATCTATACCTCCGGTGCCAGCGAGGCCAACAACTTTGCTTTAAAGGGGCTGGCCCGTCTCTCCCGCCATACAGGCAGACACATCATCTCCACTCCACTGGAACATTCTTCGGTCAGCGGCACCCTGACGGCATTACAGGAACAGGGGTATGAGATCGACCTGCTGGACGTGAAGCAGGACGGCACTGTAGATCTTGAGCACCTGAAGGATCTGCTTCGCCCGGATACCATCTGCGTTTCCGTTACGCTGGTGGACAGTGAATTGGGCGTGGTGCAGCCTGTACAGGAGATTGCCGCCATCCTGAAAGCATACCCTCACTGTCACCTGCATGTGGATGCGACCCAGGCTGTGGGCAAGATCCCCGTTTCTTTTGAGGGCGTGGACACCATGAGCCTGACGGCCCACAAATTCTACGGACTGAACGGCATCGGCCTGCTGATCAAGCGGCGGAATCTGGCGCTGGAGCCTCTCATCCATGGCGGCGAGAGTACCACCATCTACCGCAGCGGCACCCCCACTGTGGCGCTGGCCTCCTCGCTGGCCTGTGCGCTCGATCTCGCCGTCATTGACCTGCCCGGACGTGTTGACCATGTGGCAAAGCTGAATGCAGAGCTCCGCGCCGCCCTCAGCACATATCCGCTGGTGCGCATCAACAGCCCGGAACACGCCATCCCTCATGTGCTGAATCTGAGCGTCCGTAATGTCAAGGGCACCGTGTTCCAGCGGGAGCTGGATGCCAAAGGGGTCTGCGTCTCGGTCAAGTCAGCCTGCTCGTCGGATGGTCTGCCTTCGCGTGCGGTATTTGCGGTCAGCCGCGACCGCCGCAACGCACTGTCCTCCTGGCGCATCAGCCTGAGCCATCTGACTACTGAGGACGAGATCAAAGCCTTTTTGCAGGCGTTCGATGTCTGCTGCCGTGAGCTGACCGCCCTACATTAAATAAAAAGAGGAACCAACATGAAACGTGAGCTTGAACCTTATCAGATGATCGAACGCAGTATCATCAAGAAATACCGCAAGGAGCTGTGGACCCCCTTTATCGTGGCGGTAAAGCGCTACGAGCTGGTGCAGGAGGGCGATAAGATCGCCGTCTGCATCTCGGGCGGCAAAGACTCCATGCTGATGGCAAAGCTGATGCAGGAACTGCAGAAGCACAGCGATGTTCCCTTTGAGCTGGTCTTTCTGGTGATGGACCCCGGCTACAATGAGATCAACCGCCAGAAGATCGAGTCCAATGCCGAGCTGCTGCACATTCCGGTGACCATCTTCGAGAGCAACATCTTTTCCGTTGCCAACAATACCGAAAAGAACCCCTGCTACCTCTGTGCCCGGATGCGGCGCGGCCACCTGTACAGCAAGGCCAAGGAGCTGGGATGCAATAAGATCGCGCTGGGCCACCACTTCAACGATGTGATTGAGACGACCGTGATGAGCATGTTCTACGGCTCCCAGATGCAGGCCATGCCGCCCAAGCTCCACAGCACCAGCTTCCCCGGCATGACCCTGATCCGCCCCATGTACTGCATCCGGGAAGAAGATATCCTGGCCTGGAAACGCTACAATGATCTGGAATTCATCCAGTGCGCCTGCCGCTTTACCGAGAACTGCACCATGTGCGACAACGGCGGCGGTGGTTCCAAGCGGCAGGAGGTCAAGATCCTGCTCCGCCGCCTGAAGCGCGACAATCCCAATATCGAAAACAGCATCTTCCGCAGCATCCACAATGTTGCCATTGATACCATGCCGGGCTATCGATCCGAGGGTGTGGATCACAGCTTCCTGGAACGATTCAATGCTATGGAAAACCACTGAGCTGCATCCGCATTTCTGCCTGCGCCGAATCACGCTTTGTACGCGATCCAACAGTAAAAAATCCCCCTCAGCTTACGCTGAAGGGGATTTTTCATGCCACCGGCGGGGCTTGAACCCGCACTCTGTCTCCAGAAAGGGATTTTAAGTCCCTCGTGTCTGCCAATTTCACCACAGTGGCGCATAGAAACCCGGCTTACAAAGCCCTGCTGCTCTGGACATTCACAGAGAGCCGGGAATAACAGGTGATGAGGTAAACATTTATCACAAGTCCGTCGTTACGGAGTTGCAAACATGTATCAAAACATGTAAGATTCACACAACGGCTATTATAATACAATAGAAACCCTGCTTTGTCAAGTTACACCTTTCCGCCATGCAGTTCCGAATACATCTTGGCACGGCACTCGGCCACAGCGGGGGTCATATTGACATAGTGCTTATGCGGCATCTCGATGCGCAACTCGGTCTCCCAAGTCTCTTCGGTCAGCTGCTTTGCGATATAGGCCTTTTTCTCGGCAATCCCGGGCAGTTCGATGGACAGCTCACCGTTCAGGATATGGGGCACCAGCAGCCGCTTGACCCTGGTGGGGGTGATGGTAATGGTGCGCTCGATGGCATCCGGGTCAAGGTTGACCATCTTTACCGGTTTGCCCGCTTCGATGACCTCGCCATCCATGGCGATCAGATCGCACTGGGCCTGACCATTTTCATCGTAGAGCCGCCAGGGCATTTTCTTGCCCGGGATGATGGCCTTGCTGGCAGAATCCGAGCACTTCATCTTGGGCTGATAGGTGCCATCCGGCAGCTTGACCGCCACCAGTTTATACACGCCGCCGAACACAGGGTCAGAAGCGGAGGTGATGAGATTTTCGCCCACGCCGTAGGAATCAAAATGAGCGTGCTCATAGAGCTCCATGTTGGCGATCTTCCGCTCGTCCAGGCCATTGGAGGCCACCAACTTGATATAGGGCTTGCCTGCTGCATCCAGTGCCTTGCGCAGGCGCTTGGAGCCACGGGCCAGATCGCCGGAATCGATACGGGCACTCTTGACGCGGCGGTTGGGGTCATTGGGGTACTTCTCGATCAGGTAGTCGTCCAGCTTGATGAGGTTGGGCAGGCCGCTCTCCATGATGTTGTAGGTATCCAGCAGCAGGCTGACGGAATCCGGGTAGGTATCCGCAAAGGCCTTGAAGGCATCAAACTCCGTCGGGAAGAACTCGATGAAGCTGTGTGCCACGGTGCCAACTGCCTTGACCTCAGAGCCATACTTCATCTCAGCCAGGCAGTTGGCAGTGCCGATGCAGCCGCCCAGAACAGCGGCATACGCGCCATCATTGCCTGCGCTCTCGCCCTGTGCGCGGCGGGTGCCAAACTCCATGACGCTGCGGGGCGTATGGGTGTTCAGGCCGGTCACACGGGTCGCCTTGGTGGTGATCAGGCTGTGGAAGTTCATCGTCTGCAGCAGGTAGGTCTCGATCAGGATCGCACCCACCAGGTCGCACTCAATGCGGACCATCTGCACATGGGGGTAGCAAACCGTGCCCTCGGGCAGAGCGTACATATCTCCCTTCCACTTATAGGTGCGCAGATACTCGCAGAATTCCTCGCTCATACCCTTGGTGCGCAGCCAGCGGATATCCTGCTCGTTGAAGTGATAATTCAGCAGGAACCGGGTCAGCTTGCGTTGGCCTGCGCTGATGGAGTAACCCATGTTGTCCGGGTTCTTACGGAAGAACATATCGAACACAAGGGTGGTGTTCTTAAAGCCGTGCAGGAACAGGCAGTTTGCCATCGTGAATTCGTAGAAATCCACCACCATGGCAGGGTTATCATAATCTTCGTCCGGAATGTACGGAACAACTTTGATCTCGTCCATGAAAAGTTTCCTCTCCTTGTACTTCGCAGCAGCGAAAAAGCCTTGCCGCTGCTGAAAAAACAGCCCCTTCTCCCCCTGCCTTTGTTCCGGCAGTGCGTGGGCCTGCACCCTGTCTTGACAGGACGTTTGTACCATGATAGCATCTTTGCCGCCCGGGTGCAAGGGCTTTTGTAAATTTCCTGCGTGCGGAAAGAAAAATCTTTTTTCGGTACTGCCAAAAGGGCCGCCCCCGAAAGCTCCGGGAGCGGCCCTGCAAGCCTGTTCAGGCTCAGCCGTTTATAATATTGGGGGTCGCATTTTTCAGCACAACGTCATGGCTGCCGCCCTCCACGATAGAGGTGGAGGAAACCACAGTCAGCTTGGCCTTCTGCTGCAGCTCGGGGATGGAGAGTGCGCCGCAGTTGCACATGGTGCTCTTGACCTTGTACAGGGTGGTCTGGACACCATCGGCCAGAGGACCTGCGTAAGGAACATAGCTGTCCACGCCTTCCTCAAAGCTCAGCTTGGTGGAACCGCCCAGGTCGTAACGCTGCCAGTTGCGGGCACGGTTGGAGCCCTCGCCCCAGTACTCCTTCATATACTGGCCATTGATGCGCACCTTGTTCGTGGGGCTCTCGTCAAAGCGGGCGAAGTAGCGGCCCAGCATGACAAAATCAGCGCCCATGGCCAGAGCCAGAGTGATGTGATAATCGTGGACGATGCCGCCATCGGAGCAGATGGGCACATAGATGCCGGTCTCCTTGTAGTACTCGTCACGGGCCTTTGCGACCTCGATGACTGCGGTGGCCTGACCACGGCCGATGCCCTTGGTCTCACGGGTAATGCAGATGGAACCGCCGCCAATGCCGATCTTGACGAAGTCTGCACCGGCCTTAGCCAGGAAACGGAAGCCCTCGGCATCCACAACGTTGCCTGCACCCACCTTCACGGTATCGCCATAGTGCTCACGGATCCAGGCGATGGTACGGCTCTGCCACTCGGAGTAGCCCTCGGAGGAGTCGATGCAGAGCACATCCACGCCAGCCTCGACCAGTGCGGGCACACGCTGGGCATAGTCGCGGGTGTTGATGCCGGCACCGACCACATAGCTCTTGTTGGCATCCAGCAACTCGTTGACGTTCTTCTTGTGGGAATCGTAGTCCTTGCGGAACACGAAGTATTTCAGGTTACCCTCAGCATCCACCAGCGGCAGCGTGTTGATCTTGTTGTCCCAGATGATGTTGTTGCAGTCGTGCAGGGAGGTATTCTCCGGTGCGGTGACCAGCTTCTCGATGGGAGTCATAAAAGTGGTAACGGAAGCATCATCGGGGGTGTGGTTGACACGGTAATCACGGGAGGCCACAATGCCCATCAGCTTGCCGTGAGGAGTGCCATCGGCAGTGACAGCAATGGTGGAGTGGCCGGTGCGGGCCTTGAGCTCCAGCACATCGTGCAGGGTGGCGGTAGGAGCCAGGTTGGAATCGGAGACCACATAACCGGCCTTATAGCTCTTGACGCGGCGCACCATGGCAGCCTCGTTCTCAATGCTCTGGGAGCCGTAGATGAAGGACACGCCGCCCTCCCGTGCCAGTGCAATGGCCAGCTTATCGCCGGAGACCGACTGCATGATGGCACTGATCATGGGGATGTTCATTTCCAGCGGGCAGGCCTCTTCCCCCTTGCGGTACTTGACCAGCGGGGTCTTCAGGCTGACTGCCGTGGGGACATTCTCTGCAGAGGAATAACCCGGAACCAGCAGGTACTCGCCAAAGGTGCGGGAAGGTTCTTCATAGAAATAAGCCATACTCTAAACTCCTTTTTTCTTAACGCATCAACAACGGACCAGCATCAAAATAATTCATGTTTGCTGCTTATAAATTGATTGACTATACTTTACCACAAACCCCGTCAGAATACAAACCCCAGCGGCAACAAACTTTAGAACTGTCCTTTGCGGAAAAACAGTAAAATTGACCACCAAAAACGTGCAAGGTCATACTTTTCGGCCTGACAGGCCGGTTTTCTGACACAAATTGGAATGCAAAAAAGTCCGTACCGGAAAACCGGACGGACTTTTTTGCACACGAAGCGAGATACCGCCTGTGCGGTACAGTGGCCGACAGCTGTGAAGGAGAACAGCCGGAGGAGGAGATGGCCCTGCACCCGATATCTCTTATTCAACAAGAAGAAAAAGATTTCAGTCTCAAAAAGCGCTCATCGCTTTCTGTAACCATATTGTAACTCTTTTGCTCCCGTTTTGCAAGACCTTTTTCGCAGATTTTGTAACATAATTGTAATTTTTCTGGATTTATTTTGTAAATTCCAGGTAGCATTCAAACGCAGCGTGTTCTTCGCGGCGGCCCACCACATACCAGCCATCGGCCGAGGGCGCATAAAACACCTCGACCTGACTGCCCAGCGGGATCTCCCGGTGGTACTTGACGGAGACGAATTTCAACGGCCCGCCCTTGACTACCTCCAGCGGCAGGGCATCACAGGCGATGTCCAGATAGCAGGCGTTATTCACATGGCCGTTCAGGTCGCACAGGGAGTAACTGGCTGTCCGGCTGCCCGCACAGGTCAGTTCCTTTGCTTTGTGCACCAGCTGGGGCAGCTCCCCGTCCAGATTCTCGTTCCAGTAACCGGGCGTATACCAGGAGGGCTGGCGTAGGATGCACTCGCGATCGGTATCCACCATGATCCACCGGCTGTCGATCAGAGCACACTCCTTCCCTGCTTCGTCCAGAATGCGGGTCAGCCGCTTCATCGAACCCTTCTTGCACGGCTCACAGGCGGTAAGAAACGTCAGCTTTTCGGCGCGCAGGGGCATCCGGGTGATCTGCGCCGCCTGCTTGCCCACCAGAAACGCCGTGTGGTGTGCTTTGAAAAAAGCATCATCCATGCCGTAGGCACGGGCGTGGTCTGCCGCAGCCTGCTCCACATAGCGGAACAGGGCGCTGGGCTTGATCATCCGGCGAAAATCGCCGTCTGCGTTCAGCACGGTTGTATGATAGGTATATTGATTCATACGTTTCCTTTCCAAAAGAGGACCCTCTCCGTCATTGCTTCGCATTGCCAGAGGCTTTGACGGAGAGGGCCCTTTCTTCTCAATACTGATTCCGGGTCTTTTTGCGCAGCTTGCGCCAGATGTTGAAGCAGGCCAGCGCTACCATGGCAAGCAGCAGCAGCAGGAACACAACGCCGCTGCCGCCCTCATTGTAGCTTTTCATCTCGCTCCACTTTACATCGAGCTCGTTGTTGACCTCATCGCTCAGGGCGGTGAACACCTTTTCCTTGGCTTCCACTTCCTCAGAGGGGTATGCGATCTCGCTGTACTTCAGGTCCTCGTCCAGGATATCCCACACCTTCTGCATCGGGGTGGTGTAGCCGATATACTCCGCATTGGCTTTTCCGATGTCCGGCTCGCACATGAAGTTGATGAACATCTCCGCAGCTTCCTTGTGCTCACTGGTGGCAGGCACCGCCATGCAGTCCACCGACAGCACACTGCCCTCCTCCGGGAACACCCAGGCCAGATCCGGGTTATCATCGATCATGGTAATGGCATCGCCGGAGTAGTACACGCCGATGGCCGCCTCGCCGCCGATCATCTTATCAAAGATCTCATCCATAACGTAGGCCTGCACCAGCGGTTTTTGCGCTTTCAGGGTCTCCACCACCTCGTCCACCTCTTCCGGGGTCTCGGGGTTGATGCCGGTACCGTTCTTGAACGCCGCAATAGCGTAAGCATCACGGCTGTTGTTGAACATCAGGATATTACCCGCGTACTGCTCATCCCACAGGTCAGCCCATTTGGTGGGGGCATTCTCCACCATGGTGGTGTTGTAGATGATGCCGGTGGTACAGAGCATATAGGGCACGGTATAGGCGTTGGTGGGGTCATAATCCGGATCACGGTAGACCGCATCGATGTTCTGGGAGTTGGGGATATTGCTGTAATCCAGCGGTGCAAGCATTCCCTCGGCGATCATCTTTGCCACCATGTAATCCGAAGGGATGACCACATCGTAGTTGGCCGCACCGGATTTCAGTTTGGCGTACATGGACTCGTTGGAATCAAAGGTAGTGTAGTTGACCTTGATGCCGGTAAGCTTCTCGAAGGCGGCCACCACATCCACGCTGTCATCGGAGCCGTTGGAGATGTATTCGCCCCAGTTGTAAACGTTGAGGGTGAGATTCTGGCCCTGAAAGCGGGTCCAGTCGTAATCGTCCGAGACCGAAACGTCCTCAGTCACCTCAATGGTTCCGGCGGCAAAGGCGGGCGCAGCACAGCAGAACGCCATGGCCAGCGTCAGCAGCAGAACAGCAAAACGTTTCATTTTACGTCCTCCCCTCTCAGCGCCTTCTGATCCCGGCGGTACTCCCGGCTCTCCATGGCATTGGAGATGAGGATGATGGTCAGGATCACCACAAACATGATGGTGGACAGAGCGTAGATCTCCGGGCTGACCTTTTTCCGGGTCATGGAATAGATGGCAATGGGCAGGGTCTCCACCGTGCCGCAGTTGAAATAGGAGATCATAAAATCATCGATGGAGTAGGTCAGGCAGATGAGGAAGGCCGACAGGATGGCCGGGCTGATCTCAGGCAGGATGACTTTGAAGAACGCCTGCCTGGGGTCGCAGCCCAGATCCAGAGCTGCCTCATACAGTTTGATGTCCAGTTGCTTGAGCTTGGGGGTCACGTTGAAGATGACATAGGGCACATTGAAGGCGATATGCGCGATCAGCAGCGTGGGCATTCCCATGATGGTATCGGGCAGCCAGGAGACTCCCTCGGCAAAGCGCTGGTAAGCCACAAACAGCAGCATCAGGGAGATGCCGGTGATGATCTCCGGGTTGACCACCGGGATATAGGTGATGTTGGTGATCACCAGGCGGCTCTTGCGGCTCATGGACGCAATGCCCAGCGAGGCCGCCGTGCCCAGAACCGTTGCAATGACTGCAGAGATGAGGGCCACCTCCAGTGAGACGCGCAAAGCGCTCAGGATGGCAGAGTTATGGAGCAGGCTGGTGTACCACTTGAGGGTAAAGCCTGTGAACAGTGCGTAGCCCTTGCTCTGGTTGAAGCTGAACACGATCATATAGGCAATGGGCAGGTACATGAAGCAGAAGAAGAGGATGACGTAGGCCCGCTGCATCAGGCGCAGATGTTTCGTTTTCATCAGGACACGCCCTCCATTTCATCTTCATCAAAGCTGGATGTGAAGCTCATGCAGAGCAGGACGATGATCATCAGCACAAGGCTCATGGCCGAACCGACGTTCAGGTTGTAGCTGTTGCCCAGGAACTGCATCTCGATCAGGTCGCCGATCATCAGATTGGAGCCGCCGCCCAGCATACGGCTGATGACAAAGGTAGACACCGCCGGAACGAACACCATGGTGATGCCGGTGCTGATGCCGGGCACGCTCATGGGGATGAGCACCCGGAAAAGGGTCTGGGTGGTGGAGGCTCCCAGATCCTGTGCCGCTTCCACCAGGCTCTGATCGATCTTGGTCATACTGGTGTAGAGGGGCAGGATCATGTAGGGCACATAGTTATACACCATGCCCAGCACCACCGCGCCGGAGGTATTCAGCATGGTATAGGGGCCCAGGCCCAAAAAGCCCAGCACCGCGTTCACAGGGCCGTTGATGCTCAGCAGGCCCATCCAGGCGTAGGTGCGGAGCAGGAAGTTCATCCACATGGGCAGCATGACCAGCATCAGCATGATATGCTGCTTGTTCACCCGCAGGCGGGACAGGAAATAGCCCACCGGAAATGCAATGATCAGGCAAATCACGGTAGCCACAAGGGCCAGCAGCAGGCTGCGGGCAAACACGGAACCGTAGCCGCTGACGCTGGTCAGGTTGGCAATGGTGAAATTGCCGCTGCCATCGGTCAGGGCATAATAGACCACGATGATCAGCGGAACCACCGTGAACAGCACCATCCAGATAAAATAAGGATAGGCCAGCTTCTTATCGTAAATTTTCATCATTTCCCATTCAGCCCTCCGAACGTGCCATAATATGGATCTCGTTGGGGCCGATGCGCATACCAATGGTCTCACCGGGGGTGCAGGCGCGGGTGGAGTGGATCAGCCACTCACGGCCCTCGCACTCAACGTGCATCTCAAAGTGAACGCCCTTGAAGATGACATCATTGACCACGCCCACCAGCTGACCCTCCACTGGGCTGACCACTTCAATGTCCTCGGGGCGGACCACCACCTGTACGCTCTGTTCCCGGGCAAAGCCGCGGTCCACGCAGGGGAACTGCACGCCCGAGAAGGAGACCAGGAAGTCGCGGTGCATCACGCCGTCCACAATGTTGGAATCGCCGATAAAGTCCGCCACAAAGGCATTTTTAGGCTCGTTGTAGATATCCTCGGGGGTACCGATCTGCTGCACCTTGCCGCCGTTCATCACAACGACGGTATCGGACATGGTCAGGGCCTCTTCCTGATCGTGGGTGACATAAATAAAGGTGATGTTCATCTCACGCTGCAGGCGCTTGAGCTCCAGCTGCATCTCCTTGCGGAGCTTAAGGTCCAGTGCACCCAGAGGCTCGTCCAGCAGCAGGATCTCAGGCTCATTGACCAGACTGCGGGCAATGGCAACACGCTGCTGCTGGCCGCCGGACATCTGGCCGATGCTGCGGCGCTCAAAGCCTTTCAGGCCAACCACCTCCAGCATATCGCGCACCTTGCGGCGGATGGTCTCTTCGTCCATCTTCTTCAGGCGCAGGCCAAAGGCCACATTCTCAAACACGTTCAGGTGCGG
The DNA here is from genome assembly GCF_049545105.1 of Faecalibacterium hominis (ex Afrizal et al. 2022). Classification (NCBI taxonomy): domain Bacteria; kingdom Bacillati; phylum Bacillota; class Clostridia; order Eubacteriales; family Oscillospiraceae; genus Faecalibacterium; species Faecalibacterium hominis (ex Afrizal et al. 2022). The sequence continues at coordinate 408,658 of NZ_CP186860.1, read as the reverse complement.
GAACAGCGCGTACTTCTGGAACACGGTATTCACCGGACGCTTATAGGGGGGCACGCCAGTAATATCCTGGCCTTTCAGCAGCACTTGACCCGCGTTGGGTTCCAGGAAGCCTGCGATCAGGCGCAGGGTGGTGGTCTTGCCGCAGCCGGAGGAACCCAGCAGCGTTACGAACTCTTTGTCATGGATGTCCAGGTTCAGCCCATCCAGAATGCGCTGACCGTCAAATTCCACCACGATATCGCGCAGTGAAACGATCACCGAGTTGTCCATTTTTTACTTTTCCTCCTTAAACTCAGATACGAAAAAAGACAGGGCATCCACCCCATCCTTCGTACCAGGGCGACCCAGCCCTGCACAACATCCATGACATCCGTAATATTGTGCAGTTATTCTGCCCTGTCATCGCCTATCATAAACAATCCGAACTGAAATGTCAATCACTCTGTCGAGGTTTGCCGAAACTTTACATCCGGCGCAAAAAAATCCCGCGCTGTACCAAGAATTCGCACAGCGCGGGAGAGGAACGTTTTATTCTACTTTCAGCTGATCCGCGGGGTACAAAAGCGCACTCACCACACTGGCATCCACCGTATAAACGGAGCTGTCGCCTTCCACCATCAGGTAACAGCCGTCTGTCCCCATGGCATAGGTCAGATTTATTGTGCCATCGGCTGTGGTGACCTCTGCTGTGACCAGCGGGGCCTCAAAACCATACGCCGCCGGGTCGGCATCTGCTGCCTGTGCCGAGACATAGGTGCAGAGGGCTGAGAGGATGGCATCCACCTTTGTCTCGTCGAGGTCTGCGGCGGTGTCCCCTGCCAGCCGCCAGACAGTCTGGTAGGCGTTGCTGTCACTCTCTGCTGCGGGCTCCGAGTTTGCTTTCAGGGTCACGGTCTCGCCATCGGCCAGCGTATAGGAGACGGCTTCGATCTCCGAGGCCGTCAGCCCCGCCGGGTTGAAGGCACCAAACAGCTCCGCCCTGGTCAACTCAAAGCAGGCGGCTTTGGTGCCGGATACCGTATAAATGACACCGCTGTTATTCTTGCGGACATAGAGATCCCCTGTCATGGTATTGCTGGCCCCGAAGGTATAGGTGTCCGTTTCGCCCGCTGCCATCACCTCTATGGTCAGTGCAGGCTCCGCAAAGCCGTAGTCCTCCCCTGCCTGCGGGCTCAGCTCCCCCTTTGCGTTCAAAGAGGAAAGCGCGGTGAGCATCGTGTTGCAGGCAGAGGTGTCCAGATGGTAAGCTGGATCTTCAGCCAGCGTCCAGCCGTCGGCGGTATAGCGCAGGGTGTTCGTCTCGCCCTGATAGTGGAGCACGATCTGCGTCAGGTCATTGCCAGAAACTGCCGCCAGCGGAATGGTTCCATCTGCGGCCGCACTGACAGCCTGTTCTTCCCGGGCATTCCGCAGCGTCAGCAGGGCAAACACGCCGCCTGCCAGCAGGATGAGGAAAAGCAGCACCCCGAGGGTACGCTGTTTTGCTTTCATGGACAGGTCCTCACTTTCTGCGCCGCAGCACGACCACCACGGCACCCACAGCCAGCAGGGCCGCAGGCAGAACGATGACAAAGAGCAGCCCCAGCGTGGAGGCGGCAATGCCGGGCACTTCCAACGGCGAGGCTTCCAGCGCCTTGCTGTCGATGAGGACAGCGCTCTCCTGCCCGGCCAGCGAAGCCGCACACCCCTGCAGGAAGGTCACATTGCCCGGAATGACCTGATAGATACCCTCATTGTCCATATTGCCGCAGTTGACCCAGATGACCTGAGCACCCGTGTCCTCATTGCGGGCGTATGCTGCCAGCGTGAAGGGACCGGCTATGTCGCCGTCCGCCTTCTCGGTGGTGGTCATCTCGTAGCCTTCCGGTTTGCTGTAAGCACTGTCCGAGCTGACCAGAAGGGCATCCGAGACCACATGCTCTGTCTCGGTCAGGGTGATGCCCTGTGCCATCTGCAGCAGAACTCTGCGGCTGGTGTTCACACCGTCCAGCGCGGTGGATTCCTCTGTACTGGCATAATCCGGCAGCAGGTAAAGGGCCGGGTAGCCATTGAGGTAGTGGTTGGTGTCGCCCTCCACCACAAGGCCCTCGGTGCGGGTCAGGCCGAACTCGGCCATCACAGCATCCAGATTGGGGGTACTATAATAGGAATCCGTCAGCAGCAGCACGCGGCCTCCGTTGCTCAGATAGCTGCGCAGCTGGCCCAGCTCATCCACCAGACTGCCTGCGCCGGAAAAGTCCTGCGCCGGATCGTTGATGACAAGCAGGTCACAGTCCTCGGGGATGGCCTGGGAGAGCAGGTCAAGTGCCGAGACGGTCAGGTTCTGGCTTTCCAGCGCATCGGTCAGGGTGGAAGTCAGCGCCTGCTCGCCGTGGTTGGTGGTGTAGTACACATGGCGGCTCTCTCCGCTGGTCAGCTGGTAGATGGCAGAGGTAATCCTGCTTTCACCGTCAAAGGTCACGTTGGCCGCGCCGGTGGTGGCATAATCGCTGTAATCGTAGTCGTAAAGCTCTGCGGCATCCAGCACCTTGCTCTGTTCCCCGCAGACCAGGATCAGCCCACCGGAGGTCAGGTCCTGTGCGCCGTACTGGGCCGCAAAGGTCGGGTAGACTGCCGGATCTTTCAGCTCCCAGGCGATATGTCTGCTCTGGGCGGCGTACTTGTCCAGCAGCTTGGAGATGATCTGGTCCTCATTGCCGGTCTGGGCCAGATAGTAAATGGTCAAATCCTGCGTCAGGTCGTCGGCCACCTGTCTGGAGCTTTCGCTCAGGGTGTAGAGCCCCGCCTCGGAGAGATCGAACTCGGTATATCTGGAAGGAATGGCCCGGACAATGAGATTGACCAGCACGGCCAGCACGATCACAGCCGCGGCAATGGCTGCCGACCACACCCCGCTGCGGAACACCCGCCCGTCACCCGAGGAGCTCTGCTTTGCAAAAAGCTTCATCTGTGTTCCCTCCTCTCAGTTCCAGCGGCGCTTCTCAATGTCCTGCGCCGTAAGGAACAGGAACACCGCCGTCACGGTCAGATAATAGACCACGGCAGGGATGGAGAAGCTGTTGTTGACAAAATCCTCAAAGGGTGTAAACAGGCACAGGGCACTCAGCACGGCGCTGAAAGCCTCGGTAAGCCATGCACTGCGGAGCAGAAACAGCCCCGTCAGGCCCAGGCAGAGCGCCGCAAAGGTCAGGCACCCCAGCACAAAGCTGCGGGTACGCAGACCGGCTGCCAGAGATGCTGCGCCTGCGATCCCGGTGAACACTGCCAGTGCCACAGCGCTGCCCGCATTGAACATACTGCGCAGGCTGGGCATCAGGTAGGCCAGCAGCAAGGCTGAAAAGCCCGCCACGGCGGCAATGATCTGGTTCTCGGTCAGGCCGGAGAGAAACTCACACAATGCAATGGCCGCACAGCCCAGCAAAAAGTAGCAGAGCAGCCCCGCAAGGTTTGCGAGTAAAGCAGACACGGTGCCGCCCAGCGCCCAGAGGATGAAGATCATCACCGCATCCACAGCGCAGGGCAGAGCGAACACAGCCGCCATGGCAAAGAACTTGCCCAGCACGATGCCCCACACTGAGACCGGGCTGGTGAGCAGCAGCTGATCTGTGCGGCTGTGGCGCTCCTCGGCCAGTGAGCGCATCGCCAGCACCGGGATATAGAGCAGCAGCATGAAAATGGTCTGGTAGAGGGTGTGATAACTGAAATCGGTCAGGCCGTAGATCAGGCACCGGGCCAGAAAATACAGGCCGGAACTCGCCACCAGAAACGCCGTAAGGACGTACCCCAGCATCCCGTGAAAGAAACTGCGGAATTCCCGCTTAAAAATAGCTGTCATTCTGCGTCCTCCTCTCCGGTTGCTTCTTCCGGTTCACCGTCGGTCAGTTCCAGAAACACCTCTTCCAGGCTCTTGCCATCGGCGGTCAGCTCCTCCAGACTGCCTGCTGCCGCCAAGTGTCCTTTGGAAAGGATCAGGATCTGCTGGCAGACTGCCTGCACTTCACTGAGGATATGGCTGGACAGGATAACTGTATGTGCCCGGCCCAGCTCCCGGATGAGCTTGCGGATCTCGATGACCTGTGCCGGGTCCAGGCCGACCGTCGGCTCGTCCAGAATGATGAGCCTGGGACTGCCCAGCAATGCCTGTGCAATGCCCACCCGCTGCTTGTAGCCCTTGGAAAGGCTGCGGATGAGCCGGGGCAGAACGGTTTCCAGCCCGGTACGGCGGGCAGCCCTGCACACCTGCTCCTTCCGTTCCGCCTTTTTCACACCCTTCAGCTCGGCGGCAAAGGTCAGGTACTCCTGCACCGTCATCTCCGGGTAAAGGGGCGGCTGTTCGGGCAGATAGCCCACACAGGCCTTGGCGGCATCGGCCTCCTCGGGCAGAGGGTGCCCTGCCACCGTCACCTGCCCACTGGTGGCAGAGAGATAGCCGGTGATGATGTTCATAATGGTGGATTTGCCCGCGCCGTTGGGCCCCAGCAGACCACAGATCTGGCCATCTGCCACGGTAAACGAGACATCGTCCACGGCAAGATGATTGCCATACTGTTTGGTGAGATGAGAAACTTCGATCACGTTCACAACGCTCCTTTCTAAGGCAGCGCAAAGCGCTTTTTGAAGATACTGGTTTATTTTAGTCCGGAAATGTGTTCAAAATAAGGGAACGGCGTGTAAATTACAGAAAGAGAGCTTTTGTGCGGCATAACAACAAAAAACGCCGCCTCCCAAAGGAGACAGCGCTGAAAAGACCAGTAATTACTTACGGCCGAAACGCTTGTTGAAGCGCTCAACACGTCCGCCGGTGTCAACCAGCTTCTGCTTACCAGTGTAGAAGGGATGGCACTTGGAGCAAACTTCGACGTGGATCTCGGGCTTGGTAGAACGAGTCTTAATGACGTTGCCGCAAGCACAAGTGATGGTGCAGTCAACGTAGTTCGGATGGATACCCTGTTTCATTCTTTTTCACCTCATTTCTGGTTCTGACTTATTGGGGCCATATTATAAATGTATGTGCCCATCACAACCTTCAATATCGGCTACCCCCGCGAGCGGCCTTGGAAACGATTGCCTTAATATTATAGCACAGATCTCAGAAAAAGCAAGAGGAAATTTCAGCTTTTTTCGTGTCATTTTTATACAGGCTGTACTATGGAGTTTTATCTCAAGTTGATTTTCGTTCAACCTTATGTAAGCAGTAAAGATACTCTCTGTTATATTCCTTTGTTTTTCCACGCATTCCCGTTTATTTTGAGTTTTTTCACGGAATTACGACCTACATATTATATCACGCCCAGCTCAAAAAGAAAACCCCGCAGTTCCCGACTTCTTGACAAGCCAGCTGCTTCTGATTACAATACAAAAAAGAGTTCGCAGACGTTCTCTTTTCATATTTCAGCCATCAGCTCCGGGAAAGGATTTTTTTCATGGAACCAAAAACAAAACAATATCTGCTCATAACTGTTGTAGGAGTCACGCTTTTTGTTGCGCTGCTGCGGCTTTCTGCCGTTCTGACCTTTGCAGCACAGCTGGTAGACCTGGTACTGCCCATTCTGGCTGGCGGCATCCTGGCTCTTTTTATCAACGTACCCATGACCGGGCTGGAAAAACGGCTGAAGCGCTTGTTCTGCAAGGTCAAAAAACAGCCCTCAGACAAAGCACTCCATCTCCTGAGCTTCTTCATCACGCTGCTGGGTGTTGTGCTGGTGTTGGTGTTGGCGCTGACATTGCTGATCCCGGAGCTGGTGCAGTCTTTTCACAGCCTCTATGTACAGATCGAAGCAAACATCCCCCGCTGGACCGCCTATCTCAGCGCACAGGATGCCGACATGGGGTGGCTGATGAGCTGGCTGGAGGGCATCGACTGGGAGCAGCTGCTTCACAGGGTCACCGACAGCATCGATACCGTGCTGGTCAATGCGGTAGGTGCCGTATCTGCCACGGTAAATATCGTGGTGACCGCATCCTTTGCTCTGATCATCTCCGTTTATATGTCCGTTGGCTCAGAGAGTCTCTGCCACCACGCCCGCACATTGGTCTGTGCCTACCTGAAGCCCAGCCATGCCGACTGGCTGTTGAAGTTCTGCCGGCTGTTCCGGCAATCCTTTGCAAACTTTCTGACAGGACAATGCAGCGAGGCCGTGATCCTTGGCATTCTCATGGCCCTTGCGTTTTCCGTTTTCAAGATCCCTTACGGCAGCCTGGTGGGAATGCTGACTGCTATTTGCGCCATTATCCCCTACGTTGGAGCGCTGATCTCCTGCGTAGTCAGCGTGTTCCTCGTGCTGTTGGTGGATCCCGTTCTGGCCGTCCGCTGCCTCATTGTTTACCTTGCCGTACAGTTTATTGAAAACCAGTTCATCTACCCCCGGGTGGTGGGAAAATCCGTGGGACTTTCTCCGCTGTACACCCTTGTGGCTGCTATGATCGGTGGAAAACTCTTTGGCATCATCGGTATCATCTTCTTTATCCCCCTGACAGCGGTGATCATTGAGCTTGTGAAGGAGGATGCCTGCCGACGCATACAGGCAAGAGAACCCCAGCGATCCGGGCCGTCTGAGCAATAAATTCTTCACCCCAGTGCCACATCCAGAATCGTGGTGTGCTGCAGCCGACGGTTCCGGTGCAGGTGCGGGATTGATATGCATACAAAAAATACCGCTGCTCCTGTGCATTTTTCCAAATGCAAGAGCAGCGGTATTTTATTGCGCCGCTTTCGTTTTCTTTTGCAGCGCTTCGTGCATATATCCCATCAAAATCAGGATCACCAGCAGATAATAAGGAAAAATCGCGATCGTGGTGTGGTTTGCGATCACACCGAACAACGGCGGCATCAGGCAGTTGCCAATATAGGCGCTGGCCATCTGAACCCCAATGATCGCCTGCGACCTGTCCGCACCGAAGCGGCCCGGCGTTGCATGAATGATGCTGGGATAGATTGGAGCACAGCCAAGACCAACCAGCAGCAGCCCTGCCAGTGTCACTGCTTCCCCAAGCGGCAGAAGAAACGCCGCTATCCCAATCGCGATGACCCCCTGCCCCATACGAACCATCTGGGTATCATCGAATTTTAAGGTCAGGAAGCCGCACAACGCCCGCCCCACGGTGATGCCGACAAAGAAAAGACTGGCAAAGCCGGCGGCGGTCTCCGGCGCGATTCCCCTGTTCAGCACCAGATAACTGCTGGCCCACAGACTGGTGGTCTGCTCCAGAGAACAATAGCAGAAAAATGTAACCAGAACCTCTTTTACGCCCAAGATCCGGAAAATCTGTTTCAGGGTCAGCGCTTCTGCCGGAGCTGCTTCCCGCTCCTCGGCATTCGCGCCCGGTTTCGTTCTCCAGAGTGGAAGGCTCAGCAGAATAATGATCGTCAGCACCATCTGCATCACACTGATGACCCGATACCCCGTCTGCCACCCGGCATGGGAAGAAAGCGCCGCGCCCATGATGTAGGGCCCGACCGAGGCTCCGATCCCCCACATACAATGGAGCCAGCTCATGTGGCGGCTGGCAAAATGGAGCGCTACATAGTTGTTGAGTGCTGCATCCACGCTTCCAGCCCCAAGTCCATAAGGGATCGCCCACAGGCACATGGCCCAGAATGAGCTGCTGACAGAGAACCCGAACAGTGCTGCGGCGGTCATGGCAACGCTGATGGCCGTAACACCGCCTGCTCCAAACCGACGGGTCATCCGGTCACTTTGCAGGCTGGAGAGCACCGTTCCCACCGATATAATGCAGAAGATCACACCGGAATAGGAGACAGGAGCCCCAAATCCCTGATAGATCGAAGGCCACGCCGCCCCCAACAGAGAATCCGGCAGGCCCAGACTGATAAAAGAAACATAGATCACCGCTAACAGCAGATGGATCATTTTGCATTCCTCCTTTTGATCGATACAATTATATCACAACAGAAGAAATGCCATTAGGATAAATTCCTCAATTTTGTACAACAAAAGCGTCAACATCGAGAGCGCAGATTTATCATCTCGATTCCGTTCGGATTGTGAACGTGTCCGGAAGGTTGAAAATCTCTTTTTTCAGGAACAATGGATAAAAAGTCTCCTCCTTTAATTGAGCAATCTCTAACCATTTAAATATATGCGTATTGCTTCCCTCTGTTCGAGTGAATGTGTTTTGCCTTTCCAGCAGGCCAGCATCTGCGGTATCCATCAAAAAATAAATACATATCTCGTGGTATCGGAGACCATCTGTATCTTTTGTAAAGAAAGATTGAATCAACCATAATGGCCGGGAAATCTTCAGTGAAACACCAAGCTCTTCCCGAATTTCACGCATCATCGCCTGTTCAGCTGTTTCCCACATCATCACTCTACCCCCGGGCAGAGAGTAGTATTCTGACGGTTTTTCATGGTACATTGCCAAAATTCTTCCGTTAGAAATTATGATTGCACTCACTCTGTAATTGAACTTTTCATCGCCCATCTTAAAAGAGATGTCCACTTTCCATCACGCTCCCACATTCATTCTTATTCGTACATCCGCCCCTATTTTACCAGCAATAAGAGAACATAGCAATTTCTTCAAGCAAAAACACCAGCGTACCATGTTTTCGTAACACGATACGCTGGTGTCTTATTGTTCTGCTGTTACCCAGCCTTCGGTGTGAGCCATCCTTTTACAGTGTCCACATCGACCTTGCTTGCTTTTGCAATCTGCTCAATCGATACACCCTGTTCATAAAGGCTCTGTGCCATCTCAACTGCCATTTCTTTTCGGCTTTCTACTCTCAGCTCTTCCATAGCCTTGCACATTTCGCTCAACATGCTTTCGGGGCGATCCAACTGCTTACAGTATCAACATCATAGCCAAGAAGGTCTGCGATTTCTTCTACGGAATTTCCCTTCCGACTGAGTTTCAAGGCAGTCTTTTTTGCCTGTTCCATTTTACCGATTTCTACGCCTTCAGCTTTTCCCTCGGCATAGCTTTCAACTCTCAGCTCTTCCATAGCCTTGCACATACTGCCCACTCCTTTCGGGTTTTCTTTCAAGTAGCGCGTTCGTTCTGCCATCAGGTCAAAGTTCATCTCCTCTGCACTGGTGCAATTGAAATCGTGCATCAGTTTTCCAATGTCAGAATCATCACGATACTCGCCATTCACATACAGAATATGAGTTCCATCTTCAAACGGCAAGCCCAGTGTCAAGTTTATGTTCTGAATGACATATACAGGTTTTCCGGCCTTATAGTAATCTTTTTCCGTAATGAAAATGACATAGGAATCCGGCAGTTCTCGGTAATCCTGATCCTTGTCCAAATTTTCCACATCCATCACGCTGGAATGATATCTTGCCCGGTGCGGGTCAGCTCCATTGTCAGAGCGCTGAATCTCGATATCATATTTCTTGCCCGTGCTGTCGGTGGCATATGCATCCAGACAAATTGACCGTGCTCCAGTCACGTGCTTCAGGTCGGCCTGCGTTTCACATTTGGTCAGTGTCAGATCAGGTTTACCCACAATGATGCGGAGCACCAGTTCTGCCAATGGAATATTATCCTTGAACATCCCGCGCATAAACGTATCGTCGATAGGCCGGAACCCTCTCAATCGCTGAAGGTCTTCCTGATGATGCCGTTCACGCTTCTGTGCTTCAGTTTCCCGCAACGTCCCTTACCTCCTGTTTCTATTGTTTAGATTATCATAGAGCAGTCATTTTATCAACCCTCGTTCAACCACATTAGTTGACGCTAATATAGTTCTGTACCATCATGTGCGTCACCTTCTCCGTCTGCACGATCCCCTGTTCGTTGGAAAATCCAATAAATAATCGCATCGTCTGTTCGTAGCTTCCAATCGTCTTTTGGCTCAACCCCTTCAATTCACAGTGCTCTATGAACAGTTCCGCATCACGTTCCAACATAAAAATAACCTCCTGGATCATCCGCTGCCGCTCAATGAATCCAGAAGGTTTATTGCTATGGAAGGTTTCTGTTTATCGCTACGGAATCCATAATTCTATAATTCCATAGCGATAAACATTTTTCAGCCTCCCAGAATTGCCAGATGTGCGCACAAAATATCACGTCGGCATGTGCATCTATCACACTGCTCTCTGCCGCTTATCCAGCCGCATCTTATCGGCAATCATCGCGATGAATTCGCTGTTGGTGGGCTTGCCGCGCAGGTTATGGATGGTATAGCCGAAGTAGCTGTTGAGGGTATCCACATCGCCCCGGTCCCATGCCACCTCGATGGCGTGGCGGATGGCGCGCTCCACCCGACTGGCAGTGGTACCGTTTTTAGGATAGGAAATTTACCTAATTGTTGTGAGGTATTCTCCGTTCTTCACAGGTATAGGCGCAAGTTGTTTATCGTGCCCTTATTATACCAGATGCCGGGGCATATATCCATCGACAAATCGCTCAAATCCGACAACTCAAAAAAGAAAAGTCCATGAAAATATCAATGCCCAGCGGCACCATATTTTTCCATAGACTTTTCCTCCATTTTGATTACTTCCTGGCGTTGTTCTCCGCCCTCAGCCGTGCAAACAGTTCGTCTGCCTCGATGGCCTCCTTGGTGAAGGAGTTGTTCTTCCACCAGTTGATAATAGCCACCACAACGGTGATAAGGGTGCTGACCAGTTGCTGGAGCTGCTCGTTGTCGATGGGCAGCGGGCTCTTGTTGAACGAAGCCAGCAGACTGTTCAGCAGTGCCACGATCAGGCAGATGGTTCTCGCCCAGGTCGCAGCACTCGCGTTCGAGTATTTCTCCATTTTGAAGTCCTCCTGTTCAGGCTGTGTGATCTTCCCTCAGCGGCAGTGCCTTCATTCGCTCGTACAGGTTCGTGCCGGTGCCGTTACCCTTCAGTTCGTGGTACGCCTCGTATACAAGCCCCACGTTGGTCAGCCCTTCCGAGTCAACATACCCTTGCTGGATGTAGTACCGGCAGCTCTGATAGAGTCTGTCGTGGAGCAGAGCCTTCACCGCTTTTTTCAGTGCCTTCTGCTCCTGGATGGTGGCATAGAACGCCTTCCCCGCCCATCCCAGTGCCGCCGCGATGATCAGGGAGACCACCTCGTTGAAATGGGTCATGATAAAGCTTTCCGTGGGGTTCACGCTCCCTTCACGCTTGTCAGACCCGCTTTTGCAATGATACTCGGGTAATCCTTGTAGACATGGTTCATGTCCACCACGCCGCTCACACCAGCTACCTTGCCCTTGGAGCTGTACTGCCACATACCGTGCTTGCGGGTCGGCCGCTTGTTCCGGTAGTCCGCCAGCCATAGGTCAAAGTCGTTCAGCTGCCACATGTTCAGGTTGTAGTCGGCAAAGTTCGAGTAGGTGTACAGGATCGCATACAGTCCCCACTTTTCGATCTCCCTGAGCTCCATTTTGATAAGTTTCGTCAACTCGGCTGCGGGCAGACTTTTCAGACGGGGGTCCTCCACGTCCATGGCAATGGGCAGCTCAAAGCTCTTTCCTTCCAGGCAGGTCTTGAGCAGGTTCAGCTCCTTCTTTGCCATGCCTTCCGTTACCGCAACGGTGTAAGCATATACGCCAACTGGCAAACCCACAGATTTGGCCCCGGCATAGTTCGCTTCAAAGCACGGATCGACGTAGAGCTGCCCGCTCTTGGTGGAAACTGCACGGATCATCACACCGCCTACTTTTCCGCAGGCCTTGACTTTTTTCCAGTCAATGGTTCCCTGCCAGCGGGAAACGTCGATGACATCAAGCATTCCCCTGCTCCTTCAGTTTCTCGGCCAGCTGGGTGCACAGCTTCTCGTACTCCTCTTCGGTCAGGCGGTCGTTGGCAAAGAAGATATCCAGCTTCCGCTGCATCCCGTTGGTCTTGCCGCGTTCGATCAGGCGTGCACAGGTGTTGTAGAGTTCCATTTTGAGTCCTTTCTGCTCACGTTCTGCATGAGCCATCTTAATGTAAAAAATCGCTCATCAGCATTCCTTTTCAGTGGGCCAATAAGCGAAACGATACAAATGGGCTGACCCGACTCTTATTCCTCCGGCGTAACCCCCAGCTCCAACATGGTCAACCGGTACTCCTGATCCACCACCAGGCTGTCGGTGTCGGTTTGGGCGCTTTGCAGGGCGGCCAGTGTTTCGGGCAGGGTATCCACGGCTTTCTGACGTTCTTCCTGCTTCTCTTTTTCGGCTTTCTTTTTCGCCAGTTCTTCAGCCGTGTACTTGATGTATCGTATGAACGCCACTTCTTCGTCGTAGGCATCCCGAGCCTGTACACCGGGAACATCGATCACCTCATGGACATCCCGACCATACTCCTTGCCATTGGCATCATAGTAAATAGCGGGGGTTCCATCAGGCTTTAGGTTCACCTCATAATGGCTGACTTTTTTCACGCCTTCTACCGCATCATGGTGCACGGTCTTGGTCTCGTTCTTCAGCCAGCCAAGCTCGAGGTCGGGGTTCTCCACGGGGTTGTCGTCCTCGTCCACAAGATCTGGGGTGGTGTTCGCCACAGGGGGCGGTAATTCGGGGAGCTCTCCATAGTAGAAATCATCTTCCATAGAGGTTCATCTCCTTCCATTTTGATTTTTTTCATTTCGGACTTTCGGCAGTTTTCGCACTTCTCAGCGCAGGTCTGCCGAATATTGTAGGTGAAACTACAGCTATGGCAACATGGCAATTTGTAACTCCTTCTGGCGCATTTGCAACTGCATCCAGCCAGCCTGGCCCAGATGGATACGCCAATAATCTGGGTCTGAACGTCAACTTCTACGCAAGCCGTTGCTCCTCTGTCTACGGCAACAGCTCGACCGTGCAGCCCGCAGCATATTACGTCTACATGTGGAGAAGAATCGCATGATCACGCAGTGCGCCGCCACATATAAACATAGTAGGCGGCTGGTTGTACGGTGGAAGCGTTGCCATAAATACTGTTGAACGAGGCTGCGTCAAAGTAGAAATTGCCCCAGGTAAATGTACCATCATCGCCATTACGAACAGCGCTTCTGCCGTTTACTGCTACGCTTAACGCACCTGAACCAGACGGGTCGCCGCCGTGCCATGTATTTAAGACTGCACCCTTAATATTCGGCAGACCTGCGCTTACGGTGCTGCCTGCGCCGTGGGAACTGGAAACGCCCATCAGTACACGCTCAGAAGCAATGCTCTCCCACGTTCCGCCGAATAAACTTGCCGGGCTGGTGGAACTGGTGGATATGTAGATAGCACCGACGGGGTATGCAGAAAGAGTGCCTCCGGTGCTTACTCGTGCCCAGCCGGAAAAATCGTTACTGCTGGAGAAACGCTGACGAAACATCATTGCTCCAGTGTTGTGCGCTACATAGACCTGTGTGCATGAACCGCCAATATTAAAGACGATCGCCGCGCCATATGTGTAAATTCCCGATGGAGAATTACTGCCAAAGCTTTCTGGGACAACCATCCAGACACCGGTTTCCAGATTGTTCCAATTTTGATTTCGCTGCATATCTCCTCTCCAGAGCAAGGTCTTGCACGCATCCAGGGCCGTCGAGCACCCAGTTCCTCCTCTTGCAAGCCCTAGAATCCCGGAAGTGATATTGGCCGCGCTATGGTTATGCTCACTCGGTGGAAACGTACTCGGTTTATCCGCCACGGAATTCCAGTCGGTCTTGATGCTTTTGAACTTGTCGCCCACGGTCTTTGCGTCCGCGGGTGCGCCGTCAATGGTCAGGGTCTTGTCGGTGTTCACCACCTTCTTGGCCGCTTCCACCAGTTGGCGGGCCTCGTCCTCGCTGGCCTTGGCGTTTCCTTCGCTGGTCTTCGCATTCCCCTCGCTGGCCGCGGCCTTCCCTGCGCTTGCTTCGGCTTCTTTGGCCTTGGCGGTGCAGGTGGCCACGCTGGTCCCCATGCTGTCGGCACTGGCTTTCGCATTGGTCTCACTGGTCTTGGCGTTGGCCTCGCTGGTGGCAGCTTTCGTTTCGCTGCTCTTGGCGTTGGCCTCACTGGTCTTCGCGTTGGTCTCCGATGTCTTGGCCGCATTCTCGCTTGCCTTGGCATTGGTCTCGCTGGTCTTTGCCTCACTGGCCGAACCTGCCGCCGCAGAAGCAGAGGATGCCGCAGCGTTCTGACTTGCCCTGGCCGCATTCTCGCTTGCCTTGGCGTTAGTCTCGCTCACCTTGGCAGCATCCTGGCTTGCCTTTGCCGCATCCCGTGCCGCTTCGGCCTGACGGAGCAGCTCTTTGATGTTGGCGATGCTCTGGTTCACAAAGTCCCGGGTCCACTCCATCGAGCTGGCGATGTATTCACGGACTTCCCGGCCGTAGATCGCCTTCCGGATGCCCGTAATGATCGCATCAAAATCCATTCCTATTCTCAACCTCCTCCATTTTGAACCCTTACGAACTGCTCAGGCTGCCCAGCAGCTGGTTCAGGAAACTGATGATCGCCTGTGCGATCGTCCATACGCTGTCCATGGCCTGCTTCTGCACCTGCTGTTTGGTCAGCTTCTCGGGGGTCAGACCAAAGGTGAACTGTTTCTCGTTGGGCGCATCCAGCGGCAGCTTCAGCTTGGTGCACACCAGCCACTTGTCGATCTCGTGGGGGCTGGAGATGATGTGGGTCTTGATCAGAAATCCCAGTCGGTCATTGCTTTCCCCGCTGTCCACCCGGTCGTAAGCGGTCAGGGTCATCACAGGCTCGATGTTCTGCTTGTACCCCTTCAGCTCGGTCTGTGCTTCTTTGCGCAGGTTGTCGTTGTTCGTGTTGCCGTCAACCTGGATGCACTTCTCAATGATGCCGTACTTTGCTTCTGCCGCCTCGTCCCGCACTGTTTCAGAGATCGCGCTCACGGTGGTCGTCTTGAAGATCCACCATCCGCTGGTGGTCGTCTGGGTGCCGTATGCGGTCACACGGGTTACCACGTCGCTGGACATCTGCTCCACATAGCTGAAATCCAGCAGGTTCACGCCATATTCAATGGTCTGTGTCGTGGTGGCATCCGTTTCCACGAGGTAATCGATGTACACCCGCCATACCGCAGTGCCGTTGTCTGCCCGCACGATCCGTGTCCGCAGGTATCCGTCGTATTCTTCCAGCAAAAAGGTGTTCAGCAGGCTCCACTGGCTCTCGAACAGGGTTCCCTTGCTGGAGGTGTCGATGGTGCGCCCGGGCTGGATGTTCACCTTCCCGATGCCAAAGGTCCCGTAAGGCCCCTGATAGTAGTCCTTCAGGGCCTGCGTTGCAAGGTAGAAGATGCTGTTGGAGGGCACGCTCGACCACTGCTCCAGCTGGTTGTCGGTGGTCAGGTAGTAGGTTCCACCGTTCACTTTCGGCACAAATCGCTGGAGATATCCCAGCACGCCCTCGGCATACAGCTTGTAGCTCAGGTCAAACAGCTTTTCCGTCTCGGTCACATAACCCAGCCAGATCGGTTTGCCGTCCTCTTCCACCACCAGCCACGTTTTCTCGTACTTCAGGGTGGTGTACACAGGGTTCTTGTAGCTGCCAAACGCCGTGTTGATCTGATACGGAATGGTCGCCTCAAAGCTGCCGAACTCGTTTTTGGCCAGGTTCAGCACCGGGTCTTCGAGGAATCGGTTGGAAACGCTTCCCTCTATCGTGTCACCCTGGGAATCAAAGATGCACTCCCGGGTGTCCCACTGGAACCCCAGAGCGCTCGTGCCGTTAAAGGTCTCCGTCTTCTTTGAGATGGTTCCCGCATAAACTTGATATCCGATGGCTCCTCCCTCCTTTCTGCATCCATTTTGAAATTTCGTAAAGCTGACGGAGAGGTTTATAGATACGCTGGCTGGTAATACAGGTTGATCATTCCCTCACCCATCAGGCCGCTCACCCATACTTCGTACACGTCGTATCGCAGATCGTTGTCGATCAGGCCGATGTCCACCTTTCCCATGCCCTCGTCCAGCTGGGGCATAATGGGCGAAACTGTCACCGCCGGAAGCCCAAGCTCTTTCGCTTTGTCATAAGGGTAGGTCTGGCTCTTTGCCAGTGTAACCCCCACCAAACCGCCCCCGGTCCATTTTGCTTGCAGCAGGCTCGGTTTTTCGCTGGGCGGCATCCGGAAGGTCTTGGTCTGGAGTGCCTTGATGGGGATATCCTTGCAGTAGGGCACGGCCAGATCGGTCTCAAACCCAAAGGTATCCCACACCCAGTCCTCCTGAATGTTGTCGTACAGGAACTTGAACGGGTAAAGGCTGTAAGCAAAGGTCACGACGCTGTGCCCGTTCTTCTGCTTGATGCCCCCGTTCACCCAGACACGCCCCAGATAAAAGAACGCCGGGTCATCCTCCAGCCGCACCCTGGTCTGTGCCGGGATCGAGTTGCTCTTCGCCAGCGCTCTGGAAAGATACTCCAGTGCTCCGGTTCCCACAGGGGTCGAAAGGTTCTGCCCCCGCCACTCGTCCGTATCCAGATAAAACTCCCAGCTTCCCTCCCGGGCCTTGAACACCGGGTAACCCGTCAGGCTCTTGGAAAGGTAGGTGGTTCCGTCTCGTCCGGGCACGTCCACAGAGAGGACTTTCTCCACCGGGGGAGCCACCACAGGCCGGGAGACCGGGATCATCTTCCAGTCATCCCAGGTGTTCTTGTCACCAATGGTGATGGAATGGTACATGGCTCCTCCTTAACTCAGCATGTCGGCAGGCGGCTGGAAGTCATAGGAGATGGTCAGCGTCACCCGTCCGTCGTTGCCGTTCTTGACGTTGCTGATCCAGCAGCGCCCTTTGTAGCTTCTTGTCTGCGCGGTGGAGAGCACGGTTCCGCCCAGTTCCATCCGCACCTCGCATTCTCTTCCCTGAATGATCCGCATCAGCCGGAAATAGGTGCTTGTCCAGTCACCTTCCCGGCTCGACCAGTCGGGATAAAGCTGAATGCTCTGTTCGGTCTTGTCGGGGATGCCGCATCGCTCCCGCACATCGTCCATGGCGTGCCGTCCGTAGTCATCCCAGCTGGAATGTGGTACGCCGTCCGCCACATAATAAAAGTCCCAGCTCCCGGTCGAGTTCTGGAACACCCTCTTTCCCAGCGGAGCCTTTTCCGGCGTGCCGTGGTAGGAAGAAAAGTCCATCGTCTCGTATTTTTCCTCAAAGGCATTGACATGCAGGGGGTTCAGGGGGACCAGGTTAAAGTCTCTCGTGCTGTATTCCCGGGAAGCCCCTGCATTGTCATATACCTTAAAAATAAGCCCCGCAAATGTGGGGATCTGTGAGGAAAGCGCCGGGTCAGTTGCGCTCCGTCCCATCATCGGTTGTTCCTCCGGTTGATCTTCCCCAGCCCCTCGTCCACGTCGTTGATGATCTCGCCCACCAGTTTCCGGCCGTTCATCTGGACCTTCATGCTGGCCACGGCCCGGGCAATGCTGTCGATGTGCTCTCCCAGTGCCTCCACGCTCGAAACAATGTCGGCGTTGGGGTTTGCCTTCTGGTCAGCCTTGTTCGCCTCTTCCTGCTGAGCCTTGGTCACCTCAGCTTTGCGTACCACGTTAGCGGCAAGGCCTGCGGTGCGCTCTGCATTCAGGGCGACCGTGCCGTTCTGGAACAGGGTGTCGTTCAGCCAGTCCACTCCATTTTGAACGTCGCTCATGTCCACTACGGGCTGGATGCTGGGTTCATACTCGAAGTCGTCGCTGGCAATGTCGCCCACTCGCTGGGCCAGATCCATCATGGTGGAAAGGGCAGTGTCGCTCACGTCCTGTACGCCCTGCACCACGGAGCCGGTCTCGTCGGTGATGCCCTGCGCCAAACCAAGGCTCAGGTATTCGCCGATGCCCGCCATCACGCGGCTGGGGGAATGGATGCCAAAGAAGTCGCAGAATCCATTCACGATGCTGCTGCCGAAGTCACAGATGCCGTTCCATACCGCACCCGCCGCACCGGTAATGCCCTGCCACAGGCCGGAGATCAGGTTTCCGCCCACGTCCACCAGACCTTTGAAGCCGTTGCTGATCCAGTCCCACAGGTGTGAGAAGGCATTCCCCAGCCAGTCAAAGAACCCGCTGAAGAAATCACCGATCTTGTCCCAGTTGGCGATCAGCAGTCCGCCACCCGCAATGGCCGCGCCAATGAGCCAGCCTTCGGGGCCAATGGAGCCCAGCACACTCACCAGAGTGCCGCCCAGTTCTCCCAGACCGCCCAGTAAGCCGCCGGAGCCGGTGATCATCTCGCCGATGCTGCCAAGGCCGCCCAGTGCTTCTCCCAGCAGTCCCGTGCCGCCCGTGGCAGAGCCCAGCAGGCCGCTCATGTTGCCCAGGATGCTGCCAAGGTTCTTGGTCGCACCAGTCACCTTGACCACCTGTCCCATCACCTTCAGGGTACCGCCGCCCTGGGCCAGTTTGTTGAAGGTCAGCATGGTCTTGCCCAGATTCATCATTGTCTGGCCAAATTCGCTGCCCATAAAGTCCAGCACGGTGGTAATGCCGCCGGTCACTGCCCCGCCCCAGTCACCGCTCACAAGGGCGGTAATGGTGCCAAAGAGGTCGGTGATCACTTCGGTCACGCCGTCCTTGGTGGCCACGCCAAAGGCTCTGCTGAGCTTCGAGGCCATTTCCGGGGCGCTCTTCTGCACCTGTGCCCAGACGCTGTTGAAGCCCTCCTGAATGGGCCGCCAGTTCTTCGAGATGGAGTAGCCCAGCTGCATCATCATCCGCTTGCCGGAGTCGTCCAGCTCAAAGGCATCCGCCAGATTTTCCGCAAAGCCCACAAAGCTGTACTGTTCGCTTTGCAGGTCTGCCAGTGTGTCCAGTGCAGTCTCGCTGTTCTTGCCAAACTTCTTCACAGCCTCGTCGTACTTCAGCTGCTTGTTCGTTACCTTCTTCAGGCTGTAGCTCATGCTGTCCAGTGCCGTGCCCACGCCGATGATGGCGGTCATGGTGCCCTGGGTGGCGGCTTTCCGTGCCTGGACGCTGTCGGCTCCGTATTGTTCCACCGCAGCCTTGTAAGCATCCTCCCGGCCCGCAAGGTCGCCGTCGCCGTATAGCTTGGCCAGCATGTTCTGCCGGTTGGTCACCAGCTTCTCCTGCTTTTCCAGGTAGGAGACCTTGCGATCATAGGCATCCAGCTGGGCCTGATTCAGCTCGTTGATGAGCTTCTGCTGTTCGGTCTGTGCCTCCAGATACTGCTGGTAGGCTGCCTGGGTCTTCTGGCTTGCCTCGCCGAACTCGTTTTTGATGGCGATGTAGTCCTTCTCGGTGGCCAGCAGGATCTCCGCCTGGTTCTTGATCTTCCGGTTGATGTAGTCGATCTTCTTGTTGGACTTCTCGGTCACCTCGGCGCTGTCCTCGTACAGGGCGCTCCAAAGCTCGTATTCGTCCTCTGCGGTCCTGGCATCGGTCTCGTACCGCTCCTGAATGACCTTCAGGATGCTGTCCTGCTTGCTCCTCTGAAGCTCCGCAAGGGTCTTCTGTTCGCTCAGCAGGGTACCGTAAGCGTCCTTCGTCTTGCTGTTGTTTGCGCCCACCTTGGCCAGCAGGGTGTCGTATTGATCTTTCGCAATGCCTACCCGTTTGGTCTGGAGCTCGATCTCCCTTGTCAGACTCTCGGTCTTTTTGGTGATAAGCTCTTCCACCGTGGCCGTGTCGCCGCCCGTCACTTCCCACAGCGCGTATTCGCCGGTGGCGTTGGACATCTCGGTCTTGTTGGCCTTCAGCTTGTCGGAGAATGCACTTGCCAGCGTGTCTGCCAGTGACTTGCCGGCCTTGGAGGCTTTGGACTTGGTGGTGCCTCCGCCCGCTCCGTCCAGCGCATCATCCACGGCGTTCTGGTAGTAGTCGGTCAGCGCGCCAAAGGGGTTCAGCTTGCCCCATGTGCTGTCCACAGCATTCTTGATCTCCTCCACGGTAGAGGGGGTCTTGTTGCCGGGCTTCTTGATGCCGCTGTTGGAGGGGATCGGTACAGTATCCTGCGCCGCCTGCTTTGCTGCATTCTGTGCGCCCTTCAGTCCATGTTGATAAATGGGGTTGCCTAAATGGAGCGAATCCATCTTCATGGCGTTGTACAGCCCAACCATGCTGTTCTGTACGGCAATGGTCGCCTCATCCAGAGCAGTGGTCATACCGTCTTTTACAGCAAGGGCCGCATTGTAAGCGCTGCTCCGCAGCTCGTCCTGTTTCGTCTTGTCGCCAATGCCCAGGATCGCGCCCTCAAGGATGTTCTCCGCGTCGCTGGCTGCAACGTCACTGGGCGAATGGATGCCCCAGAAGGTGGTGAAGACGTTCCGGATGGCAGCGGCAGCGCTATGCATGGCCGCTTTTGCCCGCTCCAGAATGCTCTGGTTTTGCAGGCCTTCCACAACGCCCAGCATGACATATTCGCCGTTCTCGGCCATCACCTTGGAAGGTGAAGCAATACCAAAGAACGATTTGAACGCTTCAACGATCTTTCCGCCCAGCGATTTGATGCCGTTGACCGCCATGCCAACCGGCCGGTCGTCCTCAAAGATCTCGCCGAACCAGTCAAAAATGCCCAGCGCCGCATCCTTCATGGCATTTCCGATACCGCTGAACAGTTCACCCCATGTTTCCGGAACACCAAGGAAGCTCAGGCCGTCTTTCGCCAGCTGCCAGCACTCCGGGATCACGGCACGGACCAGCGCGTCAAATGCCTCGACAATAGGCCCGGCGCAGTTCTTGATCACCTCGCAGAGCATCGTCACCACGGTGGTCAGTGCTTCCTGAATGTCCGGTGCGGCGTTGATGATGGCTTGACAGATCGGTCCTGCAAACATGGAAAGAACCCCCATCGCCGCAGTCGCCAGCGCGATCACGCCAAGCGACTTTGCAAAGTTCCAGAATGCTTTTGCCAGCAGTTCCAATCCAACCGCCAGCTGAGGCATTGCTGTCAGAAGAGCACCACCCAGCATGGTGATGAGCATTCCGTCCAGAAATACCTGTAACGCCTGTCCGACAGTTTCCGGGTCAGCATCGCCCAGCAGTTTAATGGCAGGGGCCAGAATCAGCAGCGCCGCGCTCATCTTGAGCATAGCGGAGCCCAGACCATCCAGTGCGGAAGCAACGCCGAACTTTGTAAATACGACTAACCCGCCAACCAGACTTCCCAGTCCGAGCAATGCGGAAATCCCGCCCCGTAAAAGCTCACCAATGTTCAATGCCGCAAATTTCTCTACCGCCGCAGCCAGCACATACAGTGCACTTGCCGTCAGCAGGATTCCTGCGCCGGAACTCACGCCACCGGTGGACATACTGGATGCGATCGTCAGAGCGGTCAATCCAGCCGCGACCTTGATCAGCCCATCGATGGCTGCATCCCCCATCACGGCAAACAGCCCCACGGCTCCTGCCAGTACAACGAGGGAGGTAGACATCACCAGGATGGCCGCACCGGAGCCGAACTTCGTCTTGGACGAAAAGGCCGACATGGTGGTCATCAGGAGCATCAGGGTCTTGATGCTGGTCATGGCCGCATCCAGCCGGACAAGCTGAATATTCGCCAGACTGTTCACCGCCTGCGCTGCAATCCAGATGCCGCCAGCCATGGCTGCGATCGCGGCTCCATTTTGAAATCCGGTCGGGCCGATCACCTTGTTTACCACAGCCAGAGCCGTGGCCATGGTGGTCAGCAGTCCGCCCAGCGAAACCACCGCCATACCGGCTTTTACCAGGCTGGTGAACTTGATCTCGCTCAGGGGCTTCAGAGCGGTGGAAAGCACCTTGATGGCACCGCTCAGCGCCACCAGCTCCACCGCCGTCGAAAGGATCACTTTGTGGTTCATGGCCTTCTCGCCCACCACCAGCGCCAGAGAGAGCTGACGCATCGCCAGCATCATGGCAACGATGGACACGGTCACAACGGCCAGCGCTGCGGCATTTGCTGCAATGTCGCCTTTCTGCAGGACCTCCATGATCCGGGAAAGTCCCTTGGTAATGGAGCCAATGGCAATGCCCAGTCCGATCAGCGCCGCAGCAGTGCCCCACAGGGTCGCCGCGTTCAGGGCGCTGGCTTTCAGGCTGTCAAATGCTTTCGTGAACCGCTTGGTTGTAGGCTCCAGCAGCTTTGCCGAGATCGTCAGCAGGGTCACGAAGCCAAAGACCGTACTAGCGATCTCCGTGAACCGGTCGGGGTTGATCCGGCTCATCACGTACATGGCACCGGCCAGGATCAGGATCGCGGTGGCCATGCCGGTCAGGGTCTTGGTGCTCTCGTTCTTCTGCCAGGTCTTGATCGCGCTGGCCAGCTGCTTAAAGGTGCCGGAGATGGAGTTGAGCATTCCGGTCAGCGGGGTCTCCAGCATTGCTTTCAGGCTCTTGGTGGCTTTTGCCATCTGCCCGATGCTGAACGCCAGCAGTCCCACGTCGATCAGGCTCATAAACCGGTAAACGTCCGTCCCGCTGATGGCATCAAAGCCCTCTTTCACAGCGGTAAAGAACTGTTTCACCGGGGCAAAGGCATCACCCACCGAGCCGTTGATCTTGTTCATACTGCGCTGGAAGCTGGAAGCAAACTCGCTCATGGATTTGCTCAGGTTCTTCGGCATGTCGATGAGGTTCTGCTGGAAGTCCTCCAGATTCGGCTTTGTCAGCCCCAGTACCTGCACCGCGTTCTCACCAAGGCCACCCAGTTTGGAGAGCAGGGTCGAGATCGCCATGCCAAGCGCACCCAGGATGCCAATGCCTCCGCTTGCTGCGGTCCGGATCACAGCGCTCAGTCCGTCAAAGGCCCGTCTGCCCACGGAGTACAAGGTGCCCAGTAAGCCGGTGCTCTCCTCGCCCTTTTTCAGGAAGGTGTCGATGTACTGCGCGATCTTCGTGCTTTTCAGCATGCTGCCCAGTGCATCCACGGGGCTCAGGAGCTTCGTCAGCGCCGTCTTGATGCCGCCCAGCTTCTCACGCAGGGTGCCGCTTCCGGTGGCAACTTTATAGATCGTCTCAAGGAAATCCCCAAGCCCGGCTCCCACGCTCAGCATCACCTGTGCCACAGGCTTCGCAGCGTTCGCCAGCAGCGAAAATGCTTCCTTGGCCACAGCGCCGATCTTGCTCAGGATCGTGGTAACGCCTTTCAGCACCGTGAACAGGCCCTTAAAGGTCTTCTTGATCTTCTCTGCGGTCTGGTCGGTGATGATGAGCTTCTGGGTCATCAGGTCGAGCCGTTCGGCAAAGCTGTAAATGCGCTCCCCGTCTGCGGGCGGGAAGATCTCACTGAACGCCTCCTTCACAGGGGCCACCACTTTGCCAATGGCATCCATGATGTTCCAGAAGCTCTGCACCAGATGCTCTCTGCCGGAAAGCTCGCCAATCTTCTGGGCGTACTCCTCCAGGTCCAGGGTTCCATTTTGAATCTCGGCGTTCAGCTTCGCAAAGGCTTCCGCATCCCGCTGGATGGTCTCCCGGTCATAGTGCTTTGCGGCCATCTCCTTGTCGCTCAGGGTCAGCAGCTTTTCGGCACTGGTCTGTGCTTCGTCAAGGCTTGCTTTCAGCAGCTGGGCACTTACGCCGTTCTGCTGCAATGCCTTGGTAAAACTGCCCGCTTCGGTGATCTGGTCCTCGGTCACAGCACCGCTGGCCAGTGCCACCTGCTGGAGGGTGTAGCTGTAGGCATCCGCCTGATCCCCCAGCCTTCCTTGCAGCTGTGCCCATCCGCTGTTCAGTCCGTCCTTCAGCCGTTCGTTCAGCCCGTCGATGCTGGGCACGAAAATGTCGTACAGCCGATCCGAAAGCTCTGTCCATGTGTCGGTGGCCTCTTCCTTGTTGCCAAAGAAGGTCTCGAATACGGCCATCCATTTTGAGCTGACCGCGTCCTTGGTGGAATCAATGGCCTGCCCAAAACTGGTTGCCTGCTGGGCCGCCAGTGCCGCACGTTCTGCCAGCTCGCCGTATTGACCGCTCAGCTTCTCAAGGGCCTCGGAGCTGGTCATGCCCTTGTTCTTCTGGGTCATCTCGTAGGCCGCTTCCATCATGGAAGCGTACTTCTCAAAGGTTTTTTCCATGACCTTCGTGTTGGCCCACTTTTTGGAAAGGGAGCTCTCAAAGGTGCCAATGGTCACCTCGCCCTTTTTCAGGGTGCCCAGCTCCACCGCTGTGTCAATGAGCTCCTGCTTCAGGGCCTTGGTGGCCGTGCCCATCAGGTTCAGGCTCTTCCAGTCCTGAAGCTGCAAATGTCCGGCGCTGTAGCTCTGGGTCAGGTTCCGGATGGTGCTCTGGAACGCAAAGCCCGTTTTGCCCGCGTCTGCGGTGGCGTTGGCAATGCCCATGATCATGGGGATCATCTTGTCGATGTTGCCGCCCGCAGCCGTCATCTGGGAAAGGGCGCTGGTCATCTCGCTGAAGCTGTAGCTGGTCTCGTCGGAGTACCACATCAGCTTGTTCAGGTAGCCGTTCACCTGATCGATGCTCTTGCCCGTGGCGTTCATGATGGTCTGAACGTTGGAGGTCTTTTCAGTGTACTTGTCCCAGCCGCTGGCCACCTGATCGATGGACAGGCTCTTGACCAGCTTCTCGCCCGCGTCCACAAATTTGTTGGTGATGTTCACCAGCGCCGTGGTGGCCACGATGTTCAGGCTCGAGAACTTGGATTCCAGCCGGTCAAGGCTCGTCTGCATGGTGGCAAAGTCCACGTTCTCCGCGGCTGCGTCCACCTTCTCAAAGCCCTTTTCCGCTCCCTTGAACTGGAGCTTCTCCATCAGCCGGTCAATGGTCGAGATGGTCTGTTTGGTATTTTTCTCAAAATTTGCGTTGTCAAACCGCATTTCAACAACGCGGCTGTCTACTTCCTGGCTCATTCTGTCCTCACCTCGCCCCATGCCCGTGCTGCGATCCGCTCAAAAATGGGCCGCATCGCAGGGTTGATATAATCCACGCCCTCTACGTATCCTCCGTTTCGTGTGCCATGTCCGTATTGCAGGATCACCGCAATGGGCACACCGTCCACGATGTTGGAGTTTCTCCATGTAATGGTGATGCTCTCTTTTCCCTTGGTCACCGTGTAGCTCCAGCTTGCCGCCGTCTTTCCCGTGTCCTTCGGGGTCGCCTTCGCAAGGGCCTCCACGCCCTCCTGTCCGTATCGGTCAAGCAGCTCATCCAGGCTCAGGTTCGAGCATCGCTTCAAAAATTTCCGGCTCTTCTTCCAGTCGCCCTTCTGGCGAAAGACAATTACTTTTGGCATCTTACCCTCTCGTCTTCAGCCGGGCCTTTCTCTGCTCGTTCAGCATCCGCTGCTGGGCCATCCGGTCACCCTTGCTCATCTTCTTCGCCGGTGCCTGGCTCTCCTGGCATACCCGGATCAGGGTCAATAACCGGTTCAAATGCCACTTCTCGCACGCTTTCGGAATGCCAAAGCTGAACATCTGGCAGTACAGCACCTCAGCCGTGGTCTCGGTCCCGCTTTTCCGGGGCGGTCGTTTTGGCCGTGGCTTTCCTGCGGTCTTTCGTTCGTTGGGTCTCGGCTCCCCGCTGAACCATGTTGCGGTCATGGGAGCTTCCATATATTCGTTAATGGAACGGTACTGTTCCCGGGTCAGTCTGGCGTACACTTCGGGGTCTACCCCCTTGGTCACCGTCATGCAGCGGATGTAGTCCAGCCACTGCTCCACGGTCAGCTTGTCCAGATTGCTCAGGAACGGGATGTTCCAGTTGCTTTCCCAATGAGCCAGGGAGAGCAGTGAATGTTCCAGCTTCAGGACCACGGCAGGCGTGTAGACAAATTCCTCTGTCTTTTCATTCCACCGCTGTTGTCCCGGTATCGTAAGCGTCAGCATTTGCTTTCTCTCCCTGGTATGTGTTCATTGAGGTGCCCTTCTCAGAGCACGCTCCATTTTGAATGTTCTTCTAAACAGAGCTCGCCCCTTTGGGGAGCTCCGCGACGCGCCGCCCTTTGGCGGACGGAGCGGTAAGAGGGGCATGTTACTGCTCCTCAGTGCCCTTCACGGGGGCTTCCAGCACCTTCAGGCCGGGCTGTGCGTTCACAGGGGCGGCCTTCTTGGTCTCCTCCTTCATGTCCTCCGGCAGGATGCCCTCAAAGAATGCGGCCGCTGCCTCGCCGTTGGAGGCCAGCTTGTAGTACAGGTCGCTGTAGGCCTGAGTGGACATAAAGTCCGCCAGCACCGCATCGTTCTTGATGAACTTCCGGCCGTCCGGGCTCAGCACACCGTAGCTCTTGCAGATGATCTGCTTGAACAGCTTGGCAAGCTCCAGCTGGCTCTGGGCGGCAGTGATGCGGTTGATCATCTGCACAAGGCCGCCCTCGGTGGTCAGCTCCATCTCCATGATCTCGGCACGGGTCAGATTGAAGTAGTAGTCTTCCGTCCGCTCAGTACCGCCAAAGTCCACGGTGGTCATCGTCTTTTTCAGCATTTTTCTTCTCCTTTATCGTGTTCATTGATGCCTGGCTTCTTACGCCTGGCCCTCGCTGTCGGTGATCAGCTTGATCAGCTCGTCGGGGGAAGGCAGGGTCGCCTCGGCAGTCTCGGTGCCATAGAGCTTATCCTGAATGGCCTTCACGGTGGCAGCCTTCAGCTTGGAGCAGTCGATCTCCATGTGGCTGGTGGGGCGGTGGCCGGTCACGCTCACGGGGGAGGTGGTGCACTCCCAGCTGAAGGTGATGGCATCGGGGTTGTCGTTGATGGTGGCGTAGCTCTTCTCGCTGGGGGAAGCGGTGCTGTTCCACGCAATGTGGATCTTCTGGCCCACCTCGTCATCAACGTCGTTGCCCACGGTGGTCACCCAGCTGAAGCCAAAGCCCTGGCGCTTCTGCTGGCCGATGGAAACACCCGTTGCAACCTGTGCGGAACCGTCGCAGGGCTCCCACTCGGTGGGGTAGGTGTAGGCTTCGATGGTGTAGCCGTACTCCTCGGCAGAGCGCAGAGAAGCATACTTGATGTCGTCGGCGTAGAGCTTGGTCTCCTCAGCGCCGGAGGGGCTCTCGGTCACGGCGGTCAGGCCATTCCAGGCCACGCCCTTGTCGTAAGCGCCGGTGTTGTTCATGGGATACAGGACACCCAGCTTGGTGCCCATCTCGTAAAACTTTTCGCCGACAGCGTCCCAAATCAGTCTGGACATATAGTTCCTCCTTAGATGTAGATCGTAAAAACGGTGTGGTATAATCCGTCCGAAACAAAAGAGCGGTCGTAGGTGCATTTTGGTAACACACTTACGGCCGCTTTGATCTTGCTGTCAGGGTCTTTGTCCATCACGGTCACCGTGTAGAACGGATGCTGGATGTAGACCCTGTTGTTTGCATGGTTGTTCCGGATCCTGGTTTCGCTGTACACGATGCAGGGATACTGGAGCTGGAATCCCGCTTTCGGCTGATAATAGAGGTGGATCGACTTTCCGTTCTCCTTCAGCACTTCGCGCAGGAGCGTGTCAACCTTCAGCCGTGCTTCCATTCCAGAGCCCTCCCAAGGTCAGGATCAGGCGCGGGTATTGTACCTTCACGCCGGTCACCTGCCATTTCTGTCCCATAAACACCGCATACCGGAGATCGTAGAGATGGTCGTTCGCAAACGGGTCAGCCAGAATGCTCAACTGGTTTCCAACCGTGATGTCGGGGTTCACCTTGTCTCCCACCTGCATCTGCCGTCCAAACTCCAGCACGTCCCCGTAATAGGTGCGTTCCGTCATCTTCTCGGTAAATACGCTGGGGGCGGTCTCCTCCACCTTATCTGCAAATCCCAGCTTCCCGCAGTATCTCATCTCTTCTCACTCCATTTTGATTTGTTGTGGCTAACCTTGAAACCTGAAAAGATCAGGCCTCGTCCGCAGCCATGGTGCAGGTGGTGGGGGTGGTGCCGTCGGTCACAACCACACCGGCAGCCGTCAGGGCCACAGGCAGGTAGGTCTTGTCGGCAGCCACCACGATCAGACGGCCCAGCTTAAAGGCCTTCTCAACGTCAGCCTTCTTGGCCTGAACCTTGTGGGCCTCGTCCTCGTACAGCTTCTTGTCAGTGTGCAGGTAGGCAACGTAGTTTGCCACGTGCAGGTCATAACCGGTCTCGTAGATGGTGTTCAGCATATTCATATCCTTTCTCTTTAAGCAGCCCACTCAACAGCCATGGCGCTGAACGGGGTGGTCAGAGCACCGGAGCAGCGGGTCTCAATCAGGTACTTCTGGGCGTTGAAGTCGATGTCGAAGTCGTCGAACATGGAAACAGCGCCGCCCTTGTCTGCGCCCACGGTGTAGTCGGCCAGGTTCACGATCAGGCAGACCAGGTCACCACCCTTGGCACCCTTGCGGCCCTCCATCTCGGGAATGGTCACAATGTTCTTCACACGCAGCTTGCGGGCCAGAGCAGCCTCGTCAGCATACAGCGGGTGGCCGATGCCGTCCTCCAGCAGGAGCATCTCGGTCAGAGCGTCCTCCGTGGTGAACAGGGTGGGGGTGCCGGAGCCGCGGTACTCCTTGCGGCTGCGCAGGATCTGCTTGATCAGGGCCTTGTACTTGTCCTCCACGGTGGTCAGGCCGGTGGTCTTGCACTGGACCTTGATGGTAAACAGGTCGCTGTCGTTGAACACAGGGCGGATGCAGTTCTCATCGATCTTGTCCTCAGAGGCAGCCAGACGGCCGTCGCCCAGCAGGTAAGCCAGAGCCAGCTCACGGTTCAGCTTCAGGCGCATCTCCTGCTTCAGCCATGCCACAACGTCAAAGCTGGTAATGTCGATCACGTCGTCGCGGTCCAGCTTCTGCTTCTTGTATACGGTGGTGGGGCTGGTGGAGCGGCGCAGCAGGCCAAAGACCTCTTCCTTCTTGAAGTTGCCCTTGATGTAACCCTTGGCGCGGGCATCCTCCTCGGTCAGGTCAGCAAACATGCTCTTGAACCGGCTGAAGGGAATGTGGTGCACAGCGCCCATGACCACGCTCACCCAGTCGTCGGGCTTGTCGATGATGCGGGGCGTGGTGTCCAGCAGGTGATCCTCAGGGAACAGCCAGTCGATGTTATCGATGCTGTGGGCCAGCTCGTCACTGTCCATGCCGGCATCCTCAAAGGCAGCCTTCATGGTGCCGTGGCTCTTTGCGGTCTTGACCACGTTGTTGATCTCTTCGATGCTGTGCTTCAGCACAGTTGCGTTGGTATCCTTGTCGAAAACATTCTGCTTCACGGTATCGTCCTCCTCACCGTCATCGTTGTCGCCGCCTTCCTGCTCTTCCAGGGCCAGGCCCACCAGAGCGTGGCAGCACTCTTTCTGCTCGTCGGTCATGCTGTTGTAGACCTGTTCGAGCGTCTTGCCTTCGTTCTTTTCGTCCGCCATTTTGGCTTCCTCCTGTGTTGCTTCATCGTCGGTCGCGGCATCGCCGCTGTCCGCACTGTGTGTAAGGTCTTCCAGCGGGTTGCCCTCGGGGTCCATGCCGTGGATCAGGCTCAGGCCGTCCTCATTATAGATAAAGGCCTCGCCGCCCTCGTAGTCCTCATCGGCGCTGTGCTTTACCACCTCGTCGATCAGGGCACCCGGGTTGCATCCGGCCAGCACCAAGCTCACTTCCCGGATAAAGCCGTGCTTCACGGTGCTGCCCACCTTCTTCAGGCCGTTGGCAAAAATGGAAAAGGCGCTCAGATCGCCGCTTTCCACGCACTGTCTTGCGGTCTTGCCGGTGTCGGTGTCGTTGAATTTGGCATAGCAGTACACGCCACCGGGCCGGTTCTCCAGCAGGCAGTGGCCGATCACGTTGTCCACGTTGGCGTGGTCGTGGTTGTACACCATGGGCACAACCTTGCCGCTGCACTCCTTAAAGGCATCCTGTGCGATCACCAGCCCGTCATAGCACCGGACGTTCGCTTTCGTCGCCCAGCCGCTGCAATCGTAGTCAAAATTAACCATTTTGATTTGCAATACTCCTCTCTACGGCATCCCGCCCTACCGTGATCGTTTTGTTCTGCGCCGCAATTTCCTCACTGCTCTGGCTGATATTTGCATTCCGCAGTTCATCTGCCTTGGGGTCCTTGCTGGGTTTCATGCCAATGGCCTGCCGGAACTCGTTGGAGGTCATGATCTCGTTGCGGGTAAACTTGTCGGCCATTTCGGCAACGGCGGAAACAGGGGTCAGCTTGAACGGGTCACGGAAGTACATCACGGATTCCCGGTTCGCCCGGTCGTCCTCGGTCAGGAACTTCCGCCGGATCTCGTCCACGGCAGCCGCCACAATGGGTTCGATGGTGCGGTTCTCGTAGTTGGTCATCACAGCATCAGAAGCAGTACCGTTCATGATCTCCGGGGTGATACCCAACTGGCTGTATGCCATGTTGGTCAGGTATTCCACGGTCTTCAGAAGGTTGTTTTCGAGGCTGCGGTTCAGCTGCGTGATATGCTCCGTGCCATCGGTGTAGGCAATGCCGTATTTGGAACCGGCGAGCTGCTGTTCGATCTGTGCCCGCCGTTCTTCGGCCTGTTTCTTCCGGGTCTCGCCCTTCACAACGTAGGGCAGCTGGATGATCAGGTCGAGCTTGCCGCTGCCCACCTGCTCGTCGATCACGTCCATCAGGTTCAGTTTCCGGATCAAGCGCTGCACCGTGCCGTTGGGCTCGTTCATCACGGCATAGAACGGGTTCTCCACCAGGGCCACCTGTGTCTTCGGCAGGGTGATCTCCTCTTTCCGTCCGGTCCGGTCGTTGTACACTTCCAGCCGCACGTCGTCCGGGTACCATTCCAGCACCTTTCCCACCCGCATGGATTCGATCCGGGTCTTACCGGTCTTACCGTCGTAGTCCACGTCAATGGGCACCAGTGCAATGCATCCCTCGTCCAGCATGGAAAGGAACATGTCATATCGCAGTGCCCGGCCCGTCTGGTCCTTGTTGCCTGAAAGGTTCAGGCAAGAATTAAGGCCCGAATCAACGGTTTCGTCGTAGCGTCCGTTTTCATCGAGCCTTACATGATTGATGGTAATTGCCGCAGCGTCCATTGCAATGCGGGTGTTGATGGCCGTCATGATCGTCCGGTCATTGCTTCGGTTCAGCCTTACCCGATCAGGCCGGTAGCTGTATCCTTCGCCGCTTCTTCCGGGGGGATCCCGGTTCAAAAACGCATTCCAGGCGTGTCTCAGTCTGGAGCCAAAGGTTTGTGATGCCATTTTGATTTCCTCCAGACCTTAACTGTCTTTCTTGTCGTCGTCTTTCTTGTCATCGTCTTTCTTCTGCTGGTTTCCGCCAGCGCTTCCGCTCACAATGGCGTTCGCCAGATCAGGGTTCTTGAGTTCCTTCGTGATGAACTGTTTTGCTGCGTAGCTCATAGCACCGGAAGCGGCCTTGGTCAAAAACTGCTGGGAAGCGTTCGTCATTACGGTCTTCACAAAGCTCTGCCCGCTGTATACGTCCTTCCGCAGCTGTTTCACGTCCTTCTGGAGCTGGAGCCGCTCTTTCTCGGCTTTCAGTTCCTTATTGGGGTCGTCCGCCCGGATGTTGGTCTGCCCCTGAAGATCCCGGTACTGCTTTTCCATTTGCAGCCGGTTAATCCGTGCCCGCAGCTCCTCGTCGGAGTAGTCCTCCGCGTTTTTTCCGGTTCGCTTGGGCGCATACTCTGTCTTGGGCTTCTGTGCATCCTCACCGGCGTTCCCGTCTCCGGCATAGTGTTTCCTGCCTGCGGCCGTCAGGGTACCATCCTTGTTCTGGTACCGCCGCACGCCCCACTTCATGCCCTTGATGCCCCAGTGGTATAGCTCGTCCTTGTATACCTGCATATTTGTCTCATCACCTCATTTCTTTCCGGCAATGTACTTCTTAACGCTCTTTCCGTCCATGTCCTTCAGCATCGTAATTTTAGGATTATCACCGAACAGGCTCGATATGAAGCTCTTGCCCTTCTTTTTTCCGGAAACATACTTCCTGGTACTCTTTCCATCCATATCTCGCAGCATTGTGATTTTAGTGTTGTGAGTAACCAACCCCGACACAAACTTCTTGCCTTTTTCGACAGCGGTCTTGATGCGTTGCTTCGCTTTCCGCAGATTCGGATGGTCTTTCACGGTTTTGGCTTCGCTCGTGGCGGTGGCTCCGGTCGGAGTTCCTTTTTCGTTAGAGAGATAGTGAGTGGTATAGACACCAAGTCCTTTTGCTCGCTGAATATCTTTGTTAGCAGTGCCACCATCCACCATCGATGTTCCTTTTCCGGTTACAAAGTACGTCGTGTTCTTTTTGCCCTCGAATTTAGGCGAATACCGGTTGTTTTTCTGCCGAGTCATGTACGCGCCATATTCTCGCGCATCGTAGAAATAACGATACTGGGTAAATCCCAATTTGTTCCGTCCAACAGCAACACGGGCATAGTATTTGTGCCCCTTTCGCTCTTTTCCCAGGTCGCCATGCGCCAGATAGTTCCAATAATCGTTCATTTTTGCTCACCTCATTCTTTCAACAGTGCGTGGGCAACAGCTTCGTTGCCCTCTTTACTTTTTCGTTATAAGCACAGCCGTTCATAAATACTCCTATTATAATTTTCGACAGAATTTCCATGTTTCTTATTGCCTTTTTCTGCACTTATGCTATACTCAAGGCATAGAAGCAAAAGGAGCCGCCCATGTTTACTTGTCATTGCCCGAACTGTGGTAAGGAATTGGCCATCCCGCGATGGCTGCCACGCACGGTAACCTGCGAGAACTGTCATACAAAAAGTATCGTGCCCTACGATCAGGATCCTGACTTCAATAAGTACAATGCCATTGCGAAGAGTAAAGTAAAACTGAACGATTTCAGAACAGCCCATCCCGGATTCACTAAGGGAATTGGAATCGCAGGTATCGTTACCCTTGCCGTAGGAGCATTTTATTTAAACCTGAAGGATGACAATGCTGCCCTTCCGCAACTCACGGAATCCACGAACGAATTGCCTGAAGACCAGAATCACTCGCTGTCCATAGATGCAGATGCGGAACAGGATAATTCCATATCTGCAAAGGTTTTTTCCGAACCAGAAGAATCAGAGCCTGATCACCGGAAATATGCGCCTCGTAATCCGGACGACTATGAAACCATCATACATTCACTTGGCATGATCATGGTTCATCTTCATGAAGGTTGTCATCCGTCTCAAGAGAAGATTGGCAAGTTCAAAGAGCAGACCGGAGAAGACCTTCCTCCGGATATGACATTCCGAGATCCGCATGATCAGCCATATCAAGTAAAGAAAACCTGAAGGGAGTATCTCTATGGAAAACTACTGCATCAACTGTGGCCGTGATCTTCGCAATGCACCTTACACAGCGCCCTGGGAAGATGGCGATAACGAAGAGGGCTATTGGACCTGCCCATCCTGTCACACCAAAAATATTGACTGGGCTTCCGCAGATGACGATGACTGACCATCTATTTGGATTTCCCGTGCAAAAAAACAAAAACCGCCAGCGTACTGCGTTTTCGTTCCGTAATACGCTGGCGGTTCCGTTTTATTCAAACGCATCCCGGTTCTGTTTCCATGCCACGTAAGCGTCCATCATAGCAGCCACGGCATCGATCTTCTGATCCTGCCGCTGTTTGTAGAGCTTCCGGTTGCCGTTGGTGTCCACCAGCGTAATGCAGTTGCCCATGGCAAATTGCATCAACTGTTCGTCAAACAGCAGCTTCCGCTGTTCGCTCAGCTTTTTCAGCTCACCCAGCGGCACGCTTTCGGTCTTTGCACCCTGGATCACTTTCACAACGCCAAAGGTGCTGTTTTCATCGCCCCAGCGCTTCACGAACTCCTGTGCGTTGTAGGGGTCGTAGCCAAACGCCCGCACGTCGTACTCGTTCTCCATGATAAAGTTGTCCAGGTCATCGTATACCTGCATCATGTCCAGAACCGTGCCGTCAAACACGAACAGGGTCCCTTCCCGCATGAATTCCTCATACTGCTGCCGTCTCGAAGCCGGAAGCTGGCTGAGGGTGTAGGATGTGATGTAGTCCCGCGTCTTAACCCCAAAATATCCGTTGGACAGCGGAAACAGGAAGGTAAAGGCGCAGAAGTCGTCGCCCATGGAAAGGTCCGCGCCCATGGCACAGGGCATCTGCCAGAAGCTTCTCTTCCTGTGGCACAGGGTCTCCTCGTAGGGGAAGAAATAGGTGTAGCCCTCCATAGGCAGGTTGAAGCGCTTGGCCAGAATATCGTTCCGGGCGCTGGGGGATTTCTCCGCACGCTCCACGTCCAACTGGTAGGTCTCGTAGCTCACGGTCTTGCCCAGGTTCGGGTTGGCCTTCAGCCACATCTCCGGCTGGCCCACTTCCTCAATGGAGTCCAGCTTGTAGTACCAGATGGACACATGGGGGTTGACGTACTCCCCTTTCAGGATGCTCATCAACTCCATTTTGATGTCGTCGCCGCAGCCGTTGCGCACCGTGCCCTCGGAGGAAGCCGCCACGATGAGGTAATTCTCGTTCTTGGCTGCACCCTGCTCAATGGCACCAATGGGGTCTTCCCGGATGTCGCAAGAGAGCCACTCGTCCACGGTCGCCACAGTGTCGCGCCGTCCTTGCAGCTTCTCAATGGTCATCGGGCGCACTTCCAGCAGGCTGTTGGTCAAAAAGTTCTCGATGCCCTTCTTGGTGGAAGCCATCTTCACCCGGTCTGCCTTGGAGCCGGTGGTGTTTTGCAGGCTGCCCTCGGTCATGAACTGGAACACCGGCCCCTTTGCCCGCGCCAATGCGGTGCGGAAGGGTGCCAGCACCTCCTCGGCCTGCTTCATGGTCGGGGCGGTGGTCAGCTGCTGGGTCGTAGTGGTGTACGCCGTCAGGAAGTACGCCTGCAAAAACTCCAGATACATGGTTTTCGCGGCCGATCGGGTAATGATGAGGTATTGCTTTGTCACCAGCCGCTTTTTCAGCCGCCGGGTCTCGTAGTGTCCGCCGCCTCCGCGCTCGTTCGGCACAAAGATGCTTCGTTCCACAAAGTAATACCACCCAAAGATCTCTTCAGCCCATAACTTGAAACTGTCCAGCAGCTTCACGTCGGTGCCGTCAGTCAGGGTCAGCTCATCCTCGCAAAAGGAGATAAAGCCGTTCACCGCCTTGTCGTCATAGTAGATGCCTGGGTTGGCGATCAGGTCGTCGATCCGCTCCATCTCCATGGCAATTTCCCGGCATACGGGTATTTCGCCACGCATCACGGCCTCCCGAAAACGGCCGTAGTAGATCGGCGTGGCCGTGTTCGATAATGCCATTTTGGTTCCTCGTCTTGCTCCGTTTCACTCGTTCAGGTTTTGGGCCGGTAAAAGGGCTTGTCCAGGGTGTAAAAGCATCGGATATCCTCCGGGCATTCGCCGGTTCCATGTCGGGCGCATCCGTTGCAGATATCCTGCGTTACCCGCCCAAACCAGTCCTTTTTCTCCGGTGTTTCCATCCAGTGCTCCACCCATCGTGCTGCTACTGTCCGTCCCATGTGTTGTCGTGCTCCACGTTCAGCCGCCATTCCATCTCGGAGGCGGTATTCTTCAGCGCTTCCATGGTGGTGCTGCTCTGTGGCGGGTCAAAGCCCAGCAGCCGTACCTTCACGGCCACGTAAGCCTTCACCGCTTCCACCTTCACCGGGTCGGCAACGAACTCCGTCCATTCGTTTTCTTTCCCGGAAATGGCGTACCCCTCGCCGGGCCCCACGCCCATCTGCACCAGTGCAAACAGCGCCATGTTGATGTACATGATGATGTCCGCATCAAAGTCGGTGCACTCCTCGGCAATGCCCAGCAGCTTCTTCACGCTCGTCAGGATCGAATTCATTTTGATTCCTCCTCGACATCGCTGTCGCCACCCATAATGTAGCTCATCATGGCGTAGTACCAGTCCTTCTGAGCCCTCGCCAGAAATTCCAGTTCGGCCAGATGGTGGGGCGCGCCGTCCTTCCCCATGGCCGCTTCTTTCTGTGCACTCTCCTCGACCAGCTTGGCCAGCCTCCCCGCATCGATCGCCACTTGACCAGGTTTCAGCAAAACGAGATCTCCCTCAGCACTCGGAGCAGCGTTTTGTGCGGTCACAGCATGATTCTCATCCCTCCGCGGGACAATCTTCATCCCATCAAGCGTAATATCCCCGGCCCGTGTTGCCCGCACCTGCTGCCCATCCACATTCGTGGCCAAAGCATCGTCAAAGTCAAAGCTCCTGTTCCGCGGTACAGCCGTATAGCCCTGCTGGAGCCCGGCCTCCGCAATGCCCACGTTCGCCCAGAGCAGTGCCTCGTCCAGCTTGGTCAG
Source organism: Faecalibacterium hominis (ex Afrizal et al. 2022) (assembly GCF_049545105.1). NCBI lineage: Bacteria > Bacillati > Bacillota > Clostridia > Eubacteriales > Oscillospiraceae > Faecalibacterium > Faecalibacterium hominis (ex Afrizal et al. 2022). The sequence continues at coordinate 372,625 of NZ_CP186860.1, read as the reverse complement.
CGCCAGGCTTCTCGCGCGGCTCGGTGCAAGGTGCTGGAGCATCGCCTCTGCCTCTTCCAGCTTCCGCCGCAGCCCTATGGCGTAGTCCTGCTCTCGCCGGTTAAATGCTTTTTTCTGGTACATACTCATTTCCTCCACTGGATATCAGACTTTCTTCTTTACATACAACATATGGATTGATATACTTATCGCAAACGGTATTTCTTATACTTCGGAGGCAATATATGCAGTCTTACACCTGTCCAAACTGCGGTGCTCCTGTAAAAATGGATGACCACGGTGCATTTCTCGAGTGCCCTTATTGCGGATCACAGTTCAAGCCCGATGATTCTTTATCTGATGAGCCAAGCAGTCGTCAGACGGATTCGGACAATGATAACGAAGAACTTCGCACCTATGCAGAAATAGTAAATCGCCATATTCCAGAATTTTCGGTCACCGAATTTATCGATAGAGCCAAGCATATTCTCGAAAGAACTCTTGATCTTCTCGGTGATCACGGAATGTACATCCAAGTCGGTGTCGTTTTGCTTTTTGTCGCCTTAGCCATTGTCAGTTTCTTCTTGTGACTTATTCATGTTTTTATCCATGGGCAGGTGTCGCCCGGTCTTCTTTCTCCGTCCGGCAGCTTCGGGCCCTTTCCTGTTCCGTAATGGATCACCTTGTGCGTTGCCGCCGAAACACAAATGGCGTTCTCCGGATCAAGCAGCTTTTCGCTGTGCTGGAGAATGTCATCTTTTGTTATGGGGTTTATGTGGTGGATGGAGATCTTCGGTCGAATCGGCTTTCCGTCCCGCAGCACCCAGTCTGTGATCGGGTGGTCTTTGCATCCCAGGTCGCATCCCATGTCCCGGGCAATGATCCTGTCTCGGAACTGCCGCCACTCTCTCGATTGGTAGAAGTCCTGGTTCAGCCATCGGTCGAACCCAAAGGTGTCTCTCCCCACTTCCCCGTGCAGCTGTAAATACTCCAGCCTCTCCTCGTATGTCGGCAGTGTGCATAGCTCCGTGTAGCTTTTCATGTAAACAGCTCCAGTATCTCGCAGAGTGCAATAACCCCAGACAGCACCCCGAGAACATACAGCATGGTCGTACTTACAGCATTTTCCGGATGCTTCCCCAAGTATACGGCCACCATGAAGATTGCAAAACTGCATAACCACAGTACAGCCAATAGCATCTGGATATTCGTTATTGACATTTCACCCAACTACCCCATTCTTACGCAGCAATTCATACAGCACCAACATTACACACCACAGTAGCGCAGGCATTCCGAAATGCGCAAATATCTCAAGCGCATAACTCTGGGTGTGCTTCTCGACCCACTCGGCAAAGAATAGTGGTACGAAAATAATCATCACAACCATGCTCAGGGCAAATGCAACGTCAATTAATGTCATACTCGTCATCCTCTCCCAAGCCGTTGTATTTCTTCATGGCAGCAATGGCCTTCTCGTACATCTCCTCGGAGTGCTTTGCATTCTGGAGTGTCTCAGTCTTTGCCCTCAGCAGCTTGTTTTCCTCTTCCAGCTTTGTTTTCTCCAACTCATTCTTAGAGGTCGCCAGCTTCAGAAAATGGGTCGTCTCAGCGCTGGATGCCGTACCTTCCAGCAGTCGTTTCTCAACCAGCTTCATCGCCAGGTTGATCATATAGTTTTCTTGTGCTTCCGGGGTTCTTGCAGGCCGCGAAGTTGCAGCCGACATTTCGCCCGGAGCAGACTTCTTAGGTTTCATTGCAATAACCTCGTTTCACATTCTTATTTTGCTTTTGCAAGGGTTCATGGGAGTCGCAGTAGTACCAGTTAAGCCTGTCTCATTTGAAAGGAGAAGAAAAAGCAGATCATGCCCAATGGAGGTTGAACATCGTGAAAGCCCTGAACCCAAATATATAGGAGGATACTAATCCCATGAGCCCTTGCAAAAACCGCCGAAGTCCCGGTCTACACCCCAGAACCTCGGCAATTTCCCATATGACTGTAAATCTTAACACCTGCTGTGGATACAGGTATCGAGAGTTTACACAAATATAATCGGCAGCTTTCGCTGTCGGAGCCTTAAAGCCCAAATATCAATTTTCCCTCCGGGGAAATATCAAAGACCGGCGCGATTTGAGAGGGGGTGTCGATTTTGAGACCCCCTCCCTATGGTTTACGCGGTTTGGCCGAGCGTGTCCTCATCGGGCACGGTGATCTTGAGCTTCTTGTAAATGTTTATCGGGTCAGCAGCAACGATCTTGTCGATTGCCTTCTCAATTTCATAGGCATTTTCGTTGTCCGTGAACTGAGATGAGGTCTCGGCGATCCTCATAAGCAAACCGGAAGAGTTGTAGCCGTGCTCGATATCATACTGATACCACTTCTCGAACTCCTCGTACGGACTGTACGGGTTGTCAAAGGTGGTAAGAAAGCATCGAACCATTATTCAAAGCCTCTTTCTTAATTGATTGTTATTTGTTGAGCGCACTGTAAACCGTGGACTCCGGAACACCGCAGGCCTTGGCGATTTCAGCATAAGAATAACCGCTTCTCAGCATTGCGTTTGCTTTGGACATCTTTGCAGAAGTCATAACAGCAACATTTTTCGGCATTGCACGTTTTACAATTTCATCGGAATCAGACGAATTAAGGAATTTCGTCAACATATTGTCGGAAATTGCGCCAGCCTGAATAGCTTCCCATTCCCTGTCCGTGAAGGTAATCTTGGACTTGCGTCCGCTTGCGCCAACAGAATCGCGAGCACGCTGCATCTCAACAGAAGAGATCTTCTTGATTTCTTTCTTGTCAATCGTAGGATCCAAGCCCTGTTCCTGAATCTTCGCCTTAATATTGGCGTTCGCAATCAGCATCGCTTTGCGCTCCTTAGGCTTGTTAGCGACCATGTTGTTATACTTCTCTTTCAGGGAGGCAACCTCAGGCGCATAGGTCTTGGCCGCTTCAGGGTTACGCTGGATGCCCTTCATGTTGACCGCCTCTTTGCGCGCCTGGTTGGCCATGGCCTTCAGCTTGTTGGAGAAGTCCGCGTACAGGTTCTCTTGGATGGTGCCAGAAGACAGCGTGCGCGCATCCTTCGTTTCGGAGATCAGACTGACTGTATCCTCAGCCTTACGTTCCTTACCCGTCTTGGGGTCGGTGAAGGTACGTCCACTTTCTTTGTAGATGTATTCGCCTGTTTCCTTATCGACTCGAACACTGCCGCGACGCTCGGGCACACGAACCGTCTGCTTACGGCGAGACAGGAGCGTGGATGCGCCACCATAATGTGTAGCACCTTCCTCGTCCACACGAATCTGCCACTTCTGCTTCAGCTCGGGGATACCGTTTTCGCGCTCAGAGCGCTTATAGTCCAGCTTATGCTTTTCTGCATCGATAACAACCATGGAGTGCTTAACGGCACGTGCAAGCTCGTCCTCATCAGCACCTCGCAATGTCATATCAGTGATGAGGTTGGAGATCACGCCCATTTCGCGCTGCTTCTCCTCTTTCTTCATCAGCCTGACATTGTTCGGATTGCCTTCAGGAACTGCATAAGCGGTCTTGGGATCGAATCCTTCCAATGCTTTCAGCGCACGAGTAGACTTAATGTTGACTTTGTCAGTAACAGGGATTGCCATAACCGTGTCGCCATCGAAGTCCGCACCAGACAGGCGCTCTGCAACCTTTGCATTGATGCCGATTGCATCCTGAATTGCACCGAGATTCCGCTTACCGCTGACATTCTTGTTGTTGACAGTCACAATGGGAATCTCAAAGGTACCTGCATGAGGATAACGGATCAGTGCAAGCCGAGTGCCGTTCTCATAGGTGGGGCAATACGCCTCTGTCTCCTTGATCTTATTGATTGGCAGGATAACCTTCGTGGACTGACCCGGGAAAGCAGATGCCTTCAGGGTCATGGACGTTCCCTCAACCGTATCAGCAAAATCGTTGAGCAACTTCTTTTTGACCGTAGGATTATCGTACCGCATGATTTCATCATATTGGGCTTTGTAATCCGCGACAGTAAGGTTAAGCTGGTTCTCGATCAGCTTCTTGGGCTGCTTGGAAAGGAACTGAGAAGAGACGTTCCGGGACATCGTATCCCAGTCGCCCTCTTCTTTCAGCTTGTTGATCGGCGAGAGGTGCTCTTTGCCATCTTCGCCAATATACATGCTCTGTCCGTTGGCCTTGATAGCTGCGCCAAACGGGTTATCAGGATCCGCTTTTGCTTCCTTGAGGACCTTCATTTTGGGCGTGCCAGAAGGCTTATTGGTGTTGAACATAACGTCCACACCATCCGGCAGATCATCAGAATAGACAGCCATGCCCTTCAGATAATGGTCGCCGTCAACGAGGATACGAACCTGCGCATAATGGCTCTTGCCGAGGTCAAGGTCGGGTACACCACGGCGAATCTCCATAACACCGTCTTTGTCCAGACCGCCTTCATCGCCATAACGAATTGCAACTCGACTGGAATCCAGACTAGAGGGGCGCTGAAGCTTCGTGAAGGTCTCGCCGCCATCATCGGAGTGGTAATCGCCCAGAGAATCGATCTGATCCTGATGCTGATAAGCATACTTCTGGTCAAACTCAGGCTTCGCGAGGACGGTGATGTTTGTCTGCTGACGGACATTAGTCGGCTGCCTGATGCCAACGCCATAGCGCTGATACCCATATTCTGCTTCCAGAATATAAGCAGCCTCGTCCAACTTGCTTTCCGACACTCCGAGGACCTGATTTGCGCCCTCAGAAATATCAATCATGCCCTTCTTATCGACCTCTTCTTTCAGAGTCGCGGCAATCTTCTCAGCCTGGCTGGCTTTTTCGCCAATCGCATTGTTATACTTGGACCTCACACTTGACTCGCTCATGCCGAGCTTGTCGCCAATTTCCTTCCAACCAAGACCGTCATCCTTCAGCGCACGAATCTGATCGTACTCCAATGCCTTACGGTCATGGCCTGCTTTCTGACGTGCAGTGCGGAACTCGGTCAGGCCCATCTTATACTCGTCAGGGAGAGAGTCGTTGATGGTCTCCAGGATTTCCTTCTCCGAGAGGCCCTTCTTTTTAAGCTCCTCTACACGAGACAGGAAATCGCCGGAATGCTGATACGGATTGTCGCCAGAACCCCAAGGATAGCGACCAGAATGCCGCTTGGTGCCGTAGTGTTCCAGGATATTGCTTTCGGAAGTGATGCCAAAATAAGAACGGAGGTCTTTTTCAATCGGATTCATGCTGCCACTCCTAACAAAATATCAGTGATGATCGGGTCGAACTCTTTGATTTTAGCGATGACAGGGCTGATTTCCTCTTCAGTGGGGTTCTCGACCCAAACTTCATCGTTCTGGTAGATACGGAGCTCCATCCGAATATCTTTCGGGTGGTATCCGTACTCCAGACAGAACAGAGCGGCATAAATATAGAGCTGCTCCATATGTGCAGGAACAGCTCCGGTTTTTAAGTCGTGGATACGAAGGAACCCATCGTTGAACGAAATGGCATCCGCAGTTCCATAGCAGTTGTCGCTGTAATACAGCACCTGCTCGGTATCCATGCGGAAACCAATGGCATCGTTCACGTAGGTATTAAGGGTTTTCTTGTTCTTCGGCAGTTTTTGCTTCAGATCAATGCACTCTGCTGCAAATGCGTGCAGCCGTGTTCCCCGTTCTTTCGCCTGGTAATTAAGAACTGCATTGGTCAATCTATCTGCGTCATAGTTCAACCAATGGTAGTTACTTGCTCCGAGAAGGGCATGTTTCCCCGTGAGCCTCGAATGATCTCGCCAGTTCATTAAGAACTTCCTCCTTGTTTTCGGGATAGATAAAGGCCGCAAAACTCATCTCATCCATCTGCTGAACGTAATAGTCCTGATTTGGACGATGAGATGCACTCGCTGACTTCTTGCCCTCCAATGCGCCCCATGTTGTGCCGTAGAGAACCAAGAGATCGGGGATTCCCTGAATCTCGTTTGGGTCAAGATGGACAACCATGCAGCCGGGAAAGCGTTCTTTCAGCTCCCTTATCAATCCTGTCTTGAATTTGTTTTCGAGCATGATACAACCTCCAAAATAAGAGGAATAGTGCATCCTGAGACGCATTCTATTCCCCCCATAAAAGGGGATGTTTTTCTCGCGTGAGTTTTTAGAAAAAAATGTGAATTTTTAGGAATTTTCAGAGCAAAAGAAAAAGCCCCTGCATTTTTCGTGCAGAGGCAATGCCGTGGCTATATTAAATTAGGTGAAAGAAATCAATCTCATATCCAGGTGCACCAGCAAGGAATGCTCGACTACCATCGTCATCTTCCATATACTTGTACTCTCCGTAGTCTTCATCCGGCTCAAGGTTGGAGGTCATGTAATCATCCGGGTTGATGCTTCTGGAAACATCTTCCGCTTCGAGGTGTGCCCCACATTTAGGGCAGTCCCATTCGAGTTCACGAGTTTCCACCATCGGCTCACCACAAACACAAATCGGACGTTTCGTATGAACCTCTGCAAATTTATTTGCAAAGCATTCAACTTCATTTCCATATTGGTCAGTTGTGATCCAATGTTCAATACCGTACTTATCCATAACTTTTCACCTCATATATGTTAGGAGTGCTACGTTCGTACACGGTGTTTTAAGAATACACTATTTGGCGCTCTTTTGCAAGGTGGAAATGGGTAAAAACTCGCTGTGGCCAAAAACCCGTTTTTTATCCTCTATTACTATATATATTTTTTCATTTTTTTAAGTAAGTTAAAGAAAAAAGTGGGTTTTTGGCCAAATAGCATATTTTTAACGTATTTACGTTAAATTTTGTGGCCATTTTTAGAAAATTTTTTGGCCACAAAGTGGGTTTTTGGCCACAAAAATGGCACTTTTTTACGTTTTCTCGAAAAATCCCAAAAAATGCGAAAAATAAAATGGGCAGAAATGGGCATCAAGCGATACCTAAGCCCATGCAAATTATATACGCTATGACCAAAATCACAATGACGATTCCAAGCCACTTGAAATAAGTAGCAGCAGTTTTGTTAGCGTCTTCGGTTCGCCATCTCTCCTGCTCCATCTTCTTAAGCTCAAGTTCTTTCGCATCCTTGGACTCTTGGATTCGTGCTTCATCCACAAACCGATGCGTCTCCTGATAGTCATCGAGCCGAACCTTCGTCCCGCAGAACTCACAGAACATGAAATCTCGGTTGTCATCCTTCACCGTAAGATCCGCACCACAGCCAGGGCATTTTACCGTCCGTGCCATAAAAGCACCTCCTATTCGTCATGTATTTAGGATATCATGTGCTCTGCCCATAGTCAAGTAAATCAGGGCGGCCTCACCCAAATAACATTTTTATCCAGTTTCATACCTTAATCCTCAATCTCAAACATCACATTCTCCGGTGAGATGATCGTATCGCACTTCTTACCTTTGAACCGAAACCTCACAAACTGGTTCGTCAAACCGGAAATTTTCTCAACCAGTCCGTATTCACCACTAAAATTAGCCACGATCTTAGCCCATACTCTCCCCTGCTTGGCCAGTTCGTTAAATTCACCTGCGGTCATTACCCACACTCACCTCCGTCATCAAACTTCTCCCCGCCGCATACAAGAATTTCTTCAGCGACAGCACCTTAATATCGTACGTACTCTTCAAATTCTCCAGCTCAATATTAACCCCACCAGAGCGATACTCCGCCATATCCAATGCATACCGCATCCGGCGATCCGCAACACCAGGGCTGCAATTGAACTTATCTGCCAGTGATGCCTCGATATCCCTCATGGACATAAATCGGTGCGAGTTCAAGTCATCGACGACCATCTCCACCGCTTCGCCCATCAGCTCTCCGCCAAAGGTCAGCATGGGAACCTTCAACTTAGCGAGAAAATCATACGTTCTTTGCTGCATTCTCGTTCACCATGCTTTCTTTATCGATCTTTACAAATGCAAGAGCTACTTTCAGGAGGAGAAGCTGAATTTTTTCCATATTTTTAACTGTCTCGGCAAGCTCTTTGATTGAACATGGGCCATCGATTTCAACCGAGGCATAGGCACTCGGATCAAATGTCTCTGCAAAGTTGATTAGGTTCTCTACAAAATTCTCATCATTAAAATTTGCAGAGAATGTTCCACCTATCGGGTTATAGCACAGTTTATACCCGGTTTCGGTCGTGTATAAATGAAAGCCAAACTGTTGCAGCACATCAATATATTTCTTATCAATTCCTTTCATGGTCACTTCACCATACTTCCTTTCCGTGTCTGGTCATCCGCAGGCCAGTACGTGTAAATATCATCGAACACCACTGGGATCTTCTTCTGGAGTTCCATCAACAACGGGCACATGAGCTCCCGCATCTGAGGATGGGCCGCCACAGGAGTACGCAGCTTGAAGATGTTGCGCCACTCACGGTAGTTGGCCGTCACCACGATCTCGGTCTTCAGGCACAGCGGCAGCACACAACGGGCCTGTTCGGGACGCATACCATTGGCGATAAGTGCCCTATAACCTTCTTCGGCCTCGTCGCAAGCCCGATACCACGCATTATTGATTTGATAGTCTGTTTCGAGCTTTTTTAATTCTTCCGTCGAAAAAGCTGCTTTGACTGTATTTTCCTTAGGCTCGTCAGGAATATAATACGGCCGAATAAAGCTCAGTTCTCCGCCAAACTTCTCCTTCGAGTAGTTGCAGTACCGTGTGCTCTCCTGCGCAAAGCTCGCAATACGGTGCCTTATCAGTTCATTGGCCACGCCACGATCACAGGTAAACAGCACACTCAGCTGCGAATGCTCCAGCATAGCCTCATGCCCCTGCTTCACCAGAAAGCCCACCAGTTTCTTTGCCGACTCACCATCCGGCGTGATCTTGTCCTCGCTCTTGTAGCAGACCCGGGCCACCCGCTCGATCTGCTGGAGCTCCTTAATGCCTCCCTCAGAAATATCAGTGAGGATTTCGTACTTAGGTTCAACGATTTTCATAATTAAATCTCCTTTTCATCAGTGAATCCACTATTTCGAGCTGACTGAGGCTCTTTCCGTTGCCCCTTTGTTGAACTATGTATCCGAGATGAGCCATTTGTTTATGGTCGCAGGATTTCACTTTGGGACACTTCTGGCATTTTGGAGCAAGAATGGTAATCGCTCCAAAGTCTTCGTTCATAAACTATCCTCTCGCTTTAATTTACACTCCCAGTCGCCGCAGATATCTCCGCAAGCGAACTTCTTCGCGGTCTTCATGCCTTTACGGATGGCCTCCTGTTTGTCGGTTGCTCTGACCTCAAAGGTCTGATGCCCACCGCCATTGTCTGTGCAGGAAAATATAGAGGTGTGTTTCATATATTGGCTATCCTTTCTGCTTCAGGATCTCGTAAAATTGAATCCCACTTTCTAATAAGACTCTGTAAGCCACGGTCATCCACCACCGGAATCATTTTCGCTTCATCGTATTGCAATATAACACTGCCTTCTTTATGGCACCCGAAACCGCATCGTGGACATACTGTCACGTATTTAATTTCAAGTTTCGCGTCAGTCATTATCGTATCAGACACAATAGGCTTTGCCTTTGCGTAACATACCGGACAACATCTCATATAAAATCCTCCAAAATCGAGTTAAGCAGAATCTCCAGCACCCGGTTTATGCCCGCCACCACTCGATATGGCCACGGTTCTTTCGGTTCCACCCGGGCAGGGTTATCAGACTTTCTCAGCGCACCATATAGCCACCTGTCGAACTGCCCAAGTGAAATATCATTCTCCATGCACCATTCACGAGCATCTGCGTAGCTAATGTCACCATTCATGCAAAGCTCGACCACATCACGCAATGTAGCGTTCGGCTTGATCAGGATATCTTTTTGAAGCTCGTAATCCTCAAAATACAAGTCCTCGCGTGACCCGTCGGCCCTGCGAATAACTTGCGCAAAGGCTTTGCCATCCGCATAAAGGGTCGTAACATCCTCATCAATGTCGATTCGAGGACAGTTGTACCTCCATATGGCCTCAACAACTTCTTCATAGTCAATCATATCGCACCTCACAGCAGAATCCGGAACAAAATGAACCAGATCACCTTCAGCGTGAACACAATAATGATCAGCCATGCGCAAATAACCAGCGTTGCCGCCAGAATATGACCCAGCATATGGCCGATTTTTTCCCAAGTATTATTAGTCACCGATATCCACCCTTTCAAATCCTGTAAAAACACCGACACCAATATTTCCATTATCACAGATGTGAACAGCTTTGTGGTACATCAATTCTTTTGCTTTATTAAATGCTTCCTCTTCATTATGATAGCGATTACCCACTTCAAACTCTCGCTCACAGAAATTGCAGAAATATGTAGGGCAGTAGAAAGTTGTCATACCGCGCACCTCCTCGCAGCATCCAGACGGCTCTCCGCAGCGTTCAGCTCGAAGATAGCGGCCGTGATAAACTCCGGATCACAGTTCTCAAAGTGGTTCCGGGCCACCTCAAGCTCCCGCATGGCATCTTTCAGCGTGTTGACTGTCGAAACCATAGGTTCTGTCCAGAATATCTTTTTGACGAAATCAACGATTTTGCGCAGCATTTCTACACCTCCACATCTTTGTGACTTGACGAGCCGTGAGCCAGCCCTTGACATCATCATGGCCAAGTAGCTGTGCGCCCATCACCTCGATAAGCCCCTGCTCAGCTCCATAACTTCCGGGGAGACTAAAAGTTCCATGAAAACAAATAGCATCCCACATACGCTGACCTTCCGAGTTATACACGACAATTTGCTCAGTATAATCGCTGAGGTACTTCGGGTCATACGTATGCGGAACCTTAGCATGCTTCAGCAGAATATCCAGCTTCTGCATCTCGGTCATGTGATTCCAAACCCGGAGTTTCCAGGTTTTCTTAGACATGTTTCTCATTTCTGCATTTCCTTTCGTCAGCCTCCATGGTCTTTGCGATTTTATGCTGAATATAAAGCACACAGCCAGCCTGACTATCACACCCGAATGAAGCCAATAGTCCAGCAATAGCATTCAAAGAGTTCAAATCCTCTTCAGCAAATATCATTTAGCGTTCACCGTTCCTCCTGATACTCTACAATTTTAGATTTGAAATCAGTCATATACCTTATATTCCATATTGCTCACATGAGCGATGGTATCGTAGTTATCACCCTCAAAGCGAAACCTTGCCATACCGTTCGAGGTTAAATCAGAGAACTTTTCTAAGTATCCGCTTCGTCCGGGCCAAGGGCGGATGATTTTCATGAAGACCTTATGGGTCGTGGCTTTTTCCTGAATCTCGTGCATTTGAATCGCTCCTTTTTGTTACAGTTCAGAAAATAAAGAGCCGCAGATTTCTCCACGGCTCCATAATGAAGTCAGTCCAACACCCTCATATCATCGAGAATATCACTTAGTCTTTCACCGTTTTTCTTTCTCTTATCGATTTCCAGCCATTCTTCGTTCGTCAGTTCCCGACGCAATTTCCAGTAATGTCCCAAACTTCTGTCGTAGCAGTACAAATCCTTCAGATTCTGCTCCTTGGTCAGTGCCGCGTGCTTCGACAGCATTTTTGCTCCTGCTGCAATTCCGCCCACAACAACCGGACCATAAGTAATAATCTGCTCTTTGTGCTCATAACACCAAGTCTGTGCTTTTACCTTTTTGTCCTGGAACCACTCCCGAATTTGAGCTTTCTTTCGTGCTCTTTCGAGTTCTTCCATAGTGTAAACCTTTGCCATAAATATTTCTCCTTTATAGTCAGTATTTGGATTTCTCCATAAAGGAGTCTGTTATTTTCGCGTCTTCTCCTCAAACTTCAGAGGCTTCACCGTACCCTCCCGCGCACACTCCGTCAGGCACTCGTTGCAGGGTTCATCCGTCTCCAGCACCTTGAAGCTCTTGCACTTCGGGCAGTAGGTCGCATAGTCCACTTCGCGCATCCAGTCACTCATCAGGTTTCACCTCCGAAATAAAAGTGTCCTTCCCGCAGCGAGGGCAACGTGCCAGAACCTCACCGTTATGGATTGTGCACGCCTTCATACTGTTCCAGTTAGATGCAGGAATCCCAAAATGAGCATTACAGCCACCGCATTTAACAGCAACGAGCTTTTCGTCAGGATCTGCATATCCGTCAAGGTCGCCGATATATCTGTGCACCTCGTTTGCTTTACAAAATGGGCATCTCAAAATTTTGTTATCGATAGAAACTCCGTCTGCATTATATGACCATACCTCAGGAGCAATCGGATAGCGCTTCATGCAATTGGTGCACTCGACAGATATCCAGGGACGTTTTTTCTCAGCCTTCTCCTGCTTAACGGAGAACCTATCATCCAGCTCCGGGTGCGTCTCCCGCTGGTTCAGTGCCCAGAGCAGGTTCCAACAGGCAGCTCGCAGGTGGTCCTCGTCGTCCATTCCGACCATGTACTTTGCCAGATGCCGAGAAGCGCTGTCCAGCAGCGAATGCAGCGGAATACCCTTGTCCACATTGTGTTCGCCATACTTCAGTGCGCCCTCTTCGCAGTGCTTGCTGACTTCCATGATGCCATACCAAGGCAGAAGGTCCATCCGCCCCTTCCCGGCGTGCATATCACGCTTTGCACCAGTTTCAAATTCGGTGCGATCTCCAGAATCTTTGATCACAAATATCAATCCTTTCTATTTAGTAGTGTTTATGAATCCGCCCCTGCATAACTTTGTTAGCCATATCGGTCTTAGGAATCTTGCATTTCGGATAGCTCGGACGGAATCCATTGGCAGCTTTCCGGTCATTTGCAATTCTCATATAAACCTCGTCCTCCAGTTCATCTGTGATTTTCTTTATTTTATCTGCCGCAGATTCAAAAGAATGAATCAGGTCAGCAAATACATCTTCAAAGTTAATCTGCTCCATAAAATTTCCTCTCATTAAACGCTTTCTTCGAGTTCAGGGCTCTCGAAATCGCCAGATCAATACCGCTCCTACTCTTCAGATGGTAGTAGTACAGATCCTTGTACGGTGTGTTCAGCCGGTCGATACGCCCCGAGGCCTGCTCCATGATCTTATATGAGTAGTTCTGGCTGTAAAATATAATGGTGTCAGTCTTGATGCAGTTCCAGCCTTCAGCGCCGGCATTGTACTGCACCAGATACACCCACCTGTCGCCTTCAGGAAGTGGCTGATGCTTGTGCCCGTTCCATTGTGCAACTTCGGTATCCTTGCCATATTCCAGACCCATCAGAATATCGAGCTCATAATCGAAATTATAGAAGATAATGACCCTAGGTCTGCCTTTACAAATATCCAGCACTTTTTCTTGTCGGCTTGCATCAGCATTCACCAACTTCCGCAGCAGATAGCAGAACTCGCTGGCGGTCTCGATTGGCTTGTTCTCCCAGAGGTTCCACCGGTTCTTGCAGATCGACAGATACTTCACCTTGTCGTACTCCACAAATACATTCTCATGGTGCGATACCGTTGGCCGCTCGAAGTCCATGTCAACCAGAATCCGTTCCCTCAGCCGTACCAAGCGCTGGGTATTCAGATACCGATCGATCTTCGGGTACTTCGTGCAGAATTGGCTGTATACCACGTGCTGGTTGTTGAAGTCCGTTCTGTTTCGGTAGAACCCATTGGCGATGAACACCGGGATATAATCCGTCCAGCAGTCCCCGGGGGTGGCGCTGAGCAGAATCCACTCGTTATTTTGCGTAATTTTGTAGAAAGATTTCACCCATGCGCCTTTTCCAACGACTCGCTGTTCGTCAAATATAAAGAACGCATTCTTTACGCCAACGTACTTTCCGATATTGTTCCAGGAATCCACCACGACCTTGTGCTCGTAAATATCATGCTCTGGATCTGTAGACATGTAGAAATGGGCCAGTTCTTCGTCCCACTCTCCGGTGTCCCGTTTCCGGGCAGTCGTGATGATGTAAAGATCCGGAGGCTCTGTCATACGAACATAATTTTCTGTGTTCACCTCCCCATCGTAAAGTTTGTAATAGAACGCCAAACTCGTTCTCGATTTTCCGCTTCCTACGCCTCCGCATAAGATGCAGCCGATTTTCATACGGTTGATCGCATCCAATTGGTAGTCGTAGAGCGTTACACCTGCCATCAGGTCACTCACCTCATTTCCAACGTCATATAAATGTCACTTTTCTTGCAGTGATTCTCGTAGGCCAGAAGCGAGATCGTCGCCTCTTCCTCATCTTCGCCCTCCCCTCTGACGGTATAAGCAAAGAGCTCTTTCCGGTGCTTTCTGAACACCTTCCAGAGCTCTTTTTTCTTAGTAAAGTCCGTGCTTTTTGCAGTAGGACGCATATTGCAAGCCCTCCTTGTCTGCTTCGCGCATGATTTCTGATAGTGTGAGCTTTTTAGGCTTTTCTTCCGTCTTTGACATGTTACGCGGTACGGTGTCTCGACATTTATCGCAGTACAATCTTTTTGACGGAACCTGATACATCATAGCGCCGCATTTTTTGCAAGCCTTATCTACTCTGCGAAGTCCGCCCATAAATATCACACCTCCTCAAAATGGCAGAAGTCCGTGTAATAAACCAGGTCGTAATTCAGCGGATGGTTGTTCCAGTCGTAGTTCTGCTCGTAATCAGCAACCTCATCATGCTCGTCGAGTTCGCGGCAAATATCATCGTTGTGCTCATAGAACCATTCCAGCGGAAGGCCGAACTTGTCGCACAGTTCCGGAATATCAAAGGCCCAGCAGCCGTAGTTGGTGTTCTGTGTACCCTCCGAAACCATGTAATCGACGATCTCTTTTACTTTTTCTCTGCTCATAATCCTTACTCCTTCTGTTGTTCAATTATCAGGCTCTCTGGCCCGGTTGCGAGTCATGCGGGAATCGAACCCACCGTACAGCCCATGCTAATGACTCAAATAAAAGAGCCCCAGATTTCTCCAGGGCTCTCATGTGCTTATTCTTCAGGTGTACAATAATCAACGCCGAGATGTGCTTTGCCTTCGCTATCCGTGTAGGTGACGAACTTTCTCGGCTGATGGAACATCTTCTCGTACTTCTCGACGAACTCCGGCAAAAGCTCACCGAAATCATCCTCCGTGAGGCCTACAATCAGGAATGTTCCAACGATAATATCAATGGGGATGCCATAAGGGCCGTCGAGCGTCCGGTTGAGTTTCTCCATGCAGCTTTCCTTCTTCGTTGCAAATCAATGCCACCTCATCGTCCCACGGGTAAACAGCCTGAATCGGGCCTTCCACCTCTTTCTGGAGCGATTCCAGAGAACAGTCAATGTCAATCACTTCAGGGTAATGCTTTGGGCGAACCCTCAGAACTTTCATACTGTCAACCTCCCAAATTGCACATCAAAAATATAAATCGAGTTGTTTCCTTTGAGCCGCCATTTGCGACGTGGGCACTCACCGACTGGGCATTCGACCAGGGACTGACCCCGGCACTCGAAAAATATCAATGATCAATAATAGCTGTTGTACTTCCGGTTGGCTTTTGCACGAGCTTCCGTAACATCAGGGGCTACGAAACCAAAGTTGATCACGTAGCTCGGGATATTGTACGAACGTGCAACCAGGTTTTCGATCGCACAGCCACGGAACGCCTTCTCCTCATCGTAGATCCCGATAAAGTAGTCTGCATCCGCCATCTTCTTGATGCTCTCACCGAGGTACCAGACTGCCTGATTCGCATCAGCCGGAGGATCATCAGAAATATAAGTCTGGATCACCTCCAGCTCCTCGCCAAACACAGCCTCAGCAATATGGTGCATCTGCTCCATGGTTGCTCGGATCTGTGCTTCAGTGCGGCCTTTCATCGGTACGCTGATAAACAGTTTCTTCATATGCTTCACCTCAGAACGGAATTTCGGTGTGGTCGCTCGGCTCTGCCATGTCTGCTTCAGGAGCTGCAAACCGGGCATAGCGCTCTGCGTACGGATCAGCATCCGCATCCTGCTCAACATACATCACATCCGCATACAGGCTGTATTCGCCGGGTGCGTTCCGCTTCTCGACAAGGTTTGCCTGGAGACAGACGTTTTTGACCCGGATAAAGTCCAGCTGACTGATCGTGTCCATGTTGCAGAGCAGGCGCTTGCCGGAAGTGGTGACCCAGTAGATATGCGGGGGCCACTTGGAATCCATGTTGATCGTCACCGGCACGAAGTAGGTCGGAACGAACGGCTCGTCGTAGGTGCGCTCAGGATTCGGATTGGTCTGACGAACCTTCACGCCGAGATCCATGAGGTGATTCACCAGATCCATGGTCGGGATCACCACATTGACGCGGCGCTTGTCCGAGCCAAAGCGGTCACGGCTGGGATCACCGCTGAAGTTGGTGGTAAAGATGAAACGGGTGTCGTCGATATTGACTTTCTGGCGCTTGGTGTACATAAATATCAGTCTCCTTTTTACTTGTTGAATTCATTTTCCAGAATTTTGAGATCCGCCACGAGTGCTGTCAGGTGGAGAAGTGTATCAGACTGATTGTTGCTCATGGCCGCGCTGAGGAACTTCTCAAAATCCTTATTTGCCTCAGAACTGTACTTTTTCAGCACATCCAGATCGACAGCTTTTCCGGCAGCAGGCTTCCCGGGATACTTCTTCCCGCTCTTCTCGACCCAATTCTGGATCTCCTTGTAATAGCTGCCCTTGTTGCCGCCGCAACGCTTTGCAATCGCCATGGCCAGCCCCTTCTCCGGGTCGAAAGCATCATTCTCGCTGCACTTCACAACGGTCTTGGAGCCATCCGACCAGTAAACGATCGTGGCCGGAGGAGCAAAGATAACATCTTTGATGGCTGCTGTGCTCATAGCAGAAGCTGTCTTCTTACCCTCACACCGAGGATAGAGCGCACCAGAACGGATACGCCAATTGCCGTCTTGATCAGAGGTCAGATCACACGGGCTAAATACGAGTTCGTGACCAGTGGAAAGAATCACCTTCACCAGGTCGTCGTGCTGATTCTTCTCAACGGTTCTGATATAGCCAATCAGCTGTCCTTTGGAATCGTACAGTTTGTTCGTCATAAAATATCACCTCACGTCAAAATTTCTTGCTGCTTCTTCCTGTGCATCGCTCCAGGGAAGATCCGGCGCTGTCCAGGGAGCAACACCATCGTCACCAACGAACCAGTTGAAGTCGCCGTACTTGGAGATCTCCTCAACTGCCTCATCGACTTCCCGGTTGAAATATCTTTTGTCGATATCCTCCTGCATCTGGAGCTGATAGACCGCCTCGCTTTCCAGCCAGCGGTAATCCTTTGCTCCGGTCACAGAAGCATATTTCCGTTCGCCGGTATCCGTCAGGCCTGCTTCCCGCAGCAGCAGAGCACCGCCCTTTCCCGGTATGATCGGGCAGAACTGTCCCACGCGTCCCACAAAAATATAATTGTGTTCGCCTTCAGGCAGGTCCTCGTTCTTGTCGAGATAGATAGCGCCCTTGGAAACGGTTTTTGTCTCGCAGAGGTCAGCGAACTCAATCTTCTCCTTAGAGAACAGGGTCTTGAACACATACGGTACCTGGAACTGGGTGCCCGTCGCCGTCCATTCGCCGCCTTCGTCCTTGCAGTCGCCCGGGATATAACCGTAAAGCGCCTCACAGCGGTCTGCGGTCATGTATTTCGCAATATAAACGGCATTGTTCACCAGGCACATCCGCTCGTAGGTTGCCTCATGCTCGAACGTGTAGCCGTACTTTTTTGCAAAATCCATGCAGTACGCAATGATTTCCGGGGTCGCATCGGGGATCTTGATCGAATCCGTCTTGATATGCGCGACCTTAAAGCCGCGCTGCTGCACTTCATCCTGCAAAGTGCGCATAAATAAAGCCCCTCGAAGCGCCACAATGTTGTTGGCGTTCTTGGGGTTGCGGAACGGGTTGTCGAAGCTTGCACTGGTCAGCCCGTAAACCGAGTTGATGGCGATCTTCAGCGCCTGTGCCAGAGCCTTTGCCTGTTGCGGATCATCGAGGTACTTTGCCAGTTTGCCGCCAAAGAGCCCCTTTGCCTTCTCGTACTCGCCGTGCTTGACGTAGATTCGTACATCCATCAGGTCGTTGAAATGCTTGGTGTACTCGCCAAAGTAGTTCATGGCAACAGCCGAATGCGGATGCAGCGACGCAACGTCCAGCAAAGCTACGTTCGTGTACATCCCGGGCTCAGCGTAGACATAACCCCCCATGCCCAGGTCTGTACCCCGGAACATGTTGTGGTACTTGCCGTCCTCGCCCTTGACCCACTCGTAACCGGGAAAGGCATTGATGATGTTGCAGTCGGTCAAAATATCAGGCTCGACTTCCACGATCGCATCGGATTTTCCCGTAGCAAGGTCGGTGTAGACCAGCCGGGGGTGCTTTTCCTTGCCGAAAATAATGCGTGTTGTCAGCGAGTTTGTCGTGTCGTTCACCGTCATCCCGGCAAGGTCTGCCAGAATCTCACGTGCCACAAAGTCTGCCTGACGCTTTTTCGAGTAGAACAAGGTCTCGGTCGCGATCACATCGTTGTCGCAATACTCGGCCACCTTGTCCCACAGGCTCTTCGGCACCGGCTGATCCCACGGAAGTCCCAGCTCCTGATGGTGAATCCCTAACTCGATTTCAAACTTCTTAAGGCTCTGTTTTTTCGACGAGAAGTCGTAAATATCAGTGTAGGACAGGTTGTACGCCTCACCAAAGAAGCCCGTGTGTTCGTTAATGATCCGGTTGGACAACGCATAGATCTGCTCCACCGACATCCCGATCATGCGGGCCCAGAGGATATGGTTGTCGTACTTGCGGTTGTTGAAGCCGACCAGCCGATACTTTGTCAGGCTCTCGATCTCCTCCGGCGTAGGATTTACCATGCGGTGTACAGGCTCCTGCTTGGCGAACTTCCAGTTCACGAGCAGCAGATTCGGGAATACCTCCACGTCGAAAAATATCAATGGCGTTTCCTCCCCCACAGGGGCCTCCCGCTGGATGTCATCCTTCGATTTGAAGTGCATCTTCGCCACGATCTTCAGGCAGGTGTCCGCCTGGTTCGTGCTGCTGGCGGCAAAGCCCAGGATTGCATTCCGCATGTCGTCCACGTTGTAAACGACATTGCCCTCGTAGGCTTCGTCCATGATGTGTGCAATAAAGTCAATGCTGGGCTTCGTATAGGGGCTGATCTCTTTGGCAAGGGCTTTCTTGATGAGGATACGCAGGTGCCGCTCATCCTGGATCTGCTTTGTATCAACCATTTTCGTTTCTCCCTTCAGTGGCAGGCCGCTGCTGATGGTCGCAACCGGAATATCATTGCATTTCGACAGTTTTCTCCGCAGAGAGGACTTCCCCGTGAACACCTTGACCTCGATGTTCTCGTCGTAGATCCTGCTCAGCTTCGTTGCATCGCCGGTGTAAATATAATGCAGGTGGATGCCCGCACCAGATTTGCTCAGCTCTGCATAGGTCTGGGGCCATTTGGAGGCAGCTTCCAGGTTGCGCTCGAAGCTCTTTTTTCCATCTGGCCCGGGAATATCAAAGTCGATGACAATGTGATTCTCCGGAACTTTCACGTAGTGCAGTCTCGAAGCATCCAGTTCGGCCAATTTTGACTTGACATTCTCCCATTTTCGCATCGGAATGCCATCGTCTGTCGCATACTGTGCAGGGCAGTCCTTGCAAATATCATTGAAGAGAGAATGCTGCTCCTTGAACTCGATCCATGACGTTTCCGGCTCGGCAGTGGGTTCTTCTGCCTTCACAGGTTCGTCAAGGAACTCTTTGAATTTCTCCGCTTTGAAGCCGCTGTAGTAGCTCCGCACCCGCTCGCCATTCACGGTCTCCGCGCGTTCCTTGTACTCCTCGAAGTAGTTCATCAGCTCTTCCCGGAATGCACGGCGCGAGTATGGGTACGCTACCTTTGCCTCGTCATTGTAGGTGTTGTACATCGCCCAGGCCCGCTTCAGGGATACACCGTCCTCCTTCTTAAAAATATAAAAGGAATCCAGCATAAAGTTGTAAAAGTCGTTCGATGCACCCAGCATACGGGTCGGAATATAATCATCGTAGAGATGTTTGTTCTGCTCGTATACCTCCTTGCAGTGCCATGCGATGCCACCCAGTTCAAAGTCCACCTTCGCTACAAGGTCACGGTACTTTTTTGCAGGGATTTTTTCGCCGGTAGGTTCCACATCGATCAGTCGTCGAATCAGGCCCGATTTTGCGTCCGTAATCTTAACGGGCTTGTTGGTGCCCAGAAACATGAAACACTTGAACTGGCTGGAATACTGGCTGCGGAACTTCTCGTTCACCAGCATGGTCTCGTGGGATACCAGCGAGTTCAGCCGGGTGTTGTCCTCGATGCGGGAAAGGTCACCGTCGTGCTGGATCGCGATCAGCGGGTTCGATTTGAACGCCTCCAGCGCAAACGCATTGGATGATGATCCCAGCACCTTGGAGTCAAACACCGACCAGTACCCGTCGAAAAGTTTCTGGACGATGTTCAGCACGGTCGATTTACCGCTGCCGGGTGGGCCATAGAGCACGAGGAACTTCTGGATCTTGCGGGAATCGCCGTTCACGATCGCGCCAACCGCCCATTCGATCTTCTTTCGCTCCTCGGGAGAATATAAGGTAGTCATCAGCTCGTCGTAGGCGCTGATGCTCCCCTCCTCCAGAAGATACGGCAGCCGCTTCGACGCATAGCTTTCCTTCTTGACCGGGGTGTTCGCAAATATCAATGTATCGTCAAGGGCGTGGTAGTTGTCCCGCATCTGACGCTGACAGTATTTGTGCCAGTTGTCGATCATCCCGCTCTCCGCGTCCCACATGTGCAGAACACGGTAGCTGTCATTGAAGACCTGCTTGTGTTCCTCCGCGTAAATATCCAGCGCGCGGTCGATCATCTGGAGCGCATCCTGTTCGTCCGTGCTCCAAAGCCCCCGCTCTTCCATCCAGACCGCGTAAAAATCAGAACCCCGGATCATCAGGTCTTTCGACTTCTTGATGATGAATTTGGGATAAATTTCGATTGTCCCGCGTTTTCCCGTCCGCGTTGCAATCATCAGGAAATCAATCATTTGTAACTGATTTCCTCCTTTCTCCGAGGTTTTTATACGTCTTTCTCTTTCTGGAGGGTCATCTGGGCCAGCGCTGCCTCTGCCTCACGGGCACGCTCATCGGCTTCCTTGCGCTGCTTTTCCGCCTCGTTCACCATCTTGCAGGAGACAAAGCCGAACCACAGCAGGCCAGCGATGAGAATGTTCTTCCGGATGCACTTGCCCTTCATGCGGCGGATGGTGTGATTGGCCACCTCCAGTGCAGCCTTGCTGTTGCTCAGGTCGATCAAAATATCAGTCAGTTCCATTGTCAATTTTCCTCCAGTAATTCGGGTCAGCCAGAATCAGCCGACCAATGTTGTTCTCGTCTCGACACGCCGTAATTCGCAGCATCACATGGGATTCGTCGAGTATCTTCTCAACGAATCCTTCCATAGGGATGCAGATTTTTGATTCATACGTCATCAAAACTCATTCTCATTCAACCAGCTCATCAACTGGTACCAAATATCAATGGTACGCATGTCAATGGACGTACGGGTAATCGTAAAGAGACCGCCAGCCCCGTTCGGCTGGTAGTCCCGATCCATAAACTGGGCCAGGATCGGTTCCGCGCGCTTTTCGCTGAAACGGGTGTCATCCATGGCAGCCAGGCCCAGACTGACGACCATGCTCCAGAACCACTGCCCCACACGGTTGCCCATGCTGCGGTCTTCCATGATGTGCTCCTCGATGCGAATTGCCAGCGCCACCATCATTTCCAGCATAGAGCAGGGTACGCCCTGAAATACCGCATCGATCTTCCCGTACGGAATATTATTCTCCGATGCAAAGCGGTACCGCAGGTTGATGCCGTCCGTTGCCCGGCAGACATCCATTTCGCACGCCGGAATATAATCCCGGTTAAAAAGATACATCAGTAAGCGGTGAAAGCTGAGGTTCCGGGGTTCCCATTCGCCGCAGACGATCTTGTAGAGCCAGTCATAATACTGCTCCGTCTCCCTCATAAAGTTCATTCATCCTCCTCATCGTCGTGGTTGCCGGGCCAGTTCTCCCGAACCCGGAGAATCTCGTAATCCTTGTGGTAGTTGTGGTTGCGGACATGAACAGCGCTCGGTGCGAACTCGCCAATGCGGTCCAGCGCCTCGTTGCCGATGATCTTCGGAATATCATCGTCGTCCACGGGCTGATCCTCCGTATCGAACACCAGCTTTCCGTCCGCATAGTAAGTCAGAAAGGAAGTCTCATAGTCGTCCAGCTCACCAAACTGATCCGGTTCAATGACTTCGATGGCTTCATGTGCCACTACATCTTCCGGGTCAGATTCGGTACGGTACTTCCCGGCCAGCTGTTCAAAGCTCTTCTGGGTCGCCCTTTCTTCGATGGTCTTGTCCATATCGGCTTCCTTCTGCCGCAGATTCTCACGCTCGGCCTCGTACCGTTTGCCGTAATAGGTCTCGTATTTCTTCTCGAAAACGGTGTGCATCACAAGGGCACCTGCCCCAAAGCCTGCTGCAAAGAGCAGAATATCACGCACGGTCTTGTTCATTGTCGATGTCTCCTTTGATCGTCATCATGGTAAACGCCAATCCGCCAAAGAAAAGGGAGACACTCATCAGAATGCCTCCCACCATGTGGCGCTTGCGTTTGGTATCGGTCAGATAGTCCAGAAACAGGAAAGTGCTTTCCAAAGTTTCCATCGTTCCACCTCACTCAGAAAGAACCGCCAGACCAGAGACGAAACAGACTCCGGCCATGGCAGCAAACAGGTAAGACAGTCTCTTAGCGAATCTGGTCATAGCGTATTCCTCCAAAATATCAGTCTCAGATCTTGTCGATGATGGGCCCGTCGCAGTTGAACCGCAGCATCACCGAGCGCTCCCCGCCGTTGATAAAGCTGTTCAGTGCCTCGTCGCCCTCGACGTAGTTGGTCACACCAAAATCCACGTGGTTCTGTCGGGTCGGGTCGTTCGGGTCATAGATCCAGCCCACGATCTGGCCTTCCGGGGTCTTCATGGTCACACCTCCGTGGGTGCCCAGAGATGCCAGAACGTCATTCAGGAACAGGTGCCCCTGGATACGCAGACGCTTGTTTGCCGCCTGCTCCATCAGGAACAGGTAGTTGCGGTTCAGCATGTTGTCGGGCTGCCAGGTGTCGACAGTCTCGTCAAAAATGCAGGTATAGGGGCTGGTGTGCTGCATGGCGATGTCTTTGTACTCCTTGATGGTCTCCTCCACGCCCTGCTCGTTGGTGCTCTTGCTCTCGAGCTCCACAGCCTTGATGTTGTGCTCCAGCTCCTCCTGTACACGGCTGCCAAAGCGGTCGGATACACGGCTCTTGTACTCCTCAAAGGCCTTGTCCAGCGCAATATAAGCCGCAGTCAGGCTCGCGTTGCGCTTGGACATGATGTGGTGGGAACCGAACATGCAGCCCAGAGATACCGCACCCAGAGTGACCGCAGGCGCATACACTTTTGCCAGCTTCAGGCCGGTCTGGACGTAGGTGGTCGTAATATCGCTCTTGTAATCCTTCTCGGTGTAGGTCTCGCCCTCGCTCAGCTGGACCGTGCCATCCTCGATCTGCTTCTTGGCCGTGTGGATGCTCTCAACCTGAGCATAGTGCTCGGTCATAATATCCTGCGCCTTGATGGTCGCCTTGCAGGCCAGCACAGTAGCAGTCACACCACCGATGGCAGCACCAACGATCATAATGGTGGGGCTTGCCTTCTTCAGCTTGTAGCCGCACTTGGATGCAGTACGGGTCATCGTTTCCACGATTTCGGTTTTGTCGATCTTTTTCAGGAACTTCATAAATATCAATCCTTTCTTATTGTTCAGCGCAGCGGTACAGGGCGAGGCAGCATCAGGCGATATCCGCCCGGGATACCCTTGATGAACGCCCCATCAAGGTTGTACCAGCCGTAATTGTAATCGGTGCTCTCGTTGGAAACGCCCATCAGATCCCACAGGTCGCCCACAGAAACCTGACCATACTGGCGAATCGCATCATACATCTGGGAAAGCGTGTCGTCTGCATCCCCGCGGAACTCAAAGTCCAGGTTCTGCAAGCTGCGTCCTACGGCCCGGTTCGGATTTCCCTGCCGGTTGCCGGAGCCGCCCTGATAGTAGGTGTCGTAGCTGTTCCGCTGGGTGCGGGAGCCGGAGTAGTTGCTCGAAGAACCGCGGGAACGGTCCTCGCCGAACAGTGCAATGCTGACGGCTGAGTTGAAAATGCTCCACAGACCGTTCTTCAGCATGGGCAGCAGATAGTCCACCACGATGCGGTTCTTCACAGTCTTGAGGTCTTCCGCCAGGAACTCGTTGGCGATCTTCTGGATATCGTTCTGCTCCTTGAGGGTCACTTTTCCCTTGACGACCTTCTGGAACTTCTTCTGGGGCTCTGCGGCAGGCTGCTGTCCGATGCTGCTCTTCGGCATGTTTACTTGTGCCATGTTGTCATCCTTTCAAAAAACAAAAAAGTAAGAGCCGCAGATTTCTCCACGGCTCTCGCCTTACCTAACATTACTTCTCTTCAGAAGTTTCCTCAACGTCCTCATCAGGAACGTCCACCTGTGCAGAATCGACATTCTCGATCTTCCAGGGCTTCTGCCAGACGATCTTCTTCTTGGTCTTCGGCTTCTCCTCGTCCTTGTTCTGCTTCTTGGCCTTGTGCTTCCGGTACAGTCCGTATCCCACGGCTGCAACCAGACCCACAGCACCAACAGCGAGACCAATGCCCGAGCCATTGCTCGAAGTTTCCTCGTTATCGATCATCTGAACATTCTCCTCCGGAACGACCTCAACAGAAGTCTCGTTCTCCATAGTAGTTTCGTTCATGTTCATCATTTCGCCCATTTTTGTTACCTCTTTCTTAAATATAAGTTTATAATGTCGGAGTATTACCTCCATAAAGGAAGCTGAATTTTTCGCGCCTGGTCAAATATCAATAGCCGCCCAGCCACTTCGGAGGCGTGTGATACTCCAGCGTCAGGCAGGGCATCCCGTCCTCGTCCAGCCGGGACGCATAGAAAATATCAACGTTAAGCCCCGAATCCGTGTCCCAGCCCAGCAGGTCACCGTTGACACAGTGGTCGATGCCCAGATAGTCGAACAGATCATTCTCGCTCACCCGGAAGTCACTGAGCAGCTGTTTGTTGACCCCATTGACGGCCTTTTCGATCATGGCCTTGGTCGTCCAGAAGTAGGTGTTGGTCAGGCTTTCCCAGCACTTCACCCGCTGGTCGTAGGAAACATCGGTCGTGGCAAGGCCCTTGGCGGGCTGGATGGTTGCCGGTTCGGGGCACTTGGCCATCTTTTCCAGTGCAATGGTCTCCCGGATCTCCTGTTCCTTCTCGGGGCCGATGGCCTCCAGCACCTTGTCCTGATAGGTCTTGAGCGCGCTCTC
The DNA here is from genome assembly GCF_049545105.1 of Faecalibacterium hominis (ex Afrizal et al. 2022). Taxonomy (NCBI): domain Bacteria; kingdom Bacillati; phylum Bacillota; class Clostridia; order Eubacteriales; family Oscillospiraceae; genus Faecalibacterium; species Faecalibacterium hominis (ex Afrizal et al. 2022). The sequence continues at coordinate 347,268 of NZ_CP186860.1, read as the reverse complement.
AGAAAGGGTGCACGCCGCGGCCAGTGCAGCATTCCGCCGCTCGTCCACATGGACTGCACCAATGACACAGCCCGCAGACAGCACCATGCTCAGCGCAGTTGGCACGTACACCGGGCCTGCCGTCTTGACAATGGTCTTCACGTCCAGCTTTTCCACGCCCAGCTCCTGCTTTTTCTCGTCCAGCAGGATCATAGCCTTGGGTGTCGCGGTCACAGCGAAATAGACCGCCGTAATGCTTCCCGTGATCGCCAGACCTCCCAGGATCTTGGATGCGTTCTTGCCTGCGCTCCTGCGCACTGCCTTTGCAAATGTTTTCAGGTTCATCTTCGTACCTCCAAAAATTTATAAAAAGAAAGAGCCTACGATTTCTCGTAAGCTCTCGCCTTTCAGATATGTCCGTGCTGCTTCAAATTCTCGAAGCGAATTTCTGTTTCACGCTGATCATCGCGTTCCAGTTGGATCTGGTAACGGATATACTCGTATAGTCTGGTCGGCTGCTTCTTCAGATAGTGATACAGCCCTGTAAAGCCGTATCCTACTGAACGTGCAACTGCCTTCAGTACGCGTACCATTGCCTTGTCCATCTTTGCATAATAGTCGTGATCGTACATAAATATCAATCTCCTTTGTTTGTCAGTTTGGATATCTCTTCCATAAGGGAGACTGTATTTTTCGCGTTTACAGGTTCTTTTCTGCAAGTTGGCGCTGAACTTCCTCCCGCACCATGTCCTGCATTTCCTCTTCGCTGCGCTGCTCCTCGATCAGGTCATGTCCAAAGCTCAGGATCGCGCTTGCAGCCATCATGGCCACGGATGCAACTTTCCACCAATTGATCTTCTTCATAAAATATCATTCTCCTTTTCAAAATTCAAAATGGTTCCCGTCTGGTCGGGTCGTAATCCAGATACTCTTTGATCGGCTCCTGGAATGCCGTCACATAGTACACTTCCAGTCCATCATCCGTTGTCTGCCGGGTATAGTTGAAGTCGATCCAGTAATATTCCCATTCGTTGCTCAGATACTCCGCACACCAGCCCAGCATATCTCCTTCCGGTGTAAAGTCCAGTCCGGGCAGGAAGGAGAAGAAGTCATTCAGCGAGACTTCTCCATTCAACGCAAAGTTCCGGTTCACGTTGTAGAAGGCATCCATCAGCTCCGTTTCCGTTGCATGGAAATATCTTTTTGAGATAGGCTCGTAGCAGAGCAGTTTTTCCTCTGCCATCTTGTCACGAACTTCAGGCAGCTTTTCTTCGCTGATCTGCTCCTGAATTTCTGCTTCTTTTTCCAGCCCGATGTTCTCAATCACCTTCTGTCGGTAGGTCTGATAGGTCTTTCCCAGTGCCATGTACGCTGCGGTCAAGCTCGCGATCTGCTTCTTGTTCAGCGCGTTGGAGCCCAGGATGCAGGCGATGGTGCCCCCGCCAAGAATCACAGCCGGAACGTATGCTTTCCAGCACATCAGAACAATTTGTTTCTTTGTCGGAGGCTCTTCTGTCACGCCGAACTCGTCTTCGTTGAACTTTGTCAGCTCCTTGTCAACTTCAAGTATGTGCTGTGCCTTCGTGGTTGCCCGCCCGGTTTCAATGGCCGTTGCCACCACGCCTACAGATGCCGCCACCGCCAGAATAGTTCCGCCGTGCTTGCGCAGGAATTTCGCGCATGTTTTCGTCAGTTTCATTGTTCAACCTCCATTTTGAAAAAAATAAAGAGCCCACGATTTCTCGTAAGCTCTCGATTTGGTTAGCGCTTCAAATACTTTTCAGCCTGATTCGTTCTCAGGAATTCATACAGCTTCCGTTCCCAATCCGGACTCTGGTCCTTCATAGCGTTATCGAGCGCATCTGCCGCCAAATCTTCATTGCGCATCATAAGTTGTCTCCACATGATAGCAACGGAGTCAACGCAGAACAATTCGGTAATGCCATAAAACGCCACTGCGCCCAAAGCAACTTTCACCAATGTCTTCATAATTTCGTACCTCCAAAATATAATTCTGAGACTAACCATCTCATAAAGCGCACTGAAAATTTCGCGTCAGATCACATCAGCCTTCTTGAGAATATCCATCAGCTGCGCCTTGGTCATCTCTGCATCCACTACAAGATGGATCTTCAACTTCTGCTCTTTTTCGCTCCAGTTCGCCTGAACCTCGCCCAACTGCACCTCTGTGCCGGGTAACTGCTTTTTCAGTATCTTGTTGATGACCTGCGAGATGATGCGGCGCAGAAAACTCGACCGGATCAGCATAATGTCCTCCATAATCGTTCAACCTCCAAAAATAAAAATGAAAAAAGAGAGTGGAGATCGAGTCCACACCTCCACAATGAAGTGGCGCTCTACCATTTGAGCTATCTCTTCCATAAGGGAACATGAATTTTTCGCGTCTGAAAAAGATAAGAGGGCGTGATCTTTCAGATTTCGTCCTCTTCCAGATTGCTCTCTTCGTCTTTTGTTTCAACCCAATTGTTCAGTTTGCTCATCTGATAATACGCCCATCCGCACAATGCCAAGCTAATGCTTGCACATACGGTGCAGTATTTGAAATAAGCCCCATAAGTAATAGGTTTGTTCATAAAGTTCTTAATAGCTTTCATCATAGTAATTTCTCCTTTCAATGTAAGCCCTCTTACCTCCATAATAGAAGCTGTATTTTTCGCGCCGAAAAGAAAGAGCCCATGCTTTCGCATCAGCCCTTCTCCGGGACGGCCCAACTCAAGTTGTGTTCAGCCGGTCTATCGTCAAATATCAGTCTTTCGACGGCCGGAATGCCCGACATAACAGCCATACAATAACGGTTACAATCGCCATTGCAATTGCTGTCATGATCATCTGCCCAACCGTAATCGAATAATTCCAAATTTTCTTAAAAATAGATTCGTTCATATTACATTCTCCTTTTCTTGGGCCTTCATCCCATAAAGCACGGAGAATTTTTCGCGTTTGGGCAAAAGAAAAGAGCCTACGATTCTTTACACGTGCTCAGATCAAACTCCGGTCAAACACGGTCTCCCAGCGTTCTTTCTTGAGGGGCTTCATGCGCAGTGCCCACATGATCTGCCGTACGGTCACAGTCGGATACTCGCCCTTTGCGTTTTTCTTCTTGGCGTGGCTGTCAAAATACTGCCGAAACCCTTCATGCAGATAAATCTTGTCGGTCAGCCAGGGGTCGATGGCGCTCCAGTAAGTAGCCTTGGTTTTCTCGTTGTACCGCTGCTGGATCACACACAGGCCTTTCCCCTGTTCCCGGTAGAGCGTGCAGACACGGTACACCGGGTGATTGCATCGGTAAACGCTCCCGTAGTAGCTCGTCCACTCTTTTGGCGGTATGTCGTGATATCTCATAAAAAATAAAGAGAGTCCGCAGCTTTCGCCACGAACCCTCTCGGTTCCTCCTTTACTTTCTGTCCGTAAAGCCTCTCTTGATCTCATGGAGACCATCGTTCATTGCTCTGGAAAGCGGCGCTACACCGCCAGCCTCGCAGATCGACCAGTATACCGTCGTACCAATCGTTCCGAGAAACGTCAGGCAGCTGATGCCAAACTTCGCCCACTCAATGCGCCGTGCCTTCGCAGCCTTCTCCTGATCGTTGATGACCTCCTGGCCCTTCCGCCGTTCCTCATCCTCTTTCAGGTTCTGGTTGCTCTCCTGCTCGTCGCTCTTGAGCTGCATGTCGTACAGCTGCAATGCCATCTTCGCCGTGTTCGTGTACTCGTCCGTACCCGGTTTCAAGTCCTTGAGACTCTCCAGCGATTGCTTTGCCGCTTCCTTCAGCAATTCTTTGTTTTCGTAGTTTTCCATTTTGATTTTCTCCTTTACAAAGTAATTAGAGTTTCCTCCATTAAGCACCATGTTTTTCTCGCGTCAGGTCCAGTTTGTGCACCCGCAGCATGATGTACTTGTCGCCTTCAAAATTCTTCACCTCCTCATCCAGGCTCAGGCTCAGGTAGGGCCAGTCGGGGGAATCTTCCTCGCCGATCAGCAGCTCGCCCACTTCGTAAATATCACGGTAATGGAACCAGCGGTAGAGCGCCATCCCGAAGAGCAGCCCCAGAACGATGGCAACGAATAACACAGCATAGTAGATGTACAGCATTTTGAAAATCTCCTTTTAATAATGTAGTGGATAAAACGGTCTTCTGCGTGATGCAAAAATAAAAGAGCCTACGATTTCTCGTAAGCTCTCTACGCCTTAGATGTCGTTGCGAATCAGAAACAGGTCATTTCTGCTTCGAGTTGCTCTCACAATTCCTCCTGCCCGGATCAATGTAATTGCATGTACATAAGCCGCGCGTGCATTTTTTGCATCCTTGTATTCGTCTGTATTCACAAACATCACTTTCTGGTTGCTTTCGATAAACACCCGCACCTTATCCATTGCATTCACATAGCCCCGGTCAAAGTTCGTCTTTACTCGATAGTTCATAAATAATAATCTCCTTTCAAATTTCGGAAGACATCCTTCCATAAAGCACATGGAAAATTTCGCGCTGCTTCGTTACGGCCTATTCTAAAATAGAAAAAAGAAAAGAGCGCATGTTTCCATACGCCCGTTTTCCGGTCAGAATCCATCAGCGGATACCACACCGAACATCGTTCAGCATGAGGAGTTCTTCGCCCTCATTCCAGCCTGCATACTTGTCGTTATACGACTCGTTAAATGCGGCCATAATAGAGTTCATCATTTCCTCAAAGCCCTTCACAATATTCTTCAGCATAGTAAATACCTCCTAAAATTGTTTATTTCTTTCCATAATAGAAGGTGAAATTTTCGCGTCTGTGCGTAATAAAAGCAAAAAAAGAAAGAGCTTGCGCTCAATCCTCCTTGAAAACGTATTTCCTGGTCAGCTTGATTGTTGCCATTGCAGTCATAGCAATCAGGATCATGCAGCCGATGAATGCCGGTGCAGCATTGCAGAATGCGTCCACCATGCTCTGAGTATCAAGCCATGCTCTGCCAAACGCAGCCATTTCGCTTGTATTCTCGAAAACATAGTTGTGACCCATTCCGGTCTGCATAAACACCAGAATCCATACAACTTCTTCCTTTGCCATTTCGATGCAATTCATCATAATATCAAACATAATAAATCCTCCATTTTGAAATATTGTTTTCTTCCATAATAGAGGTTGCATTTTTCGCGTCTGCGTAAAAATAAGAGCCTGTGTTTCCACAAGCTCCATTTTGATCAGTGTTTCTTCTTTGTTCTGCTTTTCACCTCGTTTGTCTTTGCTCCGATCAGCTTTGCCAGTCTGACCAGAATCACAACGATCAAGATCCAGATAATCAAGTTAAACATATCAACATACCACCTTTCATAAAGGCAGCTGTATTTTTCGCGTCCAGATAAAAAGAAAGAGCCGCAGATTTCTCCACGGCTCTCGCCTTTATAAAACGATGTAGTTCGTCGGTTTGGTTACATGCTCGATGATTCCTGCTTTCTTCAGCAGCTCAAAGTCTCGTGCAATGCCGCCCAGGTCATAGTTTTCGAGCCTGAGCTGATACTCGCATTTCTTATGATCCTTATCACCACAGCTTCCCAGCTTGTCTACCAGTGAATCAATGATTCGACTGTCAACATCGCAGTTTCTGCGGATGACTTCTCTCATAAGATCGCGACGATCAGTCATATCGTCAACACCCTTCACGTCAATGTACATAATAGTCTTTTTTGCCTTAAACATAGTAAAATCTCCTTTACATAATCAAATTTTCGTGAACTTTCGTCCATAAAGGAGCCTGAATTTTTCGCGTCATGCCCGCTCCCGGCTGAGGATCCAGAAGAATTTGCGATAGTTGTTGTAGTAAGTATCCTTGCAGCATGGACACCCCTTGATCCGGAGGGCTTCATAAGAATGTCCTTCTGTCACGCCGCGCAGAATATAAGGTGCGATTGCTGGTTCCAGTTCGCCCAGGCAGTGCTCCAGCAGATCGACCCTACTCGAATAGAATGCTCGTGCCATCGCCATTTGCTCTGTCGGGTTCGAGAGTGTTGCATTGACGATTGCTCCCGTGCTTTCCGGAAACGCTTTCCATCCGTCGATACGTACCAATGCGCGCTTCCATTCGTCGTATTGTCGGCAAAAATGTTTCAGTTCGTAATACCGATGCTTTGAAATATAATAAGGATTCTTTTTCGATAGCTCCGCCCGTTCGCCCCGCATGATTTCGTTACAGTTTTTCATAAAGTAGACTCCTTTGCACTATTTCTCAGCCCACGCTGAGTTCAAAGGAATACTACTGGAAAAAACTGTCGTCTGCGTCCTGTTTTATTTTATTCTGGGTGAAACGTTGCCCATTTTGAAATCTATCGTTTAATCTAGAATAGAATTCATAAAAGAAAAAGCCCGGAAAATCCGAGCTTTTCAGCGTTATCTCATGTTTTTCAGAGGACTGTGCCTGCGGTACAGCTCTGCCAGATCCTCCTGTGTCAGGTCAAGATAAGCCTGTTCTGTCACGGTCACGCTGCTGTGCCCCAGAATCCGGCTCAGGGTGTAAATATCTCCGCCATTCATCAGGAACCGTTTTGCAAAGTTGTTCCGGAACACATGAGGATGAACGTTCTTCAAACCAACTCTCTTAGCGTACTTTCGGACGTTGGCTTCAAAATTATTTGCCTGTAGTGGCTTCCCCTTGTTTGTACAAAATAAAAAGTCGCTGTCACGGTAGCGGTCTTTGTACTTGATCCACTTCCGAATCTGCCCTGCCATCTTCTCTGAAAAGAATACCGACCTGCCTCGTTTTCCTTTCGTGTTTTTTGCAGGTAGCCAGATGAACCGTTTTACCAAATTCAGGTCATTGACTTTGATCATCAGACATTCGCTGATTCTCATACCGGTGTCCAGAAGCAGCTGAACAATCACAAAGTCCCTGTACTCACTAAATTTGGAAATATCCAGCGCTCTCAACAGCCGTTTGAAGTCGTCATCTGAGATAAATTCCAGCGGCTTGTGATCTGTCTTCGTAAAGTCGCCACGCTTGATCGGCGATTTCCGAAGAATATCCTCATCGACGCACCAGTTAAAAAACACTCTGAGATTCCGCAGATAGTTGTTGATCGTCACATCTGAGACTTGTTTTCCGTAGTCCGGACGGTTTTCCGGATAATTTCTGGCATCCTGATTCGTCACAGCGGTATACTTTCCCCGCCTCCGAATCTCCTGAATGTATCCCTGAATCGTCAGATGCGTAATATTTTCCGTGCGCTCAATTCCAATTTTGTACAAATGTTGCATGAACAACCTCAACGTCTGCTCATAACTGCCAATCGTCTTCATGCTCAGTCCCTTTAACTCGCACGCCTCCAGAAACATTTCTACATCTTTTTCCACCACAAAAAACCTCCGGAATCCATTCGGCTCCACACCCAATAAATTCCGGAGATTTATTGCCCTATCAACAATCTGTTTATCGCTATGGAATCCATAATTCTATAATTCCATAGCGATAAACATTTTTCACCATTCCAAAATCACCAGCTTTTCGCACAAAATATCACGTCGGCATGTGCATTCATCACACTGCTCTCTGCCGCTTATCCAGCCGCATCTTATCGGCAATCATCGCGATGAACTCGCTGTTGGTGGGCTTGCCGCGCAGGTTATGGATGGTATAGCCGAAGTAGCTGTTGAGGGTATCCACATCGCCCCGGTCCCATGCCACCTCGATGGCGTGGCGGATGGCGCGCTCCACCCGACTGGCAGTGGTACCGTTTTTCTTGGCGATTTCCGGGTAGAGACGCTTGGTCACAGCGTTGATGTACTCCGGCTCGTTCATGGTAAGCAGGATGGCATCCCGCAGGAACTGATAGCCCTTGATGTGGGCGGGAACGCCGATCTGGTGCAGGATCTCAGTGACTGTCAGTTCATCGCTGTCCACGCTGGTGTGCAGGATGCGCTTTTCCTGCCCGGCAGCCACCTTCAGCACGCGGCTTGCCAGAACCGTTTCGTCAAAGGGTTTGACGAAATAGTAAGCAAAGCCCTCATCCAACAGCTCCTGCACCATTTCCTCGCTCTGGAACGCCCCCGTCACAAAGAAAGAGGTGTGGCGCTCACCGGCTGCATTGTACTTCTGTTTCACGGCAAGCGCATCCAGCCCAGGCATAAAAGCATCCAGCAACACCACCTGGGGCCGCACTGCAAGCATTTTCTGCAGGACCTTCAGGCCGTCTTTTTCCACCACGGTCACCTCTACACCCTTCTGCTCCAAAGCTTCACGACAGGCTGCCGTGATCTCTGCGCCAGTATCCGACATCAAAAATTTGATCTTGTCCATCGTTCATTCCTCCAATGTGTGCGGTTTTCCTTACGTTTCTGATTTTACCATAAATTCCCATGGATTTCAACTGTTATTTTTGCCATATTATGGAATCTTCAGTCGAATCTTCCTGTTTCGATTTACCAAATCTGCTCATTTTTCCGCCGATGCAACCTGTTCAGCCTGCTCCAACATGGTCTGCGCAAAAATCCCGTAGCCTCGTGTCGGGTCGTTGACGAGAACATGGGTCACTGCGCCGACCAGCCGCCCATTCTGCAAAATGGGACTGCCGCTCATCCCCTGCACAATGCCGCCGGTCCGGGTAAGCAGGGCTTTGTCCACCACCCGGACGACCATATTGCGGCGCGGATCGGCATCGCTGATCTTCTCGATGCGGACATGGTAGGTACGGGGTGTTTCCCCGGCGACGGTAGCCAGGATCTGTGCATCCCCCGTCTCGACCTCCTGCGCAAACGCCACCGGCATGGTTTGCCCGGAAAAGCCTGTCCGTGTTGTGCCATAAACACCGTTTTCTCCATTGATCCGGATGCTGCCAATGGCGTGGGCGCTCAGGAACTTCCCCTTCAGCTCCCCTGGGCTGCCTACAGTGCCCATGCTGCACCCGGTGATCTCACACGGCACAATCTCCCCGCTGCGCAGAGCGATGCTTTCGCCGGTGTCGCCGTCGCTGATGGGATGCCCCAGCCCCGCAAAGACACCCTTTTCCGGGTCCACAAAGGTCAGAGTGCCCACACCGGCGGAGGAATCCCGCACCCACATGCCTGCCCGCCACTGGGCGGCAGCGGCATCCCAGACAGGGGTCAGGATGGTGCTGCGCTGTTCCCCGCTGCGGACATAGATGACCTCTGCGGCGCTTCCCTGGGCGGCCTCCAGCGCTTCCTTCACAGCGTCATTGTTTTCCGTCCTGATCTGTCCAATGCGGATCACGCGGTCTCCCAGACGCAGTCCCGCTGCCTTTGCCGGGTTCACTGTGCTCCCGCCGGGGCTGTCGATATCGGAAAAGCCAACAATCAGTGCTCCCTCGGAGAACATTTTGACCCCGAACGGCGTACCGCAGACCGTGACCTGCGTGCGCTCCGTGACCACCGTGCGGATATTCTTGATGGGAAGCCAGCCGCCCAGTGACAGAGTGGTCTGATAACTGCCCACGACCTGGGTACTGGCCGCATTCTGGCTGCCGTGAAGCCCCATAGGTTCCACCCAGCCAAAGCGAGGCAAAAGCAAGGCCTGCCCGGGTTCCAGATAAACACGATCCGGCAGGCGGCTGTACAGCCAACCCAGCAGCAGAAACGGCAGCAGAAGCAGATATACTGCTGTCAGTCTCAGCAATCGGTATGCTCTGTTGCGTCGTTTCACGGTCCTGCCTCCCCGGTGATAATTTGTTCTAGTATGCACCGGGACACGATCGAATATGAAACGAGGAAATTTCTATCAAAATCGCTTGACTTTCCCGGGGTAATGTGGTAGTATATTCAAGCAGTCCGCAACAACGATTTCAAGCCTCAGAAATCCAGGATTGCAACAATTTTATAGTTGTGCGAGGGTGGCGGAACTGGCAGACGCGCACGTTTGAGGTGCGTGTGGTTTATCCTTGGGGGTTCGAGTCCCCTCCCTCGCATAAAAGAAAGCCCACGGTCTAGCGATAGATCGTGGGCTTTTCTTATGCTTTCCAACCAAAGCCGCAAACAAAACGGCAGGCCCGGATTCTATCCAAGGGCCTGCCGTTTTGTGTATGCAGGAGAAGGGACTTGAACCCTCACTCACTGGGAACTGGTGCCTAAAACCAGCGCGTCTGCCATTCCGCCACTCCTGCACGGAGAACTTATTTAGTTTATCAATTTTTGCGGGAAATGTCAATTCCTCTGCCTGCTTTTGTATTCTACAAATTTTCAGCGGGTCATATCCTATAAGAGATACTGCAGATCCAATGCGATCTGTCAAGGAGGTTTGGGAGATGGTTTCATGGCTGAGAGCAAACGGGAAGTTTTTATTTCGCGGGGCAGCTCTGCTTCTGGCGGGCGCGGCGGCAGGCTTTGGGCTGGGGCTGTTCTTTGCTGTGCCGGCGGGGCCCGGCTGCCAGGAAAGCGACCTGACCCCGGTACCGGATACCGGCTTTGTCTCCCCTGCTCCGGAGGCAGCCCCTGCAAGCTCATTGCCGCAGGAGGAGCCGGTGCCGGAGAAATGGGTTTGCCTGACCTTTGATGACGGCCCCAGCAAAACGACCCCGGCGGTTCTGGATGCGCTGAACGCCGCCGGGGTCAAGGCTACCTTTTTTGTGGTGGCCACGGGCTACAATGAAAAGTACCTGCCGCTCATTGCGGATGCAGCGGCGGCAGGCCACCAGATCGCGCTGCATTCCGCTTCCCATGAATACAGTGGCATCTACCAGAGTGCAGCTGCCTACTGGCAGGATATTGAGCTGTTGAAAGAGCGCATCTCGCCCTATGTCAACACAACTGCTTTGCATTACCTGCGCTTTCCGGGCGGCAGCACCAACACGGTCAGCCGCCGCTATGGCGGGCGCGGTGTGATGGCCGAGCTGAAACAGCAGTGTGCCGAGAAGGGATATGCCTATGTAGACTGGAATGTCTGCGCTGAGGATGCCGTGGGCGGCAAGCCCAGTGCCGGGACCATCTACCGGAATGTGGTGCGTGAGACCGGCGAGCAGACCCAGTGCATCGTTCTGATGCATGATTCTGCTACCACCCGCACCACCGCCGAGGCGCTGCCGGACATCATCCAGTGGTATCGGGATCAGGGGTTCACATTCTGCCGCGTAGAGCAAGTGCTCCCAGCACCATAGCGGCCACTGCCACAGGGAGCAGCCGCCGTAGCCAGCGCAGCAGGCGTTCCCGCCTGAGCGGCAGTCCCGTTTTGAGAGATTCCGGGAAGAGTGCTTCGCAGCAGATAGAATCGCAATAGCGTCCCTGCCCGCGCCATGCCTTATACCGGATACCGTGCCACTCAAACTCCGGGTACATTCCCCCTTTTGTGATGCAGACGGGGCTCCCTTGAGCTTCCCCATAGCGCAGCAGCACGGCTGCAAAATCCTCCGGGGTATTGATGGACTGTTCCGATACGATGAAAAAGCGTTTTTTCTGTTCGTTTTCTGCCACGGTACGGTAATCCCTGAGCCAGCCGGAGAAAAATCTGCCCGGCTCCTGCGGGTCCTGCATCCGTTTCAGGCAGTCGTCCACATCCAGCTGATCCACCTGAGGAGTCTGTTGGGTCAGCTCTGCGCAAAAGCGGATCGCACCCGCCAGCTGTGCCGCCTGCTGCTCCAGTACCGCCTGCTGTGCCTGAAGTGCTTCGCTCAGCGGCTGTTCCCCGTTGAGGACCCTCTGTATTACGGGCAGCGGCATATCCAGCATCCGAAGCATCCGGATCAGTTTCAGAGTCCGGATATCCCCGGCGGTGTAATCCCGGTAGGCATTGCCCCGGTTACGGGCAGGGGTCATCAGCCCTTCTTTTTCGTAGAAGCGGATGTTGGGGCTGGAAACTCCACTCTGTTCCGCAGCCTGTTTGATGTTCATTTGCTTCACCTCCGCCCTTACACTACACCATAAAGTCGGTTGAAGGTCAAGCATTTTTCAGAAAATAGCGCAAAAATGCCCCGGCGGGCGCAAAACCTGCCGGGGCATTTATTCTGGATTGCGCTTACTGTGCGTTGTTGAACAGGGAGAAGGCGCGGTAAGCCATGTACAGGTCGTTCTTATGGATGACCTCAAACGGAGAGTGCATGGACAGCACAGGCACACCGATATCCAGCACGGGAATGCCGCGGTTTGCGACATACTTGGCGATGGTGCCGCCGCCGCCCAGATCCAGACGGCCCAGCTCACCGATCTGCCATGCAACGTTGCCGTTGTCCAGCATCCGGGTGATATCACTGACCAGCTCAGCGCAGGCATCGCTTGCGGAGCCCTTGCTGCCGCCGCCGGTGTACTTGAAGATGGCAATGCCGCGGCCTGCATAAGTGCCGTTCATAGGCTCGAATGCACTTGCCCAGGTGGGATCGTAGGCAGCGGTCACGTCAGCGGACAGGCAGACACTGTGACGGAAGGCCAGGATATCATCCTGACCGGCGGCACGGCAGAGCTCCTGCATGAAGTGGAAGGCGTACATGCTCTGCATACCGGTCACGCCGTCGGAGCCGATCTCTTCCTTATCGGTCAGAACGCAGACAGTGGTGTAAGTGGGGTTCTTGGTCTCGATCTCGGCCATCAGTGCAGGATAAGCGTCCACACGGTCATCGTGGCCATAGCCGCCCACCATGGAGCGGTCGAAGCCAACGTCGCGGCTCTTGTAAGCCGGGGTGATCTCGATCTCAGCACGCATGAACTCCTTCTCGGTGATGCCGTACTTCTCGTTGAGCAGGATCATGGTGTTCAGCTTGACAGCTTCCTTGACGTTCTCGTCATCAACAGCGTCGGAGCCGATGAGGATGTTCAGCTCCTCAGCCTTGATGCCGTCCTTCAGGGGACGGGCGTTCTGCTCGGCACCCAGATGGGGCAGCAGGTCGGTGATGCAGAAGACGGGATCGTTCTCATCCTCGCCCACACGGACGGTGACGGTGGAGCCATCCTCACGGGTGAACACGCCGTGGATGGACAGAGGGATAGTGCCCCACTGATACTTGCGGATACCACCGTAGTAATGGGTCTTGAAGTAGCTCAGGTGGTCGGACTCATACAGCGGGGTGGGACGCAGGTCCAGACGAGGGCTGTCGGTGTGGGCAATGACCAGATGGAAGCCATCCTCAAAGCTCTTGGTACCGATGGTGGAAGCCACCACAGCCTTGTTGCACTGGACAAAGTAGATCTTGTCGCCGGGCTTGTAGGTTTTTTTCGGGTCGAACTGCTGGTAGCCTGCATCCTTGAGCATCTGCTCGCTCTCGGCGGCGACCTCGCGCTCGGTCTTGCCTGCATCCAGGAACTTCTTGTAGCCCTCGGCAAAGTCGTGGGCCTTCTGCTTCACGTCAGCGTCCTTATCGGCGACGTAAGCAGGCTTATAGAGCAGCTTTTCAGCCAGCTGCTGGTTCGGAGTTTTTTCTGCCATAGAATTTCTCCTGCCTTTCTCTTTCGGTATTCCTAAATATTTCAAACCGGCGCAAGCCGGTTCAAGCGGGTTTACAGCCTGCTCAGGCTCCGTACAGCTCGGTGTACTTGGCATAGCAGGCGGTGATCTTTTCCACATAGTGGTGCATCTGGTTATAGGGGAAGCCCGACAGGGTCAACCCGTCCTCCGAGTGTTCTTCCTTCTGGAGCAGGGCATCCACGGTGCCCCACCCGCTGTGGTAGGCTGCGGCGGCCGTGGAGATATCGCCGTTGTAACGCACCAGGCAGAGGTGGATGTAATAGCATCCAAAGCGGATGCTCACATCAGGGTCGTACAGGTCGCCAAAGGAAACCTCCTCCCCCAGGCCCAGCTTACTGCGGAGCCAGAGGAAGGTCTCCTCCGTCATCTGCATCAGGCCGCGCGCATCGACACTGGAAGTTGCGCCCGGGTCAAAGCCGCTCTCGGTGCGGATGAAGGAATAGACCAGCAGCGGGTCAAGGTCATACTCGGCGGCGTACTGCTCCACAAGGTCGTTGTATTTCCGCGGGTAGAGCCGCTGTTCCACCTGACGGCGCACCGGCGGCAGCGCCAGCAGGACCACACAGAACAGAAAGAGCAGGACCAGCGTTTTCAAAAACTTTTTCAAAGCGAAGTGTCCGCGCCCCCTTTCCGTGCACCCTCAGCCTGCAGCTGCTCACAGAGCGCCGCTGCCGCCGCTTCCAGAGAAGCAAGGTCAGCATCGTTGCGCAGGACAAGATCGGCCCTGGCAAGCAGGACTTCTTCCGGGGTCTGGGCGTTGAGCCGCCGTGCCGCCATCTCCGGGGCGATGCCGTCCCGGGCCGCAATGCGGGCCACACTGGTGGCAAAGGGCGCAGTGACCACGCAGAGATGGTCGCACTCTTTTTCCGCATCGGTGCCCACGATCACGGCTCCGTCTATCACAAAAAGCGGTGCTCCGGCTTCCCGGGCGGCCTGCTTCAGTCTGCAGACCCGCCGGATGATCTCTGGAAGCACGAGGGAATCCAGAGCAGCCTTTCCTTCCGGCGCAGCAAAGGCGCGGTCTGCCAGCAGGCGGCGATTCAGGCTGCCGTCGGCATACAGAATATCTGCCCCGAACTGCTGGGCCAACACTGGCAGCAGCGGAGAACCGGGCAGCAGGATCTCGCGGGAGATCTGGTCGGCATCCACCAGCGGGACACCATGGGCGGCAAACACCGCCGTCACAGTCGATTTGCCGCAGCCGCTGCGGCCGGTGATCCCAAGCGTGATCATAGCTGGATCACCCGGAACGCTGCCGCTCGGATCAGGCGGTTGTACACTGCCATGGACAGGCCGTCCTTTTTCGGGCAGCGGGCATAGACCACCCCGTCCCCCTGCTCATCCAATGCACGCAGGCTGCGGAAGATATGCTTTGCCTGATCGGCACCATCGCCCTCTCTGCCATACTCCACGCAGGGCCAGCCAAGCTTTTCGGCCTCACCGGTAAAGCAAAGGCAGCTGGGGTTCTGGTTGGCATGGGCATCCACATAGGCTTTGAACTGCTCAAAGGTGCCGTCCAGCAGGGTGACATCTGCCTTAGGGGCGTAATGCTTATACTTCATGCCAGGGCTGCGGACAACAGCACCCTCGGGCAGCTTTTCGAGGATGGCCTTGGAGACCTCGACCTCCTCACCCAGAGCGCGCTCCAGATCTTCCAGCGTGATATGGCCGGGGCGGAACAGGGTGGGCTTTTCGCCTACCACAGAGATCACGGTACTCTCCACACCCACATCGCACTCGCCGCCATCCAGGATCAGGGGCAGACGGCCATCCATATCGGTGAACACATCCTGTGCGTTGGTGGGGCTGGGCTTGCCGGAAAGGTTCGCGCTGGGGGCCGCAAAGGCGCAGCCGCTCTGTGCAATGACAGCCCGTGCCACCGGGTGGCTGGGCATCCGGATGCCCACCGTGTCCAGACCGGCACAGCACTCCGCGGCCACCTCCGGGCCGCGGGGCATGATGATGGTCAGAGGGCCGGGGCAGAACGCGGCCATCAGCAACTGGGCACGCTCGGGCACCTCGCTGACAAGGCCAGGCAGCATCTCTGGGCCGGTGACATGGACGATCAGGGGGTTGTCCTGCGGGCGGCCCTTGGCCACAAAGATCTTTGCGACTGCCGCGCCGTTGCGCGCATCGGCGGCAATGCCGTAGACCGTCTCGGTGGGCAGGGCCACCAGCTCCCCTCTGCGCAGCAGATCAGCTGCTTTGGCGATTGCTTCGCCCTCAGCAGGTAAAATTTCAGTTTTCATTTTCATACGATTCATCGTTCTTTCTATCTGTAAAGTATAAATACTTTTCAACCGTTAAATCAACGCAAGTGCGTTATTCTTTTCATCGCAGTATCATTCGGCCTGTGCGTTGAGCTGACGCAGTTTTTCGGCCTGTTCATGGGTTGCCAGTGCATCAATGATCTCGTCCAGATTTCCGTCCATGATCTTATCCAGATTGTGGACCGTCAGGCCGATGCGGTGGTCGGTGCAGCGATCCTGCGGGAAGTTGTAAGTCCGGATCTTCTCGCTGCGATCACCGGTTCCCACCTGCCCCGCGCGGTTGGCATTGATGGCATCCTGCTGTTCCTTCTGCTTCTGGGCCAGCAGGCGGCTGCGCAGGATCTCCAGCGCCTTATCCTTATTCTGGAACTGGCTGCGCTCGTTCTGGCACTCCACCACCATTCCGGTGGGGATGTGCGTGACCCGGATGGCGCTGGACGTTTTGTTGATGTGCTGGCCGCCCGCACCCGAGGAACGGAAGGTATCAATGCGCAGATCCTTGGGGTCGATGACAAGATCCACCTCTTCGGCCTGCGGCATCACCGCCACGGTTGCCGTGGAGGTGTGGATGCGGCCCTGCGTTTCGGTCTCGGGCACACGCTGGACACGGTGCACCCCGCTCTCATACTTGAGCCGGTTATAGGCCCCTGCGCCGTTCACAGCAAGGATAGCTTCCTTGATACCGCCCAGCTCCGTCTCGTTGAGGTTCAGCACCTCCAGCTCCCAGCCCCTGCTCTGAACGTACATGGTGTACATCCGCATCAGGCTGTGGGCAAACAGCGCGGCCTCTTCGCCGCCCGCACCGCCGCGCAGCTCCATGATGACGCTTTTATCATCGTTGACATCCTTGGGCAGCAGCAAAATTTTGAGATTATTTTCCAGCTGCGCCACTTCCTGACTTTTTTCGCCGATCTCCTGCTGTACCATTTCCTTGAAGTCCGGATCAAGGGTCTCGCCCTCGAGCAGGGCTTTGGCCTGAGCAAGATGATCCTGCGCCGTGATCAGGGCCTGATAGGCCTGCACCACGGGTTCCGCCTCGTGATACTCCTGCATCAGGCGGCGGAACAGTGCGGGATCTGCCGCTGTTTCCGGCTGGTTCAGGCGGATGGAAAGTTCTTCAAACCGGTGGCTGACAGCCTCCATTTGGGAAAGCAGTCTTGACATACTGTGCAGTTCTCCTTACATGACCCAATGGTTACTCGGCAGCGCCGGGCTTGAGCACTTTCTTGATGTTTTTTTCAATTTTCGCGCGGGGCAGCATGACCTCACGGCCGCAGCCCGTGCAGCGGATCTTGAAATCCATACCGACCCGGAGCACCTCGAAGCTGGAAGCTCCGCACGGGTGTTTTTTGCGGGTCTGGATGGTATCTCCCACTGCGATATCCATATTTCTTTTCCTCCTGCCGCCCCTTTGTGGGGCAGTACCCTGTGCAGCAGGTTTCCATGCCGCACATACAGATATAGTATAAACCAAACTCGTATAAAATGCAATTGTCCGCGCATAGAGATTTAATGCCGACACCTGCTTTGTGTGCCGACGTGCAGCGGAAAACGCTAAAATAACACAGAAAGAGGAACAAACCATGATGCAGACATTTCGTACTGAAGGCAATTACCGTTCCGCAGACCGGCTCAGCCCCGCAGAACTGCGCGCCGCCATCGCCAGCCGCGAAATTTTACAGAGCACTGCCCTTGCCTTTGACACCCAGCGCCAGCTCCGGTTCGACCTGGGCGGGGTAAAGGCCGTGATGCCCTTTGGCCAGTGTGCCGATGGGGCTGAGAGCGGCACCGTGCGGGACATCGCGGTGCTGACGCGGGTGGGCCGCCCCACCTGCTTTGTGATCGAAGGGATGGAGACCGGGGAAAACGGCCAGCCCTGCTACCTGCTTTCCCGGGCTGAGGCACAGCGGATGTGCAAGGCAGAGTATCTGGACACCTTACAGCCCGGGGACATCCTGCCCTGCACTGTGACCCACATCGAGCCGTTTGGTGCCTTTTGTGACGTTGGGTGCGGCATCAGCGCCCTGCTGCCCATCGACTGCATGTCGGTCAGCCGTATCTCCTCCCCTGCCGACCGGGTGAGTGTGGGCCAGCAGATCCTGTGCGCCATCAAAAACCGGGACGTGCAGGGGCGGTTCGTGCTGAGCATCCGGGAGCTGCTGGGCACCTGGGAGGAGAACGCCGCCGGGTTCACCGTGGGCGAGACCGTGGTGGGCATTGTGCGGAGCGTGGAGGAATACGGCACCTTTGTGGAGATCGCCCCCAATCTGGCCGGCCTTGCCGAGACCTGCCCCGACCTGCACCCCGGGCAGGCGGTGAGCGTCTACATCAAAAACATCCTGCCCGATAAAATGAAGATCAAGCTGGTCATCGTCAACCACAGCCTGGGCCAGAGCCACCGGTTCGACCTGCGCTATTTCATCACCGAGGGGCATATCGACCACTGGCTGTATTCCACCCCCGAAAGCCGCAAGCGCATTGAAACAGATTTTGCGGTTGCGGCTTGCAATCCTGTCTGAAACCCTTTATACTATAAGAAAGTGATTCTTTACGGCCTGCCCCGAGGCAGCGCCGGGCAGCAATTTGAAATGACAGGGGGATGTGCAGAACGATGGCCGCCAACGATGCTTTTACCGCCGGTGTTCGTCCCGGCGGGCTGACCGACAGCACGGAGATCCGGTTGCTGTTGTGTTATCTGGTGAAAAATGCCGGGCCGATCACCCGGACGGAGATCGAGAACGCGCTGATGGAAGAGCAGCTGGTCAACTATTTTGAGATCGGCTCCTGTCTGGATGATATCACCCGCCAGCAGCTGGTCACGCTGAAGGAAGATCGTTATTCCATCACCGAAAAAGGACGCAAGGTCGCGCAGGAGCTCGCCTATGACCTGCCCCGCAGTGTGCGGGAGCGCGCGGTGGCGGCGGTTCTGCGCAGCCAGACCTGGGCCCGCAAAGAGGCCGAGTACAGCGCCCGCATCACCGAAAAGCCGGACGGCCACTGCTCCATCCGCTGCACCATCAAGGCACTGGATCAGGAGCTGTTTTGTCTGGACATCGGCACGCCTGACCGGCTGAGTGCCGATCTGGTCAAGAAGCAGTTCATCCTCAAGGGCAACGAGATCTATCAGATGCTCATCACCAAACTGACAGAGTAACAAAGAAACGGGGCTGTTGCAAAAACAGTCCCGTTTCTTTTAGTTCCAGCACGCTGCTGTGATCAGTTCCAGCACACTGCCCGCAATGCAGCGGGCCTTATCCGAGATGAGGAAGCAGTTTTCCAGCTCCGCACGGCGGGGGTCCACATCAGCCACCTTGAACCCTTTGGTCACCGGGTAGCCATCCCGCAGCAGACCCCGCAGGATGCCGGAGATCTGTGTGATCACCGGTAAACGCTGGCTGTCCGGCGTTTCGATCTCGGCCACAGCCTCGCCCGCCTCCACAAAATCAGCGATAGAATGCAGGTTGCGGAAGATGCCCGCGGCCTGCGCATGGAGCACACGCTCAGCACCATAGCCGCCGATGATGCCCGGCACGCCGGAGTTTGGCGCGGCAGATCCTTCCCGGATGATGCGGCCCAGCTTGTGGCCGCGCTTGGTCTCCACCACCACGTCCACATCCTGCCCCGCCGTAAAACCGGGGCCAAGGGCAATGGTCAGCGGAGCCATTTCCCGGGTGGTGCCCAGATTTTTCTTTGCGATGATGGCATCCACCAGAACAGCAGGCCTTGCCTGCGGCAGGCAAGCACCCGTGGGGTCTATCAAAATCGGCACGGCGTTCTGTGCCCAGACGGCATCGGCATCCGCCAGCGTCTCCACCCGGATGCCCCGCATTCCTTCCACAGCGGTCTCGCCTTCGTAAACAGCCTCACAGAGAGACACCTGCCGACGGATGGCGGCAGGATGGGATGTTTCCAGCACCAGCACCCGCAGCCCTGCCGACCAAAGCCGATGCACAACACCGGTGGCAAGGTCTCCCCCGCCCCGAACAACGATCAGGTCATCACGCTTCATGGCTCATCCCTCCGGTTCCACACGCTGCAAAAAGACTTCCATGGAGCCGCCGCAGGCCGCAATGGCCGCGGCATCGCTGGCCCCCTCTGTGGTAAAGGCGGCCAGCCTGCATGGGGCAGCCCCTGGCTCCAGCAATTCCCGCGCCAGCTGCTGGGTGCGGTACTCCATGATGCCGCCGCCCACGCTGCCCACAGCAGAGCCATCGGGCAGGACCAACATCTTGGAGCCTTCCTCCCGTGGCGTAGAGCCATGGCGGCCTACGATGGTCGCCAGCACCGCCGGGACGGTCTGTTGTTCCAGCGCGGCCAGCAGCGCCGGGGAAAAGCCCTCGGTCTGCTGGCGGCTGTTTTTCACGGAGACGATCTCCGCAAGAATGGAAAGTGCGATCTCCTGTGCGGTTTTTGCGCCAATGGAAAGCCCAATGGGCGCGTGCAGGGCATCAATGCGCTCTTGCGGCAGCCCCAGCTCAGCCAGCTGTGTGTGCACCAGAGCCGCACGCTTCCGGCTGCCCATCATGCCCACATAGGCGGCGGGCTTTTGCAGAATAGAACGCAGGCAAGCAATATCACAGCTGTGGGCACGGGTCACGACCACAAAGTATGTCTCCTGCCCGCCGGGGATCTGCGCAAGACCCTCTGCAAAGGGCAGGCAGAGCACAGCATCGGCCCCGGCCTGACGCAGCTCCTCCGCAAACTCGGGGCGGTCCTCCAGCGCTGTGACCGGCAGGCCCAGCAGCTTTGCCAGCCGCACCACCGACGCGCCCACATGGCCGCCGCCGCAGACCACAAGCTGCGGGGCCGCGCCAAAGCGCTCCACAAAAAAGCGCTGTCCGGCTGATTTCAGAATTCCACTGGAGGTCACAGCGGCCAGGGCAGGCAGATGCTCCCCCCAGAACGCAGGCAGTTCCTCCGGCCAGACCGGTGCTGTGTTCCGCAGCAGGACACGTTCCCCCTGCGCCGGGCCTTCCAGCACCGTGGCCAGCAGAAAATTTCCCTCCCGGTCATGGAGTGCGTTGAAAAAAGAACGGTTTCCCATCCAATTCTCCTTTATTTGTTATTGTTCTACCACCGCTGCGGCATCATAGGCAGCGGGGTCGATGCGGCTCTGCCACAGCAGCCAGTCCTCGGGCGGCATCCGCCACGCAAGGCCGCACCCGGCAGAGAGTTCCCGGGGCAGCGGAATGAGCCGCCCGGGGATGTGTTCCGCTTCGCAGTGTTTTTCCCATGCCATCGCTTCCACTGTGGTGCGGAAGGATAACACGATATAGGGTCTCTTTGCTCGCATCGTTTATTCCTCCGCCAGACTGCGCACCGCACAGGCAGCGGCAAGCGTCTCCTCCCGGGTGTTGGTGTGGGAGAAGCTGAACCGCACCACGCCCTGCTCCACGGTGCCCAGCGCCCTGTGCATCAGCGGGGCACAGTGCGCACCGGCCCGCACACAGATGCCGTACTCTTCCCAGAGCACATCCGCCACCCGGGCGGAATCCTCGCCCGCCAGGTTCAGTGAGACGATGGGCGCACGCGGCGCAGTGAAGTCACCATAAAGCCGCACACCGGGAATTTCCCGGACAGTTTCGTAAAACAGGCGTGCAAGCGCATTTTCTTTTGTTTCCAACGCTTCCACGCCCTGCGTCAGGAGCCAGCGCACCCCGGCCCCCAGCCCGGCGATTCCCGGCACATTCAACGTTCCGGCTTCCAGAGCAGTGGGCATTTCGACGGGGTGGCGTTCATCAAAGCTGTGGACTCCGCTGCCGCCCACCACAAGGGGGGCAACCTGCAGCCCGGGCCGGACATACAGCCCGCCGGTGCCCTGCGGGCCCAGCAGCGCCTTGTGCCCGGTAAAGCAGAGCACATCGATCCCCAGTGCCTGCACATCCACCAACATGGCACCCGCTGTCTGGGCGGCATCCACGAGAAACAACAGGCCGTGCTTTTTTGCAAAAGCGGACACGAACGCCAGGTCCGTGCGGTTTCCGGTGACATTGGAAGCACCGGTCACAACCACTCCCTTGGTGTTTGGACGGAGCAGCTGCTCAAACTGCGCATAGCAGAGCACACCGTTTGCGTCCACATCCACAAAGCTCACCTCAACCCCCTGCCTTTGGAGGCGGTAGAGGGGCCGCAGGACGGAATTGTGCTCGCAGACCGTGGTGATGACATGATCCCCCGGGCCAAAGAGCCCGTTGATGGCCGTGTTCAGCGCCTGGGTCGCATTGGATGCAAAGGCGATGCAGGCCGGGCCTTCGGCGTGGAAGAGCTGGGCCAGCGCTTCCCGGGTCTCGTAGACGACACGGGAGGCGTGCAGGGTGGGCGCATGGGCCCCACGGCCCGGGTTGCCCGCTGTCTGCAGAGCATCCAGCATCGCCTGCCCCACCTCCGGAGGCTTGTGCAGAGTGGTTGCGGCGTTATCAAGGTAGATCACGGCTTGACCACGTTCCCGGCGTTCAGCATCTTTTCAGCGATGACATACATATTGGTCACGCCGCCCACGGCCAGCTTCTCCGTTATGCCGTAGTAGTTCAGGCAGGTGCCGCAGGTCAGGATCTCCACACCCTCAGCTTCCAGTGCCTTCAGGTCTTCCAGCATGGGCGAACCCTCACAGGTCAGGGATGCGCCGCCGTTATAGAAAAGGATCGTCTTGGGCAGCTTGTCCTGCTGGGTCAGGGAGAACACGAAGGCCTTGAGCAGGGTCTTGCCCAGCTCCTCGGCCCCCTCCCCCATCTTGTCGGACGCGATGACCACCACTGTATCGGTGCGGGCATCCGGGATGCAGGTTTCCGCTTCTGCCTGCTGTTTCACCTTGCCCGGCACAGCGGTTTCCGCAGCGGGCGTGTCCTTGATGGTAAAGCGAACACGGTATTCCTGTTCGGCCAGTTTTTCGGAGCTGGACAGATAGCCCTTCTGCTGGGCCATCTTGGTCAGGTTCTGGACAGCAATTTCATTGTCCACCAGCACTTCCACCTCGCCGGGGCCGTGCAGCTCTGCAATGGCCTTTTTGGCCTTGACCACGGGCAGCGGACAGGCATCTCCACGGGCATCGATCTTGATCATCGGTTGTTCCTCCATCATTCGTATGTTACTGTGATCTCCGGTGTCTGCTTTTCCCCAATGGTGCCCACGATTTTTGCGGGCAGACCCGCCGCCTGCAGCTCTGCTTCCAGGGCAGCGGCATCCTGCGGGGCCACGGCAAACAGCAGGCCGCCGGAGGTCTGGGGATCAAACAGGATCTCTTCCATCGGGAAGGGCACTTTTTCAAACCGGACAAAGGGCCCGGTATGATTACGGTTGCGCTGACCGGCGGCGGTGTACAGGCAGGCATCTGCGGCCTCCCACGCACCGGGCAGCACCGGCACCGCATGGGCATCGATGACGCAGGAGAGCTTCTCCCCCATCATCTCGTGCAGATGGCCCAGGAAGCTGAACCCGGTCACATCCGTGGCGGCGTGCACCTCGTACCTGCGTGCGATCTCTGCCGCCGTTTTGTTCAGGGTGGCCATGGAACGGACTGCTGCTTCCATCTGTTCCGGAGCGGCTTCGCCCACCCGGTTGGCGGTGCAGATCAGCCCCACGCCAAGCGCCTTGGTAAGAAGAAGTTTGTCGCCCGGGCGGCCGGTATCGTTGGCCGTCAGGCGGTGCGGGTCTACCAGACCGGTCACCGACAGGCCGTACTTCACGCCGGTATCGGCAATGGAGTGCCCACCCGCCAGCGTGCCCCCGGCTTCGGCCACCTTTTCGGCACCGCCGCGCAGGATCTCTCCCAGCACATTCAGATCCATGCTCTCGGGGAAGCAGACAAGATTCAGTGCCGTTTTGACCTCACCGCCCATGGCGTAGACATCGCTCAGGGCATTGGCTGCGGCGATCTGCCCGAAGGTATAGGGGTCATCGACCATCGGCGGGAAGAAATCCACCGTCTGCACCAGAGCAATGTCCTCGGTGATGCGGTAGACGGCAGCATCGTCCCGGCTGTCGTAGCCAACCAGAAGGTCGGGGTCTTTTTCGCCCCGGGGCAGCTTTTCCAGAATGCGGCTCAGTACCCCGGCCCCCAGCTTGGCGGTGCATCCGCCGCCGGTGCAGAAGACAATGGGGCCTTGTTCTGCCATTTCATGCACGCTCCCTTTCATCAAAATAAGTCAACACGCCCTGCACCTCATATTTTTCGCGCAGGAGCGCGAGGGTCTGTTCGCCCGCGGCAATGCGGGCGGGGGCATCCGCCTGATTGAGCACCACAGAAAAACGGCGGTTCCCTACCAGTTTTCGTCCCCCCTGCTCACTGGCCAGCAGCCTTGCCAGCAGCTCCGGGGTCAGAAGCGTTTCGGGGGCTGCGCCCAGCAGGGCGCAGGCCTGCTTCAGCCGGAAGCAGACCTCCCGCAGAGGTCTGCCCAGCGCAGACAATCCTGCCACGGCCAGCACGATATCGCTTTCCGGCAGCAGCACCGGTTCATGGGCCGCCGGAACTTTGCAGGGCATCCGTTTTGCACCGTCCGCTTCCAGAAGAACCATATCCGCCTGTGCCATCCAGCAGGTCAACTGCTCCGGCGGCAGGGCGGTCAGCTTGCCCTGCTCTGCCGGGACACCGGCCACGGCATATTGCCCTGCCGCCCAGAGGGACGCAAGAGCGGCTTCATCTGCGGCATAATTCTCCCCCGGCTGCCGGATGTGGGTGGTGGTGCTCACCAGCACCCGCCAGCCTTTGGCGGCACAATGCCGGGCAAAGGCATAGAGCAGGGTGGTTTTTCCGCCGCCGCCCACCAGCGAGACCACATGGCCCTTTTCTGCCAGAAACGGAAATTGTTTTTCCGAAAGCATCAGCGGTTTTCTTCCACCGCCATGGCGACCTGCTCCGGGGTGATGGGCAGCTCGTAGAAGCGGGTGCCGATGGCATTGTAGATGGCATCCGCGATGGCGGGCAGCGGGGTATTGATGACCACCTCACCGATGGATTTTGCACCAAACGGGCCGTTGGGCTCGTAGCTGCTCTCAAACTCCACCCGGATGTGGCCGATGTCCACACGGGCGGGGATCTTATACTGCATAAAGGAATTTTCCATCGGCCAACCCTTGGCATCGTAGGTGATGTTCTCGGTCAGGGCCATGCCAATGCCCTGCAGAATGCCGCCCTCGGCCTGCACACGGGTCAGGTTGGGGTTGATGGGGGTGCCGCAGTCCACGCAGGCGGCATAATCCACCACCTTGACCTCGCCGGTCTCCTTATCCAGCTCAATTTCAGCTGCACCGACCATGTAGGGCGGGGGCGAAAGGGGCGAGGTGTGGGTCTCGGTGATCTCCAGCGGCACCATGTGGCCGAACTGGGAGGCGAAGGCCACCTCAGAGAGAGAGACCCTCTTCTCAGGGTCTGCGTTCAGGGAGACGAACTTGCCGTCAAAATCCACAGCATCTTCGGTCGTCTGGAGCAGCTCCGCGCCCAGCTTGCAGATCTGGCCGCGCAGCCGCAGGGCGCACTTTTCCACTGCCTTGCCGGTGACATAGGTGGTAGAGGAAGCGTAGGAGCCGGAGTCATAGGGCGAGGTATCGGTATCCGCGCCAAAGACGGTGATATTGTCCAGGTCACAGTCCAGCACCTCGGCGGCGATCTGAGCCAGCGTGGTGTCACAGCCGGTGCCCATATCGGCAGCGCCGATGATGAGGGAGTAGAACCCGTCATCGTTTACCTTGAGGGTGGCACTGCCCACATCCATGCCGGAAATGCCGGAGCCCTGCATGGCCATGCCCATACCCACGGCACGCACCTTGCCATTGCCAAGGTCGCGCACAGGGTACTTGTTGTCCCAGTCGATCATCTCGTGGACTTTTTTCAGACAGCGATCCAGCGCGCAGCTGGTGTTCACAGCGCCGTAATAGGCGGGCATCACATCGCCCTCTTTGACGATGTTCATTTCACGGATCTTGAAGGGGTCCATGTGGAGTCTGGCGGCCAGCTCGTTGACAGCAGATTCCACCGCAAACAGGCCCTGGGTCGCACCATAGCCGCGGTACGCACCGGCAGACATGTGGTTGGTGTAGACCACGTCGCTGACAAAACGGAAGGCTTGGGCCTTGCCGTACAGCGGGATGGACTTGTGGCCGGAAAGGCCCACCGTTGTGGGGCCGTGCTCGCCGTAGGCACCGGTGTTGGACAGGGTATAGAGGTCGATGCCCTTCACGATGCCGTCCTTGGTGGCACCCAGACGGACGTGCATCTCCATCTCGTGGCGGGGCGAAGATGCGGTCTGGCTCTCTTCGCGGGTGAAGATCAGCTTACAGGGCTTCTTGGTCTTCCAGGTAACAAAGGCCGGATAGATGGCCGAGACCGCCGTCTGCTTGGCACCAAAGCCGCCGCCGATGCGGGGTTTGATGACGCGGATCATGGATTTGGGGATGTGCAGGGCGTTTGCCACATTGCGGCGGGTATGGAACACGATCTGGGTCGAGCTGAGGATGTTCAGCCGTCCGTACAGGTCCATCCAGCAGCAGGTGCGGAAGGTCTCCATCATGGCCTGCTGGCAGGCCTTGGTGTGGTAGACACGGTCGATGACAACATCGCACTTTGCCAGCACGGCATCGATGTCGCCGTCGCCGCACGCATCGTGGGCACAGAGATTGCGCTTGTTGTCGGCACCCACGGGGCTCAGGCTCTCCCAGTTGTCCTCCGGGTGGACAAGGATGGGGTTATCCTTCGCAGTGTGGAAATCCAGCACCGGCTCCAGCACCTGATACTCCACCTTGATGAGCTTCATGGCTTTCTCGACACACTTCTCATCCTTGCCCACCACAATGGCCACCACGTCCCCCACAAAGCGGACGTGGCGGTCAATGACCAGGCGGTCGTAGGGGCTGGCTTCGGGGTAGGTCTGGCCGGCCTGCGTGTAGCGGCGGGCGTTCTGGTCCACATCCTCCCAGGTGAAGATAGCCTCGATGCCGGGCACCTTTTTGGCCACGGACGTGTCGATGCGCTCCACCATGGCGTTGGCATGGGGTGAGCGGTACAGCTTGACGATCAGGCAGTCTGCCGGGGCCAGATCATCCATGTAAACGGGCTTGCCGGTCACAAGCTGCATGGCATCCTTTTTGCGGAATGCTTTGTTGACGTTTTTCATTCGGCACCCTCCTGTTTTGCTTTCTTCCAGGCGAGGAAATTCTGGATGCCCCGCAGCTGGCCCTCGTAGCCGGAGCAGCGGCAGAGGTTGCCCGCGAGATATTCCTTGATCTCCTCCTCAGTGGGGTATTCCTTTTCCCGGAAGAGGGCGAGAGCGTTCATAATAAAGCCCGGGTTGCAGAAGCCGCACTGCTCCGCACCCTGATCGGCGATAAAAGCACCGAACTCAGCAGCCTCCTCCTGCAGGCCCTCCAGCGTGGTCACCCTGTGGCCGTCGGCACGGGCTGCCAGCACAGAGCAGGACAGCACCGGCACATCGTCCAGAAAGACGGTGCACAGGCCGCAGTTGGAGGTCTCACAGCCGCGCTTGACACTGTAACAGCCGTGTGCGCGGACAAAATCGATGAGCAGGGTGTCCGGTGCGGCCTCTGCCGTGATCTTGGTTCCGTTCAGAATAATATTCACCTGCATCTTGTCTCACCTGTTCCCTTCCAATTTCAGCACAGCGCGCTTGACCAGCACCCCGGCCAGATGATTGCGGTATTCCGCACTGCCGCGCATGTTGCTCTCCGTCCGGATGTTTGCCCGCACCTCAGCGGCAAAGCGGGCGGCGGTCAGCTCCGGCGTTTCGGCGGCATTGGGCTGCAGGGTATACAGCACTGCCTTGCCGGGCCGGGCACCAATGGCGACCCGGAAACCCCCGGCCGTTTTCGCGGCGGCACAGGTCAGCACCGGGAAATCCGTCTGGCTGTTGCGCACCGACTGGTAGCAGAATGCTGCCTGCTCTTTCGGCACGATGACCCGCACCAGGATATCCCTGTCGTACGGGCGCTGGGCATACTCCAAAAGCGGCACGATACCGCCCTTGTAGAGCTCCACCGAAGCGTTCAGGGCCAGGAACATGGTCAGAACATCGGAAAAGCCAAAACGGCTGTAAATGCTGCCGCCCACGGTGGCAAGGTTGCGCAGCTGCACACCCACAATGTGGCGCACAGATTCCCGCACAGCGCCGTCCGTGTAGGCATTGAGCCCCTCGTGGAGCTCGATCTGCCGCAGGGGCACCATGGCCCCGATGGAAAAGCCCTCGGCCGTTTCCTCAATTTTGTCCAGCCCAAGGCCTGACAGGTCGATGGCGGTGCCGACATTGATGTTCTCCATCTTGAGCCAGATCATGCCGCCGATGACCCGATTGTTTCGCTTCTGGTTGAGCTGCCAGGCTTCCTCGAGGCTTTCGGCCCGTTTGTATTCCCGGATCGTCATCATACGCAGTACCTCTCTTTTTTCGATTGCTACTTTTATTTTATCACAAAATCCCTTATAATGCCACTGGAAAGACTGCCGCAGATCCGGCAGATTCAGGAGGAATGATTTTATGGCAGAGTTGTGCAGAAAGAACGCCCGCCCTCCGGTGGGATGCGTCATCATGGCATCGGGGCTGGCCCGGCGGTTCGGCTCCAACAAGCTGCTGGCCGATTTCAGGGGCCGCCCCCTGCTCTGCCGGGCGCTGGAGGTCACCGCCACCCCCGCCCTTGCTGCCCGGGTGGTCGTGACCCGCTCTGCCGAGGTCAAGGCCCTGTGTGACGCACAAGCCGTTCCCTGCCTGCTCCACAGCCTGCCGGGCCGGAACGACACTGTTCGGCTGGGGCTGGAGGCGCTGCTGGAGCAATGCCCCGGTCTTGCAGGCTGCATCTTTCTGCCCGGAGATCAGCCCCTGCTGCAGCGGGAGACGCTGGAAGCGCTGATCACTGCTTTTGCCCAGACACAAAAAGAAACAGAGCGGGCGATCTTCCGGCTGGGAGCCCGGGCCGCAGATGGCCCGGACACCGTTGTCGGAAGTCCCGTTCTGTTTGGATGCGGATATTTTCCCACTCTGCGCACCCTGCCCGAGGGCAAGGGCGGCAGTGTTGTGCTCAAGGCTCACCCTGAGCAGGTACAGATCGTTTACGCCCAGCGGCGGGAAGAACTGCTGGATGCAGATACGCCGGAAGCTCTGGAGGAGCTCTCCGCCATTGCAGCGCAATGGTGCGTCACCTGACAGGAGAGGCAAGGACACTTCTTGGCTCCCTTGTCAGGGGAGCTGTCACCGAAGGTGACTGAGAGGGTTATTCGGCCTTATCGTCCTTGGGCAGCAGCACGTTCAGCACAATGGCCACAAAGGCTGCGGGCACGATGCCGCTCTCGCCGCAGATCAACTGGAAGAACTGGGGGGTGTGTGCCAGGATGCTGGCATTGGCACCCATGCCGTAGCCCACGCCCAGTGCAACGGAAACGATGGTCAGGGTGCGCGGGGTCATCTTTTCCTTGGTAATGAGCTGAATGCCGGATACCACGATGGAAGAGAACATCATCACGGCAGCACCGCCCAGAACGGCCTGCGGCATGATGGAGACCAGTGCGCCCAGCTTGGGGATCAGGCCGCAGAGGATCAGGAAGATGGCACCGGTGGCCAGTGCACCGCGGTTGACGACCTTGGTCATGGAAACCAGGCCCACGTTCTGGCTGAAGGAGGTGTTGGGCAGAACGCCGAAGCAGGCGGCAAAGGAAGAGCCCAGGCCGTCGCAGATGACACCGCCGGACAGCTCCTTATCGGTGGCCTCACGGCTCATGCCGCCCTCCATCACGCCGGAGATATCGCCCACGGTCTCCACAGCGGTGACGATGAACATGATCAGCACGGGCAGGATGGCGCGCATATCAAAAATGATCTTGACAGGGACCAGCTTGGGGATGGCAAACCAGTCGGCCTGTGCCACCTTGCTCCAGTTCAGCACCCATGCCTTGGTGAACTCCACACCCTCGGCAGTGACACCGGTGGTGGGCAGGACAAAGCCCATGATAAAGGCTGCCAGATAGCCCGCCACAATGCCGATGAGGATGGAGGAAGAACTCAGGAAGCCCGTGGTCCAATGCTTGAAGAACAGGATCACCACCAGCACGAATACAGCCAGCAGCAGGTTTTCCGCGGAACCGAAGTCCTTGGCTGCGTTGCCGCCGCCAAAGGAGTTGACACCCACGGAGATCAGGGACAGACCGATGGACAGCACCACCGTACCGGTGACCACCGAGGGGAAGAACTTGCGCAGGGGCTTGAGGAAGAAGCCCAGCACAGTCTCAAACAGGCCGCCCAGAATGGAAGCGCCCATGATGGCACCGTAGGCCAGCACACCGCCGCCCATGGAAGCAGCCACACTGTTGAACACGCCCAGGAAGCCGGAGCTGGTGCCCATGATGATGGGAACCTGACCGCCCACAGGGCCGATGGAGAACAGCTGCACCAGCGTGACCACACCAGCCACGAACATGGCGTTCTGCAGCAGGCTGACCTGCAGGTCAGCAAACTCACCGCCTGCAAGGCCGCAGGCACTGGTGATGATAAGAAGCGGGGTCAGGTTGCCCACGAACATGGCAAATACATGCTGCAGGCCCAGCGGGATGGCCTGGCGAAGGGGCATCTTGGCATCAAACTGGTATGCACCCTTCTCCAACTCGATATTTTTGATCATAACTTCTCCTTTATCTAAAAGGCTTTTTTACACGACAAAAATTATTATAGCAGAGCCTTTCTCAAATTGGGAGAGGTCCGGGATATTTTTTGTTCATTTTTAGTTCATAAGTCATACTTTAACTTTAAATTGTTCTTCTACAAAGTACAAAATCGGATGGATCAGCCCCCTGCTCCCGGCACCAGAAGCCTTTGAGGCGCATCAATGGCCGTGGTGCCCTCTGCAAGGTCGTTGGCGGCCAGCATCTGGGCCGGGGAGACATGGAACCGCTTGGCGATGGCAAACAGCTCCTCCCCCGCCTGTGCATAATAGATGCGCAGGCTGATCTCCGGGTCTGCCGGGGTCAACGGCTCTCCCAGCGCGATGGAGCCAACGCAGGTGTTCCCGCTCCGCTGTAGGATGGCCCCTTCTGCCTTGACGGAAAGGTTGACCTCCAGTGTGCCGTTTGCGCAGACACAGCGCAGGTCCTCGGCACGGAGCCAGCACTCCGGGATCAGCTCCGCGTCCGAGGGCAGCTCCCGCCCCAGCGGCAGGGCAAGCTCCAACACCTTTTCATAGCTTTCCAGCTCCGAAAGGCTGTTCTCCCCAAAGGCAGTCACGGTCACCCGGCTGGTCAGATCCCAGTTGTTTTCCCTGTATGCCAGCAAGGCCGGGCCAAAGGAGGCAAAGCAGGCCAGAATTTTAGCCCCAGCGTCCGGCAGAGGGCCGGAGCCGGTCAGGGTTACGGTCTCATCCAGGGTGCAGGCCAGCGATTCCGTCTGTACCGTCTGCGGGGTCTGTTCTGTCTCAAATTTCGTGGAGAAGGCATCCGCCACGCACTGCAGCTGGTAGGGCCTCCACGCCCGCAGGCGCAGCATCAGGTTGGCGGTCAGGCGGCCGGGTTCCTCCCCTTCTCCCTCCGTGAGCGTAAAGCCCACCGGCTCGGCCACACAGAGGCAGCGGCAGTCCTCGCTCAGGCCGTCCACATCCAGCACCTGATTGAAGTTCAGGTTCACGCTCTGGCTTTGCAGTGCCGGGTCGTCCTCGGCACGCCAAGCGCAGGAAACGACCAGCCCGCCCTTGGCAACGGCTTTTCCGTTCAGGAGCTTGAGGTCTCCGACAGAGGCATTGCCGCTGAGGTCCAAAACGGCGGCGGGCGGCGTGGGAAAGCGGATCTCGCCCTCGACCGTGACCAGCTTTTCCAGCACAGCGGCACGCCGCACCCCGGAAAGGGTGACCAGTTTCTGCTCCACCCCGCCATCCGACAGAGCCGTGATGACATCTGTTTTGACCTGCGTATGCACCGATACCACCAGCCCATACGCCCCCCGCACCTCGATGCGGCGCGGGTTGACAGTGCGGCAGTTCAGATATTCGGTCTGGCCTTCCACCTGCACGGCCCATGCCGTGAAGACGAACTCCGGCAGATCCAGCAGCTTGGTAAAAGGGAGCTTCTGCTCGGTCTGGCACAAGCCCGCCCCATCTTCCCCCTGATAATAGACCACACAGCGCAGATATCCCTCCAATTGCAGCTTGCCGGGCTGCAGCCGCTTTTGCAGCACCACCGGCCTGACAAAGCACTTGACCAGCTTGAACACCGGTGGCAGATAATCAGAGATCAGGATCTCTGTTTCCAGCGGCAGCTCTGCCTTAAGGGTACAGTTTGTCCCCGCCGCCGGCAGGGCATCCCGAAAGATCTTCAACTCCATGGTACGCGCTCCTTTCCTGTCCGCTCTTGGTGTCATTTTATTCCGGGAACAGGTGGGATAGAACGAAGCTACTTTCCGGAGACGCAAAAAGCCGCCGCACAGCGTTTCCACTGCGCGGCGGCCTTATCACAATCAGGGTTCGGGGAAAATCAGGTGCTTATTCAGCAGCCTTGGCAGCCTCGATCTGCTTGATCAGCTCGGGAACGACCTTGAACAGATCGCCCACGATGCCGTAGTCAGCAACACCGAAGATGGGTGCGCTCTCGTTCTTGTTGACAGCGATGATGCACTCGGAATCCTGCATACCAGCGGTGTGCTGGATGGCACCGGAAATGCCCAGAGCAACATAGATCTTGGGGTGGACCGTCTTACCGGTCTGACCGACCTGATGGTCAGCGGTCATCCAGCCTGCATCGGTAACGGCACGGGAAGCACCCACAACGCCGCCGCCCAGTGCAGCAGCCAGCTGCTCAGCCAGCTCGATGCCCTTGTTGACATCCTTGCTGATGCC
Source organism: Faecalibacterium hominis (ex Afrizal et al. 2022) (assembly GCF_049545105.1). Lineage (NCBI taxonomy): Bacteria > Bacillati > Bacillota > Clostridia > Eubacteriales > Oscillospiraceae > Faecalibacterium > Faecalibacterium hominis (ex Afrizal et al. 2022). The sequence goes on along the minus strand of NZ_CP186860.1, from coordinate 314,819 downwards.
GCGGCCAACGGAGACGATGACATCGGCACCGATCAGATCGACCAGCTTCTCAGCAGCCTTCTCGACGCTCAGGACCTCGGTCTTGATGTCGGCAGCGGACAGCTCGAAAGCGGGCTTGACGATCTGGCAGGCATCAGCCTTGGCCTGATCGAAGGGAGCCTTCTTCATAACGCCGGGGCGCACGGTGGACATCTGGGGACGGAAGCGGGGGCAGATGATGGTAGCCATCAGATGGCCGCCGAATGCGGGACGGGTCATCTTCAGGTTGCGGTCTTCCATATCGAACTTCTGCTTGGACAGGTCGATGGTGGAGCTCTCCTTCAGGAAGTCGATGTACTTTGCAGTGTCGATGTCCAGGTGGGTAGCATCAGCGGTCAGGCCGGTGTGCAGGCGGGCTGCGCAGCGGGGGCCCAGATCGCGGCCAATGTTGGTGGCTCCGATCAGCAGGACCTCGGGCTTGTACTCGTTGACCATGTCGCAGACGACCTTGGCGTATGCGTCCGTGGTGTAATCCTTCAGCAGGGGGCTGTCGCAAACCATGACCTTATCAGCGCCATAGCCGCCCAGCTCCTTGGCAATGCCGTCCACGTTATCGCCCAGCAGCAGGCCGGTGACTTCGCAGTTCAGCTCATCAGCCAGCTTGCGGGCCTCGCTGACCAGCTCGAAATCGGTGGGCATCAGTTTGCCCTGGCGCTGCTCACAAAAGACCCAAACGCCCTTGTACTCGTTAAAATCAGCCATTGTAATCCTATGCTCCTTTCATCAGATCAGGTGCTTCTTGGCCAGGATACCTGCCAGCTGTGCGGCGGTGTCGTCGCCAGTCAGCATGGTGCCTGCGCCCTTCTGCGGAGGAGTGAAGGACTTAAAGACGTTCGTCGGAGAACCCTTCAGACCGATGGTATCGACCTCGATCAGCGGATCGTCCTTCAGAGCGTTGTAATCGAACACTTCCATGGGCTTGTCGTAGCAGGTGAAGATGCCATTGACGCTCATGTAACGGGGCTGGTTCAGCTCCTTGATGCAGGTCAGCAGGCAGGGAGTCTGCACCTTGACCATCATGTAGCCGTCTTCCAGCATACGCTTCACGGTCAGAGTGTTGCCATCCTTCTGGATGTCGGCCACATAGGTGACCTGGGGCAGATGCAGCTTTTCAGCGATCTGGGGGCCGACCTGTGCGGTATCGCCATCGATTGCCTGACGGCCGCAGAACACAACGTCTTCGGGGCCAACGCCGATCTTATTGACAGCAGCAGCCAGGATCTGGCTGGTTGCAAAGGTATCGGAACCGCCGAACTCACGGCCGGAGACCAGAACAGCCTTGTCCGCGCCGCGGGCCAGCAGCTCACGCAGCATTCCCTCGGCCGGAGGAGGACCCATGGTGATGACAACGACTTCGCAGCCGGTAGCGTCCTTGAGCTTCAGAGCAGCCTCCAGAGCGTTCAGGTCATCGGGGTTGGTGATGGTGGCCATAGAGGCACGATCCAGAGTACCGTCTGCCTTGACGGCGACTTTGCCGGAGGTATCAGGAACCTGCTTTACACAAACAATTGCTTTCATTGTAAATCTTACCTCCCTTACTTCAGCAGAGCGCCGGAAATGACCATCATCTGCACTTCGCTGGTGCCCTCGTAGATCTCAGTGATCTTGGCATCACGCATCATGCGCTCGATGGGGTAGTCACGGGTGTAGCCGTAACCGCCGAACAGCTGCAGGCAGCGGCGGGTCACATCGCTTGCGGTGCGGGCTGCGATCAGCTTAGCCTGAGCAGCCTCCACGCTGTAACGGACCTTTGCGCCATCCATGGCCTGCTGCTTCTTCAGAGCGGCAGCGTAGACCAGATACTTGGCAGCCTCAACGCGAGCCTTCATCTCAGCCAGCTCGAACTGGGTGTTCTGGAATGCGGAGATGCTGCGGCCAAACTGCTTGCGCTCCTTGACGTAGGCAACGGTCTCCTCCAGAGCGCCCTCGGCAATGCCCAGAGCCTGAGAAGCGATGCCGATACGGCCGCCATCCAGGGTAGCCATGGCCAGCTGGAAGCCCTTGCCGCGCACGCCCAGCATACGATCCTTCGGGATACGGCAATCCTCGAAGATCAGCTCGCAGGTGGAAGAACCACGGATGCCCATCTTATCCTCAGCCTTACCGACGGAGAAGCCCGGATCGGTGCGCTCAACGATGAAGGCAGAGCACAGCTTGGTGGGACGGCCCTTCTTATCCAGAACGCGGTCGGTGACAGCGATGACGATAAAGACATCAGCGAAACCGGCGTTGGTGATGAAGATCTTGGAGCCATTCAGGACCCAGCAGTCATCCTCTTCCTTGGCAATGGTCTGCTGACCCTGTGCATCGGTACCAGCGCCCGGCTCGGTCAGGCCGAAAGCGCCCAGCCACTCGCCGCTGCACAGCTTGGGCAGGTACTTTGCCTTCTGCTCGGGGGTGCCGTTCTCATAAATAGGAGCAGCGCACAGGCTGGTGTGAGCGGAGACGATGACACCGGTGGTGCCACAGACCTTGCTCAGCTCCTCCACTGCCATGACGTAGGACAGCACATCGCCGCCTGCACCGCCGACAGAGGTGGGGAAGTAAATGCCCATCATGCCCAGCTTGCCCATCTTCTCGACGGTCTCTTTGGGGAAGTACTCTTCTGCATCAACCTTCTTAGCCAGGGGCTTGACTTCGTTTTCAGCAAACTCGCGGTACATCTTCTGTACCATCTGCTGCTGCTTGGACAGAGTAAAATCCATCGCTATATCCTCCTAACGGGTGTTTTTTATCTCCCGGGGTCGGGGTTCTCCCCTACCCGGTTGCAAACAAATTCCTCCCGACCGCTTTCCCCACGGCCGGGAGAAATGTTTATCAGAAATTACAGCTGGTCAACAGGGGTCTTGGTGCGGTCTGCGTTGTAAACGTAGAAGCCCTTGCCGGTCTTGCAGCCCAGGTTGCCGCCGCGAACCATCTTGCGGATCAGCGGGCAGGCGCGATACTTGCTGTCGCCGGTCTCATGGTACAGGACATCCATGATAGCCAGGCAGATATCCAGGCCGATGAAGTCGCCCAGCTCCAGGGGTCCCATGGGGTGGTTGGCACCCAGCTTCATAGCGGTATCGATGCCTGCGATATCGGAAACGCCCTCCATCTTGATGAAGGCAGCCTCGTTGATCATGGGGATCAGGATGCGGTTGACCACAAAGCCAGCAGCCTCGTTGACCTGAACAGGGCTCTTGCCGATGGCAACGGAGATCTCCTTGATCTTCTCAACGGTCTCAGCGGGGGTGTTGCAGCCGGCGATGACCTCGATCAGCTTCATGCGGTCAGCAGGGTTGAAGAAGTGCATACCGACCAGAGGACGGCTCAGGCCCTTGCCGATCTCGGTGATGGACAGAGAAGAAGTGTTGGAAGCGAAGATGCACTCGGGCTTGCAGATCTTATCCAGCTCGCCGAAAGTGGTCTGCTTGACCTTCATATCCTCAAAAGCAGCCTCAACGATCAGGTCGCAGTCTGCGCACAGATCTTCCTTCAGGCCCGGGGTGATGGCTGCAACGATCGCGTCAGCCTTTTCCTGGGGGATCTTGCCCTTAGCAACCAGCTTCTCGTAGCCCTTCTTGATCTTTGCCAGGCCGTTCTCAGCCCACTCCTGCTTGATGTCGCACAGAGCAACGGTGTTGCCCTCAACCTGTGCAAATGCCTTAGCGATGCCCTGACCCATAGTGCCAGCGCCGATAACACCGATCTTCATAGGAAATCTCTCCTTTAATATCAAAAATTGTATAGTTGATTAGTTGTTGGTGAACACTGCCTTGGGCTTCGGTTTCTCACGGCTCAGGAAGCAGGCCATGCCTTCCTTCTGGTCGTGGGTCTCGAAGCAATCGCCGAACAGCTTCTCCTCAACTTCCACAGCCTTCTCAATGGGCAGGCTGATGCCACCGTTGATGGCCTTCTTGCAGTTGCGCACTGCAATGGGAGCGTTCTTGGCGATCTTGCCGGCCAGCTTCAGCACGTTCTCCATCAGTTCAGCCTGCGGATACACGGCGTTGACCAGACCAATGCGGTATGCCTCGTCTGCCTTGATGTTCAGGGCAGAGTAGACCAGCTGCTTTGCCATGCCCATGCCGACCAGACGTGCCAGACGCTGGGTGCCGCCGAAGCCCGGGGTGATGCCCAGACCAACTTCGGGCTGACCAAACACGGCGTTGTCAGAGCAGATGCGGATGTCGCAGCTCATGGCCAGCTCATTGCCGCCGCCCAGTGCAAAGCCGTTGACGGCTGCAATGACGGGGATGGGGAAGCTCTCGATCATCAGGAACACGTCATTGCCCAGCTTGCCGAAGGCCTCGCCCTCTGCCTTGGTCATGGTGCTCATGGAGCCGATATCAGCGCCTGCAACGAAGCTCTTGTCGCCTTCGCCGGTCAGGACGATGCAGCGGATGGTCTCCTGATCGACAGCCTCAAAAGCTGCCTTCAGGTCTGCCAGAACCTCAGGGTTCAGGGCATTCAGTGCCTTGGGACGGTCGATGGTGATGATCTCGACAGCGCCCTGCACCTCGGTTTTTACAAAAGCCATTGTGAAAACCTCCAATTCAGATTCTCAGTGTTTCAAAACAGCTCCCGCGCCCCGGCAGAGTCTCCGGTCTGAGCCGGGGCGCGGGCTGTCATTCAATTCAATTCCAAAGGGGGAGCTTACATCTCAACGATGGTAGCGCAGCCCATGCCGCCGCCGATGCACAGGGTAGCCAGACCCTTGTGAGCACCACGGTGCTTCATAGCGTACAGCAGGGTAACCAGGATACGAGCGCCGGAAGCGCCGACCGGGTGGCCCAGAGCGATGGCGCCGCCGTTGACGTTCACCTTGCTCATATCGAAGTTCAGAGCCTGGCTGACAGCCACAGACTGTGCAGCAAATGCCTCGTTGGCCTCGATCAGGTCCATGTCAGCAACAGTCAGGCCGGTCTTAGCCATGACCTTCTTGGTTGCTGCGATGGGGCCCAGACCCATGACCTCAGGCTCAACACCTGCCAGAGCACCGGCGACCCAGGTTGCCAGAGGCTTAACGCCCAGCTCCTTGGCCTTCTCCTCACTCATAATGACCAGAGCAGCAGCGCCGTCGTTGATGGCGGAAGAGTTGCCTGCGGTCACGATGCCGTCCTTGGTGAAAGCGGGCTTCAGGGTTCCCAGCTTCTCGACCGGGGTCAGACGGGGGCCTTCATCGGTATCGAACACGGTGTCGCCCTTCTTGCCCTTGATGACAACAGGAACGATCTCGTCCTTGAAAGCGCCGTCCTTGATGGCCTTGTCAGCCTTGACCTGGCTGTTGTAGGAGAACTCATCCAGCATCTCGCGGGTGATGGGGCTGTAGCCGTACTTCTTCTGGAAGGTCTCGTTGGTGCAGACATTCTCAGCGGTCATGCCCATGTGCTTGTTGAAGCCGGTGGCATCCCACAGAGCATCGTTGACCATGGTATCGACCAGCTCGCTCTTGCCCATGGGAGCGCCCATGCGGTAGCCGTAACGGCCCTTCATCATTGCAAAGGGAGCCATGTCCATGTTCTCCATGCCGCCTGCGACCACGATATCAGCATCGCCTGCCTCGATCATCTGAGCAGCCATGTTCACGCAGTTCAGACCGGAACCGCAGACCACGTTGACGGTGACAGCGGGGGTCTCGATGGGCAGGCCAGCCTTCAGGGAAGCCTGACGGGCAACGTTCTGGCCCAGACCAGCCTGGATCACGCAGCCCATGTAAACATGATCGACCTGCTCAGGCTTGACGTTTGCGCGGTTCAGAGCCTCCTTGATGACGATGGAGCCCAGCTCAGCAGCGGGGACGTTGGCAAGGGTGCCACCGAACTTACCAATGGCGGTACGGCATGCAGATGCGATAACGATCTTTTTCATGTGAATAGCCTCCTGATTGTGTATGTTGTGATTTAAGAAAGACTGTTTTATCAAAACGCCGAAGCGTTTCTTGCATAAGGAATGGGGGTCAGACGTTCTCTCCCCTGCTGCGCAGCTCGGCCATCTTCTGCTCCACGGCGGCTTCCACATTCGGGGTAACGAACTTGGAGATGCTGCTGCCGTAGCGAGCGGCTTCCTTTACAATGGTAGAGGAAAGATAGCTCCACTTGATGCTGGTTGCAAGGAACATGGTCTCGATGCCGGGCATCAGCGCATGATTGGTCTGCGCCAGCTGGATCTCGTTTTCAAAATCCGTTACCGCCCGCAGGCCCCGCACCATGACCGAAGCGTGGCGCTTCTTGGCGAACTCCACGGTCAGGCCGTCGAAGCTCTCCACCGTGACATTGGGGATACCCTTGCAGCATTCCTGCAGCAGGGCCACCCGCTCCTCCACGGTGAACAATGGGTGCTTTGCACTGTTGATGAGCACGGCCACGATCAGGTGATCGTTGATCTTTGCCGCGCGCTTGATGATATCGAGATGACCTCGTGTGACCGGATCGAACGACCCGGGGTAAACTGCAGTTGCCATCGGTTTTGTCCTCCTTGCGCGCCTTTGAAAAGCGCATTGGTTCTGACATGATAGCACTTTCCAGTTTGCTGTGCAAGATGTTCTTTTCTTCTGCTACGGTGTATCGTTAATTTTTAAACAATCCCACCCGCAGTGCCACGATGCATCCTGCTACGCTATAAGTAAAGCACATCGTCAAAATTTTATCAAGTATTTTTTGCGTAAAATTTATTTTTTGTGCACCAAAGAATCTCTACAAAAAGCTAAGATTTTTAGTTATATTGCATTCAGCCCTGTTTTTTGCCAGGAAAGTATTGATTCTCCCGTTTGTTAATGATATAACTAAGTTGGAATTTACAATTCCTTTATGTTATTGTAAGAGAGGATGGTTTATAATGGATTTTACGGAATTGTATGCGCAGAAGAAAATGACAGCTGACCAGGCTGCCGCGTTGGTCAAAAGCGGCGACTGGGTGGATTACGGCTGGGCCGTGAACACCCCCGTTGCAGTGGACGCTGCCATTGCAAAGCGTCTGCCTGAGCTGGAGGATGTCAACTTCCGCGGCGGCATCCTGATGTGGGTGCCCGCCATCTTCCAGATCGAAGATCCTGCTGCCCACATGACCTGGAACAGCTGGCACATGGGCGGCATTGAGCGCAAGGCCATTGCCCAGGGCTTTTCCTTCTACTCCCCCATCCGCTACTCTGAACTGCCCCGCTACTACCGCGACAGCTCTGACCCCGTGGATGTGGCGGTGTTCCAGGTGACTCCCATGGACGAGCATGGCTATTTCAACTTTGGTCCCTGTGCTTCCCACCTGGGTGCCGTCTGCGATAAGGCCAAAAAGATCATCGTTGAGGTCAACCGGAACATGCCCAAATGCCTGGGCGGCACCGAGAACTGGGTGCACATCTCCCAGGTTGCCGGTGTTGTGGAGGGCAGCAACCCGCCCATCGGCCAGATGGCCGCTGCCGGTGCCGCCACCGAGGTCGATCTGAAGGTGGCAAATCTCATCGTCCCGCAGATCCCCGACGGTGCCTGCCTGCAGCTGGGCATCGGCGGTATGCCCAACGCCATCGGCAACCTGATCGCGCAGAGCGACCTGAAGGATCTGGGCGTGCACACTGAGATGTATGTGGATGCCTTTGTAGATATTGCAAAGGCAGGCAAGATCACCGGCCGCCACAAGAATCTGGACAAGGGCCGTCAGGTCTACGCCTTTGGTGCAGGTACCCAGAAGATGTACGATTACCTGAACAACAACCCGGAGTGCATGGCCGCTCCCGTGGAGTACACCAATGACATCCGCAGCATCTCCGCCATCGACAACTTCATCTCCATCAACAATGCGGTGGATATTGATCTGTTCGGTCAGGTGAACGCGGAGAGTGCAGGCATCAAGCACATTTCCGGTGCAGGCGGTCAGCTGGACTTTGTTCTGGGCGCATACCTTTCCAATGGCGGCAAGAGCTTCATCTGCCTGTCCTCTACCTTTATGAATAAAAAGACCGGCAAGCTGGAGAGCCGCATCCGTCCTACCCTGGAAAACGGCAGCATCGTCACCGACACCCGCGCAAACGTGCACTACCTGTGCACCGAGTACGGCTGTGTCAACCTGAAGGGACTGACCAGCTGGGAAAAGGCAGAAGCACTGATCAGTGTGGCACACCCCGATTTCCGGGACGAGCTGATCGCCGAAGCCGAAAAGCTGCACATCTGGCGCAGGAGCAACAAGCGCTGACATTGCCGCAGGGAATCCTGCTGTCTGCGGCAGGAATGGAGTTTCTATGACATGATGGACAAAAAACCGCATATCAAACCCTATCTCTACGGAATGTTCGCAGGCTTTGGCGCGATCAGCCTGAGCATCCTCTTCTTTTTCCTGATCTACCGCTTTCAGGGCTTCGGCAACGCCGTTTCAACCCTGACCGGCATCCTGATGCCCTTTATCTACGGCAGTGTCATTGCCTATCTGCTCAAGCCGGTGTGCAACTGGATTGAAGCATTTCTCCACAAGCTGTTCCCGGAAAGGATGCACCGCTTTGCCAACATGCTGGCCGTTGCTCTGACCATCCTGTTCGGCCTGCTGCTGATCTACGCTCTGATCATGATGATCGTGCCGCAGCTCATCAACAGTGTGACCGCCCTGTACTTCACGGCGCGGGACAACATCGGCGACTTTGTGGAGTGGATCTCCAAGCAGGAGTTCATTGCCAACAACAAAAAGCTGCTGGACTTCATCGAGAACTCTTACGACAGCCTGGATGCCAACCTGGATGCCTGGATCAAAAACACCCTGCTCCCCTCCATGCAGAACATCCTCAGCGGTGCCGCCGTGGGCGTGGTGAACGTGGTGACCTGGATCAAGAATTTCGTCATCGGCCTCATCGTTTCGGTGTATCTGCTGGCCAGCCGGAAGAAGTTCGGGCAGCAGGGCAAGCTCATCCTTTATAGTTTGGTCAAGCCCCGCTGGGCCGACCTCATCATGGAGGAAGTCCGTTACGCTGACCGGATGTTCGGCGGCTTCATCAACGGCAAGATCCTGGATTCTGCCATCATCGGCGTGCTGTGCTATATCGCCTGCCTGATCTTCAAGTTCCCCAGTGCCCTGCTGGTGTCGGTCATCATCGGCGTGACCAATGTTATCCCCTTCTTCGGCCCCTTCATCGGTGCCATTCCCGCCACCCTGCTCATCCTGATCCAGAACCCCATCAAGGCACTCTGGTTCGTGCTGTTCGTGCTGGTGCTGCAGCAGGTGGACGGCAACATCATCGGACCCAAGATCCTGGGCAACACCACCGGCCTCTCCAGCTTCTGGGTGCTGTTCGCCATCCTGCTGTTCGGCGGCCTGTGGGGCTTTGTGGGCATGATCATCGGCGTTCCGCTTTTTGCTGTCATCTATGATGTCATCAAAAAGCTGGTGTTCCACGGCCTGAATCGCAACGACGAATCCGGCATGGTAAACCTCTATCACGATGCCTTCGGTGACCCCGACGACGAGTGATCCCAAACACAATAGAATCGCAAAACCGGCTCTGTCTCCTGCATGGGAGGCGGGGCCGGTTTTTGTATTCCTACCGCATGATTTTCTCAGAGCAGCCGAGAAACGCAAAGCTCCCCCTTCCCGGCGCTGTCTCGGCGCTTGGGGAAGGGGGAGCTTCGCCTTTCAGGGCAGATAAACCAAAAAGGGAGATTTCAGGGGGAATACCTGCAATTACTGCTGATTGGGCTTCCAGTCCTTATAGTTCTCATAGCGGCTCTCGCGGATCTTGGTATGGGACCAGATCTCGTCGGCGGTCGGCTGCCAGTTGGCGGCATAGGACTTGCACTTGTCGCACAGATGATCGACGCTTTCCGGGCTCTGGAGGTCGGTGCTGTGGGCGCCGGTCTCGTGAACCATCTTGCGCAGCAGCTCGGGGTTTTCCAGCATGGGGCAGGGGCGCAGATGGTTCTTGTTGAAGGGCTGGCCGTTGTGGTAGGCCATGAACAGCGGACTCTGCAGGATCTCCAGGATACTGCTGTCGTGGATGTTGGCGTTGGAATAGTGGATGAACACGCAGGGCTCTGCGTCACCGGCCGAGTTGATGTGGAAGTAGTTGCGGCCGCCGGCAATGCAGCCGCCCACGAACTCGCCATCGTTTTGGAAGTCCATGGGGTAGAACGGGATATCGCAGGCTTCACTGCGCAGGTAACGGATGCGCTGGATCATGTACTTGCGCTGCTCGGGAGAGGGCATCAGTTCAGGCGCTGCCTCGTTGCCCACGGGCATGTAGTGGAAGTAGAAGCCGAAGTGTGCACCCTTATCGCAGAGGAAACGCATGAACTCATCGCTGGTAACGGCTTCGATGTTGTCGCGGGTGTAGCAGATGGAGGTGCCGAACAGGATGCCGTGCTCCTTGAGCAGATCCATCGCGCGCATAACGGCAGCATAGTGGCCCTCGCCGCGGCGGGCATCGTTGGTTTCCGGGGTGCCCTCGATGGACAGCATAAACGCAATATTGCCCAGGCGGACGACCTCTTTGCAGAACGGCTCATCGATCAGGGTGGAGTTGGTATAGATGGCAAACTGCACATCGTTGTGCTTCTCGGCCAGCTTGAGGATATCGGCCTTGCGCACCAGCGGCTCACCGCCGGTGAGCATGTACAGATAAACGCCCAGCTCCTTGCCCTCGGTGACGATCTTATCCATATCATCGAAGCTCAGGTTGTTCTTGTGGCCGTACTCACCGGCCCAGCAGCCCACGCAGTGCATATTGCAGGCAGAGGTGGGGTCAAACAGGATCAGCCAGGGAATGTTGCACTGATATTTGACACGATTCTCGCGGATGGTCTTGGTACCGCGGAAGAAGGCCTCATAGCCCAGGTTCAGGGCCGTGGTGCGGGCCACGTTGGGGTCCAGCTGGTTCAGCATACAGTTGATGAGCTTCGACCACTTGCTGTTGGGGTCGGTCAGGGTCTGCTTGGCGTGTGCGTAGGTCTCCTCGCTGAAGGAATCGCCGTAGAACTGCTTTGAAAGATCTACGATCTGTCCAACCGTCTTGGCGGGGTCCTTCTCAGCGTGAGAAAGCACGAGATCCACAGTCTTGCCCAGTGCAGCACGCTGCATTTTGTGCGTCAGAGAATCAAATGCGGTATTCATTTTTATTTCCTCCAGATTCAATAGAATTTTACAGGGCTCTCTCCCCTGCCTGCCGGGCTGAATTCCCGGCGCTCAGATGATCTTATACTCCAGCAGCAGACGGCCCAGGTCGGTGTCCTGTACCTTTTCTACCGCTTTTCCCAGTGCGAATTTTTTGATCCAGTTCATTTTCAGATCACTCAGGGGTTTGCCATCCCGCAGCTGAACAGCGGCGTTCAGCAGGTCGCGGACATCGTAGGTGCTGCCCCAGACCTCCGGCACGCCCCGGTCGATATCCAGCAGGGTGTACACGGCTTCCATGCCGGTGCGCATGGAATACTCGGTGGTGAAGATGGTATCCCGCTTCGTCTCGGCAAACTGGCCGATGAAGGCAAAGTTCACTGCGCCCTCCGGCACCACCGCCGGACGGTCGCCTGCTGTGCGGGGCATGAAGAAAGCTGTGATATAGGGCATCATCACAGGCACGGTGTTGGCACTGTGCTCCGCCAGATCCTCGATCTGGTTTTCGGGGACTCCCAGATGATACAGCCACTCCATGCAGATCTCCTTGCCGGTGCAATCCCGCATGGGCTTTTTGATGTAGTCGCCGGACGTGTTGCTGAACAGGCCGTAGATCCAGCCCACGAGCTGGCCCTTGGGCTGATCCCGGAACTGGGGCTGACGGTTGAATGTCCAGCTGAGCAGCCAGCCGGAATCCCGCGCCGTGACGATGCCGCCTGTGACAGTCCTGCCGCTGAACGGGTCACGCTGGCAGATGTTCTGGATGTAGGGCACGATGCGTTCGTCCAGCGTGGTGACCGTGGCGCTCATCCAGTTGGTCTGTTCCGGATCGGAGCAGAACTTTTCCGGGCGGCCAAAGGCCTCATCCTGCGCGGCGATCTTCTTCCACAGATCCCAGCCGTTGCCGGGCCGGAGGGTGGGGTTGAACACTGCAGGCTGATCCTGAGAGCCGATGGAGGTGCTTTCCACGCAGCCGCCGTTGGTGATGAACACCAGATCATTCTCGGTCAGGTCCACCCGTTCCGCTTCATCGTCCACCAGCAGGCAGATGGTCCTGGCCTGCTTTTTGCCCTCGGTCAGCTCGAACTCAATGTTGGTGACCTTGGTGTTGTAGTGGAAGCGCACGCCGTGCCCCTCCAGATAGCGGATCATGGGCAGGATCATGCTCTCGTACTGGTTGTACCGGGTAAAGCGCAGCGCCCGCAGATCAGGCAGACCACCCACATGGTGGATGTAGCGCTTCAGATAGAGCTTCATTTCCAGTGCGCTGTGCCAGTTCTCAAAGGCGAACATGGTGCGCCAGTAAAGCCAGAAGTTGGAAGAGAACACCTCCGCGTCAAAGACATCGGTGATGCGCTTATCATAGAGCTGCTCATCCGGGGTAAAAAAGAGCTTGATGAGTTCCATGCAGCCCTGATCCGAAAGGCCGAACTTCCCATCGGTGTGGGCGTTCTGCCCCCGGTTTTCCGTGGCGCGGCAGAGCGAGTAGTTGGGATCTGCCTTGTTCAGCCAGTAGTACTCATCCAGCACGCTTGCGCCCTCGGTCTCAAGCGACGGGATGGAGCGGAACAGATCCCACATGACTTCAAAATGGTCATCCATCTCCCGGCCGCCCCGCATCACATAACCAATGCCGGGGTACTGGCAGCCATCACAGGCACCGCCGGGGATGGACCCCTTTTCAAAGAGATGGATATGCTCCCCTTTCATCTGACCGTCACGGACCAGGTAGCAGGCAGCTGTCAGCGCCGCCAGACCGGTGCCCACGAGATAGGCCGATTTCCGATCCACTCCCGCAGGCTTTTTCGGGCGCGCAAAGGCCTCATAGTTCCCGCTGGAATAATACATTTTATTCCCTCCGTTTGCTGTGGTTTCCAGGTTTTCACCTTTCATTTTGCGCTGATCATACTGTAACATTTTGTCAAACGGAAAGCCATAAACAGAAAAAGCACCGTGATGGAAAACCCATCACGGTGCCCGGATTGATAAAATATTGTCAGTCGTCAAGATCTGCGGGGCTGCGGTCGGTGCGGAAGCGGCGGAGCGCCCGCTCAAGCTCGCCATGAAGCAGAACATTCAGCCGCTCGGTCATCCGGACGGGGTCCTCCTTCATATCCCTGCGGATCCATTCCAGTGCCATGCCCACCAGCGCGTATTTGTAAAAGTCGATGATGAACTGCTTGTCGGAATCCTGCACGGTAAAGCCCTGCGCACTGCGGTCCACAAAGTCCCGCAGCATGGAGTCCAGCAGTTTATATAAGTACTGTTCCAACTGCTCACGGCTCACGGAGCGGTAAACATTCATCACCAGAACCTTGTTGTCCTGCACCTGATGCAGGATGTCCAGAAAGGCATCTGTCCAGTTCTCAAAGCTCTGTCTGCCCTCCAGCGCCTTGGCGGCATCTTCGACCATGATCCAATCCACGAGGTCGTAGATGTCCTTGAAGTGGTAGTAGAAGGTCATACGGTTCACGCCGCAGTCCTCGGTGATATCATTGATGGTGATCTTATTCAGCGGTTTTTGAAGCAGCAGCTTTTTCAGCGATGCTTCCAGCGCCCTTTTTGTAGTTTGCGACACGAGATCCATCCTTTCCCAGCGGCACACACTGTGCCGCTGACCGTGGTGGCCGCCCTATGGGGCCAGAGAAGTAAGAATACTTCCTTTATACTATAACGCAAATGCCCCCCGTTTTGCAAGTTCAAAATCTCTCATTTTGATATTTTTTTCACGTTCTTCTCCATTTTGCAGCTGTCCCGCCGCCTTTTTGCCGGGTTTCCGGGAGGTTCCTCTTGATTTTCTGGCTCCGGGCGCTTACAATGGATGGAGTGGAACGAATGTGCGTTCCATTTATTTCTTTCTGAGTGAGAAAGGAAGGGAAAGCAAGTATGATCAAGACCATCGGATTTTTAGGCTGTGGGAACATGGGCGGTGCCATTGCGCGGGCCGTCTGCAAGGCTGCCGACCCACAGAACGTTTATCTTGCCAACCGCACTGCCGCCAAGGCAGAGGCTCTGGCCGCAGAGCTGGGCTGCAACACCACCACGAACGCCGAAGTGGCGGGCCGCTCCGACCTGATCTTTCTGGCGGTCAAGCCCCAGATGATGGAGGCTCTGCTGGCTCCGCTTAAGTTCACCCTGAACGAGCGGCCGAGCCGCTTCATCCTTTGCAGCATGGCGGCAGGGCTTTCCATCGCGCGCATCCAGGAGATGGCGGGGGAAGATTACCCCGTAATCCGCATCATGCCCAACACCCCGGCTTCGGTGGGGGCAGGTATGATCCAGTATTGCTCCGCCAATGTGACAGCGGAGGAGGAGCAGGAGTTTCTGAAGCTGATGGCACCTGCCGGGCGGCTGGACGCTGTGCCCGAGGCCCTGATCGACGCGGCAAGCAGCGTTTCCGGCTGCGGCCCGGCCTGGGTGTATCAGTTCATTGAAGCGCTGGCCGATGGCGGCGTGGCCTGCGGCCTGCCCCGGGCCAAGGCACAGGAATACGCAGCCCAGATGGTATTGGGCAGCGCCAAGCTGGTGCTGGAGAGCGGAAAACACCCCGGCGAGCTCAAGGATGCGGTGTGCAGCCCTGGCGGCAGCACCATTCAGGGCGTGCGCGTGCTGGAAGAGCACGGCTTCCGCGGCGCGGTGACCGATGCGGTGATCGCCGCCTACGACAAGACAAAGGAAATGGGAAAGGGTTAATTTTATGCGCATCGTCGTCAAAGTGGGCACCTCCACGCTGGCACACTCCACCGGGCGGCTGAACATCCGCCACACAGAGGATCTGGTCAAGGTACTGAGCGACCTGAAAAACGCAGGGCACGAGGTCATCCTCGTCTCGTCCGGTGCCATCGGCATGGGAGTGGGCAAGCTGTCCCTACCCTCCCGCCCCGGTGATATGGCCACCAAGCAGGCCTGCGCCGCTGTGGGCCAGTGTGAGCTGATGTACACCTACGACCGCCTGTTCACCGCCTACAACCACAACGTGGCGCAGATCCTGCTCACCGGTGTGGATGTGGAACACGAGGGACGGCGGCTGAATTTCCAGAACACCCTGACCCGGCTGCTGGAGCTGGGTGCGCTGCCCATCATCAACGAGAACGACACCGTTGCCACCGACGAGATCACCTCTATCGGCGACAATGACACGCTGGCCGCCATCGTCACCTGCTGCATCCATGCGGATCTGCTGGTGCTGCTGAGCGACATCGACGGCCTGTACACCGCCAACCCCCACACCCACCCGGACGCAAGGCTCATCCCGCTGGTAGAGCGCATCACTCCGGAGGTGCTGGCGCTGGCAGACGGGGCAGGCTCCGCATTGGGCACTGGCGGCATGTCCACCAAGCTCCGTGCCGCCCAGATGGTAACGACAGAGGGCGCGGACATGGTGATCGCCAACGGTTCCCACCCGGAGCTGCTCTACGACATTGCAGACGGCAGACCCGCAGGCACCCGCTTTGCGGGCAGAAAGGAGGGCTGATCCATGACGACACAGGAGATCCTGGAAGCCGCCCGCGCGGCAAGAAGCGCGCTGGGCCTTTCCTCGGGCGAAGTGCGCCGCGCCGCCCTGCTGGGCATGGCAGAGGCGCTCTGCTCCCCTGCCCGCCAGCAGGCCATTCTGGAGGCCAATGCCACCGATCTGGAAGCAGCCAGAGGACACATCTCGGAGGTCATGCTGGACCGGCTGGCCCTGACACCGGAGCGCATCAGCGCCATGGCAAAGGGCATCCGGGAAGTGGCTGACCTGCCCGACCCGGTGGGCAAAGTCCTGCGCCGGGTGGAGCGCCCCAACGGGCTGGTCATCGAAAAGACCGCCGTGCCCATGGGCGTGATCGCCATCATCTACGAGAGCCGCCCCAACGTGACCAGCGATGCCGCCGCCCTTGCCATCAAGAGCGGCAATGCCTGCATCCTGCGGTGCGGCAGGGAGGCATGGCACAGTGCCAACGCCATTGTAACGGCTCTTCGGGAGGGCCTGCGGGCAAACGGCCTGCCCGAAACAGCGGTCTGCCTGATCGAGGACACCACCCACGCCTCGGCCAACGCCCTGATGACGGCGGTGGGCTATGTGGATCTGCTCATCCCGCGCGGCGGGGCCGGGCTCATCCGCGCCTGTGTGGAAAACGCAAAGGTCCCCTGCATCCAGACCGGCACCGGCATCTGCCACATCTTCGTGGATGCTTCTGCCGAGCAGGATCAGGCACTGGACATCATTGAGAATGCCAAGGCCAGCCGCCCCAGCGTCTGCAACGCGGAGGAGGTGTGCCTGGTGCACCGTGACATTGCGGCAGAGTTCCTGCCCAAGCTGGCCCGGCGGCTGGGCCCTGACCGCGCTGCAAAGGGACTGCACCCGGTGGAGCTGCGGCTGGACCCGCGTGCCGCCGCCATCATCCCCGGCACCCCTGCAGGCCCTGCGGATTTTGACACCGAGTTTCTGGACTACATTCTGGCCATCAAGATCGTGGACAGCGTGGAGGAGGCCGTCAGCCACATCGCCGCGCACTCCACCGGCCACAGCGAAGCCATCCTGACCCGGGACGAGGCCCATGCTGCCCTCTTTACGGCGGCGGTGGACAGTGCGGCGGTCTACGTCAACTGCTCCACCCGCTTTACCGATGGCGGGGAGTTCGGACTGGGATGCGAGATGGGCATTTCCACCCAGAAGCTCCACGCCCGGGGCCCTATGGGGCTGGAAGAGCTGTGCAGCTACAAGTACATCATTCACGGCAGCGGCCAGATCCGTTGAACCGTTCAAATGTGAAAGCTATTTTCCGTTTTTCTCTTACAGGCCGCTGTGGAAGGACAGCGGCCTGTATTTTTGTTTTGCAGGGATGGACTGTTTTTGTTACGGAAACACTTTCATCCCAAAATTTTGAAAATTATTTTTCTGTTCGTATCACGATGTATTTTTCATTTCTCCATTCTGTACAAAAATAAAGTCATACTTTTAGCCGAAATTAGGGCAAAAATTCTCATTTTCCCCTTGACAACCCATATTTCGCCGCGGTAAAATTATATTGGAAAGTGTGGGAACAAATTCAGCGGGGCGTTTTGAAATGTGCCCGGAACTGTTCTTCTCACAACTGCAATCCATTTCAGACAGCTGTCCGCATGACGACACTAGTACAAAGGAGAGAGCGAATTATGACAATTGCCATTCTTGCACATGATTCCCGCAAAGAACTTGCACTTCAGTTCTGCACCGCCTACAGTGGTATCCTGTCCCGGAACACTGTCATCGCCACCGGTACCACCGGCCGGATGTTGAACCAGGCCACCGGCTTGCCAGTTCACTGTTACCTCTCCGGAAAGCTGGGCGGCATTCAGCAGATCACCGCCCGTGTTGCCTGCGATGAAGTGGATCTGGTGCTGTTCTTCCGCGACCCGCTCCGGGCCGACAGCGGCAGCTCCAATGAGCAGAACCTGCTCCGCCTGTGCGATATGCACAGCGTACCCATTGCCACCAACATTGCCACCGCCGAGGTACTGCTCCGCGGCATGGATCAGGGGGATCTGGACTACCGGGAAGGGATGCACCCGCCGGTGATCGAGCCTCTGGCCGCGCCCCGCCGCGCCGTGTGCTGAGGTCTGCCTGACATTTTTGTGTATAGAGGGAAACGTAAAACAGCGCCGCCGAAGCTTTTCAGGGCTTCAGCGGCGCTGCATTTTTATACAGTTTTCAGTTCATTTTCCGGGGAGTGACATCATTCCAGACCGGCCATCTGCTTGACGGCCTTCATGGCGAAGGTCAAGGTGCGGCCCATAGCCACACCGGCCATCAGGCAGGGATAGTTGTTGGCAAAGAAGCTGCCGGACATATCGCCGGTGATATACAGGCCGGGCATGGGCTTGTTATCGTTGTCCAGAGCCTGACCCTTTTCGTTGATGGCAATGCCCTGCTCAGTGGTCAGCAGAGAGGCACCCAGCCAGCAGCCGTAGAAGGGAGCGGTGCGGATGGCGCTGAGGCGGTAAGCGGGCTTGCCGAAGTCCTCGTCGTTCTGCTTGTCGTAGAGCTCGTTGTAGCGCTCCACGGTGGCAAGGAAGGTGTCCTTGGCAGCACCGGTAAAGCCCATCTTGTCAGCCAGCTCGTCCAGCGTATCGCACTTGAACAATGCACCGGCCTCGATCGCCTCGTCCATCTTGCCCTGAATGTACTTCTCACCGCCGTTACGGGTCTGGGCAGAGCAGCCGATGGTGTGGAAGCGCTTTGCGTCCTCCAGAATGTTGGCATCGCAGATCTGAGCGTAAACACGGCCCGGCTGGTGAGCAGCGGCGTAGACGATGTCATTGTAGGGGCTGCTCTCGTTGGCAAAGCGCTCGCCGTTGCGGTTCACCTTCAGGAAGGGCTGGGTGCCGGGGTTGTACTGACGGATGGTACCAGGGAAAGCCTTGCCGCCAAAGGCAGTGTCGCTGTCCACATAGCCGCCATCCACGCCGGGGGCCACGATGCCGCGGTCAAACAGCATGGGAGCGGCCTCCTTGTCCAGATTGGCACCTGCCCACATTGCAGCCCGGATGCCGTAGCCCTTATCGGAGGGAGAGTAGGAGCATGCGGTGGTGACGGAAGTGCCCAGCGGGTCCAGCTGCTCCATCATGTAGGGGTTGCCGGGGAAGCCGCCGCAGGCCAGCAGCACACCCTTGTTGGCGTTGTAGCGGATGAAGTGGTCATCCTCGGTGCTCTGGGCGATGATGCCGGTAATGCGGCCATCGCTGTTCTTTTCCAGCTTGGCCAGACTGGTCTTGAAGTCCACATCGTAGCCCAGCTCCTGAATGTACTGCAGCAGCAGCTCATTGCGGGCGGCACCACTGGAGCGATCATAGGTATACTCGATCTCGGGGTACATATAATCGGTGTTGTGCTCGGCGTTTTCTGCAGGCCATTTGGCCTCGTCGCCGTAGGTGTAGATCATCTTCACGCCGTACTTGTCCTCCATGATGGAGCGGACAAATTCGATCATCTCGGCAGACTCGTTGATCCAGGTCTTGACCACGCGCTGGTCGCACTTGCCGGAGGCGTAACGGGAGACCTCGCTCAGCAGCTTGGCACGATCCATCTTGATGCCCTGTTCCTGAGCGCCAAAGCCGTCCACGGCACCCACCCAGTGACGGGTATCCTGCACATTGCCGTTCTGCTCGATGACACGGAAGTTCAGGCCCTTGGCAGCGGCATAAGCAGCAGCGAACATACCGCCGTTGCCGGCACCCACGATGAGGATGTCGGTGTCCACGGTCTCGGTGATGGCAGCCTCGTCGATGTCAGGCTCCTTGCCCAGCCAATCGGTCTCGTCACCGGTGGGCAGCTGAACGGAAGTTACAGTTGCCTCTCCCTTTGCCTGTGCAAAGCAGCTCTTGGCGGCCTTCTTCACGGCATCGGAGGTGATGGTGGAGCCGGACACGCCGTCGATCTCGTCAGAGCCGGCGTTCAGCAGCTGGTTCTTCAGCTCCTCGGCAGCAGCAGCGCCGTAGGAAGCGGTCTCGCCGGAGGTATCGACCACAACGTCGGTCACAGCGCTGTCAGAGAAGGTCATGGTGACCTTGACGGTAGAGGAAATGCCCTCGGCAGTGCCGGTATAGGTACCGGGGGTGTAGCTGCCTGCTGCACCGGAGGAAGCGGCGGTGGAGGAGCTTGCAGCGTTGCAGGCAGCCAGTGCACCGGCGGTGACACCGGACATGGCAGCGGCAGCGGCGATCTTCAGAAAGCCTTTACGCGAGATCTTGTTCATGCTTGGATGATCCTTTCTTCTCTTTTTCTGTTCTTATTCTTCGATTTTCCTCTTATCCGAAACGCACCGCCACAATACGGCGCAGACTTCGTTCGATAATAAATTAACACAAAGTCTGCCTGTTGTCTTTTAAGAATTCTTAAACATCTTTACCGTTTCTTCACTGGAAAATTCCCGTTTCCCACTTTGTTTGATAAATAACGGTCAAATCAGAGCAGAAAAAAGCACCCACGGCTTAAGTTTCCTTAAGAAGCGGGTGCTTTGAGGGTTAACGATATTTAAGACAGCAAAACCATTTCAGGCCTCCGTCTCCCCTTCCGGGCGGAAAATATAACCTTTGCCCCAGACATTTTTGAGGTAGATGGGCTTTGCAGGGTCGGGCTCGATCTTACTGCGGAGGTTATGGATGTGCACCTGCACAGTGCGGACATCCCCCAGGCTCTCCTTCCCCCAGATCTTCCGGTAAAGCTCGTTTGCGGTAAAGAAGGTGTTGGGATGCCGGATGAAGAGGGTCAGGATGCGGTACTCCATGTCGGCCAGATGGATGCTCCGGCCATCCTTTTCCACGCAATGGCTGTTGGGATCCAGCGTAAAGGCCGCACAGTGGTAGCCGCTGACGCTGGGCTCTGCGGCATCCATCTGGACACGGCGGATGTTTGCCATGATGCGGGCCAGCAGAACTTTGTGGTTGTAGGGCTTGGTCAGGAAATCATCGCCGCCCAATTCCAGTGCCCGTACCACTGTGTCTGTATCGTCCAGACAGGAAGTAAAAATGATGGGGCAGTGGTACCAGCTGCGCAGGCGCTGGCACAGTTCCATGCCGTTGGTATCCGGCAGAAGGATATCCATCAGGATCACATCGAACTTTTCCCGGGCGTGGCTCAGCGCTTCGCCGCCGGTGTCAGCGCAGACCACCTCAAAATTCTGCTGACATTTCAAGAAATAGCTGGTAGTGTCCCGGATCACCGGATCATCTTCCACCAGAAGAATGCGGATCATGCGGTTTGCCCTCCCCTTTTCGGCGTGAATTTGCTATAATATCTTTATCTAGTATACCGTATTTCCGGGCTGTTCTCAACCGGTTCTCCAAAGTTTTTGCAGGGGGTCTTTTTATGATAAAAAAGCGATTTCTGCTTCCGGCTGCCGCCGGGGCACTGGCACTGACCATTGGGTTGGCAGGGATCTGGTTCAACCAGCGGCTGCCGGCGCTGGCGGATTTTGGGGTCCCCGGCATGGACTCCGAAGCCCAATTGATGGCATGGGCTGCCCTGTTCCCGGAAAAAGGAGTGGCTGCCCTGACCTTCCGCACGGTGCTGCAGTGGATGGCCATTGCAGTATTCTGCACTCTGGGGGCGGTGGTGCTGGCCCTGTACCGATACAAGCCGCAGAAGGAACTGGGGTATTTTCTGCTGTATCTGACGGTGCTGACCCTCTGGGCTCTGGTGATCATTCTGGCTCCGGTGGGAAGTTCCGGCTGGAGCGTCTTTTTCCGCCGGGGATTCTTTACCGTCACGGTTCTGGCAGGTATTCTGCTGTGCGCCGCCCTGACAGGGGCTGTGCCGGTGTCCCACGGGCAGCGGCTCCATTCCCTGCTTCTGACGCTGGGGTATCTTGTTCTGACGCTGGTTCCCCTCAGCCGTGTACGAGCGGTGGGGCTGCTTTTGGGCATGGGCTACTGTTTGGGCATCCTGATGGCAATGTATGCCCGGGGCTCCGACGCTGCCCTGCTGATGCTGTTTCCCTGTGCCATCACCATTGGCTTCCGGGTATGGGTGGTCCTGCCGGGCATGCACGTGCCGTTTTTTCAGGAGAGCGTGTTTTTCTACCTGTTCCGGTGTGCCCGGATCTACGATGCTCCTTTTACTCTGGGCTGCATGGCCTACGTCTGCCGCCGGTATGCCCTGCAATTTGATCGGGCGGAGCAGCTGGCCCGGGAGCTGGATGCCCGGGTCATTCAGCGGACAAAGGCCCTGACGGAGGAGACCGAGGCCCGGAAAAGCATGATGCTGAACATTTTCCACGACCTGCGCAGTCCCCTGTTTGCGGTCAGCAGTGGACTGGACACACTGGAGGCTGCACCGGAGGCCCTGCCGGCCCTGCTGCCCGCCTTACAGCAGCGGACGGCCTTTCTCCGCCGCCTGACGGAGGATCTGTTTCTGGCTGCAAAGCTGGAGCAGAAACAGGTGATGCTCAACGAGGACCGGGTATCTCTGGGGGAGGTCATGGCTGCGGTCTGTGACAGCTGCCGGGAGGAGGCTGAGAAGAAGGGCGTGGTGCTTCAGGCTCCCCCGGCTCCGGAGCTGCCGGTGTGGGGCGACCAGATCCGGCTGCAGCAGATCCTGCAGAACCTGTTGACAAATGCCATTCACTACACCCCTGCAGGAGGGAACATCACCGTCAACAGCCGGGTGGAGGCCGGTGCTGCTCTGGTGAGCGTCCGGGACACGGGCTGCGGCATTGCGCCGGAGGATCAGACCGCCGTATTTGACCGGTATTTCCACACCACCACCTCTTCCAAGCACGACTCCACCGGTCTGGGACTGACCATTGCGCAGGAGCTTGCCCACCTGCACCACGGAGAAATCCTATTGGAAAGTGAAGTAGGCAAAGGTAGCTGCTTCACGTTAAAGCTCCCCCTATTATCCGCTTAACAGAGAAATCCCCCGCCATAGGCGGGGGATTTTCTTTATAGCATCTTATTTGAGTTTAAGCCAGCGGGTCCCACAGCTTCATGGGCAGGGGCTCCTGATCCAGCAGGGCGCGCTGGGCATCGCTCAGCAGGCTCTTGCGGACAGTGATCTGGTAGACATTGGCCTTGAACCACTTTTCGCTGCCGATGTAATAGCCCTTCTGGCCGGAGGCATCGCCCCAGCTGTTCTCGATCTTCCAGCGGTCAGCCTTGCCGTTCTCGTCCAGATTGACACCGCAGAACATCATGCAATGGTTCATGGTGCTTTCACGGGTGAGCAGCCGCTCGGCCTTGGTCATGCCAAAGGTCAGGCCGCCCAGTACCTCGCCGTACTGGAAGCAGTCGGGGTCCCAATAGCCGTTGGCGCGGTCGCCGTCGGGGTGGCAGTCGCAGCTGAACATGACCCCCTCCCCTGCCTGCAGCTGACGGATGGTCAGATCCTCCAGCTCCTCCTGCGAGAGGTTGAGCCAGAACATATTCTCCTCCACCACGTCACCCATAAAGGGCTGGCAGTAGGTGCGGTTCAGCGCATGGATGGGCGAGGAGATGATGACGACGTAATCATCCAGATCATTGCCCACATACTTCTCCAGGAAGGTGTGCGGGGTCAGGTTCCGTTCGCAGTGGTAGTGCTCATCCTTGTCGGTATACTCAAAGTCAAAGCTCCTGGGGGGCTGGCCGTAGAGGATGCACAGGGCGTTGTAGATCTCCGCCAGCATCTCCTCGCGGCGGGCGGCCGTGTCCTTTCCCTCTTTTGCCATGGCCCGCAGTTCCAGCGCATCCTCCCGCAGCTTGCGGTTCAGGATGGGCAGATACTTGGCCGTGCCGGTGGAGTGGACTGTCTCCGGCATGACCCAGGAGGGCACCACGCCATACTTTTTGATCAGGCTGATGGCCATATCCCACTGGCCGCCGTCGGGCAGCGGGTTGCCCAGCAGGGTGTAGGTCTCACGGTCGGTCAGGTCCTGATCCGCAAAGTGGAGGATGTTCTCAAGGAAGAGATTTGCCTTTTCCAGCTTATCGTAGAACGCCAGATAGGTGGGAGAGAAGGAGAAATCCTCCAGATCGCACTTGGCGATCACCCGCTGGCGCAGGACGTTCAGGGTGGAGAACATCCAGCAGCGGCCGCTCTGCTTCTGGTTGGTGATGTTATTGGTCTTGACCAGCACAGAGAAGTCCATCCGCAGCATGGCAGCGGCGGCGGGCACAAAGGCTGCGTCCGGCAGAGCCGTGCGGGAAACTGCATTGGACATCACATTCAGCTCCGGGCGGGCAGCATAGCCCTGCTCAAAGCGTTCCAGCATCCGGGCATCAATGGGAGTAACACGATTCATTTGATTCACGCTTTCTTTCTGAAAAGATCAATCCTTGAAATAAGCATTCTGCACGGCCAGCAGGACACCGGCACGGCTTGCGGCAAAGTTCAGGCCGCCCTGCAGGTAGCAGGTGTAAGGCTCACGCAGGGGGCCGTCGCAGGAGAGCTCGATGGTACTGCCCTGAGTAAAGCTGCCGCTTGCCATGATGACCTCATCGGTATAGCCCGGCTCCGGAGAGGGTTCCGGTGCAGCATAGCTGTCCACGGGGCTGGCGGCCTGAATGCCGCGGCAGAAGCCGATGAGGGCATCGGCGGTATCGGCATCGAAGCAGGTCACGATATCGTTGTGGTCCTCGCAGTAGCGCGGGATGGGCTTTTTGCCCACCAGCTCCAGCAGGCACTGGGCATAGATGGCGGTCTTGATGGCCTCACACACCACGCCGGGGGCATAGTAGAAGCCAAGGTACATATCACGAGGCGTTTCCAGTGTGCAGCCCAGCTCCTTGCCCAGTCCGGGGGCGTTCAGGCGGTAGGCACACAGCTCCACCAGATCCTTCCGGCCCGCGATATAGCCGCCGGTGGGGGCGATGCCGCCGCCCGGGTTCTTGATGAGGCTGCCCACCACAAGGTCAGCACCGGCCTGGCAGGGCTCCTTCATCTGGGTGAACTCACCATAGCAGTTGTCCACAAAGATGATGATCTCGGGGTTGGCGGCACGGGCCGTGTCGGCGATCTTCTGAATGGTATCCAGATCAAAGGCATTGCGCTGCAGGTAGCCGCGGCTGCGCTGGATATGGCAGACCTTTGCCCCCGGGGCCTTTTGAGCGATCAGCGCGTAATCCGGGGTGAAGTCGGCCTTGAGGGGGGCTTCGTCGTACCGGATGCCGTAGTCCATCAGGGTGCCGGTGCCCTTGCCCTTGCCGTCCAGACCGATCACGCCCTCCAGCGTATCGTAGGGGCGGCCGGTAGCAGCCAGCAGGGTATCCCCTGCCCGCAGCAGGCCGAACAGGGCCACCGCCAGCGTATGGGTGCCGCTCTGGAACTGACTGCGCACAAGGGCATCCTCCGCGCCCATCACCTGGGCAAAGATCTGCTCGAGCTTGGCGCGGCCGGTATCCCATAGGCCATAGCCGGTGGTGCCCAGCATATCGGTGGAGGACATCTGGGTATCGGCAAAGGCCTTGAGCATTTTCAGCTGGTTGTAATCCCGGATCTCCTCCATGTGGTGGAAATAGGGTTGGCAGAGCTCCATGGCTTTTTCGTCCAGCGCCAGAACTTCTGCTTTGTAATCAAAAAAGTGGTTCAACATTGACATTTTTGGTTCCTTAATATTTTTGTAAGTTTATGCTATAATGACCCGTCGGCAGCTTTCTCCTCGGACACGAAACGGGCCATTCCATCGCCCGCCCTATTGCCTGCTGCAACAGGGTCCCACCCCAGCGGACGGTCCTCAGAGAAACTCCCGACGTGCCAGACTGTGGCTTCGTACCGGGCATACTCTCCCAGCTTTTCAAAGCCGAGGCGGGTGTAAAAGTGCACCCGTTCCGGGGAGCAGAGGAAAAGGGGCTGCAGGCCCTGCGCCGAGAGGGTGTTGGCCAGCCAGACGATGAGCCGCCCGCCGATGCCGCGTCCCCGCAATGGCTCCGCAGTCTCGCCGCAGGCCATGTAAGCCTGCTCTGTTCCAATGGCATAAGCGCCCACGGTGCAGGCAAGCTCCCCGCCCTGTTCCAGAGCCCAGACCACAGCCCTGCCGCGGGCGCGCTTTGAGCAGAGCTCAGAGTAAAAGTCATCCCGCCGCGTGGGGCGGTCCGGAAACAGCATCTGTGCAACGGGGCCCGCCGGGGGCTCCGGGTCAAAATGCAGGGAGGCCCAGAGCGTTTCTTCCACAGCGGGTTCCGGCAGCTGCTTTCCCGGCGTTAGGCCAAAGACAAAATGGGACTTTGCACGGGCCCAGCCGGTGGGCGGCGGGCACTCGGCTTCGTCCAGGATGACCGCCTTACAGCCGCAGAAATGCAGGAAGCTGGCCAGTTCGTCCGGGTTGGCGTGGCCCGCCAGCCAGGCGGTGCTGCCGCCCACATCCAGCGCCAGCGTTGGCCCGGCGAAGAACCGGCCCGGCTGGCTTTTGCCGAAGAGCTCCAGCGCCTGCGGCATCGTGACCCCAAGGCAGAGCTTTCCGCGGCAGGCGCTGCGGAACCGCTGCCTCTGGCGGGGCGTTCTGACCTGCGTGATCATTTCAGTGCGTTGACGATGTTCTTGAACTCGCGGCCGCGCACCTCAAAGTTGGGGTAGAGGTCGAAGGAGGCGCTGGCGGGAGACAGGATGATGATATCGCCGGGCTTTGCGGCGGCACGGGCCAGCTCCACGGCGTGCTGCATATTGTCCGCATGCTGGATGGGCAGTGCGGCCTCGTTGAAGCCGGGGTCTTCCCGCAGGGCCTTTTCAATGCGGGGGCCGGTGGCACCCATCAGCACCAGATCCTTGACATGGGCCACGATCTCGGGGGCCAGCGGCTCATAGGGGATGTGCTTATCGTAGCCGCCCGCAATAAGGATGACCTTCTGGTCAAAGCTGCGCAGGCCCGCAATGGTGCGGGTGGGGCTGGTGCCGATGGAATCGTTGTAGTAGAGCACGCCGTCCAGCGTGCGCACCGGCTCAATGCGGTGCTCCACGCCGGTAAAGGTGCTGCCCACCTTCTGGATGGCCTCTACGGGAACCTCACCCCAGACTGCGGCGGCAGCGGCCAGCAGATTCTCGATATTGTGCAGGCCCCGCAGCTTGATGTCCTTCTGGGCCAGGAAGGGCGTTACCACGCCGTCCTCGGCCATGCAGAGCATGTTGTCCTCTTTGCGCAGGAAGGCCCCGTTGTCGGTATCGTGCAGGCGGGTGAACCAGACCTGCCTGCCCTTGCAGTCCTTCTGCATGGAGCGGCTGATCTCGTTCTCGTAGCCCAGCACGGCACGGCAGGGCGGGTTCTGGTAGAGCAGGATGTTGCGTTTTGCGTCGATGTACTCCTGCATATCCTTATGGTGATCGAGGTGGTT
The DNA here is from genome assembly GCF_049545105.1 of Faecalibacterium hominis (ex Afrizal et al. 2022). Classification (NCBI taxonomy): domain Bacteria; kingdom Bacillati; phylum Bacillota; class Clostridia; order Eubacteriales; family Oscillospiraceae; genus Faecalibacterium; species Faecalibacterium hominis (ex Afrizal et al. 2022). The sequence goes on along the minus strand of NZ_CP186860.1, from coordinate 287,954 downwards.
GGGGGTGACGTTGGTCACCACCGCGATCTTCGGGCTCTGGTGCATGCTGATGAGCTGGAAGCTGGACAGCTCCACCACAGCCACATCCTCCGGCCGGACCTCGGGCAGCATGGGCAGCAGGGCAGCGCCGATGTTGCCGCCCAGATGCACCTTGCGGCCTGCGGCCTCGTAGAACTTGGAGATGAGGGTGGTGGTGGTGGTCTTGCCGTCAGAGCCGGTCACGGCCACGATCTCGCAGGGGCAGAAATCGAAGAAAAGCTCGACCTCGCTGGTGACCATGGTGCCCGCCGCCATGGCATCCTGCAGGGGCTTTTCAAAGTAACCCACAAAACCGGGGGTGCGCATGATGATATCCTGGCCCTTGAAGCCGTCCAGATAGTGTTCGCCCAGGCTCAGGTCAATGCCCAGTTCCCGGATGGTAGCGGCATAATCGCCAAACTCTTCCACGCTCTTTTTCTGGTCGCACAGGGTCACATGGGCCCCCAGCTCCACAAACTCCTTGATAAGGGTCTTGTGGCTGACACCGGCACCGATGAACGCCACCTTTTTGCCCTGGATGAGTTCTGCAAGCTTCTGCTGATCTTTCTGCATAAGGAAAGAACCTCCTCTATGAAAATTCAGGCTGAAATTGATTCACTGCTCCATTTTACACCTTTTCCAGCCAATTGGCAACGCCAAACCTTGTTCTGGCCCCGGATGCACCGAAATCCTATCTGAATTCACAAAATGTCGATTGTCTTTTCCGACCGTTTCCGCTATACTTTAGTTGTATCATCTTACAAGGAGCGCATTTTCTTGAAACATTCCCTGATCCGCTTTTCCGCAGTGGTACTGACCATTGCGTTTGTTTTTGCCCTGACCGGCTGTGGTTCGGGCTCCAACAGCTTCACCTGGTTCGTGGACAGCATCCCGGCCAACCTTGACCCGCAGGTAGCCTCGGCTTCTGCGGATGTCATCGCCTGCGAGAACCTGTACAGCGGCCTTGTCCGCAAAGATCCCAGCGGCAAATATGAGCCTGCCCTCTGCGAACGGTGGGAGAAGTCCTCCGACGGCCTCACCTACACCTTCTACCTCAAGGACGGCCTGACTTACACCGCCGCCAAGGGCAACGCCACTGACTACGCCATCACCGCTGAGGATTTTGTGTTCGCTTTCCGGCGCTTGTTCCGGGCGGAGACCAACTCCCCCTACGCGGTGGAGTTTGCGGCCCTTGAAAACAGCGCCGCCGTGCTGGCCGGGCAGATGCCCGAGAGCGCGCTGGGAGTCACGGCTTCCGGGCCGCTGACGCTGGTGTTCCACCTGAGCAGTGCTGACGACAACTTCCTCGAGAAGCTCACCCTGCCCGGTGCCATGCCCTGCGATGAGGAATTTTTCAATTCCACCCGGGGCACCTACGGTCTGAATGCTTCGTCCACCCTTTCCAGCGGCAGCTTTTACATCTACAACTGGACAGCCAGCGGCCTGTTCCTGCGGCGTGCCCCCTCGGGCAGCCTCATCGACAGCCTGCGGCTGGTGCAGAACACCAACAGCGCCGGGCAGTCCGCCGCAGAGCTGATTGCCAACGAGAAGTGCTCTGCCGCCCCGGACGACACCGCCGCGCCCACCACCCTGACTTCCCTCTCCTACTCCGATACCACATGGAGCCTGCTGTTCAACTGCAACAGCGTGTTTGCTTCCACCGAGCTGCGGCAGGCACTGGCCTCCGCCGCGCGGGGTGCAGCCGAGGTGCCGGACGGCGGGCTCTATGCCGCCGCCAACGGTCTGGTACCGGACGGCCTGACTGTGGACGGCATGAACTACCGGGATACCGCCGGGGATGTGACTCCCGCCGCGGTGGATGCCCGGGCGCTCTACCTCACGGCGCGGCAGACGCTGACCACCTCCGACTTCAACAAGGTCAGCCTGATGGTGCCCGCCGGTTCCGGCGTGACCAGCGCCGCCGAGGAGATCAACGGCGTGTGGCAAAAGGAATTCTCCCTCTTCTTCTCCGTAGAGGAAGTGGACGAGGAGACCTTTGCGAAACGGCTGGCCGAAGGGGACTACACCATCGCCTTGGCCCCCATCAGCGCCGAGGGCGGCAGTGTGTACAACATGCTGAACCAGTTCACCGCAGCGGGCGGCGGCCTGACCGGCTATGCAGATTCCCTGTATGCCACCCAGCTGCAGGCCAGCACCCAGGCCACCGGAAGCTCCCGTTGCCGCCTGCTGGGCGATTGTGAGCGCCAGCTGCTCAGCGATGCCGTGGCGGTCCCTCTGTTTGCCCAGCAGAAGCGCCTGCTGATCGCACCTGGCATCCGGAACCTCATCTTTGACCCCTTTGGCCCGGTGCTGGATCTGACCTATACCACAAAAGAATGATGTGCCACAAAAAATACCGGAGCAGCTGCCTGCCCCGGTATTTTTCTTATCCCTTTTTGATGCCGAACAGCCTGCGCAGAACGCCGCGCAGACACTTTGGGCTTTTGATAACGACCACCTGCATCGCTCTCCCGCCTTTCGTGGTGTGATACCACAATATAAGCGGCAGGACGGCAAAGTGTGCGGCTCAGGCCTTGTTCCCGGTCAGGATCGGTGTATCCGGCACCGTTTCCACGACCACCAGCGCCCCCTTGCGGGTGGAGATGGTGATGCAGTCTGAACCTTCGGCATACTCATTGCTGACCCCCAGCGGATAACCGGCCACCAGCACATCATCGGTGAGCTCATAGTAGGAACCGCGTTCGCACACGCCCTCCGCCCTGCCCTCCATGGGGAAAGCGGAGAAATAGAAAAATTCCTCCTTCGGGTAGGCACGGGTCTCGCCGGAGCGGACAAAGGTAATGCGGCTGCGCTCATCCTGAAGCGTTGCCCGCACCCCCCGTTCTTCCAGCCCAAGGCCGGTGGCAAGATTCGAGAGGGTATGCTCGATCCGCCTGCCGCCCAGCGCGCCCAGAAGAAGCACCTCAGTAAAGCCCTTCTCACTGGCAAGCCTGGCGGCATATTCGGTGTCGGTGTCGTCCTTGACGTGAGGCAGGACGATGATATCGTCGTTCTGCTGCACCGGACAGGGAGCGGTATCGAAGTCTCCCAGGATGATATTGGGCTTGCAGCCCAGCGGCGCGCAGTTGCGGTAGCCAGCATCACAGGCGATGATGAAGTCATCGGGGCGGAGCAGACGCTTCAGCTCCGGCGAGACCGGGCAGGCCGAGAGGATCACGCAGCGCATCACATTCCCCTCCTCTGCCAGTCCTTGACATCCTTGACTTCCTCATACATGGCACAGTAGCTGTCGTACCGGGTCTGGGAGAGTTTTCCCTCGGCCAGAGCGGCACGGATGGCACAGCCCTTTTCCGTGCGGTGGGAGCAGCCCGTGAACTGGCACTGCCCAAGGTATGGCCCAAACTCCGGGAAGGCGTGCTCCAGATTCTCCTTGGGGATGAACCCGGCGCGGTTGGCTTCCAGGCTGGCAAAACCGGGGGTATCCGCAATGCGGCCCCCAAAGGCCTCAAAGATGGTCACCTCGCGGGTGGTGTGGCGGCCGCGCCCCAGCTTCTGGCTGATGGCGCTGGTCTCCCGCTCGGCCTGAGGCAGCAGGGTGTTGAGCAGGGTCGATTTGCCTACACCGGAGTTGCCGCAGAAGGCGCAGAGCCGCCCGCTGATCCACTGCCTGACCTCGTCCAGCCCTTCCCCGCTGTCGTAGCGGATGGCAATGAAGGGCAGAGTGGATCTTTCATAGGCACTGCGCAGGAACTCCACCTCACCAAGGTCAGCCTTGGTGCAGACGATGACGGGCTGCACCCCCTTGTCCACGGCAATGGCCGAGAGCTTGTCCAGCACCAGCGTGCTGGGGGTAGGCTGGGTGGTGCTGGCCACAAGGAACAGCACATCCAGATTGGCCACAGGCGGCCGGACAAACACGTTTTTGCGGGGTGCGATCTCGGCAATGACTGCCGCGCCGTTCTCGGTCTCCAGCGTCACCTCATCGCCCGCCACGGGGGTGATCTTCTGTTTGCGGAAGATGCCCCGGGGCTTGCACTCGATCACACCCTCTTCGGTCTTGACGTAGTAAAATCCGCCAATTCCTTTTACGATATATCCCTTCATCCGTTCCTCCCTCAGGACAGCAGCGCGCTCCACCAGTCGCCCAGGCCGGTGCCCTCACTGCTGGAAGAATCGCCGCTGCTGGAAGAGCTGCCCCCGATCAGGCCGCTCCACCAATCGCTGGAGGAGCTGCCCGGCTGTTCAGCCGGGGTCTCAGGCACCGGCTCGGGGCCTGCGCTCACGGTAATGCTGACACGGCTGTTCACCTTGACGGTAGATCCTGCTGCCGGGCTCTGGCCGATGATGGTACCTGCGGGCTGGTCGCTGTACTGCTCGGTGGTGCTGCCAAGGCCCAGCTTGTTCTGCACCAGCACGGAGCGGGCATCGTCCACACTCTTGAGGCCGGTCAGGGCAGGTACCTTGGCCGTGGTGTTGACCTGCGGGCGGCTGACATAGACCACCACCGTGGAACCTGCGGCCACCTGACTGCCCGCAGCAGGTTCGGTGCGGATGATGGAGCCTGCGGCCACGCTGGGTTCCACCGCCTGGGTGATCAGAACAGAGACCCCCAGATCCTTGAGCTGCTGCTCACCATCTGCCTGCACATAGTTGGAGACATCCGGCACGGTGACATACTGGATGCCCAGGCTGACGGTCAGGGTCACGCTCTGGCCCTCGCGGACGGTACGGCCCGCCACCGGGGACTGCCGGTAGACGTAACCGGCGGCGTAATCGTTGCTGTAGGCCTGCTCCCAGTTGATGACGATCTGGCCGGATGCCACCTGCTGGGAAGCGTTGACCTCGTCCTGGGTCATGCCGCTGTAATCTGCCAGCACCACATCGGCCTTTTCTCCCATCAGGGAGCTGGAATCATTCAGGATCATCCAGCACAAGGCCGCGCAGGCCAGTGCAAAGGCCACGGTGATGCCGAACAGCACCGGCAGGAACACGGTGCGCTTTTTCTTTTTTCTGCCTTTTGCCGGAGCACTGCCGCGCTCCGGACGGGATTCTTTTCTGGGCATAGGGGGTTCCACCACCTTTTCAGGAATTTCATCGGGGAGATAGGTGTAGTTGAACACGATGGCCGGGTTCTCCACATAGGCGTTGAGGGCTTCCAGCATCTCAGCGGCGCTCTTGTAGCGGTTTTCGGGCCGCTTTGCCATGGCACGCTCGGTGATCTCCACCAGCCCCACCGGCACCCAGGGAGCCAGTTCCCGCAGGTTCCTGGGCTGATCCGAGATCTGCTTGATGGCCACCTCCACCACGTCATCGGCATCGAAGGGCAGATGCCCCGAGAGCATCTCGTACATCATCACGCCCACCGAATAGAGGTCGCTGGTGAAATCGGTCTCATCGCCCTTGGCCTGCTCCGGGCTGATATAGTGGACGCTGCCCATGGCCTTGCCGCCCGAGAGCTGGTTCTCGGCCCGGGAGATGCGGGCAATGCCAAAATCCATCATCCGCAGCTGGCCGTTGTCCAGCAGCATAATGTTCTGGGGCTTGATGTCCCGGTGCACCACGCCGTTGCGGTGGGCATGGTCCAGTGCTTTCAGGATCTGAGAGATAAAGTGGACGGTCTCCCGGCTGGTCAGCTTGCCGCCCCGCTCGTTCAGATACTCACGCAGGGTCATGCCGTCCACATATTCCATGACGATATACTGCAGATGGTCGCTCACCGAGACATCATACACCTTGACGATGTTGGGGTGGTTGAGCAGCGAGATGGCCTTGGACTCGTTCTTGAAACGGCGCACAAGGTCGGGGTCGTGCATGAGCTCCTGCCGCAGCACCTTAACGGCCACGACCGTGCCCTCCGGCACCGGGCCGCCCGGCCCTACAACGGCCTTGTAGACATTGGCCATGCCGCCGGTGCCGATGAGCTCCCGCACCGTGTACAGGCCGTCCAGCGTTTTGCCGATCAGGTTATCCATGGTGCACCTCCGTAGGTTCCACAGCCAGCAGCAGGGCGGTGATGTTGTCGGAGCCGCCGTTCTCGTTGGCGGCATCCACCAGCCTGTCGGGCAGGTCGTAGAACGGGCCCTGCGCCAGCAGCTGCTCCATCTGCTCCACCGGTACCATGTTGGTCAGGCCGTCCGAGCAGAGCAGCAGCAGATCCTTTGCCTGCAGCTGCACCGAAGTGACCTCCGGCTCCAGCCGGTAATCCACGCCCAGCGCCCTGGTGATGATGTTCTTCTGGGGATGGTGCTCGGCCTCCTCCTCCGTGATGGTGCCGCAGTCCACCAGCTCCTGCACATAGGAGTGGTCGTGGGTGAGCTGGGTCAGTTTACCGCCCCGGCAGAGGTAGGCGCGGGAATCGCCCGCGTGGCAGAGGGTGGCTTCCCCGCCCCGCACCAGTGCGCAGACCGCCGTGGTTCCCATACCGGCCAGCGATTCCTCGTGGGCGGCTTTGTTGAACACATAGCGGTTGGCGCTGATGAGGGCCTTTTTCAAAAAAGCTCCCTCCTGCCCTGCTCCGCACTGGGCGTACTGCTCCTGAAACACCTGTTCGATGACATTGCAGGCCCCCTGTGAGGCCTCGCGGCCGCCTTTGGCACCGCCCATGCCATCACACACCAGCGCCCAGACAGCACCGCCAGGCAGCTCCCCGGCACGGTAATCATCCTGATTTTCCTGCCGGACGCGGCCCACATCCGTTTTTCCTGCTAGTTTCATAGGCTTCTCCTCTTGCGATTTACGCCTTACCATTCATTTCGTCCCGGCGCAGCTGGCCGCAGGCGGCGCTGATCTCGCTGCCAAGACGGCGGCGTACCGTGGCGTTGACCCCCAGGCTCTCCAGTTTTTTCTGGAAGCGCTGGACATTGGCGGCATCGGTAGCTGAGTAGGGACTTCCGTCCACCGGGTTGATGGGAATGAGGTTCACATGAGCACCCATGCCCCGGATGAGGTCGGCCAGCTGTCTGGCACAGGCATCGGAATCATTGACACCGCGCACCATCGAATACTCAAAGCTGACCCGGCGGCCCGTGGTCTCCTGATAGCGGCGGACGGCGGGCATCAGCACCTCCACGGGGTAGGCATCATTGACCGGCATCATGCCGCTGCGGATCTCGTTGTTGGGGGCGTGCAGGGAGACCGAAAGGGTCAGCTGCAGCTTTTTCTCAGCCAGCTGGTCGATCTTGGGCACCAGACCGCAGGTGGAAAGGCTGATGTTGCGCATTCCGATGTTCACGCCCTCCGGGGAGGAGATGTTCTCAAGGAAGCGCATGACCTCGTCAAAATTATCCAGCGGTTCCCCGATGCCCATGAGGACGATGTGGGAGATGCGCTCCCCGATGTCCTTCTGGGCGGTATAGATCTCAGAGCAGATCTCACCGGCTTCCAGGTTGCGCACCCGGCCTGCCTGGGTGGAGGCGCAGAAGCGGCAGCCCATCCGGCAGCCCACCTGCGTGGAGACGCAGACCGTGTTGCCGTAGTGGTAGCGCATGACAACGGTCTCGATGCAGTTGCCATCGGCCATCCGCAGCAGATATTTCACGGTGCCGTCCTTGGCTTCCTGCCGGCGCTCGATCTTGGGGGCAGCAATGTAAAACTGCTCTTCCAGCTTTGCCAGCAGGGTCTTGGGCTGGTCGGTCATGGCAGAAAACTCGGTGACCAGCTTCTGGTGCACCCAGTGGAAGATCTGCTTTGCCCGGAAGCCCGGCTGACCCATGGCTTTCAGTGCAGCGGTCAGCTCGGCCAGCGTCAGGGAAGAGATACAGCGTTTTTGTTCCATGGTATTCTCCTATGAATCAATACGAACCGGACGGCGGGTTCATTGCGTTTTCTGCATGGCGCAGAGGAAAAAGCCGTCCATCCCGGTGCGGGTGGGCACCGAGAGCGCCCCGTGCTCCCCCACTGTCATTCCGTCAGGGAACGCCACAGCGGGCCGGACCACCCGGAACTCCGGGTGGCGGGCAAGGAACGCCGCCACCTGCTCCTCGTTCTCAGCGGGGTCGATGGTACAGGTGGAGTAGACCAGCCGCCCGCCCGCTTTCAGCAGAGCAGCTGCTGTGTCCAGAATGGACGACTGGGTGGCCAATAATTCATCGTGGCGTGCTTTTTCCAGCGTCTTATAGCGGATATCCGGCTTTTTTGCCAGAATACCCAGGCCGCTGCAGGGGGCATCCACCAGAATGCGGTCTGCGGCGGGCAGCTTTGGGTTGGGGCGGGTGGCATCATTGCAGAGAGCGGTGACATGGGCAAAGCCCATCCGTTCCACAGCGCTCCGGATGAGCCCGACCCGGTGCTCTGCCACATCGCAGCTGTACAGTGCGCCCTGTCCCTGCATCTCCTCGGCCAGCAGCAGCGTTTTGCCGCCGGGTGCCGCGCAGAGGTCGATCACGGTATCGCCGGGCTTTGCCTCCACACAGAGGGCAGCCAGCTGGCTGGCCTGCCCCTCCACATGGAAACAGCCCTCCTTGAAGAGCGGGTGCTCTGCCGGGCTGCCCTCGAACTTTGCCAGCACACTGCCGGGCACAAGGCCGGGCTGTGCGCTCTTCACGCCGCTTTCCAGCAGCTTTTTGCAGAGGGACTCGGCATCCGTTTTCAGGCAGTTGGCCCGCAGGCTGGTGCAGCCGCCGTCGGCGGTGTGGGTCAGGATGCCCAGCGCTTCCTCGGGGTAATGGGTGCGCAGGAACTCTGCCACATCCTGCCCCGCAGAGCCCAGCACCATGAGGCGCTGGGTCTCGTTCCGGAAACGGGCAGTTTCCAGATCATAATTGCAGGCCTTGCGCAGGACGGCATTGACCAGCCCGGACGCACTCGCCTTTTTGAAGGTGCGGGTCAGCTTGACGGCCTCGTTCACCGCCGCCGACACTGGCACCTGCATATAGCGGGCCTGTGCCAGCGCGGCCCGCAGGATCTCGCGCACCTGCGGGTCCAGCCTGGCAAGGCCCTTGGGCAGGAACTGCTCCAGAATGAAATCCAGCGTGCCCTGATGTTCCAGCACGGTGTAGAAGATGGCACCGGCAAAGGCCTTATCCCGGCCCTCCAGTTTCTGGCGGCGGAGTTCGGCATCCAGCACAAGGTTTGAGAAGCCGTCCTGCTCCTGCCGGACCAGTGCAGCCACTGCCGCTGCCCGCGGATTGGCCGCCATCAGAGGGTATCCCCCGCTTTGAGGCGCAGACCGGCTGCAAAGGAGGTGCCATCCATCGGCTTTTTCCCCTCAGGCACCACATGGAGCAGCTGGACCGCGCCATCGGCACAGGCCACCGTCAGGGGCTTTGTGGAAAGCACCGTGCCGGGAGCCTCACCGTTGGAGGCAGCCACGCGGCACTCGGTCACCTTGACCTTTTTGCCGCCTGCAGTCACGAACCAGGCCATGGGCCAGGGGTTCATGCCGCGCACCCAGTTGTGGATGTGTGCGGCAGTATCGGTCAGCCTGAACTCTGCCAGCTCCTTGTCCAGCATGGGGGCCAGGGTGGCGTTCTCATGCTGCTGGGGCTGGGGCCTGAGGGTGCCAGCTTCCAGGGCGGGCACCGCCTCACAGAGGACGCGGGCACCTACGGCGGTGACCCGGTCGAACAGCTCGCCGCTGGTCTCCTCCGGGCCGATGGCGATCTTCTCGCAGACCAGCACATCGCCGGTGTCCAGCCCCTCGTCCATCTGCATGATGGAAACGCCGGTCTCGGTGTCGCCGTTCAGAACAGCCCACTGCACGGGGGCGCTGCCGCGGTACTTGGGCAGCAGGGACACATGCAGGTTGATGCAGCCATACTTCGGAGCTTCCAGCACGGACTTGGGCAGGATGCAGCCGTAGGCCACCACCACGATGAGGTCAGGGGCCAGCGCCCGGATGTTGGCATCCTCGCTGCCGTCCCGCAGGGTGCGGGGCTGGAACACGGGAGTCCCATGCTCCAGAGCAACTTCCTTGACCGGGGGCGCGGTGAGCACCTGCTTGCGGCCCACCGGCTTATCCCGCCGGGTATACACGCCGCAGATCTCGTGACCGGCGGCATACAGGGCCTTCAGGCACTCTGCGGCAATATCCGGGGTTCCCATGAACAGAATGCGCATCAGTTGTTTCCTTTCGCTTCACGGGCAGCCTTTTTGCCCTCTTCGGTGTCCTCGTAGAAATATTCGCTGGACTCCATGATGGTAATGCCGTCCAGATGGTCGTTCTCGTGCTGAATGCAGCGGGCCAGCAGGTCCTCGGCCTCCAGCTCGAACCAGTTGCCGTTGCGGTCCTGTGCACGCACCTTGACGGCAGCGGGACGGGTCACGGCACCGTTGTGGCCGGGGAAGGACAGGCAGCCCTCGTAGGCGGTCTCCTCATCCTCAGAAACAGCCAGGATCTCGGGGTTGACGAAATCGATGAACTTGTACTCATAATCCTCGGGGATCTCCTCGGGGGCATCGGTGGTGTCCCACACCACGAACAGGCGGCGCAGCATGCCCACCTGAGGGCCTGCCAGACCCACGCCGTCGGCGGCGATCATCGTCTCCCGCATGTCATCCAGCAGGGTGGCAAGGCGGTCGTCAAAGTTGGTCACGGGGCGGCAGACCTTGTTCAGGATGGGGTCGCCCTCTTTTACGATATTACGGATAGCCATAGTGGTACCTCCAAAATTTGTTGTGTTGTATCAGATATCCCCGTCCGAGTGCAGATCGACCACAACGGTGGCCTTGCCGGGCAGTTTTTCCTGCTCGTAGAGGGTCAGCGTTTCCCGGATGAGGTCCCGGAAACGGCGGTCGTTGCGGCACTTGACGGTGAGTTTATAGCGGTAGGAATCGTTGATCTTTTCAATGCTGCCGGGGGTGGGGCCAAGCACCCGCAGGGGCAGGTCGGGCTGTTTGGCCGCCTGCCGGCCCAGCAGGGCCGCAAAGCGGGCGGAAGCCCGGGCCACCTCGCTCTCCTTTGGCCCGGCAAAGCCCACAACGCAGAGCCCGCAGAAGGGCGGATAAAGCCCCAGCTTCCGGTAGGCGATCTCCTGCTCGAAGAACGCGTCGTAGTCCTGCGCGGCGGCAAGGTTGAGCACCGGGTTGTCCGGGTCGGTGGTCTGGATGATGGCAAAGCCGGGGTCTTTTGCCCGGCCGCTCCGGCCCACCACCTGCGTGACGAGGCTGAACACGGTCTCATAAGCCCGGAAGCCCTGGGCGAACAGGAGCGAATCGATGCCCAGCACACCCACCAGCGTCACATCCTCGAAATCCAGCCCCTTGGCCACCATCTGGGTGCCCACCATGATGTCATATTCATGCCGGGCAAACTTTGCCAGCAGCTTTTCATGGGCATCCTTGGCGGCGGTGGTATCCTGATCCATCCGCAGGATGCGGGCCTCCGGAAAGAGCTTTGCCAGCTCCTCCTCGGCCTTCTGGGTGCCAAAACCCCGGTACTGCAGTTTGCCGCCGCAGGCGGGGCATCTGGCAGGGGGCGGGTCCAGCTGGCTGCCGCAGTAATGGCAGAGCAGCTTGTGGGCCGATTTGTGGTAGACCATGGGCACGCTGCATTTCTGGCATTTGAGCACCTCGCGGCAATCCTCGCACTGGGCCACGGTCTGGTAACCCCGGCGGTTGAGCAGCAGAATGGTCTGCTTGCCTGCCTCAAGGTTGTGCCGGATGGCATCCTCCATGGCAAGGCTGATTTCCCGGGGGTTGCCAGAGGCAAGCTCGGCCCGCATATCCACGATCCGGACTTTGGGCAGCGGGTTGCCGCCATAGCGTTTGGTCAGGCGCACCAGCTGGGTGCGGCCATGCTGGGCGGCATAATAGCTCTCGGTGCTGGGGGTGGCGCTGGCCAGCAGGAGCAGGGCCCCGTTCTCCGCCGCGCGCTGCCGGGCCACCTCGTGGGCCGAGTAGCGGGGCGCAGATTCGGAGCGGTAGGTGTGCTCCTGCTCCTCATCAATGATGACAAGGCCGATGTTTTCCAGCGGGGAAAAGATCGCGCTGCGGGTGCCCACCACGATATCCGCGCCGCCGTCCTGGATCATCTGCCATTGGAGCAGGCGCTCGGTGTGGTTGAGGGCGGAATGCTGCACGGCCACCCGCTTGCCAAATTGGCTTTTCAGCCGCAGGATCATCTGAGGGGTCAGGCTGATCTCAGGCACCAGCACCAGCGCCCGGCGGCCCATCTGCAGGCAGTGCTCGATGAGCTTCAGGAACACCAGCGTTTTGCCGCTGCCGGTCACGCCATAGAGCAAGGCCGAGTGCGGGGCTGCATCCTCCAGCCCGGGCAGCAGCGCGTCATAGGCGGCCTGCTGCTCCTCCGTGAGAAGGATGGGCTCGTTCTTCAGCGGGATGGAAGAATACAGGTCGATGGATTTGTTCACCTTGCTGCATTCCAGCACGCCCTTGGCGCAGAGATTATCCAGCACTGCCCGGCTGATACCCTTTTCCTCCAGTGCAGACAGGGTGCGCTCACCCCCGGCCAGCAGGGCCACTGCGGCCAGCTGCTTGGCGGTCGGCCTGGGCTTTGGAGGCAGCGTGCCCACCAGCTTGTAGACATTTTCCGTGTGGCGGACGAGCTGCTTTTGAAGCACCGGGGTCACGCCGTCCTCCGCCACGGTGGGCTTGTACTGCGCGCCGTAGGGGATGACCGCCTTGACGGCCTCGTAGTAGGTGCAGAAGGTGCGCTCCTTCAAAAAGTGCACCAGCCGCAGCAGCTCCGGGGTGAGGCAGGCAGAGGCCGGGGCAACATCGAACAGGAACTTGAGCTTTGCGCTCTCCGGTTCGGCATCGCAGGCCAGAACCACGCCCATCCGGGCACGGCTCCCCCGCCCGAAGGGCACCAGCACCATGCTGCCCAGCCGGACGGTATCCTGCTGGTCGGGCATGACGGCATAGGTATAGAGTTTGTCGAAATGAAAGGTCGCGTTGCTCACTGCAACGCCTACCGTTTTTGGCATTCAGGCAGCTCCTTCAAAGCGATTTAGCGGGTCAGGCCCGCACGCTGGCAGATAACATTATAGAGCCTTGCAGCGCAGGCATCCACCTCGTCGTTGACCAGCTTGAGGGTGAATTTGTCCTGCTGGGCCAGCTCATTGCGGGCGATCTCCAGGCGCTCCCGGATGCTCTCCTCGGTCTCGGTGCCGCGGCCGCGCAGGCGGCGCTCCAGCTCCTGGGTGGAGGGGGGCAGCAGGAAGATGGTGGTGGCACCGGGATACATGCGGCGGATATTGGCCGCGCCATGCACATCGATGACCATGACCACCAGCTTGCCCGCGTTCAGCCGCTTGTTGACCTCTTCCTTCAGGGTGCCGTAGTAGTTGCCGTTGAAGAAGTTGTGTTCCACGACCTCATCCTGATCGATGAGCTGCTGGAACTGCTCCTTGGTGCGGTAGTAGTAGTCTACCCCTTCCTGCTCCCCGGGGCGGGGGGAACGGGTGGTAGCAGAAACCGTTTTTTCGATCTCGGGGTGGGCCTTGCGCAAAGCGCTCACCACACTGTCCTTTCCGGTACCGGCGGCACCGGAAACGACAAACAGATATTTTTCATTTTCCATGGTCTTACTGCTCCTCTTCTGTCACTGCTTTGCCCTCGGCCTGACCGGCGGCACGGCTGGCCACCGTTTCGGGCTGAAGGGCTGAAAGGACAACGTGGTCGGAGTCCATGATGAGGACGGCGCGGGTGCTGCGGCCATAGGACGCATCAATGAGCATCCCCCGCTCCCGCGCTTCCTTGACCAAACGCTTGACCGGGGCAGAATCGGGGCTGACCACAGCCACCACCCGGCCCGCGCTGACCAGATTGCCAAAGCCGATGTTGATCAGTTTCATCTTTTCCTCCGAACCATCTGAATCTCAGGGTTTACTCCAGATTCTGGATCTGCTCGCGGATCTTCTCGATCTCCGCCTTCATATCCACCACGATGCGGGTGATATCCAGATCCTGACACTTGGAACCAATGGTATTGGTCTCACGGTTCAGCTCCTGGGTCAGGAAATCCAGCTTGCGGCCCACGGGCTCGTCCAGCTCCAGAATGGAGCGGTACTGGGCGATGTGGCTGCGCAGGCGGACGGTCTCCTCATCCACGGCGGTCTTGTCGCCAAAGATGGCGGCCTCGGTCAGGACACGGGCATCATCGATGTTCCGGTCCTCCAGAATGACCTTGAGCTTTTCATACAGGCGGTTGGTGTAGTTCTCCACCCGGCCGGCGCTCAGGGTCTCCACCCGGCCCACGCATTCCTCCAGAAAGCGCAGTCGGTTCTCCACGTCAGCTTTCATCTTGGCACCCTCAGCGGCGCGCATCTCCACAAAACGATCCAGTGCCTGGGCGGTGACAGCGGAAACATCCTCCCACAGCTGTTCCTCATCCACATCGGCGTGGCGGGTGGTCAGCACATCGGGAAAGCGGGCGATCATCCCGGCGGTCACATCGTTCTTGACCTCCAGCGTCTCAGACAGGTCCCGCAGGGCCTGCTGGTAGCTCTTGGCCAGCTCCTGATTCACAGCCACCACGGTATCGGCGGCATCCACGGTCTGCACCGTCAGGCTCAGTTCTACCTTGCCGCGGGTCACCCGCTCGTTCAGCTGCTTTTTCAGGCGGCTGTCCAGATAGCTGCAGGTGCGGGGCATCCGGGAAGAATACTCAAAGTACCGGGAATTGACGCTGCGCAGCTCCACCGTGATCTCGCGGCCATTGCGCACAGCAGTTCCCCGGCCAAAACCGGTCATGCTCAAAATCATGCTTTTTTCCTCGTATTCCAAAGGGTTTTCTGCGGACATTCTTCGTATATGTATCCGCTTTGGGGCACACAGACCCATGTTACGATACATATACTATATATTTTACTCTGCCGCCCCTTTTTTTGCAAGCAATGCGGCGAAAAAAATCTATTTTTGCCCCCTTGACAAAGGGCAGGAACAGCGCTATACTACGCATTGTGAACAGCGTTCATGTTGAGGAGGTGGTCACACGAATCCGATGGCAACGTCCAAGGAGGAGATCCTGAAAACGAGCCGGGTCCTCATCCAGCAGAATGGATGGGAAGCGGTCAACATCCGTGCAGTGGCAGCAGCCTGCGGGGTATCCGTGGGGTGCATCTACAACTACTTCGGTTCCAAGACCGAACTGGTGAGCGCGGCGGTGGAAAGTATCTGGAGCGATATCTTTCGCCACCCGGACGACCCGGCGGTGTTTGAGGATACCCTGTCCTGCATCCGCTGGATGTACCGGCAGATGGAGTACGGCTCTGAGCAATACCCCGGCTTCTTCACCCACCACGCGCTTGGCTTTGTGCGGCAGGATACCGCCGATGGCAAGCAGCAGATGCGGCAGACCTGGCAGCACATCCTGGATGCGCTGACCATGGTGCTGACCAGGGACAAAAAGATCCGGCCAGACGCATTTACTGAGGAGTTCACCCGCCAGAAATTTGCGGGCATCCTGTTCTCCCTCATGCTTTCTGCCGTGGTGCAGCAGGATTTTGACCCCACAGCGGTATTGGAGATCATCCGCAGGACCATTTATGAAGTGTAAAAAACATCCCACAGTCTTGTGGGAGTTTTTTACGGCCAAAAGTGAACAGCGTTCATATTGAGTGATGCGGGACATCTCCCCCAGCATTCCACCCACGGCAGCCTGCACATCACAACAATACAGTCCGGCCGGCAATCGCTGACCGGATCGCGATAGAGCAGCAAAACAAACCAACCGTAAAGGAGCAACATTCTTATGAGAGCAATCATTGAGACCGTTTTCGACATTTTCTATCTGGTCACCGTGCTGACCTTGGGCATCCGCATGATCCGCGGCAGCAAGGCTGGCACCCAGTTCCGCCTGTTCGGCCTGATGGCCGTGGTGCTGGGTGCAGGCGACTCCTTCCATCTGGTGCCCCGTGCCCTGGCACTGTGCACCACCGGCCTGGAGAACTACGCTGTGCCTCTGGGTCTGGGCAAGTGGATCACCTCCGTGACCATGACCGTGTTCTATGTACTGCTGTATTACGTCTGGCGCAAGCGCTACCAGATCGAGGGCCAGAAGGATCTGACCATTGCCGTGTACGCCCTTTCTGCCGTGCGCATCGTGCTGTGCATGATGCCGCAGAACCAGTGGCTGACCAACCACACCCCGCTGACCTGGGGCATCTTGCGCAACATTCCCTTTGCACTGCTGGGCCTGCTGATCATCGTGCTGTTCTACCACAGTGCCAAGGAACACAAGGATCAGGCTTTCCGCTGGATGTGGCTGACCATCGTGCTGAGCTTCGGCTTCTATATCCCGGTGGTGCTGTGGGCAGATGTCAACCCCCTGATCGGTATGCTGATGATCCCCAAGACCTGCGCCTATGTCTGGACCGTGCTGATCGGCTACAACGCCATGAAGGCTGAGAATGGCAAGAACAACTGAGACCTGCGGGAACACAAAAAACAATAACAAAAAGAAGGGGCTGCTGCATCAAACGGTGCAGCAGCCCCTTCTGGTATTATGATTTAGACAGGGTGAGACTGATTGGTGTAATCAGCGTGGTCAGCGTCCACGCCCTGCTTCTTGGCATTGCGCTTCTCGAAGAACTTGGGTGCGACCTGCGGGAACATTGCGTAGGTCAGAACATCCTCTTCCTGCGTTGCCCACTTGGCGGCCTCAGCCTTCAGCTTGTCCATCTCGGGAGCCAGGGTGTCGGCAAAGCGGCAGGTGATGGGCTGCTCGTCGCCCAGGATCTTCTTGGTGAACTCGGGGCTGATGGGAGCGGGAGTCTTGCCGTAATCGCCGTGGACCAGGCCCTTGAACTCCTTGGTGACCATCTTGTAGCGCTCGCCCAGGATGACGTTGAACACAGCCTGCGTGCCAACGATCTGGCTGGTGGGGGTGACCAGCGGAGGATAGCCTGCGTCCTCACGAACGCGGGGGATCTCGGCCAGCACTTCGTCCAGCTTATCTTCCTTGCCTGCATCCTTCAGCTGCTTGAGCATGTTGGAGAACATGCCGCCGGGCACCTGATACAGCAGGGTGTTTGCATCCACGCCCAGGCTCTTGGGGCTGATCTGGCCGTTGGCGATGTACTTCTCGCGCAGCTTTGCAAAGTAAGCGCGGACAACGTTCAGCTGCTTCAGATCCAGACCGGTGTCGTAATCGGTACCCTGCAGGGCAGCGACCAGGCTCTCGGTGGGCATGTGGCTGGTGCCAAGGCTCAGGGGGCTCATGGCAGTATCGATGATATCAGCACCTGCCTCGATGCCCTTGAGGATGGACATGGAAGCCAGACCTGCGGTGTAGTGGCTGTGGATATCCACGGGGATGCTGACGGTCTCCTTCAGCTTCTTGACCAGATCATAGCAGGTATAGGGAGTCAGCAGGCCAGCCATGTCCTTGATGCAGATGGAGTTTGCACCCATCTCCTCCAGGGTCTTGGCGTAGGCTGCAAAGTACTCGTTGTTGTGCACGGGGCTCAGGGTGTAGCTGATGCAGCCCTGAACATGTGCGCCTTCCTTGTTGGCAGACTTGATGGCGGTCTGCAGGTTGCGGGGATCGTTCAGTGCGTCGAAGATGCGGATGACATCGATGCCGTTTGCAACAGACTTCTGCACAAAGTACTCGACAGCATCATCGGCGTAGGGGCGGTAGCCCAGCATGTTCTGGCCGCGGAACAGCATCTGCAGCTTCTGGTGGGGCAGCTCCTTGCGCAGGATGCGCAGACGCTCCCAGGGGTCCTCATCGAGGAAGCGGATGCAGCTATCAAAGGTAGCGCCGCCCCAGCACTCGACAGAGAAGTAAGGGATCTTATCCATTTCGGGCAGGATGGGACGCATCTCATCCATCGTCATACGGGTGGCCAGCAGAGACTGGTGAGCATCACGCAGGACGACTTCCGTAATCTTGATCGGCTTTTTGGCCATGGTTGTCACCTCTTCCTCAGTTCTCAGTTCATGGAAACCAGAACGTCACCGGAGTTGACGGTGTCGCCCTTGTTGACGTTGACGGAGGCCACAGTGCCATCCTGAGGAGCAACGATCTCGTTCTCCATCTTCATGGCCTCGAGGATGACCAGCACGTCACCGGCCTTGACGGAAGCACCGGCTGCGACCTTGACATCCAGGATGTTGCCGGGCATGGGAGCCTTGACGGTGACGGCACCGGCAGCACCGGCGGGAGCAGCAGCCTTGGGAGCGGCAGCGGGAGCAGCCGGAGCCTTGGGTGCGGCGGGAGCAGCGGGAGCTGCAACGGGAGCAGCGCCTGCGGCGGTCTCCTCAACGGAAACGCTGTAAGCAACGCCATTGACGGTAATATTGTAGTACTTCATGGAAGGATCCTCCTGAACAAAATCAATGTATGGATTCGATGTACGGTTTACGTTCCGGAACCGCTTACAGAGCCATGTTGCCGTGCTTCTTGGGCAGGCGGGCGGCACGCTTGGTGCTCAGCAGCTCAAAGGCGGCAACCACGCTTGCACGGGCGTTGGCAGCGTCGCAGGTCATATCAGCGGCACCGGCGGCAACGGCGTTGGCAGCGCTGCACACCTCAGCGGTGTACTGGGCAGCCTTGGCGTTGGTGGCGGCAATGATGTTGTCGGAAGCGTCGATCTCGGCCTTGTACAGGACAGAGACGGCAGCGTTGGGCTCCAGAGCGCTGACGGTGCAGCCGTTGACGGCGATCTTCAGGTCAGCGTTGGCCAGAGCGGTGTAGACAGGGCCCACAGCCTTGCCGGACAGCAGAGCCACCTTGGCGGTGGTAGCATCGGCATAGGTGGCAGCCAGACGGGCAGCCTCACGGATGCCGCCTGCGATGTCATCGGTGGCGCTGGGTACAAAGCCGTTGGTGTTGACGATGGTCAGCACGGGCACGCTGAAAGCATCGCACAGGCGGACAAAGCGGGAAGCCTTGGCCACGCAGTTGTGGCACAGGGTCTCGCCGGTGGCCACAATACCCACAGCGTTGCCGCCGATGGTTGCGAATGCGGTGTAGACGTGCTTGCCGAAGCCTGCGTACAGCTCCACAGCGCTGTCTTTGTCGATCAGGGCAGCGGCAGCCTTCTCGGGAGCAGCACCGGCGGTCAGAACGCTGGTGGGCTGCTCGAACTCGAAGATGGCGGGGCCGGTCAGGTTGTTGGCAGGCAGCAGACCCACGATGTGGGCAGCCTTCTCGGCAGCTTCCTCAGCGTTGGCAGCCACGATGGCAGCCACACCAGCCTTGGCAGCAGCCTCGGCAGTGCCTGCGCCGGGGACCTTGTCGCCCTTGGCGGCGGAGGTGAACGGAGCGGTGAAGAACAGCTCTGCATCCTCAGCCATGACGCACACGTCAGCATTGGCAGCGCTCAGTGCGCTGGTGCCGCCGCACACGCCGGTGACGACTGCGATCTGGGGAATGACACCGGAAACCTTGGCGATGGTGGCGTTCAGCTTGGCGCTGGCGGTCAGAACGTCCAGACCCTCAGCCAGCTTAGCGCCGACAGAGTTGTAGAACGTGACCACCGGGCAGCCGGTCTGAGCAGCCATCTCCAGGACCTTGATGTTCTTCTCAACGTCCTTGACAGAGACAGCCTCGCCGTTCTGGTAAACAGCATAAGCCTGCTGACCAGCCGCATAGCCGCAGGCAGCACTCACTGCGCCGTCCGCAAACAGTGCGGTATACTCCCCGTCATCGAAAAACTTGGCGAGGATTTCTCCTTTGTTACTCTTTGAAGCCATGGTAAGACCTCCTGCTTTTCTATTTTGAGCTTTTTATTTTGAGCTTTCAAAATTAGTATCATTATACCTTATTTTGAGAGCGTTCACAAGGGCTGAAAGGCCCATTTTGCGGAAAAATTTCACAATCTTTTCCAGGATCAGACGACTTTTGCGCCGTGAAAGCCGAAAAAACGATCACTTTCTCCGTTTTGCGGGGGCATTGCCGCTGCCCACAGGGCCCTTGGGACGGCGGGCGGCAGCCTTGGACTGCAGCGATGCGCTGCGGGTCTGGGCGCGGCCCTTGGCGGCGGCGGCACGCAGACCGTTGACCTCTGCCTTGGTCAGTTCACGATAGGTGCCGGGCTTGAGCATTCCCAGCTTGACCACGCCCTCGGCGTTGCGCTTCAGGCGGACGACCTCCAGACCAACGGCCTCGCACATGCGGCGGATCTCGCGGTTCTTGCCCTCTTTCAGGGTCATCTCCATCACGGTGCGGCCGGGCTCATCGGTGACGACGTTGATGGCGCAGGGCATGGTCTTGGTGCCATCGTCCAGAACAACGCCGGAGCTCATCTTCAGGATCTGGCTCTCATCGGCCCGGGGCTGCACGGTGACACGGTACAGCTTGGAGATGCCGCCCGACGGATGGGTGACAGCCTGCGCAAAGGCACCGTCGTTGGTCATCAGCAGCAGGCCCTCGCTGTCCTTGTCCAGGCGGCCCACCGGGTACAGGCGGGCGGGGATATCGCTGACCAGTTCCATAACGGTCTTGCGGCCCAGCTCATCGCTGGCGGTGGTCACATAGCCGCGGGGCTTGTACAGGGCCAGATAGTAGAGCTGCTGGTTCTTCTGGATGTAGATGCGCTCGTCATCCACATGCAGCACATCCCGGTTGGGGTCCATCTTGTCGCCCACCTTGACGGGGTGGCCGTTGACCTTGACACGGCCCTCGGCAATGATCTGCTCGGCCGCGCGGCGGGAGCACAGGCCCTGCTCGGCCATGATCTTCTGAATACGTTCTTCTGCCATAATAAAACTCCTTGTGCGCCTCCCGGCGCTCAAAAGCGCACGCCGGAGCATGCGCTGAAAAAACTGCAAGTTGGATTCTTGCAGTTACGGCGGTGTATTGGAGGACGGCTGGCAGTTTCCTGAGCAAGTGTCCGCTGGGGTGGGACCCTGCTGCCGCAGGCAGTAGGGCGGGCGATGGAATGGCCTGCAACGACAGCGACCGCCGCCAGTGGCGGATGCAGGGAGCTGTTGTTGGGGCCGCGGCCAGCGATTTGTGAGTGCAGGCGCACGAAACAAATGCTGGGAGCCGCAACCCGTATTCACTTGCGAGGGAAAGCTGCCCGCTGGCCGTCACTGCTCGCTTTTAGGCGCAGCAGGCTCGTCCTTTTTAATGAGTGCGCTGACTTTTTCCACCAGTTCGGGGATCATGGTCAGGGCGCGGTCCACGGTGTTGTTGCCGTCAGAGAGCTGGATGGTGCGGACGCAGCCATCCTTGACCACCAGGAATGCCACGGGCTGGATATTGACACCCGCGCCGGAGCCGCCGCCGAACAGATCCTTGTTGGCGGCGTTCCTGCCGTCGAAATCGGTACCGGCAGAGGCAAAGCCGAAGCTCACCTTGGACACCGGCAGGATGGTGGTGCCGTCATCGGTGGTGATGGGCTTGCCGACGATGGTGTTGGAATCCACCATCTGACGGATCTTGTCCATCGTAACGTTCATCAGGTTCTGAATGGGATGCTCAGCCATAAAATTCGGCCTCCTTACTTCTATATCGGGGAGCGGAACGCCGCTCCCACGGAACCACTTCCCTGCCCTGAACGGGCCGGGACGCGGACGCACCATACAAAAATATTATACCCGAGCTAGATAAAAACGTCCAGTACCTTTTCGCGCCAGAACGCATACAGAACGCGCAGAAGCGTGAAAACGATGGCATAGGCCCGGGCCGTGACCCGGAAGGAGACGTGATCCTTTACGGTGGGCTCGACATTGCCGAAATCCGGCAGGAGCCGGAGCTGCTCAAAGTCCAGATAGAGGAACCGGTCCAGGAAACCCAGCGTCGGGTAGAGCCAGGCGTTCAGCCTGCCATAGCTGCGGGCAGCCTCGGCAGGGTCTTCGCCCCGGACACCGAGGACAACATCGATCCGGGTGAAGCGCAGGGAGCCGATGATGGCCCGGGTGAGCTTTCCCGCCCCTTTTAAGATGGTGCAGACGATCTGCAGGGTCAGCTTCGCCTTCTGGCGGGGCGGGGCTTCCTTTTTGGGCTTCTGTGCGCCGGACGCTTTCTTCTTTTTTTCTTTTTTCTTTTTCTCCGGCTTTTCCGGCGCGGGATACCGGAACACCGGGAAGGTGACGCCCAGTGCACCTGCCTTTACCTGAAAGATGCCCTCCGCCCACTGCACATCGGCGCAGAAGGGGCAGAACATGAGCAGCAGACCCAACACCAGCGCCACCAGCAGCAGGATGCCCACTCCTTTTAAGAGGAACAGCAGCGCCGTGCCGACGACGGAGAGAACACTCCACAGAACGTTCATTGGGCCGCCTCACTTTCCGCGCCCCGCACCGGGGGCAGATCTTCCAGACTGGACAGGCCGAAGCACCGCAGGAACACGTCCGTGGTGCGGAAAGCCACCGGTCTGCCGGGCAGATCGAGACGGCCCGCCTCTTCAATGAGCCCCTTTTCTAGCAGGCCCGACACACTGGAGGAGGAATCCACGCCGCGCACCTGCTCAATGAAGGCGCGGGAGACGGGCTGGTTGTAGGCAATGACAGTCAGGGTCTCCATGGCCGCCGGGCCCAGCGGGATGGAGCGGCGGGTGTCCAGCACACGGCGGACGCACTCCGCAAATTCCGTTTTGGTGGCCAGCTGCCAGTGGGTGTTCAGGTGGAGCAGGCACAGGCCGCTGTCCTCTTTCTGGCAGCGCTCGTGCAGCGCTTCCAGCGCAGATTCCACGCTGGCGGCGGGCAGCTGCAGCGCCTGAGCCAGCTTGTCGGCCCCGATGGGCTCCGCGTAGGCAAAGAGCATTGCCTCCACTGCGGCACGAATTTGTTTCTGATTCATTGCTCCTCCTTTGTGCGGTCGATGCGGCCCCGGCGCATCTTCAGCTCGCCCTCCGGGCCAAGCGTCACACGGCCGCCGCGCACCAGCTCCAGCAGTGCCAGAAAGGTGGCCACGTTGGCCCCCCGGGTCTGGCGGCGGGAAAACAGCTGGTCCATCTTTTTTGCACCGCCTGCAATGAGCTGGCGCAGGATGTAGACCACCCGGCTGCTCACCGAGACCTGCGGGGCCGACACCAGCGGCTCGAACTGCTGCTGGGTGGGCACTTTGCGGACGGTGGCGCGCCCCATCAGGGCCTGCCAGCAGTCTGCCAGCACCTGCGGCGAATGGAAGAGATCATAGGTGTTGTCCCATTCCAGCCGGGCCGGGGTGCGCACGAACACGGTATATTCCTCTCCCCGCTCCCGCAGACGGGCGGCCATCCGGCGGCACTGGTCATATTCAATGAGCTGGCCGGTGAGCTCCTGCTTCATCCGCTCGCCCTCTTCACTGCGGGGCAGCAGCAAATAGCTCTTCATCTCCACCAGATGGGCGGCCATCTCGATAAAGGCGCTGGAAATTTCAGGGTCGGTGCTCTCGGCCGATTCCACCGCGCGGGTGTACTGGTCGATGAGCTCCAGAATGGGGATGTTGTGCAGGTCCATCTTGTGCTTCTGCACCAGCGTGAGCAGCAGCTCCAGCGGGCCCTCAAAATCCTCCAGACGGAAGGTCAGTTCTTCTGCCACTCAAATCACCGTCCCGATGGCTGCATAGTACGCAGAATAGGCGATCTGGTCGATGTAGCCGGTGCCAAGATCCAGCAGATCCCAGACCACATCATTGAAGGTGCCCAGCACGCCATCCAGCACACCGGCCCAGACAGCCGCCAGCAGGATGACGAAGATGACGCGCTCGTACCGCATGATCTGGAAGTAGATGCGCTGGGGCAGCGCCACCAGCAGGATGCGGCTGCCGTCCAACGGCGGGATTGGAATGAGGTTGAACACCGCAAGGCCCACATCCATCATCACGAAGTATTGGAGGAAGCGGGCTGCGAAAATCGTGATCATGGTGGTAGGGGCCCAATAATACAGGATCTTCCACGCCACCATGCCGAGGTAGGCCAGCAGCAGGTTGGCCGCCGGACCTGCCAACGCGGTGAGGGCCATGCCCCACTTGGGGTTTTTGAAATTGCGGGGGTCGGTGGAAACAGGCTTTGCCCAGCCCACCCCGGCAAAGATCATGCAGAGGGTGCCCACGAGGTCAAAGTGGCGGAACGGGTTCAGGCTGATGCGGCCCTCCCGCTTTGCGGTGGGGTCGCCCAGCAGCCAGGCGGCCAGCGCGTGGCCCGCCTCATGGAACGGGATGGCGATCAGGGTCACCAGTGCCCGGATGAGATAATACATTCCTTGTGCGGTCATTCGTTTCTCCCTCAGTTGGTTTTTATCCTATTGTACTATTTTTTCGCTTTTGGGGCAAGGGTTTGGCCCTGCAAGAAAAAAGTTGCGGAAAAATCAAATTTGCTCTTGCTTTTTCTCCGCATCTCTGGTAAAATAGTCAAGCTGATTATTTTGAATTCCATACTTCACTGTAGGAGGTGCAAGTACCATGGCTAAGTGTGAATGCTGCGGCAAGGGTGTTACCTTTGGTATCAAGGTTTCCCACTCTCATCGCCGTTCCAACCGTACCTGGAAGCCGAATGTCCGTCGTGTCAAGGCGGTCGTGGAAGGCTCTCCCAAGTATATCTACGCATGCTCTCGCTGCCTGCGCGCTGGCAAGGTTACCCGCGCTGTCTAAGTAGCTGCATCTGCCGGTCACTTTGTCGAGTGGCCGGCTTTTTTGTTATCTTCTGGAGGGATCGACGATGGCTCTGCCAAATGACCCGATCATGCTGCTGAGCATGATCAACCTGAAGCTGCGGGACTTCTACCCCACTCTGGACGCGCTGTGCGAGGATCTGGATGAGGACAAGGCCGCGCTGTGTGCCAGGCTTTCCGCTGTGGGGTACGCCTATGACCCCCAGCGCAATCAATTTGTGTGACAACAGGAGGATGCTGCCATGATCCAAGGGACGTATTATAAGGAATGGAGCCGGATGCTGGGCCGCGACATGGAGTTCAAGGTCTACGGCCATGCCGGTACGCCGGTGCTGGCTCTGCCCGCGCGGGGCGGCCGCTTTTACGACTGGGAAAACAACGGGATGCCCGATGCCATTGCCCCGCTGCTGAATGAGGGCAAGGTGCAGCTGTTCTGCGCCGACAGCATCGATGCCGAGAGCCTGCTGGCCGGGGACACGGCTCCCCGCCGCCGGGCAGAGATGCAGGAAAAGTATTTCAATTACCTGACAAGCGAGCTGGCTCCCCGCATCCTGGCCCTGAACGGTGCCAAAAAGGACACTCTGCTCTGGGCGGTGGGCGTGGACACCGGTGCGTATCAGGCAGCAAACTGCCGCCTGCGCCGCCCCGAGGTGTTCGCGGGTGCCATCGGCCTTTCTGGCCTGTACGATGTGCGCCGTTTCCTGGGCAATGCATCAGATGACCTGGTCCTGCGCAATGCTCCCCTGACCTGTCTGGCAGAGGACGGCCTTGTGGACAAGAAGCTGCTGGCAAAGGCTGAGGAGAATGCCCTTCTCCTCTGTGCCGGTCAGGGCAGCTACGAGGGCGACGCGCTGGTGGACACCCAGGCCATGGCCGATGCACTGACCGACTGCGGCCTGCCCGTGCATCTGGAAGTGTGGGGCAGCGATGTCTCCCACGACTGGTACTGGTGGGGCAAAGAGCTGAATCTCTTTGCCGCCCGTGTGTTCGGCTGATGGAGGTGCAGGATGCCTGAATTCATTCTTGGTGCGCGCGGCCACGATTTTGGCCGCCATGACCCAGAGACCCTCTTTTCCTCCATCGGGCAGGCAGGCTTTGCCTGCACCCAGCTGGCCTTTACCAAGGCGGTGGAGGGCGTAAAGAGCTATGCCGATGTGACCCCTGCGCTGGTGGAGCGGGCAAGAGCGGCTGCGGCAGCATCCGGCGTGGGCATTGCCGTGGACGGCACCTATGTGGAGCTGAGTTATGCCGATGAGAACAAGCGCCGTGCCGAGGTGGCAAAGGTACTGAGCCAGATCCCTGTTGCCAGGGCGCTGGGGGCAGGCTGCATGGGCAGCGAGACCACCAACATGGCCAAGCAGCCCGGTGTGACCCGGAGAGAGGCGCAGGAAGCGCTCCTGCGCAGTCTGGGCGAGATCCTGCCCGCCTGCGAGGAGCAGGGAGTGCTCTTTGCCGTGGAGTGCGTCTACTACCACGCCATGAATACCCCCGAGGCGGTACGGATGGTGCTGGACACCATGGCAAGCCCCAACCTGCGCGTCATCTGCGATTTTGCCAACTATGTGGGCCCGGAGGCCGCGTCTGTGGATGCACAGCGCCGCATCTGGGATAAGGTGGGCAGCTGGTACGGCGACAAGATCACGGCGGTCCATTTCAAGGGCCAGAACTTCCAGCCGGATGGAACGCTCTATTCCACCAGTCTGGAGGATTCCTGCGTGGACTACGCCGGCGGCTTTGAGATGCTGCGGCAGATGCCGCAGGCTTCCCTGCCCGTGCTGCGGGAGGAAGCTGTGCCCGCCCGCGCCGCAAGCGACCTTGCCTTTATGCGCAGATTCGCCTACTGATCGTTTTGGATGCTTCAAAGGCTCTGTTCCCCGTTTGGGGCGCAGAGCCTTTTGTTTTATCTTCTTTGTTCATAAAAAATTCACAACAATACCCCCCAGCCCTACTTGCAGAAACAGGACCGCCGTGCTATAATGCAGCTATGGAGCAAGATACCCCCAAGGGGTAATGAAAGGAGAATAGACATGAGCGATGTGAACAAGATCCCGGAGGGCAGCTGCCCCCACTGCTCCCCCGCCCCGGCAGAAGCACCCTGCTGTGCCCCGGCTGAGGGAAGCACCGGCTGCGGCTGCCGCCACAAGCAGCGCACCGAGGAGGAGTACAAGCACCTCATCACCCGGCTGAACCGCATCGAGGGCCAGATCCGGGGCATCCGGAGCATGGTGGAAAAGGACGTGTACTGCACGGATATTCTGGTGCAGGCCGCCGCCGCCAGAAGCGCCCTGAACGGCTTTACCCGGGAGCTGATCGACCAGCACCTGAGCACCTGCGTAGCTGAGGACCTGAAAAACGGCGGTGAGGAGAAGCTGCAGGAGTTTTTGTGGATCCTGAACAAGCTCGTTTGATCCCATTCACGCAGCGTTTTTTATCGGAGGGAAACAATGGAACAGTATACTGTTACGGGCATGAGCTGCGCGGCCTGCTCTGCCCGGGTGGAAAAGGCCGTAAAAGCTGTGCCCGGCGTGACCAGCTGCTCGGTGAGCCTGCTGACCAACTCCATGGGAGTGGAGGGCACCGCCAGCGCCTCGGCCATCGTCAAGGCAGTGCAGGAGGCGGGCTACGGCGCAAGCCCCAAGGCTGCTGCCGCCGAGACCCCCAGCGCCGAGCTGGATGCCCTGGCCGACCACGAAACACCCAGACTGAAGAAACGGCTCATCGCATCACTGGTCTTTCTGGCGGTGCTGATGTATTTCTCGATGGGCCACATGATGTGGGGCTGGCCGCTCCCCCACTGGTTCGACGGCAACCACGTTGCCATGGGTCTGGTCCAGCTGCTGCTGGCGGGCATCGTGATGGTCATCAACCAGAAGTTCTTCATCAGCGGCTTCAAGGGCCTGCTCCACCGTGCCCCCAACATGGACACACTGGTGGCGCTGGGTTCCTCGGCCAGCTTTCTCTGGAGCACCTACGCCCTGTTCGCCATGACCCGCGCTCAGGTAGACGGCAACGACGCGCTCGTCATGCACTACATGATGGAGCTCTACTTTGAATCTGCCGCCATGATCCTGACCCTGATCACCGTGGGCAAGATGCTGGAGGCCCGCTCCAAGGGCAAGACCACCGACGCGCTCAAGAGCCTGATGAAGCTGGCCCCCCAGACCGCCACCCTGCTGCGGGAGGGGGCCGAAGTGACTGTGCCCATTGCACAGGTGAAAAAAGGCGACCTCTTTGTGGTGCGCCCCGGTGAGAACATCCCGGTGGATGGCCTTGTGCTGGAAGGTTCCAGCGCCGTGAATGAGAGCGCCCTGACCGGCGAGAGCATCCCGGTGGACAAGGCTGCGGGAGACAAGGTCAGCGCCGCCACCACCAACCAGTCCGGTTTCCTGAAGTGCGAAGCCACCCGTGTGGGCGAGGATACCACGCTGGCCCAGATCATCCGGATGGTCAGCGATGCCGCCGCCACCAAGGCCCCCATTGCCAAGATCGCCGATACCGTTTCCGGCTTTTTTGTGCCTGCGGTCATCTCTATTTCGGTGCTGACCACCCTTGTCTGGCTGCTGCTGGGCCGGGAATTCGGCTATGCGCTGGCCCGGGGCATCTCGGTGCTGGTCATCAGCTGCCCCTGTGCGCTGGGTCTGGCAACGCCTGTGGCCATCATGGTGGGCAACGGTCTGGGGGCCAGAAACGGCATCCTGTTCAAAACTGCCGCCTCGCTGGAAGCCGCAGGCCGCACCCAGATCGTGGCGCTGGACAAGACCGGCACCATCACCAGCGGCGAGCCCCGGGTCACTGACATCCTGCCCGCGGAGGGCGTTTCCGAGAGTGAGCTGCTGACGCTGGCGGCCTCGCTGGAGCAGAAGAGTGAGCACCCGCTGGCCAAGGCAGTGCTGGCCTATGCCGAGACCGAGACCATCGCCTGCCCCGATGTGACCGATTTTGCCGCCCTGCCCGGCAATGGCCTTTCCGCACGGCTGGACGGCATGGAGATCTACGGCGGCAATGCGGAGTTCATCGCCACCAAGGCATCCGTACCCGCCGAACTCCAGGCCGAAGCCGCCCGGCTGGCCGCTGAGGGCAAAACGCCCCTCTTCTTTGGCGGTGCAGGCCGCCTGATGGGCGTGATCGCTGTGGCGGACACCCTCAAGGAGGACAGCCCCCGTGCCATCCGGGAGCTGCAGAACATGGGCATCCGGGTGGTTATGCTGACCGGCGACAACCAGCGCACCGCCGATGCCATTGGCCGACAGGCGGGCGTGGACGAGGTCATTGCAGGCGTTCTGCCCGACGGCAAGGAGGCCGTGATCCGCAGGCTGCAGAAGAGCGGCAAGGTGGCCATGGTGGGCGACGGCATCAACGATGCCCCCGCCCTGACCCGCGCGGACACCGGCATCGCCATCGGTGCCGGCACTGATGTTGCCATTGACGCAGCCGATGTGGTCCTGATGAACTCCCAGCTCTCCGATGTACCCGCCGCCATCCGGCTGAGCCGCGCCACCCTGCGCAACATCCACGAAAACCTGTTCTGGGCGTTCATCTACAACATCATCGGCATCCCGCTGGCCGCCGGTGTGTTCATCCCCTTCGGCCTGACCCTGAACCCCATGTTCGGGGCTGCGGCCATGAGCCTTTCCAGCTTCTGTGTCGTGAGCAATGCCCTGCGGCTGAACCTGTTCGACCTGCACAGCACCAAACACGACCGCAAACCCAAGTCTGCCGCCCTGCCCGCTGCCCCCGTGCAGCCTGCAGCGGCTGAAAATACTGCCGAACCCGTTTCGGCTCCCGTTGTCAAGGAGGACAATGCCATGAAAAAGACCCTGCATGTTGAAGGTATGATGTGCGGCCACTGCGAAGCCCGCGTGAAAAAGGCGCTGGAAGCCCTGCCCGCCGTGGACGAGGCCGTGGTCAGCCACGAGGCCGGTACCGCCATCGTCACCCTGAACGCCGAAGTTTCCGACGCAGACCTGAAGAAGGCTGTTGAGGATCAGGATTACAAGGTGACCGGCATCGAATAACGGATGCGCAAAAAGCAGCGCCCTGTTTCCCATTGCGGGAGACAGGGCGCTGCTGCTTTTTCTGGATTCTTTGGAGATTGGGCTCACACCCAGCTGAGGATGCTTTTGTGTTCAGACTCGTACTGCTTCAGCGCAATGGCCTGCTGGTAAGCATCCAGCACCTGCTGGGCGAAATGCTCTGCCGAGTAGCGGGCGGCGGTGGCCAGAGCGTTCTGGTGCAGCTGCCCGCGCAGAGCGGGGTCTGAGATGATGGTGTTCAGTGCCGATGCAAACTCAGCTTCGTCCTTCCACTGCCAGCCGTTGAAGCCGTTTTCCACCACGCCATCCAGGCAGGGGTCCGCACGGCAGAGCACCGGCAGACCGCAGGCCATGCCCTCGAAGTAGGTCAGGCCCTGGGTCTCGCTCTGGGAGGCGCTGACGAAGATATCGCCCACGCGGTACCACCGGGGTACCTCATCGGGCTTGACCATGCCCACAAAGCGGACACGGTCGGTCAACTTCAGCTCCTTTGTCAGTGCTTCCAGGTCAGGCCGGGCGGGGCCGTCGCCCACGAACACCAGCCACGGGCGGCTCTGCTCCGGCTGTGCGGCCAGCAGACGCACCAGTTGGGCGTGGTTCTTCTCGGCAGCCAGACGGCCCAGTGAGAGCAGGACGGTATCCCCTTCCGGGATGCCCAGCTCTGCCCGCATCCGGGCCTTTTCCTCGCCGTTGTCCTGCGCCGGGCCAAAGGCGGTCAGGTCAATGCCGGTGGGCACTGTGACCACCGGGCAGCTGACCCCGTAGCGGTTGAGCATGGCGCGCACCTTTTCGGTGGGGGCCAGCATGAGGGAGCAATAGCCCGAGAGGATGCGGGTGGCCTTTTCGGCGGTCATCCGGCCCAGACGCTCACTGAAGAAAAGGTACTGGGTATAATCCTCGTAGACAGTATGGTAGGTATGTACCACCGGGCAGTGGCACCGGCGGGCCACCCGCTGTGCCAGCATAAAGGTAGAAAACTCGCTTTGCGTATGGATGACCTCCGGGCCCCAGGCTTCCAGCTCGTCCAGCCAGTGGGAGATGGGCAGAGCGCCCGCCGCACTGATCCGCACGCCCGGGTAGACCCGCTCCGCGCTGATGCTGCCCACATACAGGATGCCGTTTTCCTCATGGGAATGGCCATTCTGGGCAAGGGTCACCACCCGCACGTCATGGCCCAGTGCCAGCAGCTGGTGGTACAGCAGCTCCACCGAGCGCACCACACCGTTGACCATTGGGGACCATGTATCTGATGCAAGAAGAATTTTCATTGGAACACCTCAGATTACCGCATAGAATAGGGGTTATGTTCTCTGTTCTATCCTTAATACGTTTCAGAGCCGCAGAATCTTGCAGATCCGCCCTGATTATTCAAAATTTTTCCGGTTTCACCACCGAGACCGTCTCCACGCCGTAGGCTGTGAAAAGCTCCAGCGCCGCCGGGCCGATCACCTCGCCGCTGACCACGATGGGAATGGCAGGTGGGCAGGACACAGTGGGCAGAGCGCAGACCCTGCCCAGCGCAGACCCTGCCGGGATGGTCTCCTGCGGGGCAAACCCGGCCTGCCGCACGGTCAGGCGGGGCTCCGCCTGCCGGGCCAGCGCACAAAACGCCTCCCGGTGCTCGGCAGGGGGTTCTGCCGGGGGGATGCCCCGCGCACAGAGTTCTGCCAGAGCCGCCTCTAGCCGGGCCATGTCCTCCGCCGGGTTTTCCGGGGTGAACATCAGCACAAGGTAGCGGGGGTCGGCATATTCACACTCCATCCTGTTTTGCCGCAGATGGTCGGCCAGTGCCTGCCCGGTCAGGCCCAGCGCCGCCGCGTCCAGCGTCAGCTTCATGGGTTCCCGGGCGGAACCGTCCAGTGCCAGCGGCAGAGCCGCGCCCTGCCCGGCAGTCAGCGCGTTCAGGCGGGCACGCAGAGCAGCCAGCCGGTCACAGCACTCCTGCAGGCGTGCCGGGTAATCGGCGGAAAGCAGCCGGTTGCAGGCATCGAGAGACTGCAGGATCAGATAAGACGGGCTGGTGGAGCCGAACAGCGCCAGTGCGTTGCGCACGGTACTTTCCTCCTGTACGGGGGCCTTGGGGCCCAGATGCAGGTAGGCTCCCCCGGTGAGCACCGGCAGGGTCTTGTGGCCGGAGTCACAGCAGGCCGCCGCGCCCAGGTCGATGGGGTGGCGGCCCCCGCCGGGCAGAAAGCGCAGGTAGGCCCCGTGGGCGTTATCCACCAGCAGGGGCACGCCATGAGCATCGCAGACGGCAGAGAGGGCCGCGATGTCCTGCATTCCTCCCAGGTAATCCGGGCTGGTCAGGTAAACGCCAAAGGGTGCTCTCCCCTGCCCTGCCAGCTCCTCAAGGGCGGCAGAAAGGGCCTGCACCGTTACCGGGCAGCTGCACAGTGCGCCGGTATCCTCCGGCGCGGGCCAGAGCCACCGGATGTCGAAGTCCAGCAGAGCCGCTGCATAGAGCAGGGCTTTGTGGGCATTGCGGGCCGCCAGCAGCACCGGGCGCTTGCCGGTGCGGGGCGCACCCTGCATAGCAAGGCAGAGCATGGCCCGGATGCACTGGGAAGAACCCTCGGTGCTGTAATAGGTGTGGGCCGTGCCGAACAGCCGGGTGGCGTTGGCCTCGCTCCGGGCGATGATGCCCTCGGCCTCGTAGAGCTCATCGGCCCCCCGGATCTCGGTGATATCCCACGGCTCACAGCCCAGCAGGCTTTGCCCCTTATGCCCCGGCATGTGGAGCCGGGCGGTGCCGGACTGGGCGTACTGCCGCACAAAATCGACGATGGGGGTGGTCATTTATTCGCAGGCCTCGCCGTCGGCGCAGGCATTGCAGGTGGAGCCCAGCTGGATGGGCACTTCGATGCCCTGCGCGGCCAGCTCCTGATTCTGTGCCACCTGGATCATAATGGCGCACTCCATCCGCTTGCGGAACAGCTCACAGCCGTACTCGTACACGCCGGTGATGCTGCCGGTTGCGTGGTAGGAGTTGGCTGCACAGCCGCCGGAGCAGTAGAGCTTTGCCCAGCAGTCCTGGCACTCCTTGCGGGCGTAGGCGTTGCAGTGCTTGAACTCGTCCCGGACTGCCGTGTTGGTGACACCCTTCCAGATATCGCCCATCAGGTACTTGGGATCGCCCACGAACTGATGGCAGGGATACAGATCGCCCCAGGGGGTCACAGCCATGTACTCGGTGCCGGAGCCGCAGCCCGAAATGCGCTTATAGATGCAGGGGCCGCCGGTCAGGTCGATCATGTAGTGGTAGAAGGTGAAGCCGCGGCCCTCACGGTTCCGCTTGATCATCTCCTTGGCCAGGATCTCATACTGCTCCTTCAGGATGGGCAGATCTGCCTCGGTCAGAGCGCTGGGGTCACTGGGGTCGCAGACCACGGGCTCCATGCTCAGCTCGGTAAAGCCCAGATCTGCCATGTGGAAGATATCGTTGGTGAAGTCGGTGTTGTAGTGGGTAAAGGTGCCGCGCATGTAGTAGCCCTTATCGCCGCGCTTCTTCACGAACTCCTGGAACTTGGGCACGATGGTATCATAGCTGCCATGGCCGGCGTAGTCCTTGCGGAAGCGGTCGTGGACTTCCTTGCGGCCGTCCAGGCTCAGGACCACGTTGTGGCACTCCTTGTTGCAGAAGTCGATGACATCATCGTCAATGAGCATGCCGTTGGTGGTCATGGTGAAGCGGAAGTTCTTATTGTGGATCTTCTCCTGCTCACGGCAGTAGGCCACCAGCTTCTTGACCATATCAAAGTTCATCAGAGGCTCGCCGCCGAAGAAGTCCACCTCGAGGTTGCGGCGGCTGCCGGAATTCTCGATGAGGAAATCCATTGCCCGCTTGCCCACCTCAAAGCTCATCAGGGCACGCTCGCCCTGATAGCGGCCCTGCGAGGCGAAGCAGTAGGAGCAGTTCAGGTTGCAGGTGTGAGCCACATGCAGGCAGAGGGCCTTGACCACGGTGTTGCGGTTCTTGAAATCGAACGCAAGGTTCTCATAGGTATCGGGGCTCCACAGCTTGCCGGATTCCTTCAGGCTTGCCACATCATCGATGCACTGGCGCAGGTCGGCCTCGGTCACGTCCTCACGGTCGCCGTACTTTGCCATCATGGCGGCAACGATCTCGTCGGCGGTGTGGTCGGGGTACATGGCAATGACATCATACGCCACCTCATCCACCACATGCACCGAGCCGCTGCAGGTATCCAGCACGATGTTATAGCCGTTCAATTGATACTGATGTACCATTTTATTCTCCATTCCATTGTTACATAAAAAAATGCCGCCCGGCAAAGGCGGCATCCGATTTGCAGAAATTACTTGTTGCTGTTCTCGCACTTCTGGTTAGCCACGCCGCAGGAAGTCTTGCAGGCAGACTGGCAGGAAGTCTGGCACTCGCCGCAGCCACCGGTCACAACGCTCTTGGTCAGGTCACGAGTAGCGATCGTCTTAATACGTTCCATAATGAAAAACCTCTCTAGCTCCAAATAGTTGATACGCAGAACCACCTGCGCATTGTTATCTTGATATAGGATAGCACGGTTCAGGGATTCTGTCAAGATTTTTGTCGCATCTTCTGCGGGCAGTATTTTGTAAGCTGTACAAAGACGAAGCCTTACCCCACCGGCTGATACTTTTCCAATATTGTATGCAGCCCCAGCTCCCGGGCCTTGCCCAATAAGTACCGGTAGCGGGCCAGAAGGGCCTGCCGCTCATAGATGTGCTGTTCGATGAGGTCGGTGTCCACCTCAAGGTCGAACATCATCTCGTTCCGGTGCAGGCAGAACAGGCACTCTTTCAGCTCCTCCTCCAGCTCCGGGTGGTAGCGCTCGTGTTCGGTGTCCCGCGGGATGCGGGGCGAAAGCAGGGTCTTTTCCTTTTGCGTGGTCTGGGTCATAGCAGTTCCTCCTCTTTGTGCGTCTTTGCTTCTTCTGATTTCCAGTATATGCAAAGAGCATGAGAAGGATGACGGAATCAAGCAGCCCGCAAGAACTCCTGCGAAAGTGCGTCTTTTTTTCGATTTCTGCAAAAAATTTCAAAAAAGCGCTTGACAAAGCGGCGCTTTTTCCGTATAATAGCACACGTTGAGCGGCTCACCCCGCAAGACAGACCCAAACTGATGGGGATTTGCATAGTGGTAGTGCGGTAGACTCTGACTCTACTTGTGGGAGTTCGATTCTCTCATCCCCAACCAAAAGACATCCGAACATTTCGGATGTCTTTTTTTGTTCTGTTTTGTTTATAGAGATAGCAAAAGAGCGATGCAGCAAACGCTGCATCGCTCTTTTTGGTTAACGGCAATCAGTAATTCAGACCGAAGCCGCTGCGGTAGTAGTTTCCGTCGGCATCGCAGTAGGCGTAGCTGCCGCCCTTGACGTTGGCGAGGATGGTGGGATCAATGTACTGATCCTTATCGTAGCCGGGCACGTCGTTGGGAGAGGCGCAGATCTCGCGCACCACACCGTCGATCTCCTGCTCGGTGATGGCAATGACGGCGGGGTCAGAGACCATGGTCAGGCTCAGCTTGCCGGTGGGGGCAAAGTCGCCGCTGATGACATCGACCTGAGCGTTCAGGGCGTTGTTCAGGGCAACGGCGCTGACGGTGTACTGGATGGTCAGTGCGTCGCAGTAGGGCTCCAGCTTGTCCAGCAGCCAGGGGTTGCAGACCACGCAGGTGCCAACCACCTTGCCGCCGCGGGCATGGATGGCATCGGCCAGTTCCTTGATCTTTTCCACGTCCTTCAGGGTGACAACGGTGACCTTGTTGCCGGTCTTTTTCTGGCTCTTGTTGCGCTCGCGCTCGTCAGTGACGATCTCACCCATCTCGATGACGGGCATTGCGTACTGGTTGAACACCAGACCGTTGCTGATGGGCCAGACGTGCAGGTAGAGCACATCGGCCTCCTCCGGGGTGGCCACCACGGTGTAGCCCTTCTTTTCAAAGGCTTCCGTCAGGGTCTTGCGCAGAGCGGCATCCTCGTCCGTGTTGCCCAGACCGGCACCCATGGCCTGTGCCATCTGTGCAAAGCCGGAGTCCACACCCTTGAAGGTGACGATGCAGACCTTCTGGCTCTTGGCCAGCGGCAGGAGCTTCTCGTGGTTCTTGACCAGAACAACGGCCTTCTGGTTGGCCTCGTAAGCCTTCTTCTTGGCACCATCGAAGTTGTCCACGCGGGCCTGATCGGCCTTGTCGGGGTCGAGGTAGGGGTTATCCACCCGCTTGGTGCGGAACAGGCTCAGCAGACGGTTGTAGCTGGCACGGTCCAGATCCGCCTTGGGCAGCAGACCGTCCTCCACAGCCTTGACGATGTTCTCGGGGTCGGTGTTGCCACCGATGACATCGGTACCGGCAGAGATGGCCTTGGCGTAGCGCTCAGGCTCGGTGAGGTTCTCCACGCCGTAGATCTGAACGGTGGTGATGCCGGAGTCGGAGTTGACATAGCCGTCAAAGCCCATCTTGTTCCGGGCCAGATCGGTGATCAGCTCCTTGCTGTAAGCGCTGGGCACTTCCTCGGTGCTGGTCACCTCGCCCCGGTAGGTCTGGGGCACAGCACGGCCATCGGTGGCAATACGGGAGTAGTCCGGCATGATGGAAGAGACCTTGTGGTCAAAGGCGCGCTGGAACGGGGGCAGATGATACTTTTCCATAGAGCCGGGGGTGCGGTAGATGCGCCACTGGCCGATGGGCACATGGGGCTCAAAGCCATTCTCAGAGGGGGCATCGCCGGGGAAGTGCTTGATGGTCAGAACAACGGAACCCTCGTTCAGGCCGTTGTCGCCATCCTGATAGCCCTTGACCAGAGCCTCGGCAATATCGCTGGTGACATCGGGACGCTCGCCGTAAGTACCGGAGGTACGGGGCCAGCGGGGGTCAGAGGTCACATCGACCTGAGGGCCGTACATGATGTTCAGGCCCTCGGCCTTCATCATCTTGCGGTCGGTCTGGGCCATCTCATAGACCATGTCGGTGTTGCCGTCGCCAATGACAGCCGCGCCGATGCCCAGAGAGTCCGGGTAACCGATGTTGATGGGGTTGGTGTGGAGAGAGTACGGAATGGCCACGCCGCCCTTGCAGGCCTCGTATTCCAGCATCTGGGTGCCGGCGTTGTGGTACAGGGCCACCATGCCGGCCTCGCAGCGCATGTCACCGCGGTAAACACCGGCGGCGATGTGTTTTTCCAGAACATGGCTGTCATCAATGCTGACGGTCATGCCGGGCAGAGGGCCGGGCATGGGCTTTTCACCGGGGTTGTGGTGCTTGTAGATCTTGCCCAGCTCCAGCTTGCCTTCGGCGTTGGTGGCCTCGGCACGGGTGGGCACCACAGGGCTGTTGAACAGGGTGTTCAGCACAAGGCCTGCCTGCTGATCCAGCCGCAGATGCTTGACCATATCCTCAGCGCGCTGCTCAGGGCTCAGCCGCCAATCCTTGTAGGGGGCCAGCTCGCCGCTGTTGTCCAGATCCTTAAAGTACAGGCCGTCCTTGACGATCACGCCGCAGGTGGTCACACCGATGTCGGGGCCGTTGACGTTGTGGAAGATGACCGGCTCAAGATACTGGTCAATGATCTGCTCGCCCTCTTCCAGAGCGTAGGGTGCAGGGATCACGCCGTCTTTGGCATCTGCCCACTGGTCGGCGCTGGTATATCGTGTCAGCATAATGTTTCTCCTTTGTTTCTGTGCCTGCCACAGCACAGCTGATATATTACTTGCCTGTTTATTATACTTCCAGCGCAGATCGTTCGCAAGCAAACAAATAAAAAAAGTTACAAACTTTGGCGTAGTATACAAGGATGCTCTGCCGGATTTGTGCAACTTTCCCCTATCCTGATCCACAAACCGGGTTCGTTTCCTGCTGACAATGCTACTTAAAAATAACCCCCTCCGTCAAAGCCTGCGACGTTGACGGAGAGGGTTGTATCCTTAATTGATCAGATCATTTGGATGCGGCCTGCGCCGTACGGATCCTCGTAGTTGAGCAGGTAGCCGGGGTAATCGGCCAGCGGGCTGTTGGCGCTTGCCAGATGCGGCAGACCGTTGGCATCCACGCCGCCGAACATGGCTGCATAGCTGGACATGACAAGGTAGTCCTCAGAGACATAGTCCTTGATGAGGGTCGCGCCATCGAACATGGCAAAGCCATCGCCCAGATTGCGCAGGGTGTAGTTCATGCCGGCCAGAGCGTAGGTGGCGTTCGGGTCAAGGGGCTTATAAGTACCGGTGGTCTTGTCGTAGATCTCCACATTGCTGACACGCGGGGTGGCAGCACTGCCGGTCCAGACATTCTTGTCGTCGGTCTGAACGGTGTTGGGGATCATGGGGTGGATCGTGTACCTGGCACCTGCCACCTGCAGGAAGCCGCCGTTCTCCTTGCCCTCAGCACCGGCAAAGCGGGCACCAAACTCCAGAGCGTCCTGGATCTGCTGGCCAGTCACGGACATCAGGCAGGCCACGTTGCCAAAGGGGCTGACGGTCTTGCAGGTCTTGAAGCTCCAGGGGCCAGCCTCCACATCGGTGCGGATGCCGCCGCCGTTCATAATGGCGACATCACAGTGGAGTTCCTCGATCTCGTTGAAGTAGGTGTAGATGCCATCGGCCACGAAGTCGCCGAGGTTGGTCTCGCCGGAGCGGATGCGGCGCTTGCCGGTGGCGGGATCGTTGATGTAGAATTTGGTATCGCCCACTGCGATCTCCTCGCCCAGCATATCGTCCACTGCGCTGATCCAGTTGGAGGCAGTGGCGGCCACGGCAGCATCCAGACCCTCGTAGGTGTTGATGAGCTCAGTGGTGATGGTGCCGTCTGCGCCCACAGTCATCTTGCCGATGTTCTTGAAGTAAGAACCGGTCTGGGTCAGGGTGACTGCCTTGCCGGAAGCATCGGTGACCTGCTTGTTGGCCATCACGGTGTGGGAGTGGCCGTCGATGAAGGCGGTGAAGCCGTGGGTGTGTGCAATGACTTCCTCACTGGTCCAGGGAGAGGAGGAGGGGTCAACGCCCAGATGGCCCAGACCGATGATGGTGTCAGCGCCCCAGAACTCAGCCTTGTCGATGGCCTTCTGAACGGCATCGTAGAGCTTCTGGCCGTCCTCGCCGCCCAGAATGTCGTAGATGTACTTGGTCTGGGCATCGTTCATAAAGTAGGCCGGGGTAGACTTGGTGAAGGTCTCGGGGGTGGTCACGCCCACAAAGGCGATCTTGCGGCCGCCCACAAAGAAGAACTTGACGCTGGGCAGAACGTTGAAGCCGGTGCGCAGATCGACCCAGTTGCAGGAGACATAGGGGAAGTCGGCTTCCTGGATCACAGCCTTGGCACGGGCCATGCCGTAGTCGAACTCATGGTTGCCGGGGGTAGCCAGATCGTAACCGGCCTCGTTCATCAGCTCGATGATGGTAGCGCCGTCATCCATGGAGCCGTAAGCGGTGCCCT
Organism: Faecalibacterium hominis (ex Afrizal et al. 2022); assembly: GCF_049545105.1. Classification (NCBI taxonomy): domain Bacteria; kingdom Bacillati; phylum Bacillota; class Clostridia; order Eubacteriales; family Oscillospiraceae; genus Faecalibacterium; species Faecalibacterium hominis (ex Afrizal et al. 2022). The sequence goes on along the minus strand of NZ_CP186860.1, from coordinate 249,071 downwards.
GGATATGGTCGCCTGCATCCACCAGCAGCACATCCCGGCCGGTGTCCTCAATGCTCTTTTTCAGGGCAGCAATGGCAGCATAGGTGGGCTTGGGGGATTTGTTGTCGATATAGGTGTGGACATCGTTGGTGTAGAGGATGGTCACATCCGCTTTGTCACCAAAGAAGCAATTGGTCTCCTCCGCAAAGGCGGCGGGTGCACCGACAGAAACTGCGGTCAGTGCCGTGGCAGCACCGGCAGCCTTGATAAAACTGCGGCGGGTAATGAACTGTTTCACAGGGAAAGACCTCCTTTTTATCTTGGGTGCTCTCGGGGTGAGCACATTCTTATTTACAGCTTAACACAGTTCCCCATTTATCGCAAGAGAAAACTGTAAATTCTGCGTCAGGTTCTTTCACAAAAGAGGTGTGGTTTTGGGCGATTTCCTGCAAAATGGCAGAAAAAGGGCAAAGGGCTGTCACTCACCCTCTCAGTCTCGCTATCGCTCGCCAGCTCCCCCAAAGGGGGAGCCAACGCATCTCCAAGGCCAGCAGAAGCTGGATCTGGGAGAGCAATTGCCTCTCCCCTCGGGAGAGGTGGCATTGCGCAGCAATGACGGAGAGGGCTTGCAACAGCCCTTTGCCGCATTCAGGGGGAGGTCCAAAATGGGCCGGAGGAAACAGCGCTTGCTGTGTCAGATGGCATGGTATTCCTTGAGGAACTTCTCAAGGTCGGTGCCCTCGATCTTCTTGAGCACTTCCTTGAGGGCCACCCGCTGGATGAAGGGCAGATCCATATCAGTGATCTTCTTGCCGTCACGCAGTTTGACCGTTGCATCGATCAGGCTGCGGACATCGTAGGTGCTGCCCCAGACCTCGGGCACGCCGCGGTCGATGTTGAGCAGGGTGTAAACCGCTTCCATGCCGGTGCGCATGGAGTACTCGGTGGTGAAGATGGTGTCACGGCCGGTCTCGGCAAACTGGCCCAGGAAGGCGAAGTTGACAGCGCCCTGGGGCACGATGTCGGGGCGGTCGCCGAAGGCACGGGGCATGAAGAAGGCATCGATATAGGGCATCATCACAGGGACAGTGTTGGCGCTGTGCTCTGCCAGCCCGGCAATGTCCTCCTCGGGCACACCGATGTGGTACAGCCACTCCATGCAGATCTCGCGGCCGGTGCAGTCGCGCATGGGCTTCTTGACGTAATCGCCGGGCTTGTCGCTGAACAGGCCGTAGACCCAGACGCAGAGCTGGTTCTTGGGCTGGTCACGGAACTGCTGCTGACGGTTCAGGGTCCAGCTGAGCAGCCAGCTGGAATCCTTGACTGTGACGATGCCGCCGGTGACGGTGTGGCCGCTGAAGGGGTCACGCTTGCAGATCTTCTTGATATACTGGGGGATCTTGTCGTCCAGGGTGGTGATGGTGGCGCTTTCCCAGTTGGACAGCTCCGGCTGAGAGCAGAACTTTTCGGGATGGCCGAAGGAGGGATCCTGCGCGGCGATCTTCTTCCACAGATCCCAGCCGTTGCCCGGCCTGATGGTGGGATCAAAGCCTGCGGCCTTGTCCTGAGCGCCGATGGTGCAGCTCTCCACGCAGCCGCCGTTGGTGATGAAGAGCAGATCGTTCTCGGTGAGGTCGATGATCCTGCTCTCACCCTTGTGATCCACGGTCACGCTGCTGGCCTGCTTTTTGCCGCCCTCGATCCGGAACTGGACATCGGTGACCTTGGTCTCGTACTGGAAGTCAACGCCATGATCCTTCAGGTAGGTGACCATGGGCAGGATGATGGATTCATACTGGTTGTAGCGGGTAAAGCGCAGGGCGGTGAAATCGGGCAGACCGCCGATGTGGTGGATATAGCGCTTGAGGTAGAGCTTCATCTCCAGCGCGCTGTGCCAGTTCTCAAAAGCGAACATGGTGCGCCAGTACATCCAGAAGTTGGAGGAGAACACCTCATCATCAAAGATATCGGTGATTTTTTTATCCTGCAGCTGCTCGTCCGGGGTGAAGAAGAGCTTCATGATCTCCATGGCACCCTGATCGGAGATGGCGAACTTGCCATCGGTGTGGGCATCCTGGCCGCGGTTGACAGTGGCACGGCAGAGGGACTTGTTGGGGTCCTCCTTGTTCAGCCAGTAATACTCGTCCAGCACGCTGGCACCCTCGGTCTCCAGCGAGGGGATGGAGCGGAGCAGATCCCACATGACCTCGAAATGGTTGTCCATCTCACGGCCGCCGCGCATGACATAGCCGATATCGTACTTGTAGCCGTCGCAGGCACCGCCGGGCAGCGGGTCCTTCTCAAACACATGGATGTGGTCGCCCTGCATCTGGCCGTCACGGACCAGGTAGCAGGCGGCAGTCAGGGCCGCCAGACCGGAGCCGATGAGGTAAGCAGATTTATTGTCAACGCCCTCAGGCTTTTTGGGGTGTGCAAATGCTTCGTAGTTGCCACTGGAATAATACATACTGGGAACCTCCTGTAAATCGTATTGGGAAGACTGCGTTCATGGTTCTGTGTCGTCTTCCCTTTCGTTGTGCCTAGTATACCCCAGTGGTTTTTTCAAAACAACAAACAAATCCTGAACAGTGTATAAAATTTATACAAAACACAACCATTGTCGGAAATATGACGAAACTGTGTATAACCCCCCAGTCACCTGCGGTGACAGCCCCCGCTAATAGGGGGGCCTTTGGCATTGCATGAGGCTCTGCAAGTTCCCCTTTCTGCGCAGACTGTACTGTTATGCCAAGGGCTCCCCTACCAGGGGAGCTGGCGCGAAGCGCCTGAAGGGTTTAACCCCGCACGAAAAAGCGCCCGCTTCCGAAGAAACAGGCGCTTTTGAACGTTCACGGATTATTTTGTTTCAGGTGCCACCTCAAAATCGACCTTGCCAAGGTTGATATCGGCGCGGACGATGGTGATCATCATGCTGTCGCCCAGGCTCCAGGTCTTGCCGGAGGCGGGGTCAGAAAGGCGGATGCCCTCGGTGAGGGTGGTGCCGGTGGCGGTCAGGCTGGAAGCAGGCACAAAGCCCTCCACGCCGTTCTCCAGCTCCACAAAGATGCCGCGCTGGGTCACGCCGGAGATGATGCCCTCGTAGCACTCACCCAGATGGCGGCGGGCGTACTCGGCCTTGTAGTAATCCTCGGCCTTGCGCTCGATCTGAACGGCCAGCACTTCCCGCTCGCTGGACTGCTTGGAGGCCTTCTCCGCGAAATCGGTGTAGCGGACGATCATGGTCTCCTTGTCGGTGCCGCTGAGCAGGTCGGTCATCATGCGGTGGATGGCCAGATCCGGGTAGCGGCGGATGGGGCTGGTGAAGTGGGCGTAATCCTTGAGCACCAGACCATAGTGGCCCTTGGGCTTTTCCTCATAGCAGGCCTTGGACATGCAGCGGAGCATTCCGGTGTTGACGATCTGCTCAAACGGGGTGCCGCGCACGCCCTCCAGAATGGCGCTCAGCTCCTTGGGGGTGGGCACTTCCTTGGCAAAGTGGTCGTTGATGCCGCAGGCCTGCAGCAGGCTGTGCAGGCGCTCCAGCTTCTCGCCGTTGGGCTCCTCGTGGACACGGTAGACAAAGGGGATCTGCTTGACCCGGGCAAAGTGGGCGGCGCACTGGTTGGCCAGCAGCATGAACTCCTCGATCATGGCCTCGCTCTCGCCGGAGGTACGCTTTTTCACATCGATACAGTGGCCGTTCTCATCCAGAATGAGCTTGACTTCCCCGCTCTCGAAATCGATGCAGCCGCGCTCCTTGCGCAGGCGGGCGCGGTGGGCGTACAGCTCCTTCATGGCGGGCAGCTGATCCAGCACCTCGGCATACTTGGCCTGGGTCTCGGCATCGGCAGTGCCGGCCAGCAGGGCGTTGATCTCAGAATACACGCCCTTGACCCGGCTGCAGATGATGGATTTGACGAACTTGTAGTCGGTCAGATTGCCGTCCTGATCCAGACGCATCAGGCAGGAGAACGCCAGGCGCAGCTCCTTCTCGTTCAGGGAGCAGATGCCGTTGGAAAGGCTCTTGGGCAGCATGGGCACGACCTGATCCGCATAGTAGACCGAGGTGGCGCGGTTGAAGGCCTCCTCGTTCAGCTCACTGCCGGGCTTGACGTAGTGGGAGACATCGGCAATGTGAACGCCCAGCTCATAGCCGCCCCCAGGGAGCCGGGTCAGGCTGACGGCATCGTCGATATCCTTGGTCTCGGCGCTGTCGATGGTGAAGATGGGCAGAGCGCGCAGATCCATGCGGCCCTTGCAGTCCTCCTCAGACACGGTCATGTCCTCGAACTTCTTGGCCTCGTCCCGCACCTTCTCAGGGAAACGGGTGTGGATGTCCTTGGCATAGAGCAGGGCCTTGGCGCAGCGCTTGGCCTCCTCGCAGCTGCCAAAGCGCATGGAAACGCCCACGCGGTGGTCCTCCTGCCGGGTCCCGCGCTGCAGGATCTCCACAGCCACCTTGTCGCCGTCCTTCGCGCCGCCCTCGCAGTCGCGCTGGATGGTCATGGAGATGGCCGGGCAGTCATCGGGCACGAACTTCAGGCGGCCCTCGATGCGGCGGGCAGTGCCCACCATGTCGTTCTTCTGCTCGAGCACGGCAAGGATCTCGCCCTCATCGCTGCCCTCCACCCGGGGGTGGGCAAACTTTTCCACCAGAACGGAATCGCCGGGCATGGCACCGCGGGTGAAGCGGCCCGGGATGAAGATATCGCCGGATTCATCCTCCAGCATCACAAAGGCAAAGTTCTTGCCCAGCTTGACCACCTTGCAGGGCAGGGCCTTTTCGGCACGGCCGGAGCGGGCAGTGAAGAACACGCCGGACTTCTGGCAGACCACAGCGTCGTGCACCAGCTCGTCCAGAGCCTCCATCACCTTGCGGTCAGCGGAACGGTCGCCGCCGAACTTTGCCTTGAGGTCCTTGACCATGCAGGGCTGATTCTGGATGGCATGTTCAATTTTATCGCGTAATGACATATTTTTCTCCTTAACACTTTTCCGGCATTCTCCAACGGAACCCGGACAACTTCTTTCCCGCGAGAGGTTGCAGACAGAAAAACAGCCCCGCCTTACACGGGGCTGTACACGGGTGCTCAGGCCAGACGGCTGGCGAACACACAGGCCAGGATAGCCACCACAAAGAACACGATGCCTGCAATGCGGGTCACCTTGGCCAGCATCTGATCCGCAGGGGTCAGGCGTGCATTGTTGGCACCGCCCACACCACCGTTGATGGCACCGGCCAGACCCTGACCGTGGGTGTGCTGCATCAGGGTGAGGAGGATGATGACGGCCGAGACGACCAGCAGGATGGCACCGCCGACGATTTCAATGACAGACATGGATGGAACGCTCCTTTTATCTTTAGTTTCATAGAGACTGCATACAAATACAAGTGTATGATAGCACAAAAGCCCGGGAAATGCAAGAAAAACCGTGGGCTACGGGGCCAGAATTTCCAGCCCTGCCGCCACCCGGGCAAAGATGGCCGCGCTGGAAAAGGCAGGCTCGGCCTGCGTGTCCTGCAGCACCACGATGGTATAGCGGGGCTGCTTTGCCGGGACAAAGCCCGCAAACCAGTAATTTTTCAGCTCTGTACCGCCGGAAAACTGGCCGGTCTGGGCCGTGCCGGTCTTGCCCGCCGCGGTCTGGCCGGGCAGGGCGGCCTCATGGCCGGTGCCCCCGGCCACTACACCCGCCAACAGGGCCTGCAGGGCGGCGGCGGTGCGCTTTGTGAGCACCCGCCTGCTCCGGACATGGGAAAGCGCCGTGAGGGGCGCGCCGGTGGTCTCGTCCAGAGTGGTCTCCAGCAGCAGCGGGGTGCGGCAGATCCCCCCGCAGGCAATGGTGTTCATCATGGCGGCGACCTGGAGGGGGGATGCCAGCAGCTCCCCCTGTCCAAAGCAAAAATTGGCGTAGGCCCCGCTGGACGCAAGAGCCTCCCGCTCCGGCAGGACCCCAGCCGCCGTGTGCAGGGCATCGGTGAGCGGGATCGCCTGCCCGAAGCCCAGCTGCTCTGCCATGGCGCGGACAGCATCGGCCCCCAGCGCCTGCCCCAGCCGGATGAAGTAGCCGTTGCAGCTCTTTTCCAGCGCGCCGGCCAGATCCACCTCACCATGGGGGATGCCGCCCGCACAGCGGAAGATCCGGCCATCCACCGCGCACCAGCCGGGGCAGGTGTAGACAAAGCCGCTCTCCCCTGCCTCCAGCGCCGCTGCCGCCACCACCGGCTTGAACACCGAGCCAACGGCATAGCACTGGAACGCCCGTTCCAGCAGGGGGCTGTCCGGGGCGTTCAGGCTGGCCGAAATGTTTTCCGGATCATAGCCGGGGCGGCTGACGCAGGCCCGCACCTTGGCGTTGGCGGTGTCCAGCACCAGGATGCAGCCGCTCTGCATCGTCTCGTTGGCCACGGCTTCGGCGGTCTGCTGGATCTCCCGGGAAAGGGTCAGCTGCACCCCCACAGCACCGCTGTCGGCGGGAGTGAGGACGGGCTCGGCCCGCAGCTTTCCCTGGGCGTTGACGGTGCAGAGCAGGGTATCCCCCGCCCCGCTGCCGGTGAGCAGATCATCAAAGGCGGCTTCCAGCCCGGCGGCACCGTGGCCCTCGCCATCGAGATACCCCAGCAGCTGCACTGCCAGCGGGGCGGCAGAGCTTCGTCGTGCCGCTGGCCAGCAGGAAACGCCCAGCGCGGAAACATCCCGGTCCACCTCCAGCAAGAACGGGGACGCGGCGTTCCGCTTCTGGTAGAGCGCCGCCTGCCCAGCTGCATCGGTGTAGGCGAACAGGCGGGCATAGCTGCCCTCCCCGGGCACGCAGAGGGCCATCCAGCGGGTGGTCTGCCCCGTGAGGAGCTGACCCCTGTGATCATAAAAATTGCCCCGCCGGGCGGGCAGGTGGAGGGTGACCACGCTCTGCGCCGCCGCACGGGCCCCGTAGGCCGTGTCGGAGCAGAGCCAGTACAGGCGGCAGACCACCGCCGCAAAGCAGAACAGCAAGGCCCCATACAGGGCCAGCACCCGTTTGCCGGACATGAAAACGCCCCCTCTCCCGTTTAGGATGGGCAGGAAAGGGGGCCTATAAACAAAAAAGAAGGCAGAGCCTCCCGGGTGGGAAGTTCTGCCTTCTGCGGCGTATTGAATTGGTACGGGGAGCCGGTGCGGCTTAGTACATGCCGCCCTTCCAAACCACACTTTTGGAGCCGTATCACGAATATCGAGAAACGTAGACTTTTGTAGAATTATCAAGGCCACAAGCCGATTTTTCCAGATTCTCCGTTTTTGCACGATCCACGCTTTTCTACGCAAATCTACGCCACTTACCGGGTGATTGGCGTAAGTTTTGGCGTAAGTTTCGGCGTAAGCAATTCCGCTTCATGCGTCGAAAATCACAGGTTGCCGGCGATCTGTTCAAAGGCTCTTTCAACCGATTCAAAGCTGCTGTGCGTGTAGACATCCAACGTCACACTGGCATTGGAGTGTCCCATCAGGTATTGCAGGCTTTTTACATCCAGCCCGGCTTGCTGAACATTGGTGCAGAAGGTGTGTCGCAGCACATGAGGTGTAACGCGCGGAACAGGTTTGCCGTACGCCTTCTCAAACTTTCCCTGCACGCCACGCATATAGTTTTCCAAGTGCATTGCCACCTTCGGCATTCCGGACTTGTCCAGAAAGAGAAATCCGCTGCAGCCATCCACCAGTGCTTCTACCTTTGTGGATGCTCTGGCTTTTACTACACGCCGCAACGCTGCACAAACAGTATCTGTCATGGGAACATTGCGGATACCGCTTTTTGTTTTCGGCGGTGTGACAAAGTAGGGCTTTTCAGCCGTCCGGCAAAGCTGCCGCCGGACATGGATACAGTGCCGTTCAAAGTCGATATCTGCTCGTGTCAGGCCATACAACTCACTCACACGCAAGCCGGTTCCCATAAGAATGACGATATCATCATAATAGTTGCCGCCATAGTCTTGAACGAATTGCAGATATTTCTCCTGCTGTTCTCTGGTCAGGGCATTGCGCACATAAGCGTCCTTCGGCACAACGTCCGACAGCTTGAACTTAAATGGATTTTTGCGGATAATGTCATCCTCTACCGCCATCTCAAACGCCGGTCTGATAACACTTTGCAGAATTCCAATGGTGTTTTGCTTGAAACCGCTGTCATGCAGAAACACGAACCAGCCTTTCGCATCGGACAATTTTACCGTTTTGATGGCTTTTTGCCCGAAAGGGTCAGCATGAATCCGCTTGACCGCTGTGTTGTACGACCGAAGTGAATTGGGTTTCAACCCACGCTTCAGGTTCATATAGCGGTCAACCAGATCAGCCACCGTCATCTCTCCGGCGGCGTAGTCGATGCCGTCTGCCAGATCGCGCCACAGTTCTTCCTCTTTTTTCCGCAGCTCTGTCAGGGATTTAGCGTAAATACAACGCCGTTTCTTGTGGATATCGGTATAACGATAGTCGTAGGTGCCGTTTGCTCTTTGGCTTTCGCCATCCTTCAAAACACGGCCCTTGCTATCTTTGCGCTTTTCAGGCATTCAGAAGCTCCTTTCTGTGAAAAGCGCATCTATAAGGTCAGTGTCAGTATAACACATCAACCATGCGATTTCCACCCGCAGCGAATGAGAAAAGGACGGTTTCACATTTGCAGCCTTTGGCAGCCTCTCAAATAGAATATGCTTGCTCGACAAAGCAATCGAACAGGCGACGTTTGATCAGACGCTTGTTTCCCACCCAAAGGACGAATTTGCATTTATCTTCATTCGTAATTTCACGCAGTTTGTTGATGCCAATGCCAGAGTAAGCCGCAGCTTCCTCCAGCGTTAAATTGCTCTTTTCCCAAATCGGAACTTGTCGGGACTTGGTCCCTCCATCTTGCTGATGCAAGACCGTTCCGTCGCTTAAAGTCCCCACTGGGGACTTCATTGCTTCGCAAACGCGAACTTCCTTCATAGGCAGACCTCCACTTCCTTGTAACCGAACGCCTGTAACCGTGCAGGAAAACTCTCTTTTTCTGCACACAGGGCATCCGGTGGGCTTTATACTTTTTCTTCTCTTTTTAAGGTTACATGGTTACAGAAAGAGAAAAACACAGCAGTCATGCGGTTTTTCCGCCGTAACTGAGGTGTAACCGAACCTGTAACCAGACGTGTAACCGCTGCTCGTCAGAAGGGAAAGCCCAGCTGCTTGGCTTCCGCATCCGTTATTTCGGAGAAATCTTCAGCCCCGGTTTCGGGGCTGGTTACGCGCTCCCAGCCTTTCTGAACGCCGTACTTCGGGTAACGCTTGGCGGTTTTATGAGCCTGCCAGCCTTGAATATCGCCGCGCGAAATTCCGGTGTTCATGATCTCGCAGATAGCACGGGTCTCCCACTCTGCCGGGATGTTCGTGTTGCCCAGCGCTTCCGCATAAAGCTGCTTGGAACACACCCGGTCACCCGTGTAGTCCTCCAGAAAGGCATAGATCATGCCAGCCTGCGCGTCCTCCTGCATGAAGTCCTGCTGATGGACTTGCAGCGTTTCCTGCATGGCGGGGCTGAATGCCAGCTTGTAATTACCGCTGTTGTAAATCGTCATGGCTTCTGCCCAGAGCTGGTCGATATAGGTGCGAGATTCCTCCTCATTGTCCAGAATGTAAACTTCGGCCAGTTCCGCATCCACCGGGATGGGGATGAAGCGGCGGTTGCCCGTGCGGTCACGGGGCAAAAAATCCTGCCGATTGGTCGTACCAGCAAAGACGCACTGGCGCAGACGGTCGGCAGGATGAGTCTCGTAGGGGACTTTATAGGTCTCCTTCTGTTTGCTGAGAAAACTCTTGATCTCCTCGATACTCTTGGCATTGGCGGTGGCAATCATCTCCGACATTTCAATGATCCAGTGACCTTGCAGCTTGCGGTACACGTTGTCGTCGTCCAGCCGCCGCAGGTCATCCGAGAACCATTCATCCTTGACTGCCAGCAACCGGAAGAAAGTGGACTTTCCTGGGTCTCGCCTGTCGGCTCGGTCGGTGCTTCAAAATGCCTGCAGCATTTTGAGGTCGCCACTGGCGACCCGCACCCTTGCCCGCCCACCAGACAGAGCATGGTTTCAAATTTGCATCCCGGCTGGAACACCCGTTTGATGGCTCCCAGCAAGAAAATCTTCATGGCTTCGCAAGTGTATTCGTCCTCCGCAGCACCGAGGAAGTGGTGCAGGACGTGGGCTATCCGCTCTATTCCATCCCATTACAGGCCGTTCAGATAGTCCCGGATGGGATGATAACGGTTCTCGTTGGCAACGATGCGGATAGCAGATTCGATTTTCTTTTCGCTGGAAATGCCGTACTTCTCCATTCTCCGCAGGATATACTTCATGTCAGTGTCGTTCAGCGTCTTGCCGGAGCGGGGCCAGCCCACAGGCTTTACAATGTCAATGCGTTCACTCAAAAGGTTCAGCCGGATGGCATCGGCCAGCACATGGTCGTTCTGCAAAATCGTGATGCAGTTCTGGATCGTCCGCTGGATCTCGCCGTTGGAGTGCTTGGTCAGCATTTCTTTCACATCGGCAACGGTTCGGGGAGCACGTTCTTCTTGATTGACTTCTTTGCTCAATAAACATCACCTCGTACTATTATTGAAAACGACTTTTTGACTTCTCGGCGGTAGGCGGTGCAGATGGATTCCGCTGCGCCTGTTCTGCCTGCAAACGGCTCAACAGTTGCAGAACGGAATCCCGTGCTTTCTCCTTGACCTGATCCCTGCCTTTCTGCCGGACATCCGGTCTCGGGAGCTTTTCCTGCAAGCGAGTAGCAGTGGTCTGCATGGTCTTGAGGAACTTGTCCAGCACGGTGTCCAAACGGTGAGCGGCGTACTCTCTCGTGGCCTGCGGAGCATTGCGTTCAGGGGACAGCAACCACTTCTTCGTGTCCTCGATCATCCGCATATCCTCTTTCCGGGTCTCGGTGCGCACCACGTCCGTCACGACCTCCACCGCCTTGTCGTAAGCCGCAGCCGATACCTCGTCGATCAGTGTTTCCATGTCCGAAACTTTCAGGGTCAGCTTGTCCAGCTTGTTCTGCTGGGCGGCAAGCTGCTCCTTCTGCTTTGCAAGGATGAAGTCCTGCTTTTCCAAATACTTGCGGTTGCCGTACTCCGCTTCTTCCTCCAATTCCAGCCCATGCCGCTTGGCGATCTCGAATAGCATCTTTCGACAGGCGGCATCGAAAGTGATCTTGCGGTTGTTTCGGCGGCTGAGGGGCTTATCCGGGTCGGGCAACTCAAAGCCCAACGCTTCCAACGTCTTTTCCTGCTGGGGTGCCACCTCACCGTATTTGTTCTCACAGTCGAACACATGACGCTCGTGGATGTGGGGTGTGCTTTCGTCCAAATGCAGCGCCCAGTCCAGCACATGAACGTGGTCGCCAAACTTTGCCTTGAACTCCTCAATGAACTCGGTGACGATGTTCAGCAAGTCCTCTGCCGAGGCGTGTTCATCCAGCGTTCCCAGCTGATAGATGGTTTCTTCCGGGCAGGTCTTGCGGCTGGACAACAGGTCGGGAATGGAGCGGTTGCGCTCCGTGTGCCGGATCTTGGCATTGCGCTCGTTCTGGCTTTCGATAAAGGCCGTGTAGTGGGTCTCGTAGAACTGCCGTTCTACATCTGAGAAGGTCGCTGCCAGATCATCCGGGTCTTGTGGGTCGAGAGCCGAACGGAAACCGTGGAAGCAGTCCCAGTAGATGTTGCCCTTGGCTCGTTCCGGGTCGATGTGCTCACTGTTGGCAAGGTTGAAACTGCGGTCATTGTGTTTTGGGTTATAGGTGCCGTGGGTTCCGGCTCGTCCGTTGTGTCGCGTTAATTTCAGATAGACATCCCTCCGTTTCAACAGCTTGGCGGGGAAAGCGCAGCAGCGAAGCTGCTGGATCTGCCGCCATTTTGCGCCAGATAATACCCAGTAGGATATGACGCACAGCATCATATCACTGGGCAAGGCGTTCCCCCTTGACTCCCTTCAACGGGCCATTTTGGCCCGTTGATTTTGGCAAGCTGGCGGTCAAAGATTTGCGAATCCCTGTCCACCAACTTGTCCGGCTTTTTCAGTTGGCCAAAATGACCAACTGATTCTGTTACGGGTAGAATCAAGTGCCGGGTGGCGGCACCTGATTTTCAATAGGCCTTGCAGCGTTACAGGTGGAATCAGGTGGTCATCTTGACCACCTGATTTTTACGAGTGGGAGTGACGTGTTACAGGTAAAACCGAAGTTATCAAAATGAGAACTCCGGTGGCTCTGCCACGGATGAAATCAAGTTACCATTTTGATAATTTGATTTCAGATGACAGCCCCAATTCCCACTTTGGGGATTTGGGAGTGAGCGATTAGGCGTTACGGTAAAGTGGTACTTCCCAAAATGGGAAGCACCACTTTACAGGATAGAAGCAGCATTCGCTTTGCGCTGGCGGTAGTCTTTCTGCCGACAGGCATTGCTGCAATATCTGGCATCTGCCCGAATCGGTAAGAACTGCTCCCCGCAGCAAGCGCAGGTATACTTTCCTCGCTCAACGCGCTTTTTAAGGCTTTTCCGCAGATTCAGCATCTTGTGACCGCAGGTTTGGAAGCTGCAATACTTGCGGTTCCGGGTCTGGGTGTAGATGACCTTGCGGCAGTATTCACATTGGATTCTGCGCACACTGGGGTCGCCATCAATGAAATATTCCATCAGGGTGTCCTGATTTTCACGTTCCCATTGTTCTGTTGTCATAGGCATCCTCCTTTGGCTGTTACGGGTGTGTGGTGGATAATGAAAAGCATTATTTGCCCCAAATGTTACGGGTATATGGTGATTACCAAAATGGTAACCACCACTTTTACATAATAAAGCGTTACGATTGTCTGGTTGGTGATCAAAATGATCACCAACTAAAATCTGTGCGTTATGGCTGGGTGGTAAGTGGACATTTTGTCCATTTACCACTTCCAAGTGGTGAGTTGCGGTTTTCGTAACCCGCCACAGAACGATCGTGTTACAGTAATCTGGTAAGTACCGGAAATCAGCACTTACCAGATTTCACCGTGGCTTGACAAAATGTCGAGTCGAGGTCAAACGTAACACGAACGGAGTCAATGTGGACAAATTGTCTACATTGATTCAAGCTGCGGCCAATTTACCTCATGTAGACAATTTGTCCACATGAGGTAAGCCGTAACACATAAGGTTTTTCTGGTGAATGACACAAAGCGTCATTCACCAGATCAACTGGCCATTTTGACCAATTGATATTGGGTGTGCCGTTCTCCCTGCATGGATTTCCTGCCCCCTTCCGGCGGCGTTTTCCGGCTCTCCCTTGCGGGGTCATCGCCGGGTATCCCATGCAGACGGTCATGCGGTTTTCAAGGTGCGGTGCTGGATTTGGCAATAAAAAATCGCCACACAACAACCTGAACCTGACCATCCCTTCAGGGATGGCCTTGATTCGGGTTCGTTATGTAGCGATAAGAAAGTCAAAAACTTGCTCCGGCTCCTTCGGGAGCCGAGCTGGAACTCTAAGTAAATATGTTATATTAAATTGTTGAGATAGACTACCACAAAAATCGAGCCATGTCAACAAAAAGTTTTGAAAATACGATACTTTCGGCAGCTTGCAAGAAAATGTAAGGGGAACTTTGGCAAAAAGATAGAGAACAAGGTAGCCTATCCTGTTTGATATGGTGTTGTGAACTCGAAAATCATCTAGGTTATGAAATAACCGCCAGTTTCAAGTCAAAGTTGAAAGCTGACGGTCTGGTTTACAAAATGGCTTTGAAATTTGGAAAGCCCCCTAGGAGTCTCCGTAGCGTAAGCCAACAATTCGTCAGCATATAAACGGCATTTCGTTTTGCGGAATGTTTATTGGGAACACCTAAACCCGTAAACCGCATCCGTTAGATGAAGCCTGCACTAGCATACTGTCGCATAACTGTCGCTTGCGATTATGTAGAAGTCAGTATTGGTTTTTCTATATTATTAGCTTTTCAGTCCATTCCGTTTTTTCATCGGTAAACCGCAACTTCCAAATCATAGCGTTAATGTTGATTTTCTGGCTCTTATGGGTTAAAATGAACTTAATTAGCAAATGGTCAAATCCATCCACTGAAAAAGAGGTGACTTTCATTGAGTTTTGAAGCAGATGACAAACACGTCTACGACCTTTTCACCAAGCGTTGTTATGGAACGCCCCGAAACCAGCGACAGTATGTATGGAACAAAAGAAACTGGCAAGAGTTATTTGATGATGTCTTGCTCGTTGCTACCGGAAAAGAAGCAACCCACTTCATCGGAAGTATCGTTCTTTACAAAGAGAACGACCGCAAAAACGGCATCTCATATTTTACAATTGTAGATGGTCAACAACGAATTATTTCCCTAACAATTTTTCTTGCAAGTGTAGCCTTTTGCCTTCATTGCTATGAATTTGACGACGAATTTCGAGGAACAAAGCAGTATTTGTTCACTCGTGACGATTTAAATCAGGAAGCCATGGTCATCAAGTCTGAGCAATATATTGCACTAGAGCGAATTATTACTGGACTCTTTTCAATTTCTCCAAATATGGCAAAGCGTTTTGAAACCGCAGCACTTGTAAAGCAGTTTTCTCAAAACAACAAGAATCTCGCAGCTGCCTTTGTGTTTTTCATAAACAGCATCTATAAACATATTGAAGAATCTACTCTTTCCCCAATTCAAGTCCTACTCAATTTACGAACCGCCATAACGGACAATCTGCTATATGTTGATATTACCGCATCTTCCGAGGAAGATGCGTACACGATTTTTGAGATTTTAAACGCTCGCGGCTCAGCATTGGAAGGGCATGAACTATTAAAGAACTTTATTCTAAGAGGCATTAGACCCGATGGAGATGTCGACACTGCGAAAACCACTTGGTCGGAGATCGAATCGCTTTTAGGTAACAACATCGAACGCTTTGTAAAACATTATGCAACCCACAAATATAGAACCTCTGTTCAGGAAGGTATCAGCGATTATAAACTCATTCGTGATTCCAACAAAGGCATTCCAACTGTTCCGCTTCTTGACGATATTTATCAGAAGTCCATCTACTACAACCGCCTTCTTTCTCCTTCTCAATCTGAGGAATCTGCAAACTGTTCGAATGTTGAATTTAAAGTGTATGCTTTTTTCAAAAAGCATCGGCAAGAACAAATTCGTCCTATCCTTTTAAGTCTAATTCATCAATATGAACTCGGTCACCTCAGCCAAGAGAAGTACGAGGAGACCCTTCTGTTTCTCTATGATTTTTTCATCTGCTATACCATTATTGGACAAGAAAATTCGAACAAAATAACAAATGCGATTTACAAAAATTCCAGTATTCTCGAAAACCACTACTCCGACTCCGCATTGGAATGCTTTATCTCAGAGTTAAAGAATAAACTTCCCAGCAAAGAAGTCTTTCTCAAAGCATTCTCCAATTTAGGGTGGTCACATCACGCTGGGTATTACGACGATGACCGAAACAAGGAACGTGTGCAAGTTGTTTTGGAAGTCCTTGAACGATACAAATGTGCCAGTAAGCAGTGTGCTGCCTTCACGATCGAACATATCTTGGATGATACAAATTCCCCTGAAAATGGCATTATTGGGAATTTGATTCCTCTTGAAGACAGCCTAAATTCACGGTGCAATGGAAAAGATTTCGCCAGCAAACTTAAAATTTATGAAACATCAATGTTTTATACCGCACGGAATATCGCTCAGCGATATGCTGGAAAGTCCACGATTGATATAAATGAGCGGACGAATATCATGGCAATGGACTTCTACAATCGTATCTTGAAATCCAGTATCTGCTCGGTTCAAAAAAACACCAATGATACAAAGATGCGCAAGCAAGGGATCGAAACCAAGTCCACCATCAAAAAAACCATTGGAAACATGATGAAAAAAGCCAATCATTCCACACCTGAAAACGATTTGCCGGACGTTCAACAGCTTTCATTTTTGTAACAGGCATAGCACAAAAAGGCGGCCATCTGCACCCATGCAGACAGCCGCCTTTGGTTTTATGCTGTATTCTATTGGTCAATCTCTGAAAATCTTATCCAGTTCCCTTTCCATGGTGCCCGCCTTGGCAAATTCCAGCGTATCCACCTGACGGATATGGTGGGCGGTGATGCCGTGACCCTTTGCAAAGCCCAGAATGTAGCTGATGGCAATGCGGTAGATGATCTCAGTGGGCGCAAGCCCATAGACCTGCTTGGCAAAGATATGTTCCAGCCGGGCGTTATCGTCCGGGAAGGCTTGCCGCATCTTCTCGCTGCGGTAAAGGCGCTTAACGATTTCCGTAATGTACAGGCCGGACTTCATGTAGGGGTCCAGGAAGGTTTTGCCGGGGTCATCGAAGCAGCCGGGGTTTTCCTGTTCCAGCAGGTCCACCATCTTTTTCACCACCCACTTGGGGGTGAAGATCTGGTTGGTTTTCTGGGGCGGGATGTAATCGAAGATATCCTCGGTGCGGCTCTCGTCAAAATAATCTGCCAGCTTGACCTTCAGGTTCAAAAACTCCTTCACCGAATCGTCAAACACCACCGGATCGAACAGGTGGCCTGCAAAGTGCTCCTCCTGTCCGGTAGTCTGGTTGATGTACGGTCCGCCGTCCCGCAAAAAGCGGAACTGCTCCAGCGTGATGCTGGTGACCTCCTGAAAGACCTTGTCCGGGATGATCCGGTCAAAGTTTGCCAGTGTCACGGTCTCGTCGCCGTAGGCCATGAGGAAGGACGGAATGGTGCGGGAAAAGCCCCGGAGATGGTCACAGACGGTGTCCTCGTAGCCCTTTTTCTCCTGCTCCTTCTGGTTGGTCTCCACGGTGCGCACGATGGTCTGCTGCATTTCCTGCGCCGTCTGCTGGATGGTGGATTGCAACGTCTCCATGAGGGCGGCGGTGCTCTGCTGCTGCTTTGCATCAAACTCCCGGTTCACCTGCTGGCGCTGCTGGGCGGTGGTGCAGCTTTGCAGCTGCTGGGTGCGCTGGGTCTCTAGCTGGCTCTGGTCGATGCGGTAGTTGTCCACCACCTTGTTCACCGCCACGTCCATTTTGGCTTTGGCGGTGCTCTCAAACCGCTTCTGGTCGGACAGCTTCAGGTCCCGGCCATACTCCTGCTTTGCCTGCTCCACCATAGGAGCGATGATCTCTTTGGTGATGCTCTTTTTCAGGGGTTCCAGATGCTCTTCTTTGGCAGGAGCCGGAGCATCTGTCAGGTCTTGCAGGGCGGTGTCCAGTGCGGGGGTGCTCTCGTAAATTTTCGCCCCGAATACATCTGCCGCCTTGCCGATGACGTAGCCCTCGTCCAAATCCACCTCGCCCTTGTCGTTCAGGGAGAGGTCTGCGCCGGTGTCCGGGGTGATTTGGATGGGCTTTGCCTTTGCCTCGCTGATGGGCTGGAAGTTTTGCAGAATGTCCAGCACCTCCTGCGGCGCACTGAACACGTTGGAAATGTTCTGGAACAAAAAATTGCTCTGGAAGCCCATCCGCACCACTTCCTTGGACTTGATCTTTCGGGGGATGCTGAGGACTTTTTCTGCATCCAGCGGGATCATCTCCCCTTCCTCGTCCTCACCAATGACCGGGAAGAAGTTGAGCAGATTCTGAATGTGCGCCTTGCGCTCCTCGGTGTCGCCCTTGCCGCTGGCGGTGTCCTGTGAAAGGTCGTTGGCGAACTGCTCGTAGATCAGCAGAGTGCGGGCAGGGTCAAAATCGAACACATAGGCGTTCTCTTTGCGGCGGAAAGTGCCGTTTTCGTGGAAAAGGCAGGGGTTCTGGGCACGGAACGCTGCCTGCATATACAGCGCCGGGCTTTTCAGGTTGGAGAGCATCAGCACCGCTGACCACTCCGGGATGGTGACACCGGTAGTCAGCTGCCCCACCGACAGGGTAATGGTCTTTTCGTGGTGGGCGATGGCGGCTTTCACCCGATCAAAACTCTTCTGGTTCTCGTCCGTGTCGTCCAGCTTGCCGTCACCGGCGGCAAGGATCACCTCATAGTCCCGGAATACCGGGTGCGCCTGCAGCTTTTTCGCCAGCGCTCTGGCACTGTCCACCCGGTTCAGCAGCCAGAAGGTGTGCTTCAGTTCGGCACGCAGTTCCGGGGTGGAAAACGGAAATTTGTTCTGGGTGGTCATGGCATCCAGAAAGCGGTCCACCTCGGCGTCGTGCTCAAAGCTGCCGCTGGGCTTTACCTTGAAGAACTCGTTCAGATCAAAGGCAAATTCCTGCGTTTCGCCGTCGATCTCCACCCCCTGCTGAATTTCGTCCCGGATGATCTCGGACATCTGGTAGGTGTAGAGGTTGAGCATGGGGAGGTTTGCGTAGGGGTTCTGCTGCCCCGGTGCGCCCTGCCAGTTCCGCTTGGCGGCTTGCTCGTCGGCGTAGGTCCAGTTGAAGATGGCATCCCCGGCAAACTTATCGTTCGCCAGCGCCTTGAAGGGCGTGCCGGACAGGTGCAGCGTGAACTTGCGGCGAATACGGTCAAAGGCAAGGTCGGTCTTGTAGGTGTCCACGCCCTCGTGGGCTTCGTCGATGACCAGCACATCCCAGTTCAGCTCGGTCAGGTGTTGCAGCTTGTCGTACTCGCCGCCGAAATACTTGGAGCCTTTCATGTCCTGCAAGCTGACGAACTCAATGCGTTTATACAGCTCCTCGCCCTGTGCGGCGGCATCCAGATAGCCCTGCTCGTCCAGCACATGGGGCTGCCCGGCAAGGGCATCCACATGGCTGACAAACAGATAGCCGGACTCCCTGCCCAGAAAGCGCACATAGTCGCTGTACCAGCTATTGGCGATGGCAGGGCGGTTGGTGACGATAAGCACCGTCTGTGCATCGACCTGCTTGCAGAAATCGTAGACGGAAAGGGTCTTGCCAAAGCGGGGCTTGGCGTTCCAGAGGTATTCTCCGCCGGGGTGGCTCTGGTAATAGATTTTGGTGTCGTGGACAGCCCTTGCCTGTTCTTCCCGCAGGGTGTAGGCGATGGCGGCATCCAGCTGCACCCGGCCCCGGTTCATGCGGAAATCCTGAAAATACCGCCGGGACTGCTGCCCATCCAGATGGAACCACTCGTTTTTGCGGTCGTTCTCCACGTTCAGCTTGCGGAGGTAAGCGTGGAAATCGTGGTCGGTGAACACCTCGCCGCTGCCGTCATCGTAGACGGCATTGCCCCGCCACTCCTCATGGTACAGCACATCGGCGGTGTGGGTCTGCTGTTTCAGGCGTTTGTCTACCGACTGCTCGGTATAGCCGATCTTCGTCCAGCCGTTGTGCCGGGCAATTTCCGGGGTGGTATAGGCGTAGATCATGGGCACCACCTGCCGGGCAGTGCGCAGGGTTATGCCAGCCATTATGCCATCTCCTTTATCATTCCTTGAATATAGTTTACTTCTTTACTAGACAAATCATATCTTTCAAACAGTTGTTTGTCTGTCCATTTTCTTGTAAAATCCTGACAAGGAACAAATGCGAATGACGCTTTGCTTAACTGCTGCGTCATTGCAATTTGTAGGATAAGAAATCGAACAAATTGCGTCTTTAAGTAATCCATATAGTTGGTTGCTTCTTCTTTTGAATCAAATGCTCCCGCCACAAGATACGTTTCGGAACATATTTCACCCGGCTTCAAAAGCTCCATCGTCGAAAGAACACGGTACTTTCCATCCTTGGCTGGTTGTCCTGCGTGTTCTGCCGTAAGACGAGAAATGATAATTTTCCATTGGTCAATCATTTCTGTTCCTACCCTTATCTCGGTACTTTTATATGGGCCACGTCCTCCATTGTATCGTAGTGTAATGTCACCGGTTTTCATTGGCTTTGCTGTTGTTGCAAGTCCAAATGGTTTTCTGCTGGAAACCACTTTATCCAGTGTTAATTCTCCATCTTCTTTTACTTTTTTGACTATTTCGGATGCAACTGGATAGCGAATAAATGTTTGAAACTCATTCAAATCTCTGTATGCTGTTGTAGCTTTTCCATTACGATAGTTTGTATACTTACACTTACCGTTATATGCTTCTTTCCAGACAAAATAGCAAACGCCACCTGCAACATCTACATTCGGAAAAACATCTAGCGAATTAGAATAATCAACCAATGTTGAAATATGTCTATCTCCTAGCATTTCCTCTCTGAACTTATCTAGTCCTTTACCGCCGGAGTACCATTTTGCAGGAATAATCAAGCAAATTGCGCCTGGATGTGTAGTTTTGATTGCTTCGATAAAACGATTATAGATAGGCGTTGCACTTACGCCGGCACCGCCATCACTTATCTGATACGGCGGGTTTCCGATGACATAATCAAACTTCATGCTGGTACTCCCTTCCTGAATGGTTTCAAAGTTCTGGGCGGTTCCATGGCTGCCCTTGCGCCAGTTTTTCACTTTACAGGATACCGTGGGCGGCTGCGGCTCTGCCGCCCCGAACATGGAAAAGAGGTCAAGCTGTTCTGCCTCCGGCTGGGGCTTGCCGCCGGGCACAGACAGGTGCAGGCCGTCCATTTGCCACAGGTTCCAGCTGATGATGGTAGCGATAGGCTGTAACTCTTCTTTTGTGGGTTTGCGCTGCCAGCGGGCTTGCAGATGCTCTGCATAAGTCAGCAGCAGGTTGACCCGTGCCAACAAAAGATTATCTCCCTGATACTCATAGCCGTAGGTGGACTGCACCGCATGGGTGGCATATTTGCGCCACTCGTCCTCTGTGGCGGCGTTCTCGCTTACCACCCGCAGCTTGCGGTCCAGAATGCCAATGCGCCGAGCTACCGGGATCATCTCGCCGGTGGCGGCATCATATCGGGACGCCAGAAAGGGGGCTTCGCCGCAGGTCACCTCCAAACGGCGGCTCTGCACATACTGCACCCATGCCGGGGTCTTGCCCCCGCAAGCCGGGAACTGCACCGGCGTTTCCATCGTCTGCCAGCCTTGGGGCAGCTCCACCGTGAACTGCCCGGCGTTCTCCTCTGCCCCCAGCCCACGGAACCAGTCGGCGTCCAGTGCGTTGTTCATCTTGTTGCAGACCCATGCGGGCGAGAATACTTCGCCCTTTTTGCGGGTGCGCTGCTGCTGGGTGTCGGTCTGCTTCATCATCCGGGGCAGCACCACCTCGTAGTGGGTCAGCCCGAGCTGCTGGGTGGTGATCTGGGATCTATCCGTCACCGGCTCGTACATTACCGTTTGCAGTTCCTTCGGCGGGTCGGTTGCCCAGATGATGTTTTTACCGGTGGAGCGGTCTTTTAGAAGTGTATCCAGCACCGCCTGCACTTCCGGTGCGTGAAAGTCGATCAGTTGTTCCAACGGGGATTCCCTCGCTTTGCCTTAGCGTTGCGGCGGAAGTAGTAGTATTCATACTACTTTTGCCTCTTACTAGTAACAATCCTACCGCTTTTCCCCTTTTCTCCCTAAAAAGTGCTAATAATATTATTGCATTTAGGAAAAAGTAGGAAAATTTTCTATACTGTGATAGAAAGGTAGGATGTAAAAGCATGATTGGAGAGCGACTGGCCGAACTGCGAAAAATAAACGGCGACACACAACAGGGCATGGCAAACAAGCTACATGCAACGTTGTCTGCTGTTCGTTGTTGGGAACAAGAGAAAAGCTCTCCCAGCCATGAAATGTTGATTGCCATCTGCAAGCTCTACGGCACCTCCGCCGACTACCTGCTGGGGCTGACCGACATTGACCCCTCGGACGAAGCCCGCAAACAGCGCCAGCGCCTGACCGAAGAAGAACAGAACGAGATGCACCGCTACGAAGAATATCTGTTGTGGAAACGCAAAAAATAAGCCGCCCAGCGAGACCGTAAGGTCGCTGGGCGGCTGTTTTGTATATAAACTAGTTGTCTTCTCGAATTTCTTTCAAAATGTCCTCTGTTCGTTTTATTCCCATTTTACTAAAGTCAGATTTCAAACTATTATAGCATTTTTCAAGTTTTTCTTTATCATGTAGATATAACAAGGTCATAACATTATAACAAACCATTTTTTTGGTTTTTGACATATTATCAACAGGGAACGAATTTCTTTGATACAAGGGATCAATTTCTTCATCAATATAGCGATGCATCTCTAGCGTTCCTGTATACCAGTCCTTAAGCCAGTACGAATACTCATATGCAATTTCTTCATCTAGACTATCCCCAAGTTTCTCGATGTATGTTCTTATAATCTCTTTTTTCGTATGTATAAGCACTTCATCATATATATTACGAATTTTTTCTGTTGCGCCATGGAATTCATTGCTATTGTAATAGTCCAATGGACTTCTTTTATCGCTTCTGTTCTCACATAAAAACATGTTTTTTAAAACATCTCTGTAATATTCAATAAGTTCGTCATCATCTTTTTCCAACACCTGAAACCAATAATCATATTCCCCTGCCAGCTGCGTCAATTCTACACTATTTGATGCTTCATGTAATTTTGCTTTCCAACTTTGAATGTAAGTTTCTATCTCCTCATCAGTTTTGTAATAATTTGCTTTATCACCGGCTTCCTTGAATTTTTGATAATGTTTTTGAAGGGTTTCTTCACTAAGCATCTTAGAGCTTTTAAAATAGTTATAGATATCATCCAATAATGCGCCACTAGATTGAAGACATACATAGTTTGCAAGTCGGACATTTAAATGATTGCTCAAGATATGCCCATCTTTCCGGTATCTGCTGTTAGTATTTTCTTTCTCTATTGAATCGTTTTTATAGTATAACTTATCTACATCTTCTACAACAACAGCAAAGCAGAGCATCTTTACTTCGTTCATAAATTGTTCGTTTTCTATTTTCAGGCAATACTGTTTCACATCATTATAAAAATTTTGAGCCTTTTGCAATGTTCTCAAATTTTTTGCTTTATGATGCATCAAAAAGACATCAATAAATTCTCCATCTATTCCATACACTCCCCACTTAATCGATGCCGAGTGTTCCGTTACCTCAAAGATACGATCAATAGTTTTTTCTTTATACTTATTGAACGTAGTTCTTTCATTTTCATGAATTTCATTTGAATTGGCAATAAGAATAACCTTAATATAGTTGGACTGCTTTAGTTCCTCAATCACTCCAAAGAGTTCCTCCAAATCCAATCCAGCCTTTCGGCGTTCCAAATCGTCAATGACGATAATTCTGTTCTTTTTAAATTTGCTTGCCGTAACTGCAAACAACTCTCGCTCAGATACCGTTTGTGCAAGTGCACTATTCAAGTTTGCAACTTCTGCGCAGAAATTACCGGCCGCTTTGGCAAATCCTTTTGCCCTGCTTGCGATTTTCCCTCCATGAGAAGTACGCAATGCCAACTGAAAAAATGCTTCATGGTATATTTTTTGAACGTCATCCATTCCAAAAAGTGAGATAAAGCACGTTCTGTCCTTCATATCCTCCAGCGCTTTTCTTACCATGTAGGACTTACCAATTCCCCAAGCGCCATCAACTAAGATACATTTATAAGATTGCTTATCAATATTCCTGATGATATTTTCAACATAGTCAGCATTCATTAATTCTACCTCACACGAAAAGAAACTACTTTTATATCATTGTTGCCGTATGCTTCTTTAGCCCATCTCACGTTCTGATGTTACGATACTGCTCGTCGATCTCCTTTATGTTATAGTCCATCAGGCCGGGAATCCCCATTTCGCCGCCACATTCGTTGCAGAAAGCAGCCGTGATTTCAAAAGTATACTCCTTTTCCCGGATGGTCCGGTTGATTTTGATTTTCTTCAAGGTGTAGCTCGTTTCTCTGCGGCATTCTGTGCAGAAGTCCTTTTGATTCTCCAAGGCGGCACACTCCCTTCCGTCTTTACATCCCTTTCTATTATTGTATTCCTATCTCTATTCTTCGTCAATAAAAAACCGCTGACAGTCTGCCGCTCGCAGAATCCATCAGTGGGTTTCATAAGTCTTCAAATCCCCTAGACGCAAAAAATCGGCACCCGCTTTTCAGCGAGTGCCGATTTTGTTACCCTATAGTGCGCTTTGATTTTTGGCGTAAGTGGCGTAAGTTTGGCGTAAATCCGCTTTTGCGCGCTCCAAAAATCAAGGATTCATGCGGTTTTTAGGCAGTTATTAGTACATGCCGCCCATGCCGCCCATGTCACCACCGGCTGCGGGAGCAGCGGGGGGTTCGGGCAGGTCAGCGACCAGGCTCTCGGTGGTCAGCACCATCTCAGCGACGGATGCTGCGTTCTCCAGAGCGGAACGGGTGACCTTGGTGGGGTCAACGATACCGGCGGCGATCATATCCTCAACAAAGACCTCGTTCTGAGCGTCGAAGCCGTAGTTGGGCTTGTTGGCAGAAACGATCTTGTCGATGATGACGCTGCCTTCCAGACCGGCGTTCTTGGCGATCTGGCGCAGAGGTGCCTCCAGAGCCTTCAGGACGATCTTGGCACCGGTGCGCTCGTCGCCTTCCAGCGTGTCGCACAGGGCGCGCACAGCGGGGATGGCGTTGATGGGAGCAGTGCCGCCGCCAGCGACAACGCCTTCCTGAACGGCAGCCTTGGTTGCGTTCAGAGCGTCCTCGATGCGCAGCTTCTTATCCTTCATCTCGACCTCGGTAGCAGCACCGACTTTGATGACTGCAACGCCGCCGGCCAGCTTTGCCAGGCGCTCCTGCAGCTTCTCGCGGTCGAAATCGCTGGTGGAAGCCTCGATCTGGTTGCGGATCTGTGCAATGCGGGCTGCAATGGCATCCTTATCGCCTGCGCCGCCCACGATGGTGGTGTTCTCCTTGGTGACCTTGACCTGACGGGCATGGCCCAGCATCTGGACGGTAGCGTCCTTCAGCTCATAGCCCAGATCAGCGGACACAACGGTGCCGCCGGTCAGGATAGCGATATCCTGCAGCATCTCCTTGCGGCGGTCGCCAAAGCCGGGAGCCTTAACAGCGCAGACGTTCAGGGTGCCGCGCAGGCGGTTGACGATCAGGGTGGACAGAGCCTCGCCCTCGATGTCCTCAGCCACGATCAACAGCTTCATGCCGTTCTGCATGACCTGCTCCAGCAGGGGGACCAGATCCTGGATGACGCTGATCTTCTTATCGGTGATCAGGATGGCGGCGTTGTCCAGAACAGCCTCCATCTTGTCGGTATCGGTGACCATATAGGGGGTCAGGTAGCCGCGGTCAAACTGCATACCTTCCACGATCTCGTTGTAGGTCTCGGCGGTGGTCTTGTTCTCCTCGATGGTGATGACACCGTCGGAGGTGACCTTCTCCATGGCCTCGGCGATCAGGCGGCCGATCTCGGGGTCACCGGCAGAAATGGTGCCGACGCGGGCGATATCGTTGCTGTCCTTAACCTTCTGGCTGTGGGCCTTGATGGTCTCAACGGCCTTGGCAACAGCCTTGCTCATGCCGCGGCGGATATCCATGGGGTTGGCACCGGCGGTAACGTTCTTCATTCCCTCGGTGACCATGGCCTGTGCCAGAACGGTTGCGGTGGTGGTGCCGTCGCCTGCGGCATCGTTGGTCTTGGTTGCGACCTCACGCACCAGCTGTGCGCCCATGTTCTCGAACTCGTCCTTCAGCTCGATCTCCTTGGCAATGGTCACGCCATCGTTGGTGATGACGGGTGCGCCGAACTTCTTGCCCAGCACCACATTGCGGCCCTTGGGGCCCAGGGTGATCTTCACGGTATTTGCCAGGGTATCAATACCGGCACACAGTGCCTTGCGGGCATCCTCGCCCTGCTTGATCTGTTTTGCCATAATCAAATCGCTCCTTCAAAGCTCAAATTTCAATTTCAGAGGGGAAACTTACTCCACGATGGCCAGGATATCGCCCTGACGCACGATGGTGCACTCCTCGCCGTCCACCTTGACCTCAGTACCGGAGTACTTGCTGGTCAGGACCTTATCGCCAACCTTCACGGTCATCTTGACTTCGTTGCCGTCCACGATGCCGCCGGGGCCAACAGCCACGACCTCAGCCACCTGGGGCTTCTCCTTGGCGCTGCCGGTCAGGATGAGGCCGCCCTTGGTGGTCTCCTCAACTTCAACGGCCTTGATAACAACACGGTCTGCAAGAGGAATGATCTTCATAGTTCTTGCCCTCCTATAATAAAATATAATGAAAACTTTTTTGGCACCTTCGGCCCGTTCCTGCTGGGCCTCCGGTTGTTTAGCACTCCTTTTCTCTGAGTGCTAAGTGTATTGTACTCATCTTGAACTGAAAAATCAAGACCTTTTTGATTTTTCTTTTTGAACAATTTGTGACCACTCGAAAAAGTATCCTTACATCGAAAAAAGAGCAGCTCTCTTTTCCGGAGAGACTGCTCTTTTTCATCCAAACATCTTCTTATTTTACGTCCGCACTGCTTCTTTTCGCCACAAACCGCTCATACGCCGGGACGGGCAGGAGGATACGGCCGCTCAGGGGGCGCAGAACAGCCTCCACCGCATCACAGGGGGCGCACTCGCCGTCGGCAGTGGCAATGATGGGACCGCGGCCATCGGCGGGGCGCAGCGCCACCCGCCGGGCACGGCGGTAGAGGAAGTAGGGCTTTGCCTCCTCGGTGAGCTGGCCGTTCACAAAGTGCCGGCCGCTCTTGTACATCCCCAGCAGCTTGGCAATGGTCAGCCGCCCCACCCTGCGGACGATCATCACGTCCAGCCAGCCGTCGGCGGGGTCGGCCTCGGGAGCGGCAAGGAAGCCGCCGCCATAGGCCCGGCCATTGCAGATGGCGCACATCAGGCAGTCCACGGTCAGCTCCTCGTCATCAATGGTAAAGGTGACCCTGCGGCCGATGTGGCCGCAGAGCTGCTCCACGATGGAGAGCAGGTAGGACACCTCGCCGCCGCACAGGGGGATCCGCCGGAACTTGGGGATGCCGTAGGCCACCTGCGCGTCCAGACCCGCCGCGCAGATGGTGGCGGACAGGCCCAGACTGGTCTCCAACAGGTCGATGGTCACTTCCCCGCCCGCCAGCTGGGCATCGAGGTCGGTGAACTCTGCCCGGGTGCCGTAGGTGCGCAGGAAGTCGTTGCCGCTGCCGTAGGGCAGGCAGCCCACGGCGGCGTTGACAAAGCCCTGCACGCCGGTCATGGCTTCCATGAAGGTGCCGTCGCCGCCCGCTGTCCAGATGCGCAGGCTGTCCCCGGCCTGCGCTGCCTCCTGGGCTGCGGCACGGGCCAGCTCCCGGGCGTGGCCCGCATATTCGGTGGTGTGGATGGTATAATCCGCCGCGCTCCACCCGGCCCGGGCGGCAGCGGCTCTGATCTGCGGGATGAGCTGGACAGTGCAGTCCTGCTTACCCGCAGCGGGATTCAGTAAAAACAAATAGCGCATGATTTCCTCCTTGAGGCGTTTCACTTTCTCTATGATAAACGAAAACGCCGGAGGATGCAAGGGGGAAACGGGCTCACCCTCTCAGTCTCGCTTTGCTCGCCAGCTCTCCCAAAGGGGGAGCCAATGCATCTGTAAGGGGAGAGGGTGCTTACGGCTAAACCTCTCAGCCGTCGCTGACGCTCGGCAGCTCCCCTGGTAGGGGAGCCCTTGGCAGGCCGTCGCGTTTTCGGGGTCTGGCGCTTCGCTCCTGTTTGCCCTGCTGGCGCAAAGCCTTATCCTTGCGGCAGGAGTACGTTTTGGAGCGTCAGCGATCATTGCGAAAAATGAACCCTATGCCAAGGCCTCCCCTACTAGGCAACAACGACGACCGCCGCCAGCGGCGGAAACAGGGAGGAGTTGTTGGGGCCGCGGCCAGCAGGACACGAGTGCTCTGCACGAAGTGGACGCTGGGTGCCGCAACCCGGACAGGTGGCAAAACCGTCATGCTTTAACAGAGAGGGTCGATTCCTCCATCAAGGTCACCTCCCCATCCACCGTACAGTCGGCGGTCCAGTGCTGGCCGGTGTGGGCCGTGCCGGAGGCGATCTGGTTGGCGAGGGCCTGTTCCACGGCGCGGTCCACCTGCCGCCGCAGCTCCCGGGCCCCATAGGGCGAGCGCGCCCTTGCGGCCAGCACCGCCCCCACCCGGGGCGTATGGGTCAGCTGATACCCATTGCGGGCGGCACGGGCTTCCAGCTGGCCCAGCAGCTTCTCGGCGATGGCACACAGGCTGTCCTCCGCAAGGGGACGGAACACGATGAGCTCATCCAGCCGCCCCACCAGCTCGGGCCGGAACCACTTCTTGGCTTCCTCAATGGCCTGGGCCGACTGCTTCTCGAACACGGCCTCGCTGCCCGCCGCAAAACCCAGCGGGGCGCTCTGCCCCGCCAGAAAGCGTGCCCCCAGGTTGGAGGTGAGCAGGACGATGGTATTGCGGAAATCTGCCTTGCGGCCCATGGCATCGGTGAGCTGGCCGTCCTCCAGGATCTGCAGCAGGATATTCTGGATGTCCGGGTGGGCCTTTTCGATCTCGTCAAAGAGCACCACGCTGTAGGGGCGGCGGCGGACGGCTTCGGTGAGCTGGCCGCCCTCATCGTGGCCAAGGTAGCCCGGAGGCGCGCCCAGCAGGCGGGCCGTGGTGTGCTGCTCTTGATACTCCGACATATCGAACTTGAGCAGGGCCTTCTCGCTGCCGAACCAGCTGGCGGCAAGGGCCTTGGCAAGGGCGGTCTTGCCCACGCCGGTGGGCCCCAGAAAGAGCATGGCCCCCATGGGGCGGCCCGGCTCCCCCAGCCCGGTGCGGCTGCGCCGGATGGCCCCGGCCACCGCCGCCACGGCCTTCTGCTGGCCCACGATCTCGGCGTTGAGGCGGGATTCCAGCTTGTCCAGCCGTTCCCGTTCCTTCTCCCCCACCCGCTCCACGGGCACGCCGCTGGCCTGCGCCACCACCCGGGCAATGTCCTCCCGGGTGAGGGTGGGATCTGCTTTCCCCTCCCGCTCGGCGCGGATGCGGGCAGCGGCACAGGCCTCGTCCACAAGGTCGATGGCCTTATCGGGCAGGAAGCGCCCCGGCAGGTACCGCACCGAGAGCTCCACGGCCTCCCGCAGTGTCTCAGGCGGCAGATGCACGCTGTGGTAGCGCTCGTAGCGGGGGGCAAGGCCCTCCAGGATCGCCGCGGCCTGCGCCGGGGTAGGCTCCTCGATCTGCACCCGGCCAAAGCGGCGCTCCAGTGCGGCATCTTTCTGGATATGGGTGCGGAACTCCTGATCGGTGGTGGCCCCGATGAGCTGCAGCTCCCCCCGGGCCAGCACGGGCTTCAGGATGCTGGCCGCATCAATGGCTCCCTCTGCCGCGCCGGCTCCTACGATGGTGTGGAACTCGTCCACAAACAGGATGGCGCTGCCGTCCCGCACAAGCTCCTCCAGAAGGGTCTTGAACCGCTCCTCAAAGTCGCCCCGGTACTTGGTGCCCGCCACAAGGCTGGCCATATCCAGCGCCAGCAGCCGCCGCCCCTGCAGCATCCGGGGCACGTTCCGGCTGGCGATGCGCTGGGCAAGGCCCTCGGCAAGGGCCGTTTTGCCCACGCCCGGCTCCCCCACCAGACAGGGGTTATTCTTCTGGCGGCGGCACAGGATCTCCACCATCCGGTCCAGCTCCGCATCCCGGCAGAACACCGGGTCCAGCTCACCGTCCACCGCGCGGCGGGTCAGGTCGCGGCAATACTTATCGCTGGCACGGCTGCCCCGGGGCATGGCGCTGGCCCGGGGCGTGCCGGGCAGGATGAACTGCCCCGAGAGCTGGCGGCACTCCCGCACGGCCTCGGCCAGCTGCACCCCCATGGAGGCCAGCAGCACCCCCGCCGCGCAGTCGGTATCCTCCAGCATGGCACAGAGCAGGTGCTCCGGCTCCGCCTTGGGCAGGTGGGCGTTCTGTGCCCCGATGAGGGCATAATCCATGGCCCGGCGCAGGTCAGGGGCCAACGCCTTTCTGTCCAGCTGCCGGGCCGGGCTGGTGCGGCCCTCGGCCAGCTGGCGGCGCACGGCGGGCTCGGTGATGTTCTTGCCCGCCAGAAACCGCCCCGCCGGGCCACGGTCGGTCTGCAGCATGGCAAGCAGCAGGTGCCCGGTATCCGCCCGGGCACAGCCCATGCTGCCCGCAAGCTCCACGGCTTCGTCCAGCAGCAGCCCTGCCTCCCGCGAAAACCCCTTGTGTCTGCCCATGCCGAATGCTTCCCAAATGCTCATGCTCTGCTCCTTGCTGTATTGTTTCATACACAGCAAAGTATAGGCTCAACCTCCACGAAAAAAACAGCAATTTGTGTCAACCCTCTCAGTCAAAGCCTATCGGCTTTGCCAGCTCCCCCGAGGGGGGAGCCAATTGCGGCCTGGCCTCTAGTGGCTGCTGAATTGAGACGATGCGTTGGCTCTCCCTTTGGGAGAGCTGTCGAGCAAAGCGAGACTGAGAGGGCGCTGCACAGCAAAAAAGCGCCGTGCAATGCACGACGCTTTCTCTGCGTTGATGGTTACATCTCTGCCAGAGCCTTTTTCAGGTTCTTGGCGATCTGGTCGGGGCAGCTGGTGGGGCGGGGGCCGCAGGTGGTACCCTCCATGCGGGCGATGGCATCCTCAGCCTTCATGCCCTTGAGCAGGCGGCTGATGCCCTTGAGGTTGCCGTTGCAGCCGCCGATAACCTCAACGGACTCGATGGTGTGGTCATCGTTCAGCACGATGTTGGTCTGCCTGGAACAGGTGCCCACATTGGGGAAGCTGAAAGATTTGCTCATGGAAAACATCCTCTCTTTTTGACTTGCCCACAGTATACTACAAAAACAACGTTCCTGCAAGAGGCGGAACCTGCCCTCTTTGCCAAGGGCTCCCCCTTCGGGGGAGCTGTCGAGCAAAGCGAGACTGAGAGGGTGAGGATGCTCACGGACTTTACCGAACTCACCCTCTCAGTCATTGCTGACGCAATGCCACCTCTCCCGAAGGGCGAGGCCTTGGCAGTTCTCATAAGAATGCTCAAATCGGTTTACTTTTTCCGCTTCCGGGCCAGCTCCTCGATCCGCGCGATCTGGTCATCGGGGGTGGTGCAGGTGCCCACGGGGTAGACCTTTTTGTGGTTGGCCCCGTGGAAGTCGGTGCCGCCGGTGTGGATGAGGTGATACTGCCCACAGAGGGCGGCACACTCGGCCTTGTCCTCGGGGCTGTTGCTGGGGTGATCGATCTCGATGCCGTCCACCATCCCCTCCATGACCAGCTCCCGGAGCAGGGGCATACTCTTGTACACGGTGGGGTGGGCGAACACCACCACGGCACCGGCGGCTCTGGCTGTGGCCAGAACCTCCCGCACCGGGATATACTCGGGCGAGTGGAGCACCCTGCCCCGCGGGTTCCAGCCGAACAGCTCATGGTAGCGCTCGCCGTAGATGCTGTCGGCAAGGCCCAGCTCCCGCAGCGCCTGCATGATGCCGCTCTTATAGAGCACGCCGCTGTCTCTGGCGTATTCCAGCGCCTGCTCGGTGCGGAACTGGGGGAAGATGGCTTCCAACTCCCGGGCGCTCTGCAAACAGCACTCGTTGCGGCGCTGGCGCATGATATCGCAGTGACGGCGCAGGGCCTCGCTCTCGGGGTCGGGCCAGTAGGCCAGCAGGTGGACCCGGTGCTGGCGCTCGTAATCGTAGCCGGTGAGCTCGGTGGCCGGGATGAGCTTTACCCCATCCTGCACCGGGTGGTCGTAGGCATACTGCACGCTGCGCAGTGTATCGTGGTCAGAGATGGCCATGGCATCCAGCCCCACCCGGGCTGCCATCAGGGGCAGCCGGGCCACGGGCACGGAGCCGTCGGAATAGGTGGTGTGGTTGTGTAGATCGCCGGGCATGGAATGGAACCTCCTGAGAATGTAACGGATAAACCCCACCGTCATTTCGTCTCACGGAGAGCGGCTGCTCTGTACAACCTCTCCGTCATCATCGCTTTGCTCGATGCCACCTCCCCTAGTAGGGGAGGCCTTGGCATTCCGTTGCGTTTTCGAGCACAAGCGCTTCGCTACTTTTTGCACTGCTACCGCCAGATTTTGCCTTGCGGCAGATGCTGGTTTTGGAGCCGCAGGCGATGATAGCGAAAAATGAATCTTCTGCCAAGGGCTCCCCTACTAGGGGAGCTGCCGAGCGTCAGCGACGGCTGAGAGGTTGTACGAAGGACAGCCTGCCCCCATAGATGCGTTGGCTCTCCCTTTGGGGGAGCTGCCGAGCGTCAGCGACGGCTGAGAGGTTTAATGCTTATAATAATTGATCAAACACCCGTCTGCCAAAATCTCCCGCTCATCGGAGGTCAGCGGTGCCATATAGAGGGCAAAGGGCTTCACTTCCTCCCCCAGCACATAGGCAGGGATGTTCTGCAGATCGCCCTTGAGGGCTTCCCGGACATGGGGGATGAGGATGTAATCCCCCAGGCCAAAGGGAGCCGCGCCGTTGAGCTGGAAGGGCAGCATGCCCCAGTTGATGAGGTTGGAGCGGTAACGCTTGGTGGCGTACTCGTTGACGATGTTGGCCCCGGCCCCCAGCACGCGCTGGCAGCTGGCGGCCTGCTCACGGGCAGAGCCGTCGCCGGGCTTGACGGCAAAAATGGTGGAGGCCAGCTGCACATCGTCCCAGGTCAGGGCCTCGCAGCCGGGCACGGCGCGGATCTTTGCCAGCAGGGCGGCATCCCCCTGCCCTGCCCGGCGGGCGGCTTCCTCGGCCTGCACGGCCTTGGCACGCCCCACATAGGCGGGGTCCTTGCGGCTGAGGGTGAACTCAGCCAGACCCAGGGGGTTGGAGCGGTAGGAAGAGGTCTCACCCGAGGGGATGAGCTCGTCCGTGGTGGTGACGGGGTCGGTGATGTAGGAGGCCACCTTCAGCAGCAGGTTGTCGCCCAGCGGGGCGATCTCGGGCCAGTCCTTGATGTTGGGGCCCAGCTTGAGCAGGGCATCGTAATCGCCGTGGCCAAAGCCCTGATACACCCGGGCCTCGTAGCTGGAGGGGTCGTAGTGATATTCGGGCACGGTGGGGTCGTAATCCACCTCTGTTGCGGGGGTCAGGATGCCGCCGTTTGCCGTGGTGGCGGCAATGCTGCGGGCATCCATCAGGGCCACGCCTGCCAGCTGGCCGCTGCCGGGCTTGGAGCCCTCGCGGCTGGGGAAGTTGCGGGTGGTGTGGCGGATGGACAGCGCCCCGTTGGCGGGCACATCGCCCGCGCCGAAGCAGGGGCCGCAGAAGGCCGTGCGGATGGTGGCACCGCTGGCCATCAGGTCGGTGAGCACGCCGGTGCGGTTCAGCTCCATCATAATGGGCTGGCTGCCGGGGTAGACGCTGAGGGCGTAATCCCCGCAGCCGCCGGTATGACCCTTGAGGATGGAAGCGGCCTCGTAGATGCTGTCAAACAGGCCGCCCGCGCAGCCCGCGATGACTCCCTGATCCACCCGGAGCCTGCCGTTTTCGATCTTGCTGCACAGGTCCAGCTTCACGTCAGAGCGGCCCACCAGCTTCTGGACGTTCTCCTCACATTCGTGGAGGATGTCCTTGAGGTTGGCGTTCAGCTCCTCGATGGGAAAGGCGTTGGAGGGGTGCATGGGCAGGGCGATCATGGGCCGGATCTTGGAAAGGTCCACGCTCACCACGCCGTCGTAATAGGCCAGCTCTGCCGGGTGCAGGGGCTTGTAGTCCCCTGCCCTGCCATGGACCGTGAGGTACTGCCGGGTCTTTTCATCGGTCTCCCAGATGGAGGAAAGGCAGGTGGTCTCGGTGGTCATGGCATCAATGGCGTTGCGGGTGTCCTGCCGCAGGGAGGCGATGCCGGGGCCCACAAACTCCATGACCTTGTTCTTGACATAGCCGCTCTTGAACAGCTCGCCCACCAGTGCAATGGCCACATCGTGGGGGCCGCAGCCTGCGGGCAGAGCGCCGGTCAGGCAGATGGCCACCACGCCGGGGCGGGCCACATCGTAAGTGCGGCCCAGCAACTGCTTTGCCAGCTCGCCGCCGCCCTCGCCGATGGCCATGGTGCCCAGCGCGCCGTAGCGGGTGTGGGAATCGGAGCCAAGGATCATTTTGCCGCAGCCCGCAAAGCGCTCGCGCATGTACTGGTGGATGACCGCCATGTGGGGCGGCACAAAGATGCCGCCGTACTTTTTGGCAGCGGACAGGCCGAAGCGGTGGTCATCCTCGTTGATGGTGCCGCCCACAGCGCACAGGCTGTTGTGGCAGTTGGTCAGCACATAGGGGATGGGGAACTTTTCCAGCCCCGAGGCACGGGCCGTCTGGATGATGCCCACAAAGGTGATGTCGTGGCTTGCCATGGCATCGAACTTGATCCGGAGATCCCGGTCGCTGCCGCTGGTGTTGTGGGCGGTGAGGATGCCGTAGGCCATGGTGCCCTTGTAGGCCTGGCCGGCCTGCTCCGCAGTCACGCCCGCGGCTGCCAGTGCCGCAGGAGCCTGCGCGTCGGCGGGCACCCACTGCCCCCGCAGGTAGTATGCACCCGAGGCGCTGCATTTGATCGATTCCAACATAATACTTCCCCTCGCTTTTGCAAAAAAGGACTGCGGCGCTCCGGGGGCAACCCCCCAGTCTCGCTTTGATCGACAGCCCCCCTAGTAGTGGGGCCCTTGGCATGGCGTAAAGCTTTGCCATTTTGCCAAGGCCGCCCCTAGTAGGCAACAACGACGACCGCCGCCAGTGGCGGAAGCAGGGAGGAGTTGTTGGGGCAGCGGCCAGCAGGACGCAAGTGCAAAACTTTGCACGAAGCGGACGCGGGGAGCCGCAACCCGTACGGTGGCATTGCGAAGCAATGACGGTGGGGTTTTCCAGAGCACCAGCAGTCCTGTCAATCAGTCAAACAGCATATCGTGGATGGCGCTGACCGCCTTGTCAGCGTCGTCACGGGCAATGATGCAGGAGATCTTGATCTCACTGGTGGAGATCATCTTGATGTTGATGTTGTTGTTGGAGAGTGCCTCGAACATCTTGGAAGCAACGCCGCTGTGGCTCTGCATACCGGCACCCACGATGGAGACCTTTGCGCAGGTCTCGTCGCAGGTGGCATCCTTGAACTTGCCGCTCTCCTTGAGCACGCGCATGGCGGTCTCAGCCTCGCCCTCGGCGCAGGTGAAGGAGATATCCTTCTTGCCGTCACGGCCGGTGGACTGCAGGATGATATCCACGTTGATGTTCTTCTGGGCCAGCAGGCCAAAGATCTTGAAGCTGGTGCCCGGCTCATCGGGAACGTTCAGGATCGTGATAACGGCAACATCGGTGTCCTTTGCAACACCCTTGATCAGCATACCTTCCATGTCTTTTGTAACCTCCTTGACCACCGTACCGGGCACGGGATTCAGGCTGGACAGCACTTCCAGCTCCACATTATACTTCTTTGCCAGCTCCACGCTGCGGTTGTTCAGCACCTGCGCACCCAGAGAGGCCAGCTCCAGCATCTCGTCAAAGGTGATCTCTTCCAGCTTGCGGGTGTTGCGCACCTTGCGGGGGTCTGCGGTGTAAACGCCTTCCACATCGGTGTAGATCTGGCAGCGGTCTGCGTGCAGGGCCGCTGCAATGGCCACGGCACTGGTATCAGAGCCGCCGCGGCCCAGGGTGGTGATATCATCCAGCTTGTTCAGGCCCTGGAAGCCTGCCACGACCACCACGCGGTTGCGCTCCAGCTCGGAGGAAATGCGCTCGGTCTCCATGCGGGTGATGCGTGCCTTGGTGTAGGCACGGTCGGTGCGGAAGCCCGCCTGCCAGCCTGTCAGGCTGGTGGCGTGGCAGCCCAGCTCGTTCAGGGCCATGGCCAGCAGCGCGATGCTGATCTCCTCACCGGTAGCCAGCAGCATATCCATCTCACGGGCCGAAGGGTTGTGGGTGATCTCAGCAGCCTTTGCGATCAGGTCGTCGGTGGTGTCGCCCTGTGCAGACACCACCACCACCACATCATTGCCCGCCTTGTGGGTGTTGGCCACGATGCGGGCCACGTTGAAGATACGGTTCCGGTCCTTCACCGAAGAACCGCCGAACTTCTGTACGATCAACGCCATAGTTTGTCACTCTCCTCTAGTTTCTCCCAATTTATATCATTCCACAGTTGCGCCGGTATTATCTGCATCCAGCTCTAACAGTGTAAATGCTTCACATCCGTCCAGGCCTTCCAGCGTTTCCAGCCCGGCACGCAGCCCGGCATAAAAGCGTTCAGCCTCCGCGCGCTCGGCCACCGCCATCACGGTGGAACCGGCACCCGATACATACACGGCCTTTGCCCCGCACTGCTTTGCCAGCGCGAACACCTCCCGGGAACCGGGCATCAGGGGCATCCGGTAGGGCTGGTGGAGCTTATCCTCGGTGGCAATGCCCAGCAGGTCATGCCGGCCCTCACAGAAGGCGGCAGGCACCAGCGCGGCCCGGGAAAGGTTATACACGGCATCCTTGTGGGCCACCTGCTTGGGCAGGGCCGCGCGGGCGGCCTCCGTCAGCAGCTTGTAGTCCGGCACGATGGCCGCAAAGCAGAGGCTCTGGTCCACATCCCGTTTGACGGAGTAGACCACGCCGTCCTCAAAGACACTGCTGGTCAAACCGCCCAGCAGGGCCGGGGCCACGTTGTCGGGGTGGCCCTCAATGGCCGTGGCCAGCGTCAGCAGCTCCTGGGTGTTGAGCACATCGCCCAGCATCCGGTTCGCGCCCAGCAGGCCCGCGATGATGCAGGCCGAGGAAGAACCCAGGCCCCGGGCCATCGGGATAGGGTTGGTCTGCACGATCTTCAGGGGCGGGATCTTCTTGCCCACCTTGTCGAACAGGCCCTTGGCCGAGCGGTACACCAGATTGCTCTCGTTGCGGGGGATGCGGGTGCCGTCCGCCGCCGAGATGTCCAGCTTATCGCTCTCCTCAAAGGTCACGGTGTTGTACAGGGTCACGGCCAGACCCAGCGCGTCGAAGCCGGAGCCTACATTGGCGCTGGTGGCCGGAACAGAAACTTTGATCTTCATCGTCCGTCCCCTTTTCTCATGCATCCTCGGGCAGCTTTTTCAGCACCAGCTTCACGCTGCCGCCCACGGTCTCCACCTTGCGGGCTGCCTCGGCCATGGCCTTTGCATCGGCCTGCTCCACCAGATAGGAGCAGCCGTCAAAGTGCTCATCCACCACACGGCCCCTGCCGTAGATGGCTTCCACCACGGCGGGAGCAACGCCCGCTGCACGCACATAATATGCGGCGGGAGCCGGGTCGGTGAGCATCCCCTCCACCGGCTCCGCAGGCTGCCAGAACAGGCTGTCGTGGACCTTGGAGCCGTTCTTGAGGGCATCCACCACATCAGCCACCACGGCACTGGCGGTGGGCAGCTTGCCCGCGCCCTTGCCGTAGAACACCACGTCGCCCAGCATATCGCCCTT
This sequence comes from Faecalibacterium hominis (ex Afrizal et al. 2022), assembly GCF_049545105.1. Taxonomy (NCBI): domain Bacteria; kingdom Bacillati; phylum Bacillota; class Clostridia; order Eubacteriales; family Oscillospiraceae; genus Faecalibacterium; species Faecalibacterium hominis (ex Afrizal et al. 2022). The sequence goes on along the minus strand of NZ_CP186860.1, from coordinate 211,841 downwards.
GACCAGCACGGCGTTGAACACATCGTCCACACCGGCCAGCTGGTGGCTCTTGGGCACCAGACAGGGCTCCACACCGGCGGCCACGGTGATGTCCCGGATGCCCCGGGTGGGGATGTTCTGGGGGTAGATCTGGTGGCCGCAGACCAGGGAGGACAGGATGGCGATCTTGCGGCAGGCATCCCGGCCGTCCACATCGTCGCCGGGGTCTTTGGTCTCGGCATAGCCCAGCTCCTGCGCGATCTTCAGGGCCTCGTCAAAGCCCAGGTTCTCCCGCACCATCTTGGTCAGCATGAAGTTGGTGGTGCCGTTCACGATGCCCTCCACCTCGGTGATGACGTTGGCGGCCAGGCACTGGTGCATGGGGGTGATGATGGGGGTGCCGCCGCCCACGGAGGCCTCGAACAGGAAGGCACAGTTGTGTGCCTTGGCCAGCGCCAGCAGCTCCGCGCCGTAGGTGGCCACCATCTCCTTGTTGGAGGTGCACACGCTGCGGCCGCTCTCGAGGCAGGCCTTGACATAGGGGTATGCAAAGCGGGTGCCGCCGATGGTCTCCACCACCACCCGGATCTCCGGGTCTTCCAGAATGGTATCGAAGTTCTTGATGAAGAGGTTTGCCGCCGGATGAGCGGAGAAATCCTTGGGGTCAAGGATGTACTTGACCTCCACCGGCTCACCGGCCCGGCGGGAAACACCGGCGGCGTTGCGGCACAGCACCTCGTACACGCCGCTGCCCACCGTGCCAAAGCCTAAAATCGCGATCTTTGCCATAGTTCAACCCTCGTTCCTATTTCCTAACTGTTCTGGTGCTCTTACAGGTTATACCCGCAGTGCACGCCCACCACCATGCGCTGGCGGCTCAACCGCTCCGTCAGCTCCTCAGGGGTCATCTGCATGGTATCGGTGCGGATGGTAACGGCAACCAGCGCTGCGCCGTTTTCCGGCGTGGACTGGTTGATGGTAACGATGCTTGCCCCGGCGGCGCTGATGCCCGCCAGCAGGCTTTGCAGCGCGCCTGTTTCATCCCGGAGCGTTGCCATTACGGTCACGACCTCGCGGCCGTTTTCAGAATCAAAGATGCAGTCCTTATATTTATAAAAAGCACTGCGCGAAAGATCCACGCTGCGGGTGGCAGCCGAGATGCTGCGCACTTCCCCGCTTGCCAGAAGCTCCTTGGCCTTGACCACTTTCAGGAAGACCTCGGGCAGGACCTCCGCGTCCACCAGATAAAAACGGCGTTCCAACTTGTTCACCTCACAAACACAAGTGTTCTTATAGGGAATATAATAGCATCCGGCCCCCTGCATTGCAAGAGACCGGATGCTTTTTTGTCAGATTATCCAGTTTTGGAGCGTGAAGTGGCAAGCTGTCGCACCGGAATTGAGAAAGTGTGACTTTTAACAGAGGTTGGCCTTGCACCCTCTCCGTCATCCCTGCGGGATGCCACCTCTCCCAAAGGGAGAGGCTTTGGCAAAGAGGATGAGCTTTACGCCATGCCAAGGGCTCTCCCTTTGGGAGAGCTGTCGAGCGCAGCGAGACTGAGAGGGCCGTCTGGAAGGGCCGCCTAAAAGGTTCAATCCGTATCCAGCCCGGTGGTATCCTGACCCACAACGGGGGCGGTGTCCGCGCTCTGTGCTGCGGCCACGCCGCTGCTGTGGGAGTAGTTGCAGGTATCGGGCAGGTCATCGGCACGGTAGTAGCCGGTGGCGCGGCTGGGGCAGTTGGCCCCGGCCAGCAGGCCGCTCTGGGTGCAGTAGGCGCGTTCCACCACGCCGTCGCTGGTGGGGAATGCCTTATAGGGCAGGTTTGCCTGCACCTGCTCCATATAGGCCTTCCACGCCGTGACACAGGTGCGGGTCTTGGCCTGATTCTTGCCCAGGGTGTTGGTCATATCGTAAGGCGCGTCGTAGCCCCACCAGACAGCGGTGACGTAGTAGGGCGTGCCGCCCACGAACCACAGATCCTTTTCGTCGCTGGCGGTACCGGTCTTACCAAAGGACTCCATGCCGTTGGAGTTGGGGTAGCGGCCGCTGGCGGTGCCCACGTTGGAGTAGAGCACGTTCTTGAGCAGACGGTTCATAATATAGGCTGTCTGCGGGGTCAGGGCCTGATAGCTGGTGGCGTTGTTCTCCAGGTAGATGTTGCCGTCCCGGTCCAGCACACGGGTGTACAGGTGCGGGGTGGTGTACTCGCCGTCATAGAAGATCTGGAAGGCAGCGGCCAGCGCCGTGGGGGTCACGCCGTGGGTCTGGCTGCCCATGACCAGCTGGGCAAGGCCCACGTCGTTGGCGGGGTCCAGGGTGGTCAGCTGCAGGGTGTTGTAGACAAAGTTGAAGATGTTGCTTGCGCCCACCAGGTCGCCCACCCGGATGGCGATGGTGTTCAGGGAGCGGGCCAGACCGTTCCACAGGGGCAGGTCGCTGCCGTCACCATAATCGCCGCCGTAGTTGCGGGGCCAGCTGCGCCATGCGTTGGGGTAGGCCTTGAGCTGACTGTCGGAAAGGCCCATCAGGCCGTTTTTGCGGCAGTAGTCCTCATCCCGGATGACCATGTCCTGCTTCTGGTACAGGGGCGAGTTGTTGAGCATGGTGGACCAGTTCACCAGCCCGTACTCCACGCCCAGCGCGTACGCGCCGATGGGCTTGATGGTGGAGCCGGTCTGCCGGGTCACACTGTAAGCACGGTTCAGGGAAAGGCTCTTGGTCTTTTCGCCCAGACCGCCCACCATGGCCAGCACGTTGCCGTCATAGTCCAGCGTGACCATGGCCGCCTGGGTGCGGACATTGCGGTAGTAGTACACGGTGCCGTCGTCGCCGGTGCGGGTCTTGGGGGTGCCGTCGGCGTTCATCACCTGCACGTCATCGTCCGAGATGCTGGTCACCTCTTCCTCATGCCAGCCGGCCGGGAAGTAAGCGTCGCCCTCGTTGAGCATCAGGTTCTCCATGGCCGTCTGCATCTTGGGGTTGACGGTGGCCTCGATGGTATAGCCGCCGGTGTAGAGCATGGACTGGGCCGTGGATTCGTCCACGCCCTCCTTGTCCATGATGTCGTGGACCACCTCGGTGAAGAGGGCATCGGTGAAGTAGCTGGTCACGGAGGAGGTCTTCTTGTTGGTGTCCTCCTCGGCCAGCACAAGGGGCTGGGCCGCGCCGTTGCGGTAATCCTCCTCCGAGATGATGCCCTGCTGCCACATATTATACATGATGAAGTTGCGGCGGTGGATCAGGTTCTCGGGGTTGGTGTAGGGGTTGTAGTTGGTGGGGTTCTTGGTGATGGACGCGATGGTGGCGCACTCCCAGAGGGTGAGCTGGCTCACGTCCTTGTTGAAATACTCGTTGGCCGCTGTCTGAACGCCCTGAATGGTGCCGGTGAAGCTGATGGTGTTCAGGTAGGCCTCCAGAATGGTCTCCTTGGAGTAAGCGCGGCTCAGGCAGAGGGCGCGGTAGATCTCGCGCAGCTTGCGCAGCGCACCCTCCACGCCGCTGGCGCTCTTGTCGCTGGTCAGGTTCTTGATGAGCTGCTGCTCCAGCGTGGAAGCGCCCTGCTTGGAGCTGTAAATGGGCAGCAGATACTCGTTGACCATGGCACCGATGGTGCGCTTGAAGTTCACGCCCGGCTCGTTGTAGAAATCCTTGTCCTCGGTGCAGATGAACGCATACTGCAGGTTGGTGGGGATCTGTTCCAGGTCTGCCCAGACCCGGTGGCTGTTGGAGGAGCGCAGGGTGGCATACTCCACCTGCGCGCCGGTGTCGGGGTCGGTGGCCACCACGGTGCTGGACTGGCTCAGCTCGATGTTGTCCAGGTCCAGCAGGTTGCCATCGTTGGCCGTGGCCTGCACGGCGTAGTACACCGCCGCCACTGCCGCCAGGCTGCACACCATGATGCCCAGGCAGATGAGGGTAGCCAGCGTGCGGCCCAGCGCCCTGAGGATGGGGTGCTTCGCCTTTTCCCGGGGCTCCTTTGGCTCCCTGGGGGCACGCCCGCGCTTGGGCGGCTCTTCCCTGCGGCTGTTGCTCACATTCACTTTACGTCCCCCCGTGGGCTGCACGTCCGTGCGTGCAGCGCCGCGGTGGATCTTTCTCGATTCGTTTGAGATAAGGATCGCCTCCTACCTACTTAAACGGTTATTCCTGACAAGTTCATCCTCTCTTCCATCCTCACCCTCTCAGTCTCGCTTCGCTCGACAGCTCCCCCAAAGTGGGAGCTTCTGACGAAATCGGAAACTTTGCCGGGTACTGCCAAGGCCTCTCCCTTTGGGAGAGGTGGCAATGCGCCAGCATTGACGGAGAGGGCGAGCCCGCTACCGGGGATGAGCCCCTATTTCTAATCAGATACTGCTAGTATAGCACACTTCCCCCCGTAAAGTACAGCATTCCGGTGTGAAAATTGTGCACTTCTGTCTCAGGGGCGGCGTTTTTGCGCATACTACCGCTGGAAAGACCCGCTGGAAAGGAGTGATTTTCTCCATGCGGAAAGTAGTTCTCTGCCTGTTTTACGCCCTGTGCGCCTTTGCCATCGCCTTCAGCCTGTTCTGGATGGCCCTGCCCCGGCTGGCGCTTCCCTCCCCTGCACCGGGAGCGGACAGCGCCGCCGAAGCGCCGGTGCCCTCCGAGCCGAGCCTTGCGGCCCAGACTCTGCCCGACACCGGCCAGCCCACCCAGTACCTGCTCCGGGACGAGGGCGGCATGGTGGCCGTCTACACCTGCGGGCCGGACGGCTCCCCCACCCGCCTTGCCCGGCAGACGGATATTTACGTCAACCTCCTGCCAGAAAACGACGCACTGCGTGTCAAGCAGGGAATGGCAGTGACGGGAGACTCCGCCCTGCAGGAGGTGCTGGAGGACCTGGGCGGGTGAATCAAAAACCCCCTGTACCAGACCATGGCACAGGGGGTTTGTTTTGCGGTTCTGTTTCAGCCGGAGTGCAATTTTACTCCACGCTGATCATATAATAGTATACGGGCTGGCCGCCGCGGATGTGGCTGACCTCAACGTGGTTGGGGCACTTTGCCTTAACGATCTCGGTCAGCTTCTCGGCCTCCTCGTCGGAGACATCGCAGCCGGAGATGATGGTGACAAAGCTGGAGTCCTTCTTGCACATGCTGCGGGCCAGGCGGTAGGTGGCCTTGGTCAGGTCGGTGGAGGTGGCAACGATCTTGCCGTTCTCCAGAGCCATGATCTCGCCCTTCCGGATCCGCTTGCCGTCAAACTCGCTGTCGCGGGCGGCGTAGGTGATGAGGCCGGTGCTGACCTTGTCGGCGGCGGCCATCATGTTGATGGTGTTGGTCTCAGCGTTGGCGGAGGGGTCGAAGTTGAGCAGCGCGGTGATGCCCATGGGCACGGTGCGGGTGGGCAGAACGATCACCTGACGGTCAGCCAGCTTCTGGGCCTGCTCCGCTGCCATGATGATGTTCTTGTTGTTGGGCAGCACGAACACGGTCTTGGCGGGCACGCTCTGGATGGCGGCAAGGATGTCCTCGGTGGCGGGGTTCATGGTCTGGCCGCCGGAGACGACAGCGTCCGCAGCCAGATCGGTGAACACAGCCTTCAGGCCCTCACCGGCGGCAACGGCCACAAAGCCATAGTCACGGCTGGGGTCCACTGCGGCGTAAACGAACTCGCTGGCCTGTGCGGGAGCCTTTTCAGCGGAGGCCTGCTTTTCCAGGCTCTTGCCCTGCTTCTGGCGGGCCAGGAACTGCTCGTGCATGTTCTCGATCTTGAAGTTGGTCAGGTAACCGTACTTGATGGCCTCGCTCAGGATCTTGCCGGGGTCAGCGGTGTGGACATGCAGGTTGATGACATCGTCATCCTCGATGCAGACCACGCTGTCGCCGTTGGATTCGGCAAAGGCGCGCATCTTTGCGGCGCTTGCGCCCTCGTACTTGTTGATGAGGAACTGGGTGCAGTAGCCGTTCTTGATGTCCTCCACCTTCATCAGGTCGTCGGTGAACACACCCTTGCCTGCGTTCTCGGTGGAGAGCTTGGCCTTGTTGGGGGTGCCCTCGCCGCCGGCCACCATGGGCTCGCCGTGGAACACCTTGCCCATGCCCTCAAAGATGATCATGATGCCCTGGCCGCCTGCGTCCACAACGCCGGCCTTTTTCAGCACGGGCAGCAGGTTGGGGGTATCCTCCAGCGCCTTCTGGCCTGCGGTCATCACCACGTCCCACAGGGCGGGGATCTCCTCGGCACCGCAGGCGGCAGCTTCCTCGCTGGCCACCCGGGCAACGGTCAGGATGGTGCCCTCGGTGGGCTTCATCACGGCCTTGTAGGCACCCTCCACGCCCTTTTTCAGGGCGGCGATGATGTCGGCGGTGTCGGCTTCCTTCTTGCCTTCCAGCGCCTTGGAGAAGCCGCGGAACAGCAGGCTGGTGATCACGCCGGAGTTGCCGCGCGCACCGCGCAGCATGGCGGAGGCAGCGGTCTTGGCGGCCTCACCCACGGTGCAGCCGTCGTCCAGCGCGTTCAGCTCTGCCACGGAGGCACCCACCGTCATGCCCATGTTGGTGCCGGTGTCGCCATCGGGCACGGGGAAAACGTTCAGCTCGTCCACGCGGGAGCGCTGGTTGTTGATGTTGTTCGCGCCGGAGATGATCGCGTCGCGCAGGATCTTACCAGAAATCATTGTCCTTACTCCTTAATATACAGTTCCATCAGGCGATCACGTCGTCCACCGACACGATCACGCGGGCAACCTTCAGGCCGGTGGCCTGCTCCACTTCGTCCTTGACGCGGTGCGAGATGCTGCGCGCGGCGGTGGAGATGTTGAGCCCGTAGCTGACGGCAATGTGCAGCTCGATCACGAGACGGCCCTCTTCCTGTGTGACACGAACGCCCTTTTCAGAGTAATCGTTGCCGCGCACCACGCTCTTGACCACGTCGGTCAGGTCGCGGGGGGTCATTGCGGCCACGCCGTAGCATTGTTTGGTTGCTTCGCCTACCAGCGTAGAGAAGTACTCGGCGGAAAAGCTGACATCTCCCAGCGGGAAACGGGAAGTGATCATAGTCGCTCTGCTCCTTTATTTGAAATCTTGTTGGGGTGGCCCGGCTTGCCGCGGCAAACCCGCCGCATACCGGGAAAGGAATCGGTATCCTTATTATACAACTTCCCACGCCCTGTGTACAGCACAATTTCCAAAGGGCGGGCAATGTGAGCCGATTCGTGTTCCTATTATACCACAAAACCCTGCCTTGTGCACGGTTTTCCTGCATGTTTTGCAAAAAGGCCGGGCGCGACTGTGAATAAATTCTAAAAAGTATGATTTTTGACTTTATCCGCCTGTGGAAAAGTGCTAAAATCAAAGCAGAGAAACGGGAGCTGCGCCCTTACGGCAGAACCACTGTTTACGATAGGATAACGATTGGAGAGCTGTTTGATGAACATTTTGTTTTTCCTTTCCCCCAAGCAGGACCTGATGTATGTCTACGATGACTTCACCCTGCGGCAGACGCTGGAAAAATGGGAGAACAACCGCTACGCATCCATCCCGGTGCTCAACCGCAAGGGCGAGTATGTGGGCACCCTGACCGAGGGGGATATCCTCTGGGGGCTGAAACAGCAGCACGGGCTGGACATTGAAGCCGCCGAGGATGTGCCCATCTCGAGCTTTGCCCACAAGCGGGATTACAAGGCCGTGACCGTCACCACCAGCATGGACCAGCTGATCGAAGCGGCCATGAACCAGAACTTTGTGCCCGTGGTGGACGACCGGGGCATCTTTATCGGCATCGTGCGGCGGCAGGCCATCATCCGCTACTGCTACGACAAGGCCCGGGCGGAGGCCCGGAAGGCCCAGAGCGCCCCGGATGCCTGCCCCAAAGGCAGCCTTGCGGCGGGAGGGTAAGGCCCTCACCCTCTCAGTCAAAGCCTTGCGGCTTTGCCAGCTCCCCCGAAGGGGGAGCCCTTGGCATTGCGCAGGGCTTTTTCTCGTTATACTAACATTCATCATTGAAGTCATTGAAATCATTGCTCTTCATTGCCACCAGTCAATGACAATCAATGATAACCAATGATATCAATGATCATTATGTCTTAACGATAACTGTGCAGACACTGGAACCGAAGCATTGTGATCGATTTGTTCCTGTCGAAAGTTATGCTTTCTCCCAGCGTTTCCATTGCTGTTATACCAATATCTAATGGTATCTCGTTCCCAAAGCATAGGTTGCAGCTCCTGAATACGCTTTGAAAGCATTTGCAGATTTGGTGCCAGCTCGGTATGGGCGTACCGCTGGCCCATCTCCATCAGGTTCTTGGAGTAGCCGCTCCACGTTCCATCCCCCTGCTGCAGGAGCACCCGCAGGGTCTTGACGATGGGCTCTGCCTCATACTCGGCCACCCGGCGCTGCGCGGCCAGCTGGGCCGCCGTGCCCTGCATGACCCAGCGGCAGCGGGCCTTATCGAAGCGGATGACCCGCTCGCACTGCTCGATGTCGCGGCCGGTGAGCAGAAAGCCTGCTTCATCGTCCATCCGGCTCTGCTTGTCCAGCACGATGGTGAAATCCGCCGCACCCAGGATGCCGGTGGAGCCGTTGATGTTGTCAAAGCTGTCCTCGGGGTTCTTGCTCTTGCGGGTGTGGTGCACCAGCAGCACGCAGATGCCCCGGCTGTCGGCAAAGGCCTTCAGCCTGCCCATGTAGTCGTAGTCGGCATCGTAGGCATTTTCAAAGGGCTTTGCCTTGGGCTTGATCTTGGATAAGGTATCGATGCAGACCAGATGGATGTCCGGGTTGGCATCCAGATACTCCCCCAGCATTTCCAGCAGGCCCTCGCCCAGCCGCTGGGCCTGAAACATAACGTGCATGTTGGCGGGGGCGGGCCTGCCCTCCAGCAAGCGGCGCAGGCGGGTCTGCATCCGGCTCTTGCCGTCCTCCAGGGCGAGGTAGAGCGTGCCGTGCTGCCGGGTGGGGAACCCCAGAAACGGCTCCCCCTGTGCCACGGCAAGGCAGAGGTCCAGCACCATCCAGCTCTTGCCCAGCTTGGGCTTTGCCACCAGCACCCCCATGCCCATGGGCAGCAGGCCCTCCACCACATGGCGGATGGGCGGCAGCTCCATCTCAGACAGCTCCCGGGCCGACCACGCCTGCACCCCGGCAGGCTTTGCGGTCTCCGGCTCCGGGGCAGCCTGCTGCGGGGCGGCCTCCGGGTCGGTCAGGCTGTTGATGTAATCGGCGTAGTCCTCCCCGATGCGGGCCGCGAACGCCTCCTTTCCGATCTGCTCGTACTCGTCGGCCACACGGTCCTGCCAGCGCCGGAGCTTGAGCTCCAGCCCGTTCCAGAGCCGCAGTTCCCGGGCCCGCTCCTGCACCAGATGATACCGCTGGTTCTGGTCCGCAGGCAGGCCCCGGAAGGTAAACCAGAAGGTCAGCCGGGAAAAGAGCTTCTCCTCAGTGTCGGCCTTGTCCAGCCACCGCAGGAAATCGTTCTCGTCCGCCGGGCTGAACTGCTTTGCCTCCCGCCAGTTCCCCACTGCTTCCTTCATTTCGTTCATGGAAACACCTCTTTCTTTTGCATTACACAGCGTTGTTTTGTTACCCAAAGTGTAACATCTTTTGGTTGTATCGTCAACGAGTATGTTCCGGCGATTTTTCGCGCGAAAAATGCGAAAAAAGAGGGAGAAAATAAGAAAAGCCCCCGCTCACCAGAGCGAAGGGCCGGAAACCTTTCCTTTTACCCTGCGTGCAGGGCATCATTTTTTGCCAGCAGGTAAACGCAGTACTGATTCATGCTGATGCCCTCCCGCTGGGAATGCTCCGCCAGAGCGCGGTGCAGGCTGCGGGGCAGGCGGAGCTTGAACTGCCCGGAGTAATCCTCCAGACTGTCCGGCTTCGGAATGGATACGCCCTCTTCCAGTGCGGCCTCCAGCCAGACCCTCTTAGCATCCCGGGCATTCTCCACAGCGCTTTCAATGGTCTCGCCGCAGGTCAGGCACCCCGGAAGATCGGGATAGGAGACAACATAGCCGCCCTCTTCCCTATCCTCTACAATCTCCATCCGATACGGAAGGGCCAGATATTCATTCAGCGTTTTCATCGTTTTTCGCCTCACTCTCTACGATCTGACGCACCATTTCCACATATACTTTCTTGATCGGTTCGTGCTTTGGTATCGTAATGGGCATACAGCCTGCTTTGCGGAAGGTATAGTGGCTGCTCCCGCTCCGGGGAGCTGTCATCTCATAGCCGCAGCTTTCCAGCACCTTGCGCAGCTCATCAAACCGCAGGTCCTTGGAAAGCGCACAAATGCGTGCCAGCAGCTTATCCCATTGAGACATCCTATATTCCTCCGTCCATGTGGTGTCGTATGTGGTGTCATCTTCATTATATGCGGACTTATGAAAAAAGTCAAGCGGAGCGTTTGAAAGTCCCCCTTATCGTACCCTGTATCTGGTATACTTCTCTTGTCGAACAAAACAGGAGCGGCCCGGAGGCGGGCTGCAGGAACAGGAGGGAACACCATGAGTGAGTACGAGATCCGATCTGTAGGCGGCCATGTGGAGGTTTATACCCGGGGCGGGGTGTTCCTCTTCTCGGCGGACACGGTGCGGGAGGCCATGGAGGAGCTGGACGAGGCCGCATGACATATTCCCGGCAGTTCCCGGAAGCATGTCAGGAGCGCGCGGGGAAAGCTCAAATGTAAAATACCTGTAAAATATAAGAAAAGAACAGTTGACAAAAGGACAAAACGGCGCGGAAATGCAGTAAAAATGCAAAAAACATGTAAAATAACGCTTGTTGTCCGGGGGAGTTCAATGCTATAATAAAAAGGACGGCGTTCAGGGCAGGAAGCCCCGGGCGGCCGTCCTTGGTTTGTTTGAAGAGCAAAAGGAAGTTTTTAGGAGTATCGAGATGGATATCACACACATCACCTCATTGTTGGGCGGTATTGCGCTGTTCCTCTATGGTATGTCGATCATGGGTGCCGGCCTGGAAAAGCTGGCGGGCGGCAAGATGCAGGGCGTGCTGCAAAAGCTGACCTCCTCCACCATCAAGGGTGTCATTTTCGGCACCCTCATCACCGGCGTGATCCAGTCCTCCGCGGGCACAGTCGTCATCTGTGTCGGCCTTGTCAACTCTGGCATTATGACCCTGACGCAGTCGGTTGGTGTCATCATGGGTGCAAACATTGGTACCACGGTCACCGGTCAGCTCATCCGCATGGCGGATATCTCGGGTGAAAGCCTTCTGCTGACCCTCATCCAGCCCAAGACGTTTGCGCCGGTGGTGGCATTTGTCGGCTGCATTTTTTATGTGTTCCTGCGCAACGCCAAAAAGAAGAACATCGGCCAGATCATGCTGGGCTTCGGCATCCTGTTCACGGGCATGAGCCTGATGGACACCGGCGTGTCCCCCCTGCGGGAGAGCGCAGCCTTTCAGGAGCTGTTCGTCAGCATGACCAACCCCGTGCTGGGCGTGCTGGTGGGCATGGTCGTCACCGTCATCATCCAGTCCTCCTCGGCCTCGGTGGGTATCCTGCAGGCCTTGTCCAGCACCGGCCTTGTCACCTTTGGCAGCGCCATCCCCATCATTCTGGGTGCCCACATCGGCACCGCCTTTACCCCGCTGCTGACCATCGGCGGCTCCTCCAAGGACGGCAAGCGCGCCGCCCTGATCCACCTGTATTTCAACATCATCGGCAGCTTTGTGCTGCTGGGTGCCATCTACGCCGTGCGGTACACCATCGGCATCCCGGTGTGGGGCGACGTGATGAACAAGAGCACCATTGCAAACATCCACACCCTTTCCAGTGTGGCGGCCATGCTGCTGTTCCTGCCTTTCAGCAGTGTACTATCCAAGCTGGCCATGCTCACCGTGCCCAACAGTGCTGAGGAAGCGCAGGAAATGAGTATGCCCGTGCTGGACGAGCGCCTGTTCAAGAGCCCGGCCGTGGCCCTGCAGCAGGCCAAGAGCGCCGTGGTCAAGATGTCCCGCCGTGCCGCCCGCAACGTCAGCCTCTCCACTCCCCTGCTGCTCAAGATGGATGAGGACGTGGTGAGCGCCATCAATGTGCGGGAGAACCTTATCGACCGGATGGAGGTGGAGATCTCCAACTACCTCATCAAGATGACTGACCAGGAGCTGGGCGACGACGAGAGCCATGCCGTGACCGAGCTGCTGAATTTTGTCACCGAGTTCGAGCGCATCGGCGACTACGCCGTGAACATTCAGGAAAAGGCCGTGGAGCTCTGCGAGAAAGAGGCCTCCTTCAGCGACATTGCCAAGAACGAGCTGAAGCTGCTGGATTCCGCGCTGGAGCAGATCCTGACCCGCACCAACGATGCCTTTGAGAACGATGACATCGCGCTGGCCCGTCAGGTGGAGCCGCTGGAAGAGGTCATCGACATTCTGGTGGAGAAGCTCCGCGACGGCCACATCAAGCGCCTGAAGGATGGCATCTGCTCCATTGATACCGGCGTGGTGTTCCTGGATGTGCTGAACAATGTGGAGCGCATCTCCGACCACTGCTCCAACGTGGCGGCCCGTCTGGTGGGCACCAGCGAGGGCGACGACTACGATTCCCACACCCTCAAGAGCCTGATGCACCACAACCCCAGCAAGGAATACTCCCTCATGTACGAGGAGTGCTGCAAGGAGTACCTGACCCCGCTGGCCGCTATGGAAAAGGAAGCGTAAAGGCTGAACCACACAACACAAAAATCCCCTGCCGGATATTGGCAGGGGATTTTTTGTTGCATAAGGGGTCAGAAGAAGCTCACCTGGCTGCTCTCGGGCAGGTCTGCCAGCACACCGGCGGTGCGCAGGCTTTCCAGAACGGCGCTGGTCACGCCGGTGGCCTGCTGGAGCTCCTCCACGGAGATATACTCCTGCCCGTCGATGGTGGCACGCTCCAGCGAGGCGGCGGCAGTGCCGCCCACGCCTTTCAGGGCACAGAAGGGCAGGCGCACCTTGCCATCCTCCACGATATACTTGTTGCCGCGGCTCTTGCCCAGCTCGATGGGCAGGAACTCATACCCGCGGGAGAGCATTTCGTTGACCAGCTGCAGGCTGACCAGCACGTCCTCGTCCTTGGCGTTCTTCTCCTCTTTCAGGCGGCGCTTCACCGCTTCCATGTGGGCGCGGGCCACAGCCGCACCGCCCACAGCGGCCTCATAGTCGATATCATCGCCGCGCACGGTGAAGTAAACGGCATAGAACTCTGCCGGGCGGTAGAGCTTGAACCACATCAGCCGGATGGCGCTCATCAGGTAGGCCACAGCGTGGGCCTTGGGGAACATATACTTGATCTTGCGGCAGGACTCGATGTACCAGTCCGGCACCTCGTGCTCCCGCATGGCTTCCTCCCAGCCGGGCTTGAAGCCGCCCTTGGCCACCTTGCCCTTACGGACCGCCTCCATGATATCAAAGGCCATCTTGGGCTCCAGCCCCTTGCGCAGCAGGTAGAGCATGATGCTGTCACGGCAGCCGATGACCTCCGCGATGGTGCAGGTGCCGCTGCGGATCAGCTCGTCGGCGTTGCCGGTCCAGACATCGGTGCCGTGGGACAGGCCCGAGATCTGGATCAGCTCCGAGAAGTTCCGGGGCCGGGCCTCCACCAGCATTCCGCGCACGAAGTTGGTGCCCATTTCCGGGATACCGAAGGTGCCGGTCTGGCTGTCGATCTGCTCCGGGGTCACGCCCAGCTCCTCCGGGCTGGTGAGCAGGCTGTACACCCGGGGGTCGTTCATGGGGATGCTGTCCACGGGGATGCCGGTGTATTCCTCAAAATACTTGTAGAAGGTGGGCATATCGTGGCCCAGCTCGTCCAGCTTGAGCAGGGTGTCGTGGAGGTACTTGAACTCGAAATGCGTTGTGAGCAGGCCGCCCGCCACATCATCCGCCGGGTGCTGGATGGGGCAGAAATCGTAGATCTCGTAGGTATCGGGCACAACCACCATGCCGCCGGGGTGCTGGCCGGTGGTGCGCTTGACACCGGTGCAGCCCAGGGTCAGGCGGTTCTCCTCGGCGTGGTTGACGGTTTTTCCGCGGGCCTCCAGATACTTTTTGACGTAGCCGTAGGCGGTCTTGTCCTGAATGCCGGACACCGTGCCCGCCTTGAACACATTGGCCTTGCCGAACAGCTCCTCGGTGTAGCGGTGGACGTTGGACTGATACTCGCCTGAGAAGTTCAGATCGATATCAGGCTCCTTGTCGCCGTAGAAGCCCAGGAAGGTCTCAAAGGGGATGTCGTGGCCGTCCACCAGCATCCGGGTACCGCAGTGGGGGCAGTCCTTATCGGGCAGGTCAAAGCCGTCGTCCACGCTGCCGTCGGTGATGAACTCGCTGTACTTGCACTTGGGGCAGCGATAGTGGGGCGGCAGGCTGTTGACCTCCGAAATGCCGGAGAAGTGGGCCACGGCAGAGGAGCCCACCGAGCCACGGCTGCCCACCTGATAGCCGCCCGCGTTGGAGTAGGCCACCAGCTTGACGGCAATGACGTACAGAACCGCGTAGCCGTGGCCGCAGATGGAGTCCAGCTCCTTTTTCAGGCGGTCCTCCACGATCTTGGGCAGGGGGTCGCCGTAATCCCGCCTGGCGTGTTCCCAGGTGGCATCGCGCAGCTGCTGCTCCGCACCCTCGATGCTGGGCGGGTAGGTGCCGCGCGGGATGGCCCGCACGTTGTTGTCGATGGTGGCCGCGATCTTGCGGGGGTTGGTCACCACGATCTCGTAGGCCTTTTCCTTGGGCAGGTAGCTGAACTGCTTCAGCATATCCTCAGTGGTGCGGTAGAACAGCGGGGGCTGGGTGTCCGCATCCTTGAAGCCGTTGCCCGCCTGCAGCACCGTGCGGTAGATGGCATCCTCCGGCTCGGTAAAGTGCACGTCGCCGGTGGCGATGACCGGTTTGTGCAGGTCCTCGCCCAGCCGGATGATGGTGCGGTTGAAGTCCTTGATGACCTCCTCGCTCTCCACCTTGCCGTCCCGCACCATATACTCGTTGTTGCCCAGGGGCTGGATCTCCAGCACGTCGTAGTAGGAGGCGATCTTCTTCAGTTCCTCGTAGGAGCGCCCCTCCACAACGGCACGGTAAAGCTCGCCCGCCTCGCAGGCGCTGGTCAGGATCAGGCCGTCGCGGTACTTGTTCAGCAGGCTGCGGGGCACACGGGGCTTCTTGAAGAAGTAGTTGACGTGGGCCTCGCTCACGATCTTGTACAGGTTCTTCAGGCCCATCTGGTTCTTGACCAGAATGATGAGGTGGAAGTACTTCTTTTTCAGCACCTCCCGGTTGCCGCCCAGACCGGTGTTGATGCCCTCCACGGTGGTGACCTCTTTCTCGGCAAGGTCACTGAGCATGACGCAGAAGATGCGGCCCAGCGCGGCGGAATCCTCGCAGGCGCGGTGGGCCTCGTAGCTGGGCAGCTCCAGATGCTTGTTGATGGTCCCCTGCTTGTAGTTGTGCAGGCCCGGGTACATGGCCTGCGCCATGGTCAGGGTGTCGATATAGGTCGGCTCAAAGGAAATGCCGCTGCGCTTGGCGGCGGCTTTCAGGAAGCGGATATCGAACGCATGGGCATTGTGGGCCACCAGGATGCGGCCATCCGCGAACCGGAGAAAGGCTTCCAGCGCTTCCTTTTCCCCGGGGGCATCGGCCACCATCTCGTTGGTGATGCCGGTCAGCTCGGTGATCTTGGGGGTGATGGGCTTGCCCGGCTTGACAAAGGTGTCGAACTCCTCCACCACTTCCCCGTTCCGCACGATCACCGCGCCGATCTCGGTCAGGTACTCCACGCCGGGGTCCAGGCCGGTGGTCTCGGTGTCGAACACGCAGAACTCGCCGTCCAGCGGCTGGTCCTTCACGCCGTAGACGCAGGGCACCATATCATCCACAAAGTAGGCCTCGCAGCCGTAGATCAGCTTGAAATCCGGGTCGCTCTTGTGGATCTCGTCGGTGGCCAGCATGGCCTCCGGGTAGCCCTGACAGACACCGTGGTCGGTGATGGCAATGGCAGGGTGGCCCATCCGGTGGGCCAGCTTGACGATGCCGCCCGGGTCGCAGAAGGCATCCATGCTGGACAGCTTGGTATGCAGGTGAAGCTCCACCCGCTTTTCCGGGGCGTTGTCCTCCCGCTTTTTCCGCTCCACGAACAGGACATCGTAGGGGTAAACGATGTAGTCGTGCTCGTACTTGTCGTAGGTGCAGTCGCCGCGCACCAGCAGGGTGGTGCCCTTGGCGATGTTCTCCCACTTGGAGCAGTCCTCCCCTTCCTGCGCGCGGATCTTCAGGTTGATGGAGCCGGTGTAATCGGTGATGGACACCGTGTAGATCTTGCGGTAGTTGCCCTTGACCTCGGTGAAGAACACGTCGCCCCAGATCACGCACTTGCCGCCCTCGCCGCCCAGGTCCTTGAGGGGGGTGAGGTTCTTGGGGGTGAACATCTTGCCGTGGAAAATGGTCACGGGCTTGTCGGTCAGGTCAAGGCCCTCCACCTTGATGGAGGGGGCGGTGTTCTTTTTCTCGAACTTGACCACTGGCGGGGCGATCTTGCGCTCCAGCTTTTCCTCCATCTGGCGCTGTTCGGCCTCGCCCACCGCGCTTGTCAGGGTGACTTTTGGCCTGACACCGGTGTGGGCGGCAACGCGGTCCGCCAGCAGGCGCTCAAACTCCATCTCCTGCAAAAACTTGGTGCCGTGGCAGACCCCCACCGTGATGTTCTGGCCGGTGATGGTGATCCGGCACCGGTCCAGAAAGCCGTTGATGGGGATGCCGTCCCGCTTCATCTCCTCCATCAGCTCCCGCAGGGCGGCTTCGTCCAGCGTGGCATAGCCAAAGAGGTTGTTGATCTTCAGTTCAAAGCCCTCATAATCCGGCTGCAGGGAGGCCAGCAGCCGGGCGCACAGCCCCTTGTCCAGCGGGGCGGCACTGCGCAGGGTAAAAACGACCTGCCGCTCCTGCCGCAGCATCCGGGCATGCTCCACGATCACGCGCCCGAAGCTGGCCGCGAAATCCGGGTCCGCCATGAACTGCGGCCATAGCTGAGATACAAGTGGTGTCACGATGGGTTACTCCTTTTGATGTTATTTCTGAACCTCTCAGGCGCTTCGCTCCTGCGCCCTCTCCGTCATCCCTGCGGGATGCCACCTCTCCCAAAGGGAGAGGCAATTGCAGCATGACCTTTTGGGGGTGCTGAATTTAACCCCCCAGTCGCCTGCGGCGACAGCCCCCGCTAATAGGGGGGCCTTTGGCATCTCGTAAAGCTTCATCTTTTTGCCAAGGCCGCCCCTATTAGGCAACAACGACGACCGCCGCCAGTGGCGGAAACAGGGAGGAGTTGTTGGGGCCGCGGCCAGCAGGACACGAGTGCTCTGCACGAAGTGGACGCTGGGTGCCGCAACCCGGACAGGTGGCATTGCGAAGCAATGACGGTGGGGTTTATTTCTCTCAGATCTTATAGATTTCCTCCATGAACTGGTCGAGGATATTATCGCCGGTCAGCTTCTTGATGGGCTGGCCGTGGATGAAGAGGACAGCCTCGCCCTTGCCGCCTGCAATGCCGATATCGGCTTCGCGGGCCTCGCCGGGGCCGTTGACCACGCAGCCCATGACGGCCACCTTGATGGATTTCTTATAGCCCTGCAGGCGCTTTTCCACCTCGTTGGCGATCTCGGTGCAGGGGTATTGGGTGCGGCCGCAGGTGGGGCAGGTGATGACCTCGGGGCCAGCCACGGGGAAGCCCACGGCGCGCAGGATGTTGTAGCCTGCTTCCACTTCCTTCTCAGGTTCGGCGGCCAGCGAGACGCGGATGGTATCGCCGATGCCCTCCAGCAGCATCCCGCCGATGCCCATGCCGCTCTTGAGCAGACCCATCTGGTAAGTACCGGCCTCCGTCACGCCCACATGCAGGGGGTAATCGGTCACGGCGCTCAGCTGGCGGTAGGCCTCCATCATGCGGGGCACGTTGGAGTTCTTGATGGAGATGACGATGTTGTTGAAATCGAACTTCTCCAGCAGGCGGACATGGTACAGGGCACTTTCCACCATGGCCTCGGGCACGGGTGCGCCGTACTTTGCCAGGATGTGCTTTTCCAGGCTGCCGCCGTTCACGCCGATGCGGATGGGGATGTTCTTCTGCTGGCAGGCCTGCACCACGGCCTTGACCCGGTCGTCATCGCCGATGTTGCCGGGGTTGATGCGGATCTTGTCCACACCAACGTCGGCGCAGGCCAGCGCTGCCTTGTAGTCAAAGTGGATATCCGCCACGATGGGGATGTTCACCGCGTTCTTCACAGCCTCGATGCACTTGGCATCCGCCGCGCTGGGGCAGGTCACACGCAGGATCTGGCAGCCCGCCGCCTCACAGCGCTTTGCCTGGGCAACGTTGCCCTCAATGTCCTCCACGGGGACATTCAGCATGGTCTGCACCGCAATGGGGTTGTTGCCGCCAATGGTCACATTGCCGATCTTCACTTCTCGTTTCAGCTGCCGCATGGTCGTTTTCCTTTCCGTATCACATTGCCCCGGTAATGAGCCGGAGGATATCGTTGTAAGTTGCAAAAATCATCAGCCCGAACAGCAGCGCAAAGGCTGCCACGATCAGGCCGCTCTGGATCTTTTCGGGCACGGCATGGCCGGTCACGCCCTCAATGAGCAGGAACACCACCTTGCCGCCGTCCAGCGCCGGGAAGGGCAGCAGGTTGAAGATGCCCACATTCACGGTGATGAGCGCAAGCATCTCCAGCAGGTCCTGCCAGCCGTAGCTGGCGGCCTGCCCGATGGCCGTTACGATGCCCACCGGGCCGGAGAGGTCGTTGATGCTCTCCCGCCCCCGCAGCAGGTCGGAGAGGGAGGCAAAGATGATGCGCCCGTAGTAGAGCACACTGTTGCCCGCCTCTTTCAGCACGTTCAGCGGTGTTTTTTTGATGCCGTAGACTGTAAAGCCCAGGCTCATGTGGGTCTCGCCCCTGTCATCCTGCCAGGTGTCGAACTGCACACCGGGCAGCTCCACCTTTTTGCCGTCCCGCAGAACGGTGAAATCGGCGGTGTAGTCCTCCGTGCGCATCAGCTCATAGAGGATATCGTTTGCCACAAAGCAGCGGCGGCCATTCACCGCAAGGATCTTATCCCCTGCCTGCAGGCCGGTCTGGCCGCAGAGGGCGTTCTCCTCCACCTGATAGAGGACCTTGCTGGTGATGGGTTCGTTCTGGGCGGTGATGAGGATGGCCATGACCACAAAGCCCAGCACAAAGTTCATCCCGGCACCCGCCAGCATGATGAGGGCCCGCTGCCAGACAGGGGCCTTATTCAGCGGGATGCCCGAGGGAGAAACCTCTCCGTCAGAGCCTGTCGGCTCTGCCACCTCCCCTGATAGGGGAGGCAAGTCAGGCTTCCCGGCATCCACCTTGGCTCCCCTACTAGGGGAGCTGTCGTCGGAGACGACTGAGAGGTTCTCCTCCGCCTGCTTGCTCTCGGGGCTTTCCTCCCCTTCCAGCGCCACAAAGCCGCCCACGGGCAGGGCGCGGATGCTGTACTGGGTGCCCTTGCGCACCCGCTTGCACAGCACCGGCCCCATGCCGATGGAGAACTCGTTGACCTGCACACCGCAGAGCTTTGCCACCATGAAGTGGCCGAACTCGTGGATGGCGATCACGGCGCTGAACACGAACACCGCAGCAATAAAGGTGACAATAAAAGACATCAGTTCTCCTTACAGGTGCGCTCTCACAAAGGCGCGGGCCATCTTGTCGCACTCATACACATCGGCCAGGGTGTAATCGCCGCCAAAGCTGTCGCTGTCCACAACAGCTTCCACCAGTCGGCCGATATCGAGGAAGCCGATCTTATCCTCGAGGAAGAGCTTGACTGCCTCCTCGTTGGCACCGTTGGCGGCGCAGGGGCCCAGACCGCCCTTCTTGATGGCCTTTTTGCAGGCAGCCAGGCAGCGGAAGGTCTCCTCGTCGGCCACATCGAAGGTCAGCAGCTTCAGGGTGGTAAAGTCCAGCTCGGGCACCACACCGGGCACACGGGCCGGGTAGGTCAGGGCGTACTGGATGGGGATGCGCATATCGGGCACGCCCAGCTGGGCAATGATGGAGTTATCGCTGTACTGCACGGCAGAGTGGACAATGCTCTGGCGCTGCACCACGATCTGGATCTTCTCGGGGGGCAGGCCGAACAGCCAGACCGCCTCGATCAGCTCCAGGCCCTTGTTCATCAGGGTGGCAGAGTCGATGGTGATCTTGGCACCCATGTTCCAGTTGGGGTGCTTGAGGGCATCGGCCTTGGTCTTGCCCCGCAGCTCCTCGGTCTTCATGCCGAAGAAGGGGCCGCCGGAGGCCGTGAGCAGGATCTTGGTCAGGCTCTTGGCGCTCTCCTTGTCCTGCAGGCACTGGAAGATGGCGGAGTGCTCGCTGTCCACAGGCAGCAGCTTCACGCCGTGCTTTGCCACAGCCTGGGTCACCAGGTGACCGCCCGTGACAAGGCTCTCCTTGTTGGCAAGGGCCAGATCGTGACCGCTCTCAATGGCGGTCAGGCTGGCACCCAGACCGGCGATGCCCACCACACTGTTCAGCACCACATCGGGACCGTCCATGGCGGCCAGCTCCTTCAGGCCCTCGGGGCCGATCAGCAGCCGGGGGGCGTTGGCACGGCCCGCCAGAGCCGCGTCCAGCCGGGCGGCGGCATCGGGGTCGGTCATGCAGACATACCGGGGGTGAAACTCCTCGATCTGCTCCAGGATCTTCTCCACATGGCTGTGGGCGGAAAGGCCGAACACCTCATACCCCTGGGCACGGATGACATCCAGGCTCTGGGTGCCGATGGAACCGGTAGAACCCAGCAGCGTGATTTTTTTAGACATAAGCTACCTCCTGCATTCAGTGATAGAAAACAGCGATGACCACCATGGTGACGAACGGCGCAATGAACATGACGCTGTCGAAGCGGTCCAGAATGCCGCCGTGGCCCGGGAAGATGGTGCCATAATCCTTGATGCCGCACTGGCGCTTGACCACGCTGGCGAACAGGTCGCCGTAGATGCCCAGCACAGCGGCCACGCAGGCCAGCAGGGCAATGATCACGTACATCGAAACGCCGATGTTGGTGCGGGTGAACGCCTCCATCCGGTTGGCCGCAATGGAGTAGATGACAGTGGCGATCACGCCGAACACCATGGTGCCCAGCACGCCGCCAATGGCTCCCTCCACGGTCTTTTTGGGGCTGACCACGGGGCAGAGTTTGTGCTTGCCAAAGGCTCTGCCTGCAAAGTAGGCGCAGGTATCGCCGCCCCAGGCAAAGCAGAGGATGAGCAGAATAAAGAACATCGCGTCATAGCCGTAGGTCTCCACCGGCAGCAGCTCCTTCAAACGGATAAAAGAGTAGAAGCAGAAGATCACGATGCCGGAAAACATCACCAGACCGCTGGCTTTTGCAAAATCCACCTGTGCGTTGCGCACCACCAGATAGATGCCGAAGAACAGCACCATCAAAAAGGAGGCCGGCATGACCAGCCGCCGCCACACCTGATAGCTGGACAGCATGATCAGCAGGGTGTAGGGCACGAACACGGCGTACATGGGCCATTCCTTTCTGCCAAAGCCCAGGGCCTTGAAGACCTCGTGGATGGCGATCAGGGTAATGGCGGCAATGACAAAATTGAACACCAGCGTGTCAAAAGTGAACAGCACCCCGATCAGGACGAGGATGCCCACAACTGCGGTTATGATACGAGTTTTCATTCAAATTTCTCCTTTTGGGAATTGCAAGGGTCAGATGCCGCCAAACCGGCGGGAGCGCTTGTTGAACTCCGTGATGGCGGCATCCAGGTCATCACGGGTGAAATCGGGCCAGAGCACATCCATCTCCACCAGTTCGGCGTAAGCGGCCTGCCAGAGCATGAAGTTGGAAAGGCGCTTCTCGCCCGAGGGACGCAGGATGAAATCCGGGTCCTTCTGGCCGGCGGTATACATGTGGTCGCTCATCATCTCTTCGGTGATGTCCTCGGGCTTGAGGGTGCCCTCTGCCACCTGCTGGGCCAGCTGCCGGGCGGCCCGCACGATCTCGGGGCGGCCGCCGTAGTTCACGGCAATGTTCAGGGTCATGCCGGTCTTGGCGGCAGAGTCCTCCTCCAGCTCGTTCATCAGCTTCTGGAGCTTTGCATCCAGCGCGGCCCGGTCGCCCAGGAACTTGATGCGAATGTTGCGGTCCTTATAGTTGAAGCCCTTGAGCAGATACTCGCCGAACAGCTTCATAATGGCGGAGACCTCTTCCAGCGGGCGCTTCCAGTTCTCGGTGGAGAAGGCGTAGAAGGTCACGGACGAAACGCCCAGCTCCTCGCAGTAGTTGGCGATATCCTGAAACACGGCGGCACCCTTTTTGTGGCCCGCGGTGCGGGGCAGGCCCCGCAGCTTGGCCCAGCGGCCGTTGCCGTCCATGATGATGCCGATGGAAAGGCCCTCGGCAAATTCTTTGGGATGGTTCATAATCATTCTCCTGCGTTTGCGGGGCGGGGGTTCCCTGCCCCGGTTTCGGCAAAAAGTGCCGCGCACTCGTTCCAGCGCACGGCACCTCACACGTTTCGTTTCGCCGCGGCGATCAGACGGACATGATCTCCTTCTGCTTTTCCTCAACGGCTGCGTCGATGTTCTTGATATACTTGTCGGTCAGCTTCTGGACCTCTTCTTCCATGGTCTTCTGGGTGTCCTCGGTCAGCTCACCGGCCTTCTTCATGGCCTTGGCCTTGTCCATAGCGTCGCGGCGGACATTGCGCACGGCCACCTTGGCCTCCTCGCCCAGCTTGGCAACTTCCTTTGCCAGCTGCTTGCGGCGCTCCTCGGTGGGGGCTGGGAAGTTCAGGCGGATGGTGGAGCCGTCATCAATGGGGGTGATGCCCACGTCGCT
This sequence comes from Faecalibacterium hominis (ex Afrizal et al. 2022), assembly GCF_049545105.1. Classification (NCBI taxonomy): domain Bacteria; kingdom Bacillati; phylum Bacillota; class Clostridia; order Eubacteriales; family Oscillospiraceae; genus Faecalibacterium; species Faecalibacterium hominis (ex Afrizal et al. 2022). The sequence continues at coordinate 189,015 of NZ_CP186860.1, read as the reverse complement.
GGCCATGATGGCCTTGGTGATGGCGCGCAGCAGGGTGCGGTCCCAGGGGGTGATGGTCAGGGTGCGGGCCTCGCTCACGGCCACAGAGGCCACCTGCTGGATGGGAGTGGGGGCACCGTAGTAGTCCACGCTCACCTTGTCCAGAACGGCGGGGTTGGCGCGGCCTGCACGCACAGCGGCCAGCTCGCGGTCCAGATGCTCCACGGAGCTCTTCATCTTTTCTTCAAATGCCTTGGTGTTGCTGCTCATTGTCCTTTTCTCCTGTTATATATTGTTCTGCACAGGCGCTGTGATTGCTGCCTGTTCCATTCTATGGTACGGGGATGCGGGCTATGCTCAGCCCTCGTAGACCAGGGTGCCCACATTCTCGCCCTGCACGGCCTTTGCAATGTTGTCCGGGTCGGCCAGGTCAAAAACCAGGATGGGGAGCTTGTTGTCGCGGCAGAGGGTGGCGGCAGTGCCGTCCATCACAGCCAGGCGATCCTCCAGCACCTTGGTAAAGGTCAGGGTGTCGTACTTTTTGGCATCGGGGTACTTGTGGGGGTCCTTGTCATACACGCCGTCCACCATGGTGGCCTTGAACATGATGTCCGCACTCACCTCAACAGCACGCAGAGCCGTGGTGGTGTCGGTAGAGAAGAAGGGGTTGCCGGTGCCGCCGCCGAAGATGGCGATCTTGCCGTCTGCCATGGCCTTCAGGGCATCCTTGCGGGTAAAGGCGGGGGCCACCTGCGGCATGGTGATGGAGGTGAACACCTCGGTCTCCACGCCCAGCTGCTCCAGCTTGTCGGAGACAGCCAGCGCGTTCATCACGGTCGCCAGCATTCCGATCTTGTCGGCCAGGGTGCGCTCCATCTTGCCGCTGGAACGGCCGCGCCAGAAGTTGCCGCCGCCCACCACGATGCCGATCTGCACGCCCAGGTCGTGGGCTTTTTTCACGCCGCCGCAGATCGCGTCCATGGTCGGCTCGTCAAAGCCGGTGCCCTTTTCGCCGCCCAGGGCCTCGCCGCTGATCTTCAGAAGGATCCGCTGATATTTCAATGCCATATCAATACACCACCTAAATCATTTCTCTCATCAGGCCGGAGTTTCCCCTGCCCCTGATTTATTCACCTTATTTTACTATAAAATCGCTTCAAAGTAAACAGGTAAAGTGAACAAGCTCTCCCCATCAAAAAAGCAGACAGCCCGCAGGCCATCTGCTTGGAGGTTCACTTTGCCGGAACAAATTCGATCTTGACCCGCATCCCCATACCGGCAGCCAGCCGCTGCAGGGTGCGAAGCGAAGGATTTCCGTTGCCGCGCTCCAGCTTGCTGATGTCTGTCTGGGCAATGCCGGTGCGCTCGGAAAGCTGTTGCTGGGTCAGTCCGCTTTCCTTCCGGGCGGCAAGGATCGCCTCGATCACAGCAAATTCGGGGTCAAGGGCATCCCACTCTGCCTTAAACTCAGGGTCTTTCATCTGTTCGTTGAGAAAATCATTGAAATTGGTCATTTGGAGCACTCCTTTCGGCTGAGATAATCGGCACGGTACTGCTTTGCAAGTGCGATCTCGGAAGCAGGTGTCTTCTGCGTCTTTTTGACAAAGCCGTTCGTAAGGATGATCCTTCTGCCGATCACAAAAAAGTACAGCACACGGGTAATGTCGGAGCCGAACTTGGTGCGGATCTCAAAAATGCCATCCTCCAGATGCTTGGAGTACGGCTCCCGCAATGAAGGCCCTTCCTCCCGGAGAAGCCCGACCGTGCGCACGACCTTGGCCCGCATTTTCGCATCCAGAGCCAGAATAAACTCTTTCGCCGGTTCGGAGCCATCGGCTTTGTCATAAAATTCGATCTCGTATTCCTGCACGCCGCCGCCTCCATGAAATAGTGGTTTTATCCTATATTCAGTATAGCGGATCAGGCTGCCATTGTCAAGTGGGTTACAGGCAAAATAAAAAGCGCCGATTCTGAACGAATCAGCGCCTTTTCTGCATGGAGCGGGCAATGGGAATCGAACCCACCTCCTCAGCTTGGAAGGCTGATATACTAGCCGATGTACGATGCCCGCGAATGCAGGATAAATTATACCACGTTTTGGCTCAAATGTCCAGTGCTAATTTTTAAGAACCGGACTTCATGCCCAGATAGACGGTGCCCACGCCCGCAGCGATGTTCAGCAGGCCCATGCCGATGCCTGCCACGCTGGAGAAGTAGGTCAGGGTGGAATCAATGATGAGGTTGCCGTTGATGGTGCCTTCCGGCTCAGGGTACTTCTCGGGGTCCTTCTTCTGCAGCTGGACCGCCACACCGGCAATGTTGGAGACATTCAGGTAGGCCAGCATGCTGGTGGCCAGGCCCATAACGGTGGAGCCCAGTGCCATCCAGTTGATGGACAGGCCGCCGCTGATGTACTCCATTTCCTCTTCCGCCAGAGGAGCATAATTCTTGGGATAGTTAATCATGGTTTTGTACCTCCAAATGTGTTTCAAGAGGGGTCATCGTGGTTTCATTATAGGTTCTGCGGCTCCGGCTGTCAAGGGTCGAAACTTCAGCAGACAAAAGCAGCGCCCTCCCTTCTTCAGGGAGAGCGCCGCATTCCGGTTTTCTCTTATTTTTTCTCAGAGCCGTTCTGCTGCTCCTGTTCCTGCTCCCTGCGCAGCTTTTTGATCCGCTTCTTCTCGCTTTCCACATGGGGCCAGGGCCAGGAGAAGCCCTCGTTCTCGCGGCACCATTTGACCAGCGGATAGAACGAGAACGCCAGCCCGAACAGATACAGCAGGACGTAGAGCGCGCCGGAAAGGCTCACCAGTGCGTCCAGCGCGCCGATGAGCGCCATGATCAGGCCCGCCTTCAGGAAGAACAGGCCGTTCTGGCGGCAGTATTCCGGGAAATTCTCCGCCTTGACCGCCTGACGGCCCTGATCTCCCCACACACGGGGGTTCTTCATCACCGAGTAGCCGTAAAAGACCATCATCAGGCCGCAGGTAAGCTGGAATCCAAAAAACATATCACACCTCGCAGGTTTTCAGGGGGACTCAGTCGTCGTAGCCCTCGAACAGGGGCTTCATGGCGGGCAGGAAGTCCAGCGTTGCAAAGTAGTCACGGGGGGTCTCGGCGCGGCGGATGAGGCGGTGAGAGCCGTCCTCGCAGAGCAGGACCTCGGCGCTGCGGAGCTTGCCGTTGTAGTTGTAGCCCATGGCGGAGCCGTGGGCACCGGTGTCGTGGATGTAGATCAGGTCGCCGATGTCGATCTTGGGCAGCATCCGGTCAATGGCGAACTTGTCGTTGTTCTCGCACAGGCCGCCGACCACATCGTATTTGTGGTCGCAGGGGGCGTTCTCCTTGCCCAGCACGGTGATGTGGTGGTAAGCGCCGTACATGGCGGGGCGCATCAGGTTGGCAGCGCAGGCATCCAGACCGATGTACTCCTTGTAGATGTGCTTTTCGTGGATGGCAGTTGCCACCAGCGCACCGTAGGGGCCGGTGGTAAAGCGGCCCATCTCGGTGAAGATGGCCACATCGCCCATCCCTGCGGGCACAAGGATCTCCTCAAACTTCCGGCGCACGCCCTCGCCAATGGCCATGATGTCGTTCTCGGTCTGGTCGGGGCGGTAGGGGATGCCCACGCCGCCGGACAGGTTGATGTAGCCGATGTGGGCACCGGTGGCCTTCTGCACACGGACCGCCAGCTGGAACAGGATGCCTGCCAGCTCGGGGTAATAGGCATCGGAGATGGTGTTGGAGGCCAGGAAGGCATGGATGCCGAAGTTCTTTGCACCCTTTGCCATCAGCTTCTTGTAGCTGTCGATCATCTGCTCCTCGGTCATGCCGTACTTGGCATCGCCGGGCTTGTCCATGACCTGGAAGCCCTCCTCGCTCTCACCCAGCTGGAAAGTCCCGCCCGGGTTGTAGCGGCAGAAGATGTTCTCGGGGGTCCCGGCCACGCGGTCCAGGAAGTCCACCATGGTGGCATCGTCCAGGTTGATGTATGCGCCCAGCTCGTATGCCTTCTTCATGTCCTCCACAGGGGTCTGGTTGGAGGAGAACATGATATCGCTGCCGGTAAAGCCGCAGGCCTCGCTCAGCATCAGCTCGGTCAGGGAGGAGCAGTCCACACCGCAGCCCTCTTCCTTCAGGATCTGCAGGATGATGGGGTTGGGCAGCGCCTTGACGGCAAAATACTCCCGGAAGCCCTTGTTCCAGCTGAAGGCCTTGTTGATGCGGCGGGCGTTCTCACGGATGCCCTTTTCGTCGTAGACGTGGAACGGGGTGGGCACGTCCTGGATGATCTCCTGGGCCTGCTCTTCGGTCAGAAACGGTCTCTTTTCCATAATATACTTCCCTCTCGTTTTTATAGCGCATACGGCTTTGGAGCCGCAGTTGCGAACGTAGTTTACTCCCTCAGTCTGCTTCGCAGACAGCTCCCTCGGAGAGGGAGCCTGACCGCACGGCAAAGCCTCCCTCCCTGAGGGAGGTGGCATCGCGCCAGCGATGACGGAAGGAGTTTACACCTTTAGATTTTTCCGGGTGGGGGTAAAGGTAGGGATCATCTTTTCCAGCTGATCCACCACGCCCTCGTCGTTGTGCTGGGCGGCAGCGGCAAGATCCTGCAGCTGCTGGTAGAACACGGCCAGGTCGATGTCCCGGGGCGATGCCACAAAGATCTTGTTGTGCTCGGTGCGGCGCATCTTGCCCTGCTCCTCGTCCATCATCAGCTCCTCGTAGAGCTTCTCGCCCGGGCGCAGGCCCACGATCTTGATCTCCATATTCACGCCCGGCTCGTAGCCGTAAAAGCGGATGAGCTGCTTGGCCAGATCCATGATCTTGACCGGCTCGCCCATGTCCAGCACATAGATGCTGCCGCCCTCGGCCAGTGCGCCCGCCTGCAGCACCAGCTGGGCCGCCTCAGGAATGGTCATAAAGTAGCGCTCGATGTTGGGGTCGGTCAGGGTGACGGGGCCGCCCTTCTTGATCTGAGCCTCGAACAGCGGGATCACGCTGCCGTGGCTGCCCAGAACGTTGCCAAAGCGGACCGCCACGCACTTCATGTCGGTGTTGCCCGCAAAGGTCTGGATGAGCATCTCACAGATCCGCTTGGTGCAGCCCATCACGCTGGTGGGATTGACCGCCTTGTCGGTGGAAAGCTGGACGAACCGCTCCACGTCGTGCTCGCTGGCGCTGGTGAGCAGGTTCTTGGTGCCCAGCACATTGTTCTTCACGGCTTCAGCGGGGCTGATCTCCATCAGCGGCACATGCTTGTGGGCCGCTGCATGGAACACCACGGTGGGGTGGTAGGTCTCAAATACCTCGTCCAGCCGCTTTTTATCCCGAATGGAGCCGATCAGCACGGTCACAGGGATGTCGCGGCCGTACTTCTGCTGCAGTTCCATCAGCAGCTCGTAGGCGCAGTTCTCATAGATATCAAAGATCAGCAGCTTGCCGGGCCGGAAGCGCATCACCTGGCGGCAGAGCTCGCTGCCAATGGAGCCGCCGCCGCCCGTCACCAGCACGGTCTTGCCGGTGAGGTAGCCGGAGATCTTCTCGTTGTCCAGCGTGACCTCGTCACGGGAGAGGAAATCGGCGGTGTTCAGCTCACGGAACGCGCCCTGCTGGGGGCCGTTGCTGCCCACCAGCTGGGGGTCGCTCAGGATCTGCACCGGGCAGTGGGTGGAAACGCAGAGGTCGATGACATGGTTCAGCCTGCTGCCCCGCAGGGTGGGGATGGCAATGATGATGTTGTGGATGTTGTACTGGGTGCAGAGCTGGGGGATCTGCTCCAGCGTGCCCTTGACCGGCACGCCGTGGATGGTCTGTCCCTGCTTGACCAGGTCATCGTCCACCGCCACAACGGGGTGGCCGTAGCTGCTGTTGGATTTGCAGACATTGATGGCCCAGGCACCGGCCTCGCCCGCGCCCACGATCATCACGGGGCGGTTGGGGTCCTTGTTGGGCACGCCCCGCAGCCGCTCGCCGATGGGATGGTTCAGGAAGAGCCGCCATGCCAGACGGCTGCCCCCCACCAGCAGGAAGATGAGGACAGCGGCCATGGCGTTGGCAGAATCGAACAGCACGCCGTGGACGCAGAAATGGTTCACGAAATAGACCACCCCCGTGGGCACGGCGATCATGCCGCCCAGACGGATGAGGTCACGCTCCCCGGCATACTTCCAGAGCACATGGTACAGCCCGCCCGCCAGAAAGCTGAGCAGGTAGAGCGCCACGATCCAGGGCAGATTCTGGTAGAGCAGGGCACGGTTGTGGGGCCACCAGCTGGCCTCCACCGCGCCGTCGGCCCGGAGCAGCAGGGCAAAGTAAAAGCTGAATATCACGATGGCCGCGTCCAGCAGCACCAGGATCATCCGGCGCAGCAGCACCTGCGGCACAAGCTTCTCTGTTTTCTTCACAAAAATCCTCTTTTGCATCGGGGCGGGATCTGTCCGCACCCGTTTTTCCCGGCGTTGCCGGCCACAGGGTCCAAAGCCCCATGCGCCTGTTCCGCCATAATATCCATTGTATTATACTCAATTCTCCCCCCTGTGTCCAGAACAATTCCGATTCTCCGGGCTTTTCTGCCGCTCCCTGCGGGATTTTTCTGTCCGCAGGATGGCCCGCACCTCTTCGCCCAGCCCCAGCGGCCACTGCACGGCAAGGCAGACTGCCGCCATGCCAAAGCCGCCCGCGCAGAGCGCCGCCAGCCGGATGGGCGTGCTCCCGCTGCCCAGCCACCCCGCCAGCAAGGCGCGCAGGCCCTCGCCCGCCCCCGCCGAGACCAGTGCCGCCAGCGCCGGAGCCCCCAGCCACCGCCAGAGCCTGGGCTGCAGCCCGCTGACGTGCAGCAGACGGGCCGTATTCATCTGGCAGGTATAGGCACTGGACAGCAGGATCACCCATAAAAAGCCCTTCATCCCCCATCTGGGCAGGAGGAACAGCACCCCCGCAATGCGGAGCACCGCGTCCCACAGGCTGTACCGGAACACGGCCTTCTGCTCCCCCATCCCCTTCATGGCACCGTCCACCATGCTTTCCAGATACATCAGCGGCATGGCCGGGCCCAGCACCCGCAGATAGAACCCGGCCTCCTGGCTGTGGTAGAGCAGCAGGGCCAGCGGCTCGCCCCACACCCAGAACAGCGCCCCCGCCAGCGCCGAGAAGCAGCCCGTCAGCCGGAGCATCCGGTCCAGCAGACAGTCCAGCCGGGCGCGTTCGCCCCGGATGTGGGCCTGGGTGATCTCAGGCATCAGCAGCACCGAAAGGCTCCCCAGCAGCCCAAAGGGAAAGGTGAGCAGAGGCAGGGCCATCCCCTTCAGGCTGCCGTACTGGGCCACCGCGGCACTGCGGCCCCCGGCATCCAGCAGGCAGACCGTCAGGCAGGCGGGCACCAGCATGTTCTCCGCCGTGTGCAGGGCGCTGGCAAGGCACCGCCCGCCCTCCACCGGCCACAGGATCTCCCAGAGCCGCCGGGCAGGGTCGGCAGGCCGTCGGGCCTTTTCTGCGCCGAACGCACGCACCGCCTCCCCACGGTAAAACAGCAGCAGGATGCAGGCCGACACCGCCTCGCTCACTGCCGTGGCGGCCAGCACCGCCGTGCAGCGGGCGCTCACGTCCGGCGCGCTCCCCCCTTCCAACGCGTACCAGATGATCCCGATCCGCACGCTCTGCTCCACCAGCTGGCTCAGCACGTTGGGCTCCACCCGCCGCCGGGCGATAAAGAACCCCCGCAGCACAGCCGAGAGAGCCATCCAGGGCATCCCGAAGGCCGACACCCGCAGCGCGCCCGCTGCCCGCACGTCTCCCAGCCACCACCGGGCAGCAGCCCCGGCCAGCCCATACTGCGCCGCCATGGCCGCCGCGCCCAGCAGCAGCCCCGTGCCCGCCAGACGCACCAGCATCCCCCGCGCCTGTGCCCGGCTCCGGGCCAGCTCCTCGGCCATCAGCCGGGTGGCCGCCACCGAGACCCCCGCCGTTGCCAGCGTGACAAAGAGCGAGTAGACCGCCAGCACCAGCTGGTACAGCCCCATCCCCTCGCCGCCCAGGGCGTTGGCCAGATAGATGCGCAGGCCCATCCCGGCCAGCCGCAGCAGGACATCCGCCCCGGTCAGGAGGGCGGCGTTTTTCAGGTAGCTCTGCCCCATGGTCTTCCTCCTTCCCCCGCACAGGCGTTCGGTTCAGTGTATGCGGCCTTTCCCGGGCAATATGCACTCTTGTGAAGATGAGCGCCTCTGTGGGTTGTTTCCCACCCGGTTTTATGGTATGATATGGGTTGGTCAAGACGATCTGTCTAATTAAGATAAAGGAGAAAAGGTTAGAGTATGAGCGAAGAATGTACCCATGACTGTTCCACCTGCGGGGCAGCATGTTCTTCCCGCACCGCCGCACCTGAGCACGATGCCCCCAACCCCAACAGCAGCGTGAAAAAGGTCATCGGCGTTGTTTCGGGCAAAGGCGGTGTCGGCAAGAGCATGACCAGTGCCCTGCTGGCCTGCGCCATGGCCCGCCGGGGCTACCACTGCGGCATCCTGGATGCCGACATCACCGGCCCGTCCATTCCCAAGCTGTTCGGCATCCATGGCCGTGCCATGGCCGATGAAAAGGGCTGCTGGCCCATCCAGAGCCGGATGGGCATTGATGTGATGAGCATCAACCTGCTGGTCGAGAACGAGGAGGACCCCGTTGTGTGGCGCGGCCCCGTGATCGCCGGTGCGGTCAAGCAGTTCTGGACCGATGTGGTCTGGAAGGACGTAGACTTCCTGTTTGTGGACATGCCTCCGGGAACCGGTGACGTGCCCCTGACTGTGTTCCAGAGCCTGCCCGTGGACGGCATCGTGGTCGTTGCCAGCCCCCAGGAGCTGGTCAGCATGATTGTGGCCAAGGCCGTGAACATGGCCGAGATGATGAAGGTGCCCATGCTGGGCATCGTGGAGAACATGAGCTACATCGTCTGCCCCGACTGCGGCAAGAAGATCAGCGTGTTCGGCGAGAGCCATGTGGATGAGGTGGCTGCAAAGCACGGCCTGCCCGTGCTGGCCAAGTGCCCCATCGATCCCCAGCTGGCTGCCTGCTCCGATGCCGGCATGATCGAGGCCTACCCCGGCCAGTACCTTGAGGGTGCCGCCGATGCCTGCGAGAAGCTGCTGAAGAAGTAAATCATGCACCTGTCCCCCGCCAGCGCCAGCCGCCTGCGGGGGATTTTTTGAATATCCCTGCAGAAAGGAGAACGCAAATGCCGAACGAACTCAGGATCGGCCGGGTGTACCGGCACTTCAAGGGCGACTTTTATCTGGTAGAGGCCGTTGCCAACGATTCCGAAACGGGGGAGCCTTTTGTGGTCTACCGCAAGCTCTACGGGGACGGCGGGCTCTGGCTGCGGCCCCTTGCCATGTTCCTCAGCCCCGTGGACAGGGCAAAATACCCCGATGCCGCGCAGGAATATCGCTTTGAATTGCAGGAGATCCCCAGCGCCGCCGGGCACTGACGCTGTGAAGCGGATTCATTTTTATTTTGGTTTCACTGAAACATTTTCCGATTTCCTCTATTGTAAATCGCTGCACAAAGCTTTATAATGATAAAGCGCTCTGTGATAGTGGGCAGAGCGAGTGTAAATTATGGGAAAAGGAGTATTCTATTATGCTGACGAATGAATACCTGAAGCGCGTTTACGATGGCCTTGCACAGCGCAATGCCAATGAGCCTGAGTTCCTGCAGGCTGTCCGCGAGGTGCTGGAGAGCATCCAGCCCGTGGTGGAGAAGCATCCCGAGTACGAGAAGGCCGGCCTGATCGAGCGTCTGGTCGAGCCCGAGCGCATCATCACCTTCCGTGTGCCCTGGGTCGATGATCAGGGCAAGGTCCAGGTGAACCGCGGCTACCGCGTCCAGTTCAACAGCGCCATCGGCCCCTACAAGGGCGGTCTGCGCTTCCATCCCTCTGTCAACCAGGGCATCCTGAAGTTCCTGGGCTTTGAGCAGACCTTCAAGAACAGCCTGACCACCCTGCCCATGGGCGGCGGCAAGGGCGGCTCTGACTTTGACCCCCATGGCAAGAGCGACATGGAAGTCATGCGTTTCTGCCAGAGCTTTATGACCGAGCTGTACCGCCACATCGGCCAGTTCGTGGACTGCCCCGCCGGTGATATCGGTGTCGGCGGCCGCGAGGTTGGCTACATGTTCGGCCAGTACAAGCGCCTGACCAACAGCTTCCAGGGCGGTATGCTCACCGGCAAGGGCCTGACCTTCGGCGGCTCTCTGGCCCGTACCGAGGCCACCGGCTACGGCCTGTGCTACTTCACCGCCGAGGCTCTGAAGTGTATGCGCAACGACAGCTTTGAGGGCAAGACCGTGGTCATCTCCGGCTCCGGCAATGTTGCCATCTATGCCTGCCAGAAGGCTCAGTCTCTGGGCGCAAAGGTCGTTACCATGTCCGATTCCAACGGCTACGTCTACGACCCCAACGGCATTGATCTGGCTTACGTCAAGGAGCTGAAGGAAGTCCGCCGCGGCCGCATCAAGGAGTATGCCGAGACCCACGCCGGTGTAACCTACGTTGCCGACTGCTCCAAGGTCTGGACTGTCCCCTGCGACATCGCCCTGCCCTGCGCGACCCAGAACGAGATCAACAAGGAGTCCGCTGAGGCTCTGGTCAAGAACGGCTGCACCGTTGTCTGCGAGGGCGCAAACATGCCCAGCACGCCCGAGGCCATCGAGGTCTACCTGTCCAACGGTGTCCTGTACGGACCCGCAAAGGCAGCAAACGCCGGCGGCGTGGCCACCTCCGGCCTGGAGATGAGCCAGAACTCCGAGCGTCTGAGCTGGACCTTCGAAGAGGTCGATGCAAAGCTGAAGGGCATCATGGAGGGCATCTTCCACGCTTCCTATGACGCTTCCGTTGCCGCTGGTTCCGAGGGCAACCTGATGGTCGGTGCAAACTGCGCCGGTTTCCTGAAGGTGGCCACCGCCATGATGGCACAGGGCATCACCTACTAAGCATTCCTTTTCAGAGGGCTGCATCCGAAGGGGTGCGGCCCCCTTTTTTTCCCTGCATATTTCCTCTGTCCGTTGTCCATACTCCCTTTGCCAGAAAGCGAAGGGAGTATTTTTATGGATGAGCAGATGTTTTGTTTCCAATGTGAGCAGGCGGCCAACGGGACTGCCTGTACCGGTCGGGCAGGCGTGTGCGGGAAATCGGCTCCGACCGCAGCGGCGCAGGACCGGCTGACCGGTGCCCTGATCCGGTATGCGGAGCAGCTCATTGGCGAAGGCCGTGCTCCGGCTCCGGAGCAGGCTTTGCTGCTGATGCAGGGGCTGTTCACCACCATCACCAATGTAAATTTTGACGAGCACACCGTCGGGCAGCTGATCGAGAAGATCCACGCCGCCTGTCCGGGCATTGCCGAGGACTATGATATGCAGCAGCTCTGGCAGGAGCCTGACCCGGATGTGCGAAGCCTGAAATGCTTTGTGCTGTTCAGCCTGCGGGGAATGGCCGCTTATAACTATCATGCTCGGGTGCTGGGCCGCATCGACCCGGAGCTGGACAAATTTTACTGTACCGCCCTGAAGGCAGTGGGCACCTCGGGGCTATCCATGGAGGAGCTTTGGCTCCTGGTGCAAAAGACCGGAGAAGCCAGCTTCCGCACCATGGAACTGCTGGATCATGCCAACACCGGTGCTTTTGGCGAACCGGAACCGACAGAAGTCCCTCTGACCATCGAGAAAGGGCCTTTCATCGTCATTTCCGGCCACGACCTTTACGACACCCAGCAGCTTTTGGCCCAGACCGAGGGCAAGGGCATCAACGTTTATACCCACTCGGAACTCCTGCCCGCCCACGGTTATCCGGAGCTGAAAAAGCGCTATTCGCACCTCAAGGGAAATTTCGGCACCGCCTGGCAGAACCAGCAGTCGGAGTTTGAGGACATCCCCGCCCCCATCCTCTTCACCACAAACTGTATCATGCCGCTGCGCCCCAGCTACGCCGACCGGGTCTTTACCACCTCGGTGGTCTCCTATCCCGGGGTGCCGCACATCGGGGAGGACCGGGACTTCACCCCCGTCATCCGGAAAGCGCTGGAACTGGGCGGTTACCCGGAGGATACCATCATCCCGGGCATGAACGGCGGCAAAACGGTCACCACCGGCTTTGCCCGTCACGCCGTTCTGGAACACGCCGAAGAGATCGTGGAGGCCGTGAAAAGCGGGCAGATCCGTCACTTCTTTCTGGTGGGCGGCTGTGACGGCACCCGGCCTTCCCGCCGCTACTACACCGAGTTCGCCCGGCTGACACCGCCGGATACGGTCATTCTGACCCTTGCCTGCGGAAAATTCCGGCTGAACGATCTGCCTCTGGGCACAGTGCCCGGCACTGGCCTGCCCCGCATCCTCGATGTGGGCCAGTGCAACGACGCATACAGCGCCATCCGGATCGCACTGGCTCTGGCCGATGCCTTCGGCTGCACCGTCAACGACCTGCCGCTCTCGCTGGTGCTCTGCTGGTTCGAGCAGAAGGCAGTCTGCATCCTGATCGCACTGCTGGCTTTGGGCATCCGGAACATCCGCCTCGGCCCCACCCTCCCGGCCTTTCTCTCTCCGGGGGTCGTGCAGGAGCTTCAGCGGCGCTATGACCTGAAAGCCATTACGACCCCGGAAGAGGACCTGCGGGCCATTCTGGGACACTGACTGCCGCCGCAGGGAATTTCTTGCTTCGTTTCTGCTATGCTCCCGGGATTTCCCGGGAGTTTTTCTTGTGTCGAAACTTTTTCATAATTTCTGGGAATTTCCGGCGCATGGATAAGCTTTCACTCCTGTGCAGGAATCATTTTCCGGAGAAACTCCGGCGCGGTTCCCCGCCGCTTCAAAAATTTGGATCTTTCGGTTTCAAATTCGTTTGAACCTCTTGTATTTCCGAACATCCGATGCTACTATATTAGCAGTACACAAAATGTACTATATTTTAGAAAGAGGAGGAGAAAAAATTATGAAAAAGAGATGGTTCGTAGTGATACTTACCATCGGATTGCTGCTTCATGTTCTGCCGCTGAGTGTACTTGCACTGAGCCCCGACCCCACCATCACGGATTCGGACGGCACCATTCTGGACTGGAGTGACCTTTCCACCGTCCCCTACTCCCTTGATGATTCGCAGGAACAGGAACTTCCTGTTCCCGACCTTTCGGAGACGGGCTCGGAGAAAAGTCTTGCGGATGCGGACAACGATGAAGAAGCAGCGGATGACCGGCCCACAGTGAATCTCACCCCCAAAACTCCTGACGAGGAATCGGGTGGCGATGACCCTGCGGACGACGACGACAGCACCACAAGCCCCACAACCCAGGCTGTGTGCAAGATCGACAAGATCGACGATACGTACTACTACTCCACACTGGACGATGCAATCACTGCCGCGACGGATGGTGATCAGATCGACCTGCTGGCGAACATTGAGCTGTATGAAGGTCTTACGTTCGATAACAAGACCCTGACCATTTCCGGCGGCGGTACCCGCACGCTGACGCTGAACCAGAACGGTATGTATGCATCGCACAGTGATATCACGTTTAAAGATCTTACGCTGAATATCTATGCGCATACTCATACCCATGAAGGTGGCGCAGGAGGAACGGCCAACCTGATCAGCAACTCGAATCTGAGACTGAACAACGTCAACTTTACGTTGATCCCGGATGGAAGCTGCGGCAGCGGCATCTATCTGTATCAGAAGAGCAACCTGTATCTGGATGGATCATACGCCGTGATCCGTGGTGTCTCTAATTATCGTGCAAGTGGTATCTACGCCGATGACTCGGAATTTAAAGGACAACCTAACCGTGAGATCAAGATCAACAACTCTTATCTTGAGATCACAGGCTGTGCCCATGCGGCCATGACGATCGATCCGATCGACATCACACTGTCCAGTTCAAATGTCGTGGTGATGGACAACGGCAAATCCGATCCTGATGGCTACGGCTTCGGCATTGGCTGCTATGGCGGTAAGCTGACCATGGAATCCTCGACCCTGACCGCCACCGGAAACACCGGCGCATGGTATGGCTACGCTGTTTTCGTTGATGGCCTTGACGTGGATTCCGGTTCTACCCTTGATATCCGCGACAATGGCGGTTCCGGCCTTGGTGTCGGCGGCATTGGCGTGATCCAAGGCGGTTCGCAGGTCATCTGCGACGGCAACGGCACAAATGACCCGGGCTACGGCTCTGGCGGTTTGTATGTGTATGCAGGCGCCGACCTGACCATTGAAAGTGGTGCAAACGTCTCCGTATGTCAGAACAAGGGCCTGGCTGCCATCGTGAACAGCTGTAAGCTGCACATCCAGAATGGTGCCAATGTTTCAGTGGACAACAATGCTAAGCTCGGTATCTACAACAGTTACGATTCCTATCTGACGATTGAGTCCGGTGCAAATGTCACCGCCAACCACAACGGTGCCCATGGCATCTACAATCAAGTGATGGGTGATCTGAAGCAGGGTGCTTTTCTGATAGAAAGCGGTGCAAATGTCACTGCCAACTACAATACGGTGTCCGGTATCGTCAACTGCAATCTCTTCACCGTGGAAAAGGGTGCCAATCTGCAGGTGGAATACAACAGCAACTGCGGTATCCAAAACGATGAGCATGCGACGCTGAACCTGCTGGCCGGCAGTGTACGCTATAACCATGCCGGTTCTGTAGGCGGCGGACTTGTGAACTCTGGCACTGCGATTCTTTCAGACGATGTAGAGCTGTACAACAATCACGCAAGGCTTTCTGGTGACGACATCTACAACGCAGACGGTGCCACCATCACCTTTGGCGATACCGGCAAAGGCTGGGCGCTGGACGGCGAACCGGACTGCTATGATTTCATTACCGGCTGGTACGACGACTATGAAACCACCCGCTGGAACGCCCACGGGGACGAAGCGGATCTGCACATGGTTCTCGTCGCACCCGTCAATTCTTACACCGGCCCCCTGTCCCTCAAGGCCGCACACGGCAGCATCGGCAGCCTGACCGTCTGCAAAGAGACGCTCGGGGAACTGCTGCCGAGCGACTATGACACCGCGTTCACCTTTGAGCTCACGCTGGACGATGATACCATCACCACGATCGACGACAAATGGTGCGGTGTCCCGTTCAAAAACGGCAAGGCATCCTTCACCCTGAAAAGCGGCGAGAGCATCACGCTCTCGAACCTGCCCGCAGGCATCGGCTATACCATCACCGAAACCGCTCAGGACGGCTGGACCCTGCTGAATCTCAACCCTGCAGAGACCGGCGTTGTGCCCCAGAACGACACCGCCAAGGTCGTCTTTACCAACCTGAAGAACAGCCCGGACACCCCCTATGTTCCGGTCGTTCCCGTAGACCCGGAGACCCCCGAGATCCCCGAGGAGCCTGAGGGGCCGGAGACCCCCGAGACCCCCGAGGAGCCTGAGGAACCCGAGATCCCCGAGGAAACCGAGGAAACCGAGGCCCCCGGCGAGCTGCCTGCGGAGAAACCGGCTCAGACTGACACGTCCGCGTCGTTGGCCCAGCCGGAGGAAACGCCCACGCAGAACACCACGACCGTGACCCTGATCCAGACCGGTACCACCGATTGGCTGGCTGCCGTGCTTCTGATCTTTGGCATCGGTCTGTTGGTATGCGGGTGGTTCTTCGACCGCAAACAGCGCGCCGCAAAGCACTAAGGACAGAAACGCCCTGCAATCATACGCAAACCGCCGCATCCCCTGCCCCAGACCGGCAGCCGGATGCGGCGGTTTTTTCAAGGTTTTGATGAAATGCGTTCATCATTCCATCAAACCGCACAAGATGACCGGACTTCAGGGCATCAAGTTTGGCGCAGCTGTCACTTGAACATCTCTCACCATCCGCTATAATAGAATCATCGGAACAAAGGCGTTCCAGAGGGGTATTCTATACCCTTCTGGGGCGCTTTTTTGTTTTCTGTGCAAGATCGGCTGCGGAATGTGCCGCGGCCCAGAGGATATTTTGAGAGATAAGGATGGGAAAGGCAATGGATCAATTTACGGAAAACGCCACGCCTCTTGGCCTGTATGACCCTCAGTTCGAGCACGATGCCTGCGGCATCGGCGCTGTGGTGGACATCAAGGGCCGCAAGAGCCATCAGACGGTCAGCGATGCCCTGAGCATCGTGGAGCGTCTGGAGCACCGCGCCGGTAAGGATGCCGAGGGCAAGACCGGCGACGGCGTGGGCATCATGCTGCAGATCAGCCACAAGTTCTTCTCCAAGGTGGCCGACGAGCTGAACATCAGCCTGGGCAACGAGCGGGAATACGGTGTCGGCATGTTCTTCTTCCCCCAGAACGAGCACCTGCGGGCACAGGCCATGAAGCTGTTTGAGCTGGTCACCCGCAAGGAGGGGCTTGAGTTTCTGGCATGGCGCAGGGTGCCGGTAGACCCCGATGCCGTGGGCCAGAAGGCCCGGGACTGCATGCCCTCCATCTGGCAGTGCTTCATCAAAAAGCCTGCCCGTGTGAGCAAGGGCATTGATTTTGACCGCAGGCTCTACATCATCCGCCGGGTGTTCGAGCAGGCCAGCAACGGCACCTATGTGCCCAGCCTGTCCAGCCGCACCATCGTCTACAAGGGCATGTTCCTGGTGCACGATCTGCGCCTGTTCTACCTTGACCTGCAGGACGAGGATTATGAATCCGCCATCGGCATGGTGCACAGCCGCTTTTCTACCAACACCAACCCCAGCTGGATGCGTGCCCACCCCAACCGGTTCATCCTGCACAACGGCGAGATCAACACCATCAAGGGCAACACCGATGCCATGCTGGCCCGTGAGGAGAGCATCGAGAGCCCCATCCTGCAGGACGACATGAACAAGATCCTGCCCATCATCAACACCTCCGGCTCGGACTCCGCCATGCTGGACAACGCGCTGGAGTTCATGGTGATGAACGGCATGGACCTGCCCCTGGCGGTGATGATCACCATCCCCGAGCCCTGGGAGAACAACAAGAACATCAGCCAGAAAAAGCGCGATTTCTACCAGTATTACGCCACCATGCTGGAGCCCTGGGACGGCCCCGCCGCCATCCTCTTCTCCGACGGCGACGTGGTGGGCGCGGTGCTGGACCGCAACGGTCTGCGCCCCAGCCGCTACTATATCACCAAGGATGGCCGGATGATCCTGTCCTCCGAGGTGGGCGTGCTGCCCTGCGCCCCGGACAACATCCTGATGAAAGACCGCCTGCGCCCCGGCAAGATGCTGCTGGTGGATACCGTCAAGGGCGAGGTCGTGGATGACGAGAAGCTGAAGGAATACTACGCCAGCCGCGAGCCCTACGGCGAGTGGATCGACCGGAATCTGGTCCGGCTGAAGGACCTGAAGATCCCCAACATCAAGGTCCCCAGCTACACCGGCGAGGAGCTGACCCGCCTGCAGAAGGTCTTTGGCTACAAATACGAGGAAATCAAGGAGCTGATCCTGCCCATGGCCCGGGCCGGTGCCGAGCCTTCCGGAGCCATGGGCACCGACACCCCGCTGGCTGTCCTGAGTGACCAGCACCCCCCGCTGTTCAACTACTTCAAGCAGCGGTTCGCACAGGTCACCAACCCGCCCATCGATGCCATCCGTGAGAAGGTGGTCACCTCCACCAGCGTCTATGTGGGTGCCCACGGCAACCTGCTGGAGGACAAGCCCGAGAACTGCAAGGTGCTCAAGGTGCAGAACCCCATCCTGACCAGCACCGATCTGCTCAAGATCAAGCACATGAACGTGCCCGGCTTCAAGACCGCCACGGTGTCCATCAATTACTATAAGAACACCAGCCTGGAAAAGGCCATCGACCGCGTATTCCTGGAGGTGGACCGCGCCTACAAGGACGGTGCCAACATCATCATCCTCTCTGACCGCGACATTGACGAGTACCATGTTTCCATCCCCAGCCTGCTGGCCGTTTCTGCCGTGTCCCAGTACCTCATCCGCACCAAGAAGAGCACGGCCATGGCCCTCATCCTTGAGAGCGCCGAGCCCCACGAGGTGCACCACTTTGCCACCCTGCTGGGCTACGGTGCCTGCGCCGTCAACCCCTATCTGGCCCACGACACCATTGCCCAGCTCATCGACGAGGGTCTGCTGGACAAGGATTACTACGCCGCCGTGGACGACTACAACAAGGCTGTGCTGAACGGCATCGTGAAGATTGCCTCCAAAATGGGCATCTCCACCATCCAGAGCTACCAGAGCAGCCAGATCTTTGAGGCGGTCGGCATCTCCAAGGATGTCATCGACAAGTACTTCACCGGCACGGTCAGCCGTGTGGGCGGCATCGGTCTGGAGGACATTCAGGCGGATGTGGAAGCTGCCCACAACGCCGCCTTTGACCCGCTGGGTTTGGACATCAACATGGAGCTGGCCGACGGCGGTGCTCACAAGTTCCGCAGCGGCAAGGAAGAGCACCTTTTCACCCCGCAGACCATCCATCTGTTCCAGAAAGCCTGCTTCACGGGCGACTACAAGGCCTTCAAGGACTTCACCCGCACCGTGGACAACATGGGTGCCGAGGGCATGCACCTGCGCAGCCTGCTGGACTTCAGCTATGACCCCAACGGCGGCATCCCCCTTGAGGAGGTGGAGCCTGTCAGCTCCATCGTCAAGCGGTTCAAAGCCGCTGCCATGAGCTACGGTGCCCTGAGCAGCGAGGCACACGAGACCATCGCCATCGCCCTGAATCGTCTGGGCGGCCGGAGCAACACCGGCGAGGGCGGTGAGCCCGAGGAGCGCTACCAGAGCGAGAGCAATTCCAAGATCAAGCAGGTGGCCTCGGCCCGCTTTGGTGTGACCAGCAAATATCTGGTCTCCGCCGAAGAGATCCAGATCAAGCTGGCACAGGGTGCAAAGCCCGGCGAGGGCGGCAACCTGCCCGGTGCCAAGGTCTACCCCTGGATCGCCAAGACCCGCCACAGCACCACCGGCGTGGGCCTGATCTCTCCCCCGCCCCACCACGACATCTACTCCATCGAGGATCTGGCCGAGCTGATTTATGACCTGAAAAACGCCAACCGCCACGCCAACATCAACGTGAAGCTGGTCAGCGAGGCCGGTGTCGGCACCATTGCCGCCGGTGTTGCCAAGGGCGGCGCACAGGTCATCCTTGTCTCCGGTTACGACGGCGGCACCGGTGCAGCCCCCCGCACCTCCATCAAGAATGCGGGCCTGCCCTGGGAGCTGGGCATCGCCGAGACCCACCAGACCCTGATCCTGAACGGCCTGCGCAGCCGCGTCCGCATTGAGAGCGATTCCAAGCTGCTCTCCGGCCGCGATGTTGCCATCAGCTGTATGCTGGGCGCTGAGGAGTTCGGCTTCGGCACCTCCCTGCTGATGTGCGAGGGCTGCGTGATGATGCGTGTCTGCAACCTGGACACCTGCCCCATGGGCATCTGCACCCAGAACCCCGAGCTGCGCAAGCGGTTCAAGGGCAAGCCCGAGTATATCATCAACTACCTGACCTTTGTGGCGCAGGAGCTGCGGGAGTACATGGCCAAGCTTGGCGTGCGCACCATCGACGAGCTGGTGGGCCGCACCGACCTGCTCCATGTCAAGCCCAGCGCTGCCGGCAGCCGTGCCGCCAAGATGAATCTGGACTGCATCCTGCACAACCCGGCCATTGCAAACAGCAACGTCCACTTTGTGCCTGCCGACACCTATGACTTCCACCTTGAGAACACCCTCGACATGAAGGTGCTGATGAAGAAGTTCAAGCTGGGCAGCAAGGCACCCCAGAGTGTCCGGCTGGAGGTCTCCAACACCGACCGCGCCCTGGGTGCCATCTTTGGCAGCGAGATCACCCGCAAGTACGGCAGCTCCCTGCCAGACGATGTCTACACCGCCGAGTGCATCGGCGCAGGCGGCCAGAGCTTTGGCGCGTTCATCCCCAAGGGCCTGACCCTCAGCCTGACCGGCGACTGCAACGACTACATGGGCAAGGGCCTGTCCGGCGGCAAGATCATCGTCCGCCCGCCCGAGGGCATCGGCTACAAGCCCGAGGAAAACATCATCACCGGCAATGTGGCCCTTTACGGTGCCACCAGCGGCAAGGCCTTCGTCTCCGGCGTGGCCGGTGAGCGCTTCTGCGTCCGCAACAGCGGCGCGACCGCCGTTGTCGAGGGCGTGGGTGACCACGGCTGTGAGTACATGACCGGCGGCACTGTCGTGGTCCTGGGCCAGACCGGCAAGAACTTCGCGGCCGGCATGACCGGCGGCGTGGCCTACGTTCTGGACGAGAACTGGGATTTCTACCAGCGGGTCAACAAGGAGACCGTGAGCCTGGAGCCTGTGGAGCACAAGTACGATGTTGCCGCCCTGAAGGAGCTCATCCGCGAGCATGTGGAAGCCACCGGCTCCCCCCGCGGCAAGGAGATCCTGGACAACTTCAGCGAGTACCTGCCCAAGTTCAAGAAAGTCCTCCCCTACGATTACGACCGGATGCTCCGGGTCATCGCTTCCATGGAGGAGCGCGGCCTGGACGGCGAACAGGCACAGATCGAAGCATTCTACGCTGTGCAGAAGAAGAAGTAAGGAGGGCTGGATCATGGGCAAGATCACTGGATTTATGGATTACACGCGCAAGACCAGCACGGATGTCCCGCCGCTGGAGCGCATTGAAAATTTCAACGAGTTTCACGTCTGGCTCTCCCGCGAGGAGCAGCAGACCCAGGCCGCCCGCTGCATGGACTGCGGCGTGCCCTTCTGCCAGGCCGGCATGATGATCGGCGGCATGGCATCGGGCTGCCCGCTGAACAACCTGATCCCCGAGTGGAACGACCTGGTCTATCAGGGCAAGTGGGAGCTGGCACTTCACCGCCTGCGCGCCACCAACCGCTTCCCGGAGTTCACCAGCCGGGTCTGCCCCGCCCTGTGCGAGGCCGCCTGCACCTGCGGTGACGTGACCGGCAGCAGCGTGACCGTGCGCGAAAACGAGCACGCCATCGTGGAAACGGGCTACGCCAAGGGCTGGCTCCACGCCGCCCCTCCCCCGGCCCGCACCGGCAAGAGCGTGGCCGTCATCGGCAGCGGCCCGGCCGGTCTTTCGGTGGCCGAGTACCTGAACATCCGGGGCCACGCCGTCACCGTGTTTGAGCGCGCCGACCGCGTGGGCGGCCTGCTGATGTACGGCATCCCCAACATGAAGCTGGACAAAGCCGTCATCGAGCGCCGCATCAAGATCATGCAGGCCGAGGGCGTGGAGTTCCGCACCAGCATGGATGTGGGCGGTGCCGTGGATGCCGAGAGCATCCTGAACAGCTACGATGCCGTGGTGCTCTGCTGCGGTGCCAAAAAGGCCCGTGACCTGAACGTTCCGGGCCGGGATGCCAATGGCGTGCACTTTGCCGTGGATTACCTCACCAGCGTGACAAAGAGCCTGCTGGACAGCAAATTTGCCGACGGCAGGGCCATTGATGCCAAGGGCAAGAACGTTCTGGTCATCGGCGGCGGCGATACCGGCAACGACTGCCAGGGCACGGCCCTGCGGCAGGGCTGCACTGATCTGGTGGCTCTGGAAATGATGCCGCAGCCCCCCAAGGAGCGTGCCGCCAGCAACCCCTGGCCCGAGTGGCCCCGGGTGCTCAAGGTGGACTACGGCCAGACCGAGTGCATGGCAAAGTTCGGCAAGGACCCCCGTGTCTACCAGACCACGGTCAAAGAATTCCTCAAGGACGATGCAGGCAACCTGACCGCTGCCGTCATCTCCTACCTCAAGCCCGAGCGTGACCCCGAGACCGGCCGCACCAACATGGTGCCCACCGGCGAGGAGTTCACCTACAACTGCGAACTGGCCTTCATTGCCGCCGGTTTCGTGGGCTGTGAGAGCTATGTGGCCGATGCCTTCGGTGTCAGCCTGACTGGCCGCGGCTGTGTAGACACCGACCACTTCCGCACCAACGTGGACAAGGTGTTCGCCTGCGGCGATATGCGCCGGGGCCAGAGCCTTGTGGTCTGGGGCCTGCGCGAGGGCCGCGACTGCGCCGCCGAGGTAGACCGCTACCTCATGGGCTACACCAACCTGTAAGCCCGCATCCCGGCCATTACTGAACCATTCCCTTTCCTATCCTAAACAAGCCAGAGCGGAAGCTTCCTCCATGGGGCTTCCGCTCTGGCTTTTCCTGTGGATATCGACCTGCATCAAAAAAGCGGCCTGCCCTCTCCGGCAGGCCGCTTTGCGTCAATCCGTATCGTATTCGGTACCGGCCCCACCGGTCGGCGGCTCCGTCTGCCCGGCAGACGGTGTGGCACCGGCGGAAGGAGTTGTGGTCTCGGGCGGGGTGGCGGGCACCTCGGCCTCGACCTCTGCCGCCATATAGACGATGATGGTCGAGCCGACCTCCACCATGGCACCGGGCTCCTCGCTGCAATAGGCCACACAGCCCGAAACATAGGAGCCATCGTTATAAATGGGATAGAAGCTCGCATTCAGCCCCACCTGCGCCAGCTGCTGCTCCGCGCCATCCCGGGTAAAGCCTGCCACGTTGGGCATCTCCACCATCTGTGGGCCGCGGCTGACCACCAGATCGATGGTGCCGCCCTTTTCGATGACCTCGCCGGCTTCGGGGGTCTGACGGATGATCTTGCCCTTTTCTACGGTATCACTGTATTCCATGGTCACATAGAACAGGTAATCCCCGGCATAGCTGTTATTGTTGCGCACCTGCGAATCGTAGTCCATTCCCACAAAGTCCGGGGCCAGATCCACCGGCTCTGTCACCAGCGAGCTGGCCGGTTCGGAGACCGGGGTGGATTCCGCAGGCTTTGCGGTGTGCAGCCCCTGATTCACCAGCCCCCACACGATGAGCAATGTCAGGATAGCCAGCAGGATCAGGATGGCCGCCAGCAGGTTGCGCAGGCTGAGGATATGCTTTTTCTGCTCCTCTTCCTCGGTGGACTGAGGGCGCGGCGCGGCCTGCTGCAGGGTCTGGGTGAGCTCCGTGGTATACTCCTGGCTGCTCAGTGCCCGGAACAGCTGGGGCACGGTCTGGATGCGCTCGGCAGGCCTGAGCTGCAGGCCCATCCAGAGCACATCCGAAACATACTCCGGCACCGCCCGTTCCAGCGTGCGGGCACGGGGGTTGGAGTCCGACACCAGCCGCTGTGCCGCAGGAACAGGGCTCTGCCCGCAGACCATCCGATAGACCACGGCGGCAAGGCTGTATTCGTCGGTGTAACGGCCCTCGAATTCGGTGGTGGAATACTGCTCCGGTGCCGAGTAGCCCTCGTACAGCTGCTCGTGCAGGCCGCTGCCCGCCGTGCGCAGCCCCACGGTGGCGTAGCCCGTCAGGCGTGCCCGGCCGTTTTCCAGCACCCGGATGTTCTCCGGGCAGATGCCCCGGTGCACCAGCCCCACCTGATGCATGGCCACCACGCCGTCAAACACAGGCTGCAGCATATTGCGGGCCGTCTCGGCCGAAACCGGGCTGGGGCGCTCATCCAGCCACTGCTGCAGCGGGATGCCGCCGGGATTCTCCATCACGGCGTAGACGGTGTTGTTCTCCTCGAACACGTCCAGCACGGCCTCCAGACCGTTTGCGGGCGTGATGCGCTGGATAGAGCGGTAGAGATCGGCAAAGTCCATCCGGGTGGTCTTGAACAGCACCTCGCTGCCCAGTTTGGGCCGGAGCAGCGCGTCCGTGCCCCGCTCCGCCGACAGCGTCAGGGGCATATACTCCTTGATGGTCACCCGGAACCGCCCGACGTTCTCCACGCCCCGGTACAGGATGCCCTCGCCGTCGATGCTCTGCATCTCGCCCACGGTATACCGCCCGGCCAGCAGCGTGCCCACCGGCAGGCTGCCCGCCGGGTTGCGCCCGGCCAGTACCCCGCCGCAGTGCGGGCACACCGACACCCGGCTTTCCAGTTCTCCCATGCAGTACGGGCAGATGCGTTTTGCTTCCATGTGCGCCACCTCGTTTCATCGTGGTCTGTTTCAAATCATTGTACCATATTTACCCCCGCCGCGCAATCCGCAAAGCAAAAAAGCGCCGCCCTCTGAGTTTTTTCACAGGGGGCAGCGCTCAATTCGCACCAATATCAGCAGTAGAACTTCGATTCACCAAACACATCGTTCCACTGTGCCACAATGTAGCTTGAACGGCTTTCCAGAACATCTACAATTGCGCTCAACGTTCTGGCAGGAATCTTCGAATTATTGTTGGCCACGATACAGCCTCCCGCTTCCGTAATCCAGATCTTTGTTGCACTGGCATTCGGAACACCCTTTGCAACATGGACATGAACCGGTTCCAGCGGTGCACCTTCATTGCTCCAGAAGAAAATCACATAACCGAACAGCCGGAACAGACTAGGCACTTTCGATCCCCCCCTCATGCGAGAAGCGGATCAGAAGATGTGCCGTTGATTTGACCAGCTCTTTCAGGCTCGCCATCTCCATTTCAGAATAGCCATTATTGGTCCACAAATACCCCGGCAGAATACAGGTCGCCGACTTAAAGCCGTTTTCTACAGGTGTTTCAATCTGTACCTTTACCTGCTCCTGATTGCCATTCTGAATTGGCGAGGAATAAACGATTTCCGTCCCATCATTCAAGGTCATAAAAGGATAAAGCATCCGAACACCCTCTTTCTTAAAAGAAGTATACCATGAAATCCAGAAAGTTTCAATTATCGATAAATATCATCGCCGAGGCTGGTTCTAAACACTTAAGGGCGAAGGAGATGATCGTGGTTGCCTGCTGATGCTTCTTCCGCCATGTAAAAAGCCGCTCTTTGTGCATCGCAACACAAAAAGCGGCTTCATTACGTTCCTTATTCAGGCCTGCGGAGCATTATTCCGGCAGGTCCTCTTCGTTCTCCAGGCTGTGCCAGACGTTCTGGACATCGTCGTTGTCCTCCAGAGAGTCCAGCAGCTTGCCCATTGCCTTGAGCTGATCGGGGTCGGTCAGGCGGGTGGTGGTCATGGGGACCATGGCCAGGTCATCGCTCAGGATCTCGTAGCCCTTCTCTTCCATGGCCTTGACCACAGCGGAGTAGTTCTCGGGATCGGTGGTGATCTCAGCAGCCTCTTCGCCTGCATCAAAGTCCTCGGCACCGGCATCCAGAGCATCCATCATGGCCTCGTCGGCATCCTTATCCTCCAGAGAGATGTCAATGACACCCTTCTGGCTGAACAGGAAGCCAACACAGCCCATAGCGCCCAGGTTGCCACCGTTCTTGTCGAAGTAGTGGCGCAGGTCGGCAGCGGTACGGTTGCGGTTGTCGGTCAGGGTCTCCACCATGACAGCAACGCCGCCGGGGCCGTAGCCCTCGTAGGTGATGGCCTCGAACTCGGTCTTGTCACCGCCCTCAGCCTTCTTGATGATGCGCTGGATGTTATCGTTGGGCACGCTCATGCGCTTTGCCTTGGCGATCAGGTCTGCCAGCTTGCTGTTGGAAGCCGGGTTGGGGCCGCCGTCACGGACGGCAACGCTGATCTCGCGGCCGATCTTGGTAAAGACCTTTGCTCTTGCGCCATCGGTCTTTTCCTTCTTGCGCTTAATGTTGTTCCATTTGCTATGTCCAGACATGGGAACCTCCTAAAGTTTTATCGAAATCTCCGCCTGCGGGCAGACGGGCTGTGGTCGCCCGCTTGTGGCAGCACACAAAATCTAACTCTATTATTGTAGCACAATCACGAATCCCATTCAAGGGCTCCGGGCGTGTTTTTCGCCTGTTTGTGTTGGAAAACCGGCTTTTCAGGCCGATTTACAGCAGCCGCAGGGCCTTGGGGTAATGATTTTTGACCCGTCCGCCCGACACCTTGCCGCCGCCCATGGGGCAGCCGTCCACGGTCACGCAGCACCAGCCATCGGCGGCAGTGTCCGCTGCGATCTCACGGCCGGAAAGGTACTCCGTTACCCGTGGGTCGGCAAGGGTCAGTGCTTCGCGGTTGGTGCAGAGCGCGCCGAATGCCGTGAACAGGTGGTGCTCCGGCACGAAACGGCCCTTCTGCACGCTGCCCACGAACACCCCCGCCCGCAGGACATGCAGTCCCGTCTGCGGGAAGGGCACGGGCAGCAGAACGCTGCCGCCATGCACCACGGCAGGGCGGTCCGCCAGCGCCGGGAAATACTGCCGGGCAAACTCCTGCCATGCAGCAAGGCTCTGGGCCGGGGTGGCCTCCCCTGCCCCGGCATCCCGGCTGCGGGCGCTGCGGCCCTGCACCGCCTCCCGCAGGGCACGGCTGCTCTCCCGGCGGGCGCTGCGGGCATCCGGGGCCTTGGCAGGCTTGCCGCCCTTCTGCTTTTTGCTCTGCTCTGCGGCAGCAGCCAGCCAGAGCTCTTCCTCTGCCGTATAGGTTCCGGGGGCAGCCAGCGCCCGCGGCGTGCCAGCCTTGACCAACCGGGCAATAAAATGCCCCTCGCCGCCCTGACAGGGCCAGATCCGGCGCACCTTGCTCACATCCAGCGGCAGGCCGCCGGTGCGGTTTGCCTCACCCGGGCTGCCAAAGCTGTAATCCACATTGCCGAACACATCGGCCAGCGTGAACTCCGGGTGGCGCTGCAAAAATGCCGCCACCTGTCCCTCGTCCTCTTCCGGGGCAAAGGTGCAGGTGGAGAAGATCATCTCGCCGCCGGGGGCCAGGCAGGCCGCCGCGTTGTCCAGGATCTGTGCCCCCAGCGCGGCGCACTGCTTCACCAGCGCTTCACAATGCTGGGTCACAGCCACGGCTTCCTTGCGGAACATCCCCTCGCCGGAGCAGGGCGCATCCACGAGAACACGGTCAAAGAATTCCGGCAGAGCGGCGGCAATGCGGCCGGTGTCCTCGTTCAGCACCACGGCGTTGGGCACGCCCATCCGCTCCAGATTGCTCCGGAGTACCTCGGCGCGGGCGGCAACGAACTCGTTGCTCACCAGCAGCCCCTGCCCGCCCAGCGCTGCCGCCAGCTGGCTGCTCTTGCCGCCGGGGGCCGCGCAGGTATCCAGCACCCGCATCCCGGGCCGGACCCCCAGCAGGGGCGCGGCGCTGGAAGCGGAAGGCTCCTGCGAGTAGAACACGCCCGCATGGTGGTAGGGGTGCCGCCCGGGCTTGAAGGCGGGGTCCTGCACCACAAAGCCCGCCTTGCAGAAGGGCGAGGGCTCCACCGGAAAATCTGCCTGCGCGGCAAACTGCTCCGGCGCAGCACGCAGGGCCGAGACCGTCACGCCCCGGGCAGCAGTATCCTGCGGGGCGGCATAGAGAGCATCGAACCGGTCGCCCAGCAGAGCGCGCTCCCGGCGCTCAAAATATTCCGTAGGCATGAAAGCTTATCCTCCCATGAATAAAGCCGCCGTTCGCGGCAAAACTAAGGCTGTGAGGGAAAGCCCCCTCACGAAAGGAGTAACGAACCATGAAGGACCACAGCGAGAATCGCACCGAAAACCGCACGAACAACTGCAAGAACCAGAGCCAGAACCGCACCACCAATCAGACCACCAACGAGCACAAGCACCCCAACCAGTATACCAAGGGTGCTGACGACGAGGGTGCCAAGAACAAGAAGTAACACCGCATAAGAAAGCCCGCTGCCTTCCCTGCACTGTTTTCCAGTGCGGAAAGCAGCGGGCTTTCGCGTTTTATTTCTGGTTCGGGTCAAACTGCTGCCACAGGGCATCGAACAGCTCTTCCACACGGGCCATCTGCCCGGTGAGGTAAAGCCAGCCCAGCAGACACTCAAAGCCGGTGGAAGCGCGGTATTCCTCGGGGGAAGCGTGCTTGGCCACACTGGCCTTGCTGGCGTTGCGGCCCCGCTTGAACACGGACAGTTCCTCCTCTGTGAAGAGCGGCTCCAGCAGCTGCTCCTCCCGGAACTGTGCCCGGGCCGAGACATACTTGACCTTTTCCACATTGAGCTTGCCTGCGGACATCCGGTGATGCCGTGCCAAACGGGTGCGCACCAGCAATTCCAGCACGCTGTCCCCCACAAAGGCCAGCGCCAGCGGGTTCAGCTCACGGGGGTCGATGGTTTCCGATTCGTTCATAAGAAAATCCCTTTTGTCAGCGCCCTCACCCTCTCCGTCAGTGCTTCGCACTGCCACCTCTCCCGAAGGGCGAGGCTTTGGCAATCCACGCAAAACAGCTTGTTTTTGCCAAGGGCTCCCCCTTTGGGGGAGCTGGACGCGAAGCGGCCTGAGAGGGCGAGCCAGTTAACCTCTTAGAAGATATAATCGAACTGATATTCACCAATGAGGATGGTGTCGTTCTCCTGCACGCCCTTTTCCACCAGTTCGGTCAGGATGCCGCTCTCATCCAGCTGACGCTGGAAATACTGCAGGCTCTCGTAGTCATCCACATTGCTGCCGGCCAGGATATACTCCAGCCAGGGCGCGTCGATGCTCCACACATGGGCCTCCATCCGCTGGATGGTATAAGCACGGTCGTTGGCCTTGGGCTCGGGCTTCTTGTACTCGGGGGTGAACACGGGCACCGGCGGGATATCCTTCAGGCGGTTGTAGACCAGGCCCGGCAGCTCCCGCACGCCCTGCATGGTGGCGGCAGAGATGGGCACAAAGGTCAGGCCCTTGCCCTCCACATAGCTGCGGAAGCTCTCGATCTGCTCCTCGGTGGCCAGGTCGCACTTGTTGCCCACCACGATCTGGGGGCGCTGTGCCAGCTCGGGGCTGAACTTTGCCAGCTCCTCGTTGATCTTTTCAAAGTCCTCCACCGGCTCACGGCACTCGCTGCCGGAGACATCCACCACATGCAGCAGCAGGCGGCAGCGCTCCACATGGCGCAGGAAGTCGTGGCCCAGACCAATGCCCTCGCTGGCACCCTCGATCAGGCCGGGGATATCGGCGCAGACAAAGCTTGCGCCCTCACCCACCGACACGACACCCAGGGTGGGCACCAGCGTGGTGAAGTGATAGTTCGCGATCTTGGGCTTGGCCGCGCTGATGGTGGAGATGAGGGTGGACTTACCCACATTGGGGAAGCCGATCAGGCCCACATCAGCGATCAGCTTCAGCTCCAGCGTCACCTGGATGTCCTCACCGGGCATACCGGGCTTGGCAAACTTGGGGATCTGGCGGGTAGGCGTTGCAAAATGTGCGTTGCCGTAGCCGCCGCGGCCACCCTTTGCGATGGTGACGGGGGTGTGGTCGGACAGGTCCGCGATGACCAGCCCACTCTCCGCGTCCTTGATCACGGTGCCCAGCGGCACCTTGATGATGAGGTTCTCGGCATTCTTGCCGTGGCAGAGGCTTGCGCCGCCCTTGCCGCCCTCGGGGGCAGTGTACTTGCGCTTGTAGCGGAAGTCCATCAGGGTGGAAAGATGATCGTCCGCCACAAAGATGATGTCACCGCCGCGGCCGCCATCACCGCCGTCCGGGCCGCCAGCGGCCACGAACTTCTCACGATGGAAGCTCACTGCGCCATCGCCGCCCTTGCCCGCATGGAGCCAGATGGTGGCGATATCGATAAAATTGGTTTGTGCTGCCATACAGCCCCTCCTATTCTCAAAAAGGCTTTTTCGTTACCTAAAAAGAGCCGGGCCACGAGGGTCCGGCTCTTCGGGTTGCAGTTTTTCAGGCAGAAGTTACTGCTTCACGCTGCACTTCTTGCCGCTCTTGCCCACGCGCTCAAAACGGACAGTGCCGTCAACCAGAGCAAACAGGGTGTCATCGCTGCCCTTGCCAACGTTCTCACCCGGCATGATGTGGGTGCCACGCTGACGAACCAGGATGTTGCCGGCCAGAACGAACTGACCGTCTGCACGCTTGGTGCCCAGACGCTGTGCTGCGGAATCGCGGCCGTTCTTGGTGCTGCCTACGCCCTTTTTATGTGCCATTGTAATTTACCTCCTTAGCCGTTGATCGCAGTGATCTCAACCTTGGTGTAGGGCTGACGATGGCCCATGCGGCGAGCACTGTGCTTCTTTGCGCGATAGGTGATGATGTTCAGCTTCTTGCCCTTGCCATTCTTGATGACCTTGGCAGAAACGGAAGCGCCCTCAACAACGGGAGCGCCAACCTTGACAGAACCCTCCTCGCCAATAGCGAGAACCTGATCAAACTTCACTTCGGAGTCGGCCTCAACGTCCAGCTTTTCGATGTAGACGATGTCGCCCTGCTCCACGCGGTACTGCTTACCGCCGGTAACAATGATTGCGTACATTTTGTTCATTCCTTTTCGTTGTACTCGCTGGTCGTAAAGGCAGACCCTCACGGGGCCGTTTCCGGTGCCCACACCATGCGGCTAGAATATTATAGCAGAAAAAAGTCCGCTTTGCAAGGGCTTTTTGCACTTTACTCCGGATTTTTTTCGTTCTTTTCCGGGCGCTCGCGCCGGCCCAGCGCTTCCTTCACGGCCTCATTCCATGCTGCCGTTTTCTCAACGAACTCCGCGCGGGATGCAGAGGCCGGCAGAGCAGTGTCCTTCCCCGCAAAGGCAGTGGGGCCGTCCAGCTTTTTCATCCGTGCCCGGTTCTCGCTGTTCAGGGGCAGCTCTACCATCAGGGGCTTGTCCCTGAACTTTTTTGTCAGAAGGATCTCAGCGATCACACCGCCCACAACGGCAACGCCTGCCACCAGCTGGGACACCCGCAGGCCGATGCTGGGCACCAGCAGCAGGCTGTCGGTGCGGAGGGCTTCGATCCAGAAGCGGCCCGCGCCGTACCAGACGAGGTACCGCAGGGCGATATCCCCTGCAAACCTGCGCTTTTTGATGTAGCGCACCAGCAGAAACAGGCCCACAAAGCACCAGATGCTCTCATATAAGAAGGTAGGATGCACCGGCAGGTTCGGGTCGATGGTCACACCTTTGGGCACCGTGACCACGCTGCTCGTCAGGTAATCGTGGGTCGCCTGGCTGTACATGCCCCAGGGCAGGGTGGTGTTGCAGCCAAAGGCCTCCTGATTGAAGAAGTTGCCCCAGCGGCCGCAGCCCTGCCCGATGAGGAAGCCCATGGCCGCCAGATCGAACATGGGCAGCACGGGGACCTTCCTCCACTTGCAGGCCAACCCGCCGAACAGAAAGGCTCCGATGATGCCGCCGTAAATGGCAAGACCGCCATCCCGGATGGCCAGCACATCTTTCAGGCTGTGGTACTGATAGGGCGAAAGGGCCACATAGTAGAGCCGGGCACACAGAATGCCCATGACCACGCCGATGAGGATGACATCCACCATGGCATCGGCATCCACGCCGAACTCCACGCTGTGCCGGAAGGCGAACACCAGCGCCAGGCACATGCCCACGGCAATGCAGACACCGTACCAGTAAATGTTCATGCCTCCGATGGAAAAGGCTATGCGGTCAAGCTCAAAGCTCAGCCCCAGCCCCGGAAACTGCACCAGATTCGTCATTCTTCCATCTCCTCTTCATCGTCCAGCTCTTCCCCGGCCGTGCCGTCGGGCTGGATGTACATCACAGCCATCCGCTCTTCGCTCAGGATCTTCTGCAGCGCTGCGTCGGCATCCTCTGCCGTCAGCGCCGCCAGCGTGGCGATCTGCTGGGCCACGGTCTGGCCGCTGAGGGCAAAATCTGCCATCTGGCTGGCCGAGTCCTCCACGTTCTCCAGATTTTCGATCAGCTGGCCGTATTTTTCATTCTTGCACAGGGTAAAGATCTCCCGGTCCACGCCCTCAGCACGGATGCGCCGGATCTCCTCCAGCAGCAGCTGCTTCACAGTGTCGGGCACATCGCTCTCGCCGGTGAACAGGATGCAGCAGCAACCGTCCACCCGGAGCACCTCCCCGCCAAAGCCGGGGTTGGTCAAGCCCTCATCATAGAGCTTCCGGTAGAGCCTCGACATGCCGCCAGAGATGCAGCAGAGGATGAGGTCATACAGGATCTCGCTGCGCAGGTCGTCATGCTGCAGCGGCTGCTCCTTGAAGCCGATGCCAAAGCAGGGCTTGGACACCGGCATTGTAATGGTCTTTTCGGCAGCGGCCAGCGTCATGGGTTCCTCTGTCCAGAGCCGCTGCACCCGCTCCACCGGGCGTGCTTCCATCAGGCCGTGGCGCGCACAGGCCGCCAGGATCTGTTCCATGCTGGTGCTGCCTGCGGCGGCCAGCACCATGTTGTTGGGGGCATAGAACGCCTTACAGCAGTCGTACAGCATCTCCGGCGTGATCTCTGCAATGCTTTCCACCGTGCCCGCAATATCGCTGCGGATGGGGTGGCTGTGATACAGGCACTCGCACAGGCCGGTGATGAGCCGCCAGTCGGCGCTGTCATCATACATTTTGATCTCCTGCCCGATGATGCCCTGCTCCTTGGCGATGGTCTGCTCGGTAAAGTAGGGGCGGCCCACCATGCCCAGCAGCACATCCAGGCTTTCGTCCAGCTGCTCGGTGGCGGTAAACAGGTAACAGGTGCGGTCAAAGCTGGTAAAGGCATTGGCGTTGGCACCGGTCTTGGCGAACTTTGCAAAGGCATCGCCGTCCTCATCCTCAAACATCTTGTGTTCCAGAAAATGCGCCACACCGGCGGGCAGGTGCACTTCCCTGCCGTCCACCCGGAAATCCCGGTCGATGGAGCCAAAGCGGGTGGCATAGATGACATGAGTGCCGGAATAGCCCGGCATGGGCCGCACCAGCACCGTCAGGCCCGAGGGCAGCACCTTCCACTCATCGGCGGCGGCCTCGGTCAGGGCACGGTTCGTGTTCTGTTCAGGCATGGGCGCTCTCCTCCTCTCGGGTCAGAAGATAGCTGACTGAAAGGGTCAGCTGCCGCAGGACGGTGCGGACATCCTCCTCGGTCACAGCCTGCAGGGCCGCGCGGGCATCGTCCGGGGTCTGCACCGGGCCGCCCCGCAGCACCTCCATGTAATACCAGGTCTCAATGCCGCCCAGCGTATCCTCAATGCCCGCCATCCCGCTCAGCAGGGAGCGGCGGCAGTCCTCAAGCTCCTCAGCCGTGATGGGGCCATTGCGCAGGTCGTCCAGCTCCTTCAGGATCGCTTTTTCGGCCCGGGCTGCGTCGGCGTGCTCCACGCCGCTGTTCACAGCCATGCTCCCGGTAAAGCTCTGGAAGCTGGATGAGCAGTAATAGCACAGATGATCCCGTTCCCGCACGTTCAGGAACAGGCGGCTGGTCACACTGCCGCCATACAGCGCCATGGCAAGCCGCACCGCCGCCATCTGGTCGGGGCGCATGGGCACGCCCAGCGTGAACAGCATGCAGAGCTTGGCCTGCACCGTGTCAAAGCATTCCACCCTGCGCACGGCATCCTGCCGGGGCATGGCAAGGTTCTCGCACAATGGCAGCGGGGCCCGCCCGATGTGGGAAAGCTCTTCCAGCAGGGCCTGCTTCACCTGCTCGGTTTCCGCTTCCCCGCAGCCCAGCACCAGCAGCTCGATGCTGGCGGTGCGGAGCATCTCACGATAAGCCTCGGTCAGCGTTTCCGGGGTCAGGCCGTCCACCTCGTCCAGATAACCCTCCTGCCGGATACCGGCGGGGCTGCTCCCAAAGAACTCCCGGTTGGCCTGCCGCTGGCAGTAGATGCGCTTTTCGTTGATCTCATCCTCCAGCGCCTTTTTCAGCATCTGCTTTTCGATGGTGACCGCCTCCGGGTCAAACACACCGCCCACAAAATAGGGATGGAACGCCGTGCCCAGTGCCAGCGCGGCATACTCCCGGGTCAGGGCCTCGCCCTCCAGTGCAAAGCGGTCCTTGATGCCGGTCACACTGACGCAGAGGTTGTGGTTTGCACCCAGCGGGCGGGCATCCACGGTCAGGTCCGCGCCGTACAGCCGGGCAAGCTTTTTGGTCATCTGGGTCATATCCGGGCAATCCGCATAGCCCCGCTCCATCAACAGAGGCAGCAGAGCGTGGGCGGTTGCCGTCTCCCGCCGTGCCGGAAACGCAAAGTGGATGCTGATCCGGCAGCGGTTGAATTTCTGCGCCGGGTCCCAGGAAAGATGGACCCCGGGCGCGATCTCGGTTCGTCTCAACAGTCGTTCTCCTTTTTTGTTACAGCTTTGTGCGCTCCAGCGCAAGGAACTCCTCCAGCGAGAGTCCGGACGCGCGGATGGCGAGGGCATTTTCCACCCCCACATAGCGCCAGTGCCAGGGCTCGTATACCATGCCGGTGGCGGCCTGCCGCTCCTCCGGCCAGCGGAGGATAAAACCATACTCCGCAGCGTAGGCGGTCAGCCACTCGTAGGCGCGGGTATCGGCAAAGCGGGTGGTCTTTTCGGTGCAGTCCGGGCTGAGAATGTCCGCCGCATAGCCGGTGGCCTGCTCGCTGGCATTGGCCGGAGGGCAGACGCAGGCGGCATAGGCCGCAGCCTCCTCTTCGGAAAGCCCCTTTTCCAGATACACCTGCTTCCGGGCATCAAAGGCCGCTTCCCGTGCGAAAACATCCTGATAGCCCGTCACCAGTTCCAGCGTGATACCGTCTGCCGCCGCAGCTGCCGCCATGGCGCGGTACTGCTCTGCGGCTTCCGCTTCCAGCTGCTGGCCCGTGGCATCATCCGCCACCGCAAGGGCCGGGGCAGGCTCTGCGTCCAGCGGCAGATTGCCGTTCACCAGCACCAGCCGGGCATCGGCAAGGTTCAGCTGGTATTCGGTGCCATCGTAATTTCTGGCCACAAAGGCCTCCGGCCCCGCGATCAGGGCGTGGGCCTTGGGCAGCAGCCATAAAATGCCGCTGGTCATCAGGGCAACAGCCGCGCCGCAGGCCGCCAGAAACACGGCCCAGTTCCGTGCCAGACGCAGGCAGCGCCGGATCCTCCACTCCCGCCGGGTCATCCGCCGCCGGGGCGCTTGCTTGTTTTGGTTCATCGATATCGGTTCCCTTCTCACATCATTTCGCAATGCACAGCCGCACAATTACATTATTTTATTATACACTTCTTTCGCCGGGGTGTAAACGGAAAGGGATGTTAAAAAATTGTGTCTTTCAAAAAAGGGAGTTCCGTTACGGACGAACGTCCGAACAGAACTCCCTTTGGGGTTTATAAAAATCCCGCGTTAAAGCGCTTTCCTCCATTCAGAATTTTCCCGTCAATGGAGAGGGTGACCGGCTACCGTGGCAGAGGACTCGTTCAGGACAGCTTGATCTTCAGATCTGCTCCAAGCTCTTTCAGTTCTTTCTCGTTTTTGATGTCTTCATCAGTTTTCTTTCCGGTGATAGCACTGTATGCTTCTTTAATACCATTTTTCACTGCCCACTTGATAACAAAATACAGCGCAATTAAAACAACGATTGCGGTTCCACCGCTGATTCCTAGTTCATTCCACATAATAATATCAATGCCTCCGATTTCATAAATTCCGAGTTGTCGTTCTCAGTATACCATGATTTCTCTCTGCGGAAAAGATACCAGGAAACAAAAACGGCCCCGGAGGGCTTGTTGCAGCTCTCCGGGGCCACTTTATGTGCGTGTGTGACTTGGCGCACACGACCGGCGTTTTACTCGATTGCAATCAAATTCGGGTTCTCAGGCAAAGCCTTCGTCTGCTGAGGAGCAGGCAGCTCGACGTACAGGACACCATCCTCGAACTTTGCATGGATGTCCTCCTTCTTCACATCGCCCACGTAGAAACTGCGTGCGCAGGTGCCGGAGAAGGATTCGCGCCGCAGATAGCGGCCCTTCTTATCCTTTTCGTCATTGCTGTGGCTGCGCACTGCCTGAATGGTCAGGTAGCCGTCGTTCAGATCCATCTGAACGTCTTCCTTCTTGCAGCCCGGCAGGTCAACAGCTACTTCGTAGCCGTTGTCCGTCTGTTTGACATCGGTCTTCATCATGTTTGCACCGCGCTTACCAAAGGTATCACGAGCCTCACGGTTCATCATACGTTCCAGTGCAGCGTCATTCCAGAACGGATCGAAGAAATCATCGAACAGGTTTTCATGGAAAACAGTCGGCATAAGCATAAATCATTCCTCCAATCCCGGCGTTCGGGTCGGGGCAAAAAATCTGAAGCGTCCATTCAGAAGGGCTTTCCGGGGAGCCTAGCGGCTCTCCTTTTGCCCTTCCTCCTGAGCACGCCACTGTTATAGCACCATACGTTAGCAGTGTCAATAGCAGAGTGCTAATATTCACAAAAAAATAATACTTCTGCAACAATTTCTTGGTTCTGGCTCTCTCCGTTTTCCCCTTTGGGGCGGGCTGCCACGCCTTTTTTCGCTGCCGCCCGGTTTGGCACTTTTCAACGGTCCCGTTCCGTGTTACAATAGGAAAAAACGAAACCGGGTGATTTTTTGGAATTTTATGGTACCATCGGCCCCGCCTGTGCCCAGCTGGAGACCTTGCAGCGCATGGTGGAAGCTGGCATGACGGGCATCCGCATGAACCTTTCCCACGGGCCCCTTTCGGCCCACAAAGACTGGCTGGATATCATCCACGCCGTGGGCATCCCCCAGCTGCTCATCGACCTGCAGGGGCCGGAGCTGCGCATTGGCACGCTGCCCCAGCCCCTTGTGCTGGAACCAGGCCAGAGCCTCCGGCTGGGGCAAGGGGGTGTCCCCTGCCCGACGGCGCTGGTGCATGCAGCCCGGCCGGGCCAGAACCTCCTGCTGGACGACGGCAGGCTCCTTGTGCAGGTGGCCGAAGCCGATGGCGCTGCCCTGCAGTGTACTGTGGTACGGGGCGGCACCCTGCAAAGCCGCAAAAGCCTTGCGGCACCGGGGCTGACGGTGGCCTCCCCCACGTTGACGGAGGAGGACCTGCAAAACCTGCAGCTGGCGGGAGCCTGCGGCGTTACCGGGGTGATGCTGCCCTTCGTTCGGGGGGCTGAGGACATCCGCACCCTGCGCCGGGCGCTGGAACAGGCCGGGGCCGGGCAGATCCGCATTTTTGCCAAGATCGAGAGCCTTGCGGGGGTACAGGCCCTGCCGGAGTTCCTCCCCCTTGTGGATGAAGTGGTCATTGCCCGCGGGGACCTTGGCAACGCCATGCCCCTGTGGGAGCTGCCCCGGTGCCAGAAACAGCTTTCGGCGGTCTGCCGGTCTGCCGGGGTGCCCTTTATGGTGGTGACCCAGATGCTGGACAGTATGTGCAGCCGGGCGGTCCCCACCCGCGCCGAGGTCAGCGACATCTACAACGCCGTAGCAGACGGCGCTTCCAGCGTGATGCTCACCGGGGAGACCGCCGCCGGGCAGTACCCGGTGGAGGCCATGGAGTATCTTGTGCGCACTGCCCGCACCGCCTTGGAATAACCCAAAGTCAAAGACACTCGGTCGATCTGTGTTGCCGCATTTAGTCTAGAATTTTTCCGTCAATGGAAATGGTGACCACCTGCCACGGAATGAACTTTCCGCTGGTCTGCAGTGCCTTTTTCGCTGCCATCTCCAAGCCGCCGCAGCAGGGCACCTCCATGCGGAGGATGGTCACGCTCTGGATGTCGTTGCTGCGCAGGATCTCGGTGAGCTTTTCGCTGTAATCCACAGCGTCCAGCTTCGGGCAGCCGATGAGGGTCACCTTGCCGCGCATAAATTCCTGATGGAAATTGGCGTAGGCATAGGCCGTGCAGTCCGCTGCAATCAGTAGCTTTGCGCCCTCAAAGTAGGGCGCATGGATGGGTGCCAGCTTGATCTGCACCGGCCAGTTGCGCAGGCGGGAAACTGGCTGCACGGGGGCAGCAGCTGCGCTTTCGGCAGCCTCCGGCTGTTCCAGCATCCGCATCCGGGAGCCGGGGCAGCCGCCCTCGTGGAGATGCTTCATCTTCTCCTGCAGCTCTTTTTTCTTTTTGTTCTCCTGCACCGCTGCCTCGTCGTAAGCGGGGGCTTCCCGCTCCTCAAAGGTGATAGCACCGGTGGGGCAGCCCGGCAGGCAATCGCCAAAGCCATCGCAGAAATTTTCCCGCACCAGCTTTGCCTTGCCGTTGATAATATCAATGGCTCCCTCGTGGCAGGCGGTTGCGCACAAGCCGCAGCCGTTGCATTTTTCTTCGTCAATATGGATGATCTTCCGAATCATATCTATACTCTCCTGTTGTGGGTGTTTTTTGCATTTGCATCCTTATTATAGTATACTAAAGGCAGCTTGTATGTTTGAATTCCAACAAGGAGGGCTTTTATGCAAAAATATCTGCCTGTTCTGCGGAACTGCCCCTTTTTTACCGGGCTTACCGATGATGAGATCCTGTCCATCCTGCACTGTGTCAGTGCAGCGAAAATCACCCGGCCCCGGGGCTCCTACATTTTCCGTGCCGGAGATTCCACGGAGGTCATGGGGCTGGTACTGTCCGGCTCCACCCTTGTGATTCAGGAGGATCTTTGGGGACACCGCAACATCCTGTCCAAGTGCAATACCGGAGATTTTTTCGGGGAGCCTTACGCCGCCACTCCCGGTGCCATCCTGAACATCAGCGTGGTGGCAGAGGAGGATTGCGAGATCCTGCTGCTGAACGTCAAGCGGCTGCTCACCTCCTGCCCCACCGCCTGCGACCATCACCAGAAACTCATCCGCAATCTGGTCAGCGTTCTGGCAAACAAAATACTGCTTTTTAACGATAAGATCACCCATGTCAGCAAGCGCACCACCCGGGAAAAACTGCTGTCCTACCTGTCTGCCGAATCCATCCGGCAGTCCTCCCTTTCCTTTGACATTCCCTTTGACCGTCAGCAGCTGGCGGATTTTCTCTGCGTGGAGCGTGCCGCCATGTCGGTGGAGCTTTCCAAGCTGCAAAAGGAAGGGCTGCTGGTCACCAAACGGAACCATTTTGAGCTGTTGACCCGTTGACCGCTCCATGCGCCACCCGCAGGCGGCACCCTTTATTCTCCCGGTGATTCTTGAAGCCAGCCTTTGCGCAGCTGTTCCAGTGCGTGGGTCTCGAGCCTTGAGACATAACTTCTGCTGATCTGGAGCAGCTGTACCGTTTCCAGCTGGGTTAGGGGCGGCTGACCCGCCAGCCCGTACCGCAGCAGGATCAGCTTGCGCTCCCGGGCGGGATGTCTTTCAATATGACTGCTATGATAGCATGAATCCTGTGCTCTTACCAGAAAAACAAGGAACCACCATCCTGCTCCAACTGCACGTCTCCATTCAGCAAAACGGAGAGCGGCTTTTATACCGTTCTCCGTTATTTGCTCTTATTTTATCTGCGGTGTATCCTTTCGCTGCCGGGTGGATTTCAGATATTCCAGCAGCGTCTGGCTCACCACCGAGCTGGCAGTTTTGGAAAACGCCAGCCCCAGCGTCCGGCAACAGGCAGGCTCCAGCGGACGGGACACCACACCGGGGCAGCCGAATGCCTGCATCACCAGCTCCTGTGAGATGGTCACGCCCAGCCCGCTGCGCACGAACGCCATGATGAGGGTATCGTCCCGGAAGCTGTAAGAAATATTCGGCTTCACCGGGCACTTGAGCATCAGGTGCTGGATGTCATTATCACAGCCGGGCGTTTCAATGATGAGCGGATACTGAAACAGCTGCGACAGCGTTACGCTGGGTCGTGCAGCCAGTGGATGCCCCTCCGGGAACACGGCACACAACGGGTCGTCCCAGAGCGGGTAGAATTTCAGGTTGTCTGCCACAATGGATGAGAGAAAACCGCAATCCACCTGCCCATGGATGATCCATTCCCGGATCTCATCATAGTTGCCGTCCAGGATCTCTATCCTCACCTTCGGGTAGTTCTCCTTGAAATAGTGCACCACTTCCGGCATCCAGAGCGTTGTGATGCTGGAAAAGCTGCCCACCCGCAGCTTGCCCTCCACCTTGTGGTTGATATTGAACGCAGCCTGCCGCAGCCGGTTCTTCTGGTTGGCCAGTTCCCGGACGTAGGGCAAAAGACGTGTCCCGTTGTCGGTCAGGGTCACGCCCCGGTTGATGCGGGCGAACAGCTTCACGCCCAGTTCTTCTTCCAACCCCGCCATCATCTGGCTGATGCCGGATTGGGTATGGTTCAGTGCCTCCGCTGCTTTGGAAAAACTGCCCGTTTCGCACACTTTCAAGAATATCTCGTATCGGTCTTTCTGTTCCCGCATCTCAAATACTCCATAAGTAAAATTTATAGGTCGTAGTAATTTTATTCGGTTTACTGATATGATACTCCATGTTATCCTATATTACAATAGGAAATACGGATAGGAGTTTCAGAATCATGGAAAAGAAAGCAAGCAGTTTCTCCGGACAAATCGGATTTGTCCTTGCTGCCGCCGGAAGTGCGGTGGGTGTCGGCAACCTGTGGCGGTTCCCGTACCTTGCCGCAAAAGATGGCGGCGGTTTGTTTTTGCTGGTGTATCTGGTGCTGGTGCTGACCTTCGGTTTCACGCTGCTCACCTCGGATATCGCCATTGGCCGCCGCACCAAGCAGAGTGCCATCCGCGCCTACGAGAGTATGCGCCCCAAGTGGAAATTCCTCGGCATCCTGACCTTTCTGGTGCCAGTTCTGATTATGACCTACTATGCCGTCATCGGCGGGTGGATCACAAAATATGCGGCAGTCTACCTGACCGGACAGTCTGCTGCCGCTGCTGAGGACGGTTATTTTACCAGCTTCATCACCTCGCCGGTGTCGCCTGTGGTGTTCGCTCTGCTGTTCATGGGCGTGACGGCTTTCATCGTGTACAATGGCGTGGAGGGAGGCATTGAGCGGGTGTCCCGCTACATGATGCCCATTCTGCTGGTTCTGGTGGTGGTGATTGCGGGCTACGCCCTCACCCTGCGCCACGAGGACGCCTCCGGCCAGATGCGCACCGGTCTGGAAGGTCTGCGCTACTACCTGACCCCGCACATGGAAGGGCTGACCGTCAGCCGCTTTTTGCAGATTTTGCTGGATGCCATGAGCCAGCTGTTCTTCTCCCTCAGCGTATCCATGGGCATTATGATCACCTACGGTTCCTACGTCAAACCGGAAGTAGACCTGAACAAAGCGGTGAATCAGATCGAGATCTTCGATACCGGCGTAGCCCTGCTGGCCGGTGCCATGATCATCCCCGCCGTGTATGTTTTCTCTGGCACCGAGGGCATGAGCGCAGGCCCCAGCCTGATGTTCGTCTCGCTGCCCAAGGTATTCAACGCCATGGGCAAGGCGGGCGTGTTCGTTGGCATCCTGTTCTTTGTCACTGCCATTTTTGCCACCCTGACCTCCTGCATCTCGGTGCTGGAATCCATCACCGCCAACTGCATGGAGATCTTCCACTCGGGCCGCAAAAAGACGGTGCTTGTGCTGGCGGTCATCTATCTGGCCGCCTCTGCCGTCATCGCACTGGGTTACAGCATCTTCTATTTTGAAGTACAGCTCCCCAACGGATCGGTGGGTCAGCTGTTGGATATCATGGACTATGTCAGCAACAGTGTTATGATGCCTTTCATTGCCCTGCTGTCCACCATCCTGATTGGCTGGGTCATGACACCGGATTACGTCATTGACGAGATGCAGCGCAACGGCGAGACCTTCCGCCGCAAGAAACTCTACCGGGTGATGATCCGATACGTTGCTCCGGTGATGATGCTGGTGC
Organism: Faecalibacterium hominis (ex Afrizal et al. 2022); assembly: GCF_049545105.1. NCBI lineage: Bacteria > Bacillati > Bacillota > Clostridia > Eubacteriales > Oscillospiraceae > Faecalibacterium > Faecalibacterium hominis (ex Afrizal et al. 2022). Next base: position 147,685 of record NZ_CP186860.1, on the reverse strand, counting down.
TGTTTTTGCAGTCCACCGGGATCCTTTCTTAAGCCGAAAAGCCCCCGTGGACTTTTGGGAAACCGGACGAGCAGAAAGGGATTTACCCCGACACGCTTGGTTCCGTTATCATCTGATCCACGCCATTGAGGGTGCATATAAGTATCGGAAAGACTGATGATAGCAGTTTTATCGGATGGTTCTGCGGAGCCATCCGTTTTTTCTTATTCAGATCGCATTTTTTCTGTTTTCTCTTGACGGTGTCCCGCCAATGGAGTAGGATGGTGCTGCAAAAACGAATTGCAAAAGAGGAGATCCAAATGCAAATCAGCCTTTTATTGATGCAGCAGATCGCGCAGCTATTTCTGATTCTGCTGATGGGATATGCCGTTGTAAAAACCGGCTTGTTGAAGGCACCGGGCTGCTTTATTCCATGGGCATCGCCGTTGGAATGCACGTTGTATTTCTGCTTCTGAATGCGCTGTTCCGCAAAGCTCTCAAGCTGGACGCCGTGGAGCAGGTCAATATCATTTACAGCAATGCCGCCGCCTGTGCAACGGTCACCTCCATGGCACAGCTCTATGACCGGGATGCTTCTCATTCCAGTGCGATCTATGTCCTGAGCACGCTGCTTTCCATCCTGACCATGCCGCTGATGATCGGGTTGTTTGATCTGTTGCTCTGAAATACGAAAAAAGGCCGTCCGGCACCGTAGCAGGGCAGCCTTTACAACTACAAGGATGTGTCTCTATGAAACTACTCAAACAATTCATTCAGCAGGAAACGGTCCTCACCGCAGCCGCTGTGCTGGCCGTTATCTCCGCCTTCTTTGTTCCGCCGGATGTGCAGTATATCGGCTACATCGACCTGCGCACGCTGGCGATCCTGTTTTCCCTGATGACGGTCATGGCCGGGCTGCGGCGGCAGGGCTTTTTTGATGGACTGGGCCGGGCATTGCTGTCCCGCACCCACAGCACCCTTCAGCTGACGCTGGTACTGGTCGGGCTGTGCTTTTTCGGAAGCATGTTCATCACCAACGATGTTTCCCTGCTGACCTTCGTTCCCTTTACGTTCGTGGTCCTGAGCCGTCTGGGAGCGGATGTCCGCCGCTCCCTTCCGGTCCCGGTGGTCTGTATGCAGACCATTGCGGCAAACCTTGGCAGCATGCTGACCCCCATCGGCAACCCGCAGAACCTCTATCTTTACGGAAAAAGCGGCATGAGCATCGGGGGATTTGTGCTTCTTATGCTGCCTTACACACTGGTCTCTCTGCTCCTGCTGCTGGCTTGGGCAGCAATGGTCTGCCGGAAAGCCTCTGCCACCCTCTCCGTGGATGAGCTTGTTTCTTCTGCATCTCAGGGAGATCAGAAGATCATCCTGCTGTATCTGGTTCTGTTTGCCGTTTGCCTGCTGTCCGTGATCCGGGTGCTGCCCTATGGCATCGCCTTTGCCGCTGTACTCGTCTGCGTTCTTTTTGCAGACCCGCACACCTTACGGGCAGTGGACTATTCCCTGCTTTTGACCTTTGTGGCTTTTTTCATCTTCATTGGCAATCTGGGGCGCATTCCGGCCTTTTCCGGCTGGCTGCAGGAGTTTCTGACCGGTCGGGAAGTGCTGGTGGCGGTTCTTGCTTCGCAGGTCACCAGTAATGTTCCCGCCGCCCTGCTGCTGTCCGGGTTCACGGCAGAGACACAAGCCCTCATCATCGGCACCAATCTGGGAGGTCTTGGTACTTTGATCGCATCCATGGCCAGTCTTATCTCCTACCGGCAGATTACACGGGAGCTGCCACAGGGAAAGAAGCAGTATTTTGGGCTGTTCACCCTGTCCAACCTGATCTTCCTTGCGATCCTGCTGGGTGTGTGGTTTTTGCTCCGCTGAGCGTGGCAGATGACTTATGGATTTTCTATACCCTTTTTGTACCCGCAGTCGCAGTAGGGTCCGCCGGAGGCAAGGGTGTACTGCCGCACAAAGTTCGTCACACCGCCTGCTTCGCTCATGGTGTAGTCCAGACGGCACAGGGCGGGGGCCAGGTCGTACAGACCCAGCTCCTTCATCAGCACACACATCCCAAAGGGCATCCCTGCGTATTTCATTGTCTGTCTCCAAATCCGATCTTCACGATCTGCATTTTCATCCCGTTGTCCCCGACCCTTGCAAGAAACCGGAAAAAGCCGCTGACAGAAGGATCTTTCAAATCGTTGTACCCCAGCATATAGCCCCGGCTGGATACCCGTAACCGGCTGTCCCACTCGCCAATCTCCTTGGGAGCATCCGAAACCGCGAAATATGCTCCCACATCCTTGATTTTCGCCGTTCTGAGCCACGTTTTGGCGATCATCTTCACCGCCGTACGGTTGGCAGCATCAAAGACCAGCACTCCGCCGGGGAAAGCCTCCGCCATCCCCTGCACCAGATCCCGGACCTGCTGGGTCAGGAAGTAATAGAACACCCCGGAGGCAAAAAACACCGCCCCGCCGGAGGCATCGATCTTGTCAAACCATGCGGGGTCTTTCAGGTCGCGGGGGATGTTTTGCTCCCGCTCCCCGGCGGGCAGCAGCTGCTGCCGCAAGGCGATCACATCCGGGAAATCCAGATTGTAGATCTTGCATCTGCCATTGTCGCAGGCTCTGCCGGTGTTATCCAGCCCGCAGCCCAGATTGACCACTGCCGCGCTGGGATGGGTTTTCAGATAATTCCGTACTTCCCACGCAAGGTCATTCTGCCGCATAGCGACCTCCAGCGCACCGAAGCGCTGCATCAGGCTGCGAGAATTTTTCTCTGCCTCTGAAAAGTCGTAGTCGATCTGGTCGATCAGGCGCACCGCTGTTTCGTCCCGGTAAAGGTTCGGATACAGCTCTGTGCACAGCTTCCGGGAATACAACGGGAGGATCAGCGTCTCCTGCACGGTGTTTTTCTCGATTTTGTATTTCATAGGTTCCTTCCTGTTCTCCTTATTCTGCTTTCCGGCAGGCAAACCATGCCATGCTCTTCACTATTCCAAATGTTACGGTTGCACTACTTCACCGCTTTTGCGCCGTAACGCAAAGCCAGCTCTTTTTATTTTTGTGGCTCTGAATCTTACAGAATCCTGCTTGTTCCAGATACTCTTTCAGTGCAGTATCCGTGTAAATAGTCATCCCATTGATGATCTGTGTCCATTTGTCGTCTTTTGTTGTTTCGCCGTTCGCTTCGTTACAGATGAAAAAGACCCCGCCGGGCTTCAGCACTCGATAAACCTCTCTGAAATTCTGCGCAAGCTCCGGCCAGAAATAGACCGTTTCAAAGGCGGTCACCACCTCAAACTGCTCCGCTTCAAACGGCAGCTCTGCCACACTTGCCTGTTGCACGGTACACCGTCCTGCCGCAATGGCTCTGGCATTGACTTTTCGCGCTTTTTCCACGCTGACGGCTGAGTAGTCGATGCCCTGCACCTTGCCGTTAGGGCACAGTTTCAACAGCGTTTTAATGTTCGCTCCACCGCCGCAGCCGCAGTCCAGCACCATGGCATCCGGGGCAGGCTGTAAAAAGCACAGCCCCCATTCTGCCATTGCGCTGTGTCCAAAGTTCATCATAGCAACCATGATCTTCCCGCCAAGGCCTACGGGCTTTCGGGTGTTTTCAAAAAAAGACATAATGCCCCCCTCTTTCTGTTTACCGTTCACAATGCAATGCTTTTTACCAGATGCGCCCACTGCTCCGGGTGACAGGCCAGCAATTCCTCGTGCCGTAAGTTAAATAAGGCTAACTTTCTGTTCTATAAAAAGCCGCATCTCAGCGGCCCTTCTGCCAAAATAATACGCCCTGCTGTTGTCGCTGTCAAGAAGTTCAGGCATTTTCGGAGATTCCAAAAGAGATTTCGTTTTCAAGACCCCCAGCCGTCACCCCAGTGCCACATCCAGCACCATCATCACGCTGAAGCCCACTGCAAAAAATACCGTGCCAACGTTGGAGTGCTGCCCCTGCGACATTTCCGGGATCAGCTCCTCCACCACCACATACAGCATGGCTCCGGCGGCAAAGCTGAGCAGATAGGGCAAAGCGGGCACCACGATGCCTGCCGCCAGAATCGTCAGCACTGCCCCGATGGGCTCTACGATGCCGGACAACACGCCGCCCCAGAACGCCCGGCCTTTTTTCATTCCTTCCGCCCGCAGGGGCATGGAGATGATGGCACCCTCCGGGAAGTTCTGGATGGCTATGCCAAGGGAAAGTGCCAGCGCCCCGGCGGCGGTGATCTGAGCAGTTCCGGCAAGATACCCGGCGTAGACTACGCCCACTGCCATACCCTCCGGGATGTTGTGCAGCGTCACCGCCAGAACCATCATGGTGGTGCGCTGGAGCTGGCTTTTTGGCCCTTCGGCCTGCAAACTGTTCTGGTGCAGATGCGGGATGAGATGGTCCAGCAGCAGCAAAAACAGGATCCCCAGCCAGAAACCCACCGCCGCCGGGAAAAACGCCAGCCTGCCCAGATCTGCGGCCTGCTCCATGGCCGGGATCAGCAAACTCCACACCGATGCCGCCACCATCACTCCGGCGGCAAAGCCGGTGAGGGCGCGCTGGATGCCGTCACGCAGAGAGTTTTTCAAAAAGAACACACAGCCCGCCCCAAGGCTTGTGCCCAGAAAGGGGATCAAAATCCCCCAGAATGCGTCTTGTATCATGTAGTACCTCCTTATGGTTAAATATAACTAACTATGAAAGCAGTATACTGCGCTCCGGCAAAAAGGTCAAGGGCTTTGCGGTATAGAGGATGCAGGTCGTTTCCTGCATCGAAAAATTCACCTCTGCAAACTTGCCGGTTTCTACTTGACAACGCCCGGTGGGAGTGCTATTTTTGTTTCGTGAATTTGTTTTGCCTAACCATCTGAGGCGCTTTGCCTCTGCATTTTTTTGCATCAATTGTTAGGCAAAGCTAACTGTTTTTTCAAAACTGAGATAGAGGTGTGTTACCATGAGATTGAAAAAAGTATTTGCAGGTGCACTTGCGGCCGCTATGCTGGTATGCGCTGTGGCAGTCCCGGCCTTCGCTGCGGAAGAGGTAGAACAGGAAAACTGCCTGACCTCCAGCTATGTCCAGATGAACATCCCCTACGCCGACTTCTACAAGGCTGCCGGTGTGGACAACGCATCTGAGATCGACGCTGTGACCAGCGCCACCAAGAACAAGACCCGTGCGGGCAAGCTTGCCGCCGGTTCCTACCACGTCAACGCAGATGGCACCGACATCACCGGCGTTTCCTTCCCGGTCAAGGTGCTGACCCCGTGGGCGCTGGAGAACGCAAAGCAGGTCACCGATACCGACAGCTACGACATTACCGTTACCCTGAAGGGCAAGGAATCCACCACCACCTACACCGGCGCAGATGCCTTGTTTGAGAACGAGAGCTACGCTTACTACAAGCTCAGTGAGACCCCTGCCTGCTACATCACCGCATGGTATAACCTGCTGAGCGGCAAGTGGGAGTTTGGCAAGGTCAACGCCACCGAGACCACCGTAGAGGGCGCCGCTGTGGAGCTGAATACCAACGGTCACCACGCCACCTACGAGATGAAAATCTCCGGTTTTGATCTGGACTACAAGGCCAACAAGGTCTACGGCGTAGTTCTGACCACCGCCGATGGCAGTGAGTACGGCCTGCATCATGTGACCAACATCTGGCATGGTACCAAGCTGGGCTTCAATGCCGATGATCCTTACTTTGCATCCATCATCGGCAAGACGATTACTCAGATCACCTTCTACGCCGCCGACGGCGTGTATGTCCTGCCGGTCAGCGTGGCGCTGTGAGGCTGCGGAAAACTGCCTGATTTATTGTAAAATATAACACAAAAGGGCAAGGTCTCCTGAATGCAGGCGGCTTTGCCCTTTTTTCATTGCAGATGGAGCCCCATCGCAGGGTCAACAGTTTTTACGTCTGCAATACGGAATCAATATTGCCGGCATTACTCTGCAAATCACAAAAGGATCCATCCAACAGCGTTTTGGCAATGCTGGCAGGCTCCACGCCCAGCCAGCTTGCGCCGGGCAGGCGGATAGACCGGGTTGCCGATTTCCTCGGTGCTTGTGGCCGCCGAGGCAATTTCAAACTGTGCGGAAATCCCCGCCTTTTCCACTAAGTCCTTCATCACAAATTCCGCCATAGGGCTGCGGCAGATATTCACATGATACTGATTTATTGAATTTACTGCAACATGATCTTGAAGTTTATGTAATGTATTTCGGTAACAAAGGTATTCAGCAAAGACCGTTTACGCTATATCATTTTTTGAGTAATTCCAATGCCCTGTCCATTGGTACGCAGTCTGCATATCGTTCAGGCCAGAGAAATTCATTATAGTAATGGTAAGCCTGTTCCCTCGTCATGTACTCATTGTCCTGCGTAGAATTTGCATAGGCAGGAACAATCATGTGTAAGCCATGCTCAAAACCAGCCTCTACCGTGGCATTGATACAGAAATCAGTCATAATGCCACAAATCATCACGTCTTTTTCTTCCTTTGCAGTCAGATACTCAAGCAGACCACTCTCTTTTTTGAACGCACTGCATACGGACTTGATAAACCGTTTTTCATCAGGCATCGGTTGAAACTCGGAATAAACCTCAAACTCATCATCCCCGATAGAGAATCCGGTATCAGGTCCATCATCATGCTGTACATAAATAACTTCTATGCCTTGTTCTCGAGCTGCTCCAATCAGCTTTTTGATATTACCAACAAACTTTCTGAACTCATATAAGCGTTCATCCACGATACCATTCTGTGCATCTACAACCAATAAAACCATGAATAATCTCTCCTTTTTGAGCTTTTTGCTTTGATTCAAAATAAACTAAATTCGTATATTATAATAGAGCGTAACTTCTGCTTCATACACCGATTCTGTATGAGAATCAAATCGCACCCATTCCACTAAATCAAACTGCCCCGGATATTCCATATCGGTCCCACAGTATGTATCACATAATGCCGTGGCAAACAAACAAGATCTTCTTCATCTTACTCTCCCAGCACCTCGCCCAGTGCCAGAACAGCGTTGCGGACGCACTCCGGGCACGGGCACAGCGGTGCGCCGTTCTCTATCCCCTTCAGATCCTTGCAGATGGTAGCACCACACTTTTCCTGAAAGTTTTGCAGCAGTTTCTTGGAAATGCGGGGTGTGCCCTTGCCGTCGGTGACGATGCCCGCCACCATCACAGCGCCGATCAGTGCGCCGCAGGTGCTCTCCATGCAGCCCATGCCGGCGGCATAGCCTGCGCCCAGCTTCATCAGGGTGTCGGCATCCACCGGCAGCTTGTCCTCAAATGCCTTCAGCACCGCCTGTGCACAGTTGCACTGTCCAGTAGCTTTCCATGCGGCAGCCTGTGCCGCCCGTTCTTCGATGTTCATTTTACAGTCCTCTTTCTTTGATGAATCGTAGTTTATTCGACATTATCATAAAATTCCTGTAACACTGTTGCCAATTCCTCCGGAGATTCTATGTTTGCTTCATGACCTGCTTTCAGAAGTTCATGGAAGTGGGAATCACTCAAATAACTGGCAAGTTCCTTTGAGGCTTTTTTGTTTGCGTTGTCCTTTTCCCCACAAACGATCAATGCCGGACAGGACACCTTACATAATGAATCCCTGAAATCCAATTCCGTCATCGTACCGCACAAGCTGATCACATCAGCTTTTTTGAGGCCAAATTGCTTGAACATTGTATTCGGCATAAAGCGAAACAGCATATTCTGGAACTTCAATAGCTTTTCAGGCATTTTATATTGTGCTGCAATTAGCACCAGTGCCTTTACTTTATTCGGATGGTCTATCGCATAATTAAGTGCCAGAACAGCACCCAAGGAGAGCCCGCACAAGACGATTTCATCATCTTCCCTATCACACTCTCCTGAAAATGCAGCATACAGTTCCCCATAAGTGGCCGCTTTGTCCTCCAGCATCTCTGCCAAACTCAAGCAGACGCTGCTGTCCGAGACCTTCGTTTCTTTTATTACTCTGTCCCAACTGTCTGGTTTTTGTCCTAATCCATGTAAGTATAAATACTTCATCTAATTTCCGCTCTCCTTCACACGTCCCGCTTCCTTTCCAGCGCTTCAAAGTGATACCGTGGCTTTTCCCTGCTCTTTTTGCCGTACTCGATGGCTTCTTTGGGGCAATAGCAGATGCACGCCATGCAATGGGTGCATTTTTTTCCCCAGACCGGCTTTCCGTTTTCCAGATGGATATTGTTCAGGGGGCACAGCTCCACGCACTTACCGCAGCCGATGCAGGCTTCCGTTGCCCGGAAGGCATCGGCTTTTACAAAGAAGCGATAGAACACCGGGTTTACCGGGCCGCTCATAAAGCGGTCATAGAGGTTTTCTCTCGGCGGGGGAAACTCCTGCCCGGCTCTGAGCTGGGTCAGCACCTTCTGAAGTTCAGGCTCTGCCTGCTCCACGATGCTCTTTGCCTGCTCTTTTTGTGGCGCATTGAACATGGCAATGTAGTTTTCCGGCATAATGATCTGGGCTGTGCCCATATACTTCAGCTGCTTTTGCGCCGCAAGCTGCCGGTTATAGCCTGCTGCATTGCCAATTTCGCTGCCGCAGTCCATCACAAACCAGATGCGCTCTGCCCCGGTCAGCTCGGTCTTGTCCAGCCACTCCGACACCACCCGGGGGATGCGCCATGCGTAGGTAGGTGTGACCAGCACCACGTCACGCCCGGTCTGCACCGGGGCAGTATCCCCTGCCTTGATGCAGGCGTTCAGGTCGTAAAGCGGCATCTCCAACCCTTCGGCAATGCGCCGTGCCAGATACCGGCTGTTGCCAGTTCCCGTAAAATAAAGTACCATGGCTGCTCCCTCATTTTGTGTTTTTCAGTTACCTGTCTGCCCGACAAGCTGGAACTTGTCGGGGCGAGGCCCCTCCATCTTGCTGCCGCAAGACCGTTCGGTCGCTTGAAAGCCCCACTGGGGCTTTCATTGTTCCGCTTCGCTCCACAAACGCGAATTGTTTACTTCTTCGCCTTAGGCGCAATAAGTAGCATGACTGTCACAAGAATATATAAACCATACAGTAACCAAGTAATAGTATTGTTCCAAGGAAAGCTCATTTCTGGATGGTTCAATGCAAACACTATAAATGCAATAGCTATAATCAGCATTATTAAACCGAGAATCCTTGATATACGCTTTTTCATGCAAAGCACTTCCTTGTCAAACTGGAATTGTTAATCTTGAACTGGTCCTATAATGCCAAATGCTATTGCATCAATAAAAAGCACGAACGCTATCACACAAACAATTAAAATAGTTGCAATGACTTTAATAACAAGTTGTTGATTTTGTCTTAAATTACTCTTACTAACAATCCTTAAGACAAAAATCAAAGCAACGAGGATGATAAAAGAAATAATATTATAAAGAACCACTGTTTTCATCTATGTGTCCTCCTTTTTTATATCAATTCCGAGTTGCCGCTCTCCGTATGCCATAGTCTCCGCACGCCAAAAAAGCCCTTTGCGGCAAGGTGTGTGCTTACACCTCACCCGCAAACTTCATGCCCCAGCTCATGCGGGTGTCGTACATCAGGCGAGTCAGGGCAAGGCTGTCCTGCGGGGTGTAGCGGTCGCTGCCGGTACGTCCCAGCTTGACGCAGCGGCTTGCTTCCCGGATCTCATACTCAAAGCCGTTGATGTCCACCGGGCAGCGGATGACCTCCGACTCTTTGCCCTCCACTTCCAGCGTCATAGTGCCGGTGGCTAAAATTCCCCACTTCATAACGGTACCTCCCGGTTTATTACTTTGGATTCGTTGCGTCCAGTATACCATGGTTTTCCCCTACGGAAAAGATAGTGAAAAACAAAAATGCCCCCGGAGGGCTTGTTCCAACTCTCCGGGGACAGATCCTATGCATCGGTATCTTTCATCTTGTTCCAAACATTCTCATCCATTATAATAGAGATAGAAAGAAGGTGCCAACATGAAACATCGCATTGTGACGGCTGCGCAGATGAAGGAAATTGAACGAGCCGGGGATGCCCACGGTCTGCCCTACCTGCAAATGATGGAAAATGCCGGACTGGCGGCTTACGCCGAACTGCAAAAGCAGTTTCCGCATCCCGGCAGACTGCTGGTGGTCTGCGGAAAGGGCAACAATGGCGGTGATGGGTTTGTGATTGCCCGCGCCGCAGCAAAAGACGGCTGGAGTGTGACCGTTCTTCTGGCCGAGGGCGAGCCGAAAACTGCTGATGCCATCCTCAATTTTGCGCGTCTGCACTCCCTGCCAGTGCACATCTGCGCCGACGGTTCCGTACTGGAAACCCAGAGTTTTGACGCTGCTGTGGATGCCCTCTACGGCACCGGGTTCCATGGTGAACTGCGGCCTTCCGGTCTTACTGCCTGCGGGCTGTTGCGTCGTCTGCACAAGAGCGGTGCCTTTGTGCTTGCCGTAGACCTGCCCAGCGGCATCACCACGGATACCGGCGAGGTTGCCGAAGGTGCTGCTCATGCGGATCTGACCGTAACCTTCGACAGCTATAAGCCTTTGCATATGGCAGAAACCTCTGCGCCGCTGTGCGGAAAAATCGTCTGTGCCGACATTGGCATCCGGGATGAATGGCACCCGGAGTTTTGACGAGGACTTGCCACTGCGGAAAAGCACCTGCACGTAAAAGACCCCGGCAGCTTTCAAGGCACGCCGGGGTTCTTTTTGTCATTCTGCTGCAAAATGTCTGCACTTTCTTGGCAGAACGCAGAAAATGCGGAAACTACTTGATTTGCGTGGGTTTCCGCACTAGAATGGAAACCAGAAAAGCAAGCACAGTTTCCACAAGGAGGACGCTCATGCAGGAAAAGCTCGATGCCCTTGTGCGCACACAGGCCATGCAGTTATTCCGTCAACAGGGGCTGCATTTCACCATGCAGCAGGTGGCAGAGCCGCTGCACATCAGCAAAAAGACTATCTACACCGTTTACCCCTCCAAGGAGGCCCTTCTGCTGGACATGGTAGACCATGCCTTTGCGGAGATCCACCACTGCAAGCAGGAAATTCTGGCAGGCAGCGGTACTTTGCAGGAAAAGCTGCGGGCGGTCATCATAGCCATGCCGACGGAATATGCTGCGCTGGACCTGCGGCAGATGAAGGAGCTGGACGAGAAATACCCGGTGGTGGCGGCGCGGGTGCGCAGTCAATTGGAAAACGGGTGGGAACCCACCATGGCGCTGCTGGAACAGGCTGTGGCAGAGGGGGTCATGCGTCCGGTATCCCTGCCGGTGCTGCGGCAGATGATCACCGCATCCATTGAGAGTTTTCTGGCAGACCGCAGTCTGGCAGAAAGCGGGGTGCAGTATGTGGCTGTACTGGAAGAAATGATCTCGATCTTACTGGAAGGAGTGCTGCCGCGATGAAACACAGTTTTTGCGATGATTGGGAGTTTACCCACCACTGGACGGAAGCCTTTGGCAAGGGGCTGCCGGTGCCAAAACAACAAGCCGTCCGCTTGCCCCATACCTGCCGGGAGGTGCCGCTGCACTATGCCTCTCCGGCCGATTACGAGATGGTCTGCGGCTACCGCAAACGGTTCCGGGTGCCGCCGGTGCAGGCTGCGCCCCGGCTGTTCCTCCGCTTTGACGGAGCCGCTCATCAGGCGGTGGTGCGGGTCAACGGCAGGGTTGCCGGGCAGCACCGGGGCGGTTATACGGGCTTTGCGGTGGAGATCACCGGCCTTGTGGACCGGGAGGGTGAAAACCTGCTGACCGTGCAATTGGATACCCGTGAAGACCCGGCCATTCCACCCTTTGGCTTTGTCATCGACTACCTGACCTACGGCGGGCTGTACCGGGAGGTCTGGCTGGAAGCTACGGCAGAGAGCCGCCTGACCGACCTGTTCGTCTACACACCCACCCTGCATGAGGCTGTGGTGCAGTGGACGGCAGAGCTCACACCCGCAGCCGTGGCGGTCCGCATCCGGCTGGAGACCGCAGACGGCACCCTGCTGGCAGAGCAGACCGCACAGGCGGCAGAAACCGGGAAGATGCAGCTTTCTGTCCCGGACGCACAGCCGTGGGATACCGAGCACCCGGTTTTGCATCATGCCGTGGCAGATCTTTTGAACGCAGCCGGACAACCCATCGATCGCAAACAGGTGACCTTTGGCTTCCGCACCGCAGAGTTCCGGGCGGATGGCTTTTACCTCAACGGAAGAAAGACCTTCCTGCGGGGTCTGAACCGACACCAGAGCTACCCTTACATCGGCTACGCCGCCCCGGAAAGCCTGCAGCGGGAGGATGCCCGCATTTTGCAGGAGGAGCTGCACTGCACCTCCGTGCGCACCAGCCACTACCCCCAAAGTCCATATTTTCTGGACGAGTGCGACCGGCGGGGTCTGTTGGTGTTCACCGAGCTGCCGGGCTGGCAGCACATCGGGGACGACAACTGGAAGGATGCCGCCTGCGAGATGCTGCAGGAGATGATCTTGCAAAACCGCAATCACCCCAGCATCATCCTGTGGGGCGTGCGCATCAACGAGAGCGTGGACGACGATGCCTTCTACACCCGCACCAATCAAATTGCCCATCAGCTGGACCCCAGCCGCGCCACCTCCGGTGTGCGGTATCTGGAAAAAAGCCATCTGCTGGAGGATGTCTATGCCTACAACGATTTTTCCCACAACGGCACAACGCCCGGCGCAAAGCCCAAAAAGGACGTGACCCCGGATATGGGCAAGGCGCTGCTCATCTCGGAGTGCAACGGTCACATGTACCCCACCAAAGCCTTTGACGATGGCCCTCATCGACAGGAGCACGCCTTGCGGCACGTCCGGGTGCAGAACGCCGCCTATGCCAGCAAGGAGCACGCCGGGTGCTTTGGCTGGTGCATGTTCGACTACCAGACCCACAAGGACTTTGGCTCCGGGGATCGCATCTGCTACCACGGGGTGCTGGACAGCTTCCGCAACCCCAAATTGGCGGCAGCGGTCTATGCCAGTCAGGGTGACGCTGACCCGGTGCTGGCGGTCAGCTCCTCCATGGACATCGGCGATAACCCCGCCGGGCAGCTGGGCACGGCCTATGTTTTCAGCAATGCCCAACAGGTAAGGCTTTACAAAAACGATGTGTTCGTCACCGCCCTGCGCCAAAGCGAGTGGACGGCGCTGCCCCACCCTCCCTTTGTGATGGACGATCCCATTGGCGAGCTGCTGGAAACGCAGGAGCACTTTTCCCCCGCCAAGGCAGCCGCTGTGCGGGACTGCCTGCTGGCCGCCGGAAAATACGGCTTGGCGGGACTGCCGCTGGCCTACAAGGTCAAATTCGGCTGGTGTATGCTGCACTACAAAATGAGCTTTGAAGATGGCGTGGCGCTTTACGGCAAATATGTGGGCAACTGGGGCGGCGAAGCTACCCGCTGGCGGTTCGATGCCGTGCAGGACGGCAACGTGGTGCGCAGCGTGACCCTTTGCCCCAGTGCAAAGCTGCACTTGGAAGTCAAGGTCAGCCGGACGGCTCTTCGGGAAAAAGATACTTACGATATGGCCGCTGTCCGGGTGCGCATTCTGGACGAGAACGGCACCCCAGCCCCCTACGCACAGTTCCCGGTGCAGTTTGCGGTGGAGGGCAGCGCCGCCCTTGTGGGTCCACAGACCTCCGTTGCCGAGGGCGGCATGACCGGAACCTATCTGCGCACCGTGGGCACTGCCGGAGAAGCCCTGCTGACCGTTTCTGCACCGCAGACCCAGCCCGTTGTGCTGCGGTTCACCATTGAAAAGGAGGACGCTGTATGGAACTGACCCTGAAACAGAAAACCGCATTTGGTATTGGTGCCGTGGGCAAGGATATGGTATATGCCCTGTCGGCTTCTTACGTCATGTATTATTATCAGGATGTGCTGGGGCTTTCGGCCAGCTTTGTGGGCGTCGTGCTCATGGCTGCCCGGTTCTTTGATGCCTTCAACGACCCCTTTATGGGGGTTCTGGTGGCAAAGACCCGCACCCGCTGGGGACGTTTCCGTCCGTGGATCTTTTCCGGCACGCTGCTCAATGCGCTGGTGCTCTACGCCCTGTTTGCCGCCCCGGTGCTGGACGAAGCGGCGCTGATGGTCTATTTCAGCGTGATGTACATCCTGTGGGGCGTCACCTATACCATGATGGATATCCCCTACTGGTCCATGATCCCGGCCGTGACCCGCACCCCAAAAGACCGGGAGAACCTTTCCATGGTGGGGCGTACCTGTGCAGGCGTTGGCTCTGCCCTCATCGCTATGTTCACCATGCTGCTGGTGGGAGCCCTTGGCGGCGACAGCGAGCGCGCTGGCTTCCGCTGGGTGGCATTGATCGTAGCGGCAATTTTTGCAGTGACAGAGCTGGTGTGCTGCATTTCCATGAAAGAAACCGCCCCCAGTGAGATGAAGACCGCCACCGTAAAGGAGATGTTCTCCGCCCTGTTCCGCAACGATCAGGCTATGGTAGTGGTAGGCAGCATCGTGCTGATCAACTCGGCACTGTACCTTACCTCCAACTTCATCATCTATTTCTTCAAGTACGACCTTGGCGGTGCAGGCTGGAAAGCCACCTACACCCTGTTTTCCACCGTGGGCGGTGCGGCGCAGATCCTTGGCATGATGGTGCTTTACCCCTTGCTGCGCAAAAAGTTCAGCAGTACGCAGGTATTTTACCTGAGCCTTTTGCTGGCGCTGTGCGGCTACGGCACGTTGCTGGTGTTCTGCCTGACCGGCCTGTCCCACAGCCTTGCCCTGCTGTGCATTCCGGGCGTGGTGGTGTTCGCCTGCAACGGAATGCTGACCGTGCTGACCACTCTGTTCCTTTCCAACAGCGTGGATTACGGCGAGCTTAAGACCGGACGCCGGGAGGAGAGCGTCATCTTTTCCATGCAGACCTTTGTGGTCAAGGCTGCCTCCGGTGTGGCGGTATTCCTGACCGGCATCGGGCTGGACCTCATCGGTCTTGTGGGCAACACGGAGGAGACCGGCCCGGTGGCATTACAAAGTGCCGGAACCTTGCTGGGTCTGCGCCTGATGATGACCGTTCTGCCCATGCTGGTGCTGGCTGGTGCGCTGGTGCTGTTCCGCCGCAAGTTTGTTCTGACCGATGCCCGCGCTGCCGAGATCAGCGCACAGCTCCACGGGGAGGAAACGCACCATGACTGAAACGCTGCACTGGTACGCGGAAACTTCCGGCGGCGTGCAAACAGGCACCTGCACGGTCACGGAGAATGGCGGTGCGCTGCATCTGACGGCAGACCTGCCCGCCGGGACGCTGAAGGCGGTGCGTGCCGAGATGCCGTGGACGATGGAAGCAGACGAGCGTCTGTTCATGAACGGCTACCAGACATGGACCTACAGCCCGGAGCTGGACCGGAACGGAAAGCTGCGCGGCACCGACCACATCCCCGGCTTTCTGCGCAAAAAATATGCCTTTGACCGCTACGGCGATTATCATTTTGCGCCTTATGGGCATCAAAAGGGGCAGAGCCACGGCTTTTCCTACTGCTATTTCCGCAAGGGCAAGCAGTTCCGGCTGGTGGCATCGCTGGACGAGAAGCCGGGCTACACCATCCTCCGCTACGACAGCGGCAAAGCCCTGCTGACGCTGGAGCGTGACTGCGCCGGGGTGGAGCATCCCGGCGGCAGTTTCCCACTCCTTGACCTGTTTTTTGCCGAGGGCGGCGAGACCGAGGTGTTCGACGGCTGGTTTCAGGCTATGGGCATCAAGCCCCGGACTGAAAAGAAGCTGGCAGGCTATTCCAGTTGGTACAACCGCTATCAGGACATCACCGAGGATACCATCCGGGAGGACCTGACCGGATGCCGCAGCCTGCTTTGTCTGGGAGACCTGTTCCAGATCGACGATGGCTGGGAGCCCAAGGTGGGCGACTGGCTGGAAACAGATGCACAGAAATTCCCCCACGGACTGAAAGGCATGGTGGAGGAAATTCACGCCGCCGGATTTCAGGCTGGGCTATGGCTTGCACCCTTTGTGTGCGAAAAGGACTCTGCCCTTTTCCGGCAGCACCCGGACTGGCTGCTGAAGGTGAACGGTGCACCGTGGTGCTGCGGCTGCAACTGGAGCAGCTTTTATGCGCTGGATATCGACAACCCGGCCGTGCTGGATTATCTGCGCCGGGTATTTGACCGGGTGCTGAACGACTGGGGCTTCGACCTTGTCAAGCTGGATTTTCTGTACGGTGCTGCCCCCTTTGGCAACGCCCGCGAGAGCCGGGCAGCCCGGATGTACCGTGCTATGGAGCTTTTGCGCACATGGTGCGGGCAAAAGCAGATTCTCGGCTGCGGCGTACCGGTGATGCCGGCTTTCGGGCTGGTGGATTACTGCCGTGTCAGCTGTGACGTAGGGCTGGACTGGGACGATGTGTGGTATATGCGCCTGTTCCATCGGGAGCGGGTGTCCACAAAGCAGGCCATCAACAACACGCTATTCCGGCGGCAGCTCAATGGCCGTGCCTATGGCAGCGACCCGGATGTGTTCTTCCTCCGGGAAGAAAACTGCAAGTTGACGGCAGAGCAAAAACGCACCCTTGCCACGGTCAACGCCCTGCTGGGCAATGTGTTCCTTACCTCGGATATGCCGTCCCGCTATACAGAGGCGCAGCGGGCAGAATACCGCCGTCTGCGCACCCTCTTTGAGCACGCCACGCAGGTGCAGGCAGAAGCGGAAAACGACCGTCTCTATATCCGGTATCTGCTGGACGGAACTCCACAAAAATTATGTTTCGACCTGTTCTGACAGTGCGAACAAACCACAACAAAACCACACCCGCCCATGTACTGTGCTTTGCACACAATACGCAGGCGGGTGTTTTGCTGTTCTTCCGGTACGATCCTCAATTTTTTAAATACAGCTTGGGTCTGTGCAGCGCCGACGGTGTCACATCCTTCGCTCAAGGTTCTGCCGGAACAGCTCGTACGCCGCCCGCAGATCCTCCGGCAGACGCTTCAAGGTCTCTGCCCGCAGTTCCTGTGGCATCCCGTAAAAGGCTTCGGCAATGCCGCCGGTGATGCAGGCAAGGGTGTCGCTGTCGCCGCCAAGGGAAACAGCATTGCGGAGCGCATCTTCAAAGCCGGTGCTTTCCAGAAAGGCGATGATAGCTTCCGGCACGGTCTGCTGACAGGTCTCCACATGGCGATAGCCCGGACGAATCTCATCGCAGGTGCGGCTCAAATCGTAGCCGAAGGTCTGCTCCACATACTGCCGGATCTCCGGCTTGCTGTGGCCGGTACGTGCCAGAAAAATGGCCGCCGCCGTGGCCTGTGCGCCCTTGATGCCCTCCGGGTGGTTGTGGGTGACCTCGGCAGTCACCTTTGCCATCTCCAGCGTTTTGTCCAGCGTGTCAAACAGCCAGCCTGCCGCAGCCGCCCTGCCACGCCGGACAGACCGCATGGAAGATATACTTTGCGGGCAGCCCGAATGCCGGGGTACACACTTCCCTGCCCGGCTCGCAGTGCCCGATGGCTTCACAGGCGGCGGTCAGCTCCTGCTCCCCTGCTGCCTGATAGATGGCACGGCTGGTGCCGCTGCCCTGCAAAAGGTTCCGGTTCGCCGAGTTGACGATGGCATCCGCTGTTACCTTGGTGATGTCGTTGCGGATCATCAAAAAAGGCATGGTGGTTCCTCCCTCATGTGGTTTTTCACATTTCCCGCTGCTCCACGATTTCCAGACTGTCCCGCCCGACATGGCAAAGCAGAAACAGCACGCTCACACCTGCGGCTTTCGCTTCGGCCAGCGCTGTGCCAAACTCCGGTTGCGTGCCAACATTCGGCCTCACCTCGGTGATGCCTTCCATCTGGATCACAAAGGCTACTGCGCACCGATACCCTGCCCGCTGTGCCTGGGCTAGCTCGTGCAAGTGCTTCACGCCCCGTTCGGTGGGTGCATCCGGAAAATAACCGATGCCGCCCACTTCCAGTGTGCATCCTTTGACCTCCAGCAGGTATTTCTGTTCGCCCTTTTTCATGTAAAAATCAATGCGGGATTTTCCGTATGCAAACTCCGGCCTGACTAGGTCAAACTCCTGCTTTGAGAGCCATTCTCCTACCACCTTGTTGGGTGCCTGACTGTCCATATTGACCCAACCAAGTTCCTGCTTGTGTACCGCCACAAGGTCGTATTTTGTCTTGCGCTTCGGGTTGTCCGACACTTCCAGACGCACCGCCGCACCGGACAGCAGCAGTTCCTTACACCGTCCGGTGTTTTTGACATGGACGGTTTCCACCGTGCCGTTCACATCTACATGGGCAATAAAACGGTTGGGGCGGTCAAGAAAAATGCCGTCCGCGATCTCTCTGTATTTCAATGTTTACTCCATTTTCATTTTTGTCTGATACGACTGCGCCGTCCGGGCATCAAAGCAGCAGAAGATGACCTTCATCTCGTAGTCGGCGTGGCTTTGCAGCCAATCCACCACGGTACAATATCCTCGTACGTTGGTTTCTTGCGAGTATATTACTTCATCCTCTGCACAAGGTCAAGCAGAACATTTTCAGCGCTGCATCAATCCTCTGGCTGCACGCAAAAAACAGGCTCCTGCAAGCGTTTAGCCACTGGCAGGAGCCCGTTTATTTCTTACAGCTTCGTCATCCACAGACCATGCAGGTTGCAGTAGGCGTATATTAACATCGACTTTTGGCTTATCGGCAATAAATTTCAATGGCTTTCTGAGCAAATTCTGCCGCACCCTCTCCCCCGGCAGCGTTGATGTTCTCCGTAAACTCGCCGCCGGCACCGTACATCTGTCCAAGTTGATGCAGAATGGGCTTCGTGCAGGTATAGTAATTCTCGGTGATAAAGTCCTGCAGCTTTTTCACCTGCGCCTGTACTGCGGGGTCTGTCGGTTCTCTGGTTTGCAGCGTTCCGAATGCCGCTACGAGCCCCATCAACTGCTCGTTGATGTTGTCAGATTCCTTCTGCGTCCGCCGGGCATTTTTTGCCTCAAATTCCTGATACTCTGTGGTTTCGCCCCACTCTTTCTTTGCACGTTCGGCGTATTCCCTGATCTTCTGTGTGTCAAATGCGTTGAAGTCCATAACGTTTCCTCCTGTTGTCCGAATCTTCTCCGCAAGAGCGATCAACTTTTCCAGATGCTGTTTTTTCAGGGTCAGCAATGTGATCTGCTGTTCCAGTGCCTTTTCCCGGTCAAACTCCGGGTTTTTCAGAATTTTTCGGATATCCTCCAGTGAAAATTCCAGTTCGCGGAACAGCAAGATCTGTTGCAATCGTTCCAGTGCAGCATCATCATACAGGCGATATCCCGCCTGCGTCCGATGCGCCGGATGCAGCAGACCGATTTTATCGTAATATTGCAGCGTCCGAATGCTCACCTCGGTCAGATTGCTCACTTCCTTGACAGTCATCATTTTGTTTTCCTCCCTTGCGACAAGCTCAGTATACGCTATGACGCAACGTCAGGGTCAAGTGCTTTTTTAGTTTTTTCCGCCGTTTCCCACAAGCAGCTCTGCACCGTGGGGATACCCTCAGCTTCCCATGGCAATAAGCACCAGCACGACCACCACCGCCGCCGGACGAACCGCCGAAGTTGCGGTTGAAGGCCGTCATGTATTGGGCATAGCCCGTGTCACCTTTGCCGAAATAGCCGTAATCACCGTTTGCCATTGTATTTTCCTCCATCCGAAGTGTGTTTTGCTTCTTCTGAGGTCATTTTATCGAAAGAGCTGTCCCATAAACATCTCTTTCAGCATTTTTTGTCATCTCATTCTTCCCTGATGCCCAGATACACATCAATGTCCATGATGCCTTCCCCGCTGACCTCCACCAGATCTTCAAAGGGCACCACGGTGTCGCCCACCTGCAAGGTGCGGAACACCGGGTCGATGCGGTCTGCTTTGCCGGTCAGGGTGAGGTAATCGCCTACCGCCGGGATCTCCGGGTGGGTAGTGTCCTCCTTGAAATACCGTACCGTAATGGTCATGCCTTTCGTGACCTGCATCAGCCGATCGGACAGGGCGGACATTTCTTCCTCGGTCAGAATGCGCTTGGTCACGCGCTCGGTGCGCTGCTTTTCTGCGGCAAGCTGCTCGTCGTAGCCCCGCAGCGGAGAGAAGGGCGAAAATATTTTGGCACGGTTCTGAAGGGTCATGCGGGGGTGCTTGCGGAGGGATTCTTCGGTCTGGGGGCGTTCCATCTCTAGGATGTCCCCGTACTTTTGGGCGGTCTCCAGCCCGATCTTGCTATTTTTGTAGTTTTCCATCTGAACCTCCCGCACTATGCCCGCCGATTTGCGCATTGCGTTGGCGCATGGTGGCACCTTCTTCGTAGCTGCTGGCTTTCAGCACGGCGTTTTTGCCGTACTTATTCTTGATGCCCAGCATCGCTTGCTGGAGCTTTTTTTCCTTTTCCAGCTTCCTGGTGTCGGTAAAGAAGTCCACCTGATAGATGCCCTCATCCGGCGTGACCTTATTGGCGTTGATGGTAATGCGCCGCACCGTCAGCGCCGGATTTGTAATGCGCTCAAACAGCTTTGCGCTTTCGTTGATAAGGGTGCTGCCCAGATTGGTGGGGACATCGAACCGGACAGTTCCGTGGGCTGCCTTGGGGATGACCCTGCCGTAGCGGTCGGTCTGGGTCAGACCACGGTAGCCGCCCTTGTCCACATTCTCCCGGTCATAGCCTATCTCCAAAGTGATGGATTCCGTCACCAGCTTCTTTTCGGTGAGCCGGAACATCAGAATCTCCGCCATCTCCCGGACAATGAGCTTCGCCTTGTCGTTGGGGTAGGGACAGGTCAGCACCTGCCCCTCGCTGATGCTGTTGGTGCTGGGCTTGTAGCTTTTGATCTCGGCCATGCCGCAGGGCTCATAACCCCATGCGTGGTCGATGAGAATTTCCGCGTCCACGCCGAAAATCTCATACAGACGATCTTCCCCGTGGATAGAAAACCGTGCCAGGTCCCCCATGGTGTAGATACCGTGAGCTTCCAGCCGCTTGACCGTGCCGGGACCGGTCATCCAGAAATCCGTCAGCGGGCGATGGTTCCACAGCAGATACCGATAGGACTGCTCGTCCAGCTCTGCAATGCGCACACCGTCCTTGTCCGCCGGGATGTGTTTTGCCACAATGTCCATGGCCAGCTTTGCAAGGTAGAGGTTGGTGCCGATGCCTGCCGTTGCGGTGATGCCGGTGTTGCACAGCACCTCCCGCACCATGGTCATGGCAAGCTCGTGGGCGCTCATGTGGTAGTAGGGCAGATAGCCCGTCACATCAATAAAAACCTCGTCGATAGAGTAGGGGTAGATATCTGCCGGGGACACATATTTGAGGTAAGTTTTGTAGATTTGGGTGGAAACGTCCAGATACCGCTGCATCCGGGGCGGCGCAACAATGTAACTCAACCCCAGCGCAGGGTCTGCGTTCAGGGCGTTGGCATCAAAAGAGGTTCTGGCAAAGTGGTACTTGCCGTCCTCTCCCCGGACTGCTTTTTTCTGCCGGATGGCAGTTTGCAGCCGCTGGGCGTTGACCTCTTTCACCCGCTGAACGGCTTCAAACAGCCGTGCTCTTCCGGGTATCCTGTAAGCTTTTAAGGACGGCGACACCGCAAGGCAGATGGTCTTTTCGGTGCGGGAGGCATCTGCCACCACCAGATTCGTGGTCAGGGGGTCCAGATGGCGGTCTACGCACTCCACCGAGGCATAGAAACTTTTCAGGTCGATTGCCAGATAGGTGCGCTGCGCTGCCATACTTCAGCCCTCCTTTGCAAAAGTCACAACTATTTATTTTATTATAATAAATAGTTGCACTGTTTTCAAGATGGAACGCTATTTTATCTGTGATATAGACAACAAAAAAGAGTGGCAGCATTTCAAGTTGAAACGCTGTCACTTTTTTTATAGGGCTGCTGCCCTGTTTAATATAAGATCCTCGAAACGTGATGTTCCTGTTTACCCAGATACAGCTCCACGATTATCCGTCCGTTTTCGGTGTTGCAGAGGTCCTCTTTGCAATATACCGACAAAAGACATTCATAGCAAGAATACAGCGATGTAGAAAACCGTTCCATTCGCTCAGCATCTCCGGCTCACCGGACAAGCTGCTTCTGACAAAACTGCCAGAATTGTTCGGCAGCGTCCGGCAGACAGATTCCACGGCGGCGGGACAGATAGGCCATGCGCCCAGGGTCCGGGGAAGTAAGAGGCAAAACCGTCAATGGAAGGCTTTGGAACAGCGGATCATCCGGCAGCACGGCGATTCCAAAGCCGGATGCCACCAGCCCTGCAATGACAGCGTCCTCCTCCGTTTCCATAGCAACCGTTGGTGCTGCATGGATCTGGCTGAAAAGCGCATCCACATTTTTGCGCAGACCGGAGCAGGATGCAAAACAGATCTGCGGATATGGCAGGGTGTCCTGCAATGCCACGCTCTGCCTGCTGCTCAGTGGGTGCCCCAAAGGGGTGATCACCACAAAGGGCTTCCGATGAAAGGAAAAGGACTCAAAAACGGCGGCGTTGCCCGGTGAGGACGTGAAGCAAAAATCCAACCGTTTTTCCTCTACGGCTTTGAGCAGACTTGCGCTGAATCCGTTCTCGCTGCGGAGCTGAAAGCGGACATCAAGATCTGTCTGCGCCTGAAAATTCCGCATCAGGTCGGGAACAAGCGTTGTTCCCAAGGTGCGGATACTTCCCAGCAGAATCAGTCCCCCATTCTGACTGGCTTCCCGTACAGCCCGTGTTCCGCTGTCCAGAACATCCAGCGAGCTTTTGACGACACGAAGAAATTCGTGTCCATAGCGTGTCAGGCGGATGCTGCGTCCGGCTTTTTCAAACAGCGGAGCGCCCAGCTCCTGCTCGATCTGCGAGACCGCATAGGTCAGATTGGGCTGACTGATATGAAGCTTTTCCGCTGCTTTGCCGTAATGTTCCAGTTGAGCCAGAACTTCAAAATAGCGCAGATGATCCAAATTCACGAAGTAACACTCCTCAATTCAATAAAAAATGTTGATGAATTTCATAAATACGTTCCGTTTGTTTTCATCAAACGAAAGCCCTATACTAGGAGCAACGACAATTCGTTTGAAAAATAACGAACAAAAAAGGAAACTGGAGGAAATACAAATGGAACGAAAAGTAGTTTTGATCACGGGCGGCGCAATGGGTCAGGGCAAGGCACACGCCCTGAAGTATGCACAGAACGGTTTTGATGTTGTTCTGGCAGATATGCAGGATTCCGAAGGCGAAACCTTCAAGGCGACCGTGGCAGAGATCGAAGCCGCCGGTGCAAAGGCACTGGCTGTCAAGTGCAATATCTGCTCGGACGAGGATATGCAGAATCTTTTTGCAAAGGCATGGGAGACCTTTGGTCGTTTGGATGTGGTCATTGCCAACGCTGGCGTCATCAACTTTGGCTATACTTGGGAGCTGACCGACGCACAGGTGGAAAAGGTCATCAACATCGACCTGATCGGCACCTGGCGCACGGATAAGTACGCTGCACTCTATATGCGCAAGCAGGGCTTTGGACGCATCATCAACATTTCTTCCACCTCCGGCATGTACGGCACGCCGCAGCTTGCCACCTACTGCATGGCAAAGTGGGGCGTGCGTGGTCTGACCAAAACGCTGGCACAAGAGCTAAAGGGCACCGGCATCGTGGTCAACGATGTCTGCCCCACCAAGGTCAAGACCCCCATGTGCGAGACCGAGAGCTACGTCAAGTTCATCAACGACCTGACCGGCAAGGACTTCAAAAACTGGCAGGAAATGTACGAAGGCGTGCCTTTCCTTGAGGTGGAAGACATCTCCGATATGGTCTACTGGCTGGGCACCAGCCGTGCTGCCGGTAAGTTCAGTGGTCGTGATCTGGGTCTGGACCTCGGCACGCTGCAGCAGTAAGGGAGAATACCAATGAAGATCACAAAAATGACACGCTGGCGTGTGTTTGCAGGTGTCTGGATTCAGAGCCTGTTTACCTCCGCCACTGCCTTCTTCAGCCTGTTCGCCCTGCCGCTTACCAGCCAGTTCGGATGGAGCAGCGCCGACTTCAGCATGGCATACACCATTTATATGTTCGTCTACTGCGCCATGGGCTTTGTCGGCGGACTGCTGGCAGAAAAACTCCAGCCTCGGGTGGCCATCTATCTGGGCCTCTCCTTCTTTGCAGCAGGCTGGTTCCTCACCGGTTTTGCTTCTTCCATTCCGCAGTTGTATCTGTTCTACGGCGTCATGGCAGGTGCAGGTGCAGGCACCATTTACCCCGCCTGCCTGCCCACTGCGCTGAAATGGTTCCCGGATAAGAGCGGCTCGATCTCCGGCCTTGTGCAGGCTGGTGCCTCCTGCGGTCCCTTCATCATGTCGCCGATTGCCCAGTGGCTCATCAGCACCTACGGTGCCCAGATGGCCTGCCGCATTCTGGCCGTCATCTTCCTTATCGGCGTAGGTGCTGTGGCATGGATGATCGTCCCCTGCCCGGAGGGCTGGATCCCCGAAGGCTGGAAGCCCACCGCAACCCAGGCAAAGGAGCTCCACGCCAAGAACTACAACATTCCGGAAATGGTCAAGACCCCGGTGTTCTGGGTAATGCTGATCATGTTCATTTTTGCAAATGCCGCCGGTACCATGATGGTCAGTGCTACCTCTCCCATTGCACAGAATCAGATCGGTCAGTCTGCCATGACAGCTGCCATGTGCGTCAGCATTATGACCCTTGCCAATATGTGCGGCCGCATCAGCTTCGGCTTTATCTACGATAGGCTCAAGGGCTGGAATTCTCTAATCCTTGTTCTGGTGCTCAACGGCCTGTCCATGTGTATGCTGACGGTCGCAAAAAGCCTGCTCTACTTCATCGTCTGCATCTGCCTTGTGGGTTTCTCTTTTGGCGGTCTGCTGGTGGTATTTGCCCCCATCGTCAAGACGGTGTTTGGTTCCATGTTCTACAACCGGAACTACGGCCTTATCTTTATCGGCTACGGCATCGGTGCCTTTGTAGGCCCCAAGATCAGTGCCAGCTTCTACGACAGCACCGGTTCTTATGTGGCCGGTTATATCGGTTCCGCTATTCTGGCCGCTACTGCCGTTCTCCTCGTCTTTGCCGCAAAGAAGCTCACCGCTTCCATGCAGGCAGCAAATGAAAAAGCCTGAGAACGCTTTCATTTTACCATAGGTTTTCTATCTTTTCCACCGGTTTTATTGGTAACCGGCTGCGCGTACAGGAACACCGGCTGCACAGCATGTGTGGCCGGTGTTTTTTGTTCGTCGGCCTGAAGTAAGTCGGGTGGGACGCTTTCCCTATAGACAGCCGTTCTGCCATGCGGTATACTCGAACCAGATCAACATTTTCAGGAGGAAAGTCATGGCAGGAGAAACCAACAAGGTCGTCATTGTTACCGGAGGAAGCTCCGGCATCGGACGGTGCACGGCATCCGCTCTGAAAGAGAATGGCTGCATCGTTTATGAGTTCAGCCGCAGAAATATCCCTATGGAGGGCGTCACCCATCTATCCGTCGATGTGACCAATGAAGATGCGGTCAACGCCGCTGTGCAGCAGGTCATCCAAAAAGAAACTAAAATCGATGCAGTGATCAACTGTGCAGGCTTTGGCATTTCCGGTGCGGTGGAGTTTACGTCCATGGAGCAAGCCAAAGCACAGTTCGATGTGAACTTTTTCGGGACAGTCACTGTAAATAAAGCGGTTCTCCCCTTCCTACGCCGTCAGGGGAAGGGGCATATTGTGAACATCAGCTCCGTTGCCGCCGTAGCACACATTCCGTTCCAGACCTTCTACTCCGCAAGCAAAGCCGCCGTTTCCTCTTACTCTTACGCTCTGGCAAACGAAGTCAAGCCCTACGGCATCCATATTACCGTCGTAGAATTGGGTGACATCTGCACCGGATTTACAAAAGCACGTCAGAAAAGCATTCTCGGCGACGATGAATACGGCGGGCGCATCTCCCGGAGCGTCAGTCAGATGGAGCGTGACGAGCAAAACGGCATGGACCCGGCACGCATCGGACGGTACATCGCCGGTATTGTGGAGAAAAAGAACCCGGCAGTCGTTTATGTTGCCGGCGCACAGTATAAATTCCTGAGCCTTTTGTGCAAGCTCCTGCCCGCCGCAGCGCGCGGAAAGATCGTGGGGAAAATATACGGGTAACAGGCGCATTGCTCCGCAAAGCTGCTAGAAGAGGATATGTACGCCGCCCGCAGGCGGCACGCTCTATTCCACCGATGATTCCTGAAGCCAGTCTTTGCGCAGCTGATCCAGTGCGTGGGGCTCGAGCCTTGAGACATAACTTCTGCTGATCTGGAGCAGCTGTGCCGTTTCCAGCTGGGTCAGGGGCGGCTGACCCGCCAGCCCGTACCGCAGCAGAATCAGCTTGCGCTCCCGGGCGGGCAGGCCCTCGATCAGCCTGCGCAGCCGCCGGGCCTCGTCCTGCCGCTCACAAGCATCCTCCATGCAGAAACCGTCCTGCAGTACATCGGAAAGGGTCAGTGCGCTGTCCTCCTTTCCCGCTTCCAGTGTTTCCTGCAGGGAAACGACCACACCATTTCTGCGCTCCCTGCGAAAATGCATCCGCAGCTCATTTGCTATCCTCTCCCCAGCGCACTTTGGGATGGAAAAGAGAATCCACCTCTTTCGCGCAATGACGCATCTACGTCAAAATGGATTTTTTTGGAGCCGAGAGAGCGGTTCCTTTTTTCTGCTTCAGAGGGTGTCATGTGAGGGTTGTGGTCTAACCCCTCTATACATCTTGCAGGTAACTTTGGCAGGTCCCCGCACCACCGTAGAGGCGCAGGCGTTCTACCGTATGTACCATTCTTACGCCGACATCCCGAACCCATGGGACCGTCTGCGTTGGTGCCGCTATGGTCTTGACCTGCTGCAAAAAGAGGTTGCTGCCATGGTGGGCATGGAGGAATGGCTCTATCGGGATCTGGAAAGCGGCGCATTTCACCGCAGTTTCACGCCGGAGCTGGCGGACAAGCTCGCCGCCCTTTACGGCATCCCGGTGGAAGACATTCTGGACGACTACACCCTGTTTCTGCACCGGGGCGGCGGAGACTTCCTCCGCAGATACCGGGAGGCAAAAGGCTGGAACCGTCAGCAGCTTGCCGACCATGCAAAGGTCAGCCGGACAAGCATCCGCTGCTGGGAGACCGGACAGAAAACCATCAGCCAAAAGTGTTTCCGGCTTCTGGCCGAAAATCTTGGGCCCGATTTTCTTTCTATGCTGCGCATGTGAGGTATGGTAATTTTTCTCCGGCCAAACGAAAAAGCTCGTCTGCAAGCCACGATATGTGGCAGCGCAGACGGGCTTTCGTTATGGAATCATTCTGTTTCAATTATTCTGATATTCGCTCTGACTTACATGGCGTTCCGTAAAACACGCAGTCGTTCTTCAAACGTTGCTTTCCATGCCGGATGCTCGGAGAATACGGTGTGCTCCACCTGACGGACTTGGTTCAGTCCGATGTTCCGCACCGCTTCCACTGCAGCATCTTTTTGGCTCAGATGGCGTTTTCCCACGGTCAGACAGTTTGCGCCTTCTGGCGTGTCGTACTGCTGAAACGCCCGGTTGAAGTCCATTAGGTCATGCAGACGGATGGGCTGATTGGTTTCGTTGTCTACCAGCAGACCCCAATTTTCCCAATGACGGTCGGTATTGCCCACCAGATAATCCAGAATGTTCATCATATAGTAGCTGGGAGCATCCAACTCTAAGATCTTATCCAGCGTGTTCCAATCACGGTTCGTGCAGTAGACGTCATAGGCTGCATAGGTCACAAGACTGTATCGCTGGGATGTCATGATTTTGCTGATGGAAACCGGCTCATTTTCAAACATCCCCTGCTCATACAGTACCTGATGGCAGTCAAAGCACCGGCAGATTTTGCTTGCCAGCACTTCACGTTCCACCGCTTCCCTGCCACCATCCTTGTAAAGATAAAAGCCATCCTCTTTTCGCACCCACGCCTTGGGGTACAAGCCGCCCGTAGACAGGTCATTTGCCAGAAGATGGGCGTTTGTCACCGTCATTTGGTGCCCCCGCAGCGCAATATCCACAAGCGCATTGCTTAAGGAGTGTGCAAAAAGGTTGATATCCTCGAATCGAATCTTCTCGTTTTCTTCTTTCACCCAGAACACATCCAGCAAAGACAGACAATGGTAGGATAATGCAATCTGTGCTCGTTCCCTGTCCGTAACACTCTGAGATGCACCGATACTGTTCAGGATTTCCTTGGCGTAGGTGCGATCCAACGTCAACATCCGGGAGGCGCACCAATAGTAAAAGTTCGTTACATTATTGATGCGCTCGTCAAAATCATCCGATTCCACCAGAACCAGATCATAGGGCATGAAATCCTCGAGGCAGACCCTGCATTCCCCTGTCGTGCTGAGTTGTGCCACACAGCTTTCCCGGTGCATGATCTCGTAAAACATGGTCTTCATCCCTCCCTGCGTTCTGTGTCTTGCTCTGTATTTATATTACCTTCTTTTTTCACGGGACGCAAGAGCTTTTACTTTTCAAAAAGCTTTTTCTGCTGCTCCATCAGGACGGTTTCGATACGCTCTTTCAGCAAAAAGTGGAACTGTTTTGCGTGTTACGCAATGTCACAGGATGCCATATTGGCTGCCAACAATCAACAGTTTTGTTGTGTCAGCCGTATTTCAAAAAACTTATATAACACAAAAAGCCCCACGCTCAACACTGCCTCTGAATCTGACCGTCTCTGGTCAGAGCAGAAAAGCATATGTTGAGCGTGGGGCTTTGTTTATCGGCTCGGCTGCCAGCCGGGCTTTTGGTGTTCTTTGGGTTTGTAAGTTCCTTTGGTAGTATCGATCACCGCCTGCAGCAATTCGAGCTTCTGCCATGTGGGGCAGTTCAGACGGTCGATTTTTTCGATCACATAGTTGGCGTGGGCGGTTGCGACCCGTTTTCCGAGTTCGTCCCATCCCTCTTTCGTTTTGGGGTAATGTACCACCACTTCAATGGGGGCACTCTTTCGCATGGCTCACTCACCTCCGGTTACATCGCTATCACCTCATTTTTACGGGTTACTGGTTGTCCGCTATTCGCTGCGGTTTCCGCTCAGAACATTCAGAGCCAGACTGACCAGCAAAGCCATATCAATATTCAATTTTCAAGGTCCGCCCGGCTGCGGCTCCCGCTCCCTTTCGGAGCTGGGCCGCTGCCGTGACAATAGTGTATCGTACTTTCGAGCAAAAGTTTATGGACTCGTAGTCCAAGTCACCCACCCTCTTAGTCCATATATTGTATACAACAGTCCCAAAAAGCAAAAAAATCCCGCCTGAAAAGCAAAACCTTCGCTTTGCCCTCAGACGGGATGTCTTTCGACACGACTGTTATAAATTCAAAAAAGCTCTTGACCTGCAGTCAACTTTAAGGATTATACTGAACCTGTCAGAAAAATTTTTGCCGTTCTTATGCGGCAGGCATGATGACAAAGGAGAATTCATTATAATGGCCGACCGTCAGAAGTCCCACCGACATGATAGAACACCCTGTTTCCTGCTTTTCTTGCAGTAAGCAGCCCCATCTCATGGAATTTCATCACAAACGTCCGAATGGTTGCATACGCAGCGTTTCGGAAATCCTTTTCCAGCTGCTTTGTGGTAAACTCCTCTGCACCATAAGCAGACAGAACATACTCCCAGAGCAGCCGTTCTTTTTCTGTGATTTTTCCTTCCGCAAGAGCAGTTTGATATACCTCAAGATCAGTTTTCGGCGGGACTGCATCCACCTGCAGGCGGTTATAGACCTCATTGCAGAAGTAGAACAGAAAGGGAGTCACATCCGTATAGCCGGAAATCAGAGCATTTCTCTCCACGCGTTCGTAGGCTTTGTAATATGCGTCCTTGTTTTCAGCGATGTATCGGGAAAACGGCGTGAACAGTGCCGCAGGATAGCCCTGCTGAACAAGATACCAGAGGTGAAATAGCCGTGCAGTGCGTCCATTCCCGTCAAAATAGGGGTGGTAGTACGCAAAGGCAAAGTGCAGAATGGCAGCCTTATGCAGCTCATTGATGCCGTCATTGGCATTCGCAAAATCGACAAGACATTTCATGGCACCGGGAAGCCGCTCTGCCGGAAGTCCCGGTCTGGGTTCTTCACCGCCCACAATAAAAACCTCGCCATGCCGATAAAAGTGGTTTGGCAGTAATCGATCTTCATCCGGGAGATAATCCCCTGTGCTGATCTGATATAGGTGATGCAGATTCTCCTCGGTGATCATATTCTGACGATCCGCGATAAACTCCAGTCCGCGCTTCATACCATAGATGCGGGCTTCTTGTTCATCACGAGGGGCATAACCATCGAGGATATAACGGATACTGCTGCGGGTCGAGCGGATACTTTCAATTTGAAAAGTCGCATAAATTTCCTCGGTCATCGCCGACAAGCCGAAATTTTGTCCACTGACAGGGACAGAGAGCAACTGCTTCATACCATTTGTTGAAATTTGCGCGAGGTTCGGCAGGTAAAACAGCTTATTTCCAGAAAAATCAGTCAACGGCAGAGGCTGCGCAAAGTTTTGCCGCAGCAATTCGGCAAATTCTTTGACGCTGACAGTCGAGTACTTGTATTCCATCCGATTGAGTTCAAACAAATGCTTATCTGAAAGCATTTTGGCAAACTGTGCCCCATCCATTCTGTCCACCTCGCAGTTGATACTTATTGATACTACATAGTATCAATATACCGATTCTTTATAAAAAAGTCAACCGAAACAGGCCGAACCAACTTTTTTCCATACTTTCCGTCAAAATTCCCGCGGCACAGCCACGCATCACATCTCCATCGGCTTATTCCCCACTTCGTCCAGATACGCATTCAAAAATTCCGCTGCAAGGCTGTTGGGACGGATGTTTTCTCTGGCTTCCTGTGGGGTGAACCACTTGCAGCGGTCCACTTCGTGGTTGATATGCAGCGCCTTTGCGGTTCTGACGAAAGCCGTAAAGTTGCACATCAGCGTGTTAGACGGCTCAAAAAACTTGGTACGGTTGAACCGGAGGTGCTCTACTTCCAACCCGGTTTCTTCCCGGACTTCCCGCACCACGGCGTGTTCTTCTGCCTCACCGCGGTTCACATATCCAGCCACCAGAATATAAGAGGGCTTGCCGTACTGCTGGATGAGCAGAATTTTCCCGGTTTCCTCATCCACAACAATCATGCTGACTGCCACATTGTACATCGGGAACCGGTATTGCTGGCATTTCGGGCAATAAGGCACAATGCCCTCTTCTTCCAGTTCTTTTTCAATCAATGCCGTACCGCATTCAAAGCAATGCTTCTGAATCATTTTTACACTCCAAACACTGTTTTCGTCAGCCGGATACCTGCTGCCGTTTTGGCATAGGTCCACACGCAGCTCAGGTGCGTGATGTCATGGATATTCCCTTCGGAAAAGGCGATCATCTTTTCCATGATCTGTGCAATGGTCATCATTTGTTTTCACTCCCGTTTTTAATACTTAAATGTTCACCTTGATAAACGCGAATTTGACACTTTGTATTTATCGAGAATACTCTTGAAACCATTTTGTAAAGCGTGATTTATTGAAAATAATGAATTTATATAGTTCTCCATTTTTCATATTAACTGTTGCAATTGGAAAGACTATCCACTTCCAAGAGATTTCTTTTATTTCCTGCATCGGCAAAACTAAATTTCTGTATTTTTTGTCAACTGTAAGCTTGTTTGTCTTGTAAGTAAGCGACTGACTATCGAGGTACAGACCTCCTCCAAGTATGCCATTGTGACACAAACTGCAAACAAAAGATTTCATAGAAACATCCCTCCATTAAATTACGATTTATCAAATAAGAATTTCCGTCAATTTTTCTCTTGATGCGGCTCGTTTCTAAGAGTAGGAACGAACTGTTCTGTTGCCGGAGACGGACCATTCAGGTCGATCTCCGGCAGTATTTTTGTTATCGCGTATTAAAAAACAGCCGGAACGACTTTCTGCTGCGCTACATCGATGATGCCGTATGTATTCAGTCTGAGTTTGGGAATGACCGGAAGGCTGACGAAGGCGAGGGTCATAAAAATGCCGATGTCTTCCGCTACACCATGTGCCTTGAGGGCATCGTTCAGCGCCTGCATTTTCGCCGCAACGCTCTCTGCGCTTTCGGTGCTCATCAATCCGGCCACCGGAAGCGCAAGTTCTGCCACGACCTGTCCATCTGCCACAAACGCAAGTCCGCCTTTGTTTTTCCGCACAGTGTTGCCGGCCAACATCATATCGGTATCGTTGTCCCCTGCCACAATCAGGTTATGGGAATCATGTGCGATGCTCGATGCAACGGCTCCGCATTTCAGGCTGAAGTTTTCTAAAAAGCCAATGCCCACATGGCCGGAGTGATGATGCCGCTCAAAAACGGCCAGTTTTACGACGTTGTGTTCCGGGTCCACACCGGGAGCTTTGCCCGGATGCCGTTGGAACGGGATGATTTTTTTCTCCGTAAGCAGCTCGCCCCGGTTCAGGCAGATGACACGCTCCTGCTCCCCGCTTTCCCGAAGTTCCAGGTCCTGCAGTGTGATCTCATCCAGATCAAAGGAATCCATAACGTGGGAAAATCTCACACGGTCGATGTCAAGCGGTGCGGGTTTCAGCGTTTTTCCGTGCTCGGCCACCAGCGTGCCGTTCTTGTAAACCTGTTCGACCGTAAAGGATTCCAGATCAGAAACCACAACCAGATCTGCCCGGTACCCCGGTGCTACGGCACCGCGCTGCTTGAACCCAAAATACTGTGCCGGAACC
This sequence comes from Faecalibacterium hominis (ex Afrizal et al. 2022), assembly GCF_049545105.1. NCBI lineage: Bacteria > Bacillati > Bacillota > Clostridia > Eubacteriales > Oscillospiraceae > Faecalibacterium > Faecalibacterium hominis (ex Afrizal et al. 2022). The sequence continues at coordinate 114,961 of NZ_CP186860.1, read as the reverse complement.
AGCGTCGCCATTTTGACGGCCACTGCCGGGTCCGCCCCCAACCGGATCGCTTTACGGATGTTGGAATCGATGTGTCCGTTGTCCAGCAGGTCACCGGGGTGCTTATCATCCGTCACCAGCATACAGCGGCTGCAATAGGGCTCCCGGAACAGCGGCATCAGGGCCTCCATATTTTTGGCAGCCGTTCCTTCCCGGATCATGATGTATTGTCCGAGCCGGAGTTTTTCCATAGCTTCCTCGATGTTGGAGCACTCGTGATCGGACTGAACGCCTGCCGCAATATAAGCATTCAGGTCCTTATCGCTCAAGAGCGGTGCGTGTCCATCCACAATCTTTCCTGCTTCGGTACAGTCGCTGATCTTCTGCAGGATCTTCGGGTCACAGCGCACCGTCCCATAGGCATTCATCAGCTCTGCAAGCCCCAGCACACGGGGATCGCCGTAGTAAGGCCGGAGCTGTTCTGCGTTCAGCACCGCACCGGATTCATCCAGATCCGTGGCCGGAACACAGGAGGGCAGCATGAAATAAACCGAAAGGGTCAGATTTTTTGTCGTTTCCAGCATAAAATCCAAGCCTTCCAGCCCCGCAACGTTCGAGATCTCGTGTGGGTCTGTGACCACCGCAGTGGTACCGTGGGGCAGCACTGCCTGCTCGAAAGCCGGACCACAGAGCATGGAGCTTTCGATGTGGATATGCCCATCGATCAGGCCCGGGCAGACATATTTGCCGTGCAAATCAACTTCTTTCCGGCCATGATACGTGCCCACGCCCACGATCGAATTTCCGCTGATGGCAATATCAGCGGTGTCGATCTCATCGGTAAACACATTGACAATTCTGGCATTTTTCAAAACCAGATCAGCCAAAGCATCTCCTCTGCCTGCCGAGATCCGGCGTTTCAGCTCATCAGACTGCATAGAAACATCTCCTCTCTCTGAAGTTCGATTTTCTCACCTGTGGATTGGTTCTGCCCTTATTCTACCACGCCTTGCCGCTGCGGAAAAGATGCCAGGAACAAAAATGGCCCCGGAGGGCTTGCTGCAGCTCTCCGGGGCCACCTTATGTGCGTGTGTGACTTGGCGCACACCGTCAGCACTCCACTGCCACCTTGATCACGCCGTCCCGTTTCTTTTCAAACAGCTCGTAGCCCTCTGCGATCCGGCGCAGGGGGTAGGTGTGGGTGATGAGCGGTTCGGTATCGATCTTGCCTTCTGCGATGAGACGCAGCGTTTCTTCACAATCGCAGCCGTCCACGCCGCCGGTCTTAAAGGTGAGGTTTTTGCCGTACATTTCCGGCAGCGGCAGGGTCTGTGCCTTATCGTACAGTGCCACCACTGTCACAATGGCGTTGGGCCGTGCACACTCCCATGCCAGCCGGAAGGTGGAGTCTGCCCCTGCCACCTCCAGTACCACATCGGCCCCGCCGTGGTCGCTGTGGGCACGCACAAAGGCGGCGCAGTCCTCCGGCTGCACGGTGAGCACCTGCGGGTAGTGCCGACGGATGAACTGCAGGCGGCTTGCGTCCTTTTCACAGACGATGATGCGCTTGGGGCTGTGCAGCATGACGCACAGCAGCGTGCAGATGCCAGTCGGCCCTGCACCGAGGATCAGCACGGTATCCTCGGGGGTGATCTCCGAGATGCGTGCCGCCCAAAAGCCAGTGGCCAGCACATCGCCCACCAGCAGCGCCTGCCGATCGGTGATGCCGTCCGGGATCTTGTTCAGTCCCTGATCCGCAAAGGGCACCCGGACATACTCGGCCTGCCCGCCGTCGATGCGGCAGCCCAGCGCCCAGCCGCCGTTTTGATCGGTGCAGTTGTTCACGAAGCCCTTTTTGCAGAAGAAGCACTCTCCGCAGAAGGTCTCCACGTTCACCGTCACCCGGTCGCCGGGTTTCACATTGGTCACCGCACTGCCCACTTCTTCTACGATGCCCACCATCTCGTGCCCTACCGTGATGCCGGGCACCGCCCGGGGCACGCTGCCATGCTTAATGTGCAGGTCGCTGGAGCAGATGCTGGCAAGGGTCACCTTTACAATGGCGTCCCGCTCGTGCTGCAGCACCGGCTTTGGTTTTTCCAGCAGGGCAAACGCCCCCTCTGAAACATAGGTATAGGTCAGCATGCTTTTTACCTCCATGCGCTTTGATATTTCCGGACTTGAGTATACCACGCAGCTCTCCGCCGATCAGATCTTGGGCTGATACTGCATGCTGGACACATTGTAAACGGTAACAAAAGCCTTGGGGTCTTCCCGGTTGATAAAGTTCATCAGCTTCTGATATTCGCTCTTGTCCACGATGGTAATGATCTCGTTGTGCTTTTCCAGATTGTATGCACCGATGGCCTCGTACATGGTCGCACCGCTGTGCAGGTCATGGAGGATGAACTGACGCAGCGCCTCCTCTTTTTCGGTGATGATGCAGACGCGGCGTTTGATGCTGTTATCAAAGATGAAATGGTCCAGCACGATGCCGTTGAAGTAAGTACCGAGGATACTCAGCACCACGGTCTTTTTATCGTAGACCAGGGCCGCGGAAAGCGCCACACACATTCCCGACAGAGACATAGCTTTTCCCAATTCCATGTGCAGGTACTTGTTCATGATCTTTGCCACGATATCCAGCCCGCCGGAGGATGCATTGCGGTTGAACAAAATACTCAGCCCGATGCTGACCACCAGAATATAGCACAGCACGTCCAGCTCCTGACTGCCGGTCATCGAGCCGAACTCCGGGAACAGCTTTTCAAACAGCCCCAGAAACACCGGCAGCAGCACACTGGTGTATACGGTCTTTGCGCCAAATTCTCTGCCGCAGGTAAAGAACCCGATGATGAGAAGCACGACGTTCAGGATCATCGTAATGACCGACAAGGGCAGCGGCACAAAATTGGACAGCACGATGCCAAGGCCGGAAATGCTGCTGACGGATGTATGGCTCGGCACCAGAAAAAAGAAAACGCCCGCCGCAATGATCGCCACCGCCCCGGTCAGGACTGCCGTCTCCCTCAGGACTGCGCCGGTCTTTCCTTTTACATCACTCATCTTTGTCCCCCCTAAAATCAAATTTGTTTCACCGATTTCCTCATCTTTGTCGATGCGGACAAGGAGCTTACCGCCAAAGCGTTTGTATTCCATAGTGAAGTACCTCCATAAATTCCGAGTTGCCGTTCTCAGTATACCATGGTTTTCCCTTACGGAAAAGATAGCGAAACAAAAATGCCCCCGGAGGGCTTGTTGCGGCTCTCCGGGGGCATCTTATGTGCGTTGTGCTTTGGCGCACACGACCGGCGTTTTACTCGATCTCGATCAGGTTCGGGTTCTCAGGCAGAGCCTTCTGCTGCTGGGGTGCAGGCAGCTGGATGTGCAGGATGCCATCCTCGAACTTTGCGTGGATATCCTCTTTCTTTACGGCATCGCCCACATAGAAGCTGCGCGCGCAGGTGCCGGAGAAGGTCTCGCGGCGGATGTAATGACCCTTCTCATCCTTCTCATCATTGCTGTGATTACGGACGGCCTGAATAGTCAGGTAACCGTCGTTCAGTTCCATCTGAACGTCTTCCTTCTTGCAGCCCGGCAGGTCCACGGCCACATCGTAGCCGTTCTCGGTCTGCTTCACATCGGTCTTCATCATGTTTGCACCGCGCTTACCGAAGGTCTCGCGCTCTTCACGGTTCATCGCACGCTCCAGCGCACCCTCGTTCCAGAACGGATCAAAGAGATCATCGAACAGATTCTCATGGAAAACAGCAGGCATAAACATAAATCATTCCTCCAATCCCGGCGTTCAGGTCGGGTAAAAAATCTTTATGTTGTTTATTCGGAAAGGCTTTCCGGGGAGCCTAGCGGCTCTCCTTTTGCCCTTCCTCCTGAGCACGCCACTGTTATAGCACCGTTTGTTAGCAGTATCAAGTGTAGAGTGCTAAAATTCACAGAAAGATAATTTTTTGATAAATTTTCATGCAATCATAGGCGTTTTTTCAGGCATATGTCAGCCTTAAGTATTTGGCATCCACTCCATTCGCCACCAGCGTAGCAGCGATTTCCTCGAATGTCTTTACTACCTCCATTGCTTTTACCGGAACGACGATTTCGTCCAGCTCTCCTTCCTCTAGGAGACCTTTTGAAAAGCTCATGCCAGGGGTTTTCACTTCGCCAATATTAAAAGCCATCAAGTTCACTTTTCGTCCATCAGATGCCTCAAAATCAAAAAAATTCATAACTCCATCAAACACATCTGGCGACTCAAGTTCTTTACTGTCATAATCCAATATATGCGTATGTTCTGAAACGATTGATTTGATTTTATCCACTTCTGCCTTTTCCAGTTGCAGTCCTTGTGTATTTTCTCTGTTCTCCTGACATTGAACGAAGCCATCTTCTGACACGGACACACGGCAAAGCGGCAGCCCCCAGGCATTTGCCAGCAAATAATCAAAAACGATGTTTTCTCTCATCCGAATTACCCTATCCTTCCATCTTCTGGATCACCGCACCCAGCCAGCGGCACAGGGTCTCCCCGGCCTGATTTGCGATTTCCAGCACGCGGGCGTGGCTATGCTTGACCGTCTGGATGCCGGTGGCCATGTTAGTGATGCAGCTGACGGCCAGTACCTTCATGCCCATGTAGTTGCAGACCATGGTTTCCGGCACGGTGCTCATGCCCACGGCATCGGCTCCCATCCCTGCAAAGGCGCGAATTTCAGCCGCCGTTTCATAGCAAGGGCCCATAAAGCCCATGTAAACGCCCTCCTTGTAGGCAATGCCCAGTTCATCGGCGGTCTGCTTGGCAAGGTTCCGCAGTTCCAGACTGTAAGGTTCGGTCATGTCCGGGAAGCGGGGGCCGAAGCGCTCATCGTTGGGACCAATGAGGGGGTTCGTGCCCATCATATTGATGAAGTCGGTAATACCATTCTCTCCTTTTCCCAAAAAATTCGATATACTCTCTGGGTTCAGTATATCGGATTTTTCAGGCCGATGCAAGACGCCCTCCATCGAGTCTTATTAAAAACCAAGGAGCAGATACTTCACATCACGAGTGTGTTGTATCTGCTCCTTGGTTCTCCGAATGTCTTATCTCTGGCCGATGTTCCACCGAAACAGCTCATATCCTTCCCGGATATCCTCCGGCAGACGTTTCAAAGTCTCGTCCCGCAGTTCCTGCGGCATCCCGTAAAAAGCTTCGGCAATGCCGCCGGTGATGCAGGCAAGGGTGTCGCTGTCGCCGCCCAGAGAAACTGCATTGCGAAGTGCATCCTCAAAACTGACGCTTTCCAGAAAAGCAATGATTGCTTCCGGCACAGTTTCCTGACAGGTCTCCACATGATGATAGGTCGGCCGAATTTCATCGCAGGTACGGTTCAGGTCATAGCCGAAGGTCTGCTCCACATATTGTTTGATTTCCGGCTTGCTGTGGCCGGTACGGGCCAGAAAAATCACTGCCGCCGTGGCCTGCGCGCCTTTGATGCCCTCCGGGTGGTTGTGGGTGACTTCAGCGGTCACTTTTGCCATTTCCAGCGTTTTGTCCAGCGTATCGAACAGCCAGCCCGCTGCCGACACCCGCATAGCCGAACCGTTACCGAAACTGCCATAGGGATTCGGATTTTCTGCGTGCAGCCACCGGCGGAACATCCCGCCGTAACCGGCATGGGGATATTCACGGCCCCAGAACCGCATTTCATGCTGCACTGCACAAAATGTTCTCTCCGGCAGACCCTTTCCGTCAATCAGACCAACTGCCACCGCAGCGGTCATGACGGTATCATCGGTGAAGTGCGATTTCTCGCTCAGCAGCGGAAAATCCTTGTGCTTGTAATTGTTGTGGTCAAATTCATAGGGACTGCCCACGATATCGCCCAAAATCGCTCCCAACATAAAACGCCCTCCGTTCTTGTGGTGTTCCGTCTTTCTGACAAGAGGATACCACAAACCGGAGGGCAAAAGGTCAACGGGCAGGCGACAAATTACGCACCCAGCTGTTCCTGATCGTATTCAAACAATAGCGTATTGACCTGATTGATGTTATAGATTTTGTGTTCCAGACAGTACCGCACGATCCAGTCCCGCTTGGAGCCATCCGAAAAGGCATAGCCCGCGCTCTTGAGCAGGTCGATGGTTTCATCTTCGGACAGGTGCAGCCCCACCGCAAAGGCCAGCACCGTTTTCTTTTTGGGGTTGTAGTCGCGATTGCACTGAATTTTGGAGAAATGCTGCCGGGAGATGTTGGACTGCTTGTACACGGTGGAGTCTTTCAGCCCCCGCTCGTCAATGAGCCGCAGCAGCCGGGTGGTGAAGCTCTCGCCAAGGTTGTCCATCAGGCTTTCCAGACTGCGGGCTGTCCTGGGTGCCGCGGCAGGTGCCGGAACTGCACCTAGCATCGGCACGGCGGCATCTTCTTCCAGAAGCCTCCGCCGCTCTGACAATTCTCTGCGCCGACGGCCAAATCCGTAGCTTTCATCGTTCTGTGCTACATAGTGGTCGTCAATGTACTCCTCCACCGAGGCGAACAGCTTCCGGCTCACGGCCAGCGAACCCCGATCGTAAAGCACCAGATACACGGTCAGGTCGTGCTCCATGACGTACTGCGTGATGGTGTCCACCGCAATGCGGAAGGCCTGTTCTTTGGGGTAGCCATAGTTCCCGCTGGACAGCAGCGGAAAGGCCACGCTCTCGCAGTGGTACTCTGCGGCTAATTCCAATGCGGAGTGGTATGCACCGGCTAATTGTTCAGCTTCGCCGAACCCGCCGCCCTGCCACGCTGGGCAGACTGCATGGAAAATATACGTTGCAGGCAGCCCGAACGCCGGAGTACACACGGCTCTGCCCCAATCGCAGCGGCCGATGGCTTCGCAGGAAGCGGTCAGCTCCTGCTCCCCTGCCGCCTGATAGATGGCACGGCTAGTGCCGCTGCCCTGCAAAAGGTTCCGGTTGGCCGGGTTGACAATGGCATCCGCCGCCACTTTTGTGATGTCGTTGCGGATCATCAGAAACGGCATGGTGGTTCCTCCCTCACATGGTTTTCTTCATCCTATCACATCCGGCGGGGCGGTGCAAGGGGTGCTCTTGTTTCCTGTCCGCGCAGCTATTATAATAATAGGTACCGAAAGAAGGTGAGCTTCCTGCACGACATCTGGAATCCATGGCACGGCTGCGTCAAGTGCAGCGAGGGCTGCCAGAACTGCTACATGTATTTTCTCGACCGGATGCGGGACCAGAACGGAGCCGAGATCTACAAAACGAAAAGCGGCTTTTCCTATCCGCTCCAGAAAGACCGCACCGGACACTACAAAATCCAGAGTGGTGAGCAGATCCGGGTCTGCATGACCTCGGATTTCTTCTTGGAAGAAGCTGACCCGTGGCGGGCTGAGGCGTGGGACATCATGCGCCAGCGCAGCGATGTGGTGTTTTTCCTTCTCACCAAACGGCCGCAGCGGGTGCGGGAGTGCCTGCCGCCGGACTGGGGCAGCGGTTGGGACAACATCTTTTTCAACGTCACCTGTGAAAATCAGCGCCGCGCCGATGAGCGCATTCCCATTCTGTTTGACCTGCCCTTCAAGCACAAGGGCATCATGTGCGCGCCCTTCATCGGGCCGGTAAGCATCCGGCAGTACCTTTCCGCCGGGCAGATCGAGCAGGTCATCTGCGGCGGCGAAAACTACGATGGTGCCCGCCCCTGCAATTTCGATTGGGTCAAGTCTCTCCGGCAAGAATGCGTGGATGCCAACGTAACATTCTGCTTTATCGAGACTGGCACTGTGTTCATCAAAGACGGTAAACGCTACCACCTGCCCAGCAAGCAGCTGCAAAGCCGGATGGCTTATAAATCCGGCATGAACTATCAGGGCAGGCCCATTCATTTTGACCTCGTGGACGACTGGGGCTACCCCATCCCGCAGGAAGATCTCTATGTGCCCCATTTCCGCGCAAACTGCGAGACCTGCGGCAGCAAGTTGATCTGCAACGGCTGCAGTGACTGTGGAAAATGCTTATAAAATAAAGGAATTCTATCAATACAAATGGAACTTATGGCTGATCTGGTGTGCAATTTCATCCGGCAGCGGGCGGAAGCCGATGCAGGTCAGGGTCATGCCTTCTCCGTTTTCATCAAATTCTTCCGGCTCCAGCTCGGTGTGGCAGGCATCCCGGATAAGGAAGAAGTCTTTGTTTTCCACCAGTCCCAATTCCTCGGCAATTGTCTTTGCTTTCAGCAGTTGATTGCGGTTCTTTGCCCCGCAGATAGTTTTGGTAAAAGAGCCATCGAACCATTCTTCATAGGTTGCTTTCTCCAACATGATTTCTGCCCGATAGCCGGTAATTTCTCCGTCTTTCTCGATGGGTTCCACGCCCTGTCCCATGCCGATGGGGTCGGTGAGGAACGCCAGCGAAGCGTGGCAGCACTGCGCCGCCAGCTTGCCAGGCGACATCTGCAGATCTTTTCGTGCAATGATGAGTTGACGCATTTTCTCTCCTTCTTATGACAGCTTGATCTTCAAATCTGCCAGCAGATTCACCGCTTCCGGCAGGGAAAATTTCGCATCCTTCAGGCGGCTGCCCAGAATGTCCACCTTATAGCCTGTAGCATCCCGGAAATCCGCCTTGCGCAGATCACACTGGTAGAATTCCGTTTCGTGAAGTTCTACACCCTTGAAATTCGCCAGCTGCATCTCGCATTTGGCAAACATGGAGCCGACAATTTCGTTGCCGTCCGAAAAGTCGAAGCGGTTAAAGTTCATTTCGGTGAAGGTGTTATATTTCAGACTGCACTCTTTCAGCGTGTGGATAGGGTCCGGGAAGGCACCGTTGGACATCAGCGGTGCCCACTCAATTTCATTCAGGCGGCAGTCCTCAAAATCCAGCGACTGCACCGAAGAATGAGTGCTGCGCAGACCTGTGATCTCACACCGCACGAATTTGCACTCGTTCAGCGTGGTATGATCCAGTTCGCATTTGGTAAAGGAGCAATCCACAAATACGCAATCGGTAAAGTCGCAATCCTCAAAAGCCTCCTCGGTGAACGACAGGTCAGCAAACCGTTCACCCTCACAATAACGCTCTGTCATAAAATTCTCCTGTCAGCGCAGTTCGCCTCTTTCCATCGTGGGACAAACCGTTCCGTGTAAGATTCTACGCCTTCGTGCAGATACACCGATACTTTTGTGATCTCCTCCGGCACCTCAGACGGGGCATGAATGATCTGATAGTTGTTCCCGATGAACTGGATGCGCTGGAGCATTCCCAGACCCCGCTCCATCAGGTAGGCGGTATTCTGACCGGAGAGCATCACTTCGCCCTGCCCGTCGCTGCGGTTCCACAGGTCGTTGGCAATTTCTTCGGCCAGTGCACGGGGCATCGGGTTCTTGGCGATGCACTGTTCGTCTTTATAGATCACGCCGCCGTTCTCACAAAGAAACACACAGCAGTCTGCCACCGGTGCAAAGAGCTTGCGCAGGCTGGTATACTGCCGGCCGGATGCCGGGCAGAACAAAATACCGCGCCGATGCAGCTCCCGTATCTGTTCAAAGATCTCGCCTTCCAGCTCTTTCCTGCCGTATTGCAGCAGCGTACCGTCAATGTCGCTGCAAATCAGTCTGATTGACATTTTCCGTCCTCATTTTTCAAGATAATTTTAGGCAATTCCCCGGCATCCAGAACACGGATGCCTTCGTCCATCAGCATCTTGGCAAAAACACCCTGTCCGGGAATCTTTGTCCCAGAAAACGTTCCGTCGTAGATTTCCTTCACGCCGCAGCTGGGGCTGCGGGATTGCAGGATGGCAAGCTCCACCCCATTTTCTTTTGCGATGGCAAGGGCCTTGGCTGCGCCCGCTCGGAACTCCCGGTCCACATTGATGCCCTCTTTGTTCGTGACAACGCCCTGCACGATTTCCGCCGGGCACCGCGGTGTGGGCAGGCCGCCCAAAACCTCCGGGCAGACCGGAACCACCTGATGCCCCCGCGCAAAATCACAGACCGCCTGATTGTAATTGTTTCCGCCGCTGTATTTGCAGTTTTCGCCCAGCAGACAGGCGCTGACCAGAATCTTCATTGTTGCGCGCTCCGTTTTTCAGATACTGAATCTTTTACCTATTCTACCACGCTTTTGGGCATTGAAAAAGAGGATTCTGCTTTTTCCTATCCCCATACCGGGAGGTCCGCCGTAATCTTTTCTAATTCCTGTGCAAGAAACGTCAGTCTTTCCCTCAGATGGTTGTTATGCGGTGCATCTCCGTTCAGCAGATAGTCCGTTCTGACATTCAGGCAGGACGAAAGATCCTGCAGCAACTCAATCGAGCAGCAGCGGCTTCCCGTTTCAAAAACATCAATATGTCTTAGTTTGCAGCGCAACCATATCAAATTTTCTACGTTTTTCACAGGTCTCATTTTCACGATTCCACGCAAAAAATCGAACGCTATCAGCGTTTAACAAACGCATATAGTGTGCCTGCTCATTTTATCCATCCCATTTATACACAGTTCCGAACCAAAAGAACCGCATAAAGTTCTCATCAAAAAACAGGGAGTGACATCAACTCACTCCCTGTTTGCATTGATTGTATCAGAGTTTCGTCATCCAAAGGCCATGCAGGTTGCAGTATGCGTAAACAGCCACCGGCTTTTCACTTCCCAGTTCAAACACCGCGTTGGGAGCCTGCCCCGGATTCAGATAGCGGATCTGCCCGCCGTTCTCAGTCTCCACAAAAATCCACTGAATATAGTGAACATCCGCTGGAATGTTATCGGTGTGTTTCTTGTATCCATATGATAACATTTCCTATTTATGATTTCTGTAACTGAATCACGCAAAGCGTTTTTCTGCCGTCTTCACCCTTCCCTCTGCTCCACGATTTCCAGACTATCCCGCCCTACATGGCAGAGCAAAAACAGCACTTGCACACCTGCAACCTTTGCTTCGGCCAGTGCCGTGCCAAACTCCGGCTGTGTGCTGACATTTGGCCGCACCTCGGTGATGCCTTCCATCTGGATCACAAAGGCTACTGCGCACCGATACCCTGCCCGCTGTGCCTGCGCTAACTCGTGCAAGTGCTTCACGCCCCGTTCGGTGGGTGCATCCGGGAAATAGCCGATACTGTCCACTTCCAGCGTGCAGCCCTTGACCTCCATCAGATACTTTTGCTCACCCTTTTCCATATAAAAATCAATGCGGGACTTGCCATAGGTGAATTCCGGCCTGATATAGTCGTAGCCCTGTTTTGCAAGCCACTCCCCTACCACCTTATTGGGTGCCTGACTGTCCATATTGACCCAGCCAAGACCTTGCTTGTGTACCGCCACAAGGTCGTATTTCGTTTTGCGTTTCGGGTTATCCGACACTTCCAGCCGAACCGCCGTGCCGGGCAGCAATAGCTCTTTGCACCGCCCGGTGTTCTTGACATGGACGGTTTCCACTGCTCCATTCACTTCCACATGGGCAATAAAGCGGTTGGGACGGTCAACAAAAATGCCGTCTGCGATTTCTCTGTATTTCAATCTTTACTCCATTTTCAGTACAGGATTCTGGAGCCATGCCCATCCTGTTTACCAAGATACAGTTCCACGACCATCCTGCCGCTTTCACTGTTGCAGAGTTCTTCCTTGCAGTAGCCGCAGAGTTTTCCTTCCGCTTCCGATACATAGCGGTGCAGCGGTTCCTGCAGGTCTTTCGGGATGCTGCCCCACGGAATGACATAGCTTATGCCCGTATCCCCCACATCCACGATGCAGGCCCGTTCACTGTCCTCATCGGATAAAATCAGGTTCACCAGAAACACATCCGCAAACGGTGCCCCCTGATACTCTGCCTTTTGCCGTCTGCGCTCCGTCCGAAGCTCATCCAGCGCTTGATTCAGGTCATTCTCAGGCAGTGTGGATTTATACAGCAGGATATGCAGTTTCTGCTCCGCCGCTTCACTGTCATTCTGACCGTCCGTCGGGAGTTTCACGTCTGCATGAATACACAATCACTGACAAGCATCCGAAGAACAGAAATCCTGCCGCAAACCCGATCCCTGTAAACAGCTTTTTGAAAAAGCCCATCTCTCACACCTCTTCCGGTTACAGCCTTGCCTGATACACCCGCTCCGTCCGGGCATCGAAGCAGCAGAAAATCACCTGCATGGCGTAATCCGCATGTGCTTCCAGCCACTGCGCCACTGTTTTGACTGCAATCTCCGTGGCATCTTCCAGCGGGTAGCCATACACGCCGGTCGAAATTGCCGGGAAGGCAATGCTGTGGAGTTCATGCTCTTTGGCAAGGTTCAGCGAGTTGCGGTAGCAGTCCGCCAGCTGCGCGGCATCCTCTGCTGTGCCGGAATATATCGGGCCTACCGTATGAATGATATACTTTGCTCTCAACCGGTAGCCCTTTGTGATTTTTGCTTCGCCGGTGCGGCAGCCGTGCAGCGTACGACACTCCGCCAACAGCTCCGGCCCTGCTGCCCGGTGAATGGCTCCATCCACGCCACCGCCGCCCAACAGACTGCGATTGGCCGCATTCACGATGCCGTCACAGTCCAGTTTGGTAATATCACCCTGCACCACTTGAATCTGATTTTTTACTTTTTCAGAAATCATTGTAAACACATCACTTTTTGAGCAGTTCCAACGCTTTCTCCATAGGCACGCAATCGGCATAACAATCTGGCCAGAGGAATTCATTGTAATAGCGGTAGCTCTGCTCCCCTGTCATATACTCGTTGTCCCGCGTGGAATTTGCATAGGCAGGAACGATCATGTGCAGGCCATGCTCAAAGCCCGCCTCCACCGTTGCATTGATGCAGAAGTCCGTCATGATACCGCAGACCATCACATCTTTTTCGCCCTTTTCCGTCAGATATTCCAGCAGACCGCTCTCTTTCTTGAAAGCGTTGCATACAGTCTTGACGAACCGTTTTTCGGTCTGCAGTGGTGCAAACTCAGAATAGATATCAAACTCATCATCCCCGATGGAGAAACCGGTGCCGGGCCCATCGTCATGCTGGACATAGACGACCTCGATTCCCTGTTCGCGGGCAGTCCGGATCAATTCCCTGATGTTGCTGACAAACTTTTCAAACGCATACAGGCGTTCATCCACGATACCTTTCTGTGTATCCACAACCAGTAAAACCATGTGTAAGCCCTCCTGTTTTTTTTTGGTTTCATTCTACCATAGACCGTTTCTTTCTACAAGCGGATTCAAAAAATCCCCACAGGGAAAACCTGTGTTTCACCTGCAGGGATTGATTCAGCCACCCAAGACGATCAGGATCAGCACCACGACCACTGCAATAGCGATCAGGCAGCCGCACCCGCTGCCGTCCCCGCCGCCACCGCCATTGTTGTTGTGGTTTCCGCCACCACCACCGCCGCCGGACGAGCCGCCGAAGTTGCGGTTGAACGCCGTCATGTACTGGGCATAGCCCGTATCGCCTTTGCCGAAGTAACCATAATCACCGTTTGACATTGTTCTGTGCTCCTCAGAAGTTTCTTTTTGTTTCTTCTAAGGTCATTTTAGCAGAAGTAATGTCCCATAAAGTTCTCTTTTGCAAAATTTTCTTCAGGTTTCTTGCAAACTATTGCGTAAATCAGTGTAGGCTTGCCATCCTGCAACATTTCGACCGCAAGAACACAACAGAACACAGAATTCTTCTCACATACTTTCCTTCGAATCAATTTAGCACTCACAGAAGGCAGCATGCCGTGATCGTCTGATACCATTGCTGCTCCCGTACTGCCAATGCTTTTTTCATAGAGGCTTCCTTTTCTCGGTGGTGTCCTTTTCAGGTCACTCGCTTATGGAATCTATTTTTTCGCGTTTGCCTTACGGATCTTCATTTCATTTTGCACCTTCCCGGTTTTCAATTTTACGAATTCAGTATACCACACCCAATCCCATTGTAAAAGAGGATATGTACGCCGCCCGCAGGCGGCCCCCTTTATTCTCCCGGTGATTCTTGAAGCCAACCTTTGCGCAGCTGTTCCAGTGCGTGGGTCTCGAGCCTTGAGACATAACTTCTGCTGATCTGGAGCAGCTGTGCCGTTTCCAGTTGGGTCAGGGGCGGCTGACCCGCCAGCCCGTACCGCAGCAGAATCAGCTTGCGCTCCCGGGCGGGCAGGCCCTCGATCAGCCTGCGCAGCCGCCGGGCCTCGTCCTGCCGCTCACAGGCATCCTCCATACAGAAACCGTCCTGCAGTACATCGGAAAGGGTCAGTGCGCTGTCCTCCTTTCCCGCTTCCAGTGTTTCCTGCAGGGAAACGACCACACCATTTCTGCGCTCCCTGCGAAAATGCATCCGCAGCTCATTCTCAATGCATCTGCTGGCATAGGTCGCAAACCGCGCCTTGCGGGTGGTGTCAAAGGTATCCACGGCCTTCATCAGCCCAATGGTTCCAATTGAGATCAGGTCCTCCTGGTCGCCGGGCTGGGCGTAGTATTTCTTTGCCACATGGGCCACCAGCCGCAGGTTGTGCCGGATGATCTTTTCCCGCGCACTCCTGTCCCCCGCCCGCAGAGCCGCAAAGGTTTCGATCTCCTCCCGCGCGCTGAGCGGCTTTGGGAAACTTCCCGCTTCCAGATGCAGCGCCAGCACCAGAAATTTTGTAGCGAAAAATTGCAGCAACGTTAATAGCATACACAGCACCCCCTGGTGCTACTGTATGCTGTTGGAAGATCACAAAGTATTCCTCCGAATCCGGAGCGCAGGGATGGCATTCTGCAATTTTCCTGCGGGTTCGTTCGTATTAAGGATAAGGGACCGAATTTTGTTGGTAAAACGGAGGAACCATTATAAAAAAACATCTGCTGCCCCTTTGCCGGACGTAACAGCCTCCGGCGCGGGACAGCAGATGTTTTCCTTTTTTACGATGCAGTCAGATTCACTCTGCAATGGGCATGGTCTGGTAGAACCAGTCCTCAATGGCCTTGCGGGTCCGGGCGAAGAACTGCTTCACCGGGCAGGCAGCGTCGCGGGCTTCCTGCTCCAGATCCGTACCTTCGGGGAAATTGCGGATGACGGTATAAGCCACCGACTGCGGCGGCAGCGACATCATCACGGCAGGGTCGTGCACCACACAGATCTGCTCCCCTACTGCAAGGGTAGCGGGATCGGAGGTGGTCTTTTCGTCATGGTCCTGCCACTGGGTGCGCTCAGTGATCACCATTTCATAGGTCTCCTGCCCCTCTGCGGTCACCAGTACAGACTCCACTGTACCGTCCGCAGCTCGGCTGATCTCTTCTACCGTACCATAGTAGTAGAGCCGCTCCGAAAACAGTGCCGAGGCAGCGGGCAGTGCACTGATACTGAGCAGCAGCACTGCAAGCAGACAAAAGAACGAGCGATAGGTCTTTTTCATAAAAAGCCTCCATTTTTCATGTTGAAGCGGAGCACCCGCCGCATGGCGCTCCCGGATGCCTTATTCTAACACAACTCTTGTCGGATTTCTATATCCAGGCTTAACCGGCGGAAAAATATCGCAGAGGGTGGCCAATGATCACGTCTTTTCCCGAAAAAAAGCAAGCCCGGAAGGCACACAGACCTTCCGGGCTTGCACTTTTGGCGATGCGCTGTGCGCATCTCAGACTACTTTACAGCTGGCAGGCGGTATCGTAGCCGGTACGGATGGCGTTGGAGATATCTGCAGCCTTGCCTGCGGCATCGCCGATGGAGTACACCGGGATGTTGGCAGCTTCCAGCGCAGCAGCGTCAAACTCATTGGAGCGCGCGCCCATGGCCAGCACGATGTGATCGCAGGGGATGGTCACCTCTGCGCCGTCCTTGTTCTCGCAGACGACGGCATCCATGCGGAACTCCTTGACCTTGTGGCTGGGGTACTGCTCCACGCCGTAGGTCTTGTAGTTTTCCAGCAGGGTGGGCAGAATGGTGGTGCTCTCGCCTGCCGCGATCTTGTCCATCATCTCAATGACAGACACCTTGCAGCCCCGGGCAGCCAGATATTCTGCGGTCTCGCAGCCCACCATGCCGCCGCCGATGACAGCCACGGTGCCGTAGACCTGCTGCTCACCGGCCAGCACCTTCCAGGCATCGGCCACGTTCACGCCGTCAATACCGGGGATGCGGGGTGCGGCGCTGTGTGCGCCCACAGCGTTGATGACTGCCTCAAAACCGGCATCCTTCAGCTGCTCGGCGGTGCGGGTCTGGCCCATGCACAGGTGCACCCCGGCATTGCAGACTGCATGGATCAGATCCTGCGTGGCGCGGCGCATCTCCTCCTTGCGGGGAGGCACGCAGGCGATGTTCAGCTGACCGCCCAGAGAGGTGGTCTTCTCAAACAGGGTCACATCGTGACCGCGCAGAGCTGCCACACGGGCAGCTTCCAGACCGGCAGGGCCGCCGCCCAGGACGGCGATCTTCTTTTTCTGCTCTGCAGGCTGGATGCTGCGGCTGTTCTCGTAGCCGTTCTCTGCGTTCAGCACGCAGGAGAGGAACTGGCGGTTCTGGATAGCATCGGTGCAGCCCTTGTTGCAGCTGATGCAGCGGCGGATATCGCAGGCTTTACCGGCAGCGATCTTGGTGCCCCAGTCGGGGTCTGCCAGCAGCGGGCGGCCCATGGCAACGATATCAGCCATGCCGCTCTCGATGACGCGCTCTGCCATCTCGGCATCCACGATACGGCCCACGGCGCTGACCGGCACGTTGACAGCCTTTTTGATGTCCCCGGCGATCCTGACAAAGAAGCCGTAGGGCTGCACACCCATGGGAGGAATGGTATCGGCCATGTTGCCGGTGTGGTTGGCCTGGGCAACATGGAACATATCCACGCCGTCCTCCACCAGCCACTGAGCAAACTGCACGGCGTCGGCCTCGTCGATGCCGCCCTTGCCGCGCTGCGGGGTAACGATGGACAGCTTGTAGTCGATGATCATATCCGGCACAGCCTTGCGGATGGCGCGGGTCAGCATCCGGGCAAAGCGGACCCGGTTTTCCAGACTGCCGCCGAACTTATCGGTGCGGTGGTTCATGCGGGTGGAGCACAGGCAGCCGTTCAGGCGGTCGCCGTGGATCTGGATCACATCCACACCGGCCTTCTGGGCACGCACCGCGCAGGCGCACATCTTATCGATGATGGCCATCAGCATTTCCTCGCTGACCTCATCGGTAAAGAACATCATATCGTGATGCAGGCGCTGACGCATCTCGTCAAACTTTTTCTGCATGAACAGGCTGTTGATGGCATCCACATCGTATTCCGGGTGGAAGAGCTGGACACCCAGCTTGGTGCCGTAGGCGTGAACGCTGTCGGCCAGCTCCTTGAAGGCCGGGATCTGGCTGTCGTCAAACAGCTTGGGGGTGGGAGAAAAGCTGTTGATGGGTGCCACATCGCCCAGAACGATGTAACCCACGCCGCCCTTGGCCAGGCGGGTGTAAAAACCCATGTCCTGCTCGCTGATCATGCCGTTCTTCTCGTAGCCGGTGGTCAGCGGGGGGAACATGATGCGGTTCTTAAAGGTCTGTCCGCCCACTACAATGGGCTGCAGGATCATGTTTTCCATACAAATGCCTCCTTACAGATGTGCTTTGATGAATGCGGCGGTCTTTTCCTCCACGGCGGCACGGGCGGTCAGCGTGGCAAAGTTGTGTCCGCCGCCTGCAATGGTATCCACCTCTGGTGCGGTGTACCCCTCGGCATAGCGGCTGCAAGTGCCCTCGTCCACCAGACGGTCATCATCGGCCCGCAGCAGAAGCACCGGGCCGTTGTAGCCCTTAGCCTCGGTAAAGGGATCGGGGTGCTTGGCCATCTCATAGTTGAAGGCCATCTTGTAGCACAGACCCTCCATGTCGGCGTAGTCCTTGCCGGTCTGGGTCACACCGTCGGCGCGCTGGGCGCAGCCGAACCACATCCCTGCGCCCGGGCACAGCAGGATCAGGCCGTGGGGCTGGATCACCGGAGCGCAGGAGGCAGCAATGTAGCCGCCCATGCTCTGGCCGGAGAGGAACATCTTTTCGCTGTCCACATAGGGCTGCTGGGCTGCCCATGCAAAGATATCCTGTGCATCGGTGTGCAGGCCGTCAAAGCTCATATCCTCGAACTCGCCGTCGCTCTCACCGTTGCCGTAGAAATCAAACCGGGCGCTGCCGATGCCCTGCGCTGCCAGAGCGCGGGACAGGTGGGTGTACATGGATTTGTAGCCGCTGCAGCTGCCGGCAAAGCCGTGCAGATGCACCACAAAGGGCACCTTGCCCTCCGTATCAGGCAGGGTCACGATGCCGCGCAGGGTGTGACCATTGCGGTTTTGAAACTGGACCTGTAAGATTTTCATTTACTTGCTCTCCTTTGCGGCACGGCGAGCCTTCAGCTCTGCCAGCATCTCGGCAGTCTTCTGCTTGGTCAGGGGATAGACGAAGAACAGGATGGCCACTGCAATGCCGTAGCCCAGGAAGTAGACGCCGGTGTAGCTCTTCCAGATAGCATTCACAACACCTGCGGTCTGCACAGCGCCTGCGGTAACGTTGTAACCGATGGCACCCAGCACAAAGCTGGACAGGCTGCCGGAAATGGCGCTTGCAAGCTTGCGGAAGAAGGAATAGGTGGAGTAAACGATGCCCTCGTTGCGCTCGCCGGTCTGCAGCTCATGGTAGTCGATGGCATCGTTGACCATGGCCCAGATCAGCACCTGCATACCGGAAGCGCCCAGGTAGCAGATACCGTTGATAACGATGAAAGCCACGGGGTTATGGATGGGGAAGAAGAACAGGATGCCGAACACGACGGCGGCAAAGCCTGCGCCCATGCAGCACCACTCCTTCTTGCCGAGCTTGTTGGCCAGAGGCTGGGTGATGGCAAAGGACAGCACAGCGTACAGAACGCTCAGCATACCGGAGACAGCCTGAATTTTAACGTTGCCGAAGAAGTCCTTGTACAGGTAGGTGTTCAGGCCGTTGACCACGGATGCACCGATCATGCCGGTCAGGCTGAAGAACATCACGCCCAGCAGGGCTTTGTTGTGGGAGATCTCCTTGAGAACGTGCAGGTAGTTCAGCTTTTCGCCCTGCGGACGCTCAGGCACTTCCACACGCTCCTTGCACCACACGCAGGTGATCTGCAGGCACAGCAGGCCCAGCATGGCGCAGATGCAGGCCAGCATCAGGAAGCGGCCAGCCACAGGCTGGTTGTCCACATACAGGAACAGGGGGCCGACCATGACCATGACGGTCATAAAGATGGTGCCGCCCAGGCTGCGGTAACGGGACAGGGCGGTGCGCTGGCTCACATCATCGGTCATCACGCTGGACAGGGTGCCGAAGGGCACGTTGACGCAGGTGTACAGTGCCTCATACAGCACATAGGTGATGAACATGTAAGCCAGACGCAGACCGTAGCTGATGTTGCCCACATTGACAAAGGCCAGCACACACAGCACTGCCATGGGGAACGAGAAAGCGCGAATCCACGGGATGAACTTGCCGCCCTTGGTGGCCTTGCGGGAGTCCACGATCGCGCCGATGATGGGGTCGTTGACGGCATCCCAGATCTTGGTGATCAGCAGCAGGATACCCACATGGAAGGGGTTGACCTGCAGGATCAGGGTGTAGAAGATCGACAGATACATGGCGCGGTACTGCTCCGTGAAGCAGCAGCCCAGATCGCCCAGTGTATAGCCGATCTTGTCCTTCATGGAGAAGGGCCGAACGGTCTTTTTCTGGTCCATTGCGTTTTATCCTCCTTAAAAAACAGATGAAACCACGAGGCTTTTCACACAAGCCTCTTCTCTTCAATTGCATTATACGTTAATTTTGCGTCAAAGCATATCCAAAAAATGATTGAAAACTATCGCAAATTGATGTATTATGCAATTATGACAGTTGTACTTTTCAGTTGTGTACAACAAACTGTCGCATCTGACAGTTCCACGGAGGGAATTTTGGTGAATTATACAGCCAAACGTTATCTTTTTGAACAAAGCACTGTTCGGGAATTCTTTTCCGGCGCGTATTATGACCTGTTTCTGGTCATGCGGGGCAGCGGTGTGTTCCGGTGCAACGAGGTGGTGCTGCCCGCCCAGCAGCAGAACCTGATCATCCTCAAGCCCGGGCAGGGCGGCAGACTGGAATATGCCGGAGCCTACGGCCCGCTGGAGATCATCCGGGTGCAGTTGTCTCCCCAGATGCTGGCGCAGTTGTCGGATGAGGACACCAACTTTGAAAAAAGCTTCAACGTGGTGCCCTTCCGGCAGGTGGCTGTCCGGCCGGACAGCCAGATCTATATGCTGCTGAAGAATCTTGCCCGGAAGCTGCTGGTGCTCCCCCAGGAGAGCAGCCAGTTCGGCGCGGCGGCGTTCGAGCACGGCATCCTGCAGATGTTCGTGGTGCTGGCGCTGCGTGCCTGCATCCATGCCGAATTCCACACCGCTTCGGTCAGCCGCCACCACCTGATGCTGGATGAGGTATTCCTGTTTATTCAGGCGCACCTCACCGAGGAATTGACGCTGGAGCGTCTGGAAAAGGAGTTTTTCGTCTCCCGGGAGCATATTGCCCGGGAATTCAAACGCCAGACCGGTCAGACCGTGCACCGCTACATCGTAAAGGCCCGGCTGGACCGCTGCTGCACCCTCATTGAGCAGGGCCTGCCCATCACCGAGGTGTACAAGACCAGCGGCTTCGGGGGCTACAACCACTTTTTCCGCGCCTTTAAAAAGGAGTACGGTATGACCCCCAAGGAATATTTCAGCACCACCCGGCAGGATGCCCGGGGATGAGCCTTTGCAAAAGAAGTCCCGGCTGCAATTTTTGTGCAGGCTGAAACGTATCCTGTATAAAACGGCAGCTGCCGTTTTTCAACGAACGATCTCCATTACAGACAGGAGGAAAGCTCTATGAAATTTTCTGCTGATTATCGTGCCCTTGCGCTGGATGCCCTACGCGGCAGATGGAAGACAGCTGTTCTGGCCGGACTGATCGCCAGTTTGCTGGGAGCCAACATTGTGAGCAGCTCAGACAGGGTCATCTCCAACATGAGCCAGAACGCCAACGGCGACACCCCGGGGTTTGCCGGGCTGTTTTCCACCGGCAGCGGCGGCGTGCTGGCGGTTCTCGTGGTCTGCATCCTTGCCTGGGCAGTGTTCACCCTCATCGTGGGCGGTGCGGTGCGGCTGGGCTACGCCCGGTTCAACCTGAACCTTGCAGACGGCAGGGACGCTGCCCTCTCCGACCTCGCTTCCCAGAAGCACCGCCTGTGGGACGGCTTCTGCATGAATTTCCTGCAGGGGCTTTATGTGGCGCTCTGGTCGCTGCTGCTGTTCATCCCCGGCGTGGTAAAAGCCTACAGCTATGCCATGACCCCCTATATCATGGCCGAGCACCCCGGCCTGACGGCCAACGAAGCCATCACTGAATCCCGGCGCATCATGGACGGCAACAAGTGGCGGCTGTTCTGCCTCGATCTCAGCTTTCTGGGCTGGGAGCTGCTCTGCACCCTGCCCATGCTGATTGGTTTCTCTCTCGTCTTTGCCTTCACCCGCTCGGCGGATACGGTCCTTGTTCCGCTGATCCTGCTGTCCATCCCGCTGAGCGCCGGCTTTTTCTTTCTGCACCCCTACGAGGAAGCGGCCTGGGCGATCTTTTACCGGGATATCACCGCCGCACCTTCTGACACCGAGGAAATCTGAGAATGAAACATACCGCCTGCTATCACCTGCCCGGACTGTTCGAGTTCTACGAGCTCTACCGCCTGTTCCTGCCCCTGTTCCGGGAGCACCGGGAATATTTTTATGACTGGTGCGAGATCGGCTCCATCTACGGCGCGCCGCCGGACTGCATCTGGGGCGGGGGCCGCGTGGAGGCCGGGGAGCACTCCCCCGCCGAAGTTCTGGCCCTGACCCAGGAATACGGCATCTCTGCCCGGCTCACATTCAGCAATTCCCTGCTCCGCCCGGAGCACCTCTCAGACCGGAAATGCAACGCAGTGTGTCAGCAGTTTGCCCAGCGGGGCACTGTGCAGAATGGGGTCATCGTCCACTCCGAGCTGCTTTTGAACTACCTGCAGCAGCATTACCCAGAGCTTTATCTCGTATCCTCCACCACCAAGGTCCTGACGGATCTTCAGGCGTTTCAGGCAGAGGTCCGGCGGCCGGAGTTCCGGTATGTCGTACCGGACTTCCGGCTGAACAAGGCCTTCGATGCCCTGGATACGCTCTCCCAGCCCGAAAAGGACAAGGTAGAATTTCTCTGCAACGAGTGCTGCTGGTTCGGCTGCACCGAGCGCAGGCGCTGCTACGAAGCCGTCAGCCGCAAAAATCTGGGGGAGGTCTGCGAACACCGGTGCACCGCCCCCGGCGCGCAGGAGGGCTACCGCTTTTCCAAGGCGATGGAAAACCCCGGGTTCATCGGCACTGCGGACATCCGGGAGCGCTATCTGCCGTTGGGCTTTTCCAATTTCAAGCTGGAAGGGCGCGGGCTGGGCAGCGCGCTGGTGCTGGAGTTTCTGCTCTATTATCTGACCCGGCCGGAGTATCAGATCCACGTCCGGGAGGCGATCTATCTGGACAACATGCTGGACCTCTTTTAAGGGTTGCACCACCGGCGCAGTGTGGTATAATCAGCATAACAGAGCACCCGCATGCGGCGCTCTGTTCCGTCCAATCCAAGTCAGGAGGAGATCGTTATGGAATTCACTCAGCTTATTGCACAGCGGTATTCCTGCAAAAATTTTGGTACAGGCAAGGTAGACGCTGCAGCACTCCACACCATTCTGGAAGCCGGTCGGCTGGCCCCCACCGCCAAGAACACCCAGGAACAGCGCATCTACGTCGTTCAGTCCGAAGAAGGGCTGGCAAAGATCGATGCTGCCACTCCCTGCCGCTACGGTGCCCCCGTCTGTCTGGTGGTCGCCTATGACAAGAACCACACCTTTACTTACCCCGGCGGTCGGCTGAACTCCGGCATGGAGGATGCCGCCATCGTAGCCACCCACCTGCTGCTAGGCGCTGCCAATGCCGACGTAGACAGCTGCTGGGTCAACTTTTTTGACCCGGACAAGCTGGCAAAAGCGCTGGGTCTGCCCGAAAACGAGGAGATCGTGATGCTCCTTGATCTTGGCCATGCTGCCGAGGGTGCAGGCCCCCTGCCCAACCACAGCTCCCGCAAGCCTCTGTCTGAAACGGTTACTTTCCTATAACATCACAGGGATGCAAAAAAGCCCCCGCACGTTGGTTTTCCGGCCAACATGCGGGGGCTTGTGTTTTATTCCAGTTTTCAGTTCTGCGGGTGGACGATATCCCGCCAATCCAGATCTCCACGCTCCAGACCGTGGATGAGCACCTCCGCGGTGGCGATGTTGGTGGCCAGCGGGATGTTATGCACATCACACAGGCGCAGCAGGGTCATCTCGTTGGGCTCGCTGGGCTTTGCGTTGATCGGATCGCGGAAGAACAGGAGCAGATCGACCTCATTGCAGGCAATGCGGGATGCGATCTGCTGATCACCGCCCTGAACACCTGCCAGAAAGCGCTGGATCTGCAGACCCGTTGCCTCAGAGATCAGCTTGCCGGTGGTGCCCGTAGCCACCAATTTATGCTGGCTCAAAATCCGGCAATACGCCGTACAGAACTGAACCATCAGCTCTTTTTTGGAGTCATGCGCAATCAGTGCAATCGTCATCGGTCAACCTCTCCTTTGTTTTGCCAGTGGGCATTTTCTTGCATATATCATAGTATCACAGTTTCCGTTCTTTTACAACCGTTTTTTAGACAAACTTCATACTTTTTTCGGAAAAAAGCGCCAGAATTCACCAAAAGCAGTGTTTCAGCGTTTTATCCTTCTTCAATTGTCTAAAGCATCCTGCCCGGCAGGTGCGGTCTCCTGAGCAGCTTCCGTGGTGCCTGCGGCGGGATCTGTGGCCGTATCCGTGCCGGTTTCGGTCTGAGCGGGGGCAGTCTGGGCAGCGGGGGTGCTGTCTGCAGCGGTCTCCTGCTTGCCGATGGTGCCATCTTCATTCAGGGTGCCGTCCTGCATGGCGAAGTAGGCGTTGAAGATATCCGCCATCAGGTTACCAGCACGGGCACCGCCGCCGCCGTATTCCACAACAATGCCAATTGCGATCTGGGCATCCTCTGTCGGGCCGTACGCGATCATCATGGTATTGGTGTAATGCCTATAGCTGCTGCCGGAATAGTAACCCTCACTGCGCTGGGGGGTACCGGTCTTGCAGGCGATGGTATACGGGTAGTTCGCCAATGCGGAGATCGTCTGAGACACGCCGATCATTCCCTGCTGTATCAGATCAAAGGTCTCCCCCTTGTCCTCAATCACATCCATGACCTCGGGCTGGGTCTCCTGCAGCACTTCACCAGTGTTGGAATCCAAAATCGCCTTGACAAAGTGGGTACGATAACGGGTTCCCCGGTTGGCAATGGTGGCGGCATAGGTCGCCAGCTGCACTGGCGTGACCACCGTGTTGCCCTGGCCAATGGCCGCCTGGATATCCAGGGATTCCATATAGTTGGAGTCGTTCTTGGTGGTCAGGTGGCCTGTGGCCTCGCTGACCTCCACGCCGGTGCGCTGGCCCAGGCCCAGCTTATAGGCGTAGGCATCGTAGACATCACTGGTCAGGCGGCGGCCCACATCATAGAAGAAGATATTGCAGCTCCACTTGATTGCGTTGACCACATCAATGGGGCCGTTGCCATGGCCGTGCTGTGTACATTTGGGGCGGTAATCCTTATAGTAGGTATAGACCCTGGTACAGTTGACCGTGGAATAGCGGTTAATGAGCCCGGTATCCAGCGCGGCGATCGCCACAGCGGGTTTGAAGGTGGAACCCGGAGTATACAGGCCCTGTAAGGCCCGGTTGAACAGTGGCAGGCTCTCGTCGGCACTGTACTCGCTGTACTGTGTGGCATAAAGATTCTGGTCGAAGCTGGGGTAATTCGATGCGGCCAGCACACTGCCGTCCTTCACATCCAGCACCACGGCGGCACCGGCGGCAGCTTTCATGCTGCCGGTGTTGTAGACCCGGTTGATCATGTCGATGTTCTCGGCCAATGCCTTGTCCACCGCCTTCTGGAACCGGCTGTCGATGGTCAGCTGCACGGTGTGGCCCGGCTCGGGCACAGTGGTCAGGGCCGTATCCACAATGACACCATCGGAGTTGCGGGTGATGGTCTCCACGCCATCCTTGCCCCGCAGTTCGTCCTCATAGGCCGATTCCAGGCCCGAGATGCCGATGATGTCGTTCATGTTGTAGCCTTTTTCGCGCAGGGGGTAGGTGGTCTGGCCGTTTTCATCGGTCACCTTCCACTTTTCAGCGGTGATCTTACCCACCCGGCCCAGCACATGGGGCAGCACCGTGGATTGCTCATAGCTGCGGGTACTCGTTTCCACGATCTCCACGCCCGGCAGCGAGAGGCTGTGCTCCTTGATGGTCGCCACGGTGGCCTCGCTGACGTTTTCCGCCATGATAAAGTTGTTCACATTGGAGAAAGCCTGCAGCTGCATCTCGTAATGGATGCCGCCCAGCGTGCGCTGCCAGCTCAGCGGATAGCTGGCAAGGTCGTAGTCCTCCACCAGCTTCTCCATCACATCATTGGCCGTTGCATACTGCTGTAAACCAAGATTGTCCTTCATGGCGGCAAGGGCTTTCTGATCCCTGGTGCTGCCCTCTTCGGCGGTAAAGGTATAATTCCCCGCTGCATCCGGCTGGCTGATGAGCAGAGTATCGTTCCAGCTCTCACCGTTGGCACGCAGCAGCTCGACGATCTTCTGGAGCATCCCGTCCAGATCTTCGTCTCCCATCAGCAGCTTGTTGAGCACCACATTGTAGCTCGTGACGCTGGTGGCAATGCGCTCCCCCCGGCTGTCCACAATGTCACCGCGTGCCGCCGTGACCGTAAACTTGTAGTCGGTGGTGTTGGTGGCCTGGGATTTGAAATCGTCCCCGTTGACCAGCTGCAAAAAGATGAGCCGCAGCCCGTACAGCAGCATCAGGATGCAGGCGGCGGCAACGAGAACACGCATCCGCCGGATGGCGGTTTTCCGTTCTTCTTGGTTCATGGATTCTCCTTCCGGCGCGGGGTGCGTTACACCACGCCGTTGTCGATCTTAAATTCTTCGTGGATGCGGCGCACGACCCCGAACAGAGGGAAGCAGACAGGCACCGAGAGCGCCGCCGTGGGCAGCACAAACCACAGCCAGCGGCCGGCCGCGCCGCTGTAACCAGGCATGTAGTAGAAAAACAGCCAGTCCAGCGTGAGCACCAGCAGGGCGGCAGCAGACGCAATGAGTGCAAAGTTGGCGGCCGAATTCTTGAAGTAGAGCTGCATCACCGCCGAAACGGCAAAGCAGAGCAGCAGCAGCTCCAGCGCCAGCATGCCCACGGTGCGCCCGGCCAGCCAGTCCCACATCAGGCCGCAGACCGCCCCAAAGACAGCCCCGGCGAACTCGCCCTCAAACACGGCGACCGCCAGCGCCAGCGGCAGCAGCCAGAGCGGCTTTGCCGCCCCGAACTGGAACAGCCCGGGCGTGGTCTGCAAAACAGCACAAAGAAGGCCCAGCAGCGCATAGCAGATCCATTTGACGATCTGGCCCCGGCTGCGTTTCCGGCGTGATTCCATCAGGGTCCCTCCTCAGAAACTGGTAATGATGAACGCATGGCGCACCGTGCGGGGGTCGGTACCGGGTTTGATGACGGCAATGGTCGATTTGCCGCTGACCTCGGGCACCAGTTCCTGTACCACGCCCACCAGCAGGTCAGCCGGGAACACCCCGCCCAGCCCGGTGGTGACCACCTGGTCGCTTTTCTCCGTCAGGGTGTTGCGCGCAAGGTTGGTCAGCACGCACAGGCCATCGGCGGCATATTCGGAGCTGCCGGTGACGATGCCGTTGTCACGGGTGCGGGATACCACGCCCGCCGCGTTGAAGTTGGGGTGAAGAATGGTCATCACCTTGCAGCTGGTGGGCTCAGCCTCCACCACCATGCCCAGCAGGTAGCCCTGGTCACTGACCACGGCATCGTTGACGGCCACGCCATCCAGTGTGCCGCGGTCCAGTGTGAAGCCATAGAAGGAATCCAGCGGGTCACGGCCAATGACAAAGCTGGAAAGATAGCTCATCTCTGGCCGCTGGCTCTGGATGCTTTCCAGTGCCTTGTAGGCCTGGTTCTCGGCCTTGACGCGGTCGTAATCCACCATCTGCTGGCGCAGCTCGGCGTTTTCGGCCTTGAGCGTCTCGTTCTCAGCCATCACGTCATCGATGCTGGTGTATTTTTCCCACAGGGAAGCCACGCCGCCGCTGACCACAGCAGCCACTTTCTGGAATGGAGCAGCCGCCACGCTCAGCAGCTCCTGCGGAGCGGCAGTCAGGCGGCCGTTGGCACCGGCGTAGGCCATGATGCCCACCAGAAACACCGCGATGCCCACCAGGATCTTGAATTTCCAGGTATCGAAAAAGTCTTTCAAGGGGTTTTCCTCCGATTGCAAAAGGGCGCGGACAGCCCAGAGCCGTCCGCACCCTCTGTTACATCGTTACATATGAGCTCCATCGGTGTCCAGCACGTCGTGCAGAACATCCACATGATCCAGCACCGCACCGGCACCCTTGGCCACGCAATCCAGCGGGTCCTCCGCAACATGGACATCAATACCGGTCTCGCTCTGGATCAGCTGATCCAGGCCCCGCAGCAGGGCACCGCCGCCGGTCAGGGTGATGCCGTGGTCGATGATATCGGCACTCAGCTCAGGCGGGGTGCGCTCCAGGGTCTCCTTGATGGCGCTGGTGATCTTGACCAGGCACTCCAGCAGGGCCTCGCGCACATCCTCAGAGTGGACGACGATGTTCTTGGGCAGGCCGTCCACCAGGTTGCGGCCCTTGATCTCCATGGTCATCTCAGGGTCCATGGGGTAGGCCGAGCCGATCTCGATCTTGATCTGCTCGGCGGTACGCTCACCGATGAGCAGGTTATACTTGCGCTTGATGAAAGCGATGATGGCCTGATCGAACATATCACCGGCCATCCGGACGCTGCGGGAGGCCACGATGCCGCCCAGAGAGATGACAGCGATCTCAGCGGTGCCGCCGCCGATGTCCACGATCATGCTGCCGGTGGGCTCACTGATGGGCAGGCCCGCGCCGATGGCAGCGGCCATGGGCTCCTCGATGACGGAGACCTGACGGGCACCGGCCTTGAGGGTCGCCTCACGCACAGCGCGGCGCTCCACCTCGGTCACGCCCGAGGGGATGCAGATGACCACACGGGGGCGGGAGAACATGCTGTTGCCGCAGGCCTTTTTCAGGAAGTTCTCCAGCATATTTGCCGTGATATCGAAATCGGCGATGACACCATCCTTCAGGGGGCGGACTGCCACGATGCTGCCGGGGGTACGGCCGATGACAGCCTTTGCCTCAGCACCCACGCAGCGCACCTCATCGGTCTTGGTATCCACAGCCACGACCGAGGGTTCCCGCATGATGATGCCCTTGCCCTTCATGTAAACCAGGGTATTGGCAGTACCCAGATCAACGCCAACGTCCTTTGACAAAAAACTCATAATGAAGCTCTCCTTCGTATTTCCGGTCTATTCCAAAACGCACAGCAGCCCAAACTCCACAGGGTTTGACCGCCTATCGCAGAATAACACGTTTCTATTATAGCCGCAAGTCAACGTTTTCTCAAGCGTTTTGTTAAGTTTTTCCGTATTTTTCATTTTTCTGTGCGTTCCGCCGCACAAACTGTCAGAACTGTTCAAGCAGGCGGACCGTCCGGCTGACGGGCAGGCCCATAATGGTGTAATAATCACCCTCAATGGCATCCAGCCAGACCGCCGCGCGGCCCTGGATGGCGTAGGCACCGGCCTTATCGTAGGGCTCCTCTGTGGCGGCGTACCGCTCGATCTCCTCCTCGCTCAGCGGGAAAAAGGTGACCTTGCAGGTATCCACAAAGCTCTCGGTGCGGGTGCCATCGGAAATGCAGACACCGGTGTGCACATAGTGGGTCGCGCCGGACAGCGCGCGGAGCATCCTTCTGGCATCGTCCGGGCTGTGGGGCTTGCCGAACACCTCGCCGTTCACATCCACCACGGTATCGCAGCCCAGCACCACGGCACCGGGGTGTTCCTTGGCCACAGCAAGGCACTTGCCCCGGGCAAGCTGTTCCAC
Organism: Faecalibacterium hominis (ex Afrizal et al. 2022); assembly: GCF_049545105.1. Lineage (NCBI taxonomy): Bacteria > Bacillati > Bacillota > Clostridia > Eubacteriales > Oscillospiraceae > Faecalibacterium > Faecalibacterium hominis (ex Afrizal et al. 2022). The sequence continues at coordinate 85,881 of NZ_CP186860.1, read as the reverse complement.
CAGCCGGGCGGGGGTATCCGCCGTCACGGCATCCTCGTCAAAATCGCTGACACAAACGGTAAAATCAGTCGTGTACAGGCTCAACAGTTCTTTCCGGCGGGGGCTCTGGGAAGCCAGGATCAGATCTTTCATACGCTTCACTTCCCCGTTGAGCCAAAGCCGCCCGCGCCGCGCTGGGTATCCCCCAGTTCAGCCGCCTGAGCAAAGGCAGCGGTATACACCGGTGCAATGCAGAGCTGTGCCACACGCTCACCGGGCTGGATGGTATAGGCCTCGGTGCCCAGATTGATCATGGGCACCTTCAGTTCCCCGCGGTAGTCACTGTCCACCACGCCCACGCCGTTTGCCATACACAGGCCGTGCTTGATGGAAAGGCCGCTGCGGGCATAGACCAGCGCCACAGCGTGGGGGCCGGGCAGCTCGATGGCAAGGCCGGTGGGCACCAGTGCCCGCTGCATGGGGGCCAGCGTCAGGGGCTCATCCAGCACGGCGCACAGGTCGGCAGCCGCTGCCCCCGGCGTTGCATAGGCGGGCACCTTGGCCCGGGGGTCCAATACTTTATAGTTTACGGTGATCGGTTCCATAGTATACCTCTTGTTAAAGTTATATTCGGGCGTGTTCCGGGAGCTTTCTCCTCGGACACGAAACGGGCCATTCCATCGCCCGCCCTACTGCCTGCGGCAGCAGGGTCCCACCCCAGCGGACGGTCCTCGGAGAAACTCTCGGCTCCCGCCCGGGGAAACTGCATCTTTAGTTGGTTCCCTTGAAATAAAGTCCTCTTGTAAACTCTCCCTCAAAGGGTGCGTGGACACGGATGTTGTCCAGAATGGCGGCTGCTTCTTCCCGGGATTCCAGTGTGAAGTAGGCCACGCCGTAGTCCACAGTCAGAGCACCGGGTTTATCACCCATATAAATAGGTACGGGGTTATAGATCGTCCGCACGCCCATGCCGCAGCGCACCGGGAACTTTTTGGCCTTGCGGTCGGTCAGTTCCCCTGCTTTATTGCAGTGGGCGCAGTCATGGATGTTCTGCAGCGGGCAGGCACGGGTGACCATCAGCGGCATATGGCCATAGACCAGCACACCGGTGGGCACAGGCTTGCCGTTACGGGTGGGGGCAATGGTGCTGATATCGCTGTCCTTGACTTCGGGCAGGATGAGCACACTGTTCAGGCCATGGTCAGCGTAGAACTGTGCTGCCATCTGGTTGGTGACGTTCAGGCCGAAACCGCCGGTCATCGGCAGCCCACGGCAGAGCCGCAGGTGGGCGATGTTGCTTACCTCATAGCCCGCAAAACCCGCATCCTGGGTGGCGGCAATGCGGCGGGCGGTGTCCTCCTCCAGCGCGCCGAACATCACGCGCGGCAGCTCCAGAAGGGTCTTTTCCCGCCACTCCCGGGGCACCCGGTCGACCTGGGCAATGGGCAGGATGAGATACTCCACCCCGCTCAGGGCCTGCTCCGGCACCTGCTCCCAAGCTTCAAAGCGGGCGCGCAGGGTGCGGCGGGGCGGCAGAGTGCGCAGGGGCAGAGCATCCGGCTCCGCCTCGTGTACCGGCCAGGGGCGCAGGACCTCCCGCTTTTTCAGCAGGGCCTCCAGCGCATCCCGGCGCAGCTCGTTCACGGCACTGCCCGGCACGAACCAGGGACCGCCGTCCATCTCCACATCGATTTTTTCCACTGCAAAGGGGGTGCCGCCCGTCTTGGAAAGGCTGCGCTGCAGGCTCTCGGTGGGGTCGGTGCGGGCAGGCTGCGGTTCCGCATCGCCGTAGGCAAAGGCCTTGTTGCCGTCCGCGTCGGTCACGGTCAGCTTCTCGCCGCCCTCTTCGATCTCCAGCCTGAACTGCACCGGCACCCGGCTGCGCTCGCGGCGGTAAAGCTCGCGCAGGGCAGGCAGGGTCTTTTTGGTCAGCTCCGCATCGGCTTCGCTGCGTACGCCGAACATGGTGCCGTCGATCTTTCCATCCAGATAGCCGGAGGTGAAGCCGGAGCGGCTGAACGCATTTTTCAGCAGGTCACGGTCGTAGGCGCGGCCCTCGCGGCCTGCCAGACAGGCACTGACCGCCGCCGCCACATACTCCGGCGTGCGCAGACGGCCCTCGATTTTGGCCGATGTCACGCCAACGGCCTGCATCCGATCCAGCTTGTCGATGACAGAGTTGTCCTTCAGGGAAAGGTGGTGCAGACGGCCCGGCTTGCCCTCGGGCAACGGGTTTGCCTCAAAGGGCAGGCGGCAGGGCCCGGCGCAGGAGCCCCGGTTGCCGCTGCGGCCGCCCAGGAAGGCAGACATATAGCATTGGCCGCTGACACACATGCAGAGCGCGCCGTGGACAAAGCACTCGGTCTCGATGCCGCAGTGCTTTGTGATGTGCTCTACCTCGGGCAGGCTCAGCTCACGGGCCAGCACCACCCGGGTAAAGCCCAGCGCCTTCAGCTCCAGCGCGCCCTGCAGGGTGTGGACGCTCATCTGGGTGGAGCCGTGGCGGGGCAGGTCGGGGGCGATCCGGCCGATGAGCTGCGCCACCGCCAGATCCTGGCAGATGACCGCATCCGCGCCGCTCTCGGCCACAGCCTTCACGGCAGCGGCCAGCGCGGCCAGCTCCCCGCCGTAAACGGTGGTGTTCAGTGCCACGTGCACCTTGACCCCCCGCGCATGGCAGAACCGGACTGCCTCCTTCAGGCTGTCCGCATCAAAATTTCCGGCTCCTGTGCGGGCATTGAAGCCCGAAAAGCCCAGATATACCGCGTCCGCACCGCTGAACACCGCAGCGCGGAGCATCTCTTCACTGCCCACCGGGGCAAGGATCTCGATCTTTGGCATAATACTCCCTTTGTTCCGGCGCGCTCACCGCGCCCCCATTCACGCTTCCGTCTTTGCTTCCCGGTCGGCTTTCTGCTTGGCCTGCAGGCGTGCCAGCTGCTCCCGCAGGGCATCGTTTTCACGCCGCAGCGTTTCATTTTCCGTTCTCACCTTATCCTCAGCCAGCTTTGCCCTGGCGGCATCGGCAATATAATCCTGGATCTGGCTGCGCATATTCTCGGCGCTGCCGGTGCTCTTTTTGTATTCGTCCAGATAATCCATGGCGCAGAACACCGCCGCCTTGGTCACCGAAAGGTTTTCGTTGGTGTCCAGCAGCTTGGTGATATCCTCATCCAGCCGTTTGGCCAGAGAGGCGATATACTTTTCGGAATCCGTCGTTGCGATCGCATAGGGCGCGCCCGCAATGGTCACTCTCACTTTATTAACCATCGTATCCTCACTAATAATTACTCTGAGCGGAGTTTGTGGCCGAGTTTCCTGCCCCGGCGCACGCTTTTGCCCCCGCCGGGACAGCCGTTCACTTCTTATTATAATATAAATGCGTTCCAAGAGAAAGTGTTATTTTTGAATTTTTTGCATATTTACCAGAAAGATTGTGACAAAAATGTCAGTTACGGCAAAAATCGGCGTTTTTCCTTGCTTTTACGAATAGAACTGATTATAATGTTCTTGTTGTGGTAACAGGGAGAGGGAACGAGGAGAAATTCTCTGTTACGATATTTCAAAACAGCACAAGTGTGTGTGCGGATAGGAGTTCCTTATGACTACAAAAGAATTTGCAAAAATTCTTCAGGACAAGCTGACCAGCGAGTACGGCGTGGATCTGAGCGTTGCTTCCAAGCAGCAGATTTACCGCTCTCTTGCCCTGATCTGCCGTCAGATGATGAGTGAGAACCACAAGAAGTTCCAGTCCAAGGCCATTGGCACCGGTACCAAGCAGGTATACTACCTCTGCATGGAGTTCCTGATGGGCCGCAGCCTGAAGGTGAGCCTGTTCAACCTGGGTCTGGAAGATGTTGCCCAGAAGGTGCTGGCTGATGCCGACATCAACATCGAGGGCATCTTTGAGGAAGAGCCCGATGCAGGCCTGGGCAACGGCGGTCTGGGCCGTCTGGCTGCCTGCTATCTGGACGGCATGGCCACCACCGGCATCTGCGGCACCGGCTACTCCATCCTGTACGAGTACGGCATTTTCAAGCAGAAGATCGTGGACGGCTGGCAGCAGGAGCGCGCTGACAACTGGCTGCCCGGCGGTCAGGTCTGGCTGAAGAGCCACCCCGATCAGGCCATCGAGGTCCGCTTTGACGGCGAGATCCGCGAGAACTGGGATCACGGCTTCCACTATATCCAGCACACCAACTACAACAGCGTTATGGCTGTGCCCTCCGACATGTATGTGCAGGGCTACGACGGCAAGGGCGTTGCCAAGCTGCGCCTGTGGCAGGCCAAGGCTCCTGACTTTGATATGTCCAGCTTCTCTCTGGGCAACTACAACACTGCCATGAGCAAGAACGCCAGCGCCGAGCTGATCTCCAAGGTGCTGTACCCCAACGACAACCACATTGAGGGTAAGATCCTGCGCCTGCGCCAGCAGTACTTCCTCTCTGCCGCATCCATCGGCGATATCGTACAGAACCACCTGTCCACCTACGGCACGCTGGAGAATCTGGCCGACAAGGTCGCCATCCAGCTGAACGACACCCATCCCACGCTGGCCATCCCCGAGATGATGCGCATCCTGCTGGACGAGTGCGGCTTTGACTGGGATAAGGCCTTTGAGATCTGCCAGAAGGTCTTTGCCTACACCAACCACACCGTTATGGCCGAGGCTCTGGAGAAGTGGAACGTGGACATCTTCAAGATGACCCTGCCCCGCATCTACCAGATCGTGGTCGAGATGAACCGCCGTGCCCGCGAGGAGCTGGAGAAGGCATTCCCCGGCGACGAGGGCAAGATCAACTACATGGCTCTGATCGGCGACAACCAGGTCCGCATGGCAAACATCTGCGCCTACACCGCCAACAGCATCAACGGCGTGTCCAAGCTGCACAGCGAGATCATCAAGGAAAGCGTGTTCCACGATTACTACCTGTTCAAGCCACAGGCCTTCAAGAACGTGACCAACGGCATTGCTTACCGCCGCTGGCTGCTGGCCTCCAACCCTGAGCTGTGCAAACTGCTGGACGAGACCATCGGCGAGGAGTACAAACACGATGCTTCCAACCTCTCCAAGCTGAACAAGTATGCGGACGACAAGACCGTGCTGAAGCGCATCAACGAGATCAAGCTGGACAATAAGAAGAACTTTGCCGCCTATCTGGAGAAGAGCACCGGCCAGGTCATCGACCCCAACTCCATCTTCGACTGTCAGGTCAAGCGGATGCACGAGTACAAGCGTCAGCACCTGAACGCCCTGAACATCGCCGCTCAGTACCTGTACCTGAAGGAGAACCCCAACGCCGACTTCATCCCCAAGACCTATATCTTCGGCGCAAAGGCTGCCCCCGGCTACTACATGGCCAAGCAGATGATCCGGATGATCTGCAAGCTGGGCGACCTGATCAACAATGACCCCGCCGTCCGCGACAAGCTGCGCGTGGTCTATCTGGAAGAGTACTGCGTCTCCCTGAGCGAGCACCTGATGCCCGCCGCCGAGGTCTCTGAGCAGATCTCTCTGGCTGGCACCGAGGCTTCCGGTACCGGCAACATGAAGTTCATGCTGAACGGTGCCATCACGCTGGGTACGCTGGACGGCGCAAACGTTGAGATCGCCGATGCTGCCGGCAAGGAGAACGAGCTGATCTTCGGTATGCTGACCCCCGAGGTCAACAACCTCAAGCAGGTGGGCTACCACCCCAGCGCCTTCATCATGGGCGATGACGTGGCAAATGCCGCTCTGAACTTCCTGGAGCGCGGCTGGAACGGCGAGGACTTCCACGAGGTCACCGAGAACCTGCGCACCAGCGATCCTTATATGGTCATGGCCGACTTCAAGGATTACCGCCGTGCTCAGGCCGACCTGCAGCGCCTGTATGCTGACCGCGAGAAGTGGGCACAGATGAGCCTGAAGAACACCGCCAACAGCGGCATCTTCAGCGCAGACCGCTCTGTGCTGGATTACGCCCGCGATATCTGGCACGCTTCTGCTGTGAAGTAAACGGAAGGGTTTAGCACAAATATATCTCTGCCCCGGAGCCATTACGGAACCGGGGCTTTTTTTGAGAAAGGAACGACCCCACTTGTCTTGTCTGTTCAACAGTTTTGACCCCTATTTCAAGCAGCCCTTTGGTGCGGTGCGCGCCGGGCAGACTGTCCGGCTGTCGCTCTGCATCCCCGAAGAGCTGGGCTATGTAGACCCGCACCTTGTCCTGAAAAAAGAGGGCAAGTTCGATGTTCCCGTCTACTACCGGATGAACTTCGATGGCCAGACCCCCAGGCAGAACCACTTTTCCGTGGAAGTGCCTCTGAATGACCCGGGCCTCTACTTCTACTACTTCGACCTCTACACCGACTTCCGCCGCATCGTGCGCGGCCCCGACAACTGCGGTGTGATCAGCTGGCAGGATGGCGAAAGCTGGCAGATCACGGTCTATGAGCAGGACTTTGAGACCCCTGAAAGCATCAAGGGCAAGGTGTTCTATCAGATCTTCCCGGACCGCTTCTGCGAAGGGGTGGAGAACAAGCCCATGCCCTTTGCCGACCGCATCTATCAGGCCGACAAGCACGCCGAGCCCTTCTGGCAGCCCAACGAGGTGGGCGGCCACCTGAATGAGGATTATTTCGGCGGCGACCTCAAGGGCATCCAGCAAAAGCTCCCTTACCTGCACGAGATGGGGGTGGATTTTATCTACCTCAACCCCATCTTTGAGGCCCACTCCAACCACCGCTACAACACCGCCGACTACCTGAACGTGGACCCCCTGCTGGGCACCAATGAGGATTTTGAGGCACTGTGCACCGCCGCCCAGAAGTACGGCATCGGCATCGTGCTGGACGGCGTGTTCAGCCACACCGGCTCCGACAGCCGCTACTTCAACCGTGAGGGCCGCTATGGCGAGGGCGGCGCGTACCGGGACCCCAACTCCCCTTACCGCTGCTGGTACGATTTCGGCCCCCAGTACAAGGGCGGCTACCGCAGCTGGTGGGGCTTTGAGACCCTGCCCGAGGTCAACGAGGAGACCCCCTCCTATGTGGAGTTCATCACCGGCCCGGGCGGTGTCATCGACACCTGGCTGCGGCGCGGCGCGGCAGGCTTCCGGCTGGATGTAGCCGATGAGCTGCCCGACGAATTCATTGAGAAGGTGCGCGCCGCCGTCAAGCGGGTCAGTCCCGAAAAGTTCCTGCTGGGCGAGGTGTGGGAGGATGCCACCACCAAGTTCGGCTTCAACAAGCGCCGCACCTACCTGCTGGGCAAGGGTCTGGACAGCGTGATGAACTACCCCTTCAAGAACGCCGTGCTGGATTTCGTCAAGGGCAAGCCCGCCGAACAGGCCATGACGGAGATCCTGACCATCTGTGAGCATTACCCTGCCCCGGCCATGGACACCGCCCTGAACTTCCTCTCCACCCACGACACCGAGCGTGCCCTGACCGTGATCGCTGACGAGCCCGCCAATGGCCGGGGCCGCGCGTGGCAGAGCGGCCGCTGTGTGACCGGCGATGCCTACGAGGAAGGCCTGCTCCGCCTGCGGATGGCCTACGCCATCATCTACACCCTGCCGGGTGTGCCCTGCCTGTACTACGGCGACGAGATCGCCATGCAGGGCTACCGGGACCCCTTCAACCGGGCTTTCTTCCGGTGGGATGCCCACGAACAGCGCCTGCGCCCCGTGCTGGCACAGCTGGCACAGCTCCGCCACACCTGCGAGGCCTTCCGCACCGGCCAGCTGCGGGTCCTGCGTGCCGAGGACGGCATCCTGCACTACCAGCGGGTGGGCAAGGTGGAGACCGCGGAGATCATCATCAACCGCACCGAACATATCATCGTGGAGACCCTTGCCAGCGGCAAGAGCACCGAGGTGAACCCCATGGGCTTTACCATCGTGGTGGAAGAGGTGGGGCATAACCCGAACCACAGCTACTATGATTATGTATGACCGCATTTTGTTTTCTGCGCAACAATTCAGCAAAAATCTCTTGACCTTCCCCCAACCGGATGCTCTATAATAGGATCATAAGGAGGGATGTTCGATGTCCATTGACCCCATTTTCTGGCTCCTTGCCGCCGTCGGTTTCCTGGCGCTGGAGGGCATGACCTTCAGCATGGTATCCGTCTGGTTTGCGGCAGGCAGCGCGGCAGCCCTGCTCTGCTGCCTGTTCACCCACTCGTTCCGGGTACAGGCAGTGGTGTTCATTGCGGTCAGCGCGGTCTGCCTGCTGGCATTCAAGCCGCTGGCCAAACGGCTGCACAAGCAGCCCACCCCCACCAACGGTGACCGCGCCCTTGGCCGGGAAGCCCGGGTGCTGACCCCCGTTTCCGCCCAGCAGACGGGCCGGGTGCGGCTGGACGGCGTGGACTGGAGCGCCCGCTGCGCCACCCCCGGCGATACCCTAACCCCCGGGCAGGCCTGCCGGGTCACCGAGATCCACAGCACCCTGCTCATCGTGGAACCCATTCTGACCGAATCCATCACCCACTAAAAAAGGAGCGTCTCTATGCCTATCATGCTGTTCGTAATCCTCGCGCTCATCTTTGTCATCCTGCTCATCGTCGTCACCAACATCGTCATCGTGCCTCAGTCCATGGTGTACGTTGTGGAGCGTCTGGGCAGCTACTCCGACACCTGGTCGGCCGGCCTGCATGTCAAGATCCCGTTCATTGAGCGGATCGCCAAAAAGGTCAGCCTGAAGGAGCAGGTCGCGGACTTTCCTCCCCAGCCTGTGATCACCCGCGATAACGTTACCATGCAGATCGACACCGTGGTGTTCTTCCAGGTCATGGATGCCAAGCTCTACACCTACGGTGTCAACCAGCCCATCGCAGCCATCGAGAGCCTTTCCGCCACCACCCTGCGCAACATCATCGGTGAGATGGAGCTGGATCACACCCTGACCAGCCGCGATGTCATCAACGGCAAGATCACGGCCATCCTCGATGAAGCCACCGACAAGTGGGGCATCAAGGTCAACCGCGTGGAGGTCAAGAATATCATCCCGCCGCGCGAGATCCAGGAAGCCATGGAGAAGCAGATGAAGGCAGAGCGCGAAAAGCGCGCCGTCATCCTGAAGGCCGACGGTGAGAAGCAGGCTGCCATCACCGCTGCCGAGGGCGAAAAGGAAGCCGCCATCCTCCGTGCCGATGCCGTCAAGCAGCAGCGCATTCTCGAGGCTGAGGGCGAGGCGCAGGCCATTCTCGCCGTGCAGAAGGCCAACGCCGATGCCATCCGCCTGCTGAACGAGGCCATGCCCAACGACAAGGTGCTGGCTCTGCGCAGCCTGGAAGCACTGGCCAAGGTCGCCAACGGCAAGGCCACCAAGATCATCATCCCGTCGGAGCTGCAAAATCTGGGCGGCGTTGTGCCCAGCATCAAGGAGCTTCTGACCGACCCGAAAGAGGACTGATCCATGATCTACGATACCCTGAACAATCTCCCCAACTATCTGGGCCTGTGCAGCAGTCTGGACAGCGTCATCGAGTTCATCATGGCGCGGGATATCAACAACCTGCCCGCCGGGCGCACCCGCATCGATGGTGACAAGGCTGTGGTCATGGTGAGCACCGTGACCCCGCAGGCCAGCGACAAGGCCCCCTTTGTCCGGCACGACAACCACCTGACCCTTGAGACCGACCTTGAGGGCAGCGAGCTGTTTGAAGTGTCCCTGGGCGAGTTCAGCCCCACCCGGCCCGCTGACGAAGCCGCTGATACCACCGTGGGCACCGCCGGCACCAGCATTGCCGGAATGCTCTGCGAGGGCCGCTTTGCCCTCTATCTGGCCGGGGAGCCGTACAAATCCGGCTTGAAGGCCCAGGGCTGCGGCAAGCTGAAAAAAGCCGTGTTCACCATGGAGCTGGACCCGGACGAGGAAGACGAGACCGAGGCCGAATAATTCCTGAAAGCACGAACTCCACGCAGCGTAGGTTGCGTGGAGTTTTTTGTTGGGTTATACTTTGTAACAACAACCCCACCGCAATGACTGGGGGTTACTTCAGGAGGACAACACATGAACACATACGTCACCGGCAGTACCATCCGACAGCTGCGGGAAGCCAAGGGCCTGACCCAGGCAGAGCTTGCCGGAACGCTCTCTGTCAGCGCCAAGACCATTTCCAAGTGGGAGACCGCCAAGGGCCTGCCTGATATCTCCCTGCTGGAGCCTCTGGCTGCAGCTCTGGGAGTCAGTGTGCTGGAGCTGATGCAGGGAGAGCCCATCATCAACCGGAACCGGGCAGCCAACCTGCTGCGGAGCAAGCTCTACGTCTGTCCCCTCTGCGGCAATGTGCTCCACGCCACCGGACAGGCTGTGGTGAGCTGTTGCGGCATCGCCCTGCCTGCGCTGGACATCGCCGAAGCCGAAGATGCCGACGAGCATCATCAGCTGACCGTGGAGCGGGTGGAGGACGAGCTCTTCGTCACCCTGCACCACCCCATGGAGAAAAACCATTACATCTCGTTTCTGGCCTACCTCACCGGCGATAAGCTGCAGCTGGTCAAGCTCTACCCTGAGGGGGATGCCTCTGCCCGCTTCTCCCTGCGGGGCGCGGGTGTGCTTTACTTCTACTGCAACTGCCACGGCCTGATGAAGGCTCCGGATTTCCGCACCGCCACCCGGCGCACCTCGCCCCAGAAGATCCACCTGCGGGAGCCGGATGAGGGCGACCGGAAACAGGTCATGGCCTACCGGGAAGAATTTTTGGCCATCGGCTCCCGGATGGACGGCACCTCGGCTCTGGACAAATATGCCGACTTCGATGCCTGGCTGGCCCAACTCCGCAAGCTGAAAGACCCGGCCACAACCCCCGCCGGTCTCGTGCCCGCCACGGAGTATCTGGCTCTGGATGAGCATGAGCATCTGGTGGGCATGACCAACCTGCGCCACCGGCTCAATGATTACCTGCTGACCTACGGCGGGCACATCGGGTACAGCGTCCGCCCCTCGGAGCGGCAGAACGGCTACGCCACCCAGATGCTTCGCCTGACGCTGGAAAAGGCAAAAGAACGAGACATCGAAAAGGTGCGCATCTGCTGCGACCATTACAACGTCGCCTCAGCAAAGACCATCCGCGCCAACGGCGGCGTGCTGGAGGATGAGCAGTTCGATTCCTCCGATGGAACGCTGACACAGCGGTATTGGATACAGAATAAGTGAAAAGAGGCTGTTGCCAAACTCCTTCCGTCATCGCTCACGCGATGCCACCTCCCTCAATGAGGGAGGCTTTCACAGATTGCCATTACGTCAAGGCTCCCTCCAAGAGGGAGCTGGCGCGGCGAAACCGTGACTGAGGGAGTTGTCGGCAGCAGCCTTTCTCTATTTCAGCCCAGATGGAACATATCGATCAGCACCACGGCGGCCAGGCCATAGTAGACCACCACAGCCACCAGATCATTGATGGTGGTGATGAGCGGGCCGGAAGCCACGGCGGGGTCGATGTGGATCTTATGGAACAGCATGGGGATGACCGTGCCCACCAGGCTGGAGATCACCATGGCCACGACCAGAGATACGCCCACACAGCCCGAGAGCAGGAAGGCTTCACCCCAGGCGTAGGCCTTGAAGAAGTGGATGTAGCAGCCCAGGAAGCCCAGCGCCAGCACGGCCAGCAATGCACCGTTGGTCAGGCCCACCCGCATTTCCTTCCAGAGCAGCTGGAGCTTTTTGGCAGTGGTCAGGTTCTCGTCCACCAGCACACGGATGGTCACAGCCAGCGACTGGGTGCCCACATTGCCGGCCATATCCAGCACCATGGACTGGAAGCAGATGACGATGGGCAGCACCGCCACCACCGATTCAAACGCCCCCACCACCGAGGACACCAGCATCCCGAGGAACAGCAGGGCAATCAGCCAAGGCAGACGCTTTTTCACACTCTGGAACACACCCTCGTTCAGATCCTCTTCACTGGTCAAGCCGCCGAGTTTTGCGTAATCATCGCCCATCTCGTCGTCCACCAGCTCGACCACATCCGCCGAGGTGATGATGCCCAGCAGCTTCCCGCTGTCGTTCAGGACAGGGAGCGAGCGCTCGGCGTAGTCCACGATGCGGTCGATGCAGTCGCTGATCTTCTCGTGGTCGGTGACGTAGGGGTAGGAGCGTGCGATCAGCTTTTCCAGGCGCTCCTCCGCACGGGCCACGATGAGGTCTTTCAGGTCAATGGCACCATAAAAGTGCTCGTTCTCATCCACTACATACAGGGTGGAGATGTTATCGTTCTCGCCTGCCTGCTTCACCAGCTCACTCATGGCCTGCCGGATGGTCATATCTCTGCGGATGCAGATGTAGTTGGTGGTCATGCAGCTGCCGATCTCGTCCTCGTTATAGGAGAGCAGCAGCTTCACATCATCGGCGGCATCCTTGTCCAGCTGGTGGACGATCTTTACCTTATCGTCCTCTTCCAGGTCATCCAGAGCATCCACGGCATCATCCGAATCCATGTGGGAGATGACCCGGGCGGCCCGCTCGGGGTCCAGCTCCTTCAGGTAAGGCTCTGCATCGTCCAGATAGGAGAAGATCTCTGCCACCGTATCCACGCCCAGTACGGTGTACACCTTCTGGCGCTCCTCCGGTGTCAGGGCCGTCAGGGCATCGGCCAGGTCATTTTCATGGTAATCGGACAGCTTTTCAGCCAGCTCTGCCTGGGGCAGACCGCTGTGGATGATGTCCAGAATCTCCTGCACATAATTTTTCTTCTGCATGGTTTGGTCCCTCCGTTTCCCGTTTCCGGGCATAAAAAATACACCGCATCGGTCTGGTTACAACTCCTGCGGTGTACAAAGGGCATGCAGTTCAGGATGCGGCTAACACGTTTGCACGGCCCGCATCGCAGGAGAAGCGTTGTTTGGGGTGATCCGTATGGTCACTGGACATGGAAACAAACTCCTCCTTGGTGTAAGATTTTTCTTTCAGCCCCGTTATCATACTACGCCGGGCCGGATTTTTCAACCCCTTTTACAGTTTTTTTACCGGATTATTGCTATATTGCACAAAGAAGAGCTTACTTCTTATACTTTCCATACCATGCCACCGACACCCGCCAGGACACGGCATACAGGGCCAGCACTGCTGCCAGCACACCGACGATGGCAATGGCCGCGCCCGATTCCGGCACGGCATCCATCAGGACCATCCCGCCGCCCAGGGCAGCGCCCATTCCGGCAAACATCAGCATGTAGAGCATCCGCGCCTTTTCTGCGCCAAAACGGTAGTACAGCGGCAGCATGATCCCGTTTATCAGCAGGATGGAAGCTGCGCCCGCCCCCAGCAAAAGGCCGATCGGCATCGCAGGAAGCGGTTTTCCCATCCAGAACCGGATGCCGCAGAAAATTCCGTTCAGCGCCGCAGAGACCGCCGTGCAAAGCAGACCCACGAGATATTTTTCTGCTACCTGAAGTTCCTTGCTCAGCGGCAGGGCAAAGCTGTACTCCGTCCACCCGCTGGCGTGGTCGTAGGAAAGCAGGTAGGCGGGCATGATCCCCAGAAAAACAGCTGAATAATTCACCGCAAAGCTCGAATCCCCGGAAGTACTCAGGATCCAGATCGCCAGCACGGCCAGCACCGTGAGGTACATCATCCGCATATTTGTTTTGACTTGATACCAATCCTTCAACAGCAAACCTTTCATCGCACATTCTCCCCTTTCACCATCAAAACGAACAGTTCTTCGATGCTCACCGGTGTCAGGGTGCTGCCCGCCGGGACAAGTTCCCTCTTCACCAGTGCCTCGGCCCCGTAGGCTGTCACCCGACGGCTGACGATGGCGTTCTTATCCAGCTCCTCCAATTGCCCGGCAGTGCCGTGCCAGAGGGCGTACTCCTCCCGCAGCGTGTCCTTATCCTCACAGAGCAGGAGCCTGCCCTTGTGCAGGAACGCAATGGTATCGCAGAGCTTTTCCAGGTCGCTGACGATGTGGGACGAGATCAAAATTGCATGGTTCTCATCCCGCACAAAGTCCAGCAGCAGATCGATGAGCTCATCCCGCACCACAGGGTCCAGGCCACTGGTGGCTTCGTCCAACAGCAGCAGCTTGGGGTGATGAGAAAGCGCCACGGCAAGGCACTGCTTCATCTTCATGCCGGTGGAGTAATCGGCGTAGCGCTTTTTCTCCGGCAGGTCAAAGCGGCGGCACCAGTCGGCGTAGGCGGCGGCATCCCAATTGGGATAGATGCCGGCCATCACTTTCCCCACCTGCGGCGCGGTCAGGCAGGTGGGGATGCACTCGCCGCCCAGCACCACGCCGATATCGGCTTTGGCAAGCGGGGTGATCCCCTCCTGCCCGAACAGCTTCACAGTGCCAGCGTCCCCGTCGATCATGTCCAGGATCAGCTTAATGGTCGTGCTCTTGCCCGCGCCGTTCTCACCGATCAGCCCGCAGACTGTGCCGCCGGGCAGTTCCAGATCAATGGGCCCCAGCGTAAAATCCGGGTAGTGCTTTTCAAGGCCGTGCAGTTCTAATGCGTTCATGGTTCATTCCTCCCACAGCAATTCCAACATTTCGGTCAGTTCCTGTTTGGTCAGCCCGCAGGGAGCCGCCAGCCGGACGGCTTCCGTCAGGTGTGCTTCGATTTTTTTCAGGTTCTCTTCCCGGAGCAGCTCGGTGTTCTTCGCCGCCACGAAAAAGCCCTTGGCGGGCACGGCGTACAAAAAGCCCTCCTGTTCCAGCTCATCGTAGGCCCGCTTTGTAGTAATAACACTGATGCGCAGGTCCCGCGCCAGCCCCCGGATGGACGGCATAGCTTCCTCCGGCTGCAGTTCCCCGCTCAAAATCTGGTTCTTGATCTGGGTGTAGAGCTGCTCGTAGATGGGTGCACCGCTCTTGTTATCGATGAAGAGATTCATGTCTGCCGCCTCCGTTGCATCTGTATATTTACAGTATATACAGTAGATACACAGTTGTCAATAGGCAGACACAAAAAAAACAGCTCTCCCGTTGGACGGGAAAGCTGCTTTTTTCATCGGATCAGGCTCTGACTGTGGAGCGGCTTAGTAGGCCACGCCCCAGTAGACCATCTTGCTGGCGGGCTTGCCGCAGCAGGGGCAGACATCGCTGATGTGCTCCTGCTCGAAGGGCATGCAGCGGCTGGACAGGCCAGCCTCTTCCTTCATCTTCATCTCGCAGGCCAGGTCGCCGCACCACATGGTCTTGATGTAACCGGTGTTGGCCTTGGCCAGCTCCTTGACTTCCTCCATGGTGGTGGCTGCCCAGGTGCGCTTCTCGCGGTTGGCGAGGGCACGCTGGTACAGGTCCTTGCGCAGGGCCTCCAGCTGAGCCGGGATCGCGGTCTCCAGCTCATCCAGGCTCACGAAGATCTTTTCACGGGTGTCGCGGCGGACCAGCACGCACTGGTTCTTTTCCAGATCCTTGGGGCCGATCTCCAGGCGCAGGGGAACGCCCTTCATCTCCCACTGGGAGAACTTCCAGCCGGGGGCGTTGTCGCTGTCGTCCAACTTGACGCGGGCATACTTGCTGATCTTCTCAGCCAGCTCGGCGGCCTTCTCGGAAACGCCGGGCTTGTGGGCGGCGATGGGCACGACCACGACCTGGATGGGGGCCACTGCCGGGGGCAGGATCAGGCCGTCGTCATCGCCGTGGGTCATAATGATGGCACCCACCAGACGGGTGGAAACGCCCCAGCTGGTCTGGAACGGGTGATGCAGCTGGTTGTCGCGGCCGGTAAAGGTCACGTCGTAAGCCTTGCTGAACTTATCGCCGAAGTAATGGCTGGTGCCGCTCTGCAGGGCCTTGCCGTCCTTCATCATGGCTTCGATGGTATAGGTGGCCTCGGCACCGGCAAACTTCTCCTTATCGGTCTTGCGGCCCTTGACAACAGGGATGGCCAGATCCTGCTCGCAGACATCCGCGTAGCAGTTCAGCTGCTGCTGGGTCTCAGCCTCGGCCTCGGCGGCAGTCTCGTGGATGGTGTGGCCTTCCTGCCACCAGAACTCACGGCTGCGCAGGAAGGGACGGGTGGTCTTTTCCCAGCGCACCACGCTGCACCACTGGTTGTACTTCATGGGCAGCTCACGGTAGCTGTGCAGCACGCGGGACCAGTGGTCGCAGAACATGGTCTCGCTGGTGGGACGCACCGCCAGGCGCTCTTCCAGCTTGTCGGAGCCGCCCATCGTGACCCACGCCACCTCCGGCGCGAAGCCATTGACCAGCTCGCCTTCCTTCTGCAGCAGGCTCTCGGGGATCAGCACGGGCATGGCCACGTTCTCGTGGCCGGTTGCCTTGAACCGGGCATCCATGTCCTTCTGGATCAGCTCCCAGATGGCCTGACCATAGGGGCGCAGGATGATGAAGCCCTTGACACTGGAGTACTCCACCAGCTCTGCCTTGACGCAGATGTCGGTGTACCACTGTGCAAAGTTCTCTTCCTGGCTGGTGATCGCCTGCACAAGCTTCTTGTTGTCTTTTGCCATTTTGTTATATCCTCCTAAGCCGTGCGCCAAACGCCTGTGTTCCAGCCGTTCCGCACGAGCTCATATTAAAAGCCCCGCTGCAGTGCCGCCGTGTGCAGCGCTGCGGGTGCGGGGCCTTTTTGCAAAACTGTTATCAGCCCTTGTGGCTGTCCACAAATTCCACCACGTCGCCCACGGTGCGCAGATTCTCGATGGCATCGTCCGGCACCTCAATGCCAAACTCATCCTCCAGCGTCATCACCATGTCCACGATATCCAGGCTGTCGGCCTCGAAATCACTCATAATGTCGCTCTCCATCGTGATCTTAGCAGGGTCAATATCCAGCTGCTCTGCCAGCAGTGCACGGATCTTTTCAAAAGTATCCATCGTCGCGGTCTCCTTTTGTCAATGATTCTTTCTTCTCTGCCTGCACGCCCTCTCCGGCGCGCAAAAGCACTCTCTCTTTTTATATCCCATGGGCCGTATCTTGTCAAGCCCTGTTTTGCATTCCGGCCCTTTACGGGCAGAAAAAACCGATGAAAATTGCACAAAGCCCTCTTTTTTGCTTGACAGAAGCCCGTTTGATTCTTATGATTATATGTGACGAACCAAACCTCTCAGCCATGCTGCATCAGCATGGCCGCAGAGGTCCCGCCTGTAAAGGAGAATGCTCCATGAAATTGTCATTTACCAAGATGCAGGGCTGTGCCAATGATTACATCTATCTGGACTGCCGTGCATCCGGTGTGCCCGCAGACATTGCCGCGCTTGCACAGCGGCTCTCTGCCCGGCATTTTTCCGTGGGTGCGGACGGCATCATCTGCATCTGCGCCCCTGTGACCCCCGGGGCCGATGGCCGGATGCGCATTTTCAACGCGGACGGCAGCGAGGCCCAGATGTGCGGCAACGGCGTGCGCTGTGTGGCCGAGTGGCTCTACACCCACGGGGTGGAAAAGCCTGTCCTGACCATCGACACCAACAGCGGTGTCAAGCGCATCACCCGGCAGGGCGCACAGCTGTGGCAGGTGGAGATGGGCGCTTACAGCACCCTGCCGGCTGACCTGCCTGCCATCCACATGGGCGAAGGCCCGCTGGTGGATCAGCCGCTCACCGTAGAGGGAAAAGTGTGGAAGGTGACCTGCATCAGCGTGGGCAATCCCCACTGCGTGACCGTGGTGGAGGATGTGGACAGCCTGAAGCTGGAAGCCATCGGCCCGGCGTTCGAGCATCACGCCAACTTCCCGGAGCGCATCAACACCGAGTTCGTGCAGGTGGTGGATGCCGCCCACCTGAAGATGCGGGTGTGGGAACGCGGCAGCGGCGAGACCTGGGCCTGCGGCACCGGCACCTGCGCCACCGTGGCGGCTCTGACCGAGCTGGGCATCTGCCCCGCCGGGCAGGATATCCATGTGCAGCTGCGCGGCGGTGAGCTGGTCATCCGGGTGCTGCCGGGCAGGCAGCTGCTGATGACCGGCAGCGCTGTCACGGTGTACGAGGGAGTTGCGGAATTTTAACATCCTCGCCCTCTCCGTCATTGCTTTGCAATGCCACCTCTCCCAAAGGGAGAGGCAATTGCGGCTCAACGGTCAGCTTCTGCTGGCGTAGACGCTGCATCGGCTCTCCCTTTGGGAGAGCTGGACGCGAAGCGGCCTGAGAGGGCGGGCAATCTTATAAAGTGAGGGAACAACTTATGAAAATGAATCACCATTACGGCGAGCTGAAGGCAAGCTACCTGTTCGTGGACATTGCCCACAAGGTGGCCGCCTATCAGGAAGCACACCCCGAAAAGGAGATCATCCGCCTGGGCATCGGCGATGTGACCCAGCCTCTGGCAAAGTGCGTGGTCACCGCCATGCAGGATGCCGCCGCTGAGATGGGCACCAAGGAGGGCTTCCACGGCTACGGCCCTGAGCAGGGCTATCCGTTCCTGAAGCAGGCCATTCAGGGCTACTACGCAGGCCGCGGCACCCAGCTGGCTGAGGACGAGATCTTTATCTCCGACGGTGCCAAGAGCGACCTGGCCAATGTGCTGGGCCTGTTTGATGTGGACAACACCGTTCTGGTCCCGGACCCCGTTTACCCCACCTATGTGGACGACAACGTGACCGACGGCCGCAAGATCATTTACGGCCGCACCAGCCAGGAGAACGGCTTCCTGGGGATGCCCGATGACAGCGTGAAGGCTGACATCATCTACATCTGCAGCCCCAACAACCCCACCGGTGCCGCCTACACCCGCGAGCAGCTCAAGGCCTGGGTGGACTACGCCAAAAAGAACAACGCCGTTATCCTGTACGATGCCGCCTACGAGTGCTTCATCACCGATTCCGCTCTGGCACGCAGCATCTTTGAGGTGGAGGGTGCCCGCGAGTGCGCCATTGAGATCTGCTCCTTCTCCAAGATCGCAGGCTTCACCGGCACCCGCTGCGGCTACACCATCGTGCCCCACGAGCTGGAGCGCGAGGGCATGAACCTGAACAAGCTGTGGCTGCGCCGCCAGACCACCAAGTTCAACGGCGTACCCTACGTCGTTCAGCGCGCTGCTGCCGCCGTGTTCACCGAGAGCGGCATGGCTGAGATCCAGGCCAACCTCGATTACTACCGCCAGAACGCCAAGGTCATTGCCGACGCGCTGGATGCCTGCGGCGTATGGTACTGCGGCGGCAAGAACAGCCCCTACATCTGGCTGCGCTGCCCCGGCGGCATGAAGAGTTGGGAATTCTTCGACTGGCTGCTGGAGAACTGCGGCGTGGTCGGCACCCCGGGTGTCGGATTTGGTGAGTGCGGCGAGGGCTACTTCCGCCTGACCGCCTTCGGCGATGCCGAAAAGACCAAGGTCGCCGCCCAGCGCATCAAGGCCGCCATCCAGGCCCTGTAAACTTACACAACAAGCAAAAAGGCGATGCAGTTTTGAACAGCTGCATCGCCTTTTTCTTTTATTTCCGGCCCGTCAGCCGGTTGAGCAGCATCACTGCCAGAACAATGATGCCGATGACAAGGATGATGCCGACCATCCCGATCAGCATCATCGGCAGCGTGGTCATCCACGAAGTAAGATGAAGCATGCGATCACCTCCGTTAAGCCATCAGGGTCAGGATCAGGCCGCCTGCAATGACGGACGCGATCTGTCCCGAAACATTGACGCTGATGGAATACATCAGCAGGAAATTCTGGTTGTCCTCTTCCAGGCCCATCTTGTTGACCACACGGCCGCTCATGGGGAAGGCCGAGATACCGGCCGCGCCGATCATGGGATTCAGCTTTTTGCCCTCCGGCCGGAAAAGGTTCAGCAGCTTTGCAAACAGCACGCCGCCTGCCGTATCAAAGACGAAGGCCACCAGGCCCAGTGCAAGGATGAGCAGGGTGTCGGGCCGCACGAACTTGTCGGCGGTCATCTGCCCGGCAACGGTCAGGCCCAGCACGATGGTGATAAGGTTTGCCAGCACATTCTGGGCGGTTTCGCTCAGCGCATTCAGCACCCCGCACTCCCGCAGCAGGTTGCCGAACATCAAAAAGCCCACCAGCGCCACACTGGCCGGAGCCACCATGCCTGCAATGATCGTGACCACGATGGGAAACAGGATTTTGGTCAGCTGGGAAACACTGCCCTTTTCATAGGACATCCGGATGCGGCGCTCCTTCTGCGTGGTCAGCAGCCGGATCACGGGCGGCTGCACGATGGGCACCAGCGCCATGTAGCTGTAGGCTGCCACCATGATGGCACCGAGGTACTGGGAGTTGAGCGTGTTGGCCACGAAAATGGCGGTGGGGCCGTCTGCCGCACCGATGACAGCGATGGAGGCAGCATCCTTCAGGTCAAAGAAGAAGCCCGCCAGAAACAGGGTGAAAAAGATGCCGAACTGGGCCGCCGCGCCAAAGAGCATCAGCCACGGCTTTTCCAGCAGCGGGCCAAAATCGATCATGGCACCGATGCCGATGAAGAGCAACAGCGGGAACAGCTCGTTGGACATGCCCGCTTCAAACAATGCAGAGATGGGGCCGACCGTATCCCCCTGCGTGATGGCACCCGAGAGGGGCAGGTTGACCAGAATGGCACCAAAGCCCATGGGCAGCAGCAGGCTCGGCTCCATCTTTTTGGCAATGGCAAGGTAGATGAGCAGCGCACCGATGCCCCACATCACCACCATCTGCCAGGTCAGATTCCCAAAATTGGAAAAGAGACTGGCGAATGTGTTCAGAAGATCCATATTTATTTTTCCTCCTTGTGTTCCTGTGCCGGGCAAGAAAAAAGAGACCCCTGCCACAGCACTCTGTCTGTGACAAAAGTCTCAAGCCAACACATGACATCGGGCATTTCTGCCGTGATGACGCTGCCATGCAGCACCCCGCAGGCCCTGCGGAATGCCCTTTACTCCCTTTTATCGTCTCTTATTAAATCAGAATGCAGTCCCCCCTGTCAAGGGGTTCCTGCATTTCTTTGCCAAACTTTGCTTCAGCGCTCAAACGTTGTGCTGAGGGTGGTCTCCCAGGTCTGGCCGGGGGCAAGGCAAGCGGCAGCGGCGCGCTGGCTCCACTCCTGGGTATCGGTCTGGGCACCGGGCAGGGAGTGCCACGGCTCAATGCAGACAAAGCGCACTGGCTTTGCCGGAGCCGACCAGATGAGGGTGTAGGGGTAGCCCTCCACATTGCAGACGATCCCCTTGCCGGTGTCCTTTTCGTAGATGCCCAGCGTGCGGCTGCGCAGACCGGCCATGCAGAAGCTGTCGTTCTCAAACAGATCGTCTGTCAGGGGGATGCTCTGCTCGTTCTTCCACCGGTAACCGCACTTGCCGGTCAGCAGACCGTTGGGGTAAGCGTCCAGGATCATCGGGCTCTCCGGCTGGTCGAAGCGGAACTCGTAATCGGTGGTGGTGTGCTTGTCATCAAAGGGGATGCGGAACGCCGGGTGGTAGCCGATGCCGAACTGCAGCTCCTCGGCGGCATCGGCAGGGTTGGTGACGGTCAGGGTGTGGTGCACCGTCCTGCCCTCCAGCTGGAAGGTGCTGGTCAGAATAAAATCAAACGGGAAGCGCTCTGCCTTGCTCTTTTCATCCGAGCGCAGCTCCAGCCGGATGGTGTCACCCTCGGCGCAGAGCAGGGTGTGCTCCACGTCCCGGGCAAAGCCGTGCTGACCGCCGGGGTAGGTCTTGCCCTTATGGGTAAAGGCCCCGCCGGTCAGCTTGCCCGTCCAGGGGAAAAGGATGGGGGCATGGCGCTTCCAGACAGCCGGGTCGGCCTGCCAGAGCATCTCCTGCCCGGCGGCATTTTTCAGGCTGACTGCTTCGGCACCATGGGTATCCACGGTCAGGGTCAGAAATTCGTTGTGAATGGTTGCCTGCATGATTCATCTCTCCTTTTTATCTGTTGACGATGTGCTCGCCGTTTCCTTCCAGCCAGGTGCGCAGGTTCCGGGTGGTAATGTCCATCAGGTTCTGCAAAGCCTCCCGGGTCGTCCACGCAATGTGCGGTGTGAGGATGGCGTGGGGTTCTGCCCGCAGGGGGCTTTCCTGAGGCAGAGGCTCGGTGACAAAGGCATCAGCCCCGTAAAAGCCCAGCTGACCGCTGTGGAGAGCCGCTGCCACGGCCTCCTCATCCACCAGCGCGCCCCGGGCCGTGTTGAGCAGAATGGCCCCGGGCTTCATCTTCGCCAGCGCCTCCGCGTTGACAAGGCCCCGGGTCTGGGGCGTGGCCGGGCAGTGCAGGCTGAGGATATCGCACCGCCTCAGCAGGGTATCATAATCCACGAACTCCACACCGTCGGCGGCGTATTCGGGCCGGACGGTGCGGGTACAGACCAGCACCTCCATGCCAAAGGCTCTGGCAATGCGGGCCGACTGCCGCCCGATGCTGCCATAGCCGTAAACGCCATAGGTCTTGCCGTAGAGCTCCATCTGGGGCAGCAGGCCGATGCTCTCCGGGATATCCAGCTGCCAGCACCCCTGCTTGACGGCACGGTTGTAGCGCTCCGCGCACTGGCAGATGGCCAGCAGCAGGCTGAAGGTCATCTGGGCCACGCTGTAAGTGGAATAGCCCGGCACATTGGCCACTGCAACGCCGTGGCGGCGGCAGGCTTCCAGATCCAGGTTGTCGGTGCCCGTGGCAATGATGCCCACCCATTTCAGGTTCGGGCACTGCTGTAAGATCTCCTCATCCATGCGGCACTTGTTCAGCAGAACGATGTCCGCATCTCCAATGCGGGGGGCGATCTCCTCGTAGGCCGTGCGGACGTAGCTGGTGGTATCGGGCACCAGCGCCTTTACCCCCGACCAGTCGAGGTCGCCTTCCTCCATGACATAGCTTTCCAGAATGACAGCTTTCATCTCAGTCCTCCAACAAAACGTCCTCGCTCAGCACCTGACCGATGGGCTTTGCAATGCACAGGTCGGCCTGCGCATCGGCCCCGGTGGGCTGCATATTGATGACCACCAGATGGCGGCCCCGGAAGTACCGGATGAGCCCCGCCGCCGGGTAGACCACCAGACTGGTGCCGCCGATGATGAGGGTATCCGCCTTGCGGATGGCGGACACGGCCCCGGAGAGCACCTCCTCGTCCAGCCCTTCCTCGTACAGGACGACATCCGGCTTGACGATGCCGCCGCACTTGGGGCAGCGGGGCACGCCGGTACTGTTGGCAATGAAGTCCACATCGTAGAACGCGCCGCACTTCACGCAGTAGTTGCGCAGGGTGCTGCCGTGGAGCTCGTAAACGGTCTTAGACCCCGCAGCCTGATGCAGGCCGTCGATGTTCTGGGTGACGATGGCTTTCAGCCTGCCCTCCCGCTCCAGCTTTGCCAGCCGCAGGTGGGCAGCGTTGGGCTTTGCCCCCTTCACAATGAGCTTATCCCGGTAGAACCGGTAGAATTCCTCGGGGTTCTCCTCCCAGAAGGTGTGGCTCAGGATGGTCTCGGGCGGGTAATCGTACTTCTGGTGGTACAGGCCGTCCACGCTGCGGAAATCGGGGATGCCGCTTTCGGTGGAGACCCCCGCGCCGCCAAAAAAGACGATGCGGTCGCTCCCGGCAATGATTTTTTCCAGTGCAGGAACCATAAAAGAAACGCTTCCTTTCCGGCAGATCGTTGTGTTTTGGATAGCTCCAGTATAACACAAATCCAGCGGAAGGGAAGCGTTTCTTTTTTTGATGGGATCGTCCCCTTGCTCAGCGCCCGTTTTCGGCAAACAGGGTCCCCAGCGCATCCAGCAGATCATGCGGGAGCATCCCGGTTTCCCCGTGCAGGGCAGCGGCACGGTCGGCAGCTGCACCGTGGAGATAAACGGCACAGGCAGCGGCCTCAAAGGCAGGCAGGCCGCAGGCCAGCAGGGCACTGGTCATGCCCGCCAGCACATCCCCGCTGCCGCCCCGGGAAAGCCCCGGGTTGCCGGTGGGATTGACCGCGCAGCGGCCATCCGGCCCTGCAATGACGGTGTGCGCCCCCTTCAGCACCACCACAGCATTCCATGCTTTCGCATAGCGCAGCGCCGTGCTTTCCCGGTCCGCATTGATCTCTGCCGCAGAGTGTCCGGTCAGCCGGGCCATCTCGCCGGGGTGGGGCGTTAAAATCAGTTCTCCTTGAGGGTGAGGCATTTTTTCCGTTTGGAGCAGGTCAGCGGCCGCGTTCAGGCCGTCCGCATCCAGCACCGCACTGCCGGAAAAGCCGGGCAGGAGCGTTTTCACCAGCGCCCGGGTCTCGGCGGCACGGGCCGCGCTCTGGGCCGTATAACCCAGCCCGGGGCCAACCAGCAGGACCGAAGCCTTCTGCCGCCGGATATGCTCAATATTTTGGGGCGAGATGCCGCCCCCTGCCCCCGCCTCGCAGGGGCAGAGGCAGCACTCAGGCAGGCGTGCGGCCACCGCCGCCAGCACCGGCTCCACACTTGCCAGCGTAACGATGCCGGCTCCGGTGCGCAGGGCACCTTCCACGGCCAGCGCCGCCGCGCCCCGATAGGACGCACTGCCCGCCACCGCCAGCACGGAGCCAAAGGTTCCTTTATGCGCGTCCCGGGGGCGGGGCTGGATGGCCTGCCAGACAAAATCAGAAGTTGTTTCAAACATAGGCGGCTCCTTTCGGGTGAGATTTCGCCCTCTCAGTCAAAGCCTTACGGCTTTGCCAGCTCCCCCAAAGGGGGAGCCTATTGCGGGTCTTGGATAAAGGCAGCATTGCCTCTCCCTTTGGGAGAGGTGGCAGCGCGTAAGCGCTGACGGAGAGGGCGAGGATGTTACCCTTCCCCCTGCAAATACCTCCGGATCTCCTTCTCCGCCTCCTGCACCTCTTCATGGAACATGCGGGCAGAGACACGGAGGGCACCATGGCCCAGGATGATGACCTGCTCCATGCCATCGGAGGTGGCCACGCGGACGCGGCGGCCCTTGCCGATCTCATGGGTGACACGCTCGATGAACATATCGGCGGTCTCGGCTTCCCGGGTGTAGACCACATGGATATTGTGGTACTGCTCTATGCTGCCGGGGCTGCCCGGCACACGGTAGGCATCAAACACAAGGATGAGCACGCACTTCTTAAAGCCCTGATAGTTGCAGAGGATGTCCATCAGCCTGTGGCGGGCCGCTTCCAGGCTCTCTTTGGAGAGTGCGTTCAGCTCGTCCCATGCAAAGATGATGTTGTAGCCGTCCACCAGCAGGTATTCGGGCTGGATCTCCCACTGCTCGGCGTTGAAATCGGGGCGTTCCCGCTTCTGGGTGGGACGGAACGCCGCCAGCGGGTCCCGCTTGATGGGCCCATAGGTCTGTTCAAAGATCTTCAGCAGCTCAGCATCCTCTTCCAGGGTAGCGCGGTAGGCGGCCATCCGGCGGGGACGGGCCTGCACCGTTTCCTCGGTCTTTGCAGTCCTGCCCCAGCCGCTGTCCACATGCATGTGGCTGCGCACCTGCTCCCAGGGCACCACAAATCCGGCCCCGTGGGCGCAGAACACCGAATCCGCCGGGTTGTCGAGGTCGTGTTCCGGCTCATAGCCTGCGGCCTCGATGACCTCTGCTGCATTGTGGCAGGGGCGGTAACCGTCCAGCGTCAGGGTCAGGTGTCCCCTGCCCCGGGTGTAGCCCACCACCTCCATGGGGTAGCTGCGCATGGTGGAGGCCGGTGCAGTGCCGGTGAGCAGGGTGGTATCCCCGTCAGCGCCGGTCTCGGGCGGGTCAAAGCTGCCGCCCATGTTCTGGATATCGTTCATGGCGCGGCCCACGTTGTCAGAGGGCAGCTCCAGCCGGAAGGCATACCACGGCTCCAGCAGCTGGGTCTTGTGGATCTGGTCTGCCATCATCAGGCCCTGCCGGACGGCGCGGTAGGTCGCCTGCCGGAAGTCGCCGCCCTCGGTGTGCTTGAGGTGGGCGCGGCCCGCAATGAGGGTGATCTTCACATCGGTCAGGGGTGCCCCGATGAGCACGCCCAGATGCTGCTTTTCCTCAAGATGCGTCAGCACCAGCCGCTGCCAGTTCTTGTCCAGCACCTCTTCCCGGCAGTCGGCGGCAAACTGCATCCCGCTGCCCCGGGGCAGCGGCTCCAGCTTAAGGTGGACTTCCGCATAGTGGCGCAGGGGCTCGTAGTGGCCCACGCCCTCCATGGCTTCGGTGATGGTCTCCTTATGCAGGATGCCGCCGGGGCCGAAGCTGACCTCCAGCCCGTACCGCTCGGCCAGCAGGCTTTTCAGCACCTCCAGCTGGATCTCGCCCATCAGCTGGACATGGATCTCGCCCAAGGTCTCGTTCCAGACCACATGGAGCTGGGGCTCCTCCTCTTCCAGCCGATGGAGCTTTCCCAGCGCGGCGTGCACGTCTGCGCCCTCGGGCAGCAGCACCTGATAGCTCAGCACCGGCTCCAGCACCGGCAGGTCGCTGTCCCGTTCCGCCCCCAGACCCTCGCCCGGGCGGGCTTTGGTCAGGCCGGTAACGGCGCACACCTGGCCGGGGCCGATGCACTCCGCCAGCGTAAACTTTGCGCCGGAGTAGAGCCGCAGCTGGTTGGCCTTTTCGGCCCATGGCTCCCCATCGACCTCTCCGGTGAGCTGGGCTTTCACTTTGAGCGCGCCGCCGGTCACCCGCAGCCAGGTCAGGCGGTTTCCCTGCTCATCCTGGCTCACCTTGAACACCTTGGCCCCGAAGGCTTCCAGCGCAGGGGCCGGGCGGGTATAGCGGTCCAGGCCCTCCACCAGCGCATCCACACCCTGCAGCTTCAGGGCTGAGCCAAACCAGCAGGGAAACACATGCCGCCGGGCAATGGCAGGGATGAGATCGGTATCGGTCAGGATTCCCCGGTCCAGCATCGTCTCCATCAGCCGCTCATCGCAGAGAGCCAGCGCCTCGTCCCGGTCGGCCTGCTCTGCCCCGAAATCCACAAAGCCATCCCCCAACTGACGGTTCAGCTGGGTCAGGAGCGCTTCCCTGCCCGGGCCGGGCAGGTCCATCTTGTTCACGAACACAAAGGTGGGAATGCGGTACCGCCGCAGCAGCCGCCAGAGCGTCTCGGTATGGCTCTGCACGCCGTCGGTGCCGCTGATGACCAGCACCGCATAATCCAGCACCTGCAGTGTCCGCTCGGTCTCCGTGGAAAAATCCACATGGCCCGGGGTGTCCAGCAGGGTAAAATCGGTATTGCCCGCCGTGAAGAGGGCCTGCTTGGAGAAAATGGTAATGCCGCGCGCCTTTTCCAGCGCGTCGGTGTCCAGAAAGGCATCCTTATGGTCCACCCGGCCCAGCTTGCGGATGGTGCCGGTGCCGTAGAGCAGGGCTTCGGAAAGGGTGGTCTTGCCGCTGTCCACATGGGCCAGAATGCCGATGACCAGCTGCTTGTGCTCTTGTTCCATGCCGCGGCCCCCTTACAGTGTGCTGGCGATCAGCGCAGCAGCGACCAGCGGCAGGCCCAGCACCAGATTGGAGAGCAGGCTGCAATAGGTGCGCTCCTCGGGTTCCAGCTCCTCAAAGGAGACGATCTTCTCATCCGCATAGTCGATGATGGAGCGGGTGGAGTGGATCTTTTTCTGCCGCTTGCCCATCCCCTTGAATTCCTCCAGCAGATGGTGGATGGTCACGCCATCCAGCCGCAGATAGTCCACCCAGGCCCAGATGAGCAGCACCACGCCGCACAGAAAGCCCGGGGCCTCCCAGATGGTAAACGTGCCATCGCTGACATAGCGCTGCCACAGCAGCATCAGCACGGCCACAATGGAGGTGCGGGTCACGGTCTTATATAAAATGGGGTGGAACATGTAGCGTTTGTACATCGAGGTCAGTTTCTTCATGGTGCGCTCCTTATTGATACAGATACATTTTATTGTATCATGTTTTTGTGAAAAAAGATAGCTGTTTTGTGCGCACAGCGTGAACAGTTCCTTTCTTTCTCCTGTTCTTCACAGATATACAGTTCTTTCCATTTTATAGTAATTTTTTCCACATTCTTTTCCCATGAAAGTGTTTGTCACCGTTTTGTTTCCAATTCTATGCTGTGGCGGATTGACTTCTTTCCAGTAAAGTGCTAATATATACCGTGGTGCGGCTTTTGTCTTTCCTGTGCACTTTTTGGAAAGGCAGACAGCCTCACTGCGTTTAGGAAAAGGAAAAACGCGCGGCTCTGTCCGCGCAAGATCTGGGAGGATCATCCAATGAGCTTCAATTTTGATCGCCGCACCTTCCTGAAGGGTGCAGGTGCTGTGGGTGCCGCCAGCCTGCTGGCAGCCTGCGGCGAAAAGTCCAACAACACCGGCAATGGTGCTGCCGCCAGCGGCGCTGCTGCCCCCAACTCCACCGGCGCTACCCCCCTGAAGGAATTCATCTCCTTTGAGAGCGGCAACCGTGAGCTGGAAAGCTGGAACATGCTGTACACCCAGAAGGCTGAGGATGCCAATGTGGTCACCAACCTGTGGGACGGTCTGCTGAGCTTTGACTGCTACGGCAAGGTGGTGCCCGCCATCGCTTCCAGCTGGGAGCACAATGAGGATGCCACTGTCTGGACCTTCCACCTGCGGGACGACGTGGACTGGGTGGATTGCAACGGTGAGGTGAAGGCTCACCTGACCAGCAAGGACTTCCTGGTTGGTTTTGAATGGGTGATGAACGCCATCAAGAACGAGGCCAACAACACCTCCATGCCCAACGATACCATTGTGGGTGCTTACGAGTACTACGAGCTGACCAAGGAAGCCGGTGACGCTGCTGCTGACATGACCTACGAGGACATGCTGGCTGCCGGTGTGGGCATTGAGGCTCCGGATGATTACACTCTGGTGTTCACCTGCCCCAGCGCCTGCCCCTACTTTGATACCGTTGCCGCCTACAACAGCTTCTACCCCGTGGCTCCTGCTCTGATCGAGGAGCTGGGTGTCGATGGCTTCCGGAGCTGCGACAACACCACCATGTGGTACAACGGACCCTATGTGGTGGAGGAGTACATCCAGGGCAACACCAAGAGCTACATCCCCAACCCCAACTACTACGATGCTGCCAACGTCAGCCGCTTTGAGCGCTTCACTGTCACCATGATCAGCGACGGTTCCATCAGTCTGCAGCTGTATCAGAGCCGCGAGCTGGACGAGGTGGACCTGGGCGAGAGCAACATCACCACCATTCAGTCCGATCCTTCCAACGAGTACAATCAGCAGCTGTGCGAGAAGCGTGCCAAGAAGTTCAGCTACTGCTTCATCTTCAACTACGACAAGAAGAACACCGACGGCACCCCCGATGAGAACTGGAACAAGGCCATTGCCAACAAGGCCTTCCGTCAGTGCTTCTCCAAGGGCATGGTGCTGAACAAGTTCTTCGCCCGTTACAACCCCATCAATCCCCTGAAGTGCGAGAACGACTTCTTCACCATGAAGGGCCTGTGCTACACCTCGGACGGCACCGACTACACCAACCTGGTGGCCAAGGAGATGGGTCTGGACGGCGAGGCTTACGATGGCAAGACCATGAAGCGCCTGCGCGCCAACAACGGCGACATCACCGAGCTGAAGAAGCAGGCCATGGAAGAGCTGAGCGCCATTGGTGTCACCTTCCCTGTTCACTGCTCCTACTATATTCTGGCTGGCTCCACCTCCGCTCTGGACAGCGCAACCGTGCTGAAGCAGTGCTTCACCGACAGCTTCGGCGATGACTTCATCGTGCTGGATATCAACACCTTCGTGTCCTCCACCATGAAGGAAGTCGTGGCGCCCAAGCTGCAGAGCTTCGTCCACATGGGCTGGGGCGCTGACTTCGGCGATCCCATCAACTTCCTGACCCAGATCATCGTTCACGACGACAACGCTTACTACAGCTGCAACATGACCAACATCGCAGGGATTGTGAACAATGGCCCCGCCAGCTACCAGACCGAGCTGGTTGCAGCCTACGAGAAGTTCACCGATCTGGTGAACGAGGGCCGTGCCATCGTTGACGACACCGATGCGCGCTACGCTGCATTTGCCAAGGCCGAGGCTTACTTCCTGGACGAGAACCTGATCTTCCCCACCGTCTACGATATCACCTGGTGCCTGACTCACGTCAACGAGTACAGCAAGATCAACGCAATGTATGGTCCCTGCAACTACAAGGCTGTGAACTGGGAGACCAGCGAGGAGGCTTACACCACCGAACAGTACGATGCGTTTGCCGCCGCATTCGACGCAGCCACTCAGGCCTGATTGCGTGAATCAATAGCCAATCGCAAAAAGCAGAACCGGACGTTTTTGAAGCGTCCGGTTCTTTTTTCTCCCTGACAGCACAAAACCCCGCCGCGCGGGAAAGCTCCCAGTGCGGCGGGGTCATTGTGTTAAAATACAGGAAAGCGGTTCAGCTTACAGCTGGCTTTCATACTCCTTGCGGTAGCCTTCCAGCTCACGCTGGTTGCCATACACAAAGTGGCCGTTTGCGATCTCTTCCCAGACCGGCTTATCCACGCTGTAATCGTGGATCGAGGGGTCATAGACCAACAGCTTCTTGTGCTTTTCAAGGCTGGGGTCAGGGATGGGAACCGCGCTCAACAGGGCTTTGGTGTAGGGATGCAGCGGATGGAGGAACAGCTCCTCCGCCTCAGCCAGCTCCACGATGCGGCCCTTGCTGATAACAGCGATACGATCCGAGATGAACCGGACCACCGACAGGTCATGTGCAATGAACAGGTAGGTCAGGCCGCGGCTCTTCTTCATCTCGTTCAGCAGGTTCAGCACCTGTGCACGGATGGAGACATCCAGTGCAGAGATGGGCTCGTCGGCCACGATAAACTCCGGCTCCATGACCAGTGCACGGGCAATGCCGATGCGCTGGCGCTGGCCGCCTGAGAACTCGTGGGGGAAGCGGGAGGCAAACTCCGGCAGCAGGCCGACCTCATGCAGGGCGTTCATCACCTTTTCGTGCAGGTCTTCCTGATCCTTGTAGAGATGATGGTTCAGCAGGCCCTCAGCAATGATATATTCCACCTTGGCGCGCTCGTTCAGCGAAGCCATGGGGTCCTGGAAGATCATCTGGATCTTACGGATGACCTCCTTGTCCAGTTCCTTGGAGATCTTGCCGTTGATCTTCTGGCCCTTGAAGAAGATGTCGCCGCCGGAGGTCGGGTTGATGCGGCAGATGGCACGGCCAATGGTGGTCTTGCCGGAGCCGGACTCGCCGACCAGCGAGAAGGTCTCGCCCTTATAGATGTCAAAGTTGACATGATCGACAGCAACAAATTTCTTCTTACCGGAGCCAAAGGTGATCTGAAGGTCTTTCAGCTCAATCAGCTTTTCGCGTTCAGCCATTTAAGTTGGCGCCTCCCATCTTTCCCATTTTCTCACGCAGGTTCTGGATGGAGTGCGGACGCTCGATCTTGGGAGCGCGCGGGTCCAGATACCAGGTCTTTGCGGCGTGGGTCTCGGACACCTGGAAGAACGGAGGCTCTTGCACAAAGTCGATTGCCAGCGCATGCTTGTTGCGGGGCGCAAATGCGTCACCCTTGATCTCGTTGAACAGGTTCGGGGGAGTACCGTCCACGCTGGGCAGGGCCTCACCCTTGGTGCCCAGCTGCGGCAGAGCCTGCAGCAGAGCCCAGGTGTAGGGGTGCCATGCGTCGTAGAAAATCTCCTCCACAGTGCCATATTCCACGATCTGGCCGGCATACATCACGGCCACACGGTCTGCCACGTTTGCCACAACGCCCAGGTCATGGGTGATGTAGATAACGGACATGCCCAGCTCCTTCTGCAGGTCGCGGATCAGCTGCAGGATCTGTGCCTGAATGGTCACGTCCAGTGCAGTGGTGGGCTCGTCGCAGATCAGGACCTGCGGGCGGCAGGCCGCTGCAATGGCAATGACGACACGCTGACGCATACCGCCGGAGAACTCGTGGGGGTACTGCTCGTACCGACGCTCGGGGTCGGGGATACCCACCTTGCCCAGCATCTCGATGGCAGCCTTTTTGGCTTCCTCGCCCTTCAGACCCTGGTGATGCTCAATGCTCTCCTGGATCTGCTTGCCGATCTTCTTCAGCGGGTTCAGGCTGGTCATGGGGTCCTGCATGACCATGGCGATCTTCTTGCCGCGGACACCCAGCCAATCCTTCTCGGTGAACTTGGTCATATCGCGGCCTTCAAACATGATGGAGCCGCCGGTGATCTTACCGTTGGCATCCAGCATACCCACAAAGTTCTTGGTGAATACGGACTTGCCCGAGCCGGACTCGCCCACGATGGCAAGGGTCTCGCCTTCGTACAGGTCCAGCGAGCACTTGCGGATGGCGTTCAGCTTGCGGCCGCGCAGGCTAAAAGTGATCTCCACGTCTTTGGCAGAGATAATCGGTTGTCTATCCATTTACGTCTCTCTCCAATCTATCAAACGTGGTTGCGCGGATCAGCCGCATCCGACAAAGCGTTGCCCATGATATAGAAAGAAATGGAAATGATGGACACGATGGATGCAGGGAAAACCAGCAGGTACGGATAATCCAGGAAGAAGCCGCGCACCTTGCTCAGGATCAGGCCCAGAGAAGGCGTGTCGATGCCCAGGCCCAGGCCCAGGTAGGACAGCGTGGATTCCAGATTGATGGTGCCCGGGATGGACAGTGCCATACGCAGGATGATAACGGAGACCAGATACGGCAGGATGTTCTTGGTCAGCACGCGCCACAGCGGGGTGCCCAGGCAGCGGGACGCGAGGTTATACTCGCGGTCACGGAACATGAACACCATGTTGCGGACACGGCGTGCCATAGAAAGCCAGTTGATGGCGATCATGGAGATAGCCATGATCCAGAAGCTCTGGCCCACCATCAGGGCGATCAGGGTCATATAGATGATATAGGGCACGTTGTCGATCAGGTTGTACAGCTCCGTGAAGAAGCGGTCCAGACTGCGCACATAGCCCCAGATCAGGCCGAAGATCACGCCCACGATGCTCTCGCCCACGGCGACCACCAGAGCCAGACGGATGGAAACCTGGGTGGCATACCACACCTGGCACCAGTAGTCACGGCCCAGGTTGTCGGTACCGAACCAGTACTCACTGTTGGGCTTGATGAAAGCCTTGCTGGAATCAGAGATCAGGGTGGTGTAGTGATACTTGCCGATGCCCAGCGCAATGAAGGAGAACACCGTCAGCGCCAGGAACAGGATCAGGCAGAAGACAGCGACCTTCTGCTTGAGGAAGTTCTGGATGACAGAACCCCAATAGGAATAGTTGGAGTAGCCGATGCGTTCAGCTTCTTCCGGGGAATAATCCACAAAGTAGAACAGTTCTTCGGGCTTCTTGCCCTCAAAATCCGATGCCTTAGCCATCAGCGAGCCTCCTCCTTTCCGGTCAGAGTAATACGGGGGTCAACCACCATCATCAGCACATCGCCCAGGAACACGCCCACGATGCCCAGCACAGCGTAGAGGATGACCAGGGTCTGCACAACGTTCAGGTCATAGCGCTGGATGGCATCCGTCAGCAGGGGGCCCATGCCGGGAACGGAGAAGAACCGTTCCATCAGCAGGGAGCCGCCCACCGTCAGCAGGATGGACTGGGGGATATACTGCACCATGGGAACCATGGCGTTGCGCAGAACATGCTTGAACATGATCTCGCGGGAGCTCAGGCCCTTGACACGGGCCAGCTTGATATAGTCGCGGGTCAGCTCATCCACCATGTAGCGGCGGGTCCACAGGGCATAGCCTGCAATGGATGCCAGCGAAAGGCAGGTGATGGGCAGCACGCTGGAAGCACTCACATTGCGGGTGGAATACAGCGTGGGGAATCCCAGGTACTTGGAACCAAAGACCAGCACCAGAGAATACGACACCAGCGACGGGACCGCGTTGACGAACACGGTGTAGGCCGTGCCGATCCAGTCGAATACCTTGTCCTTGAATGCCGCCTGCAGGATGCCCATCAGCACACCGACCACCAGAGAGATGCCAGAGGCGATGAGGCCCAGACGCATGGAGACACCAAACTTTTTGCCAATGACCTTGACCACCGGGGCACCGTTCTGGATGCGGCGGGAAGTGCCGAAGTCCAGATGCAGCAGGTTGTTGTAGAACTTGACCAGCTGGGTGGGGATGGGATCGGTCAGGCCAGCAGCCTCCAGAGCGGCGGTCTTCTGCTGATCGGTAAACTTCATGAGCTGTTCCTCAGTGAAGTAGTAGTCCGTCGGCAGGCAGCGCATCATCAGGAAAACTGCTGTTGCGATCAGAAAGATTGTGACAAGCGACTGGAGCAGCCGCTTAACCGTGTATTTTAACATGTTATCGAACCCTTAACTTTTATTTCTACCCTTTCGGGCGGGGAAACGGGGAACTTAAGCCTTGGTAGCTGCGTCAAATGCAGCGGCGAACTCCTCGTACTGCTCGGTGGTGTAAGCCTCTTCGCTGGTCTCCCAGTTGACAGCCTTGTAGTTGCAGGGACCATACATAGCGTTGATCTTGCTGTACTCGTTGGCGTGGGTCAGAGTCCAGGAAACATCGAAGTTGCAGGGGCAGGCCAGAACGTTGTTCAGCATGCTGGCCTCAGCCTTTGCGAAGGCAGCGTAGCGGGCATCGGTATCATCAACGATGGCCTTTGCGGTGTTGACCAGATCGGTGAACTCCTCGTAGCAGGCCACCAGATCCTTCTGCCAGTCAGCGGGGCCGGCCTCCACGACCTTGGCGATGTTGGAGTAGTACCAGCTGTAGTAAGCGTTGTCGTCGTGCAGGATCTCCTGACCAACGAAGTTGACGGGATCGCCGAAGTCAGCGCCCCAGCCGTTGATGACGAAGCTCTGCAGCTGAGGATTACGGACTTCCTGGGTGATGGAAGAAACGTAGGTCTTGATGTCCAGCACGATGAAGTCATCGCCGAAGCTGTCGGTGAAGCACTGCTTCAGAACCGTTGCGGTATCCAGAGCGGTGGTGGAACCAGCGATGATGTGGTAAGCAGCGTGGACGGGGAAGGTGACGCCGATGGCGCTCAGCTCGTCCATGGCCTGCTTCTTCAGGTCAGCAATGTCGCCGTTGTTAGAACGCAGGCGGATCATGGTCTTGCCGTCGTAAGCCTCGCCGTCGAAGCCCATCTCCTTGGCCACCAGGGTGGTGTACTCCTGGCCCTGGGTGTTATAGCAGACACCCGGCATGGTGTAGTAGTCGTTCTCGCACTTCAGGGGGTTGATCTTGTTGGTACGGGCATAGTAGTTGGTCAGATTCAGGCCCTTGTAGAAGCACTGACGGAAGGCAGTGTTGGCAATTGCCTTGTTCCAGTTGTCGTCGGGGGTGCCGTCCTCGTTGTTCTTCTGGTAGTTGAAGTGCATCTGGTAGCTGTACTTCTTGGGACGCTTCTCACACAGCTGAGCATTGTACTCGCTGTTGGGATCGGCCTGGATGGTGGTCAGAGTGCTCTCGCCCACATCCATCTCGTCCAGCTCACGGTTCTGGTACAGCTGGAAGGTGACAGTGCCGTCGCTGATCATGGTGACGGTGAAGCGGTCGAAGCGGGACACCTCGTCAGCTGCATAGTAGTTGGGGTTGGGGATGTAGCTCTTGGTGTTCTGGCTGATGAACTCCTCCACCACATAGGGACCATTGTACCACATGTTGGTGTAATCGCAGGCACGGAAGCCCTCAATGCCCAGCTCGTTGATCAGATCCTCAGAGACGGGGTAGAAGCTGGTGTAGGCAGCAACGGTATCGAAGTAGGGGCAGGGATCCTTGCAGGTGAAGACCAGGGTGTAATCATCCGGAGCCTCAACGCCCACGCCTGCATCCAGCATATCCTGGTAGGTCAGGTCGGCAGCGGCATCGCCCATATCGCTGGTCTTCTGATAGTAATCAGCAGCACCGGTCAGGGTCTCGTTGGGCATGGAGGTGTTGTTGGCCTGGTTCTTGGCTGCGTTCAGCACCCACTCCAGACCCACGAGGAAGTCCTTGCTGGTCAGGTGAGCCTTGACCTCGCCGTTCACATCCACCCAGTCCACATCGTCGCGGAGGTTGAAGGTCCAAACAGAAGAGTCCTCATTGTGGCTCCACTCCTTGGCCACGGAAGGCACGGCCTTGCCGTAGCAGTCAAAGCTCAGCAGGCCTTCCCACAGGTTGGTGGTGACATTCATGTCGGAAGCCATCTGGCTGTACAGCATGTTCCAGCTCTCCAGCTCACGGTTGGTGCTCTCCCAGGAGATGAACTCCTTCAGCGGGGTAGCGCCGGTGGTGTTGGGAGCGCTGGTAGCACCAGAGGAAGCGGCGGTGGAGCTGCTGCCAGAGTTGCCGCCGCAGGCGGCCAGAATGCCGGCGGCACCAACGACACCGGAAGCCTTCAGAAAGCTGCGGCGGCTAATTGCATGAGACTCGTAGTTGTTGTTCATTGTGTTTTCCTCCCTATAATAATTCCGTGCTTCAGTGCATGGTGCAGGGCGGGATGTCCTGCTGTTTTCCCACTATTCTGCGGAGGTTTTTGAATCCTGTATTGCCAGGGAATACAAAAGAGCGCAGAAACAGACCCCTCTGTCTGCACCTGTGCTCCTCCCGCAAAACCTTAACACGTCATATATTGTACCATTGAAATAAAAAGATGTCAATGGAGCGCACACAGCTTTTTCTTCAAAAAGCAAAGTCTGCCGCGAAAAAACGATGAAATATATTTGCTTTTACATGGTAAAGCGTGCAGGAAATTTAACAGACAATGCTGCGGACAAAACAACCGGAATTGTTCTTGTCAAAAAGACACCGTATTTTCTGCTTTATATTCTAAAAGAGCAGGCGTTCCACGCTTTGCGAAGAGCTCCTGCTTTTGGAAAACCGAATTATTAAAACAAGTCACCGTGCCAGTGCGTTCTGGATCTTTGCAAAATCCTCCAGCGTCAGGGCCTCAGGACGGATGCGGGCATCGAAACCGGCGGCTTCAATGGCAGCGGTCACGGCATCCTTGGGCATCCCCAGGCCGCTGGCAATGGCATTGGCGGCAGTCTTGCGCCGCTGGCCAAAGGCCGCGCGCACAAGGGCAAAGTATCCCTCCTCGTCCTCCACCTGCACGGCGGGGGTGGGGCGGATCTCCATCCGCACCACAGCGCTGGTCACCTTGGGGGCCGGGTAAAAGCTGCCCGGGGCGGCGGTGAACATCATCTTAGAGGTCGCGTAATAGCTCACCGCACAGCTGATGGCGCTGGAGGCCCGGGTGCCCGGGGCGGCAGCCAGACGATCGGCTGCTTCCTTCTGCACCATCACGGTCAGGCTCTCGATGGGCAGGCGGTCACCCAGCAGCTTCATCACAATGGGGCTTGTAATATAGTAGGGCAGGTTGGCGCAGACTGCCACCGGCATCCCGGGGAACTCCTGCGCGATCAGGGCTTTCAGGTCCACCTTGAGCACATCCTGCAATACCAGCTTGAAATTGTCCACACCGGCCATGGTCTCGGCCAGCAGGGGCGGCAGGCGCTCATCCACTTCGATGGAGACTACCTTTGCTGCCCGCTTTGCCAGCTCCCGGGTCAGCACGCCGATGCCGGGGCCGATCTCGAGCACGCCGTAGCGCTTGTCCACGCCGCTGGCATCCACGATCTTGGGGGGCAGGCCGGGGTTGACGATGAAGTTCTGGCCAAAGCCCTTGGAGAGGGCAAAATCATATTTTTCGCACAGGGCGCGCACATAAGACAGGTCGGTCAGTTCGGGCATGGCTCTATCCTTTCTTTTCCAAAATAACCCTCTCAGTCTCGCTTCGCTCGCCAGCTCCCCCAAAGGGAGAGCTTTTGACAAAACCGCAAACTTTGCATGAATTGCCAAGACCTCGCCCTTCGGGAGAGGTGGCAGCGCATCAGCGCTGACGGAGAGGGTTGTTCTCTTATTCTTGACTACTGGATGCAGTGCTCTCCCCTGCCGCTTCACTTTCGGCGGGCGCGGTCTCTGCCGGAGTGCTCTCGGCAGATGCAGCCTCAGCGTCCCCTTCCGCTACGCTCTCGGCGGCGGCACTGTCGGCAGCTTCACTGGAGGCCGCTTCGTTGACACCGCTCACGGTGGTGGTGCCGCTCATCTGCTGGGCAGTGCTCACGGCACGCTGGATCTGGGGATCGTTCTCCACAGTGTAATCATAGTATGCGGTCTGCTCGTCCGCAGTCAGGGGACGCTCCACATCCACGGTCAGGCCGGTGCCGTCAAAGCAGCTGCCGTCGCCGCAGACCAGCTTTGCCACGGTAACCACCACGGCACTGCCATCGGACAGGCGCTGGGGGCTGCTCTGGATGGTGCCCTTGCCCTGCGTGGTGGTGCCCACCAGACGGGCACCATTCAGGGTGCGCAGGCTGCTGGCAAAGAGCTCCGCAGCGCTGGCAGTGCTTCCGTTGACCAGGCAGACCACGGGCAGGCCGATCTGGGATTCGCTGGTGCTGGTGCCCAGCAGGGTCTGGGTGCCGTTCTTGTCCTCAGCAAAGGCCAGCGTGCCCTCCGGGGCGATCAGGTCGATGCACTGAATGGCATCGTCCAGCAGGCCGCCGCCGTTGTCGCGCAGATCAAACACCAGGCTGCCCGCGCCGCTGGCGCTCAGGCTGCGGATGGCGTAATCCAGCTCACTGGGGGTGGTGGAATCAAACTGGCGGATCCGGATGTAGCCCACATTGCCCTGCACCATCTGGTAATCCACGGTGGTGGAGCTGTAGCCGGAGTGGGTCAGGTCAGCGGTATGCTCGGCGGCCTCGCTGTCCAGCCAGGTCACATTGACGGTGGTGCCGCTCTCGCCGCGCAGGCGGGTCTGGATGGCATCCACACTGCTCATGCTCTTGACATCGGTGCCGTCCACGGCGGTGATGTAGTTGCCGACCTGAATGCCGGCCTCCTTGGCGGGGGATTCATCGTAGACCTTGATGACCTTGGCATAGCCGGACTGATCCACAGCCAGCTCCACGCCAATGCCGATTAGGGTGCCGTTCTGGGTGTTCATCAGCTCCGTATAGGCGGTGGCGCTGAAATAGCGGGCGTACTTGTCGCCGGTGCCCAGCAGGTAGCCAGCCGTCAGGCGGTCGTAGAGGGTGGTCTCATCGATGGGATAGTAATCGTTGCTGCGGACATAGCGGTCCACCTCAGCGATCTTGTTGTACATGCTTTCCTTTTCCTTCACGCTGGAAACGGTGCTGTCAAACAGGCGCATCGCCACCAGCATGGTAATGGAAAAGGTAACGGTCATGGCCAGGATGACGATGCTGACCGCCATGCCGACCGATATCTTACGGTTCATCTTCTTCCCTCCTCTGTCAGACCAGCAGCATCATAACCACGCTGCCCAGCATGGAAAGTGCAAAGATCCCTGCCAGGATCAGACAGCCCACGCGCAGGATGCGCTTGCGTTTTTCTTCCTTCATAAGCCCTGACGGCCTCCTTTGATACAATGCAGATTATTTCATGGGGATATAACCACGGGGGTT
The DNA here is from genome assembly GCF_049545105.1 of Faecalibacterium hominis (ex Afrizal et al. 2022). Taxonomy (NCBI): domain Bacteria; kingdom Bacillati; phylum Bacillota; class Clostridia; order Eubacteriales; family Oscillospiraceae; genus Faecalibacterium; species Faecalibacterium hominis (ex Afrizal et al. 2022). The sequence goes on along the minus strand of NZ_CP186860.1, from coordinate 46,697 downwards.
GACGGCATTGGCCTTGGAGCCGCCCTTCCAGACCTCCAGATGGAGGTGGTTGCCGGTAGAGTTGCCCGTGCTGCCCACATAACCGATGATCTCACCCTGCTGGACATACTTGCCCGCCGAGGTGGCGACCGACCGCATGTGGCCGTACAGGGTGCTGTACTGGTTGCCATCGGACATTTTGCCGTGGTAGATGATGACATAATTGCCGTAGCCGCCGCTGGACCAGCCCGCCACCTGCACATAACCGCTGGCGGCTGCATAGATGGGCGTGCCGCCCGGGGCGGCAAAGTCGGTACCGGCGTGGAGCTTGTTGACCCCCGTAACGGGGTTCTTGCGCCAGCCGTACTCACTGGAAATGCGGCTATAACTCTTGAGCGGGCAGATGAAGCCGGTAAAGCTCAGGGTGGGCTTGGAGGCAGCGGCCGCAGCGATCATCTTCTGGATCTGCTTCTTGACCGCCTCATAGTTCATCTCGTCCGATTCAATGGCGGCCTGCGCGTCCTTCTGGGCCTGCTGCGCCTCGGCAGCGCTCATCTGGGCGGCGGCCACGCTGGAGTTGAGCTCGTTCTGCTTGGCACGCATCTGGCTGTTCTGGGCATCCAGATCTGCCTTTTTGCTTTGCAGCTCGCTGCGCTGGGATTCCAGCGTCAGCTTATCGCTTTCCAGCGCTTCCTTGGCGTTCTTCATGTTGTCCAGGATCTCGGTGTCCTTGATGGAGATGTCCTGCATGACCTCGTTGAAGGTCAGCAGCTCATACAGGTCGTTCACCGCAGACAGCATGGCAACGCTGCCGCCGTCCCGCAGCTCCTGCATGGCGGCCATGTGCTGCTTGAAATCCCCCCACTGGTCGGCGATCTCCGCTTCTTTTTCGGTGATCTGCTGCTCCTTGACGGCGATCTCCTGTTCCTTCAGGCCGATGCTGTTCTGCACCTCGGCGATCTGGCCCTTCAGCACGCTGATCTGGCTCTGGACCACCGTGACCTTTTCCTTCAGCTCCGATTCCAGCGCCTTGGCGGCCTGCTCCTTCTTTTTTGCATTGGACAGTTCCTTTTTGTGCTGTACAATGGACTGAGAGAGCTTATCCAGCTTGTTCTGCAGGCTGGACATGCTGGTAGCCGCCGTGGCCGGGTAGACCGAAACGCTCAGCAGCAGGCAGGCCGCTGCCAGAAACAGGCTGGCGGCGCGCATGGCCCGGCTGTGCCCGGGGGCGGGTTTTGCGTGGGTGGGGGTATACATGAGGTGCAGGCGGAAGCCCGCAGAGTGTTTTGCTTGTTTCACAGAGAAGGCTCCTTTCGCTTACACATTCAGATGCTTGCGGATGGAGAACATGCTGCCCAGCGCACCCACCAGCGCACCACCGGCCAGACTGTACGTCAGGATGGTGGGCCAGACGGCATCCACAGGCACCATGGCGGTGCCCATGAGCAGCTGCCACAACCCGCCCAGCGTGCTGGAGGCCTGCACGATGTAGGCATAGCCGAAGATACCGGCTACCGAGGTGATGGCACCGGAGATCAGGCCCATGGTCAGGCCCTCCACAAAAAAGGGCAGGGTGACAAGGTGGTTGGTCGCGCCCACATACTTCATGATCTCGATCTCACGGCGGCGGGCAAAAACGCTCAGGCGGATGGTGCTGCCCACCGTGATGATGCTGACCGCCATCAGCACCAGGATCACGATCTGGCCCACCTTGGTCACGGCCCGCTGGACCTCCACAAAGGTCTGGGTCATCTCAATGGGGGCGGTCACGCTGTACACGCCCGGAATACTCTGGAAGTTCTGGCTCATGGCCTGCATCTGGCTCAGGTCTGCCAGAGAAACACGGTAGTTGGCCTTGAAGGGGTTATCATTCTCAAATTCGTCCAGCAGGACGGCGTAATCCGCCATGTACCCGCGGTACTGGTTGAGCACGTCCTCCTTGGACATGTACTGCACCCGGCTCACGCCCGGGGTGGCAGTGATGCGCTCCCCTACCGACTGGATGGTGGCATCGTCGGCTTCGGGGTCCACATAGACCACCATCTCGTTCTGCTGGCCCAGATAGTTCACCATGCTGTCCACATTGACTTCCGCCAGCGTGGCAAAGGTGTTCAGGGTCATACAGACGCTCAGGGAGGCAATGCAGGCAATGGTCATGGCCCAGTGCTTGCCCAGGTTGCGTACGCCGCGCACCACAAGGAAGCCGAACGTAGAAGGCTTCATCATACCAGCGACACCTCCATTTCCAGTTCCTTCGGGTCTACGGGCGGGTGGGGGATCATGGAGCCCGTGGGCACATCCGAGATGATGTGTCCGCCGGACAGGGTGACCACGCGGCGGTCAAAGTGACGGACCAGCTCGTGCTCATGGGTGACCACCAGCACAGTGATGCCCATCTCGCTGACACGCTCCAGCAGCTCCATCATCTCAAGGCTCAGCTCGGGGTCGATGTTGCCGGTGGGCTCGTCCGCAATCACCAGCTTGGGGGCGTGGGCCAGGGCGCGGGCCACAGCCACACGCTGCTGCTCACCGCCGGAGAGCAGGTCGGGGTAGACCTTTGCCTTGTCCTCCAGGTGGACAAGCTCCAGCATGTAATTCACGCGCTCTTTGATCTGCTTGTGCCCGATGTTGGTAACATGCATGGCAAAGGCAATGTTCTCGTAAACGGTCATGGTGGGGATAAGCCGGAAATCCTGAAAGATGATGCCCATCTGACGGCGCAGGTAGGGGATCTTGCGGCGGCGCAGGCGGGCAACATCCTGCCCGTTCACCAGCACGCGGCCCTCGGTGGGGGTCTCCTCGCGCAGGATCAGCTTGAGCAGGGTGGATTTGCCCGCGCCCGAGTGACCCAGCAGAAAAACAAACTCGCCGTCATCCACATGGAAGTTGACATCCTCCAGGGCAGGCTTTGCGTTGTGCTTGTACTGCTTTGAAACGTGTTCAAAATCTATCATGCATTTTTCGCTCCCAATAATTTTCTCCAAACCAAAAAGAACCGGCCAGCATCGGTTTCGAGCGGCCGGTTCTGCGCCGACGGCTTTGCGCCGCAAGCGTTTGCTTAATATTTGGCCGGGTTGTTGGACAGGTACTTCTTGACCATCAACGCCACCTTAAAGACGATGGCATCGTCGAACTCACACAGATCCAGACCGGTCAGTTTTTTGATCTTTTCCAGACGATACACCAGCGTGTTGCGGTGGACAAACAGGCCGCGGCTGGTCTCAGACACATTCAGGTTGTTCTCGAAGAAGCGCTGGATGGTGAACAGGGTCTCCTGATCCAGGCTCTCGATGCTGCCCTGCTTGAACACCTCGCGCAGGAACATCTCGCAGACAGTGGTGGGCAGCTGGTAGATCAGGCGGGCAATGCCAAGGTTGTCGTAGCGGATGATCTGTTTCTCGGTGTCGAACACCTTGCTGACCTCCATGGCGATCTGGGCTTCCTTGAAGGAGGTAGCCAGATCCTTCACATTGGAGATGGGGGTGCCGATGCCGACCACAGCCTTGATGTAATGCTCACCGGACAGGGTGTCCACGATGCTGGCAGCCAGCTTCTCCATATCGGTGCGGTCGATGCCCTTGCGGATCTCCTTGACCAGCACGGTGTCGGTCTCGCTGATGTTGAACACAAAGTCCTTCTGCTTGTCCGGGAACAGGCTGCTGACCACATCGTAAGCGGAGATGTCGCCGCCGGAGGTCACGCGCACAATAAACACCACACGGGAAACATCGGTGGCAAAGTGCAGCTCACGGGCCTTGGCGTAGATATCGCCGGGCAGGATGTTGTCCAGCACCACGTTCTTGATGAAGTTGGCTTTGTCGAACTTTTCATCGTGGTACTGCTTGATGCTCTGCAGGCTGATGGAGAGCAGGGCCGCAAACTGGCCCGCAGTCTCGTCCGCGCCTTCCACAAACACGGCATAGTCGTTATGCTTTGCGCTGGAGAACTGCTGATAGGTGTAGCCATCCCGCACAAAGCGGTCACCGGCCGTCAGGCGCTCTGCCATAAAGCCCTCGCGCACCTCTCCGATCAGGTTCAGCTCCGAGCAGGAGATCACAGCGCCGGTCTCATCCACCACACCGACCACACGATCGATGGCGTCTTTCATCTGGTAGATCACGCTCTGGAATACTCTATTGGCCATAAATGGATACCCCTTTTCCTCTTTTGTGCAAGCCGCAGGGGCGAGATTGTCGTTTTTAACAATTTCGCCGCTTTACATTATCTATTTTACACAAAAGAATTTACTTTTGCAACATATTTCACCAAAATATTTTTGACTTTCTTGGTGAAATTATCTTTCGGGGGTATTTTCAGGCCCAAAAAGCACTGTTTTGCGTGGTTCTTGTGAATATTTTACCGGCAAAATGTGATGTTTTTTTGAAAATCAGGTGAAAAGCAGTCAGGCTCCGGTGGTAATTGCTGTCACTTCCTCCGCAGAAAGCTCCCGCCACTGCCCCGGTGCAAGGGCCGGGTCCAGCGCAAGCCCGCCGATGGCATCCCGGTGCAGGGCGTTCACACCCGCGCCGTGCACACCGAACATCCGCTTGATCTGGTGGTACACCCCCTGCCTGAGCCTGACTTTCACGGTCAGGCCGTCCGGGGTCAGGGCTTCCACCTCTGCCGGGGAGAGGGCGGTGCCATCCGCCAGCGTCACGCCCTCGGCAAAGCCCCTGCGCATCTCCTCGGTCAGCGGTGTGTCAATGACCACCGTATAGGTCTTGGAGACATGGCGCTTCGGGGCAAGGATCTCGTGGGCGAAGCCGCCGTCATCCGTCAGCAGAACAAAGCCGGTGCTGGTCTTGTCCAGCCGGCCGGCCGGGAACAGCTCCCGCCGGGGGTAGGCATCCCCGATCAGATCCACTACGGTGGTATCCCGCTTGTCGGTGGAAGCGCTCACCACGCCCTCAGGCTTGTTGAGCATCAGGTAGACGAACTGCTGGTAAGCAAGCGGCGCACCGTCCACCGCCACGCTGTCCCCTTCCCTGAGCTGAATGTCCCCTTTTTTGCACACCGCGCCGTTCACCGTCACCCGTCCCCTGTTCAGCAGGGCCTTTGCCTCGCTCCGGGTGCATTGCGCCGTCTCGGCCAGATATTTGTCTAGTCGCATAGGTTCTCCTTTTCCGGTTATAGCAAAGCTGCGCCCTGCCCAAAGGCGGAGCGCAGCGATAGATTTTGCAGTTCAGTGGACCGGGAGTTTCTCCGAGGACCGTCCGCTGGGGTGGGACCCTGCTGCCGCAGGCAGTAGGGCGGGCGATGGAATGGCCCGAGCCGTGTCCGAGGAGAAAGCTACCGGGCCACACCCTTAAACGCTCAGAGAAGCGTGCTGTTCCACAGCATCGGGGTTGGCATCAAAGATGGGCTGGAGCACATTTGCAATGAACTCCTCCACCTGCTGGGGTGCACGGCCCACAAAGTTTTCGGGCACCAGACCGGCCACGATCTCCTCCTTGGTCAGGCCAAAGGCGGGGTCGGCTGCAACGCGGTCCACCATATCGTTGGGCAGGCCCTCTTCCTTGACCTGCTTGCCAGCGGCAATGGCGTGCTGGCGCAGGCGCTCGTGGAGCTCCTGACGGTTGCCGCCCTTTTCCACAGCCTGCATCATAATGTTCTCGCTGGCCATGAAGGGCAGCTCTGCCATCAGGCGGCTGCGCACCACTTTGGGGTAGACCACGATGCCGTCGGTGACATTGAGCATGATGTTCAGGATGGCATCGGCAGCCAGGAAGCCCTCGGCCATGGCAACGCGCTTGTTGGCGCTGTCGTCCAGAGTGCGCTCAAACCACTGGGTGCCGGTGGTGAAGCTGGGGTTCAGCACATCCACCATCAGGTAGCGGCTCAGGGCGCAGATACGCTCACACCGCATGGGGTTGCGCTTGTAAGGCATGGCGGAGGAACCGATCTGGTTCTTCTCAAAAGGTTCTTCCATCTCCTTGAAGTTGGCCAGCAGGCGCAGGTCGGTGGCAAACTTCATGCAGCTCTGGGCAATGCCTGCCAGAGCGTTCAGGATAAAGGCATCCACCTTGCGGCTGTAGGTCTGGCCGGACACGGGGATCACCGCATCCGGAGCAAAGCCCATCTCCCTGGCAATGGAAGCATCCACAGCGCGGATCTTATCTGCATCGCCCTTGAACAGCTCCATAAAGGAAGCCTGGGTGCCGGTGGTGCCCTTGACACCGCGCAGCTGCAGGGTGGCAAGGCGGTGGTCGATCTCGGCAAGATCCATCACCAGCTCGTTGGCCCACAGGGTAGCGCGCTTGCCCACGGTGGTGGGCTGTGCAGGCTGGCAGTGGGTATAGGCCATGCAGGGCATGTCCTTGTACTCCTCAGCAAAGCGGGAGAGCTTTGCCAGCACACCGATCAGCTTTTTGCGAATGAGCTCCAGGCCCTGCCGCATCACGATGATATCGGTGTTATCACCCACATAGCAGCTGGTGGCACCCAGATGGATGATGCCTGCTGCCTTGGGGCACTGCTGGCCGTAGGCGTAAACGTGGCTCATCACATCATGGCGCACCAGCTTCTCGCGCGCAATGGCGACCTCGTAGTTGATGTCGTCCACATGGGCTTCCAGCTCGGCCACCATTTCGGGGGTGATATTGGTCAGGCCCTGCTCCATCTCGGCCCGGGCCAGCGCCACCCACAGGCGGCGCCAGGTGCGGAACTTGTTGTCATCCGAGAAGATGTACTGCATCTCGTCGGAAGAATAACGGGTAGAGAAGGGGCTGATATAACGATCATGCTGTGACATTGGTTGTTTCCTCCTGAAAGTAACTCCCCCAGCCGCCTTCCGGCGACAGCCCCCTCGAAGAGGGAGGTGGCATCGCGTCAGCGATGACGGAAGGAGTTTTTCTCTATTCTACCATCAAACCTTGAAATAGTCTACGCCGCCCTCAAAGATCGGCTGATATTTATCGCCGGTGACGTTCTTGTACAGGTACTCGCCGCTGCGCTCCGAGTGGCCCATCTTGCCGAACACGCGGCCGTCCGGGCTGGTGATGCCCTCAATGGCCAGCAGAGAGCCGTTGGGGTTGTAGCGCTGATCCATGGTGGGCTCGCCCTCCAGATCAACATACTGGGTAGCGATCTGGCCGTTGGCAACCAGCTGATCCAGCACGTTCTGGGGTGCCACAAAGCGGCCCTCGCCGTGGCTGATGGCGATCTCGTACTCGCTGCCTGCATCGCAGTGGGACAGCCAGGGGCTGCCGGTGGATGCAACGCGGGTGCGCACCAGCATGCTCTGGTGGCGGCCGATGGTGTTGAAGGTCAGGGTCGGGTCATAGGCCGTGATGGGGCGGATATCGCCGTAGGGCACCAGACCCAGCTTGATCAGGGCCTGGAAGCCGTTGCAGATGCCCAGCATCAGGCCGTCGCGGTGCTGCAGCAGGTCGCGGACCGCCTCGGTGACCGCAGGGCTGCGGAAGAAGGAGGCGATGAACTTGGCACTGCCGTCCGGCTCGTCGCCACCGGAGAAGCCGCCGGGCAGCATCACGATCTGGCTCTCGCCAATGGCCTTGACCAGTGCCTCGCAGCTGGCGGTAACGTCCGCCGGGGTCAGGTTGCGGATGACCAGGATCTCAGGGTCAGCACCGGCGCGGGCAAAGGCCTTGGCGGTGTCGTACTCACAGTTGGTACCGGGGAACACGGGGATGATCACCTTGGGCTTTGCCACACCGATCTTGGGGGCAGCAGGGGCGTTCAGCCTGCCGTTGATCTTTTCCACAGTGGGGCCTGCCTTGCGGTAGGGGTACACAGGCTCCAGCTTGCTTTCCCAGATCTCCTGCAGCTCTGCCATATCCAGCGTCTCACCGCAGCTTTCAAAGGTATACTCCCTGGTGGTCTCGCCCAGCAGCTCGCCTGCGGGGGAATCAGAGACCATTTCCAGCACGATGGAGCCGTACATGGGCTCGAACATCCGGTGGGTGGGCATATCAGCGCGCATCTTGAAGCCGATGCGGTTGCCCAGGCCCATCTTGAACAGGGCCTCGGCAATGCCGCCGTAGCCCACGGCGCAGGCAGATGCCACCATGCCCTCTTCGATCATCTGCTCCACGATCTTGTAGTTTGCCTTCAGGGAGAAGAAGTTGGGGCAGCCGGTCTCGGGGTCCAGAATGGGCCGGATGAGGACAACAGTGCTCTCGGGCTTCTTGAACTCGGTGGAGACCACCTTGCTGGCCTTGCCGATGGCAGTGGCAAAGGAGACCAGCGTGGGGGGCACATCCAGCTGTTCGAAGGAGCCGGACATGCTGTCCTTGCCGCCGATGGAGGCAATGCCCAGACCCATCTGGGCATCCAGAGCACCCAGCAGAGCGGCCAGCGGCTTGCCCCAGCGCTCGGGCTTGGTGCCCAGGCGCTCAAAGTACTCCTGGAAGGTCAGGTAGGCATCCTCATAGCGGAAGCCGGAGGCCACCAGTTTGGTGACACTGTCCACCACGGCCATCCGTGCGCCGACATACTGGTTGGCGCTCATCAGGTAGGGGTTGTAGCCCCAGGCCATGCCGGAGCAGGTGTTGGTCTCGCCATCCACGGGCAGCTTTGCCACCATGGCGTTCTGGGGAGTCAGCTGGTGAGCACCGCCAAAGGGCATCAGGACGGTGGCGGCACCAATGGTGCTGTCGAACCGCTCAGAAAGGCCCTTCTTGCTGCAGATGTTCAGGTCGCCCACCATGTTCTTCATCTTCTGGCTGAAGGTGATGCCGGCCCACTGGGGCTGCCAGACGGTACCCTGCTCCACATGGACGTTCTGGTGCTTCTCCGCACCGTTGGAGTTCAGGAACTCACGGCTGATGTTGACGATGGACACGCCGTTCCACACCATGTTCAGGCGCTTTTCCTCGGTGACCTTTGCCACGGGGGTAGCCTCAAGGTTCTCCTCGGTGGCAATGGCGATGAACTTGTCCACATCCTCGGGGGCAAGGGCCACAGCCATGCGCTCCTGGCTCTCGCTGATGGCCAGCTCGGTGCCGTCCAGGCCGTCATACTTCTTGGTGACCTTGTTCAGGTCGATATACAGGCCGTCGGCCAGCTCGCCGATGGCAACGGAAACACCGCCCGCACCAAAGTCGTTGCAGCGCTTGATCATCTTGCAGGCATCCTCACGGCGGAACAGGCGCTGGAGCTTCCGCTCGATGGGCGCATTGCCCTTCTGCACCTCGGCACCGCAGTGGTCCAGGCTGCCAAGATTGTGGGCCTTGGAGGAGCCGGTGGCACCGCCGATGCCGTCGCGGCCGGTGCGGCCGCCCAGCAGGACGATGACATCCCCGGGGGCGGGGCACTCGCGGCGGACATGGGAAGCGGGGGTCGCACCCACCACAGCGCCGATCTCCATCCGCTTTGCCACATAGCCGGGGTGGTAGATCTCATCCACCTGGCCGGTGGCAAGGCCGATCTGGTTGCCGTAGGAGGAGTAACCGGCAGCGGCAGTGGTCACCAGCTTGCGCTGGGGCAGCTTGCCGGGCAGGGTCTCGCTGACAGGCTTGAGCGGGTCGCCTGCGCCGGTCACACGCATGGCCTGATAGACATAGCTGCGGCCGGACAGCGGGTCGCGGATGGCACCGCCGATGCAGGTGGCCGCACCGCCGAAGGGCTCGATCTCGGTGGGGTGGTTGTGGGTCTCATTCTTAAAGAGGAAGAGCCAGTCCTCATCCTTGCCGTTCACATCACACTTGATCTTGACGGTGCAGGCGTTGATCTCCTCGGATTCGTCCAGATTCTTGAGGATGCCCTGCTTCTTCAGCTCCTTGGCACCGATGGTGGCAAGATCCATCATGCAGCGGGGCTTCTCCTCACGGCCCAGGTCGGCGCGCATGGCCATGTAGCGGTCAAACGCTGCCTGCACCACGGCATCGTCGATCTGGACATCATCCAGAATGGTGCCAAAGGTGGTGTGGCGGCAGTGATCGGACCAGTAGGTGTCGATCATCTTGATCTCGGTGATGGTGGGGTCGCGGTGCTCAGAGCGGAAGTACTCCTGGCAGAACTTGATATCGCCCAGATCCATGGCCAGGCCCTTTTCGTCGATGAACTTCTTCAGGCCCTCTTCGTCCAGCTCGTTGAAGCCCTCCAGCGTGGCCACAGCGGTGGGCACGGGATACTCCATCTTCAGGGTAGCTTTGGTCTCCAGCGAAGCCTCGCGGGCCTCCACCGGGTTGATAACGTACTTCTTGATCTCCGCCACCTGCTCCTCGGTCAGGGAACCCTCCAGCAGGTAGACACGGGCAGAGCGAACCAGCGGGCGCTCGCCCTGGCTGATGAGCTGGATGCACTCGGCGGCAGAATCGGCGCGCTGGTCGAACTGGCCGGGCAGGTACTCCACAGCAAAGGAAATGCCCTCGAATTCAGGCAGCTCCGCATAGGTGTTATCCACCGGCGGCTCACTGAACACGGTGGCAGCGCACTGGTTGAACAGTGCCTCGTCGATGCCTTCCACATCATAGCGGTTCAGCAGGCGCAGGCCGCTCAGGGACTGGATGCCCAGCAGGCTCACCAGTTCATTTTTCAGGCCCTGGGCTTCCACATCAAAGCCGGGCTTCTTTTCCACATAAATACGATAAACCATGGGTGAATCCCCCTCTTTTTTATTGTTCAGCGATTGCTTTCAGCGCTCTCATACCAATATCCGTGCGCTTGTGCAGCTTTTCAAAGCTGATCTTCTCAGCGGCGGCGTATGCCTGCGTGATGGCGGCGGTCAGGCGGGGCGCAGCTGCAGTCACGCCCAGCACGCGGCCGCCGTTGGTGACCAGCGTGCCGTCCTCACGCAGTGCCGTGCCGGAGTGGTAGACTGTGATGTTGCTCTCCCCTTCCAGCTGGCCGTTGGTCAGGCCGGAAATGGGCTTGCCTTTTTCATAGGACACCGGGTAGCCGCCGGAGGCCAGAATGACACAGCAGGCCGCGCCCTCGGAGAATTTGACCTCGGTATCGGCCAGCGTGCCCTCGGTGCAGGCAGCCATGATCTTCAGCAGGTCACTCTCCAGCAGAGGCAGCACCACCTGGGTCTCGGGATCGCCGAAGCGGCAGTTGTACTCGATGACCTTGGGGCCGTCCGGGGTGAGCATCAGGCCGAAGTACAGGCAGCCCTTGAAGGGGCAGCCCTCGGCGTTCATGGCCTGAATGGTGGGCAGGAAGATCTTTTCCATGCACTCGGCAGCAATGGCCGGGGTGTAGTAGGGGTTGGGGGCCACGGTGCCCATGCCTCCGGTGTTCAGGCCGGTGTCGTGGTCGTTGGCACGCTTGTGATCCATGCTGGACACCATGGGCTTGACCACCTTGCCGTCGGTAAAGCTCAGCACACTGACCTCGGGGCCGGTGAGGAACTCTTCCACCACCACATGGTTGCCGGAAGCGCCGAACTTTTTGTCCAGCATGATCTCCTTCACGCCGTCGGCGGCCTGTTCCTCGTTCTCGCAGATCAACACGCCCTTGCCCAGTGCCAGTCCGTCGGCCTTGATGACCACGGGGTATTTGCCCTTTGCCTTGATGTAATCCATGACCTTGGCGGGGTCATCAAAGGTGGCATAATCTGCAGTGGGGATGCCGTATTTCTTCATCAGGTCCTTAGAGAACACCTTGGAGGCCTCGATGCGGGCAGCGGCCTTGTTCGGGCCAAAGGCAGGGATGCCCACCTTTGCCAGCGCGTCCACCATGCCCAGCGCCAGCGGGTCATCCTGCGCCACGACCACATAATCAAACTTTTCCTCAGCGGCAAAGGCCACCATGGTCTCTACGTCCGTAGCCTTGATGTTCTTGCATTTGGCATCGTAGCTGATGCCGCCGTTGCCCGGAGCGCACCAGATCTCGCCGCAGTCCGGGCTCTTCTTCAGTGCCTTGATGATGGCGTGCTCGCGGCCGCCGCCGCCGACCACTAAGATTTTTTTAGCCATTTTAACATCTCCTAAAATATTCGTTTCTGCTTCTCTGTCAGCGTCCTCACCCTCTCAGGCGCTTCGCGCCAGCTCTCCCAAAGGGAGAGCCAAGACTGGCACTAACACCAGCAGCTACTAACGGGATGCTGCCAAAGGCTCCCCCTTTGGGGGAGCTGGCAAAGCCGACAGGCTTTGACTGAGAGGGCGAACCAGTTTTCCTTTTAGTGATGGAACAGCCGGATGCCGCAGAACGCCATGGCGATGCCGTACTTATTGCAGGTGTCAATGACCTGCTGGTCGCGGATAGAGCCGCCGGGCTGGACAATGGCGGTCACGCCGGAGCGGCGGGCACGCTCGATGTTGTCGCCAAAGGGGAAGAAGGCATCGGAACCCAGGCAGACACCGGTAACGTGGCTTAGGTACTCTTTCTTTTCCTCCGCGGTCAGGGGTGCGGGCTGCTCGGTGAAGGTCTCGGCCCAGACATCGTCGCCGATGACATCCTCGGGGGTGTCACCGATATACACATCAATGGCATTGTCGCGGTTGGGCTTGGCAATATCGTCACGGAAGGGCAGGTTCAGCACCTTGTCCATGTGGCGCAGCTGCCAGTTGTCGGCCTTCTGGCCCGCCAGACGGGTGCAGTGGATGCGGCTCTGCTGGCCGGCACCCACGCCGATGGTCTGGCCGCCTGCGGTGTAGCAGACACTGTTGGACTGGGTGTATTTCAGGGTAATGAGGGCAATGATCAGGTCCCGCTTCTGCTCCTCGGTCACGCTCTTGTTCTCGGTGACCCAGTTGGTCAGCATAGTGTCGGCGTTGATGGTCAGCTCGTTGCGGCCCTGCTCAAAGGTGATGCCGTACACCTGCTTGTGCTCCACAGGTGCGGGCTTGTAGTCGGGGTCAATGGCCACCACATTGTAGTTGCCCTTTTTCTTACCGGCCAGAATGGTCAGAGCCTCCGGCTCATAACCGGGGGCAATGATGCCGTCAGAGACCTCATGCTGGATGAGCTTTGCGGTGGGCACATCGCAGACATCGGAGAGGGCGATCCAGTCGCCAAAGGAGGACATACGGTCAGCACCGCGGGCACGGGCGTAAGCGCAGGCCAGCGGAGAGAGCTCAAAGTCCGGGGCAATGTGGTACATCCTGCGCTCCACATCGGTCAGGGGCAGGCCCAGGGCGGCACCCGCCGGGGACACATGCTTGAAGGAAGCGGCAGCAGGCAGACCGCAGGCCGCCTTCAGCTCCTTGACCAGCTGGATGGAGTTGAGGGCATCCAGAAAATTGATGTAGCCGGGCTTGCCGTTCAGCACAGTCACGGGCAGGTCGGAGCCATCTTCCATATAGATGCGGCTGGGCTTCTGGTTGGGGTTGCAGCCGTACTTCAGTGCGAGTTCGTTCATTGATGCATCCTCCTTAAGTCTTCGTTATTCCGCTTCGGCATCGAGCTTTGCCAGCAGCTCCAGCTCCTCGGGCAGCAGTTCAGGCTCCTCGGGGTCGTCCAGATCGCTGTTGACAGCATCGTATTTGTTGAAGATCATATCGCCGGTCTCGCCGCTGTCCAGATCAATGACGCGGGCAAACAGGCTGACCTTGTTGTCGGGGTTCAGGTTCTGCCACAGGCCATGGGCAAAATCGCCGATGGTGCGGGGGCAGGCAAAGCGCAGGGGCTCGCCCTCAAAGCTGGGGATGGGGTTTCCGTTGTGCTTGTAGGTGCTGATGAAATGGCCCTCACCGGCCACAGGCTGGGGGTAATCAAAGAAATAGCGCTGGACGCTGTCGCCGTTGCCGTCGGCAGATTTCAGAATGCTCATCTGGTAACTGCCATCAGCGTACACCACAGCGGAGATGCGGGGGGTGTAGTTGGGGCCGTCCGGCTCAAAGGTGCGGGTGCGCAGGGCATCGGCAAAGCTCTTGCCCTGACTCATCAGGTCAAAAATGGTGTCGGTCTGGTCGCCGTTGGTCACGATGTGGGTCTTGCCCAGGGTCAGCACGGGGTTATAGATGATGAGGCTGGGGTCCTCCAGCTTGTCGGGGTCTGCAGCCATGGTGCAGATGCCGCCGCGCTCGGGCACGGGGTCGAACACGCGGTTGCGGCTGTTCTCACTGCGGCCCATGATAAAGTAGCCGATGAACATCTGACGGCCATCGGGGGCCATTGCCACTGCAATGCCGCGGCCGGGGTACTCGTTGGAGGCCAGATAATCGTTCAGGTTGATCTTTTCCATTGTTGTTCTCCTTTACGGATAACGACCTCGCCCTCTCCGTCAGCGCTGACGCGCTGCCACCTCCCCCAAAGTGGGAGGCTTTGGCAGTCCACACAAAGTTCATGGTTTTGCCAAGGGCTCTCCCTTTGGGAGAGCTGGACGCGAAGCGGCCTGAGAGGGCGAGCCAGTTTATTTTTTTACTCGATCTCGCCGCTGCACACCATGGCAACTGCCTTGGGCAGCAGCTTCCACTCGGCCTGTTCCATCACCCGCTTCTGCAGCACCTCGGGGGTGTCGCCGGGCAGGATCTCCACCGCCTTTTGCAGTAGGATGGGGCCGCCGTCGCACTCCTCGTTGACAAAGTGGACGGTGGCACCGGTTACCTTGCAGCCCCGGGCCAGAGCAGCCTGATGGGGGCGCAGGCCGTACATGCCGGGCCCGCAGAAGGAAGGGATGAGCGCCGGGTGAACATTCAGGATGCGGCGGGGATAGGCTTCAATGACACTGGGGCCCAGCACGGAAAGGAACCCGGCCAGCACCACCAGATCGATGTTGTGGCTTTTCAGCGTTTCCAGCAGGGCCACGTCAAAGGCCTCACTGTTCTCGTAATCCTTGCGGCGGACCACAACGCCCTCTACACCGGCCTTTGCGGCCCGCTCCAGCGCGTAGACACCGGGCTTGGAGGCCACGACCAGCGTGATCTTACCGTTGGGGTTCTCGCCCCGGGCTTCGCTGTCCAGCAGGGCCTGCAGATTGGTGCCGCCGCCAGAAACCAACACAGCTACATTCAGCACAGTTCCACACCGTCCCCTTCAGCGATGACACCCAGCTTGTAAGCCTCGGGCTCGCCGTTGGCGTGGAGGATCTCCAGCGCCTTGTCGGCCTGTGCGGCAGGAACGGTGAGCACCATGCCAACGCCCATGTTGAAGGTGTTGAACATGTCGTGCTCGGAGATGCCGCCTACCTTCTGCATCAGGTGGAACAGCGCCGGGGTGCGGACATCCTCCTTCTTGATGCGGGCGCAGCAGCCCTTCTTCAGGCTGCGGGGGATATTCTCGTAGAAGCCGCCGCCGGTGATGTGGGAGATGCCCTTGACATCCACCTCTTCCAGCACCTTCAGCACCGGCTTGACGTAGATCTTGGTGGGAGCCAGCAGGGCATCGCCCAGGGTCTTGCCGCCCAGCTCGGCGGGGGTGGTGTGCAGAACATCGGGATCGTTGTCAATATCAAAGATCTTGCGCACCAGCGAGAAACCGTTGGAATGAACACCGGTGGAGGGCAGAGCGAGGATGACATCGCCAGCCTGCATGGTCTCGTTGCTCAGGATCTTTTCCTTGTCCACAACGCCCACAGTGAAACCGGCCAGATCATACTCATCCTCCGGCATCATGCCCGGGTGCTCGGCAGTCTCACCGCCCACCAGAGAGCAATCAGCCTGCACGCAGCCCTCGGCCACGCCCTTGACGATCTCGGCGATCTTTTCAGGGATGTTGCGGCCGCAGGCGATGTAATCCAGGAACACCAGCGGCTTTGCACCGGCGCAGATCACATCGTTAACGCACATGGCAACGCAGTCGATGCCAATGGTGTCGTGCTTGTCCATGATCATGGCGATCTTCAGCTTGGTGCCCACGCCGTCCGTGCCGGAGATCAGAACAGGGTGCTTGTAGCCGGTGCAGTCCAGCTCAAACAGGCCGCCAAAGCCGCCCAGACCACCAATGCAGTGTTCGTTCATGGTGCGGGCAACATACTGCTTCATCAGTTCAACGGAGCGGTAACCGGCGGTGATATCCACACCGGCAGCTGCGTAACTCTCAGAATAGCTCTTTTCCATCTTCTTACTCTCCTAACTTTTTCTCGTTTTTGGGACGGTCGTTCAGGTGGCGTTCATGGATATCGGTGGAAAGCACCTCTTCCGGCTTCACGGCATACTCGCCGGTAAAGCAGGCGGTGCAGAAACCGCATTTTGCGTTCTTGGCCAGCTGCACCACATGCTCGGTGGACAGGTAGCCCAGGGTGTCGGCCCCGATGATCTCATTGATCTGCTCCACATTGCGGCCCGTGGCCACCAGCAGCTTCTGGTCGGGGATGTCGGTGCCGAAGTAGCAGGGGTATTTGAACGGGGGGGCCGAGACCCGGAAGTGGACTTCCTTTGCACCGGCATCCCGCAGCAGCTTGATGATGCGGGCGGAGGTGGTGCCGCGCACGATGGAGTCATCCACCAGCACGACCCGCTTGCCCTTGACGGTGCTGGACACCACGTTCAGCTTGATGCGCACGCTGTTTTCGCGCTGCTTCTGGCTGCCCTGGATAAAGGTGCGGCCGATGTATTTATTCTTGATGAAGCCGATGCCGTAGGGGATGCCGCTCTCCTGCGAGTAGCCGAGCGCCGCATCCAGACCGGAATCCGGCACGCCGATGACCACATCAGCCTCCACGGGGTGCTCCTGTGCCAGGAACCGGCCTGCCTGCTTGCGGGCCTCGTGCACCGAGCTGCCCTCGATGATGCTGTCCGGGCGGGAGAAATAGATGAACTCGAACACGCACATCTGGGTGTCCGGGCGGCCGCAGTGATCCTTGATGCTCCGCAGCTCACCGGTCTTGGTGTCGGCAATGACGATCTCGCCGGGCTCCACGTCCCGCAGCAGGGTCGCGCCCGCAGCATCCAGCGCACAGCTCTCGCTGGCAAAGACGTAGCCGCCGCCGGGCAGGGTGCCGATGCACAGGGGGCGGTAGCCCCGGGGGTCCCGGACTGCAATGAGCTTGGTGGCGGACATGATCACCAGACTGTATGCACCCTCCAGCACATCCATCGTCTTGCTGATGGCGGTCTCAATGCTGCCCATCCGCAGGCGGTTGCGGGTGATGAGGTAGCAGATGACCTCGGTATCGGAGGAGCCGTGGAAGATGGCACCCTCGTTCTCCAGCTGACGGCGCAGCTCCAGGGCATTGGTCAGGTTGCCGTTGTGGCAGAGGGCCATGGTGCCCCGGCCATGCCGGACGATCATGGGCTGGGCGTTGGCCCGCACCCGGCTGCCGGCCGTGGCATAGCGGACATGGCCCGTTGCCATGTGGGCCGTGGGGGTGGAAAGACTGCCCAGCACGGCAGGGGTGAACACCTCGTTCACCAGGCCGAGGTCGCGGTGGCCCTGGATGACACCGTCATCGTTGACCGCAATGCCGCAGCTCTCCTGCCCGCGGTGCTGCAGCGCATACAGGGCAGAATAGGCGGCAGCGGCCACATCCTCAGTGCCCGCCCGGTCGTAAATGCCAAAAACGCCGCATTCCTCGTGCAGCGGATATGCAAAATCAGACATTGGTTCTCCTTACAACTCTTTCAGTTCGTTCTGCAGCTTTTCTTCCTTAGCTGCGATCTGCTGTGCCATGCTCACCCGCTCGGCCTCCAGCTTCCCGGCCAGTGTGTCATCGCTCAGGGCCAGGATCTCGGCGGCCAGCCAGGCGGCATTCTTGGCCCCGTTCAGGGCCACGGTAGCCACCGGGATGCCGCTGGGCATCTGGACCGTGGCCAGCAGCGCGTCCAGACCGTCCATCGCGCCGCCCTTCATCGGGATACCGATGACAGGCAGGGTGGTGTTGGCGGCAAAGGCACCGGCCAGATGGGCCGCCATACCAGCCGCGCACAGGATCACACCAAAGCCGTTGGCCCGGGCATTTTTGGCAAAATCCGCGGCCTCGGCAGGGGTGCGGTGGGCCGAAAGGATGTGTGCCTCAAAGGGGATGTCCAGCGCCTTCAGCTGGGCACAGGCCCCCTTTACCACCGGCCAATCACTGTCCGAGCCCATGATCACTGCAACTTTCCGAATCATATCCGAACCTCTCTTTCTCCGTCTGCAAAACAAAAAAAAGCTGTGGTACACCTGCACCACGGCCTTTATTTCTGCGTATGCTCTCCCAGCGCTTTGCACAAAGCTGCACGATGCCCCTGAACAGCACGAATGGTGTTCTGTTCTGTGAAGCCCGACAGCATCTTCATCTTTGAAGTTCCCCTTTTGCTCTGCGCTTTTTCAGGCGGCACCCGGCATCCGCCGGGGTACCGTCCCTGTACTACATACAGTTTACGGCAAAAATTCCACTTTGCAAAGGCCCTTGGGGCAATTTCTCCCTTGTGTTCTCCCGCGTCAAAAAACTTTCAAAAGTTTTGTGCAGTTTCGACACCGTATTTCTTTTTAAGTATGACTTTTTTAGAAAATATAATAAAGTAGGTTTTATCTCACTGAGCAGGCCCCGCTCTGTACAGTCTCTCCGTCATTGCGTTGGCAGTAAGGGCATTTTACCTTAGAAGATGATCTTCGCTGTTGCTGCCCTTGCTGCCCGGATGAGGTCGGCGGGTGCGCAGCACACCTGCGTACCAATGCGGCCGCCGGAGACATAGACCTTTTCTTGAGCCAGCACGCTTTCATCAAACACGGTGGTGTACTGCTTTTTCATACCCACCGGGCTGCAGCCGCCGCGCACATAGCCGGTGACCTTATTGATATCGGCCACATGGATCATGGCTACGCTTTTTTCGCCCACGCTGCGGGCAGCGGCCTTCAGGTCAAGCTCTGCCGCCACCGGAATGACGAACACAAAGTAGTTTTTGCTGCTGCCCTGGGTCACCAGCGTCTTATATACGCAGGCCGGGTCCTCCCCCATGCTGGCGGCCACGGTCACACCGTCCACCGCCACGCCCTCCTCGTGGGCATATTCGTGGGCTGTATAGGGCACCTTGGCCCGTTCCAGGATGCGCATGGCATTCGTTTTTGCTTCTTTTCCCATTGATGATCGCTCCTTGTAAACTCCTTGCCCTCTCAGGCTGCCCCTATTCTACCACTTTCTTTCCTAAATTTCAAAATTTCTCTTGACTTCAGTTCCCTGAAGTGTTATCATAGGCCCATGCTTCAGGAAACTGAACTTCACGAAAATAAATCACGGCAATGGAGCCGGTCTCCTGTGCCGTTTGTGTGAGAAGGATAAGGAGACGACCACCATGATCATTGTACTGAAACAGGATGCCCCCGACGCACAGGTCCGCGAGTTCTGCCACGAGCTGCAGGATATGGGGCTGCAGATCAACGACTCCAAGGGCAGCGACACCCACATTCTGGGCCTGATCGGCGACACCAAGGCCATTGCCGAGAGCTGGGTGCTGGCCAACCCCGTGGTCGAGACCTGCCGCCGCGTGTCTGAGCCTTACAAGAAGGCCAACCGCAAGTTCCACCCCGACGACAGCGTGATCGATGTCAACGGCGTGAAGATCGGCGGCGGCAGCTTTGCCGTCATCGCAGGCCCCTGCAGCATCGAGAGCGAGGAGCAGATCACCTACTGCGCCCAGCGCGTTAAGGATGCAGGCGCTTCCCTGCTGCGCGGCGGCGCATTCAAGCCCCGCACCTCCCCCTACTCCTTCCAGGGAATGCGGAGCGAGGGTCTGGACCTGCTCAAGCTGGCCCGCCGCGCCACCGGCTCCCCCATCGTCACCGAGATCATGAACACCGAGCATCTGCCCCTGTTCGAGAATGTAGACCTCATCCAGGTGGGTGCCCGCAATATGCAGAACTTTGAGCTGCTCAAGGCCGTGGGCCGCCAGAAAAAGCCCGTGCTGCTCAAGCGCGGCCTGGCCAACACGCTGGAAGAATTTGTGATGAGCGCCGAGTACATCATGGCCGAGGGCAACGAGAACGTTATCCTCTGCGAGCGCGGCATCCGCACCTTTGAGACCAGTATGCGTAACACCCTGGACCTGGCCGGTGTGGTCATGCTCCACAAAATGACCCACCTGCCCGTGGTGGTGGACCCCAGCCACGCCTGCGGCCACGCCTGGATGGTGCCCCAGCTGGCCAAGGCCGCTGTGGCCGCCGGTGCCGACGGCCTGATGATCGAGGTGCACAACAACCCCGCCAAGGCCAAGTGCGATGGTGCCCAGAGCCTGACCCCCGACCAGTTCGATGAGCTGATGGGCTTTATCACCAAAGAAGTCGAGTTCTTTGGCAAGAAGATGAACTGAGAATGGAACGACCCTCTCGGCACGCGGCAGCGTGACTGAGGGGGTTGTTTTCTTTTGTCATCAAATATGGTATACTATGGTGTATTTTGAATTCACCCTTGAAACGAGGTATTTCTATGAAAGCTCACATTGCACGCAACCAGAATGCCGGCATCCCGCTGGCGCTGGGCTGGAACCTTTCTGCCGCCGACCGGGGCATTCTGGAGGGGATGGCCCCCGCTTTCGGGATGAAGCTGCTGCTGGTCTCCCCCGCCGATGCAGGCAGGACCGTGGCCCAGCTGCTGGGCGAGGTGGAAGTCAAAACCACCCGCACTCTGGTGCTGGAGCCGGGTGCTTATCCCCCGGCGCTGGTGCTGGCCAACTTCAAGGATAAGGATGTGGACACCCTGCTCGACCTGATGAAGCAGGCACAGGTAAACATCCCCCTCAAGGCCGTTGTGACCCCCACCAGCAAGAGCTGGGTGTTCGGTGACCTGCTGGCACATCTGCAGGAAGAGCACACCGCCTTTACCGCCGCAAAGGAGACCGCCAAAGCATGATGACCAAGCGTATTTTTTCTGCCCTGCTGGCGGCTGCGCTCAGCCTGAGCCTGCTGGCTGGCTGCGGCAGCACCTCCGGCTCCACCGCCTCCAGCGCCGCCGATGGCCCGCAGCGCTACTCCACCGTATTCTATGATGTGTTCGACACCGTGACGCAGGTCATCGCCTACTGCGACAGCGAGGAAGAGTTCACCGCCCAGATGGACGCACTCCACGCCGACCTTGTGGAGTACAACCAGCTCTATGATATTTATAATGATTACGATGGCGTGACCAACATCAAGACCATCAACGACAATGCGGGCACTGCCCCGGTGACGGTGGATGACAAGATCCTCGGGATGCTGGAGCTGGCCCAGACCATGTACGACACCACCGGCGGCAAGCTGAACATTGCGCTGGGCAGTGTGCTGAACATCTGGCACAACTACCGCGAGGCTGCACTGGCCGATGACAACGACAGCAACAACCAGCTGCCCACGCAGGAAGAGTTGGATGCCGCCGCACAGCACTGCGATATCGCCAACCTCATCATTGATGAAGATGCCAAAACGGTCTATCTGGCCGATCCGGCCATGTCGCTGGACGTGGGCAGCGTGGGCAAGGGCTACGCCGTGGAGCAGGCCGCACAGGCCACCGAAGCCCGGGGCCTGACCAGTGCCCTCATCAGCGTGGGCGGCAACCTGCGGGCCATCGGCACCAAGCCGGACGGCTCCCAGTGGGTAGGCGGCGTGGAAAACCCGTGGAACTCCTCCGAGGTCTACACCAACGGCAGCTCCACCGTGGCCGCAGTCAAGATGAGTGACCTCTCCCTTGTGACCAGCGGCGACTACCAGCGCTACTACGTTGTGGACGGTGTGCGCTACCACCACCTCATCGACCCGGCCACCCTCTGGCCCGCCGCCTACTTTGACGGCGTGAGCGTGCTGGCTCCGGACTCCGGTGTGGCCGACTGCCTGACCACCGGCCTGTTCTGCCTGCCTCTGGAAGAGGGCAAGCAGCTCGTGGAATCGCTGGACGGCGTGGAAGCTCTCTGGTGCACCACCGATGGCGAAGTGGTCACCTCCAGCGGGTGGAGCGAGCATACGAATTAAATAAGGAACGGCCCTCTCCGTCATTGCTTCGCAATGCCACCTCTCCCGAAGGGCGAGGCTATGCTGCCTTTATCCCAGGCCAGCGATAGGCTCCCCCTTCGGGGGAGCTGGCAAAGCCAACAGGCTTTGACTGAGAGGGTCGTTCTTTTACTTGATATCCAGTTCGGGCGGCACGTCGATCTGGTCAGAGACGTACTTGCCGTTCTTTTTGCGCTGACGCACACACTCGGTGAGCAGATACTCGATCTGCCCGTTCACCGAGCGGAAGTCATCCTCAGCCCACGCGGCAAGGGCATCGTAGAGCTTCGCATTCAGGCGCAGGGGAATCTGCTTTTTCGGCTCTGCCATCAGTACAGGCTGCCGCTGTTCACGATGGGCTGCGCGTCACGGTTGCCGCAGAGCACCACCAGCAGGTTGGAGACCATTGCCGCTTTGCGCTCATCGTCCAGCTCCACCACTTTGTTCTCACTCAGGCGGTCCAGTGCCATCTCCACCATGCCCACGGCACCGTCCACGATCATCTTACGGGCATCAATGATGGCGCTTGCCTGCTGGCGCTGCAGCATGACCGCTGCGATCTCGGGGGCGTAGGCCAGATAAGTGATGCGGGCTTCCACCACCTCGATACCGGCCTCGGCCACGTTCTTCTGGATCTCGTCCCGGATGCGGGCAGCCACTACCTCGGAGGAGCCGCGCAGGCTGCCCTCGTCGGCTACGCCGTCGCCGGTGGTATCCACGTTGGGAGAAACATCATAGGGGTACACCCGCACCACGTTGCGCAGGGCGCTGTCGCACTGCAGGGAGAGATATTCCTTGTAGTTGTCCACGTTGAACACAGCCTTGGCGGTATCGGTCACGCGCCAGATGACTGCAATGCCGATCTCCACCGGGTTGCCCAGACAATCGTTGATCTTCTGGCGGGAGTTGTTCAGGGTCATCATCTTGAGCGAGATCTTTTTGCTCATGGACTCGACGCTCATCTGAGCATTCTGACCGTTACCGCCAAACAGCGCAGCCACGTTGGTTTCCTTGCTGTTCACATCTCCGCTCTGGCTCAGGCGGGTGCCGGCGGCGGGGTTGACGGCGGTACAGAAGGGGTTTACCCAGTAAAAGCCCTGTCCCTTCAGGGTGCCGATGTAATCGCCAAACAGGGTGAGCACCAGCGCCTCCTGCGGCTTTAGCACTTTAAGGCCGCAGAACAGGAAAATACCTGTGATCCAATACGCAATGGACAAAATCAGCAGCGGCACGCCCAGAAGCATCCGGTCTGCATCCAGCAGGGTGATGCTGCAAATGAACAGAGCAATGGATGCTACATAGCCCAGCAGGGTCAGCAGCAGCATGGTCATGCCGTTCTTCTTGGTCTGTAAGATCTTCTCTTCCATAAAATGTCCCTCCTTTACAGGGTTCGGAAGTTTCTTTCTGATATCAAAATCATATCATATTGTATTATGATTGTCAAGAACCTCCGATAAACACAAAACCTCCCACTCGAATGAGCGGGAGGTTTTACTACGCACAGTTATAATTACCAGAACCAATACCGTTTCTTGACGGCGATATACACGATCAGGCAGACCACGGTCAGCGCACCGGCGGCGATGAAGAAGGTCCAGTTGATATTGGTGAAGCGCAGATTCTGGTTGGTCAGTAGGTAGCTGCCAGCCGTATCGGCGGTGATGGTGCCATCCTTGTAGCTGTTCAGGAACTGCCACTTTTCGCTGGCAGTGTTGTGCAGATACAGGCGGCTGTAAGCGGCGTTCTCACCGGTCAGGGTGATCTGCACCACGCAGGGCAGCGCACCGCTTTCGCCCAGCTGGAAACTCAGGCCGTTTTCATCGGGGGCAAAGGTCAGGGCGGTGCTGAACCCGCCCTGGGTGCTCTTGATGCTGGTGCCATCGATCCGCAGGGTATAATCCTCACCCAGCACGATCAGGCTGCGGCCCGTGGTGCGCAGGGCGCTCAGGATCTCGCCGGTAATGACGGGCACGTCGCTCTGATAGAGGGACACTTCCTCCCCTGCGGCGTTCTGGATGGCGGCCACGGTGGCATCGGTGGTGATGTTGTCCTCGGTGCCCTCACCGCTGGTATCGCTGCTGCTGCCGGAGGTGGATGCGGTGCGGTTGACGATGACCGTGACCGAGGTGGAGGCGGTGCCGTTGGAGACCACCACGGAGGTGGCACCCGTGGCAACGCCGGTGATGACACCGGAACCGCTGACGGTGGCAATGCTCTTGTCCTGGCTCTTGAAGGTCAGGCTCTGGCTGGCAGAGGCCGGCGACACCTTGCCGGTGATGGTCTTGGAGGATCCCGGCTTGAGCACCACATAGTTGGTGTTCAGGGAGATGGACTGGCTGGAGACGGTGCTGGTGTTGGCCGCAACCACCGTAACGGTGGCCGTGCAGCTCACGTTGCCGTCCGTGGCGGTGATGGTGGCCTTGCCGGGGGCAACGCCGGTCACCTTGCCAAAGTTGTTGACGGTGGCCACCTTCTCATTGGAAGAGCTCAGGCTGACGTTGATATAGTTGGCCGCCGAGGTGGGCAGCACTGCCAGCGAAAGGCTGGTGGTCTCGCCCACGGCAATGGTGCTGGATGCAAGGGTGATATCCATTTCGGTGGCGATCATGCTGGCATCCGGCTGGGGGGTGATGGTATAGGTGCAGCTCACCCCGCCGCAGGTGGCGGTGATGTTGGCCGTGCCCAGGCCCACAGCCTGCGCCACGCCCTCACTGTCCACCGAGACAACATTGGGGTTATCAGAGACATAGGTCACGCCGTTCTTGCTGGCGGCATTGGCGGGGGTGGTCACCGGGGAGAGCTGCTGGGCCGTGCCCGCCAGCGGGGCGGCATCGTAGCTGCCGGTCTCGATGCTCTCGGCGGTAACTTTATCCCAGGGAAAGCTCACCTTGGGCAGCGTGAGGGCCAGCGGCGTGGTAACAGGGCCGGCAGCCGACGCAGGCAGGGCGGCGGCACAGGCCAGCACACCCAGCAAAGCCGCGCGGGCGGCCAGCTGTTTCGGGTTCAGTTTCATTCTTTCGTACCTCTTGGGCGTGGAATCGGCGGGCGCTTAGCGGAACAGCACGCCCAGGGCCTCCATCACATAGTCAAAGTAAGTCAGTTCATCGTACTCCACACGGGCGGTGACGCTCATGCCGTTGGAAAGATCCACCTTGTCGCCGCTGGTGCTCACGACATAGGTGTTATCCGGCTTGATGGTCATCTTGTAGTAAGACCCGCTGGTGTTGGTGGTCACGTCACTGTCGATGGAGGTAACAGTGCCGGTCAGGGTGCCGTAGGAATACTCCGACAGGCCGGTGATGGCGATCTTGCAGGGGTCGCCCACGTTGATCAGCGGCCGGTCGTTGACGGTGACAGCCGCCACGATCTCAAGGTCGCTGTTCTCGCTGGCCACGGTGGCCAGAGCGGAACCTGCGCTGAGCACCATGCCCACCTTGTAGGGGGTGTCCATGTGGATGACACCGGAGGTGGGAGCGTAGATGTAGTAATCGTTCGCGCCGGTGTTCAGGGCATCCAGCTGGGCCTCGATGTTGTCAATGTTGGCCTGCACGCTGGTCAGGTTGGCAGAAATGGACTGCAGGGTGGAGTAGTACAGGCTCTCCACCTCGCTCTGGTTCTGCTCCATCATGGTCTTGATCTGCTCGTCGGTGTAACCGGCGGCCTGATAGGGCGAAGCGTCGAACGCCTTCTGGCTGACCTGGCTCTTGTAGCTCTCGTACTGGTAGTAATAGGGCTGATCGTCGATGTCGGTCTCGCTGAAGTAGTTCTTGTCGTCCTGAATGGACTTGAGCAGCTTTTCGTACTGGCTCTTCTGCTTTTTGTAGATGTCCAGCTGCTTCTGGTAGCTGTCCTGCTGGATGTCCAGATCGGTGCTCTTGATGTGGGCGATGAGGTCGCCCTCGGTGACATAGCTGCCCTCCGAGATGTTCAGCTCGGTGATGGAGCCGGAGTAACTGGACATGATATAGGTCTTGTTGGCCGCCTGCACTGAACCAGTGGACTGGCTGACGTAGGTGCGCTTGTTCTGGGTGCTCCAGATCACCAGAAACACCATGAGGAAAGCCACCAGAAGAATGAGCGCGTAGCCAAAGGCCGGCAGCTTCTTCTCCATCATAATGCGGCGGTCCTGCAGGTCGGAAAGATTCTGAATGCGAGTGGTCATATTACTTCGTCTCCATAAAAACGTCCATGACACCGTTTTCGCTGTCCTGATTGACGTAGATGCTGTAGGTGGTGCCGGTCAGCTCGATCTCGTGCTCGTAGGCATAGATGTTCAGCTTCTGGCTGGCAAGGCTGCTGTGGTCCATGGGGCCGGTGAAGTGGGCGTACAGGCAGCCCTTCACCCGCAGCACAGCGTCCTGCTCGTAGCCCGGCTCCAGGCGGGGGATGAGCTGGTTGACCTGCATCATAAAATAGATCTGCGGCTCCGGGTTGGGGCCGGAGGTAAACTTGACGCACTGGATCACAGGGCCAACCGGCATGGCGCTGTGGCTCTTGATAAAGTTCTGCATCTGGGTCAGGATCACGCCCAGGTTGCCCAGCTCGCTGGCATCGATCTTGCGTGCCAGAACGTTGGTCAGCTTCAGGGTCTTGTTTTCTGCAACTTGGATCTCTCTCATAATAATGTCCACCTGTTTCTTTTTTGTTTGCAATAAGCAATTGTCTGGGGTCAAAGATTCTTTTTTACCGTTTTGCCAAAGACTCTCCTCAAAGCGGCCTCACCCTCTCAGTCAAAGCCTAACGGCTTTGCCAGCTCCCCCAAAGTGGGAGCTCTTGACAAAAAGGGTCACAGCTGCTTTTATATCCGAATTTGTACTTCCCTATCAATGGTCTCGCATACAGCATCAAAATGATTGTTAACATCCCGATTAGAGAACCGTAAAACTTTCAAGCCATAGCCATGCAGGATAGCACTTCGTTCCTCATCGTAAGCTTTCCCCTGTTCAGTATAATGCTGTGAGCCGTCAAGTTCAATAACCAATCTTGCATCCGCGCAATAAAAATCCACAATAAACGATTCAATGATCCGCTGTTTGTAGAATTTTACCGGATATTTCCGCAAGAAAACATACCAAAGCCGTTGCTCCTGTGGTGTCATTTCCCTCCGAAGTCTTCGGGCTACATCCAGCATGTCATTATTCTTGACAACTGTCGTCTTTTTCATCAGCTTATACCTCTACCGGGCTCACCCTCTCCGTCAGCGCACACGCGCTGCCACCTCCCCCAAAGTGGGAGGTTTTGACAGAATGATTCACTCCCTGCACTGTGGGCAAGTCTGCATTCACACTACGCAAAGGGAAACCCGCCGTACACTGCGCTATGCCAAGGGCTCTCCCTTCGGGAGAGCTGGCGCAAAGCGCCTGAGAGGGTGAGGATGCTCACGGTAAGCCACTCACACAGCGATAAAGTGTCACTATAGCTTATACCTCTACCGGGCTCACCCTCTCCGTCAGCGCACACGCGCTGCCACCTCCCCCAAAGTGGGAGGTTTTGACAGAATGACTCACTCCCTGCACTGTGGGCAAGTCTGCGTTCACACTACGCAAAGGGAAACCCACCGTACACTGCGCTATGCCAAGGGCTCTCCCTTCGGGAGAGCTGGCGCAAAGCGCCTGAGAGGGTGAGGATGCTCACGGTAAGCCACTCACACAGCGATAAAGTGTCACTATGTAAAGAGCATTCCTGTAAGGATAAACATAATCTTCTACCACACACAATTGCCTACCGCAACGCGATAAGCAACATAAAAATAAGGTGTGCCAGGAGGCACACGCCTCCTGGCACACCATAACGAGGCATTGTTGTCTGCCCCGCGCTAACAAGTAGGGCGGTGCAGTTTCCTCAACGCTTCATAATTTCAGATCACGTCTAATTAGACAGTGAAGGTAACAGCAGTCTCCTTGACGGTGTTCTTGGTGGGAGCCACGCCCAGGTTGTAGACAGCAGCAGCAATGCCCAGAGCGTTCATGACGTAGTCACCAAAGTTGTTCTTCTCGATCTTGCCGCCCTTAACATTGTGGCCGAACAGGTTCTTGCCGATGTTGCCGACTTCCTTCCAGGTGGTATTGCCGCTGAACAGGACACCGATGGTGCGGTCAACGGTGGACTGCAGGAAGGTGTTGCCAACCAGAGTCACGATGTTGGTGTTGAACTGCTTGACATTCTCAATGCCCCAGATAGGAGCGGTAACAGCGCCGATAGCGTCGATAAAGCTAGCGCCACCGTTGACATAGGTCATCTCGTTCTCTGCGATAACAGAGTAGTTTGCAGGCATCATCATAATGAATTACTCCCTTCAAATGAATGAAAAAACTTATTTTGGCGATCTTTTTCCGGCTGCGCATCCATCCAAAGATCATTTATGTAACCGAGTGCGCACTCGGCTGCAACTTAATAGGTCATTGCCTCGCCATCGTCGTCTTCTTCAACGACTGCCGCGGGGGCAACGGGTGCAGGCTCTTCCTTCTTGCGGCGGAAGATGCCCTGCTGCAGGTTCCAGAGCTCGTAATACTTGCCCTGCTTTGCCAGCAGCTCGTCATGGGTGCCGCGCTCCACGATCTGGCCGTGATCCATGACCAAAATCAGGTCGCAGTCACGGATGGTGGAAAGGCGGTGTGCCACGATCAGCATCGAACGGTCAGCCAGCTGGTTATAGATCATATCAAAGATGGTATTCTCTGTACCAAAGTCCAGGCTGGAGGTCGATTCATCAAAGATGTAAAGGCTCGAATCCTTCAGGAACGCACGGGCCAGTGCAATGCGCTGCTTCTCACCACCGGACAGGCCGTTGCCGGCTTCCTCCAGATAGGTGTTGTACTGCAGCGGCAGCCTGCGGATGAACTCGTGTGCGTCGGCCTTCTTGGCCGCCTCCCGTACCTGATCGAGGGTAGCCTCGGGGCGGGAGATGCGTATATTCTCGAAGATCGTCTTGCTGAACAGCTCAACGTTCTGCGGGACATAGGAAATGCAGCGGCGGACGGATGCATTGCTGTACTCGTCCAGATCAACGCCATTCACGCTGATGGTGCCGCTCTCCGGCTCGTAATACTTGAGCAGGAGCTTGGTGATGGTGGACTTGCCGGAACCCGAAGAACCAACCAGCGCCACCTTTTTCCCTTGCGGGATGGTGAAGGAGATGTGGTCCAGTGCCGGGGTGCGGTTGCCATACCGGAAGGTGACATCCTTAAACTCAATGTCGCCCTCCATGCTCTCCATCTCGGTGTACTCGCGGTCATCGTCCTGCTCGGATTCATAATCCATGATCTCCGTCAGTCGCTTCATGGAAATAGAAGCCTCCTGAATGGACATCTGCATACTGATGAGCTCGCTCACCGGAGAAGTAAAGTAGCCCGAAAGGGTGCTGAACGCCATGTAGCCGCCCAGCGTCAGCTGGCCATTCAGCACCTGCGTGATGCCCACATAGGTGGTGACCATGTTCAACACGGTCATGATCACGCTGGAGATCAGGCTCTGGCTGGTGCTGATCTTGCTGGAACGCAGGCTGATCTTCAGGCTCTTGATGTATTCACGCTCAAGAGCTTCCAGCTCGCGATCCTCGCAGGCGTTGCACTTGATGGTCTCGATGCCGCGCAGGCTCTCGATCATCTGGCTGTTCAGAACGGCCGACTGCACCATCGTCTCTTCATTGATCCGCTTATAGGGCTGCTTGAAGATGATGACGAGCAGCAGGCTCAGAACGGTGGTAAACAGGGTAATGGAGAACAGCGAGGAGTTCATCCGGAACAGGACAAAGCCTGTACCCACGGCCATCACAATGTCCATGACCACGCTCATTGCAATGCTGGTCAGCACCGATTTGATGGTGCTTGCATCGGAATAGCGGGTGGTGATCTCGCCGGTCTTACGGGATGCAAAGAACTTCATCGGCAGTTTGTACACATGCTCGAAGTAGCCCAGCATCAACGGGATATCGATTTTAATGGAAAGAAAGATCAGGATCCACTGTCTCACAGTCGAGAGCAGCGTGCTGGTCAGGTTGACCACACTGAACACGACAATGAGCGATATGAGTAGGTTTTTCAGCCCATAAGGTAGCACCTCGTCCATGATTGCCTTATTAAAGACGGTGGACACGATGCCGATCAGTGTCAGGATCACTGAACTGAGAATAGCGTAAGCAAACAGCTTTTTCTGGGGAAGCAGCAGATCCATGTACCGCTTCAACATATTGTTGCGGGCTGCCTTGGCTTCCTCTTTGCCCTCCACCTTATGCTTGCCGGTGCCACCCTTGAACTCCGCTGTGGGGTTCAGCAGCAGCAGCACGCCGGTGAAGTTTTTATAGAACTCATCCAGGCTGATCTTTTTCAGTTCATTTGCAGGGTCGCCGATGACGACATAATCCTTGCATTTGTACTTTTTGCTTGCATCAGCCTTGCGTTCTTCTTCCTGCACCACATGCTTGCGGCGGGCATCGTCATCCTTGATGGTCGTCTTTTTGAAGATGACCACAAAGTGGGTCAAGCCCTGGTCGGTAATGACCTGCGCAATTGCGGGCAGTGTGAAATCGCTTAAAAAGTTTTCGCGGTCAACACGGACAGCCGCCGTGCTGAAGCCCAGCTCATTGGCTGCTTTCTGCAGGCCAACGAGGTTCGTGCCTTTCATGTCGGTTCCCATCATATCCCGCAGGCGGGTGATGGTGATTTCCTTTTTGTAATGGAGGCACACCATTGCGAGTGAAGCGGCCGCGCAGTCCGTAGAATCGTGCTGCCGCACATAGGTATAACGCATACGATGTTTCCTTTACAAGAGACCGACAACCAAAAGCAAACGATCTCTTTTTCAATGTACTGTGTCTATTTCAAAACTACGGCTTTTATTCTAGCACACCCGGTCTGTTTACACAAGCCCCAGTTTGCTGTTGTTTTGACCGTAGGTCTGACAAATGAAAAAGGTTTTCTTTTTGCACTCCGGTTTAACAGCGCATAGCCTTCTGCTTTGCCCTGCCCTGCGGAGAACCAGGGCAAAGCAGAAGTCCGCTGCTATCAAAAGAAGGGAGCGCCTACCCTTTGATCTGAGTCAATCACCACAGAACGTTTAAAAACTGTTCCAAGGTTTGGGTGTAGTATACCACAATCTGACAGCATCTTCAAGAGGACATTTTTTAAGAAACCATTAATTTTGAAGATTTTGTGAAAAAAGTCTCAGATTGGTTACAACACCCGGTTAAAAAACAAGCGGCGAAGTTGCCCTCGCCGCCTAATGGCGCCTCTTGCCTGACTCGAACAGGCGACACCCTGATTAACAGTCAGGTGCTCTAACCGACTGAGCTAAAGAGGCACATCTTTCAAAACGCAATTGCGCAGCGCACAATTGACTGCGAGATGTATTATAACTCTTCCCGCTCCCTTTTGCAAGCCTTTTTTGGAAATTTGTGAAAAAAGTTTTTCAAAAGGGCTCAACCCTCTCAGTCAAAGCCTTGCAGCAGCGAAAGGTCAGGCTGTCCCTCCCATACAACCTCTCCGTCATCATCGCTAACGCTCGATGCCACCTCCCCTAGTAGGGGAGGCCTTGGCAGGAGATTCGTTTTTCGATTGATTCGCCTTCGGCTCCAAAATCATCATCTGCCGCAAGGGAAAGACTTTGCGCCAGCAGGGCAAACAGGAGCGAAGCGCCAGCCCCCGAAAACGCGACGGTATGCCAAGGGCTCCCCTACTAGGGGAGCTGTCGCGGCAAAGCCCGCGACTGAGAGGTTTTATGCAAAAGCAAAGCCTCTCCTTCGCCCTCTTTCTCCCCCACCTCCTGCTACACTGATATCTACCAGAAAGAAGGTGCCGCCCATCAAGACTGTGATCTACCTCGATGTCCTGCTGCTGACGAATTTTGCGCTCACGCTGCTGTTCCTGCTGGCGGCTGGGCTGCTGGCCGGGGTGGAGTGCCGGACCGGGCGGCTGCTGTTGGGCGGGGCAGCGGGGGCAGCTTCCTCGTTGGCCCTGCTGGCCCCGGAAGCACCAGACGCTGCCGCGCTCTTATATAAAGTGTCAACCGCCGCCCTCACGGTGGCCGCCGCCTACGGCTGGCCCGGGGGCCGATGCTTTGCCCGGCTTGTGGGGTGGTTCTGCGCGGGGAATCTGCTGCTGGCGGGGGCGCTGCTGCTGCCCGGGGCACAGACCAACAACGGCTGCATCTACCTGCCCCTTTCGCCGGGGGCACTGCTGGCGGGCGCGGGCGGGGTGGTGCTGGCTGTACAGGGGGTGCTCCGCTTTCTGGGCCGGGGCGGCGGGCAGGTGTTCCCCGCCCGGCTCACCGTGGCAGACACAGCACTGGATGTCCGGGCCTTCTGCGACACCGGCTTTTCGGTGCAGGAACCGCTTTCGGGCCGGGCGGTGGTGCTGGTGCGGTTCGGTGCCGTGCAGGGCCGCCTGCCGCCCGCCCTGGGTACTTATCTGGAGCAGCACTTTGCCGGGGCCGCTCCCCTGCCCGTCCCGGCGCTGGGAGTGCGCCTTGTTCCCTGCACCACCGTGGCCGGGCACTGTATCCTGCCGGCCGTCCCGGCCAGCCTGTGCTGCACCGGCTCCCCCGCCGGGCAGGGCATGGCCGAGCACCTCTATGCCGCCTTCGCCGACCTCCCCCCGCCGCCTGATGGGTGGGAAGTGCTGGTGGGGAGCGAAACCGTCAGCAGCCTGGCGCATGGGTAGGCTGCACTTCCATACAACCTCTTCCTGTTTCCGCCACTGGCGGCGGTCGTCGTTGCCTAACAGGTGAAAGGCAGAGCTTTCCGCCATGCCAAGGGCCCCACTACTAGGGGGGCTGTCGCCGCAGGTGACTGGGGGGTTAAGCCGGGAGCCGCTGCTGGCGTTAAACCCCACCGTCATCCCTACGGGATGCCACCGCCCCTAATAGGGGCGGCCTTGGCAAAGAGGGCGAGCTTTCCGCCATGCCAAGGGCTCCCCTACTAGGGGAGCTGTCGCGGCGAAGCCTGCGACTGAGAGGTTGGACAAAGACAGAGCCTATCCATTACTATCCTACAAAGGGGTCTCATCATGTTCAATTTTATCAAATGGCTGTTTTTTCACTTATTATCCCCTTCCACCGCCCACTACATCAACGGCGGGCCCAGCCTGCCGCCGCCGCTGACACCGGAACAGGAAAAGGCCCTGCTGACCCGGATGATGGCGGGGGATGCCGCCGCGCGCGATGACCTCATCACCCACAACCTGCGGCTGGTGGTCTACCTTGCCAAAAAGTACGAGAACAGCGGTGTGCCACAGGAGGACATGATCTCCATTGGCACCATCGGGCTGATCAAAGCGGTAAACACCTTTACACCCGCGCGGAACATCAAGCTGGCCACCTACGCCAGCCGGTGCATCGGCAACGAGATCCTGATGTACCTGCGCAAAAGCTCCAACCGGCGGCAGGAGGCCAGCATCGACGAGCCCCTGAACACCGACGGCGACGGCAACGAGCTGCTGCTCTCGGACGTGCTGGGCAGCGACGAGAACCTTGTGGGCCTGCAATTGGAGCAGGCCGCCGAGCGTGCCACCCTCCGGCGCTCCGTGGAGCAGCTGGCCCCCCGGGAGCGGCAGATCATGGAGCTGCGCTTCGGCCTTGTGGACGGCGTGGAGCACACCCAGAAGGAAGCCGCCGATGCCCTTGGCATCAGCCAGAGCTACATCTCCCGGCTGGAAAAGCGGATCATCCGTCAGCTGAAAGAGGTGCTGGAGCGGGAGTAGCTGCTAACAATTCCCATGTATCTTCCCTGCCCTCTTACCCCATACTTCCGGTATCAACGTAACCGGAGGTTCGGGGGATGTACAACAAAGTGGAATTATGCGGGGTGGACACGGCCCAGCTGCCGGTGCTTTCCGAAGCGGAAAAGCGGCAGCTGCTCACCCGGGCGCGGGCAGGCGATGCCGCCGCCCGGCAGGCCATGATCGAGGGCAACCTGCGGCTTGTCCTGAGCGTGGTGCAGCGCTTCGCGCAGCGGGGGGAGAATCTGGACGACCTGTTTCAGGTGGGGTGCATCGGGCTCATCAAGGCCATCGACAACTTTGACCCGGCCCAGCCGGTGCGGTTTTCCACCTACGGCGTGCCCATGATCATCGGGGAGATCCGGCGCTTCCTTCGGGACAACAACGCCCTGCGGGTCAGCCGCAGCCTGCGCGATGCCGCCTACAAGGCCATGCAGGCCCGGGAGGCGCTGGAAAAGCAGCTGGGCCGGGAGCCCACCGTGGACGAGGTGGCCCGGCAGGCAGGGCTCTCCCGCCGGGAGGTGAACGCGGCGCTGGAATCGGTGGTGGAGCCCATCAGTCTGGAAGAGCCCCTTTACACCGATGGCGGCGATGCCATGTATGTCATCGATCAGGTGCGCGACCCGGACAGCGAGGACAGCTGGATCAGCGGGTTGGAGTTCCGGCAGACCGTGGCCGGTCTGACCCCGCGCGAAAAGCGGATCATGGAGCTGCGCTACCTCAAGGGCGAGACCCAGATGGAGGTGGCGCGGGAGATCGGCATCAGCCAGGCGCAGGTCTCCCGGCTGGAAAAGGCCGCGCTGGAGCAGTTCCGGCACAAATAAACAGGAGAGCGGCACAGGCCTCCCTGCACCGCTCTCCTACTTTTTGTATTTGCGCCTGGTCGCCGCCCCGCCCCGCAGATGGCGCTCGGCCTTGTTGCGGGCCAGCACGGCCTGCACCCGGGCAAACAGGGCCGCATCCACGGCCCGCAGGCGGGTGGACACATCCTTGTGCACCGTTGATTTGCTGCACCCG
Source organism: Faecalibacterium hominis (ex Afrizal et al. 2022) (assembly GCF_049545105.1). Lineage (NCBI taxonomy): Bacteria > Bacillati > Bacillota > Clostridia > Eubacteriales > Oscillospiraceae > Faecalibacterium > Faecalibacterium hominis (ex Afrizal et al. 2022). The sequence continues at coordinate 12,267 of NZ_CP186860.1, read as the reverse complement.
AACGCCCGGGCGGCTGCCCGCACCGTGGCACTGTGCTCTGCAATGTACTCTCCCAGCAGCGCCGCCCGCTGCTCCGGCTCCACGTTCATCCGGTCACGCCTCCCCTGTTTGCGGTCTCCCTAAAAAATATGAGCCAGCGGCCGCCAATATGCCCGCCGGGGCTTGACATTTGGGCGCTGGCCGCTATACTGGGAGCTGGACATAAAAACAGGGGCGCTGAAAAGCTGAGATCCGCACCTGAGCGGAGTACCCTCGAACCTGATCCGGGTAATGCCGGCGTAGGTAGTTTGCGGAAAGGTCCACCCTCTTCACAAACGAAGCCCATGCGCCTGCCTTTTTGTGCGGGTGCATTTGTTTTTGTGTACTATTATCTGAGAAGAGGAATCTCCCATGTCAAAAACCTATTCCAAGACCCGCATTCTTGTGGAGTGCGCCCTGATGATCGCCATTGGCACCGTGCTGAGCAACATCAAGTTCTTCACCCTGCCCAACGGCGGCAGCGTTACCCTGCTGAGCATGCTGCCCTTTGTGCTGGTCTCCTTCCGCCACGGCGTGAAGTGGGGCCTGTTCACCGGCTTTGTCAACGGCTGCCTGCAGATGCTGCTGGGCTTCTGGGCACCCCCGACCCCGACCTTCCTGTATTTCCTGGGTGAAGTCCTGCTGGACTACCTGGTGGCCTTTATGGCGCTGGGCACTGCCGAGTTCTTTGCCCGTCCCTTCAAGAACCGGATGGTCGGCGTGGCCGTGGGCACCTTTATGGCAGGTTTCCTGCGTTTTATGTGCAGCTTCCTGTCCGGTGTGCTGGTCTGGGGCAACCTGAACGAAGGCCTGTCCGCCTGGACTTACAGCCTGGTGTACAACGGCAGCTACATGCTGCCCGAGACCCTGCTGACCATGGTGGCCGCCGTTCTGCTTTGCCGCGTGGCTCCGCAGATCTTTGACCGCCAGCACGCAAAGGGTTGACCCATCCTCACTTTGTTCCGCGCCCTGCCCGGCTCTGTGCCCGGCAGGGCTTTTTTGTTATTGCAAACTTTTTCAAATTGGGTGTTGACAACCGCCCGCCCGGCTGGTATAATAACTCACGTCGCAGGACACCAACCGAATATGTGGGGGATTAGCTCAGCTGGGAGAGCGCTTGCATGGCATGCAAGAGGTCAGCGGTTCGATCCCGCTATTCTCCACCAAAAAAGCACTGTACTTCGTAGGAAGTATGGTGCTTTTCTTTTTTGTTCCGACAAAAAGATCAGGGGTGCACCGCTCGCCATGCAGGCGGGCCAGTGACACCCCCGATCTCCACAACAGCAGACATCTCCCCCGCAGGTTCAACCGGGGTTTCCGTGGGCAGCATGGCAGCCGACCCGACAGCGCCCGCACCAGCGTGGCAGGCTTTGGCAGAAGCGCCAGCAGTAAGGCAACGTGGGCGGCGAAGAAAAAAGAAGTTTCTGCGCCGCAAAGTCTGCGTGGCAGCGGTGGTTTCTCCGGGCAAAATGACGAGACGATTCACAAGTTTCTGGGAAAGGTCGATTTGAAAGACACCCAGCAAGTGGAAGCCCTCAAGGATTCTTTCTGCAACAAGTACGCCAGTTCCAAAGTTGAGAATATGATGGTCATCACCCGCAACGGTGAAGTCCATTATATGACCGACAATAATCCCCGAGGGGTTGACTGCTCGTATCTGGGTGGTAAACTGAAAGGGAGTTACAACATCCACACGCACCCGCCAGATACCACGCAGTATTCCTTCAGCACTGATGCAGACATCCCGGCGGCATTTGCCGACGGCACCCGCATCATGGAAGCTGTGGACTACAAATACAGGTATCGCTTTGTAGTTCCTGAAAATATCACTTTTGAACAGTGGGACCGCGCCAGAAGTGACGTACAAGACCATGCACTGCAGTACATGGCCGAACGCGGAATGAGCGTTGCTGACATTGAAGAAAACGAGTTGCACGTTATCATTGAGGAAACCTGCAAGCAGCTTGGCGTGACTGGTTATAGTCGCTGGGAGGTACACAAATGAGCTACACCAAAGAGCAGATAGACCAATTGTGGAAGGAAAGTGTAAGGCGGGAGCGTAGCCTTGTTGCAGAGTACAAAAGAACACATTACATTCCGAGCCGTGCTACGATTTCCACGCCTGAAATTGATGCCGAACGAGCCGAACAGAAGCGTTTATATGGCGAGTATTGCAAATTGATTGCGAACAGAAAGGGTTGAGGTGTTATCATGGAAGATTTTCGTATCATCTACCGCATTTTGAAGTATTTGCAGCAAAGCATGGACTTTGAGGAGTTCGATTGCGCTGGCTTTACTGCCGAGCGCTTCGGTACGAATCCGAACCGCTTTCAGGCTCTCCTGATTCAGCTTCAGAAGGCTGGGTTCATTGAGGGCCTGAACATCGTTCGCTACATTCGCCAGCCGGAGCGCATCGAGCCGCCCATGGAACCGCATATCACCTTGCAGGGGCTTGAATATCTTCAGGAAAACAGCCTGATGAAAAAGGCCGCTGCATTTGCAAAGGGTGTTAAGGAAATCGTCCCCGGCATCTAACAACCAAATACCGCAAGCGTCTTTGCCCAGCCGGGCAGGGGCGCTTTTTTCATGCCGTCTTAGCTCATTCTGGCAGAGCGCCGGTCTCCAAAACCACAGGCCGCTGGTTCGAATCCACCCGCATGAAAACTCAATCCTTCTGCAAACAGAAAACCGCCAGCGTATCTCTACGCTGACGGTTTTTTATGGGCGCGGGTGGATTACGCAAGCCGCACTGCTAAAAACAGCCCACTGGGCTGTTTTTGCGCTGTCTTCCGCGACAGCGCCGCAGCTGTTCGAATCCACCCTTGCGGTGCTTTGTAGAAGTTCAAATAAAACAGAAACTCCAGCGTCATCACAACGCTGGAGTTCTTGGTGGAGCGAAGCAACCCAAATCCGAACCATTGCTCTCTGGGGCATCTTTGGCGGCGATTTCATCGAAAGTGATGGTTTTTGTGCCGTCTTTGTAGTTGAATGTAATCAAAACTTTTTCATCATAGAGATAAACAGCATTCACGAATGTATTGATAAGCGTTTCCCGGTGGCTTTTCACGTTCGGGTCGAGCTTGCGGAACCGGGTCAGCCAGAAACGAACCTGATTTTCGCTTAACCGTGGCCGAGCGATTTTTTCTTCGGCGATCCGAACCTCAAGTTCTTTCTGCTGGGCTTCCAGCTTTTCCAAACGCGATTTAGTGGAGTTTGTCAGCACACCTGCTTGGATGGCGTTCAGCATATTCTCAATGCCGTTCTCTACCTCGCGCATCTGCTTTTCCAGCAAAGGAAGCGTGGTGTTTTCCTGATCCTGCAACTCCATCACTTCCGCAACGATGGCATCAATCACGGCATCGTCCTGAATCAGCTTCATGGTTTCAGCTATGACCAAATCTTCCAGCCACTCTTTACGGACGGTCTTTTTCTTGCAGGTCTTGAAACGCTTCGCGGTGGCGCACTTATAATAATGATGAACGACTTTGTTCCGACCCGTGCCGCACTCGCCGAACATCATGGCACCGCACATTCCGCAGAACAGCTTGGTGGTGAGCAAGTAATCGTCCTCGGCCTTGTGACGGGCAGGAGCGCGGCTGTTCTTTTTGATTTTCAGCTGCACTTCCTCAAACAAGTCCTTGTCCACGATGGCCGGGATGCTGTCGGGCATCACAATGTCCTTGAAGTGGTTTTCACCGATGTACCGTTTGTTCGTCAGCAGCGTCTGAACACTGTTGTAGGTAAACTTCTGATTACGGTTGGTGGTCACGCCACTGTCGTTCAGCCAGTTCATCAATTCTTTCATGGTCGCGCCATCGTTGTACCGCTGAAAGGCTTCTACCACAAAGGGAGCTTTCAGCGGGTCGACTTGAAAGAACTTCTCCTCATCCACCTTAAAACCAATGGGAATCGTGCCGCCGTTGTACTTTCCCTTCAGAACATTCTCGGTCATGCCGCGCACAACTTTTTCAGAAAGTTCTGCCGAGTAGTATTCAGCCATGCCGGTGAGCATACTCTTGACCATGATACCCGCAGGGCTGTCCGAAATGGGCTCCGTGGCAGATACCAGCTTGACATGATTCCTCTCTAACTGGTACTCATAATGTGCAGAATCGTAGCGGTTCCGGGCAAAGCGGTCGAGCTTCCAGACCAGTACAATATCAAACAGCCGTTTTTCGCTGTCCTTGATCATCTGCTGGAAATCCGGGCGGTTGTCGGTTTTGGCGGAAAGGGCACGGTCAATGTAGTGTTTGACCACAGTGATGCCGTTCTTTTCGGCGTAGGCCGTACATTCACGAATCTAGCCTTCGATGGATTCTTCGCGCTGGTTATCGCTGGAATAGCGGGCGTAGATCACGGCGGTCATGCAAACACCCCTTTCACTTCATTCTCCGCAAGCGGCGTACAAGGTCGGATGCACTGTACAGCACACGGGCCACCGACACGGCATCCTCACCCACAATGTAGAACACCGAGTAGTTGTCCACCAGCATCTGCCGCAGCCCTTGGGTGCGCTCTGGTTCACTTTCCACCAGCGCGCAGCGTTCCGGCAGGATGTTCAGCGACTGGATGGCTTCTGCAATGCGGTTATACTGCCCCATGGCCGTATCAGGCTCTAGCAGACGGTCGGCAATGTAGCTGTAAATCTGCTCCATGTCGCTGAGGGCTGCATGAGAAATTTTCACGTCATACTGTTTCATCTGTGCTGTTCCCTGAACTGTGCGAATGCGCTTGCAGCATCCACGGTATCGCCGTTCTGAATTTCCTTGATGCCCACCTGCAAGGCTGCATGGAGTTGGTCATTGGTCATGGTGTCAGCGTTCAGAGCCGCAGGAGCTTTCGGCAAAGACAGCGAGAAGGGAATGCCGCCAGTCAGGGTGATCTGGCGCAGGTACATATCAATAGCTGTTGCCATCGGGATGCCGAGCTGCTTCAATACATCTTCGGCTTGCTGTTTAACGGTAGGGTTGACACGAAGATTGAGTGTCATCGTTTTTTCCATGGTTATCACCTCAGTATCATTGTGACGCATTTTGCGTTGCATGTCAATCGAGTGCGAAGTCGCAATTGAAATTCTCTATATTGCACAATATATTCGTCGTTAAATTGTTTAAAGCGCAGAATATTCATTCGCCAGAATAAATCTTTGGAGTACGCCCAGTTTGTGCTGGGTGGTGAGATTGAGCATTATCTCTCACTCAGCTGTGACCATGGCAGATTTAGAGGATTGACCTTTAATTAGAATATACAGATAAAACCGACAGCCATCTACTTGCGACTTGCAAATAGATGGCTGTCTATTATTAACTACGCATTTTAACAATGATTTTTCTTTTCAACAAGCATTCCGATAATAAACGAAAGTAGGAAAACGAGTAGCCAAATCAAAACTCCGTAGTGTGCCTTGAGCTGCCATACTTTTCCTATATACATATCCGGCGTGATTTTTGTGGCGTTTATTTTGATAATAAAATCGCCCAACACTTGTCCGATCAAAATTCCTGTCCAGTTTCCAGCTGTTGTGATAAGAGCTGCTCTATACATTTCCAGAAAACAGAAAGTAACAGATGCAACCCATAAACACAAATAATAATGGGCTGCTGTCCATTCAAACAAGTAGACTTCATGAAACACTGTTTGAGAAAGAAGATAGCACACCACATATGCTAAAAATACGATCAGCAAAAATCCGAGACAAGTTTTCTTTTTTGATGCTGTGTTCTTCATACGGCTTTTGAATCCTATTCCAATGTGTACCGCCATCTTTGCGTTTCATTATAAAACAGCTTGGCTGCTTACTTCGATACTATTTCGACAGTTGGCATCTTTCCTTCCAATCCGAGTTCGTCATCTTCTGCAACTCTATAATTGGTAACATTTATTGAATACATATAATCTGAAATATTTGGATTTTCTTCATCGTCTGGAAGTTCAACTTCAAAAGTCTCAAACTCAAACACATAAGCTGTTCCTTCAATAAGTTCACCAGTTAAGTCTTTCTGGAAATGAAGCAAAAATGGTCTGTCCTGAAAGAAGTGAACAACCGCAACCGTTTTTCCCGGCAGTGCATAGTAATCGGGCAAGATCTGCTCAACAGTGGCCGTAAAAGAACCCAAAAACCGTGCAAAATGTTTTTCATTTCCGGTTGCTTGCTCTTCTCCGTCATGATACCCGGCCTCGTAGCCAGCGGTATAGCCTTCTTCGTATTCTGCATTGTGCTCATCTGAACTTTGAGCATTATTTCCACAGCCAATCAATGTAAGTACCAGCGCAAGGCAAAGAACTATTATAGCCTTCTTTTTCATACGGTTTCCTCCTTCCATGTTTTTCTTCACATTTATCGGACTTTTCCACAGTTTTTGCAAAAACGTTCAGAAGAAGCATTTAATGTTCCGCAGTCCGGGCAATACCATCTTCCGTCTGGCATCGGTTCAACAGGCGAGGGCGTTTGGTGTGCTTTTGCTGGAGTTTGAACGGGTGATGCAGTAAACAGCGGCGCAATATTCACATCTCTACGGCCAACACCAGCAAGGCTTCTAAAATCCAACGATTTAACTTCTTGCGCCAATGTCCGTTTGGGCTCAATGTATTGACCACACCGCTGACAATATCGAACACCCAGCTTGTTTTCATAACCACAATTTTTACAAGTCATCAAAGCTCCCTCCTTGCTTTTTGTTTAGATAACGAAATTTAAGCCTGATTTATTTCGTTTGTCCACAAAATTTTTCAAAATCGTATAGCTGCACATAAATTTCCAGAAAACTTGTAGCACAATCACGATTTTTTCTTTTTATTCAAAGAAACCACCACGGCAGTTCCAACCACAAATTATCCATGGCCTGTTCCTCGGTCTTTTTAGCACGGCTCTTTGTCAGGTGGAAGTATATCGCTGTACCGATCAGGGGATGCTCCTCACCGTCTGTGAACCCATAGCGGTACAGCAGATAGGTCTGCTCCCGGTCGGTCAGGCGTTGCAGACCGTTGTACAGCTCCCGGCGCGATTCCTGCTCCTCCATAATATTCTGCGGTTGCATGGCGTAAGGGTCGGCTATAGCTTCGATGCGCCGCAGTTGTTCCTCTCCCGGCAGAACATCGTCCAGCGAAACGCGCTGGTAGTAGACGCCGTCCTTGTCCTCCGTTACCATCCGCTGCTCAAAAGCGGCAAAGGCATCCCGTACCATGTCCATCATGGCGTTGCGGATGGCAGGAGCCGCATAGGTCAGGAACTTCATGCCGCGCGCTGCATCGAACTTCGGCACAGCTTTCCATAAGCCCAGATTGCCCGCCTGTTTCAAATCGTCCGTGTCAAGGTTCAGGCCGGACTGTGCCAGATTCATGCTGCGGAAAAGGTCATTTGCCACCTTGCCAATAAAGGACTTGTTGTTGTCGATCAGGCTGTCCAGCGCGGCAGCATCGCCTTTCTGCGCCAGCGCACAAAGCCGTTCATTCGTCTGCTTCATGGACGTTTTCATGCTCTGCGGCAGACTGCAAGATTCCCAGCATACCGCTCCGCAGCTGTTCCAGTGCTTCCGGCGTGGCTCCCTCCATGCCCGAAACGCTACCCAACATTGCGTCTGTCAGCTGCTCTGCCGTGATCGTTGGGTGCTGCACATCCTGCCCTTTGGTCAATTCGGTGAACATTTTCTCTGCCGCTTTCTTGCTCATGGCTTCCTGCTCGGCGTAATGGCTCCCGATACCCTTTTTGATTTCCTTGACCGCTGCCATGAAGTACGTTTCAATGTCATCAAGGTCGCCTTGGTACACTGGCTTTCTCCGAAGGCTGATGTCCTTTGCGGCTTTGGCTGCTGCCGAGGTCTTGACCTTTGTGCGCAGCAGGGTGCTCAATGTCGTGAGCATGGCGTTCTGTGCTGCAATGCCGGATGCAAACGTATCATCAAAATACTGCGCTATGCGGTAAGTAAGCTCTGCAAAGCGGGCGTTTTCCAACAGCAGGTTGACCACCTCTGTATTGACACGCCCTGTGTAGAGGTTCTTTGCAGCTTCTACGGACAAGCCCAGTTCGGCAATGTCGTAATTTTTGCGGTCGGGGATGTTGGTTTCTCCCAGCAGGAAATCCGTGGACACATTAAACAGCCTTGCGATTTTCAGCACCTGCTCATGGGTCAGCGTCCCTTTTGCGCCGCTGATGAAGCGGCTGATGGTGCTTTTGGAGCAGCCGATTTCCTTGGCAAGCTCCGGTTGGCTGATATTGTGCTCTTTCATCAAGTCCGCAAGACGGACGTTGGACGGTGCGGGCAGATATTCCTGTGCCATGAAGTCGGCCCTCCTTTTTGAGCTTTTTCCTCATTATAATACGCTCTGCCGTTTTGTTCAATATACGGTTTCCTCTCTGTCCTTGCTGTTGCAACTCTGCAACCAGTAAGGGCTTTTTTCTTTTTCCGTTGCAGTTTTGCCGTTTTTTCGCCCTTTCTGCAAAATTCTCCGTATATTCAGGCACAAGGCAAAAAACACCAGCGTTCCCACTTTGGGGTCTCTGGTGCAACGCACGAAACAAAGGAGGAATGCCCTTGAGCCTGTATCAAAAGATCAAGTCCGCTATCACCGTTCGGCAGGTGGGAGAGATGTACGGCATGGGACCCGACCGCCATGGCATGGTGTGCTGTCCCTTCCATTCCGACAGCGACCCCAGCATGAAGCTGAACGACACCTATTATTATTGCTTCGGCTGTGGAGCCAACGGAGATGCCATCGACCTCACCGCCAAGCTGTTCAACCTGAACCCCCGGCAAGCCGCCGAGAAGCTCGCAAGTGACTTCGGGCTTGACCCGGACAAACCGCCCGCCAATGCCATCGCCCTGCCGCCGTCCAAGCGTGGCCTGACGGACGAGCAGTGGGCAGACATCGCCTACTGCCTGCGGGTGCTGACCGATTATCTTGACCTGCTGCACGACTGGCAAAAGCGCTACAAGCCCGCCACCCCGGAGGAACCGCATGACCCACGGTTTGAAGAAGCCCTCCACATGACCGAGACCATCGAGCACCTGACGGACTGCGTTGCATTTGGGACGCCCCGGCAGAAGGCCGCTACCACCGCACAGCTGCTGTCCGGGTCGTACCTGCTGATGCTGGAGGAGCGCACCGACCGCCTTGCTCTGGCAAAGTGCGCCTGACGATTCATTCACCTAAAGTGGTGCTTATCATTATGATAATCACCACTTTACTTTTTTAAAGGAGAACCACCACATGAAGAAAAACATTTCCCGCAACCCTTTATGGCCGGACTGGTACAACGGTAAGAAGATCGATGAAGTCCAGTTTGGCCGCGCCTTTCTGGAACAGTGGCCGCTGAAATGCGTCAACGGTACGCTGTACACGCTGGACGGTCCGGTGGAGGACGAGAGCGAGATCAAGCAGCGCATCTTGGAGAACATCGAGGAATATGTCACCTCTGGCCTGTCCAAAAAGGTCACCAACATTCTGGAAACCATCAAACTGCTGGCCTTTTCCGACCCGTTCCCCATCGAGCAGGACTGCATCCACCTCCAGAACGGCGTGTACCATCTGCCGGACGGCTCTTTTCAGGAGAGCCGCCTGTTCTGTCAGAACCGCCTGCCTGTGAGATATGACCCCAAAGCTGCCAGCCCTGACCGCTGGCTGACCTTTCTGCACGAGCTGCTGGACGATGCTGACATCCCCACCTTGCAGGAATATCTGGGCTACTGCCTTATCCCCAGCACCAAAGGGCAAAAGATGATGCTCATTGTCGGCAAGGGCGGCGAGGGCAAGTCTCGCATCGGGCTGGTGCTGAAACGGCTCATGGGGGATGTAGCCAGCAACGGCAGTGTCCAGAAGGTGGAGAACAACCGCTTTGCCCGTGCCGATCTGGAACGCCGCTTGCTCATGATCGACGATGACATGGACATGAACGCCCTGCCCAAGACGAATTATATCAAGACCATCGTGACTGCCGAAGCCAAGTTGGACTTGGAGCGCAAGGGTGTCCAGAGCTACCAGCGGGACATCTACGCCCGATTCCTCTGTTTCGGCAACGGTGCGCTGACTTCGCTGTACGACCATTCGGATGGCTTCTTCCGCCGCCAGCTCATCCTGACCACCAAGGACAAGCCTGCCGACCGCACGGACGACCCTTTCCTTGTGGAGAAGATGTGCGCCGAGTTGGAGGGCATCCTGCTCTGGTGTCTGGAAGGGCTGCACCGGCTGGTGCAGAACGATTTCCGCTTCACGGTCAGCGAACGAGCCGCCGCCAACGTGGACACCATCAAACGCAGCAGCAACAATGTCATTGACTTCATGGAATCCGAGGGCTACTTCCGCTTTAAGGCAGACTGCTCCATCAGCTCCAAGGAGTTCTACGACATTTATAAGCAGTGGTGCGAGGACAACGCCTGTCACAGCGTATCGGCCATCCGTTTCAGCGCAGAACTGCGCCAGAATGACCGCCGCTACAACCTTGAAGCCACCAACAACATCTACCTGCCCGGTGGCCGCAGGGTGCGGGGTTTTGTAGGCATCGAGCCGCTTATCCACCCTTGCCCGTAAAAAGTGTATTTTTTACGGAAGAATTTCGTACAACCTGTACGGTCTGTACTTGTACGCATCCGTACGGCAAATCGGCGTAAATCAAAACGTGTTATCGTTTGTATTTTGCATTTTCGTACGCCGTACAGACCGTACGGGTTATTTGAAGTCCGTACGCAATTTTTTCAGATGCGTACGGAGCAATCAAGTTCGCATTGTGCGAACTTGTCGGGGCGAGGCCCCTCCATCTTGCTGGCGCAAGACCGTTCGGTCACTTAAAAGCCCCACTGGGGCTTTCATTGCTTCGCAAACGTGAACTTGATTAACTCTCCCGCAGGAGACGTTCCCCCTCGGAGAGTCCTCGAAGAGCCCACTACACTTTGCAGCCCATAGGGATGAAAGTGTCATAGTGGGTTATTACACTTCCGCAGAAGTGCATCTTCGTCCCCGTCACCTTCCTCTGAACCCCGAAAGGAGGGATGCCCTTTGGCAAGAAATGATGGTATTGACCGCACCAGTGTCCGAAATCTCGCCGTTTCGGATAAGGCCGTTGGCAACACCCAGCAGCACAACGAGCGCGAAAAGGACAGCTATCGGAACCCCGACATTATCCCCCAGCGCGCTGCATGGAACGTCCACTTCAAAAAGCCAACCGCCAGCTACACTGACCTGTTCGCCCAACTGGAAACCGCTGGTACGATTTCAACGCGCGGCCTGAAGCCGGATGCCACCCATTATTGCGAGCTTGTCTTTGATGTCAACTCGGCCTATTTTGACAATCACGGTGGCTACGAGTTCGCCAAGCAGTTCTATGAGGATGCCTACAAAGCAGCCGTTCAGATCGTGGGTGGTGAGCAGTATATCCTCTCGGCAGTCATGCACGCCGATGAGATCAACCGCGCCATGACCGAAGCATTAGGCCGGGAGGTCTACCACTACCATCTTCATGTGGTCTATGTGCCTGTGGTGGAAAAGCAAATCCTCTGGTCGAAACGCTGCAAGGACAAGGCACTGGTCGGCACAGTCAAGGAGACTGTCATGCAGGTCAGTAGGAGCAAGAAGTGGGCATCCAAACCTCTGCTGGACGATGCCGGAAAGCCTGTCCTGCAAAAGAGCGGCAAGCCAGTCCTGAAGAAGTCGTACAGTGTCCTGCAAGACGATTTCTTCCACTATATGCGCAACGCCGGGTATACGGATGTAGAGCGCGGTGAGCGTGGCAGCACTGAAGAACACCTGACCGTCACCCAGTTCAAAGTCCAGCGGGAGCAGGAGCGACTGGACACTCTGACCGCCCAGATTGACCAGAAAGAGCAGCACCTCACCCAAACCAACAAAACCCTCTCCAAGACCGAAAAGGAACTTGCCGCTGTGCAGAAAAAGGTCACGCTCACAAAAGAAGCCCTCATTCATGCGCGCGATCTGGATTATATTGGTAAGCGCACCTTTCTCGGCAACTATTCGCTGACCGAAGAAGAGTTTTCCAAGCTGAAAAAGCAAGCCGACCACGGCTATATGATGGATGTGGAGAACCGCCGCCTGAAAGAAGAACTTTCCACCGCCAAGAAAGAGGCCGTTCGTTGGAGCAACAAGTACCACGACCTGTGGTACGACGTGAAACCCTATCTGGATGCTCTCCACCGTGCGCCCGAACTGGTGCGCGGCTTTCTGGAAAAGATTCTTGCCCCCAAGCAGGAGCGCACCATGAATGTGCCGCAGCGAAACCGCAAGCGTGGGCAGGATATGGAA